>NZ_CP188816.1:1342500-4031484 GCF_050058625.1 Pseudodesulfovibrio sp. 7M6 | reverse complement strand
GCGGACGAAGCAAACAATTCCGGACATACAACGATTCTTTCCGCTACATTTATGTAGGTACGCAGATTCCCCACACCAGCGGCAATCCCTCGGCCGTTGCAATCCGCCCGTCCCCGCTGTAGGGTTCCCCTCCGGGCCGAAGCGCCCGTTTCACGCCATGCAAGGATACTTCATTACCGGCACCGATACCGGCGTGGGCAAGACCCGCGTCACCGCCGCCCTGCTCCGGGCCTTTCTGGACCTCGGCCTTCCGGCCCTGGCCGTCAAACCCGTGCAGACCGGCTGTTTCGAACGTGACGGGCGGCTCGTGGCCGAGGACGTGGAGGAATACGCCCGGTTGGCCGCGCCCCATTTCCCGGCTGGATATCCGGACGCCTGCTGCCGCAAGTACATCCCGGCCTGTTCCCCGCATCTGGCCGCCCGGCTGGCCGGGGAGAGCCTGGACATCGACGCCCTGCGCCGCGACGTGCTCGCCATGGGCAAGGACCGTTCCCCTCTGCTGGTGGAAGGCGCGGGCGGTGTGGCCGTGCCCCTGTCGGACAGCGTAACCACCCTGGATTTCATGCACAGCCTCGGCCTGCCGGTTGTCATCGTGGCGGACAACAAGCTCGGCATGATAAACCACGCGCTGATGACCATCGACGCAGTGCGCAACCACGGCCTGGACGTGGCGGGCATCGTGGTCAACAACACCACCCCGCCCGGCGAGGACGCCCAGCTGCGCGCCGAGAACGTCCGTTCCCTCGCCCTGCACGGCAACGTGCCCATCCTCACGGAAATTCCCTGTCTGGATGGCGGTGACGAAATTTTCATCGAACGCATCACCAAAGCCGCAACATCGCTGCCAGGTACCGCGCCCCAGCCCACTCTGAACGAGAGCATCGCTTTCGACCGCGAGCATCTGTGGCACCCCTATACCTCGGCCCTGCATCCCATCCCGGCGCTCAAGGTAGCCTCGGCCAGCGGCACGCGCCTCACACTGGCGGACGGCCGGGAAGTGGTGGACGGCATGGCCTCCTGGTGGTGCGCCATCCACGGCTACAACCATCCAGAGCTCAACCGGGCGGCGCGCGCACAGATCGGCCGCATGTCCCACGTCATGTTCGGCGGTCTGACCCACGATCCGGCCATCGAGCTGGGACGCACCCTCCTTGAGATGGCCCCGGACGGGCTGGAACACGTCTTTTTTGCGGATTCGGGATCGGTAAGCGTGGAAGTGGCGATAAAAATGGCCCTGCAATACATGCAGGCCTCGGGCCGCACCACGCGCACCCGGCTGCTGACCGTGCGCGGCGGCTACCATGGTGACACCTGCGGAGCCATGTCGGTCTGCGACCCGGAAAACGGCATGCACGGCCTGTTCACCGGCCTGCTCCCCCGCCAGTTCTTCGCGCCCCGGCCGCGCTGTCGGTTCGGCGAGGATTTCGACCCCGCCGACTTAAGCGAGGTCCGCACCCTGCTGGCCGAACACGAAGACGAGATCGCGGCCATCATCGTGGAACCCGTGGTCCAGGGCGCGGGGGGTATGCATTTCTATCATCCCGACTACCTGCGCGGCCTGCGGGAGCTGGCGGACCAACACGGCGTGCTGCTCATCCTGGACGAGATCGCCACCGGGTTCGGCCGCACGGGCAAGCTCTTTGCCTGCCACTGGGCGGACGTGGTGCCGGACATCATGTGCGTGGGCAAGGCTCTGACCGGAGGGACCATGACCCTGGCCGCCACCCTGGCTACGGGAGACGTGGCCCGCACCCTGTCCTCGGATGGCGGTGTACTCATGCACGGCCCGACCTTCATGGCCAATCCCCTGGCCTGCGCCGTGGCCCGCGCGAGCCTCGACCTGCTGCGCGATACCGACTGGCAGGGTCGTGTACACGCCGTGGAGGGGTGGCTCAAGGAAGCGCTGGCCCCCTGCAATGCGCTCGATGCCGTGGCGGACGTGCGCGTCCTCGGAGCCATCGGCGTGGTGGAGATGAAGCAGGCGGTGAACGTTCCCCGGCTTCAGGAATTTCTGGTGGAGCGCGGCGTCTGGCTGCGCCCCTTCAGCAGGCTGGTCTATGCCATGCCGCCCTACATCATCACCCAAGACGACGTGGAACGAATCGGACAATCCGTCCATGCCGCCATCGCGGCCAACGCACATGCATAAGACAAAGGACCGGAAATGACGCTGCTCGCCGTTTACTGCGCCCTGTTCATCCTGATGGGCCTGCACGAATTCTTCAAACGCAAGGACTTCGAGGAGTTCGCCGTGGCTGGCCGCCGCTCCGGGGCCGGGCTGGTGGGCGTGTCCATCGTGGCCTCCTGTGTGGGGGCCTCGGCCACCATAGGCATGACCGGACTGGCCTTCACCGCCGGGTTCCCCGCCTTCTGGTGGCTCGGTTCCGGCGCGGCCGGGCTGCTCGTCCTCGGCTTTCTCCTGGCGAGAAAGGTCCGCAAGAGCGGAGTGTACACCCTGCCGGACATGGCCGAAAAATTCATATCCCCCACCGCACGGCGTCTCATGGCCCTGATCATCATCCCGGCCTGGACTTCCATCCTGGCCGCCCAATACATCGCGGCCGGAAAGATCGTCACCGCCCTGACCGGTATGGCTCCGACCACGGCGCTGGCCGCCTGCGCCGCGCTCATCACCGCCTACACCGTACTCGGCGGGCAGAACTCCATTCTCAAGAGCGATGCGGTGCAGTTCTCCATGCTTGCCGCCGGGCTGCTCCTGGCCCTTGGTTTCACCGCTGTCCATTCACCCGTTTCGTTGGCGGACATCCCCCTGCAATTCACCAACGACGCGTTTCCGCTCTCGCGCTGGACCTATTTCATGCTCATCGTTGGCGGCAGTTATGTGGTCTGCCCAATGCTCTTCGGCAGGCTGCTCTCCGCGAAGGACGACAGCCGCGCCCGCCGGGGCACGCTTCTGGCGGCCGCCGGGCTGGCCCTGTGTGCCCTGGTCGTGGTGGCCCTCGGCCTGTATGCACGCGGTCTGGCCACGCCGGGCACGGACCCGGACGCCATCCTGACCCAGGTCATTCCCGCCATAATGCCGGGCTGGGCCGGGATCGTCCTGCTCTTCGCGCTGCTCTCGGCCATTGTATCCTCAGCTGACTCCTGCCTGCACACCGCCGCCACCGTGCTGGAGCACGACCTGCTCGGCGATACCAACGTGGCCCGCTGCCGCCTGATAATGGTCGCCATCGGCCTGGGTGCGGTGGGCATCGCTCTGTGCGGCGGTTCCATCCTCTCCCTGCTGCTGGCGGCCAACGACATCTATGTCTGCGGCGTGGTCTGCCCCATGGCCGTCGCCATCCTGGCCCATGGCAAACGGGCCATCAATCCGCGTGCCATGGTTCTGGCTCTCATCCTGGGCGGCGCGTGCGGCGTGGCCGCGGCCTCCACCGGGGCCAAGGGATTCAGCTATGCAGGCGTGGCCGTATCGTTTACCCTTTCCCTGCTGGCACTGCTGCCCCGCCCTGCATCCAAAAGCCGTCGCGCCGTGCCCGAACCCGCATCACGAGGATAGTCATGGATTCCCTCTCCGATCTGAGCAAACGCATTGACGACTTCGTGAACCAACGGCACTGGAAGGAATTCCAAACGCCCAAGAATCTGGTCATGGCCCTCACCGCAGAGGTGGGCGAGCTCAACGAATGTTTCATGTGGCTCTCCCCCGAAGAAAGCCGCAACATGGACGACAAGCACCGCCACGCCGTGGGCGAGGAGATGTCCGACGTGCTCATTTATCTGGCCCGGCTGGCCGACGAAATGGGCATCGATCTGGTTGCGGCCGCCCACGCAAAATGCGACAAGAATAATCGGAAGTACCCCAAAGAGGCCTTCCAGGGCGAAACGCTGCGCCCCCACGAATACAAGGAGCGATAATATGCCCGGCAAATGGCGACTGGCCATCACTCAGGATTTCTCCGCGTCGCACCAGCTGCGCAACTACGGCGGCAAATGCGAACAGATGCACGGCCATAACTTCGGCGTCGAGGTCGTGGTCGAGGGGGCGGACCTGGACGAAAAGGTCCAGTACCTCATGGACTTCAAGGCCCTGAAGAGACTGACCAAGGAAGTACTGGACAAGCTCGACCACCATCATCTCAACGAGGTGGAGTGCTTTACCGAGATCAATCCTTCCTCGGAGAATCTGGCCATGTTCATCTACCGCCAGGTAAAGCCCCGCCTCCCGGAAAACGTGCGCCTCGTAGAGGTCTCGGTATCTGAAAAGCCTTCCTCCAAGGCGACCTACTGGGAGGAATAATGGCCCGGCGAAGACAGGTGCCGCGCGACGAAAACGAGCCGTCCTACGGCAAGATCATGACCCGGCAGCTCATCCCCAGGGATGCGCGGTCCAATCCCCGGCGCGTGCTGAGCGGCATCGCCTTTCTCGTGTTCATCGGCTTTTTCCTGATCGCCTCCTTTGGCCGAGGCTGTCAGCAGGCGCCGCCGTCCGAAACCCCGACGTCACAGCCCCCCTCCTCACACATTTCCCTGGACTAGCCCATGCGCATCCTGCTCCAGCGCGTCACCCGCGCCAGCGTCACCGTGGAAAACAAAACCGTGGGCGAGATCAACACCGGCATCCTCGCCCTCATCGGCTTCGGCCACAACGACGGCCCGGACCTGCCGCAAAGCCCGGTCTGGCACAAGCTGCTCGACAAACTCCTCAACCTGCGCATCTTTGCGGACGACAGCGGCAAGTTCAACCACTCCCTCGCGGACATAAGCGGCGATCTGCTCCTGATCTCCCAGTTCACACTCTATGCCGACTGCAAAAAAGGCCGCCGCCCATCCTTCTCCCGCGCCTGTCCGTCGGACATTGCCCAGCGGCTTTACGACCAATTTGTTTCCGACGCCACGGCCCTGGCACCTGGCCATGTGGCAACCGGCATCTTCGGTGCGGAGATGGTCCTCGACTTCGCCAACTGGGGCCCGGTCACCATCCTGCTCGATTCAGAAGACATGTAGTGCCGCCTGCGGCGGCCGGGGGAAGGGAGAGAGGGAACCTTTTGGAAAAGGTTCCCTCTCTCCCTTCCCCCGGACCCCCATCCCTCTCTTCTTCCAAAACTTTTTGGTGCCGCTTCGCGGGGAGGCCTATATTGGGAGAAACAAAATGATTTTTTTTGTAAAAAAGGGATAAAGAAAGGGTTCTCGTGGCCGATAAGATGGGCATGATAATCCAAGGCAGTCATCTCAATTACGGCTTCATGCAGAAGCTGCAGGCGCAAAAGGCCCAGGGCAAGAACCTGGGTGGCGCCGCGTCCCTGGTTTCGGGGAATGCGGGGTCCCGCTTGGCCTCCGGGATGAATGTCGGCAAGGCAGTCTCGTCGCTGAGCGGCACAAAGGCCGAACGGCAGACGCCCCTTTCCGCAGCCGATTTTGCCTCGCAGCGGCCGGATTCCATTGGCAGCTCCGTTGCCAATGAAATCATCCGCCGCATGGGTGACCGCACCGGTGAAAACGGCGAGATCAAGGGTGCTTCCAAGCTGCGCGACTCCCTGGCCTCCGCCCTGGACTGGGTGCGGGACCAGTATGGCGACGACGCCGGGGACGCCGCCGCTGCCATGATGATGGGAGCCACAAGCGGCGAAGTCAGCGAAAAGACCGTCGGCAACGGCCTGCTGAATACCCTCAAGTTCATCGACCGCAATTTCGGCACCACGGCGGGCGATTCCGCCATCTCAAAATTCAACTCCGGGATCAACGAGGAGCTGAACGAATTTTTCGACAACGGCGAGCTTGAGACCTTCCACGTAGCCGAACAGACAAGCCAGACTTCCGGCGGCCAGAGCGTCACCGCCCGCTTCTTCGCCCGCGCCGTGCAGGATGCCGAAACCGGCAGCGCCGACTCCACCTCCCTGACCGAACAGCTGCTGGAACAGCTCAAGGACGGCCTGGACGAAACCGCCGGTCTGAACAACCTCGCCTCGCAAATGGACGGAGTAGCCAATCCGGCTATGGCCTCCATGGAAAAGGCAATGGCCGCCTACACCCAGTACGGCGCCCCCGCCCAACCGCAATTCGCGGACATGGCCGTCTAGCCTTACCCGCACAATCGCAAATCAGCATGCCTCCGGTGGCATAAGAACCCTTTGGAAAGGGTTCTTATGAATCTCCAAGATTTCTTGTTTCCGCTTCCTGAGATCGCCCCGGCCGCAGGCAGGGGCATTCCTTGTCTGATACTATATGAGGTGATTCCGAAAGCCTTCCGAATCTGGTGGAAGTGTTGAAGAAGGCCGTATTGATCCGAAAGGAAGCGAATCAAAGACAGGACACAATGATGTACATGCCGGCGAAAAAGACCAGGGTCAGGACAACCCTCTGATAGGTTTTCTGAGAAAGGAAACGGGAAAGATAAAGCCCCAAAGCTCCGCCCAGCAACGCCCCGGGACAGCCCATCAGATACCCGGCAAGAGTATCGGAATTATGCAGCCCTGCAACGAGCTGTCCGCAAAAAATCATCAAACAGGTCATGACGAAACAGACGCCAAGCAATCCTTTTGCCTCTTCCTGACTCCAACCTGTTTTGGACACATACAGCGCCAAAGGCGGACCGTTGAAACCAAAGACCGCCCCGAGCACGGTTGAGGCGAATCCGGCCACGACGCCCCATATCGATTTCAGCTCACGAGGTGCGCTGTTTTGGGTAAGAAGACTGTAAACCGAGTAGGCCGCGACGAATATCCCCATGCTCAATTCGAGAGCAGTGTTATTTGCAGCCTTGTGCAACATGATGCCCAGCACGGTTCCCCCGACTCCGCCGACAAGCACGTAGCCCAACCGTTTCCAGTGAATTGATTTTCGATATCGCCAGCTCATTTGCAGATTCACGGTTAATACAACCAGTGTGGCTACCGGGATGGCCGTGGCAAGTGGTACGGAATTTGCCATGAGAGGCAAGGCTACCAAGGCCGCACCAAAGCCGGTGAGGTTGTTCACGAGACCACCGAAAAACCATGGAATGAAAAAAAGGAGAGCGTCGTGCATGGGCGCGCTTAGCAATAACCACACCAAAGTACTTGAAAAAATTGCTTCCTTGCTCCCTTGTATGGTTTGTGAGAGGTTGACTCCCGAGGTCGGACACCTTCGGCCCCACATGCAAAACCCGTGATCTTGTATGGATAATATTCTGTTATGATTGAAAAATATTGGACACAGATTATAGAGACATTCGATGAAGCCATTTCCATCAGTGATCCTGATGGAATTATCCTCTATTCCAATAAACGGCATGAGGAACTAACCGGAATCCCCGGAGAAGAGCTCATGGGCAAATCCGTCCATGAGCTGGTACGGCGTGGCCTGTTCGATGTGGTTCTCAATCCTGGCATTCTTCGCAGCAAACAGCCGGAAACCCAGGTTCAGGAGTTGGGCAGCGGCCAAAAGCTCGTTCTGGACGGCCACCCCGTATTTGACGAAGAGGGAAACGTGGCCCTGGTCATCACCTACCTGCGTGACGTCACCAAACTTTCGGAACTGCGGGAACAGTTGGCTTCGCAGCAGGAGTTGCTCAAGGCCTACCAAAAGATGCAAAGCCTCGACATGACCGTGGAGCACATGCCGACCATGGTCCAGAGCAAGGTGATGAAAAAGCTTTTCGGCCAGTTGGGCATCATTGCGGAAACCGATGCAACGGTGCTGCTGCTGGGTGAAACGGGTGTCGGCAAGGACGTTTTCGCCCGACGCCTGCACAAGCTCAGTCCTCATGCGGACAATGCGTTTATCAAGGCCGACTGTGGCAGTATGCCCAAAAACCTCATCGAGACGGAACTGTTCGGCTACGCCCCCGGCACTTTTTCGGGAGGCAACAAGGGCGGCAAAATGGGTCTCATCGAGGCTGCCTCGGGAGGGACCCTGTTCCTTGATGAAATAGGCGAACTGCCCTTGCTCATGCAGACCAAACTGCTGCGGCTGCTACAGGACCGCGAGATTGTCCGAGTGGGAGCAACGGTGCCACAGAAGGTCAACGTGCGCATCGTGGCAGCCACCAACAAAAACCTGGAAAAGGAAGTCGAGGCCGGGCGTTTCCGAAGCGATCTCTACTATCGCCTCAAAGTCGCGGTTATCAATATTCCGCCGCTAAAAGATCGCCAGTCGGACATTCTCCCCCTCGCCAGAGTCTTCCTTAAGTTCTTCTGCCAGAAATATCAGCGCGACGTTAATTTCTCCCAGGAAGCCGAAAATGCCCTTCTCAAACATTCCTGGCCCGGCAACGTCCGCGAGCTTGAGAACCTGGTTCTGGGATGTGTCGTCACGTCCAAAAAGAACATCGTCGACGTAGCGGATCTGCCCTTCACCCCCTCGGCCGAAATCCGCGTGGCGGCCAAGGACGGCATGGGCAGCCTTGAGGTCACGGGAAAATCCATGAAGGAAATCCTCGCGGAAGTGGAAAAGGCCATCATCCAGAACGGTATGAAACGGGTGGGCAACATAGCCAAGCTGGCCGAAGAATTGAAGCTGGACCGGACCACGGTCTTCCGCAAGCTCAAAAAATACGAAGCCGAATAAAATCGGCACAAGCTCAGTGGCGCGCAAAGCAGAAGCGCCCCCGGTCTGCTTACAGGACCGGGGGCGCTTCGCTTTAGGGGAGGAGGCTATCCCCCTACAATGCAGAGGGTATAGTTATTGTGCACTTTTCAACCGTTCGTTGGCTTCACGTTCAACAACTCGAAGGCGGTCCATAACACCTTCATCAAGAGCCTTTCCCTCGTATGGGAACTCCATGCCCAGGTAGGCGTACTTGGGCTGGCCCATGCGGTGGTAGGGCAACAGTTCATAAGTGATGTTGGACTGCACCGGGATGAAGTCGACGATGCCGCGGATCGCTTCCTCGGTGTCGTTGAAACCGGGAATGACCGGTGTACGGATCAGAATCGGCAGGTTGGGGAATTCGGCAGCCACGCATTTGATATTTTCCAGGATGCGCTTATTGCTGACCCCGGTCCCCTGCTTGTGTTTCTCGTCATCAATGGCCTTGATGTCCATGATGATCTCATCCAAATACTCACAGGCGGCCTTTATATCGTCATACCGGGCATAGCTGCAGGTCTCCATGGCCGTCTTGATGCGATGCTTCTTGGCTTCCTTGAGCAGAGCAACTGCGAAGTCAGGCTGAGACATGGCTTCGCCGCCGCTCAGAGTCATTCCGCCGCCGGAGCGGGCGTAAAACGCCGCTTCCTTTTCAACCTCTTTGATGACTTCCTTCACCGTCATGGTCTTACCGTAAACATTCAGCGCGCTGGGCGGGCAATGTTTCGCACAGGTGTGACACTGAATGCATTTCTTCGGGTCGATCATTATGAGCTTGTCTTCAGCGGCGGAGATTGCGCCCTGGGGACAGTTGTCCATACACCGCGTACATTTGTCGGTGGTCAGACATTTCGAAGGGTTGAAGGCCAGTTGGGGCTTCATCAATTGAGATTCCGGGTTGCTGCACCATGCGCAACGGAGAGGACATCCTTTCATGAATACGATGGTACGAATGCCGGTGCCGTCGTGGACGGAGAAATTCTGGATGTTGAAAACGATGCCTTCATTGGCGCTCATTGCGATGTCCTTTCAGGATTTCGTCGTTGGAAAAATTCGTGCCCAGGAAAAGCGGGGAACGGGAATTCCCGTTCCCCGCTGTTATTTCACAGACTACATCTGCTGGTGTTCAGTACGGTTGATGATATCATTCTGCAGGTCGCGGGACAGGTCGCAGAAGTATGCGGAGTATCCGGCGATACGGACGAGCAGGCTGCGGTACTTGTCAGGATCCTTCTGAGCGGCCAGCAGGGTCTGCTTGTTGATGATGTTGAACTGAATGTGCCACAGATGAAGGTCGCACCAGGTGCGGATCATATCCACGATCTTCTGGGTACCGGCCTCGCCCTCGACAACCTTCGGGGACAGCTTGACATTCAACAGACGGGAAGCACGGTTCTTCATGCCGCGGTTCTTCGAGTGGTAGTTGGACATCAGGACAGCGGTCGGGCCCATGTGGTCGGCGCCGTGGGAAGCGGAGGAACCGTCGGAAAGAGCGGTCCAGGCTTCACGACCGTTGGGCAGGGCGGAAACGACCTTGCCAAAGGGAACGTGGGAGGTGATGGGCACGTAGCGCACATCCAGGTTCACGCCGCGTTCCTCGGAGTACTTGTGGGCGTATTCCTGGCAGACTGCGTCGATTTCCTTGGCGATGGCATCGGCGTACGGATCATTGTTGCCGTAGCTCGGAGCGGAACGCAGGATTTCGCGGATATCCTCGTAGCCCTCGAAGTTGGCGGAGATGGCCTTGAGGACTTCGTCCATGGTCAGCTTCTTGTCTTCAAAGACAACCTTCTTGATGGCAGCCAGACAATCAACCACGGTGCCGTAGCCCAGGAACTCGAAGTAGGAGTACTCCAGGCCGCCGGGGATGTGCTGATTCTGCAGATCCAGGCCTTCCTTCATGCACAGGTCGTGCAGGACGGAAGCCAGCGGGGTGGCGAAGTGCTCGGGACGCAGGGAGTCAACGATGTACTGCTGACGGAAAGCCTTCACGAGCAGGTTGTTGTGCTGCTTCAGGTAGGCGTCGTAGAACTCGTCCCAGGTCTTCATCTCGGTGACGTCGCCGGTCTCCAGGCCGACAACCTGGTCGCCGTACTTGAGCATGCGGCCGTTGTGCATGGTCATTTCCATGGCCGTGGCGAAGTTGATGTACACGCAACCGGAGGTATAGGTCTCGATGTTGGGCATACGGGCTTCGGTGCAGCCGGACACGGAGTAATCCATGGCCTGGTCGTAGGGAGCGCCCTTGGCGGTGTACAGGGGAACCACTTCCTCATCGTTGATCAGCTTCGGGAAACCGGAGCCGTCCTTGATGGTCTCGGCAACTTCGGCCAGGAACCGCTCCGGAGAGCAGGAGTGGATACGGGCAGCCAGGTCGGGGTAGTTCAGCGGGAACTCGCGCTTGGACTCCAGGAAGAGGTAGGACAGATCGTTGGTCGCGTCCTCACCCTGCGGGGTCTGGCCGCCGATGGTGACGGCTTCCCAGTGAGCATAGCCTTCGTTGAACTCGTTTCCGGTGGGGTTGATGTACAGGTCGATGAACTGAGCCATCTCGACCCACATCATTTCCAGCAGCTCCTTGGCCTGTTCGCGGGTCAGGGTGCCAGCTTCGAGGTCCTGCTCGTAGTAGGGGAACAGGTACTGATCCATACGGCCGTTGGAGATAATGGCGGAAGCCTTCTGCTCGATGCGGGAGAACATCTGCACGAACCACTGGGACTGGATGGCGTCGCGGAAGTCCTTGGCAGGCTCGGCGGGCATACGCTCGCAGCGGTCGGCCATGGCCAGCAGCTCGGCCTTGCGGATCTCGTCGGTCTCCTTGGCAGCCAGGTCGCGGGCAAGTTCGGCGTGGCGGTGGGCCCACAGCATGATGGCGTCGCAGATGATGACCATTGCTTCATAGAAGGGACGCTTTTCCCACATCTGGACAGGGCTCTGAGCGTCAAGCTCGGCCATGCGCTCTTCAGCTTCGCGCTTGATGTCCTTGAAGCCGCGCTTCAGGACCTTGTCGTAGTCGTGTACCCACTGCAGGGCGGAGCGGTAGGAAGAGGTCTCGGAAACGACGAACTTGGACTTCAGGCCCATGTCATCGTCGTAGGTCACGCCGCGCAGGTCGTCGGGCATGGCGCCGTTCAGGTGCTCGTGGTAGGTCTTGCCCTTCCAGTAGGGAGCGATCTCGGTCAGGACGATGTTGACTTCCTCGTCAGTGATCTTGAACGGGCTCTTCTCGCGCTTGTCCAGCTCGCCAAGAGTGGAGTAGAAGTCGCCGTCGATTTCCGGGTACAGGATGCCGTAGCGGCCTTGCTTGCCTGCGCGACCGGCGATCAGGGATCCAGGAGTGATGTACACAGTCATCTTTTCGGCGCAGTTCTTGAGAGCCTTGGCCCAGCGCAAAACCAGGGGCTGGCCCTCTGTGGCCTTCATGGACTCGGTGAAGTAACGGGCGCGCTCGATGTCGATGAACGGCGTGGTCATATGGAAAGAATCAAGAATCTTGTAGATACGCTCGCGACCGGCGCGGGTATCGACGCTGTTTGCGATACGCACCTCTTGCGGGGAAAGGCAGCAATCAAAAGTGGTCATTTCGGTTCTCCTAGATAATGAACGTTTGCTTATACTTATCTTAAACAGTGGTTGTGGAGCCACGCGCTCAGTACGCAATCCCCTTAGAGCATTGATCGTGCCAAACCAATAACCATTTAGTTTTATTGTCTTTTATCTGAAAATCACGTTTGCCCCACCCCTCCGTGAGCCACCCGGCTTTGTTGCACAGCTACAACAAAACTGTTTTTTATCCTTTTATTACAAACTATTACTTACCTTGTTGCAATTTTGCACAAAGCAGCTTGTTGCAATTCCGCACAAGCTCGACCTCTGTCTCCGAATCAATTGGTGCGTTTTTCTCAGTCACCCTTGGCAGGCGTATATAATGAGATGGATAAACTCATGGGGTGCGGCCCATTGTTCATGGTGGAACAGCTCAGGAGAAACGGAAAGATGGCACAAAGTCATGGCACTGCCCTTGCAAACCGGCGTGACACACAAGAAAGCACCCGTTAAATTTAAGGAGAATACCCGTGCAGATCATCGATTTTCGTTTTCGCCCGAATACCCAGGCCACTATTGACGGTTTTACCAACAGCACCATGTTCAAAGGCATGTTCGCTAAAATTGATCTGACTCGCCTGGTGGCTCAAGAAGTTCCTGACGTTGTCAAAATGATCAAGGAACACAATGTGGTAAAGGCTGTCATCACTGGCCGCGACTGCTCCATGACCTATGACGCCGCCTCAAACAATGGTGGCGTTATCGCCTTTGTGAAGGAATTCCCCGACATGTTCCTTGGCTTCATGGGCGTCGATCCTCACAAGGGCATGGACGGTGTATACGAACTGACCCGCCAGATCACGGAAGAGGGGATGCACGGGGCAGCCATCGACCCCTATCTTGCAAAAATTTTCGTCAATGATGCCAAGTACTATCCCATCTATGCCAAGTGCTGCGAGCTGAATATCCCCATCGTTGTCTCCACCGGCCCCGGCACCCTGGTTCCCGGCGCCGTCATGGAACATGCCGCCCCGCGTTATATCGATTATGTTGCCCGCGACTTCCCGGAACTGAAGATCATCATCAGCCATGGCGGATACCCGTGGGTCGAAGAAGCCATTATGGTCACCGAGCGCAACGCCAATGTATACATGGAATTGTCTGAATACGAGCGGCACCCCGGCGGGGAATCCTACGTGGTGGCCGCTGCCAACCTGATCGGTGACAAGTTGCTTTTCGCCAGCGCCCATCCCGGTGCGGATTTCCGTGACGCCATAGCCATGTACAAGGGATTCGGCCTGCCCGAGGATGTGCTTGAAGCCATCATGTACAAAAATGCCCAAAAGGTGCTCGGACTCTAAAAAACCCGCTCCAGGCCGGAATCAACCAAAGGGACGTGAAAACGTCCCTTTTTTTGTTGCTCCGAGAGCAAAGCCGCCAGGATTTTCTCAAATCCAACTTCCTTTTTAACCGCCAGCCGCCGCGTTGCCTGCCTTAACTTAGTCTGATATGGCCCAAAAAAATCATCCACTGTTGCCGAGGCGCAACCGTTGCCAGCGCGCAACACGTCACGGCTTTATGGCATTATTACGGTAGAATACACACCCAACCACTCTGCCTGCGACGCGTTTGTTGCGAAATTGCAACAAACATTGGATTTTTTCGGCTTTTGAATTGTCCCAAAATTCACAAAACTTTCTTTGAATTTTATAAAAATTCCAAAAAATTTGATTTCTTTCCTCTGTACGGCCTGCGTTTCAATCAAATCTATAACTTTTAGGGTGTTGCAGCGATTAAGACTCTAGTTATTCCTACTAGTTAAAAGAAGAGAACCCGTGTCCAACGGCGCATTGTTCCCGTTTTCACAAGAGAGGCATCCTCTTTGCAAAACGCGTTCGGTTCGCGCAGCTGAGGATTCTGCCGAACTGCCGTCTCTGTCGAGTCCTCATTGGTGTGGAGCCAATTCAAGAAGAGACATAGGCCACTATTTTGATGGCCGTTGGCAAGTCTATTTAAACACAGTCAACCTGGTTGCAATTTTATCAACTCTTCGGAGGATTAGGGGAAATATCAACCAACAATGACTGAATGGTCAGCAGTGCCAGGCACCGCAGACAAAAAGCCTTTAGCCGGAAAGGCATACTCATAACCCTGTCAATCTGGAGCATAATTATGAAAAAAGCAGTAATCCTGATTATGACCGCAGCGCTCTTGATGTTTTCCTCTTCAGTTTTTGCGGAAAACTACAAGTCAACCATGATAATGGCTGCAACAGCCAACCCCACCGGAAGTCTTCACGCCGTAGCTTTGGAAAAATTCAAGGAAATCGTCGAAAAGGAATCAGACGGCAAGATTCGGGTAAATCTCTTTCTGGGCGGCTCCATGGGTTCGGAGCAGGCAAACGTAAAACAGCTTCGTGACTCCGAGCTGCACGTTGCAGTCCTGGCAGCCGGCAACCTGACACCTTTCGCTTCCTCCGCCACCATTACCATTCTCCCCTACCTTTTCCCCAAGATTGAGAATGCCTACACCCTGTTTGACAACGATGAGTTCGTCAATTCCCTTGGTGACGAGGTTGCCGTGCAGAGCATGACCCGGCCTCTGGGCTGGCTGATCGGCGGCTATCGGGTGCTTACCAACTCCAAACACAGCATCACCAAGATTGACGACCTGCAGGGCCTCAAAATCCGCGTGCCCAAAGTCCGTATCCAGCTGGACTCCTTCCGCTCCTGGGGCGTTGAACCGCATCCGCTGTCCTGGTCCGAAACCTTCAACGCCCTGCAGCAGGGTGTTGCGGATGGTCAGGAAAATCCCCACTCCATCAACCAGGACCAGAAGTTCTGGGAAGTTCAGAAGTACATCACCGACCTGCATTACATGCTCTGGGTCGGCCCCCTGCTCGTTTCCGAAAAATGGTTCAAGCGCCTGCCTGCAAACACCCAGGCTCTGGTTACGAAGGCCGCCCGGAAAGCCTGCGAATATGAGTGGGACTGGGTTGCCAAGCAGAACCAGACCGCTCTGAACAACTGCCTCAAACACGGCATGGTTATAGAGGAACTCACCGACGAGGATGTGTGGATGAACAAGGCACGCGCCCTGTGGCCACAGTATTACGAAGCCGTCGGCGGAAAGGACAAGATCGACAACGCATTGAAGATCATGGGCCAAAACTAGAATCGGAAGTAAACGGGCGGGCCCCGGCCCGCCCATAATCTACTGTGGTGGTAATTCGAGTATGTCTATGATCAAAAAATTCTTTGCGAATTTTGAGGAAGGCGCCTGCATGATCCTGGTCGCGACCATGGTGTTTGCCCTCACTTTGCAAGTATTCATGCGTTTTGTCTTCAGCTCGTCACTGGCGTGGACCGAGGAGCTGTCCCGCTATAGCTTTATCTGGTCGGTGTACATGGGCGGAGTGCTCGCAGTGAAGCACTCTCAGCACGTACGCATTACGGCACAATTCCTTGTGCTTCCCCCCAAGGTTCGGGTTGCCGTGCGTCTGCTCACGGACACCATTTGGTTCCTGGCCAACCTTTTCATTGCCTATCAGTCCGTCAAAGTACTCGGGGACGCCTTTGAATTCCCCGAAATATCTCCCACCCTTGGCATCGTCAAAGGCTATGTGGAAGCCATGCTGCCCGCCAGTTTCCTTCTTATGGATCTCAGGCTGGGCATGCACTACTACAAACTCATCAAGAACAAGGAACTGATGACTCTCGCCCAAATCGATGGAGGTGATGCGTAATGTCCACTCTCGCCATAACCATCGTTTGCCTGATCGCCTGTTTCTTCATCGGCATGCCCATTTTCATGTCGTTGATTATTTCGGCTGCCCTGGCCATCATGACAAGCGGTTACCTTCCGCTGTCCATCATCCACAACTCTTTGTTCGACGGTGTGAACCTGTTCCCGCTGTTGGCCATCCCCTGCTTTGTCATTGCCGGCACTCTCATGGAGTACGGTAATATCACAAAACAGATCATCGACGTGGTAAAACAGGTTGTCGGGCGCCTGCCCGGCGGCCTCGGCATTACCACGATCATGGCCTGCACCTTCTTTGCCGCCATCTCCGGTTCCGGACCGGGTACCGTGGCCGCCATCGGAACCCTGATGATTCCGTCCATGGTGCGCAACGGGTATACCCCGTCCTACGCGGCGGCATCGGCTTCCTCGGGCGGAACCATCGGCATTCTGCTGCCGCCCAGCAACCCCATGATCATCTTCGCCATTCTGGCCAATGTGTCGGTAACCGCCATGTTTACCGCCGGTATCATCCCCGGACTCATGGTCGCGGTCTTCATGACCACCACGGCCATGGTCAAGGCAAAGATGGAAGGCGTTAAGACCGACACGACACAACCGCCGTTCAACCTGAAAGTTTTTCTGAAAAGCTTTTCCAAGGGCGGCTTTGCTCTGGCAACCCCCGTCATCATCCTGGGCTCCATATACTCCGGCATGGCCACCCCGGTGGAAGCCTCGGTCATCGCCATTGTCTGGTCGCTGTTCGTCGGCATTGTCATCAACAAGGCTCTGCGGTGGGAGCATATCAAGCTGTCCCTGATAGAAGGTTCCATGCTTTGCGGTACGGTCCTTCTGATCGTGGGCGCGTCCACCCTGTTCGGCAAGATCCTGACCTATGAGCAGGCGCCGCTGCGGTTGGCGAACATGGTCCTCGGCGTGTCCAAGGATCCGGCCATCGTCCTGTTGATGATTGTCGCCATCCTGTACTTCCTGGGCATGTTCATGGAGACCCTGTCCACCATGATCATCCTGGCCCCGGTCCTGCTGCCCATGATCACCGGCCTTGGTATTGATCCGATCCACTTCGGTGTCATCATGGTCATCACCAACGAGGTTGCCATGCTTACGCCGCCGTTGGGCGTAAACCTCTTCGTGGCCTCACGAATAGCAAACCTGTCAGTGGAAAAGATCTCGCTGGCGGTTCTGCCATACCTGCTGGTACTGACCATAAGTATCCTTATCGTCATCTACTGCCCGTTCCTCAGTACCTGGCTTCCGTCCGTAATCGGCGCAGGACAGTAACTGTATAACCATCCAAGCTCACAACCGGCTCCGTCAGACTCTGACGGAGCCGGTCTTTTAAGAAAACACCATGAAATACCTTACCCTTCATACCGGGGCGAAAATGCCCGCTCTCGGTCTCGGAACATGGCGTGCGGAAAAGGGAGAGGTGGCCAAAGCCGTCACCCAGGCCCTGAACATCGGATACCGTCACATCGATTGCGCCCACGTATACGGCAATGAAGCAGAAGTTGGCGAAACCCTGAAGGTCACTTCGGTCCCGCGTGAAGAGTTGTGGATCACTTCGAAACTCTGGAACAATTCGCAACGCCCGAAGGATGTCCGCCCTGCCCTGGAGAACTCACTCAAGGCCCTCGGGCTCGACTATCTTGATTTATATCTTATCCACTGGCCCGTACAGCTGGCCGATACGGTCATGTACCCGGAGTCCGGCAAAGATCTCATCGCCTGGACCGAGGAGCACGCACTGGAAACCTGGGATGCCCTTGAGTCCTGCGTCCGTGCCGGACTTGTGCGCCACATCGGAACGTCGAATTTCAGTACGAAGAAAATTCAGCTTCTGCTGGACAAAGCCTCCATCCAGCCTGCGGTCAGCCAGGTCGAAATGCATCCGTACCTCCAGCAAGACAAAATGCGCAGCTTCTGCGCAGCCAACAATATGGCCGTCACGGGGTTTGCCCCGCTGGGTTCCAAGCATCGCCCGGCCCATCAGCACAAGGAGGGAGAGCCTACTCTGCTGGACCATCCCGAGATAGTGGCCATGGCGAACAGGCTCGGCACTACGCCTGCCTCGATTCTGCTCGGTTGGGCCGTCACCCGGGGAACTTCCGTCATCCCCAAATCAACGAATCCGGACCGGCTTCGCCAGAACCTCGCCGCGGCCGATCTCGAACTGTCCGAAGATGATATGTTCATCATTGCGTCCATGGATCTGAACTACCGCTTTCTGGATGGTTCCCATTGGATGATGGAAGGATCGCCCTACACCGCCGAGAATATCTGGGACGGAGAATAGCCCCGCATACACGCCTGTCCTGCAGCCTTCGCCGAAGCGCAGGACAGGCTTTAAATTTAAAAACATTCCTCGGCATTCGGCCGACTGTTCTAGGAGAATTACAATGAAAAGGATCGCACCCCAGGCATTGAAGGTAATGCCGGTGGAACGAAAGGACGGCACCTACGCCCTGCGATTGTGTGTTCACCAGGGATTGCTGACCAGAGACATGCTGCAAAAGTTACAGGATGTCATGAATGTGTTCCATCTGAACGACCTGCGAGCCACAACCGGCCAGAAATTCAATCTGGAAGGCGTCTCCGCAGACAAGCTGGATGCCGTTATCGATGCATTGGGAACGCGCGTAGCCAAGTGTCCCCCGGCCATTTCCGTATGCAGCGGTGGCGGACAATGCAAGTTCGGCCAGCAGGAAACGCGCGAGATGACCGACCGCCTGCTGGAAGTCGTGAAAAAACATGGGCCGTATCCGTACAAGGTCAAGAGTGGCGTTTCCGGCTGTGGCACTGGATGCGGATTGAGCTCCATCCGTGACATCGGCCTTGTCGGCAGCGCCAAGGGCTGGACTGTGCTTTACGGTGGTTCCGCCCGCAACAACGCCGCCCCCGGACTGGAGCTGGCAAAAGGGATAGATGCGGACCAAGCGCTTGAGCTGATAGCCAACGGTCTGGAATATTACAAAGAAAATGGCAAAAATAAAGAACGTGTCAGCGGCATGGTTCGTCGCCTCGGCAGCGAAGCCATTTTCAACGCCCTGACGTAGCAAGAGCGCGAGGCCGAAACAGCCGCACATGCAACATGAGACGATAGCAATGTTGGCTAATGGCATATCTGCTGCATTTCAAAAAAGAATTCAGAGGCTCACAATAGGATATGACTGTGACTCTTCACAATGATACCACATGGCAACATACTAATTATCAACGTCAAATTGTTTAATTAAGCTATACTATATTCATGCAGTTCATAATTTCATGTTGCGCAAATGCAACTGTTGCATTCTGGAAACAATATTTATCATCATAAATATTATCAATATGTTGCCATACTATTCAAACCAAAAGACCTTCCAAGTATTGTTTTGATGCAACAACGAGCCCAACATGCAGTATAGTGCAACATTTAAAATATATATTCATTGTATAGCGTTTATTTATACTGTGAAAATGGTACCTCGTGCGCGTTGAATCGTGGTTGGCAAAACAGATTAAAATAAAGATTATAACAACATAATATATACGACAGGCATGGTGATTGCTAGTTATAGAATTTAAATATCTTATATCTATTTAAAGGATTGATTTTAGTTTTACACCTAACGCCATGGCAGAACCTGAAATTGCTCGGGAACAATGTTTCCGCCATGGGCAAACAGTTCCTGGGGCACCTTAGTCACAGGTTCCGAATTGAAATAACGGCATCGACGTGAACACACGGTTTTCCATGTCGTGCAAGGGGAGTTGCAATATGTTGCCATGGATTTTCGACGGCAGTGTCCAGCTATTCAAGGCCGGACACCAACATATGGTCCGGGGGAGGACTGATGAAACATCCCTGGAGACGGCAAAGACACACCATGAATCTTTTAACTACACCTGGATACTCCTATGACGATTAGTGCAAAAAACAAGATCGTTCTCTGTGTGTTTCTCTCCTTCGCAACCATCATTACGGTGCTGTCGGTTTTATCCTACCGCAATTTCAGAGAATCATCCCACAACAGCCAGCTTGCCCAGCTACAGACTTCGGCGCAGGCCATCTCCAAGGCTGTTGGAGAGAAAACCAACACCTATTTCAGCGAACTGGAACTCATTGCCAAACTGTACCCGGACGCCCCCGACGAGGACGAACAAACCCAGCTGGACTATCGGATCAACCTTCTGGGGAAACTGGCAAAACAGGCCGGAGTCAAAGACGTTTATTACGGTCTGAAGGATGGTTCCACCTATTCCATCGGCGCCAAGGGGCTGGTTCCCAATTTCAATGCCAAGGAAAAGCGGCGGGAATGGTACCTGCGCATCTTTGGCGGTGAAAGCCGCATCATTACGACGCCCTATGTTTCCTCCATCGGGCAGACCGTCATGGCTGTCGCCGTTCCTCTGAATGTCGATGGTAATGTCGAGGGCGTGCTCTGCCTCAACCTGCCCCTCACCACCATTACCGAGGTGACGCAGCACACCTTGAACATGAAGGACGTGTTCCTGTCCCGCTCGGACGGCTATATCATGGCCAGCCCGGACAAGGAGCAGATCGGCAAGAGCCTCTGGAAAGAGGTTCCCTCTCTCGAAAAATTCAAGGATGCCTCCTCCACGGATAGGATTCTGTTCGAAATGAACGGCGAAACCTATGAAGGCCGGATTTCCACCATCGATGCCCTGGGATGGAAGGTCTGGACCTACAAGAAGCAACAGGCCATCGCCGCAGACTCCATCGACAACCTCATCTTCAACATCATTGTCGCCGTAGTGGCTCTCGCCCTGTCCGTTCTGATGATCCTTCTGCTGGTCAATAAACTTATCTTCAAGCCTCTTGAGACCGTGGAGAGGGGGCTTGCCCATATCGAACAGGGAGATCTCACATACAGAGTCGAGGGCTACAGCCGTAACGACGAGATAGGAAGACTGATCCAATCCCTGGACAACATGGGACAAAAACTGCTGTCCGTTGTTTCCATGGTCCGTTCTGCCGTATCCTCCGTCAGCGGTGGCTCCCAGGAGTTGTCATCGACGTCGGAATCCCTGGCGCAGGGGGCGACCGAGCAGGCCGCCAATATCGAAGAAGTCGCAGCGTCCATGGAGCAAATGGTTTCCCACATCCTCCACAATGCGGAAAACGCCCGCAAAACGGAACGCATCTCTCTGAACACTGCCGAGGAAGCCGAAAAAGGCGGTCAGGCCGTGAACAAGACCATCGCGGCCATGCGCGAAATCGCGGACAAGATATCCATTGTCGAAGAAATCGCCCGACAGACCAACCTGCTGGCCTTGAACGCGGCCATTGAGGCGGCACGGGCCGGTGAGCACGGCAAGGGATTCGCAGTGGTTGCGGCCGAAGTCCGCAAGCTGGCGGAACGCTCGGGCACGGCTGCAGCCGAAATCAGCGAACTGTCGGCCAGCAGTGTTGCAGTGGCCGAAGCCGCAGGTGAAATGCTGGACAAGATGGTGCCGGACATCCAGAGCACAGCCTCCCTGATTCAGGAGATCACCGCCGCAAGCGCCGAGCAGAGTTCCAGCGCGGACACCGTCAATAACGCCATCCAGCAACTGGATCAGGTCATTCAACAAACGGCTTCCGCATCGGAAGAAATGTCGTCCACTTCGCAGGAACTCAACTCCCAGGCCGAGCACCTCAGCGAAACCGTGGCCTTTTTCAAGATTGGCGACGCCAGCAGCGTTCGGGCCATTAAAACAGTGGTCCGGGGCCACGGCAGACGGCCCAAACCGATTCAGTCCTCTGTACCTGAGATAGATATCGACGACTACGAACGTTTCTAACCGCATCCCAACCTTCGGCCAAAGGCACGGCGAGCCCCTGCCGTGCCTTTGGCCGCCCCCGGGCTGCGACTTGATGAAGGCGCGGCAACGCCCCACGCGCCCGGGGAATAATTCCGCGACAAATTTTCAGCCCGGAAGCATGACGCCTTGCGAGAATATGAGGCATTGGTCGCTTGTATTGCGCACCAGTCCGACAATTCGGACTCTCCCCTTCCATCCCCCCTACCGTTCCCCGTTCCATTGCATCCGTTCACCGGATTGATTCTTGCGACCGGCTGCACATGGTGGTAATTCTGCCTTGCAATTACAAAAATCCGGAGTCGTCATGCTGCTAGGAATCGACGTGGGAGGAACCCACACGGATGGCGTGGCCGTGGACACGACCGCCGGGGCTGAGGTTGTTGCCGAATGCAAGGTACCGACCCGCCACGACGACCTGCTCTCCTCAGTCACCGACGCTTTGAAGGACCTGCTCGGCAAGGTGGACCGGGCAAAGGTAACCCAGCTCAATCTCTCCACCACCCTCTCCACCAACGCCATTGTCCAGGGCAAGACCGAGGATGTGGGCGTCATTGTCTCGGCCGGGCCGGGCATTGATCCGCACAGCTTCATGATCTGCCGGGACTTCCACGTGGTGAACGGGTCCATCGACCATCGGGGCAACGAGGTGCGTGCCCTGTCCTCCCGCCAGCTGGCCGGGGCCGTGGACGCCTGCCGCGCCAACGGTGTCCGGGTCTTTGCGGCGGTGAGCAAGTTCTCCACGCGCAACCCGCGCCACGAGAACATGATCAAACGCACCATCTGCCAGGGACGCGACAGTGAAAGCGAACACGCGGACTTCGTCACCCTGGGGCACCGGCTGGGTGCGGCCCTGAACTTCCCGCGCCGGGTGGCCACCGCCTATTACAACTGCGCCGTCTGGCGCATCTACAACGAATTCGCCACCGCCGTGGAGGCCGCACTGGAGGCCATGGGCCTCGGCCACGTGCGCGTGAACATGCTCAAGGCGGACGGCGGCACCATGCCCCTGCCCGAGTCGCGCAACCTGCCGGTTCAGTCCATCTTTTCCGGCCCGGCAGCTTCGGTCATGGGCATCATTGCGCTGACCGACATCTTTCACGATTCCATCATCCTGGATATCGGCGGCACCACCACGGATATCGCCATCTTTGCGGACGGCGCTCCCCTCATTGAGCGCGAAGGTATTCACATCGGCTCGCATCCGACCTCGGTTTCAGCGCTCAAGGTGCTGTCCATCGGCATCGGCGGCGATTCGGCCGTGACGGTATCCGGCGGCGAGGTCCGTGTGGGCCCGAACCGACTCGGACCGCCCGTGTGCCTGGAAGGCGAATGCGTCACCCTGACGGACGCCCTCAACGTGACCGGCGGCAGCAAGGTCGGTGATATCAAGGAATCCAGCGCCGCCATCGCGCAATTGGCCAAGGAAAACGGCATGACGCCGGAGACCCTGGCCCAGGCTGCCGTGGACTACGCCACCAAGACGATCTTTCAGGCCACGCGCGAGCTGGTGGACGAGATCAACTCCAAGCCGGTCTACACCATCCATGAACTGGTGGAGGACAAGCGGGTGGTACCCAAAAAGATCTACCTCATGGGCGGCCCGGCCGACGCGCTCAAAACGCCCATCTTCCAGCGATTCCAGCTCTCCACCGAGGTGCCGAAACACTTCGGGGTGGCCAACGCCATCGGCGCGGCCCTGACCCGCACAACCTGGGAGCTGGAACTCTTTGCCGACACCCAGCGCCATGTGCTGTTCATCCCCTCCCTCTCCTACCGGGAAAACGTACCTTCCAGCTACAATCTGGAAGATGCGAAAAAGGATGCGGAAAATCAGCTCGTCATGCACCTCGATTCCATGGGCGTGCAGCTCAAGGGCGAAGATGCGCAGATCACCCACGCCTCCAGCTTCAACATGATCGAAGGCATGGGACAGGTGGGGCGCAACATTCGGGTCAAATGCCAGGTGCGGCCGGGCGTGGTCGCCACCTTGGGAGGGAAGTAGACCATGCTCAAAGCCAACCGTAAACTCGGCATCATCTTTTTCCCGGCGTTCGACTGGGCCATTTCATCCACCCACCCGGAACGACAGGAGCGGCTGCTCTACACCCAGGATCAGCTGCGCGAGGAAGGCATCTTCGACATCGAGGGCGTGGGCGAGTACAAGCCCGACGTCGCCACCGTGGAGGACGTGGAGCGGGTTCATTTCTGTTTCCCGGACGTCAACGCCGTGGCCACGCGCTCGCACCTCATTTCGGCAGGCGGAGCCATCAAGGCCGGTGATCTGGTCATGACAGGCGAGCGCGACTGCGCCTTTGCCATGGTCCGGCCTCCGGGACACCATGCCATGAAGGTGGTGCACGGCTCGCGCGGGTTCTGCAATATCAACATCGAAGCCGTGATGATAGAGCACATCCGCGAGAAATACGGCCACAAGCGCATTGCTGTAGTGGATACCGACTGCCACCACGGCGACGGCAGCCAGGACGTGTTCTGGCACGACCCGGACACCCTGTTCATCTCCATCCACCAGGACGGCCGCACCCTGTATCCCGGCTCCGGTTTTCCCTACGAACTGGGCGGCCCGGCCGCACGCGGGCGCACCCTGAACATCCCCCTGCCGCCGAACACCTCGGACGAGGGGTTCCTCATGGCCATCGAACGGGTGGTGCTGCCCATCCTGGAGGACTTCAAACCCGACCTGATCATCAACTCGGCGGGCCAGGACAACCACTTCACCGATCCCATCACCAACATGAACTTCTCGGCCCAGGGGTATGCACGCTTGAGCGAAATGCTCCACCCGGACATCGCGGTGCTGGAGGGCGGCTACTCCATCCAAGGAGCCCTGCCCTACGTCAACCTCGGACTCTGCCTCTCCATGGCCGGGCTGGACTATTCGCAAATCCGGGAGCCCAATTACAACCCGGACCAAATCCGGCAGGATCAACGAACCACCGAGTACATCGAGGAGCTTTGCAGCCAGTTGCCGAACCTGTATTTCAACCCGCCGCCGGTCAAGACGGACGGCGACGCGCGGCTGGGCATCATCTCGGGCGACAAGTACATCCGCAACCGGCAGATATACTACGACACCGACGGCATCAGCGAGACGCAGCAGGAGACCGTGACCCTGTGCAAGAAATGCCGCGGCCTGCGCAAGGTGCAAACCCGGGCCGATTCCGGTCCCCTCTGCCTCGGGGTGGAGATTCCGCCCGACGCCTGCCCGGAATGCCGCAGCCAGGGGTACCAGCTCGTGGAGGAGGCCCAGCTCAAGGGCAGCAACTACCGCTACATCCAGCTCATCAACCGGCTGGACAAGGAGTACCTCCGCTTCGGATTCTAACAGGCATCCGCAACAGGAAAAAATAGGGCCGACGCGCATGGTGCGTCGGCCCTTTTCTTTGCAACAGGCCCGGAGCGGCGGCACAATGCTCACCCGCCGTGATTTCGGATGGGTCCGAAACCCGTTCACTTCATTCGTTTAAAAGACAGGCCTCGCACTTCCGAACCCTGTAACGCAAACAGACAAGAAGAATGGCGCGGGCCGGGTTCCCTCTTACAGCCCCGCATTGCAATGCAGAAGATATGGCACTTTCAAATCGGGTTTCCCGGATTCGCGGCACGATCGGCCGGAGGGGAGGGGATCGACAATACAAACCAGATATTCAGGGCGCGGAGCGCCCCGACAGCAGACAATATCAATCCTGCTTCCGTTCCGAAGAATTTTCCTCACGCACGGCAGGAATCGGGCCTTTACCTTCCTTGGTCTCTCCTTCCACCGCCATGGCGGTGGAAACCATGAAACCCGCCCGTCTCAGCTCCCGACTTGTGGGCAACCGCTTTCCCTCGGTCGGCAGCAACAACAGAAATCCATGCATCCCAAGTCCTCTAACGCTGTTAGTTATTCTATAATTATCTAAAAGACGTTTTGATACTATGGAAAACATGTGGAAAAGTCCAGAAAAAGCTGACAAAATTAGTACGTAATTACCTATTTTACTTTGAAATTTCGTTCAAATAACATTTATAAATTTTGCCTGTTTGCCAACAATGTATTCCTCTATCCGATACTACTTTATCCACAGGCGGTTGCTGCATGTCATACACTGCCCAAAAACAAAAAAGCGCTCCGAACCAGCCGGTTCGAAGCGCTTTGTAAAAAAACAGCACAAAATTATCAGCCCTTGGCCGCCTGAAAAACGTACAACGGCAGTTCGGCAACGGTTACCCACTCATTCCCCTGCTTCACAGCAGCAGTGATGGCATGGCGTCCTTCACCCTCCACCTTCAGGCCGGGCAGCTGGAAGTTCATCTTGTGCAGCAATGTCTCGCCGGGCGTGACCTCCTGCTCTCCCAGCACCTTGCTGACCCCGCCGGGCCCCACCAGGCTCAGGGAAACCATGAACGGTTCGCTCTTGCCCTCCAGGTCCCACAGGCTGGCAAAAAATATCGGGGGCAGCACGGTCGGAAACTCCGGCACAACAGCGTGCTCCACCGTACGGATATAGGACGTGCTCCCGGAGTCGCGGTCCACAATCAGGTCTGCCGTCAAAAGGCCATATACGAGTTTGGACATGTAGTCTCCTTGCTTGATTATTCATTTCGGCCCGATCCGGACCAGCCTTCCGATAGCTTGCCGGACCGCCTCCGGTCAATGCCCGAGGCCCATGGGAAGATTCGCTTTCCAACAACAGAATTGCACATATTCGCAGTCTTGGATATCTTCGGCAGACAAACACGGCGCATCACAGCCGCAAAAGGAATTGTTTGAACCACACTTCATTGGATCTTGTGCTCCCGGGCGTTGACCGGGGACACGCCGACTAGGCCGGACCTGCGGCCTGCGTCCGCCCAGGGCGGCCCACACCATCTCCCTTTCCACATCATGCGGAAAGCCGAGCTTTTGCTGTGCCCCGCAACGCTCTCCAGACACCGTCTTCCACGAGTACCGGCACTGATGCCGTGCGTCAGCCACCACGACGGTCCGCCATGCGCGAGCCAATGGAGTAATACCATGATTATCAGACAGGAAAAATACACCGACATAGAGCGTATCGACGCCATCATATACGCAGCGTTCGAAAACCATCCCCAACACGCACCAGGGGCCGAGCCCACCGAGCATCGCATCGTTCGCGCCCTGCGGGACGATCACGCCCTGACTCTCGCCCTGCTGGCCGAAACCAACGGTCAGTGCGTGGGGCACATCGCCCTCTCGCCCGCCACCGTGGGCAGCGATAAAGACGGCTGGCAACTTCTCGGCCCCGTCGCCGTATTGCCGGTCAACCAGAACCAGGGCATCGGCTCCGCTCTCATCCGCGAAGCGATCGGGCAATTGCGACGCCAAAGGGCCAAAGGCATCGTCCTCGTGGGCGATCCGGCCCTCTACACGCGCTTTGGCTTCATCCATAGCCCCGGCCTTACCTGGCCCGGCGTCCCGGACCAATACGTCCTGGCCCTCCCCTTCACCAACCAGCAGCCAACAGGCACAATAACCAGCCACCCCGCCTTCCTCGCGGGTTAGATTGACTGACATAAAACGCCCGGGGAAAGCGGATACGCTTTCCCCGGGCATGAATGGCAAAAGGGACGCCCCGGAATAATCTTCAAAAAAGCCGGGCATCCCTTGCGGAACGCCCGGCCGGGTATCCAAGTCTGCTTCAGTCTACCATATCTGATAGCTCAAGCCCACTGTGGCGGTAAGGTCGGACATGGTTTCGTCATCACAGCCCAGGGCGAAGCCAAGGGAGGTGTTGGCGGAGAGCCGTTCAGTCACGTCCCAGCTGGCACCAATGCCTACGTCGGCCCAGTCCTGATCCACTTTGTTCCCGCCGTAGGTAAAGGAGCCGAGACCGAGGGTGGAGCCGCCCAGGCCCGAGGACTTGTCTTCGAACCGATGATCCCATGCAGCCCAGGCCCAAGTTTCCACATTGTCGAGGATAGCCGCATCGGCCCGCAGGCCGGTACGCAGGGAGTTGGAAGTCTCGTCACGGCTGTTGAAGCTGGCCGGGAACGGACCGCCGGATTCGGAGTAGCCGTCGATGTGCGTGGTCTGCCATGTGTACTCGGCGAACGGAGTCAGGGCGAGATAATCAGTCACTCCTCTGGTCCACTGCACCCGGCCGGACAGGCCGAAGACATCAGCGTTGGTGGACCCTTTGGAAGTGGCATAACCCGTACCGTTCGCATAGCCGCGCCTGAGATCGAGATCCACGGTCTGCCACAGACCGGACAGGCGGAACTCAAGCCCGGTATCCTCCGGGCTATAGGCCACAAACGCGCCGGGCCCAATGGCCTTGATGTCCTGATTGCCCTCATCGGCGGTGTCCAGATCACGGGTATCGCCGAACAGGCCGCCACCCACGCGCCACTCGCCGCGCTCCCAGGTAACGCCCACGCCGCCATGCAGGCCGAGGTCGTCACCGTTGAGTTCGATATTGGTGCCCACGGAGCCGACAGTCCAGATGTTCAGGGTGCCCGACATCTCGTCACCCGAGGACAGGCCGCTTTGCTTGCCCGTCCCAGCCGTCCCACCGGCGGAAGCCGGACCGGAAACGGCAAAATGCATTCCCTGCCCACCCGCCACGCCGCCCAGCCGGTTCATGGCGAGTTGCCCCATGCCCGTCACCGCCGGACCGACCTGGCCCATGGCACCCAGGGACTGATTGAGCTGCTCGGGAGTGATGACACCACTGGCACCGCCGGAAATCCGGGCGATGAAGACTTTGCTGTCGATAGTTGTTCCGACAATGATGGACCCATCGTCGGAAACTCCGGTCGCAGAGCCCAAATAACCAGCGTTGGGCAACGTCACCCCATCGGCCGTCAGATCGTCATAGAGGTTGTGTAAAGTGTATGTGGAATCCGATCGGGTCCAGTATGCTGCTTGGTCAGAGACCCATCCGGCAATAGCGGAACCATCACTGTTCACGGCCAGTGCCGCGCTGGTATTGTATGTATTGGACCCGATTGAATTAGGGAGAAGGGTCAGGGTCAGCTCCAGATTTTTCACATTCCACATGGCCGCATCAAGATCCACTCTCCCCACTGCGATGGATCCATCACTGGCTATGTCGTTGGCACTACCCGAAGTGTAGGTATGGCTGCCGGAAACAAGCTTGAGGGAATAAGTCATGCTATAGAATGAACTCTGGTCAAGTTTATATATAGTTACAAGCATCGGGAGATTAGTAGTGTCCGTGCCGACACCGTAACGGGTGTCGCCGATCTCATTGGAAACAGCTGCTATTTCGCGATTATCAAGAAATGACCACATGATGGAGCTATCCCAAGCCGCACTGTCCGCCATCCAAATTGCCGTATCTCCGTACTCATCGGTACCGAATACGGTGAGGCCATCGTGGCCAATCCCCTTGAGTTCGGACATCTCATCAAAATCCCCGGCGGTAATGGTGGGAGTGGCGGCTCCACCCTCATACCGCAGTATATGGTATGAGGAGGTCGCGGTGTTGTATCCCAACACAACCTGCCCGTCGCGCGACATGCCGAGCAGGTTGTACCCCGCCATGCCGGTGGCTCCGCCAATATCGGCAGGAGCATGACGGAAGAGACTTCCACCATTTTGATAGGCGATGAGTCCTCCATCGCCGGAGACGACAATATTCGATCCGGGGGTAGTATTCACCACATCAGCGGCCCGGGCCGAGGGGCACAGGAAGAACAGCACGAACAACAGCGACAGGGGCAACAGGCTGGGCAAGAAGTGATACGGAAGGCGAGTGAACGGCACGGTAAATCTCCTAGGGTAAAGCGGATTTTCATCTATACGGTAAGCCCCGTCTTCGGTTGCAACCGGCTGTTTTTTCCAACAATCAATGACCAGAAAACCGATTTTTCCCGTATAGAATGACCCTTCTACCTGTTTCCGCACACGCTCTCAATATCACCCAGGGTGATATTAAAAAGGACTGTGATCCAAAATAGATGTTAGGACATCGGTGAACAGCGAATAAGCACTTCCCGAGCCCCACAGACCACGGCTGCGGGTGCCCCGGACAATCCAGCCGGAAACGTTGCTATTCCTGATTGCCCTGGGCTGTGGAAACCATGCGGCCGCTACCGGTGGTGCCTTCTTCAAGGTATTGTTCTTCGAGAAAAAGATGCAGAGCCTCTTCCAGCAGCGGGAGGGCGACGGTCGTATCCAGGCAGGGACCGTGCGGGCGTTCATTGAGCACGCCGAACACGGGCAGGGGATAGGTATCCTGAATGCCGCTGGCAAGATCCCGATAGCAGGCCACGGCGATAATCATTTTTGGACGCAGCTGAACCACGATACGCCGGGCAACGGTGCCGCCGGTGGCAATGGCCAGGTTCACGCCGTATTTGTCGTGCAGGTCGAGCAAACCGGCGATGGGACACATACCGCACCGCTTGCAATTGTTGATGTCGTAGGTCAGCCGACGGTCGCACTTGGAGTTTTGCAAACAGTGAGGCATGAGCAGGAGGATGTCCTCCGGCTTGTAGCGGGCGGCCTCGGCGCGGACCAGTTCGTTATTCACGCTGACAAAGGAGAGCATGATGGACTCTTTGTCCAGACCCAGCGCGCGGCCAAGGAGTACCATGAGCGGCAGGAAAAGCTTGATGGTCAGCCCTCGGAACCGACGGGAACCGGGCAGGGGCTTGCGCGTGACTATATTGAGGAACAACCCCCAATAGGCAACGCAAACCAGACCGATGAGCAACAGTACGATGAAACCCAGCACCCAGGCGGCCAGGGGATGGATATTTTCAAGCCCGATGAAAGGCACGACCCAGAGGGCAGCCAAAAATATGCAGATGGCAAAGCAGGAGCCGCTGATCAGCCCGATGAAGAGGCGCTTGCGGGCACGCCGGACACTCTTAGTTTGTTTCATTACTCGTCTATTGCCGCCAGCACGATCCCGGCCACGTGCTCACCGTTGAAATCCTTCTGAAAAATCACGGTGCACCCGGTCGTATCGGCGGGCTGCCATTTGGTGAAATTCTCATTTAGGTGCTCGTAAACCACCAGCCGGTCCACGCCCCAGGCGCAGGCCAGATGCGCGGGACCGGAATCATTGCCGATGAAGTACCGCGCATGTCGGATCAGGTGCGAGGTAACGGCGATGCCTTCGGTACAATACCGCACCCTGTCGCCGGAGGGAATGGCCCTTTCCACTGTCGCGCGTTCGTCGGACAGACAGACGATGTAGACCGGCAATCGGCGGGAAAGTTCCCGTATGGCCTCGCCATAGGTCGGCAGGCTCCAGTCGATGCCGTTCCCGGTATCTCCGGTGGGGTGCAGGACCAGATATTCACCGGGATTGGTTCCGGTTTCGGCCAGCAGGTCGGCCACGGCACGCTCGGCAGCCGGATCGGGATACAGACGGGGCGGGAGCAACTCCACCGGACGGTTCAGAACGGCTTCCATGAGAATGGCCCGGCTGCGCAGCCGGTGCACGGTCTGATCCTCGTCCAGCTTGATGTGCAGGTGCTGCGGCGATCCCTTGAGCCGGAATCCGGCGCGCAGCCTCACCCCGGCCAGCCGGGCAATAAGCTCGTTGCGCACGCCGGTCCTCAGTTGCAGGGAAACGTCGTACTTCTCCCGCCGCAGGGCGAGGACAAGCCGAAACTGTGCGGCCAGCGAATCCTGTTTCTTGTTGAAAACATGGAGGGCGTCCACATTCGGGTCCGCACCCACCATTTCCCGGCCGGTACCGTCCACCACCATGCCGACGAAACAGCCGGGCACCTCGCGCTTCAGCCATGCGGCCACAGGCATGTTGAACAGCGTATTGCCGATCATGCCGTTGTTGAAAAGGAGAAATCGCCTGGCGTCCATGGTGCTCCGTTTGCTGCGTGCGCGAACACGGCGGTGGTAGCACGGTCCCGGTGCATCAGGCAATGGCGCGACACACCGTCCGGGCTCCGAACAAAAGAGGCCCGGACCAGACGGTCCGGACCTTTCCTCCACCCCAATGGGCGGAAAATCTATTTACATTCCTTCATGTATCCGCAGGTGAACGCCGTGGCGTCCATGGCCTTCTTGCCCTGCGGCTTGACCTCGGGCGTCAGGTAGATGCCGTCCGCCGTGGTGATGGCCAGCCTGCCGTCCATCTCGCCCAGGAGCGTGCCGGGCTCGACCTTGGGGGCCGCTTCCTCGCTTACCTCGCCGGGCGTCACGTTCAGCCGGATGACCTTGCCGTCCGCATTGGTCCAGTCAAAGAAGGCACCGGGCCAGGGATACATGGCCCGTATCTGGTTATGAATTTCAGCCGAGGGACGATTCCAGTCGATCTCGCCTTCCTTCTTTTCCAGCTTTTTCGCATAGGTGGCCAGCGCGTCATCCTGAGGCATCAGCTCATAGCCACCGGTCTGCAACCGGGCCAGGGCCTCGCAGATGCAGATGCCGCCCAGCTTGGCCAACTCGTCGTGGATGGTGCCCGCATGGTCGTTGTGGCCGATGCGCAGGGCGCGCTGGACCATGACCGGGCCGGTGTCCAGTCCGGCCTCCATCTTCATGATGGAGATACCCGTAACCACGTCCCCGTTCTCTATGGAACGCTGGATGGGCGCGGCCCCGCGATACTTGGGCAGCAGCGAGGCATGGATATTCAGCGGCAGCATGGTCGGAATATCCAACACCGCCTGCGGCAAAATCAGTCCATAAGCGGCGACGACCAGCACCTCGGGCTTGAGTTCGGCAAGTTCGGCCACCGAAGCCGGGTCCTTGAAATTCACAGGCTGGAATACGGGCAGGTCATGCTCCAGCGCCACCTGTTTGACCGGCGAAGGCTTGCACTGCCGGCCGCGGCCGCACGGCCGGTCGGGCTGGGTATAGACGCCCACGACCTCCGCGCCATCAAAGGTCAGGAGCAATTGCAACGCCTCGGCCGCAAAGTCCGGGGTGCCCATGAACACAATGCGCAGGGGGCGCAGATCAACCGCGCCCCAGGACTCCTTCGACGACTCGCTACCCGCTACTTCTGCCATCTTTCAGCCTTCTTTCGGTACATGGTCTTCTTGAGCCGCCCCAGCCGGTCCGCCAGGGTCACGCCGTCCAGGTGGTCGATCTCATGCTGCAGGATGATGGCCAGGAACTCGTCGGTGTCGATGGTCACTTCCTTGCCCTCGCGGTCCAGCCCGGTAACCTTCACGCGCTTGTTGCGCTTTACCTTGACCGCGAGTTCCGGGCAGCTCAGGCACCCTTCCTCGTTCTCCTCCATCTCATCGCCCCGCTCCACAATCTCGGGGTTGATGATGACGTGCAGATCGCCCCGCGTCTTCGGCCCCGTGGGGTCGACGCAGATCAGCCGGATGGACTCGCCCACCTGCGGCGCTGCCAGACCGACCCCGTCGCTCTCGTACATCGTCTCGATCATATCATCGATGAGCTTGTCCAACTCGGGCGATATCTCGCCTACGTCAGCGGCCTTGGCGGCCAGGATCTCATCGGGCCAGGTACATATTTCCATTGTCATATTTTTTTGCCTCCGGCGGCCGGGGGAAGGGGAAGAGGGGAACCTTTTGGAAAAGGTTCCCCTCTTCCCCTTCCCCCGGACCCCCATCCCCAACTCCCTTCCAAAACTTTTTATCTACGCCGCTGAAAGGCTTGGCGGGGGACCGATGTATTTGTCATGCGGCGACTGGAACAGTCTATTATCGTAATAATTACAGAATGACAAAAAGCGAGTCTTCGTTAAAGAAAAATAATATTTAATTTGTTATTTCAAATGGTTAATGTGTAGTTGTTTTTAACAAAAAACAGGCCGGATAACTAAGATCAGAACGGGGAAAGGCAGTCAACGACTGCCTCTTCCATTATTCAGCACGAATTGACGAGGCGACCACCCCGGGAATCGGCACACTAAGGCTTTATTCCAGCACTCAACTTGTTTTTTTCGAGATCGGCACCGACAACTTCCCAAATATACTCGACAATCAACGGATACTGATGTTCAACGGCTTTCTGGATGGCCTGATAGACTCTCGCCGAACCCAAAAAATGCTCACCCATTGAACAATACCCTTTGGAAGAAATCTTTTTTTCGCCGATCACATGGCCTGTGGCATCCAGAATTTCGTAATCAACAACATACTCAGCCTCCATTCCCGTTCCGAAAGAAGGATAGTCCAACTTCACTATTTCGGCGCGCACATCGTATTTCTTCTTTCCGCCCGCAAAAACACCGGCAGCGGCAAAGGCGTTTTCCAGTCCTTGCCTAAAATCGGCTGAATCAACGACAAACAGTTGCGAGGGGAGGCTGGAGGAGACTTCCACAGCGCCCTGCGAGGCCTCAACTGTTTTCGTGTTCTCAATAAGAGATTCTGGCAGCAGCCCCGATGAGCCAACAACAGTCTTTCCACAACCGGCAAGAGTGAACAGAAGAACCAGCGTCCCTATTATTTTAAACGTTTTCATAGTGCTCTCCTTTATTCAGCTTTCCCAGGAGCTTGCGTCCCGGCCATGAACTTGTTGTACTCAAGCTTTTCAAGCAAATCCTTGAGGACCTGCTCCATGGCCTTGCTTCCGGCATACCCTTGGCCTTTTTTCCACTCGTCAAGCCCCGCCGAGGAATGTCCTGAGGAGTGGATATGTTGTGCCAACTCCCCGGCCCCATCATAGACATCGGCATCCAAGGTAAATGTAAAATCATAAGGCGGCCACGTCCAAAAACCGCCTTTGGATTCAGTTGCAACCCTGGGTACAATAATAATGCTGGATTTCTGTTTCAGCGCATCCTGTTTATTTTCATAGAACCCAACACTCTCGCAGGACTGCTTGAGCGCAGTACCCAGCCCGAAGCGGAAGTCCTCATACGGTTTATATATGTACTTGTCGCTCCCGCCCTCTTTGACTTCCTTTCGCAAATCTTCAGGAGTGATACATACGCTACACATGCCGTTTATCTTTTTAGCCGATTTTGCATAATCCAAATCCATGGGTTTTATGCTGATGTTATGCGTGCACCCGCACATTACAGACATCAACGACAGTAGACAGACAATTTTTAAAATCCGCATTTCATCCCCACAATAGCGGCCTGCAATGACCACATTTCATATAAATTTGAACAAGCTCACTCCAGGAATCCATTTCCAACACCATACTATTCGCGCTGAGCATAAATCAGTCACAGCCCAGCCTCGGCAGCAATAAAAGCGAAGTCGCTCCTGAAGCGGATGACACACGAGCCGCAACAACAAGTCTAGACAGGGCTCATAAAGACTTTCGACTATAAATTCGTGCAGCAATACAAAAATTACACCACTCTATCAATCCAATTATTATACTATATTGTATCTAAAAAATAGATAGAGGCTGCATAACTACATAGATTATTTGAATACGACGGTCTTCATTTGAAGAAAGAAAGTCGATGCCGTGGATCAGCTTCTCGCAGGAAAGGACAAAGAATCAGACCTTTGAGACAAAGGCCGTTGCAAAAAGATAGGGCTACCGCAAAACAAGGAAGGGAAAAGGATAGGGGAAGGGAACGTAAGTGAAGGCCGCCACATGGCCCTAATCTTTCGTTCATAGAATAAAGACGCCGGAGATCTTATAGGTAAGACCTCCGGCGGTTATTCACGATTAGTCCTGCTTCTTTTCACGCAACCGGATGCCCAGTTCGCGGAGCTGCTTGCTGGGCACTTCGGACGGAGCCTCGGTCATGAGGCAGGTCGCCTTCTGGGTCTTGGGGAAGGCGATGACGTCGCGGATGGACTTGGAGCCGGTGAGGATCATGATCAGCCGGTCCAGGCCGAAGGCGATGCCGCCGTGGGGCGGCGCACCGAACTTGAGGGCGTTCATGAGGAAGCCGAACTTTTCCTCGGCCTCTTCGTGATTGATGCCCAGGGCGGCGAACATGGCCTCCTGCTGGCCCGGAGTGTGGATGCGGATGGAACCGCCGCCCACCTCGTGGCCGTTGAGCACCAAATCATAGGCGCGGGCAATGGCGCTGCCCGGATCGGTCTTGAGCACTTCCATCTGCTCGGGCCGGGCCGAGGTGAAGGGATGGTGCTTGGCCACGTAGCGCTTCTCGTCCGGATCGTATTCCAGCAGCGGGAAGTCGGTGATCCAGACAGGCTTGAAGACCTTGTCGTCGATGAGGCCGAACCGCTCGCCCAGTTCGCAGCGCAGGTTGCCCAGCGCGGCATTGGCCACGTCCGCGGCACCGGCCTGGAAGAACAGGATGTCGCCGGGCTTGCAGTTGGTGCGCTCGCGCAAGGCCGCAATCTCGTCCTCGGAGAAGAATTTGACGATGGGGGACTGCCACTCGCCGTCCTCCTTGACCTTGATCCAGGCAAGGCCCTTGGAACCGTAGATCTCGACGAACTTGGTGTACTCGTCGATCTCCTTGCGGGACAGCTCCGCACCGCCGGGCACGACCATGACCTTGACCAGCTCGGACGAGGCAAAGACCTTGAACCCGGAGTTCTTGAACACGTCGGTGATGTCCACGTGCTCCAGTCCGAAACGAAGGTCCGGCTTGTCCACGCCGTAGAGGTTCATGGCGTCCGCGTAGGTCATGTGCGGGAACACCTCGGGCAGATCAACGCCGATGGTCTCGCGGAACAGGGTCTTGACCATTTCCTCGGCCATCTCCTGCACCTGCTTCTCGTCCACAAAGCTCATCTCGATATCGATCTGGGTGAACTCAGGCTGACGGTCCGCGCGCAGGTCCTCGTCGCGGAAGCATTTGACGATCTGGAAATAGCGGTCCATGCCGGAGACCATGAGCATCTGCTTGAACAGCTGCGGGGACTGCGGCAGGGCGTAAAATTGGCCCTGGTTGACGCGGCTGGGCACCAGGAAGTCACGCGCACCCTCGGGCGTGGACTTGGTCAGCACCGGGGTCTCGATCTCCAGGAAACCGAGGGAATCGAGGTAGCGGCGCACGGACTGGGCGGCCTTGTTGCGGATGATGAAATTCCGGGCCAGGGAGGGACGGCGCAAGTCCATAAAACGGTACTTGAGCCGCAGGTTCTCGCTCACCTCCACACGGTCCTCGATGGGGAACGGCGGGGTCTCGGAAGTATTGAGCAGCTTGTAGTCGGTGACTTCAATCTCGACTTCACCGGTGACCATGTTCGAATTGGCCATGCCCTCGGGCCGGGGGCGGACCTTGCCCTTGATGGCAATGACGTATTCCGGGCGGATGGCATGGGCGCGCTCGTGCACGTCCGCGTTCTCCTCCGGATTGAAGACGACCTGGGTCAGCCCCTCGCGGTCGCGCAGGTCGAGGAAGATGAGCCCGCCGTGGTCACGCCGAAACTGGACCCAGCCCATCAGGCAGACTTCCTCGCCCATATTGGCAGCGGTCAGCTCATTGTTGTGGTGCGTGCGCCGCCAGCCAGCGAGGTCCTCGATAACGCGATATTCGTTGTAATCCCGTTCTTCCTGATACTCAGACATTGTCGGTAGCTCCAATCTCACTCTTTTTATGGTCGGAACCGGCAGGGAACCGCCCTGCCGCCCCGGTAAAAATCCACGCGCCCCGGCATCCGGCCGGACCGCGATAAATTACATGCTTGCCAGGTACAGGGAGCGGTCCAGGGTCTCCTGGTCGCGCTCTTCATCCATGTACTTGACGGTCACCGTGCCGTCGGCCATCTCCTGGCCGCCCAGGATCAGGCAGACCTTGGCCCCGGCCTTGTTGGCCGCGCGCATGCGGGACTTCATGGACCCGGAACCGTAGGATACGTCGCCGGTCAGCCCCTTTTCGCGCAGCTTCTGGGCAAAGAGCATGGCCTCGTTGGCCGCGCTGTCGTCCACCACGGCCAGATAGAAATCCGGCTTGGCGATTTCCGCCTCGCCCAGCAGCAGGGCCAGCCGCTCCATGCCGCAGGCAAAGCCCGTGCCCGCACAGGCGGGACCGCCCAGGTTCTTGACCAGACCGTCGTACCGCCCGCCACCGGCAACCGCCGTCTGCGCGCCAATGTCCGTGCTCGACACCTCGAAACAGGTGCGCACGTAGTAGTCCAGTCCGCGCACCAGCCGGGGGTTGAGCACGTATTCCGCGCCCGCACCGTCCAGAATCGCCTTCACGTCCGCAAAGTGCTGCTCGCACTCCGGGCAGAGGTGATCGGTGATGACCGGCGCATCCTTCACCAACTCCTTGCACGTCGGGACCTTGCAGTCCAGCACGCGCAGCGGGTTGGTCTCCATACGACGGCGGCAGTCCTCGCAGAAATTATCCTTGTCTTTGGACTTGTAGTAGTCGATCAGCGCCTGCCGGTATCCCGGCCGACACTCGTTGCAGCCCAACGAATTCAGCTCGATGGTCAGCTTGGTCAGCCCGAGCCGGTTCAGGAACGTGCGCAGCATCAGGATCAGCTCGCCGTCCGACTGGGCCTCGTCCGCGCCGAATATCTCGGCGTCTATCTGATGAAACTGGCGCTGCCTGCCCTTCTGCGGCCGCTCATACCGAAACATGGGGCCGAAGGTGAAAAACTTGGAGACCTTGCCGGGCTGATGCACGCCCGAATCGATGAACGCGCGAACAACGCCCGCCGTGGCCTCGGGCCGCATGGTCAGCGAACGTCCTTTGCGGTCCGGGAAGGTGAACATTTCCTTGCCCACCACGTCCGTGTCCTCGCCGATGGACTTGGCGAACAACTCGGTCTTTTCCAAGACCGGCACACGCAATTCACCAAATCCGTACAGACCGAACACCTCGCGGGCAATCGTCTCCATACGCGTATACTGGGCGGCCTCTTCCGGGAACAGGTCCGCGAAACCCTTTATCTTCTGAATCTTCGCCATGGTGCGTTCCGTTTCCTTAATTATATGCAAATGCGCTACGGCAAACGAGACTGGTTAGTCCAATCACACCCGTTTGTCAAAGCACACCAAGGCGCAACGGGCGAAAACGCAGGGAAAAAAAATCCCAATCGACCACGCATTCGGCCTGTGTGGCTACTACTGCGTCCGGCAGAATTTTATCGCAGACAACATCACTGTGAAAGAACAGCCCAAGGACGACCGGATTCGCTATCTGTGCTGTCGCTTCGGAAATGTCATTCGACAGGATTTTGCTGAGCGTTGAGTCCAGACCGTGTCCGTTGGCTTGATCGACATGCGGATCGTCGAGCCAAGACGTTGATACAGCAAGCTAACAGCGACCGGGACATGACGTACCTCGGGCTCATAATCATGAATGTCCATGCCCCATCGTACGCTCTAATTGGATGAATTCAAAAAAAAAGCCGTTTCCGCAATGGCGGAAACGGCTTTGGCGTTATCAGACACGTTTGTTGCCGAGGCTACTTGGTGCAGATGCCCGTCAGCGTGGTCTCACATTCGCACATTCCCGAAAACGTGCCGATTTCTTCAGCGGTGAGCTGTGAGCCGTCGAATTTGAGATTGACTTCCCCGGAGAAGGTCACACCCTCTCCCGGATTGGTTCCGCTCCAATGGCCCTCTCCGTTATTGATCTCCATGGTAACGCAGCCGTTGCTGCCCTGGGTTCCGCGGGCGTTGCTGTCATACTGCGGGCAGAACTGATAGGTATTGCCACTTACCTTGCTAATAACGACCCCGCTGGGGGGAGCGACATCGCAATCGCCGCACGGTTTTGACGGGCCCGAGCAGGAATAGGTCCCGGAATACGGATCCTCCTGAGCCTGGGCGGCACCGGCAAAGGCAAAGACGGCGATGACAATCAGTAGAGTCTGAACAATTTTCATTTGTTTCTCCCTTGTCCCCTTTCGGATCGGGGACAGTGTCGTTTTTACCTCTCAGGTTTTCCCGCATTATCAAATATTCGATTTTCAGTCAATAGGTTGCCCGTTACAACATGCCTCCATCATCCTTTCATTTCCGTCCCGGGGAGAGGGGAACGGCGACACCTTCATCGCCCACGGCCAGACCATCGCCACTCGGAAAGGAGTGGAGAGGACCTGGGGCGAAGTGCTCAAATGTTTTTTAAATGTCGAAAGGTGGTACCAAGAGCTGGTAAGAGCCTGCCCCAAGGGCACGCTTATACGACGCTGGCAAGCATGGACCCCGGCAGCGGGGATTCCTCCATGGCGGAGGCGGCATATGCGGAGAGCGCGGAACGGACCCGGTGTGCGGATGCGGGGGAACCGGAGTCGGTGGAGCCGGAGAGGTTCCGATAACTGGCACCGGAGCTGCCGACCTGGGCGCGCAGGGAACTGACCTGCTGCTCGGCCCGGAAGGCGTTGGCCTGATATTTCTGTTCGCGTTCGGTACGGGAGAGGGAGGGATCGAGCACGGTCCGTTCGGACTCGAAATCAAGCCCGAAGTTGCCCAGGCGAAAGCCGAACGAGGTCGTCGTCACACTGGCCTGAGGCTTGGTGCGGGCAGCGACCCCGGTACTCTTGGCGAGCGACTGGGTACGGCGATATTGCTCGGATGCGTAAGCGTTGACTCTCACGCGACCTCCCTACAGGGTGTCACCGGCCTTTTTTTGCATAAAAAAAGGCCAAGGCGCATCGTGCAGCCCGGCCGTCCCTGAGACGTTACGTCTCGCTCATTCCAGAGGGACCCGTGGTTTTCCGCTTCCCGTCCATGGGAATTGGCAAAAACGGTCAATCAGTCCAAAATACAATGTATCCGTTTTTCACCCTTTTGACAAGACCTTGGGATAAGGGCTACTACGGTAAACCCTGTCACCAAGAGATTGCGGTTACCTAAGAGGGAGAGAGCGTCCGAACTTTTTACAGCGAGGTCGTCCGGGTCGGTCGTCCACCGCCCGGGCGATGGAGGAATCTGATGGGTTATACGATTGTAAAAAAACAGGAGCTGATTCCGGGGCAAACCACGATGATGGTCATCGACGCGCCCCAGATCGCCAAAAAGGCCAAACCTGGCAACTTCGTCATGTTACGCGTTTCCGAGTCGGGGGAGCGCATTCCTCTGACCATCGCAGACTGCGACAAGGAAGCGGGCACCATTACCATCGTCTATCTGGTCGTCGGAAAGACCACGGCGGAGATGAACACCTTGCAGGAAGGCGGGGAGTTCATGGACGTCTGCGGCCCGCTGGGCAAGGCCACGCACATCGAGAAATCGGGAACAGTGGTCTGCGTGGGCGGCGGCACCGGCATTGCGGCCATGCACCACATTGCCAAGGGGCACGTGGAGGCGGGCAACCGCGTCATCGCCATCGTGGGCGCGCGGTCCAAGAATCTCCTGCTGTTCTGCAGCGAACTTTCCTCCTTCTGCCCGGAGCTGCGCATCGCCACCGATGACGGCAGCGTGGGGCACAAGGGATTCGTCACCGAGGTCCTGCAAGACATCCTGGAAACCGAGGACGAGATTGCCGAAGTCGTGGCCGTGGGGCCGGTTCCCATGATGGAAGCCGTGTGCAAGGTCACCCTGCCCTTCCAGGTCAAGACGACTGTTTCGCTCAACTCGATCATGGTGGACGGCATCGGCATGTGCGGCGCCTGCCGCTGCACGGTTGGCGGCAAGACGCTCTTTGCCTGCGTGGACGGCCCGGAGTTCGACGGCCACAAGGTGGACTTCGCCGAGCTCAAGACAAGGCTGTGGCAGTTCAAGGAGCAGGAAGACGAATCCATGGAAATGTTCACGCAGGAGTGTCAGTGTCATGGCCGATAACAAGAGCAAAAAAGTACGCCGCCGCACGCCCATGCCCCATCAGGACCCGCTGGAGCGTGCCCATAATTTCAGTGAAGTGGCGCTCGGCTATTCCAGAGAACAGGCCCTTATCGAGGCCGAACGGTGTCTACAGTGCAAGAAACCCCTGTGCCAGCAGGGTTGCCCGGTAAACATCGACATCAAGGGATTCATCGGCGCCCTGGTGGAAGACGACCTGCAAGGGGCCTACGACATCATCCGCAAGACCAATTCCCTGCCTGCGGTATGCGGCCGGGTCTGCCCGCAGGAAACGCAGTGCGAAGGCATGTGCATCCTGGGCAAGAAACACGAGCCCGTGGCCATCGGCCGGTTGGAACGGTATGTGGCCGACACGTACATGGCCGAGTCCGCGTGTGAGGACGTCACCGACCTGGACACCTGCGCACTGGAGCGCGGGGACCTCAAGGTGGCGTGCATCGGCTCCGGGCCGTCGTCCCTGACCGTAGCCGGGTATCTGGCCGGACGCGGCATCAAGGTGGATGTGTACGAAGCCCTGCACGAGGCGGGCGGTGTGCTCATCTACGGCATCCCGGAATTCCGGCTGCCCAAATCCGTGGTGGGCAGGGAGATCGACGGGCTGAAGCAGCTTGGCGTGACCTTCCACACCAACTGGGTGGGCGGCAGGACCATAACCATCCAGGACCTTTTCGATCAGGGCTACAACGCCGTGTTTGTGGGCGTGGGCGCGGGTCTTCCCCGCTTCCTGGGCATACCGGGCGAAAACCTGGTGGGTGTCTTTTCCGCCAACGAGTACCTGACCCGCGTGAACCTGGGACGCGCCTACGATTTCCCCCACCACGATACCCCGGCTTTCCGCAGCAGGCACGTGGTCGTTCTCGGCGCGGGCAACGTGGCCATGGACGCGGCACGCACGGCGCTGCGCATGGGCTCCAAGACCGTGACCATCGTCTACCGCCGCACCGAGGAGGAGATGCCCGCCCGCAAGGAAGAAATCGCCCATGCCGTGGAGGAAGGCGTGCAACTGAGCTGCCTGTGCGGCCCGGTCCACTTCCACGGAGACAACCAGGGACGGCTCAAGGCCATGACCGTGCAGAAAATGGAGCTTGGCGACCCGGACGACTCCGGCCGCTGCGCCCCGGTCTGCATCGATGGCGAAACCGAACAGCTCAAGTGCGACATGGCGATCATCGCCGTGGGCACCCGGCCCAACCCGATCCTGCTCGAAGCCACGCCGGAACTGAGCCTGAACAAGTGGGGCTACATCGAGGCTGATCCCGACACCGGCGAGACCTCCATCCCCCACGTGTTTGCGGGCGGCGACATCGTCACCGGCGCGGCCACGGTCATCTCGGCCATGGGCGCGGGTCGCAAGGCGGCGGCGGAGATCGCAAGACGCCTGCTGTAACCGGGAATTATACCTGTGAGCATAAAATAAAAGGCCAGCGCCCTCTTAACAAGGGCGCTGGCCTTTTATTTAAAAAAAATCAACTAAGACTCTTCCGTTTCCTCGGACTCAGCCTGTTCCTCCCGAGGAACAAAATTATTCATATTCCGAGAGCCGTATATAAACGAACCAACCAAACCGACCAATGTCGTCGTAATAATTGTAGCTCCGCCCACAGGATGCCCTAAGACAGCAAAAAGGACTCCAGCAGTCAAAGCGGCAAGGCCCATCACGGTCCCAAGCCATAAACCCAACCGACTATCCCCAGCAGCACTCCGCAAAAATTCTACATCCGCTGCCAACTGCTTCTTCTCCAACTCTTGTCGATGGGCAGTCTGCCCCGTCCAGGCAGCGATTATTGTTTGGGCCGATCCAGGTACGACCTTATCGTATTCTTTCAGTTGTTCCGCAGAAGGAATTGGCCCTGAAGAAAACGAGGCCATAATTTTGGCCACGATTTCTGGGTTTCTTTTTATTTCCTCAGGGGAAAGATGTTCCGCTTCAAAAACGCTGGATTCCGGGCACCTATCAGGGCCGGGTAATACATCTTTTTTGTTTGTTGTCATCAGGTAGTAAAACCCCACTTACTTCGACTTCACGCATGTCGTCCCTCAGACAAGCCATATCACGATTCAAGGCTTCACCATCCGTCATCCGACGCCTTAAATTCATATGGCTTACTACAATAATCTTGTTGTAAGAGGAGGCAAAATCCATCAACCTCCCAGTCCCACTGATAATCCGCTTAATTCTCTTGGTCATCGCTAACTCCCCTTCATTAAAATCGTGAAGAAGGGACCAAACCATATTGGTGGTTACTAAAACTGTAAACAGTTTTTTCGAAAACGCAAGAGAACAGGCAAAGGGCTTTCGGAAACAATTTGACGGCCTCGTTCCTCCTACTTGAACGCCGCCAGCTTCTCCTTCATGCGGGAGCGGATGTAGTTGATGTGAATACGCAACGAGTAAATGGCATCCACATAAGACAGGGGCACCGAGGTCTCCAGCACCAGCTTGTCCATCTCTTCCAACTGGACCAACAAATCCTCGGCCTCTTCGGAAGTTTTGGCTTCATAGGCGGCAAGGTCCAGCTTCTTGAGCCGCTTGTACCACTTGAAGATGCGGCGTCGAATCTGCCAGCGGAAGGCGGGCGGCGTGATCTTGAAAAGCGGGAAAAGCAGGGTCAGCAGCGGAATGAGCAGGACTTTGAGCCGTTCCAGGTTCACGGCCAGGGTATAGGGCAGCCAGCGCATGAGCAGCGGCGGCCCTTTCTTGTAGAAGTTCTCGGCCTCGCCGGTCAGCGGAAAGAGCAGCCCCTCGGCACTGGGAAACTCGCCAGGCAGGGCAAAGACATCACCCTGGCGGTGGATTTCCCTCGCAGCCAGCAGAAAAAGGTATTCCAGGGCCGGATGCAGCCCCTCGCGAACCACCAGATTGGCCGTGGGCGCGAGCATGTAGACGTTTTCGCGCGGCAGGTCCTCGGCCAGATTGATCGCCCCCTGGGGCAGCACCAGCCGCTTCAGAAAATGATGGGACCGCGCATAGGCTTCGGCCCGTCCCAGGGAGAGCATCCGAACCCGCGTTCCCTCGCGGCTCAGGGTCTCGATAACGCGGGAATCGATGCCCGCCACCACAAAAAGGACGTCCAGCCTGCCGTGGATCAGGTCCGGCACAGACTTGGAGGTGTCTTCCTCCACGAATCTGGCGTTTTCATCGGTCACGCCGTTTTCATCCAGCAGGCGGCGGATGATCTGGTTGGTGCCGCTCCCCTCCGGGCCGATGGCCACCCGCAGCTTGTGCAGCTCGTTCAGATTGGCCACCTTGAGGCCCCGCCGGTAAAAGATCCACAGCGGCTCGTAATACAGGGAGCCCAGGCTGCGCAATTGGGGATATTGCGCAGGAGTCGCAATGCCGCCCTGCATGAAGGCCACATCCACCTCGGAGTCCGGCGCGGCCATGCGCGCCAGATTGTCCATGGCCCCCTTGGTCTCAAGAATTTTGAGGGTAATGCCCTGCTTGGCGAAAAACTCCGCATATTGGGTGGCGTACTTGTAATACGCACCGTTGCGCCCGCCCGCGGCTATGGTCACGGTGGATGGCGGCGCAGGCTCCACGTATTGATAGGCGAACCAGAGGGCGCCAGCCAGAATGGCAGCGGCCACACCGTACACGACTACCGACATGAAAAAATGGGATTTGAGGTACTTGAGCAGCAGCATGGTCGACTATCCTCTCCCGGGCAGGACCGGTGAACCATGAGTAAAAACGGCGGGGACAGCTGGAAACGGCAGCCGGGCGGGCATGGACTTGATGGTTTTCATGAGCACTCCGTATGGCGGTTGTCGATATAGGCACCTTGTTCCAGATCCTGCTCCTTGTCAAAGAATTGTCCGATTTTCTCCACCCTTTAGGCCGGGAACATTGAATAAAAAAGGCGTCCGGCCTTTGGGACCGGACGCCTGCAATGCAGTTGTTGCCGAAGGTTCGGCTTAGTAGTGGATGTCGCCCTCTTCCATGGGAGTGGCGAACTTCTTGTACACCCAGGACTGGTAGCCGATGACCAGGGGCACGAAGATCACGGCCACCACGAGCATGATCTCAAGGGTCAGCGCGCTGGAGGCGGAGTTCATGATGGTCAGGCTGTGGCCGGGATTCGGGTTGGACGGAATGATAGCCGGGAAAATGCCAACCACGCCGAACAATGCCGTACCCACGATGTACACGCAGGAAGCGGCCCAGGCCATCCAGTATCTTCCGGCACCCAGATAGGTGCGCATCAGGATCAGGCCACCCACGGGCAGCAGCAGGATGACAAACAGCACCGGGTACAGGAAGTAGTTGCTGAACAGCTGGGTGGACAGGGCGGTGTAGGCAAGGAAGAGCACCGTGACCACAACCTGGATGGGCCAGATCACGCGAGCAGCGGACTCGGCCCGTTCCTTGAGGTCGCCCGTGGTCCGGATGGTCAGCCACAGCGCGCCGTGCATCAGGAAGATGACCACGAACAGGACGCCGCCTGCCAGACCGTAAGGATTGAGCAGACCGAAGAGTCCGGCCTGGCTGAACCCGGTCTCGTCAAGCGGGATGCCCTGGAAGATGTTGCCGAAGGCCACACCCAGCAGCAGGGCGGGCAGGAAGGAACCGAGGATGTGGCACCAGTCCCAGACCTTGCGCCAGGTTGCGCTGTCCACCTTGGAGCGGAACTCGAAGGACACGCCGCGCACGATAAGCGCGAAAAGCAGCAGCATCAGGGCCAGATACAGGCCGCTGAACATCTGGGCATAGGCATAGGGGAAGGCGGCAAACGTGACGCCGCCCGCCGCGATGAGCCAGACTTCGTTGCCGTCCCAGAAGGGACCGGTGGCATTGAGGATGGCCCGACGGTCATCCTCGCTTTTGGCCAGCAGGGGCATGAGGGAGCCAGCTCCCAGGTCAAAACCGTCCAACATGAAGTAGACGGCCCACAACACGCCCCACAGTACGAACCAGATCGTCGCCAGATAGAAGTGAAGCGAACCGGTTTCCATCAACGTTGTCATAGATATTCTCCTTTCAATTCGCTCACGCAGTTAGACTTCGATGGGGCTGTGATCTTCGGGGCCCTTCTTGGCCAGACGAATCATCAGCCAGATGCCCGCCGCGCCCAGCAGGGCGTACAGCACACACATGAGCACCAGGGTGAACCCGACAGCGCCGGTGGCAACCGGAGAGACAGCGTCGGAGGTACGCATCAGCCCGTAGACGATCCATGGCTGGCGGCCTACCTCGGCCAGGACCCAGCCTGCCTGCATGGCGATGTAGGGCAGCGGAATGGCATACATCATCACCTTGAGGTAGAGGGGGAACTTTTCAAGCTTGTTGCGCATCACCCAGCCGAACAGGGCGAGCAGCGGCATAAGGGTGCCGATGCCGACCATGAGGCGGAAGGAAAGGAATGTAAGAGTCACGGGCGGGCGGTCGGCTTCGGGGAAGTCGTGCAGGCCCTTCACCTCTGCGTTAACATCATTGTAGGCCAGGAAGCTCAGCGCGCCGGGAATCGGCAGCGCCTCGATGATGTTGCCATCCTTGCCGGGCACGGACAGCAGGTAGATGGGCACGTTGGTGCCGGTATCCCAGTGGGATTCCATGGCCGCCAGCTTGGCGGGCTGGACCAGGGACATGTGATTGCCGTGCAGGTGACCCTCAACCGCGGTGACAATGGAAAAAATCAGCGCGAAGGAGGCAGCCATCGTGAACGACTTCTTGAAGAAGTCCACATGGGACTTGCGCAGCAGGTGCCATGCGGAAATACCCATGATCAGGAAGGCGCCCAGGCAGAGCGCACCCGGCACGATGTGGAAGAACTCCAGCCAGGCAAACTTGTTGAACACAACCGCACCGAAATCCGCCAGCTCGGCCCTGCCGTTGCGCATGACATAGCCGGTGGGATCCTGCATGAAGCCGTTGGCGATGAGAATCCAGAGCGCGGACAGGTTGGAAGCACCGGCCACCAGCCAGGCCGTAATGGCGTGGGCCTTGGGCGAGAGCTTCTCCCACCCGAAATGCCAGACACCGATGAAGGTGGATTCCAGGAAGAAGGCGGCGGTTGCCTCGATGGCCAGAAGCGAACCGAAGATATCGCCGACAAAGGCCGAATACCGCGACCAGTTGGTACCGAACTGAAATTCCAGCGTAATGCCGGTCACAACGCCGACCGCGAAGTTAACCAGGAAAATCTTCCCCCAGAACTTCGCCATTTTCCGATACGTTTCATCACCGGTTTGAACAAACCGCGTTTCCATCCAGGCGATGAGCACGGACAACCCGAGCGTCAACGGAACAAAGATGAAATGGAACATCGTGGCCGCTGCGAATTGCAGCCGCGAAAGCATGAGCACATCCATACAAACCCCCTTGTGGATATGACTTGGATAACCTTAAACAATCCTTGAATGACCAGTAGTTCGGCCAAGCTACTCCTCTCCTGCGGAAATTTCAAGAATAATAATTATTATGAAATAGTTTATTCATCATTTTTCATCATGGGCGGCTGGCCGGTGGATTCAAGCACGGCCCGCCAGTAATTGGAGCACGGATCGATCCGCTTTTTGCCCTTGGTCACCAGTTCCATTGGAATATGCACATATCGCCCATTCCAGCGGGAAACGACCATGCCGGTCCTGCCGGACATTCCCGCGTGCACGGCATAGATGCCGAGGAACGAACAATAAATCCGGTCGTTGGCGTTGGCCGGGACCGAACGGATGATATAGCTCGGGTCAATGTACTTGAGGGTCGGTTCGATGCCCTTGGCCTTGAAATGGGCGAGGATTTCCCGCTTGAGCAGGGCCGCGATGTCGCTCAACCGCGTATTGCCGGAAGCGTCCGTGTCGCCGGTATCCTGGAGCAGGTCCTGCCCCGCGCCCTCGGCCACCACGATGACGGCGTTGCCCCGCCGCTCCATGCGATGCTCCAGGTGGGCCAGGAACCCGTTCTCCCCATAGAGGTCGAAGGAAACCTCGGGAATGAGCACGAAGTTGACCTCCTGGCAGGACAGGGCGGACTGCGCGGCGATGAAACCGGCGGAGCGGCCCATGACCTTGACCATCCCGATGCCCCACGGCGCGCCCGTTGCCTCCACATGCGCGCCCCGAATGGCCACGGTCGCGGTTTCCACGGAGGTATCGAACCCGAAGGAGGGGGAGGCGAAATTGATGTCGTTGTCGATGGTCTTGGGCAGGCCGATGACCGAGATGGAGAGCTTGCGCCGCGCTATTTCCTTCACCACCTTGCTGGCGGCGCGCATGGTGCCGTCGCCGCCGATCATGAACAGGATGGAAACGTTCATCCGCTCCAGGGCGTCGACGATGACCTCCGGGTCCTGCGGCCCGCGCGAGGACCCCAGCACCGTGCCGCCGAATTCGTGGATGCGGCTCACATAGTCCGGCGTCATCTCCACAACGTCATACCCCTGCTCGGGAACGAACCCGGCCAGCCCGTAACGGATGCCGAGTACCGAGGGCACCCGGTATTCGTGAAAGCAGGTCATGACCACGGCCCGGATCACGTCGTTCAATCCCGGGCACAGCCCGCCGCAGGTGACCACGGCGCACTTGGTCTTGCTCGGGTCGAAGTAGATCTTCGACCTCGGCCCGGCGGCCTCAAAGAAAACCTGCTTCGGTTCCTTTTTCCGGCGCCCCTTTTCCACCCGCTTGCGGGAGATGTGGATCAGCACATCCTCGCCTTCCTCGACGAACCGGCCAAACCGGATGGGATTGGCAATCTTGGCTTCGCCCACTGTGGAAATGGTGGCATCCCCCGGGACTTCGACGGTTTCACATACTTTCATGATCTACCCCGTAACTTGATCTTGTTGAGCTATTGCCCATATTGTTATATGGAATCGTATCCTGGGGCAAATTATAAATGCGTTTTTTCACCGCGTTACGGAGAAAGCAATGGGAAAATTCAATCGCGTCTCCTGGATGGAGGGCGCTGATTTCGAAGAATCGGCCAACGGACTGAACGGACATCCCAGCCTCTGGCAGCCTGCGGCCGACGTCCTGGAGTCCGAAAATCACTTCCTCATCCAGGTGGAGCTGCCCGGCATGACACTGGACGACGTGACCGTGGAGCTCAAGGGCCACCAGCTTGTCATCTATGGACGCATACCGGATGCAAAGCAGGAGGGCGTCTTCCGCCACCATGTCGTGGAACGCCCCGTCGGTCGATTTGCCCGCGCCTTCAACATCGGCTCGCACGTCAACCCTGACGACATCTCCGCCACCCTCAAAAACGGGTTGCTGACCCTGACCCTGGAAAAGAAAGAACCGCGCAGCCGCTCCATTCCGGTGGACTGATCCCCATAGTCCATAGTGCAATTGCCGTCTCCTTCTTGACGTCCTCCGTCTAATTCCTATCTATTCGGTTCGGAGGACGATTTCATGACGAGTCAGATAAAAACCGTATTTTTTCTCAGTCTGCTCACCGGCCTGCTCATGGTCCTGGGCGGCTTTCTCGGCGGCCGCGCCGGTCTCTTCCTCGCCTTTGGCCTGGCCATGGTCATGAATGTGGGCAGCTACTGGTATTCGGACAAGCTGGTCTTGCGCATGTACAAGGCACAGCCTCTCTCGCCCGGCGATGCCCCCCACATCCACCGCGTGGTGGAGGAAATGGCCGCCAAAGCTGGTATTCCCAAACCGCGCATAGTGCTTATTCCCCAGGACGCGCCCAATGCCTTTGCCACCGGGCGCAACCCGGAAAACGCCGTGGTCGCGGTCACACGAGGCATCGTCTCCATACTGGACCCGCAGGAACTCAAGGGCGTGCTCGGCCATGAGCTGGGGCACATCGTCAATCGCGATATTCTCATCCAGACCGTGGCCGCCGTGATGGCCGGAGCCATTGTCTTCATTGCCAACATGCTCCAGTGGTCCGCCATATTCGGCTTTGGCAGATCGGACGACAACGAGGGCGGCAGCCCGCTGGCCGCCCTGGCTATGGCCTTCCTCGCCCCGGTGGCCGCCACCATGATCCAGATGGCCATATCCCGCTCCCGCGAGTATCTGGCCGATGCCACCGGCGCACGGCTGGCAGGCAGTCCACTCCCCCTGGCCGGCGCTCTGGGCAAGCTGGAGGCAGCCGCGCACCAGATTCCCATGCAGGGCAGCCCGGCCACCGAAAACCTCTTCATCGTCAGCCCGTTTCGGGGCCGGGGCGCGGTCTCGCTCTTCGCCACCCACCCGCCGGTGGAGGAACGCATCGCCCGTCTGCGCGCCATGGCCACCCATCCGCAGGGGTAATCAATAGCGCCGGAAACATTGACAGTCCGGCAAGCACCCCTTACTTCTAACGTATCGAAGCTGCATTACGCCGAAATCCGCTTTTCCGGCCACCTTGGGTTGGCCCGGAGAGAATGCGGGATGGCGACACATTTCAGCTGAAAAGCCACTGACCATACATGTATAGAAAATACTCTGTTTTCGCGTTACTGGCCCTTTTTCTCTGCACCGCCATGCCGGCGCAGGCGCATATCGCCAATCCGGACAACGACCGGCGAAGCCCTGTGGTCCGGGCTGTGGAAGCCGTGGCCCCCTCGGTGGTCAACATCACCGTGCTGAAACAGATGCAGCGCGGCGTCCGCTCGCCCTTCGGCAACCCCTTCTTCGACCAGTTTTTCAATGAGTTGTACGGCCAGCGCAAGTATCAGGCCCAAAGCCTCGGCTCCGGTGTCATCATCGACGGCAGCAAGGCCCTGGTTCTGACCAATGCCCACGTCATTTCCGGCTCCGCCACCATCACGGTCCGACTCAAGGACGGTCGGGAGTTCAAGGCGGACCTGGTCGGTTCCGATCCCGACTTTGATCTGGCCGTGCTCCGCCTGCAAGGAGTGAAGGAAAAGCTGCCAGAAATGGCCATGGGCGACTCGGACGACATTTACATCGGCGAGACCGCCATCGCCATCGGCAACCCCTTCGGCTATTCCAATACCGTCACCACCGGCGTCATCTCCGCCCTCAACCGGCCCATGACCAACCAGGGTTCCTACGGCAGCTTCATCCAGACCGACGCGGCCATCAACCCCGGCAACTCCGGCGGCCCGCTGCTCAACATCCACGGGGAACTCATCGGTATCAATACCGCCATCCGCGCCCAGGCCGAGGGCATCGGCTTCGCCATTCCCATCAACAAGGCCAAGCACGTCATCGACGAGCTGATCCATACCGGCCACGTGGCCCCCATCTGGCTCGGCATCTTCGGCCAGGACCTCGATCAGCAAACGGCCCACTATTTCCGGCTCAAGGACCTCAAAGGTATGCTTGTGGCCGAGGTCATGCCCGATACCCCGGCCCAGGCAGCCGGGCTGCGCCCCGGCGACGTGGTGCTCGATTTCAACGGGCAGCGGATTCAGGACAGGAACGACTACATGAGCCGGTTGTCCAACATCACCCGGACGGAAAAGGCCACCCTCGGGGTCCTGCGCTCCGGCAAACGACTGACCGTCACACTGGGACCCAAGGTGCTGGACGCACAGTCGGCCCAGTCACTGGTCCTTTCCCGCTGGGGTTTCGGCCTGAGCGACAACAACGGCCACGGCTCCCTGGTGACCAACGTTGTCAGCGGCAGCCCGGCTGCCAAGCTGGGCCTGCGTACCGGCGACATCATCCACCAAATCGGCAACCGGGTCGTCTCGAACAGCGGCGACCTGATCAACGCCTTTCTGCGCAACCGAATGCAAAACACGGTCATCATGCGCGTGCAGCGGGGCAACAACCTCTACTATGCGCGATTATCCCTATAACCAGGTTACACCCAATGGAAGACCAACGACGATACTGGACGAAACAGGGCGCGACAAAGACCTTCACCACCCCCTTTGAATCAGAACTCTTCTCCTCCCACGTTCCACAATCCGCCCGCATCCTGGACTACGGATGCGGCTACGGCCGGACTCTCAACGAACTCCGCCAGGCCGGTTACGCCAATCTCACCGGCATCGATTTTTCCGAATCCCTCATAGAACGCGGCCGGGCCGCACACCCCGAACTCGACCTCAGAGCCTTCCCCGGCGGTCCCCTTCCATTTGAAGACAACAGCTTCGACGCCGCCATCATGCTGGCCGTGCTGACCTGCCTGCCCGAGACCAAGACACAGGCCAAGGTGCTGCTGGAACTAAAACGGGTGCTCAAGCCCGGCGGTTTCCTCTACATCAACGACTTTCTGCTCAACCGCGACCGCTACAACCTGGACCGGTACAAGATCGGCCAGGAGCGATACGGCATCTACGGCATCTTCGACATACCCGACGGCGGCGTTCTTCGTCACCACGACGTGAACCACATGGAAGCCCTGTTTTTCGATTTCGAGACCATCGCTTTCGAGGAAACCGTGTTCCCCACCATGCAAGGGCACGAGTCCCACGCCTTTTACACTTTGCTGCGGATGCCACAGTGATAAGAGGGAAATGCAGGGAGGGAAGCCGCCTTCGGCGGGATTGATGGGTGATTTCGCCTCCGGCGGCTCAAGGGCTGAGGCCCTTGAGAATCCTTTTCTCGCCTACGGCGAAGGGGAGTACTAATACAACAATAAATGCCCCGGCAGATGTGCTGTCGGGGCATTCATTGTTGTAAGCGAAAGTCTGTGTACGCTACCGGCGCGGGGCGGTTAGTCGCGCAACGTGGTCCGGCCGGAAGAAGTGATCAGGTCGGGCGAGGAGGCCATGGCCGTCTGGCGCAGGGTCAGCTCGCCGTTGTTGGTTGCCCGGCGAAAGGCCATGCGCCGCAGTTCCAGCCGCTCAAATTGAAGGTCACGATGGGCGAGCAATCGCGCGATGTGCTGCTTGCGGGCCTCGGTGGAAATGGCGGCTTCCACGGTTTCGACCTTGGTCATGGGCTCGGCGTCCGCCACCAAGACCGGCTTGTCCGCACCGTCCTGGAAGTTCGGCATGGTAAAAGCGCTGCCGTCAAGCACGGACATGATCTTGTCTTCCACAACTTCGGAAGGGTCTTTGCCATTGGCGGCATACTCATAGGAAAACTCGCCCAGGGTAACGGCCGAAGACGCATACTGGAGCGGAGCAAAACCAGCCATGCCGCCAACGCTGAGCAACGGTCCCACAACCGCGCAGCCGGGCAGCAATGCCAGCACTATGATCACCGCAAAGGTGATCGCCACTTTCCTCAAAGCGGCATTCGTTGTCCGTAGCATGGTCACCCCCACATGTAGATTCGTTGACCATCCTCATCCCACTGAGCCGGATAACGAAGTCTCACTATACACCGCTTTTATTATTCGGACAACATTTTCAAAACATTTAGAGCAGTTGCGGAAAACATGTTCAAGCGCAACAATTAAGTCACGTTATTTCAGAATGTTAGCATATATATTTTTTCGCTCTTAAATCCCTTGTGAAAGCGGCTGGTTAAAAAAAGTTGCATCGAAATTCTTGAAGAAATGAGAATATGAATCCCGGTGACGCGCTTTACCTGCCCAGCGCAAACAGGTAAATGAGCCCATGCACGGCGCAACCGACATAACCCGACAAAGCAGATGGCCCAGCATTGTCCCGCTGATACTGGCCTATGCCCTGCTCCCCCTGTGGACACTGGCTGAAAGACTTGGCGAGATTCCGCCGACCTCGCCCGATGCGGTCTGGGCAGTACTGGCCGGAGCGGGGCTGCTGACGGCCCTGCACGGCTCTCGCCGCGCCACTCCTTCACGGGGGAGATTCCTTTTCCGACTGGTGCTGGTCATCCTGCTGGCGGTGACGATAATCCGGTACATGCCCGGATGGAGCTTGTTTCTGACCTCGGTAGTCCCCTACCTTGAGGAAGCCTCCCCGCTTGTCTATCTTCTCTTTGCCGTTCTTTGGGCCTTTTCCATTGGTCTGCCCGACCGAGCCGACTTCCAGCGTTTCGGCGCACTCCTTGGAACGCTGTGCATGGCGGATTTGGCTTTCGAAGCATTTTTGTTCCGGGCAGTTCCGGTGATTCGGCTCATCGGCCACGCGGATGTTCTGGCCGGGTTGCTGCTCATATCTCTCTGCGCCGGGCTTCGCCCCGGTCCCAATCAAGGCGGTCCGGAGGAACCGGATCAGGGTCGGCCATGGTGGCGGGCGCTGACCATGCTTGGGATTTTCGCCTGTCTTTCGCGCACCGGCCTGTTCGGTGCGGCCTGGGTGGTGCTCTGCTTCGGACGCGGCGGCCTGATCCGGCGGATGCTCTTTGCCATCCTCGCAATGTTGCTGCTGGCCGGGACCTTCTATCTGCCGGTCTACGACCCCACCGCCGTCCGTTTCACCAACTACTGGCTGTGGAGCCAGGGTACCAGCACATTCGTCAACACGCCTTCGCTGCTGCTCACCGGCCTTCCCGTCAACCAGGCGCTCCCCTTCCAGTTCAACGCCAACATGGGCGTCATCTGGGAGGCGGCGACAGGGACTTCCGCCATATTCGGCGCCTATATGAACCAGATCCCTGCCTTCTGGCTCCGCCTTACCCTTGGGTGGGGACTGATGCTGCCCATTGCCCTGCTCTGTGCCCTGTTCGCAGGCCTGCTCACCCGGACCACACGTCTCGGAGCCGGGCTGGTCACCGCACTCTTCGCCCAGGGCATGATCACCCCACTGCTCTATGATCCGCCTACCGGCGTCTGTATCGGGCTGGCCATGGTGCTGGCCTTCAGGCTCCCCAAGGCTACCACCGCCGTTGACGCCCCCGCCGACACCCCCGCTCCCGACCCTGTCGATGAGTGGAATTTACGCTAATTTCGGAGATATCATGGCCGATTTCACGACCCAATCCACCATTCTCGTCACCTGCCCCAAGGGGATGCCCGAATACCTTGCTGAAGAACTGAACACGCTGGGATTCACCCAGTCCCATGCCCTCGACGCGGGCGTGGAAACACGCGGCACGCTGCAAGACTGCATGAAACTCAACCTGTGGGTGCGCACGGGCCATCGCGTGCTCTTCGAGCTGGCACGCATAGACGCGCTCAGCGCGGACGATCTGTACCGCGCTGTACGCAAGCTGGACTGGGAACAGTTTCTGGCGGTGGACGGCTATTTCCGCGTGGATGCCGTTATCCGCGACACCACGGTCAACGACTCCCGCTTTGCCGCCCTGCGCGTCAAGGACGCGGTGGCGGACCATTTCAACGACCGCTACGGCCGTCGGCCCGACTCCGGCCCCGAAACTTCAGGCGTCTGCCTGTTCCTGTACTGGAACGGCCGCCGGGCCACACTCTATCTGGACACAACCGGCGAACCACTGCCGCGCCGGGGCTACCGCAAGCGGCCCCACAAGGCTCCCATGCAGGAGACGCTGGCTGCCGTCTGCGTCCTCGCCTCGGGCTGGCCCGCGCAGGCCAAGCGCAACGGCCACTTCATCGGCCCCATGTGCGGCTCCGGCACCCTGGCCATCGAGGCCGCGCTCATGGCCGTAAACGGCGCTCCGGGCCTGCTGCGCGACCACTTCGCCTTCATGGCCCTGCCCGACTACGACTCGGCCCGATGGAACGAACTCCTCGATCAGGCCGAAGACGCGGAGAACCCGAACTTCTCCGGCCGCATCATCGCCACAGATCACGATCCCGAAGCCATTGAAGCCGCCCGCGACAATGCCCGCGCCGCCGGGGTCGGCGACTTCATCGAATTCGGTGTTTGCGATTTCCGGGAAACCGAAGTCCCCGAAGGCCCCGGCATAGTGATGCTCAATCCCGAGTACGGCGAGCGCCTCGGACAGGTCGATCAGCTCGGCCAAGTCTACAAGGGCATCGGCGACTTCTTCAAAAAGTCCTGCTCCGGCAAAACCGGTTTCATCTTTACCGGCAATCTCAAGCTCGCCAAGCAGGTCGGCCTGCGCACCAAGACCCGCCGCACCTTCTTCAATGCCAAAATCGAATGCCGCCTGCTCGAATACGAACTCTACGACGGCACCCGCAAAGGGGAATAGGTTCCCTGACGGGAAGAAAAGCAGATGAGGAAGCCGCCTGCGGCGGGATAGACGGATGATTTCGCCTCCGGCGGCTCAAGGGCTATGGCCCTTGAGAATCCCGTTCTCGCCTGCGGCGAAGGATTGTTCCCATAAAATCCTTACACCTAACTTATCAAGACTTCTGCGAATAATGGCCCTGAACGTTTATAATTTTGCCCTGCTCAACCCGGATTATCACTACGACAAATACACCGGTTGCTCCTTCATGCCGTTCTGCGCCAGCGAAACCGATTACATTTTCACCGGCAATTCCAAACTCACCACTCAGGTAAGCTCGCTCAGCAACGACTATCGCACCTTCTTCAACCCTAATATATAATCTTATCTGCCGAAATAATAAGACACTACACTTTTTGGACGCAATAGCCCTCTCTCTGTCAACCTATCTTGACATAGTAATCATTCTATTTTATTTTTTTAATAAAGGAGATGCTATGCAGCGTTATTTGAATTTAAGCGGAAAGTCTGGAATTGAGGCGTTTAGAATTGAAGATAAATCAATTTCTGTCCAATTCAAAAAAGGCAGAGTATACCAATATTCTGAGAACCCAATAGGCAGTCAACACATAGAAAATATGAAAGAACTCGCTTTAGCTGGACAAGGTCTAAACACCTATATTTCGCAAAACAGAGACGTCTATCATGGTGCTGTTGCAATTGGAGGAAGAGAACTTTATAGATGACATTCATAATTATATGACTTTACAGCATATTTTTGCAATTATATCCAAATTCTGTCTAAGCAGGCTCCTCCTATTCCCCCATCCCCTTCCCCCTCGCCCGCGCACTCTGGCGAAGCAGCGCCAGCGCCCTTCGCCACCCCCCGCTCCCGCACTGGCCTTTCATGCCGTACCGAGGCTTCGTAGAGTGGTGTGGATGTGCATTTTTCGAGGGGGGATTTGACCGCAGCGTACTCCTTGTACGCGAGGATCAAAGCCCCCCTCGAAAAATGTGCAGACGCGCCGCTATCCGAAGCCGCCCGCCCGAGTAATTTTTACGCAAAAAAAGGGGCCGCCCCCAAAGGAGCGGCCCCGCATTCTTGCGTAAAAACGCTCGGCGCTACCATTCGCCGCCGAAAGCGTCTCCACCGAAACCGAAGTCGGGTTCGGGCTCGCCACCGACCTCGGGGCCGGAAGCCATGCCGCCATCGGCGGCGGCAGCGGCGCCTTCGCCACCGGCAACACCGGCAACGACAACACCCTGCTTCTTGACCTTCTCGACTTCTTCCATGAGCTCATTGAGTTTTGAAGTCATCTCATTGAGCTTGGTGGTGGCAACGGAAACCTGCTGCTCACCGGCCTTGTTGGCTGCGTCGATGGTCTTGACCTTGGCCACCAGCGGGTCGAGCTTAGCGTTCAGCTCGTCCTTTTCGGCGGTCAGTTTCTCAACCTGAGCCTTGAGCTCGGCATTCTCAGCCTTGAGGGCGGCCATGATGTCCAGGACGGCCTGGGCGCGATTGGCCTCGGCCTCGGGCAGGGCCTCGATTTTGACCTGGTTGCCGAGCTTGGCGATATCGCCTTCGGCGTACTTGGTCAGGCCGGGTTCCTGTTCGTAGATCCAGGCTTTGGACAGGGCCTGCGCCACGGGAGCGACGTCGGCGTCCAGGGTTTCTGCCTGGGTGATATAAGCCAGCATATCGAGCTGAGTCTGATCAGCGGCTTCGCCGCGAAGAACAGACACGAAAGCGTTCATGGGGAAAACCTTAGCTTCAGCCATTTGATGCCTCCTTAACTAAGTAAGCTTCGTATTTTTATGTTCACCCAGGCGACTATTTGTCGTTACCCATGGGAATGCGGCCAATCTTCTTGGCATAGGACAAAGCCACGGTGCGGTATACCAGGTGGCCCAGCTTGGACCAGGGAAGGTATGCCAGCAGCATGAACACGCCGATGAGGTGCACGTAGTACAGGGGGTAGGCCAGCAGGGCCACGCCCAGAATACGGAACACAAAGGCGGCAAGACCGGTCGCGAAGATGGCCCAGATCAGGGTCAGCAGATACCAGTCGTACCAGTTGGAGGACTGCTTGGACTGGTCAAGGTGCGTACGCCGTTTGGTCAGAGTGATGAGGCCGTAGATACCCAGACCGGCGCCGACGAAGGCGAGCAGCTTGATCGGGTGGTACAGCGGCATCGGGGTGTGACCGATGGCGGACAGGATGTGACCCAAGGACTCCATGCCGATAGCGCCCAGGAACCAGCCGCCCCAGTGGCAACCGGCAACAACGCCGGTAACGACCATCAGAGCGATGAAGGCGTACATGAGCATCTTGTGCCCACCGGCACGCTTCTGGTCGAGCTCGTCGGACTCTTCGTCGTTGCAGTCATTGAACTGGGTGTGCTGCAGGACCTCGTACTTGATCGTATCGATCAGGCAGGAGAGGAAGCAGGGTTCTTTTTTGCGGCCCACGATGAAGGTCTTGGGCTGCGCATCAAAGGCCTTGAGCATGTTCCGGACGCCTGCAAAGAAGCCCCAGAGCATGAACAGGAAGACCAGGATGAAGATGGGGTCGATGGTGTAGTCGCCGGGGAACAGTCCACCAAAGGCGATAACGCCGTCGGCCACGGGTTTCCAGGCATGGGCCGCTTCGTTCCACTCAAAGGTGGGGAGGAAGGAGCCAAGCTTGCCTGCCATGATGACCCAGATGATGCCGTAGATCAGCGCCGGGACGGCGGCCAAAGGCAGCAGACCGGCGGAGCTGGACATCAGCTTGCCGATGATCGGCAGCGGGGACAGGTTGCGGTAGGCCATGTTGCGCAGGGCGGCCAGCAGGTCGCCCGGCTTGGCACCGCGCGGGCACAGCGTGGAGCAGGTGCCGCAGTTGTGACAGAGCCAGATGTCGATATCGTTGACCAGGCGGTCCTTGAGTCCCCACTGGGCCCAGACCATCTCCTTGCGGGGGTACGGGCTATCGGACGGGGACAGGGGGCAGACCACCGAGCAGGTGGCGCACTGGTAGCATTTCTTGAGAGAGTCGCCGCCAACAGCCTGCAACTCCTTAACGAACTTAAGGTCCGGTTGTACCTTCACGGTAGTAGACATTCCGTACCTCCTAGTAACCCTTGAACGGGTTCGGGCCAAAGTTGGTGGTGATGTTCCTGACGAAATCGTCGATCAGCGCGGGAACTTGGTCGTACATGTCGATGGAGACCTCGTACTGTTCGACGCGCTCGGGCTCGACGCCCAGGCGGCCCAAAGACTCGGCAATGTTCTCCTTGCGGCGGTTGCACAGCTCGGAGCCCTTGACGAAGTGGCACTGGTAGTCGTCGCCGTACTTGCAGCCGAGCATCATGACGCCGTCGATGCCCTTACTCATGGCATCGGCGACCCAGATGGCGTTGACCGAACCGAGGCAGCGCACGGGCAGGAAACGCACGTACGGGCTCCAGCTCTTGCCGCGCATGGCGGCCATATCGAGCGCCGGGTAGGCGTCGTTCTCGCAGCAGAGCACGATGATGCGCGGTCCGCCGGCGTCCAGGGTATCCGGAACTTTGACTTCCTTGATAGCCTGGCCCATCTGGCTGATGCCGTAGTTGGCGAAGCTGATGACGCGCTCCGGGCAGGCACCCATGCAGGTACCGCAGCGGCGGCAGCGGGTCGGGTTCGGCAGCGGCGTTCCCTTCTCGTCATCATCCAAGGCGCCGAACGGGCATTCCTCGGTGCACCGTTTGCACTGGGTGCAGCGGGTGAAGTTGAACTCCGGGAAGCTCAGGTCGCCGGAGCGAGGGTGAACCGAGACGCCTCGGTTGGCGGACTCGATGCACTGAATCGCCTTGAGGGCGGCACCGGCGGCATCTTCCGCAGCGAGGCCCAGGCCCATGGGCTGACGCACGCAACCAGCGGCGTAGACACCGGTACGGCGGGTCTCGTAGGGGAAGCAGATGTAGTTGGAATCGGCGTATCCGTCGAACAGCTCCAGGTCCGGGAAGGCCGGGCCCTGGCGGTAGATGAAGTTCATGGTCGGATCGGCCGCGGTGGTGGGCACGATGGCCGTAGGCACAACCACCAGATCGGCGGAGATGGCCACGTTGTCGCCCAGCAGGGTATCCTTGGCGGTGATGACCACGGCGCTGCCCGCTTCCGCAACGGAGGCGACGGTGCCCTTGGTCAGCATGATGCCCGGATCATCCTGGGCAGCCTTGTAGTATTTCTCGTTGATGCCCGGCACCATCATGTGATCGTAGATGATGTAGGCAGTGGCGTCGGGAGCAAGCTCGCGCACGTAGTTGGCCTGCTTCAGGGCGACCAGGGAGGTCAGCTCGGAGCTGTAGGCCAGGTGCTTGGCAGATTCCTTGTCCGGATAGTCGAAGCCTTCGCATTCGCACTCTTCCGCTTCGGACTCTTCCTTGCAAGGCATATCCTCGGGAGCCGCACAGGCGTCGCCGCAGGCGTCGAATTTCACACCCTTCATCAGCAGGGACGTATCGACGATGAAGGCCACGGAAGTCGGGGTCTTGCCATCGGCGGTCTTGATGCCGCCGTTCTTGGCCATGGCCTCGAACTCGGCAGCGGTAACGACGTTCTTGATCTTGCCATAGCCAAGGGGTTCCAGGAACTTGCCCTTGCCCGGCACCCAGCCGGTCGCCATGACACAGGCACCGATTTCGTATTCCTTGCCAGCAATGGTCGCCTTGTACTTGGCAGGGGCGCCAGCCAGGGATTCCAGGGTCGCGCCGGTGATGACCTCGATCTTGTCGTTGGCCTGCACGTCCTTGATGAGCTGGTCGATGCCGATCTGCTGCTCACGGTCGGAGAAGGGAGCGCCCAGAGGGAAGGACTTGTACATGGTGGCAGCCTTGCCGCCCAGGGTGTCCTTCTTTTCCACCAGGACAACGGAGTATCCCAGGGCTGCGGCATTCTGGGCCGCTTTCAGACCGGTGAAACCGCCGCCGATGACCAACACGGTCTTGTAGGCTTCCGGCAGCTCCGGAGCGGGAATGCGGCTGTTGATCAGCTTGATCATTCCCATGTTGCAGTAATCCTTGGCGATGACTTCCATCTGGCCGGGGAACTTCGGGTCTTCTTCGTAAGACCACACGCAGTGCTCACGCAGGCTGACGCGTTCCACCTGAACCTTGTCGCCGAACTTGAAAACGTCCCACTTGGCGCGGGGGGAACAGGCGCAGCAAACCACGCCGTCCAGGTCATTTTCCTTGATATCGGCCTCGATCATAGCCTTGCCTTCCGGGCTGCACAGCACCGGGCTGGACTTGGCCACAACAACGGAGGAGGAGTGTTTGCCCCCCGCGCAGAACTTGGCCAGACCATCGACATCAAGGTTGGCCCCGATGTCACAGCCTCCACAGATATATACTCCAAGCTTTTCAGCCATTGGTTACCTCCCTACCACGGTTTGAATCGCCTTCATCGCAGCAGCGGTGCCGGACTGGGCGGTCTTCATGACGTCAAGCGGCTGCTTGGCGCAACCGGCGGCGATAATGCCTTCGCCGTCAATGACGAAACCGTCGGCATCGGTAGTGCCTGCCGCGGCGGAAAGCCCTGCGCAGCTGGGCTCCATGCCGGTGGCGAGCACGACCATGTCGAACTTCTCTTCGGTCTTGATGCCGGTCAGTGCGTTCTCTACGGTGACGATCGGGTTGCCCTGAGCGTCCTCGACGATACCCGCGACCTTGCCTTTGACCAGGTTCAGTTTCGGATCAGCCTCGGTGGCATCCTTGAACTTGGCATAGCGGCCCGGAGTACGCAGGTCGATGTAGTAGATGGTCACGGCGGCGTCGGAGCGGGCACGCGTGTAGCGCACATGCTTCAGCGAAGCCATGCAGCAGATGTAGGAGCAGTAGTTCAGGTGGTTCTCATCACGGGAACCGGCACACTGAACAAATGCGATCTTCTTGGGCTCGGCACCATCGGAAGGACGCTGAATCTTTCCGGCGGTGGGGCCGTTGGGAGCGCACAGCCGCTCGAACTGCATGTTGGTGACGACATTCTTGAGCTTGCCGCCGCCAAGGTTGGTCAGCTTGGAAACATCGTACGGCTTCCAGCCGGTGGCCACGACGATGGCGCCGACGGCCAGATCGAAAGTCTTGCCCTTGTCGTCAAGATCGACGGCATCATAGGGGCAGGCGTTCTTGATGGCACTCAACTCGCCCTCGGATGCGTTCTCGGCATCGACCACATAGCGCATGGGGAACATGAACGGGTGGGTCTTGTAGGCCAAACCGCGCTTGCCGGTCCCGAAATCAAATTCGCTGCTCACCTTGGTGGAAGTTGCGCCCTCACACTTGCCGCAGGCGGTACACTTCTCGTTCACGAAGCGGGGCCGCTGCTCGATGGTGACGTTGTAGTCCCCGGCGGAACCGGAAAACGACTTGACGTCCGCCATGGTGATAACCTTCACCTTAGGGTTGTTCTTGATGCGCTGGAACTGGATCTCCAGACCGCAGGAAGGGGGGCACAGCTTGGGGAAGTACTGATTCAGCTGCGCTACCCGGCCCCCGAGGTATGGATTGGTTTCAACAATGTAGACCTCGTAGCCCACTTCGGCGGCTTCGAGGGCGGCGGTGATTCCAGCGAACCCCCCGCCTACTACGAGAATACTGTTGTTCGACATTCTCTTAACTCCTCCCGAATAAAGTTGAGGCTAAGCCAAAAAATGGCCTAAACCCGGACCGGGAGCCTGTCCCGGCCCGGATTCAGACCATTTTAGCCCCGGCAGATTGGGAAGTGACCGCGGGCCCGGGGGGCCCGCGGTCACGGATTGATCAGCTAGCCCGAAGCCTAGGCGTCGGGGATGATCCTGACGTAGGGCTTCTTGAAGACAGAAGTCACGCCAGTGGCCGGATCGTAGGTGGAGTTGACGAAGCACTTCCACTTGCTGTCATCCAGGCCCATGAAGTCGCCGCGGTAGTAGAAGCCCGGGTAACGGGATTCTTCACGGAACTCGATGTGCTGCATGTGCAGGCGGACAGTCCACAGGCGGTGGAACTGCTCCCAGCAGCGCATCAGTTCGTGCAGGTCGCGAGCGGCCAGCTTCTGGGAATCCTCTTCCATCATGCCGAGCAGCCAGAAACCGGTGTTCAGCAGAGCGCGAGAGGTCATGTACATGGTGCCGACACCTCCGCCGTACTCATCGGTGCACTTGATGAGGCGCATCATGAAGTTGTGCGGGGTGATGTAAGCGGGGTTGACAACGGGATCGGTGGAACCGCCCTTGTTGGCCTCGTAGGTGTACCAGGGCTGGTAGATCTCTTTGGCCAGATCAGCAGCGTTCTCTTTCAGAGAAGGCTTGAAGTCCTTGTGGTCCATGACCCAACGGACCATCTGCTTGCCGACGATGCGGCCTTCAGCGTGGGAACCGGAGGAGAACTTGTGACCGGAAGCACCAACGCCATCAGCGCAGGTGAACAGGCCGTTCACGGAGGTCATACGGTTGTAGATCTTGCCGTTGTCGGCCTTGATCTTGTAGGACTCGGGGACCCAGGACTCGTCCGGACCGGAAACCCAGATACCGCAGCAACCGGAGTGGGAACCCAGGAGGTACGGCTCGGTGGGCATGATCTCGGAACCACGATCCTCAGGAGCGCAGTTGGTGGCAGCCCACAGGTTGGCCTGGCCAACGCACATGTCGAGGAAGTCTTCCCAAGCCTCGGACTCAAGGTGCTTCCACTCAGGACCGGTCAGATCGTTGTTGACGGTCTTCAGCAGAGCGCTCTTGGTGTCCATGAAGATCGGGCCGCGGCCTTCACGCATCTCACGGAGCATCATGTGGTTACGCAGGCAGGTCGGGATGATGTGACCCTTGGCGTAGCCGCGATCCTCGTAAGGCTTCAGCATGGCGCGGTTGGTCTCGCAGTAGTCTTCGCCCTTGTAGTTGGTAGCCTTGGCCTTGAAGAGCAGGAACCAGGCACCGACCGGTCCGTAACCGTCCTTGAAGCGGGCGGGGACGAAGCGGTTTTCCATCATGGTCATTTCGGCACCGACCTGAGCGCACATGGTGTAGGTGGAACCAGCGTTCCAAACCGGGTACCAGGCGCGGCCCATGCCCTCACCAGTGGAGCGGGGACGGTAAACGTTAACGGCGCCACCACAAGCCACGACAGCGGCGTTGCAGGTGTAGACGTAAACTTTGTTCTCACGGGTGGAGAAGCCGACGGCACCGGCGATGCGGTTGGGCTCGTTGGCATCCAGCAGCATCTTAACGATGAAGACACGCTCAACGTAACGCTCGTCACCCAGGGCATTCTTCGCGGCCTCGGCCACGATGCACTTGTAGGACTCACCGTTGATCATGATCTGCCAGCGACCGGAGCGGACCGGAGCGTCACCCTTGCGGATGGCGAAACCTTCGGCCTTGGCCTTGGCGCCATCCAGGTTCTTGCCGTCTTTCTTGACCCAAACGGGGAGGCCCCATTCTTCGAAGAGATGGACGGAATCATCAACGTGACGGCCGAGGTCGAAGATCAGGTCTTCGCGGACGATGCCCATCAGGTCGGTACGGACCATGCGGACGTAGTCGTCGGCGTCGTTCTCACCCATATAGGTGTTAATGGCGGACAGACCCTGGGCAACTGCACCGGAACGCTCGAGAGCGGCCTTGTCGCACAGCATGATGCTCAGGGAGGGGTCGACTTTCTCCATCCAGCGGACGGCTTCGAAAGCAACACCGCAGTTGCCCATACCGCCGCCAACCAGCAGGAGATCAACGTGTTGTTCGACGATTTCCGGCTCGGCGAGAGCGACACCCTTGGAAGCTTCTTTAATAGGAAGCAGAGGCATAATATTTCTCCTAGGATTTAACGTGAATTCAAGTTGTTCTGGGCAGACAGTCGATAGCCGGGATTAAACCAGGCTAGCGTAGTCTTCCAGCTTCCACTCTTTCTTCAGGTCAGCCTCGGTGACGGAGGCTTCTTCCATAACCGCAGTCTTGGGCGCAGCCAGCTCGGTCTCGGTGAAGAGGAGCTCGTTGTCCAGATCGCTCGGTTCGGGCTTGCCGTCGAAGGGCTTGATGGAACCTTCGGGAGTGGTGCGGATGGGGAACTTGAAGCGTTTCACGTTGCCGCTACGGAATTTGACGGTCCACATGATGTCTTCGGCGGAACGCATCGGGATGGAGGTTCCACCCATGGGAGCGAAGTCGGCGTACGGACGGGCTTCAATGGCGCCCTGGGGGCAAATTTTCACGCAGGAGTAACATTCCCAGCATGCAGACGGTTCCTGGTTGTAGGCGCGCATTTCGGCCGGATCCAGGATCATCAAGTCATTGGGGCAAATGTACATGCAAGCGGTCTTTTCGCCACCCTTGCAGCCGTCACATTTCTCCGGGTTAACAAAGGTCGGCATAACTTCTCCTCCTAAAGGGTTTTATTATTCAACTAAACCGACGTCCTCTACCTAAATGCAAAATATGCCACCCTACCAATGAGGGCGGGATTTCGAAGTAGCAAGACGAGACACTCGTTGTCAATGCGAAAGTGAATTTTTTAACAAGCGAGCATCATCACTCGCGTCCTGCCAAGGTTTACGGGCACCCGCAACCGCGCAATGGCCCTATTACCGACGAAACCGGCAGCCATGCGCGAAAAAACGGATATTTTCCACATAAACTGCCAACAGTTTTAGTGTAAATACTCGCTTGTTAGCAAGCCTTTTTTATTCGTGTTTCACAAATAGCATCATGTCTCTTCAACAACCCGGAATGTCGTGTAAAAATTATTTGAATTCAATCCGTTATTTCTAGACTTTCTTGCGAGAAAATCTATGCGGACACCCTACCTTTACCCCGTATGGACACTTCGTCATATGTTCAAAAAAAAGCGCTTGACACGACTTTCACAAACAGCCAAAAAGAGCGAACCCTACTATATGGGAAAATCTCATGGTCCAGAGGCGTCCAAACTCGCGCGCCATGATGTAAGGCAATGGTTTTTTTGACTTAATCATTTTTAGGAGGCTAAAATGTCCAAACTGGTACCCCCTCATGGTGGAAAAGGTCTTGTCTGCTGCCTGCTCGAAGGGGCTGCTCTCGAAGCTGAAACCAAGAAGGCCGCAGGCCTGAAGACCCTGGAAATTTCCGATCGCGCCAAAGGCGACCTCATCATGATGGGCATCGGCGGTTTCTCTCCGCTGAACGGCTTCATGACCAAGGCTGACTGGAAGGGCGTTTGCGACAAGTTTCTGATGGCCGATGGCACCTTCTGGCCCATCCCCATCACCCTGGACACCAACGATGAAGACGTCAAAGTCGGTGACGAGGTTGCTCTGAAGGCCCAGGACGGCGTTGTTTACGCCACCATGACGGTCGAAGAGAAGTACGAAATGACCGAGGCCGACAAGAAGTGGGAATGCGAGAAGGTCTACAAGGGCCACGGCGAAGACTCCGCTGATGACGTCTTCTGGAAGGTCGCCATGGAAGATCATCCGGGCGTCCAGATGGTCATGGCTCAGGGCAAGTACAACCTGGCCGGTCCCGTCAAGGTCCTGTCCGAGGGCGACTACGCCAAGCGTTACCCCGGCGTATACCTGACCCCCGCCCAGATCCGTGCCGAGATGGAGAAGCGTGGCTGGGCCAACGTTGCCGCTCTGCAGCTGCGTAACCCCATGCACCGCTCCCACGAGTTCCTGGCCAAGATCGCCGTTGAAGTCTGTGACGGTGTCGTCATCCACTCCCTCATCGGCAACCTGAAGCCGGGCGACATCCCCGGACCCGTCCGCATCAAGTGCATCCAGGCCCTGATCGACGGTTACTTCGTGCCCGAGAACGTCATCAACGCCGGTTACCCCCTCGACATGCGCTACGCCGGTCCCCGCGAGGGCCTCATGCACGCCACCTTCCGCCAGAACTACGGTATCAACAACATGCTGATCGGCCGTGACCACGCTGGTGTCGGTGACTTCTACGGCCTGTTCGAGGCTCAGGAAATCTTTGATCGGATTCCCTACGTCAACGAAGCCTGCCCGGAACCCGGCAAGGCCCTGCTCTGCAAGCCGATGAAGATCGACTGGACCTTCTACTGCTACAAGTGCGACGGCATGGCCTCCATGCGCACCTGCCCGCACACCAAGGAAGATCGCGTCATCCTGTCCGGCACCAAGCTGCGTAAGGCTCTGTCCGAAGGCGCTGAGGTTCCCGATCACTTCGGTCGTGACGAAGTTCTCGTGATCCTGCGCGAATACTACGAAGGCCTGACCGAAAAGGTCGAGGTCAAGATGCAGAAGGCCGCTTCCGGTCAGGACATGAAGTAAGTCCGCCGGTTGGCTTTTGCCGACTATCCGAGGGGGCTGGCTTTTGCCAGCCCCCTTTTTTTATTCTCTATTATCTCATATCGTTTGCAGGAATGGAGCGTTGAATCAGACGCTGCCACACGCAGCCACAGGGCACCAAGCACGCCGCATAACCCGATCCTCTTGCCCGAAACGCCCGGAGTCCAGCGGGTTCCGCCCACCTTGCGCAAAAAAGAACAAGTCTAATTGCGCCCAAAAGAACAATGCCGATTGTGCAAAATAGCGCAAAAGTGTTTTCTACGGATTTCTGTTGATACTCTGGTTTGTTACTCGTACTTTCCCCTGGCAGAAAATCTTCTGCCAGAGGCATACGTGAAGGAACATACCAAGGCCATCCTGGTCATAGCCGCAACCGCGCTCATGTGGAGCACGGGCGGGCTTGGCATCAAGCTGGTCGATCTGGGTCCCATGGCCATTACCGGAACTCGCAGCGCATTGGCGGCAGCCACTATGCTGTTGATTTTCCGGGGGCGTCTGCATTTCCACTTTTCCTCCATCCAATGGGCCGCGGCAGCGGGATACGCCGGCATGCTCGTCACCAACGTCGTGGCCACCAAGTGGACCACCTCGGCCAACGCCGTCCTGCTCACCTACACCGCACCCATCTATGTCGCCCTGCTCGCCCCCCGCGTGCTTGGGGAACGGACGCGCCCGTCCGACTGGGCGTTCATCGCCGTCACAGTGGGCGGGATGCTCCTTTTCTTTCTGGACAGGCTTTCCGCCGAGGGGCTCTACGGCAACCTCATGGCCGTTGTTGCCGGCTTGTCATACGCGGTATTCACCCTGTGCATGAGGGCACAAAAGGACTCCTCCCCGGTGGAATCGGTCATCCTCGGGCACGGGCTGACAGTGCTGTGCGCCCTCCCGTTCCTGCCGGGTTCGCTGCCAGCACCGGCGGCATGGGCGGGGCTGCTCTATCTCGGCGTTGTGCAGCAGGGCATTTCCCTGGCCTTCTATGTCTGGGCCATCAAGCGTCTGGGAGCGCTGGAGGCCATCCTCATCCTGATGCTAGAGCCGATCTTCAACCCGATCTGGGTCGCCCTGGGTTATGGGGAGTTGCCCGGTCCCTGGGCAATGCTCGGAGGCGCAATCGTCATCGGCGTGGTGACGTTGCGTAGCGTCGGCTCCGCACTCCGGCACGGGCATCGGAAAAGCCCTCTAAGCCACGCAGCATGACGGAGGAGCCCCGACCGCTTGCATCCCGCGCGCTTTCAGGCTAGAGAAGCTTTTCCCGCTCCGGCGGGAACCAATATCATTATAAGGAAGACGGAAAGACATGATCAAAATCCGCAAAGACAACGACGGCAAAGGCGGCTCCGGACGCCCGGAACGCGATGGCCGTCCCCCCCGCAAGTTCGACAAGCGCGGCTCCCGCCCGGGAGGCCGCCCCAAACGTGACTTTTTCGGTAATCTCCCCGAGCGGGATGAGAACGAGGAATTCGAAGATCGCGCCGCCGTGGTGGCCGGTCGCCGTTTGGACGACATTTCGGAAATCGACGACCAGATTCTCGGAATGCTGGAAAAACGCGCCTACCTCATCCGCAAGGAAGGAGCGTGGCGCAAGTCCCGCCAGAAATCCCTGGTCGATCCCAAGCTCGAAAAACTGCTCCGCGCCGCCTTTGACAAAAAGGCGGGAGATCTCGGACTGGACGCCAAACTCTCCAAGCAGCTCTTTACCCTGCTCAACCAATTTTCCCTGGCCGATGCGCGTCAAAAATTCACCGGCGAGGGCTACAAGCTCGCCCCCCGCGTGGAACCCATCAGCGCATCCATTGCCGGGCCGCGCTCCTTCCGCGTCACCCGCATGATGCTGGCCATGGCTGCCAGCGCCGGGCTGCAGGTGGTGCTCTCCCCCGTGACCATGAACGCCCCGAACAAGGATCTGGCCAAGGCCCTCAAGCAGGCTGGTGCACCCATCTCCTGGGATGACGGCGAAATCCGTAACCAGGGCGGCGAATTGCTCCGCTTCGAAGGCAACATGATCTTCGTGGGCGAGGACCGTTTCAATTTCTACATGCTGCTCTGCCTGGCCCTGGGCCACGCCGGGCGGTGCAAGTTCACGGGCAAGCCCGGTCTCCAGCTGCTGGACGTGGCCTCCCTGAACAAAGTGCTCCCTTCCCTGGGTGCGCGCGTGGTGGCCATGAACCCGAACAACCCCGGCCTGCCCGCCCGTCTGGAATGCGGCGGCGTTATGGACGAGGAAGTGACCATGCCCGGCGGCATTGATCCCGAATTCCCGGCCGCCCTGACCCTGGCCGCATGGTCCTTTGCCGGTGGCCTGACCATCAAGGGACTGGCCGGTGAAGCCCGCGCCCGCGTGGCCGAGTCCGTGGCCGTGCTCAATGCCTGCGGCATCACGGCCTCTCTGGAAAAGGACACCGTCCGGGTAAAAAGCGGTGTTCCGGCCATGGACGCCCGCCCGGCCCTGCCGCTTTCCGTACGGCTCAACGCCCTGCTCATGGGGCTGCCCCTGCTTTCGGGCGGTACCATCAACATCGAGGGCAACTGGCCCAAGGGCGACGCAGCCGACCGCGTGTTGAACGAACTCAAGACCCTTGGCCTCAGGATAGACGTGGCCACCGAGAACATCATCGCCACCCTGGATGGCGAGATGCCCGAAGCCCCGGTCATCACCCTGGCCGAATTCCCGGAACTGGGCCCCCTGGCCCTGGCCCTGGCGCTCAAGGCCGGTTCCGCCACCGTCACGGGCAAGCTGGACGAGACCTTCACCGAGTTGCTGGATCGCATGGGCGTGTCCTACGAGGCGACCGAGGAAGGACTCGTCATAAAGCCCGGCGGCCGCGCCTGGGACGGCACCTGGTACAGCCCGGACCCGGCATGGTCCATGGGTTGCGCCCTTGCCGCCTATGCCGTGCCCGGCGTCATCCTGGAAAACCATGGCGAGGTGACAGCCAGCTGGCCGGAGTTCTGGAACTTCTACAACTCCCTGCCCACCGGCAAGATGAAACCCAAGCCGGTGCCGGAGAAGAAAGATGACAATCACAGACGAATCAAAATCCGATAGCAAGGCCGTGGAAACACGGCTCAGCGACGACATCCCGACCCTTGAGGCCGAGGTGGCCAAGCTGACTCTGGAACGGGAAAAGACCATCCGCCTCATCCGCGAACTGCGCGAAAGCGAAGATCCGAAGGCGGGGGTGTTCCACGCAGAGGAAATATTCCAGGCCCAGCAACTCAAGCTGCGCCTGGATGTGGACATCAAGTTCCGCACCAACAAGGTCAACCGTATCAAACTCGGCATGGAAGACGAAGCCCAGGTCAGCTGCGGCGTGAAGAACGGTTTTCTTTTTTAGGGGATGCTGGGGGAAGGGAAGAGGAAACCTTTTGGAAAAGGCTTCCTCTTCCCTTCCCCCAGACCCCCATCCCATCTCTTTCCAAAACTTTTTGGTTCCGCTGCGCGGGGCGGGTCGCGGAAAGACGGGGAAATAAAACAAAAAAAATGAAGATGCCCGGCGGGGTGTCGCGGAGCTTTTGAGAGAGGGCCGCGGCAGCAAGGAAAGCCGTGTGTGGCATTTGGGCCGAGAGAGTAACCCGATAACGTTCAACGCAGGAGCAACAATGGGCAAATCAATTACCCACAAAATTATCGAGAAGCATCTCGTCTCCGGCGAGATGGTACCCGGCCGGGAAGTCGGCCTGCGCATCGACCAGACCCTGACCCAGGACGCCACCGGCACCATGGCCTGGCTCCAGTTCGAGGCCATCGGCATCGGCAAGGTCCGTACCGATCTTTCGGCCTCCTATGTGGACCACAACACGCTGCAAATGGGCTTCCGCAACTCGGACGACCACCGCTACCTGCGTACCATGGCCGCCAAGTTCGGCGCGGTCTTCTCCGCCCCCGGCACCGGCATCTGCCACCAGCTGCACCTGGAAAATTTCGCCAAGCCCGGCGCCACCCTCATCGGGTCCGACTCCCACACCCCCACGGCCGGCGGCCTCGGTGCCATGGCCATGGGCGCGGGTGGCCTTTCCGTGGCACTGGCCATGGCCGGACAGCCCTACTTCATTCCCATGCCCAAGGTCGTCAAGGTCAACCTGACCGGCGGGCTGACCGGCTGGGCCCAGGGCAAGGACGTCATCCTCGAACTGTTGCGCCGCCTCACCGTCAAGGGCGGCGTGGGCAAGGTCTTCGAGTACGCCGGTCCCGGCGTTGCCGCACTCTCCGTGCCGGACCGCGCCACCATCACCAACATGGGCGCGGAGCTGGGAGCCACCACCTCCATCTTCCCGGCCGATGAAAAGACCAGGGAATTTCTGACCAAGATGGGCCGGGCCGAGGACTTTACCGAGCTGGTTGCCGATGCCGACGCCGAGTACGACGAAATCATCGAGATCAACCTCTCCGAGCTGGAACCCATGGTGGCCCAGCCGCACATGCCCGATCAAGTGTGCAAGGTGAAGGATCTGGCCGGAAAGAAGATTGATCAGGTCGCCATCGGCTCCTGTACCAACTCTTCCTACTCCGACCTCAAGAATACCGCCCAGATTCTGAGCGGCAGGCTGACCCCGGCCGACACCGATCTGATGATCTCCCCCGGCTCCAAGCAGGTCATGAAGATGCTCGCCCGCGAGGGCCTCATCGAGCCGCTGCTGGATGCCGGTGCCCGCGTGCTGGAATGCACCTGCGGCCCCTGTATCGGCATGGGCGGCTCGCCCACCAGCGCAGGTGTTTCCGTGCGCACCTTCAACCGCAACTTCGAGGGCCGCTCCGGCACCCTGGACGCCCAGATATTCCTGGTCTCCGCCCAGACCGCCGCGCGCCTCGCCCTGGACGGCGAGTTCACTGATCCCGCCACCTGGGGCCCTGCTCCCGAACGTGTCTCCCTGCCCGATGACGTGCCTTCCATCCGCGACCTGTTCATCTTCCCGCCTGCGGACGGTTCCAAGGTCGAGATCAAGCGCGGCCCGAACATCGTGGCCCTGGAGACCTTCGAGGCCCTGCCCGAGACCATCGAGGCCAAGGTGCTGCTCAAGGTCGGCGACGACATCACCACCGACCACATTCTGCCCGCCGGTGCCGAGATCACCGCGCTCAGGTCCAACATACCAGCCATCAGCCAGTACATCTTCAACCGTGTGGATGCCGATTTTGTCGGCCGCATGAAGGAACACGGCAAGGGTATCATCCTGGGCGGCGAGAACTACGGACAGGGTTCCAGCCGCGAGCACGCGGCGCTCGGCCCGCGCCACCTCGGCGTCAAGGCCGTCATCGTCAAGTCCCTGGCCCGCATCCACCGCGCCAACCTGATCAACTTCGGCATCCTGCCGCTGCTCCTGGCCGACCCGGCGGACTACGACAAGCTTGCCGAGGGGGTGGGCCTGACCATCCCGGCCGGGGCCATGACCCCAGGCGGCACCATCGAGATCGCCGCCGACAATGGTTTATCCGTCGCGGTCACAAATGATTTGACCAAAAAGGAACTGGAGATTATCCAGGCAGGTGGCCTGCTCAACGCAGTCCGTAACGACTCGTAACCACTCATCCGAGAAAAAACCGGCTGCCCCTGCTACGGGGCCGGCCGGATAAGCATTTCCTGGAGTAGCGATGTTAGATATCATGCGCGAACACGCGTCCGGCTGGGTCATCAAAGTCCTCTTTGCCATCATCATTCTGGCCTTTGTCCTTACCTTTGGTATGGGCGGCCTGAACAACGGACAGGACCCGACCCTGGCCACGGTCAACGACCGCATCATCACCCGCGCGGAATTCGAGGACGCCTTCCAGCGCACCGCCGAGGGGCTGCGCAGGTCCAATCCCAATGTGACACCGGCTCAGCTGCAGGCCCCGCAATTCAAGCAGATGGTGCTCGGTGAACTGATCAATTCCCGCCTGCTCATGGACGAAGCCGAACGCCTCGGCGTCTCCGTCAGCGACGAAGAGGTGTTTGCGGCCATATCCGGGCTTCCCAGCTTCAAGAACCAGCAGGGGCAGTTCGACCGCAACATCTATCAGATGGCCCTGCGATCCATCCGCATGACCCCGTCCCAGTTCGAGGCCAATTTCAAGAAGGAAATGATCGCCAACAAGATCACCGGCATGGTGCAGACCACCGGACAGGCCACGCCTGCCCAGGCCCGGCAGATCTATAATTGGGTCAACGAACGCGCCACCATGGATTACATCCTGGTCAATCCGGCCGACTTCGTGAACAAGATCAAGGTCACCGACGAGCAGATCAACGACTTCTACAAGAAGAACGAAGCCCGCTTCACGGTTCCGGCCCAGGTGCAGCTCCGCTACCTCTCCTTTACGCCCAAGGATCTGGCCACCTACCAGAAGGTCAGCGAAAAGGAGATCGAGGACTACTACGCCGCCCACAAGGATGACCTGATCCAGAAGGAAGAGGTCAAGGCACGGCACATCCTGATCCGCTCCAACAAGGCGGACTCCGACGCCGACAAGAAGAAGGCCAAGGAAAAGATCGACGAAATCTACGCCAAGGCGATCAAGCCGGGCGCGAACTTCGCCGAACTTGCCAAGAAATATTCCGAAGGCCCCAGCGCCCCCACCGGCGGCGAACTCGGCTGGTTCGGCAAGGGCGACATGGTCCCCTCGTTTGAAAAAGCCGCATTCGAAACCCCCAAGGGGCAGGTCACCAAGCCGCTTGAAACCCAGTTCGGCTGGCACATCATCTATGTGGAAGACCGCAAGGAGCCCAAGGCCAAGAACCTGGACGAGGTCAAGGACGAAATCTCCCGGACCATTGCCGAGGAAAAAGCTTCCGAAAAGACTACCGACATGCTGGATCAGGCCATGGACCGTCTGGTTTCCGGCATGAAGCTCGATGCGGTTGCCGACGAACTCGGCCTGCTGGCCGTTACCTCCCGCCCCGTGCCGGAGACCCAGCTGGCCCAGGCCTTCGGCCTCACCCCCGAAGCGGCCAAGGTCATCATGAAGCTCCCCGAGGGCGAGGCCCACAGCACCCCGCTGACCATCGACGGCGGCTACATGCTCGTGGAAAAGGTCAAGGACATCCCGTCCGCACCTGTTCCGCTGGAAAAGGTCCGCGATATCATCGTCAAGGCCGTGCAGCAGGAGCAGGCCCGAGAGCTGGCCGCCAAGCAGGGCGAAAAGGTCCTGGCCGACATCACTGCGGCCAAGGACGGAGCCAATCCCTACGCCAAGGAGATCAAGACCTCGCAGCCCTTTGGCCGCCGGGGCAACATCCCCGAGCTCGGCTCCAACCCCAACCTGGCCACCGCAGTGTTCCAGGCCAAGGACAACAGCTGGATTGCCCAGCCCTTCAACATGCCCGTGGGCACTCTCATAGTGCGCAAGAACACGGTCATCCCCGCCCCGGAAAAGACCTGGGACGAGCAGAAGGACGCCTGGATCGCCCAGGCCAACAAGAACTATGAGGCCGAGACCCTCAACGCCTTCATGGTCAAGCTGCGCAAGACCGCCAAGATCGAGATCAACCGCCCCGACCTGCTCAACTAGGTCCGGCGTCGATACGACAAGAATAAGGGCCCGCCCGGCAAATGCCGGGCGGGCCTTTTCTTTGGTGCATCCGGCGTAGGATCTGCCCAGATCAAACGGGCTGGAAACCGACGGCTGGTCTTGAGAGACAGAGAGGAAAAGGATTCAAGAAAAGGAGAGTACCTTTGCCGACGGCTGGCAAACGCCATCGGCTGGCTCTCACATGGGGAAGACTATTTGATAACGGCAGACAGGCGAAGGGACAAGGCGCTCCCCTCCTCCACCAGGGGGAGGGGAGCAGAGAGACTTATGGACGAGGCAGTGTCAACCGTAAGGCACGGCGGCCGGTCTTGGCCACTTCAGGCATTTCCGCCCGAGCCTGTTCAAGAATGAGGCATTTGGCGCGAAACACGGCAGACGGATAATCCTGACACAGATTTTCCGGGCCAACCAGTTTTTTTGTCCCCATGGCCCGAAGAACGGTGCCCACCCCTTCATTGAGATCTGAAAGCACCACGGCGGTGCCCGTCTTCCGGGCTTTCTCGATGACGCTTTCCAGGGCTTCAATCGCCGTGGCGTCGATATGATAGACATGGGCCAGGGTTATGATCAGCACTTTGGGCGGCGTCCGCGTAAACTGCATCGTATCGACGAAGCGCTGAGCCATGCCAAAGAAAAACGGACCTTCCACTTTATACCGGGCGATCTGGCCGTGGTACTGAGCGTCGGAAAGCGTGTCCGGTTCCGTTTCCATGGAGACCTCGCAGACGCTGCCCACATCGCTCATGCGCTTCATGAACAACAGTGCGGCAAGGACAACGCCTACCTGAACAGCAACCGTCAGATCGACGAACACCGTCAGCGAAAACGTTATCAGCAGGACAGCGGAGTCGGCTTTCGGGGCATGGAGCAGCCGCTTGAACCGGTGCAGATCGCTCATGTCCCAGGCCACGAAAACAAGGATGGCCGCAAGGCTTGCAAGGGGAATGTGATACAGCAGGCTGGAGCAGCACATCACAAACGCCACCAGCGTCAGAACATGGATGATGCCCGAGACAGGCGAGTAAGCCCCGGCACGAATATTGGTGGCGGTACGCGCAATGGCCCCAGTGGCGGGGATGCCGCCGAACAGTGCGGAGGCGATATTGGCGAATCCCTGAGCGACCAGTTCCATTGAGGGGGAATGCCGTTCCCCGGTCATTCCGTCGGCAACCACGGCACTGAGCAGGGATTCAATGCCTGCCAGCAGGGCTATGGTAAAAGATTCGGGCAGCAGCTCGCGGATGGTGTCGAGCCCGAGCGCGGGATATTGCAGATGGGGAAGTTGCGCGGGGATGCCGCCGAAATGGGAGCCGATGGTTTCTATGGGCAGATGCAATCCCCAGGTGGCCACGGTGGCAAAGAAAATACCCACGATATGCGCGGGAATCCGCGGGACGAACCGCCGCACCAGAATCATGATAAGGAGCGTCCCCAGGCTGATACTTAGAGCCGTCAGGCTGAAAGTCGGCATTGCCTTGGCACATGCGGCTATCCTCCCGATGAAATCGGACGGCGCGGAGGCAAGTCCGAGCCCGAAGAAGTCCTTGATCTGGGTCGTGACGATGAGCAGTGCAATGCCCGAGGTAAAGCCGGTGACGACCGGATATGGGATGAACCGCAGGAATTGCCCGAAGTTGAAGACCCCCATGAGTATCAGCCAGACTCCCGCCAACAGCATAGTCACCACCAAGCCCTGGTATCCATGCCGGGCAATGACGCTGGCGACAATGACCACAAAGGCACCCGTGGGCCCGCCGATCTGGAACCGGGAACCTCCGAAGGCGGAGATGATGAATCCGGCGACGATGGAAGTGAAGAGTCCCTGTTCCGGCGTTGCTCCTGAAGCGATGGCAAATGCCATGGCCAGCGGAAGCGCCACAATGCCTACGGTGATGCCTGACCCGAGATCACGGATGAGGGACTGGGGAGAATAGCCCTTTCGAAGACACGAAAACAGGGCCGGTACGAGGGTCACACTAACGATTTTCCGGAAAGACATACGAGTCCCGATGGCATGTTGCCAATGGGCACAGGCAAATGGTCCGCCCTGACCTATTCAAGATCGGGCCTTGTCTGGAGGCTCAAAAAAGGCAATTTGAAACAAAGGTGGAACTCATAGTTGCTTCCGGATACAGCGTCAAGGATGATTCTCGATCCGCAACAATAACAAACACTCGGGGAACAGAAGAGTGGGGATTGTGCCCGGGTGGGCCGATACACGCCCCACTGCCTCCCACATTTTGGAAAGGGAGGCGTTTATTTACAGGGCGGAGTTGTACTGGCATGGTATGGGCTAAAATCCAAAGCAAGGGAGGAGACCATGACGCAATCCAGCCAGACCATCCTCTATACAACGGCAGAGACCCGTTACGGAACACTGCTCGCCGCCTTTTCCGCCAACGGCCTTTGTTCGCTTGAGTTCGGGGAAGATGTGCCGTCTCTGACACGGTCGGTAGGGGATCGTTTTCCCGACGCAACCGTGCTGGCCGACCAGGATGCCTTGAAAGAACCGCTTGCCGCCATCCTCGCTTTTTTGGATGACCCGGCCCAGCCACTGAATCTTCCGCTGGACCCGCAGGGGACGCCGTTTCAGCACAAGGTCTGGGATGAGCTGGCAAACATCCCGACAGGCGAGACGCGCACCTATGCGCAGGTGGCGCAGGCCATCGGACGCCCGTCCTCGGTTCGGGCGGTGGCTTCGGCCGTTGGGCGCAACCGACTTGCGGTCGTCATCCCCTGCCACCGCGTCATCCGTTCCGACGGCACCCTCGGCGGCTTCCACTGGGGGCTCACGCGCAAGGCCGCCCTCCTCGCCAACGAGGGAGTGACCGGCTTCAAAAACACAGCCTGCTAGAGGTCGATTTCAACGCCGATGGGGCAGTGGTCCGACCCCATGACGTCCGACTCGATCCAGGCGCGCGTCACCTTGTCCTTCAGCTCATCCGAGACAAAGAAATAGTCGATGCGCCACCCCGCGTTGTTCTTGCGGGCGTTGAACCTGTAGGACCACCAGGAGTAGTGTCCCGGACCGTCCTCGAACATGCGGAACGTGTCCACGTAGCCGTGCTCGATGAACTTGTCGATCCAGGCCCGCTCCTCGGGCAGAAAACCGGAGCGCTCGCTGTTGGCCTTGGGATTCTTGAGGTCGATCTCGCGATGGGCGGTGTTGAAGTCGCCGCCGACCACGATGGGTTTGGCCTTGCGCAGCTCCTCGGCATATTCCAGGAAGCAGTCATAGAAGCCCATCTTGAAGGCGAGTCGGTCGTCGCCCATCTGGCCGTTGGGAAAATAGATGTTGAACAGGTGGAAGTCCGGGTATTCCAGATGCAGCACCCGGCCCTCGCCCGTGTAGCGCGGGTCCGGCAGGCCTGTGGAAACGGCCAGCGGCTCCGGGTTGGAAAAGCAGGCGGTGCCGGAGTATCCCTTCTTGCCCTTGGACCAGTTCCAATAATGATTGGAAAAGGAGTCCGGCTCGCGGTTCTCTGTCTCTATCTGCTCCGGCTCGGCCTTGGTTTCCTGCAGCATGACCACGTCGCCGCCGCAGCCGTCCAGCCAGTCGCGAAAATTTTTCTTGAGCACGGCCCGGTAGCCGTTCACGTTCCAGGAATAGATGATCATCGCGCCACCTCCGGGATGGTTTCGTGTCGCCTAAAACAAAGGGGAACCGGCCTTGCCGATTCCCCCTCTCATGCCGCTTGCGCGGCGAAAACTAGTGCTCGTTGGGAGAGCTGATCTTGATCATCACCAAGGCGGCGATGGTCAGGCACAGTCCCAGGAAAAACCAAAAATAACCCAACATGTTCACAACCTCCGTCAATTCTCTTGTTCGTTCCGTTGCTTGTAGCAAAATCCGGCAAGCTTGAAAAGACGATTCCGCCCTCTGGCGCACCGTCCCACTCCCTGCTATCTTCCCGCCATGCAATCATGCGACGTCATCATCCTCGGCGCAGGGGCCTCAGGCCTGTTCTGCGCCCTTTCCGCCGCCCGGCGCGGCCTGTCCGTGGCCGTAGTGGACCACTCCTCGCGCACCGCGCGCAAGCTCCGCATTTCCGGCGGGGGCAAAGGCAATTTCACCAATCTTTCGGTTGAGCCGCGCAACTACCTCTGCGCCAATCCACACTTCGTCAAATCCGCGCTGGCCCGGCTTTCGCCCTGGGATGTCATCGACTTCTTCACCTCCCACGGCATAACGTATGAGGAACGGGACCACGGCAAGCTCTTCACCCATGAAGGCGCTCCCAAGTTGGCCGGCATCCTCACCGAGCAATGCCAACGTCTCGGCGTCGCCCTGTACCTCGGCAACGATATCGACGCTGTGGAAGGCTCCGGTCCGTTCCAAGTTCGCTCCGGCCCGGCCACGCTTGAAGCGCCCAAGCTCGTCATCGCCCTTGGCGGCCCCTCATGGCCGCAGGCAGGCGGTACGGAGCTGGCCTATTCCCTTGCCCGTCAGTTCGGCCTGAAGGTTGCGACCACCCGGCCCGGGCTGGTCGGCCTGAGCCTGCCCAAAAAACAACGCGATCTATGCCGCGACCTCGCCGGGAACGCTCTGAACGCAACGGTATCCTGCGAGAATGCCACCTTTACCGACGCCCTGCTCTTTACCCACACGGGCCTTTCGGGACCAGCCATTTTGCAGATATCTTCCCGGTGGCGAGAAAATCGGTCCATCACCATTGATTTCCTGCCCGGTTCTCCTGTGGAGGATCTGGTGGAAGCCAATCGGACCTCCAACATCCTGTTCCGAAACCTGCTCGGCCGCGTACTGCCAAAACGACTGAGCCCGCACCTGCTTCCGGCCGAACTCCTTGAAACTCCGGCCAGTCAGCTCTCGGCAGAGCAGATCGAGCTGGCCGGAAAGGCCATTCACCATTTTTGCATTACGCCGTCCGCCACCGAAGGGCTTGCCAAGGCCGAGGTTACAGTGGGCGGTATCGATACCGACGCCATTTCATCCAAGACCTTTGCGGCGAAGACCGTGCCGGGGCTGCACGTCATAGGCGAGGCCCTGGATGTCGCCGGGGACCTCGGTGGCTACAATCTGCACTGGGCCTTTGCCTCCGGCGCGGCCTGCGGAGAGAATCTGTAGGAATGGGGACCTTTCATCCCGGCATGTCTGCTGGAGTGAAAACAGATTCCAGGCCTCATGCCGGACAGAATCAGGTCGGTTGAAAATCAGTTTTTTGCGATAGGCACCGAAGCTGGCGCCGGGTAATCCCGTCCAGCTGATGCTCAGGCCGAATATTCCCAGAAAGCCTACGAATCCCCTCTCGGCACCGCCATTACCCCGCCCATACCGTACTGGGGACTAATGATCGCCGAAGGCCGTTTGTTCGTCAGCTGCGCAGCCTGCAAGAAGTGATGATCCTGATCTTCATCCCGCACGACCTGGGGGTTGCCAGCTACCAGTGCTGCGATATAGCCATTATGTATCTCGGCAGGAGAGTGGAGACGGGACCGACCAACGCGGTGCTGAAAAAACCGGCCCATCCGTATTCCGCTGCACTTCGGGCCGTTGCGCCCTGTTTCTTCCAGGAGCTCAAGGAACCGCTTCCGGGCGGGATTCCCAGCCCCATGGCCCTGCCCAAGGGATGCCGGTTTTCCACACGCTGCCCCGTGATCCAGGCGGACTGCCGGAAATACGATCCGCCCCTGCCCACCCCTGCCCCGGACGGGCCGTGGCCTGTCTGCATCCCCATATCGAAAAACAGCCGTAGCCATCGGCTTGCAATATCGCTATCGTTTGAGGCGCCTCTCTCTCTCAAAGTTCAACAACCAGGTGAAACCACGATGCATTTCGACTTTTTTTCTGCAAAACGACCGAGCACCCTCGCCCCTTCCGCCATGATCGCCACCTCGCACCCGTTGGCGACAGCGGCGGGGCTGGACATCCTGTCCTCCGGTGGTAATGCGGTCGACGCCGCGCTGGCCGCCGTCTCGGTCCAGTCCGTCGTCGATCCGTTGATGACGGGCGTGGGCGGGGACTGCTTCGCCCTTTATGCCCCCAAGGGCGGAGCGGTAAAGGCGCTCAACGGCTCAGGTCGCGCTCCGGCCGCCGCAACCATCGATACAATCAAGGCCACCGGCCTGACCGAATCCATCCCACAGACCAGCCCCCACGCCATAACCATTCCCGGCTCGGTCTCCGCATGGTGCCGCCTGCACGCGGACCACGGTTCCCTGCCCATGGACCGGCTCTTCCAGCGCGCCATCGGCTATGCGGAAAACGGGTTCCCGGTCACGCCCCGCGTTGCCCAGGACTGGAAAGCCAACGAAGGACTCGCCGCCGGTGACAAGCACACCGCCAAGGTATTCCTGCCCAACGGACGCGCGCCGAAAACCGGCGAGCGCATCGCCCAGCCGCTCATCGGCACCCGGCTGCGCCAGATAGCGGCCAAGGGCGCCGAGGCCTTTTATCGCGGCGAGACAGGCGCGGCCATGGCGGCCCACCTCAAGTCCCTCGGCGGCCTGCACACGGCCGAGGACTTTTACGAGGGATGCGATCAAGCCCACTGGGTCGATCCAATCTCCGCCAACTATCGCGGATTCGACATCTTCGAGTGCCCGCCCAACGGCCAGGGACTGGCCGCGCTGATGATCCTGCGCATCCTGTCCAGGTTCGACCTCGGTCCCAATGTCTCGGAAGCCGACCGCATCCACCTCCATGCCGAGGCGACCAAGCTGGCCTATTACCACCGCGACGCCCTCATCGGCGACCCTTCGCAGTGCGAGGGACTGGCCGAGACCCTGCTCTCCGACCCGGCCATCGACGCACTGGCCAAGCGCATCCGCATGGACAAGGCCATGCCCCCGGCCTTCTGGGACGAACCCGAGCACAAGGACACCATCTACCTGTGCGTGGTGGACAATGAAGGCAACGCCATTTCCTTTATCAACTCGATCTTCCACTCCTTCGGCTCCACGCATCTGGACCCGGCCACCGGCGTCCTGTTCCATTCCCGCGGTGCCTCCTTTCGGCTGATCGAAGGCCACCCCAACGCCATCGGCCCGAACAAGCGGCCCATGCACACCATCATCCCGGGCATGATGCTCAAGGACGACGTGCCGGTAATGCCCTTCGGCGTCATGGGCGGCCAGTATCAGGCAGCCGGACAGGCGCAGCTCATATCCAATGTCCTCGACCGGGGCATGGATTTGCAGGAGGCCATGGACCACCCCCGAACCTTCGCCTTTGGCGACGAGATGGAAATCGAACCCGGCGTGCCGAATCTGGTGCGGGCCGAACTGCGCGACCGCGGCCACAAACTGCGTGTCGTGGACAGCCCCATCGGCGGCAGCCAGGCCATTCGCATCAACCAGGAAACCGGAATGCTCTCCGGCGGCAGCGACACCCGCAAGGACGGCATGGCCCTGGGCTTCTAAGTTCTCACCCCAAGCTAGTACCCGTCGTAACAGAAGCGGGCATGGACTACATCCATGCCCGCTTCTAGTATATGGAACGCGCACAAAGAAGGAGCGGCCCCAGACCACAAGGCAAGGGCGGAATGAAAAGCGCGAGACAGGGAAAAACAGATTAGCGCTTGAAGGGATGGAGCAGGGAACGAGGCTGGCGCATGTCGCGCCAGCGATGCCAGTAGAGCACGGCACATCCGGCAAGAAGGGCCGCGTCACGGAAAAGGGTCTCCTTGAGGTCTCCGCCTGAACCACCGGTCTGCCCGCCGGAGCCGAAGCAACCGCAATCGAGGTCCAGCCCGAGATGCATGGCCCAGCCGACTACGCCCATGAACACCAACAACTGTGCGACAACAAGTACAAGCGCGCCCCGGATATCGAAAATGAGGCCAAGCCCGGTGAGGATTTCCACCACCGGCAGGAGATGGGCCAGCAGCTTGGCCGTGCTCCAGGCAACCAGCCCGTAGGCATCTATGGCTATGGCAAAGGATGCGGTATCCGCAAGCTTCAGCGCACCGGCAACCACAAAAACGCCGCCGATGACGAGGCGGAGAATCAAATACCAGGAGGAAAGGGAGCAGAGCTTGTTCATAGAGTTTCCTTAGTCCAGGGCAACGTGATCGATTAGCGCTTAGTAGTATAAGCCGCCCGCCTTGGCAAACCGCAACGGTCCGCGAGCCCCGGCAACCGCCTCCAACGGGCAGCAATCAATCCGCAAACCATCCCCAATCCGGTCCACGATATCCCGGAAAGCAGTCGTCTGTATGGCGAGGTATGGCCCGAAAAAACGGATATTGACGCGATTTTCTCCATAATATTCCCTATAAAAAGTCTAGAAAAAATTAAGAATTTCAACCACAACGCGGGACACGCCAAAAAACCATTTAAAATTAAGAGGATAAGCCAGCGTTTCCCCTTGAAAAAAAATGCAATGTTCTGTACTCCAATGAAGAACAACAAGGGGTCAGAAACTCAGGGGGGGAACAATGACCGGCAAGAAAGTACTTTCCGTGGCGGAGATCGCCCGCGAACTGGAATTGCCCGAATCCACGGTGCATTACTGGAAGAATCGGTTCGCCCAGCATCTGCCCAGTGTGGGACGGGGCCGTCAGAAGCGGTTCAAGCCCGAGGCAGTGGAGGTGTTTTCCACCATTTCCCGCCTGCTCAAGGAAGGGCACACCGCGCGCGACGTCATGGACCAGCTGGCCGGGTCCTATCCGCTCCAGGCCGATGCCATGCCCGAAGGCACCGCCTATGCCCCCGTGCCCATGAACGGCAACGCCATTGAGCCCGCCATGAAGATGGCCGCCGCCATCGGGCTGGAGATCGCCAAATCCGTGGGCGAGGGCATCCGCTCCGTGCTCAACCCCGAGGCCCTGGGCGGGCAGGACGTTGAAGACATCCGCAGCGGGCTGGAAGCCGCCGCCGACCGCATCACCTCCACCATGCAGGAGACCGAGGCGCTCAAGTCCGAAAACGCGGAGCTCAGGGAAAAGCTCAAGATCATGGAGGCGGAGATGATCCGCCTGCGCAAGGACCGCCGCGAAATGGAGAAGTACCTCCTGGGCAAGATCAAGGCGGTTTCGGCCTAGCCCCAATATTTCGGTTCTCTAGACCTCCAAGGGCACTCTCTAGGCAACCATGCCCGTCCCGGCCCCGGTGATCGCCCACCGGGGCCGGGGTAGCGGGAATTCGGGATATCCTCCCAACCTTCCATTCAGCCCTTGACAGCAACCCGACCGTAACTATTTACACAACGTGCGGAAATCGCCATTCCCGCACGGCCCCCACGCCAAGCAGTCCCGCCGACCGGCTTTTTGTCCGGTCGGCGGGCCTTGTCGAATGACGGGCGGCACAACGCAACCAAACAACACCACGCCGTTCCGGAATGCCTGCGCGGCACACGCGTCCGGTCGGCTCGCTTCGGAGGTTTGAAAATGGGCAAAAAGACCACCCACAAATTCAAGGCGGAAGTCAGCCAGCTTCTCAACATCCTGGTGCACTCCCTGTACACCAACAAGGAAATCTTTCTGCGCGAACTGATCTCCAACGCATCCGATGCCCTGGAGAAGGCCCGGTTCAAGGCAACCAGCCAGGGAAATGAGGACGAGATAGCCCCGGAGATCCGCATCACCGCCGACAAGGAAGCCGGGACCGTCACTGTGACCGACACCGGCGTGGGCATGACCCGCGACGAGCTGATGCAGAACATCGGCACCATCGCGCACTCCGGCACCGCCGAGATCGCCAAGCTGGCGGAAGACAGCAAGGAATCCCTGGATTCCCTCATCGGCCGCTTCGGCGTCGGGTTCTATTCCGTATACATGGTGGCCGACGAGGTCACCGTCACCACCCGCTCCATGGACGAGGGCGCCCAGCCCATCGCCTGGACCTCGGACGGCCGCACCGACTACAAGCTCCAGGATCTGGAACCCGATGCCATGGGCGACATGCCGCGCGGCACCAGGATCGAGGTCAAGCTGCAAAAGGACATGGTCGATCAGTTCACCAACAAGGCCGCGCTGAAGAACATCGTCAAAAAGCACTCCAACTTCGTCAATTTCCCCATCTTCGTGGACGACGAGCGGGTGAACACGGTCTCCGCCCTGTGGCGCGAGCCCAAGTTCCAGATCACCAGCGAGCAATACGCCGAGTTCTACAAGTTCCTGACCTACGACTCCGAGGACCCCTTCGACACCCTGCACACTTCTGTCGACGCGCCGGTACAGTTCAATGCCCTGATGTTCACCCCCAAGAACGGGGACGATCCCTTCGGCATGAACCGCGAGAACCGCGGCCTGGACCTCTATGTCCGCCGCGTGCTCATCGAAAAGCAGAACAAGGACCTGCTCCCCGAATACCTCGGCTTCATCAAGGGAGTGGTCGATACCGAGGACCTGCCCCTGAACATCTCGCGCGAGACGTTGCAGGACAACCTGCTCATGCGCAAGATCAGCTCCACCCTGGTCAAGCAGGTGCTGGACCATCTGGGCAAGATGGCCAAGGACGACGAGGAGCGCTACGCCGAGTTCTGGCGCGCCCACGGCCTGCTCTTTAAGGCCGGGTACATCGATTTCCTGAACAAGGACAAGTTCGCCTCCCTGGTCCGCTTCAACTCCTCGCACCATGAGGACACCAAGGGACTGACCTCGCTGGCCGACTACCTCTCCCGCGCCAAGGAAGGACAGGAGGAGATCTACTACGCCTACGGACCGAGCCGCGAGGCCCTGGCCCTCTCCCCGCACCTGGAAGTCTTCCGGCGCAAGGGCGTGGAGGTGCTCTACCTCTTCGAGCCCATTGACGAGTTCGTCATGGACGCCCTGCGCGACTTCGAAGGCAAAACCCTGGTCAGCGCCGAACATGCGGACATGGCCAAGCTCGACAAGTTCGAGGACATCGAGCCGCAGGACAAGCCGGAGCCGCTGGCCGAAGAGCAGAAGCCGGTTCTGGACAAGCTGCTCGCCCGCATCAAGGCCGTACTGGGCGACGCCGTGACCGAGGTCAAGGCCACCGGCCGGTTGTCCAGCTCCCCTGTCTGCCTGGCCAACCCGGACGGCAATGTCACCTCCTCCATGGACAAGATCATGCGCGTGGTTTCCAAGGACACCTCCATCCCCAAAAAGGTGCTGGAAGTGAACCCGGACCACCCGCTGGTCCGCAACCTGCTGGTCATCATCGAGAAGGACGAGAACGATCCGTTCATCGATCAGGCGGCCAACCAGCTCTTCGAGTCGGCGCTGCTGCTTGAGGGGTATTTGACCGACCCGCACGCGCTGGTCGGGCGGGTGCAGGATTTGCTGACCAAGTCCAGCGGCTGGTACGTCGAGACGCAAAAGTAAATGGTTTTCCCGCCCTCCGGCGGGGCAGCGCTAGTAAGCGGCGGATCGCCTTGGGTGATCCGCCGCTTTTATTCAAATGATAGAGAAAACCCTCAGTCCAATGCCCCGTTATTATGTCTTTTCTGTTGTGTGCCGTTTAATCAGTATATGGACAAAAGTTGCGATTTATGCCGAAATCCTATGTTGATGAGATCCCTGTCACGGCTGTTTTTTCTTGATGATTATTGATTTTTGTCTATCGATTTTATATGCGGAGCAATGTTTTTGTAACACTTGTCATATTATTCATCCCATGGAGATTGAAATGCGAAAGCTTACGTTAGTTCTCTTGGCTGCCCTATTGTCCCTGCTGCTCTCCTTTTCCATAGCATTTGCAGACGGCAGTGCGAAAAATTCGGCAGAGGGAAGCTCCAACGTTGTAAAGGGATCAGCTCAGGTCACCGGCGGTTCTCTTCAAGGTGCGTCGGCCGTCAGTGCGGTTCCGCTCACGGTATCGGGTGCCGCCGGACAAGTTTCCGGCAAGGCCGGAGATTCCATGATGGATAACGCAAGCGGCAAGCCCCTGCCTGTGACGGACAAAACGATTACCGCCGGTCCGGCTCCCGACAAGGCAATGCAGTAAGCAGAGGGGCTAAATATGAAATCACGTGCTGCCGTTCTACTGCTGTTGTTTGTTTTCCTCCTTTCTCCAGAGGCCAATGCCGGGAGCAGGAGTGCCGCCGAACCTGTCAACTTCAAGCCCCAGGAAGTATACGCCTTTGCCAAAAAAGTGGAGAAGGAGCTGGCCCAACGCGGGGCGCATATAGCCCTGGTCGGCAGAGTCGGTCGGGCTCGCGAGGACCTGCCCAAGGGCATCAGCTTCACCCACGTCGGGATTTTCGAATACTCGATGATTACAACCAATGACGGCAACAAGGTTCCGGGCTACGCGGTCTACAACCTCTACCAGTTGAGCGATCACCCAGAACTCAGTGAATTGGTTCAGGACTTTCCGGCAGACTTCTTTTCCGGGGTGTATACGCTGGAGGCCGGAGTCATCATTCCCACCCCCAAGCTGCAACAGCGCATTTCAGAGGTTATTCACTCGCCCACCTACGAAAAGGTTCACCAGCCCCACTACTCCGTGATCGCAAATCCCTTTACCAAGGAATACCAAAACTGCACGGAGCACACGCTGGACGTCGTCGTGGCCGCAATATATCAGACAGACGACTACGATCAGATCAAGGCGGACATCAAAGCATACTTCAAACCGCAGGATGTCAGATACGGCAAACTGAGCAAGAACGGCCTGCGCTTCGCCTCAATCTTCATCCCGGATGTGACGGTTTCGGATCATCCCAACGGACCGGTCCAGACGACCACATTCACCAAGATCGGCGAGTTTTTGGAGCAGTACAAGCTACAACAGGAAAAGTTCATCGTGAAGCCTGATACTACCTCGACGAGTGTACAATAAAATCCCGCCCTTAACGGGGTTGATGGATGGAAGTTGAGGAACTCCCCCTGAACGTAAAATGTCAGGGGGAGTTTTTTTGTTCGAGGAGAGCCGGGTTTGAAGCCGTTCGGCTTCAAAATCCCCTCCATGCCCTGCGCGGGCGGCGGTTCTTTTTGCTGGGCCAAAAAGAACGAAAAAGGCCCTTGGGGGTAGACTGGCCGCCTGCGTGTTTCGCCGGAAGCATCCGATCCAAGCGGGACGGCTCCATCAAATGAAAAGTATAGTGCCGTTTCTCCGCGAGCAGACCGAGGCTGCCACCATCCGTCCGGGTGGCTCACGGGAGCCGCCTTACCCGTTTGGTCGGCTGCTAACCGCCGAAACACAGGGCTGGTATCAGCGAATTAGCAGCAACGCCTTCCGAGACCGAACGTCTGTCTTCAGGACCATCTTTTGCGGATGTTCGGGTTCTTGCTTGCCGCAACGTCAAAGAGACAAGCTACTTCGCGGAAGCCCTGCGGGGACGCGGCTTAGAAGCTGACCAAACGGCCGGAGCGAATTTTCGCGGCCCGGCTTTTTTAGCTCCCCGCCTTGGGACGCGGGAGCGCAGGCCGTTCGGATCAGATTCTTGGCCCGTCACCGGGGCGATGGGCATGGCCCCCCAGGAGCGCTTTTTGGTTACTTTTGGGCGCTCTGGTCCAAAAGTAACTCGCACCTTTAGGGTGCGAAACACTCTGAAATGAATCCCGCCGGAGGCGACTCCACTTCTGTATTTTGTCTTTCTTTTATGTTTTTATCTTTGATTTTCCAGAAGCAGAGAGCCGGGTTTGAAGCCGTTCGGCTTCAAAATGCCCTCCAATGCCCTGCGCGGGCAGCGGTTCTTTTTGCTGGGCCAAAAAGAACGAAAAAGGCCCTTGGGGGTAGCTTGGCCGCCTGCGTGTTACGTCGGAAGCATCCGATCCAAGCGGGACGGCTCCATCAAATGAAAAGTATAGTGCCGTTTCTCCGCGAGCAGACCGAGGCTACCGCCAGCCGTCCGGGTGGCTCACGGGAGCCGCCTTACCCGCTTGGTCGGTTGCTAACCGCCGAAACACAGGGCTGGTGTCAGCGAATTAACTGTTACGATTTGCGGGATCGGACGGTTGTCTTCAGGACCTGCTTTTGCGGATGTTCAGACTTCTGCTTGCCGCAGCGGTGAATAGCCAAGCTACTTCGCGGAAGCCCTGTGGGGACGCGGCTTAGAAGCTGACCAAACGGCCGGAGCGAATCTTCGCGGACCGGCTTTTTTAGCTTCCCGCCTTGGGCCGTGGGAGCGCAGGCCGTTTGGATCAGATTCTTTGTCCGTCACCGGGGCGATGGACATGGCACCCCAAGAGCGCTTTTTGGTTACTTTTGGGCGCTCTGGTCCAAAAGTAACTCGCACCTTGAGGGTGCGAAACACTCTAAAGTGAATCCCGCCGGAGGCGGCTCAACTTCTGCCTTTTGCCTTTCTTCCCAGCTTCTACCGATTCATCCAATTCCAGGCGTGAGCCAACGTCTCGCGGATGTCTAAATACTGCGGGTTCCAGCCCAAGAGCTTGCCCGCATAAGTGCGGTCCGCCACCAGACGCGGCGGGTCGCCGGGGCGGCGGGAGCCGATGACCGGCTCGATGGGCAGGCCGGTGACGTTTCGGGCGGCATCGATGATCTCCTTCACGGAATTGCCGGTGCCGGTGCCGAGGTTGATGGCGGCTGAATTGTTGTCTTCCAGGTATTGCAGGGCGCGGATGTGGGCATCGGCCAGATCGTTGACGTGAATGTAGTCGCGGATGCAGGTGCCGTCGGGCGTGTCGTAGTCCGTGCCGAAGATGGAGATGGTCCGTTTCGGGTCGCGGGCGGCCTCCAGCACCAGGGGAATGAGATGGGTTTCCGGATCGTGGGCTTCGCCGATCTCGCCCTCGGGATCGGCTCCGGCGGCGTTGAAATAGCGCAGGGCACAATGGCGGGTACCATAGGCGCGGCCGAAGTCCTCCAGCACGCGCTCTATCATGAATTTGGACCAGCCGTAGGGGTTGATGGGCCACTGCGGGTGTTCCTCGTTCATGGGCATGTGCTGCGGCATACCATAGACCGCACAGGTGGAGGAAAAGACGATGGGCTTCACGCCGTGGTCGCGCATGGCCTCCAGCAGGGTCAGGGTGCCGGAGACGTTGTTGCGATAATATTTGCCGGGGTCCTGCACGGACTCCCCGACAAAGCAAAACGCCGCGAAATGGATGACGCCGTCCGGCTTGTAGGTCTCGAAGGCCGCGTCCAGAGCCTCGCGGTCCGCAATATCGCCCTTGACCAGCGGGCCCCATTTGACGGCCCACTCGTGGCCGTAGACCAGATTGTCGTAAACCACCGGGGTGTAGCCGCGCGCGGCCAGGGCCTTGCAGGTGTGTGAACCGATATATCCGGCACCGCCGGAGACGAGAATTGTTTTGCTCATTGTGTCCTTCCTATGGCCGGGGGGCCAGGGTATCGATATGATGCGCGAAGACGGCGGCCCGGTCGTCCAGACTGTGCAGCAGGGCGCTCGCCTTGTCCAGTTGCCGGGTCAGCACCTGATCCACGGCCTCCTTCTCCACCTGCGGTTCCGCTTCGACGCCCGCTATGGCAAAGGCACGTCGGGCCATGTCGCGCGGGACGAACTCGTTGAGCAGGATGCAGCACCACTTGAGGCCGAAAAGGGGAAAAAGGGGCGCGGCGCGGCGTGGATCATAGCCGATGCGGATCAGGGCGGGCAGAACGCCCTCCAGAAACCGGCGCTGGAGCGGGCCGGAGAGATTCATGGCCGGATGAAGGCAGAAATCGGCCAGGGTCTTGGACGGGTCGTCCCATCCGAAATATTCGTAGTCGAAAAAGGCGAGGGTGCCGTCCGGCCGGACCAGCACGTTGTGCAGGCCGAAGTCCGACGGGCTTAGGATGCGCCAGGATTCGGGGATTTCCCGATCCATGCGCATATCCGCAGCTTCCAACAACCGGGCGCACGCCTCAAGGTTTCGATCAAGTGCCGGACGCAACTCGTTGTCGCGAAAATTGGAAAGTTCCGCGCAAAGCGGACATTCGTCGTCAACGGAATCCAGCCGGGCCAGCCGGACGCGGATGTTCTCCGCCACGCCTTCCACGGAAAAAAAGGCCTCGGACGCGGAAGTGAACCCGGTCTTGGCGGCTTCTTCCGATGCCGAAAGTTCGATGAGCCGCACCAGAAACCGGGCGGACTCGTCCATGTGATGCTCCGTGGGTTCGGCGATCTTGTCGCCCCGCACATAGGAGAGCATGGAGGCTTGGCGGTCCTTGTCCAACGCAAGCAGCCGGGGCGACTGGCGCACGCCCGCTTCGGCCAGGAAACGCAGGGCACGGGCCTCGGCCCCCTGTCGATCACGTTTGTCGCTCGTGTCCACAAAGTAGCGCTTGAAGACCAGTGGGTCGCGGTCCGGGATATCCATGAGGAAGACTTGGCTGTTGCGCCCTCCGCCCAGCGGCGAGGCCTTGGTACCGGGCGGCATACCGAAGAAATCCGAATCCACGTAGGGCGTGCGGCGCGGCATCAGTCGCCCCCCAGCAGGTGACGGGAGATGTGCGGCCACGGCCCGGCCAATTCGCATCCTTCGGCTTCGCCCGGCTGCGGCTGATGCAGGATGCGGCGCACGGAAGGCGCGAGGTCAGGATGGGTGAGCACTTCGGGCAAATCGTCGATGAAGACATCACATCCCAGCCCGTTGATCCGCTCGACCTTGGCGGACCGCTTGCCCTCGAAAAACACTTCGCCCGGCGAAAATCCAAAGCCGCCCGCACAGACCGGCCGGAAAAAGCCGTTCAGCTCAAGCCAGCCCATGGCTGACGTGCGCAGGTTGCAGCCACCGGGATCAATGGAGGCAAACTCGCTCTTGTGGCTGACGATGACCAGTTCGAGCCCCCGGTCCCGGCAGGCGAGCAGGAATTTGGCGGCACCCGCCATGACCAACCCCCGGCTGATCTCCGGCCCGTACACAGCGGCCTGAAGATGCTGCCAGGCGATATCGTCGTGCTTGGCCCAGACCTCCGCCCGCACGGCGGACTTGTCCGCCGCAATGGAGGAATCCGCCAGACCGCGCTCAACGGCAAGGTCGCGAAACGCATGGCCATAGGCCACCAGGGTGTTGTCCAAATCAATTCCGATCAGCGTCACTAGGGGCGTTCCTCAAAATTTTCTACCGTGTTGCCGCAGCCAGCCGCGTCAATGCCTCGCGCACATCCAGGAATTTGTATCCGTCCAGACGCGGCGAGGGAGCCAGAACCACACCTCCCAAAGGCCGGAGAAACGGCGCGTCCAAATCGGCAACGTCGACAGGCTGCACCCGATCCTCCCCCACACCGGCAGCCTCGGCCGCCAGCCGCGCCAAATCAAGATGGGAGATGGACTCGGCGGTTACGTTGACGACGCCCGTCGTCTTGGCGCGCATGAGATGCAGCAGGCAGGCTGCAACGTCATCGATATGCGTGGGCGACAGACAAATGCCCGACGCCGCCCGCTCGATACCGCCGGAACGCAGGTTGCCCATCATGGCATCCAGCAGCGTGCCCGAACCGGGCACCGTGTCGTAAACCACGGACAACCGGACGACCAGTCCCATGCCGAGAGAGGCCTCGGTAAACCGCGCCTCGACCTCCGCCTTCTGCCGTCCATACTCATTGACCGGGCTGGTCGGCGCGTCGTCGCCGTAGGACGATTCCCGGCCGTCGAAAACCTGATCAGACGAGAACCATAAGGGGCGGATGTCCATCTCGGCAAGCTGGCGGGCAAGACTCAGGGTGCCGTCCACATTGCATTTGCGAACAGCCTCGGGTTCCGCCGCCCAGCGGGCCGGGTCAGAGACTTCCGCAGCGATGACGCCCCACTCGTACCCCATATCATCCACGCCGACCACCGAAAGATCCGGCGCTTCCAGGGGGACGGAACGGCTGGTCAACCCCATGGCGTCCGGGTGGCCCCTTCGCGCCACGGCGAGCAGGGCGGACCCCAGATAGCCGGATGCGCCGATGACTAGGAATTTAGGGATATCAATCACTTGTCGTCTCCATTCAATGGCCGCAGAAATCGAGTCGGATTGCCGCAATAGTAGCCGGGCTTGACGATATCCAGCGTCACCACACTACCCGCGCCGATAACGACATCGGAACAGACAGAAACAGGGAGAAGCGTGGCGTTGGTGCCCACCGATACGTTGTCGCCCAGGGTTGTGGAACACCATAAGGACTTGTCCCCTCTACAGGACTTTCATTGGTAAACTTGTCATTCACGAACTTGGCTCCGTGAGAGGTCGTGAATTGTTGCCGACGGAGACCAATGAGCAGATAAATGCGTGGGACTGAATACGGCAGTTTTTCCCTATGGCAACATCCGACTGGATCTCGGTGGAAGGGTTGACAAATGTCCCCTGTCCAACGGAGCAACCATCCAGATTTACCGGGGCCACGACCGTGACGTCTTCTCCGAAGACCACATTCTCAGCAATGTCGTTTTGCAGGATCTTCACCATGAGACCACCTCTATCCACTCGTGATACACCGGTGCTGGGACGGATTCCCGACTATTCGATGCCAAGGCGATGCTTTATCAAATCAAGATACTCAGTTTCGAAGGGGTCGAGCCTGGCGTCCCACAACTTCTGTCCTTGCGCCCGGCACTCCTCCGCCCGGCTCTGGAGCACCGGCATACAAAGCATGATTCGCTCCGGCGTCCACAGGGAGGGGTCGGTCATGAATACCCGGTGCATTTCATTGCGGAAAAAAAGCATGGAGCAACTGTCCACGAATCCAGGCAGCACGTCCCGGTACTCCTCCGAGACGAGCAGGTCCAGGATGCGCCGGAGAATGGCGTCCTGCTGGGACCGATCGCGCCGCCCCGTCGCACTGTAGGAGTCACCGTGCCTACGCCGGACGCCGAACGGCTCGGGGACATAGCAGACCCCATGGCGGAAGGCCAATGCCAGCAGGACGAACCAGTCGCAATGCCATTTCAGGTCTTCACGAAATCCACCGGCATCGAGAAGCATCCGCCTATTGATCATGGACACATGGCCGGGCACAAGGTCTCCCTTAACACCCTCGGCATAAGTCGGTCCGTCCCAGTAGACGGGGTCTTCGCTCCAGCCGGTACGCCACAACTCCAGCCGCTGCGAAGGCTCATCAAAGGTAAAAAAATCACCGAAGCACATACTTGCTTGCGGGTTTTCCTCCAGCATCTCCGCGCCCAACCGGAAGAAGTCCGGTAAGATAAAATCGTCCGACGAGAGCGGAATGATGTAATCACCTTCGGCCCTCTCGACCATTTCACGCGCCGCAGACACGCTTCCCATGTTTTTCGGGCGGAAATGGGGCTTGATGATAGAGTGTTTACGGGCATATTCCTTGATAACGTCCACACTGTTGTCGGTAGAACCGTCGTCCGTAATAAGAATTTCGTCAGGCAAGCGGGACTGACTCAGCACGGCATCAAGAGATCTGCTGATTAACGAGCCGTAATTGTAGTTGGATATGAAAACTGTCAATTTCATGATGTGTACCTTTTGTTTGCTGTGGGGGCCGGTCTGTACGGGCTCCCGGGATCATACGCCAGGCAAGCGGGATGTTCGAACTCGCCCGATACGGCGGCGCGCGAACCTAGATTCCCACCTTGTGCATCGCCGCATCCACATCCTTCCAGATATTGCGATGCGCGTTCTTGCGCGTTTCCCTGCGGATCTCGTTCAATTCCTCCACCGAGATGTGCATCATGTCCGCGGTCCGCTTCAGTTTGGCCTCATCCGTAAAGTTGATGCGGTCCCACTCATAGGCGCGTAGCACTGTCAGATCATTGTTGGAGAATTCGTCGCTGGCGATTTGGCCGTCACTCCAACGCAAGGAATCCACGTCAAAGTTATCCTTGAAGGCCCCATGTTTTTCGCACAACTCCCACAGCTTGGTGTGTCGCAACGGGATGGCGTGAAACAACTTGATGTAGTCGGCGTCCAGTTCCTCGGCAAAACGAATGGACTGGCGGATTTCCTGCCAGGTCTCAGTGGGAAATCCGACGATGAAATTCGCGCCCACGTAGATGCCCAGACTTTTAGCCAGCTTGACCATTTTCTTGGCGTGTTCGTACTCCACGGGCTTGCGGATGACCTCCTTGAGAATCCGTTCGGTGCCCGACTCAATGGCTACACAGATATAGCGGCAGCCGCTTTCCTTCATCTTGACCAGCAACTCCTCATCCAGACGGAAGACCGCAGTACCGGCCGAGACCCAAGGCATGACCAAATCCCGTTCGATCATACCGTCAAGGATGGCCATGAGCCTCTTCCGGCTGACGTAAAGGTTGTCATCCATGAAGACGAACGACTTGATACCATATTCCCGCTTGAGCCACTCCAGTTCGTTAAGAACGCTTTCAGCGCTCCGCATTCGATTTTTCTTACCCTGGATGGACTCCACCTGACAGAAGCAGCAGCCCATGGGGCATCCGCGCGAGGTCAGCAGCCAAGCGTAGGGCAGTTCGGGAGGAGCGTCGACCGTTGCTCGGCTGACGTTGCGGCAATACTCAGGGAATTCAATAAGATCGTAAGCAGGAAGGGGGAGGGCGTCCAGATCTTGGATAAAATCGGACCGGCCTCGGTTTTCCACCTTGCCGTCCTTGCGAAAAATAATGCCCTTCTGCGGAAGTTCTCCCTCGCCCTGATAATAGCGGACCAGGTCCTGCATGACGTACTCGCCCTCGCCGATGACGCACATGTCGACGTTCTCATCGGCAATGGCCCGTTCCGGATTCATCGTCGTGTACACACCACCCATGACAACCTTGACCCCGGGCAAAGCCTTGTGAGCCAGTTCCGCAGCCTTGTGCCCGGTATTGGCGAACTGATCCATGAGTACAGTGACGCCAACCACATCGGGCTTCCGTGTCTTCAACTCCTCAACAAACGCCTCGGCCGAAAGATTATGAAAATTCGCATCGAGAATCTCCACATCACACATGTCACGAATCATGGAGGCCAACATGCAAAGATTGTAAGGCACAAAATGCCAAAACGAACTCTCATCACCCTCGGTCCAGCGGTTGTTTGGAACGGTCAAGACAATCTTGAGCCTTTGCATGTGATATTCCTCACTGACTAAATGTTTTTTTCAAATTGAACACACCTAGTCGTGATTTGCAACTACTATGCCTGTCTTCCTCACTCCGATGGCATTCCCTCGTATGTTGTTTGCCTATCTAGACTAACTCTCCCAAAAAAAGACGGATAAAAACACTAACCCTCGACGTAATTGATTTTTCTTATCAGGATACACCATTTACTAGTAGAATGAACTATTCGAACGATCATATAGGGTGGAGATATCGGGTGTTATGACACAATCGATTTCTCCTACGGGTTGGAAGACGGCCCGTGATCCAGCACCACTCGACAAAGGAATACGACATGACCGGACAGACGGTGATACCGTTTCATTACCGGCATGGAACGCAGAGACACTTTCTCGACCAGATCGATACCCGAGGCATGGACTATGACCGTTTCTTGACGGCATTCAAGTCGTTCAAACTGCTCCGCTCGAGCGGTATGGGCACGGGATTCAAGGGGGTAGGCTGGAACGTCCTTGAAATTTTCGGCGAGCTTCAGGAGCCGCAGGCACTGTAGGAATCCCCATGCCTGCGCCGGGCGCCAAACGGCTCCGGCACGTAGCAGATCCCATGGCGGAACGCCAATGCCAGCAGGGTGAACCAGTCGCAATGGCACTGGATGTCCGTGCGAAATCCCCCCACCCCGGCCAACATATGCTTGTTGATTATGGCAATGTGACCCGGCACCAGATCGCCTTTGATCCCTTCGGCATAGGCGGGGCCGTCCCAATAGACCGGCTCATCGCTCCAGCCTGGACGGGCCAGCTCCAACCGCTGCGCCGGTTCATCAAAGGTAAAATAGTCGCCGATGCACATGGAGGCTTGCGGATTGCGGCCAGCATGCCCATGTCCAGCTCGAAGAACTTGGGCAGAATAAAATCGTCTGACGCGAGCGGCACGACATAGTCCCCCAAAGACATGGCAACCATCTCACGCGCCGTAAAGACAGCCCCCCTATTCTGGGCTGGAAAACCGGTTTGATGACGGAATGCTTGCGAGCGTACTCCTTGATCACTTCCACGCTGTTATCCGTGGACCCGTCATCCATGATTATGATCTCGTCCGGCAGGCGGGTCTGTTCCAGCATGGCATCAAGCGCCCTGCCGGCATATGGCCATGGTTGTCGTTGGCATCATAGCCGTCAGTCTCATGGTGCACACCTCGTGTCGTATTGTCTTCAGCCCCGAAGCGTGAGCCAGGGATTGAAATCTCTCCCAGCTACAGCACTATCCGCCATACGAATTAAGGACCAACCGGCACGCCGCACGGAATTCCTCATTCGGTGAATAAACCGTACGGAACGTCCTCACACCAAGCAGACCCCGTACCCACACTACGGGTTATTTGATGGCACGCCCCTTGCTGGTATAAACCCAAATTAGGGAATTGCCGATATACCAACATGAAGGATGGGGACCTGAACGCGGAAAACCGGTGAATCGTTTACTAACAAAACAAACTATCCTTGACAACAATATGAGCGGTATAGCACCATCGACACAAGGTGGGGCACTATAACACATGGTGGAATAATATTTAAAAAAAACAAATAACTGCGCTCGCCTTGTCCATCTCCCACAGGGAGATTAAGCCGCCTGCATGGTGAAACGGTGGAAGGAATGGCAAACCATGATAACAGCATCATGGTCCCAATGGAGCTTGAAGGCATTTTCTTGAACAGACGGCAATAGTAAGGATTGACCGCGACGAACTTTTGACGGAGCACAGGACGTCCATGGGAGTTCAGGCACAAACAGAGGCATCCCCAAGGCCCGGCCTTTGGGCATACAGAAAAAAACAACGGGTGAAGCCGCCAAGGTTTAAGGATTGATCGACATGGCATTACCACATCCCGAAAAACTAGGCTGCATTGCCGTCATACCGGCTCGGGGCGGCTCCAAGGGACTGCCGAGGAAAAATATTCTCCCCCTCTGCGGCAAGCCTCTCATCGCCTATTCCATAGAAGCGGCCCTGAATGCGAAGACCGTGGACCGGGTGGTCGTCAGTACGGATGACGAGGAAATTGCCGCCATTTCGAGAGAGTACGGCGCGGAGGTTCCCTTTCTGAGGCCAAAGGAATTCGCCGGAGACAATTCCCTGATCGGGGAGGCCACCGGGTACACGTATAATCGTCTTTATCAGGAAGACCCTCGGCCCGTTATTCAGGCAGTGTTGTACCCGACCAGCCCGTTCAAGACACCAGAGATGATCGACACCTGCGTCATGAAAATCCGGGATGAAGGATTCACTACCGCCATCACGGTCAAACGCATCGACGAATTGCCGATAGGCAGCCTTGTCCACTCCAAGCGCGATGACCGCTCCGCGACCTATGCCGTAAATGATCGGCTATACCGCCCCTATGGGAATCTTACGGTAACCCATCCATATATCCGTTATGAACGGATCTATTGCCACACGCTGTCAGAAGTCGAATTTGTCGACATCGACACGCTGGAAGACCTTCAGCTGGCGGAAAAGGTTCTTCTGGAGGGACTGTATTCCCCCTGTGCCTCCCAAGCGTTGCTCAAGGGTGCGGCGGCATGAGAATTATCGTCCCGGCATTCTTGTCCGAAGCGGAAGATTTTTGGCTGTCAAAGGACGGCATCAAACTGCTTTCGAGATGGATGGGGCGGCTCGCCTCCCAGGATTTCGATGTGCTGGTCGCGGGAGACGCCTCCCCGTTGCTTGACCTGGCGCAAAAAAAAGGGCTGACCGTCATGCACTGCCATGCATCGGATACACTCGAGCCCTTTCCCGCCGGGCTCAACGGCATTATCCCACACTTAATCGGGCGGGATGAACAAACACCCCCCTTTGCGGCCCTGAATTTTCGTTCACCACTATTGCGAAGCAGAACATTGGCTGCTGCCCTGAAAGCGGGAAAACAGGCTACCGCACCGATGGGCACGGTCTCGACCCTGGTCGATCACATGCCCCAATGCCGTTCCTTCTGGGAACTGGTACAGGCAGACTTTCTCCTGCTGGCCGACATGTCGCAAAACCATGGGGAATACGTCGCAAGCCGCCCATTTCAAGCCGAGGCTCTGTCGCTTTGGCAGCGGCAAGGCGTCATCGCTCCCAGCTATTCGGCACTCGACGTGACATGGAAAACGGCACCGGGCATCCATACGAGCGAAGATATCGCCATCATTCAGGAAGGCAATGGCTACCGCGTGCTGGCCTGCAGAGACCTCCTATGCGGTGACGCCTTTACCTGGAAAGCGCAGGACATACTGTCCGTAACCCGTTTGCCGAAAGGACAATTCTATTTTCGCGCCACAAAAATCCCGGACGAAGGGCTGCTTCTCCGTTTGCTTCCGCTCACTTTGGACGGTCTGTTCGGCAGCAAGGTACGCGCATACCACCTGACGCCCAAACAGCCGGAGGCAACGCTGTCCTGCGAAGGCGTGGCCGGAATGTTTTTCATGCTCTTTAAGAGCTCCGCCACATGCTCCGAAACCAGACAGCCCTTCTGCCCGGAAAATGCACCGTGGGGAGTCGATATCTTCGCCCGCCCAATAGACGAGCAGACAGGCAAAGTGCTGCATGGCAGGCAGGTAATGCCTGTCGATCAAAGCCTGGACGGACGGCTCTTCATTTTTCCACAGGGTGTCAGCGGAACGGAATTGCCGGACGTCTCCCGGTTCATGCCATTCGAGCTGGGCGATGATGAAGGACCGATGGTACGCAACAGGGTAGACATGCTGCGCTGCGTCATCAAACTGGAAAATGGGGAATAACCATGCTTGACGCGCTGCTTTCCACACTGGATGACATCGGGGACACCGCTTTCCGCATGGCCGCAGAGGGGGCCGATCTCGAAACGCTTTTCGAATTGGAGTCCCGTTTTCACGCGGCGGGCACAGACGCTTCCGCCCACCTTGGAGGCCTGACCTTTGGAACGGGCATTGCGGAAAACGGACAAACCATATCCGACGAGGTGCATTGCTTTATTGCCCTTGCAGCCAACTTCAACCAAGCGGTGAAATCTAGGCTGCACCGAGCCATGGAATCCATGTATGCCTGCCTGGAGCAACTTCTGAACGGGCTTGTGGAAGGTGGGGATCTGGAACGCGCTGCCGTCTTATGTTCCCGCTACGCCCGGCTCATGCCGGATTCCGAAGCACTGCACCAGGCCGCCCAGGCGAGCGGCATACTGGAACCTCCCCGGCCTTCGACCGAACCGGCACCGGCGGACATGGTTCCACTTTTCAACATTCAGCCGATTCCCTATGCGTTCTCGCTTCCCCAGTCCATCATCTGGGATGAGGAAAACAAGCGCTATCTGGTCAGCCACGACAGGTCCATAGCCCTTTTCTCCGAAGAGTGGACCCCACTCGGCATCTTTTGCGACGATCCGGCTCTGAAGGGCGAACTCCGCAATTTCAACATGCTCGACCTTGGGGACAAATACGCAATGTCCGGATGGGCAAAAAACGTAACGTGGGTGGATAAAACGACCGGAAACGTACTGAAGAGCCGGGAATTGGATTTCTTCATCTGCCACAGCAAGCTGCTGTCCTCCGGAAGGATCGCGGCCATGATCTGTCGAGACAAGGTCCTGAATCACAACCGCGACTTCGTCCTGATGGATGCAGAATTCAATATCCTTGAAGAACCGGATATTCCGCTAAAATACTTCGAACAATTCTTGGCATTCATGGTTTCGGAAGACGCCGTCGAGCTTGTGCCCTACACCGACAGATCGCTTCTGCGCCTGATTTCCCTGAAAAAGGGACTGGTCCCTGCCGAGCTATGCAGAACGTTCAGCCGTACCGTGCCCGTCCTCTTCGCACGACGATACAACAACAATATTCTCTTTTCGTCGTACGGCAGCATAGGCTGCCTGGGGCCGGAACTGAATTCGCTCTTTCAGAAAGCAATGCCGGAATGCATTAAATATGATTTTGAGTTGGTGAAAAAAAACGGGCAGGAGGAGTTGTACATCGTCGGCCATGAAACCACGTTGTACCGAATGCGTCCTGTCGGCTTCATCCCTGCCGAGTCCTGAACGCATCCGGAGCGGAGGGAGTCAATTACGCCCCCCCCGCTCCGATCAGACGAATTAATTATCACTTCCGGCCCCGGTACAGGCCGTCCACAGCATGGGAACGGTCTCGGCGTGTCTGCCTTTGACGTAATGACTGGTGCCGCCGTCCGCAACGGTCCTGACCAGCATGGTCTTCCACGGACGAAAATAATACCCGGCGGTGGACTTGGACGGCTGGACTCGGAAATCGTCGGGCAGATCATGCAGGTCGCAGACCAGCGTGGTGAAGTGTCGGATGCTCTCGCCCGTTGGCCGGGCCGCGTTGCGGGCCATGGACAAGGCCTTCAGGTAAATCTCCGGAGCCATGATGGCGCTGCCGAAATTCATGACCACGCCGCCCTCCAGATTGCGAACCTCCTCGGTATAGCGCAGAAAATCCAAGTGGGAGGTCGCCCCCCAGGCACCGCCGTCATAGTTGGGATGTTCGCACACGATGTCGTACCCGATGCCCACATGCATCGTCACCGGGATGCCCAGTTCGTAGGCTTTGGCAAAAAGGCTGATGTCACGATGCGGAAACTTACCCTCGGAAATGGCCCGGCCCACGGCATGGCCCAGCGGCATCTTCCGCCTTGCCGCATCGGAGGCGATATCGTTGAGGCGCGAGGTCTCCTGCCACAGCCCGAAACGGCCGTCGCGGATGTATTTGGCAACAGACTCGGTGGTTGCGCCGATCAGCGCGAATTCGAAATCGTGAATGGCGCAGGCCCCATTGACGGCGATGAGGGAAATCAAGCCCTTTTCCATAAGGTCGAACAGATAGCGCTGGACGCCGGAGCGAAGCACATGCGCCCCGATCATCAATATGCGTGCCGCTCCCTTTTCGCGTGCCGCCTTCAACGCTTTGGCCGTGGCTGCAAGGCCGGGATGAATGTCGGCCACCGGGGCCATCGGACCGATCACCGTCGTATCCAGGTCGTGCACCCGCTCGCTCAAGGGACGCAATTCCAACTTGCCAAGATCAAAAAGCGTATCGTCGCCGTGTTTCGCCACGGATTCCTCCTTTATTGAATATCTTTGGCAGGGTATCCTATTTGTTCTGCCCAGGAAAATTGATCGAGCCCGGCCGCATGACACCGCGGCACCGGATGCATCGTAATCAAAACAGGCCGCAGGGAAAATGAAAAAACGTTTCCCGCCCCGGGGCCGTCTCAGAGGGAAACCCCGACCATTTTATCGGTGAATGGTTTAAGCCTCTCAGCAAGGCATTCTCCCTTTCCCAGCAGGCCAATAGCATCACACCCATATTCTTCGCTCTATGCGTTAATCTCCAATTTTTTCGGCTTCATCCGTACAAGCCCCAGGGAAAGCCGTCCCCTTATAATGGCAAGGCGCAAAGCGACACAGCGCGGCATCATCCTTGCTTTGTATCAAATTATGGGAAAAAATTGCCCAAGGTATGACGCCAGGCCAATGCAGACACTCTGAGAGACAACGAAAACTCCGGGCAGGCGTTGACATATATGGGCACTTTGTCCAAAGTTTTCAGCGAGACTGATCATACAGTTATCGAATAAAAATTTCCGGGTGAACGTCCATCAACCTATGCAATGAGATCAGCGAGCATGTCCGTATCCATAACCGGTTCCACCACCAGCCGCTCGGAAGGCGTCCTCGTCCTCCCGGAACCGGGACTCATTTCGCTGGCCCATATTCGGGACCTACGGCCCGGTACGGTGCTGTGCCACGAGACGGACAAGGCTTCGGCGGCCGAACAGTTTCCGAACAGCCGCATCGTTACCTATGCGAGCGGCAGCCTTACGCCTGCCCGGGCTGATCTGAATGAGCTGACAGCCCTGGTGGCACCGGTGACCGACGCCATTCTGGTGCGCGACGAGGACCGCCGCCATGGGTGGGATGCCTACATTACGGCGCTGGGCCTCATGGGCGCGACCCGCATAACGCTCCTCGGGCAGTCCGGCAGCAACTCTGTCCAGGCACAGCCCAAGGGCGATATGGCCGAGGCCCGATCGCTCCTGCTTTCGGCCTGCGGTGGCATCGGCAACGTGATTCAGACCACGCCATTGCTGGCTGCGGCCATGGACCTCGGTCTCAAAACGTATTTTTTGCCCCTTGCGGACACGCCGGGCGTCTCCCTGGCTTCGCTGTTTCGCGGTGCGGCGGATGGCCTTACCGTAATCGGACCCGAGGACCTCGACCATATAAAAGCGGATATCCGATTGAACATAGAAGCCCGCGCCTATCGAACCGGGGGCGAATATTTCCACTCTCCCTACCGCGAGCCCGGCGACCGGCCGGAGCCTGAAGCGTACGCCCAGTTTTTCAAGAACGTTACCGGCATCCGTCCCGATCCGATCCGGACCTTTGTTGGCGGCTTTGATGCCGCCATCCCGGCATCCCGGCGTGGCCGTGTTGTTCTCTGCCCAGGCTCCAAGGCGGGCTGGGACTCCAAGCGCTGGCCGCACTTCGCCGCGCTGGCCGCAAGGCTGGACCGGCCGTTGATCCTCTGCCGCGAGGCGGATCTGGACGCATACGACAGGCTGGATTTTCTTCATGCCCTGCGCGGCGTGGACGCGGAATTCGTCACCGATGCGTCCCTGCCCGAGGCCGCGGCCATTCTGCGCGCAGCGCGGCTGGTCATTGCCAACGACTGCGGGCTGGCCCATCTGGCCGCAGCTACCGGCGCAGCCACCCTGGTGCTTTTCGGACCGTCCTCCAAGAGCAAAAACCAGCCGCTGGCCCCCAATGCCGTGAGTATCTCCCTGGATCTCGCCTGTCAGCCCTGCCAGGGCAGGCAAAGCGGGCCGGGACGGCTCGGACCGGGTGAATTTTCCTGCGAAATCGGTTATCCATGTCTGAAAGACCTTTCCCCGGACCGGGTGCTGGCCGAGGCCGACGCCCTTCTCAACGCAAGCGAGGCAACCGCGTGAAAATCAATTTCCTGAACGATGGCTTCCGCAACTGCGGCGGATGCCTCCAGATCGTCAAATATGCCAACCTGCTGGCCGACATGGGGCACGAGACGTACCTGACCTACACCCACTCCTTCTGCTTCGACCTGTGCGAGGTGAAGGCAGGGCTGGTCTACTCCCCGCTGCTGCGGGCCGATGAAGTGCCGGACGCGGACGCCGTGCTGTGCAGCTCCTGGTCCATGGCCGAGAAGCTGGCCGGGCTGCCTGCGTCCAAGGGCGCCAAGTTCGCCTATTTGCAGGATTTCGAAAACTGGTCCGGCACCAGCGAATCGATCATCGGCAACTGGCGGCAGCCCGTGCACCTTGTGGCCGTGGCCCATTATCTGGAGGATGCGGCAGCAACGCATACCTCAAAGAAAGCGACGCGCATCCCCTACGGTATAGATTTCGATCTCTTCTATCCCGGTGACAAGCGGATGCCCGGCCCGGAAGGGCTGGTCATCGGCGGCCTGTACAACGCCATGACGCGCAAGCGGTTCGGCGACCTGCTGGCCGTGGTGGAGAACCTGCGTCTGCGCGGCACGCCGGTGCAGCTCAAGCTCTTTGGCGCCGTGGAGCGCCCGGAAACCATACCGGATTATGCCGAGTATCTCTGCTGTCCGTCCCGCACGGAGCTGGCGGACCTGATGCGCGCCTGCCACATCTGGCTGGCCATGAGCGAGCAGGAGGGGCTGCACATTCCGCCCATGGAGGCCATGGCCTGCGGCGCGGTACCCGTATGCACGGATATCGGCGGCATGCGCGACTACTGCCTGGACAACGAGACCGGCTGTCGCATTGAGGTGGGTGACATCACCGGCGCGGCGGACCGTATCGCCTCCCTGCATCGCGACCCGGACCTGCTGGGGCGGCTGGCGACCAATTCCCTGGACCACATCCGGGCCATGGGATCGGAAAAAGAAAACGCGGCGCGCATGGCCGAACTCTTCGCCTCCCGCGCCGGTGACGACGGGCAGGCGGCCCTCTTTGATTTCACGGCAATCAACCACAACACCCACGCCACACTGGCCACCTATCTGGCCGCTGCGCAGCGCCATCTGGAGCAAGGAGAGGCGGACTTTGCCGACACACTGGTGGAGCCTGTCATTGATTTCTATGAATCCATGGCCGTAAACGCCGACCATCCCGGCGTGCTGGCCCGGCACCAGGACAATTACGGCCTTGCGCTGACACTGCGCAACGCCATCTACAAGGAAACGCGGCGCGGCTTCCTGCAACGCACCTTCCGCTATGCCCCGACCCGCCCCGGAGTGCTGAACGCCCTGGCTGAATCCCATGGCCGCGAACTGGTTTCCTCCTATGCGAACAACGCCCGATTTGACGGCAAACTTCGCATCTATCTGACCCTGGCCTGCAACCTGAACTGCCCCTACTGCGTCAATGAGAAAACCCGCAATGTGGACAAGAAACGCAAGCCCGCCTCGGCCGATGCCTGGGTCGAGGCCATCAACCGCGAGGGGCGCCACGTGGTCTTCACCGGCGGCGAGCCGTTCCTGTTCAAGGACCTGCCCGGGCTCATCAACCGCATCGACTCGTTCCTCTCGGTTTCGGTCTACACCAACCTGAGCATGGACGTGACAGACCAACTGCGCGCCCTGAACCGCGAGGTCCGGTTCTTTGCCAGCTGGCACGCCCATCAGCGGCCGGACCGCGAAGTCTTCCTGAACAACGCCCGACTCATCCTGGACAATCCGCGCTTCACCCTCACGGCCCACGCCATTGAGGCCCACGAGAACCAGCAAACCCTGGCGGACGACCTGGAATTTTTCCGCGAGCAGGGGCTGCCCATCGAAGTGGACGTGGACCAGCGCGACTTTGCGGGCTGTATGCGCGATACCGGGCGAGACGCCCTGTGCCGCAAGCGCATCTACCTTATCGACCCGGAAGGAACCCGCTACCAGTGCGTATCCAGGCTGATGCGCAAGGACCGGCCCATGGAGGATATCTTCTCCCATCCGCTGCGGGAGGACATCTGCGTGGACACCTGCCCGGACTACGGCCTGTGCGCCCCCTGCGACGGTCTGGGCGAGACATGCATGGGCGTGCTCGGCTCCGGCAAAATCAGCGGCCAGTAACCACAGCCCGGAAGCAAAGGGACACATCATGAATGAACAATTCCTCGACCTGGACGATCTGCCGAAAAACGGCCGGGTCGTCATCTACGGGACCGGCGCGGCGGCCAAGGCCGTGCTTGAGCGTATCCGTACCCAGCGTCCCGACATCACCGTCCCCTGTCTGGCGGATTCCTTTCGCCCAGGCGAGGCGCACGGGCTGCCGATTGTAAAGCGAGACGGCCTCTCCGCCATTGAGGGCGGTTTCGATCTCATCCTCATTGCCTCCGCGTGGTGGCAGGACATCGGCGCGGGGCTGGACGCGCAGGGGATCGGCCCCTGGGCGGTGGCCGCCATGTGGCTTTGGCACAAGTATGTTTTTTCAGACAGCGAATTGCAGGCAGCCAGACCCCAACTTGAGGAGGCCGAAGCTCTGCTGGCCACGGAGCAGGATCGTGAAATATTCCGGTTTCTGACCGAATGCCGTCGCCAGGGCTCTCCGCTGGTCGATACCCAGAGCATCTGCCCGACCATCACCGACTATCTTCAGGTTCGGTCCAGCCTGCTCGGACACCAGCAGGGCCAGTATCTGGATTTTGTGGACCGAAAGCCCATCGCAACGATGATCCACGCCGGGGTCTTCGACGGCACCGACTGCCTGCGCTTTCTGGAAGCCTTCCCGAACATCAAAGCCATCCACGGGTTCGACCCCCAAGGCATCGCAAACATCAAGCCCGCGACCCTGACCATCATAGAAGGTTCCGGACGGGTTCATATCCACCCCTTCGGCCTGTGGAATCACAGTTGCTCGCTGCCACTGGCCAGTGGCGGCCCTGTCGCAACCTTCTGCCAGGACGACGCGGCCGAACAGGATTGCCCCCGAATACAGACGGTCTCCATTGATGAATTCGTCGAAGAGCAGGGCATTAAGCGCATCGACTACATCTGCCTGGATGTGGAGAGCGCGGAACAGCGTGTGCTCGACGGCGCGCGCCGAACCATAAAAAACCACCGGCCGCAACTGGCCGTGTGCATCTATCACCTGAAGGAAGACTTCTTCAGGCTCCCGCTCTCCATGGCCGAACAACTGGAGAACTACGTTTTTCACCTGGGGCACTACAACGGCAGCCTCAACGAGAGCGTGCTCTACGCCCTGCCTGCGGAACTGGCGGACTGACATGCAGAGCCTGCTCACGCCCGAACGCTTTTTCGTCATCATTCCGGCCTACAATTGCGGGGAGTACATAAGGCCATGCCTGGATTCGCTCCTCACCCAGACCTTTACCGGCTGGACCGCGCTGGTGGCCGACGACGGGTCCGACGACGACACCTCCGAGCGCGTGCGCCCCTTTCTGGACGACCCGCGTATCCGGCTGCGCACCGGAAACGAACGCGCCTGGCTGATGGGCAATACCCTGGCCGCCCTGCGCTCGCTCTCCCTGCGTCCCAACGACGTTGCGGCCGTGGTAGACGGTGACGACTGGCTGGCCCCTACCTGTCTGGAGCGGCTGTGGGAACGCCACCTGGCCGGGTTTGATCTGGTCTATGCCGACGACGAGATACAGGGCGGCGGCCATTCCGTGGGCAGACCATTCATCCGATCCGCCCCGGCCCGCGCGCAGGCATGGTGTTTTGCCCACCCCCGATCATTCAAGGGGTATCTGTTCAATCTGCTGACGGACAACACATTTCGCGACCGCGACGGCAATTATTTTCGTTGCGCGGGTGACCTCTCCCTGGCCCTGCCCATGGCCGAACTGGCCGGACCGGAAAAAATCGATTTCGTGGATGAGCCGCTCTATCACTACCGCGTACACGGCTCCTGCAATTTCAAGGTGATGCGGGACGAACAGCTCCGTAACAACTGGGATATCCGATCCCGCACGGCTCTGCGTCGCCAGACCGAGTATTTCGATTTCGTCCACCCTGTCGAAGCGCTGGAGAAGTCGGGCATCGACGCCCTGGCCCGGGAAGTACGGGCGAGTTATCCCGCTCCGTTTACCGTGAATATTCGGCACCGCATTGCGGCGGATGAGGCGGATTCCTGGCGGGCTTACCACAATTTATGGGTGGAGGAAGGGGTTTTCTTGAGTGGCGATGTTGCGGAGGATGGTCTTTCTTGATCTTGTGATTAAGGGAAAAGAGGAGAGCCGGGTTTGAAGCCGTTCGGCTTCAAAGTCCCCTCCATGCCCTGCGCGGGCGGCGGTTCTTTTTTGCTGGGCCAAAAAAGAACGAAAAAAGGCCCTTGCGAGTAGCTTGGCCGCCGACGTGTTACGTCGGAAGCATCCGATCCAAGCGGGACGGCTCCATTTCAGGAAAAGTATAGTGCCGTTCCTCCGCGAACAGATCGAGGCTGCCCCCATCCGTCCGGGTGGCTCACGGGAGCCGCTTACCCGCTTGGTCGGCTGCTAACCGCCGAAACACAGGGCTGGTCTCAGGGAATTAGCTGCAACGCCTTTCAGGACCGGACGGTTGTCTTCAGGACCTTCTTTTGCGGATGTTCGGGTTCTTGCTTGCCGTAACGTCAAAGAGACAAGCTACTTCGTGGAAGCCCTGCGGGGACGCGGCTTAGAAGCTGACCAAACGGCCGGAGCGAATTTTCGCGGCCCGGCGGTTTTAAGTCCCCGCCTTGGGTCGCGGGAGCGCAGGCCGTTTGGATCAGATTCTTTGCCCGTCACCGGGGCGATGGGGCATGGCACCCCAAGAGCGCTTTTTGGTTACTTTTGGGCGCTCTGGTCCAAAAGTAACTCGCACCTTTAGGGTGCGAAACACTCTATAGTGAATCCCGCCGGAGGCGGCTCCACTTCTGTATTTTGTTTTTCTCTTCTGCTTCTGCTTCTGCCTTTGCCTTTAATACCAAGAGCAGAAAGCCGGGTTTGAAGCCGGTCGGCTTCAAAATCCCTCCAATGCCCTGCGCGGGCGGCGGTTCTTTTTGCTGGGCCAAAAAGAACGAAAAAGGCCCTTGGGGGTAGACTGGCCGCCTGCGTGTTTCGCCGGAAGCATCCGATCCAAGCGGGACGGCTCCATCAAATGAAAAGTATAGTACCGTTTCTCCGCGAACAGATCGAGGCTACCACCATCCGTCCGGGTGGCTGACAGGAGCCGCCTTACCCGCTTGGTCGGCTGCTAACCGTCGAAACACAGGGCTGGTCTCGACCGAATTAACTGTTACGTTTTCCGAGACCAGATGGTTGTCTTCAGGACCTCCTTTTGCGGATATTCAGACTTCTGCTTGCCGCAGCGGCGAATAGCCAAGCTGCTTCTAAGAAACCCTGCGGGGACGCGGCTTAGAAGCTGACCAAACGGCCGGAGCGAATTTTCGCGGCCCGGCGGTTTTAAGCTTCCCGCATTGGGCCACGGGAGCGCAGGCCGTTTGGATCAGATTCTTTGCCCGTCACCGGGGCGGTGGGCATGGTACCCCAAGAGCGCTTTTTGGTTACTTTTGGGCGCTCTGGTCCAAAAGTAACTCGCACCTTGAGGGTGCGAAACACTCTGAAATGAATCCCGCCGGAGGCGACTCCACTTCTGTATTTTGTCTTTCTCTTCTGCTTCTGCTTTCTGCTTTTGCCTTTAATACCAAGAGCAGAGAGCCGGGTTTGAAGCCGGTCGGCTTCAAAATCCCCTCCATGCCCTGCGCGGGCGGCGGTTCTTTTTGCTGGGCCAAAAAGAACGAAAAAGGCCCTTGGGGGTAGACTGGCCGCCTGCGTGTTTCGCCGGAAGCATCCGATCCAAGCGGGACGGCTCCATCAAATGAAAAGTATAGTACCGTTCCTCCGCGAACAGATCGAGGCTACCGCCAGCCGTCCGGGTGGCTTACGGGAGCCGCCTTACCCGCTTGGTCGGCTGTTAACCGTCGAAACACAGGGCTGGTCTCAGCGAATTAACTGTGACGCTTTCCGAGGCCGGACGTATGTCTTCAGGACTTTCTTTTGCGGATGTTCAGACTTTTGCTTGCCGCAATGGCGCATAGCCAAGCTACTTCGAAGAAGCCCTGCGGGGACGCGGCTTAGAAGCTGACCAAACGGCCGGAGCGAATTTTCGCGGCCCGGCGGTTTTAAGTCCCCGCCATGGGGCGCGGGAGCGCAGGCCGTTTGGATCAGATTCTTGGCCCGTCACCGGGGCGAGGGGCATGGCACCCCAAGAGCGCTTTTTGGTTACTTTTGGGCGCTCTGGTCCAAAAGTAACTCGCACCTTGAGGGTGCGAAACACTCTAAAGTGAATCCCGCCGGAGGCGGCTCAACTTCTGCCTTTTGGTCTTTCTCTTCCCTTCCCTTTACTTCCCTTCACTTCTCCACCCATCTCCAACAACAAAAACGCCCCGAATGCGTCAGCATCCGGGGCGTTTCTTTCAAAAAAAAACGAAAGGAAAACCTACTCGCCCAAATACGCCTTGCGAATATCCGGGTTGTTCAGCAACGCCTGCGCGTCATCCTCCATGACCACGGAGCCGGTCTCCAAAACATAACCGCGCTTGGCACACTGCAACGCCAGATTGGCGTTCTGCTCCACCAGCACCACGGTGACGCCCTGCTCGTTGATCATCTTAACGATGTTGAAGATCTGCTGCACGAGCAGCGGGGCCAGTCCCATGGACGGTTCGTCCAGAAGCAAAACATTGGGACGGCTCATCAAGGCCCGGCCCATGGCCAGCATCTGCTGCTCACCGCCGGAGAGGGTGCCGCCCATCTGTTTACGGCGTTCAAAAAGCTTGGGAAACAGTTCGAAGACGCGTTCGAGGTCTTCCTTGATTCCGGCCGCATCGCTGCGGAAGAATGCGCCCATGTCCAGGTTTTCCATCACGGAAAGCCGGGGGAAGATGCGCCGCCCCTCCGGGACCTGACACAGACCCATGGTGGGCAGCACGTCGCTGCCGACGTCGTTGATGCGCTCCCCCATGTAAAGGATGTCGCCCTGCACGGCCTTGACCACGTTGCAGATGGTCATCAGCGTGGTGGACTTGCCAGCGCCGTTGGCGCCGATGACGGTCACGATCTCGCCGGGATAAACCTTGAGCGAAATTCCCTTGAGCGCCTTGATGCGGCCATAGGCCGACACCACGTTCCTCAGTTCCAGTATGGGCTGATTCTCAACCATCTTGTCTTTCTACTCCATTTCCTCGGACCGTCGGCCGACACGTTTGGCAGGCCAGATGCCCGCGGGCCGAATCAGCATCATCAGGGTCATCACGCCGCCGAAGACCAACATACGGTACAGCTCGAATTCGCGGAACACCTCGGGCAGGGCCACCAGGGCGAGCACACCGAGGATGACGCCGGGGATGGACCCCATGCCGCCCAGCACGACCATGGACAGCACCATGGCGGATTCCAGGAACGAAAAGGATTCGGGGCCGACAAAGCGCATCCGGGCCGCAAAGAATGCCCCGGCGAATCCGGCGAAGGTCGCGCCCATGGCATAGGCCAGCAGCTTGAGCAAAAAGGTGTTCACGCCCATCAGTTCGGCAGCGGTCTCGTCCTCGCGAATGGCCTCCCAGGCCCGGCCTATGCGCGAATAATTCAGACGGAAAACCGAAAGGATTGTTATGATCGCGATGGCCAGGATGACGTAATAGAGCGAAGCCAGACTGCGAAATTCGTAGCCGAACAGCGAGGGTCGGGGGATGCCGAGGATACCGTTGGGACCGTTGGTCAGCTCCATCCAGTTGTTCAGGATGAGGCGGACGATCTCGCCGAAACCGAGGGTGACGATGGCCAGATAGTCGCCGCGCATACGCAGCGTCGGATAGCCGATGATGCTGCCCGCAATGGCCGCCATCACACCGGCGATGGGCAGACAGACCCAGAAGGAAAGCCCGAAATGCAGACTGAGCAGGGCGTAGGTATACGCGCCCACCCCGTAGAAGGCGATATAGCCGAGGTCGAGCAGACCGGCCAGACCGACCACCACGTTCAGGCCCAGACCGAGGCAGATGTAGATGAGCACCGAGATGGCCACGTCATGGGCGTAGCGGCCCGTCACCAGCGGATAGACAACGGCCACGGCAAGGACGCCGAGGAGCAGCATCCACGTCGGCGTGCGCTCGTAGAACCGCTGGATCAGCCCGGCGGCGGATTTGATCGGCCTGCCTGCCGAATCCAGATAACCGGCTTCCTTGACCTGATAGAAAAAGAGCACGAACACGACGGCCACGGCTACATAGCCGAAGACCTTGAACGTCGCGGCGAACTCCAGCCCTTCGGGCTTGATGCCGAGGAGGGGCCACAGGAGGATGAGGAACCAGACAAGACCGACGGCGCAGCCCGTCCACAATTTTTTAGACCCGCGTATCGTCAACGTTCTCTCCCATGATGCCGGTGGGTTTGAAATAGAGGACCGCGATCAGAATAATGAAGGCGAAAACGTCCTTGTACTCGCCGGAAATGTATCCGGCCGCGAAAATTTCGACCATGCCGATGATCAGCCCGCCGATGAGTGCGCCGGTAATGTTGCCGATGCCGCCCAGAACGGCGGCGGCAAAGGCCTTGATGCCCGGCACAAAGCCCATGGAGTAGTTGACCGAGCCGTAGTACAGCCCGACCATGATACCGGCGGCGGCCGCCAGCCCCGCGCCGATGGCGAAGGTGATGGCGATGATCCGGTTGGAATTGATGCCGACCAGCGCGGACATGATCTTGTCCTGGGACGTGGCGCGCATGGCCCGGCCGATGCGTGTCTTGAAGACCAGCAGGTTGAGCCCGATGAGCAGCACCGCCGTCAGGGCCACGATGAATATCTGCATATAGGAGACCGAGACCATGCCCCAGTGCAGGCCGCCCGAAGTGATCTCCGTGGGGTAGGCCTTGTCGTACACGCCCTGGGTGAGCATCAATCCGTTTTGCAGGAAGATGGACATGCCGAGAGCGGAGAGCAGCACAGCCAGCCGGGACGCCTGCCGAAGCGGCCGGTAGGCCAGCCGTTCCACGGCCATGGCCAGGAGTGCGCAGTAGCCCATGGACAGCACCAGACCGATGGCCAGGCAGGCATAGGGGTTCACCCCCTGCGCGGAAAGATAGGAAATGAGGATCACGCCCATGTATCCGCCCGCGGCAAAGAACTCGCCGTGGGCAAAGTTGATGAGCTGGATAATGCCGTAGACCATGGTATAGCCCAGGGCAATGAGCGCGTACACGCCGCCGAGGGTGATGCCGTTGATCAGCTGTTGAATGAAAAATTCCATGGGATTCCGGTGCCGGGGCCCCGCCAGTGCGGGACCCCGGTCGTTTTTACGGTGTGCGGCTAGTACTTTTCGCCGGTCAGGGAGTTCCAGTAAGGCACGAACTTGCCGTCCTTGATCTGGTAGACGGTGTAGTTGGAGCCGGAATCACCCTTGTCGTTGTAGGAGATTTCCTTGGAGGCACCGGTGAACTTCAGCTTGGTGAGCTGCTCGCGCACCTTGGCCGGATCGGTGGTGCCGGCGGCCTTGACCGCGTTAAGGTAAGCGGTGGCGGAGTCGAAGGAGTAGGCGGAGTAGGCACCGGGCTCCTTGCCGGTCTTCTCCTTCCACTTGGCCTGGAATTCCTTGAAGGCCGGGGCGTTCTTGTCGATGGCGCCAAAGGTCAGGAACATGCCTTCGGCATCATCCTTGGCGATCTCGATAAGCTGCGGATGGTACACGGCATCCTGTCCCATGAGGGTGGCGGTGATGCCCATGCGCTTGGCCTGAATGACCATGAGCGCACCGGTGGCGGAGTTCTGCAGCGAGACGTAGACCAGATCAGGATTGGCGGCCTTCACCTTGGTCAGTACGGCGGAGTAATCCTTGTCGCCCTGGTTGACGTGGTCGTGATCCAGGACCTCGATGCCCGCTTCCTTGGCCGCAACCTCAACGCCGTCGGCCAGTCCCTGGGAGTAGGTGGTCTTGTCGTCCACGATGAAGATTTTCTTCACGCCCAGCACGTCTTTCATGAACTTGACGGCGGCGGGACCCTGGTGGTCGTCGCGGCCGCAGGTGCGGAACATGTAGGGCAGGCCCCGTTCGGTGACCTTGGGGCTGGTGGAGGCCGGGGTCAGCATGACAATGTTTTCCTCGGCCAGGGTCTCGGAGGCCGGGATGGTGGAACTGGAGCAGTACGCACCTACCACGCCGGTGACCTTCTCGTTGATCAGCTTGTTGGCAGCGGCAACGGCCTGTTTCGGATCACAGGCGCTGTCCTGCGGAAATACCTTGATATCGGAGAACCCCGGAATGCCGCCCTTGGCCTTGAAGACTTCCACGGCAATCTCCGCGCCCTGACGGATGTCATTGCCATCGGCCGCATAGGGACCGGTCAGCGGCGACATGGTACCGATCTTGAGTACCTGTTCGCCCTTTTTCTCCTCCTTGCCGCCGCAGCCGCCGAGCACGAGACCCAGCATGGCCAGGGCCACTACCAGCACGAGTAAACGTTTCATAGACACTCTCTCTCCATTTTGCGGTTGTGGCCAGCCTCTCACTTACTGACCCAAATATGCCTCAATCACGGCGGGATTGCGCTGAATCTCCTCCGGCAGCCCCTCCGCGATCATTACGCCGTGATCCAGCACGATGATGCGGTTGCAAATCCCCATGACAACCTTCATGTCGTGCTCCACCATGAGCACGTTGATCCCGAGTTCCGTGATGCGCCCGATGGACTCCATCAACTCCCGGGATTCGGCCGGGTTCAGGCCTGCGGCAGGCTCGTCCAGCAGGATGGTATGCGGCTCGCTTGCCAGCGCCCGGGCAATCTCCAACCGGCGCTGATAGCCGTAGGCCAGGTTGGAGGCCACTTCATCGGCCCGCTTGCCCAGTCCCATGAAATCCAGCGCGTCCTGCGCCTTGGCCTGGATGCGCTCCTCCTCCCGCCTCTGGGACGGGGACCGAAGGATGGCTCCGAGCACGCCTTTTTTCGACCGGCTGTGCTGGGCGACCATGCAGTTCTCCAGCGCGGTCATGTTCTGAAACAGACGAATGTTCTGAAAAGTCCGTGCGATACCCATGCCCAAAATCTGGTAGGGCCGCAGCCCGGTGATGGTCTTGCCGTCGTAGCTGGCCGTGCCCGAAGACACGTGATACACACCCGTGATCACGTTGAAGACTGTGGTTTTCCCTGCGCCGTTCGGGCCGATGAGCCCGATGACCTCCCCCTCGGAAACGGAAAAAGAAACGTCGGTCAGAGCCTGCAATCCGCCGAAGCGCACACAGACGTCGTCAAGAATTAGATTTGCCATAAGTACCCAATCATATAGTAAAAATCCGCTCCGATAGCAAGCTAAATATTATTCGCCGCCACCCCTCAACAGGCAGATATGATGAACTTTTTTCCGCATCAAACAGAGTTTTCTACCCCAATATCTCTAAAAAGTCCATTTCACGGCGCTTTCGACCGGAGAACATTTCTTTTTTTGCCCCAAATTGTCAAATTGGCGAACAGTTCCATACATTTTGGTAGTGAATTACCACTTTACGCCTCTGAATTATGCTTTTACCCTTGCATTCTCCACAAAGCCCTTTCGACTTTCACCTGAAACCAACGGAGATGCACCATGCAGAAAACCGTCTTCATCACCGGCGCCACCGCCGGATTCGGCAAGGCAATGGCCGAACGATATGCCCGCGAAGGATGGCGGCTCGTCCTCACCGGACGCCGCAAGGAACGGCTGGATGAACTCAAGGCCGAACTGGCCCCGGCCCCCGTGGCAACCCTCTGCTTCGACGTGCGCGACCGCACCGCCTGCGAAAAGGCCGTAGCATCCCTGCCCGCCGAGTTCGCCGACATCGACGTGCTGGTCAACAATGCCGGACTCGCCCTCGGCCTGGAGCCCGTACAGGAATGCGATCTGAACGACTGGGAAACTATGATCGACACCAATATCAAGGGCCTGACCTACATCACCCGCGCCATCCTGCCCGGCATGGTCAAGCGCGACACCGGCCACGTGGTCAACCTCGGCTCCGTGGCGGGCAACTACCCCTACCCCGGCGGCAACTGCTACGGCGGCACCAAGGCCTTCGTGAATCACTTCTCCAAAAACATGCGCGCCGACCTGCTCGGCACCAAAGTCCGGGTCACCTGCATCGAACCCGGCATGTGCGTGACTGAATTCTCCGTCGTCCGCTTCAAGGGCGACAAGGAAGCCGCGGACAAGGTCTACGAGGGCACCCAGTCCATCACGCCCGAAGATATCGCCGAGTGCGTCTACTGGGCCACGACCCTGCCCGCACACGTCAACATCAACGAACTCGAAGTCATGCCCGTACAGCAGGCTTTCTCCCCCTTCGCCGTGTCCCGCGACAAGTAATCCCGCACGAAAAAGCCGCCGGAGGAGGAATGCCTCCGGCGGCTTAAGAACCTTTTGAAAAAGGTTCTTAAGAATCTCCAAAACTTTTTGGTTTCGCTTCGCGGGGATTGCCGCGAAGGACGCTATCTTATTGAGAAATCGAGGACTGTTTCATTTTTTAGTAATTCGTTCTCCCAGCCTCAGTTCAGCTAATCCCATCAACTACCGCCCCCTCCGCACATACCGCGCGCAGCGCAAACAAAAAGTTCTGGAGAGTCCAGAGAACCTCTTTCAAGAGGTTCTTTGGCCCCGCCGGAGGCGCCCCCGGAGGGTCTTAGTCTTCCTCGATGACCACGCCGTCGCAGACGAAGGAGATGCCCTGAGTGGAGGCGGTGCCTATCATGACGGCCTGGATGATGGGGATATTGACCTTCTGGGTCGAAGTCCATTTGACGGTGAAGTTGGCTCCGGAGCCGCCCTGCTGGTCGCGCTCGGGGATGTGCACTTCATAGGTAACCATAGGGCCGATGGTCACAGGCTCGGAGACGTATTCCTTCATCATTTTTCCGTGGTCGTTGTAGTATTGGACCGAAGTCACGGTGATGGACTGGGCGTGATCCACGTTGCGAATAGAAAGCAGCGCGGAGAGGTTGTAGGGTCGGCCTTTTATACCCTGATAGACGTGGGAATAAACCGGCACATAGACTTCCTGGCTGGTCGCCTGTCGCAGGACGCGGCCTGCCAGGGCAGAGGTGGCGATCAGAAAAAAAACGGCCAGAAGACAGAAGACGAGGGCCGAACGGCGGATGACGGGCATACGGACTCCTTGGAATCGGGTTTGCTGTTCAATCTATGCCTGTATGCAGCAGGGAAGGCAAGATGCGGTTGCGGACTAAACGAAGAGAGAGCGGGCCACCAGCCCCGCACCCAGCAGGAGGAGCAGGACCATGACAACCTGACGAAAGACCGGCTCCGGCAGCAGGCGGCGTACCCGGCCGCCCAGCCAGATGCCGAGGCCGACGGGAAGCACGCCCACAGCGGATACGATCATGGCATCGGAAGAGAGCAAGCCGAGTTTTCCCAGGCCGATGAGCATGATGACGCTGGCCACGGTGAACGAGGTGTTGATCGCCTGGACCAGCTCGTCCTTGGTGATGTCGAGGGAGATGAGATAAGGCAGGATGGGCATGATCTGGGAGCCGGTCAGGCCGTTGACCAACCCGGTGGACAAGCCGACGGCAGTGGCGCTGAACGGCGTATGCCGCAAATGGAGCTGACCGCCCCACAATCCCCATGCGGCATAGAGGATCATGGCCACGCCGAGAACGGTGCGCGGCAAGGTCCCGCCGCTCGAACCGAGCAGCCAGAGGCCGACGCAAAGACCCGGCACCGCAGCCAGATACATCAACCAGAACCGTTTCAGCATCCGGCCGAAACCGCCCGCGTCGATCATGACCATGCCGTTGGACAGCAGGGAGGGAATGATGACCAGCGGGATTGCCAGCTGCATGTCCATATAGGCGGCCATGACGCCGAGGCAGGTGGTGGCGAACCCGAGGCCCGCCGTCCCCTTGAGGAACGCCGCGAAGAAGAAGGTGGCGAGAATGCAGACGATGATGAACGGTTCCATGGTGTTACCCGCATACTCCAGTCCGATCAAGGGTACAAGGGGTTTTCTGCTTTTCAACGGTCCGGCTCTGCGCTACAGGAGGAGGTCCCGACAACACGACATCTATCGGAGTAAAGAAATGAACGTACCCAAGGGATTCCGGTTCGCCGCCACAGCGGCCAACTTCAAGACCCCCGGCAAGCTTGACCTGGGCGCTATTGTCAGCGCGGCCCCGGCCGTGGCCGCCGGTGTGTTCACCACCAACAAATTTCAGGCCGCGCCCGTGCTCCAATGCCGGGAAATGCTGGCCGCAGGCCGACGGATGTCCGGCTTTGTCGTCAACTCGGGCCAGGCCAACGCCTGCACCGGAGATACCGGCCGCGCCAATTGCCGCGAGACCCTGAATCTGGCCGCCAAGGTGCTGGACGTACCGGCGGACGAACTGCTGCCCGCCTCCACCGGCGTCATCGGCGCGCAGCTCAAAATGGACAAATGGGAAGCGGCCCTGCCCGCCCTGGCCGAGTCGCTCGAGACCGGCACGCCCGAGGATTTCGCCCGCGCCATCATGACCACGGACACCGTGCCCAAGCTGGCCGAGGCATCCTTCGAGCTCAAGGGCGGCGAGGTCCGCCTGCTCGGCATGTGCAAGGGATCGGGCATGATCAGCCCCAAGATGGCCACCATGCTCTCCTTCATCACCTGCGACGCGGACATTTCCGCCGAGGCATGGCAGGTCATGCTCAAGGACTGCGTGGACCTGACCATCAACCGGGTCACGGTGGACGGCGACATGTCCACCAACGATTCGGTCATGGCCCTGGCCAACGGCCAGTCCGGAGTGGCCATCGAGAGCGAGGACGACTACGTGCTGCTGCGCAAACACCTGCTCTCCGTGCTGGAAGATCTGGCATATAAAATAGTCATGGACGCCGAGGGTGGCACCAAGGTGGCCTTTATCGAGGTCTCGGGAGCCAAAAACGACGCCGACGCCGAAAAAGTGGCGCGCGCCGTGGGCAACTCGCCCCTGGTCAAGACCGCGCTCTTCGGCTCGGACCCGAACTGGGGCCGCATCATCTGCGCGGCAGGCTACTCCGGGGCGGACTTCAAGGCCGACGACCTTGTGCTCAAGATCGGCGGCGTGCTGGTCTTCCGCAACGGCACCCCGGAACCGGGCGACATGGACGACCTCCTCGGGCCGATCATGAAGGAACGGGACATCGTCATCCACATCGCGGTCGGCGAAGGCCCCGGCTCCTCCATGCTCCTGGCCAGCGACCTGACCAAGGACTACGTGTCCATCAACGCGGACTACCGCTCATAGAATGTTCTTTAAAGCTTTCGATCAGAAAGAGTCGAGAATAGTTCGACATTCTTCGTATGCATTTTTCATAGTATTCTGCATCTTGTCTTTTGCTTATTATAAAGGGATGCTTGGTGAATACATCTCTTTTTACATGGGATATTGTGACATAGTAGATTATTCTCGACATTTAATAGTGCCATTCTTCATACTTGGATTGCTGTATATTTATCTATCCAGTGTTTTCACTTTGGTCTTATACAACAATGACGCTGGTATACTATCAAAATTATCTATTTTTGTAATTGGCGTCTTTGTCGTCGGATTCTTTTATTTACGATTTGTTCGTACCGGGAGCACATATCACATAGCGATATTTAGCATTACAGGTGTACTATTTTTTATAGCGTGTATTGATAAAATTAGTTTAAAATGGCGAATCGTGTCATGCCTCATCGGAGCCTTACTAATCAGTACATTTTTCGCTTATTACATCGGAGATTACAAAAGATTTTTAGTTGAATCAGGAAAATCATACCTCGCTCTAAAAAAAGAATCCAATATGCAATTGTGGGACAAGTCGCAGCTAACATGCAACGAGCTCAAGTATTTCATCCACCTAGGGTCAAAGACATTCTTTCTTACCCCAGTCAACGAGATTCATCTTTTTGAAGACAGTGAACTAAAATCAATTATTTTAAAAAAAGTAGTTCAAATTAAAATTCCACAGCAAGTAAAGCCACAAAATTAAGAGGCAAAAGTTTTGAGCGCCCCCACAGGGAAGGATAAACACTCTAAAAGGTCAGACCATATCCTTTCCAATATAATTTTACACCTCTCCATCTTCCCTCTCTCCATTCGGTCCGCTCGGATATAACACCCTCGCCAATCGGGGAGGTTTAACGTATGCTTCTCGCCACCAAAAGCATATGGAGCGATTTGATGGGACAGGATAGCGGCCGGGACCGGCTGACGAGGATAGTCGATTTTCTGAATGAGTGTGGCATGTTGCGCAAAACGCCGCGTACCGGATACCAGTTTTTGGGCACCGGGAGCGAGGATGTGGCCCAGCACTCTTTCCGCACAACGGTTATCGGACATGTCCTGGCCCTGATGGCCGGGGCCGACGTGGCCCGCACCACATATATGTGCCTCTTTCATGACCTGCACGAGGCCCGTACCGCAGACTTCAACTATGTGAATAAAATTTACGACTCTTCCCGGCAAACCGAAGCGCTGGAGCACGCCACCATGGGCACCGGCCTCGAAGACGCCGTGCTCGGCTACTGGAAGGAACTGGAGGATGCCGAGAGCCTGGAGGCCAAGCTGGCCCAGGATGCGGACCAGATCGACTTCATCATGAACCTCAAGGAAGAGCTGGACCTTGGGAACAAGTACGCGGGCGACTGGATGGAGATGGCCGTGGAGCGGATTCGGACGGATTGGGGACGCCAGCTGGTGGATACCGTGACCAAGACGGACCACAAGGATTGGTGGACACTTCGACCCGACCGGGACTGGTGGACGCGCAAAAACGGCAAGGACAAGCTGAAATAATTGGACTCGGAGAAAAAATAATTAATTGACCCGACTTGTTCCAGGAATTGGTATTGCCGTTTGCCCTTGGATTCGTTACATAGCGCAAAATCATAGTTCATTATACGTTACGGTAGGGACCCGGCCGTGTCCCCCCGAGCGAGAAGAATAATCACGGGTGGTCCGCACTCTGAAGAGAAGCGGAAAAAGGTGAAACCGTTCATGGCCGAAAAGGCAGAGAGCACATTGCTTCCCCAAGTCGGGGTACTGACGTTATTCCGCAATCTCCTTGATGAGTTGGGGGGTCTATTCCTGTTTCTCCTGGAATCCCTGTCCCTCATTTTCGCAGGGAGGGGCCAGATCAGCAAGACCATCCGTCAGATCTATTTCATCGGAGTGCAGTCGGTCAGCGTCATCGCGCTCATCGGCCTGTTTACGGGCATGGTCATGGGTATGCAGCTCTACTATGCCCTGTCCACCTTTGGTGCCGACGGATTTCTCGGCACGGGCGTGGCCCTTTCCATGGTTCGCGAACTCGCTCCGGTGCTCTCGGCCATCATGCTCACGGGCCGGGCCGGTTCGGCCATGACCGCCGAGATCGGCGTCATGCGCATCTCGGAGCAGATCGATGCCCTGACCATCATGGACATCAACCCCAAACGGTATCTGGTTGCGCCCAAGATGGCCGCCTGCCTGATCTCCTTCCCCATCCTGACCACCTTTTTCAATCTCATCGCCATGTGGGGCGGCTGGCTCACCGGCGTCAAGCTGCTGGGAGCCAACGAGGGCGTGTACTGGTCGCGGGTGACGGACGCGCTCGACTGGACGGATATCGAGGGAGGCCTGATCAAGGCACTGTTTTTTGGTGTGTTGGTCTGCACCATCTGCTGTTTTGAGGGCTACTACACCCACCTTCGCTCCGGCCACGCCGGGCCCGAGGGTGTCAGCCAGTCCACCACCAGCGCAGTGGTCAAATCCTGCGTGGTCATCCTGGCGGCCGATTACATTTTGACGTCTCTTCTCTGGTAGGATCGAATTTCATGGTTACGAGTACAGCGCCGAGCATACGACTGGAAAACCTCACCGTGGGATACGGAGGAAAGGCCGTGGTCAGCAACCTCGACCTGACTTTCCCCGGCGGCAGGCTGACCATGGTCGTCGGCGGATCGGGATCGGGGAAATCCACCCTGCTCCGGCACATCCTCCAGCTCCAGCCCGCCATCACCGGCAAGATATTTTTCGGGGGGCATGACATGTGCTCCCTTTCCAGCAGCAAGATGCACTGCATCCGCCAGCGCATGGGAGTGCTGTTCCAGGACGGCGCCCTGCTGGGGTCGCTCCGGCTCATGGACAACATCGCCCTGCCGCTCAGGGAACACACCCGGCTCAAGGAAAAGAAAATCATGGAGATCGTGCACGACCGGCTGGAGCTGGTCGGACTCGGACATGCCATGGAGCTGTTCCCCAACGAGCTCTCCGGCGGTATGCGCAAGCGCGCCGGACTGGCGCGGGCCCTGGTCATGGACCCGCAGGTTCTGTTCTGCGACGAACCGACTTCCGGCCTGGACCCGATCATGTCGGCCGAGCTGGACCAGTTGCTGCTGGAGATGATGCGCCACTTTGACATGACCATGGTGGTGGTGACTCACGATCTGGCAAGTATGCGCGCCCTGGCCGACCACGTGGTCATGCTTGGGGAAGGCCGGTGCCTGTACGAGGGATCGCTCGCGGAACTGGAGCGGACCGAAGATCCGTACCTGCGCCACTATCTGGATCGGGTCGCGGATGAACGTGACACGCCCAGGCTGACGCGTCCTCCGTTGCGCGGGGAGATCATGAAGCGCAACTGCGACAAGATACTTGGTGACTCATAACGTCCGGAAGGGTGATGCGATGAAATTAAAAAAAGAAACAGCGGTAGGCCTCTTCGTCCTGGTGGGGCTGTTGGCCGTGGCATATATGAGCATCAAGCTCGGTAACGTGCGGATGTTCTCGGACAAGTACTATTCAATAAGTGCCGATTTTTCAGATATTTCCGGGCTCAAGATCAATGCGCCGATCCAGATGTTCGGCGTCAAAATCGGCTTTGTGGAAACCATCACCCTTGACCAGGAAAAGGGTGTCGCACGGGTCGGAATGCTCATCGACAAAGGCGTCAAGCTGACGGACGACGCCATTGTCTCAGTGAAGACCAATGGGCTGATCGGCGACAAGTACCTCAAGATCGCACCCGGCGGGTTGGGAGATCCCGTAGAGAACGGCGGCACGCTGTTCGATACCAACCCGGCCGTCGACCTAGAGGATCTGATAAGTAAGTTTGCCTTTGGAAAGGTCTAGAAGACAAGAGGTTAAGAGGGAAGTATGCTCAACAAATGCAAAATTGCGTTTCTGGTGCTGGCCTGCGCCTGTCTGCTGGGCCCCCTGTCCGCCCAGGCAACGCAAAGTCCCACGGACCGCGTCAAGGAAGGGGTGGACAAAATCATCAAGATCCTGTCGGCCCCAGCCATTACCGATCCTGCGCAGCGCGACAAGGCCATTGAAGAGCTGCGGGACGTGGCCGACAACTATATCGATTTCAAACTGACCACCATGTATGCCGTGGGCAAGCCTTGGCTCAAGATGTCGCCGGAATTGCAGAATAATCTCACAAATGCATTCATCCAGCTGCTGGAAAGGACCTACCTGAAGCGTATTCCCGCCTATGGTGGCCAGGGGGTCAACTATACCAAAGAGGATATAGTAGGCAAAAAGGCTAAGGTCGTTTCCGAACTAACCGATAAAGAAAAGAAAATAGTTGTTGAGTTTCGGTTGAGAATGGTACAGGGTACGTGGATGATTTATGATGTGGTGGCCGAAGGCGTCAGTCTTGTGGCCAACTATCGTAGTCAGTTCTCCCAGATTCTCACTGACGGGACCGGGGAAGATTTGCTCAAGCTGATCCAGGAACGGATTCAGAAATTGGACGAACAGGGTGACGGCGGCAGCGACGACAACGCAACCCTCGTCCCCCAGGGATAGCATAATAATATGAACGCCCGGCTGATCATCGCATTCTTGTTGACCGCACTCCTCATGGTGGGAGTGGGGTCTGCCTTTGCGTCCGATGCAGGGCAGCCCAAGGATGAAATCGTCGTCAGCCAGTTGACGGATATGAAGGGCGCGGGCGCAGCCTCCGACGCGTCCGACTATGCAGATTTCGGCGACGATGAATATTCCGATACCAAGACGCTCATCAGCGATCCGCTGAGTGGCTGGAACAAGGTCTGGTTCTATTTCAACGACGCCATGTTCCGGGGTGTTTTCAAGCCCGTTGCTTCGGGCTATGCCTGGATGGTACCTGCCAAGCCCCGCCAATGGGTGCGCAACTTCTTCGTCAACATGCTCTTCCCGGTACGATTCGTGAACAACGTCCTCCAGGGTAAGTTCGATGCCGCCTATATGGAGTTCTCCAAGTTCGTCGCCAATACGAGCTTTGGTATGCTCGGCTTTGTCGACGTTACTGCCGACAAAAAGAAAAACTGGCTGCCCGAACGGCCCACTGCCGACGGCTTCGGCCAGACGCTCGGCAAGGCGGGCATCGGCCAGGGCTTTTATCTCGTCTGGCCCTTCCTCGGTCCCAGCTCCGTGCGCGAGACTGTTGGCTGGGTGGGAGACTACTTCCTCGATCCCCTGACCTACGGCGACCTTTCCTTCATCGAAATCGTTGCCATCCGCGCCTACAAGAACGTGAACAACCTCTCGCTGGAACTCCAAACCAACGAATATGAGGCCATCACCAACGGCGCCATTGACAAGTACGCCGCCGTGCGAGACGCCTACATCCGCTTCCGGGCCAAGAAGGTCCAGGAGTAACTCGAAGCCCAGTCCACGGGCCTCTTCTTCCACTATGCTGATCGCAGTCATTTCGGACTCCCACATGGGCCGTCCTCCGGCGTGGCTTGATACGGTCTACGACAAATGGCTCGCCCCCGCCGATCATCTCGTGCACTGCGGCGACATCACTTCCCCGGCCACCTGGTCCTACTTTCTCCGGCACCCCAGCTTCCACTGCGTGCGTGGCAACTGCGACCACGACCGCCAATTGGTAGATGAGCTGGAGCCCATGTTGACCACGGGCCTTGGTCCGCTCACCGTGGGCGTTACCCACGGCTGGGGGCCTCGCTCCCAGGTCAGCCTTGCCGTGGCACGCGCCTTTGGGCCGGAGTACGATCTGGTCTGCTATGGGCACACACACATCCCGGACTGGTCCATCATCGAGAATGTCCAGGTATGCAACCCTGGCTCGCTAGGCGAAGGCTCCCTCGCGCAGATCACCGTATCCGAAAACGGTGCCCTGAACTGCGAATTCATCAGATTCTAGCTGCCTCTTCCCTCTTTCTCCCATCCCATCCGGGGCCATTCATTACACGGCCCTGAGAAACAGCAAGTTACCGAACACTCACCGGCGCGAAGTACCCCGATCTGCAAACGGAACATGCCTTGCCGCTCATGCGGCGACAGACACAAAAAAAGGAGGCCGTAGCGGTCTCCTTTCTTCATTGAATCTGTTGGGTAAGCTATTCTATATGAACTCGGGATAGTCGGTGCAAAGGAGGTGCAGCGGCGGCTCGTCCTCAATGATTTCGGGGAAGCGGGGCTGCGCCTTGTGGAAACGGTTGTCGGTGTTGTCGTCGTTGACGGAGGACACTTCTCCGACCAGCACTTTCCCCTTGCCTGCCTCGCCGTAAAAGCGGTGATATATGCCCTGCGTGAGAAAAATGGACTCACCCGGGGTGAGGATAACCTTGCCGCCGGGCTCAACCTCGCGGGGCATTCCGTCCACCAGTACGGAGACAGGGGTGTCGGCCAGTTCCTCATCCGCTGTTGAGTTGTAAAGCTCGATGACGAGATTGCCGCCGCCCCGGTTGATGATGTCCTCTGTCTTGGCCCAGTGAAAGTGCATGGGGCAGATCTGATTTTCCCGGACAATCATGATCTTCTCTGCGTATTTCTTGGCCTGCGGCGCGTTGAGATCTCCGTTGCGCAGGGTGAAGAGAATCAGCCCCCGGCGCTCGAAATCTCCGGCACCGTAGTCCGTCAGGTCCCAGCCAAGCTGGTGACGGACGACCTCGGTATCGCCCGTGCCCTTCCAGTCGGCCGGGCTCCAAAAAGCCCAGGGCGGCAGACGGAAAAAGAAGGAATCAAAGAAGGCTTTGGCATCAGTGATCAGGGCATTAATTTCGCTTCGTTTCATGGGAGCGACAGTATGGACGCGACCTCCAGACGTCAAGCGTCCTCTTTACAACCCAGGCCGGGCGGGTGCAAAATCAGGCCATGGAAATACTCACCTACGACGACGCGAAACACCGGGAAGCGGTCATCGCGCTCTGGAAAACGGTTTTCGGCTACACCTCGGCGCACAATGATCCCGGCCGGTCCATTGATCGCAAGCTCAGCTGCGACGACCTGTTCTTTGTAGCCATAGTGGAAGGGGCCGTGGCCGGCACGGTCATGGCCGGATATGACGGGCATCGCGGCTGGATATATACGCTGGCGGTGCGCTCGGACTTTCGCCGAAACGGCATCGGTACCGCCCTACTCCGCCATACCGAAAACCGCCTGCAAAAACTCGGCTGCGACAAGATCAACCTGCAGGTCGTGGGCGGCAACGACGTGGCCCTCGAATTCTATGAAGCCAACGATTATCTGGTGGAGGACCGCGTCAGTATGGGTAAACGCGCGCAATAGACCAACCGGCCTCCCGCACCGACATTCATTCCCGGGAGTGAAAAAAATGTAGCGTTAGTTGTGGCTCAAGGGTATAGGGAAGACCTGCTTGCTCCGATATGGCTGCTGCCGGGAGACGGATTTTCCGCCACCCTCTTACCTATTGCGAGGCGCTAACTATGGGTATGTTCAGCAAAAAAGAAAACAATGATTCCGAATTGAACGCCTTCCTGGGCGTTGGAACCGAATACAAGGGCAAGCTCGATTTTGTCGGTACAGTCCGTATTGATGGCCGTTTCGAGGGAGAAATCTCCACCGAGGGCGACCTGATCCTTGGCCGCCAGGCCATTGTAACCGGCACCATTCAAGTGGGACGCCTAACGTCCTGTGGCCGCATTGAAGGCGACGTGACGGTCAAGGAACGGACCGTGCTGGAGAAAACGTCGGTATTGAAGGGCAGTTTGTCCACTCCTGTTCTGGCTATGGAGCAAGGCGCCGTGCTTGATGGCGGCATTACCATGGCCCAGGGGGCAGAAATTGCCCGGCTCAAGGTTCTCTCGGCCGATTTCAGCGGCCGGGGCCAAAAGGATGAGAATACGCCACTTCAAGTGGCCAAGACCGGATCCGAGGATTCGCTATAATCAGCAAGAGGTAACGTCATGTACGAACTGGTAATCGAACATCGCGGCGTGAAGACGCCTGTATTTACGCATGAAGACCCCCGGGTGGTGGAACTGATGCGCCAGCGCCATGCGCGCTCGCTCACGCCGGGCGAGGCAACCATCCACGAGATTTCTGAGAAGAAGGAAACCAAGTAATTTTGCGCCGGGGTATCCGGCACCCCAGTGAAAAAGGCCGCTCTCGCGGCCTTTTTCGGTTTGGGGTCCATGGTGAGGAGGTTGTGGTTTGAAACTGCTGTTTCAAGGAAGGTATGGTATATGCGCAAAGGCGGCCCTACCGGAATCTCCTGCGGCGCACGGGCTGGGGGGAACCCGTTTTAACCGCTACCGGACAGGGTGCCTTGGAGCCTTTTCTATCCTCCCCTCTCCGGACGCCCTGGTCGGCGTCCGGATTGGTGAGGAGGGACCGTCGTAACAACACGACAGTCAGGATGATGAGAGTGATGGTCACTGCATCGTGCATGTTTTCCCTTTAAGCACAAGGCGTGCCATTCATAATTATTCTTTTAAATCAGTATGTTATGTAAAACAATGTTCCCCGCTATTGTGCAATATGTGCAAACATGCACACAATATATTGCACATTTATTGCACATCTCATACTTTCTCCATCCCAAATCAAGCAGCTAAAGCCGCAACGCATGACCCCTTGCCCCCCCAAAAGACACGACAAAGGGCGGACGCCAAGCAGCGCCCGCCCTTTTCTATTGCAGGGATAATGCAGTGGTGCCGAATTAGAGAACCGGCAGATACCTGTCCAGTTCGTACTCGGTGACCTGGGTGCGATAGTCGTCCCATTCAGCCATTTTGTTTTCCACCAGCGCGGTGTGCAGGTGCTCACCAAGAACATCACGCATGAAACGGGACTTTTGCAGGTTGAGAGTCGCCTCGTAGAGCGATCCCGGCAGAGCGTGAATCTTGTTGCGCTTCAGGGTCCGGTTGTCCATGGCGAAGATGTCGTCCTCGACCGGATCGGCCAGCGTGTAGTTCTCCTCCATGCCCTTGAGGCCTGCGGCCAACTGTACGGCGAAGGCGAGGTACGGATTGGCAGCCGGGTCCGGGCAGCGCAGCTCCATGCGGGTGGCGGACTCCTTGCCCGGCTTGTACATGGGCACGCGGACCAGGGCGGAACGGTTGCGCCGCGCCCAGGCGATGTAGACCGGGGCTTCATAGCCGGGCACCAGACGTTTGTAGGAGTTGACCCACTGGTTGGTCACAGCCACAAACTCCGGCGCATGGCGCAGAATGCCGGCGATGTAGGACTTGCCTTCGGCCGAGAGATGATACTCGTCGGAAGCATCGTAAAACATGTTGCGTCCGTTCTTGAACAGGGACTGGTGGACGTGCATTCCGGAGCCGTTTTCGCCGAAGACCGGCTTGGGCATGAAGGTGGCGTAGCAGCCGTGCTTGCGCGCGGTCTCCTTGACCACCACCCGGTAGGTCATGGCCGTGTCGGCCATCTGCATCCCTTCCAGATAGCGCAGGTCGATCTCGTGCTGGGACGGCGCGACCTCGTGGTGGGAGTACTCCACCTGGATGCCCATGGCCGAGAGGGCGAAGATGATGTCGCGGCGGATGTTGTTGCCCAAATCCAGCGGCGGGGCGTCGAAATAGCCGCCCGCATCAAGGAGTTCGGTGTCCTGGTCGTCGGCAAAGAGGAAGAACTCCAGCTCCGGGCCGACATAGAAGGTAAAGCCCTTCTCCGCAGCCTGCTCAAGAACCTTTTTCAACACATAGCGGGAATCCGCTTCAAACGGCGTTCCGTCCGGGCTGACAACATCGCAGAACATGCGCGCCACCGGGCGGTCCGTGGGGCGCCAGGAGCAAATCTGAAAGGTGGTCGGGTCAGGCATGGCAACCATGTCGGACTCGTCGATACGGCAGAATCCAAGGATGGAAGAGCCGTCAAAGCCCATACCTTCCTCAAAGGAGGCTTCCAGCTCATTCGGGGTAATCTGGAAACTCTTCAAGGTGCCCAGGATGTCCACAAACCAATACTGGATGAAGCTGACGTTGTAGTCCTTGACCGCCTTCATCACGTCATCGGCGTTTTGACAATTGAAAACAGGGATGCTCATAGAATTCCTCCGTGTTGGATGTGGGAGCACAAGGCCCTCGGCGCCCGGAGGCGGCCGTGGCCGAAACAGGCTGGTTATCGCCTTTTACATTCATTGTTCTGCCAACGTGGTACCCGCTTTGGCACTACGTAATCAACAGAAATGTCCGTTTTTCTGTGACGGAAACGGAAAACTATGCCGAAAAGAAGAGAGAAAGAGGTGAGGAAGCCGCCTGCGGCGGGTTTGTCGGATGATTTCGCCTCCGGCGGGCAGGGGCTCGCACCCCTGCACCCCATATATGGGTTGGAACACGTTTCCAATAATCTACTTCGCCTCCAGGCATCCCCTCCCCCGCGCAGAGCGCAACCAAAAAGTTTTGGAGAGGAGATAGGATAGGGGGTCCGGGGGCACTCCTCTCCCCTACTTCACCACCATCACCGGGAGCGCAGTGGTGTGCAACACCTTGTGGGTTGCGGAGCCGAGGATGAGACCTTCCAGGTCGGACTTGCCCTTGGAGCCCATGACGATGAGTTCGCACTTTTCGTGCTGGGCGACCTCGGCGATGGTTTCGCCCACATCGCCGCCCACCACCAGATCGATGAAGTCCACACCGGCGGCCTGGAGACGGCCCCGATAATGCTCCATCACGGCCTCGGCCTCGTTGGTGAGATGGGTCAGCAAATCATCGGCGTTGGGCTGCCCCAGGCCGGTGGGCACGGTCCTGCGCACATGGAGCAGGACCACTGTGGCGTTGTCGTCCTGGGCAATGGAAATGGCCATGTCCGTGGCCGCATCCGAGGGCCGGGAACCATCCACAGGGAGCAGGATGCGTGAAACATTCATGCGGTTCCTCCTTTTTCGCCGCTTGGGGCGTTGTCGTTTTCGGGCCGGACTTCAGAGCCCATGAATTCTTCAGTAGTGGCGTGCCCGGGCTGGCAGACGCCCTCGCGCCGAAGCACCGAAGCCACGGTCAGCCAAAGTATTTTCAAATCCAGCATAACAGAGGCGTGGTCCACATACCAGACATCAAGTTCGAACTTGTCTTCCCAGGCAATAGCGTTGCGGCCGTGCACCTGCGCCCAGCCGGTGATGCCGGGCCGAACCTCATGGCGGCGCGCCTGCCGCGGCGTGTAGCGATCCAAATACTGCATGAGCAGCGGGCGTGGCCCAACCAACGACATCTCGCCTTTCAGCACGTTCCACAGCTCCGGCAGTTCATCCAGCGAGGAGGAACGCAGAAAGCAGCCGAACCGGGTCAGCCGCTCGGCGTCCGGCAGCGGACGTCCATCCGGGCCGTTGGCATCGCGCATGGAGCGGAACTTGATGATGTCGAAGGGGCGGCCGTACCGTCCGGGGCGGGTCTGGCGAAAGAGGACCGGGCTGCCCAGATTGATCCGCACCAACAGGGCCACCAGCAGAATGATGGGCCAGAACAGCAGCAGGGCCGGTACGGTCAGACACAGGTCGAAAATTCGCTTCATATCAATTCCATGAAGGCCAGCATGGCGTCGTTGACCTTGTCCACGTCAAATTTTTCCTCGGCCAGTGCGCGACTGGCTTCGCCCATGCGTCGGGCCAGTTCCGGTTCCACAATGAGCCGCTCCATGGCCGTTGTCAGTTCGTCCACATCCTTGGGCTGAACCAGGAACCCGTTTTCGCCCGGAATCACGGTCTCACGGCAGCCGGGCGCGTCGGTGGTGACCACGGCCCGCCCCATGGCCAGCGCCTCCAGAATGGAACGGGGAACGCCCTCGCGGTAGAAGCTGGGCAGTACATAGGCGGACGCTCCGGCAATGAAGGGGCGCACGTCTTCCACGGCGTCGAGAATCTCCAGCGCGCCCTCGGCCTTCCAGGCGGCAATTTCCTGTGCGGTCACGGCGTCGCCGCCCTCCTCATGGGGACCTACCAGCCGAAACACCGCTTCGGGATATTTCTCCTTGAGCCGGGCAGCTGCCTGGGCAAACTGGGCCACCCCCTTGGAGCGCACCAGCCGGGCCAGGCAGAGGAAGACGGGCGAGGTCGGCAACGGGGCCGGGGCGAACCAGTTCAGGTCCACGCCCGAGCCGGGGACGACAGTGGCCTTTGTCTGCTCTTCAAGGACGCCGAGTTGCTCGAAAAAGGCGCGGTCGTCCGGGTTCTGGAAGATGACGCCGTCGCAGGACTTGAGCCCGGCCCGATACATGCCCTTGGCCAGGGAAAAGAGGAGGCGGCGTTTCAGTCCTTTGTCGCGGGTGAAGGCATAGCCCAGCCCGGCGATGAGGCCGTACACCCGTTTTTTTTGCCCCACCCAGGCCATGCGCGCCGCCAGGGAGCCATAGACCACGGGCTTGAATCCATAGGAAAGGATCAGGTCCGGCCGGATGCGGAACAGGGCCTGCTTGAGATGGAGCAGCGTGCCGAGGTCGGCCAGCGGGTTCATGCCCCGCCGGGCCAGTGGATACATGGAATAGTCCACGCCCATGGCCTCCAGTTGCGGCGAGACATCCGGTATGTGGGCCGGAGCCAGGGCGTGCACCTCATGGCCAAGCCCGACCAACCGCGCCAGCAACGGACCGCGAAAATTGAGAAGAGAGGGGGCAAAACCGCCGATGACCGCTATTTTCATGCAATACGCCGGGTTGAGGTGCAAGGATTGTCCACTTGTAGCAGAAGGGACCATGATTGCAAAGAATCGCCATGGAGGGGGGATGGCATACGAAACAAGCCCCAAAGAGTAACTCCCGAGGCTTGCCTATTATCAATTTTTCCCAATTCCGGGACGGAGAGCGAAGCATCGCGCCCCGCGAGAGGACGTCAAATCAGGTTTGCCATCAACCGAGAAAGGCCAAAACGGCACCGGTGACGACCACGTTGACCAGGGCCAGGGGCATGAGGACCTTCCAGCAGAAGTGCATCAACTGGTCGTAGCGGAGCCGGGGCAGGGTGCCGCGTGTCCACACGAGCAGGAAGGGAACGATGGCGATCTTGAGCAGGAGCCAGACCGGGCCGGGCAGCCAAGGGCCGCGCCAGCCGCCCAAAAAGAAGACGGCCATGAGCGCGCCGAGCAGGATCATGTTGATATACTCGCCCAGAAAGAACAGGGCGAACCGCATACCGCTGTATTCGGTATGGAACCCGGCCTGAAGCTCGTTCTCGCCCTCGGGGATGTCAAAGGGGATGCGCTTGGATTCGGCCAGCCCGCAGATGAAGAAGATCAGAGCCGCCACGGGCTGGACGAGAATGAACGGATAGTCGGCCTGGGCATCGACGATTCGGGTCAGGCTCAGGGAACCGGACAACATGAATATGGGCACCAGGGAGAGGGAGAGGGGCAGCTCATAGCTGATCATCTGGGCCACGCCGCGCACGGCGCCGATCAGCGAAAACTTGTTGTTGGACGCCCAGCCGCCAAGGGCCACGCTGTACACCCCGATGGATGAAAGGGCCAGGAAGACCAGCACGCCGATGTCCATATCGCCGATGACCAGCGGAACCGTATGCCCGAAAAGATGGATATCGCCGCCAAAGGGAACCAGGGCAAAGACCATCAGGGTGGTGAAGGTCAGGATGCCGGGCGCGATCAAAAACAGTATCCGGTCCGCGCCGTCCGGGATCAAATCCTCTTTCAGGAGCAGTTTGACGCCGTCCGCCAGGAGTTGCAGCGAGCCATAGGGGCCGACCCGGTTGGGACCGTAACGCAGCTGCATCCGGCCCAGGAGCTTGCGCTCGAAGAGCACCAGATACGCGGCGATGGTCAGGACCACCAGCAGGATAACCACGCACTTGATGACCAGCACGATCATGCCGAGGAGCAGGTCCATACCCATTACAACCTCCCGCCCTGACAACTGATGTCGGGATCGAAGTCCGCTGCGTCCGCCGCCTTCTGATCGGCCTGTTCCCGCCAGAGACGCCGGACATCCAGGGGCATGGCCAGCCCACCGGCCCGCTGCCAGCCCGACCGAGGCGTCCGGCCAAGGACCACGGTACGGCCACCCATCTCCCGGCTGCACCGGAGTGTTCCCCGCGCCGTGCCGTAAGTCAGAGGGACCAGGACCGTCTGTCCCTCTTCCAGCTCCAGCTCTTCGGCCAGATCGGTATGGATCCGGATTTCCGGTTCCGGCAGCAGCTGTTGCCCCAGTTCGCCAAAATTCGCCAAACGATCCGCGCCGAAGACACTGCCGGTAATCAGCAGTTCACCGCCGCCCGCATCCGTTGCCTGTTCCTGCGCCTGTAGCAGCGCATCCAGAGAGGGAAAAAGCGGACCCGGCGCTTCGGGCAGCACAGACACACCCAGTTCGGGCGTGGCCGTCGCCATGAGTGTTAGCAAAGCGCTTTGTGGCTCTCCCTGTTCCGGGAGGCCGGAGAGCAGCAACTGCGTCCACTTTCCGGTGTTCGGCACCTCGCCGCCGGGAAGCCCGGCTCCCGGTTCTCTCGGGGGATGGGAGCCGTTTCCCGCCTGGATCACCGGAACGCCTCCGGCAAAGACCGGGGCGGTCCGTTGCAGCGTTCCACCGTTATTGACCAGACAACCGCCGGTCTCGAAAATCGTGTTCTTGGGCAGGGCCACGTCCGCCCGATTCCAGGTTGCGGAAGGCGTGCAGTCCAGGCAGACCAACAGTTCCAGCCCATCGAGCGGGCCTGCCTGCGAGCTGACAGGGAGTTGCGTCAGCGGGTCCGCGCCCAGGCAGATCAGCCCTTTGACGGCATCCTCGCCCTCGGCGGCAAGCGCCTGATCCAGGCTGCGTCCCTCGCCTCGGTCCAGCAAGGCCGCGCCCAGGGAATTGGCTCGCGGCAGCAGGCAGAAAAGTCCAGGGGTTACGTCCTCGCCACCGGCCAGACCAAGCAGCCGGGCAAAACCGGCCACCAGCGACACCCAGCCGGGGAGCATGGCCTCGGGCGAACAGACCAGCACCGGGCGCTTTGCCTTGCGCAGGGCCTCGGCAATCCGGCCGAGAGGACCTTCCACAGCCGACAGGCCATCCCGTCCCTTGGCAGCGGCCTCGCGGAGTTCCGCGCGGAAGGATGCTGCCGCACCATCAAAGACCGCCGCCGGAAAGGCGCGATCCAGCAATGCATCAACGGCAGCGGGCAGCAGACGGCGCGAGAGCGGCACAAGGACGGTCTCGCAAAGCACATCCACAGGGCGGGGATCGACCACGCCGACCAACGCGCCGTTGCGGGCCGCCTGTCGGATGGCCAGCGCGGCCATGGGGGCCTCCTGCAACGGATCGGCTCCGAGCACCAGCACCAGATCGGCCTCGCGCACCTGCTTGAGCGAGCAGGCCACGTCATTGGCCAGGGCTGCGGCCGCGTCCAGGCTGCCCCGGCGCTCCGCCTCGGTAAGGAAATACGTGGGAGGATTCAGGCCGAATCCCTTGGCCAGTCGCTGCGCCGCCAGCATCTCCTCCAGGGTGCAGCGGGCCGAAACATGCACGGCCACACTCTGTGGGCCATGCTTGTCCATCAGTTGCCGAATCCGGTCGGCCGCCGCTTCCGCGCCCGTGTCCGGCGCTACGGGGCTGCCGTCCACCATGGCCTGTCTCGGCCTGTCCGGCATGGAGGCGTAGCCGAAGCCATAGCGGCCACGGTCACAGAGAAAATCACCGTTGATATCCTCGCTGAACCGGTTCTCCACGCGCAGGACTTCCCGGTAGCGAACGGCGGGCAGCGTGTTGCAGCCAAGGGAGCAATGGGCGCACACCGAGGGCTTGCGCTCCAGATCCCAACGCCGGGCGCGATATCGGGCCGGTTTGTCGGTCAGGGTCCCGGTGGGGCATATCTCCGCCAGATTGCCGCTGAACGGGCTCTCCAGCCTGCCCTGCTCAAAGCGCTGGTAGGTAACCCGTCCCGCGATGCCGAAGGTGCCGTAATCCCGGCCCCCGGCATATTCCTGGTAAAAACGCACGCAACGGTAGCAGTGGATGCAGCGGTTCATCTCATGGGCGATCAGCGGGCCGAGATACTGATTCTCGTAAGTCCGCTTGGGGCCGCGATAGTTGCGCAACCCGTGCCCGCCGGAAACGGTCATGTCCTGCAACAGGCAATGACCGCCCTCGTCACAGATGGGGCAGTCGTGCGGATGGCTGAGCATGAGCCATTCGATGATCTGGGCGCGGAAGGCCACGGCATCCGGGTGATCGGTTTCGACCACCATGCCGTCCCGAACATCGACCATGCAACTCATGTCCAGGTCCTTCTTGTGGCCGTCCAGAAATTTCACCGCGCACATACGGCAGGCGCCCACCGCTCCCAGCGACTTGAGATAGCAGAACCGGGGGATCATGATGCCGAGCTGTTCGGCCGCGTCGATGACCTTGGTCCCGGCCGGGACCTCGACCCGCTGTCCGTCAATGGTCAGAACAGGCATTATTCATCCCCCTCTTCGCGGACCAGCGTGCGCCAGTCGCCCGGCTTGGCAACGTTCTTGAACGGGCAGCCCCTCCCGTCCAGGTGCTCGCGCAGTTCTTCCCGGAAATGGCGCAACAGCCCCTTGACCGGCGTGGCCGCGCCCGGTGCGAATCCGCAGTAGGCATGGGCCAGACCGTCGGCCACCCTGCCCAGCAGGTCGAGATCCTTTTCCCCGGCCTCACCCCGCTCAATGCGTTGCAGGATATGGCGCATGTAGGGAATGCCCTCGCGGCACGGCGTGCACCAGCCGCAGGATTCCCGGGCGAAATAGGACAGGATGTTGATGGTGGCCTGCACCAGACAGGTGTTGCGGTCAAAGACAATGATCGATCCCGTGCCCAGAGTCAGCCCCACCTTTTTCATGGAATCGAAATCCATGGCGGTGCCGAGGAGCTGCTCCGGCACAAAGCTGGTGGAGGTGCCGCCGGGCAGGCAGGTCTTGAATTCCGCCCCCGGCAACATGCCGCCCGCGGAATCGAAGATGATATCCCCGAGCCGGGTGCCGTTGGGCAGTTCGAAACAGCCGGGATTCACCACCTCGCCGCTGACGCAGTAGAGCTTGGTGCCGTCCCCGGTGGGCGAGGCGGCCAGGGACTTGAACCAGTCCACCCCGTTGCGGATGATGAACGGCGTGGAGGCCAGCGTCTCCACGTTGTTGACCACCGTGGGGCATCCCCACAGGCCCGCGTCGGTCATGTGGCTGTTCTTGTCCGGGTTGGGCCGCTTGCCCATGATGGCGTTGGCCTGGGCCGATCCCTCGCCGCAGATGTAGCGCCCCGCGCTACGGTGCACTTCTATATCAAAGGAAAAGTCGGTGCCCAGGATGTTCCTGCCCAGCAGCCCGGCCTCGCGGGCCACGGCCAGTTCCCGCTCCAGCAGATGGGCATCCGCATCGTAGGAGGGGCGGATGAAGAGGATGCCGAGATCGGCCTGAACCGCGTAGCCCGCCATGAGGATACCCTCGATGACGAGGTGCGGATCGGCGTTGACCAGAATCCGGTCCTTGAAGGTGCCGGGTTCCATCTCATCCGTATTGCACTGGATGTACCGGGGATGCGGCGCGTCCTTGTGTACGAAACTCCACTTGCGGCCCGCCGGGAACCCGGCTCCGCCCCGTCCGCGCAGGCCGGAATCCGAGACAATCTTGATGACCTCGTCCGGGGTCATGGTACGGACCGCCTTTTCCAGCGCCTCGTAGCCGCCGCCCGCCCGATATTCCTCGAAGCTGGCCGGTCGGCAATCCAGGCGGCGATTTTTCAAGAGAACCTGTTCGCTCATGGGCTTACCTGCAAATGCTCAGTTCGATGTTGTCGCTGTTCTCCCGCAAGTCGGCAATAATGCGGTCCACCTTTTCCGGGGTCAGGCGGCCATAGTGCTGCCCATTGATGAGCATGGCCGGGGCATTGTGGCAGTTGCCCAGGCACGCCGTGGGCAGGATGGTGAACAGCCCGTCCTCGGTGGTCTCCCCCAGTTTGATACCCAGCTTGGCGCAGAGATAGTCGAACAGCCCGTCCTCGTGATGCATCCAGCAAGCCACGCCGTCGCAGACGTGGATCACGAAGCGGCCCAGCGGCTCCCGATAAATGAAGTCGTAAAAGGTGGCCAGTTCTTCGAGTTCGACCAGGGTCTTGCCGGTCAGCCGGGCGGCATGGTGCATGGCTTCGTCGGAAAAATAGCCGTAGTGGCGCTGGAGGAGATAGATGATGTCGATGATCTTCTCCTCCACATGTTCGGCCTCTTTGACGATTTCCCGTATGGCGTCTTCCAGTTCCTTTGGCAGCATGATCTTCCCCTAACGGTCCAGATCGGGCGCAATGTAGTCCACCGAGCCCATGATGGCGATGAAGTCGGCCAGGGTGTGGCCCACGGCCATAAGCGGCAGCGCCTGCACCGAGGCGTAGCCCGGCGAACGCATATGCAGCCGGTAGGGCATGTTGCCCCCGTCGCTGACCACGTAGAAGCCCTGCTCGCCGCGAGGTGCCTCGGTGGCGGCATAGGCCTCGCCCGCAGGCACCTTGGGGCCGCGCGTGGCGTTGATGAAATGATGAATCAGGCTCTCGATGTCGTGCAGGGTGTCCTTCTTGTCCGGGATGCAGTAGCGGTAATCATCGGACTTGAACCGGCCCTCGGGCATCCATTGCAGGCACTGGGCAATGATCCGATTGCTCTGGAGCATCTCGTCGAACCGCACTTCGTAACGGGCCAGGCAGTCGCCGCCGTCCCGGGTGGGCACGTCGAACTCGTATTGCTCGTAGCCGGAATAGGGGGCGACCTTGCGCAGGTCCCGGGTGGAACCGCAGGCGCGGAGGTTGGCCCCGGAAATGCCGTGGTCGATGGCGTCTTCAAGCGACAGAGGGCCGATGCCCTTGATCCTGGCCCGGACAATGGGGTTGCCGGAGATCATCCGCTTGTACCCCTCGATGCGCTTGGGGAAAACCCGCACGAAATCGCCGACCAGTTTGTCCCATCCCTCGGGCAGGTCCATGGCCAGCCCGCCGATGCGCAGCCAGGCCGGATGCAGCCGGGCCCCGGTAATGGTCTCCATTATGTCCATGACCTGCTCACGCTCGCGGAAGGTATGGAACACCGGGGTAATCATGCCCAGGTCCTGCACCATGGTGCCGAGCCAGAGCAGATGATTGGAAATTCGGTAGAACTCGGCCAGCATGACCCGGACGCACTGGGCGCGATCCGGCACCTTGACCCCGCACAGCTTTTCCACTGCCAGAAGATAGGTCAGGTTGTTGGCCGCGCCGCTCAGGTAGTCCAGCCGGTCGGTATAGGGAATGAACTGATGCCAGGACTGGTGCTCGGCAATCTTCTCGGCCCCTCGGTGGTGGTAGCCGATGTCCGTGGTCATATCCACGATCTCCTCGCCGTACATCTCCAGGATGAAGCGCACGAGGCCGTGGGTGCTGTAGTGGTGGGGACCGATGTTGAGCACGAACTCCCGCTTGGTGGGCGAATCGGCGTGGACCTTGTTCAGCAGGATGGCGGCATCCTCGGGCTGGTGTTTGCGGGCGTCCTCGGCCAGATACGGGGCAATGTCCGTGGCGCGTTGCGGCTCCCCCTTGCGCAGGGGATGGCCGGGCCACTCCTCGGGCATTATCAGCCGCCGCAGGCCGGGATGGCCGCTGAACCGGATGCCGAACATGTCCCAGACCTCGCACTCGTACCAGTTGGCGCTGACCCAGACCGGCGTGGCGCTGGGCAGTTCCGGTGTTTCCCCGGTCACAGGGACATGCAAGCGGATATACTCCTGCGCACTGAGCGAGGTCAGGGTATAGACCACGGTGTAGTCGTGGGCAGGCCGGACCTTGCGCGCGGTCTCGTCCACGGCGGTCAGGTCCTCCAGCCGCTCGAATTTTATTGGTGCCTCGTTTTTCAGAAAATCCAGGACCTCCACCACATGCGAGGCGGGGATGGTCACGGTCGGCATGTCCACGGGCTTTTCCGCCCAGTCGGCAAGGTCGCCGAAGCGGGCGGCCAGGGCCTGGCGGAGCTGCTCGTGCCGAGGCGAAAATTCCAGGACCGGCGCGTGGGGAACCCACATGTCGTCGGAACGGGACCCGGCGAACTCCGGCGGGGTCACCGAGGTCCCCCGGATGGGGATTCCGGCCATGCCCGGTCCGCGCGTGTCGCGGTCCTTGGTGCGGCCCGGCACCAGAATGTCGTCGCGACCGCCAGCGTGGCCGCCCTGCATGTTCAGGACAGGGCGCAGGGGACGGTTATTGTCCCGGATCATTTCCTGCAAGGTAATCAGGCCGTGCATCAGGGCTTCGGGCCGAGGCGGGCAGCCGGTTACGTAGACGTCCACCGGGATGATCTGGTCCACGCCCTGAACCACGCTGTACACGTCGTACATGCCGCCGGTATTGGCGCAGGAGCCCATGGAGATGACCCACTTGGGCCGGGGCATCTGCTCGTAGATTCGTTTGACCATGGGCGCGGCCTTCTTGAAGACCGTGCCGGACACCACCAGGAGATCGGCCTGCCGGGGCGACCCGCGCAGGACCTCGGCCCCGAACCGGGCGATGTCGTAAAGGCCGGTAAAGACCGTGGCCTGCTCAACAAAGCAGCAGGAAAGTCCGAAGAACAGGGGCCAGAGGCTGTTCTTCTGGCACCAGTTCAAAACAATGTCGCCCAGGTTCGCCTTGTCCGGAACCAGCTGCGACGCATTCGCCTCACCATTGATGGCGGCCTGTACGGCCCGGTCTACGGCTTCCGATTGATGCCCCATTCGAGGCCTCCCTTGCGCCAGACCCAGCACAGGCCCAGCAGCAGTACGCCGATAAAAAAGGTCATCTGTCCCCAGCTGGCCCAGGTCAGCGTTTCAAATGATACTGCCCACGAGACCACATAGACGGCCTCGACATCGAAAAGCAGAAAAAATACGGCCACCAGCCAGAACGGAGCAGGATAGCTCAACCGGGCGGAACCGGTGGGCAAGACCCCGCACTCGTAAGGACGTCCCTTTTCCCCTTCCATCTTCCGCCGGGTGATGAACGAGGAAAGCCCGAGCAAGGTAGCCACGAGACCGGCCGCGAGCACACCGAAGACGATCAGGGAAAAGGTGTTCGGCTCCCAGACATCGAAGGCCGTGGAAATATGTTCCGGTGTATACTGCATGAATGCGTTTCCTGTGTTACTCCTGTGTCGGAGACAGCTTACGTAACCGTTGGTTACATGTCCAAAGTGGGAATCGCTCTCATCTATTTACGTACATAGCACATTTTAGACAAGGAGATTGCAAAAAAAGGTGATAATCAATTAGAGAATACCATAAGATGAGAGTCATGGAATTTTATAATAACCTATTGCCACCGAACCTGATTTATTGAAAACTAGGAATCGGTGCCAAAAACACCGACGTCACGGCCGGGCCACGGAAGGCAGTATCGGCAAGGGGTTGGTCGACAAAAACACCGGGATCGCAACAGCGGGCGCACCAGAAATATGGAACATTTTTTCACGGACCATATATTTCTATCAAGGCTTCAGTTCGCCTTGACCACCATGTTTCACATCCTGTGGCCCGCCATGACCATCGGCCTCTCCCTGTATATTTTTCTGGCCGAGCTGATCTGGGTGCGCACGGGCAAAAAAGAGTGGTACCAACAGGCCCGGTTCTGGAACCGCTTTTTCCTGCTCATATTCGCCCTCGGCGTCATTTCCGGCATCCCCCTCGAATTCCAGTTCGGCACCAACTGGTCCGGTTTCTCCGTTGCCACCGGCGGATTCCTGGGCCAGATCCTTTCTGTCGAAGCCATGTCCGGGTTCCTGGTGGAGTCCATATTCCTCTATCTCATGGTGGCGGGCTGGAAACGGCTTTCGCCCCCCCTGCACCTTTTCGCCACCGGCATGGTCGCCTTCGGGGCCACCCTCTCCTCGTTCTGGATCATGGTCGCCAGCGCCTTCATGCAGACCCCGCGCGGCGGGCACATGGAGAACGGAATATTCGTTGTCACTGATCGGTTGCAGGCGATTTTCAGCCCGGATATCCTCTCCTCCTTCCCGCACATGTGGCTGGCCTGCCTGACCAGCACCGCCTTTATCCTGGCGGGTGTCAGCGCATGGCACCTGCTGCGCAGGCAGCATACGGATTTCTACCTGCGGATATTCAAGACCATGGCGGCGGCAGGGCTGCTGCTGGCCCTGCTCCAGGCCGGGACCGGCGACCTCTCCGGCCAGGGTGTGGCAAAATACCAGCCCGCGAAACTGGCCGCCACCGAGGCCTTCTGGGACACCAACGCAAAGGGAGAGGGCGCGGCCTGGTCCCTGTTCGCCTGGCCCGATCCCGAAAACGAACGCAATGTGGTCGAATTCCGCATTCCCTATGTCCTCAGCCTGCTGGCCACCCATGATCCCTTCGGCACGGTCGTCGGGCTCAAGGACATTCCCAAAGACGAACGCCCGCCCATCGTGCTCATTTTCTATTCGTTCCGGGTAATGGTCATCATCGGGACCCTGATGATCGTGGCCTGCCTGCTGGCCGGGCTGGCCTGGAGAAGGGGACGGCTCACGCCGGAACGCATCGCCTCCAACCGCAAGCTGCTCAAGTTTTTCATCTGGCTGGCCCCGCTCTCCATGGTCTCCATATGGGCCGGATGGATCATGCGCGAGGTCGGACGGCAGCCCTGGATTCTCTACGGAATGTTGCGCACCGAGGCCATGGCCTCGTCCCTGACGCCACGCGCCGTTGGTTTGTCCCTGCTTGTTTTTCTGGTGGCCGCCCTGCTCCTGCTCTGGCTATTCCTGGCGGTCAGCCGCCGGATTCTGCGCCAGGGGCCGGACAGCGTGCCTCCGCCGCCGCGATCCTGCGACATAAGGAGGCGGCCATGACGCTCGCGGACCTCTGGTATGCCCTGCTCGGATGCGCCCTGTTCCTCCATGTGGGACTGGCTGCCATCGATTTGGGCGTCTGCCTGATCTCCCTCTCGACGGACAGTAAGCGGGCCGAGTCCATGCTCGCGTCCATCGACTCGGTGTGGCACACCAGCCAGACCTGGCTCGTGATTCTGGGAGCCGTACTCTTCGGGGCCTTCCCCACGGTGTACGGAGCGGCCCTGTCATCGCGCTACGGACTGATCATCCTGCTCCTGCTCGCCCTCGGCATTCGCGGGCTGGGGCTGGAATACCGGCACCGGGCCAAGCAGCCGGTCCTGTGGATGCGCGTGGCCGGTTGGGGCGCACTGGCGGTCATGGCGGTGGAAGGCGTGCTGATAGGGTCGCTCTGCCTGGAAGGCGGTTCCCCGTCCTCCGGCTTCGGACTCATGGCCCTGGTCCAACCCCGATTTTTCCCGGCCATCCTCCTGCTCGTCTGCCTCGGCCTGCTCATGGGCAGCGCCTGGATGCTGGGCGACCCGAACCGCACGCAGGCGACGTCGCAGCTCAAAATTCTTTCCATCATCGGCGCACTGGGTTCCCTGCTGGCCGGGCTGCTCCTCTGCTCCCAGCTCATCGGGACGGCGGGGCCCGATTTCGTCCAGCCCCGCAAGTCGCTCATGGTGCTCGGCGTGGCCGGTCTTGCAGATCTCGCCCTGCTTTTCGCCAGCCTGCGCCGGGGCTGGGCTGGGTCCCCCCTGCCGTGGGGCCTTGTCCTGGCGGGGTTGATTCTCGGCACGGGCGGCGTATTGCTCTACGCCATGGTCGGCCATGGTTCACCCCTGCCCGCAGCCATGGACCTGACCTTCCTGACCGTGGCGGCCGGGATTCTGCTGCCCCCGCTGCTGGCCTTCCAGATATGGCAATACCGGCTGGAGCGAAGGCCTGTGGTCCCATCGGACGAGGAGGCTGAGTAATCATGTATTTCAAGCAATGGACCGATACACTCAAAGCGGTTGGGATGGGTACCAGGGGACTGTTCCAGGGGTACGCCGAGACGTTCAAGACGATCTTCACCCGGCCCATCACGGTACAGTACCCGGAAGAGAAGCGCACACCGCCGCCCCGCTCCCGGGGGCACATCATCCTGACCCGTTCCCCGGACGGCGACGAACGGTGCGTGGCCTGCTACCTCTGCTCCGCAGCCTGCCCTGTGAGCTGCATTTCCATGCAGGCCGCCACCCGCGAGGACGGGCGCCGGTACGCGTCCTGGTTCCGCATCAATTTCGCCCGCTGCATCTATTGCGGCCTGTGCGAGGAGGCCTGCCCCACCCTGGCCATCCAGCTCACCCCGGCCTACGAGTTCGCCGAGGACTCCATCCTCAAGCTGGTGGCCGAAAAAGAGGATCTGCTGGTGGATCACGGCGGCAAGGACAACGACTACGATTTCTACCGTCATGCCGGGGTGGAGGAAAAATTCCCCAGGGAAGAACATGAGAACGAGGAACCGCCGGTAAACTACAAGAGCAACCTGCCATGAGCCTGTACGCCGTTCTATTCTACATCCTGGCCGCACTGGTCCTGATCTGCACCCTGGTGGCCGTGACGCGCCGGGTGCTGGTCCACGCCGTGGTCTGGATGGTCGGCTCCCTCATCGGCACGGCCCTCATCTTCCTGCTGCTGGGCGCGCCCCTGCTGGCCGGGTTCGAGGTCATTATCTATGCCGGGGCCATCATGGTCCTGTTCCTGTTCGTCATCATGCTCATGGCCCAGGACCCCAACGATTCCTCGAAAGCGACCGGCATCGTGCTGCGCCGACTGCGCTCGCGCCTGTTCTGGCCCGCCATCTGGGGGTTGGTCGGCGTGGTGGCCTGCATGGCCCTGATCTCGTTCGATCCGTCCAACGGCGAACCGCTGGCCACAGGCCGGGTCTCGCCCAGGGCCCTCGGTGCCTGGGTATTCGGCAATGCCTGGCCTGCGGTGGAGGTGGTCTCCCTGCTGCTCTTCGCCGCCCTGGCCGGAGCGCGTTACCTCGGGTTCCCGCTGGTGCGTTCGGATCATCCCGACAGGATCGGCCGGAGCCTCGACACACTCCCGCCCTGCGACATCGACACCGCCAGTGCTAAAAAAGGGGAGGATGCGAAATGATCGTCCCCCTCGAACATATCCTGCTCTTTGCCTCGGCCCTGTTCTTCCTCGGTCTGGTCACCGTGGTGGCCCGGCGGAATCTGATCATGGTCCTGCTCGGCGTGGAGGTCATGCTCAACGCGGCGGGCGTGGTCTTCGTGGCCTCGGCCCTGCGCTGGTGGGACATCTCCGGCCAAGGCATGGTCCTATTCATCATGGGTGTGGCCGCAGCCGAGATCGCCATCGGCCTGACCCTGGTCTTCCGCGTCTGGCGGCGAAGCAGGAGTCTCAGCTCGGACTCGCTGAAACAACTTGAGGACTGATCCGATGACCGTGTTGCTCTGCCTGACCCTTTTCGCCCCCCTGGCGGGTGCCGTGATCCTGGCCCTGGCCGGACGCGCCCTGCCGCGCAGGGTCTCCGGCGGCCTCGCCTGTCTGGCCGTGGCCGGTTCCCTGGCCGGAGCCGTTGCGGCATGGAGCCGACTCGCCGGGCAGCAGGAGCTGACCGTCCACCTCTTCGACTGGTTCAACGCGGGCGGGCTGCACGTTGCCGCCACCCTGCTCTACAATCCCGTGTGCGCGGTCATGGCCACCATGGTGGCCTTCGTCTCCCTCATCATCCACGTCCATTCCCTGTTCTTCATGCGAGATGACGACGGCTGGGTGCGCTATTTCTGCTATCTGAACCTGTTCGTGTTCTTCATGCAGTCCATTGTCATGGCCGACGATCTGGTCTTCCTGTTCATGGGCTGGGAGGGCGTGGGCTTCTGCTCCTTCGCCCTCATAGGGTTCTGGTACACCGACCCGCACAACGTCATGGCGGGCAAGAAGGCCTTTCTGGTCACCCGCATCGGCGACGTGGCCTTCCTGGCCGCACTGGCCGTGCTCTTCAAGACCACCGGCGATTTCGGCATCCAGCATCTGGCACAGAGCGCGGCCACCCTCGACCCGGCAATTCTGACCGTCATCGGCCTGCTCCTGCTCACGGCGGCCACCGGCAAATCGGCCCAGCTCCCCCTGCTTGTCTGGCTGCCCGACGCCATGGCCGGTCCGTCCCCGGTCTCGGCCCTGATCCACGCCGCCACCATGGTCACCGCAGGCGTCTACCTGCTCATCCGGACCTTCCCGGTCCTGCTGTATGCCGACCCCATTGCCTTGCAGGCGGTCGCCCTGGTCGGCGCGGCAACCGCCTTTGTGGCAGCCTGTTCCGCCCTGGTCCAGCACGACATTAAGCGAGTGCTGGCCTGGTCCACCATCAGTCAGGTGGGCTACATGATCCTGGGCGTGGGCGCGGGCGATCCTTCGGGCAGTTTCTTCCACCTTCTGGTGCACGCCTTTTTCAAGTCTCTGCTCTTTATGGTGGCGGGTATCGTCATCCAGGCCCTGCACGAGGAGCACGACATCTTCCGCATGGGCGCGCGGGTACGGCGCATTGTTCCGGGCGCGGCCCTGGCCTTCTTCTGCGGCGCGGCGGCCCTGGCCGGTCTACCTCCCTTTGCCGGATTCTTCAGCAAGGGACGTATTCTGGAAAACGCCATGGCCATGGCCCACACCGGCCAGTTCGTCTGGGTCCTGGTCTGGGGCGTGGGCACAGTCACGGCCCTGATAACGGCCATCTACAGTTTCCGGGTCTTTTTCCTCGCCTTTACCGGCAAGCCCGCCCTGGAACCGGAAACCGGCACCGAGAAAACCCCGGCCCTCATGCTCCATGTGCTCTGGCCCCTGGCCGCGCTGGCCGTGATCGCAGGAGTCCTCAACATGCCCGAACATCTGGCGCACACGATCGGCATCCCGCCCCACTGGCTGGACCATCTGACAGGCATGACGCCCATGACCCCGGACATCGAGGGGACCGTGGGCAGCACGGCGGAACTGGTGGACGCGGGACTGGCCCTGCTCGGCCTGGGCATTGCCCTGGCGCTCTACGGCCCGTGGAAGAAGCTGCGGAACCCGGCGCCCGACAGCGGCTTGCCTCGTTTTCTGGTACGTGGATGGTGCCTGGATTCCCTGTACATGTCCGCCGTGGCCTACCCCTACAAGCGGGCGGCTGGCTGGATTTGGAAAAATGTGGAAGACACGCTGGTTGATGGTGCGGCCCTCGGTATCGGCAGCCTCGCCCAACGCCTCGGCAGCCGCATCGGCCGATGGGGCGCGGAACGGTTGTCCGCCTATCTGTTCTGGCTGCTGCTCGGCGTGGTGGCCATGCTGGTCGTCACGGCTTCAATAGGAATACGGTGAGCCACATGCACGATTTTCCGCTGCTTACCGCATTAATCCTGCTGCCCCTCCTGGGTGGCCTGACCGGCCTCTTTTTCCTACGACATCCGGCCCAGGCCCGGCTTATCGGCCTGATAACCGCCCTGGCCGAACTGGTGCTGGTCCTGGCGGCGCTGCCCATGGTCATGAACGGCACGCTGGTGGAAAAATTCCAGTGGATTCCCCTGCTGCATGTGGAATATTCGCTGGCCATGGACGGCCTCAGCTATGTGCTGGTCCTGCTCACCGCGCTCCTCGGCGTACTGGGCATCCTCACGTCCTGGCGAGAGATTTCCGAGGGCGTGGCCGTGTTCCACTGCCTGCTCCTGGCAGCGCTCAGCGCGGCCATCGGCGTATTCCTGGCCCGCGATCTGCTGCTCTTCTATCTGTTCTGGGAAGCCCAGCTCATTCCCATGTTCTTCCTCATCGGCCGTTACGGCCATGAGCGGCGGCAATACGCGGCCATCAAGTTTTTCGTCTTCAGCATGGTGGGCGGCCTGCCCATGCTGCTGGCCGTCATCTGGCTCCTGCTGACCGGCGTCGATCCCTCCCTGGCCGCGCTGGCCGCCTCCCCGGTACAGGGCACGGCCCAGGCATGGTGCGCCTTTGCCTTCATCCTGGCCTTCGGGGTCAAGACCCCGATGCTGCCGGTGCATACCTGGCTGCCGGACGCGCACACCCAGGCACCCACGGCGGGCAGTCTGCTGCTGGCGGGCGTTCTGCTCAAGACCGGGGGCTACGCCATGCTCCGCTGGGCCATTCCCCTGTTTCCCCAGGCCGTATCCGCCGCCGCGCCCTGGCTGGCCGGAGTGGGACTGGCCGGACTCTTCTACGCCTCCTGGATCGCCCTGGCCCAGAAGGACGCCAAACGGCTGGTGGCATATTCGAGCGTGGCCCATATGGGACTCATCATGTTCGCCCTGTTCGCCCATGACCGAACGGCCATGTCCGGCGCGGTGGTCCAGATGGTCAGCCATGCCCTGACCACGGGCGCCCTGTTCGTCATGGTCGGCATGTTGGCCGAGCGGTTCCACTCCCGCCAGCTCGCCGACTACGGCGGACTGTGGGGCAAGATGCCCGTCTACGGCGGTTTCATGCTCTTTTTCGGCGTGGCCTCGGCGGGCCTGCCCGGCCTGTCCAACTTTGTGGGAGAACTGATGATAATGCTCGGCTCGTTCCGGGTCTATCCGGTGGGCGCGTGCCTCGCCTTCTTCGGCGTGGTGGTGGGACTGGCCTACGTGCTGCGGCTCCTGCAGGGCACCATTCTCGGCAAGCCGGGACCGATTACACTTACGGCTGAGAACATGGACCTGAACGGACGTGAAATACTGATCCTATCCGTCTTTGCCGTGGCCGTGCTGCTGGTGGGAACCCACCCCGGCCCGCTGCTCGACCTTATCCGCGAACCTCTCGACGCCCTCATGGCGCAATGGCCGGGTTAGGGAGGAAAAGAACATGCACGATCTCCTTCTCTTTTCTCCGCACCTGCTGCTGACCCTCGGTATTCTTACCTGCTTCACCGTGGGCACGATCTTCAAGCACGCGGCCGGGCTGAGCGTGGTCACCCTCGTCACCACCCTACTGGCCGGGATCATGGCCGTCGCGGTTTATCCGTGCAACGGGCCCTCGATTCCTGCTCTGGTGCCGTTCCTGCTTCCCGGGCATCTGTCCGCCTATTTCCTGCCGCTGATATGCGCCCTGGGCCTCGGCGTCCTGCTCTTCTACGGGCCCGAGCTGGAACGGGAAGGCCGCAATGACGACGAACTGCACGCCCTGTTCCTGACCGCGCTGCTGGGTGGTTTGCTCCTGGCCGGAGGGCGCGGCTGGCTCTCTCTCTTCCTCGGCCTGGAACTGCTCTCCCTGCCGCTCTACATCCTCATCGGGCTGCGCAAGGACAGCCGGGGCACCGAGGCCTCGGTCAAATATTTCATCATGGGTGCCACGGCCAGCGGCGTGCTCCTCTTCGGCATCGGCCTCATCTATGCCGGGTCCGGCAGCCTGGATATCCTCGCGAGCCTGGACTCCCCGCAGGGACGCGGCACCGCGCTCATCGGGCTGGCCATGGTCCTGGCAGGGCTGGCGTTCAAGCTTTCCATCGCCCCCTTCCACCTCTGGGCACCGGATGTATATCGCGGCGCGCCCGCCTCGGTTTCCGCCCTGCTGACCTCCATGGTCAAGGTGGCCGTGGCAGCCACCCTGCTGCGCGTCACCCTTTCCATGGGACCGGCGATGTGGCCCGGCACCGTGCCGGTGCTCTGGGGACTGGCCGCCCTGACCGTCCTGGCCGCCAATCTGGCCGCCCTGGCCCAGACCAGCATCAACCGGATGCTCGGTTTCTCCTCGGCCGCACACATGGGCTACCTGCTCATGGCGGTACTCAGTGTGCGCAGCGGCGGACCCGAACCGGTCATGTTCTATGCAGCGGCCCTGGCCATCATGGACCTCGGCGCTTTCGGCGGACTGTCTCTGCTTGCAGGGCGTGAGAACAACATCGACTCCCTGGAGTCCCTGCAAGGGCTGGGCAAGGCCCGCCCCTGGAGCGCGGCATTGCTGGCCGTCAGCCTGCTGGCGCTCGCCGGGTTGCCGCCCACCGCCGGATTCACCGGCAAGCTGCTCCTGTTCCGATCCGCGATCATGGGGGGCTATTACTGGCTGGGCGTCATCGGCGTACTGGGCGCGGCCTTGTCCATCTTCTATTACCTGCGCCCCCTGGCCACCCTGTATCTCAAGGACCTGGAAGGCAACTGCGCCCCGGAAAGGCTCACTGTCCGCGCCGGTGTCGCCATTTTCCTGATCCTGACAGCCCTCGTGGTGCTGGGACTCGCGCCATCGATTATCATCTAGCTGCCTGAATTTATCCTAAGATCGGCCCCCAACCGATCGGCAACACGCACCAAACGACAAAAAAAGGGCGGTTCCACGATGGAACCGCCCTTTGCTTTAACGATGTTGTACGTCTAGAAGTCGCCGTCGATATCGACCACGCCGACCACCTTGTGATTGACGAACTCCTTGATACCGAGGTCCAGCAGCTCGCGGCCATAGCCGGAATTGCGTATGCCGCCGAAGGGGATGTCCGCCTTGACCATGGTCGGACGGTTGACGAAGACCATGCCGGTGGAAATCCTGCGGGCAACCGCTTCGCCGTGCTTCAGGTCGGAGGAAAAAACCGATCCTCCGAGGCCGAACGGGGAGTCGTTGGCAATGGCCACGGCGTCGTCCTCGTCCTTGGCCCGAATGAGCATGGACACAGGCCCGAAGAACTCCCAGTAGCGGGCCGGATTGTCCGGCCCCACATCTTCCAGGATGGTGGGCTGCACGAACGCGCCCTGATCCGGCACCTTGGGACCGACCTCGGTCGCCTTGGCACCGAACTTCACGGCCTCGGCTATCTTTTCCTTAAGCTGGTCCGCAGCCTCCTGGGAGGAGAGGGGGGCCAGCGTGGTGGAGGGATCAAAGGGATCGCCCGCCTTGAGGCCCTCAACGCCCTTGATATATTTTTCCCGGTACCGATCGTACAGCTCGTCGACAATGATCATCCGCTTGGAGGAACAGCAGACCTGTCCGCCGTTCCAGTGCCGCCCGAACACACCCCAATTGACGGTCTTGTCCAGATCGGCGTCGGCCAGCACAACAAAGGCATCGTTGCCGCCCAGCTCCAGGGTGGACTTCTTCAACGCCTTGGCAGCCTGGGTGGCAACCACGGCACCGGCCTTCTCGGAACCGGTCAGGGCCACGCCGCGGACGCGCGGATCAGTGATGATGGTCTCCAACTGATCGCGGGTGGCGTAGAGGTTCTTGAACGCACCGGCGGGGAGCCCGGCCCGGGCCATCAGCTTTTCCATGGCTGCGGCGGACTGGGGCACGATGGAGGCGTGCTTGAGCAGCAGGGTGTTTCCGGCGGAAAGCTGGGGCGCGATGATCCGTGCCACCTGATAATAGGGGAAGTTCCACGGCTCGATGGCCAGCAGCACGCCCAACGGCTCGGCCAGGAGGTAGTAGTCTCCCTTGGTCGCCGGGTCCACATCCAGCTTCCTGGGGGCCAGCTGTTTTTCAGCGTGTTTGGCGTAGTAATCGAATATATCAGCGGACAGATCGACTTCTGCCTCGGCCTCGGCCGTGACCTTGCCCATCTCAAGAGTCAGCAACCTGGCAAATTCCGATTTTTCCTTGCGCATGATTTCGGCGGCCGCATGCATGACGGCCGCCCGGTCGGCAAAGGAGGACTTGCTCCAGGACTCGAAAGCCGCCTGCGCATTGTCCAGGGCCCCGGCGACTTCGGCATCGGTGGCGTTGTCAAAAGTGGCAACGGTTTCGCCGGTGTACGGATTGACGGTGGAATAACTCATGGATGCAACCTCTTGGTTAGGGTTTGTTCATCAGGCATACGGCGACGGATTGTCGCTCCTCCTCCATTCATGTCTTTCGAACGATACTTCCCAACATACTGTCAGATTCCGCTTCCCGAGTATGATTATTCCTACCGCCACGATTGAAATGGGGGGCCACGCCAAACACCGATTCAAGCATCTCTACCGATTTTCAACAATTTCGGAGTAATGCAAAGGATTCGACAGAAATTGTCCGGGACGTGCACCCCGCCTCACACGACGAGCCCGAAATGAACGTCCCCCCCAAAAAAACGAAACGCCCTTCGCGAGAAGGGCGTTTTGCATATATATGGAGCTGCTGGGCGGGATTGAACCGCCTACCTCATCCTTACCAAGGATGCGCTCTACCGATTGAGCTACAGCAGCCTGTCGTCACTATTTTCACTGGTCCGCGCTGGACAGCGAAGCGAATACAAAAAGTTTTGGAGATTCTCAAGAACCTTTTTCCACAAATTCGCAGAACAGCGGATTTGGACGCTGGCTTTGCCAGCGGTGAACCCCGGGACGGGGCGAATCCAAAGGTTCCTGAGCCGCCGGAGGAATTCTCCCACCTACTCCATTTCCCGGTCGCTGAGTCCTATCAGATAGAGGATGGAGTCCAGACCGAGGGTGGAGATGGACTGGCGGGCGCCCTGTTTGACCTTGGGCTTGGCGTGGAAGGCGATGCCGAGTCCGGCCAGGTTGAGCATGGGCAGATCGTTGGCACCGTCGCCCACGGCTATGACCTGCTGAAGCGAGATGTTTTCCTTGGCCGCTATTTCCTGAAGCAGGTCGGCCTTGCGCGTGGCGTCCACAATCTGGCCCACGGGTTTGCCGGTGAGCTTGCCGTCCTTGATCTCCAGCTCGTTGGCGTACACGTAGTCGATGCCGAACCGTTCCTTGAGGATATTGCCGAAGTAGGTGAAGCCGCCGGAAAGGATGGCGATGGTGTAGCCCACATTCTTGAGGGTGGAGATGAGGCGCTCGGCCCCTTCGGTCATGGGCAGACGCGCGGCCACCTTGTCCAGCACCGAAACATCCAGTCCTTCGAGCAGGGAAAGACGCTTGCGCAGGGACTGCTGGAAGTCCAGTTCGCCGCGCATGGCGGATTCGGTGATGGCGGCCACCTGATCGCCCACCCCGGCCTCCTTGGCCAGCTCGTCGATGACCTCGGCCTGGATGAGGGTGGAGTCCATGTCAAAGGCGACGAGACGGCGATTGCGCCGGAAGAGATTATCTTCCTGAAAGGCGATATCCGCTTCCAGGTCGGCTGAAATTTCCAGGAAGCTCGAACGGATGGCCGCCATGTCCCTGGGCGTGCCGCGCACGGTAAACTCCACGCAGGCGCTGGAGGTCTGTATTTCCCCCTGTCCGAGAGGCACGCGGCCGGAAAGGCGGTGGATGGTATCGATGTTCAGTCCGGCGTCGCTGGCTATGCGGGTGACGGCGGCTATCTGCTTGGAGGTAAGAGCGCGGGCGAGCAGGGTGATGATGTGACGCTGCTTGTCGGCGGCCCGGACCCAAGTGTCGTAGTCGGCCTCGCCCAGGGGATGCAGACGCAGGGTCACGCCCATTTCGTGGGCCTTGAAGAGCAGGTCCTTGAGCACGGGCTGGGAATCGGAACGCAGCCGGATGAGGATGCCGAGGGTAAGGAAGTTATGGATGACGACCTGGCCGATATCCAGAACATCCACATCATATTCGGCGAGCACTTCGGAGAGCTCGTGGGTCAGGCCGGGGCGGTCCCCGCCGGTGACGTGCACCAGTATGATCTTTTCCATTATTCCTCCCGGTCGCGCTGATTGCGCGGACTCTCGCATAAAATTGCCCGGCAGTAAACGCATGGGTGGAGGGCGTGCGCTGGAGTCTATATCGCCATTTATAATGTGTATTTGGTATGGATGTGCTATGGGCGTTAAAGGTTTTCTTTTTTTTCGTGCACTGCAGTAAAAGGAGGAACGCATGAATCCCGGGGCACTTATTCCCACACCCGATCCCATTCCCGTTGCCTGGGCATGGTTCGAGGGGCTCAACATTCTGACCTTCGCCTTGCACATCATCATGGTCAATGTACTGGTGGGCGGAGCGGCTCTGGTCCTCTACATGAAGGGGCGTCGGGCCCCGGCTGCGGAGGCTTTCTCAGGCAAACTGCCGTCCATATTCGCATTGACGGTCAACTTCGGCGTTGCGCCGCTACTTTTTCTACAGGTCATCTACGGCAACCTGTTCTACACCAGCTCGATTCTTTCCGCAGGCTGGTGGATGGCAATCACCGCACTGCTCATCTGCGGCTATTACCTGCTCTACCTGTACCAGCACGCCATGAAGAAGGGCGGCGGAAACGGCTACCTTGCCCTCGGGCTGGTGCTCATGCTGTGTATCGGGGTGATTCTGAGCAGTTTGATTTCGCTGATGATCCGGCCCGCGGCATGGACCGTCGGCATAGGCGGCAGCGCGGGCACGTTCCTGAATTTTTCGGACCCGACATTTGCTCCGCGATTCCTGCACTTCGTCTTCGCCTCCCTGGCCGTCGGAGGACTGGGACTGGCGGTCTACACCCGATTCGCCGGGAGAGACGGAAGCGCCGAGACCATAGAATCGGGCATGAAGGCGTTCTTCATCTTCACCCTGGCCCAGATGGCCACCGGGTTGTGGTGGCTGATTTCGCTGGACCGCACGGTCATGCTCAAATTTATGGGGGACTCCACCCTGGCGACGACCGCCCTGCTGGTGGCCATTGCCTGTTCCGTGGCGGCCCTGATGGCAGGCATCACGCGCAAAGTCATCCCGGCAGCGATGTGGACCACCCTGACGGTGCTGGCCATGGCCTGCGTCCGCGCCCTGGTTCGCACAGCCACGCTTGAGCCCTGGTATTCCCCCACCAACCTGAAGGTCACGGGCGAATACTCATCCTTAATCCTCTTCCTGGTCACCCTGCTGGTGGGACTGGCGGCAATCGCCTACATGCTCAAGCTCGCGTCCGGCCACAAGGAGGGCTAGGCAATGCAATATCCTATCTGGGAACTCACCACCTACGGCGGCGGTTTCTTCATCGCCCTCATCGCCGTCTTCCATGTCTTCGTGGCCCATTTCGCGGTGGGCGGCGGATTCTTCCTGCCGTTTTTCGAATCCATGGCCTACAAGAAGGAATCCCCGGCCATCCTGGACTACGTGAAGAGACACACCAAATTTTTCCTGCTCCTGACCATGGTCTTCGGCGGCATGACCGGCGTGGGCATCTGGATCACCATATCGGTGCTCGCACCCGAGGCGACCTCCACGCTCATCCACATCTTCGTGTTCGGATGGGCGGCCGAGTGGGTCTGCTTTCTGGCTGAAATTGTAGCCCTGATCATTTATCACTACCGGTTCGAAAAGATGTCGCGCCGGGACCATATGATCGTCGGCTGGCTCTACTTCATCTTCGCATGGCTGTCGCTGTTCTTCATCAACGGCATCATCGGCTTCATGCTGACCCCCGGCGGCTGGCTGGAAAGCGGCGGATTCTGGGCCGGATTCTTCAATCCTTCCTTCTGGCCCTCGCTCTTCTTCCGCACCGCCATGGCCGCCATGATCGCCGGATTGTTCGGCTTCATCACCGCCCACCGCATCCCGAACGACGAGGCGCGCGAGTCCGTATACCGCGCCTGCGTGAGCTGGACCGTCATCCCGGTCATCCTGGCCGTGCTCTTCGGCTGGTGGTACCTGGCCGTGCTGCCGCCCGAAGCCTTGCAGCGCCTGACGCTCAAAGCGGCCCGCATCTCGCAATTCTACGAGCTGATCCCGATCTTCGCAGCCGCGACCTTCGTGGTCGGTGCGGTCATGATCGTCCGCCTGCCGAAAGGCGCGCGCGTGGTCCTTTCCACAGTGCTGCTGGTGGTCGGCTTCTGCTTCCTCGGCTCCTTCGAATTCCTGCGCGAGGCCGCACGCAAGCCGTACCTGATCCACGACTACATGTACTCCACCCAGATTCGCAAAGCGGATGTGGCCCTGTACGAAAAAACCGGCATTCTGCCCTCTTCCAGATGGGTTTCGGACAAGGAGGTGACCGACGCCAACCGGTTGCAGGTGGGCAGGGAACTCTACCAGATGCAGTGCTCGCCGTGCCACTCCATCGGCGGACCCATGAACGACATCATGCCGCTGACGGAAAAGTATCCCATCATCGGCATGGACTCCAAGATATCCGGCATAGGCAAGATACAGCGCATGATGCCGCCCTTTGCGGGCAATACGGATGAGCGGATGGCCCTGGCCACCTACATCGTGGACGGGCTGCACGGCGGCAAGCCGGGCAACATCCCCTTTGCGGGCAAGGATCTGCCCGTGGATATCCCCGCCTTTGACAAGGAAAATGCGGAATATGTCCTGCTGGCCTGGAACAACCTGGGGATGCACTGCATCTCGGACTGCTACGCCGAGTGGGTGCTCCTGCCCCCGGCCAACGACATCTTCGCCCAGCTCATCAGGCGGGGCGACGTGCCCGAGGTTGTCACCTCCGGCGTCAAACTGACCTACTTTGTCGAACCCGGATTCGAAAATCCGTCCAAGGTCTGCGACTTCTGGAAACACGCCAAAAGCCTGTTCGGCACCCAGCCGGAAAACAACATCGGCTTGTCCGGCAACGGGCTCAGGGGCTCAATGAAGTTCCACGAGGACCACAACTGGTTCGAGGCCGCCCTGATTCCGGTCAAGCCCTATCCGGAACGCGGCGGATACAATCCGTATCCCATCTTCACCGTCCAGGCGCACGACGAAAACGGCAAGCTCCTGGCCGAGACCCGGACCGTGGCCCCCACGGCTACGGAAATGGGCTGCAAGAACTGCCACGGTGGTCCCTGGAAGGTGGACAACCTGGCCGGTATCTCGAACGAGACCGGACGGGACGTTCTCGTGGCTCACGACAGGTTGAGCAACACCGAACTGGTGGCCAAGGCCAAGGGGGCAACGCCCCAGCTCTGCCAGAGCTGCCACCCCGACCCGGTACTGGGTGCCAAGGGCAACCCCGAGCTGCTCAACCTGCCCGCCGCCCTGCACGGCTTCCACGCCAACTTCCTGGCCGGTCGCGGCTCCGAGGCGTGCGCATACTGCCACCCCAACCGACCGGACGGCCCCACCCGGTGCCTGCGCGGCACCCACGGAGAAGCGGACATCGGCTGTGTGCGCTGCCACGGCTACATGGAAGACCACGCCCTCGCCCTGCTCAAGCATGAGGACGAGGCTGGCAAGAAGGGCGCCAAGCGGCTCATGGCCAACCTGAAGCCGCGCCTGGGCGAAAGCGTCGAGGCCATCAACCCGCGCCTGCCATGGATGCAGGAGCCGGATTGCGCCACCTGCCACGTGGAGAGCGGCAAGTTGCCCGACAAGGCTACGGCCGTGGCCTTCAACAAGTGGACCAAGGACGGCTCCGGCCTCTACCGCTTCACCAAGGACGGCACCGGATCGCTGGTGTGCATAGCCTGCCACAACAGCCCGCACGCCAACTACCCCACCGTCAACAAGTACGGAAAGAACCGGGACAACATCGGGCCCATGCAGTACCAGGGCATCCCCCGCTCCATCGGCGCAAACGGGAATTGTACCGTCTGCCACATGGAGAGCATGGAGGACATGATCCACCACGTGCGCTAATCCCCTCAACAAGGCAAAAAGGCCGCAGGAAATTCCTGCGGCCTTTTTTTACAGAACCAAGTCAGGGCCCGCTTGTGCTGTTCCCGTTCAGAATGTATGTTGAAGACAATCGCGTATAACGGCACCAGACCGAATGGAGGAGGTATGACCACTCCGGACGATCCGGCGGCAAGCCGCCGGGAAAAAATCAACAGCCAGGACTTCGACAGCCGGGAAGAACGGCTGCAATACGTCATCGACCGCATTGAGGACAAGCTGGACGACTACGAGGGATACGATTTCTCCCCCCGCCAGGTCCTCGCCCTGAATGTGTTTTTCGACCTCGCGCAGGAATTCCGGGGCCGGGAAATGTTCTACTCAGCCTGCCTCATGATCCCCCGCGTGCTCTTCGGGCTGGAGAGCCGTCTCTACATTCTGGAAACTGAGGACACCTTTGTCCTTGCCGGATGCTCCACAGGCGAGTGCGAGATGGAACGCACCCGCACTTGGGACGAGGAGCTCGGCCCAAACGTGGTGATCAGCAACAACTCCATCTTCATTCCCATTCCCTGCAACCCGGAATACACGGACCTGCTCTCCTTCGTCCCTCCGCACAACATTCTGGGCTGTTTCGAAATCTTCCCCTGCTCCATGCTCAAGGGACACGAACAGCTCTTTCTGGAAAAATACGTCAACCGCATCGGCTACCAGCTCCACCAGCGCATCATCCGCGCCCACAACCGGGAGCACCTGAGCTTCATCAAGTCCATGGTGCAGGACATCGGGCACAACGTCATCGTGCCCAACATGTACTTCAAGCTCTATTTCAACCGTCTGAAAAGGCGCATCGAGGACCTCCACGTATCAACGGGCAAGGTTCTCGCCGCCCTTGGCCGGACCGGCAGCGAGTCGGACATAAACGAGGGCAACCGGCTGGCCGTCACCGCCGCCGCCATCGAAACGCAGTATCAGGAAATCTACCGCCACTACGAGACCACCTCCATGTTCCTCGAAACCCTGCTGCGCCGACGCCACTTCGAGGAAGGCCGCTACGTTCTGGTCAAGCACGATGCCGACCTGCTCACCGGTGTCATCGAGCCGCAAATAGAACGCTACCGCCAACGCCTGGAGGAACGCGGCATCGAGATCAGCGGCATGTCGGGCAAGGAATGCGAGGAAAAAATGCTGGAGCCCGTCCGCTTCAGCATGGACCGGGGACTCATCTCCCAGGTCTTTGCCAACTTCGTGTCCAATGCCGTGAAATACACCCAGGTCGCCCCACTGCCCGACGGCCGGACCGGCAAGGCCGTCTTCTACGGCTGGCAGGTGGTGCCCGACGCCTTCGGCCCCGGCAAGCCCGGCGTCCGCCTCAACCTGATCACATCCGGCAAGCCCCTGGACCTCAAGGACCCCATGGACGTCTTCCGCCCCGGATTTCGCGCGGACAACGTGGCCCATGAGCGCGGCACCGGCAGGGGCCTCTACTTCTGCCGCCAGGTGGTCGAACTCCACGGCGGCAAGGTCGGCTACACCCACAACGAGTGCGGCAACGAGTTTTTCTTCATCCTGCCCTACGAAACCGAGGAAACCGCTTCCTCACCCCTGGCAGGCTCCCCCGTGGCCGGATAACCCCAACCATTCCAAGGAAACAGCTCCATGACCCCGGAAACCTACCTCGCCTTTCTCGCCGCCACCATCATCGTGCTCGTCATCCCCGGCCCGACCATCATGCTCGTGGTCAGTTGCTCGCTGACCTCCGGCAAGCGCGCCGCCCTGCCGCTGGCCCTGGGCGTCGGCCTGGGCGATACCGTGGCCATGACCGCCTCCCTGGCCGGGCTCGGTGCGCTCCTTGCCACCTCCGCCGCCCTCTTCTCCATCCTCAAGTGGATCGGCGCCGCCTATCTCATCTACCTCGGCATCAAAACATGGCGCGCCAAGCCAGAACTCGCCGCCTCCCTCGCCCACATGCGCCCCGCCTCCGGCCGCGCCGATGTCTGGCGAGCCTTTGCCGTCACCGCCACCAACCCGAAATCCATCGCCTTCTTCTGCGCGTTCATGCCCCAGTTCATCAACCACGCCGCCCCGGTCCTGCCCCAGCAGCTCCTGCTCGGCACCACCTTCGTCTCCCTCGCCATCGTCAACGCCGCGCTCTACGCCCTGCTCGCCGCCAAGGCACGCACCGCCGTGACCAACCCGCGAACCATGAAAACCGTCAACCGCGTCGGCGGCTCCGCGCTCATCGGCGCAGGATTGATAACCGCCGCGCTGAAACGGGCATAGGGAGAGCCTCCGGCGGCCCCTTCAGGGAGACCAGGGCGCTGCCCTGGACCTGCCAAGGGCTGAGGCCCTTGGATCCCTTTCGCCGCTGCGCGGGGTAGGAGCTTGTGAGGATGGACGAGTTGGCGCGAGCTATGACTGGTACCGGCTGTACGGCGTCCGTAAATCTTTGAGGAATGCGCTTTTCGCCCTCTCGGGACGAAAAGCGCATTCCTCAAATCTTCACGGACAGTAGCCATGTGAAGATTTGTTTTTCCCAAAAGCAACTTTGCTTCCTCTTCTTTTAACCCCCTCCCGGTTTGGGGCGAAAAAAGCGGCTGACACCAAAACGATAAGCAGCACGTATTACGCCCCGCTTTTTTCGCCTCAAACCGTTACCCGGCACGGTGGCGGAACCGTCCGTCACCGCAGGCATGGGACGTCCGGACAGGCTACGCCCCCGCGAAAGCGGAAATGGGATTCTTAAGGCCCTCGGCCTTAAGCAGGTCCAGGGCAGCGCCCTGGTCCCGCCGAAGGCGACCCCCGGTAGGGCCGTCGGAGACGCCCCGCTGGCAAGCGCCGCCGGAGGCCTCCCTCTGCCCATCCCCGGGCTAGATTAGAGCGTTACCTGGGCGAGGTCGGCTTGCGAGAGAACGGCAATGAGGCGTTTGAGCATGTCGGGATCATAGGCACCTCGGCACTGCTTGATACGGGTGAGGGCTTCGAAGGGCGTGAGAGTTTTGCGTCCCGGGATAAGGGGTCCTCTGGTGAGGTTGTCGTATTCGTTGCAGAGGGCGAGGGCCTTGACGTAGGCGGGCAGCAGTTCGCCGTTTCCGCCCGAGGGGTAGCCGGAGCCGTCTTCGCGCTCATGGTGGAAGAGGATGCACTGGAGCGTTTCCTGCGGCAGCGGCAGGGAGGAGCAAAGGCCGACGCCGAGGGCGGGATGGGAGTGGATCATGTCCTTATCCTGCTGGCTCAGGGCATCGGGCCTGCGACGAAAAATTTCCTGCGGCAGTTCGAGCTTGCCGATATCGTGCAGCATGGCGCCCATGCCTACCGAGACGAGAAGGTCCGCGTCCTCGTGCACAAATGTGCTGAGCACGCTGATGGTCATGACCATGACGGCGATGCCGTGCTTGAAGAGTTCGTCCCCTTCGGTGATGAACCGGGCGAGTTCCCTGAGGGCATCCTCGCGGGCCAGGAACTTGAGCGACTTGGCGATGAGCGACTGGATTTTGCGGAACCGGCGCTTGTCGATATGGCCGGGCAGATTCTTGTCGAAGGCCTCCCGGGCCAGGGCCACGGTGGCGTCGTTCCAGGCTCGGGCGCGCTCGCGCACGGGGATGGTCTCGTCGTCGAGCAATTCCTGGATGTTGTCCTGCACGTACTTGGCGTAGAAGGCATAGTCTTCGGTCTTGATGTAGAGATGCTCGACATCAAGCCGACTGAGCCGGTTCTTGTGCTCGTCGGTGAAGAGTTCGCCCTTTTCGGCATAGAGGACGTAGTTCTGGTCCTGCTTGAGGTACAGGGAGAACCCGCCCACGCGGGATGGAATGACCATATAGGGCGAGACCTTGAACAGGCTCCCGTCCTTTTTGGTTGTGGCTTCGCTGCCGCCGTTTTCGGCAGACTCTGCTTTACCCATAGCTTCCTCCTGACAAATTGTGGAAGCCGCACTGACGGCTGGGGGCCTTGATGTGAGCACCCCCGGCCGACGATCCGGCAACCCGGCCGCCTCCCCTTTCCGGTGCAGGGGTGTGGGGAGACCCGTGGCTTTCCGTCCCCGCCTCGCGACGGGTTTGGCTTTGTCTTCAATTTTTATCATACCCACCCGGTTCCCGATTGTAAACGATTCCACCGGCTCTCTGCCCGAAAGAGGAAATCGGGCAGCCCCATGCCGCGAATTGACGCCAGATCCTTGCATCTCCGGCCTTGCCATCCACCTGAGAATGGTTATCCTCCCGTGATGCAAAAATCCGCTCACGACGCCATTCACATAGAGGGTGCCCGCCACCACAATCTGAAAAACCTGACCCTGGACATCCCCCGCGACAAGCTGGTCGTGGTCTGCGGTCCGTCCGGGTCCGGCAAGTCCACGCTCGCCTTCGACATCGTCTATGCCGAGGGGCAACGCCGGTATGTCGAGTCGCTCTCGGCCTATGCCCGCCAGTTTTTGCCCCAAATGGACAAACCGGACGTGGACAAGGTGGAGGGGCTCTCCCCGGCCATCTCGCTGGAGCAGCAGACCGCCACGCGCAACCCGCGCTCCACGGTGGGCACGGTCACGGAGGTCTACGACTTCCTGCGCGTGTTCTACGCCCGGCTGGGCAAGTTCTACTGCCCCAAATGCGGCAGGCCCATCGAGGCCCAGACCACGGACCGCATAGTGGACATCATCGCGGCCAAGCCGGAGGGCACCAAGCTGATGCTCCTGGCCCCGCTGGTGGAGCACCAGAAGGGCACGCACAAGGACCTCCTCGCCAAGCTGCGCAAGGAAGGATTCGTGCGCGTGCGCATTGGTGGCCAGATCTATGGCCTGGACGACGTACCGGAGCTGGACAAGAAAAAGAAACACACTATCGAACTGGTGGTGGACCGGCTGGTCATCAAGGAAGGCATCAAAAAACGGCTGGCCGATTCCGTGGAGCTGGCCCTGACCCAGGGCGGCGAACGCCTCATCGTCAGCGAGGTGGGCGGCGACACGCCGGGCGACACCTTCATGTCCACCCTCTCCACCTGCCCGGAGTGCAACATCTCCATGCCCCGGCTGACCCCGCAGCTCTTTTCCTTCAACTCGCCGCAGGGGGCCTGCCCCACCTGCAACGGCATCGGGGCCGTTGAATATTTCGAGCCGGACCTCATCGCGCCCAACAAGGGGCTTTCCCTGAACGAGGGCGGCATCATCCCCTGGAACAACGCCACCCGGCAGCGGCAGTACGGTCCCGGCCTGCAAAAGCTGGTCAAGTACCATGGCCTGACCATGGATACGCCCCTGGCCGACTTCCCCTACGAGGCCTGGGACGACCTGTTCCACGGCGAGCCCGGCATCGGCTGGCCCGGCGTGGTCCCGGTGCTGGAATACGGCCAGCAGCAATCCGGCGTGTGGGACCACTGGACCGCGCGCTATCAGCAGTCCAAGCCCTGCCCGGACTGCAACGGCGCGCGCCTCAGGCCCGAGGCTCTGGCCGTGCGCGTGGCCGGGGTGAACATGTTCGAGTTCGTGTCCATGTCCATCAGCTCCGCCCTGGAATGGCTGCAAGGGCTGGAATTCAAGGGCCAGGACACCCTCATTTCCGAACCGTTGCTCAAGGAACTGACCCACAAGCTCGGCTTCATGGTCAACGTGGGGCTGGAGTACATTTCCCTTGGCCGGAACATGTCCACCCTTTCCGGCGGCGAGGCCCAACGCATCCGGCTCGCCTCCCAGCTCGGCTCCGGGCTGGTGGGCGTCACCTACGTGTTGGACGAGCCGTCCATCGGCCTGCACCCGCGCGACAACCAGCGGCTCATCGACACCCTGCGCTCCCTCCAGTCACGCGGCAATACCGTGCTGGTGGTGGAGCACGACGAGCCGACCATCCGCGAGGCGGACCACGTCATCGAGATCGGCCCCGGCTCCGGCTGGCTCGGCGGCGAGGCGGTCTTTCAGGGACCGGTCTCCAAGCTGCTCAAGGCAGACACCCTGACCGGCAAATACCTGCGCGGCGACATGTTCATCGAACCGCCCGAGACGCGGCGCAAGCCCAATGGGCACATCGCGCTCAAGGGCGTGGAGACCAACAACCTCAAAAATCTGGACGTGGAATTTCCCCTCGGCGTCATGACCTGCGTTACCGGCGTTTCCGGCTCCGGCAAGTCGTCACTGGTCATGGATTCGCTCTACAAGCATCTCCAGTTGCATCAGGGCAACAAGGCGGACAACCCCGGCAAGATCGGCGGCATCGAAGGCCTGGACCAGATTGAAAAGGTCATCTCCATCGACCAGACGCCCATCGGCCGCACCCCGCGCTCCAATCCGGCCACCTACACCAAAATCTTCGACGAGATCCGCAAGATATTCGCCGGGGCCAAGGAAGCGCGCACGCGCGGCTACGCGCCGGGACGCTTTTCCTTCAACGTCAAGGGCGGCCGCTGCGAGGCGTGCCAGGGCGACGGCCAGATCAAGGTGGAGATGCACTTTCTGCCCGATGTCTACGTCACCTGCGAGACCTGCAAGGGCAAGCGGTACAACGCCCAGACCCTGGAAGTGGAATACCGGGGCAAGAACATCGCCGACGTGCTGGACATGACCGTGCGCCAGGCGCGCGAGTTCTTCGCCAACCACCCGCCGCTGCTGCGCAGGCTGGACGTGCTGGCCGAGGTCGGCCTGGAATACCTGCGGCTGGGCCAGCCCGCCACCACCCTCTCCGGCGGCGAGGCGCAACGCATCAAGATATCCCGCGAACTGGGCAAGCGGAACCTGCCCGGCGCGCTCTACATCCTGGACGAGCCGACCACCGGCCTGCACATGCATGAGGTGGGCAAACTCATCCGCGTGCTGCACGCCCTGGTGGACAAAGGCGCCACTGTCATCGTCATCGAACACAACATCGACGTCATCAAGGCGGCCGACCACGTCATAGACCTCGGCCCCGGCGGCGGCGAAAACGGAGGCCGGATTGTGGCGGCCGGTACGCCCGAGGAAATCAAGGCCGACAAGAATTCGGCTACCGGACAGTTTCTGTAAGCAGAGTTCTCCGATGGGAAAAAAAAGAAGGGGAAAGCCTGGCGGCTTTCCCCTTCTTTTTTGGAAAGGCAGGAGAGGAAGCCGCCTGCGGCGGGATGGTCGGGTGATTTCGCCTCCGGCGGGCAGGGGCTCGCACCCCTGCACCCCATTTAAGCTTAAAATCTACCGCCAGAGTCGTACCTTGGCGCAGGAGGTTTCCTTTACATTCAGCGCGTTGACAGACACACCTGTCTTTTGGAACATCCACATTATTCAATTAGGCGCCGCGAATACCATGGTGAAATATGAGATTGAATATGAACAATAACCTACGATTGCAGCTTGTTTTCTTCCTGACACTGTCACTCTGTCCACTTGGTCAGGCGCTGGCAGGTGAGCCCGCTCCTTTTCCCGTCGGGTGCGAGGATGTCAAACATGTGATCGTTGCGCTTATTAATAAACCTGGAGAATCGGAACGGCTGGTTGTCGGGTGTCAGGTTGAGTTGACCTCGGCGGCAGGGCACAGGCTGGACGCACATTGCGCCAAATGGTTTGGCGACATGTTTCCCGTCACCGCCAATGGGACTCAAATAACCCTCTTTGACAGCACCACTCGATCCATTCCGCCAAAGCTTTGTTTTGTGGAAGAGAGTTGGAAAAAAGCCAAGATAAAGCTCATGGCGATTTGCCCCGATAAAATCCCGGAAGTTCCCCAGAGTGTTTTGGATCATCGACCTGAGCAGTAGCCAAGCCAATTGCCGACTCAGTCGGTTGAAAGCTATGAGGCACCAAAAGAATAAATGTGGGGAGCCTTCATGGCTTTTTCACTTTATCGGATGCCCATCAAGGCCTCGGCACAAGACGCAAAATAAAAACGTCCTTCTCACGAAGGACGTTTTTATTAGATAAGTGAAGCTGACGAGCAGGATTGAACCTCCACCCCCATTTTTGGGGGAGAGGTGTGCTAGTAGGCCAGCCGTCCCAAAGATTTGAGGATGAGGGTGCAGCCCATGGCGAACATGCCGGTCAGGCCCATGCCGCAGGAGAAGCCCGCGAGTAGAACCGGGGCATAATATCGCCATTGGGTGCCGTATTTCTTCAGGAAATAAAAACGTCCGAGCATCGCGCCGAGGACTTCCAGAATCATGCCGTGCGGCGTGGACTGGCCCAGACCGCGCACCACGCCGTAGACGAGCAGCACGGGCAGGCCGAGCACGTTGAGCACCGAGTACATGACCAGCCCGAGACCAAGGCCGGAAAGGACGATGGGTGCGGAGAGCGCCTGAAAGAAGAGCGAATTGCCTTCCAGCGTGGAAGTCTGCATGAGCAGGCTGTTCAGCGCCTGAAGGTGCCACAGTTCCTGGGCGAACGGATATTCCGGCGACGGAATGGGCGCAAGCTGCCACAGGAACTGGGAGAAAAGCAGGGACGAGATCATGACGATGGGGAAGACCAGAATCTCCGCCTTGATGATACCACGCAGGCTGGTACCGGTCAGCTCGATCTGCCGGAACTGGACCGTGGCTTCGCCGTAGTTGTGGATGGGAATGGGCGCGTACCATATCTCCAGGCCGTGGTAGCCAAAGAACTTGGCTCCGGCGATGAACGAGAATTCCCGTACCATGGGCAATGACACGAACTGCCCGGCCACACCCTCCATGCGCGCCGTGATGTAGGAAATAATCGGCGTGTAGATGAACCCGTAGAGCACAAAGAAAATCCACGGGAACGACGGGACCAGCCAGACGCAAAACAGGATGTAGCAAAGGGTGGAAAAGACGTAGATGCCGATGGACACCCAGAAATTGATATCCCCACGCCCTGCCGGAGGATGGAACAGGGCATGGAAGTCCGCGCCCTTGCCATCCTTGTTGCGCATGGATTTGATGACGTAATAGACGCCAACCAGACCGATGGAAAGCCCCAGCCCGATGCCGAAACTCATGTAGAAATCAAAGTTGTTGGCAAACACGGTCTCGACCGTGGCCATGCCCGGATGCCAGCGGTGCAGGATGCCGTGGGCATACAGGATCGGGTTGCCGATGATGGTGATGATAAGCCCCACCAGACCGCCCATGACCGCCCAGAACGGCAAAACCATGCCCACAAAGACCAGCCCGAGGTCGAACTGGATGCCGGTTGCCACGGCGGGCAACACATCCTCGGTATGCTGCGTCAACTCGATCCACGGTATGGGGATCAGCCGGATCGGCTCGGTAAACAGCAGCCCGGAGAGCGCTGGCAACAGCACATAAAAAAATCCGAAAATCAGCCCGATGACGCCGCCGATGGAAAAGACCCGCCACTTCCAACCCGTCTTGCGGTCTTCGGTAGACTCAGCCAAGGCCATGGTGCCCAACGCGCCCACCGGGGCCATGGGGAACGGCAGCTTCTCCACGTCCGACGTGATGCGATAGAGCGAATACCCCAGCCCGAAATGGTCGATGCGCTGCACCAGCTGCGAGCCAATCAAGAGCAGGATAGGCACCAGCCAGTCCCGATGCAGGAAGGTGCGTTCCAGATACGAGCCCGACCCCAGGGCCGGAGCCACCCAGTGCGGAATATACTCGGTCAGCCCCAACATCCGCGCCGCGTCCGACTGCACGATATACTGGTTCCACAACAAGCCCTGGAACGGCGACGCCAACGCCGCGCCCGCCATATAGTACAACAGGAAAATTTCCTGTTCCTTCAAATGCGTATACGACCGCTTGGCGATCTCCGCGAACAGGATGATCGTCACCCAGCGCGCGGCCGGGCCGATGCCCTGGCCGATGACCAGCTGCAAATACATGGAACCCGGCATCATCAGGAAGCCAATGAAAATGGCTCCGACCACCGTCTTCCAGTCAAAGCCCTCCTCGAATTTCTCGGGAGGCTTCATCAAGTCTCTATATTCTTGCAGCTCTTTATCGTCGTACATTGGGCGCCTCCGGCGGCCGGGGGGAAGGGAAGGGGAAACCTTTCGGGAAAGGTTTCCCCTTCCCTTCCCCCCGGACCCCCCATCCCATCCTCATCCAAAGCTTTTTGGCTCCGCTTACGCGGGGAGGGTCAAAGGGGGTCAGGCCTTCGCTTCAACTCAATTCATCCAGTCCATCACTCAAAAAAACAAACTCTTTTTCTCCCCCCGGGCACTGTTCGGGAGGATTCGTCCGGTCCGTTTTCGTCCCGCAAGGGCGAAAACGGACCGGACGAAGACTTCCGAACGCCGCATGACCGCCCCGGTCCACTCCAACCGGACAGCCCGCCCCGCGCAGCGGCGATGGGGATCCAAGGGCCCTCGGCCCTTGGCAGGTCCAGGGCAGCGCCCTGGCCGTCGGAGACGCCCCGCTGGCGAGGCGCTCCCCTGCTCTGTTCTCTCGCGTCCCGCCACCCTTCCTTACAGCGGAAACACGTTGTAGCTCTGGTCGCTGAACAGACCTATGACGGCAAATATGCCTCCCATGAGGAAATCGCCAAGGATGAGGCCGATGAACAAGAACCGAACCTTGTTGAACAATCGGGTTCCGCCGTAGTGGAGCACCAGATGATTGCACAGCCAGCCGAGGAAGAAGGGGAACCAGAGTATCTGCATCCCTGTGGAATAGCAGGCGAGGTAGCCGAGCGGATGCAGCGGCCACCAGGGAAATTTGTAGTAGCAGAAGATGAGCAGGACCATGACCACGGCACCGGCGGCGGCGTAGGTGATGGTCCACTGGTTGGGGCCTACGGGCTGGTCGATAAGCCGCTGCGCGGATTCGTAGTTGGCCAGCACGGTCTGGGTGGCCCATTGCAGCCCAAGTTCGCGCAAGCCGTACTTGTAGCCGAGGAAAAGCATGGTGGCGAAGGCCACGGCCAGGGCGAGGACGAGGGAGACGCCGATGGCGGCGAGGATCAAACCCCGCCGGTTGGACTGCTGCCGAATGGCCGCGCCGTGGAAGAGCGTGGGCCCAACGGCCTCGCGCACGTCGAGGAAAAGGACCTTCTGCATCACGGCGGTGGCGGCCATGCCCGCCGCACCGAAAAAGCCGGTGCCGAAAAAGCCCATGAGCGCATCGGACGGCGCGGCGGTGAGCGTGAAGTACGGCAGTCCGGCCTGGCAGACGAGGCGGCTGGTGACGAGCATGAAAATCAGGAAGACCAGGGGCAGCAACAGTGCGGCAAGAGTGGGCAGGCCGAAGAATCGACACCAGCAGAAGAGCAACGCCATGCCGAGGAAGAGACCGACCAGCGGCCAGGGGGAAGGCCGCCAGGCACCGGGCACGCAGTCGAACATGCCGGAGCCGTGCGGGGTCTCCTCGCTGCATTTGGGCTTGAGGAAGCCGAGCAGCGTCTGCTTGAGATGATGGCGTGCCAGCCAGAAGAGAAAGAGGAAGAAGATGATGTAGGACCCGATGGTCTGCGCGCCTTCGGGCCGTACAAGGTCTGGGCCGAGGGTGGTGCCGAGAGCGGCCTCGGGCAGTTGCCAGCCCATGACGTAGAGAACACCGAAGAGCAGCCCTGCCAGGATGTAGAAACCCCACATGGAGAAGGAAATCTGCCTCGTGGTCAGGAAGGCGAAGCCGATGAAGGCGGGGATGACGTAGAGCTTGAGTTTGTGGAACCCGGAGAAGAGGCCGAACTTGGGGAAATAGTTTCCGGCCAGCACCAGCGTGGGCAGCTGGGGCACCGAGGGATAGTAGAAATGCAGCCCGTTGCAGAGATGGATCAGCGCGGCGATGAGCAGGCCGATAAGCAGATAGGAGTTGGACCACCAGGAGAGGAACTGCTTCTGGTCGAGGGCTTCCCCCATGAGCATGGGCACGCGCACCAGGGGGAAGAGGACACGCTCGTTGACCACCCACTGACGGCCGAAGAGGAGCATGAGGCAGACCATGACGAAGTAGGAGCCGAGGATAAACACGGCCCAGACCGAGAGCACGGGCAGCCACACGCCCCAGGGGATGCGGGCAAGGATGTCGAGCACGCCCATGTCGCGGCCGCCCCGGATGCCCTGATAGAACTGGTGTACGGCGTCGGCCGAGGACGGGAACCAGGAGGCGGGCAACAGCGGTTTCAGCACCTCGGTCCAGCGGTAGGCGTCTCCGGCAAAACGGTCGGGCGCGGTGATGTTGACGAAAAAGGTCTCGGACAGTCCTGCGTAGCCGATGGAGGTGAAGATGACGCAGATGAGCCAGACGACCAGCAACTCGGTGCCGGAAAAGACCGGCTCCCGTTTGGTCAGACGCGCGCCAAGGGCGTCGAGCACGAACATCCAGGCCACGATGAAGAACGGGGCGAGCGGAAAGTGCCCGCCGCCAAGGGGCGTGTTGTGGCCGATGGTGTTGTTCCAGGGCGTGAAGATACAGAGGCCAAGGCCCAATATCAGCCCGATAAGCGGGCCGCGCAGCCGGACTTTTCCGTTCATGCCGTCTCCTCCGCTATCAGGGCCGAGGCCAGGGGTTGCAACCGCTTGTCCGCCTCGCCCGCGTAGTGGGCCACAGCCTCGTCGTCCAGGGAGCGCCAGGCCAGCAACTGCTTGCGCAAGTCGTTGAGGAAGGTCTTGTTCAGGTTCTCCCACGCCTTCTGCTCACCGGCTTCACGTGTCAGAATCACCTTGATCTGCCGGAAACCGGCGTAGAGCTCGGACGGGCAGAATACAAGCTGCACCTTCTGGCGCACGCCGAAGTCGAAAGGCGCGAGCCAGGCGCGCAGGTCGATGGAGATGCACACGTCGTCCGGGATGGAAAGACGATGCCCGCCTCCTTCCAACTTGTTTTCCTTGAGGTCCAGATATTCGCAGACCATGTCGTCGGTGCTGAACGCGCCGTGGGAAATGTCGTGATGCGCCAGATAATAGTCTTGCAGGAACCCGCAGGCCGAGGTCATCTCGTGAATCTTGATCAGGAAGGGCAGGATCACTGTCAGCCGGTCGCCTTCGGCCTTGGGCATGGACCAGGAGCGGTTGACGTCCGGGATGGCGATGCGGGCCGCGACCTTGGCCGGATAGATGGCGGAAATGAGGACCACGCCGATGACCAGAACCATGGCGGCCACACCCGCTGTGGAGGAATAGTTGGCGGTCATGCCCGCCCACAGGGGCGTTCCGGCCAGGAAAGCGGCCGAGCCCTGGGCCAGCAGATACCCCACCACCACGGAGATGATGGCAAAGGCCAAGGCCTCGGCAATGAACAGGAAGGCCACGTGCGGCGGGGCCAACCCCACCGAGGTGTAGACCGCGATCTCCGGTTTGCGCTCATAGACGGAGCCGATCATGGTATTGAGCACAATGAGGATGGAGATGGCGAGCGGAATCAGGATGTTGGCCATGCCGGAATAGTTGACGGCGTCGTTGGCGAAATAGAGTGAGGTGCCGGAAGGCGAACCGCGGAAGAGCAACATCCCAAAGCGGTCGCCCAGATCGCCGGAGACCTCGGCGGAATTTGTCTGCGGCTTGACCGCGATGCCCTTGAGCTTGCCCGCGCCGAGGGAGAGCAGCATCTCGGCCGGTACCAGTATGGTCTCGTCGTCCGGGATGTGCTGGTAGCGGGACTGGGTGGAAATGACGTCCTCGCCGTCCTCGATGGCCTCGGCCTCCACATCCGAAAGCTGGGTGGCGGCCTGGCTGGGGAAGATGATGGGCGTCATCGGCTCACCGTCCAGGTCCGGATTGTTGCGCAGGCCGTCACCCGCAAACACGCCCACCAGCTTGAAGGAAATGCCCCACACGTCCAGGGTGTTGCGCGCGGGATCATCCGGGTCCGCGTTCAGGGCCTCGGCCATGCGCTCGGGCAGGATGAGGGCAAACCGTTCGCCCTGCCGGAACCAGCGGCCTTTGACCAGAATGCGGGACAGCCCGCTCACTTCAGGCTCGCGCCAGGAGAGGCCGACCATGCCGCGTGCCGGGGCCTCGGCCTTGCCCAGAATGACCGGGATGCGCGGGGCGCGGGACTTGTCCGCCGTCAGCCCGGTATCGTACCAGACGCGGGGCACCACCACGCCCTTGCCCTCGTAGGTGTTCTCCACCACGGAGAGCGCTTCGGGCGGTACGTCCTGCCAGTTGAAATACTTGAGCATCCGCCCCGTGTAGGTGGCGGTGTCGCTAAACTGCGCCCACCCTTTTTCGCGCACGGACTTGACCGTGGTGAAGTTCATGATGGTGAAGGTAAGGATGACCAGGGTGACGAAGGTCAGGAAGGTGCGCACAGGCCGCCGCTTGAGGTTGCCCACGCCCAGGACGAAGGCCGCGCCGAACGCGGCCATGGGGCTGATGCCGGTAAGCTTGACGTGGGAGGAGCGCTTTTGCAGCTCCACCATCTCGCGCTCGAAACGGAAAAAGATGATGAGCGAGACGAGAAACGACAGGGCCAGAATGAAAAACGCCAGAATGACCACCAGCGGCGAATAGGTCAGCTGGAACGCGGGATGGACAAAGTAGATCACCCCTATGATGGCCACGAGGAAACCGAGAAACGCGCCGATCCGCTTCTTGATGTCCACAAAGGAAAAGAAGAGCCGCTCCATGCAGTAGGCAAAGGGAACAAAGAGGGCCACGTAGAAGAGCACGCCCACCAGCACGTCCTTCTGGGTGCGGTCCACGTCGTTGTACACCCGGCTAGCCTTGGCCAGAGAGGAACGCGCCGACTCGATGAACTTGTCCCACTTGCGGGCCTCTCGATAGGTTTCGGCGTTGCGCAGGTCCTCATCGCCCTGGCGGCGCAGGGTGCGGATGCGCTCGTTGACGATGCCCCGCTCCTCCAGATTATCGATGCGCGGCCCGAGCAGATTCCACATGTCGCGTGCGGCCCGGAACTCGGTCAGCGGAATGACCGGCCACTGCCGCGCGATGAAGCCCAGCCCCTGCGGATGGTCTGCATCCGCATTGAGCAGCAGCACCTTCTTGTCCAGCACAGTGTCGGAGAGAGTCAGCTTGATGGGCACGTCCGGCTCCAGAAACAGGGTGCCCAGCGTGGAGCGGCGGGTATCCATGCGGCTGTACCAATAGCTGACCGGCGGGGCCTCGGTGCGGCTGTCGATGAGGGTTGGCCGGTAGAGGAACTTGAAGGTGCGAGGGTCGAAAAGGTCGAAGAGCGTGGTCTGCGTGCAGGCAAAAAGGGTCAGGTCCGTGACCTGTACCCTGCGGCTCAGTTTGATGCGGTAGGCGTCCTTGCCGGTCTTGGGCTTGTCAATGGCCCAGTCGGCCAGACCGGTCCGGTCGTTGAACCGAAAGGCCTCGATCACCGCCTTGTGGTAGCTGGCCTTCTTGCTGACCAGTCCGGGAATGCGGAAGTGCCCGGCAGTGTCCACCATACCGTAGTTAAGAGTACTCCACTGGAAGGCCAGAACCACCATGCCTGTGCCGGGCCGGTCCGGAAACACCTCGCCCTTGCGCAGCAGGTTGGCCCGTCCCTCAAGGGTCACGAAGTTGTTCTGGCCGCGCTGCCCGGCGTCGTCGATGGGCTGCGAGACCAGTGCGGAAAGCAATTCGCCCACCAGCCGGGACTGCTTTTCGACAAAGGGAAAATTCACGCGCCCCGGCTTGTCGTAGGGTGTGCCCCAGGCCGGGCGCAGGTCGTGCACTGTGGCCAGGGTCAAGCCCGGGAAACCCGCCAGGGCCATAGGTTCGCCGCCCAGCTCCGGATTGTCGGGCAGGTAGGACTGCCAGGCCCGCTTCCCGGGCCGGAGCGTATCGCGGAAGAGCATGGCCTCGGGCGCGCCTTCCTTTTTCAGCGCGCGGACAACGCCCTTCATCACCCCGTCCAGAGGACGGAAAAAGGCGGTGCGGTTCACGGTGGGCCGCAGGTTGTTCAGCCACCCCTTGTCGAAACCGCCCAGTCCGTCGCCATGGCTGGAAAGATAGAGCGAGACGTGCGCCGCCACGGACCGGTCGCCGATGGCGTTGCGCAGGTCGCGGGCGGTTTGTAGATCGTCGAGCTGTCCTGCCGCGTCCTCCAGCAACTCTGCCTGATGCAGGACCGCCAGCGCCGTGAACGGCCGCAGGGCCTTGCGTTCCGTGTCGGACAGAGGAAAATCGGCAGTGGTGGAACTGATCCAGTTCAGCCGCTTGAGGGCCATGCGCCGGTCCGCCAGTTCCTTGATGTGCGCCTCGCGCTCCATGCCGGACAGGGGTGCCATGCCCATGGTCCGGCCCATGCCCATCATACCCAGGGAACCGGCCTTGTCCATATGCATGTCTTCATGCATGCCGCTCATCATGCGCAGCCGCATCAGATCGCCGGTCAGGTCGTCCTCTGCGTTGCGCACCACCACCTTGTAGGCGGCCTTGAGCAGGACGCGGTCCTTTTCCCCGGCCAGGAAAACGAAGGGATCGGGCGAACGCAGCATCTCCAGCGCGCGGACGGCATCCGCCTTGCGCTCCCGCAGGGCGTTGCGCCGTTCCTTGAGGTCCTTGCCCCTGCTCACCAGGGCCCAGGTGAATTCACGCATCCCGGCCTGAGCGCGCGCCTTGCCCGCCGTGGCCAGCAGCATCACGGACCGCTTGGGCGGCGTTTTGGCAAACCGTGCCGCCGCGTCCATGAGCGTGGCGATGGACACGGCCTCGTCCGCGCCGGGGGCCTCTCCGGCCACCAGCCCGGTGGCGTCGTAAAAGGCCTCGGCAATGACCGTCTGTTTGGAAAGCTCGGGATCACTGCCCTGAATCATGCAATAGACATTGTGTCCGCGCACGTTGCGCCATACCGACCCGGAGGTGAGCCGCGCCGCGCCGATGGGATGGGGCTTGCCCTGTATCCCCTCCGGCCCGAGCAATTCGTCCGCCTGGGTGCGGGACATCCAGAACATGGGAAAGTCGATGGGCGTCAGCTCGAACTTGTATTCGAAGAGCGGCCGTGGCGCCGGGCCGCCGTCGCCCCCAGCGCCCACGAAGATGATGGCGCGGGCACCCAGCATGGCCGCGTTGTTCCAATTCTTGCCGGAGTCCATGTCCATGAGGACCACGGCGTTGTGCACGTCCATGCCGTCAAAATCGACGACCCGTCCGTTTCCGGCATAGAGAAGCGGCCCCTCCATGCCCGGCGGGGCCACGGCACCCGGAGAAAGCGCATTGGTCCGGAGTTGCCTGAGGGCGATGCTCCGGCCCGATCCGGCCAAAGTCAGCACGGCGCCGGACTGCACGGTCTGCGGCACGTGGAAGGACTGCCGCCCGATGACCGCGTTCGGGAACAGGCGACGAAACTCGGCCTCCACCATATCCGCGGCTTTGGCCGCGCCCTCGGTGCCGATGGACCTGTCGCCCAAAGCGGCAAGGCGGCGCAGGAACTCCGTCCCGTCCGCACGGGCCGATGCGGGGGCGGCCAGAACGAGGACCGCCAGTAGCAGGAGGACCAGCCGACGCATCATGCGCTATGCCCCGTGGGGCTCCTGTTTGTGGCCGGTGAGCTTTTCGCCGATACCGCCGATGGTGATGTCCAGTTCCTCGCGCAGCTCCACGCGGTCCACCATGCCGTCGCGCACCCAGACCACACGGTCGGACACGTTGAGCATCTTGTAATCGTGGGTGGCGGAGATGATGGTGACGCCCCGCTCGGAAGAAAGTTGCTGGAGCAGTTCGATGATCTCCTCGCCCGTGGTGAGGTCCAGGTTGCCGGTGGGTTCGTCGGCCAGGATGATGGCCGGGTCGTTGGCCAGGGAGCGGGCCACGGCCACGCGCTGCTGCTGGCCGCCGGAAAGCTCCAGGGGCTTGTGCTGAAACCGCTTGCCCAGCCCCACCAGCTTGAGCAGTTCGATGCCCTTCTCCTGGGCGTCGTCCGCGTTCATGCCCGCAAAGGTCATGGGCAGGGTCACGTTCTCCAGGGCGGTCATCACCGGGATGAGATTGAAGGTCTGAAAGATGTAGCCGATCTTGCGGTTGCGCAGCCAGGCCAGCTCGTAGGCGTCCAGCTGGGAGATGTCCACCTCGTCGATGAACACCTTGCCGTCCGTGGGCTTGTCCAGCCCGCCGATCATGTTGAAGAGCGTGGACTTTCCCGACCCGGAAGGGCCCATGATGGAGACGTATTCGCCTGCGTATATTTCCAGGTCCACGCCCTTGAGCGCCTCCAGGGTCTGGGTGCCCATGGTGAAGGTCTTGCGGACGCCGATGACGCGGACAATGGTACGTTTTTCTTCGCTCATGACTTCATTCCAGATGCGGACAGTACAAAATAGTTTCTCATCCGACCATTATTCTTTGCTTTTCTCAGTGTTCGGACCGGATCGCCTTGATGGGTTCCATGCGGGCCGCAAGCCAGGCGGGATAGAGCACGCCGAGCAGACTGAGCGCGCAACCGCCGAGCACGGCAATGCCCACCGACTCCAGGGCCGCGCCCCAGGGCAGCCCGGCCAATGCGCCGGAACCGAAACGGACCCAACCGGTAAGGAGGGAACAGATTGCACCGACCACCGCGCCGGTAACGGCTCCGGCAAGGCCCTGCATTCCCGCTTCCAGCATGAAAAGTTTGAGGATCATGGAGTCCAGCGCGCCCAGGCACTTCATGACGCCGATCTCCGGGAACCGCTCGGTGACGGACATGAGCTGGGCGTTGATGATGCCCACGGTGCAGACCAAAAGCGAGAGCAGGACGATCCACCGCTCCTTGGCGGACATGGCCACGACCAGTCCTGTCGGGTCCACGTCGTACCCGGCCTGAGACAGGGTGCGGATCGCATCACGGCCGCCGTGTGAGAGCAAGCCGGAGGCGATGTCCAGATTGACCAGGACAAAGGCGAGAAAGGCCACGGCCAGCACCAGGCTGGAAATGGTGATCATGGAACGGAAAAAACGCACGCGCAACGACTTGAAGCTGATCTCCAGGGACTTGGAGAACGGCAACGTGATAAGGCGGTCTATCTTCCCCTCGGGACGGCCCAGAACGGTGCCGGATTGGCTCATAGATTCCCCCACGGACTAACCGGCTGAAATTTCACATTCTCGTCAGACTAAACCGGCAAGCCATTTCTGACAAGCCAAAAGGCGGGAACGGGACGTGAATTTTGCCATCTTGTCGCATGGCGAAAGAGCCCTACGAACCGGTTCAGAGCCTGTCCAGGCGGATCAGCTCCGGCCCGTCGGGTCCGGCCACCGCCTCCAGGCAGCGGTCCAGAAAGGCAAAGGCCGCGTCGTTCATGCGCTGGTGATGGAGCATGAGGCCCACCCGGCCTTCGGCCACCGCATTTTTGAACTCGATGATCAGATGCTCCAGCCCCTCGGCCGGGTCTTCCTCGCGCCGGGTGTGCAGATCCACATTGATGGGCAGGTCCGGCAGGCCGAGCGGCAACGGAACCTTTTTGTCCTCGCCGGACGAGCGGGACACGGCCTTGAACCCAAGGTCCTTGAGGATCGGCCCCACCCGGGGATCGAACCGGTTCCAGGGCGGGGTGAACACGGGCCGGAAGGCGTCGCCGAGGATTTCCGCCAGCCGGTCGCGGCCATGGGTCAGGTCGGCGCGCAGTTCGGCGTCGTTCCGTTCCGTGCCGAACTCGCCCTTCTTGCCGGAGGTCTGGTGGTTGAGGTGCCGCCAGCCGTGCTGGTGCCAGCACCACAGGTCGTCCTCACCAGCCCATTCCCGCAGCACGTTCCAGCGCGCCGGGGTAAGCCAGGCAGGGGTGACGGCCAGATGCAGCGGCACGCCGCGGGTGCGGAAAAGGTCGAGCATCCGGCGGCACTTGTCGCCGGGCACACCGAGGTCGTCCGCGCGGAAGAAGACGGGGACAGGGGAAGCGGAGAGGATTTCGGCCGCGCGGTCGGCAGCCCGGTCCAGATCGGCTTCGGGAGCCAGCCAGCAGGGGGAGATGATATTCTTGACGATCATGGCGGCACAATGGATATCATCCACACGAAGGCAACGCAAAGGGATGATGCGCAAAATTTCGAAGCGGACGGCCGCCGCCCTATTCGGCTCCGCCCTCCCCAGCCTCCGGTTCATAGCCCAGAATGTCTCCGGGCGTGCAGTCGAGAACGCGACAGATGGCCTCCAGCGTGGAGAAACGAATGGCCTTTGCCCGGCCCGCCTTGAGCACCGACAGGTTCTGCGGCGTGATGCCGATGGCCTCGGCCAGCTCGCGCGAACTCATCTTGCGCCGGGCCAGCATGACATCGAGATGGATGATGACCGGCATCAGATGGTCAGCTCCGCTTCGGCCTGAATCTCCCGTGCCTGTGCCATGACATGGGCGGCCACAATGATGGTCAGGGCCGTGACGATCATGGTCAGGTTCGAGTCCTCCACGCTCACGTTGAGCAGGTGCTGCCCCGGCGGGTTGTGCATGGTCAGGATAACGGAAAGAGCCGCGCCCTCAAGGGGGGACAGCAGTTCGCGAATCAGCAGGAGAATGCCCACACGCCGGATGCGCCGGGTGTTTTCGTCCGTGAACACCGCATCGCGGGCATAGTTGCCGAAAAGCCGGGCAAGGTTCCAGAACACATACCCGATCATGGCCGTGGGCACGGCCATGGCCGCCAGAGCCAGCAACTGCACGTCCCAGAAGATCGGCCCGACGTTTTCCGGCCTCACGTTCAGGTCAAAGCCGAACGACAGCCCCTGCCCTGCGTGCTTCAACGCCCAATCCAGATTCAGCGAAATCAGGCTGGCGGCCAGCGGGGCCAGCACCATTCCGGCCAGAAATATCCAGTAAAGGGCCCGGCTCAGTCGTCGCGCGTTGGTATGCATCTGTTTTCTCCTTCCGGTTGCAGTACGATGACACAACATCTACAGCCACGCTTACCGTTTGTCAATAACTTTTTATCGAACAAAGATAATGCATGGTTGTACGGCCCGGAGGACAATTCATACTTTGAAGGCCGGGCAGGGTTGGTGTATACCCTTAACTTCCGGCGGCAGTGAGAGCCGCTCCTCAAGCAAAGACCTTCATCAAGAGAGAAACATCCATGCCCTACGGCTTTACCAGGACAAGAACCCTCGAGATTCCCGAAATGGCCTCCACGGCCTACGTATACCGTCATAACAAGACCGGCGCCCGCGTACTCTCCATCGTCAACGACGACGAGAACAAGGTGTTCGGCATCTCCTTCCGCACCCCGCCCAAGGACTCCACCGGCGTGGCCCACATCCTGGAGCACTCGGTGCTCTGCGGGTCGGACAAGTACCCGGTGAAAGAACCTTTCGTGGAGCTGCTCAAGGGCTCGCTCCAAACCTTCCTCAACGCCATGACCTTTCCGGACAAGACCTGCTACCCCGTGGCCAGCGCCAATGTGCAGGACTTCTACAACCTCATCGACGTCTATTTGGACGCTGTCTTCTATCCCCGGCTCACCGAGAACACCCTGAAACAGGAAGGGTGGCACTACGAGCTGGCGAGCGAGGACAAGCCCCTGACTTACAAGGGCGTGGTCTACAACGAGATGAAGGGCGCCTACTCCTCGCCGGACTCCCTGCTCTACGACAAGGTGCAGCAGTCGCTCTTCCCCGGCCACACCTACGGCATCGACTCCGGCGGCGATCCGGAGATCATCCCGGACCTGACCTTTGAACAGTTCATGGATTTCCACCGCAACCACTACCATCCGTCCAACGCCTACGCCTATTTCTACGGCGACGACGACCCGGAAAAGCGACTGGCCATCCTGGACCAGGTCTTTTCCGCCTATGAGCCCATCGACGTGACCGGCACGCGCATCCCGCTCATGGACCGGTTCGACGAGGCCAAGGCGGTCCGCACCGGCTACCCGGCCTCCGGCAACCTGCAAAAGGGCATGTTCACGGTCAACTGGCTGCTGGCCGAAACCAGCGATCCGAACCTGAACCTGGCCCTGCACGTGCTGGAGCACATCCTCATCGGCCTGCCCTCCTCCCCGCTCAAGAAGGCCCTGACCGACTCCGGCCTGGGCGACGATCTGGCCGGGGTGGGGCTGGAAGCGGACATGCGCCAGATGCTCTTTTCCGTGGGCCTCAAGGGCATCCACCCGTCCAATGCCGTCAAGGTGGAATCCATCATCTTCCACACGGTCAAGGAACTGGTGGAGAACGGCATCGACGCCGCGGATATCGAGGCGGCCATCAACTCCGTGGAGTTCTCCCTGCGCGAGAACAACACCGGCTCCTACCCGCGCGGCCTTTCCCTCATGTTCCAGGCCCTTTCCACCTGGATATATGACGACGAGGAGCGTGACGGCGACCCGCTGGCCCTGATTCCCTTCGAGGAACCGCTGAACAACATCAAGGCGTGGGTCAAGTCCGGCGAAAAGATCTTCGAGGAACTGCTGGCGCGGCTCTTCCTGCACAACCCGCACCGCACCACCGTGCTGCTGGAACCGGACCGCAAGCTCTCGGCCGAGATCACCAAGCGCGAGCAGGATCGGCTGGCCGAGGTGCGCAAGGGTATGAGCGAGACCGACCTGAAACGGATCATGGCCGAGGCCAAGGAGCTGAACAGGCTCCAAGGCGCGCCGGATTCGCCCGAGGCGCTGGCCACCATCCCCCGTCTCTCCGTGGACGACCTGGACCGCGAAAACCGGGCCATCCCCACGGAAGAGAAGACAGTCGGCGGCGCGCCCCTGCTGCTGCACGACCTGCCCACCAACGGCATCGCCTACGTGGAGCTCGCCTTTGACCTCGCTGCCGTACCGGACGAGTTGATCCCCTATGCGGGCATTTTCGGCCGTGCTTTGACGGAGAGCGGCACGGACAAACGAAACTTCGTGGACCTCTCCCAGTGGATCGCCCGGACCTCCGGCGGCATCTGGGCCCAGCCCATGGCCGCGCCCATACTCAACTCGCCGGACGCCGCCGCCCGTATCATCGTTCGGGCCAAGGCCACCGGCGACAAGATCGTCGAGACCGGGGAAATCCTGGCCGAGATCCTGGCCGGAGCCAAGCTGGACAACAAGGAGCGCATCGGCCGCATCGTGGCCGAAGCCCGCGCCCGCAAGGAACAGCACATGGTTCCGGCGGGCCACCAGGTGGTCGCCACCCGGCTGCGCGCCCGCACCCATCTGGGCCATGCCATGGAAGAGGCCATGTCCGGCCTGACCAATCTCTACTTCCTGCGCGAACTGGAAAAGCGGGTGGAAGAGGACTTCCGCTCCGTGGCCAAGGACCTGGAGCGCTTCCGCACCCTGCTGATCTCCCGTTCCGGCCTGCTCATCAACGCCACCATGGACAGCCATCTGTTCAAGAAGGCCGAACCCGTGCTCGCTTCCCTGGCAGCAGGACTGCCCGAGGGCGGCGCCGCCCCGGCAGAGCGCACCCTGCCCGAGCTCCCGAACCGCGAAGGACTGGCCATCCCGGCCCAGGTCAACTACGTGGGCAAGGGCGTCAGCCTGGCCGAGCAAGGCATCTCGCTCACCGGCGCGGCCCACTGCGTGAACAAGCTGATACGCACCGGCTACCTGTGGGAAAAGGTGCGCGTGCAGGGCGGAGCCTACGGCGCGTTCTGCATGTTGGACCGCGTGGCCGGAGCACTGGCCTTTGTCTCCTACCGCGACCCCAACGTGGCCGCCACAGTGGAGGCGTTTGACGCCTGCGCCGACTATCTGGAAAAAGTGGAGCCGGACAGCGACGAGCTGGAAAAGGCGATTATCGGCGCCATCGGTGAGCTGGACCAGTACCAGCTGCCCGACGCCAAGGGCTACACCGCCCTTCTGCGCCACCTGACCGGCCTGGACGACGTCTACCGCCAACAACTGCGCGACGAGGCCTTCGGGCTGACCACGGCGGACTTCCGCGCCTTTGCCGCAGCGGTTCGCGCCAATGCGAAAAACGGCGCGATTTGCGTATTGGGCGATTCCCTCGCCATGGAAAACGCCGGGCTCGACCTGAAAATCGAGCAGGTAATCTAGTTCTGTAGTTCCTTTCAAAACAGCAGTATGAGCCCCGTGCGGATTGTCGCGCGGGGCTCCTCTTTTGTTGTGACAGGCAAGGAAAAGAGAAAAGGGAAAAGCAGAAGAGAAAGACAAAATACAGAAGTGGAGTCGCCTCCGGCGGGATTCTCTTTAGATTGTTTCGCACCCTCAAGGTGCGAGTTACTTTTGGACCAGAGCGCCCAAAAGTAACCAAAAAGCGCTCTTGGGGTGCCATGCCCATCGCCCCGGTGACGGGCAAAGAATCTGATCCAAACGGCCTACGCTCCCGCGGCCCAAGGCGGGAAGCTAAAAAACCGGACCGCGAAAATTTGCTCCGGCCGTTTGGTCAGCTTCTAAGCCGCGTCCCCGCAGGGCTTCCACGAAGTAGCTTGCCTCTTTGACGTTGCGGCAAGCAAGAACCCGAACATCCGCAAAAGAAGGTCCTGAAGACAACCGTCTGGTCACGAAAGGCGTTGCTGTTAATTCGCTGATACCAGCCCTGTGTTTCGACGGTTAGCAGCCGACCAAGCGGGTAAGGCGGCTCCCGTATGCCACCCGGACGGATGGTGGCACCCTCGGTCTATTCGCGGAGAAACGGCACGATACTTTTCAAAGGATGGAGCCGTCCCGCTTGGATCGGATGCTTCCGGCGAAGCACGCAGGCGGCCAAGCTACCCCCAAGGGCCTTTTTGGTTCTTTTTGGCCCAGCAAAAAGAACCGCCGCCCGCGCAGGGCATTGGGAGGGCTTTTGAAGCCGAACGGCTTCAAACCCGGCTCTTCTCTCAAAAAAAAGGCGATGAAAAAAATTCCATCGAAGGAAGTTTTTCTCACCACCTTGACCCGAACCCGCGGAAAAGCGATGATGACCGCTCTATCACCAGCAACAGGAGGATTGCCGTGTCGCGTCCCGAGCTAGAAAAACGCATCGCCGCCCTCCGCGCCGAGCTGGCTGCCGCCGAGGCGGAGCTGTCCCGCACAGTGCCAACGAGCCGCGATCCGCTGACGTTCGAGGACATTTTCGACATCGATGAAATTCAGACCATTCAGGATGCCTTTGCCAACGCCACCGGACTGGGATCGCTCATTACCACGCCGGATGGACGAGCCATAACCAAGCCCTCCAATTTTTGCAGCCTGTGCCGGGATATCATCCGAAAGACGGAAAAGGGGCAGGCCAATTGCGTCAAGTCGGATGTAACTCTCGGCAGACGCTGCACATCCGGCCCTGTCATCCAGCCCTGCCTGAGCAGCGGCCTGCTGGACGGCGGCGTCAATATCACTGTGGACGGCCGCCATATCGCCAACTGGTATGTGGGGCAGGTGCGCAACGAAGGCGTGGATGAAGAACGCATACGCGCCTATGCCCGGGAACTCGGTGCGGACGAGGAGTCTTTCCGTAAGGCGTATGAAGATGTCTCCATCATGTCCACAGAGCAGTTCCGCGACGTGTGCCAGACCCTGTACATCATCGCCAACACCCTCTCGCTCAGCGCCTACCGCAACCGGCAACTTACGGAAAAGATCGTCGAGGCCGAAAGCTCGGCCGCCGAAGTGCAACGCCTGAAGAGCTTTCTCTCCAATATCGTGGACTCCATGCCGTCCATTTTGGTCGGGGTGGACCCCGAAGGCCGCGTGACCCACTGGAATATGCGCGCCGCATCCGCAACCGGCCTGAAACGGGATGAGGTGGAAGGCCGCCAGTTGTGTGACGTGCTGCCGGAACTGGCCGAACAGATGGACAAGGTGACACGGGCCATCCAGGAACGACGGCCCATGCGCGCGGAAAAAGTCCTGCGCGAGCGGCAGGGGGAACAGCGCTACCAGGATGTTTCGGTCTATCCCCTGGTGGCCAACGGCGTACAGGGCGCGGTTATCCGCGTGGACGACATCACCGAACGCGTGCGCATCGAGGAGATGATGATCCAATCCGAGAAGATGCTTTCCGTGGGTGGCCTGGCCGCAGGCATGGCGCATGAGATCAATAATCCCCTGGCAGCCATATTGGGCAATGCCCGGCTGCTGCAAAAACGTTTGCTGGAGCCATCCCCGCGCAACAAGCACACGGCCGAAGCCCTGGGCTTGGGCCTCCAGACCATCTTCGACTACATGGGCGCGCGCAGCGTCGATTCCATGCTGCAGGCGATCATCGAGTCCGGGGAACGGGCTGGCCGGGTGGTGACGAACATGCTGGACTTCAGCCGCAAGAGTGACGGCACAAGGGGGAAGCTGGACCCAGCCATGGTGCTCGACCGGGCCGTGGAACTGGTCAAGAATGGCCACAATCTGAGCCACAGCTACAATTTCAAGGACATCATCTTTGAACGGGAATATGAGGACGGCGAGTTCTTTGTCCACGCGGATGCAGGGCAGCTGGAACAGGTATTCTTCAACATCCTGAACAACGGGGCGCAGGCCATGACCGAAACCCACCGGGAATCCGGCCGCACCCCGACCTTTATCCTGCGCCGTTTCTGGACCGAGGGCGTCATCCGCGTGGAGATAGCGGATAACGGACCGGGCATGACGGACGCGGTACGCCGCCGGGTCTTCGAACCGTTCTTTACCACCAAGGAGCCGGGGGTGGGAACCGGCCTCGGCATGTCCGTAGCCTACTTCATCGTCAGCGAAGGGCATGGCGGCAACATGCGCGTGGTCTCCCATGCAGGCAAGGGTGCCCGGTTCATCATTGATCTTCCGTCCGCCGGGTAGCCGAAGCTCCGTCTCTATTTATCCGACAGGAGTAACCTTAACCTTACCCAGAACACGGCCAAAAAAAACAATATCGTCAGGATTGACTATAAGATCGTCAAGTCCAGGCTTATCAAATGAAATTTTATAGCTGTCTGAAGAAAGTGAAATGCGTCCCAGCAAGAGAGTATTGCGTGTAAGAAGCCAAATTATATAAACAGAATTATTCGAAATTTGTTTATTATCGTTGTTAAACTCTTCAACAAAAAGAAAATCATTATGGGCTATCGTTGGCTCCATCTCCGTTGTCTTGGCTCGGTACATTACCGTTCTATTCTCAGTATCAACATGAGCCAAGGAACGATTTAATATCATCGTTCTATGCGATAATTTCTTTTGAAATAATTTGTCCCTATTATCTGCAGAATATTCAATCCTGTCAACTTCATCTATTATTACATAATAGTCATTCCGCATTTTAACCAAAATATCGATCGGGTAATTCAAAATACAATGATAAGGTATATGCGTCTGTGCGGCAGCAAACAACGTCCATCTATCTGGGATTTTCCCCTTGGCTTTAGTGATCGCTTGAGCTGATACGCCTAAGACTTCGGCCAATTCTATATTCGTATTGACATTGAGAAGTGTTTTTATCTTTTCGAGTAAGTCTTTTCCTTGACTTAACCTGTTGATTTCCTTTCTGAATTCTTCATACTGCAGACCTCGCTTAAAGGTGTTTTCCAGATCGACAGGTCCTTGAGATTTTAGATCTTCAGACAGTTGGCTCATAAAGCCTCCTTTATTTCAGCTTGTTGCACAAAATCTACTAAAAGTTTAGCTAACGGTAATGACGGTATATAAATCTTTCCATTTTTGGTTGACAGTCTGAAACTTATTCGCTACTCAATATCCATAGTGACTATGTAGCCATTTTGGAACTGAAATGCAAGTGCCACAAATGACTATATGGCAAAATTTTAACAGGAGGGTAGTATGGACAGTTTTCTAGATCCGTTTCTACCAGGAGGCTGGGGATGCTGTAACAGCTAAGTTAACTGCACATGAGGAGATACAATGACTATTCCAACAACACCTTTAGGATTGAACATCGCAATGATTTTGTTGAGCTTCTCACTAATGCGCCAAGTAAGAGCCTTAAAAGAGAAGAATCAGCGAATTATTACCATACGGATATTTGCACCGTTTATCATCAAGATAACAAGCCGTTGGCTTAGAGTCTGTGTCGAGATGGAAAAAGGTGGAAAACTCAAGACAATCTCTCTCATCACCCTTCATCGATTTTTATAGCCTGCCATATAGAATGAAAATCGGCGGTCCATGCGGCCGCCTTTTTTATTTTGTGATATTTCTCAGCTCGGTTCCTTCCATATCCACGAGGTTGCTCTCCCGGCCAACCATGCCTATCCTCAAAACAATTCCGCACGTTTAATCTGGAGCAACAATGAAATACGCCCATACCAATATAGTGGCCAATGATTGGAAAAAACTGGCAAAATTTTATGAGGACGTGCTCGATTGCGTCCCGGTTCCGCCGGAGCGGGACCTCAAGGGGGAATGGGTAGGCAAGCTCACCGGAATCCACGGCGCGCACATCACGGGTGTGCATCTTCGCCTGCCGGGCTGGGGCGACGACGGCCCGACCCTGGAAATATTCCAGTACAACGAAGCCAACGGGCGGCTGCCCATCGCCACCAACAATCCCGGTTTCTGCCACATCGCCTTTGAGGTGGATGACGTCAAAACGTCCGTGCAGCAGTTCCTGGACAACGGCGGCTCACCGGTCGGGGAGTTTCTGGTCGAGGAGTACCCGGACGGCCGGGTTCTGACCGTCCAATATGTGGCCGACCCCGAAGGCAACGTGGTGGAATTGCAGAACTGGTCATAATCAACCGACAGCACTTTTCCCCAAACCACAGAAAAGGGCCGACGCGGAATTCCACGTCGGCCCTTGTATTGTTCAGGCTTGCGCCAACCCGCTAGTACATGCGGTTTTCCTCGACGTAGTCGAGCACGAACTGCTCGGCCTCTTCCATGCTGGTCACGTCGTTGGAAATCTGCGCCTTGAGCAGAGTGTCGCGAATCTTGCCGATGGCGGGGCCGGGCTTGAGCTTGGCCAGCTCCATGATCCGGTTGCCGTCCAGCAGCGGCTCAATCTCGTCTTCCGGAATATCGGCACGCTCAGCCATCTTGAGGTTGTGGTTGAACTCACGCCAGGAGCCGCCGCGCGCCTTGATGTCGGCACGGACCATCTCCATGATGCGCGGGTATTCGTCCAGGGCGCGCAGCTTGCGGATACCCTTGTCCGTGAGCATGAAATGCGGGCGCATGTGGTGCTGCACCAGATCGCAGATCAGATCGATGTCCTGCTCCTCGAAGCGCAGCCGCTTGAGGACCTTGCGGGTGACCTTGGCACCCACGTGGTGATGCTGCAGGAAATTCCAGCGGCCGTCGTAATAGTCGGCCGTGTACAACTTGCCCACGTCGTGGAACAGGCAGGCCACAGTGCCGAACCAGTCGTAGGGCAGCTCCTCGGGGTAGGCCTTCATCACGTCCAGAGTGTGCTGAAGCACGGTTTCCTCGGCGTCGCTTTCCGCGTTGTGGATCTGCTTGACGCGGGACAGGGCGGCGATCTCCGGGATCAGCCCATGCAGGAGCATGGAGTCGAAGAGCAGCTCGAAGAACCGGTGCATGCACTCCGCCTCGACCTTGCGCCACTCGTCCAGAAAATCGGCCATGGGCACGTAGTCCAGCACGCGCCGGGAGTTGTGGACAATGGCCATCCAGGAGTTGGCCTCGATCTGCTTGTCGTAGTTGGCCGCAAAACGGAGCGCGCGGTAGGCCAGGGAATAATCCCGCTTCAACGCCTGGTCCGGAATGCCCTTGAAACGGATCATGCCCTCGGAAAAGTCCGCGAAGTCGGCAAAGGTGTCCTTGGCCTTCGGGATGTAGGGACAAACCGAGGAGAGCGGGATATCGCCGCGAGCCTCCAGCCGCTTGAGCAGCCGGGGGGTCATCAGGGATACGCACTCGTCGGTGTAGGAGGCTTCCTCCACGTCCGCAGGATAGAAAAAGAAGGTAACCCCACCCTCCACGAGAGTACCGACAATGTCCTTGTCGCTGGAAGGCTCCAGGTTGGGGAAATATTTCTGCAGTTCCGAAAGCTCCGCATCCGTGCAGATGTCCAGCTCCTGTGCGCCCTGGGTGTCGTCCAGGGTAAGAGCCTGCAACCGGGCGTTGACCACGTAAGCGTCATAGCCGTTTCGCATGATGGTTTTGCAAAAGCCGACAGCGTCTTTGAAAGGCTGACTCATATCACTCCTCATTCAGGCCGCCGCGAGACGTGCGGTGATGGAAAAAGCCGATTACCAGCCGGATGCGCACCAAACCGCGCGCCGCTTCCGGTTGTTATCGACGCCCTGCTCCCGCTCGCGCCGTAAAACCTGTCTGTTTTATATACTTCACGTAAGAGGCCGGTCGTTTCATTCAAACGGACTCCCCTCGGAGCCGCTTAGTCGTGACCCCGCTATACTATTTTTTTACCCTGAATGAAATGGGTTTTTACCCGCCCCTTCAAGGTCGTACCCATAAGCGGCGTGTTTTTTCCCTTGGAGTGCAGGGCCTGTGGCGTCACGGTCCACTCCTCGTCCTCGTCAAACAGGAAGAAGTCCGCCGGGTCGCCTGGTGCAAAAGTGTTCACAGGCAGGCCGAAGATGCCGCACGGCCCGGTGGTCCAGGCGCGCAGGAAGGTCTCGCGGTCCAGCACGCCGTCGCATACCAGCCTCCAGGTCACGGACAGAGCCGTGTCCAGCCCGGTGATGCCGCACGGGGCCACGTCGAACTCGGTCTCCTTCTCGTGCGCGGCATGGGGCGCATGGTCCGTGGCCAGAATGTCCAGAGTGCCGTCCTTCAGCGCCTCAATGACCGCCAGGCGGTCCGCCTCGGGCCGAAGCGGCGGATTGACCTTGGCGCGGGTGTCGTACTCGTGCCCCTCGCTCTCAAGGTACTCCTCGGTCAGCACCAGATAGTGCGGCGCGGTCTCGGCCGTTACCCGCACGCCGCGATCCTTGGCAAACCGAATAAGATCAATGGATTTCCTACATGAAATATGTGCCAGATGAATGGGAATTTCCAAATACTCGGCCAGCAGAATATCCCGCGCGACCTGCAAGGCCTCGGCCACGTCCGGCTGCGCTGGCAGCCCCAGTCTGCTCGAAACTTCCCCCTCATTCACCCCGGCACCGACGCCCAGGTACGGGTCCTCGCAGTGATCGATAACCACGCGATCCCAGTCCGAGGCGTACTCCAGCGCACGCCGGAACAGTTCCGTGGATTTCACCGGCACGCCGTCATTGGAAAAGGCCACGCAGCCCGCCTTGGCCAGCTCGGCCATGGGTGCCAGCTCCTCTCCCTTCAGCCCCTTGGTCAGGCCGCCGATGGGGAACAGTCTCGGCCCCTTGGGCCAGAACTTGCGCGCCTGCTCCAGCATAAATTCGGTAACCGATCCCTCGTCATTCACCGGGCGGGTATTAGCCATGCACATGATGTTGGAGAACCCGCCCCAGGCCGCTGTGCGCAGCCCGGACTCAATGTCCTCCTTATACTCAAAGCCCGGCTCGCGCAGATGCACGTGCGCGTCCGTCAGCGACGGCAGCAACGTCAGCCCGTAGGCCTCCTCCACCGTCGCGTCCCCGGCATCCAGGGACTCCACCGCGTCACGCACCTCGGCAATCTTGCCGCGGGAAACAAACACGTCCACGTCCCGGCCGTCCAACTTCGCCCGACGTACAATAAGATCAATCTTCGCCATGTGACCTCCTGGTGCCTCCGGCGGCCCTACCGGGGGTCGCCTTCGGCGGGACCAGAGAACCTTTTGAAAAAGGTTCTCTGGACTCTCCAAAACTTTTTGGTTCCAAGCCGCCAGACCATTCCGACGGGATCAAAAGTCCCGTTGGCGGCTTGGGGCATATATTTCAAAAGAACTTCTTTAACTTAAAAAAAGGGCCTTCCCCCCGGGCACTGTTCGGGAGGATTTGTCCGGACCGTTTTCGTCCCGTAAGGGCGAAAGCGGGCCGGGCAAAGACTTCCGAACGCCGTATGTCCGCCTTGCACCACCCCTCCGGGCAGCCTGCCCCGCGCAGCGGCAAATGGGGTGCAGGGGTGCGAGCCCCTGCCGGGTCCAGGGCAGCGCCCTGGCCGTCGGAGACGCCCGCCGGCGAGGCCTCCCCCTACGCCATACTCCCGCGCTACTCTACTCCTCACCCTTGCGCGTGGTGTACAGGAACAGCAGCGCCATGCGTACGACCACGCCGCTGGCGACCTGATCGAGGATAAGGGACTGGGAGCAGTCCACGAGATCGGAGGAAATTTCCACGCCGCGATTGACCGGGCCGGGGTGCAGGATGCGCATATCGGGGTTGGCCATTTCGATGTGGCGCTGGCCCAGCCCGAAGGTGCGGGAATATTCGCGCAGGTCGGGCAGCAGACCGTCCTGCTGGCGCTCCAGCTGAAGGCGCAGACACATGACGGCGTCCACGCCTTTCACCGCCTCGTCGAGATTGGAATAGACCTTGGCGTTCCAGGTCTTGACCGCAGGCGGCATGAGGGTGCGAGGGCCACAGAGGCGCACCTTGGCGCCGAGCATGTTGAGCAGAAAGACATTGGACCGGGCAACGCGGGAGTGGGCGATGTCCCCGAGGATGAGGACGGTCTTGCCTTCCAGGGAACCCCACTCCTGGGTGAGGGTGAAGGAATCGAGCAGCGCCTGGGTGGGGTGGGCGTGGCGGCCGTCGCCCGCGTTGATGACCGCGCAGTCTATGCGGTCGGCCAAAAACCGGGCCGCGCCGGAGCTGCGATGGCGGATGACGATGGCGTCCGGGGCCATGGCCTGGAGGGTCAGGGCGGTATCCTTGAGGGTCTCGCCCTTGGTCAGGCTGGAGGAACTCTTGGCCAGGGAGAAGGTATCGGCGGAGAGCCGTTTCCCGGCCACGTCGAAGCTGGTCTTGGTCCGGGTGGATGGCTCGGCGAAAAAGAGAATGACGCTGCGGCCCTTGAGGGTAGGCACCTTCTTTACAGGCCGTTCCTGAAGCTCCTGGAACCGTCCGGCGGTCTCGAAAATGGCCATGACCTCGGGTTTCGAGAGCTGGGACACGTCCAACAAGTCTTTGTGCAGCCACTTCATAATGCTATACTTCCTCCGACAGCTGAAAAAGGTCGAGTATTTGATCGGGAACCGTGGCAAATGCGGCGCGCTTGCCGGGTTCCAGGGTTCCCAGATAGTCCCCGGCACCGAGTATGGCGGCCGGGTTGCGGGTAACGGTGGCGAGCAGGGACTCGAGGGAAAGCTCGCCGTTGAAATGTTCCTTGAGATACCGCACCTCGTTCCACAGATTGAGGTCGGTATTGGAGGCTAAGGAATCGGTGCCGAGACAGACTGGCGTGCCGGACTCGATCCACTTTTCCCAGGGGGAGCGACCCACGCCGATGAACTCGTTGGAGCGCGGGCACAGGCAGACCGTGGCTCCGGAGGCGCGCACGGTTTCGATGTCCTCGTCCGTCACCTTGACGCAGTGCACGGCCAGGGTGGTCGGGTCCAACAGGCCGAGTTCGGACGCCTGCTGTACGGGACGCTTGCGCGGCGGCTGAAAATCGAGGAGACGCCCCCGGCCCTGGAGCAGCTCCAGAAATCGGCTGGGTTCCCCGGCCATGATGGCCACCTCGTCGTCGTGCTCGGCCAGATGGAGCGAAAACGGCAGGGAGCGCTGGCGCGACTCCGCCTTTGCGGCGCGCAACACATTGACATGCGTGGTGTAGAGCGAGTGTCCGGCCACGGAGAGCGCGCCGTGCTCGAACGCGCCTGCGGGGATGAAGGTCCGCTTGGGCAAGCTCTCGCCGATGGCCTCGGTGAAGACCGTGAAAAAAAGGCCGGAAGCTTCAAGCTCTCCGGCCATGCGCTTGGCAAATCTGGTGGCGATGTCCCCCACCATGACGGTACCGGTTCGGCGGCACTCGTCCAGGGCCTGTTTGAGCAGGCTTTCGTCCAGATCGAAAATGGGTTGGGTGAGCAGATCCTCCACCCAGGTGACAAACCCCTGGCCGGACGGGCAGGCCCCACGCAGGTGGGCCAGTTCGAGATGGGAATGGGCGTTGATCAGCCCGGGAACGAGGAGAATATCACCGAGATCGGTAACAGTGCCGGAAAAAACGGGGGAGAGTTCGGCATAGGTGCCGATCTCGCGGATGATTCCCTGGTGAACGAGTATGGCCGCGTCGTTGATGACGGGCGCTCCGGGGATCATGGTCATGGCTTTGGCCGCACGAAAAAGTTCAGGCATGCCTGGTAGTAAGCTCCTCCCGCTAAGGGAATATGTGTTCCGGTGACGTGTCCGCGCACGGACTGAGAGTAAGAAATAATATGTTTCCGAGCCGGGGTAAAGCGAAATCCGGCAAAAGAGGCAGGCGGATTTTCCCTTACTCCCAAACTAGTCGAAATTCCGGCCCGTCCACATAGCGCACCGCAGCCTTGGTGATGCCGAGGCGACCGTATTCGGCAACCAGCTCGTTGCCATGCCCGAACAGCTCACCCTGATAGCGGCGCGGCACCTCGAAAATTGAAATAGGGTCATTATCCAGCCCGGCTATCTTGCCGCGCACGATGGAGAGCAGCGCCAGCCCCCGCGCGGACTGCCCCAGGGCCGGATGCCACGGCCCGGCCAGAATCGATTCCTCAAGCGTCCCCTCCGGCGCAAGTCCCAGCCGGATGACGCGTATTCCCTTCTCCCACAGCACGGGCAGGGCCGCGCCCAGCGCTTCCTTGGCCCTGTCCAGCGTCCACGGTATGAAACCGCCCTGCCGCCACACCTCGACCAAGCCCGTGCCCTCGATGACCAGACAGGGATAGAGCCGCGCCAACTCGGGCGCAAAGCCCGCGGCCTCGCGCACATCCGTCTCGAACACTCCGGACCTGTCGCCCGGCAGGCCCGGCATCAGCTGGATGCCCAGCCCCAGCCCGGCTTCGCGCACCAGACCGCACGCCCGGCGGGCAATGTCGCCGCCGTACCCGCGTGAAGCCACCCGAAGCGCTTCGTCATTGAAAGACTGGATGCCCAGTTCCACCAGATCAAGCCCTGCCTCGCGCAGCCGCTCCAGTCCCGGCAAATCCACGCAATCCGGCCGGGTCGAACAACGCACCCGCGTCACCAGCCTCTGTGCCCGAAACCACGCCGCAAGCGCCATGAAGCGCGTTTGCCATTCCTCCGGCAGTGCCGTGAACGTACCGCCGTAAAAGGCCAGCTCGTACGGGCCGCGTCCAGCCGCTGCGGCGTGCTCCAGCTCCTTGGCAGCCGTTTGATACGCCGCCTCAAGCCCTGGCTCGCCCTGTCCGGTCTGCCTGTCCTGCGCGCAATAAACGCACCGGTACGGGCACCCGGCAAACGGCAAGAATACCGGCCAGACGGATGACCGGCGCGGTGTGGGTTCAGGATGTGTAAATGCGAGATCCAAGATGCCTCCGGCGGCTTAAGGGACCTTTTGAAAAAGGTTCCTTAAGAATCCTCCAAAACTTTTTGTTGGCGGCGCGGGATGAACTTATGTGACCCGAAATCAGGATTGCGCCGCTGTGGAGGTTGTACAAGGTTTGGAGGGGAGGGACAAATGGGTAAAGGCTGGAAATTTGAAAAGTCGCTACGCGTGTCAGCCTTGCATGATATTCAGCGTGTTCTGGTAACGGGCGGCGTTTTCACTATCACCAAACCACAGAGCGCCTTCTATGGCGTTTTTGGCCATTTCAATGAAGTCGTAGCGCTCGGTATCCGATGCCATATCAACGGGTTGATTGCTCTCAGCGGAGATTTTGATGGTCATGGGAATAAAGGCCGCACTCTCCTCAAAGGTCATCCGGCCACTCTTCAATTCACCGTTGACCCAATCCATGAGTTCCTGGCGGGTCATCTTGGTAAAGTCGGGCGCAGCGGATGCCGTCGAGGCCGTTGACGCCGTTACGGATGAAGCGGTTGTGGCCTCGGAGGAACCGGCCTTGTCCGTCACCCCTTCGGAAGCGGCATCATCCGTGGTTTCGCCAGCCACTGTCCCGCTTATCGTCAGCACGAAATCATCATCGGTCTGTCCAGGCAGCTGACCGAAATATTGTGCCGCAGTGGCATAGGGGTTGTTGGCCTCGGCTGTTCTGGCTTCATTGAATTCCCTGCCTGCCTCCACCACCGACGACAGCATTGCGACACCGCGAAAATCGTTTGCCAGATCGGGATTGGCCTCAAACAGCGCCTCGATTTCCTCTTTTTGCGGATGGTCGCCCGATACCCGGATGGCGCCGTCCTCATCAGAGGTCAAATCCACGGGCGGCGTGGTGGAAATGCCATTTTCCAAAAACATGGCCTTTATGCCGGTCTCAAGCGCATCCTGCTTTTGCTCAAGCCCGGCCTCCAAGGCATCCAGGGTCAGAGGTTTGCCCGGCGTATAGTCCACTCCAAGGCTGGAGAAAAAATTCGACATGAGCCGCCCTTTATCTGAAAGGCTCACGCTGTCCCCGGACGCGCTCTGCCGGACGGTTTCCTCTCGACGTTCCGTCTGGGCAGTGTAGGTATTGACGGCCTGCGCCCGATAACCGCCCTGCAACGATTCAATCATGTTACGCCCTCCGGGGGAATTTTTTTCCTCCCTTGGATCGCAGCAATGATCGTTCCATGCAAAAAGTTATGTTTCTTTGATTTGGGAGGGGGAAAGAGCCGGGTTTGAAGCCTGCGGCTTCAAAAGCCCTCCAAATGCCCTGCGCGGGCGGCGCTACTTTTTGCTGGGCCAAAAAGTAGGAAAAAGGCCCTTGGGGGTAGCCTTACCGCCTGCGTGTTTCGCCGGAAGCATCCGATCCAAGCGGGACGGCTCCATCTCAGGAAAAGTATAGTGCCGTTCCTCCGCGAATAGATCAAGGTTGCCACCATCCGTCCGGGTGGCTCACGGAAGCCGCCTTACCCGCTTGGTCGGCTGCTAACCGCCGAAACACAGGGCTAGTCTCAGCGAATTAACTGTGACGCCCTCCGGGACCGGACGGTTGTCTTCAGGACCTTCTTTTGTGAATGTTCAGGCTTTTGCTTGCCGCAGCGGAGAATAGCCAAGCTGCTTCGAAGAAGCCCTGCGGGGGACGCGGCTTAGAAGCTGACCAAACGGCCGGAGCGGATCTTCGCGGCCCGACGGTTTTCAGTTTCCCGTCTTGGGCCGTGGGAGCGCAGGCCGTTTGGATCAGATTCTTTGCCCGTCACCGGGGCGGTGGGCATGGCACCCCAAGAGCGCTTTTTGGTTACTTTTGGGTGCTCTGGTCCAAAAGTAACTCGCACCTTTAGGGTGCGAAACACTCTAAAGTGAATCCCGCCGGAGGCGGCTCAACTTCTGCCTTCTGCCTTCTGCCTTCTGCCTTTCCCTCCCCCAAAAAGAGAAAGCCTCCCCCCTCAATTACCATTCTATCGGCAATTTCACCTTACTTCCGGCCTTGTTGGTAAAGAAAACATGTCCATGCTCGCGGCCGAACAAATAGAGGTCGCGCGTCACCGCCACATCCTGACGGCAATATTCCGTGATGAGGTCCAGCCGCCCCTCCTTCCACCATTCAAGCGCCTTGAGGCCGTCCGCCGACTTACCCACGTCCAAGGTGGCCTGGGCAAGGTTGTCCAGCTTGATCCGGTAGCCAAGCCGGGCCTGGACAGCGGTCAGCAGGTCAAGGTTGCGCAGCCCACGGAAGTTGAAGGGGTGCAGACCGCCCAGCACGGCGTAGTCGAATTTGACGTGGTTGAAACCGATGACCAGATCGAACTTGCGCAGGTGCTCCACCAAATCATCGATCTGGTCCTGTTCATAGTCGAACATGGCTTCGCCGTCCGAGTCGTATAGGCAGGCAATGGACACGCCCATGCGATCGGCGCGCCCCCAGCCGCCCACCTCGTCGGCGGAAAAACGGGTCTCGATGTCCAGTACGCCGAACCGCTTCGGCGCGGGCTTTTTCGTCTCGATGCCGGGCAGATTGTTCACGTCGATCTCCTTTGGTTCAATGCTCGCAGGGTCGCCGGAGAGGATGCACTCCAGCACAAACAGGGCCGCGTGCTTGTCAATGGGCCGGTTGCCGGAGCCGCACTTGGGCGAGTGCACGCAGGACGGGCAGCCCAGCTCGCACTCGCAGGTCTCGATGGTCCGCTTGGTGGTGGTCAGCAGCTCGTCCACCTTGGCAAAGGCCTGACGCGTCAGCCCGGCCCCGCCCGGCATTCCGTCATAAATGAACACGGCCGGGCCTTCCACCTGCTGATGCATGGGGGTGGAGATGCCACCCAGGTCGTTGCGGTCGGTCATGACCAGCAGGGGCAGCATACCGATGGCCGCGTGCTCCACAGCGTGGATGCCGCCCATAAAGTGAAGAAATTCCTCCTCGCACCGCCGCCGGATATCGTGGCCTATCTCCAGCCAGAGGCCCTCGGTCTCGAAGACCAGGGGCGGCAGGTCCAGCGGCACGATGCCGAGCAGCTTGCCGCCGCGCACATTGCGTTTTTCATAGCCCGTTATCCGCTCCGTAACCCGCAGCCGCCCGAAATACACGCGTATGCCGAAACTCGCTTTCTGGCCCAGAACCTCCAGTATTTCTGTATCCTTGCTGCCGCGCGGCTTGGTGTAGTAGCCCACACGCCGCTGCTCGGCGTGCACGGCCCCGCCCTCCAGATCCAGGTCGGTGATGACGTAGGTCTTGCCGCGATGCAGATAGACGGCGCCGGGGTGCGCCTCGCGAAAGGCGCGGTGCTGATCCAGAGTGCCGATGACCGGGGCGCGGCCCTTCTTGTCCGCACTGGAGACGGTGTTGTCCTCGATGACCATGGATTTTCCCGCGCCGCGCAGGTCCACGTCGCGATGGGGCCGCTTGAGTGAGGAGACGATGTCCGGTGAATGGCCGGGCAGGTCGCCCACCACCTCAAAGAGCATTCCGCGCTCAACCAGTTCCTCGACACGGGTGCCGACCTCCGGCTCGCGCAGGAAGGTCTCGCCCCGATGCAGGGTCAACTCGGCCGCCGCGCAAAGCAAATGCCGGTCCATGACCACCGGGTTGTACGGATTGAGCATGGCGGACTCGGGCGGACGGGCAAAGAAGTCGTCCGGATTGCGCATGAAATATTGGTCCAGGGCGTCCTCCTGGGCCACCAGCGTGACCACGGAGTCCTGCATGGAACGCCCCACCCGGCCGCCACGCTGCAATGTGGCCATGACCGAGCCGGGGTAGCCGACCATGATACAGACATCCAGGCCGCCGATGTCTATGCCCAGCTCCAGGGCCGAGGTGGCGATGACCGCCAGCAAATCGCCTTCCGACATGCGGGATTCGATCTCGCGCCGTTCCTCGGGCAGAAACCCAGCCCGGTAGGCGGAAATCTTATCCTTATACTTGCCGCTCTTTTCCGAGGCCCACAGGGCGATCAGCTCCGTGAGCTTGCGCGACTGGCAGTAGACGATGGTCCGCAGGTTTCGGGACAGGGCGGAGCGCAGCAGCTGAATGGCCGCCTGCGAGGGCGACCCTTCGGGATTGACGAAAATCATGTGCCGCCCGCCGCGCGCGGCCCCGCTCTCCAGAATCGGATGCACCTCAAGGCCGGTGAGCATGTTGCACAGCTCCACCGGGTTGCCGATGGTGGCGGAACAAAAGATGAAGGTGGGCCGGGCACCGTAATATTCGCACAGCCTGAGCAGCCGCCGGAAGACCATGGCCATGTGCGAGCCCATGACCCCGCGATAGGTATGGACCTCGTCCACCACGATATGTGTCAGACCCGAAAGGAACTCGGCCCAGGCCGCGTGGTGCGGCAGCATGGAGAGGTGAACCATTTCCGGGTTGGAGAGCACGACATTGGGCGGATGGTTGCGGATCTTGGTGCGGAAATGGGGCGTGGTGTCGCCGTCGTAGATAGCCGCGGTGGGCCGGTTCGGTCCGGGCAGCAGCGCGGTCAGCTCGTTGAAGGCCCGCAGCTGGTCCTGGGCCAGGGCCTTGAGCGGGAACAGGTACAGCGCCTTTGCCTCGGGATCGGCCAGGCAGCGCTCCACCACAGGTAGGTTGTAGACCAGGGATTTGCCGCTCGCAGTGGGAGTCGCCACCACCACGTGATGTCCGGCGCGAATGTGATTTGCGGCCTCGGCCTGATGCGTATATAGCTTATCTATACCAAGTAGAGCCAAAGCCCCTTGCAGGGCCGCGGGCCAGGAACGGCGGGGCGCATCAAAACGCGCCTCCTCACCTTGCAGGAACCGATGATGAGCTACTTGCGGACCGAGCCGCTCACTGCCCAGCAGAGCGGACACATATTCGCTAACGGGAGTCTCCACGGAGAAAAGGGTAGTACGCCCCGGTTAACGAATCAATATAATTGTCCCAGACATTGTCGGGGAACAATATCACCTCCTGTCGGCGGTGGCGTATCATGGAGCGAATATGCCGATCGATAAAATGCACGCGCGCATACTGGTTGTTGACGATTCGAAATCAGTAAGGTTCGCACTGGAATCCCAGCTTCGGGAAGAAGGCTTTGAAGTCACGGTGGCCTCGGACGGCGAGGAAGGCCTGTCCAAAGCCCTGGACAACGAATACGACCTGATCATTACCGACCTGGACATGCCGCGCATGGACGGGTTTGAGCTGTGCACACGGCTCAAGGCCGAATACAAGACCTCGCACATCCCCATCATCATCCTCTCCGCCCGCGACAACGACGGCCATGTGGAACGCGGTTTCCGCGTGGGCGCGGACGCCTATCTGGCCAAGGGCGACAAGATCGAGGACAAGATCGACCGCATCAAGGATATCCTGCGGACCAAGAATTTCCTTACCGGCAGCAAGATTCTGGTGGCCGACGACTCCCTGTCCGTGCGCCTGTTCCTCCAGGCCGGGCTCAACAGGGAAGGCTTCATCACCGAGATTGTCTCCAACGGCCGCGAGGCCTTGGAAAAGCTCGACAAATTCAAACCGGACATAATCCTGACCGATCTGATGATGCCCGAGTTGGATGGAGCCGAACTGCTGCGGACCATTGTCAATTCGCCGGAACACATGAATATCCCGGTGGTCATCATGTCCACGGTGAGCGACCGGCCGCTCATGCGCCGCCTCATCCGCGAAGGCGCGGCCTCCTTCATGATCAAGCCGTTCACCATGAACCAGATGGTCATCATCATCGAGGAACTCTTTTCCACCCGATTCCGGCTGCTCATGGAAGAACGGGAACGGCTCCTGCTGGAGCATCGCCTGACCCTGGCAGCCATAGCCAGCCTGGTACAGGCGCTGGAGGCACGCGACTCGATGACACGAGGCCACTCCGAGCGTGTGGGCCGCATCGCCCAAGGCATCGGTGGCGAACTCGACTTTTCTCAAAAACAGCTGGACCGGCTCCTGCTCGCAGGCCAGCTGCACGACCTGGGCAAGATCGGCGTGCGCGACGCGGTGCTGCTCAAGGAAGGGCCGCTCAACCATGACGAATTCGAACACGTCAAGTCTCACTCCAATATGGTGGCCGAGATTCTGCGGCCCATCGAAAGCCTGCAGGACATCCTGGAAGTCACCCTCTACCACCACGAACGATGGGACGGCACCGGCTATCCCGAAGGCCTCAAGGGGGAAGACATTCCTTTTCTGGCGCGGATCATCTCCGTGGCCGACGTCTACGAGGCCGTGACCAGCGAACGGCCGCACCGCGACTCTCTGCCGCGCGCGGTCGCCCTTTCCATCATCAAGGAGGAGCGGGGCAAACAACTCTGCCCCACCTGCGTCGATGCCTTCCTGCGCTGGTACGAGCGCACGAATGGAATCTACGACCTGCCGGAGCAATTCCGACAGGAAGTCAAATAGGCTCACAAAAACCGGATTAACGGGATTGAAAGCCGGGGTTTCCGGCTTTCATCGACTGCGTCTATGCGCCCTCGTCCTCTATGCGGCCAGGACCGGAGGCAGCGGTGCGCGCCAGTTCGTCGCACCGTTCATTGAAGGTATCGCCGCTGTGGCCCTTCACCCAGTGGAAGTTGACGTCCTGCCCATTGATGAGCGGCATCATGCGCTTCCACAGGTCCTGGTTCTTGACCGGCTTCTTGGCCGCCGTCTTCCAGCCGTTCTTGACCCAGCCGCCAATCCAGTTCTTGGTAAAGGCGTTCTTCACGTACTGGGAGTCGGTCCACAGCTCCACCCGGCAGCGCTCGGTCAGGGCCTCCAGGGCCACGATGACCGCCATCATTTCCATGCGGTTATTGGTGGTGCGCTTGTACCCCTGGGAGAGTTCCTTGTAGTTCGGGGCGTCCTTGCCCCGGTATTCGCCTGCAATGAGCACCGCGCCGTAGCCGCCGGGTCCGGGATTGCCGAGGCAGGAGCCGTCGGTATAGATGGTCACGAGCTTACTCACCGCTTCCGCCTTCCTTGTTCATTTTTTCCAGTCGCTTGTAGATCAAAGCCAGCACTATCTCCAACTCCTGTGGCCAGTCGTCCCCTTGCAGGGCGGGTTGCAAATGTTCGGTTGTCAGGGTTTCGGCAAAATCCTCGCCCAGGGCATGGCGCATCAGGCCGGGGAAGCGGATACGGACCTCGCCGGTGACCGGCGACAGCCCAATGTACAGGGTCTTGGCGTCCAGTTCCGGCACGACGAAGTCGCCGCCGAAGACCTGAATCTGGCTGTTCAGCCCGTACTCCTTCTTCATCGCGCTGGTAAACGAGCGGATGAACTTGCGGTGTTCCGAATCCAGAATCTTGGTCTCGTCATAGACCGCGCCCTCCCGATTGAGCACCTGGATGACCCGCTCGTTGTTCTTGGTAAAGGCCCAAACAACGATGGCGAACACCAGCAGCAGCGCCAGTGTCCGGACCAGTTTTTCCCTCGGCGTATCCCCATGCACACGGGGAATGGATATTCTCACGGTGAAACCTCCAGCGGATCAATCTAGCGTGCCGGCCCCTGTTTGCGCAAGCCGCATCATCCCTCGCCGCGCAGGGCGCGGATGGGGTCCAGGTCCGCCGCCTGCTTGGCGGGCTTGAGGCCGAATATCAGCCCGACAGCCTGCGACCCGGCCAGGGCCATGAAAAACGCCTTCCACGAAAATTGGATGGTCAGGATGTCCAGCCGCGACAGGAACTGCCCCAGCCCGAGGCCCAAAAACAATCCGAGTACGCCGCCCAGCAGCGTCAGGCCGCACGCCTCCACCAGAAATTGGACCATGATGGCCGAACCGCGCGCGCCCAGCGCCTTTTTCAGCCCGATCTCCTCGGACCGCTCGCTGACCGAAAGGGAAAACAGGTTGGCCAACACAAACCCGCCCACCAGGATGGCGATGGTCGCCGTCACGCCCAGAAACAACGTCAGCCCGCCCTTGAACATGGACATGAACTTCAAAATCTCGTCCGCCGTCAGAATGGTGAAGTCGTTTTCCTGATCCGGCTTCAGCCCATGCTGATGCCGCACCAGCGACTCCAGATTCTCCACATGCCCGGCCATGTGCTCGGCATCGTGGAACTTCACCCGCAGAGCCCGAAAATATTTGCGGTCCAGATTGAACCGCTGCATCAGCGTGGAGAGTGGAATGATGACCCGGTTATCCACATCGCCATGGCCGCCGCCGCTGAACCCGCGCGATACCAGCGTGCCCACCACCTGAAAAGGCACGTTGGCAATGAACACCACCCGCCCCACGGGCTGCTCGTCGCCGAATACCTCGCGCACCACTGTGGAGCCGAGCAGGGCGACCTTGGCCCCGTGCTGCACATCGTCGTCCGAAATGTCCCGGCCCTCGGCCAGCGGCCAGTTCCAGGCCCCGGCATAGTCCGCGGTCGCGCCGATGATCGGTACGTCCTGATAGTTGCGGTTGCCGAACTTCACGGTCTGGTCCGGCTTCAAGCGCATGGGGACCACCATGCGCACGCCGGGCAGGGAGTTCTCGATACGCCGCGCATCATCCATGCTCAGGGTCATGGTGCGCATACCCACCGCGCGCTGCTTGATATTGCCGCCAAACACCAATGCCGCGTCCGGGCCGAACATGTCCACCAGCTCCACGGCCTTGCGGTTTGCCCCGTCCACCGCCGTGACGATCAACGTCAGGCTCGCTATGCCGAAAGCCACGCCCAGCACCACGAAAAAAGACCGGAGCCGGTACGCCCACAGCGCGCCGAATCCCATATTCGCGACTCTGACCAGAACTTTCGGTGTCATGCGGTTTTTCTCGCCTCCGGCGGCCGGGGGAAGGGGAAGAGGGGAACCTTTCGGGAAAGGTTCCCCTCTTCCCCTTCCCCCGGACCCCCATCCCCTTCTCCTCTCCAAAGCTTTTTGGTTCGCTTCGCGGGGGGAGGGATGATTATTGAGGGTGCTGTTTTTTTGCTACAGGCCGCGCCGGTTACAAGGGTCATGAAGCATCAGGACGTTTGAACCGCGAGGCTAGGTTATTGTTAAAGGATTTTCGCCGGACGTGAAAGGGGATCGGACGGTGGAGGGGAATTTTTGGGAGAAGAGGGAGAAAAAAGCCCACTTTTGCAAGTGGGCTTTTGGGATATTGAATTTAACGGATACGAACAGACGTCACGCATTAGCCTGCCGGGACGCTGGTCATCTCGAAGTTGGCGCTGGTCAGGTCGTGATCCGCTTCAACGCCGCCGCTCATTTCCGTGACAGTGCACAGGACCACCTCATTGCCTGCGACGGCGCAGTCGGGATCATAATAAAGAGTACCGATGCTGGAACCGGTATCGCTGACGTAGATGAGTCCCTCGCCTGTCTCGCCGCTAATGGAGCCGGTGTAGGTCGAAGCCTCGACCGCGTGGAACATGGAAGTATCGAACCCGCTGGTCAGGAATTTCAAGAAATCACCGCTGGAATCGTTGATGCCGAACATATCCTGCGAGGCGTCGAAATCGGTAATGGTCTGCTGCCCCCCGTGCGTTCCGTAAATGGCGAAGGTATCGCTGCCCGAACCACCGGTCAGGGTATCGGCTCCGTCCCGCCCGCCGTAGATGAAGTCCTTTCCTTCCAGGCCGTTGATGAAATTGGCCGAGAGGTCACCGCCCAGGGAATCGTCGTAGGTCGATCCGAAGACATTCTCCACGTTGGTGATGGTTTCAATGTTATGGGCACCGTCCATGGCGTTCTGCCCGCCTGTCAGTGGACCAAAACCGCCCTCACCGGAGAGGTCCACGGTAACGCCGCTGTTGTCGTAGATGAAGAAAACGGTGTCCGAACCGGCCCCGCCGTCAAAGGAATCAGTACCGTCACCGCCATACAGGCTGTCGTCACCATCGTAGCCGAACAGGATGTTGTATCCGCCATTGACCGCCGTCATCTCGTCACCGCCCTCGGTGCCACCCATCACGGTCATCTGATTTTCGTTGGTAATGGTGCCGCCCTCCACAAAGACCGAGCCGAAGGAAATATTCCCATTGAATGCGATGATGCCTTCATTGCCCGGGGTGGAAAGGTCCGTATCAAACCACAGCTGAAAGTGTGTTCCGTCATAGACCAGCCCGGGCTCGGCGTTGCCGCCGTTCGTCCCGGTATAATAGTCCGCGACGTTGATCCAGGAGTAATCCTGTCCGATCATGTCGCCGGAGAGCCAGATGTAGTCTGCCTGTCCGAAATCCGAGATCTCGTCGCCGTTGGTCGATGTCACGATTTCATCCACGGATTCGTAGAGATACTCGTCGGCGCCCTCTCCGCCGGTCATGAAATCGTCGCCGTACCCGCCAAAGAGCGTATCGTTACCGGCACCGCCGTCCAGGGTATCGTCGCCATAATTGCCGCCCAGCATATCCATGCCATCGCCACCGTCCAGGTAGTCGCCCCAGTCACCTGTCAGCAAAGCTTCGGTGCCGCCCCAAAGCTCGTCGTTGCCGGTATCGCCATAGAGCTCGTCCGCACCCAGGCCGCCGGTGAGCGTGTCGTCCGAATCCAGACCCATAAGGGTATCGTCGTAATCGGTCCCCGTCAGGGCATTGGGGGCGTTGTCGCCCTCAATAAAACTGCCTTGGGCGGCAATGTGCCCGCCTTGCAGGACAAGGTCCGTATAGCTCAGGCTGGCGGACCCCAGATTGGCAATCACCCCTTCGTCGGCGGAGTTGCTCACCGTGGCGTCACTGTCGTACCACAGCACATGGTTGGCACTGTCCCAGACAATGGCGCCGGTGTAGCTTGTAGCGTCAGCGATGATACCGGTGTAGGTTTCATCCACCTCATACCAGGTGAGGTCGCCCATGCCGGAAAGGAACTGGATGACGTCCGTACCTGAAGTAAAATCCGTGATGACATCGCCGCTCAAATCAGCCCCCACAAGGTCAGAGCCCGACGTATAGGTAAAGGTATCGGCCCCGGCTCCACCAGTCAGGATATCGTCACCGCCCCCGCCAGTCATGGTATCGTTACCGGCCCCACCGACGAGGCTGTCCTCGCCTGCGCCGCCATCCAGAATATCGGCGCCTGCGCCACCCTCTAAGATGTCGTTCTCGTCGCCTCCCTGCAGGATATCCGCGCCGGCCCCACCGACGAGGCTGTCCTCGCCTCCGCCGCCTACCAGCGAATCCGCGCCGTCGCCGCCGACCAGACAATCGATTCCGATGGACCCGATAAGCGTATCGTCGCCCTGGCCTCCTGTCATGCTGAAGATATTGCCCGTGGCCAAGTCTGCGTCGAAATTCAGGCTGTGCTCGCTCGTCAGGGCCGAGCCATCGATGGTCACGGCGCTGCCGGAATCCGCAATGCCCGAATGCAACGTGATGGAGGTGGTTATGTCCGCAAAAATAACATGTTCCACCGAGGAGACGTTGTCCAGGGCCGTTGCCGATCCCGTATCCTCCATGTACAGGGTGTCGTCCCCCGCCCCGCCGTCCACAGAAGCGACACGGCTGCCGTCGCTCATATTGTCGCCCATGTACAATTTATCGTCGCCATCTCCGAGATTCACGTCAAACGTCGCGAAGAAAGCGGAGAGGTCCAGGGAGGAAAAATGCACCACGTCATTGGCCGCAGTGGCAGCCACCATCAGCTTCGTCGTTCCGCTCGCGCCGGTGACCGCATAGGATTTGCTGCAAAGCTGCGACAAGCCGAACGTGGCCGTATCCGACACGATATCGATAGCTTCGATATTTGAAATAATGGTCCCGCTCAGATCAATATTACCGCTCAGGATCAGCTTATCCGTTCCAGCCCCGCCGTCGAGCTTGGCCACGTCGCCGTTTGCCGAGACGATCAGTTCATCGTTACCGTCGCCGCCTTCCAGCGTATCGGCTCCGCCGCCGGATTGGCTCCTGAGAATATCGTTACCCTGCCCGCCTATCAGACTGTCGGCAGCCTGGCTGCCCTGAATATCGTCGCCGCCATCGGTCCCGGTAACCACGAAATAGTCTTCACCCATGACGAAATTGTTGGAGACGTTCCCCAGCCCAAAGTAAACGCCCGTCCCCTCCAAAACAATGTTCACAACTTCGCTGGTATTGGTGCCCGTTGCCTGGATTACCCACGAAGTACTAAATCCGCTTTGCAAGAAGGTAGCCGTCTGGCCGCCGGCTATCTCCAGAGTATCGATGCCTGAAATGACACTAGCCTGAGAAAAATTCGTGGAGGTATCCACACGCAGGGTGTCGCTGCCGACATCCCCATTCTCATCGCCTCCGTAGATTTTCTCTCCCAAGGCCACGTCGCCGGTATTGAATACGAGTGTATCATCCCCGCCGCCGCCTCTGATCTCGTCCGCGCCGCCACCGCCGGAAATGGTATCCTTTCCGTCGCCGCCCGAGAGGACATCCCCCTGTGCGGACCCGGTTATATCGAATAAGCCGGAAGTCACTGCCGAGGCATCGAAATGCAGGCTGTTCGTGCCGCTGATGGCCGAGCCGTCCACAACGAGCGTGCCACCGCCAGCCGGGCTTGAGCCAAGTATGATAGCCGTCTGCGCATTGCCGAGAACGATTTTTTCGACGCCGGTCACACCGGCCAGTTCGTCGGTGCCGGAACCGTTGTCCGTAAAGTAGAGGGTATCCTGGCCGCTGCCGCCCGTGATGGTGTCCAAGGCGTCCAGGTTGGTGCCCATGTAATAGGTGTTGTTGCCGTTGCCGCCGTCCAGCGTGTCATCACCCGCCCCGGCGATGAGCGTGTCATCCCCTTCGCCGCCAACCAGAATGTCGTTCCCCGCCCCGCCGTCCAGAGTATCGGCCAGCGCGCCGCCGGTCAGTTCGTCGGCACCGCTGCCTCCCAGCAGATAGAAATGGGAGTCCGTATCAGCCGACGCGGAAAAGGTAACGTCGGCGGACTTGGAACCATCCAGGGAAAAGGTATCGCCCGCGCCCACCAGGTTCTCGGTGACATTGGAAATCACGGTTGCCGACGTGCCGGTGACGATCGCCTCGATGGACGTAACCGTTATCAGGTCGCTGTCCCCGTCGAGCAGCAGGGTATCCGTGCCGTCCCCGCCGGAGATGATATCGTCCGACTGCACGGCACCCTTGGTGAAGGTCCCGGTTTCGGCGTTGTAGGTGCCCACGGCCAGCTCGTCGTTGCCCCCGCCGCCGGACAGGGTGTTCGCCCCGGCGCCACCGTAGATGATATTGTCGTTGTCATTGCCGGTAATGTCGTTGGACGGGGTGATGACGGTAACGCCGTCGGTGTCCAGGTAGGGGGAAGCGCCGATAATGGTGCGGATGTCGTAGACCACATCGCCGGAGGAGACCAGTGTATGGACCTCCGCATCGTCCGTATTGCCCTGGGACTCGTAGTAGGGAACGTCGCGCGGGGCATTGCCGCCGCCCTGAAGGTTGACCGTCAGATTGTCCCCCCACTCGGAAAGATTCAGCATGGAGACGGTGGTAGGCTCGCCACTCCCCGAGGTGTCGTCCGGGTCATCCTGACCGGAGGGCGGGGTGGACTTGCCGTCGCCGACATCGGCCCCGCCGAGGGTGTCCTCTCCGCCGGGCTGTTCCTGAGTGGGTTCGCCGACAGGAGGCGTTATGTCCACCCCCACACCGGCCTTCTGCCCGGTCTCGTCGCCGGTGGGACCGTTGTTCCCGTCAGGCCCGTTTTCCTGGCCGTCATTGTCGTCGGTTCGTCCGTCGTTGTTCTGCGGAGAAAAAGTCGGATTGGGCTGATTGGATTCATGCGAGGCCTCGACGGTAATGGCCGCCGCCTGGGCTGCCGCCCGGGCCGATGCCGCCTCCGCTGCCGCCTGTGCCGCTGCCTCAGCCGCCGCCTGCGCTGCCGCCTGGGCCGCCGCTGCCTGCGCTGCTGCATCCGCTGCTGCCTGGGCCGCCGCCTCCGCCGCTGCCTGCGCTGCCGCCGCTTCCGCCGCTGCCTGGGCCGCTGCCGCCTGAGCCGCAGCATCCTGCGCCGCAGCCTGAGCCGCTGCTTCCGCCGCAGCCTGGGCTGCCGCCGCTTCCGCCGCCGCCTGCGCCGCTGCCGCTTCGGCCGCGTCCGCCGCAGCTTGTGCGTCCTGTGCTTCCTGGTCCGCGTCCTGCGCTTCCGCAGCCTTGTCCTCGGCTTCCTGTTCCTTGTCCGCGGCTTCCTGGGCCGCTTCGTCGGCGGCGTCCTGTGCACTCTGCTCGTCAAAGATGGGCGCCCCCTGCATCAGGGACTGGGAGGAAAGTTGCTGAAATCCAGCGAGTTGAACCTGTGATGCATGGAATGCCGAACTGAGCCCGCTACCCGAAGCCGTCACCCCCATGCCGTCCTGGGATACCACCCGAATGGGGCCGCCCGACACGGGACGAATGACCACGGGCCGGTCCACAAAATCCACGACCGCGTGCACTTCCTGCCCGCCGGGCATGACCGTGTGGCCGGTGGTGGTGCCCCGGATGCCGATGGTGGCCATAGGCGTTTCCAGCTTGAACCCCTCGGGATTCATGTCGACGATCTCGCCGGTGACGGAACGGAAGGTGCCCTGCAACAGCTTCACGGCCATCTCGCCCGTGGACTGATCCGGGTCGAAGACATAGGTGTCCAGAACAGTGGAGGAGTTGGGGCCCTGGGAAAGCAGGGCCCCATCCAGAAACTTTATCTCTACGGCGGAACCGGGTCCCGTGGTTTTGACAAGGTCGTCGGCATAAACCGGACTGTCGGCGGCAAGCGTACGGACCCCATCGGCCCCCTCCGCAATGGCGGTGCCGTGGCTGACAGTGACGACGCCAATCTGCTGGACGGTATCGGGCATTTGATTTTCCTTGGTAATACTACCTGTATTAAATTATATACCAAACACCGGTAAAATCCACAAGATTATAGGCTCGCACATGATGCATATTTTTAGCTGTTGTAACAATTGGCAATTATTCGCCTAAGCAGCTCCCGACGCTTCTGGTCCGGCCTCATTGCTCCTCCAGGTCAAGCGCGACTGTCTGCAACACCACCCGGTCCCGGAACCCGAAGAGACCGGCAAAACGGAACAGCTCCGGGCTGAACTTCCCCTCCGTGTCGATCCGCATCCCGACGATGCGCTCCTTTCCCAGCCGTCGGGCCTCTCCCTTGAGCCACTCCAGATCGCCGCGCACATGGCGGCGGACAGAAGGTCCCCAGTGGTCCAGGGTCAGGTGCAGTTCCAGATCCGCCCCGTTTTCGGCAATGGCCGCCCAGCCGTAGGGCTCGCCCTGCAGGTGCAGGACGAACCAACGGTATCTTCCGTCCGGGAAATGGGCCATGGCGGCCGGTTTTTCCGAAGTCTCGCGAACGCTCATCACCGCCTCCCGAACGGATTGAAGTCATTGGAGGTGGACGTCTGGCGGGGGCCGGTTCCCGGCTTGCGGAAGCCCACGGCAAAGTAGCGGAACGCGTCCACCGCGTGGCTGGTCCAGTCGTGCAGCGGATGGGCCGAAAAATCGCCCATGCGCTCGTTGAAGATGCGCCGATAGTGACGCAGGGCCTCCAGCCCGGGAGAGCAGCGTTTTTCATCAAACCAGCAACACGGAAGCAGGGCGCGCACAGCGTTGATGCCGTCCTGCACCGGAATGTTCGGCGCAATGGCGAAACGGATGCCGAGCTGCCGGGCTATCTCCAGCCGCGACTTGCCCGTGCCGAGTTCCCGCACCCGGATGTCGTGAGGCGCGATGTGCGTGCCGTACTTGTAGCCGCGCTCGTCCAGAATCCGGGCATAGTGGTCCAGTCCCTGGCCCGTGGCCTCGTAGTAGTCGATGACGGCGTAGCGGCCGCCCGGCCGGGCCTGGACGAACCAGATGGACGTGGAGTCGCTCATGCCGAGATCCCAGGCCGTATGCACCGGCAGGGTGGGATCGGCCGGAATATCGGCAACACGGCCCTCCTTGTCCGCCTCGCCCATGAGACGGCCGAAATAGGCCCCGCGTATGGCTGCCGTAAACGAGCACTCGAACTCCTGCTCATACTCCTCCGGCGACATCTCCCGGGCGGCGGCCTGCAATTCCTTCGGATCGATGATCCCGGTCTCGGAAGCGCGGTACATGGCCGTAAACCAGTCCGGATCGGCCCGGCCGCTCTCCCAGATGCGCCACAGGGCGTTCTTGCCCTGGGGCGTACCGATAAACAGGGCCCAGCCCAGCCGGTCGGACAAGGCTGGCCGGATGACCTCGGTCCAGACGCGGTACGGCATCTGGGCCACTTCATCGAAAACCACGCCGTCCAGGTACATGCCGCGCAGGGAGTCGGGATTCTCCGCCCCAAAGAGCCGGATGCGTGATCCGTTGGCAAAATCGGCCCGCAGTTCGGTCTCGTTGAACTTGGCGTCGCAATCGTCCGTGCCCAGGCCGCAGTACCGCTTCAATTCGTCCCAAACCACGGTCTTCGCCTGTTTGTAGAGTGGTGCGATGTAGGCACCGCGCCAGTCGGTCTGGGAGGTCTCCCTGGCCGCCCGGATGAGCCGGTTGACCGAAAGCACGGTCTTGCCGAACCGTCGATGGCAGACCAACACCGAAAAACGGGCCAGTCCGGCCTCGATTTCGGCCTGATGTTTTCTGGGTATATAGGATTCGCTTATCATTTCGTTTTATTCCTTATTGTTGACGGGTTGAACCTGCGAGGGTATCCCGGTGATATGAGCAAGGCCATCCCCATTGTTTGTCTGTGTCTGCTTTTCGCCCTCGGCGGCTGCCTGGGTTCCACTAGCACTCCGGCCGGAGCGCGCTCCGCCCTGACGGCTGAGGACAAGGATCAGCAGGATCGCGAAGGCCGGGCCGCGGATGCCTTGGACAAGGCCGAACAACTGTACAGCAACGGCGAGTACCTGGATGAAGACGCGGCCCTCGACTATCTGAATGAAGCGGTGCGCCTCAACCCGAAGCTGGCCGCCGCCCTGTATCAGCGGGCCATTCTGCTGCTGACGCAAGACCACTGGGACCAGGCGCTCGCCGACACCGAAAAGCTCCTCAGCCTCAACCCCGACCACATCAAGGGCAGGTTCACCCGAGGACTGATCCGCTACCATGACGGCGATTATGCGGGAGCCGTAAATGACTTCTCCCGCGTGCTGGAACAGGATGACTCCATCTCCGAGGCGTACGCGTACCGGGGATCGTGCTACAACCGCACCGGCCGCTACGAAGACGCGCTCCGGGATTTCGACAAGGCGCTCGCCCTCAACCCGGCCGGGCAAAAGACCTACTATGGCAAGGGCATGGCCCTGGCCGCCCTGGGAAGAAACCAGGAAGCGGCCCAGGCGCTGACCCAGGCCCTCAGCCTGAATTTCCAGTCCGTGGAAATGCTCCTTGCCAGAGGGTCGATCTACATGCGCATCCCCGACTATGAACAGGCTGCCGCCGATTTCCGTCGTGCCGCCGAATTCTCGCCCACCGACTCCACGTTGCAGGCCCTGCTGGCCTCCGCGCTGGCCGGGGCCGAAGACTATGCCGGGGCGACCAAGGCTGCATCCATGGCGCTGACCTTGGCCAAGGCCGAGGGCGACCCCAAGGCGGAAGCCGCCTATCTGGGGCTGATCAAGGAATACAAGGCCAAGGCCGCCGCTGCCGCCAAGGCTCCCAAGAAGCCCAAGGCCGCGCCCAAGACTGCGGTGAAAACCACCACGCCGAAACCGGCTCCGGCCCCCGCGCTCAAGGACAAGGGAGACGGCCACAGGCCGCCGCCCCCGCCAAAGCCCTAGGCTGAGCGGCGGCTGATCGCTGCCGAACGCCCTATTCATTTCAGCGCCTCCATCACCAGCCGGGCACCTATCCCGGCCAGACCGGCGGCACAGCCCCAGACCATGCGTTCCAGGGAACGGATTTTCATCTCGTGCCCCACGCAGCTCCGGGCCTCGTTGATCTCGCGCACATCCTCCTGAATGGCCTTTACCCGCTCGTCGATGCGCACCAGCATACCGTGCAGGTCCTCGCGGTCCAGGGCGGTCATCGGACACCTCCGACAGCGTCCTTGATCCCCCGGACAGCCGATGGCAGGTAATCGCCGATCTTCTTCACTCCAAGCACGGCGGCCACCACCCAGAAGGATATCTGGAGGAACCAGTCCGGAAGTTTCTCCCAGGCCCGGATGACATCGGCCGCACCGTCCGGATCAATACCGCTCCAGATGAAGAAGCCGATCCAGGCGAAGAAGAGCACATCGTCCTTCCAGCCCGCATTCTCCAACTGCTTCATCTCCCACTCGTGGTTGAACTCACTGTCGCTCTGCGCCAGACGAACACGGTTCTCCATGACCGCCTTCTTCAATTCCTGTTTGCCTTTCAGATGGCCGGTAATGCCTTCCACCACAGTGGTCAGCAGCCCGGTCACCGCTCCGATTATCGTCAACATTTCGCATTTCCCTTCAAGATCCGCTTTCGCGGGTTTCCTCCGCCAGACGTGCGGCCACCATATCCCCGGTTTTCGACTCAGGGGAAAAGGGAAGGTGCAGGGGGCAAAACGGGTAAAAACGGTGCAAGATGGCAGCTTGACAGGGGGGAGGCTTCATCTCCCAAATTTCAAAATATCATGGAACTAAAAGCCCGAGTGTAACACACTCCACATTGAGGTTGGGGAATGAGACAGGACCCGATCATTATATATCGGCATGGAGGATGTCATGGCTTGGAAGGACTGCAAACTTTGCGTCAAATTCGGCGTGGGGTTCGGGGTGGTGCTGTTGTTGCTGGTTGCGTTAGGCGGCTGGTCGATATTCGGCATCGAGGGAATCGTGGAAAACGCCCGCGAAGTCATTGAAGGAAACAAACTCAAAGGGAATTTCACACAGCGGGTGGTGGACCATCTCAAATGGAGTGAAAAGGTCAACAGCTTGTTGACCGACACCAAGGTAAACACCCTGAATGTCCAGACCGACCCGCACAAATGTGCTTTCGGCCAATGGTACTACAGCAACGCCAGGACCAAGGCCGAAGCCCTGATCCCCTCAATCAAGCCCCTGCTCTCAGAGATCGAAAAATATCACAACGACCTCCACGCCTCCGCCGTGACCATCGCCAAGGAGTACGCTCCGGCTGATGTGGAATTGGGCACTTTTCTGCGAGACAAGAAACTCGACCACCTCATCTGGGTAGGCAAGATCAAGGATGCGCTCCTGGACAAGGACGCCACCACCACCGGTGTCCAGACCGATCCGCACAAATGCGGGCTGGGCAAATGGCTCTACTCGGACGAGACCAAACGTCGCATGGAATCTGATCCCGAGTTCGCGGCCCGGGTCCGGGCCATCTACGAACCGCACGCCGCCCTGCACGAATCCGCAAATAGCATAAACCGCGAACTGGCGGACAACCGGGACGGCGCCATCATGCTCTTCGCGGCCGAGACCAACCCCCTGGCGGAACTGACTCTCTCCGCCATCGACAACGTGCTCGCCCTCAACGGCCAGCGGCAAAAGGGATACGACATGGCGAGGGACACCTATGCCAACGTAACCATACCCAACCTGAACAAGGTGCAGGAAATCCTCAACACCATCATGGCGCAAATCTCAAAGAACGTCATGACCGACCAGGAGATGCTCGACGAGGCAAGCGCGACCCGTCTGGGTGTCATTGTCTTCGCCTTCATTGCCGTCATCCTCGGCGTGGTCCTCGCCTTTCTGCTCGCCCGGGGCATCATCGGCCCCCTCAGGAAGGGAATGGAATTCGCACAGATCGTGGCAACAGGGGACCTGACCGCTTCTGTCGACCTGAGCCAAAAAGATGAGGTCGGCCAGCTCGCCACCTCGCTTTCGTCCATGGCAAAGGCCCTGCGCCGGGTGGTGGGCGACGTGAATTCGGCAACGGATGTCGTCTCTTCCGGCTCCGAGGAGCTCTCGGCTTCTTCCCAGGGTCTTTCCCAGTCGGTAACGGAACAGGCGGCCTCCATCGAAGAGGTCTCCGCCTCCATGGAAGAGATGGCCGCAGGCATCCGCACCAACACGGACAACGCCCGCCAGACGGAAGAAATCGCCGCAGCCGCGGCTACCGGCGCAAAGGACAGCGGCCAGGCCGTGGGCGAAGCCATGGGTGCCCTCAAATCCATTGCCGAACGCATCACCATTATTCAGCATATCGCCCGGCAGACCAACCTGCTCGCCCTGAATGCGGCCATCGAGGCTGCACGGGCAGGCGAACACGGCAAGGGATTTGCCGTGGTGGCTGCCGAAGTACGCAAGCTGGCCGAGCGCTCCGGCAAGGCCGCCGAGGAAATCAGCGAGATTTCCGAAAAATCCGTAAACGTGGCCGACCGGGCGGGCAAGATGCTTGAAGAACTGGTGCCGCAGATCGGCCGGACCGCCGAACTGGTGCAGGAGATATCCGCCGCCTGCGAGGAGCAGGACAAGGGCATTACCGAAATCACTGCCGCCGTGGGACAGCTCGATTCCGTTATCCAGAACAATGCTTCGGCCTCCGAAGAGATGGCCTCCACCGCTGAGGAACTTTCCGCCCAGGCACAGGTACTGGCCCAGGCCATGACATTCTTCAAGGTCGGACAAGGCGGCCACGTGGCCAGCACCAAAACCGTGGTTGTGCGGAGCAACCGGCACGCTCTGCCGGCAGACGAATCCAAACCGGCCAAAGACAACGACAGGGAGTTCGAACGGTTCTAAGCCGCCCTTGATTTGCATCGGACGTGGACGCGAGCTACACTCGGCCCAGCCAAGGAGTTCTCATGTCCCGCACCGTTTTCTCGATCATCCTCGCCGCCGTATTGCTGGCCCTGCCCGGCAATGCGGCGGCGATTTCCTTCGAACAGGCGCTGGCCTCCCCCGATCCGACTGCCAAATACTTCATATACCTGCACGGAGAGATCATCGAAGCGCAGGGGAAAAACGCTGTCAGCCCACGCTATGGGGCCTACCACTATGACGACATCATCAATTACTTTGCGGACCGTGGGCTCGTGGTGGTCGAGGAAGTGCGCGGCAAGGTCAACGAGCACCGCTACGCCGTTCGCGTCACCGAAGAAGTGCGCGGCCTCATGGCCAATGGCGTACCTCCGGAAAACATCACCGTGGCCGGATTCTCCAAGGGCGGCCTCATCGCCCTGCTCGTCGCCTCCAGCCTGAACCAACCCAGGGTCCACTTCGTCATCCTGGCCGGGTGCGCACGCGGCCTGCGCCCCAGCGCCTACACCCAGTTCCTCAAGGTCAAGCGCGGCGCCCGTCTCCAGGGTAAACTGCTCTCCATCTACGCCACCAGCGACCTTGAGGCGGGCTCCTGCGCCGAGGCCAAGGCACAGCACACCGGCCCCGGCCTGGCCTTCAGCGAACTGCCCCTGCGCAGTAAACTCGGCCATGGCCTGTTCTACCGCGCCCTGCCGCAATGGGCGCAACCCGTGGCAGCCTTTGCCCTGATCGGGAACTGACGTGCTGCCTCTGGAACTTCCCCTCACCCCGGACCCGGATTGGGCCGCCACCCTCGCCCGCCATGCCGAGGGGCTGGACGCGCTTCACCTCAGTCCCGGCCACCCGGCCCTGGCCGACGCCCGTCACCGGATGGAATCCGCCGACCAGAAAGCCCTCCACGACGCCATCGATCATCTTCCCGACACCGATATCTTCATCCTGCTCAACGCCCGTCTGCACACGCCGGACAAATATTTCTCCGCCACGCATCTCAACGCTGCCGCCGACACCCTCGACCGGCTCGCCGAGCATCCCAACGTGCGCGGCCTCGTGTTTGCGGACGCCTACCTGCTCCAGGCCTTGTCCGATGCCCGACCTGCCACCGCCAGCCGTCTGGAAGCCGTGCCCAGCATCAATACCCGGCTCGACTCCGCCCCAGCCGCCCTGGCCATGCTCGGCTTCATCGAAAGCACCGCCTTCCGCTCGCCCTCCCGGCTCGTGCTGGACCGTTCCCTCAACCGCGACATGGCCCGTTTGGCCGAAACATCCGACCGTTTGCGTACTGCCCGGCCCGGCATCAAGCTCCTGCTCATCGCCAACGAAGGCTGTCTGCCGGACTGCCCCTACAAACCCGTGCACGACGCCCAGATCGCCCTGGCCAACGAGCACCTCTGCCCGGACCGGACCTTCACCACCAACCGGGACCTCGGCTGCATCCGCCGTTTTCTCTCCGACCCAGCCACCGTCCTCGCCTCCCCGTTCATCCGGCCCGAGGACGCCCACCTCTACGCCCCCCACATCGACGGCCTCAAGCTCTGCGGCCGCAACCTCGGCACTCCCTTTCTGCAACGAGCCCTCAAGGCCTATCTGGCTGAGTCGCATCCCGGGAACGTGCTCAACCTGCTCGATACCCTCAGCGATCTCGCCAACCATCTGGAAGTGCCCAGCGCAAGTCTGCCGCCCGACTTTGCCGAGCATGTAACCACCTGCGACAAGAACTGCCGCGACTGTGGCTGGTGCGCGCGGCTCATGGAGCGCATCGGTGTGCGGCATGAGCCGGAGTTGGAGAGATTGCGGTAAGGCGAGAGAGGGGAGGCCTCCGGCGGCCCCTTCGGGGAGACCAGGGCGCTGCCCTGGACCTGCTTAAGGCCGAGGGCCTTAAGAATCGTCACGGTCTTTGTGTGTGACTATCCGGTCTTTCTTCTTGTTTTCAACGGCTTGCGGACAAGTGCCCGCAAGCCGTCTCGTCGGTGTGTGTAAACCGCATGTGTGAAATTGTCAGGCGACCTTGTCATCATTCTTGCGGCTTTCTTTTTCGTAGACGTCCATGGCGTCGCGTTCCACGTCACGGAGTTTTTCCAGATAGATTTCCGTGCTCCGCCGGTCCGCGTGGCCAAGGATGTGCTGGATGCCCGGAAGCAGGGCCCCGTTGTTGTCCATCACGGATGCGCCCGATGCCCGGAAGCGGTGGAAGGTATAGTAATCCCCCCCCCCGCATCCCGGCAGACCTTTTGGAGCATGGAATACCGACCCCGCTTGTAGGGTCCTTCTTCCATCCTGCCGGTCTCGGCGTTGTAGCTCCGAGTCCAGAACACCCATTCCTTGCCGGGATCGTGGTCCGCGTACAAGTCCGAAAGGACTTCGTACAACTTGTCCGTCATCGGCACCCGGCGCAGCACCGGTTCCCGTTTTTTGTTCTTGCGTGTTTCCAGTTCGATATACCGTTCCCCGAAGTTGACCCGGTTCCAGGTGAGCCGGTGAACCTCGATGCTTCTCGCCAAGGTTTCCCGCAACACCCACAAATAGGGGCGGTGCTTCGGCTGAGCCGCTTCGATCATCCGGTCCAGTTCCTCGCTCCTGGGGGTCTTCTTCCGTTCGCTGGGCTTGTCGCTGGGGAACGTTTCCAACCCCGCGAAGGGGTTGTCCTGAATGAACCGCTGGCCCCGCTTCATGCCCCAGGAAAACGCGGCCCGGAGCACCTTGAGGTCGTTGTTCCCGGCCACCGGGGTCCGTTCCTTGACCACGGCCATCAGGAATTCGTCGGCCTTCAGGCGAGTGATGGCGGAACACGGCACCTTGCCGAAATAGTCCAACAACCGCTGGGCCGCGAGCTTGGTCTTCTTATAGTGCGACTCCGAGTACGCACGGTCCTGCAAATAATCCAGCCGCAGGTTCAGCAGATCAAGCAAGACCATGTCGCCCGTCGGCCGCAAGCCGACGGGGGAGGACGGTTGCCTGGATATGATTCGCTCAGGCGATTCATCTCCAGGCAACCTCACGCCCCAAAAGGGAAGCCCCGCCGAAAATGGCGGGACTTCTTCTAACGGGAACTACCAAGGTAGGCATCGGACACGTCACGGCGGCCAGGGGAATGTCCGGCAGTGACTTCGATTCCATCCCAGGCTTCGGCATCGAGCCGGGGCCATTCGTCCCCAGCGGTGTCCCGCGCGGCCTTCTAAAAGGCTGTCACGGATCGTGCTGGTTGGGCGGCTGAAAACCCGTGTGCTCGGCATCCATGCGATGGAACCGCTTATGACGATTGCTGTGCAGCGACCACCCTTCGGACCATACTAGATGTAAAGGGTGCGGCCTTCCTTGTCCCAATCGTTGATCAGATCGACTTTCGCCGATTCTTCACGTCGGAGCCCCAGTTCGTATTGAAGCCGGCTCTGAGCGGCGCACCGGGGACCATGCTCGTATGACGATTCGGTTTCCAGTTTGGCGATTGCCCCAAGACGAATTCAGGGGGAACCGCCTTGCTGTTGGCGTTGGCAATGGTCCCGCGCTTCACGCCGAACACGTCATTGGTCGGACTGATGCGGGTGTTGTCGTACGTTTCGCAAAGGTGACGGGCTGCCGAAAAGATTTCAGCGATACGCCCGTCACCCACGCCCTGTTCTTTCATCTTGGCGGCCACGGCCGCAAAATGTTTGTTGGAAATGTTGGTCCATTTGCGGACCCCAAATCCGGCTTCACGCAACCGGCTTGCGAAGGCTTTGGCGTTCTGCCGGATTCTGTGCTGTTCTGCGCGTGGCCCGGACTAGGTTGCCCTGTTCGCGCCCAGTACCAGACTGATGGATTTCATATGGAATCTCCTTCCTGAAGTTCGGGGCAGCGCCCCGGGACAAAGCAGGTCGGGCCTTCCCCGTTTGCCGGGAAATGACCTGCCCATGGCGCGAATGCGCCACACAACAACCGACATGGGACAAATCAATGTCCGTTTCCCACAGAAGAAAAAATCCTGAGAATCCATTTAATAATGTGTGTTACCACGCAGGCTCGTTCATCCTGCGCGTAAAGCGGTGGCCGTGGGGGAATTTCGACAACAGCAGATTTGTAGATACCTGTCGTTTGTCCGGCGGGGGTGCTGTGTTCCAGCCTGGCGTTTGGATGTGAAAGCGTGCCGTTTGGAAATAAACGGCAAAGAAGTGTTTGGTGTTACGGCATGTTAATACAAACTTAAGCGTTCATCAGTTCAGACTTCGTCAAAACTTATGAACGCGCCTTGAGTGCGTTTTACCTCCTTCTGATAACCGATTTATCCGGTGGATATGCCCTACCATATGACGCCGCAAAACCTTCGCGCAAGCTCCGGCAGCAGGTGAAAGGGATGGCGGTTTCGCCTCCGGCTCAAGGGATGGGGAGTCTGCCCGGCTGCCTGCATACTGTCCATCTTGAAAAAACAGTCCTTTCCCGTTCACCGAACGATCCTTACGTGCTGGGCGCAGGCTCATCGCGATCGCGGGAAGGCTATCTTCGCTCGGTCAGGGCGTATTTGCGCAAATCCTTCATGCCCTGCAGCTCCAGCTTGGCGATCATGCGGGTGTAGTATGATTCCACCGTCCGGACGCTGATGTTGAGCGATTCGGCGATTTCATAATTCGCCTCGCCCTTGGCGAGCAGGTCGAGGATCTGTTTCTCCCGCTTGCTGAGCGTCTGGATCTCAAGCGACGCGGATTCAACATTGGCGGCGACCAGCGGGCTGACATACCGCTTGCCCGCCACGATGTTCCGGATGGCTTCCTGCAGTATCGGCAACGGCTCGCGCTTGGCGACGTAGGCCATCGCCCCCATCTGGAACGCCCGTCCCAGCGTGGTCGCATCCTCATGCATGGAGTAGATGAGAACCTGAATGTCCCGCTCGACGAGCGGGGAGATGAGGTCGAGTCCGCTCTCGCCGCTCAGGCTCAGGTCCACCACGACCAGGTCCGGCTCGCAGGCGTCAAGTGTCCGCATAGCCGACTCCAGATCGACCGCCGTGCCGCAGATTTCATGCCCGCGCTCGATGAAGATGGTCCTCAACGCGCTGAGAATGGAGGGGTGGTCGTCCACCAGAAAGATTCGAAAGGCTTGGTCCTGAGCCGGGGGCATTGCTGTATCTCTCTGTGTTGCTGCCGTATTTCCGTGTCGCGTGGAGCCGTGCGCATGGGCAATGCCCCGTCCCCTTGACGGCCGGGTTTCCCGGCCGTTTCGCCTTTCGCGATCCGTTGCGGATTTTCCGAAAAGACACAACCGGCACAAAGCATTCGCTCCATGCCCAAATGGTTTCGCCTGGGTGACGAAGTGACAATCCGGGTAACCACCAAACGATCCGTTAGCACTGAAGTCCATTGGGTGCAAGGCGAGAATCATCTGAAATTAATCGATAAACCTGATTCACGTAAAAGAAGGCGATGTGGGGGATTTCCCGTACAGACCGGATGTCCGGGGTGGGTTAAGTTGAAATAAATTTGTGAATGCTGGCTCGCCCCGGCTGAGCCCTCTTCGTCGATACACGTTTTCGAACTCTGCAGGTGCCGATAGATGTTCAAGGTCTTGTCATTGCTTTTCAGGCTGTCGCCTCGCGCGCCATTCACCGCGACCCTGCTGGCCGGGGTCCTGCTCCTGCCCGCAGTGGCTGCCCGCGCCGCCACCCCGGCCGAGGTCGACGCGGCCAACCGCGAGGCGCAGCGCATCCAGAACGAGCAGCAGGAGCGCATGGGGCAGCAGCGGCTGCTGGACTCGGATCGCGGCACGGAGACGGCGCCCCAACCGCTGCCGGAAGTGCCCAAGCCGAGCCTGCAGAAAACCGGCGTCTGCCGTGAAATCAGGGAAATAGTGCTCACCGGGGTCACGCTGCTGCCGGAAAAGGTCCGAAAAAGCCTGACCGCCCCTTATCTGAACAAATGCCTCTACGTCGAAGACATCGAGAAACTGCTCGGTGAGATCCTCAAGGCGTACATCGACCGGGGATACATCGCCGTGCGCCCCTATGTGCAGGCGCAGGATCTGAACTCGGGACGGCTCGAAATCCTCATCGTCGAGGGCAAGGTCGAGCGGCTCATCCTCAAGGACGGCAACAAGCACAGCGTGAACCTGGCCACGGCGTTCCCCTTTGTCAAAGGCAAGACGCTCAATCTGCGCGACATCGAGCAGGGGCTGGACCAGGTCAACCGGCTGCAGTCCAACCACGCCACCATGGAAGTGAGCCCCGGCGACGAGGCGGGAGCCAGCATCGTCACCATCTCCAACAAGCCGACCATTCCCCTCTCCGTGTCCGGCACCTTCGACAACCTGGGCGGCCTTTCCACCGGCCGCCATCAGGGAGGAATTACCGCCAGCCTGGACCACCCGCTCGCGCTCAACGACTACCTGAGCTACACCAAGAAGAAGACGCTCTTCGAAGACGGCGAATTTCACGATTCCGAGGCCGACAGCCTCTATTATTCGCTGCCGTTCGGCTATTACGGGGTCCAGCTTTTCTACGGCAGCTCCAGCTACCGCGCGCCCGTAAAGACCAGCTCCCGGACCCTGGTGGCGCGCGGTACCAACGAGACCTTTCGCGGCGAGCTGGACTGGGTCGCCTACCGCGACCAGAACCAGAAGCTGTCCACGCTCATCGCCCTCAACACCAAGAATTCCAAGAACTACCTCGACGGCGAATACCTCACCGTGTCCAGCCGCAAGCTGACCATCCTGGATGTGGACGCCAACTGGTACTCCCGCTTTCCCGGATTCATCGCCAACGCCGGGCTGGGCTGGAGCAAGGGACTCACGGAGTTCGGCGCGCTGAAGGACCTGGACGGCGCTGCCACCTCCGCCCCGCAGGCCCAGGGTGCCAAGTTCCGGTATTCCGGCGGCGTCACCGTGCCCTTCGATGTCCTGGACCAGGGCATGACCTTCAGCAGCCAGCTTTCCGGGCAATTCGCGCTGGTGCCGCTCTACGGGTCGGAGCAACTGACCCTCGGCAGCTTCTACACCGTGCGCGGATTCAACCGGAACAGCCTGTCGGGCGACCGCGCCTTCTATGTCCGCAACGAAATCTCCACAGCCCTGCCGGTCATTCCCTACACCGGCATCACGCCGAGGCCGTTCATCGGTTTCGACTACGGCCGGATCGAGCAGTTCAAGACAGCCAACGACGCCGAACTCTCCGGCGCGGCGCTCGGCGTCCGCTTTTCCGGAAAACACGTAACGGGCGAGTTGTCCGCCGCAAAATCCATAGCCGTGCCCACCGCCATTGAGCGGGAGCCGGTGCAATTTTCCGCGACCTTGACCGTCAGCTTTTAAGGAGCTCCCCCATGGCCACAGCGAAGAGACACATCGCGATGCAAGGAATCATGACCCGTAAGATAAGCCGTAAAGGCATGGCCCTCGGGTTCAGGGCATTGGTCTGGTTGCTGTGCTTCCAGCTCCTGTGCCCGCCCCAGCTGGTCCTGGCGGCGGACCCGGTTCCCTCCGGGGCCACCAACACCACCATCTCCCCGGCCGGAAACGGCGTGCCTGTGGTCAACATCGCCACGCCGAACAGCTCCGGCCTGTCGCACAACGCCTATACGAGCTACGACGTCGACACGCACGGCCTGGTGCTGAACAACGGGGACATGAGCGAGGCCTACCGTCAGTCCCAGCTGGCTGGGCAGATCGCCGGAAACCCGAATCTGGGCACGGGCAATCAGGCGAGCATCATCCTCAACGAGGTCACGGGCACCAGCCGCAGCAGCCTCGAAGGCTTCACCGAGGTCCTGGGCGGCAAGGCCGACGTGATCATCGCCAACCCCAACGGCATCACCAGCAGCGGCGGCGGGTTCATCAACACGGACCGCGTCAGCCTGGTTACTGGCAGGCCCACGGTCACCGACGGCGCGCTCAACTATTTCACGGTGTCCGGGGGCGACATCCTCGTTACCGGCACCGGCCTCAACGCCAGCGCCCAGCAGATGCTCGACCTCGTCTCGCGCAAGGTCGTCATCGACGGGCAGGTCAACGCGCAGAATTTGAACGTGACGGCGGGCGCCTTCCGGTGGAACCGTGAAGCGGGACCGACCTCCATCGTCTCACCCGACTACAACCCCACGTGGTCCATCGACTCCACCGCGCTGGGCGGCATGTACGCCGGGAGCATCAAGCTGACGGGAGACGCGGGATACGGGATTGGCATCGGCGTGCGCGTGAAGGGCGAGGCCGCAGCCACGGCCTCCGACTTCACCATCTCGACCGGCGGCAAGATCGAAATCGGCGGCAAGGTCTCGGCCAAGCAGGACCTGTCCTTGACCACGTCCAGCACCAGTACCGACGCCATCGCCATCACCGACGCCAACCTCTCCGCCGAACGCAACCTCGGCATCAACGCCGCTGGCGGCGGCGCGGTGCTCACCGGCGGCAGCCTCATGGCCGGCGGCGAGCTCGCCTACAATCTCGGCGACCTGACGGACACGGCTTCGGCCACGGCAGGCATCACCGACGCGAACAAGCGGTACGGCAACACGGTCACCCTCACCGGTCCCAATCCGGGATGGCTCGACCCCGGGACCTGGGCGTGGAATATCGACGGCGTCTACTACGGCGCGGGCTCCGCCTTGGACATGAACGTATACAGCCTGAACGCCGCCGCGAATTCCCAGGCCACGTTCTACTCCGGCGGGACCATGTCGATCACGTCCACCCACGGCGAGCTCCTGTTCGGCAGCTCCGCGCTCAAATCCGTGGGCGACATGCTCGTGCAGAACGAATACCGCTACGTCCGTTTCGACGACGGGGCCGGGCAAGGCGTGCAGAGCACCAACGGAAACATCACCCTCGTCTCCACCGGCATCAACGGCTACCTGGTCAACAAGGGGATCATCTCGGCGGACAACGGCAATGTGATCCTGCGCGCTTCCGACACGCTGGACAACAGCGGGTCCATCCATGCCGGGGGCCTGCTGGACGCCCGGGGATGGTACGCAGTCATCGACGCCAGCAGGGCCATGACCATCAACAACACGGGTTCGATGCTGGCCGGATCGGTGGCGATGCAGGACATCAACTCGCTTTACGTCACCGGCGGCGGCAAGCTGGAAAGCACCGGCAACATGGATGTGAATGCCTATTCCGTGACCATCGGCTACACGGATGACACGACTTCGCGCATCCTGGCCGCCACTTCGGGAACCGGTGCCGGGGTATTCACTCTCCACAACTCGCTCTGGAATTACGGCGTGTTGCATTCCGGCCATGACCTGACCGTGGACGTGTCGAACCTGTCCATAAAGAACGAGGTCACCGGGGGTATCTCCGCCGCGCACGACATGTTCCTGAATGCCCCGGTCTATGTGGAGAACGAAGGCGCGATCTACGCCGGGAACAACTTGAGTTCGACCACGGACACCTTCAACAACATCGGCAAGTACAGCAACGCCCTCGGCACCGTCGGCGCGGGCAACGACATAACCGTCACCTCCGGCGCCTTCTTCTTCAATGGCGGCCACATCAACGCGCAGCACGACATCACCATAACCGCGCCGCGATTCACCAACGAGGTTCACACGGGCAAGCGGATGTGGGGCCCCGAATCCGAACAGGAGGAGACGTACACCGGCGGCGATGTCTATCATTGCGGCACCTTGGGCGCTTCCACTTGCATCGATACCTACTTCGCGCTCACTTGGACCCAAGAGGAGACGTTCGGGGGCGGCGTGCCCGGCTATTCGCCCCGCATCATCGGCGGCAGCGACGGGACGGTGACCATCAAGGGCTTCGACACCGGGGTCAACCTGGGGGGCACCATCTCGGGCAACGCGGTCAACCTGATCGGCAACACGGGCGCGACGTTCGACAACAGCGATCTGATGGTCGCCACGAAGACATTCTCCCAGTCGAAAACACAAACGCTCAAGGGAGACGACTTCACGTATTCATATGGAACAATCACCAGCGCCGATGGCCCCGCCAAGTCCGCAAAGCGGTCCTACATCCGAGGCAAGACGATCACGGCGACGGGGCTGGCGCTGACCAACACCAGCTCCACGCTCTCCGTCGCCAGCCCGGATTCCCTGACCGCAGCCGGGACGTCCTTCGCGGGCCTGACGCTGAACCTGCCGGGCAACCCCAACGGCATGTACGTCACGGCCAAGGATCCCAGCGCGGGCTATCTGGTGGAGACCAACCCGCTGTACGCCGACATCGACAACTTCCTGGGCAGCGACTACCTGCTGCAGAAATACAACTTCGACTCCGACGAGGTGATCAAACGATTGGGCGACGCCGGGTACGAGACGTTCCTCATCGGCCAGCAGCTGGCCACCAAGACCGGGACCACGCTCCTCCCGTCGTATTCCAGCGAAAAGGAGCAGATGCAGAGCCTCATGGACAGCGCCGCAGGCCAGGCCAAGCTGCTCGGCCTCGAGATCGGCACCGAACTGAGCGAACACCAGCAGTCCCTGCTCAAGGAGGACATGCTCTGGATGGTCGAGACCGTTGTGGACGGCCAGACCGTGCTTGCGCCGGTGGTCTATCTGGCGGCTTCGACCAAAAGGGCTTTCGCCTCGGGCGCGGGAGCCTCCATCTCGGGCAAGAACGTCAATCTCGCCGTGACCTCGCTGACCAACTCGGGCGGCACCATTTCCGGCTCCGACACACTCGGCGTCACCGCCACGGGCAACATCGTCAACAACAGCGGCACCCTCTCCGGCGGCGACGTGGCCCTGACCTCCACCGGCGGCAGCATCGTCAACCGGACGACGGCCGAGACCAGCGGGGACGAGACGGCCACCTCGACGCTCGTGGGCAGTACTGCGGGCATCGTCGCCAAGGGCGACCTGCAACTCGACGCGGCGAAGAACATCGCGAACCTGGGGGGCGATATCGCCGCCGGGGGCGACGCCAGCCTGACCGCGGGCAAGAACGTGGTCCTGGACACCGTCGAAAACAAGACGATCGCGGAGACCCATTTCCACAGCTCAGACACCAGCACCAGCTCCACGAAGCAGATCGGTTCCACCCTCTCCAGCGGCGGCAACCTGAAGGTTTTGGCCAAGAAGGACATTACGGTGGCGGGGTCCGACGTCAGCGCCGGTGGCAGCGCGGATCTGAACGCCGGGAAAAACGTCAACATCCTGGCCCGCGAGGACAGCGCCGAGGTGGTGTCAACCACCACCAATTCGGGCGTCGGCGTGGGCGGCGGCCTGTGGGGCAAGGAGACGTCCACTACCGACCACTCGCAGACCACGGCCTCCGGTTCGACCCTCTCTGCGGGCAAGGACGTGAACCTGTCTGCGGGCAGGACGGCCACGCTCGAAGGAGCCACGGTGGACGCCAAGGGCAGCGTCGCGATTGCCGCCAAGGACGTGAACGTCCTGGAGGCCCGCGACACGGATAGCCTGACGACGCATACGGAAACGACAAGCTTCCTTTCGGTTTCCGGTGGAGAAGGCAACAAGAAGTCCTCCTCTTCCGACTCCTCGGCCGAATCAGGCAAGGTCGAAGCGAGCGCGGAGGCTTCGGCCACCAACGATGCGGGCGGGATCGATTTCAAGACGACCACGGTCACGGATTCCACGGACGACTCGACCACGGCCGTGGCGTCCCGGATCAAGGCCGGGCAGAACCTGACCATTACCGGCAAGAAGGATGTCGTGCTGCGGGGCGCCGAGGTCGCCGCCGGGGGCGATGCCAGTCTTTCCGGCAGGAATGTGGATATCCTGGCCGCGCAGGACACCCACGAGACCTCCAGCACGACCACCACGACCAAGGTCGGCCTTTACGCGAGCACGACCAATTCGGTCAACGCGGAGGCCACGGCCGGGGCCAGTGCGAACGTCGGCACCGGCAGCGCCACGACCAGCGCAGGCGCCACGGCGGTTGCAGGTGCGAAGTCCGAAACGAGCATCGACTTCGTCCGGACCAAGACCACCGAGGAGACCTCGACCGACATCACCAACCAGGGCACGACGCTCGCCAGCGGCGGCAACCTGACCATCAATTCCAAGAAGAATCTCGTGGTGCAGGGCTCGGACCTGAGCGGCGAGACCGGCGTGGACCTGACGGCCAAGGACATGTCGTTCCTGGCCGCAGAGGATAGCCACGAGAGCACCTCCTCCACGAGCAGGACCAGCGCCGGGCTGTACATCGACGGCAAGGCGAGCGCCAAGGCGCAGGCCGCCGCCTCGGCCAACGCGGGGCTCGGCGTCAATGCGGGCGGAAGCGCCTCGATCAGCGGCAAGGCCGAGTTGTCCGTCGGGGTGCAGAGAAAGAGTTCCTCGACCTCCGACGCCGAAGGGAGCACCACGGCGCGGGTTTCTTCCATCACCTCCGGCTCGGGGTCCATTTCCCGCACCGCGGAGAACGGCATCACCGATGTCGGCACCGCCATCGAGGCGGGCGGCGATTTCACCCAGACCGCCAAGACCTACGACAGCCGGGCCGCTGCCAACACCAGCTACAAGACGAGCTCCAGCAAGTCCGATGTCGCCAAGACGGGCGTGTACGCCAAGGGCGAGGCGGGCGTAACGGCCAGCGCCGGAGTCAGCGCGGGCCTGGGCCTGGACGGACGACCCAAGGCGGAGGCGGGCGCCGGGGTGCAGGGATCGGCCAGCGTCGGCGTGGGGATCAAGGCCAGCTACAGCACGGACAGCAGCAAGAGCGCGTCCACGTCCAGCCAGGCCGTCGTCTCGACCATCAAGACCGGCGGCAAGATCAAGAGCACGACCTCCGGGGCGACCACCCTGGAAGGCACGCAGCTCAGCGGCGGCCAGGGGGTGGCGCTCGAAGCGGCTTCCCTGGATTTCAAGGCGGCCGAGAATACCGAAACCTCGTCCTCGTCCACCAGCAACATCAATGGCGCGGTCAGCGCCGGAGTGTCGCGCGGCACGGGCAAGGGCTTCGAGGCCAGCGTCTCCGGCGGCACGAGCAAGACCAAAACCACGGCGAGCTCTTCCACTGCCGTGGCGGGCGGCATCAGCTCCGGCGGCAACATCAGCATCAAGACAAAGGGCGACACCCGGCTGGAAGGCACCAACCTCGCCGCCACCGGCGACACCGGCATCGAGGCCGGAGGCAATATCACCCTCGACGCCGCCCGGGATACCTCGAGCTCCAGCGAAACCTCGTATGACGCCAGCGCCAGTCTTGCCATCGGCGACTCCGCAGGCGGCGGATCGGGCAAGTCGAGTATGGATGCCAAGGTTGCGGGCGGCTACAGCAAGGACACCGCCTCTTCCAGCACCGCCAAGGCGGGCAGCATCGCATCCGGCGGCGCGCTGACCCTGACCTCCGGCAAGACCGTGACCCTGGAAGGCACCAACATGGCCTCCGGCGGCGACGCGACCATCAGCGGCGCGGACGGCGTGAACTTCACTGCGGCCCGCAGCACCTCCGAGAGCTCGTCCACAGGCGTTCGGGCGGGAGTGACCGTCGGCACATCCAAGAAGTCCAATGCCCAAGGTTCCTCCGACAGCAAATCCGCCACGGTGACCGCCGAGGTGGGCCACAGCAAAGCCAAGGAATCGATCGCCGAGGCCGGCAGCCTCACGTCCGGCGGCAACCTCGCCATCAACAGCGGCAAGAACGTCACACTCGAAGGCACGGCGCTGGGTGCAGCCAACAAGGCCAGCATCGATGCCGGAGGCGAGGTCAACTTCAAAGCCGCCGAAAGCACTTCGGAATCCACAGCCGTTGGCGTCGCGCTGTCCGGTTCCGCCTCGAAGACGAACAAGACCCCGAGCACGGCAACGCAGACGCCCGCAGCCAGAACCGGAACCGGCGGCACGCAGGGTTCCGACGGCAGCGCGCAAAGCAACAAGGACCTGGCGACCTGGCAGAAGAATCACGGCACCGTGATGGATGAGCTGAAGGCCAAGCAGGCTTCGAACGCGGGCACGGCGAATCAGCAGACGGGCACCCCGGCGGACCCGGCGGCGACTCCGACCGTTCCGACCACTGAAACCAAGAAATCCGCTGCGGTCGGCATCCAGTTCAGGACCAAGGACCAGACGGTCCAGCAGGCCGGCAGCGTCTCGGCCGGTGCGGGCGGAATCGCCATCAAGGCGGGCGGCGGCGACGTGAACCTGGTGGGGACCAACCTGTCCACTTCGGGCGACGCGTCCGTCACGGCCAAGGACGCCGTCAACATCACCGCCACCAAAAATACGGAGTCCGGCTTCGGCGTGACCATCGCTGTGTCCGCAGACAAGAAGACCGAAAAGCCGACGGCCGCCAAGCCCGCCGGAACGACTGGCGCGGCAGGAACGCCCACCACCCCGACCAAGGCGGCGTCCTCGGGTGCCGCCTCGGGCCAGCAGGCCGGAACAACGGCAAAGACCGGCACAAAGGGAGCGGCCACCCCGCCCACCAAGACGGGTTCGTCCTCGGGTGCCGCCTCGGGCAAGCAGGCCGGAGCAACGGCAAAAACCGGCACGGCATCAAAGGCCGGGACGACGGGTACAACCCCCACGACCACCAAGACGGCATCGACCCCGGGCACCAAGGGGACGTCAGCCAAGACGACCGGGACGGCCTCGTCTCCGAACACCACTTCCGGTCGGCAGGCGGGGGCAACCGCGAAGACCGGCACTCCGGCCACGAAGGCCAAGACCGCAAAGACGGGTTCGTCCTCGGGCGCCGCCTCGGGCAAGCAGGCCGGAACAACGGCAAAGACCGGTACGGCACCGAAGGCCGGGACGGCGGGTACAACCACCACGACCACCAAGACGGCATCGGCCACGGGCCCCAAGGGGACGTCAGCCAAGACTACCGGAACGGCCTCGTCTCCGGGCACCGCCTCCGGTCGGCAGGCGGGAGCAACCGCGAAGACCGGCACTCCGGCCACGAAGGCCACGACCGCAAAGACGGGTTCGTCTTCGGGTGCCGCCTCGGGCAAGCAGGCCGGAACAACGGCAAAGACCGGCACGGCACCGAAGGCCGGGACGACGGGTACAACCACCACGACCACCAAGACGGCATCGACCACGGGCACCAAGGGGACGTCAGCCAAGACGACCGGGACGGCCTCGTCTCCGAACACCACTTCCGGTCGGCAGGCGGGGGCAACCGCGAAGACCGGCACTCCGGCCACGAAGGCCAAGACCGCAAAGACGGGTTCGTCCTCGGGCGCCGCCTCGGGCAAGCAGGCCGGAACAACGGCAAAGACCGGTACGGCACCGAAGGCCGGGACGGCGGGTACAACCACCACGACCACCAAGACGGCATCGGCCACGGGCCCCAAGGGGACGTCAGCCAAGACTACCGGAACGGCCTCGTCTCCGGGCACCGCCTCCGGTCGGCAGGCGGGAGCAACCGCGAAGACCGGCACTCCGGCCACGAAGGCCACGACCGCAAAGACGGGTTCGTCCTCGGGCGCCGCCTCGGGCAAGCAGGCCGGAACAACGGCAAAGACCGGCACGGCACCGAAGGCCGGGACGACGGGGACAACCACCCCGGCCACCAAGACCGCATCGACCCCAGGCACCAAGGGGACGTCAGCCAAGACTACCGGAACGGCCTCGTCTCCGGGCACCGCCTCCGGTCGGCAGGCGGGAGCAACCGCGAAGACCGGCACTCCGGCCACGAAGGCCACGACCGCAAAGACGGGTTCGTCCTCGGGCGCAACGTCGGGCCAGCAGGCCGGGACGACGGCAAAGACCGGAACGACTGGTTCGTCCTCGGGTGCCGCCTCGGGCCAGCAGGCGGGTACGGCGTCGAAGGCCGGAACTGCGGCCCAGATGATCGGCTCCGGCCTTTCGATCGGCACGCCCGGGACGACCGGCACCTCCGGGACTACCGGCACCCAACCTGCAACCTCGGGCGAATGGGAGGCGGAGGCCGGAACCTCCGCGACAACCGCCAAGGATGCCGACAACACTTCGAGCGCATTCATCGGCATCGGCGGTGGTAAGAGCGTCCAGAACCAGGGCGCGGAGATCAGCGCCGATGGGGCCGTGAGCATCACTTCCGGCGGGAAGACGACGCTGGTCAACACCAACATTGAGGCTGGAGCCGGGGAGAGTATCGACGCCGCAGGCGGTATCGAACGCAAGACCGTGAAGGACTCGTCACTCCTGAACGCCGACACCAACTCCGGCGCGGCGGCAGTGAATGAAGGCGTCAGCTCGGTTCCCGTATACGATCAGTCCAACGGCGGCGCGGCCCCGGGAATGGCCCCGGCCACCGGCGTGGTCCCGCCGATCTCCATGAAGAACGTTCAAAATGGCGGCACACCCCCTCCCACTACCCCTTAAATCCCTGCGCGGGGATCGACGAAGCTTCGGCCGTCGGTCCCCGCGCAGGGGTTATCCGGGCTCCCGCAGCGTCCCGGTATCGCCCCGGATGTCAGGATTCGGCGTCTAACGTGGCGGCCACGGCGCAGGGCACGATACAGGTGACGACCGTGCCCCGGTCCGGGCCGTCCGTGATCCGCAGGTCCGCGTCGATGATGTCCGCCCTGTGGGCCATGATGCTGAGTCCCAGCCCGCCCTTGGTGAAGCTCTGCCGCGCGGCCGCTTCGCGCCCGATGCCGTCGTCGCGGACGGTGAGGGTGACGTCGCCCCGGTTGGAGCAGCGCAACGTGATGCGGATGGTCTTTGCGCAGGCGTGCCTGACCGCGTTGGACAGCGCCTCCTGGGCGATGCGGTAGAGGGGGGTGGCATTGGGGTTGGTACACTGGGCGCAGGGACAGTCCTTTTCAAAGGTCACGGTGATGCCGGTGTCCTTGACGATCGAGCATGCCAGTTTTTCCAGGGCAAACCCCGGTGTTGCGGGGATGTGCTCCACAGGCCACAGCCCGTGCGAGGTGCGGTAGGCGTTGTTGGTGGAGGCTTCGAGCATCGCCGTCAGGTCGGCCATGGCCTGGCCTTCCCTGGTGCCCGCCAGCTGATCGGTCAGGATGGCCGCGTGCAGCCGCGCGCCGATGAGTTGCTGGCACAGGCCGTCGTGCAGTTCGGAACTGAAGCGGCGGCGCTCTTCTTCGCTGATGTTAACGATTTGGCACTCCAGCCGGTTCCGCTCTTCAATCTCCTCCAGCAGGGAGGCATTCTTGCGCTCCAGTTCCGCTGAAAGCCGCCCCTCGGCCACCATGGCATGGGTAAACCGTTTGACCAGGGACAAGGACTGGGTGACCACCAGAAAGAACATGCCCGGCTCGAGGAGATACGGACTGTTGATGATTTTTGCGTGGCTCAGGAAGTCGTTCAGACTGGTGAGGAGGAAGACCAGGGAACCCACGAGCAGAACTCCCGCGCCGTTGTGCTTCCGCCACACGCAGACCATGAGCCGCTGGACGTAGTATATGCCATACCCGGCACTGACCAGCATGGTCAGCGCAATGTATTGGGAGATGTGGTAGTCCGAGGCAAAGGGGAGCAGGACGACGAAGATGCCCAGGCGAATGTCTACGACATACCGGACCACGGTGTGGAATTCATCCGGGTAGAGGGATTTGAAGAACCGATAGAGAAAGGGCCCCAAAGCCAGGTAGCAGAAGAGCGGGAAGTAGAGCGCGAGGGGAGGTGGCAGTGGCGGAAGGAAGCGGTTCACGACCCACAGTGACGTATTGGAAGTGGTGCAGTATCCAAGCATGAACAGGCAGTATATTCCGAAGTAAAGGGCCGACGACAGGTTCCGATTCTCGTGGAACAGGTACAGGTGGTACACAGCCACTATCAGCAGGCAGCCGGCAAAAAGCAGGGATACGGCCCACTGCCGATCGACAGTGGCTTTCAGCAGGCCGGGAGGCGCGATCTCGATGCTTTCCAGCACGCCGCCTTCGCGGAAATGGTGGTTGGATACCTGGAGCACCAGTTCCACGGCATCGTCTGTCGGCTCGACTTCGGCCAGCACCAGCGAGGTCCGCGGGACCTCCTTTTCCGCGTTCAGGCCGATGGTCCCGCTCTGCGCCACCAGTTTCCCGTCAGCCCAGAGCTTGTAGGCCATGGTGATGTCGAAGAGGCGCAACTCGACCCGCCGGGCGTCTGGCCAGAGCTTGAGCCGCAGGCGGAAGGTGGCCTGCCCGGTGCCACGCAGCTTTTCCCCGTCGAGAGGATATCCCTTCCATGTACCGGGAAAGGTGAGATAACGGGGCGTGTCGGAGGCCTCACCCTCCGGAGCAAAGTCATCCGGGGTCAGAAGCCGGTCCCAATGGAATTCCCACTGGCCGTCGAGGGGAGCCGGACCGTTTGCGGTCGGATCATAGCTCCGAAGGTCGAGGATTCCGTTCCTGGCCTGGGGGGTGGGACGTGAAGGGAACAGATGCCAAACCAGAACGAGCAGCCCGGCCATCGCCAGGAATGCGATCGTCGGAAGAATTCCTGCGCGCAAATTCAATTGCAAACTGTTCATTCACGTTACCTTGCTGTGAAAGCTGCCCATCTTGGTTCGGTAATGGTTTCACGATGCTACAAAGTGAACCGAAACTTATCAACACGTATGTTGAAATGGCCGCTCGAGTCTGGAAACACGGAAGCATCGGAAGACGCCGCCATTCGCCGTCAAAGCGCGCTGGCTGACGAAGAATCAGGGCCGCCTTGCGAGAAGTGAATCAGACTATTGTTTGCATCAACTCGAATGGTTAAAGAAAAACGCCGTATATCTGTGTGAAAGAATGTGTAAAACCATTTCCGAGATCACCGAAAATCATCAAGGATCACCATAGGTCACCCAAAAGTAACCCCCTGTCAGGATTGAAAAACAAGGCCATGGGCGACTTTTCAGAAACGTGGTGGGTACTTTTAAGAATCCCATTGCCGCTTCGCGGGAAGAGAGAGTTGCCAAAAGATTGTTAGCAAAGGCTCGGCGGGTATAGAGTCAACAGGAATACCCGAGCATATTTGCCAATTAAATCTTGGCTCTGCCCTCAATTCCTTAAAACCAAACCGATACCAAGACAAAAGCGAAACCATCCGTCGCCGTGCGCCTAAGACGTTCTGCGGGTTACCCCCTCCCGCGAAAGCGAAAAATGGATTCTCAAGGCCATAGCCTTGAGCAGGTCCAGGACAGCGTCCTGGTCCCGCCGAAGGCGACCCCCGGTAGGGCCGCCGGAGGCCTTCTTACAGATTTCGTTTGCAGGCGAGCGGCATACGCCAACCGGTACCGAAGGAGCGGGAGGTGAGCTTGATGCCGGGTGCGGCCTGACGACGTTTGAACTCCGCGCCGCGCACAAGGGAGAGCACCCGGCCGACGGTATCGGGATCAAAGCCCTGGGCGATGATCTGATCCGAGGTCTGGTGGTGCTCGATGTGCCGGGAAAGAATGGCGTCCAGAATGTCGTAGGGCGGCAGAGAGTCCTCGTCCTTCTGGCCGGGCCGCAGCTCGGCGGACGGGGGCTTGGTGAGAATCGCCTCGGGAATGTGGGGGGCGATATTTTTGTTGTACCAGTTGGCGAGGCGGAAAACGGCGGTCTTGTCCATGTCCGAGAGTACGGCAAAGCCGCCGGACATATCGCCGTAGATGGTGCAGTACCCCACGGCGAGTTCGCTCTTGTTGCCCGTTGTGAGCAGCAGGGTGCGAAACTTGTTGGACATAGCCATAAGCAGGTTGCCCCGGATGCGCGACTGGATGTTCTCCTCGGTGGTGTCCTCGGCCAGCCCGGCAAAGGGTTCGGCCAGGGTATCCATGTAGGAGCGCATGATCGGCTCAATGGGCAGGGTGTAGGTCTTGAGCCCGGCGCTCTCCGCCAGGGCAAGGGAGTCGTCGATGGAACCCTGGCTGGAGTACGGGGACGGCATGAGCACGCAGATGACGTTCTCCGGCCCGAGGGCTTCGGCCGCGACAACGGCGGTCAGAGCGGAGTCGATACCGCCGGAGAGGCCGACCAGGGCGGAAGAAAACCCGGATTTTCGGGCATAGTCCCGCGTGCCCGTGACCAGGGCCTGCCAGGTCTCGGCCTCGCGGCAGAGGTCGGGCTCGTCGAGCGGCAACCGGCTCGCGCTGTCCACGATGAACACGGACTCATCGAAGGCCGGACCGCGTGCGACGAGCGAGCCGTCGGGACCGAAGGCAAGGGAACGGCCGTCAAAGACCAGATCGTCGTTGCCGCCGACCTGATTGGCATAGACCAGCGGGACGCGATATTTGCGGGCCACGGCCGAGAGCATGTCCGTGCGCAGGGCTTGCTTGCCCAGCGAGAGCGGCGAAGCGGAAAGATTGACGAGCAGGTCCGGGGCGTGGGCGGCGGCTTCATCCAGGGGATCGCGGGCATAGGTGCGGCGCTCCCAATAGTCCTTGTCGTTCCAGGCGTCCTCACAGATGGTTACGGCGATGGTGTGCCCGGCAAAGCGCAGGATGTTGGCTTCCGGGTCGCCAACGGGCGCGGGTTCGAAATACCGGGCCTCGTCGAACACGTCGTAGGTGGGCAGCAGGGTCTTGCGGAAGACGCGGCTGATCTCGCCTTTTTCGCACCACAGGGCGGCATTGAAGACCGGCTTGCCCGAACCGGCGTTTGCATCCACACAGCCGAGCAGCAAGGGGGCGGCGTCCGCCAGCTCTTTGGCCAGGGCCTCGGCCCGGCTGCGGGCGCGGGCGACAAACGCATCATAGAGAAGAAGGTCACGCGGAGGATACCCGATGAGGGCCAGCTCCGGGGTCAGACAGAAATCCGCCCCAAGCGCGGTTGCCTTGCGGGCCGCTTCAGCTATGCGGGCCGCATTGCCGTCCAGGTCGCCTACCACGGGGTTGATCTGAAGCACGCCGATTTTCATGGGGCTCTGATACGCCAAAGACGCTTTGCGGGCAACCGGAGAGACTCACCCCGCCTTGACAACTTTCCGTCCGGAGGTCATTTTCGACCATACTGTAAACCCGGCGTAGGAAGCGTTCCCGACGCCTTGCAAAGCCCACCCGACAGATAAATCTATGGAAAACTCCAAAATAGCAGCCCTGGTGGAAATCGGCATTCTCTGCCGGGCCGAAGACGTACCGATCCATGGTGACGGCGGCCCGGATTCGGGACCGCACACCTATGTGGACCACACTCAGCTTTGCCGCTTCGTCAATCCGATCTTCAAAAATCCGTTCGAGGATAACCGCCTCATGGCCTTCAACTTTTTCGAACCGGGAACGACGGTGGCTCAAGCAGCGGAACTGACGCAACTGTTTGTTTTTATCGGTGCGGCGGATACGGAGGAATTCCGGACGGCCATGGCCCATAAGGACGCACTGGTCTTTCTGTTCGAATTCGACCAACGAGTGCTGGTTGAATTTGTGGAAGGAGTGGGGCTGCCCCGACTCAACCGCGAAGGTTTTTTCCTTTTTACGGGTGATCCCTACACGTACAATCCGGCCCTGATGGAGATACTGCCGAGCAAACTGCTCAAGAAGGGCACCCCCGCAATATTCCAGACAGACAGAATCCGAAAGCATTACCCGGAGATGGCGGACCGCGTCGTCGAATATATGGAAATCCTCCATTTTCGGCACTCCATATACCCTGTAAGTGGCCAGTTCCTGAGCCGCTCCTACCCCATCCGGGAGATCAAACGGGACCTCATCTTTGACCAGCAGGTTCATGGGTACGCAAACATCCCGGATTACCTGCGTTTTCCTCAGCTGCTACAGCTCAGGGACAAAATGGCGGGGAGCAGCGCCATCCTGGTGGCGGCCGGGCCGGACCTGATAAACAAGCTGGAGTATATCCGCGAGAACCGCGACCGGTATGTCATAATTGCTGTCAACAACGCGCTGAAGCCGCTGGTCAATGCGGGCATCCATCCACACTTTGTGATCATTAATGACGTATCGCTGGATTCAGGCAAGGCGTTTGAGAACACCCCCCCCATGCCGGATACGATCCTGGTCGGCCTCGCCCTCAGTGATTTGGGGGGCGATCGATTCAGGCAAAAATTCATCTTTGAAAACTACAGGCCGGATATATTCGGCTCCCGGGAGTGCCTGGAACTGCATGGCTCGGTCATTTCCACGGCCTTCAGTCTGGCCGTTTATCTGGGATGTACCAGCGCCGCGCTGGTAGGGGCGCAGCTCTGCTCGGACAACCCCTGGGGACTGAACTATGCCAAAGGCACGGGCAAGGAAATCAGCGAGGAGCAAAAGCCGCTTATTCACAGCTTTCCCCAGCTCTGCCCTGTTGCCGCCCCTTCCGGCGAAACGCTGTATACCACGCCCAACTTCCGTGATGCGGCTCTGTGGCTTGCCGAAACCATTCGCCTGTCCAAGGTCAAATGTTACAACACAACGAAACAAAGCCTGCTTTTCGGGCGCGGCATAGAATACAATGAGGCCCCCGAAATGGAAGGCGGAGATATAGGCAAGGCCCACGCGGCCCTGTTCGACATAAAACCGGCCGCCGCGCCTGACGTGTACAGGGCAATGGACTTTATCAACAGAGAGATCGACCTGTGGTGCAATGTGCGGGACGTGACTGCCAGCTTGCTTGAATTGGACGGACCAATGTTTCTAGTGAAGGGCGGAGCCGTCATGGAGCAGATGGACAAAAACAACATCAGCTATCTGGTGCAGCGATTCAAAGGATTCGACAACCATCGGTTTACCATAGACTATTTCAAGAAAAATGAATTAAAGGAAAGAGGTCTGCGATATTATCTGGAATCCGTCCACCACATGAGCCGAACCCTGCTGCAACGGCTAGCCACAGCAATGACCAAGAGCCGAAAACTGGCCAAGGAATCCGGACGGCGCTTCTAAAAAAAGATGACTGACTTACGCCTGCGTTTCTTCTGAGGAGAGCCAACGCCGGTACCAGGAGAGGCACAGGCAGGTCATGGGCAGGGCTACCAAAAGGCCGAGAAAGCCGAGGAGCTTGCCCCATACGGACAGCGAGAGCAGGATCATCCACGGAGTAAGGCCCATGCTCTCCCCCTGGATGCGCGGGACAAGGACGAGATCCTGGATGGCCTGAACAACGCCGCAGACAAGCAGTACCAGTCCGGCCCCCACCAATGGGGAACCGCCGGTCTCCAACGCGGAGAGCAGGCCTACCAGTATGGCCGGGATAATGCCCAGCGTCCCCAAATAGGGGGCGATGTTCAGGATGCCGATGAGCATCCCCAGCACCACGGCCAGAGGCAGGCCGATAAGCAGAAAACCGATGGACAGGAGCGCGCCCACAATGAGGGCGATGACGACCTGACTGCGAAAATAGCGACGCATGGTGGCCTCGAACTCGGCCGCAAAACCGACGGCCCGCTCGCGCCAGGATTCGGGCAGCAGGCGCTGCCACCCATCCCGAATATGGCCGAAATCAGCCAGCAGAAAAACCAGATAGAGCAGGATCACCCCCAAGCTGACCAGACCGCCCAGTACTCCCAGTGTGCTTTGCAATACGCTGCCGACACCGGGCAGAAGATGCTCGGTCCCGGTCTTGAGCAGGTTCCTTGCCCCCTCGCCGGTGAACAAGGCTCGCACATCCGGCCGGGCGGCAAAATCGCGCAGCCATTGCCACAGGTCGGCGGGCAGAAATTCGCGCACCCGGTTCGCCAGCCCCGAGTTGTCCGCAAGCTGCTGCAAGACGCTTCCCATGGCCGAAAACTCGGCAACGATCCGGGGCACCACCAGCCAGACAAGCCCGACTGCCAGCGCCACCAATCCAAGCACGGTCAGGAGCACGGCCAGGGCCCGACTCCGCACCAGCCGCTCCAGGGCCACGGTCACGGGGTTGAGCAGGTAGGCCAGCAGCAAGGCGGCGACAAAGGGGACCAGGGCATCGGCCAGATAGCCGAACAGCCAGAGGATTCCGGCAAAGACGGCCAAGGCAAGGACCATGCGGACCACCCGATCAAAAGTATATGGTTTGTCGGCTTCAAACATGGATTACCCCGGCGGATAGGGTTGCAGGACAAGCGGGAAACGCTACGGACTCGGCACCGGCCCCTGTCTCTCCCCTGCCTAGGTAGCAGCAGCGCCGATTTTGTTCAACAGGGAAGCGTGATTAGAAAAGCAGGACAGCGATTCCGGCCCCACCCAGAACGACCCACAGAATGTCCACGCCAAGCCGAAGCGCCACAAAGGCGGCCAGCGCCAGGGCTGCCCCGGCCGGACTCCAATGGGTAGCGACCAGAAAACGGGCGGCCACGGCGGCCATCAGCCCGACCAGGGAGACGAGACTGCCGCGCAATGCCCGTCGGGCCAAGGTCGAATGGACCAGCCTGTCGGCAAAGGGCGTGACCGCGCACAGGAAGATGAGCGAGGGGGAAAAGACCGTCACCGTTGCCACCACGGCTCCAACCAGTCCGGCCACGGCATAACCCACAAACGCGCCGGTCATGACGATGGGACCGGGCGTGATCTGCCCCAGGGCAAGGCCGTCCATGAACTGTGCTCCGGTCAGCCAGCCGCGCACCTCAACCACTTCATGCAACATGAGCGGCACCGACACATAGCCGCCGCCATAGGCGAAGCAATCAATCTTGACCATCAACACCCCGAGATGAAACAGCGCCGGGGCAAAAACAGCCAGCACGCCCAGAAAAAGCAGCAACCCGGCCAGAAACAGCAGCGCGGCGGCAAGGGGACGGCCCTCAACCTTTTTTGCTGCCTGCGCAGTGGGGAGCGCGTCGTCATCGCAGCACAGAAACAGGGCCAGCACGCAGACCGCTACCAGAGCCAGGATCGGATTGCCCTTAAGCCCCAGCCAGACTCCGGCCAGCAGGGCCAGCACCTTGGACGGTAAAGTGTCGAGATAGCGCCGGGCGAAATTGACGGCCGCGTGCAGGATCAGGGCGATGACCACCAGTTGCAGCCCGCTGAAGGCAGCGGCCACGGCAGGAATGTCATGGGCCGAGAAATAGAAGACGGAAAGAACGGCCATGAGCAGAAACGCGGGCAGCCCGAATCCGACATAGGCGGCCAGGGCACCGACCCCGCCCCGGGCTCGCAATCCCACATAGGCCGAAACCTGCATTGCCGTGGCTCCCGGGATGAGCTGGCATACGCTCATGCCCAGGCGAAAGGACGCCTCGTCCAGCCACTTTTCCCTATCCACCGCCATGGCCCGGATATAGGGCACCATGGCCGGTCCGCCAAAGGCAGTCAGGCCCAGACGCAAAAAGCGGGCAAAGATATCGGGAAGTGAAGGTCGGGACATAGCTTCATTTCAATGCCACGCCGCGACAGCGGTGGCAATCCCCCCAGCCCCATGGAATGGAATGTATACTCATACGCAAAAGAACGTCCGAAGCGGACCGGTCCGGGCAGCCTCAGAGGCGCAAGAATGGAGGCCCCCGCTTCCAATAATAGAATCATCGACGTGACGTCGTCTTGCCAATTTTGTTTTATAGCCCCTCAAATTAAAAAATTGTTGACAATTCTTTTACCGTTTAGGTAAAAAGTGCATAGATATTTTTTCTGAAAGAAAAAAATACATGGAACCGGACAAAGAAATGAAAAAAGCGCTCGATGCCAACGACCACAAGCTTGTCTCCGCCCTCAGCGCGGACGGCCAGCTCTCCCCGGCCCGCATAGCCGAAGACATGGGGGTCACCGCGCCCACAGTGCGTTCCCGGATGCGGAACCTGATCCACGCAGGCGTGCTCAAGATAGCCGGACTCGTGGACCCCATGCGAACCCGCGGCCTGACCGTGGCCCTGGTCGGCATATCCCTGCACAGCCACGAACAGCTCGGCGAAAAACTCGAGCAGATCAGTGCGCTGCCGCGCGTCAACTGGTGCGCCGTGGTCACGGGCCGCTACGATATCATCGTGGAAATCATATGCTCGGAAGACATAGGTGATTTATACGACTTTCTGGACCAGGACCTCTCCAGCGTGGGTGGCATCAATTCCAGCGAGTCCTTTGTCGTCATGAAATCGCGGCGCAAGTGGGTCTATCTGCCCGACGCCGTGGTCGAATCCTTCAATAATCAACCTTAAGGCCGCTCTCGGCGGCGCTGCATCGAACAAAGAGGAGAGTCCCCCATGATTATCGGTATCCCCAAGGAAATCAAAACCCTGGAAAATCGCGTTTCCATGACCCCCGCCGCAGTTTCTTCCCTGGTCCGCCAGGGCAACGAGGTGCTGGTCGAAGCCGGCGCCGGTCTGGGCAGCGGCCTGACCGACGAAGAGTACGAAGCCGCCGGTGCCAAGCTGGTTTCCGCCAGCGAAGCCTGGGCCACTGAAATGGTCATCAAGGTCAAGGAGCCCATCGAGAGCGAGTTCCGCTACCTGCGTGACGACCTGCTCCTGTTCACCTACCTCCACCTGGCTGCCGACCCGGCTCTGACCAATGCCCTGCTCAAGGCCGGAACCATCGGCGTCGCCTACGAGACCGTCCGCTCCAAGGACGGCACCCTGCCCCTGCTGACCCCCATGTCCGAGGTCGCCGGCCGTATGGCTACCCAAGTGGGTGCCAACCTGCTGGAGAAGACCCTGGGCGGCCGCGGCATTCTGCTGGGCGGCGTCCCCGGCGTCACCCCGGGCGAGGTCCTGGTCCTCGGCGGCGGCATTGTCGGAACCAACGCGGCCCGCATCGCCATGGGCATGGGTGCCCGCGTGACCATCCTCGACCTTTCCCACGCCCGTCTCCAGTATCTGGATGACGTGTTCCAGGGCCGCATCACCACCATGATGTCCACCGAGCCCAACATCCGCGAGCTGATCACCCGCGCCGACCTGGTCATCGGCTCCGTACTGGTGCCCGGCGCCAAGACCCCCAAGCTGGTCACCCGCGACATGCTGCCGCTGATGAAAGAAGGCTCCGTCATCGTCGACGTCGCCGTGGACCAGGGCGGCTGCGTCGAGACCAGTAAGCCCACCACCCACGACCATCCGACCTTCATCATCGACGGCGTGGTCCACTACGGCGTGGCCAACATGCCCGGTGCCGTGCCCAGAACCTCCACCTTTGCCCTGGTCAACCAGACCACTCCCTACGCCATGCGTCTGGCCGCCAAGGGCGTGGATGCACTCAAGGACGATCCGGGCCTGATGCTCGGCCTGAACACCTACAAGGGCAAGCTGACCTGCCCCGCTGCCGGTGAAGCGCTGGACATCGACGCCATCGCCCCTGAAACCGCTTTCTAAAAAGCACTTCCGCCTCTCATGAGAAAGCGCCTCCGGACCGTTTGGTCCGGAGGCGCTCCTCTTTTACGCCATGGGCACATGCCGGAGAATGGTCTCCTCCACGCCATGAACGCAAAAAGGTCAAGTCCCGTACGATCTGTTCACGTACGGGGTTTGACCTTTCTTGCCATTGTAAGATCACGCGGCAGGCCGCAAAGGACTGCCCGGTGATCCAAGCCGACCGTCGAAGGCCTGAAGGCTAGGACGGATTCAGCTCGGCGCGGAACTTGCGGGACAGCCGGAACACGACCACCTTGCGCGGGGGCAGGGTGATGGTCTGGCTGGTCTGGGGATTGCGCCCCTTGCGAGCCCGTTTGTCATAGGCCTCGAACTTGCCGAAGCCCGAGATGAGAAGGGCGTGGTCCTTCTTCACGGCGCTTTTCATGATATCAAGGATGGTCTCGACCAGATCCTTGATCTCGGCACGGTTCTTGTCGGTGCGTTCGTAGATGTAGTCCACGATACCGGCTTTGGTAAGAGTGCTCATTGATCGCCTCCAAAAAAAGGGTTCACTGACAGACTATTTCAAGAGGTCGGCTATTTTTCCGGCCAACCCGGTCATCTCTTCCGGGGAATCATAGGAGGACTGGGCCCAAAGTTTCAGGCCGTCATCCGAGAACCTCGGGATGAGATGAAAATGCGCATGGGGCACCATCTGCCCGGCAGCTTCATAGTTGTTCTGCATCACGTTCAACCCGTCAGCGCCCGTGGCCGCCATAATGGCCTTGCCCACCTTGCCCAACGCTTCGAGCAGATCGTTTCCCAGCCCGGACGGGATGTCCATAAGCGTGGGGTAATGATCCTTGGGCAAAACCAGAGCGTGGCCCGCGTTCACGGGGGCGATATCGAGAAAGGCCAGACAGGTCTCGGTCTCGTAGACCTTGGCGCAGGGAATTTCCCCGGCCACGATCTTGCAGAAAATACACTCCGAATCCTTGATCGTCATCATATCTCCCTCTTTGCCGCAGGCAGGCCCAAACCGGGGATGAACCCGCTGCCGACCACGCTTTGCAACAAAGACCTTTTCTTACTTAGCCACATTCTTAACCGGGAAATTCAGTTAAATCAAGTCTGTCGATTCATCTTTCTCTAAAAAATACGAACAGGCTTGCGGAACGTAAGTCTAGAAAATATCTTGAAATTCGGCAAGTTGCCAATGTTCCCCATGTGTTAGGAACTACTTGCCGGACAAATTGCTTTTATTACAAAAGGTTGGGACCGCAATATTCATCGGACGCTATACCCTTGCAGCTAGCGCCAAACAACCGCTCAATGCCACAGGCGCGGAAACCCGGCGGCCGAAAACGGGAAGACCGGGACTAGCTGCCCGGGTGGAATTCGGGAACCAGGCGGTGCAGGAGCCCGCGGATGCGATCGCCATCGCACTCGTCGGAAGCTCGCAACAGATCGGCAATGACCTGCTCCAGTTCTTCCAGGTCCGGCGGTGTGTCGCTGCCCAGGACAAGAATTTTGTCATGTTCGGTACGCACGATGTTTTCGCCTTCGGTAATCAGCTCCTCATAGAGCTTTTCCCCCTCGCGCAGCCCGGTGTAGACAATGGATATGTCCACGTCCGGTTCCTTACCGGAAAGCCGGATGAGATCACGCGCCATATCGGCGATTTTGACGGGCACGCCCATATCCAGAACGAAAATTTCTCCGCCGGTTCCCTTCTCGCCCATGCTGCCTGCCTGGAGAATGAGCTGGGAGGCTTCGGCAATGGACATGAAATAGCGGGTCACTTCCGGGTGGGTCACGGTAACCGGTCCGCCCGCTTCGATTTGATGTCGGAAAAGCGGAACCACGGAGCCGCTGGAGCCGACCACATTGCCGAAACGCACGGCCATGAAGCGGGTACCCCGGCCGTTGAGAGACTGCATGAGCAGTTCGGTGACACGCTTGGACGCGCCCATAACGTTGGTGGGGCGCACGGCCTTGTCCGTGCTGACCACCACGAACCGCTCCACCCCGGAATCCACGGCCACCTCCATGACGGTCCGCGAACCCTGGATGTTGTTGCGCACCGCCTGCCAGGGGTTGCGCTCCAGCATGGGCACATGTTTGTACGCCGCGGCGTGAAAGACCACATCGGGCCGGTGTTCGGCGAAAACCCGGCGCATCAGGTCCGAGTCTGCAATAGAACCGAGCACCGTGGAATAGTTGGTGAACCCGAAGCCGTGATGCAGTTCCATCTGGATTTCATAAAGATTGTATTCGCTCGAATCCACCAGCACCACATGGCCGGGGGCAAAGCGGATAATCTGGCGGCACAGCTCGGAACCGATGGACCCGCCGCAGCCGGTGATCAAAACGGTACGGCCCGAGAGGTAGCCCTGGATGCGCCCTGTATCGAGGCTGACGGGCGAGCGTCCCAGCAGGTCGAGATAATCGATCTCGCGCAGGGTGGCGATGTCCACCTTGCCGTCCATGATCTCGGTCATGGCGGGTAAAATCTTGTAGGGAATGCCGGACGCCTTGCAGGTTTCCACAATGCGCCGCATCTGTTCGGCCGAGGCCTCGGATACGGCGATGAACACCTCCTCCACATTGCCCCGCTCGCCGACGCTGCGCAGGTCGGCCACCTTGCCGAGCACCGGCTTGCCGTGAATGGTCCGCCCCCGCTTGGCCGGATTGTCGTCCAGAAATCCCAGCAGCCGGTATTGGGCCGGATTTGCATTCAGCTCCCGGCTGATCTTCTCGGCCAGGCTCCCCGCCCCGACCACCAGCACGGTCTTCCGGTCCTCGGCATAGGCCACGTGCGTCGCCTTGCGGCTGAAAAGGGCACGGATGGAGAGCCGAAGCCCGGAGCAGAGCACCAGCGTAAGCACCCAGTCGAAAACGAAGATGGAGCGGGGCACGCCGATGAATGAAAAACGGAAAAGAACAAAGGAAATGAGCACCAGACTCTGAAGGCCCGTGACCCGAAGCAGCTTCCAGTAGTCGTCCAGGCTGGTATAGCGCCACATGCCCCGATACAAACCGAACGTAAGGAAAATGACCGCCTTGAAAGTCAGGACATACTTGATCATCCCCTTGTACTGGATGAAATATCCGGCGGGTATGTCGAAATCGAACCGGAAGGAATAGGCGGCCAGCAGGGATACGGTGAAAATCACCATATCCGCCAGAAACATGACGTAGAAGTTGACGTTGCGCAGGTTCGGCAGGTTCAGCTTCATGCGGCGCATCCCCTGATGACGTTCGCGATGCGGGTCAGGTCCGCCTCTGTCAGGGCCGAGCCGGAAGGCAGGCACAGGCCGCGCGCGAAAAGGTCCTCGCACACCTCGCCGCCCGTGCACGGCACGTCGGCAAAGACCGGCTGAAGATGCATGGGTTTCCACACGGGCCGGGACTCGATGTTCTCCGCCTCCAGGGCCAGACGGACCTCCTCGGGCGTTGCGCCGAACGCCGGATCGAGCAGCATGACCGTCAGCCAGCGGTTGGCCTTGCCATAGCCGGCCTCGGGCATAAAGGAGACGGGCAGATCGCACAGGGCGTGCTCGTACCAGGCCGCTATCTCCCGCCGCCGGGCCACGAACCCGTCGAGCATGGTCAGCTGCCCCAGGCCTATGGCCGCGGAGATGTTGGACATGCGGTAGTTGTAGCCGAGGGTGGTGTGCTCGTAGTGCGGCGCGGCATCCCGCGCCTGCTGGGAGAGCCGCCGGGCCTCGGCCACGAAGTCGCCGTCGTCGCTGGCCAGCATCCCGCCCCCGCTGGTGGTGATGATCTTGTTGCCATTGAAGGAATAGATAGCCGCGTCGCCGCCGCGTCCGGCCGCGCGCCCCCTGTAGGTCGCGCCCACGGCCTCAGCCGCGTCGATGACCAGGGGAATGCCGCGCGGCTCGCAAATGGCCCGGATGGCGTCGTAGTCCGCGCACTGGCCATAGAGATCGGTGGGAATGACGGCAGCCACACGACGTCCGGCAGCCTCTTCGGCATCAATGGCCTTGGCCAGCAGCCGGGGATCCATGTTCCAGGACTCGGGATCACTGTCCACAAAATGGAGACCGGCTCCCTGATAGGAAGCGGAGGTCACCGAACCTATGAAGGTCAGGTCCGATGCCAGGACCACGTCGCCGGGACCCACGCCGAGCATTCTGAAAGCAAGATGAATGGCCGCCGTGCCGCTGGAAACGGCCAGGCAATGGGCAAAACCGGTCAGTTCGCAGAACGCCTCTTCAAAGGCCGCCAGCTGCGGACCAGCCGGGGCAATGAAGTTGGCGTCGAATGCCGCATGTATATATTCGAGCTCCCGCCCGCCCATGTGGGGAGGGGAGAGAAAGATGCGATCCGTGGTTCCCATCGTCGCTCCTTGATGTAATCTATGCCCCGCATCAGCTACCCCGTTCCTCGAAATGCGTCAATCTCGAAGGATTCCGGCCATTGATTCTTGCTATTTTCTGTGCCAGTTATGGGGCGCGAAAAACCTCAATCCGCAACGGGAGGCAAGCCATGTCCGTTCTCTTTCTCGGCAAGCGGGACAACCCCTATGCCGCCGACGCCGCCGTTCTCGTATCCCAACTTTTCCCGGATACCACCGTGGTCTTCACCGCATCCGGCGAGCGCCCTCCCGAGGAACTGCGCGACTGGAGCGGCGACTGGATATTCTCCTACCTCTGCCAGTGGGTGGTCCCCCAATGGCTCCTGGACAAGGCGGGCAAGGGTGCCCTGAATTTTCACCCCGGCCCGCCCCAATATCCCGGCATCGGCTGCACCAATTTCGCCATCTACAACGGCGAAACCGAGTTCGGCGTCACCTGCCACCACATGGCCGCCAGAGTGGACACCGGCAATGTCGTGGCCGTAAGCCGTTTCCCGCTCTTCCCGGAAGACAGCGTCCTGTCCCTGACCAAGCGGTGCTACGCGCACATAGCCTGGCTCTTCAACGACATCGTCTGCCGCATCCATGCCGGGGAGCCGCTGCCCCAGTCCGACGAGCACTGGACCCGCAAGCCCTACACCCGCAAGGAACTGCACGAGATGTGCCGCCTGGAGTTCGACATGGACGAAACGGAAATCAAACGCCGCGTCCGGGCCACCACCTTCCCGAACATGCCCGGCCCTTACTTTGAAGTAATGGGCCGCCGCTATATTCAGGAAGGCTCTCGCCCCGTGCCGGACTAAGGCGGACACAGGCAAACAGGCCGGCGCACTCCGGCCTGTCCGGCCTCAACCGCTTTGCTTTGCAGTCACTCCGCCGCCCTTGACGCGCTTTGCCGCCGCGAGATATTCCACCGGCAAAACCATGAACTTCCAGCAGCCCGACCGACCGGCAGGGAGGCGTGTCCTCCATTCCATCGGCCATCCTCGGCTGTGCACACAGTTGCATCAGGCCGGGGAACCGGCTATGCGCCTTCCATTGCAAGGAGATATTCAATGAGCATGACAGCGATACTTTTCCCCGGACAGGGATCACAGGAGCAAGGAATGGGCCGGGACGTGGCCGAAAGCAACGCCGAAGCCCTGGACCTGTGGAAACTGGCCGAGGCCGAATCCGGCCTGCCCCTGCGCGAAATATACTGGGACGGCGAGGCCGGTGACATGGCTGACACCCGCGCCCTGCAACCCGCATTGACCGTGACCAACATCACCCTGTGGCTGGCGGCCAAATCGCGGATATCCCCTTCGGCCACGGCCGGTCACTCGCTGGGCGAGTTCGCCTCCCTGGCCGCGGCAGGCGCGCTCTCGCCCAAGGACGCGGTCCGGGCCGTTGTTTTGCGCGGCCGCCTCATGGCCGAGGCGGGCGGCGAGGGGCACGGCATGGCCGCCATAGTCAAGCTGCCGCAGGCAACGGCAGAGGCCATCGTGGCCGACGCGGCCCAAGCCACCGGCAGGGAACTGCGCATCGCCAACTACAATTCTCCGGCCCAGTTCGTCATCAGTGGTGAAAAGCAAGCCCTGGACCACGCGGCCGAAGCCGTCAAGGCGGCCAAGGGCCGGGCCATCCCGCTGGCTGTATCCGGCGCGTTCCACAGTCCGCTCATCCAGGGCGCGGCCGATGAATTCGCCACCTTCCTGGCCGGTCTGGACTGGCACGCCCCCGCCTTTCCCGTCTATCACAACGCCACCGCCCTGCCGGAGCCCGATCCCGCCAACATCATGGGTGTGATGCAGCGCCAGATGACATCCTCAGTGCTCTGGATCCAGACGCTCCAGTCGCTCTACACCGCCGGGGTCCGCCGCTTTGTCGAGGTCGGCCCCAAGAACGTGCTGGCCAAGCTGCTCAAGCCGAACATCAAGGACCTGGGCGAGGACTGGACCGGCGAAGGCGTGGGCAGCCTGGAACAGGCCGAGGCTTTGTAACGGATACCGCCATGACCGCACTCCACGGCATTATCGGCTGGCCCCTGGGCCACACCATGAGCCCCGCCCTGCACAACTGGGGATTTGAACAGCTCGGTATCGATGCCTGTTACGAGGCCTTTCCCCTGGAACCGGATGAACTGCCCGTCTTCATGGAGCAGGTGCGCAGCGGCGAAATCCGCGGCCTGAGCGTGACCATTCCGCACAAACGGGCGGTCATGCCCTACCTGGACCGAACCACGGACCGGGCCCGCCGTGTGGGCGCAGTCAATACCCTGTTCTGGGAAGGAGACGCGCTGTGCGGCGAAAACACCGACGTCATCGGCCTGGTGGCCCCTTTGCGCAAGCTTGCCTCCCTGCCGGATGCCGCACTGGTGCTGGGAGCCGGAGGCGCGGCACGGGCCGCCGTGGCCGGGTTGCTGGAGCTGGGTGTGCCCGACGTTGCCGTGGCCAATCGCACACGGACAAAGGCCGAAGCCCTGGCTGCCGACTTCTCCATCCGGTTCGTGGACTGGGAACAGCGCATGGACGAGAAGGTCGGACTGATCTGCAACACCACGCCGCTCGGCATGTCCGGCACAATGGAGGCGCTCAGCCCCTGGGACAAAGACCGCTTCCCCGCAGACTGCGTGGCCTACGACATCGTCTACAATCCCCTGGAAACCCACTTTCTGCGTGATGCCCGCGCTGCCGGATGCACCGCCATCTCGGGTCTGGAAATGTTTCTGCACCAGGGACTGGCCCAATTCCGGCTGTGGACCGGCCGGGATATGGACGAAGACGGAGCGCGGAGGCTCCTGCTCAAGACATTGCAAACACGGCGGACCGCTTGAACAGCGCAATTTTTTTGCCTACAAAAGAGCAATAAAAAAACATGAAGGTGAATCTTATGTCCAATCTGCGAAAATCATTTCTGTACCTGGCCCTTGCCGCCGTTCTGCTTCTGGGATTTGGCAGCGGACGCTCCTTTGCCGGAGCGGAACCCAACCCCGCAGTCATCATGGATACCTCCATGGGACGAATCATCATCATGCTCTACCCGGACAGCGCGCCAATTACCGTCAAAAACTTTTTGCGCTACGTGGACGAAGGGTTTTACAACGGCACCATCTTTCACCGCATCGTGAAAATGGAAATCGACAAGCATAGTGATGCAAATAAAAAGAAACAGCAGGCCATTAATATTGTCCAAGGCGGCGGTTACAATTTTCCTTTGGAAAGAAAGATGCCCCTTTGGGATTTCATCCCCCTCGAAACAGGCCTGGAAAACACGAAGGGAACCATCGCCATGGCACGAGGCGGTTCTCCCAACACTGCTCAATGTGAATTCTTTTTCAATGCCGAAGATAACCCGGGGCTCGACACCATGACCGTTACCCGCCATATGACCGATGTTCTTAAAGACACCAGCCGCAATAGACAGACAAATACAATTCGCGCCGGCTACTGCGCCTTTGGCAAGGTCATCCGCGGCATGGATGTGGTGGAAAAGATGCTCGACGTCAAAACGGAACGTGTGGGGCAACATCTGAACGTGCCAACCAAGCCGATCTTCATCAAAAAGATATACCGGGCACGCTAGTCCCTACCAGATAAAGCACAAGGGCGGTCCATGACGGACCGCCCTTTTTTATCTTACAAATTCCCAGTGGAAAAGCGTTTACAAGAGACTGACCTCCCCCGCGCATTCCAAAAACAAATCCCATACGGAACGCAAGTCGGCCACAACATTCACCGAAACCTCGTCCAAAATCTCCGGAGTCAGCCCAAGGCGGTCGGCTACAACCCGGGACGGTGCATAGTTCAGCCCGTCCAGACCAAGACCTACGCCGATCATCTTTGCCAGCGCGTTGCCTATGTGCACGAGGTCCAGAACCGTATCGGGATGCGGAGCTTCTTCCGGACGCAGATGGTAGCGGACCACGCTGACCAGGGCCGTCGGCAACCTCCATTTCTCAAGAAGCAGCGCGCCCACCTCGGCGTGGTTCACACCCAGGACCTCGTCTTCGGCCCGGTCAAAATCCATTCCCTGATCCACCAGATCAAATATGGGCTGCACATCCACCTCCACATAGGCACCGAGCAGGATCTTTCCCAACCCGGAAAGCAGTCCGGCCGTAAAAACGTACTCCGGAACATCCAGTTCCAGGACCTTTCCCAGCTCACACGCGGCCAGAGCCACGGCCACCGAATGCTGCAGGTGCATATTGGGGGCAAGGTCGTACCCCTCAACCTTGCAAACATAGGTGGGTGCCACGCCGGTGGAAATAACGAATTGCAGCATCTTCGCCGACCCCAGCTGCCGGATGGCCGCCTCGGCCGTCAAAAGCGGGTTGCGGCTGCTGAAAAAGGATGCATTGACGATTTTCAGGAGATTGGCCGTAAGACCGGGATCATACTGGATGATACGGGCCAACTGTTCCAGATCCGCATCGGGATCGTTCAGCAATACTGAAGCCTTAGGGGCAAACGACGGAATCGCAACCACCTCGGCCACTTTGGTCAGGATAGCCTCGCGCCGGGTCATAACTCCTTCTCCTTTCCCAGGGATCGCACCACCACGCGGCCGGTATCCATGTGCAGAAACATGGTGCGGGGAATGGTGCCACCCACATCCTTCCCGGACAGGGAAACCTCGTTCCGCTCCATCAGCTTGCACAGGGCTTCCCAGTTGCGCACCCCGGTGTTGAACAGGGTGTCGCCGCGCATGTTCGCACCGCCCGCGGCCTTGAAGATCAGCCGGTCCCTGTGTGCGCCAAGCTCCACCAGGACCCTGACCATTTTGGTCACGCCGGTGTTGACGAACATAAAGGGCTTGTCCTCGGCCCGATGCCTGGAGTTGAAGGCCGATGGGAGCAGACAGTGAACCAGACCGCCGATACAGGCCTTGGGATCGTACGCCGTCACTCCGAGGCAGGAACCCAGGGAATAGGTGACGATGACGTCCTCGCTCCTTCGGGAGGATTTCATGTCCGAGATGGTGACGACGAGAAGGCCCATGCCGATCCTGTTGCGCCTGCCGCGCGGTTTTACGGTGTTCTCTTCACCGTTCCCATACACCATGTAGGCGGCTGACGCCACCCATCACAGCTTTCGGCAAAGGGAAAGGATCAGGATTGGGCGGAATCTTCGAACTGCATCTGGTAGAGACGTTCGTAGAGCGGACAGGAGACGAGCAACTCGGCGTGGGTCCCCGAATCGATCACGTGCCCCTTTTCCATAACCACGATGCGGTCCGCGGTCAGAATGGTGGACAGCCGGTGGGCGATGACGATGGAGGTACGGCCCTGCATGAGGTTCTCAAGCGCCTTCTGGACCACTCGCTCGGACTCGGTGTCCAGGGCACTGGTGGCCTCATCAAGAATGAGCAGGGGCGGGTTCTTCATGATGGCCCGGGCAATGGTCAGCCGCTGTTTCTGGCCACCGGAGATCTTGACCCCGCCTTCGCCGACAACGGTGTCGTAACCGCCCGGCATCTCCTGGATGAACTCGTGGGCATAGGCGCCCCGGGCGGCTTCCTCCACCTCGGCCTGCTCAAAGGACTCGCGGGCATAGGCGATGTTGTCGGTGACCGTGGAATTGAAAAGGAAAGTGTCCTGCGAGACCAGTCCAAGCTTCAGGCGCAACCCGGCCAGCCGGTAGTCGGCCAGGGGACGGCCGTTGAGCCGGATCTCCCCCTCCTGCGGATCGTAGAAGCGGGGAATGAGGTTGACCAGGGTGCTCTTGCCCGATCCGCTGGGGCCGACGATGGCAAGACGCTGCCCGGCCTTGATGGTCAGGGATACGCCGTCCAGCGCCGGAGCCGGGCAACCGGGATAGGTGAAACGGATATCGGAAAAGGAAAGTTCCTCGAAGAAGCCGTCGAACTCCACGTCACCATCGTCCTCCACCCGAATTTCCGGGGAATCGAGGATATCGAAGACCCGCTCCGCACCAGCCAGTCCCTGCTGAATCTCGTTGTTGGACATGTTGATCTTCTTTATGGGCTCGTAAAGCTGGACCATGCAGATCAGAAAGGCGGTGAGGTCGCCCGGTGTCATCTCGCCGGAGATGACCCTGGACCCTCCGATCCACAGCACGGCCGCCCCTGCCGCCGCGGAAACGAAATCCATGACCCGCGAGGAGATCTCGCTGTAAAAAATCTGGCGGATGATAATCTTGGTCAGGCTCTTGTTTTCGGCTTCGAAACGCAGGTCCTCACGCAATTCGTTGGCAAAGGCCTTGATGACCTTGATGCCGGAGAATGACTCCTCCAAGACCACGTTGACCCCGGACAGCTCGGCCTGCATCTTCCGCCCGTACTTGCGGACCTTCTTGCCGAACCAGACGATGGGGTAGAAGGCGACGGGCATGACCACCAGCGACCAGAAAGCGAGGTAGGCATCCAGATAGACCACCGTGCCGATGAGACCTATGAGGGTAAATATCTGGCGCACGAACATGATGACGCTGGGCAGGCACTGGCGCACGGCCACCACGTCGTTGACGATGCGGCTCATGAGCATCCCGATCTCGCTTTCGGCAAAAAAGGGCATGGGCAGCCTGATTATCTTGTGGAACAGGTCACGCCGCATGTCGCGCAGGACGATAATGCCCGTGGAGTTCATGACGTAGACCTGGGTGAACTGAAAGATGCCCTTGAGCACGATGAGCCCGACCAGTCCCACGATGCACATCTTGAGTGCGGGCATGTCCTTGGCCACCAGCACCTGATCGGTGACGTACTTGGTCAGCCACGCCAGGGCCGGGGCAATGGGCGCATAGAGGAGCATGGCGACGACGGCGATTGCCACGCGCAGCTTGTAGGGGGAGAAATAGCTGATGCTCCGGCGGAGCATGTAGCGGTTTCCCATGTAGTGCAGTTTGGTGTCGCGGGCCAAGTCGTCTCCTTTACGGCGGCAGGCCTTCCGTGCGCTGCCCAGCCCTGTGTAAATGGTCGGGGCGGTTTCGTAAAGGCAAAGGACTTGCTTTTCGCCACGATTTCACCAAGGCTGCCGGAATGACACAACAGCCGCTGGCCGTTCTGGCCGACATTCACGGCAATGCCTGGGCGCTCCGGGCCGTGCTGGCCGATGCGAAAACGCGGGGAATCACCCGGTTCGCCAATCTCGGCGACACCTTCTACGGCCCGCTCGATCCGCAGGGCACCAGGGATATACTCCGCAACAATCCAATGCCGACCGTGCTGGGCAACCAGGATCGCATCCTGCTTGAGGGCGGCCCCGAGTGGGCGGACAACCCTCACTTTAAAGCCGCACTTGCGGGCATCGGCCCGGAAGGGCTCGCCTGGCTGCGTTCCCTGCCCGCCATGCTCCGGCTGGACGACAGCGTCCTTCTCTGCCACGGCACACCGCGCCATGATGCCAAATACCTGCTGGAGGATGTGACGACCGGACTTCCGACCATGCGCCCATGCGAGGCGGTCAGGGAGGACCTGCTCCCCGAAGCGGACGGGTGCACCCTGATCCTGGCCGGGCACAGCCACCATCCCGGCAGACTGGACTGTCCTCCGTTTACAGTGGTGAATCCGGGTTCCGTGGGGCTTCCCGCCTATGACGACGACACCCCGCCCCACGCCATGGCCTCCGGTACGCCCCATGCCAGATACGCCATTGCCTCGCCCGCCGGGAACCAATGGGATGTCCAATTCATATCCGTCACCTACGACTGGCAGGCCGCCGCAGCCCGGGCAAGGCAAAACAGCCGCGAAGACTGGGCGCGCTGGCTGACCTCGGGGAAGGCCTGATTCGTCAGCTTCGGTTGTTTTTGATACGGCCAAAGAGAGGGAACAACGAGAGGAGCTGGATGGCTATAACAAAAACTTCATACCCAAATAAGGTTTCACCATCATAATGGTAAGACTCTTTTGGTCGGTCTGTGTTTTTGTGTACTGAATATCCTTGTATGCTGCGGCATTTTTCTGGCAACGCGTGACAGGGAACTTACATTGACCATGGGCGTTTTCATTTTGGCATGCACGGTTGCGGGGACATTACGAACGTTCTTGACGGAATACCATATCGCTCGACGAAACGCCGACGAGGAATAAATACGTGGAGTTCCCTTGGGGACTCCATGTTATGTAACTGATTAAGATCAAAGTACTGTGGCCGGACTGGGCTTTGAGGGGAAGTGAAACAGTGCTGACAGGATTCATTCAATCCGGGGAGGATGCGCTGCTAAGACTTCGCTCGTCAACGAATAAGGCCAAAGCAACGGTTATGCCTGCATCCCGAAGGGAAATATCGGCTTCCTGGAGCTTCATTCCGTCGAGTGCCGCTCACTTGAGTATCTTCAGTCCGCCCACTCCCAGGAATAAATTTGCAGCAATTATGCCGCGCTTGGCTGCAAGACAAAAAGGTCGGGCCAACAAATCGAAGTGATTCTTCTCTGGACTTTTTTTAGAATATTTCCCAGACTATCGCCACGATGACTATTATCGATGTGGACCGGTCGTGCAGGGACACATCGGGAACAGACTCGCACGGTCCGATTTGGCAGGCATGAAAGCGTTGCGCCGCACCCCACTCTTTTCCTTGCCGGTCCTGACTTTTACGGTCTTGGCCGCCCTGCTGCTGTGCGCCGCGCCTGCCCTTGCCATATCCTCCCAGGCATGGTTCACCAAAGGCCACGCCGAATTCCACGAACTGCTCAAAAACAAAAGCAAAGCCAAATACCGGTCCAATTGGGACAAGGTGGCCAGCAATTTCACGTCCTGCCTCAAGCAGGACCCGGACGGCTCCTTTGCGCCCAAGGCCCTCTATTACCTGGGCAGGGTCCAGGAAGAGCTGGGAATGCGCAGCGGCCGCAAGTCGGACTTCCGCCGGGCCGAGGACTACTTCGGCCGGGTCATAGCCCGCTACCCCAGGCACGGCTGGGCCGATGACTGCCTGTACCGCCGGGCGCAGATTCGCGTGTCGCGGCTGGCCGAATACGACGCGGCCCGGCTTGATCTGGCCAGGATCATCGTGGAATATCCCCGTTCCGACATGCGCTCCAAGGCGGATGACGCACTGCGCAAACTGGGCAAGTACAAGTGGGCCGTTGCCGAAATTTCCACCCATCCCTCCACCCGGAAGAAAAGCGGCCTGGACGCCGTGGTGGCCAAGGCCGAATCACGCTCCGGCACCCCGCCCACGACCAAGCCGTCCGAAACGGCTGTCCGTGCCAAGGACCCATCCGGACTGGCCCACCTGGATACCGTGCGCTTCAAGTCCAGCGACAACTATACCCGCGTGGTCCTGGAACTGGACGATCAGGTCAAGTACCGCTACCAGGTGCTCAAACCCAATGCCGCAATGAACCGGCCCCACCGGCTCTACATCGATCTCGAGGATTCCCGCCTGGGTCATGACGTAAAGAGCGCGACCACCGTTTCCGACGGCATCCTCCGCTCCATCCGCTCCAGCCAGTACAATAAAGACACCACCCGCGTGGTCCTCGATTTTCTGTCCATGCAGGACTACAAGATTTTCCCGCTCTTCAACCCGTTCCGCATCGTCATCGACGTCTATTCGCCCGAAGAGGGAAACACCGCGCCGACCGTCGCCAAGAGCGCCAGGCCGGTGGAGCCGCACCACACCACGGCGGACAGCAAGTACCGCCCGCCCAAGGAAAGCAAACAGCACGCCGACGAATTGCTGGAACAGCTCGGGCTGACCGTGCGCACCATCATGATCGACGCGGGACACGGCGGCAAAGACCCCGGCGCACACGGCCACGGGCTGCGGGAAAAGGACATCAATCTGCGCTTTGCCCTGCTCCTGGGCAAAATGCTGGCCAAAAAGGGCTTCAACGTCATCTACACCCGCACCACGGATGTGTTCATCCCTCTGGAGCAGCGCACGGCCATGGCCAATGTGAAAAAGGCGGACCTGTTCGTCTCCATCCACTGCAACGCCAGCCGGTCCACCTCCGCCAACGGGCTGGAAACCTACAGCCTGAACCTTGCCAAATCCAAGGACGCCGTACGCATCGCCGCGCGTGAAAACGCGGTGGACCCGCGCTCCATCTCGGACCTCCAGTTCATCCTGACCGATCTGATGGTCAACTCCAAGATCAAGGAAAGCCGGGATCTTGCCTCGGACGTCCAGACAAAGACCCTCACCCGCGTCCGCCGCAAATGGAGCCAGCGGAACCGGGGCACGCGCGAAGCCCCCTTCTACGTGCTCATGGGTGCCAAAATGCCCTCCATCCTGGTCGAGCTCGGCTACATTACCAACCGCACCGAGGCCAAACGCCTCAATTCCTCGGCCTACCAGCAGTACATGGCCCAGGGCATCATCGACGGCATCATGGCCTACAAGAGCAAGATCGAGCGTTACGCGCTCAAGTAGCTCCCTCCCAATTCTTCCGACACGACTGACAGGATGCCCAAGGGGGACTCCTGATCGCACCCACATCTCTAGGCCCCGTACACGGCCCACATGACCGCGCTTTATCCATCATCCGTCTCGTCACTCTCGCCACCGCCCTTTAGCCGTCATCCGCTCTTCGCATCTCATGATCCTGTCTTGACAAACTCCCGTTCTCAGGTGCATATATCAATTTATCCGTATATTGAGATTTATTGATACAGTTAAAAATAAAGGATCGGAGCGATGCATATACCGGAGTTGCTCAGGGGGTTGGACAGGCCGTTTGTTTCCGTGGAGCTTTTGCCGCCGCGCAAGGAGGCGGAGCAAACCGTCTTCTGGACCGCTGTGGAAAAGATCAAGCGCATGAAGCCGCTCTTTGCCGCCGTGACCTGCGGCGCGGGTGGCAAGGGGAGCGTCGGCACCCTGACCGTTGCCCGGGACCTGGCCGAAAAGCACGGTTTCACCGTCATGCCGCACATCACCTGCGTCCATGCGGCCCAGACAGGGCTTGAATCCCAGCTGGACACCATCCGGGCCTGCGGTATTCGCAATGCCCTGGCCATTCGCGGCGATTTTCCCGAAGACAGCCCGCGCCCGCCCAAGGGACTCGCCCACGCCTCCGACCTCGTGGAACACATCCTGGAACTCGCGCCGGACCTGTCCATCGGTGTCGCGGCCTACCCGGACGGGCATCCGGAATCAGCATCCCTGGCCGAAGACATCGGTTTCCTCAAATTCAAGCTCGATGCCGGAGCCACCTTCGGCGTGACCCAACTTTTTTTCGACAACCGCCGCTACTTCGACATGATCGACCGGCTCGCCGCGCTCGGCTGCCACAAGCCGATCATCCCCTCGGTCCTGCCCGTACGCACCCTCGGCCAGATCAAGCGCGTCACCTCCCTCTGCGACGCCCCGGTGCCCGGCAAAATCCTTGCCGGAGCCGAAGCCGCCTACGAAAAAGGCGGCGATGCAGCCGTGCGCGAATTCGGCACCAGCCTCGCCGCCCGGCAGATCGCCGACCTCCTCCAAAACGGCGCGCCCGGCGTCCACCTCTACCCCTTCAACCAGCCCGACATGTGCGCCGACATACTGGAACGCGTGGGAGTGTAGAGGGAGGAGGCCTCCGGCGGCCCCTTCGGGGAGACCAGGGCGCTGCCCTGGACCTGCCAAGGGCTATGGCCCTTGGATCCCTTTCGCCGCTACGCGGGGGAGGAACTTGCGGATTTGGAGCTGGTTGGCAGGGAGCTTGGCGGGTACCGGCTATACGGCGTCCGCAAATCTTCGGGCGTGGCGCTTTTCGCCCTCGCGGGACGAAAAGCGCCCCGCCCGAATCTTCACGGACAGTAGCCCCCGCCGTCAGAAAAAAGGGAAGAACCTGAAAAGATTGTCGAAACGGCGGATTGAAACAAAGACAAAATTGTTTCACTCAAACTTTATTTGTCTTTTTTAAAACCCTCCGGTTTGCGACGGAAAAAGCGGCGGGCGGAAAACGGTTAGCAGCACGGACTTCGACCCGCTTTTTCCGTCGCAAACCGTTAACCGGCACGGAGGCGGAACCGTCCGTCTCCACAGGCTGGAGACTCCCTGTGATGCTACGCCCCCGCGAAAGCGGAATGGGATTCCTAAGGCCCTCGGCCTTAGGCAGGTCCAGGACAGCGTCCTGGCCGTCGGAGACGCCCCGCCGGCGAGGCGCCCCCCGGTAGGGCCGCCGGAGGCATCCTTATTGCGGGGTACCCCTAAGGATATACGCGCCTTTGAACTTGGTGGTAAGAGAATCCAGAGCCTTGCGGGCTTCGACCTTGTCGGTGAAGGCACCGGCCTGGACGCGGAACTGGCCTTCGTCGGTCATGGAGAGCCGGGAGCCGTCGTAGCCCTGCTCGATGAGCGAGGCAAGCACCTTGTTGGCGTTGTCCAGCTCGGAGAAGGAGCCAACCTGAATGTAGAACATGTCGGCCATGACATCCGGGGTCGCGACATCGGCCACGGCAGCGTCGGCCTCCGGGGCAATGGGCTTGGGCGCTGGCTTGGCAGCTGGAACGGCCGCAGGTGCGACCTGGGCGGGAGCGGCAGCCACCGGCTTGGCCGGGGCAGGCTCTGCGGCCAGATCCTCTTCCTCGATCTTGGGTGCGGGAGCCACGGTATCCTTGGGCGCGTCCACCACATAGGTTTCCTCTATGACAGAGGAAGGCTCTTTGGTTCTGGCGGTGGCCGCATTGCTGTCATTGACGACTTTGGGCGCGGCAGCGGGTCTGGCCGAGCTGGCGGAAGCAGTGCCTGGGCGGGTAGCCGGGGTAGCGCCCGGCGGGGTGGATTCGATATGCTGGCGGAAGCAGCCGCCCAGCAGAAGCAGCCCGAAAAGGGCCAGTACCGTTGTGGTCAATATATTTCTATGGATATGTGTCATTGCGCCCTCCGAAAAAACCGGCTTTTTCCCGGGCTACCACAGCCCGGACCGCTCGTCTAGAGTTACTCTAAACAACTCTCGCCCTCCGACTCCCGACTGGGACGGGGTTTCCGTTGCCAGTGGGAGGGGTTTGTCCTACCCTGCGCCCATGCCCACCCCGCTCGAAATCCTCGGTTCCGTCTTCGGCTACGACAAGTTCATCGGCTTGCAGCAACCCGTCATCGACACGGTCATGGCAGGCAGCGACTGTTTGGTGCTGATGCCAACGGGCGGCGGCAAATCCCTATGCTACCAGATTCCGGCCATGCTGCGGCCCGGCTTGGGCGTATGCGTCTCGCCGCTCATCGCCCTGATGCAGGATCAGGTACAGGGCCTGACCCAGATGGGTGTGCGCGCCGCCTGCCTGAACTCCTCCCTGGACCCGCGCGAGGCATGGGACGTGGAACAGCGAGCGGAGTCCGGCCAGCTCGACCTGCTCTATGTGGCTCCCGAGCGACTGATGCGGCCCGGTTTTCTTGAATTTCTCGCCAGGTGCAATCCCTGTCTTTTCGCCATCGACGAGGCGCACTGCGTCTCCCAGTGGGGGCATGACTTCCGGCCCGAATACACGCAGCTGGCCATTCTCAAGGACCGGTTTCCGGACGTGCCAAGGCTGGCGCTCACGGCCACGGCCGACGAGCCGACCCAGCGCGACATCGTCACCCACCTGCGGCTGGAAAACGCCCGGGTCTTTGCCTCGGGTTTCGACCGGCCGAATATCCGCTACACCGTGCTGCCCAAGAAGAATCCGCAGCGGATGCTCAAGCGGTTCATCGACGAGAACCACTCCGGCGAAGCGGGCATCGTCTACCGCCTGAGCCGCAAAAAGGTGGAGCAGACATCCGAATTTCTGAACAAGCACGGCATTCCGGCCCTGCCGTATCACGCCGGGCTGCCCCAGTCCGTGCGCTATGCCAACCAGGAACGGTTCATGCGCGAGGAAGGCATCGTCATGGTGGCCACCGTGGCCTTCGGCATGGGCGTGGACAAGCCCAACGTCCGCTTCGTCTGCCACCTGGAGCCGCCCAAGAGCCTGGAGGCGTACCATCAGGAGACGGGCCGTGCCGGGCGCGACGGATTGCCCGCCTCGGCCTGGATGTGTTTCGGACTTCAGGACATCGCCATCCTCCGCTCCATGATCGACAACGGCGAGGCGGATACCCTGCGCAAGCGCGTGGAGCACTCCAAGCTGAACGGTCTGTTCGGCTTCCTGGAAACCGCCACCTGCCGCCGCCAGGTGCTGCTCGCTTATTTCGGCGAGCATATCGAGCCCTGCGGCAACTGCGACAACTGCCTGAACCCGGCCGAGACCTGGGACGGCACCGTGGCCGCGCAAAAGGCCCTGTCCAACATCTTCCGCACCGACCAGCGATTCGGGGCAGGCTACCTCGCACAGGTCCTGACCGGCAGCAAAAGCGACCGCATCTTCCGCTTCGGGCACGACACGGTCTCCACCTACGGCATCGGCGATGAGCTGGACGAAAACGGCTGGAAATCCGTATACCGCCAGTTGGTGGCCGCCGGATTCATCACCGTGGACCTGGAAAACTTCAATGCCCTGAAGCTCAACGAACGCTCCTGGCCCGTGCTCAAGGGGCAGCAAAAGGTCCGCCTGCGAAAGGACCCGGTGATCCAACGCGCCTCCCGAAGCAAGAAGTCCTCGGTTTCCGCCGCACAGGCCGACGTGCTGACCACGCCCGAACGTCAGGCCCTGTTCGAACGGCTGCGCGACCATCGTCTGGCGCTCTCCCAGGAGCAAAGCGTGCCGCCCTACGCCATTTTCCCGGACCGGACCCTGCTCGAAATAGTCCGCTACCGGCCGCGCACCCTGGACGAGTTCGGCTGCATGTCCGGCGTGGGTGCCATCAAACTCGACCGCTTCGGCCCCACGTTCCTCGAAGCCCTGGCCGAACATGAGATGGAGCACGGCCGCCCGGACGACCTGGAACCGATCCCCGACGACCGCCTGGACCAGCGCGAACGCGAGCAGGAAGCCGCGGCGGAAAAGCAGATTACCTCCACGGTGCGCCAGTCCCTCGACCTCTTCCGCGAGCTCGGTTCCATCGACGCCGTGGCCGAGAACCGGTCCCTCAAAACATCGTCAGTCTGGGGCCACCTCATCGAGGCCGTCCGCTGCAACGAGATCAATGCGGATGAGGTCCTCGACCTGCCCGGCGACGAACTCGACACCATCACCAACACCCTCCGCACCTTCCGCAACAAGGGCATCGTCTCCCTCACCCCCGCCTTCGAAGCCCTGGACAAGCAATACCCCTATGACCTGCTCCGCCTCGTGCGGGCGGGCATGATGCAATAAGAGCCTCCGGCCCCCTTCGGGGGGACACCTCGCCGGAGGGCGTCTCCGGCGGCCAGGGCGCTGCCCTGGACCTGCCAAGGGCTGAACCCCTTGGATCCCTTTTGCCGTTGCGCGGGGCGGTGGTTCTCAAAATTTTGAGGGCAAAAAGTAACTGATTGTTGAAAAAAAAACGAAAATCTAAGATGTTCTCCCAAAGTACAGGAGGACAGAGAATGGAAACCGAACAGGCCAAAACGATATACATGGGCTACCATCCCCGCACCCAGGACGGCAGCATTCCCCATACACGCTCCCGCAGCGAATCCGTTGCAATCAGGGATGCCTTCAATGAAAAGCAGCACGAAGGCAATCTCCGGGCCGAACTGGTCAACATCGCCTGCAGCGACCTCTGTGCCGTGGCCATCATGGAAACATCCATAGACAAAGTCTGGCAGTACCTCTGATCCCAAACACCCCCGCCCTTCTCCGCACCAGAGGCTGTTTATCAGGTTACGCCCCCGCGACAGCGGCAATGGGATTCCTAAGGCCCTCGGCCTTAGGCAGGTCCAGGACAGCGTCCTGGCCGTCGGAGACGCCCCACCGGCGAGGTGGCCCCGCTGGCAAGCGCCGCCGGAGGCCCCTTCCTGTTGCCCAATGAACGCCAAGCAGGTAGTCTGCCTGTATGTCGATCATAGCCATATATTCCGACATCCACGCCAATCTGGAGGCGTACCGGGAGGTCGTGCGCGACATGGACGCGCACCCGCATGATGCGGAGGTCTGCCTGGGCGATGTGGTGGGGTATGGCCCGCAGCCACAGGAGTGCTGCGACCTGCTGAGGCAGCGCGGGGCCACGGTGGTGCAGGGCAACCACGAACGGGGCATGTTGAACATCTACCAGATGGCCCCGTTTAACCAGCCAGCCAAGGACTCGCTACGGCGCACGCGCCAGATGATCGACGACGCGACCTTTGACTGGCTCATTTCCCACCCCCGCAGTGCCGTGGTGGACGGCTGCCGTTTTGTGCACGGCGTGCCGCCCGATGACGTGAACGGGTATCTGTGGAAATACGAAAACAACGTCGGGGAGCTGTTCGCCCGTTTCGGCGAGCGGATCTGCTTCGTCGGCCACACCCACGACCTGATGCGCTTCGTCGAAAACCGGGAGGGGGTATCCGGCCGCCTGCCGCTGCCCGAGGGGGAGACCCTCCTCAATCCCGAAGAACGTCACATCGTCAACGTCGGTGCGGTGGGCCAGCCACGTGATGGCGACAACCGCGCAAAGTACGCCCTGTATGACACAGAGCGCCATTCCGTGACCATGCGATTCATTACATATGATATAAAAAAGACGGCCGATCTCATCCGGGCCAAAGGGTTTCACCGCGCCTTTGCCGACCGCCTCTGGTAGCCTGATTTTTCATTACTCCCACGCATATTCTTTTCCATTCTTTCCTCAAATCTGAGACAAAATCGTCTCTTCTTCCCGAAATATAAGCATTTATTTTATATTCACGGCACTCTTCATTTTTGTCGAACCATCTTGACACATATACCCCGTATAGGTATCTAGGCGTTAAATAGGTTGTAGTCGGTTTATAATGGAACTTTCTAAGGACGCTTCCTATAGGCGATAATGGAAGTCCCTCCCAGGACTCTGCCAAAAACCAACATGGAGGACACAATGCACCGCAAGCTGACCCTGATTACCGCCTCGGTTCTCATGGCCGTTTTCACTGTTTCCATGGCCTTTGCCATGGGTGGGGGCAACGCCCGCAAGGGCAAGTTTCTGTACCGCAAGAATTGCCGCTCCTGTCATGGCGCTTCCGCCAGCGATCTGAGCCCGGCTTCCAAGACCCAGGCCGGATGGACCGCAACTTTTGCCGACAAGTCCAAAATCAAGTGCTCCGGCGACTGGACCATCTCCGACAAGGACTTGAACGACATCTTCACGTACCTGCACGACTACGCCAAGGACTCCCCGTCCCCGGCCAAGTGCTCGTAGTGCCGCGCGCCGCCCGGTGACGGGGCGGCCGATTCCGGGGGAATGGGCCCGGATGACGGAAGTCCCCATTCTCGGCCATCAAGGCCGCATTGTTCAACGAACCGACGGATTGTCATGACGGCGGGCGGGCCGTCCGGTCTCCTCTCGGCCGGCTCGCCTTTCACCCCCCGGGGGTATTACCCCCATCTACACGAGGGATGAACGGAGTAACCATGCCCGATACCAGACACACCCTTTCCCGCCGGGATTTCTTCAAGGCCTCCGGCCTGTTCGCCGCCGGAGCGATGGGCGGATCGGCCCTGCTGGGCGGCCTGAAGCAGGCGCAGGCGGCCCCTGCCCGACAGTGGGATTCGAAGTTCTCAGCCTGTGACATGTGCTTCAACAAGTGCGGTCTCATCGCCCGCGTGGAAGGCGGGGTGGTCAAAAAGCTCGACCCCAACCCCAAGTTCCTCAAGTCGCGCGGAATGCTCTGCGCGCGCGGCAATGCGGGCATCGCCCAGGTCTATGACCCGGACCGCCTCAAGTACCCCCTGCTCCGTGCCGGTGCGCGCGGCGAGGGCAAGTGGAAGCGCATTCCCTGGGACGAGGCCCTGGACATGGCCGCCCAGAAGATGCAGGCGGTGCGGGAAAAGTACCTGCCGTGCGGCCACCTCTTTTCCGCCGGGACCGACCTGCACTCGCAGTTCGTGGGCAGGTTCGCCGAGGTCTACGGCTCGTTCAACGTCACCTCGCACGAGTCCCTTTGCCTGGTCTCCAACAACCGCGCGTTCCTGGACACCTTCGGCGAGGTCCCCTTTGCCGACGTGCTCAACTCCAGGTATATCGTCATGGCCGGGGCCAACCGGTTCGAAGCGCTGGTCACCCCGGACTCCATGGACCTGATGACCGCCATGCGCGAGAACGGATGCAAGCTGGTCACCCTGGACCCGCGTTATACCAAGACCGCCGCCCTCTCCGATGAATGGCACCCCATCCGGCCCGGCACGGACATGGCCTTCATGCTCGCCCTGGCCAACGTCATCATTACGGAAAAGCTCTACGACCCGGAGTGGATCGAACAGAAGACCTTCGGCATGGAGCAGCTGGCCGGGCACGTCAGGCCGTACACCCCGCAGTTCGCAGCGGAGCAGTGCGGCGTCCCGGCCGAAGACATCGCCCGCATCGCCCGCGAGCTGGCGGCAGCGGCCCCGGCATCCATGATCTATCCCGGCCGCCGCAGTTCCGACTACGAGGACTCCACCCAGATCCGCCGCGCCTTTGCCATCATCAATGCGCTGCTCGGCAACTGGGACCGGCCCGGCGGCCTGCTCGCAGCCCGGGCCGTAGGTCTCAAGGGCGTGCCCTACGACGCCCCCTGGTATGATGAAAATCATGAGGATCGCATCGACGCCGAAAAGGTGCCGATGATGTTCGAGCACGAAGGTTCCTTCCTGGTCACGCGTGACTGCGTGCTGGCCGACGATCCCTATCCCATCCGGGGCTGGCTCATCTACAAGACCAACCCCATGGGCACCGCGCCCAACCGCAAGAAGACCATCGAGATGATGAACAAGATGGACTTCGTGACCGTCATCGACATCGCCATGTCCGACACCGCATGGTTCGCGGACCTCGTCCTTCCCTCCCAGTCCTACCTGGAGCGGCAGGACCCGTGCTCCGGGCTCCAGGGTTCCGTGGCCTGCGCCTGCGTGGTCAAGCGCGACCCGGTCATTGATCCGCTCTACGAGTCCCGATCCTGCTTCGACATCATGAAGGGGTTGGCAAATCGGTTGGAGCTTGGCGAATACTTCGACTTCACCATCGACGAGTACCGGAAAAAGCAGACCCGCGATATCCCCGAGGCCCTGGGGATCATGGACCGGGACGGCGTGTACTACAACCCGTCCAAGGTCTACGGCATCTACGACGGCAGAATCTACAAAACCCTGTCCAAGAAGATCGAGCTCTACAACCAGCGCTACGAGCAGATGGGGCTGGACCCGCTGCCCAACTACACCGAGCCGACACAGCCGGACAAGAACCGGTTCCGCCTTATCATCGGCCGCAACGCCCTGGTCACGCAGACTTCCACGGCCAACAACGGATTGCTGCACGAGCTGGTACCCACCAACACCCTGTGGATCAATCCCGAGTCGGCACAGAATCTCGGCATTGCCGACGGCGATCTGGTCCGGGTGGCCAGCAGCGCGGGCAGCCAGGATCTGAAGGCCGAGGTCACGGACCGCATCCGGCCGGACACGGTCTATATGCTCTCGGGCTTCAACACCCTCTCCACCATGCAACACCTGTCCCACGGCAACGGCGCCTCCATCAATGAAATTCTGGAAGACGACTACGACGCGATCACCGGCAACGCGTCCATGCACACGACCTTCGTATCCGTAACAAGGAAGGTGGCGTAATGGCGAAGCAACTGGCTATGCTCATCGATGCCTCCAAGTGCATAGACTGCAAGGCGTGTGTCCTGGCCTGCAAGGTGGCCAACGAAGTACCCGAAGGACAGTGGCGCAACTGGATCAAGCCCGCGGACGCGAGGCCCGTGCCCGGAGCCATGCCCCATGCCAAGGCGCGGTTCCAGCCCGGCGCGTGCATGCACTGCGAAAACCCCACCTGCGTGGCCGCCTGCCCCACCGGAGCCACCTACAAGGACAAGGACACCGGCGAGGTGGTCATCGACGCGACCCTGTGCATCGGCTGCGGCAACTGCATCCCGGCCTGCCCGTACGATGCCCGGTTCCGCAACGTGCTGACCCGCAAGGCGGACAAGTGTAACTACTGTCCCGAACGCCGTGCCAACGGACTGCCTCCGGCCTGTGTGGACACCTGCCCGACCAAGGCCCGCGTGTTCGGCGACATCAACGACCCGGAATCCGAGGCCGGACGGCTCTTTCTGGAGCACAAGGCAGACCTGACCCGTGTGGCCGCCAAGACAGACACCAAGCCAAACATGTTCTATCTGGGCGATCCCGGTCCCGGCGACTGGGGACGCGAGGCCGTGGTCCCCGCCTCCATGGTGGCCATGAAGCAGTCCGCCCCAATAATAAAGACCCTGGTCGGCCTCTCCGGCCTCGGCGTGCTCGCCATGCTCGGCCGACAACTCTTCGCAGGCTCCGGCGACAGCAACGACGACCACGCCCCAGACCGCAAGGAGGACAACGATGCCTAAGCTGCACAAGCGGCACGACCGCTCGGACATCTTCATCCACTGGTTCAATGCGGCCTGCTGGCTGCTCCTGCTCATTACCGGCGTGGGGCTCATCCAGAACCCGGCCATCGATCCCTTCGGCTCGGGCTACCCCCAGGCCATGCGGAACATGGTGGGCGGCGGAGGCAACCTGCTGGCCATCCACGAGGGCATCGGCCTGATCTGGCTGGCGGGATTCGTCCTCTACCTCCTGATCAACTTCAAGGGGGCACGGTTCTTTCTGGCCGAGGTATTCGCGGTCAGCCCCGGGCGCGACATGGCCTGGATGCTCAAGAAGATGGTGCTCATGACCCTGGGGCCCAAAGCGCTCAAAATGGTCGGCGTGGACCCGTCCCTGCCCGACCAGGGGTACTACAACATGGGCCAGAAAGCGTTCGCGCAGGCCAGCGTGGTCGGCGGGGTGGTCATCGCTGCCACCGGCATCGTCATGTACCTGTCCGACCGCACCTTCGGGGCCGAGGCCGTGGGCTGGGTTTCCTGGGCCGTCACCCTGCACTTCATCGCCGTGGGCCTGGTCTTTGCCGGGCTGCTGGTACACATCTACATGGCCGCCATCTCGCCCGACGAGCGGCCCGGATTCAAGTCCATGTTCACCGGCCACGTGCCGGACGGCTACGCCAAGCACCACCACCGGCTGTGGTGGAACAAGATAAGCACCGGGGAGGAGTGACCCCGGAGCACATAATGGCTGAAGATCAACGGTGCCCCGGCGCATTGGGGCAAGACAACAATCATGAGGGAGTGTGTTATGTTCAAACGAATCACCATGCTGGCCGCGCTGCTCGCCTTTGCCGTCACCGCAATGGCCGGCGCTGCCCAGGCCCAGGAGCAGGCCAATTTCAAGAAGTATCCCAACATCGTGGGCTACGCGTTCGTAGCCAAGTACGCCAAGATGCCGCAGCCCAAGGGCGTCATGATCATCGATTCCCGGCCCTACAAGCCCAAGTATGTGGAAGGCTACATTCCCACGGCCGTATCCATCCCGGACAGCCAGTTCGACAAGATGACGGACCAGCTGCCCAAGGACAAGGGCACCCTGCTCATCTTCTACTGCGGCGGCCTCAAGTGCCCGCTGTCCCACAAGTCCGCCTTCAAGGCCGAAGCCCTTGGCTACACCAACATCAAGGTCTACGCCGCCGGATATCCGGACTTCCGAAAGCACGCCCCCTACACCTCCATCGGGCTTGAAGCCGTCAGCAACATGCTGGCCAAGGGCGAACCATACATGCTCGTGGACGCCCGGCCCTATCAGAAGTACCTGGCCGGAGCCATTCCCTCGGCCATCGGCATCCCCCAGCGCGACTTTGCGGCCAAGCGCGGCATGTTGCCCGTGGACAAGGTAAACGTACCGGTCATCTACTACTGCGGCGGCTACGCCTGCGCCCTGTCCCACAAGTCCGCCGTCCTGGCCCGCTCCCTGGGCTACAAGAAGGTCATGGTGGCCGAAGCGGGCTACCCCGGCTGGAAGGAATTGTACGGCTCCGGATCGGCTGTGGCCGTCAAGGCGGGCGAGGCCGAGGGCGCGGTGGATACCGAATGGTTCCTCAAGACCCTCAAGGATAATCCGTCCTCCATCCTGCTCATCGACGTGCGCGATCCTGCGGAATATGCCAACGGGCACTTCCCGACCGCCGTCAACAGGACCGTGGACGTCATCGAAAAGAAGGCCGCGGAGATTCCCACCGACAAGCCTATCGTCTTTGTCTGCTCTACCGGAGCGCGGGCCGGTGAGGCCTACTACCTGTACATGGACCTCGTGCCGGACGCCAAAAACGTCTACTATCTCGAAGCAACCAACGAGTTCGGAGCGGACAACACCTACACCGTCCACCCCAACAAGTAACCATCCTCGCGGAGCCGGACCCGCCCGTCCGGCCCTGCGCACCTCCTCAAACAGGGCGGGGAGCAACGATGAACAAGTCGCAAGCCATCATCGCAATAACGCTCCTCGCCCTGTGTCTTTTCCCCATCCACACCCGCGCCTCGGACGAGGAGATCTGGATACAGTCCGCCCAGCGCGATGCCGATCGCGACGGATACAAGCTCATCACGGCCCAGGCCCTGGCCAAACTCATTGACGAAAAGCAACCCGCCCTCATCCTCGATGCCCGGGCCGACTACGAATACGCGGCCGGGCACATCCCCACCGCCGTCAATTTCGAGTTCGACCTCGGCGACAGGACAGGTCTCACCCCTGAAAAGCGCCATGCCCTGCAACACCTGCTGGGGCCGGACAAGAAACGGCTCGTGATCGTCTACTGCCGGAGCTTCCGGTGCCTGCGCGGCGCCATTGCCGCACGTGCGGCAGCGCACCTCGGATACGTGAACGTCTACCGCTATCCCGGCGGATTCCACGGCTGGAAGGCCCTCTACCCGGACCGGGTGGAAGGCAAGCACGACAAACCCCACGCCCTGGCCACCGGTGATACCTTCCCGGCCTGCCGCGTGGCCGTGCTCAACGGCGACGAGGACCGGCGCTACCTAGGCCTGCCCCAAGGGGCCCGCTGGCTCGAACTCGCGCAGCTCAACACCCGCTTCGTCCTCATCCAGCTCTACAACACCCTCTGCAACGACTGTGTGGCCGAAACCAAGAAGCTCTCCTCCTTCTTCCACGTCATAGAGAACGACCCCGTACTCGCCGGTCAACTCAAGATCATCGGCCTCGGCATCTACGACTCCAACCAGAACGTCGTGAAATTCAAGGAGCACTACGACGTCGCCTACCCGCTCTTCTCCGACAAGAGCGGCCAGATTTTCGAATGTCTGGGCCAGAGCCAGCTACCCCTCGCCTACCTCCTGCGCGCCAAAGGAGACGGCACCTGGATCATCGAACTCATCAAGCGCGGCTTCTTCGAACCGGACGAAAATTTCCTCCACACCCTGCGCCAGGCCGTTATCCGGGCCGAAGGCACGGACTGATGACCGGGGAGGCCTCCGGCGGCCCTTCCGGGGGACCACTTCGTGGAGACCAGGGCGCTGCCCTGGACCCGCCAAGGGCTGAGGCCCTTGGATCCCGTTCGCCGCTGCGCGGGGGAGGAGCTTGCGAGTTGGGAGTTGGCCGGCAGGGAGCGTGGCGGGTACCGGCTATGCGGCGTCCGTAAATCTTCGGGCTGGGCGCTTTTCGCCCTGACGGGACGAAAAGCGCCCAGCCCGAATCTTCACGGACAGTAGCCCCCGCCGTCAGGAAAAAGGGAGGAACCTGAAAAGATTGTCGAGACGGCGGATTGAAACAAAGGCAAGGACAAAATTGTTTTACTCAAACTATATTTGTCTTTTTTAAAACCCTCCGGTTTGCGACGGAAAAAGCGGCGGGCGGAAAACGGTTAGCAGCACGGATTTCGATCCGCTTTTTCCGTCGCAAACCGTTAACCGGCACGGAGGCGGAACCGTCCGTCTTCGCAGGCTGGAAACGGACTGCGAGGCTACGCCCCCGCGAAAGCGGCACTAGGATTCCTAAGGCCCTCGGCCTTAGGCAGGTCCAGGACAGCGTCCTGGCCGTCGGAGACGCCCCACCGGCGAGGTGGCCCCGCTGGCAAGCGCCGCCGGAGGCCCCTCCCTATGCCAGGACCTCGGCCACAGCTCCGGCCAGCTCGGCGGCGGCGATGTACACGGGGTGTGCGTTGCCCTTATCGAGGGCGACGATGAAGCGGGGCAGCCAGTCGGTAAGGGTCTTGGCGGCAAAAGAGCGGGCCTGTTGTTCGAGGTCGGGTTGGTTTTGGCTCCAGGAGGTCGCGAGCAGGTGGTAAAGAAATTCTAGTTCAAGGGCGAGGTGGTCGGGCGGCTCGTTGGAATCGGGGGCAAGCCCGGCGGCGTCGAGAAGACGGCGCATGTTTTGGGCGGGTTCGGCCATGGTGCGGGGGGCGGTGTGCGGCTGGTGGCAGGACTCGTAGGGCGGGGCCACGGTGCCGCCGCGTCCGGCGATGAAGAGGCGGACAAACTCGGTTTCGAGGAGAGTGAGGTCGGGAATTGCATCGGGGAGCAAAGCGGATTGCAGTTTCCGCAGGGCGCGGGTAACGTTGGGAAAGACGGCCGGGTCCCGGGCAATGAGTTCGGGCAACCCCTCTTCGATGAGCCGCACCCAGGCGTCGGCGTCAGGTCCGCGAAAGATGGCGGCGACGCATTCGAGGCAGTTGAGCACAAAGATCCGGGATCGGGTCTCGGCAACGACAGAGTCGGGCATGGGGCGATCTCCTTTTGTCCGTATATGGCAATACCCTGCCAGCGTAGGGTAAATCAAAAAGTCCGGCAAGGCCATGCCGGACAGGAGCAAGGTATGCATACTTCCACAGAGCCGGAACAGGAAAAAATCAAGAAGAATGTGCTTTCACGAATGCGGCGCATAGAGGGTCAGGTGCGGGGCATCCAGCGCATGATCGAGGAAGGCAAGGAATGCGGGGACATCCTGGTCCAGGTCAGGGCAGTGCGCTCCGCCCTGCAATCGGCCAACAAGCTGATACTGAAACGGTATATGCTGCGCTGCTACGAGGACTCCATGGAAACAGGCGGGGACGACCACGAGTCCCTGGACAAGTTCATCAGCCTGCTCACCGGATTTCTGGAAGGCTGACCGAAAAAAGGGGCCCGAAAGCCCCTCTTCCAATTTATTCGCCCAGTCCCATGGCTCGCAGGAAGCCGGGGTCTTCGGTCCAGTTGTCCCGCACCTTGACCCACAGTTCGAGGTGGACCTTGCAGTCCAGCAATTCCACGATCTCCTTGCGCGCCTCGCTGCCGATCTTCTTGAGGGTCGCGCCCTGCTTGCCGATGATCATGCCCTTGTGATTTTTCTGGCCGGTGTAGATCACCGCATTGATAAGGGCCATGCCGGGCCGCGACTGCTCGTCCCAGGCCTCTATCTCCACAGCCGTGGAGTAGGGCAGCTCCTGCTTGAGCTGGTAGAACAGCTTTTCGCGAATGATTTCCGCCGCCATGAAGCGGACAGGAGCGGTTGAAATCTGATCCTCCGGGAACATGGGCGCTCCCTCGGGCAGCAGGGTGAGGATGCGGTCCAGCAGCTCCTTGGTTCCCTGGCCGCGCAGGGCGGAAACAGGCAGCAGTTCGGCCTCGGGCCACAGCTCGCCCAAGGCGGCCAGCAACGGCAGCATGGAGGGCTTATCCTTGACCCGGTCAACCTTGTTCAGGGCGATCAGCACGGGGCGGCCGGACTCGGTAACGGGCCGGACCAGGGGGCGCAGGTCCTTTTCCAGCTTCGCGGGTTTGGCCGTGTACAGAGCGGCGTCCACCAGCACGACCACGCCGTCCGCACTGGTCAGAGCGCTCCAGGCTGAATCAAGCAGAAATTTGTTCATGCGGCCACGCACCTGATGGATGCCGGGCGTGTCCAGAAAAACGACCTGGGCCTCGTCCGTGGTCAGGATGCCGCTGATGCGGTTACGCGTTGTCTGAGGCCGGGGCGAGACAATGGCCACCTTCTGCCCCAAGTAGTGGTTCATCAGGGTGCTCTTGCCCGCGTTGGGCGGTCCCACCAGCGCTATCGTCCCGAATTTATACATATACATTTCCCTTTTTTCCGTAATTTATCCAGGCGCAATACGCCCTTGCTGTCGAATAAAATAATGTCTCATTTGCGCCTGTGTGTATAGGGATAATATTTATGTTCCGCAGCCTGCTCATACTGCTCCTGCTCCTTCCGGCGCTCGCTTGTCCCCCAAGCTCAATGGCTGCGGCCCTGAAACCACGCGTCCTGTTTCTCAGCTCCTATCATCCTGGTTTTCCTTCATTTCTCGATCAAGTAAAAGGACTACTCCAAGAGCTGACCCACCATGGGGCCGAGCTGGACGTGGAGTTCATGGACAGCAAACGTTTTTACAATCAGGAAAACCTCGCCAACTTCACCCGGTTGCTGGAATACAAGCTGGCTCACGTTCCGCCATACAACGTGCTGGTCACCGGCGACGACAATGCCCTGAACTACGCCATCAGCCACCGTGACGATCTTTTTGCAGGTCTGCCCGTGGTTTTCATGGCCGTCAACGACGTGTCCAACGCCCTGAACCTGTCCCGCCGATACGGCGTTACCGGCGTACTGGAGACCATCTCCCTCGACGAGACACTGACCCTGATGCGCCGGACCCTGCCGAACCTGCGGCGCGTGGTCGTCATTACCGACGGCACGCCTTCCGGGCAGGCCGACCTCAAGCGGCTGCTGGAAACAGTGAGAGCCCGGCGCGACTCCCCCCCGGTAATCATCGACCTGTCCAAAATCACATGGCTCGAATTTGAAAAACAGCTTCGTGCCCTGGATACCCTGGACGGGATACTGCTGCTTTCCGCCTATCGAGATGAAAAAGACGATGTGAAATTATTCGAGGCAGGTCTGAATACGATCCTCTCCAACGCCCCGTGCCCGGTCTTCCACCTCTGGACCCACGGCATCGGCATGGGAGTTCTGGGCGGCAAGGTCGTTTCCTTTGTGGAGCAGGGCAAGCGGGCGGCCGATCTGGCTCTGCGCATCATCCATGGCGAAGACCCCGGCCTGATCCCCGTGGTGGGCGGAGGCGAGGCCAATGTGGTCCTGTTCGACTGGCCCGTCATGAAACGTTTCGGCATCAAAAAGGAACTGCTGCCCAATGATGCCGTGATACTCAACTATACCCCGCCGTTCCATGAAGCGCACACCGGGCTGGTCCTGCGGGTCGGGCTGGTCCTGCTGACCCTGGTCCTGGCCCTGCTTTTCATGTTGCGCATCAACCGGAAAAAGGCGGCTGCGGAGAAACGGGCACGGCAAAGCGAAGAGCGGTACCGGACCTATATCGACTCGGCACCGGACGCGGTCGTCGTCACCGATGGCCAAGGCGCTGTCCTGCACTGCAACGATGCGGCTTCGGAACTGACCGGCTACAGCCACGAGGAACTGGTGGGGAAACCGCTGATGGGGAACCTCGTTCCCTCGGAAAACCGTTTTCGCGCCACCGAAACCCTGCTTCAGTTGAAAACGGGACAGACCACGCGGCGAAGCCTGGAGATTTTGCGCAAGAACGGATCACGGGCCTATGTCATGGTTGCCGCGGCTTCTCTGAATGACGGCACCTTTGTCCTCTTTGCCAAGGATATGACGGACCTCAAGAGCGCACACGACGCGCTGACCAAAAGCGAGACGCTGTTTCGGGGGCTGCTGGAACATGCCGGTGACGCCATCTTCGCCTGCAATGCCTCGGGGCAGTTGCTTTTCGTCAACCAGGCGGCCTGCACCTCGCTCGGCTATGCGCGGGAAGAACTGGAACGGCTGCGGGTATGGGATATCGATCCCCTGGCAATGCAGCGCAATGATCCCGAATTCGCCTGGAAACAGGGTCCCATTACCTTTGAAACCCTGCACAAGCGCAAGGACGGGACCACTATTCCCGTGGAGATCAATACCGACGTCATCCGTGTCAACGACGAGGAGATCATCCTCACCCTGGCAAGGGACATATCGAAGCGGAAGCAGCAGGAAGAAAACGAACGGTGGGAATCCCGCATCAATCTGGCCCAGGCCGAGATCGTTCTCGCCCTCACCGCTTCCGACGCCACCATCCAGAAGGTCGCCGCCGTGGTCTACCAATGGGCCAAGGAAATAACCGGTGCGGGCTTCGCCTACGTAGGATCGGTGGAGCCGCCGGACAACTCCCTGCACGTCTACAATATAACCGCCATGCAGGAGGACGGCTGCAGCATCAATAATCCCCAGACAGTCTTTCCCATCAGGGAAGGCTGGTACCCCTCGCTGTGGGGGCACAGCCTGAACTCCGGCCGGGGTTTCTACACCAACGACGCCCCCGGGCACCAGGCATCGGCAGGACTGCCGGCAAACCATATCCCGGTCAAACAATTCCTCTCCGTTCCCTGCCGGTACGAGGGGGAACAGGTGGGCCAGATAGCCCTGGCCAATCCGAACCGCGACTTTACCGACGAAGACCTGCGCGCGGTCGAAGTGCTGGCCGGGCTCTTCGCCCTGGCCGTATACCGCAAACGGGCCGAATCCGAGCTCATCCATGCCAAGGATTCGGCCGAGGCCGCCAGCCGGGCCAAATCGGAATTCCTGGCCAATGTCAGCCACGAGCTGCGCACACCCATCAACGGCATGTTCGGTATGCTCAAGCTGGTGCAGGAGACCGACCTGAACCGGGAGCAGGCGGAATATATCGAAACCGCAATCACATCCGGCCGCACCCTGCTCCAGGTCATCAACGATGTCCTGGACCTTTCCAAAATCGAGGCGGGAAAGATCGATCTGATAGAAAGCCTCTTTCATCCGAGAAAACTTTTGGAAGAATCGGCCGCGATGTTCCGACTGCAAGCCGAGGACAAGGGACTCGAACTCACCTGGGAAGTGGCCGAAGATGTGGCCGAGGCCTATATGGGCGACAAGGGACGCATCCGTCAGATTCTCTTCAATCTGGTGGGCAACGCCCTCAAGTTTACAGACACCGGCTCCATAGACATCCGCTGCGAGACGGCAAAAAGCAATGTCCAGAATACCGAACGCCTGCTGCTGACCGTGCAGGATACGGGCATCGGCATCCCGGCAGACAAGCTCCAGTCCGTTTTCAAGACGTTTGAACAGGTGGACGGCTCCTACTCCCGTCGCTACCAGGGCGCCGGCCTGGGTCTGGCCCTGGTCCGCAGGTTCGCCAGACTCATGCACGGCGATGTCTCCGTGGAGAGCATCTACGGGCAGGGGTCCATCTTCTCGGTCCTCGTCCGTGTCCACACCGTGATAGAAAGTGAGCCCATGCTTTCGGTACAGGAAGCAGCCACCGAACGCCCGGCCCAAGGCATCCGCCTGCTTCTGGCAGAGGATGACCGGATCAACCGGCTTGCAGCCACCAAGCTGCTGGAAAAAAGAGGATACTTCGTCCATGCCGTGGAGGATGGCGCGGCAGTGCTGGCCGCCTTGGCAAAAGACACCTACGACTGCGTGCTCATGGATATCCAGATGCCGGGCATGGACGGCATACAGTCCACCCAGGCCATCCGCAATCTGCCGGAGGACAACCCGGTCCGCTCCATTCCCATCATCGCCCTCACCGCCCACGCCATGGCCGGAGACCGCGAAAAATTCATCCAGGCGGGAATGACGGACTACCTGTCCAAGCCCATGGACATCGGTGCGCTGGAGACCCTGCTCGCCCAGGTGCTGACGGACGTGCAAAAACCCGGGACAGACTAGCTCCGCTCCGGCTACTCCCGGTTCTTCCTGAAACGGGCCTCGGCCAGCCGCACCTTTTCCACTATGCGGCCGTAATAATCATCGTTGGCTTCCAGGTTGACGGGACGGCCTCGCCGCTCGTTCATCTTCATGATCATCACTTCCAGCTTCTGCATCTGGCGGAACCGCTCGCGCTCGTCCTCCATGGTGGAGAGCAGCTCGATGGCCTGGGTTATCTCCCGCTCCTCGGCTATCTCGGCAGGAACATAGCCCGCGTTCTTGAGCACGCGAAACGCCATGCGCAACTCGGGCGGCAGGTTCTCTGTTCCATCCGGCTTCAGCGGCTTTCCCGCCCCTTCCAGATTGTCGAACTTGCCTTCCTCCAGCGCCTGGCGGATGCGCTCCTCGGCGATGATCTGCGAATTCCATTCATCCATCCGCCGATATTCCCCCGCCAGGGCCTGATTGTAAAGCCTCGGAGCCCGACCCGAACTTGAAAAAAACATCGATTTTCCGTACACCGTGAGCATCCCGGAACAAACGGAGGAATCCTCATGAAAATTTTGGTCGTGGGCGGTGGCGGACGCGAGCACGCGTTGTGCTGGAAACTGTCCCAGAACCCCAAGGTGGAAAAGATCCTGTGCGCCCCCGGCAACGGCGGCACGGCCCAGGTTGGCGAAAACATCCCGGTCAAGGACGACGACATTCCCGCACTGGTCGAGCTGGCCAAAAAGGAAGCCGTGGACCTCGTGGTCGCTGGGCCGGAGCTGCCCCTCGTCCTCGGACTGGCCAATGCCCTGGCCCGGGAGAACATCCCCTGCTTCGGCCCATCCGCCTATGCCGCCAACCTCGAAGGCTCCAAGGCGTTTTCCAAGAACGTCATGGCTGAGGCAGGCGTGCCCACCGCACCCTTCCGGGTCTTCGACGAGTATGACTCCGCCGTTTCCTTCATCAAGGAAAAAGGCGCGCCCCTCGTGGTCAAGGCCGATGGTCTGGCCGCGGGCAAGGGCGTTGTCGTCGCCGCCACCGAGCAGGAAGCCCTGGACGCCGTGCACGACATGATGGTCAAAAAAGCCTTCGGCTCCGCCGGAGACCGCGTGGTCATAGAGGAAACCCTCAAGGGCGAGGAGGCCTCATTCATCGCCTTCTGCGACGGCCTCCACTACGCGCTCCTCCCCTCCAGCCAGGACCACAAGGCCATCTACGAGGGCGATACCGGCCCCAATACCGGCGGCATGGGCGCCTATTCCCCGGCCCCAATCCTGCCCGAGGACAAATACGCCGAGACCGCCGAGATGTGCATCATGCCCATCCTGCGGCATCTGGCCGCCAAGGGCGAACCCTTCAAGGGCGTGCTCTACGCCGGGCTCATGTACACCGAGAACGGCCCGTCCGTGCTGGAATACAACGTCCGCTTCGGCGATCCCGAATGCCAGCCCCTGCTCATGCGTCTGACCACCGACCTCGTCGATGTCATGTTCGCCTGCATCAACGGCACCCTGGACCAGATCGAAGTGACCTCCACCCCCCAGACCGCCTGCGGCGTGGTCATGGCAGCCAAAGGCTACCCCGGCTCCTACCCCAAAGGCATGGCTATCTCCGGGCTCGATGAAGCCGATGCCCTGCCCGGCGTCAAGGTCTTCCAGGCCGGAACCCAGATGAAGGACGGACAGATCGTCTCCTCCGGCGGCCGCATCCTCTGCGTCACCGCCCTGGGCGATACCCTCAAGGATGCCCAGGCCAACGCCTACGAAGCCGTGAAAAAAGTCCACTTCGAAAACAGCTACTACCGCCGCGACATCGCCGACAAAGGACTGAAGCGCCTGGGTTAAAGAGCCGCCGGCACCCCTCCGGGGGCCAAAGAACCTCTTGAAAGAGGTTCTCTGGACTCTCCAGAACTTTTTGGTGCCGCTTCGCGGGGCAGGTTACGAATAGCCTGTCGGTTAGAATAAAATAATAAAGCATCCCGTTGGCCATATGGCCAACGGGATGCTTTATTATTTTATGTTTCAAAGAAATTTCCCCCATCCCATCCCCAAATCCAGACTTGAAAACTTCCCCATTTTCTTTGACACTCTCTCCGTTCATAGGGATTTTGGATAGACACTCCGGATGTTCTATTCCCGCCCCGCGCGAATGCGCAGCCAAAAAGCTTTGGAAGGGGATGGGATGGGGGTCCGGGGGAAGGGAAGGGGGAGCCTTTCTCGAAAGGTTCCCCCTTCCCTTCCCCCGGCCGCCGGAGGCAAACAAGGAGCACATATGCCGAGAGTCGTGATTTTCATGGGGTCGGCGTCGGACGAGAGTTCGATGCGGGCTTGTTCGGATTTGCTGAACGACCTGGGAGTGGACCACGTGTTCACCATTTCCAGCGCGCACCGTACGCCAGAGCGGACGGCGAAGCTGGTGGCCGAATATGAGGCCGATGGTTGTCAGGTATTTATTTGCGCGGCTGGTCTGGCGGCGCATCTGGCCGGCGCGGTGGCGGCAAAGACCATTCGCCCGGTGCTGGGCGTTCCGCTGGCGGCCTCGCCGCTGGGTGGAATGGACGCCCTGCTGGCCACGGTGCAGATGCCTCCGGGATTCCCGGTGGGCACGCTGGCCCTGGACAAGGTGGGCGCGCGCAACGCGGCCTGGATGGCGGCGCAGATTCTGGCCCTGCACGATGAAGAGCTGGCCGGACGCATCCGCGACGCCCGCGAAGGCTTCAAGGCTTCCGTCGAGAAGGCGGCCGCAGCCCTATAGTTTACTGGCGGCCGGGAGGATTTCAGATCTTTCCGGCCGCTTCCTTCAAGCGGCGCACTTCGTTGCGCAGCGTATCCAATCTTGCCCGGCTCAGGTCGGCATTTTCTTTTTTGGCGGAATATTCCAGTTCGAGGGCGGCGCGGCGGGTGACTTCTGCACCAATGGTGGCGGCCACACTCTTGAGGGTATGGGCCTGGAGGGAGACCTCGCACAGCAGCCCGGCCGCCATGCCCTTCTCGGCCAGAGTGAGCTTGGTCTCGACCTCTTCCATGGCATGGGGCAACAGATGCAGCACCTCCCGGCGCGTCACGCCGAGTGTGAGGGCTGCCTGATCCAGATCCAGCACCTCGGCCGCATCCGGCTTAGGCCGGGACGGTGCAGGCCTGGACCCATTGCAACTCCCGCCCACGATGTCGCGCAGAGCAGCGGCAAGTTCTCCGTATCCCGCCGGTTTGGTCAGGAACCCGTTCATCCCTGCGTTTTCGCAACGCTGGCGCACTTCGTTCAGGGCATGTGCCGTAACGGCCAGTATGGGAATATCGGGCTGCCGCACGGGGCGATCCGCGCCATTGCCGGAACGGATACGCCGGGCGGTTTCGTGGCCATCCATGCCGGGCATCTCCAGATCGAGCAACACCACGTCGAAATCCTGATCCGCAAGCAGCATGAGCGCCTCGGCCCCGCTCTGGGCAACGGTGGTGGTCATGCCCATGCGGTCCAAAAGAATCATCTCCACCTTGATGTTGAGCGGGTTGTCGTCCACCAGCAGGAGCCGGGAGGGCGTGACGGAAGGGGGCGCCGCCGGAACCGCCGCACCCTTTTCCGGGAGGCGGGTCGAATCGCCGGGGCCGAAACGGGCGGTAAAGGAAAAATCACTGCCTTCGCCGGGCCAGGACGAAGCGCGGATATCGCCGCCCATAAGCTCGACGAGATTCTTGCAGATGGCCAAGCCCAGACCGGAACCGCCGTATGAGCGGGAGGTGGAGTTGTCGCCCTGGGTAAAGGGCTCGAACAGGCTGGCGGCCTTGGACATATCAAACCCGTTCCCGGTGTCGCTGACCATAAACGACAGAGCCAACGGACGCTCGAAGTCCTCCGGGGCATCAAGCCACGGTCCGGCGGTAACGCGAATGCAACCCTGATCCGTAAACTTGGCGGCATTGCCCAGCAGGTTGATGAGCACCTGCCGCAACCGGCCGGGATCGCCGCACAGCAGTCGGGGCGTTTCCGGCCGGATGTCCATTTCCACGGACACGCCTTTCTGCTCCGCCTGGAACCGGATGGTCTTCATGGCGGAGCGAAGCACCCCGTCCAGCTCGAAGTGGCTGCAATTGAGGCGCAGCTTGCGCGCCTCGATGCTGGAAAAATCAAGAATGTCGTTGATGACGTCGAGAAGATGCAGGCCGGACTCGCGAGCGGTTTCAATGCAATCTTTCTGGCCTTCGTCGAGCGGGGAGCTCAGGGCCGCCTCCGTCATGCCCAGAATGGCGTTCATGGGCGTGCGGATCTCATGGCTGATGGCGGCCAGGAAGTCCGACTTGGCCAGACTGGCCTGCTCGGCTGCGGTCCGGGCCTCCTCCAGTTCCCGATTCTTGCGCTCGATGAGCTTGGTGTTCATGAAGTCGCGGTAGGTGGCGCGGTAGGTAACGTGCGCGACCACGAAGGAAACCCAGGAGATGATGAAGGCATTGATGAGATGAAAACGGATGACTGCGGCCTGGGGAACTAAACAGTAGAGCGCTCCGGCCACGGAGAGCAGCCCCAATAACAGGAGCAGGGAGACCTGCCCGGTGGTCATGGCGATGAACGCCGAGGGACCGAGAAGAAAGATATACAACGGGCCGATGCTCTCCTTGACCGGAAACATATAGGCCACGATAAACGCGGTGTAGATCACAAAAAAATAGATATACCCCTGCCAGACCCAATGATGGTGGGGACGGACATCCTCCACCGAGCGCATGGGGCCGAAAAGGCTGAGGAAGAGGACGCAGGCCTCCAGAGCCAGCACTCGCAGGAAGAGAATGCCGGTCCACATCTCCCAGGCCTGGGGCAAACCCGAGCGGAGAATCGTCAGGGAATCCGCAACCATGAAGACGGCAAGGCCGGAGAGCAGCAACCAGGTGATGGGCTTGAGCCTTCGGCAATTGGAAAGCGTCACCTTGCTACGGAATTCCTCTCGATACTCGGCAGGGATTTCGGGCTGGCGGATGATCTTGGGCAAGCGGTCGCGCAGGCTGCGTTGCATCGAAATCCCCTAGCACAACTTTCGCCGGGGCAAAAGTGGCGAGAATCAGACCTCCGCGAGGGGTACGAGGAAGAAGACTTCAGTGCCGGTGCCAGGCTCCGAGAAGGCCCCCATGGAACCGCCCATGGCCGTGATGAACTCATGGGCGAGTGTCAGACCGATGCCCGTTCCCCCGTGCCGCCGTGTGCGGGAGCTGTCCCCCTGGCGAAAGGGAAGGAAAATATGGCGCATCTGCTCCCGGTTGATGCCGATGCCCGTATCGAAAATCTGCACGAGCAGCCGGGGCTCCTGCCCCACCGCATCCCGGTACAGATACTCGACCAGAACGGAAACAGAGCCCTTGTCCGTAAACTTCACGGCGTTTCCCACCAGATGGAAGAGGACCTGCCGCAGCCGCCGCGCGTCTCCAAAAACCTGTGCGGGCACGGAATCGTCCACCCGCCAGGAGAAGTCCACCCCTTTGCTGCGCGCCTCGGCCTCATAGGGGGTCGCCACCATCTCCACCACATCCCAGGGATTGAAGTCGTGTTCGTCCAGAGCCAGGGCATGGGCCTCAACCACCGAAAAATCGAGGATGTCGTTGAGCAGAGCGAGCAGACTCTTGGCCGCGCCCAGGGCATGGGCCAACATTTCACGAGCCTCGTCGTCCAGGTCCACGCCCTCGAAGATCTGGAGCATACCGAGGAGGACATTGAGCGGAGTGCGGATCTCGTGGCTGATGTTTGCCAGAAAGTCGGACTTGGCCCGGCTGGCATCCTCGGCCTCCTCCTTGGCGCGCATCAGTTCGCTGACGTCCACCAGGGCCTGGACCTGCACCTGGTTGCTGGTCTCGTGGGCCGTTCGGAGGACCCGGCGGGGCCCCTTGGTGGTCTGCACCTCACAGGGGTCGCCCTGATTTTTTTCGAGCGGAATGCCCATGGGCTCGACTAGGGTGATGTAGTCCTCCACCGGCTTGTTCAGGGCGCTGCGGCCGAGCATGTTCACGGCTTCCGGGTTGAGGGAGCGGATGATGCGGCCGCGGTCGGTGTTCTCCACCGTAAGCAGGGCGATGGGCGAGCTGTCGATGAGCAACTTGAGGTCCCGCTCGGTCTGTTTGCGCCGGGTGACGTCCTCTCGGATGAGGATACCGCCGCGCACTTCATCCCGCGCCATGAGCGGCGCGACGCGGATGTTCTGCCAGGACTCGGGCCGGGGACCGAAAGGCGGAATATGGACGTCCTCAAGGGAAATGGCCCTGCCCCGCAGTACGGGGCGGAGACGGTCGGCCACTCCGGCCCGGACCAGACCGGACAGTTCGTAGACCTTCTTGCCCAGATAGAATTCGGGAGAGGTCAGTCCCTTGTCGAGCATACGCAGATGCCAGTCGTTGACGAAATTTACCGTGCCCTCGGCATCGAAGGTGATGATGGAAACGGGAGAGGCCAGGGCCAGGGCCCTGTATCGCTCATGGGCCTCGGCCAGATGCCGCCCGGCCATTTCCCGCCGGGAATCGTCGGATACAATAAGCAGACGGGCCGCATGGGCCCCCCGGAAATCGACCAGCGGATACATGGAATAGCGAACCGGAAAAAGCGCGCCGGAAAGGCGACGCATATGCCCCTGCGCCCGGACACCGCCGGCGGAAAGCCGGGCATGGGTCACGCTCTCGATGGTTTCCCCGTCGGCACAGAGCAGTTCCACGCCCTTGCCCAGTACCTCGTCCCGCCCGGCACCGAAAATATGCTCGGCACCGGCACTGAACTCCACAACACTTCCGGAGTCCGAATCCACCACCAGAAAAGCTACATCCCGGGCCGCTTCCAGAACAGCGCCCAGCCTCGATTCCAGGTCGGGACTCTCCGGTTCCGCAGTGTACAGGGCGTCCCGATACCGCTCCAGTTCGCCAAAGATTTCCCGCAGCGGGCCGCTCTCGGGCAGTCCGTCCCGCTCCAGGGCTTTCAGGCGTTCGTCTATGGACTGCCGAAGCGCCTCGCTATTCTCATCCTTCACGGCTTTGCGCATTGCACCCTCCCCTTAAGCCATAGCGGTTTGCTGTCTGCATCTATTAAATGCCACCCCGCTGAAAAACAAGGATATATGGGAAATAATAACGGCTCAAAACTTCAAATCGCCAGAGAACACTCCTCTTCGTCCGCCAGACGCGCCTTGTATTCCTCGCCCCAGCTGCCCAGCGCCTCGATGACCGGCATGACGCTCTTGCCCAGTGCGGTCAGCGAATATTCCACCTTTGGCGGGACCTGGGCGTAAACTTCGCGGTGCACCACGGCATCCGCCTCCAGCTCGCGCAACTGCTGGGTAAGCATCTTCTGCGTGATGTTCGGGATCGACCGCTTTATGTCGCTGAAACGCAGGGTGCCGTCACGGCTCAACCTATAGATGATGATCGGCTTCCACTTGCCACCGATGATCTGGAGGGTCAACTCCACGTTGCAGTAATATTTTTTGTCTCCGCAGACCTTGAGCGTACAGGGATCACTCATGTGCTCTCCGCTTATGGACGAATCGCTGATTATGAGGCGTGGATGCCGTCCATGGTTTCTATTTGGTAACTATACTACTTGAAAGTGCGTACTTGATTTTTTTTACCGTTAGCACAAGAGTGATTACTCGTAAACAACTGCCAAGGAGGCTGGCATGGATGTTATGCAGGCTTTGATGACGCGACGCAGCGTCCGCAAATTCGAAGACCGTCCCGTTGCCCCGGAAATGGTCCGGCAAATGCTGGAAGCGGCCATGATGGCCCCTAGCGCCATCAACGAACAGCCCTGGCAGTTCGTGGTGGTGGACGACAGAAAGGTGCTGGACGCCGTGTCCTCCGTGCACCAATACATCGCCATGGCAGCGTCCGCGCCGCTGGGCATTATGGTCTGCGGCGATACGAGCCTGGAAAAATACCCGGGTTACTGGGTGCAGGACTGCTCCGCCGCCATGGAAAACCTGCTTCTCGCCGCCCACGGCCTCGGCCTCGGCGCGGTCTGGACCGGAATCCACCCCATAGAGGAACGTGTCGAAAAGTACCGGGAACTGTTCAAGCTGCCAGAGTCCGTGATACCGCTTGGTTTCGCCGTCATCGGCTGGCCGGCTCAGGCCCCCAAATCCGCCAGCCGATTCCGTGAGGACCGCGTTCATTTCAACACTTATTAGGAGGCTCACATGAAAGTTGTCGCCATCAACGGCTCCGCCCGCAAGAAAGGCAATACCACCGAAATGGTCAAACGTGCCCTTGCCCGGCTTGAAGCCGCAGGCATCGAAACCGAGCTGATCGAACTGGGCGGGAAAAAGCTGGCCGGATGCAAGGCGTGCGGCCTGTGCGGCAAGAACAAGGACCGCCTGTGCGGCGTGACCGATGATTTCGCCAACGACTGTATCCGCGCCATGGATGAGGCGGACGGCATCATCCTGGCTTCCCCCACCTATTTCGCCAACGTCACCGCCGAGATGAAGGCGCTCATCGACCGCGCGGGCATGGTCGGCCTGGTCAACGACGCCATGTTCGCCCGCAAGGTCGGTGCGGGCGTGGTGGTCAACCGCCGCGGCGGAGCGCAGGCCGCCTTTGACGCGCTCAACGCCTTCTTCCTCATCGAACAGATGGTCATTCCCGGCTCCTGCTACTGGAACCTGGGCACGGGCCGGGACAAGGGCGACGTACTCGAGGATGCCGAGGCCATGACGACCATGGACACCCTTGGCGACAACATGGCCTGGCTGCTGAAAAAGATACACGCCTAAGGGGTATCCGGCCTCCGGCACCATGCCGGATGCGCAGAGAAAGGGGAATCCACGGCGTGTCGCACATGCGCGCGGGTTCCCCTTTTTCATTGCGGAAAAGACGGGGGCAGCCTTTCATCCGTCCGCCGGGAATGCGTCCATCTCCCGTTTGCCTTTTTCCAACTATTTCGTGTACCATTCCTCCGTTCAAGCTTTCATAATGGGAGACGCATCATGAGCAAGCTATTCGTGGCCGGATTTTCCGGCCCGGTTCGGGACGCCGTCCTGAACCTCCTGGCCGGACAGGGAGTTACCCTCGTGGCCGGTCCCGACGCAACCAACGCCCCGGAGGGGGTGGAAATCCGCCCCTTCGACTTTGAGGATCAGGCCTCCATAGCCACCGCCTTTGCAGGCTGCGACCGCATCTTCCTGGCCCCGCCCTTTGGCGAGACCATGGCCCGCGCAGGCAACCGTGCCGTGGCTGCCGCCAAGGAAGCCGGGGTGAGCTATATCGTCCTCTACAGCCGGTACGACGCCTCTTCCGACGCCCACTGGCGCATGGGGCGGGAGTACGGCATGGTCGAGCAGTTCGTGGAGGATTCCGGCATTCCCTTCACCGTGCTCCGGGCCAACGGCTCCATGCAGAAATTTTCCACCCTGCTGGCCGATTCCGTGCGCTCCGGCAAGGTGGTCCTGCCCGAGGAATCCTATCCGGTAAGCTACATCGACGCCCGCGACGTGGCCGCCTGCGCCGTCCAGTTGCTGGGCGACAGCGAGGGCCACGAGAACCGCTTTTACGCCCTGACCGGCCCCGAAGGACTGACAGGCGCGGACGTGGCCGCCCGGCTGACCGAGGCCACAGGCAGGGAGATCGCCTACGAGTCCATCGAGGAAGAACCCTTTGCCGCCGACCTGGACCGCGCCGGATACACCGAGTGGCAGCGCAATATGGAGATCAGCCTCTGCCGCGTGGTCAAACTCGGCATGATGGGCAACGTCACCAAGGCCGTGGAGTTCCTGACCGGCTCACCGGCCCGCAGCTTTGCCGACTTTGCGGCCGAAAACGCCTCGGTCTGGAAATAGGGAACACCGTTATGGCGTGGCTGGACGGACAAAAGGAACTGATCCGGATCATCAAGGACGTTGCCTCGGGCAACTACTCCAACGAGATCATGGAACTGACCGGCCCCGGCTATCCCCCGGAAATCCAGGAACTGGCCGAGGCCGTCGGCCTGATGATGGTCAAGATCGAGGCCAGGGAATTCCACCTGGAGCAGCTCAATGAACGGATCAAGACCGACACCCTGAATACGGTCACGGCCGTGGCCGAAGCCCTGGGCGCGCGCGACGCCTACACCGAGGGCCACGGCGAGCGCGTCGGCATCTATGCCGAAAGGCTGGCCCGGCGGCTGGGTCTGGACCCGGACGAGGTGGAGCGCATCCGCATCGCGGGCATCCTGCACGACATCGGCAAGATCGGCTTTTCCGACCATATTTTCTCCAACGAGGACACGCGCATCAACAAGAACATGATGCTGGAGATCCGCAGCCACCCGCAGTGGGGCCACGACATCCTGTGCAACCTCTCCTTCCTCGGCCCGGCCCTGGACTACGTCTATGCCCACCATGAACGGCTGGACGGCAAGGGCTACCCGCGCGGCCTGTGCGGCGAGGAAATCCCGCTGGGCGCACGTATCCTCTCCGTGGTCGACAGCTTCGACGCCATGACCACCAACCGCCCTTATCAGACCGGCAGGACGCCCCAGGAAGCGATGGGCATCCTCTGCTCCATGGCCGGTTCCGCCCTGGACCCGGACTTGGTGGACGCCTTCATCGAGGAAGTGGAAGCGGGCGGCATGGCCGAATAGAGCGGCAAGAACGTCCAATCCCCCGCTCACATCCTCGTATACTCTCCGGCAAAACATCCCTGGAGGACACCATGAAAGATTGTTTTGCCGCCTTTGACCAAGGTACTGCCCTGACCCGCTTGGGCGGGATGCCGGAAACTTCCCCGGAGTGGAATCCCAACCCCGCGCTTCCCGGCGTGGCCCTCAAACATCTGGTAACGGGCAAGGAAAGCGACGGCCGGTTCAGCCTGCACCTTGTCCGGCTGGAACCGGGCGCGGAAATCCGCCGCCATGTCCACGAAGGCAACTGGGAGCTGCATCAGGTCATCCACGGCTCCGGCACCCTGATGCTCGAAGATCGGGAAATCCCCTACAAACCCGGCATGGCCGCCCCTCTGCCGGAGAACGAGCCGCACGCGGTGCGGGCGGGAGACGACGGCCTCGGCCTGCTGGCCGTGTTCTCTCCCGCGCTCCTGTAACCGCTAAAGGCAGAACCGACGTGACCACCCGCACGACCCGTTTCAACGAGATACCAGGCCTGGAAGGCGTGACCGTCGTCCGCCACGCCGGGCCCACGCCCACAGATGCGCGCCACCTGCACGACTCGTTGTGCGTGGGCGCGGTGGAGTCCGGGGAACGGACCGTGCGCGTGGACGGCGGGGAATTCACGGCCCGGGCCGGAGACGTCATCATCCTGGCCCCGGGCCGGGTGCACGCCTGCCCGGACAGGGGAACAAGCGAATACGTCATGATAGCCATTCCGACCGCGCGTCTCGGCGACTTCGGCAAACCGGTCCGGACTCCGGCGGAACCCGTGGCCGACGACCCGGTGCTCTTCGGTATGGTGCTCTCTCTGGCCGAGCTTGCCGAAACCAGGACTCCGGTCATGGAACGGCAGGGTGCGCTCCTGGCCCTGCTGGAACGGCTGGCCCGCATAGGGCAGGTACCCCCCGTTGAAACCGAGGAGGAAGCAGAGCCGGAACCGGAACGCATCCGGTCGGCCCGGAGCCACCTGCAAACCCATTTCGCCGAGGAAGTGCGGCTGGAGGATCTGGCCGCCACGGCGGGATGCAGCCCAGGCCGCCTGAACCGCGCCTTTGCCCGCTCCGTGGGAATGCCACCCCACGAGTATCAAACCCTGCTCCGCATCCGCGAGGCAAAGCGGATGTTGCGCAACGGGATGCCCCTGGCCGACGCGGCTCTGGAGGCCGGATTCTTCGACCAAAGCCACATGAACCGTTGTTTTGCCAAGGTCATGGGCATGACGCCGGGGACCTATGTCCGAGGAATGCGGCAGCCCCGTTCCTGATCAGGCAATCCCGCAAGTTGCCGATGAAATCCGTTTATCATTCCCCTTTGCGTCCGTTCCTGCTATAGAAATTATACAATAGCCTGTCAGCAACCGGACACACATGACCAAGCAACAACTTACGCTCGTGCCTCTCGCCGTGGCAATATTTCTGGGCGCCAGTATCGTGGCAGGGCTGCAGGTGGACCAGCAACGTTTCGAGCAGCAGGCCAGGCTGTCCGCCCTATCACAACTTTCCGCCATCCGCAGCGATCTGGAAAACAGCCTGACCTCACGCCTCAATCTGCTCAATACCCTGACGACATACGTACGTCTGCGCCCGGACCTGGACGAACAGGCCTTCAATACCCTGGCCGGGGAACTCACCTCGGAAGTGGGTGGCATCCGCATGGCAGCCCTGGCCCGCAAAAATGTTGTCAGCCATGCCTACCCCCCGGAAGCCCGTGCATATTGGATGGACCGTGCCCTGCTTACCGATACGCCGGAGGATATCCGGGCGCTGGCCAAAAGCGTTCTGACAACTCGGCAGCTCCGGGTCGCGGCTCCGGCCCCCATGCCGCGCAAGGATGCCCTTGTCGTGGCGATGGCGCCGGTGTTTCTGGAAGGGGGAAGAGGCGACTGGGGCCTCGCCCTGATCAAGATAAACACTGAATCCCTGTTGATTGAGGCAGGGTTGATCCACGCTTCATGCGACCTGCGCCTTGCTCTGAAGACCTCGGGCAATACGCCTTCAGCCGGGCAGCGCCTGTTGTTCGGCACGGCCGACGTCTTTACCGAAGGCTCGGTACAGCTACCTATTCCGGTTCCCGGCGGGGGGTGGATATTGGCCGCATCCCCCAAGAACGGATGGGGCGTCTCGCCCAACCGCACGGCCATTATCCTTGGCGGCGGCATGGCTTCTCTGGTCATGGTCGGCCTCATCTTCGCCGCCCTCTCCCAGCTGACGGGAAGGCTGCGGGAGCGTGACGAGTTCCGCCTGCTCATGGCATATGCCAAAAGCATCATTCTGCGTGTAGACCTTGAAGGAACAATCACCTACAGCAACGAATTCGCGGAGAATTTCTACGGATACGACCACGACGAGCTGCTCGGCAAGCCACTGGTGGGTACCCTGGTCCCCCAAAACTCCCCGGCGGCCGAGGCCATGGGGCGCGACCTTCACCACCTCCTCGAAAATCCCTCCGCCCTTCCCTTTTCCGAGTTCGTCACCATGTGCAAAAATGGCGAGGCCATCTGGGTCTCCTGGACCCACGAGCCGGTGCAGGACGACGCGGACCGCATGACCGGGCTGCTCTCCGTAGGCACGGACATCACCGACCGCAAGTTCATGGAGGAATCCCTGCGCCAGCGGGAAAGGCAATACCGCCTGCTGGCCGAGAACGTGACTGACGTCATCTTCGGCCTGGACGCAAACCTGCGCTACACCTACGTCAGCCCGTCGGACGAAGCGGCGCGCGGCTATTCCAGAGCCGAAATCCTTGGTCGGCGGCTGACGGAATTTCTCAAACCATCGGCCCGAGCCCTCTTTCGTGAGGCAGCGGAGCAGGCAAGCACCGCATCGAGTCCCACGGCCAGCTCCGTCATACGAGACCTGGAATTTATCTGCCGGGACGGCTCCTACCTGTGGTTCGAAACCCGGCTGGGCCCCCTGCACAACGAGGAAGGGCAGGTCATCGGCATTTTGGGCGTCGGGCGCGACATTACCGACCGCAAGCTGGCCGAAGCCCTGCGCGAGGACGTGGAGCGCATGGCCCGCCATGACCTCAAGACACCGCTGGGCGCTGTCATCGGCCTGCCCGGAGAGATTCGCCGCATGGGCAACCTGGCCCCCGGTCAGGAGGAACTTCTCGATATCATCGAAAAGGCTGGGGAAGCCATGCTCCAGCACATCAACAGCTCCCTCGACCTCTACAAGATGGAGCAGGGTGAATATCAGCTGGAGCGGGAACCGGTGGACGTTTTGCGCACCCTGGAGGAAATCCGCGCGGAAAGCCTGTCCATAATCCGGGAAAAGGGCATCAGCCTGGGTATGGAGGTTATCGGCTCTCCCGACAACCGCTTTGTTGCCGAGGTTGATCCGCCGCTGTTCCGCTCCATGATAGGCAACCTCCTGCGCAACGCACTCATCGCCTCCCCTCCCGGCGGATTCGTGACCGTCACGCTCAAGGACGGCGATCCCCGATCCATCGTCATCGGCAACCAGGGCGAGGTGCCGTTGCACATACGGGACACCTTTTTCCAAAAGTACGTCACGGGCGGCACCGGCAACGGAACGGGCCTCGGCACCTATTCCGCCCGGCTCATTGCCCGGACCCACGGCGGCGATATCCTGCTGGACACCGGCACCCCGGACCGGACCACCGTCACCGTAATCCTGCCCCGGTAGGGCGGAGCGCCTCTACAGCTGCCCCAGCCCGACCCCGGCCGGCACGGCCACTCCGGTCCAGACACCGGCCTCAATGCCGTCTGCGAATCCGGCCCCCCCGTCTCCAGCCCGCCCTCGGGTTCCAAAAACATCCATAGTCTGCGTCCGATCTTCATAAAGGGGCCTCTCTGCCGCGCTGATTTCGGCCTTGTCTATGTCTGACGAGTCCCGCAGGTCCAATGCTAATAACTGTGGGGAGGGTTTACGCATTCCGATTGCTCAAGGAAGAAATTCAGTCTACCGTCCAGGCCATGGAACTGTACCAGTTGCGTTCTTTCACGGTTGTGGCAGAGGAGGGTAACCTCACCCGCGCGGCCGACCGCATCCACGCCAGCCAACCCGCCGTCAGCGCCCACATCCGGGCACTGGAAGAGGAGTTCGGGCTCCCGCTGTTCGTCCGCACGCCAAGGGGAATGCAGCTCACCGCCGCGGGCACGGCCCTGAAGGATAAGGCGGAGTCCATCCTGAGCGCCGCTTCCGACATGGTGGACCACGCCAAGGGGCTGCTCGGCGAGCTATCCGGCGAGCTGACCATCGCCCTGAACTCCGATCCCCATTTTTTGCGCACGGCGCAAATGACTTCCGCCATGGGTGCGGCCCACCCCAAGGTCCGGCTCAACCTTATCCAGTCCGCATCAAATTCGATCCTGCTGGATGTGCGCGACCGCCGCATCGACGCTGGATTCTCCTTTCTTCAGAACACGTATGCCGAGGTATCCTCCCTGGACCTGGGCAGGCTGCGCATCCACATCGTGGCCCCCACCGACTGGGCGGACAGGGTACGGGGCAAATCCCTTGCCGAACTGACCGCCCTGCCGTGGATACTGCCCATACCCACGTGTCCGTTCATGCAGGTGATAAACACCATCACCGAAAATGCGGGCCACGACATAAAAAACTACATCCGAGCCGGCGAAGAGAGCATCCTCGGCCAACTCGTGGCCGCCGGGAATGGCCTCTCCGTCCAAAAGGCCGAAGACGCGGAAAAGCTGGCCGAACAGGGTGCGGCCATCATCTGCCGGACCGGACCGAAACTCTCGCTGCCCCTCTATTTCGTATATCCGAAGAACCGGGGAAACGACCCGCTCATCCGCGCCCTGGCCGACGCCGTGCGTCAGGTATGGGGAATCGAGAACTAACGACGCATCCAGGCGGCGGTTGCATTTTGCGCTGTTTGCCGTAGGCTACGCCTCACAGACTTTCACCTTCAAGGAGAGTGCGAAATGAAAAAATCCCTCGGAGCCAATACGCTGGTTCAGCCCGCCCCTGTGTGGGCGGTTTCCGCATATGACGAAGACGGCAAGCCCAACGCGATGATCGCGGCCTGGGGCGGCATCTGCAGCTCACAACCGCCGTGCGTGACCGTTTCAATCCGCCCCTCGCGCCACACCTATGCGGGCATTCTCAAGAACAAGGCCTTCACCATTTCGGTCTGCCCGGAGTGGCTGGCCGCCGAGTCCGATTTCCTGGGCATGGTCTCCGGCAGCAAGGTGGACAAATTCGCCGTCACCGGCCTGACCACCGTTGCCAGCGACAAGGTGCAGGCCCCCTACATCGACGAATTCCCCATCATTGTGGAGTGCGACCTGATCCATTCCTACGAACTGGGCGCACACACCATGCTGGTGGGTGAAATCCGCGACCTCAAATGCGACGACGACAAGCTCCAGGACGGCAATCCCGATCCCGAGAAGGTCCGTCCGCTGATCTTTACACCCGGCACCCGAGGCTACTACGGCCTGGGCAAGCTGGTGGGCAAGGGCTTCGACATGGGCAAGAAGTTCATGAAGGAATAACCGCTAGTGCGCCGTCCGCTCCACTTTTTCGGGCTGTTCGCTCTCAGCGCCTGCCTGTTGTTTCTGGCCGCCTGCGCCGTCCATGTGGACGGGCCTGTCAGTGGCGTGGACGACATGTTGCAGGACGCCGGAGCCTATCATGGCCTGGAGCCGAACGCCCCGCTGCTCTCGCCCGAAGCCCAACAACAGGCATACGACCGTTTTCTGGCGGCGCACTTCGCCCCCTGGGAGCGGAACCGGCCGGTCACCAGTGCCGAGAGTGTGTTCTGGGGGCTGGACCAGTTCGGAAGAAAACGGATTTTCGGCGAGAATACCCTGCTGCGAAGCCCGGCCTGGATGGAACGGATGCGCAAGGCCGCACGGGTGGATGCCTATCCATCGATGAGCCGCCGGGCCGTGGCCGTGACCGACACGAGTATGCGTGTGCTGCCCTCCGAGGAGCCCGCGTTCTACGATTTCAGCCTCGCGGGCGAAGGGTTTCCCTTCGACTACATGCAGAACTCCCTGGTTCTTGCCGGGACCCCGCTCTATGCGGACCACCTGAGCGAGGACGGGCAGTGGGTGCTGGTGGAGTCCCGGTTCACCTTCGGCTGGATTCCCCTGCGGGACCTCGGCTGGGTGGATGACGGGTTTGCCGCCGCCTACCGCACCGGGGTGTATGCGGCCATTACCCATGACAAAACCCCGGTGTGCGACGAGACCGGCCGGTTCCTGTTTCGGGGCGAGGTGGGCATGGTCCTGCCCGTGCTGGAAGAGACGAAGGACGGCCTGATCGTCGCTGCCCCGGCCCGTAACGACAAGGGGGAAGCCGTGATCCACCGGGCGCTGCTCCCGGCCGACGCCGCCGAGATCATGCCCCTGGTCCCGACTCCGGCCAACTTCGCCCGGCTGGCGAACACAATGCTCGGCCGCCCCTACGGCTGGGGAGGCCTCTACGGCAGCCGCGACTGTTCCGCCCTGACCATGGACCTCATGGCGCCCTTCGGCATTCTGCTGCCGCGCAACTCCGCCCGGCAGGCCAGCGCAGGCGTCTCCATCCCCCTGAAGGGACTCCCCCGCGCGGAAAAGAAGCGGATTATCCTGGATTTCGCCACGCCGTTCCTGACCCTGGTGCGCAAGCCGGGGCACATCATGCTCTACATCGGCCAGAAAGACGGACAGCCTGTGGTCATGCACGCCCTGTGGGGCCTCAAAACAGGGCACAAGGGCGCCTATGGCCGCAAAGTGGTGGGACGGGCCATCATCTCCACCCTGGAACCCGGGCTGGACCGGCCCGACCTAGCCTGGCCAGAGGGCATCCTGCTGGAAAACGTGACCGCCATCACCATGCTTCCCGGCCCTGCGCCCACGCCGTCAATTCCCTGACCCGAAGCCACCCCCGCCTGCGCCGCCCCGGTCCACGCCAGGGGAATCCCGCCGAATTCACGGAATAATCCGATCCGGGCACAGGGAATGCAGTATCAGCGGCATGAACAAAGCCGCGTACCGAAACATCCTGAGCCTGATCGCGCTCCCGCTCCTGTCGGGCTGTCTGGTCATCAACGCCCTGCTGGGCGTGGCCGGGCTGGTGGGCAGCGGAACGGTCCAGTACGCTTCCACCGCCTATTCCGTGTGTGAATACGGCTATCAGTATACCGTGAACGACAAAACCCCGGACGAAGTCATCGTGGAAAAGCTGGCCTTCCTGATCGGCCCAGCGGAAGACGAAACGGAACAGGTGGATATGACCCGGCTGGCGACGGTTGCGCCAAGAGAACATCCCCTTTTAGAGGAAAGATCCCATTCTCAAGCGCCAAAATTTGTTAAATCGACACCCATTATCGCGCCGAGAACGATTGAAACGGCACAGGCAGTTACCCAATCACCTCAAGTGATCGCCAAAGCGACCCTCATTCCTGCGCCCACACCTCGCCCCACTTCCCGGCGGACCGTCGTAAACATCCACGCCGTGGCCAAGGCCGAACCTCCCGCCACCGCATCGGCATCCCCGCCCGCCGCCACAGACCCGAGCCTGACCAGAATGGCCAGACTGGGGCAATGTCTGGCAGCGGCCGAGCGCATCTCCCTGAACCGGCCGGAGACGGGACTCCGCCTCCCCGCAGGGACAAACGATGCCGGACAAACCGCCCCGGAAATGAGTGGGGGCTGGTTCATCCGGCATCAGGTAATGGCCGCAGGTCCGTCGGCAGGCTGAAAGTTCGCCAGTCACAGACCGAACGCAACTATTCCATGTAGGCACCTATGTGCTTGTCCCGCTGCTGGCGCACCCAGCGGCGAAGGTCGTCCGGCAGGGCACGCCAGGTGCCCCGCGTCTCCCGCTTCCAGGCAGGCAGCCCGTGTTCCCGCACCAGTTCGTGCATATGCCGGGGATTTTCCCCGACCGCCTCACAGATCTCCCGCGCCCCCTTCAGGCAGAAACCGTCTGACATGTGTTCCCCCCTTCCAGTTCGCGAATAATCAATTCCATGGTATCGCCCCCTTCGCAGCACTCCATGAACCGATCCATGGCGGCAACGGAATGAAGAACGCCCCTTTGTCCGGCAACCGCTCCGAACTCCCGGCCAAGCAGCACACACCCCCGCGTGTCCGCAGCCACATTTCCCGCGTGCAGCAGGATGTGCGAGCGACCGGGCACATCCGTTATCTCGAAGCTCGTGCCGAAATGCGGAGAATCAACCCGGCGGCAGCGATAGCGTCCGGCCGGAATGCAGGACACGTCCTGCGCATTGCCCCGGTCCGGCGGCTCCAGCGTGACACAGAATACGTGTCCGTCCAGCCGCAGAACGCCAAAAGTTCCGTCGTTGCTTTTTTCAATGCGAACCAGTTCCATACTCTCAATCATATTGTCTCTCCACTACGCCGAAGTATCGGCGAACGGATGGTGTTATAGTCATATGACTATTTGACCGTCAACAAATTTTGTCATTAAGCTTTAGACATTTGTCAAAAAAAGTGTATAACCTCCTCTAACTCCGTACGTTCAAAGGAGCGGAATATGGGTTTTACCGACGATGTACGCCGGGCGCTGAACGAGCGCATCGGCCGGGGAAAGCGCTATCCCAACAACAAGCGCATGGCTGACGAGCTGGGCATCGACCCCTCGCAGCTGGGACGGTTTCTGAAAAAGGAACGGGGGCTAAACGCCGACTCGCTCGGGCTGATCCTGGACCGGCTCGGGGCTTCCGTCACCTTTGGAGATGACCCTGTCGAAGCGAGCCGGGAGGTTTGTTTCTGCTCCCCGGAGGAAAAAAGCGGCGGCCCGGAACTGCACCCTGAGGACTATCTGGCCGTGCCCCTGGCCGACCCTGCCCTGGCAGCCGAACAGGGTGCCATCCCGGAAGAGCGCGTCAAAGGCTGGGTGCTGGTATGGCGGCACCAGGAGCCCCTGCGGTTCCGGACAAATCTGGTGGGCGTGGAGCTGGGCAAGGGCGAAGCGGCCATGGCTCCAGCCCTGCACCCCGGAGACATCATTCTGGTGGACCGCGACGACCGCGACCCGGGCCCCGGCGGACGCATCATGCTCGTGCGCGAACCTGGGCAAGACGGCACCACCCTGGTCCGCCGCGTGGCCACCCGACGCGTGGATGACGACCTCGAACTCATCTTCTATTCCGACAACGGCCGGGAGTTTCCTCCGGCAACCTACCGGCTCAAGCGCGACTACAACGGCGAGATCGGACGCGCCATCGGCGGCAATGTCGCCTGGGCCTGGAGCGACATGGGACAAAAATAGCCATATGACACAAGTCAATTATAGAGGCTAGATATGAGACATTTTTTGCTATTGGGCAACGTATTACTCCTTTTGGCAACCCTGGCTCCGATTCGGACCAATGCCGCAGGCGCACCGGACGGACAGCCGGTCGCCGGGATTACGGCCCGGCTTGGCGGTCCGGACAAGTCCGCCCGCCTCGACGCGGCAGCCGAGCTGCGAAAACTTGGCCAAGCCCCCCTGCAAGCCCTGCTCGACGCCCTTGCCAACGGGACTCCGGCCCAGCGCAGGGGCGGTGCCATCGGGCTGGCACTGCTGCCCATGCCCGCCTACGGAACCGACGGCCTGCTTGCAGCCCTGGCGGACGACGATCCCTCCGTGCGCGGACTGGCCGCCCACACACTGGCCGTCATCGGCCCCTCCGCTGCGCCAAGGGTGGCGGCCTTGCTCAATTCCCCGGATGCCAATACGGCCCACGGAGCCGCCTACGCCCTTATACTGATGAAAGAAAACGCGGTTCCGGCCCTGGCCGGGACTCTTGCCACCGACGACCCTTCTCTCCGCGCCAAGGCAGCCTGGATATTGGGCCGCCTGGGTCCTGCGGCCTTAACCGCCGTCCCGGCCCTGGTCCGCGCCCTGGATTGCTCAGACCCGCGCGCCATGCACGTTGTGGCCGAAGCCATCGAACTCATCGGCCCTGCGCCGTCCGTCCTGCTCTTCCACCTGCTCCAGATCAATCAACACGGCAATCATCCCATGACCCGACTCGGTACCGGAGCCGCCCCCACCTTGATCAAGCTGCTCAACCGGCCCGGCACCCTCACCGGCCAGACCGCCTTCCGCGCCCTGGCCGCCATGGGCTCCGCCGCCGAACCGGCCCTGGTGGAGGCCATTGAAGCCGGAACGCCCGGCCAACGCATCGCCGCCGCCCTCCTGCTGGTGGAAATCGACCCGGACAACATCGTCCGTCTGCCCGACGATGTGCGGGACACCCTTGCCGGGGCCGGGCGCGAGTAAGTACTCCACAGACAATCGAACAAACAAGAAGGGCCGCCCAACAGGGCGGCCCTTCATGCCTGCGGTTGCGGACGGATCAGTCCGCAACCTCGAAGCCGATCTTGGTAATGGCGGACTTGATGACGTCCGCCGCGATGGGAGCGGTTTCCTCATAGGTGACGTCGCCGCTCTGCAAATCGACAGTTACATCCTTGGCACCGAGCTTTTCCATGGTTTCGGTCACGGATTTGGCGCAATGCTGGCAGCTCATGCCTTTTACTTTTACAACAGGCATACTGATTCTCCTTGAGTTACAGGTTTCCTATCCCTTGAAAAATCTGAGACGCAGGGCGTTGCTGACCACGGTGACGGAGCTCATGGCCATGGCCGTGCCCGCGATCATCGGGTTCAAGGTGGGCCCGCCGAAGAGATGCAGCACACCCGCCGCCACCGGAATGCCGATGACGTTGAAGGCAAACGCCCAGAACAAATTCTGCTTGATGTTGGTCATGACCCCGCGCGAGAGGTTGAACGCGGTCTCCAGGGCGCGCAGGTCGGACTTCATGAGCACCACGTCGCCGGACTCCACGGCCACGTCGATGCCGCCACCCATGGCCACGCCGATATCCGCGCCCGCAAGGGCCGGTGCGTCGTTGATGCCGTCGCCGACCATGGCTACCTTGCGGCCCTCGCCCTGCAGCCGGGCTATCTCCCCGGCCTTGTCCTCGGGCAACACGCCCGCGATGACGGTCTCGATGCCCGCCTTCTCGGCCATGACCCGCGCGTTCACTTCGCTGTCGCCGGTAAGCATCACCGGGGTCATTCCGGCCCGCTTGAGGTCCGCCACCACTTCCGGCGTTTCCTCGCGCAGATTGTCGCCAATGGCGAACAGGGCATTGAGCTTGTTGTCCGCCGCCATGTAGACCACCGTGGCTCCCTGCTTTTCATAATGCTCCACAGCCTGAGGGGCGAGGTTGTCCATGCCGAAATCAAATCCCAGATCCTGCATGAACGCCCAGTTGCCGATGGCCAGCTCGCGCCGGTTCACCACCGCCTTGATGCCCTTGCCCGGAATGGCCTCGAAGCTCTCGGGCTGCGGCGGGTTCAGCTGCTTTTCCTCGGCCCGGCGCACTATCGCCTGAGCCAGCGGGTGCTCGCTCATGGATTCCGCGGCCGCAGCCAGATAGAGCGCCTCGGTGTGGGCCATGGTGCCCCGGATCATGGTCATGTCCGCCAACTCCGGGCGGCCGTGAGTCAAAGTGCCGGTCTTGTCGAAAACCACCGTGTCGATGCTGCCCGCCTCCTGCAAGGCGCGGCCGGACTTGATGAGCACGCCGAGTTGCGCACCCCGGCCCGTGCCGACCATGATGGAGACCGGCGTGGCCAGCCCCATGGCGCAGGGGCAGGCAATGACCATGACGGCCACAAAAATACGCAGCGAAAACGGGAACCCCGCGCCGCCGATGAAGTACCACGCCAGCCCGGCGATCAAAGCAATGCTCATGACCGTGGGTACGAAATAATAACTGATGGTATCCGCCAGATTGGCGATGGGAGCCTTGGAGCCCTGCGCATCCTGCACCAGCCGGATAATCCGCGCCAGTACGGTATCCTGCCCCACCCGCTCGGCCTCGATGGTCAGCGCACCATGGGTGTTCAGGGTGCCGCCCGCCACCTTGTCGCCCACTTCCTTGCTCACCGGCATGGGCTCGCCCGTCAGCATGGATTCATCCACGCTGGAACGCCCGTCCGCCACCACGCCGTCCACGGGCACACGCTCCCCCGGCCGAATCAGCAGCCGATCGCCAGGCTCCACCTCGTCCAGCGGGATGGTCTCCTGCACGCCGTCGCGCACCAGGGTCGCGGTATCCGGGGTCAGCTGCATCAACGCGCGGATGGCGTCCGAGGTCTTGAGCTTGCTCTTGGCCTCGAAATACTTGCCCAGCGAAATCATGGCGATCAGCACTGCCGCCGACTCATAGTAAAGGTCCATGGCCAGATGCGTGGCATCCGGATAAATCAGCATGGCAATGGTATTCCACAGCGAATACAGCAAAGCCGCGCCTGTGCCCATGGCTACCAGCGAGTCCATGTTCGGACCGCCGCGCAACAAGGCCGGGATGCCCTGCAAATAAAAATTCCTGCCCGACCAGACCACCGGCAGGGCCAGAGCCAATTGCACCAGGGCAAAAGTGATCGGCGAATGCATGGGATCGAGCCAGTTCGGCAGCGGCATCCCCCACATGTGGCCCATGGAAAGCACCAGCAGCGGCGCAGCAAACAAAAACGCGGGGATCAACTCCCGCTTTCGCGCCCTCAGCCCTTCCTCGGCCTCCCGGCGGTGTTCCTCAAAATGAGAACCCGCCCCGGTCAGCACCTCGGAGGTGAATCCGGCGTCACTGATCGCCTGCCGAATCTCCCGGCGCGACACCTTGGACGGATTAAAAACAAAAGTCCCCTCATTGGCGGCAAGGCTCACGTCAGCCGAGTCCACGCCTTCCATATTGCGGGTCACGCGCTCAATACGAGCCGAACAAGCCGCGCAATGCATTCCGCCAAGCGACAGCCGCATTTCCTCCAGGTCGCAAGCCACCGGAAACTCAGCCTCAAAACCGAGATCATGGATGCGCGCGCCCACCTCGTCCAAAGTCACCACATCCGGGTCCCAAGTCATATCCATTGTCTCGGCAGCCAGATTCACCGAGGCCGACTCGACCCCGTCCATGGCTCCCACAACTCGCTCTATGCGTCCGGAACAGGCCGCGCAATGCATGCCCTTTATCTGTGCCTTGATCGATTCCATGCTACCGCCGGGGTTAATTGTTTCCCGGATAAAATGATCACTTTATCACACTTTGGCAAGTGATGTTGAAAATCTTTATCGGCAAAGGGAAATGGCAGGGATAAATGCCTCCGGCGGCCCTTCCGGGGGACCACTTCGTGGAGACCAGGGCGCTGCCCTGGACCTGCTCAAGGCTATGGCCTTGAGAATCCATTCTCCGCTTTCGCGGGGGCAGAGCCTGAAAGGACGGCTCAGGCCTGCCGGGCCGGGCGGTTTCGTCCTTCCGTGCAGGGTTACGGTTTGCGCCGAAAAAAGCGGATCGGGCTCAGTGCTTCTTACCGTCACACCGCCAGCCGCTTTTTCCGGCGCAAACCGGGAGGTTTTTTAAAGGGAAAAGCAAAGCGAAATCTCCCAATAACATCCCCACTTTTGCCTCTGTTTCAACCCGCCGTCCTGACGGGCCTTCCAAATTTCTACCACTCCTCCAGACGGCGGAGGCTACTGTCCGTGAAGATTTGAGTGAGCCGCTTTTCGTCCCGGCAGGGCGAAAAGCGGCTCACTCAAAAATTTACGGACGCCGGAGAGCCGGTACCCGCCAAGCCGTCAGCCAACCAACTCCCACCTCCCAGGCTCCTACCCCGCACAGCGGCGATGGGGATCCAAGGGCCCTCGGCCCTTGGCAGGTCCAGGACAGCGTCCTGGTCTCCCCGAAGGGGCCGTCGGAGACACACGCCCCACCGGCGAGGTGCTCCCTTCCAACGGACCTTTTTGTTGACTTCCGGGGCCTGCCCCCGTACCGAAGGGCCAGATTAAACATGGGAGGATTGGTCATGATCGAATCCGGACAACTGGTTTTGCTTATCAGCCACAAGGGCAAGCGGTATTTGCGCAAGTTCGAGCCGGGCGGCGAGGTGCACACGCACGATGGGAAGCTGCTTATGGACGACGTGGGCGAAGCCGGTTTCGGCCAGTACGTCAAAACGCATCTGGGCCGTCCCTATCTGGTGCTGAAGCCTACGCTGCACGACCTTATCAAGGGTGTGAAGCGCCAGACGCAGATCATGTACCCCAAGGAAATCGGCTACCTGATGATGAAGCTGGGCATCGGCCCCGGCTCCACGGTCATCGAGTCCGGCACCGGCTCCGGCGGCCTGACCACGGCCCTGGCCTGGTTCGTGGGCGACACGGGCAAGGTCATTACTTATGAACGCCGTGCCGACTTCTTCAAGCTTGCCGGGAAAAATCTGGAACGCGTGGGACTTTCGGACCGCGTGGAGCAAGTGAACCGCAACATCGAGGACGGTTTCCTGCATTCCGGTGCGGACGCGCTGTTCCTGGATGTGCGCACGCCGTGGGAATATTTGAGCGCGATCCCGGAGGCGGTCATCCCCGGTGCCATGTGCGGATTTTTGCTGCCCACCGTGAATCAGGTTTCGGACCTGCTGCGCGGACTGGAGGACGGCCCGTTCGCCGAGGCCGAGGTGCTGGAGATTCTGGTCCGGCGCTGGAAGCCCGTGGCCGACAGACTGCGCCCGGACGACCGCATGGTCGCCCACACCGGCTTCCTGGTCTTTGCCCGCTACATGGAGCAGCCCACGGAGCCCGCTCCGTCCGAAACTCCGGCCATTGAGGATGAGGCCGCCGATCTGCCCGATACGGACGAATTCGGCGAAGCTGAAACCGAGACCGAGGAAGGCGAGGAATAACCACCTCCGCTTCCTCAGAAGAGACAATAAAACGCCCCGAAAGCCACACTTTCGGGGCGTTTCTTTTATGCAATTATCCCTTCCCCTTCGCCAAAGGCGAGAAAGGGATTCTTAAGGGCCACAGCCCTTAAGCCGCCGGAGGCGAAGTCACCCGACCATCCCGCCGCAGGCGGTTTCCTCTCCAGCCTTTCCCTCTTACTCGATAACATCCAGCCGGTATTCCACGGCTTCCAACACCTCGTCCACGGTGACGGTACCCACCTGCACATCGGGCTGGTGGGACTGGACGATGGTATGAATATCGGCAAGGGGCCGCCAGCACATGTAGGTGTAATCGGCGAGGATGGCGACCATGGGGGCGTCCACTGCCGCCGCAAGGTGCATGGGGCCTGAGGAACTGGTCACGAACAGATCGCAGGTGCCGAGGAAGGCGGCCAGCTCTTCCAGACTGCCGCCGGGGTAGCGCAGACAGTCGTCGGTCCAGGAGAACGGCGGCAAAAGGCCTTCGTCGCCGGGACCGGCCACCACGTAAATTTCCACATCGCCCCGCGCCGTCAGCCGCTTGGACAACTCGGCAAAGCGGTCCTCGGGCCAGCGGGTATCGACCTTCTTGGCGTTGCCGATGAACATGGCCACGCGCCGCTTGCCCTGCCGCCGGGGGAAACGCTCCGCCATTCGCTCGCGAACCGCATCGGCCACCGGAAAGACCATGGCCGGATCGAGTTCCGTGCCGCCCAGCTCCCCGGCCGTGCGCAGCATGAATTCGATGGTGTGCTCGCCCTGCTGGTACCGCACGGTTTCCTTGAAATAGTTCTCCGTGGCCCGCGCCCAGGTGCCCACGCAATGACGCGCATGAACAAACTTCGCCAGCCGGGCCGTGGTTCGGGACTGGCCGTTGAACGCCACCACCATGTCATAGCGCCGCAGCCGGTACTTAAGATAGTGGAGAGGCCACAGCCAGGGTTTCTTCAGCGGAAAGACGGCAAGGGAGTCGATGTCCGGGTTGTTGCGCACCACGGCGGCGTTGCCGGGCGCGGCCACCATGTCGATGCGCGCATCGGGATAAGCCCGGCGCAATGCCCGCAGGGCGGGGGTGGTGCAAAACATGTCGCCTATGCGATCCATGCGCAGCAGCAAAATGGTGCGAATCCTGTCCTTATCTATGTGCAGCAATGAATTATACCGTCCGGTTTGCGAAGTCGCGGAACCCTAGAAAATACGACAACAACCGTCAAGACCACCTCGCCTTTCAGCCACTTTGCACCTTGCGAAAAAAAATGCCCATTTCTGAAACTTAATACTGGCGCCAAAGCATCCATACGGTATAACTTCGCCTAAAATAACCAAGGAGAAACTCCGATGAAACGTCTTATCCTGTTCACGACTCTCGCACTGGCCGTGCTCATGGCCATCCCCGCCCTGGCCGCCGATGCCCCGGAGCTCCGCGGCACCTGGAAGGGCAAATCCTTCGTCAACACCAACAATGGATTCAAGGAAGGCCAGGCCGCCTTTGTCATCGACGATCAGGCCGGGCCGCTCTTCAAAGGCTACAAACTCTACTTCAATGCCAAGAATATTCTCGAAAAGGAAATGTTTACCGGCATCTATGGCGATGACAGCAACCTCTATTTCGCCGAAAACGCCGACGGCTACACCTTTGGCCAGCTGACAGGCAAGCAGACCATGTCCGCCTACTATCTGGAACACGGCGCCACCAACAAGAGCATTCTCTACCGCTTGCAGCGCATCCACTTCACCTCCGGCTTCATGCAGATCGACCGTGACGGCGACAAGGCCGTGGTTACCGCCGAAATCACCAGCTACTACCCGCTTAACGCCAAGCGCATCATGGAAGAAGCCGATACCAACAAGGACGGCAAACTGACCAAGGAAGAATGGGAGACCTGGCAGAAAAGCCACTAGGCCCAAGCCAATCCCCTTATTCCTAAGGCCTCGCCTCCACCCCGGCGGGGCCTTTGCCCTTGTGGGGCAGGGAAAGCCTCCGGCGGCCCTTCCGGGGGACCACTTCGTGGAGACCAGGGCGCTGCCCTGGACCTGCTCAAGGCTATGGCCTTGAGAATCCATTCTCCGCTTTCGCGGGGGCAGAGCCTGAAAGGACGGCTCAGGCCTGCCGAGGCGGGCGGTTTCGTCCTTCCGTGCAGGGTTACGGTTTGCGCCGAAAAAAGCGGATCGGACTCAGTACTTCTTACCGTCACACCGCCAGCCGCTTTTCCGGCGCAAACCGGGAGGTTTTATAAAGGGAAAAGCAAAGCGAAATCCGCAAAGAACAACCCCACTTTTGCCTCTGTTTCAACCCGCCGTCCTGACGAGCCTTCCAAATTTCTACCACTCCTCCAGACGGCGGGGGCTACTGTCCGTGAAGATTTGAGTGAGCCGCTTTTCGTCCCGGCAGGGCGAAAAGCGGCTCACTCAAATCTTTGCGGACGCCGCACAGCCGGTACCCGCCAAGCCGTCAGCCAACCAACTCCCACCCCCCAGGCTCCTACCCCGCGCAGCGGACCGGGGATCCAAGGGCCCTCGGCCCTTGGCAGGTCCAGGGCAGCGCCCTGGCCGTCGGAGACGCCCCACCGGCGAGGTGGCCCTGCCGGCAGGCACCGCCGGAGGCATCCACCGTGCGTTGCCTTGCCAACCCGTTCGATTCCTAGTACCTATTGTTCAACCGTTCTTGACATCCGCCCCTCAGTCCTGAATAACCTCAGATAGTTCCGTGAAACGCCGAACGGCGGATACAGGCAGAAAAAACCATGGCATACAAATACGTTTTCGGACCCGTAATGAGCGGGCGGCTGGGCCGGTCCCTGGGGCTGGACCTGTTGGGAGACCGTATCTGTTCCATGGACTGCGTCTACTGCGAGGTAGGGGCCACGCGGAAGCGGACCCTTGAGCGCGCGCCCTACGTACCGGCAGCGGCCATTTTGAATGAGCTGCGGGCCTGGAAGGCGGAGGGGCACGCGCGGCCCGACATCGTGACTCTGGGCGGATTGGGCGAACCGTGTCTGAACTCGGACATGGGTGCGGTCATTGACGGGGCGCGGGAGCTTTTTCCCGGCAAGCCCGTGGCCGTGCTGACCAACTCGACGCTGCTGTCCGATCCCGAGGTAAGAACGGAACTGGCGAAGGCGGACGTTGTGCTGCCGAGCCTTGATTCTCTGGTGGAAGCGGAGTTCCGCGCCGTAAACCGTTCTGTACAGGGCATCACCGCTACGATGGTGGCCGACGGTCTCCTGGCGTTTCGCAGAGAATTTGACGGAAAGATATTTTTGGAGATTTTGCTGGTGCAGGGGATAAACGACTCCGACGAGAACCTGGACCGGCTGACGGAATTTTGCAGGCGGCTTGAGCCCGACCGGGTGGACGTGGTGACATCCACGCGTCCCGGAACGGTAAAGGGAACGCTCCCCGTAAGCGGGGAAACCCTGGGCCGCTGGCGCGCAAGGCTGGCATCGGGCGAGACATCTCCCCGCCCGGCGAGTGCTGCGCAGCGAGAGGATGCACCTCTGGACCGATTAACGGAACAGGTGGCGGCATCGCTTGCCCGCAGACCGCAGACCATCCACCAGTTGGCAGATGCCCTGAATGCGGACCCGAATCGGGTTCGGCTGGCCGTGGAAGCCCTTGAGAAACAGGGCGGCATCATCCCCCGGGACGACCGGGGCGAGACCTTTTACCACGGCACAGGACACATCCTGGAGGAGTAGCACGCCATGATCCAACACTTTTCACACGAGGTTCATCATGACCAATGTAACGGCCGCCAAGAAGAGGCGGCAAAAAATGTTCATTTCGGTATTGCCCGGAGAGCAGGTTGAGGTAGTCATCGCCGAGGAAGGCAAGGTCAACGAGTACTACGTTGAGATGGTCCACCAGGCCAAGACCAAGGGCAACATCTACAAGGGCTACATCCACAACATCGACAACGGCCTTCAGGCGGCGTTCATCAACTACGGCGCCGAGCGCAATGGGTTCCTCCAGATAGACGAGGTGCACCCGGAATATTACGTGGGCAACCCGGAGACCAAGAAGGGCCAACGCTTTCCGCTGATGCAGAAGGTGCTGAAGCCCGGCCAGGAGATTCTGGTCCAGGTGGTCAAGGAGCCCACGGGCAAGAAGGGCGCGTTTCTGACCACGTACCTTTCCTTGCCGGGCCGGGGATTCGTCTACACTGTGGGACGCTCCCAGATGGGTGTGTCGCGCAAGATCGAGAACGAGAAGGAACGCACCCGGCTGAAAAAGATCCTGGAGTCCTTTGAGACCACCGAAGGCGTGGGGCTCATCGCAAGGACCGCTGCGATCGGACAATCCAAGGTCGCCTTGGAGCGCGACTTCAAATACCTGAACCGCCTGTGGACGGACATCCGCTCCAATGCACAGCAGAAGAAGGCTCCGGCCATAGTCTATCATGAGATGGGTTTGGCGGCCCGGGCCGTGCGCGACTACCTGACCAGCGACATCACCGAGGTCTGGGTGGACGACAAGGAGACCTTCGATCAGATCGAGGACTTCGTGAAGCTCGCCTTCCCGCGCAAGAACAGCCTCATCAAGCTGCACGAAGATAATGAACTCTCGCTGCTGGAGCGGTTCAATCTGGTCAAGCAGGTGCAGGAAATCTACTCCCGCGAGGCGACCATGCCTTCGGGCGGCCGTCTGGTCTTCGATGCCACCGAGGCGCTCACGGCCGTGGACATCAACTCCGGCAAGATCGGCGGCGAACGCAATTTCCAGAAGATGGCGCTCAAGACCAACATGGAGGCCGCGCGTGAGATCGCCCGCCAACTCAGGCTGCGCGACATCGGCGGTCAGGTGGTCATCGACTTCATCGAGATGAAGAACCCCAAGGACTGCCGCGAAGTGGAAAAGGTCATGCGCAATGAGATGAAGAGCGACCGGGCACGCACGGACGTCAGCCGTATCTCCTCCTTCGGCCTCATGGAGCTGGTGCGCCAGCGCCTCGGCTCGTCGGCCATCGCCATCTCCACCGAGCCCTGCCCCTGCTGCAAGGGCACCGGCATCCGGCGCAACATGGAGTGGCAGGCCCTCCAGGCGCTCAAGGACATCCACCGAGACCTGCGCCGTCCCGGCCTGGAGATGGTGGAGTTCAACTGCGAGGAAGAGCTGGCCATCTACCTGCTCAACCACAAGCGCAACACCATTGCGGAGCTGGAAGAGACATACAACCGCAAGGTGCACATCGATATCGACTACGAGTACGACGAATAAAGATCGTCGTATTGAGGAGGGAGATATGGAACGGGTACTGTTGCACATCTGCTGCGGACCGTGCTCCATCACCACCATCAAGACGCTTCAGGACAGGGGGTGCGAGGTCACCGGGCTGTACTACAACCCGAACATCCACCCTCTGACCGAATACGTGAAGCGGCGCGACGGCTGTCTGGAGGTGGCCGACAAGCTGGGCATCAAGGTCATCGTCAAGGATGACGAGTATGAGCCGCAGCAATGGTTCCGGGCCATGGCCCACCGCGAGAATAACCGCTGCTTTCACTGCTATGCCATCCGCCTGGAGCGCACGGCATCCATTGCCAAACGGGGCGGATTCGACGCCTTCACCACCACCCTGCTCTACTCCAAGTTCCAGAAGCACGACGTCATCGCCGGGCTGTGCCGGGACCTGGAAACGCAGAAGACCCGCTTCCTGTACCACGACTTCCGCGAGGGCTGGCAGGAAGGCATTGAGACGTCCAAGGAATGGGGCATCTACCGCCAGCAATACTGTGGTTGCCTGTACAGCGAAAACGAGCGGTACCACCGCGAACTAGGGACGCGCCCATGACCGACAGGAAAGAGCCCCGCAAACTGCCCCGGCTGCTGACGCCGATCCTGCACCGGGACACCATTCTGGCCGCTTTCGTGCTCTCGCCGCTGCTCAACGGGGCCGTAGCCATGCTGGCGGGCACGCCGGACTGGCCCTTTGCCTGGGGTTCCGTGGCGATTTTCGCGGTGCTGGCCTGGCTGACCCGGCAGGGATGGGGACTGGCCTCCTGGGCCACGGTATTGCTGCTGCTCTACGCAGGGACGAACCAGCTCTACTACGGGCTGAACGGGCTGGTGCACAAGAGCCAGCTGCCCGGCTGGCTGCTGCCCATATTGGTGGTGACCGGGGCATACCTCACCTGGGGCGCGCTGGTGCTGCACCGGCAAAAACGGTTCAGGGACTGAGCATGGGACGCATCTATGGCGAAGACGTTCCGGTGAAGGCCGCTTTTCCGGCCGCTGCCGCCGGGGACAAGAAGACGGCCACCCCGCCCGCCAAGGGGCTGCTGCTCTACATCCACGTCCCGTTCTGCCATTCCCGCTGCCACTACTGCTCCTTCCACTCCCAGGCCTTCAACCAGGTAACCTTCATCTGGTACCACAAGCTCCTGCTCCAGGAGATCGAGCTATGGGGCAAACGGCTCAAGAATCCGCCCATCCGTACCGTCTACTTCGGCGGCGGCACGCCGAGCCTCATCCCGCTCACCCAGCTCGACCAGATCATGAAGGCGATCCGCAAGGCGTTCAAGCCCGCGCCCGGCATGGAAGCCACCCTGGAGGCCAACCCGGACTCGGCCCACGACATCAGCTATTTCCGCGCCCTGCTCTCCATGGGGTTCAACCGGCTCTCGCTAGGCGTCCAGAGCTTCAGCGACCTGGACCTGCGCATGTTGGGGCGGCCGCACTCCGCAGCCATGGCCACCGCGTCGTTCCAGACCGCGCGCGAGGCGGGGTTCGCCAATATCGGTATGGACCTCATCTGGGGACTGCCCGGCCAGCGGGTGAACACCTGGATCGAACAATTGAAAGCCGCTTCCCGGCTGCGGCCGGAGCACCTCTCCGCCTACAACCTCACGGTGGAGGACGGCACGGTCATGGCCAAGATGGTGGGCGAAGGCGGCGACTTCAAGCTGCCCTCGGAGCAGGAACAGGGCCGAATGTTCATCTACGGCTCCGAATTCCTGGAATCCATGGGCTACATGCACTATGAGGTCTCGAATTTTGCGCGCATGGGTTTTGTTTCGGAGCACAACTCCGGCTACTGGACCGGGTCCGACTATCTGGGTCTCGGCCCGTCGGCCGTGTCCACCATCGGACGGCGGAGGTTCTGCAACCCGCGCTACATGGACGAATACGACGCCTATGTGCGCGGCGGACTGGTGGGCCAGGACCATGAGGAGCTGACCGACCAGGACCTGCTCAAGGAAATGGTCATGCTCTCGCTGCGGACATCCAAGGGGCTGGACCTCAAGGCATTCCGGGAAAAGGCGGGGTACGACCTGATGAAACGGCAGGAACGGCTCATCACCGCCCTGCACCAGAAACATCTGGTCCGCATCAGCCACGGCCACCTGCGGCTGACCAAGGACGGTATGCTCGTCTCCAACGTCATTATCAGCCGCCTCGCCTTTGACGACGATTAAGCCTCATTCCCACTATATTCCGGCCAGATAGACACCGACCGTGCCGCCCAGAGAAAGGGCGGTGCGCCGAACCATGAACCCTGCCCGCTCCAGCTCTGCCCGGCTGCCGCCGCGCTGCCGGTACTCCCGAAAAAGACGGTAATGCTCCCGCCCGGCCAGCCGCTCCACCATGGCCGCGCCGACGCCCATAAGCCGCTCGCCAAGGCAGCGACCCACCCGATAGTCCGCCACCAGCAGCGATCCGCCGGGGCGCAGCACGCGCGCGGCCTCGGCCAGCAGACCTTCCCGGACAAATGCCGGTTTTTCATGCAGGGCAAAACAGATGGTCACCGCGCCGAACCTGCCGGAAGCAAAGGGCAGGGACACGCCATCGCCACGCACCACCCGGCCGGGCGCGGCGGCCTCGGCTCGCGCCGCCATGGCCGGAGAAAGGTCCAGGCCCACCACCGGGATGCCGCGCGATGCAGCGGCTCCGATCAGCAACCCTGTGCCACAGCACAGATCGAGCAGCGGCAGGGCCGGATCGGGCAGCGCATCCAGAACGGCCCGGTGCACCCGGCGCAGAAAGGGACCGACCACGCGGTCGTAGTGGGGCGCGATGCGGCCGTATTCGTCTTCAGCCCGTGTCATTGCGCCTTGAGCAGCCGGACGGCCCTTGTTTCGGACAGGCCGCTTTCGGTCAGGATTGCCTTCAGCTCTCCCGCCTGCTTCAGTTCCGTCATGCGCCGGTCATAGAGGTCGCGAAACAAACGCCCCTCCTTGGTGGGAGCGAACACAAGGTGCACCGGCAGGGTCCTTATGGGTTCGATAACGACCTGATGCAGATAGACTCCTGACTCCTTGCGCGCCGTCTCCAGCAGATTTTTCCCGTCCAGAATATAAGCGACGGTCCCGTCACGCAGAAGCGAAAAGGCCGAGGCAAGATCAAACATCTTCTGCGGGGAGAATTCCACGCCGAGAATAGCCGGGAGATCAAATCCGTGCACATAGGCCACCCGCTGCCCTTGCAGTGATTTCACGCCCTTCCACGCGGTTTCCGGCGCACGCGCCACGCACAGGTCGTACAGGAATATGGGGTGCTTGCCGCGCAGGACCGTACGCGGATCGTTGCCTATGCTCAGGGAGCACTGGACGGAACCATGCACCAGCTCATCCACGGTCCGGCCATAGGGCATGGATTCATGCTGTAGCACCACGCCCTCCGGCTCCAACACACGCCGCAGGATTTCAGTGATGATGCCTCCCTGGTGAGGCAGAACGGCACGGCCAATGTACGGCATCCCGAACACGCAGACCGGCTTGACCGCCCACGGATCATAGGCCGATGCAGGAGAGACGCAAAAAGTAGTGAACAGCAGGAGGAGCAACGAACCAGATAATGTGCGCACGGCGAACTCCGGTCAGGCCACCTTGACGCCCAGACGGACCGAGGCGTCGATGCGGTTGAGCAGGATCACGGCCCCGGAGCGCTCCATATATTCGTCCGTGGCCTTGCGCGCGCCCTGATAGTAGCCATAGTCATCCACGATGAGGATACCGCCGGGGACCAGACGCGGATACAGGGTTTCCAGCTCGTGCGCCGTGGATTCATAGAGGTCGGTATCCAGCCGGAGCAGGGCGAGGGACTTCGGGGCCGCGTCCGGCAGGGTCTCCTCCACCCGGCCGGGCACGAAAACAAATCGGTCTTCCGGGTAGCCTGTGGCCAGCACATTGCGGCGCACGTCCTCCAACGGGCCGCCATAGCCCCACTTGGTGCCACGTTTGCGGTGCTCCGCCCACGCGCCATGCGGACTCCTGCCGTCCCAGTCCAGGTCCACGGCCTGCGGTTCCGGGTTGCCGTCAAAGGTATCAAAGAGATGAATGCGGCGGGAGGTATCGCCAAAATATCGGCAGGCCAGGGCAGCTAGCATGACCGAGCCGCCGCGCCAGACGCCGCACTCCGCAAAGTCGCCCGCTATCCTGTGCTTCACCAGATACTCCACAGCCTTGTAAAGCGCATAAAACGGCTCCAGCCCACGCTGCACGGTCAGCGAATACGGTACGCAGCGGGAGGCCATTTGTCCGAAGGCGGGTTCGATGATGTCCTTGTATTCGATATCCTGGGGAATGCGCAGCTTCATGGCATGACTCGGATAGTGGTTATTAATGAAAATTCCAACCGACTATGACCCAAAAGGAAGTAGCTGTCTAATGCGAGGCGGCGAGGTCAGCGCTTCTCCCAATCGCGCACGGCACCCGGCACCAAAGAGAACAGCGGATGCGGCTCCGGCCGTTCAATGTCCTTGAACTGCTGGAACAGGTCCGGGGCGCGGGTCTCCAGCTTGCGCAAGAGGTGCGCCCACTCGTAGTCCAGCTGCCCCTCGGTCTCCTCCATGGAAGGCACGGTGGCCGGGGCAATCTTGGAAGCATCATAGCGATAGCCCCGGCAACGGGACTCGGCCAGAATTTCGCCAAGGTAGGCGTTTACCGCGGCCACGGGATCGGCTGTGGCCCTGAAACGGACAAGCTGCGGGTGGTTGGTATACCCCTTGGTCCTGCCCAGCAGCACGGCCCGGGCAAGGAGGCCCTCCCGCCACACGGCGGTCAGTCCCTTGACGTCGAGGTAGCGGGGATGAACGGTCCAGAGTCTCATACAGTCACCTCGCCCCGACAAGATAGTCGAGTTCGCGGAAGATGTCGTTGGTATCAAGCGGCTGGCCGTTCAGCAGGTGCCCCAGCCGCATCAGGTCCGATACCGGAAATTCCTTGCCCCAACGGCTGTGGTAGCCGGTGAAACCATGCTGCCGAAGCAGGGCCAGGGCCTGGGTAAAGGCCTGCCGCGAAAAGGTCTGCCAATCCGTATGGATATCCAGGGCCCAGACCGGAAACTCCCTGCCGCCCTCCTCGCGCTTGCCCTTGAACTCCACGCCCACGCGCAGCCTGCCGTCCGGCTGGGGGATGACGTTCCAATAATAGAGCCACCCTTCACCGATCCACTCGAATTCCAGATGACGATAGTCGCGATCCATGTCCACCGGTCCTTCCAGCCCGCGAGCATCGGACAGGCAACGGCAGATATCCCGAATCGGTTCGGAGAAATTGGAATGGGTGCTCAGGTCGTAATGAGAGCCGTTCAGAACAATGCGGGCCTCAAGCCAATGCGCCTTGACCTCGGTGAGGTAGAACTCGAATTCATCGCAGGACACGGGCCCTCCCGGTTTGCAGGTTCACCATCGGACCCATGGCACACGCAGCCCGCCGAATTTCAAAACCAACGCGGGGCGGACCGAAGTCGATCCGGCCGCCCCGCGCCGTTTTCAAACAATGTCCGTTATTCCAGCCCCATTCCCGAGTGATGGGCGGGGTCGTCCATTTCGTCCACATGGCAGACCGTGCAGGTACCGCCCGCGCCCAGGGCCGCCACATCGCCCGTAAGCTGCATGGGCATCGCGTTGTCCCGGTCGTTTCCGGCCGGATGCACCGCATGGGGGCTGCCGTGGCAGGCGGCGCAGGCTACGGCGTCCATCTCGTCGCGGCGGTAGGCAAAGTGCCCTTCCGCGTCCTCGGTCCAGGTGCCGAAGGCATCGTCCGTGCCCGGCGCGCCGAAGTCCTCATGGCAGGTCAGGCAGTCCGGCTCCATGGTCCAAGGCTTCCTCGGCTCGATATCGCCGTCGTCCGAAGGATCGACTATTGCCAGCAGCTTCGCGGTTGCCGGTCTGCCGTCACCCTTCAGCAGGGCGACCGCATTGCCGGTCATGGAGCCATGGCAGTTCACGCAGGTCAGCCCGACCTCGTCGTGCAGCCCGCGCAGGGTATTCTTGGGATGACAGTCCAGACAGGAGTTCTCGGCATCGCGCCCGGCCAGATACACGGCATGGGCACCATGAATGGCGGCGGAAAGGGATGGCAGGTCCGAATTACCGGCCGCGCTCTGGGCCGTGTCCTCGTGACAGTCGGCGCAGTTCACGCTCTGGCGCGAGGCCAGATCGGTCCTGTTCATGCGGTCGTGGGTAGCCAGGATGTTGGCCACGGTGGCGTCGGAAACACCGGTCCCGCCCTTGGCCCACTCCCCGCCGTGGCAGGACTGGCAGGCCATCTGATCGCTGACCGGCAGGGCGACCTTGGCCGTGGCCAAAACCTTGCCCTGCTTGTCCTTGGCGGTAACGGTGACCATGGGCAGGGGCTGATACTCGCCGTTCTGCATGGCCTTGACGTTCAGCTCGGCCTCATACCGGCCTTCATCCGCCTGAAGCGCCATCGAGCCGTCGAGATTCTCGCCTTCGGTGCCCGGATCAACCGCATAGGTCACGGTCACGCCGTCGGTCACCACCTCGGGCATGGAATCGCGCAGGATCAACTGCGCCCGGATGACCGATTTCGGCGGCAGCAGGGTCCATTTGCCCGATGCCGCATAGAACTGCATACCCGATGCGGCCCAGGCCACCAGGGCGTACTCGTCATTCTCCGCGTCAAACGGCGCGGGGTCGAACTCGCCCGGTTCCGGCACCTCGGCCACGGTGGCCTGTCTGTTGTTCAGCCCTTCCGCGATATACACGGCCAGGGCGTGTTTCTCGTCATCATTCCCCACAAAGGGCGGCATGTAGCGGTTCAGCTTGCCCAGGCCGGTGAGCAGCGCCTCCATGCCGCTGGTATCGTACATAGCGGTGTGTTTGCGAATCTCGTTCATGGGCCCGCCGATGGAATGGCAGGAAGCACACTCGAGCTGATAGAGGAACTGCCCCGCCTCCATGCGGTTGGCATCGGTGATGCCGTCCCGGAGCTGGGGCGGCGTCCACTTGGCGGATGCCAGGGCACCCTTCTGGTCGATGGCCGGAACCATCGCCTTCCGGATGGAGTTGGAATAGGTGTAGTTCCAGATGAGATACGGCTTGCGCGCCGCCTCGCGCAGGAACTCGAAGGAGCCGAACAGGCCGAGGCCGACCAGCAGCACGACCATGGCCACGGGAAAGCCGACGTTCTTCGGCAGCCGGAAGCCCAGCACCAGACCGCCGAACAGGGTCAGCCCGCCGAATATCCAGAACCAGCGCATGAACCCGGCCACACGGTGGGAACCGACAGTGAACAGCTCATGCTGCGCCGGGGGCAGCGCGGCCACGTACCACCAGCCTGCGGCCACGGTGGCCAGCACGCCGAGCACGGTCCACAAGGCGCAGGTACGCACCGCCCGCAGGCGGGTGGCCTCGTCGCCGATGCGCGTGGCCGTGACAAACCCGAACAGCCCTGCACAGACCGCACTGAACAGGGTGCGGAACACCAGCTGCGGCCAGAAGGTGGGATTGAAAAATCCGTCCCAGAAAGCCTTGGTCTCCAGCCAGTGGCCGGGGGTAAGCATGAACCCGATGATGCCGTTGATCAGGAACAGGGAAAACCAGCCGAACAGGAAATAGAGCCAGCCCACTATCATGTGGTCCCGCCGGTCCATCTTGTCCCAGCTATAATAGTAGATCAGCAGGGCTACAATCTCGCCCAGGAAGCAGACCCACTCAGCCGCCCAGCCGAACACGAACTGGTGGATGAGGGTAATGGTCGCCTCGGGCGAAAGCAGGGCGATGGTGAACCAGATGGCGACGCCGGAGACACCGCCGAAGGCCATGGTCAGCAACAGGAAAAAGCGCGAGTGCTTGCGCGTGTAGTTCAGCAGGTCGATGCTGTTCGAGTGATAGGCCGCCCACTCGCTGAGCACCAGGAACAGGCCGCCGCCCACGGCAAAGTGGGCCACGTAGACATGCAGGGTGGCGATGAGCGCGATCCAGAATCCGCCACCCAGGGTCGTCAGTTGCCAGATGGGATATTCCATGGGTTAGGCCCTCCCCTCGCGAGCACGCATATAGAGCTTGATCATGTAGGCGATGAGCGCCATTCCCACGACCAGGAAACCGAGGAAGAGGTAAAAGGACGAATACTGATACGTCACCGGCGTGGAGTCCGCCTTGAACCAGGGCGCGAGGTACAGGGTACGCACCCAGTTGCGCGTCAGGCTCATGAAGAGGACGGTGAGCACCGCCCAGACAGTGGTCTGCTTCACGTTCCTGGCCAACCCGGCCCGCAGGGCCATGCCCGCGCCAATGAGCGAGGCGAGCAGCGTATAGGTGGCGGGCAGGGAATTGCCCATGAACATAAGCAGGAGGGACCTGGGCAGGGAGATGAGGAACCACGCCCCGACCAGCAGGTTGACCATGGTGGCGCGGGTGAACCAGAGCAGACCTATCCCGATGTACTCCTCATGCTCCCGGAACGAACCCAGCAGGGCGATGAACAGGCCACCCACGGCCAGGGCTCCGACCATGAAGTGCAGGAACCTCGGGGCGAGGGTGGGATCGGCCAGGTTCAGAAATCCGCCGCCTGCGGAGAAATATTTGGTCCAGGCCTCGGGCAGCAGCATCAGGGTCATGTTGTTGGTCAGCATGAACCCGGTGTAGACCAGACAGCCCAGGGAAACGGTCAGGATCAGATGCCGCCTGCCGGAACTCATGGATTCCCATCCGAATTTAACGCCATAGTAACCGTAGTAGGCCACCATCAGCACCGGGATGACCGCCAGCCACCAGCCGCCCATGAGCACGGAGCTGACATAGTCGAAGTGGCCGTAGAGCACCTGCAAAAAAAGCAACGGGGCCACGCCGAAGTTGATGGTCAGCGCCAGCAGGGGCGGGGCTTTGTCCCCCACGTCCTTCGCCAGACCGGGGTTGCCGCGCAGGGAACGGAACAGGCCGATGGCCACCGAACCGACCAGCGCGTTCATGAACAGGATATGGATGGCGAAAGTCAGTACGAGCAGGATGTCGAACCACCCCCAAGGGATGGGCAACGGCTCTGCCACGGGAATGAGAGAAGCGGGGTTCATTGCAGGCTCCTAGGTCTTGATTCAATCATATAGACCATTCAGGAAACCTTCTCAACCGGCCTGTGGCATATTCGAGGCAGGGAAGCGCCTTGCCATTTGCCGGGAAACGCGTAAAGAGCGCCGGAGGAGGCACGCCATGATTCTGCTTTTCGACGCGGGAAATACCAATACCAAGATTTGTCTGGCTACCGAAGAGGGGCTGGGCGAAAGCTACACCCTGCCCACCCGTCCGGCCAATACGGCCGATGACTGGGGTCTCAAAATAGGGGCCATTCTCACCCGCGAGGGAGTCAACCCCCACGATGTCGAGGCCTGTTTCATTTCTTCCGTAGTGCCATCGCTGGACCCGATCATTTCGCGTATGGCAAACCGGTTCCTGGATTGCGACGCCCTGTTCGCCGGGCGGGACATCGCCATCGACATAGAGAACCACTACGCCCGGCCGGAGCAGACAGGCATGGACATCCTGGTCGGCTGCCTCTCCGCGCGCCTGACTTACGACAATGAGAATATCATCGTGGTGGATTTCGGCACGGCCACGACCCTGGCCTGCATCCAGGGCTCGAACTTCCTAGGCGGTCTTATCTGCCCAGGCGTGCTCTCCTCCTCTACCGTCCTGGCCGGAGGCACGGCCAAGCTGCCCCAAGTGGACCTGACCATCGATTCTCCGGACCTGACCTGGGGACGGACCACCGAGGAATGCCTCAACCAGGGACTGGTCTTCGGCTTTGCCTCCATGGTGGACGGCCTGGTCGACCGGCTGTCGAACCACCTGGAAGACCCCTTTGTTGTCGCCACCGGCGGGCTGGCCAAAAGCATCGCTCAGGTCTCGGAAACCATCGAAGAAATCCGTCCCGACCTTGTAATGGAAGGGCTGTGGATGGCTTACTACAACGACTGATACACCCGGCGGACAGCCACTCTATTTCGTGAAAAAACGCCTCCGGCTAGGACTGCCGGAGGCGTTTTGCTTTTCGGCTAAATGACCGCTTCGATAAGGCGCGGCCCCTTCTGGCGCAGGGCCGAGGCCAGGGCGTCGGCAAACCCCTTGGTCGTTTCCGTGCGCACGGCCTCCACGCCCATGCCGCCCGCCAGCTGGACCCAGTCCAGGGACGGATTGTGCAGGTCGAGGATGGACAGGGCGTTCTGGCCGCCCGCTTCGGCCTGAACCAGTTTCAGCTCCTGGTTGAGCACGGCGTAGGAACGGTTGGCATAGATGATGGTGACCACGTCGAGATTCTCGCGCGCCTGGGTCCACAGGGCCTGAAGCGTGTACATGGCGCTGCCGTCCCCTTCCAGGCAGACCACCTTGCGGTCGGGCGCGGCCACGGCCACGCCGGTGCTCAGCGGCAGGATGTCGCCGATGGAACCGCCGGTGAGCGGCAGGTAGTCGTGCGGGGCGGCGGTGGCCAGCAGGCCGGAGTACGGCAGGGTGGAGGTGATGCCCTCGTCGGTGAGGATCGCCTCCTCCAGCAACAGGGCCGCGACAATGCGCATGACGTCCTTGGCGGTCAGCGGCCCGTCGGCAGGCAGCTCGGGCGGCGCCAGCAGGGCCACGGCTCCCTTGGCGGGAGCGTCCAGGGCATCGGCCAGGGCAACCATGGCGGCGTTGCCGTCCTCGCTGGCGTGGGCCAGGGTGATAATATCGCAGTGCTCCGGCGTGAGCCAGCTCGCCTGATCGGGATAGGCAAAGAAGGAAACAGGCGGCTCCGCACCCACCAGCAGGAGCTGCTCGAACTCGCCCAACCGCTCCAGGACGGCCTTGCCGCGATAGGGCAGCCGCTCCACCACCGGAGCACCGGCCCCGGCGCGCAGCCGCTGGGTAAAGGTATCGCAAAAGAGCACCGCGCCCGTGGCGGCGGCAACACGCCCGGCGGCGGCGAGGCCTGGGCCGTACAACGCACCCCCGCGCAGCAGGATGGCGGTCTTCTTGCCGCCGGAAAGCGCCCTGGCCGCAGCCTCCACGGCGTCCGGGGAGACCGGGGACGGCCCGAACACGGGCAGGGCCGGGGCGGGACGTTCGGCCGGGAGCCAAGCGGTATCCGCAGGCAGAACCAGCGTGGCCACCTGGCCGGGAGCCATGCGCGCGGCCTGCACGGCAAGGGCCGTGTCCGTAGCCACGGAGCGCGGGCTGCGCGGACGGCGGGTCCAGTGGGAAATGGATTCGGTGATGCCCATGATGTTCGAGGTCAGGGGGGCGTCGTACCGCTCGTGGTAGGTGGCATGGTCGCCCACGATATTGACCACCGGGGACTGGGATTTGCGGGCGTTGTGCAGGTTGGCCATGCTGTTGGCAAAGCCGGGTCCGAGGTGCAGCAGGGTGCAGGCGGGCTTGCCGGTCATGCGGGCGTAGCCGTCCGCCGCGCCGGAGCAGACACCCTCAAACAGGCAGAGGACGGGCCTCATGCCGGGGATGCGGTCCAGGGCGCTGACGAAATGCATCTCCGAGGTGCCGGGGTTGGCGAAACAGACTTCCACACCGCTGTCCACCAGCGTGGCGACCAGCGTTTCCGCGCCGTTGTAGGTTTCGGGACGGCCGGATTTCGAGTTGACGGAACTATCGTTGGACATTGCTGCCTCCTGGTTGTGTATGCGATGCGGGAATATCGCGCGGCTCCGGCGGGGCCGGGCGCGGGGAGGATGCGGACGGGCGCGTCGGGGAAAAGTCGAAACCCGATCGGTCCCGAAAGAGCGATTCCCAGTGTCCGCGAAGCGTAGCCAAGCAGCCAACAGGGGTCAAGACGGAGGGTTGCGTCGTCTGACCGAAATCCCCGGGCCACGCCAAAAACATATTTCTCATTGAAATATTTATACGACTGTCGTAGCCGGGGAAAATGCGTACCCTGAAGCGCTTCACTCTTCGCGTCACGCTGCTCACGCTGATAACCGTCCTGCTGGCCGGGACCGTACTTGCGCTCTCAAGCTACAACTACATCCGCAATACGCGTGCGGCCAAGGACATTGCCGGGAACCTGCTCCAGGAGGCCAACGAAAAGGCGATCATTCAGATAGACGCCATGATCAGCCCCATCCTGGCCCTGGGCAAACGGATTCAGGAACTCCCCGGGCTGGAATCCAAGCCCCTGCTCCTCGACCATCCCGCCGCGGCGTACCTGATGGAAACACTCTCCTTCTATCCATATATCTACTCGGTTTTCATGGGATATGACGATGACGACTTTTACCAGATAATCCTCCTGCAACCTGGAGAAACCACGGTTCGAAACACCATCAAGGCTCCGCCCGACGCAAGATTCGCCTTTCGGAGAATCATGCGCCGCGACAATGGTTCCAGGGTCGAAATATGGCGTTTTCTGAACGAGTCCCGACAGACCGTCGGGTCGCGCCACGAACCGGATACGGTATTCCGACCCACGGTACGCCCCTGGTATGCCATGGCCTTCGGCCACTTCGGACTGGCCCAGTCCGATCCCTATCCCTTTTTTTCCTGCCGGACACTCGGATTGACCGTGGCCCATCGGTTCGACGGGCAGGTTTCCGGCGTTTTCGGCGTGGACATCACCCTTTCCGCCATTTCCCGTTTTTTGGCCCGGCAGCACATAAGCAAACACGGCTTCGCCTTTCTGTTCAACAAGGACGGGATGCTCCTCGCCCACCCGGACGCCTCGCTTTCCCTGCGGGAGACAGCCTTCAACAAGGGAAGCAGCCTGGTGCCCGCCTATCTGGACGACCTGGACGACCCGATCATCGCGCAGGTCTCCAGGCGGTTCACGCAGACGGACGGCAGGGACGGCACCTTTTCCTTCATGGCCGGGGGCCACGAGTACCTGGGATGCATAACCAAGGTGCCGGACAGTCTGAAGGACGGGTACATGGCTGTCGTCGCCCCTGCCTCCGATTTCACCGAGGCCATTGTCAAAACGCGTCGGGACAACCTGCTGTTCGCCCTGCTGGTGCTGGCTCTCGTCATGCCGATAATCGTCATTTTGTCCCGGCGGATTTCCAACCGGTTGCAGGACCTGAGCCGCGAGGCCAATCGAATCCGCGAATTCGACCTGGAAGTGACGCCCAAAATACGTTCCCACATCAAGGAGATAGATTTGCTGGCCCGGTCCGTGGGAGGCATGAAGATCGCCCTCCGTTCCTTTGGCCAGTACGTGCCGAGCACACTGGTGGCAAAAATCGTGAGCGGCGAGCTCGAACCCAGGCTGGGCGGCTCGCGCAGGCCGCTGACCGTCCTCTTTACGGATATTGCCGACTTCACCTCCATCTCCGAGGCGGCTGACCCGGAGGAGCTGATGGGCCGGGTCTCGGTCTATTTCAAGAAACTGAGTTCCGTGATTCTGTCGCACAATGGAACTATCGACAAATTCATCGGCGACGCCATCATGGCCTTCTGGAACGCGCCGTCCCGGGACGGGGAGCACGTCCGCCACGCCTGTGTCGCGGCCCTGTACGCCGCCCGGGCTTCCAATACGCAAAACAAGGCGTGGCGCGCGGAAGGCAAACCAGAGCTGTTCACCCGGTTCGGCCTGCATACCGGCGAATGCATCGTGGGCAATGTCGGGTCTTCGGACCGGATGGACTATACGGCCATGGGCGACACGGTGAACATGGCCTCCCGCCTGGAGGGGCTGAACAAATATCTGGGCACGCAGATTCTGGTCAGCCGGGAGGTGCGGGAACAGGCCGGTGAAGGACTTGTCTTCCGCGCAGTGGGGCGGGTCATCCCCAAAGGCAAACATATCCCGACCGACATCTACGAACTTGCAGGTTTTGCCGCCCATGTGGACGAGAAATGGTATACGCAGTGGGAAACGGCCTATGACAGCTTCATGGCCAGGGATTTCGCGGACGCCGCACAGCGGTTCGCCCTTTTGCTGGAATCCAGGCCCGATGACCCTACGGCCCGCTCCTTTGCGGAACGGGCGAGCCGATTCCGGGACGATCCGCCGTCCGAGACATGGGACGGCACAGAAAAATTCACCGCGAAATAGGACGGGATCGTGCGGGTACTCTTCCTTATCATAACCATGCTCTCGCTGGCCTTGCCGGGACGCGCCCTGGCTGGGACGCCCGTCGGGATCAGCCTGTGGACCACGGAAACGCCGAAGGAACGGCTGGCCGTAATCCGATATCTTGCCGACGTGTTCATGGCGCTCAACCCGGACATCAAGGTAACAGTGGTGGGCATTGACGAAAACGAATTCATCCGCTGCGTGACCGATAAAAAGGACTGCGGGGAGACGCCGGATCTGGTCAACACCAGCTCGGCCCTCATCGTGGCCATGGGCGAAAAGGGATTGCTGGATACCGGAGCCGCCACCGCAGCCGTGCGCAGCATCGGTACGGACCGGTTCTCCAAGGGGCCGCTGCTGGCCTTCACCCGACCGGGTCGCGGCTTTTATGGCATACCGCACCACGGCTGGGTGCAGGGGATCTGGTACCGTGCCGACTGGTTCGAGGAAGCCGGACTCACCCCGCCCCGCACTCTCCGCCAAATCCTCAAGGCGGCAAAACGATTCACCGATCCGGCAAAAGGCGTGTACGGCATATTGCTCGGCACCAAGGCCGACAACTACGCGGAGCAGATCTTTACCCAGATAGCCCTGGCCTGCGGCGCACGCATGTTCTCCCCCGACGGCCAGCTCGTCTTCAACTCGCCCCGGATGGTCGAAGCGCTGAAATACTACCAACAACTGGCCGGGTACACGCCGCCCGGCCCCCAGACCTGGCGCGGCAGGGACTACTATCTGCAAGGCCGTCTGGCCATGCTCTTCTATTCGACCTTCATCATGGACGACCTTGCACTGCCCGGCGTGGCCGCAGAGTCACTCGGCTCCGACCATTTCAAGGACCTGAGCGGAACAATATTCGACCCGGAGCTGGCCCGGCACACGCGAATGACGGCCTTGATCCAAGGCAGGACCGTCGCGGGATACGGCTCCATCAACGGCTTCTCCCTGTTCAGGAGCGGCTGCCCGGCCAAACGGGAAGCGACGCAGCGGCTGCTGGCGTTTCTCTATGAGCCGGGACCGTATGTGGAGTGGCTGCACATGTCGCCCGGCGGTATGCTTCCGGCCCTGCGCAACTTTGAAAACGACCAGCGGTTCATGGATGACCCGGAAGGCGTGTTCCACCGGTTCGGCCGGGCCAATATCAAACGCATCCTCGCCGGTCTGGAGTCGATCCGGACCTTCGGGCTGGTGGATGGGCACCACTTCCCCCTCGCCTCCGTCTTCTTTGCCGAAAAGATCATCCCCCGGATGATCGCCAAAACCCTGTCGGACGAATATTCCCCCGCCGATGCCGTTGCCTGGGCCGAACAGGAAATGCGCCGGGTGGCGGCCTCCATCTCGGGGCAGAAGGCTTCCGATGCGCAGTAGTCAATCTCCGCCAGTCCGACTCCCCCGACACTGCTTTACCGACACAGTCTAATAAAAGCTGGCAGAACCCTCCTTGCGCGACAAAAGATTGAGCATGAGTAAGAAAGGAACGACATCTAGCGCAACACTGAGCGCCCACCAATGGAACGTGCTTGGAAAGTGCTTGAGGCACTGGAGAATAAGCGGGTCCGTCACTGACGCCACACTGAGCGGCGTGACCTTGAACTGCATGCCCATCAATGCATCCTGCATCCGTTCCTTGCATGAGATGAGCGACTTCACCTCAGCGGCCAACACCTCACGCTTGCGTCCCTTCTGGCTGTCTTCGGCAGTCTTGTCGTCAAGAATATCAATAACGGAGTTGAGTGCGACGATGCTCTCGTTGAGCATCTGGCTCCCGTTCAGATGGTTCAGCGAGGCGAGCGCGCTGTTGATCTCGTTGGACTGCCGGAAAAACTCCTTTTTATCCAAGGAGTCGATGCTGCCCTGAATGTTCGTCAGGTTGGTGCGGATCGCATCGTCGAACTTGTGGGCGTCCGCTGTGGCCTGGCCCATAAAATCTTCCGCCTTCCGCAGCTTTTCCTCTACAAGGGTCATGCTTTTGGTAATCACGCCGGGCTTGGCCACGCCGGTATACAGTCCCCTCTCGGAGTTCTTGCGTACGGTCGCCACGCTTTCCATCGTCTGCTTCACGGCGCTCAGGGCGGAAGCATAATGCTGCTGGTAGCCAGAGGTCGAATATTCGACCACAAAATTATTAATCGACTCCGCCGCTCCCAGAATGAAGACCTGCCCTTTGGCCATTCCCACCACGGACCATAGCGTGGAGAAGGAAAGGATGCCGCAGAACGCCAGGACGACAATGAAAAAACGCATGAAAAAGGAACTGCGCTTGAGCAGCTTGGCGCCTGCATAATAGGCGGCAAAAAGTACGACTATCCAGCTGGCGAAGGACAGCAGCAAAGCGAACCCCTTTGTCACCTGAACCGCCAGTCCCTCGTAGGTCGCGTAGGCGGAGACCCCGGCACAGGCCAACATGGCAAAGGTGGTCATGATGGGTTTCGCCCTCTCTATGAATTCCGATACGTCCAGATATAACAGCTTGCTATCCATGGAAAGTTAACCTCACGGATGAATTCTCGAATTGATGCAGACATGCAAAGGTATCCAGCGAGGACCCGATAACCTCCTGAACGTCATCCAAAGCCAAAGAATTTTCCAATGTTACGGACGTGTATTGTGAAGTGATACGTATGAGCTGGGCACCGCTAACATCATGTATGGAAAGGCCCTCCTCCGGGGACCACCCCATCTCCCCCAGGTCCACCATAGAACGGAGAACGGTCGACAGAGCCACCAATATCGCCATGGTCCTGTGGTAATGGTATGTCTTGAGATCCGGGGTCGCCAATTCCCCGATCTGGCAGAGGGCTCTCGTCTTCAGCCAATCGGCCCGGCTCAGCTCCCGCCGCCGCAACCGCTCGACCAGAGGATACGGAAGTGCCGCGATGCCGTAGGGAAGAGTCAGCGCCCCGCCAACGTCCAAAATGGAATCCGCCACCGACTTTTCTCGAAAAAAACGGATTCCGAAAATACGTTGATTAAAGATCGGGACGATCTCTTCCTTTTCCTTTTCATTCAGGATCAGACTGTCAGCATTCCTGACGAGAGCCACGGCAAACGCGGCGTTGGGGATACCGCAAGGCGCAATGGCTATCTCCCCTTTTTTCACCGCAGACGCCAACAGCGCCATCAACCCAGCATGGCCGCAGCCGCCCTTTACTTCCAGGAGCCTTATGCGTGAATATGTGCGAAGCGTGTACGCATAGTGGCTGCGCAGGTCCGACAAATTTATCTCGGACATGGAGAGAGCCCAATCGGCCCAGGAGGGAAACGAGCCCTGGTTGAAGGCCTCGACCAGCATCCCAAGATCCGGGGAGGAGTCGAACCCTTCCAGGAACTGCGCTGTAAGCCGTTTTTCCCTGGATCTGGCAAGCCCGATCACGAAGTGGGAAAAAAACATGACGGACATGCCTGATTGGCAGACATCGCGATCCATTGTCGCCATGACGCATATCTCTCCCGGACGACCTTGGATTCCCTGGATTGCCAGCGAGCGATACATGTAGATCGGATCGTCTCCGCGCCAGTCGATGGCATGGTATTCTCCGGGCACATCGGTAAACGGCATCTCCTGGCGCAATCCCAAAGAGGTGTCACTGCCGATTCGGAAGGTTTTAAGCATGAACCTTCTCAATAAAGTTTCTGAAGTTGCCGCAATAGACATCTCCCGGAATAGAGTAGAAGAAGTCATAATCCGGAAGACGACCCCCATTGCCGTCCGACTTGGTCTTGCCGACGTTGGAATGGAACACGTAATGTATGTTTTCGTGTTTGAAGAGGGCATGCAAAGCCGCAATCAGATGATTCCCGCGGTGCTGCACGAGATATTTCTTGGCCACCTCCCCGGACTGATACATCTCCGTGACCTCGTCGGTAATGGTGTCCGATTTGTTCAGCACCACGACGACAGGCTTGTCCAGCTCACCTGCCGAGGCAAAGGGAAAGATGTTGTCGCGCAAGGTGCTCACCACCATCTGCAGGTCACTGACGTTCTTGTCCCAGGCTTCACCTTCAAGGCTCAAGTCGAGAAAAAGGTGGTACGCGCTGCAGGTCGAGAGAAACTGGAAGGGCCTGCGCAATTCCTTGCCAATAAGCAGCTTGCGGGTAGAGACCCTTCTTCCCGACTTTGCGGCTTCCTTCACCACGTCCTCCATATTCGGCTTGATTTTGGCGACTAGTTCGCACCACCCTCCGGCTAGATCAGGGAAAAAATGGGAGTCCTCATTTCTCTGTGTCTTGTCCGTTATCCGAATAAACGGCGGCTCAAATCTGTTCCCGGCTGAATAAAGCTCGCCTCTCAAAGGCCATTGCCCCATGTTGATGCTTTTTTCATCCGCCCAATGCCCTCCGCCGGCATTATACGTTTGGGGAAAATCGGAAAGAAGTTTGCACCGCATCAGATACAAATAGCAGGTTTTCCCCGTATTACCGGGGCCAAGCAGACAGTGATTCATTTGACACCTCACCAATCACAAAAGGCTTCCAGGATGGATACGAGCAGGCAACCGGACAACTTTCCCAGATTCTCCAGCCTATATTCGCTGAGCGGCTCCGGGTAACCGTCTTTGCATTCATTTTTCAGAAGGATGGCGAAAATCCCCATATAGAGGATGACCCATCGGATGTTCATCGGGGTGGCCAGCGAGATTTGCCGGGTAACCAAAAGGACCAGCGAGGCCCAAAAGGCGATGCGCAGGGTATCAACCCAATAAACGACGATCCGCCTTTGTAGAAAAAGCGCGTTGAGAGGATATCTTGAGAATCTGGCCGCAGTGGCCATCCCAATTGTGATGAGCAGCACTATCGAATGATAGAGCCACGGTTCCTGCGGGATATGTTGTACTACCGGAAATAAAGCGCTGAAGCTCCTAGCCGGATTGGAGAGTAGTTCAGCAACAGCTATCAATGTGAATATCTCTCCTACGGCAGCGACTACACTTTTGATGAGTAAATAAATATTGTACATGGGACATGCTATAATATTGAATATACCATAGCAAGTATTTATTTGCCACCTTATATTGTTAATCGTTTTTACAAATTTGTTATCAATTTATTGATAGCACAAACCGCTTTCCTTGGTACCGGCAATGCTCCCGACCGAAAAAAACACTGTTTACAAGGAAGGTAGCTCGTATCGGGTTGTTCCACCAATGGACGCCAACTAACAACTAGCCTGGAGCGACCGTATTACTAACGCCATTCCCGAGGTACTGATTGCCGGACAAGGTCGCGGCCAAGACAAAAGCCCCAAGAAAGAAACGTAAATGTATTGCGCTTCGCCCTTGAGGCTTATCGACGATAAAAAAAAGTGTTTGGGTGCCCGGCTAATAGACGAAAGCCGCGTAGACCAAGCCCACCAGGGAGACGGTGACGATGCGCAAAATCTGGTTGCAGAGAATGAGGCGAAAGGCCATGCGCGGCTTGAAGATACCGGCATAATAGGGAAACTGATGGCGGAAGGCGCGCATGGGCGAGGACAGGACGTTGCCCAGCATGAGGGCCAGGACCACCTGGACGTCCGTGAGCTGGGAACCGGCGATGAGCGCACCGGCGGCGGCCAGTCCGGCCGTGAACTCGGCAGCCATGTGAAAGGCGACCACGCCCAGGGCCTCGGGCGGCAAAAACGAGAAGAGCCCCACGTGCCCGGCCATCATCCCCTCCAGCCACTGGAACATGCCGAGCTGTTTGAGCACGTAAAAGAGCGTGTAGATGGGAGCGGTGATGTAGACGATCTTGGGCAGCCGCTTGTAGAACCGTTTCCAAGTCCTTATCAGCGCCGAGCTCTTGTCCCGCTTCGCCTCCATCTCCTCCAGCCGACAGGGCAGGCATCCCTCCGGCAGCGGCGGCAGCATCCAGCGCCCGGCCACGGTGATGGTCAGCGTGCGCAGCAGGGCCGCAATGGCGGTAAGGGCCACATAAATGCCCGCGGCATGGCCGATGAACGGCGCGGCGATGAAGAAGATGGTCGGCAGGTGCAGAAAATAGGCCGGAAGCGAGTTGAACATGTTGGAAAAGAGCAGCTCTCGATCACTGAGGGTGCCCCTGTCATGCGCCTCGGCCAGCATGGTATTGGCCGCCACGCCGGAGAAAAAGGCCATGGAAAAGCTGGCGGCCGAGACATCGCCCAAATGGGCGCGGCGGGCCAGCGGATCGGCCAGCCGGGCCGCGTACCGGGTCCAGCGCAGCGACTCGATGAGGTTGCCCACGAACAGGCCGACGGAGATGAAAAAAGTCAGACGCAAAAGCGGCCAGAACAGGCCGGTCCAGAGCGCGTGCCAGGAAAGATCGATCATCTATTTCTTCTTTTTGACCTTGATCTTGCGCACCTGATCAACCTGATCTTCCGGCATAAAAAAGGTGTTCTTATCCGCCGGGAAGAGCAAACGGCGCACGTCGTCCCGGTAGCGGATCAGCGAATCGACCGAGGCCTCGCCCAACTCGGCATAGCGGCGCACGAACTTGGGAGTGAAGCGGTCGAACAGGCCAAGTACGTCGTGGTAGACCAGAATCTGGCCGTCGGTGGCGTTGCCCGCCCCGATGCCTATGGTGGGGATGCTCACCGCCTCGGTGATGAGCTGGGCCACTTCAACCGGCACAGCCTCTATGACCACGCTGAACGCCCCGGCGGCCTCCACGGCCTGGGCATCCTCGATGAGCGCCTTGGCCGCGTCCACGGACTTGCCTTGTGTTTTGAACCCGCCGAACTTGGCCACATGCTGCGGCGTCAGGCCGATATGGCCCATGACCGGCACCCCCGCGGCCGTCAACGCCTCTATCTGTCGGGCCACGGCCACGCCGCCCTCCAGCTTGACCGCCTTGGCTCCGCCCTCGCCCATGAGCCGGGCCGCGGTTTCCAGGGCGCGCTCCACAGTGGCGTAAGAGAGAAACGGCATGTCCGCCACCAGCAGGGCATGCCTTACGCCCCGCGCGGTCGCCTTGGTGTGGTGGACCATCTCGTCCACGGTCACCGAGAGGGTGTCCTCCCTGCCGAGCACGACCATGGCCAACGAATCGCCCACCAGGACGACATCCACGCCCGCCCTGTCGGCAATGAGGCCCGACGAGTAGTCATATGCGGTAATGCAGCAGATTTTCTCGCCTGTCTTCCGGTCATGAATTTCGGGAACGGTGACGGGCTTGGCCTGGGCCGGGGGAGTATCGTTTTTTGTAGTCATGGATGGAGAGTAGGAGTCGACAGATTTTCCGTCAAGAGGCGAGGGCGTCAATTGCGCCGCAATGGCCCGAAATACACGGGACCGGACGGAATGGTTCCGCCCGGTCCCGATGATGTCTGAAGCCGGAGAGCTACAGAGCCGCGAGGTTCTGGAGCACCCAGATGACCCGGCCAACGGTCCGCTCGTCCATTTCGGCAACGGGGATGGTCAGATCGGAGTACTTCTCGTTTTCCGCCTTGAGCAGGAAGGTGTCTCCCTGCAGATAGACGCGGCGGATAGTCAAACCCTGATGCGGGAAATGAACTGCGCACAAATCTCCGTCGGGATGATCCCGGCGGTCGCAGTCAATGCCCACGAAAGCGCCCCGTCCGATGACGGGTTCCATGCTGGCCGAATCGACCTTCACCACCTGGAGCTTGGGACGGCAAAAGGACTCCGGCATGGAGATCTCTTCCACAGGCTTGGGCTCCCAGGACTCGGCATCCTTATTGGCGCCGGCCATGGTGGAAACCGGGACGACGCGGCCGCGGGAGTTCAGGCGTCCATAGGGGGCCGGGGCTTCACGCAGCAGAGTATCGGCCGGAATCTTGGCCTTCTCGGCGTTGATGTAGACCGGCTCGACGCCCTCAGCCAGCCAGTCCGGGTCGAGCCCGTGGCTGCGATAGAGCTTCAGGAACCAGTCCGCCGGGATCGAGCAACGACGCTTGGCGTCGGAGATGCTGGACTGACGAACGTCCAGAACCTCGGCCAGCTGCACCTGGGTGCGCGCGCCTGTTGCTTTCTTGATCCGTTCCATGGCGTCCTCGAACCATTTGAGCTGAGCTTCATCACATTGTCTTTTTTTCTTAGGCATAAAATCCCTTCCTCTAAGTTTTGGCCTTGTGCCGCATCGTCAATGACAGAAATTATATCCATTCGTCAATGATGTACTTTAACATTGCACATGGCAGGCGGATTTCCCGTTATTTTTTTATAGGCTTCATCAGGCTTTTGTATAGTTATTCCAAAAAACATTTGTTTGATCGGGATTTTTTCCCGACTCACGGAAGTCACTATTTTTGTTGGAGGTACAATGAAAAACAGAGGTCCATCCCACAGGGATGGACCTCTTACATATAAAGGCGTTGCAAATTATTGCAGGTATTTCAGGAACGGGCTCTCAGGCGTCATTATGAAGCGGGATTTATTTTCAAATCCCTTTTTGTATGCATCCAGACTACGCATAAACGCATAAAAATCCGGCGACTGGCTAAGCGCTTCCGCGTAGATCCGCGTGGCCTGTCCATCGCCCTCACCCCGAACGATGGCGGACTGCTTGTCGGCATCGGCCAGAATGATGGTCCGCTCCTTGTCCGCCTGCGCCTTGATCCGGGCCGAGGCTTCGCGGCCTTCGGAGCGGTACTGCTTGGCCTGGCGTTCGCGCTCGGCCTTCATGCGGCCGAAGATGGCGCGGGCGTTCTCCGCAGGCAGATCCGTGCGCTTGATCCGCACGTCCACGATGTCCACGCCGTAGGGCTTGAGCAGTTCACGGGAGCGTTTGGTCACGGCGTCCATGATCTCCTGCCGCTTATGGGAGACAACCTCGATGAGGGTGTAGCGGCCGAGAGCCACGCGCAGCTGGGAGCGGACAATATCATCCAGCCGGGCCTGGGCGCCCTGGATAGTCCGCACCTTGGTATAGAAGGTGAGCGGGTTCACAATGCGCCACTTGGTATAGGAGTCCACGTTCATATACTTCTTGTCCGTGGTGGTGATCTCCTCGGGCTTGGCGTCGAAATCCAGGATGCGCGAGTCGAAGTAGACCACGTTCTGGATCAGGGGAAGCTTGAAATGCAGTCCGGGTTCGAGGGCCTTCTCACCCACCGGGCGACCCAGCTGAATGACGATGGCACGCTCGGTCTGGTGCACGGTGAAGGCGGATTGGGTGACCACGACAGCGGCCACGATAACCAGCAGCATCAGCAAGACGGTTCTTTTACTCATGACGTCCTCCCTTACTGCTTTTGTGCGGGTTGAGTGGTGGTGGACCGTCCGACCGGGGGCAACTGGCCCAGCGGCAGGTATGGGACGGCCTTCTTGAGCGCGTCTCCGGAAAGAATCATCTTTTCCGTATCGGGATTGGAGAGGATGGACTCCATGGTCTCCAGGTACAGGCGCTGACGGGTGATGTCCTTGGCCTTGTTGTACTCCTTGAGCACGGACAGGAACTTGGAGGCGTCACCCTGGGCGCGACGGATCTTGGCTTCCTTGTAAGCCTGGGCCCCATTGACGATCCGGGCCGCCTCACCACGCGCCTTGGGCAGGATGTCGCGCTGATAGGCCTCGGCCTCGTTGATGAACCGGCTCTTGTCCTCGCGGGCGCTGGCCACGTCCTTGAACGCCTCCACCACCTGCTCCGGCGGATGCACGTTCTGCATCTGCACGGCCACAATGGAAACGCCGGTCTTGTACGAATCCAGAATCCGCTGCATCAGGTCGCGGGTCTGGACTTGAATTTCCTGTTTCCCGGTGGTCAGGGCGTCGTCGATCTTGCCGTTGCCGATGACCTCACGCATGGCGGCCTCACCGGCATGGACGATGGTCTTGGCGGGGTCGTGCACATTGAACAGATAGTTCTTGGCGTCCTTGATCATCCACTGGACGATGAACTGGACCGAGACGATGTTCTCGTCACCGGTCAGCATGAGGGCTTCTTCCGGCACCTCACGGCTCACGCCCTGCTGGAAATCCTGTCCATAGGACCGCCCCGGCGTGCGGAATCCGAATTCCAAACGCCGAATCTGCGTGACCTTGGGGGTCATGACACTCTCCACCGGGTAGGGGATGTGGTAGTTCGGGCCAGCCGTGGTGATACGGTTGAAGGCACCGAACTGCTGCACCACGCCGACCTCGTCGGGTTCGACAATATAGAACCCGCTGGCGACCCAGAGAAGAATGATGATGGGTATGATGAGTTTCCAGCCAGGCAGCTTGAAGCCTTTGAACTTCTCAAGCTGCTCGTGGAAATCGTCGAAGCTCGGCGGCTTGCCGCCGGAGCGCCCCTGTTGTTGCTTTTGTAATTTTTCCCAATCCCAATTCATGATCCAACAGAAATAGGCGGATTGTAAGAACAGGTCAAGAGAAGTCGGAACATACTCTCTCTCGCCTCTATATAGATTGCTCGCCTGTCCGGATCAGCTCCCGGCCTTGGAATACACGATTTTCCCTGCCCATCAGCCGGATAGATATTGATTGCCATCAAATAATCCACTTGATTTATATCCGTATTCAAGTAATCGCTTCCGAGCTATCCGACAGAACTCACTTTTGAGCTAGCCTGCCGGACGTTTCGCGACAAAGCCAAATCCATCGTGAGGTGGAGACGGAAAGCCACGGATCTCCTTCAGTATGGAGACAGCCGGGTTACCTGTGGAAATATTTCTGCTGCGTCCCCCTTCATTTTGTGGACACCGGGTCCATGGCTTTATCTCATTCATCACCCCCCCTCATTTTAGGGGGTGTCTAGGGGGATATCATGCATATTTTTCGGCTGTTGCTCATTCTTTCCTTTCTCCTGCCCGCTGCCGGGTGCTTTCCCAAATGTCTGCCCACGCCACAACCTGTTGCCGTCGTCAAGCAAACGGCGAAGCTGCCGGTTCGCATATCCGGCATCACTTACATCATAGAGCCCCATGGCGAAAAGCTCTCGGAACAAAATAGCGAGACATGGCTCATGAGGCTGACGACTGGCCTGTCCAAAATTTCCACGAACTGTTTGCTGGATCCCGCCATAACATCCAAAGATACGGATCGAGTCGTCAGTGTTCGAATTCGCGTTCACGAGGTCGTCGCCGGCTTTCAAGGTTCGATATTCGCCAGCGGATTTCCCGCCAGATACGCCGCAACATACGAAGCATACTCCCCGGAGGACGGCACAATCTATCTGAGTCGGAAATACGACATGAAAAAAGATTTTGAACAACAGGACGACAGGAGTTGTACGGAAAACAGCGAGGGGATCGGTGCACTCTACGAGGCCATAAACGACGTTACCGGCCAATTCATTGATGAACTATACAAGGTGCAGGGACAGGCTGCGGTGCCGTCGCCCGGCCGTCTGCCGGGTTCCCTCGGCAAGGTGACAACATTCTTTCCCGTAACCAAGAGAAATATCCGTTGGATGCTCAATTGCGCTACGAATCCCTATGCTCATGCCACCTACTCGAAGTTGGACTTTGACCTCCCAGGCGAAGTGACGGAGCGAATTCAGAAAAAAGCGGTTTTCGACCATACAGGTAGCGACGTTTACGACATTAAAATCTTTATGCCCGCATTCTACGCCACCGACGGAGGATGGTTCTCCGATCCCTTTTTCGAATTCAATGCCGATGCGGTCATCTACAAGAACGGAACCGAAATTGCCGATGTCGAATTCGAGGCGGACTCACATAAGGGACAGACACTCCAAGAAGTTATGGATTCCTATACACAACGTATACTTGAAGAACTCAAAAAATTGCAGGAGAAATAACAATGCGATTCCCGGTAAAAACAATTCTGGCCCTGCTTTTATGTCTGGCATGTGTCGGTTGTAGCGGCAGGTACTGCGCCACCTCTTTTGAGGGGGACACCTCGCTGGCTTACGGACAAGATAGCGGGACCATCAACATCGATGAATACATACCAGCCGGAGACTTTTCATTCCCTCTGAGCAAAATAACTCTTGGATACACGATTACGCCCCAGGGAGACGACCTGCTATGGCAGATCAAAGCCAAAGGCCAGATCCTCGGCGTGAAGGACGGCAAGGCCGCCCGCCCACAATCTCCGAATGACGTATTCCGGCTCTATCCGCTTAAAGATTCCCACCCCCCGCTGGAGTTCACCGTGCGAACCGATAGGCTGGGCAACATGAAGGAAATGGGAGAACCGATTTCAAGCAAGACGGGAAAACCGCTCGGAAACCTTTTCTGGAAAACCTACTATACCCGAATCTTTTCCATGGTATTTGTTTCATTCGCCACGGACAGGGCGCCGATGGGCGCTGTCGTATCCCACGGACAATGTGGTCTCATGCCCGAGGACAGCATCCATTTCCCGGCCCCGGATATCATCCTGAGCGGAAAACAGGGCAACAGCAGCACGGATATGCTTGTTTTGCGCTATGAGAACAAAAGCAGGGAATACAAAAACCGCAATCGGCAAAAATGCATCGACTCCGCGGAAGTCGACTATGTCATAGACGGGAAAACCCATGTCGTGGTGCGGGGACGAACCCTGTACGACACCGTAAACGGCCATCGAGTTATAATAATTACGCGTGAAAAATTGTAACTGACAACGAGTTCGGCCCGGCTGCCGGTGAAAAGCGCCCAGCCGGGCCGTTCTCTTTTTTTTGCGTGCACAGGTGTGTTCCATCTCTGTTCTTGAATTGTCCTGCTCGAACAGGCACACTCCGGGCCATGAAACCTATCGACCGCAAGATTTTTCGAGCCTACGACGTCCGGGGTATAGTGGACCGGGATTTTGACCCGGAATGGGTGTACACGCTGGGCCGCGCCTGCGGAACTTACTTTTTGCAACAAGGCTGGAGCCGGGCTGTTGTGGGGCATGACTGCCGGGCCTCTTCCGCCGGATATCAGCGCGTGATGGCCGAGGGGCTGGCCGAAACCGGCGTGGACGTGCTCTGTCTGGGGCAGGTCTCCAGCCCGATCTTCTACTTTGCGGCCAAGCATCTGGAATTTTCGGCCGGGGTGATGATTACCGCCAGTCACAACCCCAAGGAATACAACGGTTTCAAGGTCTGGGGCGGCCTGTCCACCATCCATGGCGACGAGGTTCAGGCCCTGTACGACGTCATGGCCGCGGGCGAGTTCCCCACCGGCGACGGCATCATATCCACCCACGACATTCTCCCTACATATAAAGAGGACCTCCTCTCCCGTGTCACCCTGGCCCGGCCGCTCAAGATTGTGGTGGACGGCGGTAACGGCGTGGCCGGGAATCTGACGGCCGACATTCTGGAGTCCGCCGGGGCCGAGGTGATCCGCCTCTTCTGCGAACCGGACGGCGATTTTCCCAACCACCACCCCGACCCGGTGGTGGAGGCCAACATGGAAGCCCTCAAAAGAGCCGTTGTCGAACACGGCGCGGACTGCGGCGTTGGCCTGGACGGAGACGGCGACCGCATCGGCGCGGTGGACGAGACCGGCCGCCTCATGTTCGGCGACCAGCTCCTGGCCATCTATGCCCGCGACCTGCTGCAAACCGAGCCCGGCTCGGCCGTGGTGGCGGACGTCAAATGCTCCCACCTGCTCTTCAAGGATGTGGAGGCGCACGGCGGCACGGCCGAGATGTGCATAACCGGCCACTCCATCGTCAAAAACCGCATGATCGAGATCGGCGCGGCCCTGGGCGGCGAGATGTCGGGCCACATGTTCTTCTTCCACGGCTACCACGGATTCGACGACGCCACCTACGGCGCACTGCTGCTCGCGGGCATCCTCTCCCGATCGGACAAGCCGCTCTCCCGCCAGCTTGAGGACTGGCCCCCGGTCTTCAACACCCCGGAAATCCGGGAGGACTGTCCGGAAGAAATCAAATTCGAAGTGGTGGCCAGGGCACAGGCCTATTTCAAGGAACGCTACCCGGTCATCGACATGGATGGCGCGCGGGTGGAGTTCGGAGACGGCTGGGGGCTGGTGCGCGCCTCCAACACCCAGGGAGCGCTTATCCTGCGGTTCGAGGCTGAGTCCGAAGCGCGGCTCGCGGAAATCCGGGAAATCATGGAGACCCCCATCAACAGCTGGGTGAAGGAACTCTCCGGGCTGGCATGAGCAACCTGAGGACGTTCACGGGCTGGTACCGCCGCCTGCGCGCCTTCATCCTGCGGCGCGACGTGGAAGTCCTCGGCCAATGCGCCATGTGCGGGGACTGCTGCCACGATATCATCATCCGCGACGGCAAACGCTGGCTCAAAAGCCGCCGCGCCTTTGAAAAATTGTGCGAAAAGGAGCCGGACCACCGTTGCCTGAAGATCACCGGCCGCGACTTCCAGGGCCACCTCGTCTTCGCCTGCTCGCTCCTGGGCAAGGACGGCCTGTGCACCGCGCACGAATCCAGGCTTTCTTTGTGTAGAAATTATCCCTCGAAATCGCTATATTATCAGGGAGGCTGGCTTAAGCCCGACTGCGGCTACTTCTTCAAGACCTTCACCTTCCGCGACTTCTTCATGCAGCGCAAGCGGCGGGCCATCCCCAAATTTTCCGAGGTATTGCGCAAGGAAACAGAACGCAGGCAGGACGAACGGCAGGCCCCATGAAAAAGCTCATCTTCCTTCTCATAGCAGCCCTGATCACGGCCGGGGGTGTCTGGTATTTTACCGGCTTCGGCAAAAACGACACCGTCAAGGTGCTCAAGACAGCCAAGGTCGAACGCGGGGACGTGTCCAAGATCCTGGAGGCCACCGGCATCGTCAAATTGCAGGTGGGTGCCGAGGTCAAGGTGGGCGCACAGGCCACCGGTGTGCTCGAATCCGTGCCCGTCAAGGTCGGCGATCATGTGAAAAAGGGCCAGCTCATCGCCCAGATCGACGCGCGCGAGCTGAAATCCCGCATCACCCAGGCCCGCGCGGACCTGGAACTCACCCGGGCCAAGCTTCGGTACATGGAAAAGAACCTGCCGCGCAAACAGCAGCTGGTGGACAAGAAGCTGGAGGCGCAGGATACCCTGGACATAGCCCTGCAGGATGCCATGGTCGCCCGCCACTCCGTGGAGTCCGCCCACGCCTACGTCCAGTCGCTGGAAGTCCAGCTCTCCTACACGAAAATCTACTCGCCCATAGACGGCGTGGTCTCCCAGGTGGCGGCCCAGGAAGGCGAAACCATCGTCTCCGGCCTGTCCGTGTCCAACCTCATCACCGTCATCGACCCCACCCGCCTGGAAATGTGGATATACGTGGACGAAACCGACATCGGCCGCGTGCGCCCCGGCCTGCCCGTGCGCTACACCGTGGACGCCTACCGCGACAAAATCTTCGAGGGCACGGTGGAGCGCATCTACCCCCAGCCCGAAGTGCGCGACAACATCGTCTACTACAACGCCCTGGTCCAGGTGACGCCCGAGCAGGCCAAGTCGCTCCGCCCGGAAATGACCACCCAGTGTAAAATCATCGTCGAGACCAAACAAAACGTGCTCACCGTGCCGAACAACGCCCTCAAGTGGGTGCGCGACAAGCAGCTCTGTTTTGTGGTGGATGATCCGGCCAAGCCGCCCCGCCAGGTTACACCCAAGCTCGGTCTGGCCGGGCTGACCCATTCCGAAGTCATCGAGGGACTCAAGGAGGGCGAAACCGTGGCCACCCAGCTCGTACTCCCCGGCACCAAGGGCGCAAAGGGCAAGTAAATGGGTCCGGCCATCCATCTGACCGAAATATCAAAGACCTTCTTCCGCGAAAACGAGCGGAAAAACGGCGACCCGGCCGAAGGCATCACCGTGCTCAAGTCCATAACCCTGGACGTGGCCCAGGGCGAGTTCGTCTCCCTGCAAGGCACCTCCGGTTCGGGCAAGTCCACCCTGCTGCACATCATCGGCCTGCTCGACCGCCCCACCTCCGGCGCCTATCAGCTGCTGGGCAACGATACCGCCACCCTCGACGACGACCATCTCTCGGACCTGCGCAACAAGAACCTCGGCTTCGTCTTCCAGTCCTTCTACCTCATCCCCTACGCCACCGCCCTGGAAAACGTCGTCCTGCCCGGCCTCTACTCCGGCAAGTCCCAAGCCGAACTCACCGCCCGGGCCAAGGAACTCCTCGAACAGGTCGGTCTGGCCGACCGCATGAACTTCAAGCCCGCCAGCCTCTCCGGCGGCCAGCAGCAGCGCGTCGCCATGGCCCGCGCCCTGCTCAACAAGCCCGACATCATCCTCGCCGACGAGCCCACAGGCCAGCTCGACTCCACCACCTCCGGCGAAATCATCAAGCTCTTCACGCAAGTACACGCCTCCGGTACCACCATCGTCCTCGTCACCCACGACGAAAACGTCGCTGCCCAGGCCCAGCGCATCATCCGCATCCACGACGGCCGCATCGTGGAAGACAAGCAGACCGGCGCGTAGGCAAGGCAAGAGAAGAAGCCTCGCCGGCGGGCGTCTCCGACGGCCAGGGCGCTGCCCTGGACCTGCCAAAGGCTATGGCCTTTGGAATCCGTTTCCGGCTGCGCCGGGGTAGGGTGCGGGAATGGGTAGGACTGACCGGGTAGGCGGTGCGTGGCGGCTATGCGGCGTTCGGAAGTCTTTGGCCAGGGTGGTTTTCGCCCTGTCGGGACGAAAACCACCCTGGCCAAATCCTCCCGAACAGTGCCCGTTTGAAGAGAGGGGAATTCTTTCATTCAAGAAACATAATGGCTTTCTTACACTTAGCCCGACTCCCTCCCTTGACCCGCTCCACCCCGCGTAGCGGACCAAAAAGCTTTGGAGGGGAGATGGGGTTAGGGGGTCCGGGGGGAAGGGGAAGAGGGGGACCTTTCACGAAAGGTCCCCCTCTTCCCCTTCCCCCCGGCTCGCCGCAGGCGATTCCTCCCTATGCGTTCCCCACGATGAGGGCGCCGTTGGTTCGTTCCGGGGCCTGGAGGAATTCGTAGCTGATGTCGCGCGAGTTATCGAAGACGTTGGTTCCCTGGTCCACGGTAAGGAAGTTGATTTCCCGGTCGTCGATGAAGTTGGTATCGGCGTTGTCCTCGATGACATGGGTATAGGAATTGTCGAGGTTGACGTCGGTGGAATAGTCGGTGCGGACGTTGCTGACGTGGTTGGTGGCGTAATTGGTTTCCTTGTTTTCCACCAGGGTGGTGTCGTTGTTCACAACCTGGGAATTTCGGGTCAGGTCCTGGTCCACGTAGCGGATGTCGGTGCTGTTGGCCAGGGTGGTGGAGTTGTCGCTCTGGTTGACGTTGGTGTCGTTGACAACGAGCTGCACGTCGCGGGAGTTGTCCACGTTGCTTTCGCGCATGGTGTTCTGTTCGTGGACGGAGTTGTCCTCGGTCACGGAAACGAGCCGGGTGGTGCCTTCGGTGGGCACCGGGGTGACGGTGGTGACTTGCGGATAGCTGACGACGCGAGTGCTTTCCGGCGCGGTGGAGGAAATAACCGGACCGCCATCCATGTTGTTGATGGTCGTGGAATCCACGGACTGATCGAGCACCCTTTCCACGTTGGAGGGGTAGGCCACGGTGATGTTTCTTTCCTCATCCACACCGAGGTCGAAATCGTAGTTGCGCTCCGGCGCGTAGACGAACTGCTGGGGCGGGAGGTTCGGCTTGACCAGATCGACCCCGATGGAGTCGGGCTGCTCGAAGCTGACGGAAGCCTGCTCCCATGGAGCCTGGGGCACGCGGGTGGGAATGAACCCCTGCGAGTTGACGACGTGATGGAAGTTGTCGCGCGGCCAGCTCTGGGTATGGCCGAAAATTTCGCCATGGGGATTGGTCTGGCGATAGGCTACGACATGTCCTGCCGGGCTGATGGGCGTAACGCCGGTGGGAGTGGGCAGAAAGACGCTGATGCCTTGCGGCTGAAGTGGTCCGCCGCCGCTTAAGGGAGCTATCTGGACATTGCCCGCCGCCGGAACAACGGTCCCGCCGCTGCTCTGCGCTATGGGGGCATAGCCCGTTGTCGGCGCAATTTGTCCGGAGCCGCCTCCTGTACCGGTTGAGCCGCCGCCCGTGGCGGATGAGACCTGCCCGGCACCGGTGGTCTTGGTGGGGGCTTCCGACGCTCCGCTGTTGCCGAGGCCGGCACCGCCGGTATTGAGGGTAGGCACGCCACCGCCGCCTTGCAGCGCGCCGAAGGCACCGCTGCTGGCCATGGAGGTGGAACCGCCGCTGGTGTTGCGTATGGCGGAGTCGGACCCACCGCCTACGCCGCTTCCTCCGCCTCCGCCTCCTCCGCCGCCGCTAACGCCGCTGCCGCCGCCAAAGGAACCGCCGCCACCGCCACCGCCCGAGGCAAAGCCTGCGCCGCCTCCGATGCTGCCACCAGCGCCCATATCAAGAGGCGGCAGGCCGGGGCCGGTCAGGGAAGTATAGGCCATGCCGGGAGAGGCGCTGTAAGGTATACGCGCCATGGAGGTATCGATGGGCACATGAGCCGGAGTCGTATCGATAGGAACGTGTCCGGGTTCGCCGGTAACGGCATGCCCCGGTCCGCCAGCCATGAAGGAGGCAGCCGGTCCGGCCGTCACCTGACCGGGGGGGCCGGCCACGATGAAGTCGGTAAAATTGAAGGACACTGGGGATCTCCCCGCCAAAGCCGACCGTCCCTGGTCAGCACCATGCCGCACGGGCTTTTGGCATACCTTTAATATACGCTCTGAAAATTACGCGTCAAGTCGGGGAGATTATTAATCCGGGCGAATAAATGATTTGATCCGCATTCGGCAACGGCTCCATTGGAAATATGGCAGGATTTACAACAGGCTGCGATGCAAAAAATGATATGAAAAGGGTGAAGCCCGGTCTCGGGGGCGGTGAGACCGGGCTTCGGGGGGTTGCAGTGTGTAAAGGAGGAGTGAGGTGTGATGCTCTTGTCGAATATCTAGGCCGGTGCGTAGAAGCACCGTTTGGGCGAGATGACCTTGCCTTCCTCGCGCAGTGACTTGATCGCCTTGGAAACGTCCTTGCCGTCTACATCCAGCGCTTTGGCGATATCGCCGGGGCGAACCGGCTTGCCCGCATCGAGCATGGCTTGGTATACTTGGTCTTTCATTTCGCTTGTCCTTTGTTGCAGTGAGAGTGTGTTGTTAATGAGAACTGTTACTAATTATACTTTTGCTGTCAACTAGTTTCTGAGAATTTTTCTCATCTTGATCTTTTAATCTATTAAAACAGTATGTTAATACATATTATTTGCATGGCAGCAAGCTCCGGACACAAAATATGCGCCACGTTCGATGGTAAACAATAAAAAAGGACGAGAAAATGCGTTTCCCCGTCCTTGGTAACCTATGGATTGATGCGGCTACTCCGTGCGGCGCGTAAAATAGCCGCAGCCGTCCTCATCGTACTCACGCAGCAACAGGCCTGATACGGCGCCCTCTCCGTCCACCTGGAAATCAAAATGCACCACGGGGTCATCCGGAGCAAGCTCGGGCCATTCGCCCACAAAGGAATGCATGGTATCGTGCCGGGCCCTGATCCGGCAGCAACCGTCCTTGCCTAGGGTCACCAACAGGCCGTCTCTGTCCAGACTGACGGTAAGCGGGCCGAGAACCGGGTTGTCATACGCTCCGGTATAACGTTCCACCGGCAGGCCCGGCAGCGGTTTGCCCGGAGCCGGTTCCGGCTGGGCATTCGGCTCGGCCTGTGCCTCGGCCTCCTCCTTAAGAAAGGTCGCCAGCCAGTCCGCGCCGTCCACGCCGGAGAGCAAGTCGAAGAATTCAAGGCCCACGGCATCGGCCAGAGGCTGGTCGCTCAGGTTGGTCAGCACCACGATTCCCGCATCAAGGGCCGGGGAATATCCGGCAAAGGCACAAGCCCCCCAGGTGCCGCCGTTGTGCCAGATGACGTCCGTGCGCGAGAGTTCCATGCGCATCCACCCCTGGCAGTAGGAAGCGTGACGGTCGCCGAACATCATCGGCGTGCGCGGCTGGCGCATGTAGTCGGCCGCGTTCTCGCTGAACAGGCGCACGTTGCCGATGCGCCCTCGCCCCAGCTGAACAGCGATCCATTTGGCCATGTCGTTGACAGTGGAATTCAGCCCGGCGGCTGGCCCGGCCGCATAGGCCCAGGAAAGGAGCAGGGAATCCGCCTTGAGGGGAACAGCCTTGCCCCCGGCCAGCTCGTGCATGGTCGCCACGTTTTGCGCCGTGGCAAATCCCTGCCCGTCCACCGAGGAATCGGCCATGTCCAGAGGGTCCAGAATGCGCTCGTGCATCAGGGTTTCCCATGACTTACCGGTAAGTTCCTCTTCCACCCGGCCACCGACAAGGAACAGGTTGTTTACATAGGAGAATTCGTCGCGAAAGGAATAGGCCGGACGGATATCGCGCAGGGATTGGATGACGTGATCCCGACCGTAGCCGATGAAGAGCTGGAGGTCGCCCGCATAGGGTGGCAGACCACTGTGCTGGGCAAAGAGGTCATGGACCATGAATTCGCGCGTGACCCACGGGTCATACATGGCAAAGGGGGGATAGAGGTCCGTGACCAGATCATCCCAGTCCGCCCTGTCCTCATCCACCAGCGAGCCCATGATGCCCACGGTGAACGCCTTGGTCAGCGAGCCGACCTGAAAAACGGTGTCCGGCGTTACCGGAAGATTCCCTCCCGCGCGGCGGGTGCCGAAGCCCTTTGCCCAGACCGTCCTGCCGCCCTTTACCACGGCCACGGCCATGCCGGGCACCCCTGTCTCGCGCAAACCCTTTTCCGCATAGGGCACCAGCCGGGCGAGGGTATCGTCCAGCCTGTCGGCACGCGCGGGACCCGGCAGGAGCAGGCAAAGGAGAACAAGGACCGAAAGCCACCGTTTGGTCATGGAAAACCTCCATAAGAGTTTGCCGGAACATAGCCTTTCGCTCCCATCCCCTCAAGCGGATTCCGGCTTGATCCGAACCCCGCCTCTGGGCTACGCTTCATGAAACTTCAACCGGAGGGACCATGCCGCGCCTACGACACCTGACCTTCGTCCTGCTTTTCCTGCTCATAGCCCTGCCTCGCCCCGCATTCGCAAACAGCCTTGGCCGCGTCATCACTCCGTGGAAGGGGGACCTGCCCCAGCTCTTCAAAGAGCACCGGGCCATCCGCGTGCTGGTCAGCTACAACCGGACCAACTTTTTTTTGGACAAGGGCGCCATGCGCGGCATGGAATACGACCTGATGAACCAGTATAAGCAGTATCTGGACAAGGCGCACAAAGGCCCGGTACGCATGGTCTTTGTGGCCGTGCCCTTTGATGAGCTGCTGCCGTCCCTGCTGCGGGGCGAGGGGGACATTGCCGCAGCCGGGCTGACCGTGACCAGGGACCGCGCCCGGCAGGTTGCCTTTTCCTCCCCCTACCGCACGGATGTGAACGAAATCGTGGTCGGCGCGCCCCGGGCCAAGCCCATCAAGATGCTGGACGATCTGGCCGGAAAAACCGTGCATGTCATGCGCGGGGCAAGCTATGTCATCCACCTGAAGGAACTGAATGCCAAGCTGAAAAAGCACGGCAAGAAACAGATCAAAATAAAGGAAGCGGACCCGCATTTGGTCACCGAGGACCTGCTGGAGATGGCCAACGCGGGCATGATCGATTACGTGGCTGCGGATTCGCGGCTGGCTTCCATCTGGAAACAGGCACTGCCCAAGCTGCGCCCCTTTGAGGACGCACCGCTGCATACGGGAGGTTCCCTGGCCTGGGCCGTGCGGCCGTCGGCCAAAAAGCTCAGGCAGAGCCTGGACGACTTTGTTGCCACCGCGCGCCAGGGAACGATGCTCGGCAACATGGTCTACAAGCGCTATTTCGTGAACGACGAATGGGTCAAGAATCCGAACGACCCGGTCGCGCGCAAGGCGCTGGAAAACATGGCGGATGTCTTCATCAAATACGGCAAGGAATACGATTTCGACTGGCTCAAGCTGGCGGCCATGGGATTTCAGGAATCCCGCCTGGATATGAACAAGAAAAGCGCGGCGGGCGCAGTGGGCGTCATGCAGATCAAGCCGTCCACGGCGGCCGATCCCAATGTGGCCGTGCCGGACATCAAGACCCTGGACGGCAACATTCACGCCGGAACCAAATACCTGCGATTCCTGCGCGACAGGTATTTTCAGGACGTGAAGGATGACGCCAAGGTAGACTTCGCCCTGGCGGCATACAACGCGGGCCCGGCCCGGGTGGCTTCACTGCGCCAGAAGGCAAAGGACATGGGGTTGGACCCGGACCGCTGGTTCGCCAACGTGGAGTGGGCGGCCTATCAGGAGATAGGCAAGGAGACCCCCACCTATGTGGCCAACGTCCAGATGTACTACGCGGCCTACAAGTCCATCCGCGAGACACTGGGCAAGCGCAGCCCTAAACCGTAACCGAAAGGGCAAACCTGCAGACCCGCCGTACCTCACCAATTCGCCTTGCAGCAGTGCGGATGCGGACAGCGGCCGTGCTACCGGCGGTTTTCACCGTCGGTTGAACAACCAATTTCTTTTCCGTCAGACGCGAGCAAACCTTCGGCCCGGTCTTGCAAACCGGGCCTTAAACAGAAAACTGCGCTGAACGGAGAGGCTAGTACCTCGGCCGGGGGGCGCGGGGTTTGGCTTCGTTCACCTTGAGGGTACGACCTGCCAAGGGGCTGCCGTCAAGCGCCTCGATGGCGGCCAGGGCGTCCGCATCTTCCATTTCCACAAAGGCAAAGCCGCGGAAACGGCCTGTTTCGCGATCGTTGATGAACTTCAGGGACTTCACCTCGCCGTATTCGGCAAAAAGATCACTCAGATCGTCCTCGGACACACTGAACGGGATATTGCCGACGTAAATGCTCTTCATTGCGACCAACACTCCAAAATACCTGATTGCGGAAGCGGCCGAAGCCGGTTTTTTCCGCATGTTATAGAAAAGTCGTTTCCACGGTCCACAACGGACCCCGAAAGTGAATACTCAAAATTGCCGTTACGTCATCACAACCGCATGGTCAACCAAATTCGCCAGTTAGGTGGCAACTTAGGCACATTTGGTACATTTTCGGCCACGTTTTTCCGGCATGATCCGGCTGTACCCACCCTTGCCCTTTATCCATTACCTATGTAAGGGAGGGGCCTGCGCTCAGCGCGGATACAGAGAGAAGGAGCAACAAATGGCATCCAACGTAGACGAAATCACCATCAATTATTCTGAAGATAACCAGCTCATCGTCAAGGAACTGGACAAGGTCGTGCTCTCCAAGGGCGCCTGGACCACCATCCTGTTCCGCTATCAGGAGCTCAACCGCGCCTCCGGCGAATACGGCCCGGAGAAGTACTCCATCCGCCGTTATCAGAAGGTGGACGGGACCTACCGGCCCAAGTCCAAGTTCAACATCTCCAGCCTGTCTCAGGCCCAGAAGATCGTGGACGCCCTTAATTCCTGGATCGGCTAACGCGGCGTGCCCCTGTTTCTGGGCGCACACATGTCCATCGCCGGAGGCCTGCACATGGCCTTCGAGCGAATCCGGGCCGTGAATGGCACCGCCCTCCAGATATTCACCCGCAACCAACGCCAGTGGAAGATTCCGCCACTGAGCGACTATGATGCCAAGCTTTTTGCCATGGCCTGGGAGCAGTGGGACGACTACCCCATTGCCGCGCACGACTCGTACCTCGTCAACCTCGCCTCACCCGATCCCGAGCTTTCCCGACGCTCCGTGATGGGCTTTGCCAAGGAACTGGGCCGGGTGGAAAAGCTGGGCATTCCCTTTCTGGTCACCCATCCAGGTTCCCATCTGGGCCAAGGCGTGGACGAGGGCATCCGGCGCTATGCAAAGAATCTGGACCAGGCCATTGCCGAGTCCGAGTCGCCACACCCCACCATCCTGCTCGAAACCACGGCGGGCCAGGGTACCAACCTCGGTGCCACCTTCGAGGAACTGGCCCGGATCATTGAGGCATCAACCCATCCGGACCGCCTCGGCGTCTGTTTCGACACCTGCCACGCCTTTGCCGCAGGCTACGACATCCGCACGCCCGAGGCCTACGCCGCCACCTTCGACGCCTTTGACCGCATCATCGGGCTGGACCGGCTCAAGTTCTTCCACGTCAACGACACCAAGAACGAGCTTGCCTCGCACAAGGATCGGCACGAACACATCGGCCAGGGCGAGATCGGCCTGGACGGATTCCGCAACCTAATGCGGGATGCGCGGTTTGCGGATGTGCCCAAGACGCTTGAGACGCCCAAGGACGCGGACCTGAAAGACGACGTCCGCAACCTCGGGCTGCTAAGGAAACTCGCCGGCGAGTAGCTCCTTCCCCCAACATTTCGATCCCTTGCCGCTGTGGTAGCCCTCACTTGAGCTACCGCAGCGCAAATTTCCCAAGCCAATCATCCAGTTCCCAAAGTCCTTCCGCCCCCCGGACGAGACCAGCCCTGTGTTTCGGCGGTTAGCAGCCGACCAAGCGGGTAAGGCGGCTCCTGTAAGCCACCCGGACGGATGGCCGCAGCCTCGACCTGCTCGCGGAGAAACGGGACTATACTTTTCATTTGATGGAACCGTCCCGCTTGGATCGGATGCTTCCGACGTAACACGCAGGCGGTAAGGCTACTCGCAAGGGCCTTTTTTCGTTCTTTTTTGGCCCAGCAAAAAAGAACCGCCGCCCGCGCAGGGCATGGAGGGGACTTTGAAGCCGAACGGCTTCAAACCCGGCTCTCTGCTTCTGGAAAATCAAAGAGAAAAACATAAGAGAAAGACCAAAAGGCAGAAGTTGAGTCGCCTCCGGCGAGATTCATTTTAGAGTGTTTCGCACCCTAAAGGTGCGAGTTACTTTTGGACCAGAGCGCCCAAAAGTAACCAAAAAGCGCTCTTGGTGTGCCATGCCCACCGCCCCGGTGACGGGCAAAGAATCTGATCCAAACGGCCTGCGCTCCCACGGCCCAAGGCGAGAAACTGAAAACCACCGGGCCGCGAGAATTCGCTCCGGCCGTTTGGTCAGCTTCTAAGCCGCGTCCCCACAGGGCTTCTTCGAAGCAGCTTAGCTATGCGCCGCTACGGCAAGCAGAAGTCTGAATATCCGCAAAAGAAGGTCCTGAAAACAGACGTCCGGTCTCGGATGGCGTAGCAGTTAATTCGCTGAGACCAGCCCTGTGTTTCGGCGGTTAGCAGCCGACCAAGCGGGTAAGGCGGCTCCCGTTAGCCACCCGGACGGACGGCGGTAGCCTCGGTCTGCTCGCGGAGAAACTGCACTATACTTTTCCTGAGATGGAGCCGTCCCGCTTGGATCGGATGCTTCCGGCGAAGCACGCAGGCGGCCAAGCTACTTCCAAGGGCCTTTTTGGTTCTTTTTGGCCCAGCAAAAAGAACCGCCGCCCGCGAAGGGCATTGGAGGGACTTTGAAGCCGAACGGCTTCAAACCCGGCTCTCTGCTTCTGGGAAATCAAAGATAAAAACATAAGAGAAAGACAAAATACAGAAGTGGAGTCGCCTCCGGCGGGATTCATTTCAGAGTGTTTCGCACCCTAAAGGTGCGAGTTACTTTTGGACCAGAGCGCCCAAAAGTAACCAAAAAGCGCTCTTGGGGTGCCATGCCCACCGCCCCGGTGACGGGCAAAGAAGCTGATCCAAACGGCCTGCGCTCACGCGTCCCAAGGCGTGAAGCAGAAAACCGCCGGGCCGCGAAGATCCGCTCCGGCCGTTTGGTCAGCTTCTAAGCCGCGTCCCCGCAGGGCTTCTTCGAAGTAGCTTGCCTATTCACCGCTGCCGCAAGCAAAAGTCTGAATTTCCGCAAAAGAGGGTCTTGAAGAAAATTTTTGAGTCCCGGAAAACGTAACAGTTAATTCGGTCTAGACCAGCCCTGTGTTTCGGCGGTTAGCAGCCGACCAAGCGGGTAAGGCGGCTCCTGCAAGCCACCCGGTAAGTTGGTGGTAGCCTCGGTCTGTTCGCGGAGAAAAGGGACTATACTTTTCCTAAGATGGAGCCGTCCCGCTTGGATCGGATGCTTCCGGCGAAACACGCAGGCGGCCAAGCTACTCCCAAGGGCCTTTTTCGTTCTTTTTGGCCCAGCAAAAAGAACCGCCGCCCGCGAAGGGCATTGGAGGGCTTTTGAAGCCGCATGGCTTCAAACCCGGCTCTTTGCTTCCTTTCAAAATATAAAAGATCATCCCCTAACCCAAAAAAAAGAACCGTCTTTACCCGGAAGGAAAGGATGAACTCTCCGGGTAAAAACGGCTCCAACCCGCTTGGTAGGTGCAGCGTAACGCTGCGAAATTCCTAGACCAGTCGGGCAAGCAGAGTCATAGCCAAAGAAGCCACGTAGTTGCCTCTGCGACGGGTGCTGTTGCGGCGCACGGGAGCGCTATGGCGCGACTGATCGCGCAGCTTCATCATCATCAGGCGGGTATCATTTTCCATGCTCATATCAATTCTCCTTGCTTCTGCCGTCAAGCGGGCGTTCTTCCATGAATCACCATCTACGTAACTCGTGGAAAGCAATCCAATAGTATTGTCTGATGCACTCGTTCGGCTTTTCCGATTAACGTTGCAATATAGATCGGATTCCGTGATAGTCTCGTTACAAAAAGCAGGGGGAAGCCATGGAGCTGTATCAACTCAAAACGTTTGTGAGCGTGGCGGAGGAAGGCCATCTGACGCGGGCTGCGGAGCGGCTGCACGCCAGCCAACCCACGGTGAGCGCCCACATCAAATCCCTGGAAGAGGAGTTGGATACCCGGCTTTTCATCCGTACCCCAAAGGGAATGCAGTTGACCCAGGCGGGCGGGCGGCTGCTGCCGCGAGCAAGGGAAGTGCTCGATTCCGTGGGTAATCTGGAGATGGAGGCGCGCAACCTGGGCGACGAACTGGTAGGCAACCTGACCCTCGGCCTCAACACGGATGCGGAATATCTCCGCGTGGTGCCCTTGCTGACCTCGCTGGGCGAGGATCACCCGAAAATAACGCTACAGATTTTACAGAGCGCTTCCACCTCGGTGCAAGGAGATATCCGCTCCCATAAACTGGACTGCGGTTTCATTTTCGGCGAGTCGCGCTATCCCGAAATCATGGCGGTGCGCCTGGAGACAACACGCTTCTTCGTGGGGGTGCCGGATGTATGGAAGGACCGCATGGAGGGAGGACTCCCCGCCTTGGCCGATCTTCCCTGGATCACTGACCCTCACGACAATCCGGTGCAACGAATCATCGAACCTTTTCTGTCCGCCCACGGCATTACTCCGTCCAAGCGGCTGGAAGTGGACGGCGACGAAGTCATCCGCGTACTGGTGGCGGCGGGAAAAGGCGTTGCCTTCCTGCGCGAAAACGAGTTGAAGGGGGCCAACCGGATCGGGCTGGTCCACGCCATGCCCTTTGAGGAACTCTCCATCGACCTGCACTTCGTCTGCCTCAAACGGCGTGACCAGGACCCGGTCATGCGCGCGGTCATAGAACATGTGCGCAAAGTGTGGGAACTCAAAGGAAGCGGCCCGGAACTGGCCGAAGCCGCCAAAAAATAACCCCGGCTACAGGCCCAGGGAACCGTCGATCAGCACCACATGGACGCGGCCCTTGGGCCAGCATTTGTCCGTGATGGACCACACGTTGCAAATACGGTCCGGGCTCTTGCATTCCATACACCGGCCGGTCTTGGCGCAGGGCGTCCGGGCATTGTGCCGCGCGGCATTTTGCGGCCCGGCCACCTCGCGGATGCGGCGGATGCCCGCATTGGCGTCGGGCACGATCTTGTTGGTGCCGGTCACCACGACCACATGGCGCGGCCCGAAGGCCAGCCCGGCCACCCGGTTGCCCACCATGTCCAGATTGACGAGCTTGCCGTTCTCGGTCAGGGCATTGGTGCCGGTAAGGAACAGATCACAAATCAGAGCTTGGCGGCGGCGCTCGATGATCTCGCCCCGATCCACCCCTTCCTCAAACGTATCGATGAATTCAATGTCCGGATCGTGGCGAAAAACGTCCAGCACCCCTGTCTCGTGCACGCTCAGGGAATCGCCGTAGGAAACCACGTGCGGAGCCACCACCGGCACTATCTCGGAAAGAATAATCTCCGCCGCGTGTTCGGCATCCGCTGCCTGATACACGTTGAATCCATTGGAGCTCAGGGCGGCCAGGGTATCGAGGGCAGTCTTGTCGAACATGATAACATCCTTTCTTGGGATCATCCGGCCCAAGCGTATTCTTTTGCAATAGCGCTTGCGAGCCTAGCTGCCGAAAGCAACTCTTGGCAAAACAAAAGTATGCCCGGGCCGGGAAACCTACTTGATGTTATGGAACGGATTTATCATGCCTTTCACTGCCTCCGGCAACAAGATCTGAACATTCTTGACCCCGTCGATATTCTCGACCTTGGCCAGAATCTTCCGTGTAGCCTTATCCGTCAGAGAGGATTGGGCATCAGGAATAACGATGTTCACGACACCATCATTCGATTTTACAATAGCTGTAGGCTGTATGTCGATAATGGCGCTTTGTATCTTCACGGACAAGTACATGTTTGCGAGTTGTTTTTGCGATAACGACGTTTCCTGAAAGGCTTTTTTCTGTACGGCATTGCAAATGATGTCTGTTGCATCATCTTCCGTAAGATTGCCGATATGCAGTACCATATCGTACGACCTGCTATCCCATGTATCTATGCCATATAACTGCATTCCCCATTTGCGACGCTCATCGTCGTCCTTCATCAAAAGATGGCGGGCCTCGCTTTCGCTCATATTTTCACGCCGCATCTCTTCGCGAATCCGATCATTCATATCCGAGGTAATGCGCAGCTTGAACACGTTGTCCAAACCGGAAAGAAAATAGTGGCCGGCAAGTCCATGGTACACAAGATTTCCACGTAGCGCATACTCCAGAAGGGACTTGCGCAAATGGCAGACATAGCGCTCCTTCCCGTTGGTAAAACGGTCCAGAACAGATGGAGCATCATGCAGTGCCCGTACCAATTTTATCTCAGGAATATTGAACTCTTTTGATGCCGATAAAATAATATCTCGTGACACACATTCATAATTCAATTTTTTGGCAATTTTTTCCGCAACGGATTTTCCCTTGCTGTAAGAACCGCGTGAAATTGTAATAATCGGCATAAAACCCTCTGATATAATTATATTTACATGTTCATTTGCGCTGCATGGACGATAACAACTTATTTTCTCTCAACCACCACATCACTATAAAAAATTTTGGCAGTATATGATTATAATAATCTTTTACATCGCATGGGCAACCACAGAACCATTCCTGAATCGTTGCCGACAAAAAAAAGTTGGCCGACACTTGGCAAACATCAATGGGCAACTCCTTGTCCCCCAATATTCGTTGGTATGTGACCAAAATCCGATCACTGGCGCATCGTCATCCAATGGCATTGAAACCCTCTGCCACCTCCCCTGCAACCCCCAAAAGCGACAACGGAGCAAAACAGCCGCCAAACCGTTGCAATATGCCCCTTGCGCGGCCGGGCCGAAGCGGCTATGGCATTGACGATGAAAGCACGTTCTCCCAAGCCCCTGCCTCCGGCGAGACGGGTGGCGCTCGAAGCACTTTTCCGTTGCCTGATCTCAGGCCAGGACGTCCAGGCCGCCCTGGACACCGCCCTCTCCTCCACCCGCGTGGACCCGCGCGATGCCGGGCTGGCCACCGAGCTTACCTACGGCTATCTGCGCCACAAGGGCCGTATCGTCCACCTGCTATCCCGGTTCCTCAAGGACCCAGGCAAACTGCCGCCCAAGATGCAGCTGGCCATGGGCGTGGCCGCCTATGAGATTCTCTTTCTGGACAAGGTCCCAGCCTACGCTTCCGTGGACTGGGCCGTGGAGTTCGCCAAGACCAAGCCCGGCGCGCGCCTGGGAGGTCTGTTCAATGCCGTGCTGCGCAAGGTGTCCGACCATGCCGACGACCTGTGCGACCCGGACTTCTACCGGCGCGACTGCTCGCCGCCCGAATTTCTCTCCCGCTGGTATTCCTGCCCGCAGTGGATAGCCGACATGTGGCGCCGCTCCTACGGTGAGGAAACCACCCTTGCCTACCTGGAGGCCCAGCTCAACCCTCCGGCCCTGGGCATCAATCTCTACGGCCACCCCGACGCACAGGAGATATTCACCATCCTGGCCGGGTTGGATGAAGTGCTCGACATCGAGGGACTCGGCTTTGCCTTCCCGCCCGGCACCGCCTTTGAGGACGAACCGGAACCGCCGCTGGCGCGCCAGTCCTTTGCCGCACGCCAAGCCGTGGAAGCCCTGCATCCGGCCGATTGGGAATCCCCTGTCTGGGACGCCTGCGCCGGACGTGGAGGCAAGACCCGCATCCTGCTCGAACACGGTCTCACGCCCTTTGCCTCGGACCCGCACTCCGGCCGTCTGGCGGCCCTGAAAAGGGACCTGCCGCAGGTGGAGACCTTCGAAGCCAATGCGGCCAACGGCGTGCCGCCCCGCACCCCGGCCACCATCCTGCTCGACCTGCCCTGCTCCGGCCTCGGCGTGCTCTCGCGCAGGCCGGATACCAAATGGAAGCGCACCACGCGGGACATTGACGACCTCACCCGGCTCCAGGCCGAAATTCTGGACAACGCCGCCGAGCGCGTCAAACGCAACGGCCGCATCGCCGTCATTACCTGTACGCTCAATCCCGAAGAAAACCAGGAACTCATTAAGCGCTTCCTGACCAGCCACTCCGGTGCCCGGCTCGAAACCGAATGGACCACACCGGCCGACTCGCCGCTGAACGAATTCTTCTACGCCGCGTCTGTACGGGTGTAGGAATGCCTCCGGCGGCTTAAGAACCTTTTGAAAAAGGTTCTTAAGGATCTCCAAAACTTTTTGGGGCGCTATGCGCGGTACGTGCGAGCTTGGCTGACCGTGCTGCTGGTCGTTCACCTTTTTAGCCTGTTTTTCCGGAATGAATCCTCCACAACATAACCGACATCCCCCCCGAGACCCGCCGCGAAGCGAAGCCAAAAAGTTTCGGAGGGATGAGGGGATGGGGTCCGGGGAAGGGGAGAAGGGAACCCTTTACAAAGGGTTCCCTTCTCCCCTTCCCCGGCCGCCGGAGGCTCCCCATTCCCCACTTCAATGCACTGAAATTCCGGATTGCCTTGACGCGATTGGTTTGATTGCCTACGGTTTTTCGTGTCACTTTTTTATATTAGATAGCAAAAAAGATGACATCATAAATCAAACATATGCGAAAAAGGGTGGTCGAATGAAACATTGTGTCTATGCTTTCGCTCTGGTCCTGCTGCTGACGACAGGGGCTTTTGCCGCCGAACGCACCGTTACGGATTATCGAGGCAGACAGGTGGCTGTTCCGGCCAAAGTAGACCACGTTATATGCTCCGGGCCGGGGTCGCTTCGACTGCTGACCTACCTGCAGGCCCAGGACATGATAGTGGCTGTGGACGACATAGAGACGAGGCGGAGCACCTTTGATGCGCGACCCTATTCCATTGCCAATCCGCAATTCAGGAAATTTCCGGTATTCGGCGAATTTCGCGGCCATGACAATCCCGAGCTGATCCTGACGCTGGAACCGCAGCCGCAGGTTATTCTGAAAACGCATCCCAATATGGGCTACGACCCGGACGAGCTGGCGCAGAAGACCGGCATTCCCGTGGTTGGCCTGGACTACGGCAATCTGTTCACATATCGGGACAAGCTGTTCCAGTCCCTGCGCACCATGGGTGACGTGGTGGGAAAAAAGGATCGGGCCGAGGAAGTCATCGCCTACATTCAAGGGCTCATCGACGACCTGAAAAAACGCACGGCGGATATTCCGGCGGATAAACGGCCGTTGGTGCTGGTTGGCGGCGTGGCCTTCAAGGGCCCGCACGGATTCCAGTCCACGGAACCCGCCTATCCCCCCTTCCAATTCGTGAACGCGAATAATCCGGCCTATACCAAGGGGCTCAAGGGCAAGGAACTGTCCCACGCCGATGTGTCCAAGGAAATGATCGTCAAATGGAATCCCGACATCCTCTTTCTGGACCTCTCCACCCTTCAGCTGGGCGACGAGACAGGCGGCCTGTATGAACTGAAACACGACGCAGCCTACCAGACCCTGACCGCAGTCAAGGAAGGCAAGGTCTACGGCGTGCTGCCATATAACTGGTATTCCAGAAATTACGGTTCCATCCTGGCCAATGCCTATTATATCGGCAAGCTGATCTATCCCGACCGGTTCACGGATGTGGACCCGGCGGCCAAGGCGGACGAAATATTCACCTTCCTGGTCGGCAAGCCGGTTTATAAGCAGATGGATGCCATGTTCGGCAACCTTGCCTTCAAGCCCATCCCGCTGCGCTGACATGCACTTCTCGGACGGGCAGGTTCCCGAGGATTACCGTAAATACGTTGGCCGCAAGAGTGTCCTGATCGGCTTCAGCGGCGCGGCGCTTATTCTCTGTCTGCTGGTGGCCATTTCCCTGGGGGCTGCGGGCCTGCCGCTGACCGAGGTGGCCAAGAGCCTCGCCGGGCTGGATGTGGCTAGGCGCGTGGATGCCATTATCTGGAACATCCGCCTGCCGCAGGCGCTGGCGGCCATCATGGCCGGAGCCGCCCTGTCGGTCTCCGGTACGGCCATGCAGTCCATCCTGCGTAATCCGCTGGGGTCGCCATTCACCCTCGGCATCTCCCATGCCGCGGCCTTTGGCGCGGCCCTCTCGGTTATGACATTAGGTGGCGGCATAATGGCTTCGTCCCCCACCGACGCGGTGAATATCACCAATCCCTATCTGACAACCGCCGTGGCATTTGCCTTCAGTATTGCCGCCGCCGGGGTCATCATCGCTGTTTCCCGGCTGCGCGGCGCAACCCCGGAGGTAATGGTCCTTACCGGTGTGGCCCTTGGCGCGCTCTTCACCGCCGGGACCATGTTCCTGCAATACTTTGCGGACGACGTGCAGCTTGCCGCCATGATCTTCTGGACCTTTGGCGACACAGCCCGGGCCTCCTGGACCGAGGTGGGCATCATCAGCGCGGCAACCGTGCTCTGCTCCGCCTATTTCATGGCAAACAGCTGGAACTACAACGCCATTGACGCGGGCGACGAAACCGCCAAGGGACTCGGCGTGCGCGTGGAGCGGGTGCGGATGCTCGGTATGTTGCTCGCTTCCATGCTCACCGCCTTTGTCATAGCCTTTCTCGGCATCATCGGCTTTGTCGGCCTGGTGGTGCCGCACATGGTCCGGCGCGTTATCGGCTCGGACCACCGCTTTCTCATTCCGGCGTCCATCCTGGTCGGCGGGCTGCTCCTGCTCCTTTCGGACACGGCTGCCCGGCTAATCCTGGCACCGCATGTGCTGCCCGTCTCCGTTCTCACGGCATTCATGGGCGCACCGGTCTTCATCTACCTCATCATAAGGGGACAAAAAAGATGATCCTCTCCGTATCGGACCTGGACTTTCACTATGGTTCGCACAACGTGCTCGGCGACGTGGATTTCAACCTGGAAAGCGGTGAGCTGCTCGCCATTCTCGGCCCCAACGGCGTGGGCAAGACCACCCTGCTCAAGTGCATCAACGCCATTCACTCTCCCTCTGCCGGAGCCGTGCTGGTGGAAGACCGCAACGTGCTCAAAATGCGGCCGCACGAGATAGCCCTGACCATCGGCTACGTGGCCCAGCGCTCCGAATCAGCCCGGCTGACCGTGTTCGACGCAGTGCTCATGGGCCGCAAACCGCACGTCAAATGGAAGGTCTCGGACCACGACCTCGAAATCGTTGATTCCGCCATAAAGCGGCTCAACATGGAGCACCTCTCCCTGCGCTACATTGACCAGCTGAGCGGCGGCGAACTGCAAAAGGTCGCCATAGCCCGGGCCATGGTCCAGGAACCGCGACTGCTCCTGCTGGACGAGCCTACCAGCTCCCTGGACCTCAAGAGCCAGGTCGATATCCTGAACATGCTGCGCCACATCATTACCGAACACGGCCTGGGCGCGATCATGACCATGCACGACCTGAACACCGCCCTGCGCTATGCGGACAAGGTCCTGTTCCTCAAGGACGGACACATCCACTCCACCGGACCGGCCTGTCAGGTCACGCCCAAGGTAGTGGAAGAGGTTTACGGCCTGCCCGTGGACATTCACAACATCAGCGGACGGCTCATGGTCGTGCCCGTCGCCTGATTCATCACCCAATTCCATAAGGATATATCATGCCCTGCACCATCCCCGAAGATATCATAAACTCCACCATTGCCTACCACGGCCACATCTGCCCCGGACTGTCCATCGGTATCCGTGCCGCCGAACTCGGTATGCGCGAAGTGGGCGACCCAGCCACTATCCAGATGGTGGCTGTATCCGAAACCGACATGTGCGGCGTGGACGCCATCCAGTTCATCACAGGCTGCACCCTCGGCAAGGGCAACTTCATCCACCGCGACTACGGTAAAATGGCCTTCTCCTTCTTCAACCGCGAGACCGGCAAAGGCATCCGCGCCGTACTCACTCCCAACCGTTCCACCCTCTTCCGGGAATTCCGGGAACTGACCAGCAAGGAAGCCAAAGGACAACTGGACGAACAGGGCAAACAAACCGTCCAGGAGTTGCGCCCCCGGCTCCAGAAGGAAATCATGCAACTGGAACTCGAAGACCTCTTCGACGTCGCCCCCCTCGAAACCGGTCTGCCCCGCCCTCCGCAAGTGCTCGAAAGCCTTGTCTGCACAAACTGCGGAGAAGCCACCATGGAATCGAGAACCCGACGAATGGGCGGCAAGACGTACTGCATTCCCTGTTTCGAAAAGATTGATCAGAAGTTGTAAGGCGTAAATATGGCGTAGGAGAGGCCTCCGGCGGCCCCTTCGGGGAGACCAGGGCGCTGCCCTGGACCTGCTCAAGGCTATGGCCTTGAGAATCCATTTTCCGCTTTCGCGGGGGCGTAACTTGCAGGGACGACTCTCGGCTGGCGGTGCGGACGGTTCCGTCCTTTCATGCCGGGTAACGGTTTGCGCCGAAAAAAGCGGATCGGAGTCAGTGCTGCTTACCGCACCACCGTCAGCCGCTTTTTTCGGCGCAAACCGGGGTGTTTTTTAAAACAAAATTTCATTTACCCAAAAACACCCTATCTTTACCTCTTTTCCAAACCGCCGTCCTGACAAGTCTTTCAAGCTCCTCCCTTATTCCCAGACGGCGGAGGCTACTGTCTGTGAAGATTTGACTAATCCGCTTTTCGTCCCGACAGGGCGAAAAGCGGATTAGTCAAAGATTTGCGGACGCCACACAGCCGATACCCGCCAAGCCCACCGCCAACCAACTCCCAACCCCCAGGCTCCTGCCCCGCGCAGCGGCAAAAGGGATCCAAGGGCCTTAGCCCTTGGCAGGTCCAGGGCAGCGCCCTGGCCGTCGGAGACGCCCGCCGGCGAGGCCTTTTCCATCACTCATACAATAGTTACAGACACTCCCGACAATAAACAAAAAATAGGCAGCCGAAATATTTCGGCTGCCTATTTTATTTTCAATTATTTTAGATACTAGAAGCTCGGTATATCGTCCACTTTTTCGGTGAGCAGGAACTTGCCGTCTTCGATCCATTTTTTCAGTTTGTCGGCCACTTCGAGGGACATGGAGTAGGAAGTTACCGGCACTGCCGAGGTCTTTTTTCCGTTCACTTCGATTTCGCCGGAGCGGAGCTGCTCGAAGGTAACGCGGCCGAGCTCGCGGGGGATGCCGTTGGGGTAGTCGTAACCGTAGTCCTTGATGGGCATGGTGATGTCCGCATCCGAGACCGAGGTGAAGAAGGCCATTTCCTCGTTGAGCATGGGGATGGGGATACCGACGCCCAGGGCGAGGGACGGGCCGTAGCCGGTCAGGGACTGGGCGCGGACGTAGCGGGCGTCCATTTGCTTCAGGTCACCCTTGAGCATGAGCGTGCCTGAGGGATTGACGGGCAGTCCGCGTTCGTTGCGTTTGGGCTTTTGAACATGCTGGGTACCCTCGCCGATGACGTAGCCGATACCGCCGCCGAGGAAGATGCGCGTGCCCATGCCGATGGTCTTGTAGTACGGATCATTGAACAGGGGCGAGAGCTGGCCTGCAGTGGCAAAGTTGCAGTTGCCGCAATTGGACTTGAGCGGGCCCATATACGTATAGATGGTCCGGCTGGTCAGGTTCACGGCCGCATTGTAGTTCTGGTAGCAGTTGCGCGGGTTGAGCATCCAGGCGTTGGGCAGGTCGGCCAGGGTAACATCCTTGTCCAGTTCGCGGCGCGGATAGCAGTCGGTGCCGAATGCCTTGGCACGCAGGTGTACGGCCTTGCCGCGCAGCAGATCCTCGATGACATGGCCTCCACCGTACGCAAAGCGGCCGGGGTGGACCTTGTTCAGCGGATCGTCCTCGGAGGGCTCTGTGGCGCCAATATACGCATCTACGGCGGCAATGCCGCAGTAGCAGGGCACGTTGTTCAGCCACAGCTTGGAAACCTTCATGACGGGCGGCTGCTGGCCTATGTTGAAGAGCAGGCCGGATGAGCACATGGGTGAGAAGGTACCGGTGGTCACGACGTCCACTTCCTGAGCGGCGCGGACCTTGCCCTCCTTCTGCACGATGCGGATCATCTCCTCGGCATTGACCACCACGGCCTTGCCTTTGCGGATCCTGTCATTGATCTCGGCTATGGTTTTATTCACCTGAAATTGTGCCATAAATTCCTCCGTATGCCGCCCTTAAAAGAACGGCCTGGGGACCCGACGGGCGGGTTCTTGCGCTTATTGTGTTTAATTTGCGGCTGTGCCGCGTCTATTTCATTCCATCAAGTCGTTATGCACCCAGCCTCAAAAAATGCGGCTGCGGCCCGATCAGACCCATTGTAACCGTGTCTGAGAATCCGGAACGGACCGGTTGCAACGGGGATCGCCTGCGGGTTAATAAAAAATAAATTTGAAGCGGCGTTGTCCGCCTCCCTTTCCGAACGCAGGCGATTGCGTGCTAATTAGTAGAAATCAGCCCTGGGCACAAGAACGTGTTGGAACCCAAGCTTGAACCTTTGACCACAATCCTCATAATCACAGTAAAATATCTTTTTATTTCACAAAATTGTCCTGTAGATAACTACCCTTTTTCAACAGAACCGCCACGCGGGCGTCTCCAAAAGGAAAATACGTATTTTTTCGGACCGCAAAGCTTGGCTTCCCGGCTATTTTAATGTATATGGTCGAAGGAGTTTCGGGATTTTTTTTAGACTTGAAATCCCTATTTTTTATAACTGTAAATTTAACTGGTTAGAAAAGACTATTTAACGGTTCGGTTCAGCGTGAAACAATCTCTCCGTACGCATCTCCTCCAGACCAACTCAGACGACGATCTCAAGCGCTGGTTTGATCCGTTGCAGTTTGACTACGATGAGGAAAACAAACGGGTCACCGTGGGTTTTCCCCATGCCTTTTTCGCCAAGTGGTTCGAAAGCGAAATCCAGGACAAATTCGAGGCACAACTGAACATGTTTCTGGGTACCAGATACATGGTCAGTTACCGCGACAACGGCACTTCCGACCGGGCCACGGGCGTTCAGGCCTCGGAAGTGGTCAAACGCATTGACTTTCCCTTTGGCCAGGAATTCACCTTCGACACCTTTCTGATCAACAAGAAAAACTATTTTCCCATTGCCTCGGCCAAGGAAGTGGCCAAGCAGTCCGGTTCGCTGTTCAACCCGTTCATCATCTGCGGCCCCGGCGGCTCGGGCAAGACCCACCTCATCAAGTCCGTGGGCAACGAGATCAGCAAGAAACACGATTATTCGACCATTTTCCTGGGCACCATGGATGAACTGAACTCGCTCTATACCATCCAGTTCAGGGGCGATCCGTTCCGGGCACGCAACCATCTGTTCGAATACGATTTCCTGTTTCTGGACGACTTCCACAAGATTCGGGAATATCCCCATTTCCAGCAGGAACTGGTCAATATCTTCAACCACTTCTACGACAATAAGAAACAAATGGTCATCACCTGCCGGGACAAGGTGACCAGTTACGATTTTCTGGATGAAAGCCTGCAATCCAGACTGGGGTGGGGACTCATCGTCACCCTCAAGGAACCGGATCTGGAGATCCGCGTAGGCTACATCCAGCGCCAATGCCGCATGAAGCGGCTGAACCTGTCCAAGGAGCAGATTCTGACCCTGGCCCAGCGGTTTGCCGACTTCCGCTATCTCCAGGGCATCCTGCTCAAGCTCTTCGCCTTCAAGGAGCTGGTCAAAAAAGACCTGACCCAGAAGGACTTCCAGCACATCCTCTCCAACACCGAGGAAAAAACCACAGACGACCTGACGCCCAAGAAAATCATGAGCGTGGTCAGTGAGCACTTCAACATCCACATCAAGGACCTGACCGGGTCCAAACGCCACCAGCACATTGCCCAGGCAAGACAAGTGGCCATGTTCCTGTGCCGCACCATGCTCAATACGTCCTACCCCTCACTGGGACGCGCCTTTGGCGGAAAGGACCACTCGACGGTTCTGTACTCGGTTAAAAAAATAGATCAATTACAGGAAGATGACATGGATTTGAAACAACTGTTGAAAACCCTGAAGCAAAAGTGTCGCATGACGTGATCATAACTCGAAAGCGCGAAGTTGGGAAAACCAACACCGTTTTAACGAACCAGGTTGTGTGCATAAATTCTTCATCTATTCCGGCAGGATATGCTGGAAACGAACATAGGAACCGGGGCAATAAATCCCTATTAAGGAGATATTGTTTATGTTTTTGAAAGTGAACAGAGACGAAATCATTGAAGGCCTGCAGAAGTCGGCGAACATCATACCGGCCAAAACGGGCGCCGCTTTCCTGCGGACCATCTGGCTGCAGTGCGAGAACGGCAACCTGAATGTCATGTCCACGGACTCCAACCTTGAGTTCAAGGGCTCCTATCCGGCGTCCATTGATGAGGACGGTCTGGCGGGCGTGCAGGGCAGGGCCTTTTACGATCTGGTAAAGCAGCTCCGGAACGACCAGGGCGAATTGACCATCCATACGGATGAGGGGTCGGCCAACGTCCTGGTGGAGCAGAAGGCCAGGAAATACAAGTTTCCGGTCAACGACCCCGACTGGTTCCAGAAGTTTTCCGCTTTCCCGGAAGACAACACCGTGTTCTGGTCCGGCGACTTCCTGCATGAGATCATCGACAAGATCTCGTTCTGCATTTCGGACGAGGATTCCATGGAGGCCATCGCCTGCATCTACTTTGTCCCCCACGAGAAGGACGGCATCAAGACGGTGGAGGTCTGCGGTCTGAACGGCCACCAGTTCGCCATGTTCAACTTCGTCAATGACGACATCCACGCCATGCTCCCGGAAGAGGGAGTGCTCATTCAGAAGAAGTATCTGGCCGAGCTCAAGAAGTGGCTGACCGCCGACGAGATCGAACTGGCCATTTCCGAGAAGCGGCTTTTCTTCCGTACCGGCAACCAGCGCGAGACCTTTACCCTGCCGCTGTCCTACTACCAGTATCCGAACTATCATAACTTTCTGGCCAAGCTTGGCGATCCCGATGTCTCCACCCTGGAAGTAAAGCGGATGGAACTGGTGGATGCCCTGTCCCGCGTGGCCCTGTTCAACACCGACTCCAACCGGTGCGCCTACTTTGCCTTTGCCGGCAACGAGGTGACCATTTCCGCCCAGGGCCAGGAGACGGGAACCGCGCGCGAGTCCCTGGACGCCACGTTTACCGGCGACATGCAGCGCATCGCCTTCCCGACCAGGAATCTCATTGAGATTCTCAACCACTTCAATTCCGAGACCGTCAAGTTCACGCTGACCGGCACCGAGGCACCCTGCGGCGTCTCCGGCCCGGACGACAAGGACTACAACGTGATAGTCATGCCTATGATGATTCAGGAAGAGACGTACTACACAGAGGAAAATGCCTAGATGAGCGAACAGTACAATGCCGATTCAATTACCGTCCTAGAGGGACTGGAGGCTGTCCGGAAACGTCCGGCCATGTACATCGGCTCCACCGACATCCGGGGCCTGCACCATCTTGTCTACGAGGTTATCGACAACTCCATTGACGAGGCCATGGCCGGGTACTGCGACAAGATCAAGGTCACCCTGCACATGGACAACTCCTGCACCGTGTCCGACAACGGCCGCGGTATTCCGGTGGATATCCACCCTAAGGAAAAAGTGCCGGCCGTGCAGCTGGCCATGACCACTTTGCACGCGGGCGGCAAGTTCGACTCTGAAACCTACAAGGTTTCCGGCGGCCTGCACGGCGTTGGCGTATCCTGCGTCAATGCCCTTTCGGAGTTCATGGAAACCACGGTCCGCCGCAATGGCAAGACCTACCGGATGAAATTCGAGCGGGGCCACGTGGTTTCCGAGCTTGAGGAAATCGGTGAGTCCACCCACACCGGCACCACTCAGCGGTTCCGGCCCGATGACGAAATCTTTGAGGTCAACCAGTTCGATTACGACGTGCTGCGCAAGCGGTTCAAAGAGCTGGCCTACCTTAACTCCGGCCTGGAGATCGAATTCTTCGACGAACGCAATAGCGAAGCCGAGCCCGAGACCTTTAAGTTCACCGGCGGCATCCGCCAGTACGTCAAGGATCTGAACACCAATCAGACCACCATCGGCGAGATCGTCTACGGCGAAGGGGAGCAGGAGAACATCATTGTCGAGTTCGCCCTGCAGTACACGGCCGGATACAAGGAAAACACCTACACCTTCGCCAACAACATCCGAACCATTGAGGGTGGTACCCATCTGGCGGGCTACAAGGCCGCTCTGACGCGTGCAATCAACAATTACACACAGAATGCCGACCTGCCCAAGAAACTCATTCAGAAGCTAACTGGCGACGATGTACGCGAGGGTCTGACCTCGGTCATCTCCGTCAAGCTGCCCGAGCCCCAGTTCGAGGGCCAGACCAAGACCAAGCTCGGCAACTCCGAGGCGGCCGGTCTGGTGGCAGCGGTCATCTATGACAAGCTGAATGTCTTCTTCGAGGAAAATCCCAAGGAAGCCCGGTTCATCATCGAAAAGGTGGTGGACGCCGCCCGTGCCCGCGAGGCCGCCCGCAAGGCGCGCGACCTGGTGCGACGCAAGGGCGCGCTTTCGGACAACTCCCTGCCCGGCAAGCTGGCGGATTGCCAGTCCAAGAAACCGGAGGATTCCGAAATATTCATCGTTGAGGGTGACTCCGCAGGCGGTTCGGCCAAGCAGGGCCGCGACCCGAAGATTCAGGCCATTCTGCCCCTGCGCGGCAAGATCCTGAACGTGGAAAAGACCCGTATGGACAAGATGCTCGGTAACAAGGAAATTCGGGCCCTCATCACCGCGCTCGGCATTGGCATCGGGCACGAGGAGGATGAAAAGGACTACGACAAGCTGCGCTACCACAAGGTCGTCATCATGACTGATGCTGATGTTGACGGTTCGCACATTCGTACCCTGCTGCTTACCTTTTTCTTCCGCCAGTACGAGGAATTGATCAACCGGGGCAACCTGTACATCGCCCAGCCGCCGCTCTTCCGTGTCAGCAAGGGCAAGTTCGAGCAGTTCATCAAGGACGAGGTGGAGCTGGACAACTTCCTGATGGATAAGGTTAACGCCGATCTGATCGTCAAGACAGCGGCCGGTGGCGAGCTGACCGGCAATGACCTCATGGAGTTGATGAAGAAGATCCGGTTCCTGCGCGGCAAATTCCACGAGGCGGAGACCGCCGGTGTGGAACCCGTGCTCTACCAGCTGCTGCTGGATCATCCGGAGCGCATCTCCTTCACCCATTTTGAGGATCACGATCCCGAAGCCTTCAGCAAGGCCTTCGAGGACCTGGGATACACCGTCTCCATTGAGGTGGAGCACGACCACGAGCTGGACAAGGACCGGACCCATGTGGTGTTCGAAAACCAGAACGCCCACCGCACCCGGCTGGCCATGGAGTTCTTCCACTCCAAGCTCTACAAGCATGCCTACACCACGTACAGTGAACTCAAGACGGCCTGCGGCGGTCTGGAATTCGTCATCGTGGTCAAGGATGCCGCCGAAATTCCGGTTCGGGGCGTGTTCAACCTCTACGATACCATCATCGACGAGGCCCACAAGGGCTGGAACATCCAGCGCTACAAGGGTCTGGGCGAAATGAACCCGGAACAGCTGTGGGAAACCACCATGGACCCGGAAAAACGGACCATGCTTCAGGTCAAGATTGAAGACGTGGCCGCAGCCAATGACATCTTCGTGGACCTGATGGGCGACAACGTCGAGCCCCGGCGCGACTTCATCGAGAAGAACGCCCTGGCTGTTCAGGAATTGGACATCTAAGTTTAAAGAGGAAGACCGGGGGAAAACTTTTGAAAAAGTTTTTCCCCGGCCCCCTTTTCAAAACTTTTTAGCTCACCGCCGCAGGGTGAAGGCAGAAACCTGAATAAAAGGTCAAGCGGCGGTGGGAAGAGTAGCCGCAGGCAGTGGCAACTCGATGTTCATAACTAACGTAACTGGATGAATTTTAAGTAATATACAGCAACGATTCGCCGCCGTGACAAAGTTGGGAAGTTTGATCCTATCCCACGGCGGCGAAACAAAAAGTTTGGGAGATTCCCAAGAATCTTTTTCAAAAGGTTCTTGGGCCGCCGGAGGCAAAGTCCGCAAGGCGCAACAGGCGGCATCCCAGGAGGCTGAATGAACGAAACGATTACTATCGAACGGGAGATGCGGAAGAGTTACCTTGAGTACTCGCTGTCCGTCATCATAGGACGCGCGATCCCCGACGTGCGCGACGGGTTGAAACCCGTTCACCGCCGCATACTTTACGCCATGCACGACCTGGCCAACTACTTCAACAGGCCGTACAAGAAGTCCGCACGTGTGGTCGGTGACGTTATCGGTAAATACCACCCGCACGGTGACTCGGCTGTTTACGATGCCTTGGTCCGTATGGCGCAGGACTTTTCCATGCGCGACACGCTGGTGGACGGCCAGGGTAACTTCGGTTCCATCGACGGCGACTCCGCGGCAGCAATGCGTTACACCGAAGTACGCATGGCCAGGCTCTGTGCGGAGTTCCTCGGCGATATCGAAAAGAACACCGTTGATTTCGGGCCCAACTACGACAACTCCCTACAGGAGCCTTTGGTGCTGCCCACCAAGGTGCCCAACCTGCTGCTCAACGGCACCACGGGTATCGCGGTCGGCATGGCCACCAATATCCCGCCCCACAACCTGGGTGAACTGATCGACGGTACGGTCCATTTGTTGGACAATCCGTCCTGCTCGGTGGCCGACATCATGGAGTTTGTCCAGGGACCGGACTTCCCCACCGGCGGCACGGTATTCGGCGGCCAGGGGCTCGTCGACGCCTACATGACCGGCCGCGGCTCCATCAAGATCCGTGGTGTGGTCGAGGTTGAGGAAGCCAGGAAGGGCCACAAGGAATGCATCGTCATCCGCGAGATTCCTTACGCGCTGAACAAATCCACCCTGGTGGAGAAGATAGCCAACCTGGTCCACGAGAAACGGATCGACGGCATTGCCGACCTGCGCGACGAATCCGACCGCAAGGGTATCCGCATCGTCATGGACCTGAAGCGCGGCGCCATTCCCGACATCATCATCAACGCGCTGTACAAGTACACGCCCCTTGAGACGAGCTTCGGCATCAACATGATGGCTGTTGTGGGCAAACGGCCCATGCTGCTCAACCTCAAGGAGGTTCTGAGCCACTTCCTGGAGCACCGCCGCGAGGTGGTCATCCGCCGCACCAAGTTCGATCTGGAAAAATGCGAGAAGCGTGTCCACATCTTGGAAGGCTTGCGCATCGCCCTGGACAACATCGACGAAGTGGTCAAGCTGATCCGGGCATCCAAGTCCCCGGACGACGCGCGTACCGCCCTTATGGACCGCTTCGGGTTTTCGGAAATCCAGGCCAAGGCCATTCTGGACATGCGTTTGCAGAAGCTGACCGGTCTGGAACACGACAAGCTGCTGGAAGAACTCGCCGAACTGCTCAAGAAGATTGAATACTTCCGTTCCATTCTGGAAAACGAGGAAGTGCTGAAATCGGTCATTCGGGAAGAACTGCGCGAGATCAAGAACACCTACGCCACGCCGCGTAAGTCCGAGCTGCTCAAGGCTGATCTGGACGCCATCGACATCGAGGATCTCATTCCCGATGAAGAAACCGTCATCACCCTGTCCCAGCGCGGTTATATCAAGCGCACGCCGCTTTCCAACTACACGGCCCAGAAACGGGGCGGCAAGGGTATCGCCGGTGTGCAGACGAGTGATGGTGACTTCATCCACACCTTTATGCTTACCAGTAACCACCAGCACCTTGTCCTGTTCACCAACCTGGGCAAGATGTTCAAAATCAAGGTGCATCAGGTTCCCGAAGGCTCCCGCTATGCCAAGGGCGGCCATGTGAACAACCTGCTGCCGCTGGAAAAGGACGAGTTTATCGCCACCGCGCTTTCCCTGCGTGAGTTCGACGATGACCGTTTCTTCCTGTTCGTGACCCGCAAGGGCATGATCAAGCGCTCCTCCATCGGCCTGTACGGCAATTGCCGGGCAACCGGTATTCGCGCCGTAAACCTGCGCGACAACGATGAGCTGATGACCGTGCGCGAGGTTGAGCCGGATGTGGATTGCATCCTGGTCAGCCGCGACGGATCGGCTATCCGCTTCCATATCGACGACGCCCGGCCCATGGGTCGCGCCACCGCCGGTGTAAAGGGCATGGCCCTGCGCGGCGATGACGTGGTCGTATCCTGCGAGGTGACCGGCGATTCGGAACGCGAACAGCTGCTCACGGTGAGCGAGGGCGGCTACGGCAAGCGGACCGGCATCGACCAGTACCGGGTGCAGACACGCGGTGGTAAGGGTATCCTGAACATGCGCCTGACCAACAAGACCGGCAAGGTCGTGGGGGCACGCATGGTCAACGAAACCGACGATGCCATCCTGCTCACGACCCAGAACAAGGTCATCCGCATGTCCGTGGGTGAAATATCCCTGACCCGCGGCCGGGCCACCCAGGGTGTCCGGCTGGTCCGCATGGACGCCGGAAACAAGGTTGCCGGGTTCGATCTGGTCATGGATGACGAAGATGAACTGAATGAGGCGTAAACGGCCTCGGCGGCCGGAGAGGGGGGCAGTGCCTGTCTGCACTGCCTTCCTTCCGGCCTCTCCAACACTGTCTTGGATGGTGTTGCATACTCATTAGGCCACTGGTCGGCACACGAACCGTCCGGGGTGACCGGAATAGTTTTATTTTCGGACTATTATGGCCTACACCTTGAATTTAAAGACGTTATGAGAAAATTTTGAAAATTATTAAATTTTTTCAAAAGATTTTTATTTCGTTGCCGGAGGCGCGGTAACGATAATGCGGCGAGTAATGGCATGTGTGGCGGTTATGCTGATGCTCTGTGTGCTGGGAGGGTGCTGGGGATCCGGCTCGCCCGGGGCCGATGACTTGGAGCAGGCTCGTGATGCGTTCTCCAAAGGCTTCTATCTGGAGGCCGAGAAGGGGTACGAGCGCTATTTGCAGATCGAACCCCAGGGAACTTACCGCAAGGAAGCTTGGGAGCGTCTCAGCGAGATTTGCATAAGCATCAAGGGTGATCTGGACAAGGCCGTGGTTCTGCTGGAAGCCATGTATCTGGAGCTGGGAACAGACCCGGACGAGGCCTGGGAGATAATGAACAAGCTCGGGCAGGTGTATACCCAGATGGGTAATCCTTCCAAGGCGCTTGAATCATACGAAAAGGCGATCACCCATACCGCCGGTAATCCGGATCGGATGTTCCGCGCGCAAATGCGCATGGCTGAACTGTATCGGGCCACGGGCAACTATGATCTGGTCATAGCCACGCTTGTCAATTGTGCCGAGATAGCGCCGGACAACGATGCCAAGGCACGTTGCCTGTACAAGCTGGCACAGAGTTATTCCTTTATTTCCAGCTGGGGACAGTGCAAACGTTCCATAGACAAGCTCCTCGAACTCGAAGGTGTAAGCAGCGAAACCAAGGCTCTCGCGATTTTCCTGTTGGCCGATTATTACGAGAATGAGCGAGACTATGCCAAGACACGGGAACTTTTGGAATCCATCAGCACGACATATCCGAATCCCAAGGTTGTGGAAGCCCGGCTGGCTAATCTGCCGGTGCTGCCGGACAAGCCGGAAGAACCCGTTCCTCCGGCCAATATGCCGGATCCTCCGGCCCAGGACCCGGAACCAGCTGGCGAAGGCATTTAATATTTGAATAAAAGCCAATAAAAAAAAGAAGGTGTCTCATATTGTATGAGACACCTTTTTTAATTGTATGAGGATAATATCAGCCGTTTTTCGCCAGGCTAAAGGCGTTTTCGTCCACGTACCAGAGGGTTTCTTCAGCATCTATCCGGGCGGCCGGGTAACGGTCCGGGGCAGTCGGGTCATTGACGATGTCCCGAATAAGCGGGGCCTTTCCGGCTCCGGTAGCCATGAACAGCGCGGTGCGGGCATTGTTGAATACCGGCAGGGTAAACGTGACCCTGTCCACCTTGGGATCGGCGGCGGGGTCCGTCACCGGAACCGCCCATTCCTTGGATTCCAGTTCCTTGTGGCCGGGATAAAGCGACGCGGTGTGCCCATCCATTCCCATTCCCTGGATAACCAGATCGAACCGGGGCAATGTCTCAGTGCCGAAGGCTGTTTCCAGATCGCGGATCAGTTGTTCGCACGCCTTTTCCGCGCCCAGTTCACCGCGAATCCGCACCACGTTTTGTTCCACCACGGGCACATGGTCCAGCAGCGTGACCCGCGCTCTGCGGTAGTTGCTGTATTCATGGTGAGGACCCACGGCACGGTCGTCGCCCCAGAAAAACAGGATGCGATCCCATGGAATGGCATTGCGCCACGTGGGAAAGGTCAGCCGCTGAAAAAGCGGCACCGGCGTTGCTCCGCCGGAAAGGGCCACCGTAAAACGGCCCCGCTCACCCAGCGCCTTGTGGGACATATCGGTAAAAAGCCGCGCCACTGCCTCAGACACGGCTGCAGTATCCTCGAATACATGAAAATCCGCCATGCGATTCCTCCCGCAGCGTTTGCGCGGGACCATTCCATACCAAAAGATTGGCGTCAATCGCTTGATCTTGATTTTATAACGTCCATTCCACATACTCCCTTCTTCAAAGCACTCTCTTTACCGGAGTAAATATGCTGGAAGGCCTGTGGACAATTGAAAATTTGATAGCCCTCATTACCCTGGCTGGGCTGGAAATAGTCCTTGGCATAGACAACATCGTCTTCGTTGTGGTGGTGACCAACAAACTGCCCGAAACCAGCCGGGCCACTGCCCGACGCCTGGGCATCGGGCTGGCCATGATAACCCGTATTGCCCTGCTCCTCGCCATCTCGGCCATCATGGGCCTTACAGCGCCCCTGTTTATCCTCTGGGGCCACGTAGTGTCCGGGCGCGATGTCGTCCTCCTGGCGGGCGGTCTCTTCCTCCTGGCCAAAGCCACGCATGAAATACACGACAAACTCGAAGAACCCGGCCGCGAAGCCACCGGTATCAAGGCCGTCCACTCCATGATCGGCGTCGTTATCCAAATCATGCTTCTCGATGTCGTTTTTTCGCTCGACTCCGTAATCACCGCCGTGGGCATGGCCCAGCATCTCACCGTCATGGTCGCCGCCATCGTCATCGCCGTCGGCGTCATGCTCCTCTTCTCCGGCCCGGTCAGCACCTTTGTCTCCGACCACCCCACCGTCCAGATGCTCGCCTTCTCCTTTCTGCTCCTCGTCGGCATCTTCCTCATGGCCGAAGGCATGCACAAGCACATCGACCGAGGCTACATTTACTTCGCCATGGCCTTTTCCCTCTTTGTGGAATTTCTGAATCTGCGAATGAAGAAACTGCGCGAGAAGCAGGCACGGTAAGAGTGCCTCGCCGGCGGGCGTCTCCGACGGCCAGGGCGCTGCCCTGGACCTGCCAAGGGCTAAGGCCCTTGGATCCCTTTTGCCGCTGCGCGGGGCAGGAGCCTGGGGGTTGGGGGTTGGTTGGCGGTGGGCTTGGCGGGTACCGGCTGTGTGGCGTCCGCAAATCTTTGACTAATCCGCTTTTCGCCCTGCCGGGACGAAAAGCGGATTAGTCAAATCTTCACGGACAGTAGCCTCCGCCGTCTGGGGATAAGGGAGGAGTTTGAAAGACTTGTCAGGACGGCGGGTCGGAACAGGGAGAAAGGCGGAGTTGTTTTTGTGAAAATGAAATTTTGTCTTAAAAAAACACCCCGGTTTGCGCCGAAAAAAGCGGCTGGCAGTGTTGTGGTAAGCAGCACTGACCCTGATCCGCTTTTTTCGGCGCAAACCGTTACACGGCACGGAAGGACGGAACCGTCCGCACGGCCAGACGTGAGTCGTCCCTGCAAGCTACGCCCCCGCGAAAGCGGAAAATGGATTCTCAAGGCCATAGCCTTGAGCAGGTCCAGGGCAGCGCCCTGGTCTCCCCGAAGGGGCCGCCGGAGGCTTTCTTTACGCCTTACATCCAGCGTTCATACCACATCTGGAGCATGAGCAGGTTCCACAGGCGGTACTGGTTGTTTCTGCGTCCTGAAAGATGGTCGGCCAGACAGCGGGCGATGGGTTCGGGATTGAGCAGTCCCTGGTGGCGCAGGCGGTCGGGTGCGAGGAGTTCGTTGGCCCAGTTGCGGAGCGGGCCGCGCAGCCATTGGTCCAGGGGTACGTCGAAACCCGCCTTGGGGCGCTCCATGAGTGAGCGGGGCACGTGTCGGTCGAGGAGGGTGCGCAGCAGGAGTTTGCCTTTGTTTTGGCTGACGAGCATGTGGCGGGGCAGCGACCAGGCAAACTCCAGGACGTGGTGGTCGAGGAATGGTGCGCGGGATTCGAGGGCTACGCCCATGGTGGCGCGGTCCACCTTGTGCAGCACGTCGCCGGGTAGATAGGTCACGGTGTCTATGTACTGCATCCAGGAAAGATAGTCGGGCAGGGACGGCCAGGAGTCGGGGCGGTCCAGGGTGGTCTGCGGTTCAGTGATGCCTGAGAGAAGGGCGGACGGGTCCTGCCAGGTGGAGACGATCTGTTTGTAGAGCGCTTCCCTTGTGCTGGCGCTGAGGGCGTCGGCCAGCTTGTGCGCCTTGTGTCCGGGGGTTGTGATTTTTGCCCTGGCCGGGAGTATGGGGTCGGCCATGTGAAAGAGACGGTCCCAGCCGCCGGGCGGGAGCAGGCGCATGGCTCCGGCCGTGAGGGAGCGGACAGGGGCGGGCAGGTGGCCGAGCCGGGCCCAGAGGGCCGGTGCCCAGAGGTGCCGGTTGTAGCCGCCGAAGGTTTCGTCGCCGCCGTCGCCGGTGAGGCAGACAGTGACGTGCTCGCGGGTCAGGGCTGCCACCAGATGAGTGGGCAGCTGCGAGGAATCGGAAAAGGGCTCGTCGTAGAGGTCGGGCAGGGTCTCCACGAGTTTCAGGACATGGTCCGGGGTGGCGACCAGTTCGGTATGTTCGGTGCCCAGGTGCTCGGCCACGCGGCGGGCGTGGGTGGATTCGTCGTAGTCCGGGTTGGAAAAACCGATGGTAAAGGTCCGCACCGGGCGCGAGGAGCGGGCCTGCATGAGCGCGGTGATGAGCGAGGAGTCGATGCCGCCGGAGAGCAGGGAGCCGAGGGGCACGTCGGCAACCATCTGTCGGGCCACGGCATTGCCCAGCAAGGTTTCCAGCCGGTTGGCGGCCTCGGTTTCCGATCCGGCGAAGGGATTGGATTGGGCGTGTTCCACGGTTTCCTTCAGAGTCCACCATGGGCGCGGGTTCAGTTCGTGCGGGGCGTCGGCCCGGATGGTGAGCAGGTAACCGGGCTGGAGTTTGAAGGTGTCGCTATAGATGGATCGCGGCTCCGGCACATATTGGTAACGCAGGTACAGGGCCAGACTTTGTGGGTCCAGCTCGGGGCGGAAGGCCGGGTTGGCGTGCAGTGCTTTGAGTTCGGAGCCGAAGACCACTCCCTGATCCGTTTTCGCATAGTAGAGCGGCTTTTCGCCCATGCGGTCACGCGCCAGATAGAGAGTTCGGTCCTGGGTATCCCAGAGGGCGCAGGCGAACATGCCGGTGAAACTTTCCAGGGCGGCATCCACGCCCCTGAGTTCGAATGCGGCGAGCATGACCTCGGTATCCGAGTCCGAGCACCAGGCGATGGGACCGTATTGCTCCTCCAGACTGCGGCGTAATTCCTTGAAATTGTAGATTTCACCGTTGTGAGCTAGGATGAATCGGCCGGACGCGGAGCGCATGGGCTGGGCTCCGGCAGGTGAGAGGTCGAGAATGGATAGGCGGCGGTGCCCCAGGGCCATGCCGGTTACCGGGTCGGCATAGGTCCCGTTGTCGTCCGGACCGCGATGGGCCAGGGCGTCGGCCATGCGCCGGGCCAGGGAAGTGAGCCCGTGTGTATCGCCCCGCATTTCGGGGAGGATGAACCCGTTGATTCCACACATATTACGGCTGGTTTATCAGCAGGGCATCCGGAGAGCAAGAACGGCACTGTGGGTGACCTGCGGAAAAATAATCCCCGAAATTGGCAGGATCGACTATTGGTATTGAGGCTGGGATATTATCCCATACCGGTATCGCCTTAGGAGGGTGTGTGCTCCGATTCTGGAAACATCTGTTCATCTGGTTTGTCTTCTCTCTACTGTGGGTCACGTTCATTTTTTATCTGTACCTCAGTTCTGCGGAATACCATCGGGTGAGCATTGAACATCAGGCCCTGTCGGAGGCCCGGACCGCCTGGAACTGGGATATGAATTCCAGGCGCTGGTCTTCATCCATGGGCGGTGTGTACGGTAAGGTCACCAAGGTCAGGCCCAATCCGTATTTGACGGTTCCTGATCGAGATGTGACCACGACGAGCGGGATGAGGCTGACTTTGATCAATCCGGCCTACATGACCCGGATGATCAATGAGAATATGCCGCCTGGCAGCAGGGTGGAAACGCATCTTACCAGCCTGATGCCCATACGCCCCGAAAATCGGGCTGATCAATGGGAAACGCGTGCTCTGGAAACATTCCACAGTGACGGAGACGAGGTACACGAAGTCACAGAAGTGGGAGGGGAACCTGTTCTACGCTATATGCGGGCCATGATAGTGGAGCAGTCCTGTCTCAAGTGTCATAAGACACAGGGCTATGAACTCGGTGATATTCGTGGCGGCATCGGCGTCACCGTGTCTCTTGGCAATTTGGTGGCTGAACTGAATACGCATATCGGCTCGATAGCACGCCGTTACCTCATGCTCGGGGCCGGAGGCGAACTGTTTCTTTGTATTACCCTGTTCCTGCTGATTCAGCACGAACGATCCCGCAACCGTGCGGAGGAGCGGCAGAAGATCGTTGAAGCCAGGCTTCGGGAGAGCCACGGTAAATATCGTGCGCTGTACGCGGCCATAATGGATCCTGTGCTTGTGGCGGACTGCGATACGGGAACAATCGTGGAATGCAATCTGGCTGCTGAAAGGTTCTTCGGTTACAGCCGGGAGCAGTTGGTCGGTATGCATCAGCGAAAGCTGCACCCGACCGATATAACGCTAGAAACCGGCAAGACGGTGAATTTCCAGGAGCACTCTAAAAATCCGGACCTGATGTCCGGCGTGCCCATGCTGAGTGCCGACGGGCAGACTCGCATAATGCAGATCAAGAGCGGCCTGTATGACCTGAATGGCCGAAATGTCCTGGTAAGTGTGTTTCGGGATATTTCCCAGGTGCTGGAGGCGGAGACGTTCCTGCGCGAGAGCGAGCATCGCCACCGCGTCATTTTCGAGAACTCGCCGCTGGGAATGGTCCGTTTTTCGGAGCGCGGGGAGATTCTCGACTGCAATGAGATTTTTGCCAAAATCATGGGAGCAAGCAGGCGACGCCTCAAGGGATTCAATCCGCTGCCCATGACTTCCGGAGATATGCGGACGACAATGAGCCGTGCGCTGAGTGGCGAACGCAGCGTTTACGAGGACTACTACACCTCGGTTTCCGGCGGTATATCCGCTTATATCCGTATGGTTTTCAATCCGGTTAATCCTGGACAGTCGCCCACTGAAATCATCGCCACACTGGAGGACTTTTCGGAGCGCAAAATGGCGGACGACGCCCTGGCCCTCCAGGCCGATATCAACGCGGCCTCCGCCGATGTGGCTCGCGTGCTGACACGTCCCGGATCGACCATTCCGGATATAGCCCGGACCATTCACCGACATTCCCTGCGTATTACCGGCAGTACAATCGGATTCGTTTCGGCCATTGACCGCGATACCGGGGAAAACGTGACCCAGGCTTTTTCCCTTTCCGCGGAAAACCATCTGTGCCAGATGGAGATGCGGGCAGCCTTTGCCCGCAGTGAGGAAGGATACGAGGGATTGCACGGACACAGTCTGAATCAGGCCGAGCCGTTTTATACCAATACTCCGGCCGAGCATCCGGCTACCACGGGCGTGCCGGAAGGGCATATGGAAATCAATAGCTTCCTGACGGTGCCCGCCGTGTTCATGGGCAAGGTGTATGGACAAATCGCTCTGGCCAACAGCTCGCGGCCCTATATGCAAAAGGACATCGAATCCGTGGAGCCCATGGCGCAACTGTATGCCATGGCCGTGCACCGCTCGCGGATAACGGACGATCTGCTTCGGGCCAAGGAGGAAGCCGAGGCGGCCAACATGGCAAAGAGCGAGTTCCTGGCCAACATGAGCCATGAAATCCGCACTCCGCTCAACGGAATCATGGGAATGCTCCAGTTGCTGGCCTCCACCCCGCAGGATGGGGAACAGGTGGAGTATACCGAGGTGGCCACGCGTTCGTGCCACCGCCTCACAGGTCTGCTGAGCGATATTCTCGATCTGTCGCGCATAGAGTCCGGCAAACTGGTCATTAACCCGGTTCGGTTCTCTCTGGACAATCTTTTCCGTTCCATCGAGGAACTGTTCCAGGTGCACGCCGAGGGCTCGGGCGTAACCCTGCAGCTGAATCGTGAGCCTGGGCTTCCCTCCACCTTGTTCGGCGATGAGCTGCGTACCCGTCAGGTGCTCTTCAACCTTGTTGGCAATGCCCTGAAGTTCACGGAAAAGGGGAGTGTTATCGTCAAGGCGGAGGCGTTGCCTGGCGGCAGATTCGTGCTTTTTTCCGTCACCGACACCGGTTCCGGTATTCCCGAAGACAAGATGGATACTATTTTCGATGCCTTTACCCAGGCTGACTATTCCCGCACACGGCTGCATCAGGGTGCCGGTCTGGGGCTTTCCATCGTCAAGCGTCTGGTTGAGCTGCTGGATGGGTCCGTATCCATGGAAAGCGAGGTGGGTGTCGGCACCACTGCCTATGTATCCCTGCCACTCATTGGCGGAAGCGACGAGGATAAACGTGTCCATGAAACACTGGCCGAACACGCTCCGATCCAGCTGGAAGGGCCATTGCACATCCTGGTGGCCGAAGATGACAAGGTCAGCCGCCTGAGCATCAGCCGGATGCTTGAAAAGCTTGGCGCTACGGTGTTTACCGCCACTAATGGGCGGGAGGCCGTGGAGGTCTTTACCGAGAAGAAACCGGATCTGGTGTTCATGGACATCCAGATGCCGGAGATGGACGGCATGGAGGCCGTGCGCCTGCTGCGCAACCGCGAGCGGTTCGGCGACAGGTCGGCCGTGCCCGTCATAGCCCTCACCGCCCACGCCATGGTGGGCGACCGCGAGCGGTTCCTTGAGGCGGGCATGGACGACTATATTTCCAAGCCCGTTGACTTCTCCCAGATGAAGCGGCTGCTGGAGTCCATGTCCGCAAAGTAGCCGCCCGCCCGGATTCTGGACTCCTGCCGGGGTTTCGCGTAGTTAGATTCCGAGGCACATATGACTACCAGCGAACACCAATTTGATTCCGCCAAAGCGTCCAGACGCTTCATCAGCAACCTGATCTGGGTTGTTGTCATCTGCGTCCTGTTCCTGGGGGGAGAGGGGGTTCGCTACTACTACAGTCGATCCCAGCTGGATGATATCCGGACCCAGACGAAAAAACTTTATGTTTCGGCGTTGGGACCGGATATCGGCACCGAGCCCTTCGGTCGTCTCCAGTTCGAACACGGCAAGCTTGCAGCCACGCTCAGGATAGGACTGGACCCCTTGCGCGTGCTGGCCGCCCTGAGCCGTCCGGCCGGGGCCAACCTGCGGGTGGAAGGTCTTTCTGTAACCGGAATGCGGGCCCATGTTCGCGGTTTCTTCGGTCCCAATACGAGCCGTTTCGACGAATATATGCGGCAGCTCACCGACGACGATCATTTTATCTTCCGTCTTGAAAACCGGGAGGATGTGTTCGGCGGCATCATTTTCAGCCTCATCGTGGAGCCCCAATGAGCCGTCCCCGTCACTTCTGGTCCGCCTGGCCCGAGGCCCGGCAGCGCCATTTCTTCAAGCTCAGTCTGATGGGTACGGTTCTGGTCACGCTTTCCCTTTTCATCGGGTTGAAGCTGCTGACCGGAGTGGTGGATCAGGATATCGTCCATGCCAAGACACAGTATGGCCGGGTCCTGCCTCTGGTGCAGGAAGTGGCAGCCCTCAGGGCCCAAAAAGGGAATCTGGCCCATCTGAATGAAAAGGAAGCGGCCTGGATCATTATCGACGACCTGGGCATAGAGCCGAAACTGACCTCGCTCCACTCGACCATTCTGGACGACGCGCCTGCCGTGGAAGTGACCATCAATGGACTTTCCCTGGCCAAGTTGGCGGATTTTTTGGACAACCTGCGCAAACGGGCCAGCCTGCAAACCCCGGAATTTTCCCTGACCCGCAACCCGGACAATCCGCGGCTGGCAGACCTGAACATGGTTCTGGCCCGATGAGAAAGACGCTGTGAAATCCCGCCACGCGAAAGATTCCTCACTGCCCGGCCGTATTTTGGCCCGTTTTTTCCTCATCTGTTTCGGCTTTGTGCTCGGAGCGGCCATGTTTACGCCCTGGCACAAGATATGGGGCATGGCCCTGGCCTCGCTGGATGAATCCCAGCCCCTGTTCGGCCTGCGTTGGGACTCCATCGACCGCGACGGTCCCACGGGCTTTCGCGTCAACGGGGTCAAGATAACCCTGGCCGATACGCCGGGCAGCCTTGCTTTCCGCCATGCCTACGTTTCTGTGGGATTCTCTCCGCTGGCCACGGTCCGGCTGGATACGGCCGGTTCACAGTGTGAGCTGGAGCTGCATCGAAGCGGCGTCTTCGAGTTCGAGGGAGACCTGAACCTGACCTCTCTGCTCGGTGGCGCGGATTTCAAGGGTGCCCTCCATGTTGCCGGCAATTTCTTCTTGCCTGCCGGGGCCAGCCTGCCCAAAAAAGGGTGGCTGGATCTCCGTTCCCAGCAGCTCCTGCTGCCAGATGGCAAGACGGTCGAAGACATGGCCTTTACCGCGGAAATCCGGAACGATAAGCTCATGGTGCGCGATTTTTCCATGCGCCATCCCATCACCCTCAAGGCTTCGGGGAGCGGGACCATCGACCCGGAGAACCTCTACCACACCCTCTTTGATCTTAAGGGTGAGGTGACCATAGGACAGCATACCGTGCCCTATGGGATGAAGGGCACTTTGGGCGACGCTGTCCTGCGATAGCGGCTCAGGAAAACTTTACTGCACAAAAAAAGCGGCGGACCAAGGTCCGCCGCTTTTCCTTTTCGGGGCGTTATAAGAAATCCTTGACTGAACCGAGGGCGCCCTTGGCCGGGGTGCCGCCTGTGGGGCTGGCTCCTATGGCTTTGGTCTGCTTTTCAAGCGCCTTGCTCAGCTGTTCTCGAAGTTCCAGCATCTCCGATTGTTTCATCGCAACCTGCTGCTGTTTCATCTTTTCGGATAGCTGCGGGTTATCTTCAATCTCTTTGATCTCTTCTTCCAACTGTTCAATCATCTCTTTCAGCCGCTCGATCATCCGCTTGGCCTCTTCCTGAGATGCGGTCTTGCTGCTCACGCCAGATTTGATGCTGCCCCCGGCCTTGTTTTCCGATTCCTCGGTCTTGTCCACGGCGGTAAGAGCCCGGGCCTCATCGGAGATACGAACGGAGTCGCCCTGGCTCTGTTCCGGAGTCTTGGATTCCTGGGACACTTCTCCGGCGGTTTTCTCTACGGAAGGGGCCTGCCTGATATTCATGCTTTCTGCAAAAACAGAATTTTTATGTGCCAAACCAAGCTCAATGACCATAATAAAGTCTCCTTTATAGAGTCTGGTTCCATCTAAAAAAATGATCGGATGTTTATTGGGAGATCTTTAGGTTGTCTTCATGTTTTCTTTATATTCATCCGAAACTTTGAACCAGATGCATGTTGCACCGATACGCAAAAAAAAGGTATCGTTTCCAATACACGGCTCGAAAAACGCAACCGAGGCATCCATGAGCGTCGTCAATCTCGAATACCTGTTCAAGCCGCGGTCCGTAGCGGTTATCGGTGCGACAAACGACCCGCGCAACGCGGGTAATATCGTCATGCGCAACCTCATGGCCGGCGGATTTCTCGGCCCTGTCATGCCGGTTTCGGCCACGGCCGAGGCCATTGCCGGTGTGTTGACCTATCCATCGGTAAAGCATCTGCCAAAAACTCCGGATCTGGCCATTGTCTGCTCGCCGCTGGACGAAGTGCCGGAGGTTATCCATTCCCTCAGGGAACGGGGGACAAAGGGGGCCGTGCTCATGGGCTCCGGGTTTGCGGCCATGACCTCGGACGAGCGGGCGGATGTGGTCTCCACCCTGCTGCGCATGGCCGAGCCGCCGAATTTCCGCATCATCGGCCCTAAATCTTTGGGCTTCATGGTGCCTTCCCTGCATCTTAATGCCTCGCTTGCCCATACCGAGGCGGCGCCCGGCAAGGTCGCCTTCATCTCCCAGTCCGATTCCCTGCTGGCCACGGTTCTGGACTGGGCCAAGGCCAAAGGTGTGGGGTTCTCGTATCTGGTGGCACTGGGCAGCCGCATCGATGTCTCCTTTGCCGATATTCTGGACTATCTGGGGTCCGATCCCCTGACCCGCTCCATCATGCTCTACGTGGAGTCCATCAAGGACGCGCGGGAGTTCATGTCCGCCGCGCGTGCGGCCTCGCGCAACAAGCCGGTGCTGGTCATCCGCCCCGGCCAAGCCCTCGATACCGTGGTGGGCGATCTCAAGCTGAAGGAGACCGGAGACCGGCGTCTGGTGGACGCGGTGTACGACGTGGCCTTCCGTCGCGCGGGCATGTTGCGCGTGGAGAACATCGACGGGCTTTTTGATGCGGCCCAGACCCTGGGCACGCCCAAGAACGTTTTCGGCAAGAAACTGGCCATTCTGACCAACGGCACCAGCGCGGGCATTTTGGCTGCCGACAGGCTGCTGGAGGGCGGCGGCGAGCTGGCCGCCCTGGACGAGGAAACCGTCACCGCCATCGACGAGATGCTGGGCCGCGAGCGGTGGTCGCGCACCAATCCGGTGGACATTCCCTTTGACGCGGACGGCAAAATTTACTCCGAGGTCCTCAAGCTTCTGCTGCGCGACAAGAATTCCAACGGCATCCTTGTCATGCACGTTCCCTGGAAATCCCAGCCCGACGTGGCCGTGGCCGAGGCGTTGTGCGGCTCCCTGAAGCGGGTGCGTCGCATGGTGCTCACGGCCTGGCTTGGCTCCGGCGCGGCGGAACAGTCCCGCGAGGTCTTCCGCCGGGCGGACGTGCCCGCCTACGACACCCCGACCCACGCGGTACGGGCCTTTCTCTACATGGCCGAGTATCTCCAGAACCAGGAGATGCTCATCGAGGCCCCGGACTCCCTGCCCACCGATTTTTTCCCGGACACCGAGCGGGCGCGCGGCATAGTGGCCAAGGCGCTGGCCGAAGGCCGGACCGACCTGACCGAGCCGGAGGCCAAGGATACCCTGGCCGCCTACGGCATTCCGGTGGTGGAGACGCGCATTGCGGTCTCGGCCAAGGAGGCCGTCATCGCTGCTGATGAGATAGGCTATCCCGTGGCCGTTAAGGTGCGCAGCCCACAGATTCCGCAGCCCTACGACGTGGGCGGCGTGCTCCTTGATCTGGAGACGCCGGAGCGCGTCTGGGAGGGCGCGGCATCCATCGCGGCCCGGTGCATCCGCGAGCGGCCGGACGCCTATATCGAGGGCTTTACGGTCCAGAAGATGGGGCGGCGGCCCGGTGCGCATGAGTTGTTCGTATCCGCCGAGGTGGACCCGGTGTTCGGCCCGGTCCTTTCCTTCGGCCACGGAGGCATGGCTCGGGAGATGATTCAGGACCGCGCCTTGACCTTGCCGCCGCTCTCCATGAGTTTGGCCCGCGAGATGGTGGAGCGCACCCGCATCCACTCCCTGCTCAAGGGCACGCCATCCCATAGCCCGGCGGACGTGGACGACATCTGCCTGACCCTGATCCAGCTTTCCCAGCTCATTGTGGATGTGCCGCAGATCACGTCCATCGACATCAATCCGCTCTATGCGGACAGCGAGGGCGTGTTGGCCCTGGGCGGCAAAATCTCCGTGGCCCCGTTTGTGGGTGAGGGCGAGCGGCGCTTGGCCATCCGACCCTATCCGCGCGAACTGGAGGAGTGCGTTTCCCTGCGCTCCGGCCGTCACGTCACCCTGCGGCCTATCCGGCCGGAGGACGAGGACACCCACCGCGCTTTTCTGGGCAGCCTTTCGGACGAGGATCTTCGTCTGCGTTTCTTTGGTGTGGTGCAGCGTGAGTTCGACCACAAGGATATCGCCCGTTTCACCCAGATCGACTATGACCGGGAGATGGCCTTCATCGCCACGGCCCCGGATCCAAATGGCAAGCCTGAAACCCTGGGCGTCATGCGTACCAATACCAAGCCGGACAACTCCGAGGCGGAATTCGCCATTGTGGTCCGTTCGGACATGAAGGGAGAGGGATTGGGGTCTCAGCTCTTTGAAAAGGGCATCCGCTACACCCGGGATAGGGGAACGGCCCGGATCATGGGGCAGACCATGCGGGAGAACAAAGCCATGCAGGGATTGTCGCGAAAGTTCGGTTTTTCCATTGCCCCCGATCCGCATGATGAGGACCTGGTGGATATGGTTTTGGAACTGAACCCGGCTAGAGATTCCCAATGACGAATTGTACATCGCCCAAACGGGACAGATGCATTACTCCGGCCATGATATTTTTTCTGGCCTATCTTCCATATTACACCAATGATTTAGCAAACCTGTGGGTTACCGACTATGTAGCCTGGGTCTGGCTGGACTATGTGCAGCGCAGTCTGGCCGTGGCCGTGGTCCTGGTGGCGATCAAAACGGGCTACCTTGATCGGACCAAAGTCGGGTTGAAGTCCGTCGGCCTGCGCTCTTTCCTTGTCTGGACCGTAATAACCGCCACGGTGGCCATGGCTTATCTCTGGTTGTCCGAGTTTGTGCTCGCACCGTATTTTCCCAAGGGAGCCATCGCGTCGATACCGTTTGATCCCGATTCGCCGCTCTTCCTTTTTGATCTGACCTTTGGCCTTGTTCTGGTGGGGTTCAGCGAAGAGCTGGTTTGCCGCGGGGTGGCGTTGCATGTGCTGCGCAAGCGGTTTTCCCTGCCGGTCGCCTGCCTGCTTTCAGCGGTGCTTTTTTCGCTTATGCACTGGTCGTTGTCGGTGCATACACTGGTGGATGCCTTTGTGTACGGGTTGATTCTGGTTCCGGCGGTCGTGGTGACCGGCACGATCTGGCCGTCTGTCGTGGTGCATTTTCTGGTTAATTTCGTATTGTATCAGCTGTAGTGAATTTCCGCAGTGCGGGAAGGGAAAGGCAAGTAGTAGCTTGTTTTTTGGGTGGAGGAGGAAGAGAGAGCCGGGTTTGAAGCCTGCGGCTTCAAATTCCCTCCATGCCCTTCGCGGGCGGCGGTTCTTTTTGCTGGGCCAAAAAGAACGAAAAAGGCCCTTGCGGGTAGCTTGGCCGCCTGCGTGCTTCGCCGGAAGCATCCGATCCAAGCGGGACGGCTCCATCAAATGAAAAGTATAGTACCGTTTCTCCGCAAATAAACTGAGGCTACCACCAACTTACCGGGTGGCTTGCAGGAGCCGCCTTACCCGCTTGGTCGGCTGCTAACCGTCGGAAACACAGGGCTGGTCTCAGCGAATTAACTGTGACGCCCTCCGGGACCGGACGGTTGTCTTCAGGACCTTCTTTTGCGGATGTTCAGACTTTTGCTTGCCGCAGCGGCGCATAGCCAAGTTGCTTCGAAGAAGCCCTGTGGGGACGCGGCTTAGAAGCTGACCAAACGGCCGGAGCGAATTTTCGCGGCCCGGCGGTTTTCAGTTTCTCGCCTTGGGCCGTGGGAGCGCAGGCCGTTTGGATCAGATTCTTTGCCCGTCACCGGGGCGGTGGGGCATGGCACCCCAAGAGCGCTTTTTGGTTACTTTTGGGCGCTCTGGTCCAAAAGTAACTCGCACCTTTAGGGTGCGAAACACTCTGAAATAAATCCCGCCGGAGGCGGCTCCGCTTCTGTATTTTGTCTTTCTCTTCTGCTTCTGCCTTTGCCTTTAATACCAAGAGCAAAAAGCCGGGTTTGAAGCCGTTCGGCTTCAAGAGCCCTCCAATGCCCTTCGCGGGCGGCGGTTCTTTTTGCTGGGCCAAAAAGAACGAAAAAGGCCCTTGCGGGTAGACTGGCCGCCTGCGTGTTTCGCCGGAAGCATCCGATCCAAGCGGGACGGCTCCATCCTTTGAAAAGTATAGTGCCGTTTCTCCGCGAACAGACTGAGGCTACCACCAACTTACCGGGTGGCTTGCAGGAGCCGCCTTACCCGCTTGGTCGGCTGCTAACCGCCGAAACACAGGGCTGATATCAGCGAATTAACTGTGGCGCCTTTCGGGACCAGACGGTTGTCTTCAGGACCATTTTTTGCGGATGTTCAGATTTTTGCTTGCCGCTACGACATAAAGACAAGTTTCCCTTATCTCAGCCCTGCGGGGGACGCGGCTTAGAAGCTGACCAAACGGCCGGAGCGAATTTTCGCGGCCCGGTGGTTTTCAGTTTCTCGCCTTGGGCCGCGGGAGCGCAGGCCGTTTGGATCAGATTCTTTGCCCGTCACCGGGGCGATGGGGCATGGCACCCCAAGAGCGCTTTTTGGTTACTTTTGGGCGCTCTGGTCCAAAAGTAACTCGCACCTTTAGGGTGCGAAACACTCTAAAGTGAATCCCGCCGGAGGCGACTCCACTTCTGTATTTTCTCTTTTGATTTTGCCTTTGATTCCAAAAGGCAGAAAGCCGGGTTTGAAGCCGTTCGGCTTCAAAGTCCCCTCCATGCCCTGCGCGGGCGGCGGTTCTTTTTTGCTGGGCCAAAAAAGAACGAAAAAAGGCCCTTGCGGGTAGCTTGGCCGCCTGCGTGTTTCGCCGGAAGCATCCGATCCAAGCGGGACGGCTCCATCCTTTGAAAAGTATAGTACCGTTTCTCCGCGAACAGACCGAGGCTACCACCAACTTACCGGGTGGCTGACGGGAGCCGCCTTACCCGCTTGGTCGGTTGCTAACCGCCGAAACACAGGGCTGGTCTCGACCGAATTAACTGTGGCGCCCTCCGGGACCGGACGGTTGTCTTCGGGGACTTCTTTTGCGGATATTCAGACTTCTGCTTGCCGTAGCGGCGCATAGCTAAGCTGCTTCGAAGAAGCCCTGTGGGGACGCGGCTTAGAAGCTGACCAAACGGCCGGAGCGAATTCTCGCGGCCCGGTGGTTTTCAGTTTCTCGCCTTGGGACGCGGGAGCGCAGGCCGTTTGGATCAGATTCTTTGCCCGTCACCGGGGCGGTGGGGCATGGCACCCCAAGAGCGCTTTTTGGTTACTTTTGGGCGCTCTGGTCCAAAAGTAACTCGCACCTTTAGGGTGCGAAACACTCTATAGTGAATCCCGCCGGAGGCGGCTCCATTTCTGCTTCTGCCTTTTCGGCTTTTCTTTTGATTCTACTTCTACTTCCACTTCCACTTCTGCATCTGTCTTTTCTCTTTATCTTTTCCCGAAAAGACAGTGCCGGTTACTTATCGGTAACGGCACGTGCGAAGAACCGGCAAGTACGGTCCTGCCAAGCCACAAAACCAAGCTCTGCGTCCGCATACCAGGCGGCGGTGAAGGCCTTGGTGTCGGCACTCCATAGCCGGGCCTTGCGTGGGTCGAAGGCGGGTTGCTGGCAGAATTCGCCGGGGTCGGTGGCTCCGGTGAACAGGGTGGTGAGTTCGTCTATGGTGGGCAGCCGCCAGCCGGTGTGGTTGCCGTAGTTGTTTTTGTTGAGCCGGGCTACGTGGCTTTCGGCCCGGTCAAAGCTGAGTGGATAGCGGGAACCGTACCGTTCCCAGGTCAGGCCGGAGTTTTGGTCCGTCACCGTGCCGTCGCCGTTGTCCCTGAATTTGCCGTGAACAAGGTGGTTCGGCCGCCACAGTTTGTCCAGATCGAAGACAGCCCGGGCCTTCTTTGTCGCTACTTTGAGCGGGACCGCACGAAGGGAATGCGTAGTGACCGGAGCGGGTTCATCCAACAGATTCGGGGCGGAACACACGGCTTCCTTGCGTTCGCGCCAGATATCTTCAAGCTGGTCAAGGGCGGTCGCCATGGTCATGGCGTCGCTGAACCGCTCTGCCGGGTCCACAGCCAGAGCGCGTTTGAAAAAGTCGTCCCAGGCGCAGTCCAGATCCGCATGAATTTCGCAGACGGGCCGCCGTTTTTTCGGGTTTTCCGCCGGGAGCAGGCCGGTGAGCATACGGTAGAGGGTCACGCCCACGCTGTAGCAGTCAGAGGCCGGGGTAGCGCTTTCCGGGTCCGCCTCTTGCTCCGGGGCGGTGTAGTAGGGTGAGCCTATCACCATGCCCTTGGGGCCGGAGGTGTGTTCTCCGCGAAGTTTGCTCAGTCCGAAATCGATGAGTTTGACGTGGCCGGTGCCGCCCTCGTCCTCGGCCAGCATGACGTTGAACGGCTTGACGTCGCGGTGGACGATGCCCTCGTAGTGCAGCCGGTCCAGACCGGCCAGCAGCTCGCGCGCCAGCCCCAGCGAGGACTCCACGCCCAGACGGCGGGACGGCCGTTCCACTTCGTAGGTCTCGCCCATAAGCACGCCGAGGTTGCCGCAGAAATATTCCATGGTGAAGTGCGGCGTCACCCCGCCCGATCCGTCGTGCACGTCCAGCACCGAGGCGATGTTGGCGTGCGAGATGGAGGCCATGGTCGCGGCCTCGGCGAGGAACATCTCGGTCAGTTTGTCCAGCCCGACCAAGTCTTCCATAATCTCCGCCGGGCGCAACACCTTGAGTGCCACGATCCGCCCGGTTACCGGCATGGCCGCCTTGTATACCGCGCCCATGCCGCCACGTCCCAGCAGGCCGCGAATTTCATACCGTCCGATTTTCATGCCGTGGTGATAGCCCGAAGCAGGTGAGAAGGGAAGGGTACCGCTGCCCGGAGTTGCCGCTATTGCGGTTCCCTGGGAAACGAGCCGGGCATGATCAGGTGCATGGGCGGCGGATTGAACAGGTCATACTGGTTGTTGATGGCCTGGGTGAGGCTGTGGAGCAACTCAATGTTGTAGGTGAGGGGCTGCGGTTCCCACAACAGCGGCCCTCTGGAACAGACGGCGATGATTTTGTGTGCGAAGAAGGCGGGATAGGAGGCCCGGATATCCCGTGGATACTGTATGGTAAAGGGCTCCTCTTTCCGCGTGTGTTGTATTTCTATCGGTGGAATCTGGATGGTGGTTAGCTTGCGGTTGACGAGTATCTTGTCGAGGGGAGTGCCATCCATAAGTTCCAGGCAATATTGCTGGACCTTGAAGCCGCCGATGACGAGCACGTCCAGCAGGGAGGCAGGCGTGTACCAGCGCAGGTGCCCGGAGTGCCACAGGCCGTGGCCGTATGGGAACTTGCCGGACATGATTTTGTGTTGCAGATGCCAGTTGAGGAGGTTGGGAGTGGCGATGATGGCCAGGCCGTCCTCGGCAAGGTATTGCCTAATCTTGGTCAGCGTCTGCCAGGGGTCGAACAGGTGTTCCACGAAATCATGCATGATGATGATGTTGAAGAACCCCTTGAAGCGCTCCGGCATGATCTCATCGGCCTCGATATCCACCACCTCGGCATAGTCGACAAAGGGGCGCAATTCCGAGATGGCCTTTTTATCCATGTCCACGCCGTAGAGTTCGGTGCACCCCTTGTCCCGTTGCAAACGCAGCAGGATGCCGCCACGGCCGCAGCCCACATCCAGAACGCGGGTAGCCCCTTCCGGCACCAGATCGCATACGCCCTTGCGTAGAACTGACGAATCAATAATGGAACTTTTGAGCCGTTGAAAATCCATTTTCACTCCTCGTTTTTTCTGAACTAGCCGATCTTTACCAAGAAAAAAAGGTCAAATAGATATGAACAGTTCGTTTTATCCTTTCCACAAATCAAGCAGTGCCCCCCGCGCGCCAGCGCAACCAAAAAGTTTCGGAAGGAGAGAGGGGATAGGGGGTCCGGGGGAAAGGGGAGAGAGGGAACCCTTTCCAAAGGGTTCCCTCTCTCCCCTTTCCCCCGGTCGCCGAAGGCGAAAAAAAGGCCTGTCCGACACTAGTCGGACAGGCCTTTTTTATTCTTCGGTATTCCAGCTAACCGATGGTTTCGGCACCGGCCTTGATGGCTTCGGTGTTGGCCGGGATGAGCTTGTGATAGCGGGGTGAGATGACATTCTCCAGGGAGCCGATGACGGCATCCATGGGGACGATCTTGGTGGCTTGAACAAAGGCGCCGATGGCGACCATGTTGGCCATGCGGGAATTGCCGAGCTTGTCGGCGATATCGTTGCAGGGCACGGCGTGGCAGTCGAGACGCTTGGTGTCGGCCAGCTCCATGTCTATGAGCGACGAGTTGATGATCTGCACGCCGCCGTCCTGAACGCGGGGCTGGAACTTGTCCAGCGACGGCCGGTTCATGGCGATGAACGAGACCGGGCGCAGGATGATGGGCGAACCGATATCCTCCTGGGACATGACCACGGTGCAGTTGGCGGTGCCGCCGCGCATTTCCGGGCCGTAGACCGGGATGTAGGTGACGTTGAGGCCGTCCTTCATGCCTGCGTAGGCCAGCAGGTTGCCGATGAGCATGACGCCCTGTCCGCCGAATCCGGCGATGATGGTATCCAGGTACCGCATCAGCACACACCTCCTTCCTCGGACACATCCTTGTAGATGCCGAGGGGGAAGTAGGGGATCATGTCGGATTCGATGCGTTCGTTGGCCGCAATGGGCGGCATTTTCCAGTTGGTCGGGCAGGCGGAGAGCAGCTCGACAAAGCCGAATCCGACCTGGTTTTTCTGGAACTCGAACGCCTTTTTTATGTATTTTTTGGCGGTCTTGATGTTCTTGACGTTGTTCAGCGCGGCGCGGGCGGCGAAGGCGGTGCCGCCCAGGGAGGCGATGATTTCGGTCATTTTGATGGGCGCGCCCTCGTGGGTGACGCAGCGTCCGGCCGGGCTGGTGGTGGTGACCTGTCCTATCAGGGTGGTCGGGGCCATCTGGCCGCCGGTCATGCCGTAGACCGTGTTGTTGACGAAGATCACGGAGATCTTTTCGCCTCGGTTGGCGGCGTGGATGATCTCGGCCATGCCGATGGAGGCGAGGTCGCCGTCGCCCTGGTAGGCAAAGACGAACTTGTCGGGCCGGGAGCGCTTGACGCCGGTGCCGACCGCGGGTGCGCGGCCGTGGGGCGCTTCCACGGAGTCCACGTTCAGGTAGTTGTACAGGAACACGGAACAGCCGATGGAGGCGATGAGGATGGCGTTTTCGGTGAGGTTCAGCTCGTCCAGCACCTCGCCCACCAGCCGATGGGCCACGCCGTGGTGGCAGCCGGGGCAGTAGTGGGTGGCCCGGTCTATGACGGACTCGGGCTTTTGGAAGACGATCTTTTCTGCGGATTCAGTCATTTATTTACCCTCCAGGCTGGCGAGGATGGGTTCCTCCAGTTCGTCCGGGGTGGGCATGTTGCCGGGGTAGACGGGGTAGAAGTCCGAGTCGGCCACCGTGCGGATGGCGAGGCGGACATCGTCTACCATCTGGCCCAGGTTGTGTTCGATGGTCAGGAACCGCTTGCCTTCCTTGGCCAGCTTGAGCAGGCCGTCGGAGGGGAAGGGGTAGAGGGTGATGGGCCGGTACAGGCCGACCTTTTTGCCTTCCTTGCGGAACTTGCGGACCACGGATTTGGCAATGCGGCCGATGGAGCCGTAGGCGCAGATGATCAGCTCGGCGTCGTCGCATTCGAACTGCTCGGCCTCGGCCAGCGGTATCCAGCTTTCGTACTTGGCCCGCAGGTGTTTGTTTTGCCAGGCCAGCTCGCCTTCGCCCAGGAACAGGGACTTGAGCAGCCGTTTTTCGCGGCCGCCGGTTCGTCCGGACAGGCACCAGTCCCGTCCGGCATCCTCGTCGATGCTTTCGGGAACCCACGGTGTGATGGGCTCCTTCATTTGGCCGAGGATGGCATCACCCAGGATGAGCACGGGATTGCGCTGGGTAAAGGCGATGTCAAAGGCACGGATGGTCAGGTCGTAGGCCTCCTGAACCGTGCCGGGGGCGAGGGTGAAGTGGCGGTAGTCGCCGTGTCCGCCGCCCCGGGTGGACTGGTAGTAGTCGCCCTGTGCCGGGCCGATGTCGCCCAGTCCCGGGCCGCCCCGGTTCATGTTGACGATGACGGCCGGAAGTTCGGAGCCCGCCATGTAGGAAATGGCTTCCTGCTTCAGGGCGACGCCGGGGGAGGAGGACGATGTCATGGCGCGGATGCCTGCGGCACCGGCGCCCAGCAGCATGTTTGCCGCCGCCACCTCGGACTCGGCCTGGACAAAGTCGCCGCCGGCCTTGATGATCTCCGAGGACATGAATTCGGGGATATCGTTCTGCGGGGTGATGGGATAGCCGAAGAAGCATTTGCACTTCGCGGCCAGTGCGCCGCGGGCGATTGCCTCGTTGCCTTTGACGAAGATGCGTTCGGGTTGTTTGCTCATGCTACTCCCCCTTCTTCTTGGGGGTTCTGTAGACGGTGATCGCCACATCCGGGCAGATCTGAGCGCAGGATGCGCAGCCGGTACATTTGTCCGCATCGGCTTGTGGAACCTCGGCGACCTTGTAACCGCTGACATTGAATCGGTCCGACTGGACGATGATGCCAACGGGGCAGACCGTAGTGCACAGCAGACAGCCTTTGCACCGGTCTTCCTGGACTTCGATTCGGGACATTCAACAGACTCCGGTTTGGTTTGGAAATGTGGTTTCCGCCACTACCTGATCAGCATTGCGTCTCCGTAGGAAAAGAAACGAAACCCGTTCTCCAGGGCGAAACGATATGCCGAAAGTATCTTCCCTCTTCCGGCGAGAGCCGCAATCATAATGATCAGGGAAGACTCTGGCAAATGAAAGTTTGTAAGCATCGCGTCCACAACGTTGAACGTATAGCCCGGTTTGATGAAGATGTCGGTTTCGCCCGCAAATTCCATTACTTTGCCACATGCCTGATACATTCCCTCCAGTGTCCGCGCACTGGTAGTACCCACTGCAACGACGGGGCGTCCCTCTTTCTTTGCCCGGTTCACTGCATCGGCGGTTTCCCGGCTTACTTCGATGTACTCGGCGTGCATTTTGTGGTTGCGGATGTCCGGCTCGCGCACGGGGCTGAAGGTGCCGTAACCCACATACAGGGTGACCTCCCCCCACTCGAATCCCTTGTCCCGCAGCCCGGCGCGCAGCTCTGGCGTGAAGTGCAGCCCGGCCGTGGGTGCGGCCACTGATCCGGTCTTGGTCGCATTGGAGTATGTGGTCTGGTAGCGCTCGCGGTCCGCAGCAGAGTCCGGCCGCTTGATGTAGGGCGGCAGGGGCAGGTGCCCCATATTCTGAAACAGCCCGGTCAGGTCCCCGCGCCAGGCAAGGCGCACGCGCCAGCGGCCAAAGGGCCCCGCTTCTTCGGCGGTCAGGTAAAAATCATCGCTGATGGTGACCCGGCCACCCTGTTTGGGCGACTTGGAGGCGCGCAGTAGCCCTTCGGCTCCGGCCGTGAACCAGCCCTCGCCCAGCTCCGGCGCAGGTGTCGGGGTAAGCAGGGGCAGGGGAGTGAGCAGCAGAAACTCCACTCGTCCGCCCGTGGGCTTCATGCCGAACACCCTCGCCGGTATGACCCGCGAGTTGTTGGCAATGAGCAGGGCGTTTTCGGGCAGGTAGTCGGCCAGTTCGGTAAAGTGTGTGGGCGTGAGTTCGCCGGTTGCCCTGTCCACCACCAGCAGGCGGGAGCCGTCCCGCTTGTCGGCAGGTTTTTGGGCAATGCGGTCTTCGGGCAGTTCGTAATCGTAGCTTTTTAGCAGAAAATCTTCAGGTATTTCCATAAATCTGTTCCTTCCCCCTGTCGGTATCCTCTTGTAACCCATTGAAACTATGAGGTGTAGGCTTTTTTATTCCAATGATTGCAATAGGCTGTGTAGTTTATGTATGCATTCAGGTTAAGGGCTTGCCATTGCTCGTATTCATGGTATTGCATAAGACCATGAATTGGCTTTCCGTGGCTGAGATAGCCAAGCTTACCCGCATACCTGCACCGACGGCTCGTCGGTACGCCTCCCTTTTCAAGGATTTCCTGAACGGTCGCAAGATGGGCCGCATCACCAAGTACCCTGAAGATTGTGTTGTCATCTTCGAAAAAATTTCCCGCATGTATAGCGATGGCAAGGTCACGGCCGAGATAGAGGATGCCCTGCGCCGGGAGTATACCCGGACCATCGAGGTTGAGCATCAAGCCGATGCTCCCGCTAGAGGCGGGGAAATGTTTACCGAGCTGGCCGGGGTTTTCAATGGCGTGATGGGCAAGGTCGCCTCCTGCATGGAGGTCATTGCCGACCAGAAGTCCATCATTGAGCGGCAGCAGGATGATATCCAGAAACTCAAGACGGCCTTTGTTCTGCTGGCGAGGAGCCAGAAGAAGATGAAGCAGCTGCCGGGCGAGTCGGATATCATCCCCGAGGAAATCGTCCGCCAGACCCAGGCACTGGAACGGAAAGATGCCGAAATTGAAGAGATGGCTCTCAAGCTCAGCTTCGATACTTCGGACATCAAGGCCAAGCTTCAGATTTTGGAATCCGAGCTGGTTCGACTGCGCAAGGATCGACGTGAGATGGAGAAATTTCTCCAGGACAAGATCGACCGGCTCAAGGACTCGGCTTCCTAAACTTTTCTTTTCGCTTGGGTCCTGATAAACGGCCCACAGCTTCGGCCAACCTCAAGAACGTACCAGGAGGAAGTTATGCGTTCTTTCATGAAAGTACTCGCAATGGTTTCCCTGCTCATGCTTTTTGCCGCGTGCACCACTACTTCCGGCGGAACCGCCAGTAACGACCCCGTGGGCGGAACGCAGGCTGCGCAGCAGGCTCCCGACTATTACTACGACTTTGACGATATTCTGATCCCAAAGGAAATCTCCTACGACAACGACGCTTCCTACCGGCTGGACAATACCAAGTTCCGCGCGGCCATCATGAAGTTCAAGGGCCGTGTCGAGGTTCTGGAACTGGTCCAGTACTTCGTCAACAACATGGCCAAGGACAACTGGAAGCTTGTTTCCAACAACAAGACCGGTGCGCTTTCCGTCCTGTCGTTTGAGAAGTTCAACAAGAGCTGTGTCATTCAGGTCGAGGATTCCTTTGGCTATGCGAAGACCACCATCTTTGCCGTTGAGCTGAAAGACGCCGCGGTCAAGGACAAGTAACCGATGCAGCCTCACTACCGTTTCGCCGGTTTCATGGGCAAGCGTGTCCATCTCGGCGTCACTGGTTCCATTGCCGCTTACAAGTCGCTCGATCTCCTGCGCTCGTTGCAGGAGTCGGGTTGCCTTGTTTCCGCCACCATAACGGAATCGGCCGCCGAATTTGTCCGGCCGCTCTCTTTTGAGGCGCTCGGAGCCTCACCCGTGTATGGGAATATGTTCGACGGCTCGCCTTCGGGTTCCGCCTTCGGCCATCTGGAGCCGGGACAGGTAGGCGATGTTATGGTCATTGCCCCGGCTACGGCGGCGACCATGGCCCGGCTTGCTTTCGGTCTGGCGGATGACATGCTTTCCTGCCAGGCGCTGGCTTTCCCGGGACCGAAGATCGTGGCTCCGGCCATGAATCCACGGATGTGGAATGCGCCCGCCACTCAACGGAATTTGGATATGCTTGGCGATCTGGGATATACTCGCGTGCTGCCCGCTTGCGGCCATGTGGCGTGTGGGGATATCGGCTCCGGTCGGCTTGCCCCGGTAGATGAAATTTTCATTGCAGTGCTTCGTGCCCTGGCTCCGCAGGATCTTTCGGGCAAGAAGGTCATGGTTACCCTCGGCCCCACCCGTGAGCCGTGGGATGCGGTCCGATTCTGGTCCAATCCCTCCTCCGGCCTGATGGGTGCGTGCATGGCCATGGCTGCCTATCTGCGCGGCGCGGACGTAACTGTTGTCGCCGGGCCTACGGCGCTTACTTTTCCCGATGCCATCACCGTATGCCCGGTCACCACGGCCCGGGAGATGTTCGATGCCGCCACCGGGCTTTGGTCGGACATGGATATGGCTTGCTGCACGGCAGCCGTCGCGGATTTTTGTCCCAAGCCCTATGGGGATACCAAGTTCAAGAAGGCGTCCGGAGCAGGGGAGGGCATCACGGTTGAGTTTATGCCCAATCCGGACATCCTCCGCACCCTTGGCGAGTCCAAGAAGGATGGGCAAAAGCTCATCGGTTTTGCCGCCGAGACCGGCAACGTCAAGGCCGAGGCCGAACGCAAGCTGAAGAGCAAGCACCTCGACCTGCTGGCTGCCAACGACGTGTCGCGCGAGGGGAGCGGTTTCGGCACCGCCACCAATGAAATGTTCGTCATCAATGCTTCCGGCCGCATGGAGACTTGGCCGCAGCTGGATAAAACCGAGGTCGCCTGGCGTTTATGGGATCACCTTCTGCTCGACTAAACGTCCCGGAGCATCTGCGTCCGTGGCTTGAATCCGGGGTGGAGTATGTCTACTGCCCGGGCGGCCCCGCCATGGAAGAAGAGGCAGTGGACCAGTCTTTCGTAGAGCAGAGCCCTGTAGCGCAAAGCACTGCCTCACAGCCGCAGTCTTCCCCTGTTCATTCGCCCAGGCCTGCCGCTTCGCCGCAGTCCGGTGCGGGCCAGCCTGTTCAACAGCGCCCTGTGCAGCCGCCGAAGCAGGCAGCTCGACCTACGTACGAACGAAAGGCACCTGTCAGGAAACAGACTCCCGAACGGCCCGTTGGGGCCAGGCCGAATAGACCTTCCGGGTTTCCTGAGCCTTGGTCCACCTATTTCGATTTGGTCTCCCCACAGCATCTGATGGTCTGGACCTACATGGAGCTTGGACTCGACCTTGGCGGCCAGAAGGACGACCAGCGTCGCGCCGTGGTCGGCAACCTCATTCGTCTGCTACAGCTGCCGCCCAAGCCTGTTGCCTTCTGGCCGGTGTCCGTACTGCGTGATGGGGAGCTTGTTCCTGACCGGGAAATGTTCTGGCGGGGATGGCAGCGCTGGAAGACCGCTCACATCGTTTGCTTTGGTCAGGAAGCCGCGCGGATCATCTTGCCGGATGCCGACTCGAATCTTTCCGTTCACATGCTGAGCGAGGTCATGGTCCACGTTCTTCCTTCCATGGAACAGTTGGTCCAAATGTCGCCGCAGGAGATTTCAGCAGCCGTAAAAATGCTCGCAGCCATACGTTTTTGATCTTGATTTTTTCCTTTTCGGTCGCTGCATTCAGACTTGCTCGTATTTCGCTCATATTTTGGTTTTCCCGCATTTTGGGTCTCGGCTTAAGGCGCCAGTCCTTTTTTATGGAAAATTGAGCCACGCCCTGAAATTTGAAGATGCTATGCAGATTGCTGTAATAACATGATATTTCTTGGATGGTAGGGTGGTATACCTGACTCATGCCATTGTAGCTCCTTTTAAGGGGCGTTTCACGGCTTGCCCAAACGAGGCCGGGTAACGTATGTGGGGGCTGCAATAACGGAGAGGTCAAATCTCTCCACTGGAATAACCGTCGTGTTTAGCGCGGCAGTGAACAAGGACAGCGAAGACTTATGAAGATACTTGTCACCGGTGCGGCCGGTTTTATCGGCTTTCATCTTTCCCGTCGTCTTGTCGGGGAAGGACATGAGGTCGTTGGCCTCGACAATCTGAACGACTACTATGATGTGAACCTCAAGAAGAAGCGGCTCGCCATTTTGGCAGAGAGCCCTTTGTTTCGCCATGTGAACATTTCCCTTGAGGACAACCAGCCCATGGCTGACCTCTTTGAGAAAGAGCAGTTCACTCATGTGATGAATCTCGCGGCTCAGGCCGGGGTCCGTTACTCCATTGAGAATCCTCGTTCCTATGTCGATTCGAACGTAGTCGGTTTTTTGAATATTCTTGAGGGCTGCCGCCACAACAAGGTGGAGCATCTCGTCTATGCTTCTTCCAGCTCCGTGTACGGCATGAACACCCACATGCCGCTCAATCCGCATGAAGCGGTTGATCATCCTATGAGCCTCTATGCCGCGACCAAGAAGGCAAATGAGATGATGGCTCACTCGTACAGCAATCTCTACGGGCTGCCCACGACCGGCCTTCGTTTCTTTACGGTCTACGGACCCTGGGGCCGTCCTGACATGGCGCTCTTCTTGTTCACCAAGAACATTCTTGAGGGTAAGCCGATCAACGTCTTCAACCACGGCAAGATGCGCCGCGACTTTACCTATATCGACGACATCGTCGAGGGCGTTGTTCGTGTGATAAACAACACGGCTACTCCCAATCCTGATTGGGATGGCAATCACCCCGACCCGTGCACTAGCCCGGTTCCCTACCGTATATACAACATCGGCAACAACTCTGTAGTAGAGCTTTCCCGTTACATCGAAGTCATCGAGGAAGTCGTGGGCAAGAAGGCCATTTGCAACTACATGGATATGCAGCCCGGTGACGTTCCTGCCACCGAAGCCGATGTCAGTGACCTGGTTGCAGATGTAGGGTTCAAGCCTGATACCACCATTGAATATGGAATTGAAAAGTTCATCGAGTGGTACAGAGAGTATTACGGCATCTAAAATTTGATCATTTTTTGATCGATTTGGGCGAGCACATCCAGTGTTCGCCCTTTTTTTGTGCTTTGTTTCTCTTTTGACGTTGCCTTATTTTTCGTTTCCGCTTACCACCTGATGAAGGGTGTTTTGAGTGTTTCACGTGAAACATTCGCCTGATCACCATGAGTGTTTCACGTGAAACACGTGAGCGGATCAAGAACAAGCAAGTGAGGAATCCGTGGCGAGAAGAATCGTTGTGGCGAATCAGAAGGGTGGGGTAGGCAAAACAACTACTGCCGTGAACCTGGCTGCTTCGCTGGCCGTGATGGAAAAACGCGTGCTTTTGGTGGACTGCGACCCTCAGGGAAATGCCTCAAGCGGACTCGGATTTTACCCCAGTGACAAGCGCGATAATATCTATTCTGCGCTATTCGACCCCAAAAACATTCATAAGGCCATCTACGAAACAGATGTGCCGTATCTCTCCATTCTGCCGGGTACGCAGGATCTGGTAGGGGCCGAGATCGAACTGGTGGATAAGATGGGGCGGGAATATTACCTGCGGGATCTGGTCGTCACGGCGGATGACGACTTTGATTACATCATTATAGACTGCCCGCCGTCGCTAGGGCTGCTTACGGTCAATGCACTCTGTGCCGCAACTGAACTTTTGGTGCCGCTTCAGTGCGAGTATTACGCATTGGAAGGCATAGCGCAGCTGCTCATGACCTACGAGCTGGTAAGAAAACGGCTGAATAGCGGTTTGGACATTCTCGGAGTAGTACTGACTATGTACGACTCCCGTAATCGGCTTTCCTGGCAGGTCAAGAACGAGGTGCGCAAGGCGTTCCCTCAGCACCTGTTCGAAACGGTCATTCCGCGAAATGTGCGGCTGTCCGAGGCTCCCAGCTTTGGCAAGCCCGTGATCAACTATGATATCAAATCGAGGGGGGCAGAGGCCTACCTCGCCCTGGCGCAGGAAGTGTCGAAGAGTACGACTGCCAGGGGGTAGAAGGGTATTTTCAACAAAAGATCACGAGTGCTCGACCCGGTCGAACACCGTGATCGTAGAATGGCTAGTACCGACCTTCCTTGCGCCGGATCTTTTCATCCTGGAAGGGAGTGCATTCAGTGGTAATGGTGTCCTTGAAGTGCTTTTTGACTACCTTGGCACGGCAGTTTTGACACTGGAAGGATACCAGCCCGGCTAAGTTGGCGGCGGTGAGCCGGAATTTTCTGGGATCATCAGCCGCCCAGTCTTCGGTGGAGTTGCCGCACTCGTCGCAGGCGACATCGGTATCCACTGGATAATCGAAGTCCCAGTACTCCTGCAGCGACTCCCAGTCGCGGGTGGGTTCGGGCTTCTCGGGCGGAGCAGCCTGTTCCGCCACGCCGAGTTTGGCCAGCACGTCATCGCGGACTGCGGCCCAGGCTTCGGCGGAGAGCAGTGCACCAATGGGATTGCCGTCTTTGTCGAAAAGTTCATGAATATGGTCGGCCATGATGTCTCCGGTCGGTTGTATGTTTGGTGGGCGTTATAGGCGTAAAAGCACCTTGGGGCAAGGTTGATTTGCCGCAAGCAAAAGGAGAGGATATATGTCATCGGCCAACAAAGGCCTTGGGCGTGGGTTGGATGCGCTTCTGGGCGGTGTGCGTGAGGATGAAAAGAAAACGTCGGAAGCGGCCGAGGTTCGTTTGATACCTGTTTCCGCCATCACGCCGAATCCGCATCAGCCTAGGCGGGAGTTCTCGCCCGAAGCGCTGGAGGATTTGTCCGCATCCATCAAGGTGCGTGGCGTGTTGCAGCCGGTACTTATCCGGTCTCTGGGCGATGATAGATATGAACTGGTTGCCGGAGAGCGCCGCCTGCGCGCTTCCAAGCTGGCAGGCCTGACCGAGATCCCGGCGCTCATCCGGGAGATGACGGATCAGGAAAGTCTGGCCATTGCACTGATAGAAAACCTGCAACGCGAGGACTTGAACGCGGTTGAGGAAGCTCTGGGATACCAGCAGTTGCAGCAGCAGTTCGGCCTGAGCCAGGAAGAGCTGGCTCGTCAGGTGGGGAAGAGCCGGTCGGCAGTGGCCAACGCGCTGCGTCTGCTTAACCTTCCGGATGCGGTTCAGACGGATATCCAGCAGGGGAACTTGAGTGCCGGGCACGGAAGGGCCATAATGGCTGTTGTCGATGCCGAGGTGCAGCAATCCCTGCATCAGCGCATAGCGGAAAACGGGCTGACGGTTCGGCAGGCTGAGGCCCAGGCCTCATTTTGGAAAGAACATGGCCGCCTTCCCGGTGCAGAGGAAATCGGCCAGCCTGCGCAGGCTGCCGCTCCCAAGCCGGAGCCTGCACCCTCGGATCCTAAGCTGACGGCCCTGCAAGAAACATTGCAGAATGTGCTGAATGTTAAGGTTAAGATTTCAGGGTCGCCCAATAAGGGCAAGATTACTGTTAGTTACAAGAGTGAAGATGACTTGCGGACGCTTGCTGAAATGCTTGGAGCCGAACTCGACTGAGCAAATCGGGCAGAAGAGGTGATCCGGTATCAATCACTATTCAATCAAAAGGTGATGATTGATCGTTGAGCGGATTGAATGACCCTGGTCGTAAGCAGTAAGTGATTGTTTGTAATAATACTGAAAATTATGCTGGTTGGATAAATGTCATATAAAAAATTGCGTATGGCCATCGAGACCCTGTCAGAGAATCGGGTTATGATCATTGGCGACCTGATGCTTGACCATTATCTGATTGGGGACGTCGACAGAATCTCTCCCGAAGCCCCGGTGCCGGTGGTTCGGGTTGCCCGCGAGTCGTCACTCCTGGGCGGAGCGGGCAATGTGGCCAGAAACATCGTAGCTCTTGGTGGGCGTTCGTTGTTGGTCTCTGCGGTTGGTACGGATGAGGACGGGGCCCGTCTCGAAAAACTCTGTACCAATGCAGGCATCAAGACCAAGCTGATTCAGGACCCGGCCCGGCCGACAACCAAGAAAACCCGTATCATCGCAGCCAATCAACAGGTGGTGCGGGTGGACCAGGAACTGGCCGTCCCGTTGCAGGAAGCGGAGCTGGATGCCTTGTTCAGCTATCTCCAGGGGATTATCGGCGACTATCCCGTCATCATCCTTTCGGACTACGGCAAGGGCTTTATCTGCGAGGACTTCATGTGCCGCTTTATGGCCCTTGTGGATGAGTGCGAAAAGAGGCCGCTCATACTTGTAGATCCCAAGACCGTGAACTACGATCTCTACCGCGGCGTCGATCTCCTGACCCCCAATACCAAGGAAGCGGGAGAGGGGGCTGGTCTGCCGGTCAAGAGCCAGGACACCGTGATTCGGGCTGGAAGGGCGCTTTTCGAGCGTCTGGAATGCAAGAACCTGCTGATCACCATGGGTGGCGACGGCATGGCCTTGTTTGAAGGGACAAGCTCAGTCAGCCATATTCCGACCTTTGCGCAGAAAGTGTTCGACGTCACCGGCGCTGGCGATACCGTCATTGCTACTGTTGCCCTCGCTCTGTCCGCTGGTCTCGATCTCCTGACCTCCTGCACCTTGGCCAACTATGCAGCTGGCGTGGTGGTCGGGCAGATAGGCGCGGCCACGGCATCGCCCGAAGATTTGTACATGGCGCTGGAAGAGCTTCCGGAGCCGGAAGTAGAGTCCTGGTAAAACAAGAGAGTACAAGTCGAATAATATTATAAATTGAGTTATTAACCGATAAATTTAATCAACAGCAATGTTCTGCAAAGCATGATGGGGGATGAAGGGCATCATGGTTAAAAAAACAGGAACATATGATACGACTATCGGGAATTTGGGTCCGGCTAAGATAGCGACTCCGCAGCATCTCGTTAAATATCGGAAGGATAGCGAAATATCCACGATGATGATGACCGGAGAGCAGTTGACGGAACTCGGTAGCGAGACCGTGTCCATGCAATTTGAAAAGGCCGGTCCCAGGGATAAGATTTATTTCGACCCCTCCAAGACCAAATGCGCCATCGTCACTTGCGGCGGGCTTTGCCCGGGCATCAACGATGTCATCCGCTCCATCGTCAACGAGGCGCACTACAACTACGGTATTCGTACCGTGCTCGGCATTCGCTATGGGCTGCGAGGGTTTATCCCGAAATATGGATATGATGTGGAAGAATTGACGCCTCGGTCCGTGTCCAACATTCATCACTTTGGCGGCACGGTTCTCGGCTCCTCCCGTGGCCCGCAGGACCCTGGGGAAATTGTCGATTCCCTGGAACGTCTCAACGTCAACATCCTGTTTGTCATCGGCGGTGACGGCTCCATGCGCGCCGCCAAGGCCATCGTGGAGGAAGTGACCCGCAGGGGGCGTAAAATCGCTGTTATCGGCATCCCCAAGACCATCGACAACGATATCAATTTCATCACCCGGTCATTCGGATTTGATACGGCGGTGGAAAAAGCCACCGAGGCGATTCATTGCGCTCATGCCGAAGCGATCGGCATGGATAATGGCGTCGGGCTGGTCAAGCTGATGGGGCGGGAGGCCGGATTTATCGCGGCCCAGGCCACTCTGGCCATGCAGGAGGTCAATTTTCTGCTCGTACCCGAGGAGCCATTGGTTCTGGAAGGCAAAAACGGGTTCCTGAAGGCGCTGGAGAAGCGGCTGCGGATGAGGGGACACGCTCTTATTGTCTGTGCCGAGGGCGCCGGGCAGGAATTGCTGCGCAATGAGGAGCTCAAGGACGCCTCCGGCAACAAGAAGCTAGGTGATATCTGCACCTTCCTCATGGATCGGATCAAGGCCCACTTCAAGGCAAACGACTTTGAAATGTTCATGAAATTTATTGATCCGAGCTACATTATCCGGTCGGTGCCGGCCAATGCGGGCGACAGAGTCTATTGCGGATTTCTTGGGCAAAACGCGGTCCACGCTGCCATGGCGGGGAAAACCGGGATGGTCGTGGCCCAGCTCAAATCAAGCATGGTCCACCTGCCGCTCGATCTGGTCACAGCCAAGCGGCGTACCATGAATGTTGATTCCGACTACTGGCGTGCCGTGCTGGAAGCGACGGGGCAGCAGGCTTATTACGAAGGCGATTAGCCCGAGACAAAAGAGCAAACAAAAAAAGGGAGTCCGATGGGACTCCCTTTTTTCACGCCGAGGCTGAAAACCGTCTATTCATTAACTGCCAGGCGACGGCGAACCTGCTCATTGACCTGTCGGCCTGCGGATTCCTTTTCCGCCTCCATGGCAACGGCCAGCAGTTCGAAGAGCTCATCGTAGGAGAATTCCAGGGAAAGGCTGCCGTTGGAGGCAATGCAACTTTCCTCACGTTCCTCGATGTGATAGGCGCGGCGCTCGCGGGCGTGTCCAATGGCGGAAATGATTCCGTAGGAAAGCTGCCCTTCCTGGTCGCGATACAGTTTTTCCATCGTCAACATGCCACTGTGGTCGTCAAAGTACATCTCTTCGCCAATGAGCTGGCCGGTAACAGAGATGTCCTGACCGAAATCGTTGGGCAAATTTACTTTAAGAAGTGGATCGGTGCCGTTTTGCCCGCCAACAACCTTGTTCGACATGTGCTTCTCCTTATTCCAAAGGAAGTTTGTATTGATCCTGAACCGTGCGCTTTTTTTGTGGCGCAACCGGTTCATTGAGTCCGTTTTCCAGGTATTCCATCAGATCCTTTTCAGGAACACGCCATTGGCTTCCGATCTTGATGGCCCTGATCTCTCCACCAGTAATCAACCGGTACGCGGTGCGCTGATGAACACGCAGCAGCTCCGCTACCTCTTTCACCGTAAGCAGGGTGGGAGGTTTGGTCGATTCCATTTCATTCATGATGTCACATCAGACCTACCATGTTCATTCTTTGACATAGGCTGTCAAAGATTGTCAACAAAGTACAACGTTGTCCCACAAAGTCTAGAAATTCTCTAAAAAGAGGGGCTTGAAAAGCCATTACGGGCGGTTGCTGTCGATTGAGGACGGGTATAGCAGAATCAGGCATGAAATTTAATGGGAAAAACACCCAAATAAAAATTTATTTGTAGATAAGACCTGAAAATTCTAGAGAATTTCACAGGAAATTATTGAGTTTTGAATTGTGTTGATACGTGAAATTGCAATAGAATCAGCTGATTATTAATGGTTTATGAAATAAAAGAAGAAGCGGCAATATTAGTTAAAGTAGATTGTGGAACAGGAAACAGCGGACCACAAAAACAGATTTGATAAGGGAGGATAGAGGGCCTAACGAAAAAAACTGCTCATGCGGAACATTGTAGAACTGGCACTTGGGCCGGAGAATAGTTGAAGGGGGACGGCGTCGGATCAGGAAGCCTGCTTCACCGCTGTAATTATGACATCCTTGCCGAGGAAAAGGGCTTTGCTCAGAAGAGTCTTGGCAATATAGGCGTTGTACTCACGATTTTCAGGTTTCGTCTTGTCGTGATCCTGTGCTTTCTTTTTGTATTTCAGGAGATAGTAATTGGTGCTCAACGAAATGAGAGGCCGAAGCAAAAGAAAGATGTTGTCGCTGGCCTGAAAATACGAGGCGCCGACGGATTCGACTCCATACCCGGTCTTGCGGAGAAAATAGTCCATCTCCGGGTATCCGATCAGATTGATGTGCCCCTCGCCCATGTGAATATTGAGGTTGATAGGGGATTTCATGCCCCGGTAAAATCCTGAAAGCAGGTAGAGAAAGCGGGAGCGGATCTGGAGCCTGTTGGGAAAGGTGAGGATGAGTTTGCCGCCCGGCTTGAGAATGCGGTGGAACTCGCGAAGGGTATGGGGCACCGATTCGACATGTTCAATGACTTCCCGGCAGATGACGACATCAAAGGTGTTGTCCGGGAGATCCAGCGGCAGGTTCAGATCCGCAAAATGTTCCTCGATGTCTTTGAATCCCTGGGGATAATAATTGGAAATGCTGACACGGTGCCCTTGGTCGTGCAACTGGCGCGAGAGTATGGCCGAACCGGCACTGGCCTCGAATATGTGACAGGGCCGCTCCGGGATGGAAGCGCAAATCACGGCATCCTTGCGGACGTCGCGCCTGTGCTTTTTGACGGTCTCTCCACCTATGGTTACATCGATATACTTTTTCATTGGTGCTCCGTGTGGGTCGTCTTTAGCGAGGTTGCGCCATGTTTGCAACCTTTGGGATGGCGGCTTGGGTCTGAATTCTGTTCGGAGGCCGGCTATTCCGGGATTTCATCAGTGAGGACAAAGAGCGGTTCCACGATGTCATCTTCAAGACGGGCAGTCATCTGGCGCAAAATCCGGTAGAAATAGCGACGGTCATTTGTGGTGAGACCTTCGTTGACCACTTGTTGCAGCTCGTCCAGGGCCTTCAGGACAGGCTCCTTGCTTGCGCGTCCGTCATTGGTGAGGGCAATGGGGCGATACCGGCGGTCATTCGGATTGGGCGTGCGCTGAATGAGGCCATCCCTTTCCATGCGGCGCAGCGTGTTGGAAAGCGTGGCCTGTTCAATGTCCAATTGGTGCCCTAAATCCGTCTGAGTCACCATTTCGTTTGCCCAAAGGCATTGGAGCACGGCCAAATATCCAGGATTGACACCATGAAGGGCCAGCCGATTGCGAAGTGACTTGTCGTACAGACGGAAGAGCCGCGACAGCCGGAGGAAAAAGGATTCGTTGAGAAATTCGTCCATAATGGTATGTGGTTGAATTAAAATGTATATAGCAAGCTATGTCAGCTGTCGGGAAACGTGTCAACGAGGAAGAAAATTCATGCGGTGAATAAGCTGGGTTGCGGCTGGGGCAGTGAAAGTTTCGGTGTGGTTGGGAGAGTGCCGACTCTCGCGGTAAAAGTAGGGTGATAATCTGGTGGCGAACAAAGGTTGAGTGCCGCAACAGCTAGAAATAGCGCGGCTTACGTGTGATAATGTCGCGGCTAAGATCAAGGTGCAGGAAGACGGAAAGGAAATATGCCCGATCTGGAAAGGGAGTGAGCCGCAAAATTACCTTTGCCCTGCTGACATGGGGCTATGTCGAATCCTGTTTGCTTGCCCAAATGCCGACCCGAGTGTACCGAAGTAGGTAAAGCGGATAGGGGAGCTGATGCGTACATTGTATCTGGATTGTTCCACGGGAGTGAGTGGCGACATGCTTGTTTCGGCCATGGCTCATGCGCTGGAAGAAGTGGATGGAGCAGGCAATGGCTTCTCTCGTTTGGGAGATGAATTGGAACGTCTCGGCATTGAGGGCTTTGCGCTGCGTTGGGAACAGAAAAAAGTGCGTGGTATAGCAACTTGGCGGATGGAAGTGGAGCAGACCGCGGAGAGGGAACTGCGGACCTACACCGATCTGATAAACGTGGCAAACAGGGCGGAAGAGGATGGCCGGATTGCACAGCGGGCGGTGCATGTGCTGACGCTGCTTGCCCAGGCCGAGGCCAAGGTGCATGGCGTAGCCTTGGAGAGTGTGCATTTTCACGAAATAGGCTCGCTTGATACTGTTGTGGATATACTGGGTGCGATGCTCCTTGCGGAAGCCTTGGATGTCGATAATATTGTTGTCTCCCCTATCGATCTGGGGTCGGGATTCGTTCATTGCGCACACGGCAGTATGTCAGTTCCGGCACCGGCTTGCGCCGAGCTTGCCAAGGAGCTGACCACCTTCGGTTCGGACTGCGGCATGGAGCGTTCCACCCCGACGGGACTGGCCATATTGCGGAGCCTTGCACAAACTTGCGGTTGCCAGCCGCTGGGCAAGGTTCTGGCCATTGGCTATGGCTCCGGAACGCGATCCAGCGACGAACAGCCTTGCTATGTCCGGGCATTTGTCTTGGATAGTGTTGCGGAAGAATGTGACCGGCAGGCTGCCAACCATCATCATAACCATGCCTGATACGATCAAAGTGATCATAGCCCGCTACCGGGAAGACGTATCCTGGGCCACGTCCCTGGGGTATGACTGCGTGGTCTACGACAAAGGCGGGGAATCGCTTCCCGGCGCCGTGCCATTGGAGAATATAGGACGGGAATCGCATACGTATCTCTCGCATATCGTGCGCCACTACGACGCATTGGCTAAGGTCAACGTCTTTGTCCAGGGTAATCCGTTCGATCATCTTGATCGGGATGGAAACGGCTCTCCGTCGATGTTGCAGTTGAAGATTGCGGATGTTGCGGATGGGAGGGTGCCGTTTCGTGGATTCGCCTGGTTCCGACTGGAATGTGACGTCCTTGGCCGACCGCACGATCTGCGGCTTGAGGAGAACAAGGGCCGGTGGACCGGTTGGGGGCGGGATATTCCTGTGGGCGAGGTCTTTACCAAGCTGTTCGGAGTGACGCCGCCTGCCCGGATTGTGGCGCGAGCTCCGGCAGGTCTTTTTGCCGTCACCGGGGAGCGCATCCGTACTCGGCCCAAGGCTTTTTATGAGTATGCGCTGAGTCTGCTGGAGCAGGACCCGGACGATGCCTTCAATACCGGACATGCCATGGAGCGGCTTTGGCAATATGTTTTCAATGGCAATACGGCCTGGAACAGGGAAGTCTATGAATAGACCGCGAGGCACGGAGCCGGCACAGGCCAAGGCCGTGGCCGGACAAATCGTGGAGTAACGGAATGTTGCCGCTCAATCTGCGCATCGCCATATCATCGCTCAAGGCCCACAAGTGGCGGGCCATTCTTGCCATGCTCGGCGTTTTTCTCGGGGCATTGGCCTTTACCGGGGTCCAACACGTTTCAAAGATCATGGTCCGCAAGGCGGAGATAGAGACCGAACAGCTCGGACCCAATCTCTTTGCCGTTCTGGCCGGTCAAGTGCGCTTTCGCCGTTCCGGGGCCATGCGGACCGACGGCAATGTGAAGACCTTTCAGCTTTCCGATGCCGAGGCGCTCATCGGCGGGGTGCCGTCCGTGCTGGAGGGTGCGCCGTTCGTCAGTACCAACATGCAGGTGCGCGGCAACGGAAATGCCGTGACGGCGAAAATCCTGGCTACCTGGCCGCAATATCAGAGCATCAGAAGTTTTCATACGGATATCGGCAGGTTCTTTACGGCCGAAGAGGTCGCGGAAAGGGCCAAAGTGTGCGTGCTGGGCAGAAAGATCGCCGAGCGGCTCTTCGGCCGCGCGGAGAATGCGGTGGGACAGGTCGCGTATCTCTATCGCGCCTCGTTCCGCATCCTCGGCGTGATGGAAGGGAAGGGGCGGGATATTTCCGGCGAGGATCAGGACGAATACCTGTTCATGCCCCTGACCACCTACATGCGCCGGGCGAGCAATCAGGATTGGGTCAGCGGCGTGTTTCTGCGGCTGGACAGCGCTGCCGGGTTGCAACAGGTGGACGACGCCGCGAAATCCATCCTGCGCCGACGCCATTCCATTGGCCCGGGCAAGCTGGACGACTTTGCCACCATGACCCCGAAGGACGCCATGCAGTTGCAGCGGCAGGCCCTGGACCTCATGGCCACCCTGGGCGGCATCTCCTCTGCCATTTCTTTTGCCGTCGGTGGGTTGGGCATCCTTTCCATCATGATCCTGGTGGTTCGTGCCCGGCGTGTGGAGATCGGCGTCCGTCGTGCAGTTGGCGGCCGCAGGCGGGACATTGTGCGCCAATTCCTGTTCGAATCCGCACTAATGGCCGGGGTAGGGGGCGCGTTCGGCGTAGCCGTCACTGTGGTCCTTGTTGTGGTAGGCTGCACTCTGGCCAAGCTGCCGCTTATTCTCGACCCGGTAAGCCTGATCAGCACGCTGGCTGGTTCGTGTCTGCTGGGTGTGGTGGCCGGTGCCTATCCTGCCTGGCAGGCTGCGAACTTCGAAATTCTTGATATTCTCAAAAAATAATCAATAGCCTAATTTTATTATTGTTATATTGATTATTAGCTGGCTATATATCATAAAAATAGCCAGCTATATAAATGCACGAAACTGTGTCTGTAAAACATCATGCGACGTGATAATTTTTACAGGAGTATTGACGAAAAGGTCAGCATGATGTCCCCTTATTGCGGATGCTCTGACCGGGCCAGGCCCGGCAGATGGAAGAGTTCGGGGGGGACATGATGCCGGAAGACGACAGAAAAGCTGAAGCGATGGCCAAGCGCCGTCACATCCTACGAGCCGCCGCCAAATGCTTTGGCGAAAAGGGCGTGCATGACTTCGGTATCGATGAGATAGCCGAGTGCGCCGGAGTGGAAGCCGCCGAGGTCGAGGAAGGTTTTACCTGCAAGTCCTTCCTCGTCTGCGCTGTAGGGGCTGAGTATCTCAACGAATCCATAGACGATTATCTTGCGTCAATGCCGGAATCCTCCATTGATAACAAGATAATGTACATCATTGAGCGGCGGTGTCACCACCTGGGTGAGATTTCGGAAGAGGCCGGGGAGTTCTTCCGCCTCGGTATGCAGGGGGAGCAGCCCTGGTCCGATACCATGGACCAGCTTATCTGGCAGCTCTCCGTCCATTTCGCCACGCTGCTGGAGCACTCGATACGCACAGGGGAAATTACATCCGATGTTGATGTTTCGACCACGGTCAAAGCCCTGGTTTCCATTTATCTGGCCGGAATCGTCACCATCGGCCTGCGTGCGGAAAATTTTGACGCGGACAGGGTGCTGCAGTTCATCGAGCCGCAGGTCCGTTTACTGATTTCCTGCCTTAAGCCCGGAACTGAGATGATCGATTGAAGTCTAATAAAAAACATGAAAAAATCTAGAGAATAGAGAACCCAACTGAGAAAATTGAAGGTTTGGGGACTGAAAAGATCGAAAACAACCGCCGGAGGTGCTTTGTATGCGCCTCCGGCGGTTGTCCGTTATTGGGTTGGATTATTCGGATATCCGACCAGGCGACAGCGGCGGATGAGTTCCTCGGCATCTGCCGGAGGGTGGATCTCGCACCGTAAATACCTTCTGCCGTGGGCTGTGCGCTCAACCATGGAATGGTCCACCAGCCAGCGGCGGAGCAGGGCATGGTCGCCAAAGCCGTGCCGGGCGGAAAGCAACTCGTTTATTAGTGGTTCCGTGCGCGGTGAGCGGGCAGGAAGGTGAAGCCATATGACCCAAAGGGCAAGCAGGCGCACGCTGTGTTTCCTGGACCAGCGCAGCAAAAGGCAGGTCACGGCAAAGCACGTGGTTGCGCGGAATCCCGGCGCAGGCTATCTTTCCTCCTATATCCAAGCAAAGGAGTCCTCAATGCCCGTTCATCCCACCGTCACGCTTCTGGTTTGCGACAGGGAACGTTCCGCCCGATTCTACGAAGAAGCCCTTGGCTTTTCTCTGGCTTGGAACACCCTGCTCGTGGGGCCGTATGGACAGTCCCTGCGCCTGCTCCACGTTCCTGACGGACCGACGGGCGGGTGCGTTGCCGTCACGGTCGAAGTGGCGGATACGGATCGGGCGGCCGAGGCCATTGTTTCGGGCGGAGGGGCCAGGGCCGAAAAGCTGTTGGGCGACACGCCACTCTATGTCGGACCGGACGGGGAGTTGATAATGCTCCGGCAGCGCGGCCTGTCCGAGGCGAACAGGGTTCGGCTGGCGGTTTACGACTTTGACGGGGTCATGACCGACAACCGGGTTATCGTGGATCAGGACGGGCGGGAATCCGTTGCCGCCAACCGGTCGGACGGGCTGGCTGTGGGCATGATCCGCAGCCTGGGCGTGGAGCAGTGCATCCTGAGTACGGAGGTCAATCCCGTGGTGCGGGCCAGGGCGGAAAAGATAGGCCTGCCCTGCACGCATGGGGTGGGCGACAAGGCGTCGGTGCTCATCGCCCTGGCCGCCGAGCGTTTCGTCAGCCTGTCGGACGTGCTCTATGTGGGCAATGACGTCAATGACCGCGATGCCATGGGGTTGGCGGGGTTCAAGGTCGCTCCCGCGGATGCCCATGCCGAGATTCTGGCGCTGGCCGACTACGTGACCGAGGCCGCTGGAGGGCATGGCGTCATTCGTGAACTTTACGACGTGCTGGCGGCCGGACGGCGCCGCTGAATCTTTTCCCCTTTTCCGGGCAGAGTTGCCTTTGCCCTTGAATTAAGCGATATGAGGAAGCAATAAAAAGGGAGATCGACATGTTGGAAGAGCAATGTCTGGAACCTGAAAGCCCGGTACTGAAAATTCTCAGGACTGCGGACGAGGTCAACCAGCTCAAGGATGTGGATGCCATTCTCGACAAGATTCTCTTTGAGTCGAGACGGTTCGCCAATGCGGACGCAGGCTCCATTTTTCTTGTGGAGGGCGAGAACCTGCTCTTCAGCTTTGTCCAGAATGAGACGCTCTTCAAGGGCGAAGGGGCCAATGCGGCCCTGTATCAGAATTTCGCGGTGCCCATCAGCGAAAACTCCATTGTCGGCTATGTGGCCAAGAGCCGTCAGATGTTGATCATAGACGACGCCTACGAGCTGGACCCGACCCTGCCATTCTCCTTCAACAAGTCTTTTGACGAGAAATCCGGCTACCGCACCACCAGTATGCTGACCATTCCGCTCATCGCCCAGGAGAGTCGTCTGGTGGGCGTCATGCAGCTGATAAACGCCCGAACCGAGGAGGGAAGAGTCGTTCCTTTTGACGTGGAGGCGAGAACCTACATTCCCCTGTTTTGCAACAACGCTTCCGTAGCCATTGAACGCGGCATCATGAACCGGGAGCTGATCCTGCGCATGATGAAAATGGCCGAGCTGCGCGACCCGACCGAGACAGGTATGCACGTCCAGCGCGTGGGGGCCTACTGTGCGGAAATTTACGGTACGTGGGCGGCGCGGCGCGGTCATTCGGCCAAGGACATAAAGAGGGTGCGCGATAATCTGCGACTGGCCGCCATGCTTCACGACGTGGGCAAGGTCGGCATCCCGGATGCCATTCTCAAGAAACCCGGCAAGCTGACGGCCGAGGAGTTCGACGTCATCAAGATGCACACCATCTTCGGGGCGCGGCTCTTCACCAACCTGACATCGGAGCTGGACCACATGAGCATGGAGATAGCCCTGTGCCATCACGAGAAGTGGGCCATTCCAGGCTATCCCGGCGTGCCGTACGAAGAGGTCTGGGACGAAGACGTCAAGATGGGCTGCAAGCCGAGGACAGGAGAGGACATTCCGCTCGCGGCCCGCATCTGCGCCGTGGCCGACGTGTATGACGCCCTGTCCTCGCCGCGATCCTATAAGGAGCCTTTTTCGGAAGAGAAGTGTCTCGATATCCTGCAGTGCGATGCCGGAACCCATTTCGATCCTGAGATCGTTGAGATTTTTGTGGAGATATTCGACGTTATCAAGGCGATCCAGGGAAAGTACGCCGAAAACTGGGCGGGCTAGAACGTATGGGAATGGAAATGAAAAAGCTCTACGACCTGGCGGACCCGGCCGACGCGGAATGTGTGCTGCGCGAGGTGGACAAGACCTTGCGGGAATTTTTCCCCGATTACAAACCCTCCCTGTTCCACCGTTCATTCCATGACGTGAAGAAGCTGTTTTCCGGTATGTACCCCGGCTATCAGGCGAGCAATACCAAATACCACGACTTCGAGCATACCTGCTCCGTTGTCCTGGCCGATGTCCGGCTCATTCACGGTGCCATGGCAGCGGGGAATCTCTTTGTGGAGGAGGATGCGGCCAAGGGACTGCTGGCCGCGCTCTACCATGACGTCGGGCTCATCCAGACCTGTGGTGACACCGAGGGGACCGGGGCAAAGTACACAGTGGGCCACGAGGAGCGGTCCATCCAGTTCATGCGGCAGAACCTGGAAGGCAGCCTGCCGGAGGAAGAAATAGAGGACATCGCGGACTGTATTCGCTGCACCATCCTGCGCATGTCACCATCAAAGATCGCCTTCCGTACTGATGATATGCGCCTTATGGGCCACTTTTTGGGCACTGCGGACCTGCTGGCCCAGATTGCGGACCGTTATTACCTGGAAAAGCTGCTGCTGCTCTTCGAGGAATTCAAGGAAGCGCAATTGCCGGGGTACAACAGTGCCTTCGACCTGTTGTCCAAGACCCGGAATTTTTATCAGGATGTGGCCCGGCCCCGGCTGGATAAAGAATTCGGCTCGGTGGACCGGTACATGAAAGCGTATTTCAAGGATCGGTGGAATGTGGACGAGGACCTTTATGTCCAGGCCATACGCCGCAATCTGAACTATCTGGATTCCATTTTGGCCGAGTGCGGCGATGATCTGGAACTGTTTCAAAAGGCATTGCGTCGCCACAGCATGTCCCTGCATCAGCTCCTGTAGTCATGCAATGAAAATATGTTTTTGATTGTTTTGGCTGGCTGAAACGGGTTAAGCTTGAACCATGACGCAACAAATCCCTTCCGGCGAAGCGATTTTCATTGCACGCCAGCCAGTTTTTCACCCCGATTCCACTCTTTGGGGGTACGAGCTGCTGTTCCGTGCGGCCCAGGCGGACAAGACAGCCATGGTTGCCGACGGCGCGCAGGCTACCGCCTCGGTCATCGCGGACGGTTTGGCGCTGGCCACGGAGGGCATTTCTTCAGGCTTACGGATTCTGATCAATTTCCCTGAAAAGCTGCTGATTGAAGACGTTGGATTTGCTCTGCCCAAAGACTCCTGCGTCATCGAGATACTGGAGGACGTCAACCCCTCGGAAGAGGCCCTGGGGGCGGCCCGCAGGCTCAAGGACGCGGGATATATCATTGCCGTGGACGATTTCTTCGGTCAGCCCTCACTGCTGCCGTTTCTGGAACTGGCCGATATCGTCAAAATAGATATCCTGGAGCTTGAATCAGACCCCGGCCGCGTGCGTCAGGCGGTGGACAAGTTGCCTGTACGCAACGGACTGCAACTCCTGGCGGAAAAGGTTGAGGACAACCAGACATTCGAGTTCCTTCGGGATCTCGGCTTTGATCTGTTCCAGGGATTCTTTTTCAGTAGGCCGGAGGTAATACCCGGCAAAAAGCTCTCCGCCAGCGAGATATCGAAGCTTCAGTTGCTCAACGAGCTTTCCAGTGAGAACTTTGAACCGAAGCGGCTGGCTGAAATTCTTCAATCCGATCCCAACCTGAGCTACCGCCTCTTCCGCTACATCAATTCCGTGGGGTTCGGCCTGCGCCAGAAAGTCCAGTCCCTCAAGCGGGCCATCGACATGATGGGGATGCTCCAGGCCAAGCAGTGGCTTCGCACTGCGCTGATGGCCGATCTCAACACCGCGCCTACCGGCGGTGAACTTGCCTTCATGTCGGTCCACAGGGCCAAGTTCCTGGAATCGGTGTGCAGTCTTTCGTCCAAGTCGTATGAATGCGTGCCGGACACTCTTTTTATCACAGGCCTGTTTTCCCTGCTGGACGCCATGCTCGGTGTGGATATGAAGGACGTGCTTCAGAGCCTGCCCCTGGACGATGCAATTGTTCGGGCCCTGCGCGGCGGCAGTGGTATCCACGACCTTCTGGATTTGGCTCAGTGCTATGAGCAAGGAGATTGGGATGCCGTGACCTACCGGTTGGAGAATCTGGGGATTGATCCTGCCGAAGCGGATGATGTCTATGCCAAAACAAGGGTTTGGGCGCAGCATATGATCGCTTCGGGCCGTGATGACGGGGCTGCGGACTGAGGCCGCCCTTTCGATAGAAAACGGTTGCCATCCCGCCCGCCCGAGGACAAACTCGCCCCGCAAGGAGCCAGCATACATGGAAGATAGAGCAAAACGGCCCATCGGAATGTTTGATTCCGGCGTGGGCGGACTTACCGTACTCAAGGCGCTCCGCGAGCGTATGCCCTGCGAGGATGTCGTCTATCTCGGCGATACGGCCCGGTTGCCCTATGGCACCAAGTCGGCCCAGACCGTTGCCCGCTATGCCGTGCAGTGCTCGGCGGAGCTCATCCGTCGCGATATCAAGCTGCTGGTTGTGGCCTGCAATACCGCCTCGGCCGTGGCCATCGGGCCGTTGCGCGAGGCGTATCCCGGTATTCCGGTCATCGGCGTGGTGGAGCCGGGCGCGCAAGCCGCCTGCCGGGCCACGCGCAACAAGGCCATTGCAGTCATCGCCACCGAGTCCACCATAGCCGGAGGAGCCTACCAGCGCGCCATACACGCCATGGAACCCAATGCCAGGGTCATGGGCCACCCGTGTCCGCTTTTTGTCCCTCTGGCCGAAGAAGGGTGGGTCGAAGGCGAAGTACCCGAAGGTGTCGCCCGCCGCTATCTCGACCCCATTTTTCATCCCGCCTCGGGAGAAGAGCACCCCGAAGCCCCGGATACCCTCGTCTTGGGGTGCACCCATTTTCCGTTGCTGGCCCCGGCCATCCGGGCTGTTGTCCCGGCAGCCACCACCATTGTCGATTCCGCCGCGACCACGGCGCGGACGGTGTTTGAGGCCCTGGACAAGCAGGGACTGCGGCGCAGCGGAGGGGACTGCGGGCAGACCCGCTATCTGACCACCGACGATGTGCCGAGATTTGCCAGGACCGGCAGCCGGTTTCTGGGTACGCCGGTCACAGAGGCGCAGGTCGAGTTGGTGGACTTGTAGGGGGGATTCCCGCATTGCGGGAGGGAAAGGCCAGCAGTAGCCTGTTGTTTGGGTGGAGGAGGAAGAGGAGAGCCGGGTTTGAAGCCCTTCGGCTTCAAAAGTCCTCCAATGCCCTGCGCGGGCGGCGGTTCTTTTTTGCTGGGCCAAAAAAGAACGAAAAAAGGCCCTTGCGGGTAACTTGGCCGCCGACGTGTTTTGCCGGAAGCATCCGATCCAAGCGGGACGGCTCCATCCAGTGAAAAGTATAGTTCCGTTTCTCCGCGATCAGACCGAGGCTGCCGCCATCCGTCCGGGTGGCTTACGGGAGCCGCCTTACCCGCTTGGTCGGCTGCTAACCGCCGAAACACAGGGCTGGTCTCGACCTAGTTAGTTGGAAGATGTTTTGGAACCGGAAGTTTTTCTTCAGGACCTTCTTGTGCGGATGTTCGGGTGCCTGCTTGCCGCAGCGGCGCATAGCCAAGCTGCTTCGAAGAAGCCCTGCGGGGACGTGGCTTAGAAGCTGACCAAACGGTCGGAGCGAATTTTTGCGGCCCGGCTGTTTTGGGCTTCCCGCCATGGGACGCGGGAGCGCAGGCCGTTTGGATCAGATTCTTTGCCCGTCACCGGGGCGGTGGACATGGTACCCCAAGAGCGCTTTTTGGTTACTTTTGGGCGCTCTGGTCCAAAAGTAACTCGCACCTTTAGGGTGCGAAACACTCTATAGTGAATCCCGCCGGAGGCGGCTCCACTTTTGCTTCTGCCTTTTGTCTTTTTATTCTGATTTGTCTTTTCTCCAGAAGCAGAGAGCCGGGTTTGAAGCCATTCGGCTTCAAAAGCCCTCCAATGCCCTGCGCGGGCGGCGGTTCTTTTTTGCTGGGCCAAAAAAGAACGAAAAAAGGCCCTTGCGAGTAGCCTTACCGCCTACGTGTTTCGCCGGAAGCATCCGATCCAAGCGTGACGGCTCCATCCAATGAAAAGTATAGTACTGTTTCTTCGCGAACAGACCGAGGCTGCTGCCATCCGTCCTGGTGGCTTACAGGAGCCGCCTTACCCGCTTGGTCGGCTGCTAACCGCCGAAACACAGGGCTGGTATCAGCGAATTAACAGCAACGCATTTCGGGACCGGGCGGTTGTCTTCAGAACCTTCTTTTGCGGATATTCAGACTTCTGCTTGCCGCAGCGGCGCATAGCCAAGCTGCTTCGAAGAAGCCCTGCTGGGACGCGTCTTAGAAGCTGACCAAACGGCCGAAGCGAATCTTCGCGGCCCGGCGGTTTTCTGATCCCCGCCTTGGGACGCGGGAGCGCAGGCCGTTTGGATCAGATTCTTTGCTCGTCACCGGGGCGATGGGCATGGCCCCCCAAGAGCGCTTTTTGGTTACTTTTGGGCGCTCTGGTCCAAAAGTAACTCGCACCTTTAGGGTGCGAAACACTCTAAAGTGAATCCCGCCGGAGGCGGCTCCACTTCTGCTTCTGCCTTTTGTCTTTTTATTCTGATTTGTCTTTTCTCCAGAAGCAGAGAGCCGGGTTTGAAGCCGTTCGGCTTCAAAGTCCCCTCCATGCCCTGCGCGGGCGGCGGTTCTTTTTTGCTGGGCCAAAAAAGAACGAAAAAAGGCCCTTGCGGGTAACTTGGCCGCCTGCGTGTTTCGCCGGAAGCATCCGATCCAAGCGGGACGGCTCCATCTCAGAAAAAGTATAGTCCCGTTTCTCCGCGAGCAGGTCGAGGCTGCGGCCATCCGTCCGGGTGGCTTACAGGAGCCGCCTTACCCGCTTGGTCGGCTGCTAACCGCCGAAACACAGGGCTGGTCTCGACCGAGTTAGTTGGAAGATGTTTTGGGACCGGAAGTTTTTCTTCAGGACCTTCTTGTGCGGATGTTCAGGTTTCTGCTTGCCTCAGTGGCGCATAGCCAAGCTACTTAGTGGAAGCCCTGTGGGGACGCGGCTTAGAAGCTGACCAAACGGCCGCAGCGAATCTTTGCAGCCCGGCGGTTTTCTGCTTCCCGCCTTGGGCCGCAGGAGCGCAGGCCGTTTGGATCAGATTCTTTGCCCGTCACCGGGGCGCTGGGCATGGCACCCCAAGAGCACTTTTTGGTTACTTTTGGGCGCTCTGGTCCAAAAGTAACTCGCACCTTTAGGGTGCGAAACCCTCTGTAGTGAATCCCGCCGGAGGCGGCTCCATTTCGGCCTTTCCGCCATTCTCTTCTGCTTCTCTCTTAATTCAACAGGACAGCTGAGTGCCTCTTTGCGAATGCCAACCTGTCAAAGGCGAAACCAGCCACATCATTGTCAGTTGTGGTCGTCAGTAGAACATACTGAATATACAGATGTTTTATGGTTACGGTTGATTAAAGATAGGCGCGCGGCAACCGCAAAGTGAAAGAGAGTGTGGTTTCCGGGCTTGCCCGGCAGAAACGGCCTGTGGCCTAATCCGTGTAGTGGTCCCTAATCTCCAGAATTTCATCCAGCGACTTGAGAAAAACGTCATACACTTGGGGGTCGAAATGGGTGCCCCGGCCTTCGGCCATGATTTCAAGGGCTTTCTCCAGCGAGAAGGCCTTCTTGTAGGGCCGCTTGCTGAGCAGGGCGTCGAATACATCGGCCACGGTGCAGATACGCCCCGCAATGGGGATATCTTCGCCCGACAGGCCGGAGGGATAGCCGGAACCGTCCCACTTTTCGTGGTGGGAGAGGGCGATGATCGCGCCCATGTTCACGTAGTCGGAATCGCCCGCGCCCAGAATCTCCGCGCCGATCTCGGTGTGGGTTTTCATGATCTCCCACTCGTCGGGATCGAGCTTGCCCGGCTTGAGCAGAATGTGATCAGGAATACCGATCTTGCCCAGATCGTGCATGGGGCTACTCCGGAGAATCAGCTCTACGTCTTCATCATCCAGGCCGAGGCCCTTTGCGATGATCGCGCAATAATTGCTCATGCGCTGAATGTGCGCCCCGGTTTCTTCGTCCTTGTATTCGGCTGCGGCGGCCAGATAAACGATGGTATCCTGGTGGGATTTCTTCATCCGCTTCAGGGCCTGGTGCAGCTCCATGGTGCGTTCCTCAACCATCTGGTTCAGTTCGCCTTCAAAGCGGAGCAGATCGTCCTGCTGTTCCTTGAGCCGCAGCATGGAGCGCACGCGCACGCGCAGCTCCACTGCATCCACCGGCTTGGTGATGAAGTCGTTGGCCCCGGCCTCCACGGCCTGGAGGCGGTCGTTCTTTTCGGAAAGCGTGGTCACCATGATGACCGGAATGTTTTGGACCTCGGTATTTTCCCGGATGGCGCGCACGAATTCAAAGCCGTTCATCTCCGGCATCATGACGTCGGAGAGGATGAGATCCAGTGACCGATCAAGCATCTCCATGGCGGTGATCGCGTTTTCGGCGCTGACCACTTCATATCCCATGAGGGTGAGGTGGCGCTTCAGCAACAGGAGGTTATGCGGCTCGTCGTCGACGATGAGAATCTTGGCTGCTTTGTTCATGGCATCTCCAAACCGGCGCAACTGTTTGCAGGAATGTTGAGGTGGAGAATCGTTCGATTTTCCTTGTCCGAAGTCTTCATGCGGACTTCGTATCCCATGGCGTCGGCCAGCAATTTTGCGGAATAGGTGCCCAGACCGGTTCCCGATCGTTTGCCGTAAGTCTTGTATTTTTGGAAAAAGGTCTGGCGAATGGGATGGGGAACCACGCCGGTGTTGGCAATGGATATATGACACCCCTCCGAGCAGTCAACCGTTACCAGGATTTCCTCGCCGTTGGGTGAGGCCTCTATGGCATTGGAGAGCAGGTTGGAGAGCAGGGAGTAAATGAGGCTTTCCTCGGATTGAATCCAGAACTGCTGTCTTTCGCCGACCGGCTTGCCGTCGAACGTAACAACAAGCGTTTGCCGCTTGGCACTGAGCTTGGACTTGAACTCCACCATAAGTTCCCGCAGGCAGGCCGCCAGATCGACCCGGGTGGGGTAATATTCGTACTGCCCGGTCTCCATCTTGAAGAAGTCCAGGGAGAGATCGATCATGCGCAGCATCTTGGTAGCCGCCCTGGTAATGGCCCGGGTCAGTTCCAGCTGGTCTTCGGTGAGGTTGCCCTCCATTTCGATAAGGGCGGGGAAGCCAATGATGGCGTTGAGCGGCGTCTTGAGGTCGTGGCGCATGATCCGGTCCACGTCGCCCTTGAGCTGTTCCAGCTCCTTTTTTTGGGAAATATCGTTCTGCACGCCCACATAATGGGTTATTTCGCCATGCCGGTCGTACACGGGGGAGATGCGGGCGGCCATCCAGAAGCGGGTGCCGTCCTTGCGCCGGTTGAGAATCTCGCCGGACCAGGACATGCCCCCGGAAATGGTCTTCCACAGGTCCTCGTAAAAAGCGGGTTCGTGCAGGCCGGACTTGAGGATCTTGGGATTGTGCCCCACGGCATCTTCATGGGAATAGCCCGTGAGATGGGTAAAGCTCGGATTGACGTAGATGATGTCACCCTTTTTGTCCGTAACGATGACCGAGGAAGAGGAATTCTTGATGGCTTTGGAAAGGACGAGCAGGTCCTGTTCCCGTCTGCGCCGCTGGGTAACATCCTCGGTAACGGCGACGAAGTGCGTCGGCGTGCCGTCCGGGCCGATGAGGGGGGAGATGGACGCCCGTTCCCAATACTCGGACCCGTCCTTGCGCCGGTTGCAGATTTCACCGCGCCATATCTTGCCGTTCAGCAGCCGTTTCCACATGCGGTGGTAGAATTTGTTGTCGTGCCGTCCGGACTTGAGGATGCGCGGGTTCCTGCCTATCACTTCCCCTCGTGAATAGCCCGTGAGCTTGGAAAAGTAGGGGTTCACATACTCGATCTTGCCCCGCTTGTCGGTGATGAGAATGGCGGTGGATGCCCGCTCTATGGCGTTGGAAAGCTTGGCTAGATCCTTGGTCCGTTCCTCCACCTGACTCTCCAGGTTTTCGGAATGGCGGCGGACCTTCTCGTACAGTCGGGCGTTCGCCAGTCCTGTCGCCACCACCGAGGCTACGGAACTGAGGAAGGACTCGCGCTTGGAGTAGTCTATTTTATCGCGGGAGCCGATGCCGATGACGCCGAACACCTCGTCGCCGGCCACAAGGGGGATGGCCGCATAGGAGCGGATGCCTGTATCGCGCCACTCCTGCCGCATGTAGCTGCGGCCTTTTTCTTCCGCCAGCGAGAACGCGGGGGAGCGGGTTTTCACAGCCAGTCCGCAAAGGGTTTCGTCGAGCCGTGACTGCTGTTCAAAGGGAGCCCTGTTGACCTGGATATTGGAGCGGATGCCCATATTGACGATGACGTCGTCCTTGAGCAGGTAGAGCAGCACGATGTCGCACTCGACAATCTGACGGAGATTGTCCAGCGCCGCGTCCACAGTCGCTTCCTGGGAAAGATTGGAGGCAACGGCACGGCCCAGGGTGTTTAGAACCGTCAGTTCCTCGTTCATTATGCGCAGGCGTTCGGAGAGTATGATCTGGTCGTGAATATCCACATGCGTGCCGATGATGCGGACGGGGTGGCCTTTCTCGTCCTGTTCCACGATGTGGCCCCGGGAAAGAATCCAGCGCCATGAGCCGTCGGCAGTCTTGACCCGGTACCGGAGCGAGAAGGGTTCGCCACGTTTCATGTGCCTGTTCATCATGTCCAGGACCTGGCTCAGGTCATCCGGATGGATCAGAAAACGCCAAGCATTGGCCTTGGTGCCGAATCCTGTCGGGGGGTAGCCCAACATGGTGAAATTGCGTGGCGAGAAGTATATGTCGTCGGTGAGGATATTCCATTCCCACACGCCGTCGTTGGATGCTTCGACAGTCAGTTCGTATCGGGAATCGCATATGTTTCCGAGTTCATGGCGCGATTCCAGCTCGCTGATCAGCTCATCCCTTGACATATCCTGCAAAGACTTCATTGATACCGCCTGATCGTTACGCTGCCCGGGCTTGTGAAATACGCCCGGACATCCGGGAAAAAATACGCATCGAACTCTCCTCCAATGCCTGAAGGGGATGTTTTCCTGTACTTTCCCGGTAGGTATGGTGGGCTCCACGCATGTCCACACCCATCATACCAGTTACTATATTTGTCTGCCCGAACCGCTTTTGCCTGTCAATGATTAGGTACCTCGTTAAAATTATTTATAAATATTGTGAATGAGTAGTCGAGGCCAAGCTGTTGGCGCTTTCTGTATGACAGGTGGAATCACTGTATCCTGCCCTGGTATCGGGCGCACCTTTTGGACGGATGCGGTTATTTTTGCCAAGGGCTGATTTCGAATTTCCATGATTGTATGCCTGAAGAATTCCGTCTTCGGAGCGTTGCAGATCTGCCGCATTTGTGCTTTGATTTAGTTGTTCCCCCCATTGTGTTTCGGGCCCGCTCGGGCGACCTTTGCAGCTTTTTCACCGAAGCCGCTTTTTCACATCTTTTTCCTCCGTCATTCTTTCCCCTTTTGCGTTGCGTCTCAAAACAGGACTTGAACGCTGTTTTGGTTTCGCAAGCCCCAACAGTCTGAAAAAGTACGACAGGAGCTCATTCAATAATGGCAGAATATATTGTGCTCACCGGAGGCCCCGGTTCTGGGAAAAGTACTGTCCTCGAAGGGCTGAAACAGCTCGGCCACAAGTGCTCGGAAGAAAAGGGACGAAAAATTATCCAACAAGAACTCAAGCAGTCTGGTCATGCTTTGCCATGGCAAGACAAACTGGCGTTCCGGGACAGGATGCTGGATGCGGAAATCCGGGCTTATGAATTTTTTCAACATTCTTCCGAGGTCGTTTTTTTCGATCGGGGAATTATAGACACGTATGGCTATTCACTCCTTGAAGGCCTCGAAGCTAGCGAGGCGCTCCTGTCCAGTTGTTCTTCACGATGTTATCACGGCGTGTTCATTTTCCCGCCCTGGAAGGACATTTTCACAAACGACGCAGAGCGGAGGCAGGACTTTGCCGAAGCGCAACGAACATATGTCGCAATGCGGCAGGCCTATGGCGATTTTGGATACACGCCAATCCTGGTTCCTTTGTTGCCCGTTGCCGAAAGAGTCCAGTTCATTCTGCGGGGATTAGGCCAAAATTTGGGATGACAACCCCGGCGTCGGTTCCGGTTCTTATCAGGAAAATTCCGATAGATGGGAGTCAACACTATGCGGGCCATCCGGCTAACGCGTTTTAATAGGCAAAGGGCGGTTCCCGGTTGATATCCAGAATGAAGGGGACGCCTTCAATGGCTGTTTCCTTTACCTGATCGGCGGTGATCACGTAGGTATCGCTTCGGGCAGTGGAAAACGCGCCCGTGACGTTGAAGGTCTGGCCGGGGAAGGGCGCGCCTCGGGTGAGGGTGCCGAGCACGCGGACCCAGGTGCCTTGCCGGTAGCCTGTGGGGTCATCCACTGCCACCAGCGCGACCACGCCCACGGCATCGGCAAAGCAGCAGTAGACGTAGAGCCGGACTACGGCGATGTAGCCCGCCTTGTCCAGCTCGGGAGAGCGCAGCACAGTCCCTTGCACGGCGTAGCGTTCGTTTTCCCTGGTCCAGCCGCCGTCTTCCCCGGCCAGCAGTTCGGCGAGGTTCAGGCGGGTGTAGGTCACACCGTCCACGGTGATGGCTGGCTGGGGCGGTGGGGCCTCGTCGTCGTAGGAACGGGTAAGGCTGCCGCCGGTGTAGCCGCCTCCGGGGGGTGGGGACGGCGGGGTAAAGGTGTCCGGGCCAAGCACGGCCATACCGGTGAGGCCCAGAAATATCGCTATGGAAAGGAGTTGGGCCACACGCCCTTTACAACCCGCGTGGAAGAGATGGGCTATTCCAAGCAGAACGAATATGGCCCCGGCGGTCAGGGTGAGCCAGGAATAGCGCGGGTTGAGCAGCTGCCAGTAGATGGACGAGCCGGAGAGCCAGACCATGAACGCGCCCATGCCGGTGAGCAGGAGGGCTTCGAGGAGGCGCAGGAGCGTGCCCACGTCAGAACCCTCCCATGGCCAGGGTCACCCCCACGGCATAGACCGCGACAATGGGCACCAGGACCAGGGCCAAAGCCACGCGGCGGCGAAATACAGCGAAAAAGAGGGGTATCAGTTTGAGGTCCACCATGGCCCCCACGGAGAGGAAGGCGACCTTGGCCATGACCGGGAAGGCGGTGAAGGACGCGGCCACAAAGGCGTCGGCCTCGGAGCAGATGGACAGGAGCACGGCCAGCAGCATGAGCCCGGCGATGGCCAGGGCCGGTGACCCGGTGAAGGCGGCCAGGATTTCCGGCGGCAAAAAGGTCTTGAAGGCTGCGGCCACGATGCCGCCAAAGACCAGGAACCGGGCCATGGAGAGGAATTCCGTGGCGGTGTGGCGCAATATGGCCAGCCACTTGTTGCCGTGGCTGTGGTGGCCGGAGCAGCCGCAGGCGCAGCCCGGGCCATGATCGTGATCGAGGGGCAGGTGCGCGGCTTCCGCCTCGTTGTATTTTTTGAGATCAGCGGGACGCTGGCGCAGAATGTCGGCGGCCGAGGCGTCACCCAGGGCCAGGCCGAGGGCCACGGCCGGGATGAGCACCAGGAGCAGGCGCAGGGCGGTGATTTTGAGGTCGCCCTGGAAGGCGAAGAGGGTGGAGGCAATGACCACCGGGTTCACCACGGGCGCGGCCATCATATAGGGAATGGCCGCGCGGGGCGGCACGTTCTTGAGCAGCAGCCGCCGGGCAACGGGCACGATGCCGCACTCGCAGGTGGGCAGGAGCATCCCGGCGAAAACGCCCACCGCCACTTGTCCCAAGCCGTTTTTCGGAATGAGCCGCAACAGGGCCTGCTCGGACACCAGCACCTCGATGAGCGCGCCGATGAGCGAGCCGAGCAGCAGGAACGGGGCGGCCTCCAGCACGATGGCCGAGGCGGTTGTGGCGAAGATGACGAGTTCCTGCATTGTGTTGCTATGCGGGGGAAAGGGTTGCGGGCATGGCCGGAAGCCTAGCCCAAACCGGCCCGGGCCACAACCACCGCCCGACTATGCCGCGTCCGTGGCGGTTTTGCCCAGCAGCTTCCGCAGCCGCACCTGGGCCGCATCCAGATACATGTAGTAGACCGGGGTGAAGTAGAGCGTCAGCAGCTGGGAGACCACGAGGCCGCCGACAACGGCCAGCCCGAGGGGACGGCGGGCCTCCGCGCCCGCGCCGAAACCGAGGGCGATGGGCAGGGTGCCCATGAGCGCGGCCATGGTGGTCATCATGATGGGCCGGAAACGGATGAGCGCACCCTCGCGGATGGCATCGGCCGCGGATATGTGCTTGTCCCGCTCGGCCTCCACCGCGAAGTCGATCATCATGATCGCGTTCTTCTTGACGATGCCTATGAGCATGATGATGCCCACGAATCCGTAGATGTTCAGGTCCTGGCCGAAGAGCATGAGGGTGGCCAGCGCGCCCACGCCCGCGCTGGGCAGGCCGGAAAGAATGGTCAGGGGGTGGATGAAGCTCTCGTAGAGCACGCCCAGCACCAGATAGATGACCAGGATGGCCATGACCAGCAGCAGCCACAGGCCGCGCATGGAGTCCTGGAAGGCCTGGGCCTCGCCCTGGAACCCGGTGCTGACCGAGGGGGGCACGACCTCGCGGGCCAGGGCCTCCACCTGGGTCACGGCCGAGCCCAGCGACGTGTCGGGTGGCAGGTTGAAGGAGATGGTGGCCGAGGGCAGCTGCCCCGAGTGGTTGATGGAGAGGGGACCAACGCCCAGCTCCCAGTTGGCCAAGGTCTCCAGCCGGACGAGTTTGCCTGAGCGGGAGCGCACCGAGAGCATGGCCAGCGCGGCCGGATTGGCCTGATAGCGCGGGGCCAGCTCCATGACCACGTCGTAGGTGTCTGTGGGCGCGTAGATGCTCGATACCTTGCGGTTGCCGAAGGAGGTGGAGAGGGCGTCCTCCACCTGGTAGGCGCTGACGCCCAGGGCGGACGCCTTGTCGCGGTCGATGTTGATGTTCAGTTCCGGGTTCTTGAATTCCATGTCCGAGGTCACGTCCTGCAGGGAGGGCAGCTCGGCCATGCGCTTTTCCATCTCGTTCGCCGCGCGGAAGAGCACGGCGGTGTCCGGGCTCTGGAGGGTGTATTGGTACTGCCCCTTGGAGCTGCGGCCGCCGATGCGGATGGCGGGCGGGTTGGAAAGATAGGCCCGCAACCCCGGCACCTGGGAAAGTTCCTTGCGCAGCCGTTGCAGGACCACGTCCGCGCTCTCGCGTTCGCCAAGCGGCTTCAGGGTGAGCATGAGCCGTCCGGAGTTGCTGCCCCGGTTCGGTCCGCCGCCGCCCACCACGGACATGTAGCCGTTCACGGCAGGGTCTTTTTCGGCTATGGCGGCCAGCCGCTTCTGGCGCTCGATCATGGTGTTGAAGGGCACGCCCTGTTCCGCTTCGCTTGTGGCCATGAGCCGCCCGGTATCCTCGCTGGGCAGAAATCCCTTGGGAATGTCCCTGAACAGGATCACGGTGAGCACGAGGATGATCAGGGAGGCGATCATGGTTAGCCGGTGGTGGCGGATGGTCAGGTCCAGTGTACGGGCGTAAAAGGCGCGCAGTGCTTCGAATCCGCGCTCGAAGGCGGCGGAGACGCGGCCCGGTTGCTTTTCCTCCTGCTTTTTGTCGCGCAGGATGAGGTGGCAGAGCATGGGCGTGAGGGTCAGGGAGACCAGCCCGGAGATGAGGATGGCCGCACAGATGGTTACCGCGAACTCGTGGAACAGCCTGCCCACGATGCCGCCCATGAAGAGCACGGGCAGAAACACGGCGGCCAGCGAAATGGTCATGGAGATGATGGTGAAGGCGATCTCGCGCGAGCCGTCCAGCACGGCCTCAAGCACGGTCTTGCCCATCTCGGCATGGCGGACGATGTTTTCCAGCATGACGATGGCGTCGTCCACCACGAAGCCCACGGACAGGGTGAGGGCCATGAGGGTGATGTTGTTTAGGCTGAACCCGCAGAGGTACATGACCGCAAAGGTGCCGATGACCGACATGGGCAGGGCGAGGCTGGGAATGACCGTGGCCGAGACCTTCCGCAGGAAGAGAAAGATGACCATGATGACCAGGCAGACGGTGAGCAGCAGGGTGAACTGCACGTCCTCCACCGATGCCTTGATGGACTCGGAGCGGTCATAAAGCACGTTGAGCTTGACCGCGGCTGGCAGCTGGGCCTGGAATGAGGGGAGCAGGGAGCGCACCGCGTCCACCACCTGCACGGTGTTGGTGCCGGGCTGGCGCTGGATGGCCAGGACCATGCCGGGCGTGCCGTTGTACCAGTTTCGGCGGCGGATCTGCTCCACGGAGTCGAACACGTCGGCCACGTCCGAGAGGCGCACGGGCGATCCGTTGCGCCAGGACACCACAAGGGGCTTGTAGTCCTCCGCATTCATCAGCTTGCCGTTGGAGCGGACGATATATTCGCGCACCGGCCCGGCCACGGTGCCCACCGGCAGGTTGACGTTGCCCGTGCGCACGGCCTCGGCCACCTCGTCCACGCCCATTTCCATGGAGGCGAGCCGTTCGGGGTCGAGCTGGATGCGCACCGCGTACTTCTGGGAGCCGTAGACCATGACCTGGGCCACTCCGTTGACCATGGAGATGCGCTGGGCCATGAAATTTTCGGCGTACTCGTTGACGTCCGAGAGGCGCATGGTGGGCGAGGAGAGGGCGAGGTAGAGGATGGGCGAGTCCGCCGGATTGACCTTGCGGAAGCTTGGGGTGGAGGTCATGTCGTCCGGCAGCTTGCGCAGGGCCGTGGTGATGGCGGACTGCACGTCCAGCGCGGCATCATCGATGTTGCGTTCCAGGTTGAACTGGAGGGTGATGCGGGTGGTGCCGAGGTTGCTGATGGAGGTCATGGAGTCCAGCCCGGCGATGGTGGAGAACTGCTTTTCCAGCGGGGTGGCCACGGAGGAGGCCATGGTTTCCGGGTTGGCGCCCGAGAGCTGGGCCTGGACCTCGATGGTCGGGAAATCCACGCTGGGCAGGGCGGAAACCGGCAGACGCAGGTAGGCCATGACGCCGAACACAAGGATGGCGGCCATGAGCAGGGTGGTCATGACCGGGCGGCGAACAAACAGGGCGGACGGGTTCATTGGGCCTTGCCTGCGGTCTTGGATGCGGCTGTTCCGGCCTGGGCGGAACCTCCCTGCGTACTCTGTCTGATGCTCACCCTGGCCCCGGGGCTCAGGCCGAGCTGGCCGTCCAGAACCACGAATTCATTCTGCTCCAGGCCCTCGGTTATCACCGTACGCAGCCCGACGATGTGGGCGGTCTTGACGTTTCGCGGCCGAACCGTGCCGCCCTTGCCGTCCGGGTCGGGCGCGACCACATAGACATAGGAACCCTCCAACCCCTGAAGCACGGCCCTGGTGGGAACCAGGAGCGCATCCTTGATGACGCGCAGGATAAGGCGGACCCGGGCGAACTGGCCGGGCCAGAAACGGTCGTCGTCGTTGGGATAGGTGGCTACCAGCCGGATGGTGCCGGTGGCGGTGTCCACGGCGTTGTCCACGGCGGAGATGGCGGCCACGGCTTTGGCATCCGTGCCTGGGGGCGAAATCTCCACGTGCAGGGGGCTCTTTGCCTGCTGGACCATAACCTCGCCCAAGTAGCGCTCGGGCAGGGAAAAGCTGATGTTGATGGGCCTGATCTGATTGATGACGCAGAGAGTGCGGTCATCGTTGGCCTTGATGACGTTGCCCACGTTGACCTGGACGATGCCCACCCGACCGGAGATGGGGGCGGTGATCATCGCGTATTCGCGGTCCAGCTGTGCCCGTTCCAGGGTGGCCTCGTTGAGGCGGATGGTGTTTTCCAGCGAGGTGGATTCGGCATACGTGTTGTCGTACTGCTCCTGGGCCACCACGTTGAGCTGGCGGAGCTTGGAGGAGCGCTTGAGGTCCTGGCGCGCCTTGGTCAGGTGGGCGCGGTCCCGTTCCAGCTTTGCCTGGGCTTCCTTGATGGCCAGGTCAAAGGGGCGGGAATCGATGCGGAAGAGCAGGTCGCCCTGCTTAACTTCCTGGCCGTTCTGCACCAGCTGCTCCACAATACCCCCGCCCACACGGGGTTTGATTTCCACTGTGGCCAGAGGGGTGACGTTGCCCACGGCAGAGAGTTCATAGGGCACGTCCTCGCGCTGGACCTTGGCCACGGTCACCGGGACGATGCGTTCCTTTTTCGCCTTGGTCTTTTCGCCGCCGCAGGCGGAAAGCAGGAGAAGGGCAAGCATAATGATGGCCGCCGGGAGGCTGGCCCTGTTGGGGAAGAGTGGGATCATGGGCGGGTCCTGCGCCGGAAGGGCGGGAGGAAGGTGACGGCGGGAGCGTCACAGAGCGGGCCGTGGGGGCCGGAATCGGCCGGGTGCCGATATCGACTCGCTATCCGGGGCATGGGCCCTCCTCAAAGAAACCGTGCTCCTCCTGCGGGAGGACGCGGCCGTTTTATCCATTGGTGATGACGCAAGGTCCGCCTGGAAAAATCTGACCGATAGTCCCGGAAAGGTATATGGCTGTCAAGCAAAGTCGGTATGAAACCGGATACACGGGGTCAGGGCAGGGGCTTTCCCTTTCCCCGGCGTTCGCTGATGCGGCTGATGCGCTGGGCCACCATGGGGCTGAGGAGGATGACGGCAAAGAGCCGGATGGTTTGCAGGCACAGGACAAAGGGGATGTCGCACCGGCTGCTCAGGGCGATGGCTATGATCGTGTCCAGTCCGCCGGGGCTGGTGGCGAGGTAGGCGGTCAGCCAGTCCGTCCCGGCCCAGGCGTGGAGCATCCAGGCCGCACAGCAGCAAAGCAGAATCAGCCCGATAACCCCCACCAGTACTTGGGGAACCACACGGACGGCGTAGCGAACTATGGGGGTGGTGAAGCGCAGGCCGATGTACCAGCCGAGCACGAAATAGGTGCAGACCACCAGCCAGTTGGGCAGGGTCAGCTCGACTACCCCCGTGGAATTGAGGAGCAGGCCGATGCCCATGGGCACCAGCAGGGGGGCGGAGGGGAAGGAAAGGCGCGAGGCAATGGCCGCGCCGCCCGCCACGAGCGCCACGGTCTCCAATAAGGGCACGACCGGGGCGGACAGCCCTATGTCCCACTGCGGACCTGTGACGGCGACACCGCTCTGCCCCAGCAGCAGGTGGGATACGCCGGACGCGGTGAGCACCACGACAAAGAGCCGTAGATACTGCATGAAGGCGACCATGCGGATATCCGCGCCGTGCGCCTCGGCCAGGGCGGTCATGACCGTTGCGCCGCCCGGGGATGACCCCCAGGCCGCTGTGGAACCGGGCAGGGTGCCCCTAAGCATGAGCAGAAAGCCCATCAGCGACCCGGACAGGAAGATGGTTGCGATGGCCAGGGCCAAGACCGGCCAGTCTTCGAGAAAGATGTGAAAAACGGAAGGGGTAACGGACCGGGCCACCAGGGTGCCGAGCACGGCCTGGGCCAGGACAAAAGCCCACCGGGGCACGGCAAGGGCCTCACCTCGCAGGGCGAAGAAGACACCGGCGATCATCGGTCCCAGCAGGGCGGCGGCCGGCAGCCCGACCCAGTGGATTAACGCGGAGAGCAGGCCCGAAGCCAGAGTGAGGAGGGCCCACGGGCCGACTCGGGTGGAGAAATTTTTCATGCGGTGATTCCTGTCCATCTTGGCGGCGGTGGCGGCACCCTACGAGTCTTGGCCGAGAATGTACAGTCCGCAGCACCGTCGATTCGTTTTTGCACACGGTCAGGTCAAATGAGTCACGATTGTTCAACTATCCGTGACAAAGTTGTCAGTAGCCCTCCATCCCAATAGATTTTGCGACTTCGGGGAGCCGCCCGCATCGATGCGTTCGCCTGCCCGATCCTGCGTACCAGCGCAGGTAGCAATCACCTCGACGCGCGCCACGGGGACCCGCAGCCCCGGGTCTTCGCCGGACGCGCCCAACCCGTTGCAAGGGAGAACCCGGATGATGACCCGCAGAGATATGCTCAGGTTGAGTGCCAAGACCCTGGCCTTGTTTCCCTTTTTGCCCATGGCGACCGCCCGTGCCGCATCGCTGGAGCGCCTCGCCCTGGCCGGACCGCCCGCGCCCCTGAGCCTGCCCTTGGCCCGGCTGGCCCAAGAACCCGGCGTCACGGCCAAGGTGGCCCAACTGGAGATGAAGCAGTGGCGCAACCCGGACATCATGCGCTCCTGGGTCGTTTCCGGCGAGGTCCAGGTGGCGGCCACCCCGGCCAATGCAGCGGCCATCATGTACAACAAGGGCGTACCCGTACGACTTATGGATGTGAACAACGGCGGCATTCTCAGCCTGATCACCGCCGACCCGTCCATCAAATCCTTCACCGACATCAAGGGCAAGGCCGTCCTGCTCTTTTTCCGTGGCGACATCCCGGACATGATTACCCGCTACCTCGCATCCAAGCAGGGAATCGACCCGGACAAGGACGTTACGCTTTCCTATGTGGATTCTCCCTTTGAGGCCCTGCAAATGCTGCTTTCGGGACGCGCCTCCACCGTCCTGCTGCCGGAACCGGCGGCTACTGCGGCCGAGATGAAAGGCAAGATGGCAGGCAAGCAGCTCACCCGCATAGAATATCAGGGCGAATGGGAAAAGGTGAGTGGTTCCAAATTGTTCCTTCCACTGGGTGGGACCATGTGCCAGGCCTCCCTGGCCGACGAGCATCCGGATGTGGAGCAGGCGGTTCAGGGAGGCATCGGCGAAGCCATCGAGTGGATCAACAGCCACCCCGCCGATGCGGCCAAGGCCTTTGCGGGAATGTTCGGGCTCAAGGCCCCGGTGATGCAGAAGTCCCTGGAGCGGTTCCCCATCCGCCGCCAGACTGCCCGGGCGGCGCGCAAGGATTTGGAGTTCTACTACAAGGCGTTGATGGAGATGTCCCCCAAGCTCACCGGCGGCAAGCTGCCCGACGACGCCTTCTATCTGGCGTAAAAAGGTACCGTGAGACGGGAAGAAAACGGTATAGCTCGTATTCTGTATGACAGTCGGTATCCCGTACTCGGGATAGCCCTGTTCCTGGCCGTATGGTGGCTGGGGAGCGTCTGGTACGGGCCATTCATCCTGCCTTCTCCCCAGGAGGCTGGCGAGGCCTTGGTGCGCCTGTTCCGCGAAGGGGTGGTAGCCCGCGCGGCGTGGCTGACTGCGGTCCGCGCCCTTTGCGGGTTTGGGCTGGCCGTTTTGTTCGGCAGTTCGGTGGGCATTCTGGCCGGGTTGCATCCGGCTCTGGCCCGGACACTCCAGCCCGTGGTCTCCATGCTCCTCGGCATTCCGCCCATCGCCTGGATCGTCCTGGCCATGCTCTGGTTCGGCACCACCGGGCTGACGCCGGTCTTCACCGTGGTGGTCACGGCCCTGCCGGTCTGCTTTGCCGTGGCCGTGGAAGGAGCGCGCACCCGGGACCGGGGGCTGGAGGACATGGCCCGATCCTTTGGCACGCCGCGCATCATGCTGCTTATGGACGTGCATTTGCCGCACATCCTTTCCTATCTCTTCCCCGGCTGGGTCACGGCCCTGAGTCTCTCCTGGAAGGTGGCGGTCATGGCCGAACTACTCGCGTCCACCAACGGCATCGGCGCGAATCTGGCGCTGGCGCGTATCAATCTGGACATGGCCGAGGTCCTGGCCTGGATCATCGTCCTGCTGGTCCTGCTCCTGGCCGTGGAGTTGCTGGTCCTCAATCCGCTCAAGCGGCGGCTGGAACCCTGGCGCGCCCGTATCGCGCCCAACGGGTAGGCCTGGTCATGCTGCACTGGCGCAATGTCTCCCTTTCCTACGGTGCCGGACCGGTACTGGCCGGGGTGAGCCTCGCGGTCCGTCCAGGCGAGGTGCTTTGCCTTGCCGGTCGCTCCGGGTGCGGCAAGACCTCGCTGATGAACATGGCGGCAGGGTTGCTTTCGCCACAGGCCGGGCAGGTGGACAATACGTTCGGGCGCACGGCCTGCGTGTTTCAGGAGCCCCGCCTGCTCCCATGGCGACGGGTGCTGGACAACATCGCCTACGGCCTCAAGGCGCTGGGCCGGGGCAGGCGGGAGCGACTTGCCGAGGCCCGGTCATTGGCCACCCGTATGGGGCTGCGGCCCGATGATCTGGACAAGTATCCCCATGAACTGAGCGGCGGTATGCGTCAGCGGGTCTCGCTGGCCCGTGCTCTGGCCGTGCAGCCGGATTTGCTTTTGTTGGACGAGCCGTTCACCGGCCTGGACGTGGGGCTGCGTCGCGAGTTGCAGAACCTGGTTCGTTCCCTCATCGAGGAGCGGGGGCTGGCCGCCGTGTTCGTCACCCACGATCTGGCCGAGGCGGTGCGCATGAGCCTCCGTATCGCGGTCTTTTCCCCGTCGCCGGGGCGCGTGGTGCATGAGCGGACCGTGGACGCACCGTTTGCGGCCCGGGATTCCACCTTCATCCGGGAGACCGTGGCCGACCTGCTCGCGGTCCCGCAGGTGGGCGAAGCCCTGGGGAGCCATGGCGAGCGGGCCGAACCCGCTCCGGCTCGTCTTTCCGAATTTTCCAATTTATTCTCGAAACAGGGCCGGGTCTGTTCCCGGCGCATAGCGAAGAAGGAGGTCCGCATGGTGGAGTTCAAGCCTGTCAGTATGCCGGAAACCCGGCTGATAACGGATATGGCCGGGCGCAAGGTCGCGGTCAAGGCGCAGGTGGACGGCGTGTTCGGCTACAATCCCATGGTCACGGCCTTGATGTTCGCCCTGGCCCCGGACAAGATCGCTGGGCTGGGAATGCCCCCCATGCCGCCGGAGCGGATGGTGGCGGATCAGGATTACCTTTCCCTGCCCGTGCTGGGCGTCATGGGCGGCGACTTCGGCGGTGGCAAACACACCTTTGATCCCGAGGCCGTGCGCCGGGCCGGGACCGATCTGGTGATCTCGCTCACTCTGGCCGCGCTGGATACCGTGGAGGTGGCCCAGGCGGACCGGCTCCAGGCCGAGCTGGGGCTGCCCGTACTGGTCTATGACGGCGGGCTGGAGCGCACGGGCGATGTCCTGCGCCGCGTGGGTGATTTGGTGGGGGCTAAGGACCGGGGCAATCTCCTGGCAGACTATTTTGAGGACAAGTATTTTCACATCCAGAAGACCGTGGCCCAGATTCCGCGCGGAGAGCGGCGTACGGTCTACTATGCCCAGTCACCTACAGGACTGCTCACCGAGCCGAGAAAATCCCGTCATGGCGAAATTATCGAACATGCCGGGGGTATCAATGCGGCCGAGGTTTTCGAGCAGCGGGGCTGCGGCCGCACTCCGGTGGCGGCGGATGATCTGGCCCGCTGGAATCCGGACGTGATCATCATGATCTCGGAAGAGGGCAAGTCGCCACAGCGGTTGTATAATCGGGTGAAAACCGACCCGTTCTGGTCCGGGCTGAAGGCCGTGCGAAGCGGCGACGTCTACGAACCCCCTGCCGCCATGTACCACTGGTTCGACCGGCCGCCGTCGGTCAACCGGATCATGGGGTTGATCTGGCTCTCGAATCTGCTCTATCCCGAATGGTTCGACTGGGACATCGTGCGCGAGACAAGGGAATTCTACGCCCTGTTCTATCGCATGGCCTTGGGCCCCCGGCAGGTGGAAACCCTCCTCGGCCCCAGCCTGACCCGACGAGCAAACTAAAAAAGGAGGGACCATGTCCCTCCTTATCAAGAAAACCCCTTCGCCGCAGGCGAGAACGGAATTCTCAAGGGCCCCAGCCCTTGAGCCGCCGGAGGCGACATCCCCCGACCGTCCCGCCAAAGGGGCTTCCTCACCTTCTTTAATGATGCAATATTTGGCTGAGAAAAAGCTTGGTCCGGTCATACTGCGGATTGGAGAAGAACTCTTCCGGCGAGTTCTGTTCCACGATCTCGCCGTGATCCATGAAGATGATGCGGTCGGCCACGGTGCGGGCAAAGCCCATCTCGTGGGTGACGCAGACCATGGTCATGTCTTCCTCGGCCAGGGAGACCATGACGTCGAGCACTTCCTTGATCATCTCCGGGTCCAGGGCGGAGGTGGGTTCGTCGAAGAGCAGGGTGTTCGGGTTCATGCACAGGGCGCGGGCGATGGCCACGCGCTGCTGCTGGCCGCCGGATAGCTGGCCCGGATATTTGCCCGCCTGCTCGCCAATGCGTACCCGCTCCAGATAGCGCATGGCCGTGGCTTCGGCCTCGCGCCGGGGCATGCGCCGCACCCAGACCGGGGCCAGGGTGAGGTTTTCCAACACGGTCATGTGCGGGAAGAGGTTGAAGTTCTGGAAGACCATGCCCACTTCGCTGCGGATTTTCTCCAACCCCTTGAGGTTGTCCGTCAGTTCCGTGCCGTCCACGGTGATGGTCCCTTTCTGATGCCGTTCCAGCCGGTTCATGCACCGGATGAGGGTGGACTTGCCGGACCCGGACGGGCCGCAGATGACGATGCGCTCGCCCTTGTGCACTTCCAGGTCGATATTCTTGAGCACGTGGAACTCGCCGTACCACTTGTTCAATCCCTTAACGTCGATGACCACTTGCGACATATCCATAGTGAAAACCCTTAACGATTGGTTTGGGGGCCGCGTTTTTCCAGGCTGCGGCCGTAGCGGCTCATGCCGAAGCAGATGACCCAGTAGACCAGGGCGCAGAACACGTAGCTCTCCACCTCGAACCCGAGCCAGAGCTGGTCCTGTGACGCGGCCTTGGCCATGCCCAGGAAGTCCAGCAGGCCGACGATGATGACCAGGGACGTGTCCTTGAACAGGGCGATGCAGCGGCCGATGAGCGCAGGCAGGACGTGGCGCACGGCCTGGGGCAGGACCACGAAGAGGGTGACCATCCAGGGCGCGAGGCCCAGGGCCTTGGCCGCGTCTATCTGGCCCTTGGGCACGGCCTGTAGGCCGCCGCGCACCACCTCGGCTATGTAGGCGGACGAGAACAGGATGATGCCCGTCTGCACGCGCAGCAGGTTGTTGATCTGTAGGTTGGTGGGCAGGAAGAGGGGCATCATCACCGAGGCCATGAACAGGATGGTGATGAGCGGTACGCCGCGTATCAATTCGATGAATCCGGTGCTCAGGGAGCTGATGCCGACCATTTTGGACTGGCGGCCCAGGGCGAGCAGGATGCCGAAGGGCACCGAGACAAGGATGCCAACGGCGGCAAGGCCCACGCTGAGCATGAGGCCGCCCCAGCGGGACTGGTCCACTTCCGCGAGGCCGGACCCGCCGCCCAGCAGCCACAGGGCGATGATGAAGAACAGGGGCCACAGCCCGGTAAGCACGCGCCGCTTGCACCTCCCGCTGACCGTGGCGGCAACAACGCCCGCCAGCAGCACCCCGGCGGCCAGCGGGCGCCACACCAGTTCCGGAGGATAGGTGCCGATGAGCATGACGCGAGCCTTGGCCGCGATGAAGGCCCAGCACGCGCCGGAGGTATCGTCGCAGATACCCGGCCCGCCGTACCATGTGGCGTGGACCAGGGCCCAGGAGACCAGCGGCGGCACGACCTTGATGATCAGGGCAAGGGCCAGCAGAGTGAGCAGGGAATTGAACCAGCCGGAAAAGAGGTTCTCGCGCAGCCAGTGGATGACGCCGGTGGAGGCCATGGGCGGCGGCGAGGAGGGAGTGGGGGTGAAAGTCTTTGTCTCGCTCATCGTTCCACCAGTTGCACCTTGGCGTTGAACCAGTTCATGATCAGGGAGAGGATGAGGTTGATGCTCAGGTACACGGCCATCCACATGCCGATGATCTCAATGGCCTGATCGTTCTGGCCGATGATGGTGCCGCCCACCGAAACCATGTCCGGGTAGCCGATGGCCACGGCCAGCGAGCTGTTCTTGACCAGACTGGTGTAGTCGTTTGTGGTGGCCGGGATGCAGACGCGCAGGGTCTGGGGCAGGATGACCTTGCGCATGATCGTGGCGGGTTTGAGGCCCAGGGCCTTGGCCGCGTCGAGCTGTCCCTTGTCCACGGACTGGATGCCGCTGCGCACGTTTTCGCCGATGAAGGCGGCGGTGTAGAGAACCAGCCCGAGAAGCAGGGCGGAAAATTCCGGCTTGAGCACCATGCCGCCCTTGAAGTTGAAGCCGTGCAGGACCGGGACATCGAAGTGGATGGGCTGCCCTGCGAGGTAGTAGGCGGCTGTGGGCAGGACCACGATCAGCCCCAGGGAGAGCCATCCGGCGGGGAGACCGCGCCCGGTGGCGTCGCGCAGCTTGCGGGAGCGGCGGACCAGGAGCAGGGACGCGGCCACGGCAACGGCCAGGGCCAGCAGAATCCAGCCGCCGCCGTCCAGCAGTTCCGGGCGGGGCACGTACACGCCCCGGTTGTTGATGAAGATGTCGGCAAGGGGGCTGAGGCTCTTCCGTGGTGAGGGCAGCGAGGCCAGGAGCATGGAGTAGCAGAAAAAGAGGATGAGCAGCAGCGGGATGTTGCGGAACAGCTCCACGTACACGGCGGCCAGCTTGGCCACCAGCCAGTTGGCCGAGACCCGGGCCACGCCCACCAGCACGCCCAGCACCGTGGCCATGGCGATGGAGAGGACCGAGACGAACAGGGTGTTCAGGATGCCGATGCAGAAGGCCCGGCCATAGGTGTCGGCCGGGGTGTAGGCCAGCAGCGTATCGTTGATGGGCATGCCACTTTCAACGGAGAGAAACCTGAAGCCGGAGGCGATGTTGCGTGCCTCCAGGTTGGCCTGGGTGTTCTGAAAGAGCTGCCAGACCACATAGAGGATCACCCCGACCACCAGGGTCTGGGCCAGTATGGCGGCCAGCGGAAATTTGTTTGTCGGGGCTTGCAAAATAAACGGCCTGTTTGTTTGAGAGATGACGCACCGGCCGGTTTGCCCGGCCGGTGCGTCGGATACTCGTAGGAGCCGGTCCTGCTAGCGGATCGGCATGGCGTAGATCAGGCCGCCTTCGGTCCAGAGGTTGTTGCGGCCTCTGGGGATGTTCAGCCTGGTATTGGGGCCGAAGTTGCGGTCATACATCTCGCCGTAGTTGCCCACGGCCTGGATGGCCCGGACCAGCCAGTCGTTGTCCAGTCCGATGAAGGAGCCGACATCGCCGGTGGCGCCGAGCATACGGCGGACCATCGGGTCGGTGGATTTGGCCTTCATGTCCAGGACGTTGGCCTGGGTAATGCCCTTTTCCTCGGCTTCGATGAGGCCGAAGAGGACCCAGGTGACCAGATCCTTCCACTGCTGGTCGCCGTGGCGGACAAAGGGAGAAAGGGGTTCCTTGGAAAAGACCTCGGGCAGAATGATATGCTCGGAGGGATTGCCCGAACCCGCGCGCAGGGAGGCCAGCTGGCTGACATCGGTGGTGAAGGCGTCGGCCCGGCCCGCCACGTAGGCGTTGAAGGCTTCCTTCTTGGATTCGAAGACCACGGTTTCCAGCTTGATTTTGTTCTTGCGGGCAAAGTCGGCCACGTTCAGCTCGGAGGTGGTGCCGGAGACCACGGCCACGGACGCGCCGTCCAGGTCGAGGGCCTTGGTCACGCCCAGGCTCTTCTTCACCATCAGGCCCTGTCCGTCATAGAAGAGGACCACGGTGAAATCCACGCCCTGCTTGCAGTCGCGCTTCATGGTCCAGGTGGTGCCGCGGGAGAGGTCGACCTGACCGGAGGAAACGGCCACGATCTTCTGCTTGGAGGCCAGCGGGACGAACTTGATGGCGTCCGCGTTCTTGAGCACGGCGGCGGCCACGGCACGGCCCATGTCCACGTCGAAACCGGTCCACTTGCCGTTGGAGTCCGGGGCGGAGAATCCTGCCACGCCTTCGCTCACGCCGAGGACCAGCTCGCCGTTTTTCTGTACCTTTTCCAATGTTCCCGCCAGGGCGGTGGAGGCCAGAGCCAGCACCGCAAGGATCAACATCAGTCTGCCGATGGTTTTCATTCTCTCTCCTCGCGTGGCCGGCAAAAGGGACGTCGGCCAGTGACAGTGTTACGATTACGTTACGGATGTGTTACAGATAGGCCCATTGCTGTCAATGAGCGGCTTTGGGGAAGCGATAACAGGCAACCGGGAAAGAGAGGGGAGGGAAACGGTCCTGGATAATGTGGTGCCGATACGAAAACCGGAAAACCTGTTGCGGCCGGAATGTGGAAGGAGGGAGGTGCGTCTGTCGTTTTGGTCCGGGGCAGACCGGATGGCCGCCCCGGACAATGACCGGCAGGGGACTATTCTTCCCTGGAAGCGGAAAGGCAGGCCGCGGTCAGCCGGTCCTTGATGTACTGCTCCATGGTGGCGTCGGCCTCGTAGAGGTCGAAACAGCGGGCATCCTCGCCCAGAAGCCCTCCGGGCACCTCGTCGCCCAGCCCTTCGGGGTCGTCCACCAGTTCCCTGTAGAAACAGACCGAAAGCCAGCGGTCAGCCGGGTCATCGTCGATGACGTCCACCATGGCGAAGAGGCCGCGCTTCTTCTGATTGGCGTGGGTGGCGCGCAGGGAGTAGGTGATGCCGGGCCGGGCCACAAAGGCGAGCTGAACGCCGTCCAGCCCTTGCAGGTGCGCCTTGAGTCCCAGATAGCTTGCCTTGGTTCCGTTGCTGTCTTCGGTCCAGGTGTCGAGAAATTCAGTAATCGCTTTTTCCGTGGCAGTGTCCATGTCTGTCGCCTCCGTGTGAGTGGTTGCGGTGGGCCGCAAACGTGCGGGCATTCCTTTGCCTACAGTGGATCGAAGGGAGGATCAAGCGTCACGACTGATTTTTATCAAACCGGAATAGTATACTTTTTCGGGAGGAAAGAGTGCCCAGGCGCGTTGACGAGGTGCAGCCTTACTTGACGGCGACCCAGCTGCTGAGGGTGGCGACCAGGGTGACCGCACCGGCCAGGATGGCCTGCTGCTCCCAGGGCAGGAACTGGATTTTTATGAGCAGGGGCGGGAAATCGAGCATTTCGGCCGTGGCGGAATGGACGGCCCGGAGCATCCCGATACCCCCGGCCGAGCCGAGGATGCCCTGGATGAATCCGCCGGTGAGCAGGGGCCAGCGGATGTAGCCGGGGCGCGCGCCCACCAGGGAGAGGATTTCCACCTCGTCCATGCGGGTGAGCAGCGAGAGTTTGATGGTATTGTGCACCACCAGGGCGACGATGAGGCCGAGGAAGCCGAGAACGGGCCAGAAGATTACCCGGGACATGGTGCGCCAGCCCTGGGCCAGGTCCGCCTGGAACGGGGTGTAGTTGACCTTGTCCACGCCGGGCAGGGTCTTGAGGCTGGTGAGCAGGGACTCGGTCCAGCCCGTGTTCTGCGCCTCGGGCGGCACGGCAAAGATGGCCAGCCCGGAGTAGGGCAGCGGGTTGTTGTCCGCCAGCCAGGAAAAATCGCCGGTTTCGCCCAAGGCCGTGGCCAGTTCGGTCAAGGCGTTCTCCGGGGTGAATGTCTTGAGTTCCGAGAGGTGGTCCATGGCCCGGATGGTGTCCCAGTCCTTGAGCACGGACTCGGCGGAAAGGTCCGTCTTCCAGTATATCTGGAACTCCACCTCGCCCCGGCTCTTGAGTATCTGCTGATTGACGTTGAACAGGCCCATGAGGATGAAGCCGGTGAGCAGTGTGACCATGGCCACGGCCACCAGGGTCAGGAGCTGGGCCCAGGGATGGAGCCGGAGATCGGCTATGCCGCGCAGGGTGAGGCGGAAGAACTGGGTGATCACAGATCGTCCTCCCCATCATCGTCGAAATCGTCGTCCAAGGGCTCGTCGTCGAGGGGGGCGTCGTCCGGGGGGATGGTGCCGTCCGCGTCGGCAATGCGGCCGTCTTGCAGGTGGAGTACCTGGGCGTCCGGCACGCAGTCCAGCACCTCGCGGCTGTGGGTGGCCATGATGACGGTGGTGCCGTATGTGTTGAACTGCTTGAAAATTTCCATGAGGTGCATGGTCAGGTCGAAATCCAGGTTACCGGTGGGTTCGTCCGCCAGGATGAGTTCCGGGCTGGAGACCATGGACCGGGCTATGGCCACGCGTTGCTGCTCGCCGCCGGAGAGACGCTCACAGGTTGAGTAGCTCTTGTTTTCCAGCCCCATGGCCCGGATGATCGCCCGGACGCGGCGCTCCAGGTGGGTACGGGCCATGCCGCGCACCTCCAGAGCCATGGCCACGTTGTCGAACACCGTGCGCCTGGGCAGGATCTTGAAATCCTGAAAGACCACACCGACCTTGCGCCGGAGCAGGGGGATGTACCGCTTCTTGAGATTGTTGAGCTGCACCCCGGCCACCGTGGCCCGCCCGCGTTTGAGCGGGAGTGCGCCGTAGAGGAGTTGGAGCAGGGTGGATTTGCCCGCCCCGGAGTGTCCGGTCAGGAAAAGGAACTCTCCCTTGCCCAGGGAAAAGGAAACATCCTTGAGCGCCCAGTACGCCCCGAAGTTGTGGGAGAGGCGATCCACTTTGACCATCATGGTATGGTCTGTACCCGCCCATGGCCCTTTTGTACAGGGTGGTGACGGCTTTGCATGACCGGGGGGGGACGAAAAAGGCCGACGCCATGCGGCGTCGGCCCGGAAGATCGGAGATAGAGAGGGCCTACAGATGAGCGGCCTGGGATATGGGCGGTTTGGAGATGACCACCATGTTGCGGCCGTTGTTCTTGGCCTCGTAGAGGGCCTTGTCCGCCTTGACGATGAGGTCGTCGTCCTTGGTCAGCGCACCGGCTTCCACCGAGGCTACGCCGATGGACGCCGTGACCGTGAAGACGTGCCCGTCGTACTCGAACTGGGTGGATTCGATGGCACCGCGTACCCGTTCGGCCAGCTTCCATGCGGCATTCTCGCTGGTGTGCGGCAGCAGGACCACGAATTCCTCGCCGCCGTATCGGGCCGGAAGGTCGGTGGTGCGGAACGTTTCGGTCAATATTTCGCCCACCTTGCGCAGAACCATGTCGCCCGCCTTGTGCCCGTAGGTGTCGTTGACCTGCTTGAAGTGGTCCAGGTCGAACATGAGCAGGGAGAGATCATGATTGTAGCGGCGGCGGCGCTTGATTTCGTAGACCAGCCGCTCCTCGAAGGAGTGGCGGTTGTAGATGCGGGTCAGGCCGTCGCGGTCAGCGCGCAGCTTGACTTCCTTGAAGGCGAGGGCGTTGCGCAGGGCAAGGCCGAGGTGGTTCACCGCCGAGCGGAAGGTTTCCACCTGATCCTTGCCGAGGCGGTAGCTTGCCTCGCAGAGAATGGAAAGACAGCCGAAGGTTTGGTTGCCCGCCGTGAGCGGCAGGCTGACCAGCCGTCCCTCGGTGGGCTTCATGCCGAACTCCGGGCGGCGCTTGGGGTCGATATGCAGGATGTGGAACCCGTTGATGGGGCCGCTGCCCATATCCGCGGCTGCGGCCAGCAACTGCTCGGACCACAGTCCTTCATTCTCCGGCGTCATCTTGCCGTTGAGGAAAATTTCCATGTCCGCCACTTCGGAATCCGCCTGATGGCTCCAGAAGACCGCGTTGAGCATCCTGATGGGCAGGACTAGCCCCAGGGTCTCCTTGGCGTTGAGCAGAATGGTGGACGGGTCCAGGCTCTCGGTGGCCGAAGCCAGAATCTTGTTCAGGAACAGAAGCTGGTCCGTCTTGCGGGCCAGCAGTTCCCGTTCCAGCATGATCTCCTCGGTCATCCGGTAGATGTCCGAGTACATGCTGGCCGTTTCCTTGGCGCGGAAAAGCACGTCCTGGACCTTGGGCCGGGTCAGCGGTGCGCGGATAACGGTGAGGAAACCCTCGCTCAGCACACGGTCCATTTCCAGGGTGTCGTCCGTTTCTTCCTGTATGAGGATGCGCTGGGTGGACTCGAATTCGCGGTACTGCTCCTGGCGGTCTTCGCCCAAGCCCTTCCATACCGACCAGGGAATCCAGGTGGTGGAGGGCTTTTCTTCCTGGTGCAGTGCCTTGGCACCCGGCAGGGAATCCGGTGCGAAATTACGCATGTGAAAACCGGGGCCGACGCTTTCGGCTATCTGCCGTTCCAGCTCGTCCGTCAGGCCCAGTCCCCACATGAGTTCCGGTCGCTTGCCCCGTTTCATGGTCTTCTTCTGCATGTCTCCGTCTCCTTGACAGTCAAAAAACCGACGCACTGGGCGTCCGCATGAGACACAGAGCAAGATGGGGGCCAATGTTTTTCCCCTGGCGGCAAAAAAAGAGGCAAACAGAGTTTTCCATAGGCTATCGCCACAGGATACCGGACCATTTTTTTGAAGCAGGAATACGGAACAGCCATATATAAAGAGGAATTATTTTCCTTTTGGTGCTGTTTCGGCCGCTGTTCCGCCAGGGCCGGGGGCAAAATCCATTGACAAAGCGGGTCAATGCGGTTTTTACCCAAGTATGCCCGAAGGAAAAAGAAGATGGGGGACGCTGGACCCTTTTTACGAGCCGGGACCGGTGCTGGGGCGCACGGTGGCCAACGTCCGTTTTCTGGATACCCTGCTGCGTGCCGACCCTCTTGATGAGTACTGTTTTTTCCTTGGTGATCAGGGCATAGGCGGGGCTCTCAGAGAACATTTGTCAAAGACGGCTCCGGCCCTGATCGACGCAGGGCGCATCCGCATCCTGGATCGCCGGGATCTGCCGGGCGTCCTATCCCGCGAGCGGTTCCATTGTTTCCATCTTTCGGACTGCATTGTCAGCCAACCGGCGCTGGCCCGGCTGCGCAACCGCTACGCCCCGGAAATCTTTCCCATCACCGGCATCATCCATTCCCTGAGCTACGCCAACTACGGCGGGCCGTTTCTGCGCCAATTGTGGCCCGGTGCCACGGCGCGCGATGCCATCGTCTGCACGTCCTCGGCCGGGAGCGAGGCCGTGGAGCGGTTCTTTGCCTGGCTGCGCGAAGGGTATGGACTGGCGGAGGACCGTTTTTCCGCGCCCACGCTGGCGCGCATCCCGCTGGCCGTGGATACCGAACAGATGGCCCCGAACCCGGAGCGCCCCGAAGGCGGGCCGGTGCGGTTGCTGGTCTTTGGCCGGCTCTCCCATCATTCCAAGATGGATCTGCTGCCGCTGCTGCGCGCCCTGCACCGGTTGGCGGCGGACGGGCTGGACCCCTCGTCCGTGGAACTGGTCCTGGCCGGATGGGCGGACGAGCGGGACGACTACCTGCCGATGCTCAAGGGGCTGGCCGCCAATGCCGCCATCCCCCTGACCGTCCACGCCCGGCCCACCGAAGCGGAAAAGATCGAGCTGTTCCGTTCGGCCGACATCTTCATTTCCATCGCGGACAATCCGCAGGAGACCTTCGGCATCACCGTGGTCGAGGCCGGGGCTTTCGGGCTGCCCTCTGTTGTTTCGGACTATGACGGCTACCGCGACATAGTGGTCCACGGCGAGACCGGGATGCTGGTGCCGACCATCGGCGCACCGGACACGCCGGACGCGGACCTGCTCGCGCCCTTGCTCTTTGACAACCAGTACCACCTGCTGCTGGCCCAGCGCACGGCCGTGGAGATTCCGGCTCTGGCCGAGGCCCTGGGCGCGCTTATCCGGTCCCCGGAGCTGCGTCGGACCATGGGCGGGGCCGCCCGGCAGCGGGTCTGCTCCCATTTCTCCTGGAGCGGGGTGATCCGGCAGTATCTGGAGCTGTGGGACCGCCTGTGGGAAACCCCGGTTGACCCGGAGGCCTTGCGTGCGGTGGATCATCCCCAGTCCATGCCCTATGGCCGTCTCTTCGGCCACTATCCTACCCGGCTGTTGGCACCGGGCACCATGCTCCGCACCGGTCGTACCGGCGAGGCCTTCTATCGGGAGAAGGATTTCCCCACGTTGTACGCGGGCATGGGGTGGACCATCCAGCCGGAAACGGCCCGGAAACTGGCTTTTCTGGCCCGTAAAGCCGTTGACAGCGGCACGCTGATGCGCAAGCTTGTCGGGCTGGAGCCGCATTTGGATGAAGCCATGGCGGAAAATCATGTGCTCTGGGCACTCAAGCATGACATTCTGGAAATCGTAAAGGAATAAGACCGCACCCCTTTCCGTGACGGAATGGGTGACGGAGGCGAATATGAAAGCACTCAGGGCATCGCGCATGGAGCGGTGCATCGGCTGCCATTCGTGCTCCCTGGCCTGTGCCAGGGTTGTGCACAAGGTCCTGTCGTGGAACAAGGCCGGCATCCGCATCGCTTCGGCGGGCGGACTCTCCACCGGATTTGAGGCCAAGGTGTGTCTGGCGTGCAGCCCGGCCCCGTGCGCCGAGGCGTGTCCCACCGGGGCCATGACCCCGCGCCGGGACGGCGGCGTCATGCACAAGGCGAACCTGTGTATCCGTTGCGGCAAGTGTGCCGAGGCGTGCCCGGTGGACGCCATCTTCCTGGACCATCTGGTCAACCCCTATGTCTGCATCCACTGCGGCCGGTGCGTGGCCTTTTGTCCGCACGACTGTCTCGAATTGGTGGATTTGCCCGAAAAGGGCGGGGAGGCGGCCGATGATTAGGGATTACTTCCGCGTCATGGTGGCCAACCTGACCACTGGCAAGACCAATATAGTGGAAATCGGCGGGCGTTCGGAATTTCTGGGCGGCAGCGGCCTTGCGGCCCTGCTGTATCGCAAGTACGGCCTCATTGACGCGGACTGGGACCACCCGGACCAGCCGTTTATCCTGACCATCGGGCCGCTGACGGGCTACTATCCGCTCATGAGCAAGACCTGCTGCGCCTTTCGGTCCCCCTACCATAACCAATACGCAGAGAGTTATGCGGGCGGGAAATCCGCTCTGTCGCTTCGGTTTGCCGATCTGGATGCGTTGGTGGTGGTGGGGCGTGCGCCGAGGCTGACAGCCTTGTGCGTGGGCTCGCGCCGGGTGGAGACCCGCGATGTGGAGTACATGCGCGGCTTTGACGCCTTGCAGGCGGGGCGTGTGCTGCGCAAAATCTTTCCCGGCTCCGGTCGCCGTTCCATCCTGCGCATCGGTCCGGCAGGCGAGAACCTCTCCGCCTATGCCTGCATCAATGTGGACACCTACCGCCACTTCGGGCGGCTGGGCGGCGGCACGGTCATGGGTGCCAAGAACCTCAAGGGTATCTGCATCCTGGGCGATAGGGGTTTTGATCTGCCCGAAGGCAAGGCGTATCCCAAGCTTTACCAGCATATTTTCGAGCAACTGACCACCACCGAGATGATGGCCAAGTACCATGGCGTGGGCACGGCCGTGAACATCAGCCCGCTCAACGCCCTGAAGAGCCTGCCCTGGAAGAATCTGCAACAGACCAGCAGCCCGGAGGCCGAGAAGATTTCCGGCGAAACCTTTGCGGACGATACCCTGCTGCGCAATGCGGCCTGTGCCGGTTGCCCGGTGGGCTGCATCCATGTGGGTTTTGTGCGTGAGCAATTCCAGGCCAATAATCAGTACCTTTACCGGCAGGTGGGGTATGACTACGAGCCCATCTTCTCTTGCGGTGGCATGTTGGAGGTCACGGACCCCGGCGAGGTGCTGCGCATCCTGGATGTCATCGAGAAGGTGGGGCTGGACAACATGAGCGCGGGCGTGGCCCTGGCCTGGTGCACTGAGGCCTTGGACAAGGGCGTCATCTCCGAGAAGGAGACCTTGGTCCGTTTCAACTGGGGCGATGCCGACACCTACATGCAGGGCGTGGAATACCTGGGCACCCCGCCTAACGATTTCTATCGGTTGCTGTCCCAGGGCACCATGAAGTGCGCCCAGACCTATGGCGGCGAGGATTTTGCCTGCGTGCTCGGCCAGGAAATGGCCGGATACGCCACGGGCGAGGTCTTCTTCGTGTCCGAGGCGCTCGGTTTTCGCCATGCGCATCTGGATGCGGGCGGCTATTCCTGGGACCAGAAGCATGAGGAGCGGGAGGCCGGACCGGCCTTGGATTTTCTGGTCAACGACGGCCGGGACCGCATCGTGCTCAACTCCATGGTGGGTTGCCTGTTCTCTCGCGGCGTCTACAAGGATGACGTCATGGCCGAGGCCCTGGACGCCCTGGGCTACGGCGAGCTGAACGGCAAGCTGAAGGACATCGGCAACCGCATCCAATGCGCTCGCTGGCGGCTGCGCATGGACATGGGCTATGACCCGGAAAAGGTCAAAATTCCAAAACGATACACCGAGATCACCACTTGGAAGGGGCCTCTGGACGTGAACTACCTGGAAGAACTCCGCGTGGGCTATGCTGCGCGCATCAAGGCCATGGGCGCGGACCCGTCCGGCGAGATCGATCCGGCGCAATACGACATGAAGAAAAGATAAAAAAACCGAACCGGACCGAAAAAAGGACTTGCCAACCATTCCGCGTTTCGGTACTTACTGCTCCTCGACTGCGTGCTCAGGTAGCTCAGTCGGTAGAGCAGGGGACTGAAAATCCCCGTGTCCGCAGTTCAATTCTGTGCCTGAGCACCACTTGGAATCAAAGCCTTCCATCGGATCCGATGGAAGGCTTTTTCGTGTTTTTCGGATCAGGATGATCCCTTTTTTGCGCAACGCGGTGATGAAGGCCGGAATTGCTGGGAATTGAATTATTGCCTCGGTGTTCATGCCGAGCTGCTGAGTCGCTGTCCAGTTGCATTGGGGGATTGGGGGGCCGCTCCTTTCACCCATGAATTTTTAGTAATCCGCTTGCCGCACCTTCAGCCGGTTCTAAATTATAGAAAAACAAGTTGATGGCTGGGTTTCAATTGAGAATTCGAGTTTTCATATTGCCCATGTGTCCGGGATATGCTTTAACTTGGCGCAACAATTGATTTTGTGCCATGTTTTGGCGGGGAGTGCGGGAATTCTTGCCGATGGTAAATTCTGAGGCAAAAAGTCCTGTTTGCCGTGACAGGAACTTGTCTTATGGCTCAAAACTCTGATTTTCCCCTTTTATAATGGAGTTCCTCCTTAGGGAATGGCAATGGTCAATAGTAGGGAGAATATCCGCCCGTTGGCGGACAGGTATGTGTTTTTTTCTTTCGACACATGGGGATCGCGCTACGTGGAAGCTCATTCCGTACTGACGCTTGTCCAGAATATATGCCTGCTGTTGGCAGCGGCGTTGCTGTTCGATGTCGTGGTCGGGCGATGGTTTGCGCCCCGTCCCAAGCTGGGGCAGCTGGCCTCCGGACTCGGCCTCGGGCTGATAGGTATGCTGATCATGGTTACGCCGTGGTCTCCGGCTCCTGGGATATTCATTGATACAAGGGCGGTGCTGCTCGGTTTGAGCGGTCTTTTTTTTGGTGCGGTGCCTACGGCAGTAGCTGTCTTGATTACTGGCACCTATAGGCTGGCCCTCGGCGGTGTCGGTGCCTGGGCCGGAGTCGGGCTGATTGTGCTGGCCGGGGGGACTGGTGTTGTCTGGCGGCATTTTCGGAAAGGGCCTCTGTACTACGTGAGCTGGCTGGAATTTTTCCTGCTGGGAGTGGTGCTGCTTGCGGAGCTTCTGCTCATGTTGCTGACCCTCCCCAGGTGGATGCCCTTCAACGTGCTGCAAAGTGTTGCTGCCGCGGTGTTCCTGCTTTTCCCCATCTGTACCATGCTTGGCGGCAAATTCCTGACCAGTCGGATGCGATGGCACAGTATGGAGCGTCTCCTGCGCGAGCGTGAGGAGATGTTCAGCAAGACCTTTTCCGAGCATCAGGCAGTGCAGATCCTTCTCGATCCCGGAACCGGCATGATTCGGGACGCCAACAAGGCTGCGGAGAAATTCTATGGCTGGACATGCGATGAACTGCGGGGGAAAAGCATATTCGAGATCAACAGTCTGCCCAAGGAGCGGCTGGTGGTCCTGCTGCAACGCGCTCGGTTCGGAACGCAGAGCCGGTTTAATTTCCAGCATTATCTGGCAGACGGATCACTCCGGTACGTTGAAGTCTTCAGCAGTCGGATTTCGGTGCAGGGCAAGGAAATTGTCCATTCCATCATCCACGATGTAACCGGGCGAAAACAGGCGGAAGAGGCCCTGCTGGAGAGCGAGAACCGCCTGCATCTTGCCGTGGACGGGACGGGGCTCGGCCTTTGGGACTGGAATCCCCTCGACGATGGGTTGATTTTCAATGAACGCTGGGCCGAGATGCTCGGCTACACCCTTGCCGAGCTTGAACCAGTGGATGTCATGACCTGGCGGGACCGTTGCCATCCTGACGATCTGGTCGGGGTGGACCAGAGCCTTCATGATCATTTTGAGGGGAACAGGGAATTCTTCGAGCAGGAAGTGCGGATGGTGCACCGTGACGGGCGGCTGCTCTGGATGCTCGTCCGGGGTAAGGTGGTGGAATACTATGAGGGTCGGCCAGCCCGTATGCTCGGCACCATGGAGGACATTACGGAACGCCGCCGCCACCGCGAGGAGATCGAGCGGGAGGTGGAACGCCGCAGAATCCTCATGGACAACAGCAATGACGGAATTCTCATTGTAGACCAGGAGCATCGCATCGTGGAAACCAACCACAGGTTTGCAGAGATGCTGGGATATGCCGAGGAAGAACTCATCGGTATGCAAACCTGGGAGTATGAGGCGAATTATGACGAGGCGGGTGTTCGTAAAGATTTCGACGACCTGAGTTCCGTAAATTTGTTCATGGAGACCCGACATGTCCGCAAGGACGGCACCACGTTCGATGTGGAGTTGAGCCTCAGCGGTTCCGAAGTCATGGGTGAGCGTCTGGTCATGGCCATTGTGCGGGATATCTCCGAGCGCAAGCAGGTGCAGGCCGCACTGGAAATGGAAAAGGAACGGGCCGAGGCCGCCAACCAGTCCAAGTCCGAGTTTTTGGCCAACATGAGCCATGAGATTCGGACACCGCTCAACGGCATTCTCGGTATGCTCCAGCTGCTGCAATCCTCGTCGTTGGATGATGAGCAGAGCGAATACGTGCGGACGGCTGTTCAGTCTTCCCGGCGGCTCAATCGGCTGCTCACCGACGTGCTGGACCTGTCGCGTGTGGAAGCCGGCAAGCTTTCCCTGGAGATCGGCCCCTTCAATCTTTCGGAAGACATCGATCAGGTCTGCGAGATGTTCAATCTTTCGGGACAGAGTGGCGCCGAACTCCTTTGCCGTGTGGACCCCTCGGTTCCGGGCTGGTTGTCGGGCGACTCCAACAGGTTGATGCAAATCTTTATCAATTTGATCGGCAACGCCTTTAAATTTACCTCCGAAGGCTCCATCGAAGTGGCTGCCGAGGAAATACACACGACAACGGACAAGGCCCGGGTGCTCTTTTCCGTATCAGACAGCGGGCTGGGCATTCCACTGGATAAGCTGGGATCGCTCTTTTCTCCCTTTACCCAGGCCCACGAGGGCTATACCCGACAATTTCAGGGGGCGGGGCTCGGCTTGTCCATTTGCAGGCGCCTGGTGGAACTCATGGGCGGGAGCATCTGCATTGATTCCGTTGTCGGCGAGGGGACCATGGTCTTTTTCGTCCTTGAGTTGCCGGTGGTTTCCAGTGAGGAAGCCGCCGGGACCGAGCCGGCGGTGGAGACGCCGTACCTGCCCCTCAATATCCTGCTGGCCGAGGATGACCGGGTCAACCATCTGGCCACCCGCCGTCTGCTGGAAAATGACGGCCATATGGTGGCCGGCGTGGAAAACGGCAAGGAGGCGTTGGTGCGGCTGCGCAAGGAGACTTTCGACCTCGTGCTGATGGATATCCAGATGCCGGTACTGAACGGTATGGATGCGGCGCAAGCCATCCGCAAGGGAGAGGCCGGGGAGGCCTGTTGCGATGTCCCCATTATCGCCTTGACCGCTTATGCCATGGCTGAGGATATGGAGCGGATACTTTCATCAGGCATGGACGGTTATCTCACCAAACCCATGAATATCGAAGAACTGCGCAAGGAACTGGCCCGGATCGGCAAGTAGTAGGGAGAGGCGGGATGCCGCCTATGCGCTGCTTGTGCACAGGGTTGCCCTGGTTGCATTCCCTGCCCCAACAGGCTAGGGTGCGTCTTTGTTTACGCACATAAAATTGAAAAAATATCTGTTTTTATGAAGAGTTACGCCGTCGCTATCTGCCTGTTGCTGCTGTTTGCCACCTCTGCCGCCCACGCTCGTGATCTCGACTACCTTTCGCGCATGGCTCAGGAATCAGAGGTCAAGGCTATTGCCGTTGTCACTGATGTTCAGCGCATGAGCGGCAATCGGGACGGCACACTCTATCAGGTTATCTTTAAGACCATCTACGCCCAGACCCCCTACGTTCCCAATCCGTTCATCGGCTGGTGCAAGACCTACGAATATGCCTGGCAGCGCCGGTCCGAGGACATGGTCTACTTCAAGCCCCGCAAGGGACAGCGGGTGTATGTCACGGTGACTTCCAACGGCGGTTCCATCACCAGCTTTACGCCGCTCACTCCGGCTCTGGAGGCTGCGGTCCGCAACGAACCGTACCGGCTGGCCTACCACAACGGCCGGGCCTCGGTTTTGTCCGACGACTGATCCGTCGCTTACCGGTAAGCTTAAATTTGTCAGCGGGCAATCGTATTTAATTTGACGATAGCTTATCGATATTGTCGAGACTGGCCCCTTCCCAACCTATTTGCTGATCCAGAGCGCCGATGATTTTAGCTGCCGCAGCAGCCGGATGGTCACCGAGCTGGGGAACATGGACGCCATGGGCCCTTGGGCAGACTTGTTGTGTCGACCCACGCCTACGGCCGAGTAGTTGCCTTCCTCCGCCTCCATCAGTGTGGCCTTGACCGGATTGGAGTTCGTGACCAGCTTGATCTGGATGCGCTCCTCGCTGATCCCGTTGTCGGTAAGTGCTGCCAGCCCTTTGTCGAAGATCGCGGTGGCGTCTTTGTCCTGATAGCTTTTTGCCACGTGAAACAGGGTAAAGGTGTGGCTCGACTCCTCAGCCAGCATGTAGCCCGCGTGGTCCGCCATGCGCAGGGATGCCTCGGAGCCGTCCAGGCAGAGCAGGATGTCGCGGCGGAGTCTGGCCGGGGGCTGGCGGCAGATCCAGAGCGGGAAGTCGATATCCTGCCAGAGGATCTCATGGCAGACCGAGTTCTCGAACACCCCCTCGAACCAGGTCATGGCCCGTTTGCCCAGCACGAGAGCATCGTACATGCCGCGATGCGCCTCATCCACCAGCTCACGCACCGTGCCCTTGCGGGAGTGGATAACCTTGGTTTCCACATTGGCGCCGGAGCAGCCTGCAATGTCGCGAATCCAGTCCGCAGCCTGATCCACAGCCTTGACGCCGTGCTCCTTGGTATGAACCTTCATTTCGTCGTATCCCTTTTGGGACGGGATGAGATCCTTCTCGTCGATGGCCCAGCTGGCCTTGCGTGGGGCCACATAAAAAAGAGTCAGCTTGAGATCGCAGAAGTTGTCGAAGATTTCCTTGAGAAAGCGGAGGGTATACGGGGTTGCGTGTTCGTCGCCGATGGCGAGCAGCAGCTCTTTTTGCATAGGGTACTCCTTTAATCCATTGTGTACGACGTGGCGGGAAAAGACAAGCTGCGCCGCTTGTTCTTTGGTTCCTTCACTGGTAATCATGGAAGATGCGCTTCGGTGCAGGTGCCGAAGCCGTCACAGGGCGCTGAAAACGATGGACATCGCCAACGGTTTGAAAAAGGCGAAATGGCCGGAGTGACAAGGGGCGCAACCGTGTGCGCCTGAAGTGTGCCTTCGGCAGCAACAGCCGTTTCCCGGACGATCCACAGCCAGCCCGCAACCCGGACCCTATCAGGGAAGCCATGACCCCCGACCCGATTCGCATCAATCCGACCTCCCGCAGGGAAAAGCGCCGCCGCAAGCGTGAGTACATCATCGCGCTGGTCTTTCTTCTGCTCATTGTCGGCCTGACCTGGGTCGAGCTCAAGTATCTGAGCGGGGATTACTACCTCATCCTCAACCTGCTCATTCTCAATGTGGTCCTGCTGCTCGCCATGCTCTTCTATGTGGCGCGCAACGCCGTCCGCCTCATGCTGGAGCGCCGCCGTCGCGTGCTCGGCTCCAAGCTGCGCACCCGGCTGGTTCTTGCCTTTATTTCGCTCTCCCTCATCCCTACCGCCCTCATCTACCTCGTTTCGGTCAAGTTCGTGCAAACCTCGGTGGACTACTGGTTCAAGGGGCAGGTGGAGGAGTCCATGGAACAGGCCCTGGAGCTGGGCCGCGCCTTTTACGGCTCCGCTCAGGAGCGGCTGGAGCGGCGCGGGGCCAACATGATCGAGGAGATCATCAAGAATCAGTATGCCTGGGGCGGCAAGGCCATGGACAAGTTCCTGCGCAAGAAATTCGAGGAATACGACCTCAGTCTGGTGGGTGTCATCACCCCCGATGGCAATGAGCAGAACACCCACGCCTCGCCCCAGTGGGGCCAGGCCTGGCCCGAGATCAAGGAAAAGATCGATTGGCAGTCGCTCAGGGCCGACCCGCGCGCCTGGACCACCATCGTGCCCAAGCCGGGCAGCGACATGGTGCTCGGCGTCACTCCGGTCGACGAGGGCCGCACGGGCTACCTGGTCATCGGCGAGACCGTGGGGCAGGGGCTGCTGCACCGGCTGGACCAGATCGTTCGCGGCCTGGATGAATACAAAAAACTCAAGACGCGCAAATATCCATGGAAGATGAACCTTTATCTTACCATGGGCGTCATGGCCATGCTCATCATCCTCGGGGCCATCTGGTTCGGATTCCGGCTGGCCAAGGAAATTTCCGCCCCGGTCCAGGCGTTGGCCGCAGGCACAGAGCGCATTGCGCGCGGTGACCTCTCCGTGCGTCTGGAGGACCGCTCGGACGATGAACTCGGCTTCCTGGTCCAGTCCTTCAACCGCATGGCCGCCGACCTGGAGCAGAGCCAGATGTCCGTGCAGCAGGCCAACGAACGGCTGGCCCAGCAGAACCAGGAACTGGAGCGGCGCGGCCAGTACATTGAGGCCGTGCTCAACAACATCACTTCCGGCGTCATCTCCATGGACTCCGAAGGCCGCATCGGCACGGTCAATACCGCTGCGGAAAACATCCTCGGCGTGCCCGGCGTGCTGCTCATCGGTCGTCGGCCGGGCGAGCTGCTCTCCGGCGATTTCTCCTTCATGGTGGCCGAAGCCCTGGGCCAGCTGGACACCAGCCCGGACACCGTCTGGCAGCGGCAGATCGATCTGCCTGTGCGCAACCGCATGGTCAAGGTGCTGGTCAACATCGTCTCCCTGCGCAACGTGGGCGGGCGTGATGCCGGTACCGTGGCCGTCTTCGAGGACATCACCGAGCTGGAAAAGATCCAGCGGCTCGCCGCATGGCGCGAAGTGGCCCGGCGCATCGCCCACGAGATCAAGAACCCGCTGACGCCCATCAAGCTTTCGGCCCAGCGGCTGCAACGCAAATACGGCGAGGAGATCAACGAAAAGACCTTTGAGGACTGCACCACCCTTATCGTCAATCAGGTGGAGCGGCTCCAGAATATGGTCACCGAGTTTTCCACCTACGCCAAGCTGCCGGAAATTCAGCCCCGGCCCGACCTGTTGGCCCCTGTCATGGACGAGGTCGTTATCATGTTCGAGAACACGCACCGCGAAATCCGCTGGAATCTCGAATACGCCACCCCCATTGAGTCCTTCCCCTTTGACCGCGAAGCCATCCGCAAGGTGCTCATCAACCTGCTGACCAATGCCGCCGAAGCACTCCGGGAAGTTGACGATGCCGAGGTCGATATCCACATCCAACATGACAAATCGGCCGGACTCATTTCCATCACCGTGGCCGACAACGGTCCCGGATTGCCCAAGGATTCCTCACGCCTGTTCGAACCCTACTACACACAGAAAAAGGGTGGCACCGGCCTTGGCCTGACCATCGTCCGTTCCATTGTGGCGGACCACAAGGGCCAGGTCCGCGCCGTGCCCAATCAGCCGACCGGTACGGTATTTGTCGTTGATCTGCCCGACGCCTGAGTTTATTCACGCTATCTATAATTGGCTAGCCTATTGCTGTATGTCGTGGTACTGAGTTTGCCCTGTCGTTTTTAAGGGAGGGGAAAGGGTTATGCGCGCAATCATTGTCGGCGGTACCGGCTTCATTGGCCGGAACCTTGTTACCGAACTCATGGGGAACGGTTGGGAGATCGTGGTCCTTTCACGCGCACCAGGTAGAGTGGCCCAGCTCTTTGACAAGGGCGTAATCGGAATGCGCTCCGACAACGGCGACTGGCCCGACATGCTTGGCCCTTCCTGCGTCGTGGTCAATCTGGTCGGCGACAATATTGCCGCCGGGCGCTGGACCTCCAAGAAAAAGCAACGCATCCTCAACAGCCGCCTGGAGGCGGGCGACCGTATTCTGCGCTCCATCCGGCTGGCCGAAAAAGCCCCGGCCGCAGTCATTCAGGCGTCAGCCATCGGCTTCTACGGACCACAAGGCAACGACCCTGTAGACGAGTATTCTCCCTCCGGCACCGGTTTTCTGGCCGATGTCTGCCGCCAGTGGGAAGCCTCCACCGACTCCCTCGACGAGATGGGCATCAGGCGATGTATCATCCGCACCGGCATGGTCCTGGGCCGTGGCGGTGCGCTGGAGCGTATGCTGCCGCCGTTCCGATACTTCCTCGGTGGGCCTCCGGGCACAGGCGAGCAGGGGGTTTCCTGGATTCACATGGCCGATCAGGTCGCCGCCATCCGGTTCCTTATGGAGCACCCGAGCGCGCGCGGCCCCTTTAACCTCACCGCTCCCACGCCCGTCAACTTCAGCTCCTTTGCCGAAACCCTCGGCAAGCTCCTGCACCGGCCCGCCAAGCTCAAGACCCCGGCCTTTGCCCTGCGTGCCCTCTTTGGCGAAATGGCCGACGAAATCCTCCTCGCCGGGCAGTTCGCACTTCCCGCACGCCTTGCCGAACTTGGCTTCACCTTCCAATACCCTGATCTCGCTCCCGCTCTGAGAGACGTACTCGGTCTGGCTGAGTAGAATGCCTCCGGCGGCGCTTGCCAGCGGGGCTTCACCTCGCCGGTGGGGCGTCTCCGACGGCCAGGGCGCTGCCCTGGACCTGCCAAGGGCTGAGGCCCTTGGATCCCTTTCGCCGCTGCGCGGGGTAGGAGCTTGGGGGGTGGGAGTTGGTTGGCTGACGGCTTGGCGGGTACTGGCTATGCGGCGTCCGTGAAGATTTGAGTGAGCCGCTTTTCGCCCTGCCGGGACGAAAAGCGGCTCACTCAAATCTCCACGGACAGTAGCCCCCGCCGTCAGGAGGGAAGGGAGGAGCTTGAAAGGCTCGTCAGGACGGCGGGTTGGAAAAGGAACAGAGGTTGGTCTTTTTTACAGATTCCGTTTGTCTTTTCCCTATTTAAAAAACTTCCCGGTTTGCGCCGGGAAAAGCGGCTGCCGGTGTGATGTTAAGCAGCACGGACCCGGCCCGCTTTTTCCGGCGCAAACCGTTACCCGGCACGGAAGGACGAAACCGTCCGTACCGCAGACATGAACCGTCATGTAAGGCTACGCCCCCGCGAAGCGGCAATGGGATTCTTAAGGCCCTCGGCCTTAAGCAGGTCCAGGACAGCGTCCTGGTCCCGCCGAAGGCGACCCCCGGTAGGGCTGCCGGAGGCCCTCCCTACACACCTAACCCTTCAGGCCAGCACCCGTTTACCGGATCTTCCGGCACATGGTAACCGAGCTTTTCGGCCAAGATGGGTGCGGTCCACCCGGTGATGTCCGGATCATAGGAGAGTGGGCCGAAGCGGAGCAGACCGGAATCCGGGTCGGGGATGGCCCCGGCGAACCCGAGGGGAAGATGCAGGTTGGGGTTGGAATCCCAGAGCGTTTGGCCGAAGGGTGTGTATTGGGTGGCCTTGATGACGGTCCCTCTGGGATTGGTAACGGTTTTGAGCGAACCGTATTGGTCGAAGGCGAGGGCGAAGGTGTCGGTATCGACGGACATTGAGTATGGTGTAATGCTGTTCGTTTTGTAATACAGCGTCCATTCACGGTAGCCGTCGTGGAATCCGGCGAGGCGGTTGTCGTCGCGCCAGAAGTAGGTGGCGACCGGGTCGCCGTTGACCAGTCGCATTTGCAGGCGGCCTTGGGCGTCGTGGCGGTATTCGAGGAGTCGGCCGTCCGCTGTTTCGATGAGGGAGAGTCGACCGTCGGGCTGGTGGTGGTATCTGGTGGTGCCGGTTTTGGTGATGCATGCTGTGCGGAAGCCCTTGGCGTCGTATTCGTAGCGGGTGTCGTCCGCCTGGAGGAGTCGTCCTTTGCGGTCATATTTGAAGACGCGCATGAACGGGGTGCGGCCCACGGCGTAGTCGGCGCTCAGATGATCGTCATCGTATTCCCAGTCCAGCCCCCAACCGTTGGCCGAAAAGCAGCTGGTCAGGCGGCCGGTCCGGTCGTAGCGGAACCGCCATGTCTCGCGGCGGCCGTCGATGCGTTCGGTGCGCGTGGTTATGCGTCCCTGATCGTCGGTCGTTTGTTCCGCAAAGTAGGGGGCGGTGCCTGCCTGTTGTTCCGCCTCGCTTTTGCCGCCCCAGTCGGCGGGCTTGGTTGCCTCGCCCAGGGTATGGTTCCAGGCGAAGCCGAATCCGTTTTCCCAGGGGAGCCAGTCGGCCGGGCGGGTCTCCACCCACCATGCGGAGTGGGGGCCGGTCCACTTGCGTTCCGTGTCGCCTTCTCGGCGCACGGGTTCGAAGGTGTTGTCGGCATAACGAATCCAGAGCCGTTCGAAGGCTTGGGAGTCGGGGTTGAAGACGAATTTGCAGTAACGGTCCTTTTGGTAGTCGGGATGGAACATGGAGCCTCCGCTGGCTTGGCCTCGGGGGGAATTCCCTGGGGCAGCGGTCAGGCTAGCGCCGGTTTTCGGGCGCGGGAAAATCAGTGCCGTGAGGGGGCAAAACGGGTAAAAAGGGTATAACTTGGCGTATTGACAAGGTTCGGGGAAGGGACGGATTTTTCCTTTGCCTTGAATCCTTCGGCCTAGTCCTTTATGTAGAGGGAAGCGGCCGGTTTCGGCTCGTATCACTTCAGCGGACGGAGCACGCGTGGGCGGACAGATACTGATCATCGACGACGAGGAAGGCATCCGGTTTTCGTTGCGCGGCATCTTGGAGGATGACGGCCACGAGGTGGTGGAGGCCGAGTCCGGCGAGCAGGGGCTGGAAGTGCTGGGAACAACGATCCCGGACCTGATATTTCTCGACATCTGGCTGCCCGGCATGGACGGGCTCAAGGTGCTGGACGCCATCCGCGCGGACCACGCCGATATGCCGGTGATCATGATTTCCGGGCACGGCACCATCGAGACCGCGGTCAAGGCGCTCAAGAAGGGGGCCTTCGACTTCATCGAAAAGCCGCTCTCTCTGGAAAAGGTGGTGGCCACCACGCGCAACGCTGTGGAGTTCTCCCGGCTGCGGCAGGAAAACCAGGCGCTCAGGACGCGCATCTGTTCCGAGCATCCGGCCTGTCTGACTGGTGAATCGGAGGCTATCCGTACTCTCAACGAAGTCATTTCCCGCGTGGCACCCACGGATTCGTGGGTGCTCATCACCGGTGAGAACGGCACCGGCAAGGAGATTGCGGCCCGGTCCATCCACGCCCAATCCGGCCGGGCGGACAAGCCCTTGGTGGCGGTCAACTGTGCGGCCATCCCGGAAGAGCTTATCGAATCCGAACTGTTCGGCCATGAAAAAGGGGCGTTTACCGGCGCGGAAAAGGCCCAGGCGGGCAAGTTCGAGCAGGCGGACGGCGGCACCTTGTTTTTGGACGAGATCGGCGACATGAGCCTCAAGACGCAGGCGAAAATACTGCGCATCCTTCAGGAGCAGGCGTTCGAGCACGTGGGCGGGCGCAAGTCCATCCGGGTGGATGTTCGGGTCATTGCGGCCACCAACAAGGATTTGCTGGCCGAGATCGAGTCCGGCAACTTCCGTGAGGATCTCTATTACAGGCTCAAGGTCTTTCCCCTGGAGCTGCCTCCGCTGCGCGAGCGCGACGACGACGTGCTGCTGCTCATCCGGGATTTCATCGACGCCCTGGTCCGGCAGCATGGGTTCAAGCCCATCAAGTTTGATGCGGCCGCCGAGGAGGCGCTCAAGGCATATCACTGGCCCGGCAATGTCCGTGAGCTGAAGAATTTCGTGGAGCGCATGTTCATCATGTTTGCCGGAGACATCGTGACTCTGGACCGCCTGCCGCCGGAAATTCGCGAGGACGTCCCGAACCTGTCGCCCGTGCGTTCCGCCGGGAATGGTGAAGATGAGGCGGAGGAGGATTTCGATTCCTTGATCGCGGAAGGCCCTTCGGACCTCAAGGAAGCCCGCGCGCTTTTCGAGGCACGGTTTTTGGAAGCCAAGCTCAAGGAATTCGAAGGCAATATTTCCCGGCTGGCCAAGGCGGTCGGGCTGGAGCGCAGTTCGCTCTATCGCAAGCTCAAGGCCTACAGAATTCAGACAGACTAGAAGGGCCCCCCTTTACACCGGCACGGTCAATGCCCATACTCTTACGAGGCGGTACGAATGGTTCGTGCCGTCCGGTTAACCATGGAGCGGATCATGTTTTGGGACCCGGATCGATATGAGCGGTGGTTCGACACTGCTCCGGGCCGTTTCGCGTTGGATCGCGAAGCGCGTCTGTTGCAGTCGGTTCTGGCCGGGTGGCCGCGCAGGGGGCACAAACTGCTCGAAATAGGCTGCGGCACCGGCCTGTTTTTGGAGGTGCTCTACCAGATGGGACTGGACGTGACCGGACTGGACGCCAGCCCCGCCATGGTCGAGGCCGCGCGGCAGCGGTTGGGCCAGCGTGCGGAAATCCATCAGGGTAACGGTGAGCTGACACCTTATGCGGATAATGAATTCGACTATGTTTTTCTCTGGTCCGTGCTCGAGTTTGCCGAGAACCCGGAAGCCATGCTGGCCGAAGCTGCCCGCGTGGCGGAGAAGGGACTGCTCATAGGTTTTTTGAACAAGAATTCATTCTATTATCTTATGAATGTCCGCAAATCATCGGGCAACATGAGCCATGGCCGGTGGCAGACCTGGTGCACCATGCAGGACCTGATCAGGCGGTCGACCGGCTATCGGCCGACCCTGGCCCGGTCCGTGCTCCCCGGCCCCGTGCAAACTTGGAGCGAATCCGGCGTGGGCAACTGGGTCAACAGCCGCCTTTACCCCCCCTCGGTGGGCGCTTTCACCGCTGTGCGCGTTGATTTTGTCAACATGAAGCCGCTGACGCCCCTTTTCGCCTGGAAAAGAGAGCCTGAATTGGGGTAACTGACCTTTTTTAGCCCACTTTGGGCTTTTCCCCGTATGGCAAGCAAAACGGCACCCAGGTTATCCTGGGTGCCGTTTCAAATTATATCGATCTGTTCGAAAAGGACGGGGAGGCGTTCCGACCTATTCCTCGCTGATGGCGTTGAAGCCGCATTCGTCTTCGCAAGCGCCGCAATCGATACAGTTTTCGTTTACTTCGTAATAGTTTTTCCCCTCAGGGTGGACGATGGCCTCGGCAGGGCAGGCGCTCTGACAGGCTCCGCAGAACTGACATTCATTGGGATCGATCTTATGCATCATTGCTCCTTCGCTCTAAAGTTACAAACGTGTAAATGCAGAGGCAATATGCTTATTCCAGCTGCGAGTGATATGTCAATAAAGCAATCTGTTGTGAGTTTAGAACAAGTCGAAGAAAGATGAATTAACTTTTTTGCTGTGTGCGACCTGATTCCTCTTGCCAAGGTAAGGTCGAAGAAACAACGGTGGCAAACAGGTGGGATCGCGGACTGTGCGGCTGTTGCTTCAAGAGGATACCGGGCGGTCGGCTAATGGCGGCCAGTCGCCGCCATTTCTTGCCTTCGCTATTGTCCCAGTACGGCAGCGGCCAGCTTGGGGAGCAGGGTCCCGGCCTTGCCCTGAAGGTAATAGTCGCTGGTATTGTAGGTATAGAGTGAGTCTTCGCGGTTGATCTCGATAACAATACCGCCCGCGTTCTTGACCAGGATGGGGATGCGACCGGCCGGGGCCACCTGCCCCCCTGTGCCGACCACAAGGCAGCAATCGCTGTGTTTGGCCAGATCCGTCGCGGCACGGTGGACGTCCTCCGGCACACCCTCGTTAAAAAATACCACATCCGGCTTGAGCAGTCCGCCGCAGGCCGGGCAAGGAGGCGGCAACGTGCCCAGGTCGATGGTCTCGGTATTGAAGAAAGCCCGGCAGCTCATGCATTGCACCCGCCGGAGCGCACCGTGATATTCATACACCGTCTCGCTCCCCGCCTTCTGGTGCAGTCCGTCCACGTTCTGGGTAACCACAGCCACAAGACGTCCGGCCCGCTCCAGCTTTGCCAGCGCCAAATGCGCCGCGTTCGGTTGCCGATCCTCCATGCCCGAATAAAAGATCTTCTTGAGCATGGGCCAGACCTCGCCCGGATATCTCTTGAAATACCCCTTATCGAACAACTCCGGGTTGTATTTGTCCCAGATGCCCCCGGGCCCGCGAAACGGCGGGATACCGGACTCCACCGAAATCCCCGCGCCGGTAAAAGCAATGGCACACCGCGCATTGCGCAGCGCCTCGGCAGCATTCTCAAGTGCATGGTTGGACATGGCTGGTTCCTCGGTTTCTCTACCCTGTTCCACAAACTGGCACAGACTACCGCAATGGCTCCGTTTGCTCAACTTGCGCGAGTTGGAGGGAGGCCTTCGGCTGCACTGCCAGCGGGGTCACCTCGCCGGTGGGGCGTCTCCGACGGCCAGGGCGTTGCCCTGGACCAGCCAAGGGCCGAGGGCCCTTGGATCTCCCCGGTCCGCTGCGCGGGGCAGGAGCCTGGGGGGTGGGAGTGGGTGAGTGTGAGGTGTGGCGGGTATTTACATTTTAATGTTTCTTGGTGTTACACGGGAGCATCCGTGAATATCGGGAACTATTTTACACACTTTCCTCTGGGTTTAACTCGCCATATTTACCACGAAATCATGGTGCCCGTCGAAAATGATATTGGGGGACACGGGGAGAGAGAATTGCCGGGCCGCTTGCCTGGGGAGTGCTCCATTATGAAAGGCTTGGCTTGATCTGCTGACGGGCCAGGTGGTATGCCATTTTTTAATAAATATAGAGGAAGTGGTTGATGCTATATGCTCATACGTTGAAGGGGAAGCCCCGGTCGGAGTGGCAGCCGTTGGAAGAGCATCTCACGGCTGTATCGAACCTATCGGCTCAAGCCGCAGCCCTGTTCGGGGCGGAGGAGTGGGGCAGGATTCTAGGGTGGCTTCACGACGTGGGAAAATGCAATCCGGCTTTTCAGCTTCGTTTGACCGGTGAGAACAGGAGCCACGCCGATCATAAGGGAGCCGGAGCGCGGTTGCTGGACGGTCTGGGCACGGGATTCGGGCGCATCGGGGCGTTTTGCGTGGCCGGGCATCATGGCGGCTTGCCGGATTATTCGAATACGGAAAACGGGCGGTCCTTGAGAGAGGTCATCAAAAAAGCGTATCCCCTGCCGGACGGTGATCCCGATCCGTTTAAAGGGCATGAGGAGCCGGCCTTGCCGTTTGCGCCGGACGATCCGTTTCAGCTTTCCTTTTTTACGCGCATGCTCTTTTCCGCGCTGGTGGATGCGGATTTTCTCGATACCGAACGGTTCATGGACCCGCAAAAGAACGGTTGGCGCGTGCCGGGACCGTCACTCACCCAACTAGCCGAGGCTTTGGACAATTACCTTACCGGAATTCAGAAGCCGGGGCGCATCAACAAGCTTCGCGCCGAGATTTTGGCCGGTTGCCGAAAGGGGGCCACACTCGCGCCCGGACTGTTCACCTTGACCGTGCCCACCGGTGGGGGCAAGACGCTCTCCTCCATGGCCTTCGCCCTGGATCACGCCCGCCGCCACGGTCTGCGCCGGGTGGTCTACGTCATCCCCTACACCTCCATCATCGAACAGAACGCGTCGGTTTTCAGGGGGGTGTTCCGGGAGCACCCCGGCGCGGTCATCGAACACCACAGCACATTCGACCCCCGCAAGGCCTTCGGTGAGGAGGATAACACAGGGGAGTCCGCCGAGACCCGTCGCCATCGGCTGGCCTGCGAGAATTGGGACGCGCCCGTGGTTGTCACCACCAACGTCCAGTTCTTTGAGTCGCTCTTTGCGGCCAAGCCCTCGCGTTGCCGCAAGCTGCACAATCTGGCCGGGTCGGTGATCATTTTGGACGAAGCCCAGATGTTGCCCGTGGATTTCCTGGACCCGTGCCTGCGCGCGCTGGAGGAACTGACCGTGAATTACGGATGCAGTGTGGTGCTGTGCACGGCCACCCAGCCAGCCCTGCGTCGCGAGGATTTTTCTGCCGGGCGGAAGGGGGGTGTTCACGGCCTGCCCGGACTGGTGGCGGAACGCGAACTGGCCCCGGCCCCGGATCGGCTGCACGCGGCCTTCCGGCGCACCGAGCTGCGCGACCTGAACGAACTGGGCCTGGCGGATGTGGCGACATTGGTTCGGGAGCGGGAACAGGTGTTGTGCATCGTCAATACGCGTGCCCGCGCGGCAGCGTTGTTCGACATGGTGCAAGACGAACCGGGGGCGTGCCACCTGAGCGCGCTCATGTGTCCGGCTCACCGGTCAAGGCGATTGGCGGAAATTCGGGAGATGTTGAGAGCCGGGGACTCTTGCCGGGTGATTTCCACGCAGCTCGTCGAGGCGGGCGTCGACATCTCGTTTCCCGAGGTGATCCGCGAGATGGCCGGGCTGGATTCCATTGTCCAGGCCGCCGGACGGTGCAACCGTGAGGGCGAACACGAAGGGTTGGCTCCGGTGTCGGTCTTTTATCCGGCCGAAGGGGCAGGCCACTTCGCGGCCCAGGCGGAACAGGCCGCTTCCGCGCTGCGCAACATGGAAGCGGGCGGGGACCCGTTCTCCCCGGAGGCGATCCGCCACTATTTCCGGCTGCATTACTGGCTTCAGCCTTCCCTGGACAAAAAGGACGTGCTCCGCCACCTGGACAGCCCCGGCCTGGAGTGGCGTTTCCGCGAGGCCGCGCGTCTGTTCAAGCTGATCGACAACCAGTCCATGCGCCCGGTGATCATCCCGTGGAACGATCGGGCGGAGGACCTGCTGGACCGGCTCCATTTCGCCGAGCGTCCGGGCGGCGTGTTGCGGGAATTGCAGCAATACACGGTGCAGGTTTACGAGAACCAACTTGCCGCCCTGAACGACGCCGGGGCCATCGAATGGGTGGCGGATACCTACGCGGTACTTTGCAAGCCGGAGTTGTATGACGACCGGCTCGGGTTGACGATGCCGGGGGAGTGGCGGGCGGAAGATTTTCAAATGTAGGAAATACGACAAGGAGGTGGCCATTGTGCAAGGTATAAAACTCAAAGTCTGGGGCGATTACGCCTGTTTCACTCGCCCGGAGCTGAAGGTGGAGAGGGTGAGTTACGACGTGATCACGCCTTCCGCCGCCAGGGGCATTTTGGAGGCAATTTACTGGAAACCGTCGATCCGCTGGGTGGTGGACCGCATCCACGTCATGCACCCCATCCGGTTCGATAACATCCGCCGCAACGAGGTGGAGGCCAAGGTGCCGGTCAAGGGCGGCTCGGGTGTGAATGCGGCCATGAAAGGCGGGACCGAGCCGTTGCGCCTTTATATCGAGGACAGCCGCCAGCAGCGGGCCGCCTTGATCCTGCGCGACGTGGAGTACGTCCTTGAGGCGCACTTCGAATACACGTCGGATGAGGACCGCAACGACGGCAAGCACCTGGAAATGTTCAACCGCCGCGCGGCCAAGGGACAGTGCTTCCACCGGCCCTACCTGGGCTGCCGCGAGTTTGCCGCGTTTTTCGAGCCGGTGAAGGGCGAGGTCCCGGCCTCCCCCCTGGCCGACGAGGAGTCGCGCGACCTTGGCTGGATGCTCTACGACATCGACTATGCGAACGGCATGACCCCGCTCTTTTACCGTCCGGCTCTGGAGCGCGGCGTGGTCGAGGTCCAGGCGGCATTGAAGCGAGAGGGGACGGCGTCATGATCCTCCAGGCATTGAACGACTATTACGAGCGGATGCTGGCCGATCCCAGGATTGACGTGTCGGAGTTCGGATTCGGGCAACAGGGGGTGCATTTCGCCTTGCCGCTCGACCGTAACGGCAACCTTGTGGGCCGTCCCTTGGACCTGCGCGACGAAAAGGGGCGTGCCCGGCGCATCGAGGTGCCCGGCCCGGTCGGGCGTACTGTTGGCGTCGCCTCCAATTTCGCCTGGGACAACACCGGTTACGTGCTCGGCGCGGATGGCAAGGGCAAGCCCGAGCGCACCGCCGACACCCATGCATCGTTCAAGGCGCTGGCGGCCGAGGTGCTGGAGGGCGTGGAGGATGAGGGGGCTGCGGCGCTGCTCGCCTTCCTTGAGGGTTGGGACCCGGAGCGGGCGCCTGAATTGCCGGATTGGGAGACAGTGATCGATCAGAACATTGTCTTTATGCTCGACGGCGAGCCCGGTTTCCTGCACGACCGCCCGGTCTTTCGCGAGGCCTGGGTGCGCCATCTGGAATCTTCGAAGGGCGGGGAGAAAGGCATGTGCCTGGTCACCGGCGAAACCGCGCCCATCCCGGCCACCCATCCCAAGATCAAGGGCGTGATCGGGGCGCAGACCGCTGGCGCGTCGCTGGTTTCCTTCAACTTTGACGCGGCCAAGTCCTTTGACAAGGACCAGAATTACAACGCCCCGGTCTCGGAGCGGGCGGCCTTTGCCTACACCACGGCCCTGAACCTTCTGCTGGCCCCGGACAGCCACCGCAAGTTGCGCGTGGGCGAGACCACCGTGGTCTTCTGGGCCGACGCGCCGGGCGAGGCCGAATCCTTCTACAACTACGCCATGGGCGGCAAGCCTGCGGAGGACAAGGACCAGGCCGAACGCCTGGAGGGCTACCTCGCGGCCGTGGCCAGGGGGAAGTTCCCCGAGGAATTGGGCGACGCCAAGACGCCGTTTTACGTGCTCGGCCTCTCGCCCAACGCGGCCCGGCTCTCGGTGCGCTTCTGGCAGGTGTCCACCGTGGGCGGCATGGCGGAGAACCTGGGCAACCACTACCGCGCCCTGGCCCTGCAACGGCGGTTCGAGAGCGACCCTGAGCACCCGAGTCCGTGGCAGTTGCTTCGCGACCTGGCTCCGCAACGGGATTCCAGGAACCTGTCGCCGCTTCTCTTCGGCCAGCTTGTCCGGTCCGTCACCCAGGGGCTGCCTTACCCGCAGACCCTGCTCTCCGCCGCCATCGGCCGCATCCGGGCCGACAAGGAAATCAACTACCTGCGGACGGCCGTTATCAAGGCCTTCCTGGTCCGCAACAATGACAACGAGGAGATAACCATGGCTCTGAACAAGGAAAACAGGGAGACCGGCTACCTGCTGGGCAGGCTGTTCGCCACCCTGGAGCGGACCCAGAATACCGCCCTGGGCAACGTCAACGCCTCTGTGCGCGACAAGTATTTCGCCTCCGCAGCGGCCACGCCGGGGTTGGTGTTTCCCATCCTCATCCAGAACGCGCAGCACTGGCTATCGAAAATGTCCAAGGATAAGGAGAGGCTGGCACGCTACTACAACGGGATCATCATGGAGATCGTGGGCGGCCTTGACGACAAGCAGGGCTACCCCAGGACGCTCCAGCTTGGGGATCAGGGGTTGTTTACCATCGGCTACTACCAGCAGATGCAGGATTTCTTCACCAAAAAAGAAAAGAATACGGAGGACTAGATTATGACCGCCATTAATAACCGCTATGAATTCGTCTACCTGTTCGATGTGGAAAACGGCAACCCCAACGGTGACCCGGATGCGGGCAACACCCCGCGCGTCGACCCGGAGACCGGCCACGGCTTGGTCACGGATGTCTGCCTCAAGCGCAAGGTCCGCAACTTCGTGGATATCGTGAAGCAGGGCGGAGAGGGCTACAACATCTATGTGGCCGAGAAAGGCGTGCTCTCCACCTCGCGCGAGCCCGCCTACAAGACCGAGGAGGTCAAGAAGCTCAAGAAAAAGGATGAGCAGATCGCCGCGGCCCGCAGGTGGATGTGCGAGAACTTCTTTGACGTGCGCACCTTCGGCGCGGTCATGTCCACCAAGGAGAACAACTGCGGCCAGGTGCGCGGTCCGGTGCAGTTGACCTTTGCCAGGAGTATCGATGCCATCGTCCCGGCCGAGGTGTCCATCACCCGCATGGCCGTGGAGACCGAGAAAGAGGCCGAGGCGCAGTCCGGCGACAACCGCACCATGGGCCGCAAGCACATCGTGCCCTATGGCCTGTATCGCGCCGAGGGGTTTATCTCCGCGCATCTGGCGCAGGGCGACAAGGGTACCGGATTCTCCGACGAAGACCTCGAATTGTTCTGGCAGGCCCTGGCGGGCATGTTCGACCATGACCATTCCGCCGCCCGGGGTAAAATGAGCGCGCGCGGCCTCTACGTTTTCAAGCACAAGGATGCTCTGGGCAACGCTCCGGCCCACAAGCTCTTCGAGGCCGTGACCGTCTCCCGCAAGGATGGCGACGGCCCGGCCCGCTCCTTTGGCGATTATGCGGTGTCCGTGGATGAATCCGCCATTCCGGACTCCGTCTCGCTGGAGGTGAAATTCTAGCCCATGGACGATACGACCCTGCCTCTTTCCGCCCTGCAGCACTACCTGTATTGCCCCCGGCAGTGCGCGCTCATCCATGTGGAAAAGGCCTGGAGCGAAAACCGGTTCACTGCCGAAGGAAGGTTGATGCATGCCCGCGCCGATTCCGGGGCTCCCGGACGGCGCGGGGGTGTCGCCGAGGACCGGGCCGTGCCCCTGCGTAGCGACCGGCTGGGCCTGTACGGCATTGCCGACGTGGTGGAGATGCGCCCCGGCCCGGGCGGGCAGGAGGTGCCGTATCCTGTGGAGTACAAACGGGGCAGCCCCAAGGTGGAGGACTGGGACCGGACTCAGCTCTGCGCCCAGGCCATGTGTCTGGAGGAGATGCTCGGCGTGGACGTACCCGAGGGGGCAATATTCTACGGTAAGCCCCGCCGCCGGGAGCGGGTGGTCTTTGACGCCGACCTGCGCGGGTTGGTGGAGAGGACCTGCACCGGGATGCGGGCCATGATCGAGAACGGCTGCCTGCCTGACGGTGTGCGCGGCAAGCGATGCCGGGGGTGCTCGCTCAAGGATGCCTGCATGCCCGGCGTCTCCCGGCGGGTCGAGCGCTACCTCCTCAAGGGGCTGGAAGAATGAAGAAACTGCTGAATACTCTCTATGTCACGTCCCAGGGGTCCTATCTTTCCAAGGACGGGGAATGCGTGGTGGTTCGCACCGAGGACGGGGAAAAACGGCGGTTTCCCGTTCACGTGTTGGACGGTATTGTCTGTTTTGGCAATGTGTTGTGCAGTCCTTTCCTGCTTGGTCATTGCGCGCAAAGCGGGCTGTCCGTGTCTTTTCTGACGGAAAACGGCCGATATCTGGCCGGGGTCAACGGCCCGCAGAACGGCAACGTACTACTGCGGCGCGCCCAGTATCGTGGAGCAGACGACGCCAAGACCTCGGCCATGATCGCGCGGTCGATCATTTCGGCCAAGGTGGCCAATTCCCGCACCGTCCTGCGCCGATGTCTGCGGGATCACGGCGACCGAGTGGACGAGGAACGGATGCGGGCCGCAATCGCCGTGCTCAACGAAAGCGCTGACCACCTGCGCGGTCCCATTGAGCTCGACGTAGCCAGGGGGGTGGAGGGACAGGCGGCAAACGCCTATTTCGGCGTCTTTGACGAGATGATAATGAAGGACGAGCCGGAATTCCGTTTCGAGGGGCGCAACCGCCGCCCGCCGTTGGACGTGGCCAACTGTCTGCTCTCGTTCGTGTATACGCTTCTGGCCCATGACGTTCGTTCCGCCCTGGAGGGGATGGGTCTTGATCCTCAGGTGGGCTTTCTCCATCGCGATCGGCCGGGGCGGCCGGGGCTGGCCTTGGACCTGATGGAGGAGTTCCGGTCATTCATGGCAGACCGCCTGGTGCTTTCGCTCATCAACCGAGGCGAGGTGGCGGCCAAGGGCTTTGTCGTCAAGGAGAGCGGGGCGGTCTTCATGGACGACGACACGCGTAAGACCGTGTTGACGGCCTGGCAAAAGCGCAAGCAGGACGAGGTGTTGCATCCATTTTTGGAAAAACGCATTCCGCTGGGAATCGCCTTTCATGTTCAGGCGCGATTGCTCGCCAGGCATCTGCGTGGCGATTTGGACGGCTATCCGCCGTATTTTTGGAAGTGAGTCATGCTGGTACTGGTGACCTATGACGTGAGTATGGAGGATGCGACCGGGCCGCGCAGGCTGCGGCGCATCGCCAAGATATGTGAGAGTTTCGGCCAGCGTGTCCAGTATTCGGTATTCGAGTGCGTCGTGGACCCGGCTCAGTGGGCGGGCTTGAGGGGACGCCTGCTTGAGGCGTATGACGAGGAACGCGATAGCCTTCGGTTCTATTTTCTCGGCAGCAACTGGCAGCGGCGTATCGAGCACCATGGGGCCGGGGCCTCCTATGACCCCGAGCAGGACGTACTGATTTTGTGAGCCGCGAACCCCAAGCTGTCGGCAAATCTCCGGGAGATTCGCGGAGTGGATTTGTTTTTGTAGTACAAGAGGTTATCAGCAACGCCCTGCTTGGCAGGGCATAAAACCGGAGCGCACCGGCTTAGGTTCGCGGTAACTCGGCTCAGAAGCGTTGCCACAATTAGGCCCGAGCGCCCACAGTCGCCCCCACACGGGGGCGTGGATTGAAACCTTGCCGCCGTGGGCCACGATCACGTCGGGCCAGAGTCGCCCCCACACGGGGGCGTGGATTGAAACAATGTCTTCGAAGTTGTCGTCCTTAAGGGCAATGTCGCCCCCACACGGGGGCGTGGATTGAAACAGCGAGGGCGCCATCAAGCAGCTCTCGGGCGGAGAGTCGCCCCCACACGGGGGCGTGGATTGAAACGTCCCTGATGAGGGCAAGCGCGTGGACCTGGACGGTCGCCCCCACACGGGGGCGTGGATTGAAACGGCTATGCCGATGCCGCCGGATACCTCGACCACCGGTCGCCCCCACACGGGGGCGTGGATTGAAACCGCCTGCCCTGTTGCAGTCCAAGGCTCGTCAGGGTCGCCCCCACACGGGGGCGTGGATTGAAACCCCTGGTCAACGAACAGCCCGTCGGCTACGGCGGCGTCGCCCCCACACGGGGGCGTGGATTGAAACGAATTCGACGGTCTGACATGGCGGCTTGGCGATCGTCGCCCCCACACGGGGGCGTGGATTGAAACGGGGTCGACATGAGTTCGGCGAAGATTCCCGACGTCGCCCCCACACGGGGGCGTGGATTGAAACGCAATAACCTGGGAAAGACCGATACCGAGCAGCTTGTCGCCCCCACACGGGGGCGTGGATTGAAACCTCTGCTGTCTGGTCCGGACCGCTGATAACCGCGGTCGCCCCCACACGGGGGCGTGGATTGAAACAGACCTCACCTGCACCTGCTCCGACTGGACGAACCGTCGCCCCCACACGGGGGCGTGGATTGAAACACCGGAGAATACGACCTCCTCCGCCCAGGCGATGGTCGCCCCCACACGGGGGCGTGGATTGAAACTTGGCCTGGGCCTTGTCCAAAGCCGAGATATCCAAGTCGCCCCCACACGGGGGCGTGGATTGAAACATACTCACCCATCAAATACAACGACTCACTCCAACTGTCGCCCCCACACGGGGGCGTGGATTGAAACCGGCCCGGCGTGGTGACGTATCTGCGCGGTGAATGTCGCCCCCACACGGGGGCGTGGATTGAAACCATCACAACCTCCAATCCTCATTTTGCAGGTCAGTCGCCCCCACACGGGGGCGTGGATTGAAACCTCATAGCTGCCGCAAACCGTCCAAGGGTCGTAGTCGCCCCCACACGGGGGCGTGGATTGAAACAATGAAGTCAACCGAAAGGCTATGCTGGACACAGGTCGCCCCCACACGGGGGCGTGGATTGAAACATCCGCTTGGCGGCATCCAGCGCCGGTGTACGGTTGTCGCCCCCACACGGGGGCGTGGATTGAAACCTTTCCGGAACCCAACAAAACAGTCCCCTGTTGGTCGCCCCCACACGGGGGCGTGGATTGAAACCAATTCCGACACGCAGCCGTATGTTTTGAGCCATGTCGCCCCCACACGGGGGCGTGGATTGAAACATCCGCGAATGCCTGGACGTGCACGTGGATGCTCCGTCGCCCCTACACGGGGGCGTGGATTGAAACTTTCAAAATACCGATGCCCCAACCGCATGGTCCCGTCGCCCCCACACGGGGGCGTGGATTGAAACACCGTCGGGATATTCATAGCAGGGACTGACCCGAGTCGCCCCCACACGGGGGCGTGGATTGAAACTTTGTGGTCCGGGCCTGGGCCAAGTCCGGCGAGTCAGTCGCCCCCACACGGGGGCGTGGATTGAAACATGGACATGCTGCCGACCGCCTCCTTTGGCCGTGGTCGCCCCCACACGGGGGCGTGGATTGAAACGGTAGCCGGGATTTGCACCGGGTATGCAGGTCCAGTCGCCCCCACACGGGGGCGTGGATTGAAACCCGTCGTGCGCCCAACGGCCGGGCAGAGTCTATTGTCGCCCCCACACGGGGGCGTGGATTGAAACGAGTGAGGACGACTCTCATTATAGTCCCGTCGCCAGTCGCCCCCACACGGGGGCGTGGATTGAAACAAGCGCTGCCCCGGTGAAGTCCGCCTCTCGGAGGTGTCGCCCCCACACGGGGGCGTGGATTGAAACCCGAACGCTGCCGACCCACGGCCCGGTATTTGTCACGTCGCCCCCACACGGGGGCGTGGATTGAAACAGTCCCTCCCTAATATTTGATGATCGGCAAATAGGTCGCCCCCACACGGGGGCGTGGATTGAAACCAAGGGGCGAACCTCGAAAGGGCGAACCTCCAAGGGGTCGCCCCCACACGGGGGCGTGGATTGAAACATTCTGTGAATCGGCATCGTGTCTTTCCTCCGTGGTCGCCCCCACACGGGGGCGTGGATTGAAACACCGCGACGGAGGTAAACCCGCGCTTGGCGAGTTGTCGCCCCCACACGGGGGCGTGGATTGAAACGCGAGATGACGAATTCGCCAATGTTATTTGGGATGTCGCCCCCACACGGGGGCGTGGATTGAAACCTGTTGAACGCAAGGTGTGCATATCCCGGAAGTGGTCGCCCCCACACGGGGGCGTGGATTGAAACAGGTACAACGACCGGTTATTCTCAAGCTGCGGGATGTCGCCCCCACACGGGGGCGTGGATTGAAACGTTGCGCATGGCTAGGCCGCATCCTTTTTGCTGTCGTCGCCCCCACACGGGGGCGTGGATTGAAACGTATCCTTCCGCAACCCTTCGTACCCTGACTTGGTCGCCCCCACACGGGGGCGTGGATTGAAACTTCTGATCGGGGGTTAGCTCGATCAGCTTTTTAAGTCGCCCCCACACGGGGGCGTGGATTGAAACCCGACACCTGAGACGGCCCGGCGAGGAACAACGTGTCGCCCCCACACGGGGGCGTGGATTGAAACCGGAATATGTTTGTCTTGTGACGTTCCACCGTCGTCGCCCCCACACGGGGGCGTGGATTGAAACATGGTCGAGCTTGAAGAGTTGTTCGGCCTTGAAGGGTCGCCCCCACACGGGGGCGTGGATTGAAACCGGCGTTAACTCCAACACCATCCACCTACTTGCTGGTCGCCCCCACACGGGGGCGTGGATTGAAACTGACCGACGCGGGTCTGATCGTAGGCGGTCGTGGGTCGCCCCCACACGGGGGCGTGGATTGAAACGAACGAGTCCACTTCTCGACGTACAGCCCGACAGGATGTCGCCCCCACACGGGGGCGTGGATTGAAACCTTGACCGAAGCGTATAAGGTGGCGTCCATTGTCACCGTCGCCCCCACACGGGGGCGTGGATTGAAACAATTTAGAGATTGAATATGAAATTACGGTTGTCTGTCGCCCCCACACGGGGGCGTGGATTGAAACGCCGGGTACGGCTCCAACCTCTCTCTGCTGTTCGGTCGCCCCCACACGGGGGCGTGGATTGAAACAAGTACACCATCGTGAACGATGATTGGGAAGCGACGTCGCCCCCACACGGGGGCGTGGATTGAAACCGACGCTGCCACAAGCTCATGCAGGGGAGCGCCCGGTCGCCCCCACACGGGGGCGTGGATTGAAACGGCGGACGCGAGTACGAGGTGCGGGCGGCGCACCCGTCGCCCCCACACGGGGGCGTGGATTGAAACAGAAAGACCATCCACAAACGAATGACAACAGACTCGTCGCCCCCACACGGGGGCGTGGGCGGGCCTGGAAACGTTCCCCGGCGACAAGTCCAATGAAAGGAAGGAGCCCCCCACAGGCGACAAACTGGACCGGATGATCGAAGCGGCCCAAGCCCAAGCATCGGCCTACTTGTGGGTGCTGCGGGAAACCTTGGCGCGGAGCATCGAGGTCCACCTGCTCACCATGAATCGGGTCAACTTCGTAGAGCGGTACGTCGAATTGGGAACGCGCAAGGACAAGAACCGGGCACTAGGGCAGTGTCCTGGTCTCCCCGAAGGGGCCGTCGGAGGCCTCTGCATTCCCCTACGCCGTCTGTCCGTCTTCCTTTGCCATCAGCTCTTTGCCATACATGGCGTAGAATCCACTGGGTACGACCACTAGGGTGAACAGGGTGGAGGCGACGAGGCCGAAGATGAGGGCCCAGGCGAGACCGGAGAAGATGGGGTCCAGAGTGATGGGCCAGGCGCCGAGGGCGGTGGTCAGGGCGGTGAGCACGATGGGACGCAGACGCACGGCGCCGGACTGGATGATCGCTTCCTTGAGCGGTCGGCCCTCCGCCACTTCGCCCTGGATGAACTCGATGAGCACCAGGGAATTGCGGATGACGATGCCGCCGAGGGCGATCATGCCGATCATGGAGGTTGCGGTGAAGAAGACCGGATCGCCGAAGCCGCCTACTGTTTTACCGGCTACGACATTGAGCAGCCAGAAGCCGGGCATGATACCGAGCAGCGTGAGCGGAATGGCGGCCATGATGAGCAGCGGCAGCACAAAGGAAGAGGTCTGGATGATGAGCAGGATGTAGATGCCGAGCAGGGCGGCCACGTATGCCAGCCCCATGTCGCGGAACACGTCCAGGGTTATCTTCCATTCACCTTCGCCCGCCCACTCGGCGCGGGTACCGGGGGGCATGGGATCGGATTTGAGCCGGGATTGGAGGTCGAGGACCGCCTCTCCCGGCGGTACGCCTGCGGTTTCGGCATAGACATAGGCAACGCGGTGCAGGTTCTTGTGGTAGATGGGCTGCTCCACCGGCACCTTGCGGAAGGTGCCGAGTTCGGCCAGCGGAACCATGTCTCCGGCAGGTGTTTTGAGCCGCAGCTCGCCCAGGGTTTCCGGGCCGGTGCGCAGGGATACGGGCAGCACGAGGCGCACGGGCAGGGCCTGGCGCTCGCGCGGCAGGTGGACGGAGGCCGGTGAGGCGCCGGAGAGGGCGAGGCGCAGGGTCTCCACCACGTCCCCGGCGGTGATGCCGTGCAGGGCGGCCTTTTCCTTGTCCAGCACATAGTCGTACATCATGCGGTCGGTCTCGGCGGAGTCGTCCAGATCCACCAGCCCAGGTTCCTTGCCCATAAGGGTCTGAATGTGCTTCGCGCCGTCGATGAGCGAGGAGTAGGGCAGGCCGGGCTTGCCGTAGACCTCGGCCGTGAGGGTGGCGATGACCGGCGGACCGGGCGGGGTCTCCACCAGCTTGATGTCTGCGTGATCTTTTTTGGCAATGGCGGTCAGATCGTTGCGGATGCGCAGGCCAATGGCGTGGCTTTGGGCGTCACGCTCGTCCTTGTTGCGCAGGTTGACCCGGATATCCGCAAAGTTGGGCTGCTCACGCCAGTAGTAGTGGCGGACCATGCCGTTGAAGTCCATTGGAGACGGCTGGCCCGTATAGGTAACGTAGTTGGTTACTTCGGGCACGGTACGCAGATAGGTCTCGAAATCGCGGACAACCCGGTCCGTGCGCTCCAGGGTCGTGCCCTCGTCCATGTCGATGAGCAGTTGGAATTCGTTCTTGTTGTCGAACGGGAGCATCTTGAGTGGCACAAGCCGGAGCAGGACCAGCCCGGCGCACAGGGCCAGACCGCCGACCATGGCCCCGAAGAGCAGCCAGCGGTTTCGCGGCGTGCCGATGAACGGGGTGATGATCTTGCGATACCACTTGAGCAGGTGGGGGTTGGTAGTGTTGGACTGGCCGGTTGCCGTGTCCACCGGGGCGGCGGGACGGTTCTTGAGCAGCAGATAGGCCATCCAGGGAACCACGGTCAGGGCGGCCACGGTGGAGAAGGAGACCGTGAGCGGCACGTTGGCGGCCATGGGGGCCATGTACGGCCCCATCATCCCGGTGATGAAGAAGAGCGGGGCAAAGGAAACGATGATCGCCAGCGTGGACATGATGACCGGTGGCAGGACCTCTTTTACGCCGTCCAGCGTGGCTTCCAGCGGGTTGCGACGGCCCATGCGGATATGGCGCTGGATGTTGTCCACATTGGTGATGGGATCGTCCACCACCAGCCCGAGCGAGAGGATGAGGGCGAAAAGAGTGACGCGGTTGATGGTGTAGCCGAAGAGGTAGTTGACGAAGAGCGCCAACGAAAAGGACATGGGCACGGCCAGGGCCACGACAAGTGCCTCGCGCCAGCCCAGGGTGAAGGCGAGCAGGGCGACCACGGTAATAATGGCGAAGATCAGGGAGGAGAGCAGCTCGTTGACCTTGGCGTGGGCCGTCTCGCCGCTGTTGCGGGTCACGGTGACCTCGACCCCGGCCGGGAGCACGGTCCGTTTCAGTTCGTTGACCCGCTTGATGACCGCATCGGCCACAGTGACGGCGTTGGTTCCCTTTTTCTTGGACAGGCCGATGGTTACGGCCGGGGTGTCGGGCTGGACGTCGTCCCGGCCCAGCTTGCTCAGGTAGAGATTGGAAAATCCGATACGGGAATAGCTCGCGGGTTCGGCCGGGCCGTCGGATACATCGGCCACGTCGCGCAGATAAACGGGCTTGCCATCGAATACGCCGACCACGAGGTTGGCCACGTCGTCTGCGGAGAGGAGAAAGGACTGGCTGACGACCTTGGTGCACTTGTCGTTGGATACGAAATGGCCGGAGGTCAGGGCGCGGTCCGCACCGCGCAGGGCGGTTTCCACTTCAAGGGGCGAGACGTTGAACCCGGCCATGCGGTCGGGCCGGACCTCCACGCGCACCTCTCGGCTGCGGCCGGAGTGCAGGCTGACGCGGGAGACATCCTCCACTGCCGCCAGCCGCTGGAAGAGTTCCTCGGCCATGCGCCGCAGATCGTAGTCCGTGTACTGCTTCTCATGGCCGTGGGCCGCGTGCAGGGTCAGGGCCACGATGGGCACGTCGTCGATCTCCACAGGCTTTACCGCCCAGCCGGAGACGATGGCCGGGGCAATGTCCTGGTTTTTCAGGATGGTGTTGTGCAGCTTGATGAGGGAATCCTCACGGTCCTCGCCCACGTAAAAACGGACGGTGACAGACGCCTGATCCTTGCGCGAGATGGAGTAGACATACTCCACGCCGTCTATCTGCCAGAGCAGCCGTTCCAGCGGCGTGGTGACGAGTTTCTCCACCTCGTCGGCCGAAGCGCCGGGCACCTGTACCACCACGTCGGCCATGGGAACCACGATCTGCGGTTCCTCCTCGCGCGGAGTGACCATGATGGCGGCCACGCCCAGCGCCATGGCGGCCAGGGCCAGGACAATGGCCATTTTCGAGGTCAGAAAAAAGCGGACAATGGAGCCGATGGCCCCATCCTTGCGGCGGGGTTCCTCCATTACTTGGCCTCCGTGGCGATGCCTATGCCAAGCGTTTCGCCGCCGGAGAGGCCGGAGAGAATTTCCACCTTGTCGCCGTGCCGTGCGCCCGTGCGGACGTAGACCGTCTGCCAGGTGGAGTCGGACTTGACGCGCACGGTCTCCAGCTGGCCGACGCGGGTTACGGCGGCTTCAGGGACAAGCACGCCCTCGCGGTCCCCCAGCGGGATGAGCAGCCGCCCGAACATGCCGGGGTATAGCCCCGGAATTTCCGGCAGTCGCGCCTTGACCAGGAAGGAGCGGGTTACGGGGTCGGCCAGGGGCTCGATCTCGTCCACGGTGCCCTCGATGGGCGATCTGTCGGCCAGGGCGGCGATGACTACAGGCAGTTTGTCGCCGATCTTGACGCGGCCGATGAGGCTTTCGCGGACCATGGCTTCCAGTCGCAGGCTGCCGCCGGTCTGGAGGGTGAGCAGTGTCTTGCCCGGAATGGCCAGATCGCCGGGGTCGGCCAGCCGCTGGGCCACTTCGCCGTTTTCCTGGGCGCGGATGGTGGTGTAGTCCAGGCCGATCTCGGCCTCCTGTACCACTTTGCCCGCTTCCCGGCTGCGGGACTGAGCCGCGCTGACGCCCTCGCGCGCCTGACTCAGGGCCGCCTTGGCCTGGAGATGAGCGGACTCCGCCTTTTCCACTTCTTCGGCGGTGACGACTCGTTTGTCATAGAGCTGCTTCATGCGTCGGTAGGTGGATTCCGCCTTGTCAAAGGATGCCTGTGCTGACGCCAGGGCGTCACGTGCCTGTCCTATCTGACTCTCGGCGGACATACGGGCCTGGCGATAGCGGTCCAGCTGAGCCTTGGAGGCACGGCTGTCCAACACCACCAGTTCCTGTCCGGCCTGGACCTGGTCGCCGGGGCGTACCAGCACCTGAAGCACCCGGCCGGTGACCTGAGCCTCCACACGGCTGTCGGTGCGGGCCTGGACTGTACCCACGGCGTCGAACACGCGTGGCAGGGCGGCCCGTTCGGCGGTGACCGTGGTTTTGGGGTCATAGCCGGACTTCCCGGGCACCGGAGCGGGCTGGGAGGAACAGGCGGCCAGGAAGAGAGCCGTTGACACGAACAGGATAAAACGCAGGGCATTGGTGTTCATGCATCCTTCATATCACAGGCAATGCCGGGATGCTACGCCCTTGCCTCGGTTTGAAATGGAAGTGGTACCCTATGAGGAACCCAGGCACTTTAAAGTGCCTTGTTGCGCTTGTCCTGTTGCATGGTATGTTGGTTCAGGTCTTCAACCATCGCCGTAGAGCAAGGAGAATTTTCATGTCCCTGATCACCGTTGATCCCAACCTGTGCAACCGTGACGGCCTGTGCATACAGGCCTGCCCCGCAAATGTTTTGCAGTCTGGAGTGGAGCATTTGCCGGAAGTGGTTGTCGGAGCCGCAGATCGGTGTATCCGTTGTGGCCACTGCGTGGCCGTGTGTCATGAAGGCGCGTTGACCCATGCGCAGCTCCCAGCCGAGAGCTTCATGCTTGTGCCATCCCGCCAGCCCGATGCGGAAGAAGTGGAGAATCTGCTCCTGTCCCGCCGGTCCGTGCGCGGCTTTAAGCGGCAGCCCGTCCCTCGCGAGCAGCTGGAGCGGTTGGTGGAAACCGCGAGGCGCGCGCCCACGGCATCCAACACGCAGAATGTGTCTTGGGTGATGATTCTGGACCCGGCGCGGCTGGACCGCATTCGGGAGTTGACGCTGGAGTGGTTGGCCGGGAATGCCAAGGGGGCACACCATGTGGAAGCTGCTAAGGCGGGACGGGACGTGGTGTTGCGCGGCGGCACGGTCTTGGCCGTGGCATATGGCCCGACCAAGTATGGATGGACCGACGTGGATAGCGCTATTGCTCTGACCTATATGGAAATTTTAGCCTCGTCCATGGGGCTTGGCGCGTGCTGGGGCGGGCTGGTGACCATGGCAGCCCGCTCGGTGGCCGAGTTGTCGGAGGTTTTGGGTGTACCGGAAGGTAACCGGATGGCCGGTGCGCTCATGCTCGGGCAGCCTCGTCAGCACCACTTTTTGATCCCACCCCGGAATCCGGCGCAGGTGGAGTGGCTGTAGGAAAGAACGTCGAAAATTGGGCAAAAAGATAGTGCGCGTTGCCTGTTCAGGCCATCTCCCGATTTCCTTGGGAGCTTCACGCGCACTCTATGATTTTTTCGTGTTGCGACTCGGTTCGCAGATTTATGGCTTTGCCCGGTTTAACGCTCATCACCCTCCGTTGCGGTTCATTCCATGTATCTCATGGGGAACGTCCCCTTGATGCCCATTTTGTCTTACTTATAAAGTAAGCACGTTTTGTCGGTTGTCCAGACCTGCGGTGTCGATTTTCGGTGCCGCCGGTCTCTTAAAAGAACACAAAAAAAGTGCGCCTTGCCGGGTTATCCGGCTTTGCGTCAGGGTCGGCATTTCAAACTTTTACTTTATGGCGACCTGTCGCGTGATTTGTTTGGCGCACATTGCTCTTTTCGGGAGTGGGCGACTCGATTCGCCATTATGTGAATAAAAGAAATCGGGTTCTATTTCCTCCCATCCTCCGTTTTTGAATCTTTGTTAATCCTCCCTCTGTGGGAGGAAAGCCTTTTGCCATTGATTCAAATATACGCCTGGCAAAGGTGTGAAGCAAGAGGGGATGGGGGAAAAAGTGCGTCCGTGGCCGCAACCTATAGTCGGGGCAGGAGATAAAAATGCATTTTGTTTCAGGGAGAGGGTAAGTCACTGGAAAGTGACAACAAATTTATATATATCACAATCATATGACAATATTATGACCGTGTGGAAAAAGCAAGCGAAAAGCCCTGCCTGTCGTTTTCGGCAGGTCAGGCTCCCCTTGCGGAGGAGTGGGAAGGGCTAGTCCTCGAAGGGGTCACTGATGAGGTCCGCAACGTGGGCAGGGTCCAGATGATGGAGGCCGAGTCCCTGGGTTGCGATATCGTTGCTCAGGCTGCGCAGGCTCACTGCGGCCTCTCCGGCCTGTGCGCGGCCGCTGTTGTCTTCGACCACGCCGGCGGCGACATCCAGGGCGGAAGTCCGCTTTTCGCGCAGCTTCTGAACCTTCTGGGAAATGGAATCAATATTGAAATCGATGGAGTGCAAGTTTTCCAAACCGGGCATTTTTGTCCCTCCTTGTGAAATTGCCCGGATTAAAGCAAAAGGTGTGCAGGAATAAATAAAGTTTGTATCGGCAGGTTGTTATGAATTGTTGCCTGCCTGGTTGGGGAAAGATTTTCCTGCCTTGTCCAGGTTTTTCAGATACCGGGACAAGCCGTCGGGATAGGCCGGACCCATCTCCAGATACCCCTGGTTGTGGCCGCCGCTCAGGGTCAGGAAGGACTTTGGTCCCTGATATTTCTCATAGAGTTCGCGTCCCATTTGCCACGGCACCACATCGTCATCGGGCGAGTGGGCGAAAAGGGCGCGGACGCCGACCTCGTTCAGAGCTCCCAGACTGTCGAACCGGTCGCGGATGAGCAGCCGGACCGGCAGCCATGGATAGCGCTGTGCGCCGATGGCCGCTGCCGAGGTGAAGGTCGATTCCAGTACGAGTCCGGCCGGGTTTATTCCCTCTCCGGCCAGTTCCCGGGCAAGTCCGGCGGCCACGGCACCGCCCAACGAGCGCCCGAACACGATTATCTGATCCGGCGTGGTTCCCTGTTTCATGAGGTGATCCCAAGCTGCCCGGGCATCGGCCAGCAATGCGGCCTCGGTGGGATAGCCCTCGCTTTGCCCATAGCCGGAGTAGTCGATGAGCAGGACGGAAAGCCCGAGGTTGTGGAACAAACGCAGGGAGGGCAGCCGGTGGGAGATATTGCCCCCGTTGCCATGCTGGAAGAGCAGGGTACGTTCTGCCCCGACACATGGGACAAACCAGCCGTGAATGCGGGTGCCCAGCCGGTTCTTGAGCCACACCTCTTCAAACTTCAGTCCCGCATCGGCCGGAGTCCCTTCCAGCTCCCGACGGGGCCGAAAGAGGATGCGCCGCTGCCCGAACCAGATACGGGCCGCAGCCGCCGCATATATGAACACGGCCAGAATAAGGAGGATAAGCCAGAATTTCATGTCCGCACCATAACTGCCCACTCCCCGCCCTTGGCAAGCCCTTTTACCGTCCCCTTCGCCAAAGGCGAGAACGGGATTCTCAAGGGCTACAGCCCTTGAGCCGCCGGAGGCGAAATCACCCGACCATCCCGCCGCAGGCGGCTTCCATATTCTCTTCCCTAACTGTCCACTCCCCGCCCTTGGCAAGCCCTTTTACCGTCCCCTTCGCCAAAGGCGAGAACGGGATTCTCAAGGGCCACAGCCCTTGAGCCGCCGGAGGCGAAATCACCCGACCATCCCGCCGCAGGCGGCTTCCCTATTCTCTTCCCTAACTGCCCACTCCCCGCCCTTGGCAAGCCCTTTTACCGTCCCTTTCGCCAAAGGCGAGAACGGGATTCTCAAGGGCCACAGCCCTTGAGCCGCCGGAGGCGAAATCATCCGACCATCCCGCCGCAGGCGGCTTCCATATTCTCTTCCCTCCTTCCCTTCCTTCCCTGCTTACTCTACAATACCCCCATGGAAATCGCAGGCGTCATACTGGCCGGAGGGCTTGGCTCGCGCATGGGGCACGTCAAGAAGGCGTTTCTGGATGTGGGCGGCAAAACCATTCTGGATCGGCTTCTGGCCGTGTACCGGCCCATTTTTTCGGAGATCGTCATCTCAGCCCGCGAGTCCAAGGATTTTCAAGCCATAGGCCTGCCCGTGGCCCAGGATCAATACGAGGCTCGCAGTTCCCTGACCGGCATTCATGCGGGATTGAACGCCATCCGCGCCTCTCATGGATTCTTTGCCGCTTGTGACGCGCCTTTCCTGCAAGGAACACTGGTTCGCGCACTGCTGGCCGAGGTCCGGCCGGAAGACGACGTGGTGCTTCCCTGCAAGGAGGACGGCTACACCGAGCCGCTGTGCGCCGTCTATTCCAAGCGCTGCCTGCCGCATATAGAGGCCCAGCTTGGGCGGGGCGATTTCAAGATCATTCGGTTCTTCGACCAGGTCCGGGTGCGCGAGGTGCCTGTTGCGCGGCTGACCCCGCATGATCCGGAGTTGCTCTCCTTCCTCAATGTCAATCGCCCCGAAGAACTGGCCCGGGCCGACCAACTGGCCCGCCGGAACGAAGCGTAGACAAGCGCATTTTCCAGGATTCACCCGATAATTCAGGTCCAGTTTACTGTTTTGTCCGGAACCTGTACAAGGTTCGATAGTCAATAACAGTTTGGGGACGCCGTTCTGTGGCGGATTGAGCGAATAATGTGAGGGGGGCCTGTGGCGAGATTGGCTGTTTCACTCATGGTTGCGGTTTCGTTTTTCCTGGCGTCCGGCGTCCGGGCCGGCACCTTTCAGGCAAAGGGCGACAAACCGGCCTCTATCGTTTTTGAGGACGAGAGTTATGATTTCGAGCTGCGCCGGGTGCTCGGCATGGCGGTCGCGGGCGGCTCGGATATCAATGAGTGCCTTGAGACGGCCCGCCGGATTCGGGAAGGGGACGCTGAATCCTGGTATACGCATTGGTACGCGCTTGGGGAGCGCATCCGCCGGTTGGGCGAAAGCAGTCTGGAGCGGGGGCACGAGGCCTCGGCGCGCGAATCCTTTTTCCGTGCCTCGACCTATTACCGGAATGCCGGATTCTTTCTCGTAGGCAACCCACGCGATCCGCGCATCCGCGATTCATGGCGGAAGAGCCGGGACGTGTTCCGAAAGGGCGCGAAGCTTCTGGATCATCCGGCCGAGGTTGTGGACATTCCGTATGAGGGGACCACGCTGCCCGGTTATCTGCTGCTGCCGGATGATACCGGGCAACCGCGAAAAACCGTCATCATTCAGACCGGGTTTGATGGTACGGCCGAGGAACTGTATTTCGAGAACGCCCGGTTTGCGCTGGAACGGGGGTGGGCCGTCCTTCTCTTTGAGGGACCGGGGCAGGGCGGCGTGCTGCGCGAACAGGGGCTGACCTTTCGGCCGGACTGGGAGAAGGTCATTATGCCGGTGGTGGATTTCGCCCTGGGCAGAAAAGAGGTGGCCCCGGACAAGGTCGTGCTCATGGGTATCAGCATGGGCGGTTATCTCGCCCCGCGCGGCGCGGCATTCGAGCCCCGTCTGGCCGCGCTGGTGGCCAACCCCGGCAACTATGACCTCTTCGGCCATCGGGAACCTACCCCGGAGCTGTGGGCGAGGATGCGCAGTGATCGGGACGCGGCAAACCGGGAAATGCGCGCCGCCATGGCCAAGGACATCGGATTTCGCTGGTTCATTGAGAACGGCATGTTCACCACCGGGACTAAAACACCGCTGGCCTTCATGGAATTCTACGACAAGTTCACCATGAAGGGGTTGGCTGGAAGCATTGCCTGCCCCACGCTTGTCGTAGCCGGAAGCGGGGATCACTTTGCCTCGAAAAAGGACGAAGAGCGGCTCTATGATGAGCTGAAATGCCGCAAGACCCTGCTGGTCTTCGATCAATCCACCTTGGCCTCGGGCCACTGCCAGATGGGAGCCATGATGCTCTCCAACCAGAAGATATTCGATTGGCTGGACGAGATGATCGGGGAGTGATTTTCATACTCCCTTCGGCCCGTTGCCAAAGTCGAAGTACGGCTTCGATTCCATCTTTACCGCTCGTTGTTGGAGTATAAATATTGTTACTTGTTGTAATATATGATTATTTTGTATTTGACGGATAATAGATGATATGTCATTTAATGACAATGGATGAATTTGAAACAAAACGAGAATCCCAGATCGGACTTTCCATCATTGCCGTGGGCCAGTCGTGGAAGCGGCTTTTCCGGCAGATCATGGCCGAGCAGGGATTGAGCAATATACCGGTGCTTCCCCTCTCTACGCTGTTGCAGGACGGGGATGGCATCCGGCAGCTTGAACTGGCCAAGCGGCTGGGAGTGGAAAACACTGCCGTGGTCCGTGTGCTGGACAATCTGGAAAAGGACGGGCTGGTCCGGCGCGAAGAGGACAGCTCGGACCGGCGGGCCAAGTTGATTTATCTCACGGACGAGGGGCGTGAGCTGGCCGCCCGGATTGTCGGTATCCGAAAGTGTCTGCGTGAGGAGATCCTTCAGGATGTGAGCCTTGAGGACGTCCGGGCCACGGAGCGTCTTCTCGCCAAGGTCGAAGCCGCAGTGGCCGGGAAGCTCGATCCGCAGAAATAGGCTTTTCCCATGCCTTCCTCAAACGCCCTTCATTCCGTAAAGGCCTTTCTTGCGGCCATGCTGGCCTTCGGCATTGCGCTCTATTTCGATCTGGACCATCCGTACTGGACCATCAGCACGGTCTATATCGTCAGCTCGCCCATGTCCGGCACCAGCGCCTCCAAGGGGACCTACCGACTGGCCGGAACGGTCATCGGCGGCATCATGACCGTGCTCATGGTCCCGCCCCTTTCCTCGTCGCCGGAGATGCTCTCCTTTGCGATCCTCGCCTGGGTTTCGCTCTGCGCCTATGTGGCCCAGCTGGACAGGACCCCTCGCGGCTATCTGTTTCAGCTGGCTGGGTATACGGTCCTGCTGGCCGGGCTGCCGGTGGTGGACAATCCCGGCAATGTCTTCTTCTTGGCGGTTTCCCGAGTGGAGGAGATCGGTCTGGCCATCATCTGCGCGATTTTGGTCAACCGCATCGTCTTTCCCGGTCATGTGGGACCCGTGGTGGCGAAACAGATCGACGCCTGGATGAAAAGCAGCCGCGACCTTGCTCTGGATGTCCTGAGCGGGGCGCACATGGATGCGGAGAAGACCGGAAAGGAATGGCAGGGGCTGACCGGCGGCATTGTCGCCATGCGCGAGCTGGTGGCCCATGTTGCCTTTGACGCGTCCCGGCACCGGGAACTGGTCAAGCTGCTGTCCGGCATTCAGGATCGGATGCGCCTTTTGCCGCCCATACTCTCGGGCATACAGGACCATATCCTCCAGCTCGGCCGCCATTTCGACGGCGGTCATTCCGGATTGGATCACCTGATGGGAGCTGTGGGCGAGTGGGTGCGCGAAGGGCGCGGCATGGACCGGGACGAGACCCTTCGGCTGCGCGGGATGGCGCGGGAGCTGGAGGAACAGGCGCTGAGCGAGACAGGGGACAGGCTGCTGATTTCCTCGCTGGCCGGTCGGTTGGGCCGGTTCATCGAGGTTTGGCACGAGTGCTCTGTGCTGCACCACGACCTGGGGGAAAAGCGGGTTTCTTCCCGCTCGGCGCGGCTTATTTCGCAAACGCCTCATATCCGCGTGTTTCGGGACCATGGCCAAGCCGTGCTCGCAGGGCTGGGCACAGCCCTTGCCATAGCCGCGCCCATGGCCTTCTGGATCGGTTCCGCATGGTCACCGGGAATGCTCGTCACCCAGATGTCCGGGGTGTTCTGCTGCCGCTGGATAGGCATGGACAATCCCAACTTCTTTTTGCGCAAGACGGCCATGGCGCTGGCCCTGACCTCTGTGGCCGCCATGGTCCTGAACTTTACGGTGTTCACCTCCCTCACCGACTTTGCCTCGCTGGCGGCGGTGCTGGGGTTGGTGATGATTCCGGCCGGGGCCATGCGCAAGACGCCGGGGCAGCGGATTACCAGCGCGCTGTTTTGCATCTTCCTGCCGCTCATGTCCGACCTGCACAGCACCATCAGCCTGGATTTCCGGGAGATGGTCATGACGGATATCGGTTTGGTGTTTGGTGTCATCTGCTGTCTGACCGTCATGACCCTGGTCCGGGTGCCCGGGGCCGAGGCCCGGTCCCGTTATCTGTTGCGGTCAGGGTGGAAGGTTGTGGCCGAAGTTGCGGAAAAACCCGGTCCCAATCATGAGGGCCGGTTGCAGCGGCTTCTTGATCTGGTTTCACTCTGGGCTTCGCGGCAGGTGGCCATAGCCCGTGACTCCGGCCTGCATCGGTACGACCTGCTGCGCGACTTGCGGCTGGGACATAATCTGGACCGCCTTCAGGCAATGGCCGCTCAGTCCTCGCCCCTTATCCGCAGTTCCGTGGCCGCCCTGTGCAAGGTGACTGCCGTTTTTTATCGGAACGGGCAGCGCGAGGAGGACAGGGACAACGTGCTCGTCACCCTTCAGCGCTGCGGCATGTGCATCTACCAGGAGGGGGATGGACCTCGCCATCGGCGGATGCTGGCTCTGCTGCTTTCCTCCCGGCTGTGTCTCGTTTTGGGAGTCTCTGCCCGGAGTGAATCCAAAACGCCGCTGGCGCCGCTTTGGGGAGTGTGACGTGCAGGACTTTGATATTTACGGTGTATTTGTTCCGGGGCTGGCCGTTTTGGCCTGCGTCGCCCTTGTCATGAATATTTTTTTGGCCAGGCTGCTGACCAGGGCCGGAGTGTATCGGCTCGTCTGGCATAGGCCGTTATTTAATCTCGCCATGTACGTCGCCGTGCTGGGTCTGAACGTCATGGTGTATATCAGGTATTTGCAATGAAAGGATTTTTCAAAAATAGTGGCAGGATGATGTTCACCCTGTGCATGTTGGCCTGTGCCGGATGGTTCGGGCTTCACCTGTGGCGGTTTTACATGGAGGCTCCCTGGACGCGGGATGGGCGCATCTGTGCGGATATCGTCCAGATCACGCCGGATGTCTCCGGGCTGGTCACGGAGGTGCGTATTGCGGACAACCAGTTGGTCCACAAGGGGGATACGCTGTTTCTCGTCGACTCCGAGCGCTATGCCTTGGCCGTGGAGCAGGCAAAGGCCGAGGTTGCCAGAACCGGAGCCACGCTGGCCCTGACCAGGAAGGATTTTGCCCGGTACAACTCCCTGGCGTCGAGCCGTGTTGTCAGTCCCCAGCGCAGGCAGGAGGCCGAGACCGAACTCAAGCAGGCCAGTTCCGCCTATGACGCCGCCTGCGCCAGTCTCAGGCTGGCCTCACTCAATCTGGAGCGGGCCAGGGTGAAAGCCCCGGTGGATGGGGTGATGACCAACTTTTCGCTCCGCCCCGGCAACTATGCGCACGAGGGCGAACCCGTGGCCGCGCTGGTGGACGCAAAATCCTACTATGTATCTGGATATTTTGAGGAAACCAAGCTGCGTCACATTCACCGCGGAGACAAGGTCAGAATCGACGTGATGGGTGAGACCGAGCCGATCTTTGGCCATGTGGACAGCATCTCGGGCGGCATCCAGGACCGGGACAACAGCGGAGCCGGCCTGCTGGCCTCGGTGGCCCCGACCTTCTCCTGGGTCCGGCTTGCCCAACGTATTCCGGTCCGTGTCGCAATTGACGACAATCCGTCCCACTTGCGCCTCATCGTGGGCCGGACCGCCACCGTCACCGTGTTGGCCGACAAGACGACGGACGGCAACGGCGTCTTTGCCTGGCTGGGCGGCACGGGCTTGGCCGGAAATCCGCAAACGACGACGGAGTAGGGCAGGGACGGCTAGAAACAGTAGAATAGTCCCATGCTGACGTTATGGGAACTGAAGTTGTCCAATTCTGCGTTATCCAACGACTTCCCGCATTCGGTCCGCGGCCTGACTGAGTTACGGTATGGACGCTATCGGCACGCAGAAGCGTAAATATGGGAACTTGGAGTTCGACAGACTTCCTGTGACCAAAACGTTGGGTGAAGCCATCGTGACGTGGTTGAAAGTGCGCTCTGTTGACGTGAATATCTGTTCGTGAGCCTGCCGGAGCACAACTATGCTTCGGATTTCTACGGGAAGTCTTTCGTGTCTCGATGGATATATTGACTTTCCATTTCCTTGCAGGCTCGTCATCTGGATGGAAATATTGCAATGCCCAGTAGCGAGGGCAGTTTAAAACTTCCTCAGAAGACCTGGATATTTTAATGAAGAAGAGGTCGTTGCCTGCGGGAGCCCATGAATCGTGAGAAAAAACTACCCCTTCCAGTATGCATCATTCAAGAGGTTGTTGCGCTCAATGCGGTGTTTCACCCATTTGCGTACGAATTTGACCGAACTAGACCAAGCATCATCAGTCTTGTCTTCCGATTTTAAACCGAATCCTGCCATGTAGTGGAGATTCCATGCTATTATGAATTTTGCCTTTCCCAAGTAGAGTTAAAGGACGCTAAGCAACTATTCGCAATAACAATAGAAGGAGTTATATTATGTCAAGGGAGATCTCCAAAAGCAGGCTTTAGCTTTGGCAAGCAAGTGGATTCGTCCAGATGAAATAGACTGTAAAAATACTACAAGATGTGAGACCTTCAATACGTACACTGAATTAGGGTAGGCTATGACGTTTAAATGAATTTGTGAGGTTCTGCATGGAAACGCATGAAATTAAGATGTCCCTTTTTAAAAATGCCTGCACATTTATTGAGGAGGCAGCCAGAAAAGCTGTTGAAGCAAAAAATGCACCCTGGCAGTGGAAGTTTGCAATTCTCAATTTGGTTCAAGCTATCGAACTGTCGTTCAAAGAACGCTTGAGAAATGAGCACCCAGCCTTTGTTTATCAAGATGTTGATGTCCAAAAACACACGATCAGCCTTCGAAAGGCTTTGTCCCGGATTCAGAAATTATGTCCATGCAACTTCACCGAGAAAGAAATTAGAACGATCAAATCTGCGGTTAAGAAACGGGATGCTATTGTCCATTATGAGTTCGAAATTAACCCAAAAGAGGCAAAGGTTATCTTCGCTAGGTTGATCGGCTTTCTATCTCATTTTTTCAACAAGCACTTAGATAAATTCATTGATTCATATGTGGATTCAGAAATTTGGAAGAAGGTGCTTGAAATTTCTGAATATGGAGAAAGCCTCTATCAAGCCGCTTTGAAGAATATTGCAGACAACGACTATCAAGACATCCTTTTTTGCCCTTCATGCAATTACGAAACTTTCGTTTACCAAGACGAGATCAATACCTGCCTAGTGTGCGGACATCAGGAAGATGTGCATCAATGTGAAAAATGCGGCGAGATTCTATTGGGGCGAGAAACGTACTCGATGGAGGTGGGAGAGTATGACTGCGAGCTATACTGCTATCAGTGCTATGACGGCGAGATGTATATGGATTACTACTATGAGCAAGCCCATGGGAAATGATTACAAGGCAATAACTGGCTCACACTTAGGCCCCTCACCACTTCTTAGGTAATGTAAATATATTACAGACACGACACAAAAACACGTCGCTAACATGATCTAAAAAAATTGTCTCCCCCAATGCAGCGAATTTATACAAGAAAAAATATTTGCGTCCAGGATTTGTGCCAAGCACAAAAAAAGGACTTACGATTTTTCGTAAGTCCTTTGATTTCAATGGCGTCCCCAAGGGGGGGACCCCTGTTGCCGGCGTAAGAGGGTATATTGAAAACCAAGGGAAGTCTCTTACCTACGTTGTTTTAGCCAGTTATAAACACCACCAACGCCATGAAAAGCACGTTTGATACGCATGGAGCCACGGACGAGCCACGAATGAATGGGACAATTTTCCACCGAAATGAGGACCCGACGCTGTTTGATGCCCAGGGGTAGGCGGTCGGCGTCGTGGACGTCGTGCGGTTGTTGCACATGATGTTGATTGTCATGCGTCGGAACAATCGATCTTCCGCCTTGCGCGAGGCGCAGGAGGTTGCCGGAGATGTTAAGACCATGGAGCAGGTGCTCGTCTTGGGGACATATTCCGTCGACGGGGGAGTAAATTCGTCAGCTTCATCGGGATGTGTCGCGCCGTAGCATCAAGGACGAACGCCATCGCAGCAACTTCAAGACTCCCTCGAACTGTGCGCCACGTCCTTTGGAACACGACCAACGGATCGAATTGGTCTTTGAGACGGCCACGCCCTTTGGCAACCCCGACTCATGCGCGAGTTGATCGAATGGATGAAATGCGCCCTGGAAACCAGAACCTTGTCCCCCTGCTCGTCGTTCGGCATCTTTGCCGTGCCCTTTCTGCTTAGGTTTCGCAATCGCAGGGTTGGGCTTTTGGCTGCTGGGCGGCTGAGTCGTTGAACTGCATTTGGTATAAATGGTTATACAATTCGCAGTTATCGAGGAGATAACGATGGGTCCCGCTGGCAACCAGGCAACCCTTTGCCATGACTATGATGACGTCCGAGTTGAGGATGGTGGACAACCGGTGGGCGATGACAATGGATGTCCGGCCCTGCATCAGGTTCTCCAAGGCCTTCTGGACCAGCCGTTCGGATTCGGTGTCCAGGGCGCTGGTGGCCTCGTCGAGAATGAGCAGTGACGGGTTTTTCATGATGGCCCGGGCAATGGTCAGGCGCTGCTTCTGGCCCCCGGAGAGCTTGACTCCGCCCTCGCCGACGAGCGAGTCGTAGCCGTTGGGCATGGCAGCGATGAAATCGTGGGCATAGGCGGCCTTGGCGGCTCGCATCACATCGGCCATGTCGTACTCGTCGCAGGCGTAGGCGATGTTGTCCGCCACGGTTCCGTTGAACAGGAACACGTCCTGGGAAACCAGGCCGAGACTCAGACGCAGGCTTTTGAGTCTATACTCGGGCAGGGGCAGGCCGTTCAACCGGATCTCCCCGGCCTGGATGTCGTAAAACCGGGGAAAGAGGTTGACCAGGGTGGTCTTGCCCGCTCCGCTGGGGCCGACAATGGCCACCCGCTGCCCCTTTTTGACGGAAAAGGAGAGGCCGTCCAGGGCCGGGACAGGGGCATCCGGGTAGCTGAACCGGACATCGCTCACGGTCAACTCCTTGAAATTCCCGTCGAATTCTACGGTTCCGTCCTCCTCGATCCCGATGTTCGGGGAATCCAGGATGTCGAAGACGCGCTCGGCCCCGGCTAAGCCGGCCTGGATCTGGCTATTGGACATATTGATCTTCTTGACCGGCTCGTAGAGCTGGATCAGGCAGGCCAAAAAGGCCGTGAGTTCACCGGGGGTCAGGTGGCCGTTGTATATGCGCCACCCCCCGATCCAGAGCACGATGGCCCCGGCCGCCGCAGCGAACAGGTCCATGATCCGCGAGGAGGATTCGGCATAGAGCAGCTGCCGGATGATCAGACGGGTCAGTCGGTTGTTCTCCCAGCTGAAATGCTTCTCTTCCCCATGTTCGTTGGCAAAGGCCTTGATGACCTTGATGCCGCTGAAGCTCTCGTTGAGGACAACATTGACTCCGGCCAGTTCGGACTGCATTTTCCGGCCGTATTTCCGCACTTTCTTGCCGAAATAGATGATGGGGTAGACGGCCACGGGGAGTACCACTCCCCCCCAGAAGGCCAGGTACGGATCGAGATAGATGGCCATGCCGATGAGGGCGAGGAGGGTGAATATCTGCCGGGCGAACATGATGACGCTGGGCAGGCACTGCCGGACCGTCACCACGTCGTTGACGATGCGGCTCATGAGCATGCCCACCTCGCTGTCGGCAAAGAAGGAGGCGGGCAGGCGGATGATCTTGTTGAACAGGTCGTGCCGCAGATCGCGTAGCACCAGGATGCCGGTGGCGTTCATCACATAGGCCTGGATGAACTGGAGCACTCCCTTGGACATGATGAGGGCGACCAGTCCGACTACGCAGAGCTTGAGCATGCCCAGATCCTTGGCCAGCAGTACGTCGTCGATGACGTAGCGGGTCAGCCAGGCCAGGGCCGGCGCCACGGGCGTGTAGAGCACCATGGCGATGACCGCCACGACCACGCGGAATTTGTAGGGGGCAAAATAGCTCACGCTCCGTTTGAGGAGGTGAAGATTTCCGAATTCGTATAATTGCGTGTTGCGGGCCAAGAAGCCTCCTGATCGCCTGTTTTCCGGCCCCGACAATGACATGGGACCGGGGAGGCCCCATGTTGGGGTATTTATCCCTTTGTAGCAAGGCCGGAATTCCAGTCCGCCTGGGGGAGGGATGGATCCCGGCTGCCGGAGCGGGGCGGTCGTGGGTCAGGGACGGTGCAGGGTCAGCCGGGGAATGGCGGCGAAGAAAATGCCGCCCCAATCCTTGATGTAGCCGTGTCCCCGGACGACTTCCGTGGTAAGGTTCCACGGCAGGATCATGACATAGTCGGGTTTCCGCTCCCTGAGGGTCTCGGGCGCGAGCACCGGGATGTGGCTGCCGGGCATGAACAGCCCCTGCTTGTGGGGGGAGGCGTCCACGCAGAAGTCGATGAGGTCCGTGGACACCCCGCAGTAGTTGAGCAGGGTGTTGCCCTTGGCTGCGGCCCCGTAGGCGGCCAAGCTCTTGCCGGCCTTTTTCTGTTCCTTCAGGAAGGCCAGCAGATCATCGCGCACGCGGTCGGCCGCGTCCTGAAAACAGTCGTAGTAGGACATCCGGCGCATGCCGAGTTCCATCTCCCGGCCAAGGAGTTCGGTCACCCGTTGGGACACCGGGCGGTCGCCAGCCTCGGGGCAGGCGAAGACCCGGAGCGAGCCGCCGTGGGTGGACAGCTCCTCTACGTCAAAGACGCGCAGCCCGGCCTTGGCGAAGATGCGTTGCACCGTGTTCAGGCTCAGGTAGGAAAAATGCTCATGGTAGATGGTGTCGAATTGGTTCTCCGCCACAAGGCGCATTAGGTGGGGAAACTCCAAGGTGGCCACGCCGGTCTTTTTGAGGATGGCGGCGATGCCTTTGACGAAGTCGTTGATGTCCGGGACGTGGGCCAGCACGTTGTTGCCGATGAGCAGGTCCACCGGCCCCCGCTCTCCGATCAGACGTTCGGCCAGGGTCTGACCAAAGAACTCGGTCACGGATTCGATGCCCTTTTGCGCGGCGGCCTCGGCTGTGGCCAGGGAGGGCTCCACCCCGTAGCAGGGGATGCCCTTCTCCTTCATGTACTGGAGCAGATAGCCGTCGTTGGAGGCGATCTCCACCACCAGCGATTCGCTGCCCAGCCCGAAGCGGTCCGCAGCCATGTCCGTGTATTTCCGGGCGTGCTCCAGCCAGGAGGTGCTGTAGGAGGAAAAATAGACGTATTCCTCGCTGAAGATCTCCGAGGACTTTTTGTACTCGTCCACCTGAACCAGGAAGCACTCGGGACAAGTGTAGATCTTCAGCGGATAGGTTGCCTCGGGCTCGTCAAGCTGGGGCTTGGAGAGAAAGGAATTGGAGGGCGGCTGACTGCCCAGGTCGATGAAGACATGGTCGAGAGGGGTGTGGCAATGGCGGCATATCATATCTGTATTCCTTGGAAATTATCGTCGATAAGAGCGTGTTTTCTGTCGCGTTCCGACAAATCGGCAGGGGGCAGCGGCCACTGGATGCCCACGGCGGGGTCGTCAAAGCGGATGCCGCCCTCGAAGTCCGGGGCGTAGTTTGCGGTGTGCAGGTAGAGGAGCTGCGAGTCCGGCTCCAAACACTGAAAGCCGTGGGCGAATCCCTCAGGGATGTACATGGCCCGCAGGTTTTCCGGGGTGAGCACCTCGCCGTGCCAGTTCAGGAAGGTGGGCGACCCGGGGCGCAGGTCCACGGCCACGTCAAAGACCGCGCCGTGCAGGCAGCGCACGATCTTGACCTCGGCATGGGGCGGGTACTGGAAATGCATGCCCCGGATGGCGCCTGGAGCGACCGTGTGCGAAAAGTTGATCTGTGCCAGGGGGGTGTCCAGGCCGGCCTCCCTCAGCTCCGTAGCGCAGAACAGGCGGGCAAAGGCCCCCCGGTGGTCCGTGAAGGGCTGGGATTCAAGCAGGAAGCACCCGCTAAGCGGCAACGGCGTTATGCGCATGATCAGACGCGTTTGACAAAGGCGTTGGGCCAGTAAGTCATGTGGTGCCCGGTGACCGTCCCCTCGTTGAAGCGGATGAGCGGTTCCACGATGACGTACTGCGGATTCTTCGCAACGAACTCCTCGGCGGCTGCGGCCGAGTGGTTCCAGGACCAGTCGTCCTTGGCCCGAGGCGCGCCCATCAGGTCGCGCTGGATGCCGTCCATTGCCACGATGTAGGAACCCTGGCCGATGAGCGGGGCGTAGAGCTCCAACTCCGCAGCCACGTGGGCCTTGGTGTGGCAGCCGTCCAGGAACACCAGGACTTGTTCGCCGGGCCTGATCAGTCCCTTGACCTTGTTCAGGGTCTCCTCGGAGATGGAGTCGCCTTCGATGAGTTCGATGCGGTCGAACATCTCGTGGGCCTCGATGGCCTTGCGATTGTGGGGGCGGATCTCGATGTCCACGCCGATGATTCTGCCCTTGCCCATGGCCTTGCACAGGCTGGCCGAGTACACCAGCGATCCTCCGTGGGCCACGCCGATTTCCACGATCACGTCCGGTTTGACCTCATAGATGATCTCCTGCAGGCGGATCATGTCGTCGGGCAGCTGGATGATGGGCCGCCCCATCCAGGTGAAGCTGTATACGTACTTGGTGTCCCAGCCCACCCGGAGCATGGCCTTGGCCATAACCCCGAAGGCCTCGTCGGAATTGAACGGATAGGACGTCTTCTGCCCCGCCTCCTCGACGGTGACGACGGCGTTTTCGGTATCTATGGTGATCATGGGGTTAGCAGGCTCCCTTTTTTTCACGGATTTTTTGTTTTCTGGCCTCCAGGTCCAGCAGGGATTCTTCGCTCTGCTGGCCGCCGTGGGCCATGGTTCCGGCCTTTTCGAGGCGGCTGGCCGCGTAGGCGCAACGCCGGTGGAGTTCCTCGGCGGAAAAGGTCTGGTCTAGATATTTTTCAGTGGGCAGTCCCTTGCGAATTTCGATGCCGTACACTGCGGCCTCGTCATAGTTGGCCGAGGCAAAATCGATACTAGCGTCCAGCTCCTCCATGGTCTCCGTGGGGAAGCCGATGATCAGGTCCGTGCGCAGCACCACTCGGGAGTTGTTGGCGGACACTTGGTGGAGAAAGTCGCCCAACCTTTCGGATAGCTGCGGGCGGCCCATCATCTTGAGCAGCCGGGGGCTGGTGGACTGGATGGGCATCTGGATGTCCGTGACCCGGGGGTTGGAGAATAGGGGAAGCAGCTCATCCGCATATTTGGTCACGCCGATGGGGTGGAACTGGGCCACGTGGATGTCGAAGTGTCCGTCCATGGCCAATACGTCCCGCAGCAATTCCGGGAAGGTGGTGCCGATGTCCGTCCCGTAGTAGGCGGTCTCCATGCCGGTCAGGACAAGGATGCGCAGGTTTTCCTGCTTCAGCTCCTCAATCTGGTTGAGTATGTCCTTGCGGGTCCGGCTGCGCAGAGGGCCCAGCCCGATGCGGTGGGGACAGTAGGTGCACTTGAACGAACAGCCCATGGCGATGTTCACGAACCGCTTGGTCAGGTCGTAGAGCCGATAGTCCTCCCTGGTCCGGAACATGGAGGGCGCGGACAGCTCTTTCATGGTCACCCTGGGATGGTCGATGAGCGACTCTATGTGCTCGAAGTTGTGGGTGTCGATGCACCGTCCGGAATGCACGGCCCGGATCCCCTCGGGGTTGACGTTGTTCACGCATCCCACGGACACGACCTTGTCGCCGTATTTCTGGAGGCTCTGCAGGGTGTGGATGGAGTTGTGCTCCAGCTTTTCCCAGCCCGAGCAGGTCAGGCAGAGCAGCAGGTCCGCCTGGTCCGGGTCGGTGGTCACTTCCCAGTCGTTGACCAGAAAGAAGTCCTGAACCCTGCGCATCTCCAGTTTAATGGTCGTGCACATTTCATCAGGTGTGAAATAGACTTTCGGCATATCGAATTCCTATGCGTCCTTTTGGCCGACAAAATAGAACATGTTTTCCTTGATGAACCCGTTGTTCACGCAGACCCGTTCGTACAGGGTGATGAACTCGGCGAGCTGTTTGACTTTTTCCTCGTCCCCGCGCAGGCCGCCCAGCAGTCGGTAGATGAAGGAGCATCCCGGCCGGGTCTCGATTTCCCTGAACCGGCTTCGGGCCGCGGACAGGATCTCCTCGCCGTTGGCCTCCAGGTCGTGGGGGGACTGGCCACCCGGCTCGTTCTTGTCCCGTTCCATGACATACTCGTAATGGGTGTCTTCGAAATAGGCGGCCAGAGCCTTGTCGTCCTTGAGGTGGGGCAGGATGTCCTCGGGGTCATACCAGTATCCGGTCAGGGCTAGCAGCCCCCGGATGAGGGCGACCTGTGCGGCGTCCTGGACTCGGAACCGCTCATGGCACGGCTCGTAGAACACCAAGTGCCCCTTGTCGGGCAGCATGGCGTGGCAGACGTCGACCACGGCCTGCACGTCCATCATGTGGTGCATGGACACACTGAACAGGATGACGTCAAAGGTCTTGTCGGCCATGGCCTTTTGCATGTCCTCAAAGGCAAGGACGCTGTAGTTCAGCGACCCGAACCCTTCGGTATAGGGGTTTTCCTCCAGGACCTGCCGGGCATGGCCGATGCAGGATGCCGATATATCCAGGGCCTCCACGTGATGGCCGTTGCGGGCCAGCTCAAGGGACATGTAGCCCGCGCCGCAACCCACGTCGAGGATGCGCAGCCCCTTGCCGCAGTGCGTGTCGAGCAGGTCGAGGAAGCCGTCCATAATCCAGCCGAGATACAGCTTGATGAACAGCGGATCGCGCCAGAAGCTTTTGTAGAAGTACTCGCACTTGACGGCCCGGCGAAGGTCCGGAACGAACCCTGCGGCCACCCGCTGGTCTATGCGGGAGTCGAAGGCCTGGGCCTCGGCTTGGATATCGTTGTCGTTGTTTGACATGTTTACCCGTCGTTATGCCGGTTTGATGTTGAACAGGAGATGCTTCTTGTGGATGCCGTAAAACGGCTCGTGCAGTTTTCTGAGCTGGTATTCCCGCGAGATACCGGAGAATTTGCGCATGTGCCCGCAGATGGCATCCTTCTGCTGGTCCGAGACGTAGAACTCGTAGGTGAAGGGCGTGCTTCCGGCGGCCTCGGCCAGGCTCGTGCCCTTGGTGTCCCGGCTCCAACGGAGAAAGTCGAAGTGAAAGTCCATCCGTTTGCGGACGGACTTGCCGGCCTCCACGGCTTCGAGCTCTGAGGCGTTGATGTTGCGCTGAAGCAGGTATTCGCAACACTCGTCGATCTGCCGCATGAAATGTTCTGGCAGGCCGTCCACGGATGCGCACAGGGAGCGGGCCACCGATTTGTAGAGGTCCATGAATTCGACGTTGAGCTCGGGCAGGTAGCTGGAATAGTGCGTGTTCAGCTTCTTGAAGTCGCCTTCCCGCAACGCCTCCATCCTTTCCGGCGTGGCGTAGTGGGCGACCAGCTCCTCCTGCGAGTCGTATAGCTCGTTGCGGGTGTCCTGCATGAATTCGTCGAATAGTTGGGCCACGGCCGGGGCGGCCGAGGACGCCTGGTTGAGGACTTCCATGAAGAAGTCCACGGGGTTGACTCCGACCGTGGACAACAGGCGGATCAGCAGGTCGTGGCGGTGCAGGGTCCAGCTCATCTGGATCAGCCAGCTCAGGGGCCGGGTGAGATAGCACTGCTCCTCCTGGAACGAGTTGGTCTCGCACACCAGTTCCACGGATTCGATGGCTGTTTTCCCCTTGTAAATGCCGTAGGCGTTTTCGAAGAGGCGCCATTTCGTCTTCATGCCGTACTTGCGGCGTTCCTCCGGCGTGTTCATGGGGGCGCCGTTGAGCAACTGCAACTGGTTGGTGTTGATGCAGTCGACATCGTAGGAAAAGAGGATGCGCAAGCCTTCGAGGTAGGATGCCAGGCTTTCTCCCGGAAGCATGAGGATGAGTTCGCCGAAGGACTCGACGCCCTGTTCCTTGCAGTGGCTGATACTTGTCCGCCACTGTTCGGCGGACACGTTCTTCCGGTTGATGTTTTTCAACACCTCGGGGTCCATGGATTGGGAGGATTGCCTGAAGATACAGACCCCGCGCAGGGTGTTGGCGATTTCGAGCGCCTTTTCGGACCTGACCTGGCCCCAGTTGACGACCACGTTGGTCGGCCAGCCGTGCTCGTCCGACAGCTCCTTGAGATAGCCCGCGATTTCGAGGTCGCGTCCAAACAGGCCGAAGTTGGCGTCGTTTATCATCAACTGGCCGTCTTTGGAGCGCCTTCGGCAATGATCGAGGTCCGACTTCACGCGTTCGATGTCGAACTGTCGGACGGCGTGTCCCGTTCCCCAGACGCAATACGTGCAGGAAAAAGGGCAACCCCGGTTGGTTTCGATGTTGGCGATCAGGCCCTGATCCAGGAATTCGTCTGCCAGGCCCATAGCAAAGGGGGAGGGGAGTCGGTCGAGGTCCTTCAGATCCTCCCTGGCCGGCACGAAGCGGGCCGCTCCAGCGGTCTTGATCCAGACGCTGCCGAGGCCGACCCCTTCCAGGACCTTGATCCTGTCACCGCCGTGCTTCAGGTATGCGGAGATGATGTCGGAAAAGGGAAGCTCGCCGTCTCCCTGCGTGTAGATGTCGCACTCCGTGGACGCCAGGAATTCCGTCATCCACGCCTGATCCTCGATGATGTTGGGGCCGCCCATCAACGTCAGCGTGTCCGGCCGCTGCTCTCTCGCGTATTCGAGGATGAGCTTGGAGAGCTCGGCGTTCCAGATGTAGTTGGAGGTGCCGATGATATCGGGCGGGTCCGCCTCGATGGCGTCGAGAACCTGGTCCGGGAATTTGAAACACCGGATGTCGACGTCATCGCCGAATTGTTCCTTTGCGCATGCCGACAGGTTCAGCACGTTCAAGGGAATCATCCAGTTGTCTTTGCTCCCTATGTAGTTGTGTATTGGATCCGTGAGGTATATTTTGACGGGCAGTCGCATCAGCTCCACCCTAGGTCGGCGTTCAGTCTCCCGCTGTCGAGATGCTCCTTCAGCACCTTGAGCCGCATGTACCAGGTATCCCGGAAGTTGGTCTCGGCGAAGTTCATTTCCGAAAGCCCGGCGTGCAACTCCGAAACGGCCTTTTCCAGCGTTACCTGCGGCTGGTGGGCCGGGGCGAGGCCTGCGAAGTAGTCGAAGTTGACCTTGTAGGACCGTTTGTCCGGGCTGGCGTCGGTATTAATGGAAAGATCGATGCCGCCGATGACGTCGGCCACGGCCTCGGCCAAGTCCTTGATCTGGTAGTTCCAGGCGTTGCTACCCACGTTGACGGCCACGAAGTTCCCCCCGTTGTCCGCCGAACGGGTGCTCGCCCAGTCGATGGAGCGGGCCATGTCTCGGATGTGGATGAGCGGTCGCCACGGGCTGCCGTCGCTCAGGATGGTGATTTTTTTGTCCACCACCGCGCCGGCCACGAAATCGTTGAGGACTAGGTCGAGACGGAGCCGCTCGCTCATGCCGCAGGCCGTGGAGAACCGCAGGCTGGTGACGGTGAAGGACTCGTCCGCCATGGCCCCGAGGGCCGTCTCGGAGGCGACCTTGGAGCGGGCGTAGGCCGTCAAGGGCTTGAGGGGCGCGTCCTCGGTGCGCGCGCCGTCTCCCCCCGAGCCGTACATGCTGCAACTCGATGCGTAGACGAAGTGGGAGACCCCGGCCTTTTTGGCGGCCTCGGCGATGGCCTTGGTGGCCTCGGCGTTGATGGCCACCGTGGGCGCTTCGAAGCTGTTGCCCATGGGGTCGTTGGAGATGGCGGCCAAGTGGATGACGCAATCCACGTCCTTGAATACCGACTCGGGGACCGAGCGGACGTCCATGAAAAGCTGTGTGGCGATGCGGGTCTCCGGTAGCACCTTGCTGTTGGTCAGGCAGTGGGCAAAATACCCGATGTCCAGTCCCACCAGTTCGACGCCCGGATGGGTTTCACGCAACTGCTCTTCGACACAGGGGCCGATGTAGCCCATGTTACCTGTAATGAGAACTTTCATGGATTCCTCGTCATGCTTTGCAGGTGTTCCAGACTTTCCATTCCGCACACCCCTTATCCCAAAGGTCGTTCAGGTACTGCATATCGCGCAACGTGTCCATACATGCCCAAAATCCATCGTGCGGGTACATCATCAGCTGGCCTTCCCGGGCTAGTTGCTCCAGGGCGCCGTTTTCCAGATCAACCCCGTTGTCGAGATAGTTGAACACCGCCTTGTTGAACACGAAGTAGCCGCCGCTGACCCTGCCCCGCTTGGAGTTGATCGGTTTCTCGCAAAACGAGGCGACCTGCTCCCCGTCCAGCTGTAGTTCACCGAAGCGGGCGCCCGGGTACACCCCGGTCACCGTGGCGATCTTGCCGTGGGACTTGTGAAAGGCGATGAGGGCGTTGATGTCGATGGCGGCAACGCCGTCACCGTAGGTGAGCATGAAGATGTCGTCGGTGATGTGCCGTTCCACCTGCTTGATGCGCTGGCCCTTCTTGGTGTCCTGGCCCGTATCGGCCAGGGTGATCTTCCAGCCGGTCTCGGCGTGGCAGTTGTGCTGGACATAGGCGTTCCGGTTGCCCGACTCAAGGGTGACGTCGTTGTGCATGAACTCGTAGTTGATGAAATAGTTTCGGATCATCTTGCCCTTGTAGCCCAGGGGAAGAATGAACTCGGTGTGCCCGAAGTGGGCATAGATTTTCATGATGTGCCAGAGAACCGGCCTCTCGCCGATACTGACCATGGGTTTGGGGCGAAATTCAGTCTCTTCCCGCAGGCGGGTTCCCAACCCGCCACACATGATGATGGTCTGCATGTCGTATTCTCATCTCTTGCGTTTTCTGCTCGCGCTGGATAGCCCGAAGTACTGGTAGCCATAATTTTATCAACAGAATTAGATAAACATATTAAGCGGATAACAATATCGACTGAAGATAGTATGCTTTTGCAGCAAACATGTCTACCCGATATTAGTGACTTCCTTTTTTAGAGCGGCAGGCCGATCTCTTCCCATCAATGTGCACGCTATAACCTTAAAAGCGATATTGACAGCTGCAGCATTTTAGACAATGAATGCAATTTTGAAAATAAGCAACCCGACACCTTGGGACAATTGAAAACCGGGAGAGTATCAAGCATAGACGCTGTTGCTATACCGTCATACATGAATTCAACTCATCCCACTTGGCGAAAATCAGTTTTTTGTTGAAAAATGTATGACCGGCAACTTGACCAGTCGTGAGTGCCCCCCCCCCGTCAGAAGGTACCAATGCACGAATTATTGACCATCGTCATCCCGACCTACAACCGTCCGCATTCCCTTGATCAGGTCCTGGCCCACATCAGCGAATTTGACGTCCGGATTATCATTCTCGATTCAACGGCCACCCCGCATCCCACCCTGTCGCAGAGCGAGCGGGTGCAGTATGTCCATTGCCCGGAGCAGATCCTGGTAGCAAAACTCCGGCAGCACGTGGCCGAGCTGGTGGAGACGCCATACATGCTCATGAATGCCGACGATATCTTCCCCTTGCAAATAGCCGTGAAGCAGAGCCTGGATTTTCTGGAAAAGAACCCGGACTATTCGTCGGCCCAGGGGGTCGTCGTCAACTATAACCAGGGGAGACTCTATCCCCATGTGTACGACTCCTATCTCTTCCCGGTGGACTCGGACCACGCCGGGGTCAGGCTGCTGCAGCATCATGCCAACTATTATCCGATCTTTTACGCGTTGCAGCGCACGGACAGTTGGAAGACGGCGTTGCGCAGGCAGCCGGAAAACCTGGTCAATTACACGCTGTTGGAGCACGGGACCACGCTGATGCATTTGATCCACGGCAAGTCGGCGCGGTTTGACACCCCGTTTTACGTGGTCAATCTCCTCCCGCCGGAGGACAAGTGCCTGCGCCTGCGGGGCAATGCCAAGGACCACATCTCCAATCCCCGGTACTTTCCGGAACTGGAGGCGCTCAAGCGGGCGGCCACGCAGTACATGGGCGACAAGGAAGGCATTCCGGCAAATGCGGCCCGGCGCTATGTGGAAGACGCCATAGCCCTCCTGTTCATCTGGAGTTATGACCGGAACGCGTTCTACTGGCTGGGAGACCGTCCTCCCAAGACCATGAAGGACAGGCTCCGCCGGGAGTGGGAGTCCTTTCTCAGAAAGGTGCTGGGCCGCAAAAGGCCCGCCCCGACGGTGGCAACCGCGTCCGGCGCCCCCAAAAAGACCTATATGGAGCTGCTTCTTGAACGGAGCGGGGAAGATACCCTGCGGGAACTGGAATCCATCAAGGCTATTTTGAAGGGATGACTGTTTTGTCTCGCCAAGCGAATATCCAGCGTTGACATACCGACAGAGGTGGTATCTTCCCTCTGACCTGCCCCCCTCCGAAAACTGGCCCACATCGATGTTAATAGTATGGCCATGAAGGGGGCAGGAAATGGCCATCAAACGACACACCCCAGAACAGATCATTTTCAAGCTCAGAGAAGCCGACGTTGTCTTGGCTCAAGGAGCGCGAGAACACCAGGCTCAAGAAACTCGTTGCTGATTTGAGTGTGGACAAACAAATCCTTTCAGAGGCACTCAAGGGAAACTTCTAAGCCCTGAACGTAGCCGCAAATGTGTAAATCATGTCCAGGATGTCTTCCATGTGTCTGAACGTCGAGCATGTAAGGTCATTGGACAATCTCGATTCAGCCAGCGATATCAAAAGCGTGCCGCCGATGATGAGGCAGCATTGACCAGCGCCATCATTTCGTTTGCCAGCGAATACGGACGATATGGCTACAGGCGAATTACGGCACTTCCTCGAAATGAAGGCTGGCATGTGAACCACAAGCGGGTCGAACGCATATGGCGACATGAGGGGCTGAAAGTCCCCCAGAAACAACCCAAGAAAGGACGTCTGTGGTTGAATGACGGATCGTGCTTGCGCCTTCGTCCTTGCTGGCCCAATCCTGTTTGGGCTTATGACTTTGTCATGGCCGGACGCATGACGGCAAGGCGTTTCGTATGCTGACCATCATTGATGAATTTACGAGGGAATGCCTAGGGATCCCTGTAGCGAGAAGAATACGGAATGAAGACGTAATGCACATTCTGGCCGACCTGTTCGTGACCAGAGGTCAGCCGGATTTCATTAGATCGGACAACGGATCAGAATTCACAGCAAAGGCGATCAGGAAATGGCTTGAAGACGTCGGAGTGAACACGGCATACATCGAACCTGGTAGCCCTTGGGAGAACGGATACAGCGAAAGCTTCAATGGGAAGCTACGGGATGAATTGCTGAATGGTGAGATATTCTATTCGTTGAAGGAAGCACAGGTTGTGATCGAAAACTGGCGGCAGGAATACAATACGATCAGGCCTCACAGTTCATTGGGATACAAGCCGCCTGCGCCGGTCGCGCGACTCCCCATAGGGGGAGCTAGACTGGGGACTGGACAACCCCAGCAGGAAGAATGCAGGCTAACATAAGCCCGGAACATAAACCGGGGGCAGGTCACAACTGGCTTCCGTTGACCAATCGGCTTCGGCAAGCGCTCTCAGAACATCATACGCAGCGGGTTGGTGAACTGTCTTCAGTACCGAGGACGGATCACCGTATAAGTGGCGCCAGCTCCTCATGAAAATCCTGTGCAAGCGGGCGGGGGTGAAGCACTTCACGTTTCACGGAATCCGGCATCTGACGGCCTCAATACTTGCGCAGGAGGGAGTGGACATCCCGACCATTCAAGCCATCCTCCGGCATAAAAACTCGATGACTACGACTCGATATCTACACCGGTTAGGCATTATCAAGAACGTTCTGGAAGACGTGGTCGGCTAACATGCAACAAGCCTCGTGCTTTCCCATCGCCCGTGCGTACTTGTTGAGAATGGTGGCCTGTACTATGGTCGGTCATCAAATCAGAAGGACGCCCCATGAGTGACAACGCCCCTGCCCCGCGATCTCAAATAGACATCTTCCCGGCCCCGGATGGAAACATCCGTGTCGAGGTTCGCTTCCTGGATGAAACGGCCTGGCTTAGCCAGAAGCTCATGGCTGAGCTCTTTCAGGTTTCGATTCCCACGATCAACGAGCACCTAAAAAAACTATTTGCAGATGGGGAGCTGGCCGAGGGGGCAGTTGTTAGGAATTTCCGAATAACTGCTTCGGACGGAAAAGAGTACCTGACCAAGCATTACAGCCTGGATGCCATCATCGCTGTGGGCTACCGCGTCCGCTCGTCCGTGGGCGTCCAATTCCGTCGATGGGCTACCGAACGGTTGCGGGAATACATGGTCAAAGGCTTCACCATGGACGACGAGCGGCTGAAGAATCCTGGCGGCTGGGATTACTTCGATGAACTGCTTGAGCGCATCCGGACGATCCGGGCCTCGGAGAAGCGGTTTTACCAGAAGGTCAAAGACCTGTTTTCTCAGACCAGTGCCGATTATGACGGCAAGTCGGAAACAGCCCAGATGTTCTTTAAGACCATCCAAAACAAGATGCTTTTTGCCACTACGGGCAAGACTGCCGCAGAAATTGTAGTGGAACGCGCAGACGCGGCCCTGCCCAACATGGGGCTAACCAGCTTCAAAGGGTATGTGGTCCGCAAGGGTGACGTAATGACCTCCAAAAACTACCTCCAACAAGACGAACTCACCAAGCTGGACCGCCTTGTGGTCATGTTCCTCGACTACGCCGAGGATCGCGCCGAGCAGAGACAGCGCATTACGATGGACGAATGGATTGAAATGACTGACCGCTTTTTGACCTTTAACGAGCGCGACGCCCTCACCAATGCCGGGAAGGTATCCCACAAGCAGGCTGAAAAGCATGCCCATGGTGAATACAAGGCGTATGACGATGCTCGTAGGCGACGTGAGTTGGAAGAGGCCGAAATCGAAGCCGAGCGGGACTTTGAGGAGTTGGTGAAGGGAATTGAGCGGAAGAAATAATGTATTTTTCAAAATGTCTGATTTTTGTTTTTTTGATTGCCCCTGTTCTTGCGGAGATTTAGATTCTGAGTTTGATGATCTCATCGCAAAAGAAACAAACTTCCCTGTCCGGCTTGATAGTTACTTGCAGAAAATATTGGATGGATATTTGATAAGTCACTTAAGCAAAAGTTTTCAGATGGCCTGATAAGCTCTTCCAACAACGAGTTTGGGATATATATTTTATGGCATAAGGAAGACTATTGCTGCAAGCATGAACTATTCCACATGAAGGCCCTCTATGTTGGTAAGGGCAGAATCAACGCTAGGCTTATATCTCACCTTAGAGATAAAGAGATTTCAGATGAACTATTAGTATACTTCACTTACCTTCCATTGCCAAACCGGCAGGCTAAATACGTAGAGCAGCTACTACTTGATATATACGACATTCCACACAACAATTTCGAGAATCCAGGCGGCAAAAGGCTGTGCGCATACTGGGACCAATTACAAGTGGACTGAGTAGAAACAAAGAGATCGGTTAAAAAGAGCCCCGAAGACACTAATCTCCGGGGCTTTTCAGCTCCAATTTACACGAAATTTTACACGCAAACAAAAACGGGTTACAGCGATTTGCTGTAACCCGTTGATTTGTCTTGGCGTCCCCAAGGGGGTTTGAACCCCTGTTGCCGGCGTGAGAGGCCGGAGTCCTAGGCCACTAGACGATGGGGACGCATTTATAGTCTTTTGGTGGGTCGTACTGGGCTCGAACCAGTGACTCTCTGCTTAAAAGGCAGATACTCTACCAACTGAGTTAACGACCCGTCTCAACGACCCGTGCGCCAAGGTGGGTATGTCTATCTATTTGGCTCAGCGGTGTCAAGCACAATTTCTGCATTGCCAAAAGAGTTTTTCTATATTCTAACACACTGACATTAATGGAGATTTAAATTTTTTCTTGCAAAAATCCTCTGGAGTGGTATATTCCCTATCCCCGACTATTCGGCAATTTTCCATACAGGAGCATTGATATGACTAGAAAAGACCGCACCGAAGGGATTTATTCCCGCCGTGAGGTGCTCGACGAATCCGAGCGCAGGCAGTACTGCCAGTTGCAGCTGAAGGAGCTGCTCTCCTATGCATACCGCTACTCCGAGGACGTGAAGAAGCGGTTCGACCGCGCTCAGTTCAACGTGGAGAAGTTCCGCTCTCTCAACGATCTCAAGCACATTCCCATTATTAAGAAGAAAGAGCTGATCTTCCTCCAGTCCATGGGCCCGCGCCTTGGCGGGCTGCTGACCAAGGACCTTGGCGAGCTGCAGCGCGTCTTCCTGTCCCCCGGGCCCATCTTCGATCCCGAGGATCGCAGCGAGGACTACTGGGGCTGGACCGAAGGGTTCTACGCCGCCGGTTTTCGCTCCGGCGATCTGTCCCAGATCACCTTCAACTATCACCTGGCCCCGGCCGGCCTGATGTTCGAGGAGCCGCTGCGCAATCTTTCCTGCGCCACGGTGCCCGCCGGTCCCGGCAACACCAACTCCCAGATCGAGATCATGCAGAAGCTGCGCGTCACCGGCTACGTGGGTACGCCCAGCTACCTGATGCATCTGGCTCAAAAGGCCGAGGAAATGGGCCTCTCCCTGCGCAAGGACCTCTTCCTGGAAGTGGCCTTCGTTACCGGCGAGAAGTTCTCCGAGAAGATGCGCTCCACCCTGGAGAAAAAGTTCGACTGCATCATGCGCCAGGGCTACGGCACGGCCGACGTGGGCTGCATCGGTTACGAATGCTTCCATAAGAATGGCCTGCACCTCTCCAACCGCGCCTTTGTGGAAATCTGCCATCCCGATACCGGTATTCCGCTCAAGGACGGCGAGGTCGGCGAGATCGTGGTCACCGCGTTCAACAAGACCTACCCCCTCATCCGTCTGGCCACCGGCGACCTGGGCTACCTGGACCGCGCCCCATGCGCCTGCGGCCGTACCAGCCCCCGTCTGGGCGGCATTGTCGGCCGCGTGGATACCACGGCCCGCATCAAGGGCATGTTCGTCTACCCCCATCAGGTGGAGCAGGTCATGGCCCGGTTCGAGGAAGTCAAGCGGTGGCAGATCGAGGTTACCAACCCCGGCGGCATCGACGAGATGATCCTTTCCATCGAGGCTGGCCAGTTCAACCAGGAAGAGGAGCTGCTCCACATCTTCCGTGAGAAGATCAAGCTGCGGCCCATGCTCAAGGTACTGGCACCCGGCACCCTGCCTCCCCAGATTCGTCCCATCGAGGACAAGCGCACCTGGGATTAGTCCCGGCGCGTTCGCGACGAGTATCTCGCCCGGTCCGGCATGTCCGCCGGACCGGGCGCTTTCATCGTTGCTCTGGCGAGCGGCGACAAGAGGGAGGAGCCATGTGGTACGTGGGCGTTGACGCTTGCAAGGGCGGTTGGTTCGCCGTTGGGCTGGGTCCCGATGGCGCACGGTCCGCTCTGTGCCGGGAGTTCTCCGAGGTGTGGGAGCTGTATGGCCCCATCACCCGGGTCTTCGTGGACATGCCTGTGGGCCTGCCCGAAAGGGGCGTGCGCGAGGCCGATGCGGAAGCACGCAAGGCGCTGCCAGCCCACCTGTCCTCCACCATCTTCAATACCCCGGTCCGCAGGGCGGTGTATGCTGCGACCAAGGATGAAGCGAAATCGATAAACCGTGAACTTACCGGAAAGTCACTTTCCGAGCAATCGCTCGGCATTGTGAAAAAGATTCGGGAAGTCGATACCTATCTGCGGGCGCATCCCGAGGTGCGGGATATGGTCTTCGAATCCCACCCGGAGCTGTGCTTTGGCTGCCTGAACGGCGGGTTTCCGTCTTTTGCCAAGAAGGATTTGCTGGGCGGCCTGGAGCGGTTCCGGATCATCCGGGACTTCATGCCGGAAGTGGAATTTCTGCTGGCGGATTCGCGCCGTCTGCACCCCCGGACGATCGTGGCCGGGGACGACATGCTCGATGCCTGCATCCTGGCCGTGGCCGCCAGGGAGAGCGGCAGGCCTCCGCGTTTTCACCCGGCCGGGTTGCAGCGGCCGGAAACAGACGCGGAAGGATTGCCAATGGCCATCTGGCATCCGGCAGCGAGAGGGGAGTCATGAACAACCGCAATTTTCGCAACTTTGTTTCGGTGCTTGCCGTTGCCCTGTCCCTGGTGCTGGGGGCCTGCGCCAGGCATGTGGAAACGCCGCCGCTGGACGTTACTTTTCTGCCCCAAAAAGGGGACTTCGTCTCCAAATACGGCGACCACCTGACCTTGAACGACATTGCGGACATGGCCCTCCATGTTGATTATATTTTGGTGGGCGAGGGGCACCGCAACGTGTGGGACCACCGGGTGCAGCAGGAACTGTTGAAAGTCCTGGCTGCTTCGGACCGGCCGCCGTCTGTCGGGCTTGAGATGGTGGCCGTGGACAGGCAGCATGAGCTGGACGATTTCTGCAAGGGGCAGGTTGCGGTGGAGGACCTCCCTGAAGAGCTGGATTGGAAGACCTCGTGGGGCTATCCGTTTTCTCTGTTTCAGCCGCTCTTCACCCTCATCCGGCGCGATAGCCTGCCTGTGGCCGGGCTCAACGTGCCGACATCGGTGGCCCGGACCGTGGCCCGCAAGGGGCTGGAGGGGCTGACCGAGGAGCAGCGCCGCTGGCTCCCGGCCGAGATCGTGCCTCCGGCGAAGGAGCAGCTTGATTTTCTTAATGAAGTGTACGCGGGGCACGACAGCATGGATGCGGACAATGCCACCGCGCGGGAGCGGTTCCAGCTTGTCCAGTCCATCTGGGACTCCAAGATGGCCGAGCAGGCCGTGCGGCTGCGCAAACAGTACGACTGGCCGGTATTCGTCGTTGCCGGAGCGGGCCACGTGGAGTACGGCTGGGGCATCGCCCGGCGTATCCGCCGGTTTGATCCGGGCGCGCGCATCCTGTTGGTCATGCCGTGGCGTGGCAGTGATTTCGATGCGGATGCGGGCGATGTGTTTTTCTACAGTCCGAACAGCTACCGCTCCAAGATGGGGGCGATATTTACGGACGACGGCCGGGGCGGCCTGCTGGTGGAGCAGGTGGATCGCGCCTCGCGGGCGGCCAAGGCCGGGCTGCGTCCCGGCGATGTGCTGCTGGAAGCCTCGGGAGTGGCGTTGGAACACCTCTATGATCTACACCGGGCGGGATTCAAGGTGCATGAGGCGGACAAGCCGTTGGTCTTCAAGGTCCGAAGGGGCAATGACGTGATCTGTGTGGACATGGGAAAATTGGGCGTGGCCAAGCCGAAAAAGGCTGCGTCGTCCGCCGGGGTATCCACCAAGGAAGAAACCGGAATGAAAAAAATGGATCGGAAGGGATCGTCCCCGGATGCGGAGGCGTCCGGCAAGGAGTAGGGGATGCGGGTTTATTCGTTCTTTTTGTTGTTGCTGATGCTGCTGGCGCCGCTGCGCGTCCAGGCGGCGGGGCTGGTGCAGCTCCTGCCCGACAGGATTGGCAAAATGATTTTGGTGCAGCGTATAGATGGCGCGGACGCCCAGGCCGAGGTGGACAAGCTGCACGGCAAGGCGCTTTCGGCTGAAGAAAGCGTCATCGGCCGCTATGCCCGGACAACGGGCGTAGGGGGAGAGCGCCCCGCCGAGGTGTGGGTTTCCCGCGTAGCCTCGGAGTCGGAAGCGCGCCGCCAGACAGGGCTGATGGTCCACAAAATGGTGGAAAATCCGAACTCGCCTTTCAATCAACCGCAGCGGATAGACAGAAACGGGGTGTCCATCTACCGCTTTGAGGGAATGGGACGCGCTCATCTCATTTGGAGCAAGGACGACCTTGTCTTCTGGATCAGTACCGACAGGCCGGACGAACCGTCCCTGCTCGACGTTTTTTGTCCTTAGGTCCGCGCCTGCGGGCGCTTTTCACGCTGCCGCTTTTCAGGTAGACCAAGCCATGCCCGAACTTCCCGAAGTCGAAGTCATTGCGCGCGGTTTGCATCGCACCGTGCAAGGGAGAACCGTGGTCAGGGCCGCCTATGTGGATCTGACACGATTGAGCGACCTTGCCGAGGATCTGATCCCCCGTTTGGAGGGTCGCACCGTCGCACGCGTCCATCGCCGGGCCAAGGTGCTGCTCATGGACCTGGACAACGGCTGGACCCTCGTCTTTCATCTCAAGATGACCGGTCGGGTGGTACATGGCCCGAAGCGCGCGGCAAACGGCCACGACCGGCTGCTCCTCCTTCTCGACGACGACAGCCAACTCTCCTTTTCCGATATGCGCAAGTTCGGCTATGTGCGGATTTTCCCGCCGGGCGAACTGGAGCAGTGGGACTTTTTGCAAAGGGTCGGGCCGGAACCGCTGTCCACCGACGCTGCCGAGCTGGCCGAGCGCATCGGTTGCCGCTCCGGCTGCATCAAGGGACTGCTGCTCAACCAGCAGGTGGTCGCCGGAATCGGTAATATTTACGCGGACGAATCCCTGTTTCGGGCTGGTCTCAACCCCCAGGCCAGGGCGGACCGCGTGCCGCCGGAGCAGCTGTGCACCCTGTGCAGCGAGTTGCAGGCCGTGCTGCGCCAAGCCATAGCGGAAAATGGCAGTTCCATTCGGGATTACGTCAATGCGGACGGCGATGCCGGGGCGTTCCAGAACAGCTTCAATGTCTACGGCAGGAAGGGCGAGCCGTGCCGGGTGTGCGGCACCCCGCTGGTTGCCGTCAAGGTGGCGGGGCGAACTTCCACTTTCTGCCCCCATTGCCAGCCCGGAGGACGCAAAAATCGCTAACCGCAATTATCTGCGAAAGTAGCTTGTTGTTCGGAGGCGGGATGGACGGAGTCCTTCCCCTCTTAAGGGCGTTATGGCTCCGGATGGATGGGCAGAATTGACCGGAAAATGACTTGATTTGACTGTCGGGAGCGTGTTGACACGAATAATGTTGTATTCCAAGATATTATCTTGTGGATAACTTGATTCTGGCTGATTGGGATGGAAAATGGGGAGTAGATGAACTTAGTGAATTTGTACCAGTTGTTTTAATTGGAAGTTAGAAAAATTCTAACAAAAGTCTAGAAAATTGACAGCCAATAAAATCAGCAAGTTGATAATTTGCTGAAAATCGGGACTCCGGCATGAGCGAGCAAGGAAAAATCATAGCCAGGAACGCTGCGGTGGTGGCGGGCGCAACACTGCTTTCGCGGGTGTTGGGGTTCATTAGAGATGTCATTGTGGCCTTCGCCCTGGGGGCGGGGCTGTTTGCCGATGCCTTTTTCGTGGCATTCCGCATCCCGAATCTGTTGCGGCGGCTCTTTGGCGAGGGCTCGCTGACCATGGCATTTATCCCTGTATATTCACGTGTTATGGAAGAAGAGGGAGAGACTGCCGCTCAGGAAATGGCCCGTTCCGCCATGATCTGGCTGGTGGTAATTCTGGGCGGAATTACCCTATTGGCGGAGTTCTTGGCTCGGCCCATCACCATGGCCATTGCTCCGGGATTTTTGGACAATGTCGCCCAGTTTCAGGCCACGGTCGATCTGGTCCGCATCTGTTTTCCCTACGTCATCTTCATCTGTTCCGTGGCCCTTTGCATGGGTATCCTCAATTCAAACAACCACTTCCTGGCCCCGGCCCTGGCTCCTGTGGTTCTGAATATCGCGCTTATTTCAGCTGCGCTTCTCGGCTACTACATGGGGCTCAACGTGGCCTATGTCATGGCCTGGGGCGTGCTGGTCGGCGGCGCTGGGCAGTGGCTGCTCCAGCAGCCGTTTCTGGCGCGTAACGGCTTTTCCTGGCGTGGACCGTGGTCCTGGCGCAACAAGGGCGTGGCCCGCATGGGGTTGCTCATGCTGCCCACGGTCTTCGGCGCGGCGGTCTATCAGGTCAATATCCTGCTCGGTACACTGCTCGCCTCCTTTCTGCCTGTCGGTTCGGTTTCTTATCTCTACTACGCGGACCGGCTGGTGCAGTTCCCGCTCGGCGTTTTCGGTATCGCGGTTTCCACGGCGGCCCTGCCCAGTCTGGCCAAGCTGGCGGCTAAGAATCGCATGGAGGAGTATGACGAGGCCCTGTCCCTGTCGTTGGGGCTGACATTCTTTATCGCCCTGCCCGCTGCCGCCGGGTTGATAGCCCTGGCCGAACCGCTCATTTCGCTGCTTTTCCAGCGCGGGGCCTTTTCCGCCGATGCCGTGCGGTCCACGGCGCTCGCCCTGGTGGCCTATAGCGCGGGGCTGCCCTTTATCGGTCTCTCCCGCCCGTTGGTGGCCGGGTTCTACGCCCTGGAGGACACCAAGACACCGGTCAAGATCGCCGTGGTCTGTCTGATCGCCAATGTCGGCCTTGGTCTCTGGCTCATGCACCCGCTGGCCCATGTCGGTCTGGCCCTTGCCGTCAGCGGCTCTTCGCTGCTCAACTTCCTGCTCCTTTTTTATGCGCTCACCCGGCGGCGGGGCGGCGCACCCATGGGGCTTTCGTCCACGGCCAAGACCGTGGTGCTCAGTGTGCTGGTCTGGGTTGCCGCCGCTGTCACCGCGCAGTGGTCGCCGTGGTGTCTGCTGCTGATCCCGGTCTGGGCCGTGCTCTATATTTTTCTGGCCCACGCCATGCGTCAGCCCGAGGCCCGGCTCTTCACCGAGATGGTCGCGGCCCGCATCCGTCGCCGCAGGGCGCGGAGGAACGCATGAACCCGGTGGACACCGAAACGGTTCTGGGGCGACGGGAGCAGTTCCCTCGCGGACTGGTCCAGCCTGAGGGCGGCTATCGTTTTTCGCTGGACTCCCTGCTCCTTGCCTGTTTCGCCCGTCCGGGTCGACGCCACGTGGGCGTGGATCTCGGGTGCGGTTGCGGCGTGATCAGCCTCGGATTGCTGCTGCGTGAGCCCGGCCTGCATATTACCGGCGTGGAACTGGACCCGGCTGCGGCCCAGGCTGCGCGGGAAAATGGCGAGTCTCTCCTTTTTCAGCGTTCATTTCAGGTGGAGCAGGCCGACGTCTCGGACTGGCGGCCGGAGAAGGTGGTGGATTTCGTGGTGGCCAACCCGCCGTATCGCCGTCTTGGCGCCGGGCGCATCAGCCGGGGTGAGGAACGGGCAACGGCCCGGTTCGAGCGGCAAGGCTCCTTTGCCCGATTTGCCCGGTGCGCGGCCGTGGCCCTCAAGACGAGGGGTAAATTCACCTTTGTCCACCTGCCGGAGCGACTGGCCGAGATAATGACCGGCCTCGCGCAGAACGGGCTGGAGCCCAAGCGGTTGCGCATGGTCCACGCCCGGCCGGACGAGGAGGCTCGCATGGTCCTGGTGGAGGCGGTCAAGGCGGCCCGTCCGGGAATGCGCGTGGAGCCGCCGCTCATTTTGCACCGGGGAGCCGGAACTGCCACCCGAATGACGGAAGATGCGCTTGCTTTTTGTCCCTTTCTGCGCTGCAATCCGGGGCATACGGAGGGAGATGGCGAATGACGGATATTATCAGAGACAAGGCGGAAGCGTGGTTCGGCGGCGGTAAGATGCAGTGTGCCGAGACTGTGCTTCGGATAGCAATGGAGGCGGTGGGCAAGGACCCCGCACCCGTATTGCACGCGGCATCGGGGTTTTGTGCGGGCATGGCCCGGACCAAGGGGCAGTGCGGCGCGCTCTCGGGCGCGCTCATGGCACTCGGGGTACTGGCGTCCACCACGGACGACCCGGACGAGATCGGGCAGGATAGGGAAGTGGTCTTTGATCTGACCCAGGAACTGCTCCAATGGTTTCGGGACGAGTTCGGCTCGTACAACTGTTTCGAGCTGACCGGTTGCGATTTCCTCACCCTGGAGGGCAAGGAGCGCTTCAACCAGGGTAACGTGAAAAAGACCTGCGTGGGCATGTGCGTGGAGACTGTGCACGCCGTGCTCGGCTTGTTGCGAGATGCCGGGCGTATTCCGTCCTCCGAAAATATGATTGCTGCGCGATTGGCCCCCTGCGGCCTGTCCTGTGGTCACTGTGCGGCCTACGCCGGTGGGGTTGCCCAGACGTCCGCCGCTTCGCTTGCCGCTGCGCTGGGCGAAAATTTCGGTTCCTACGCCGAACGGTTCGCGGCGAGCAATCCCGCCTTTGGCAACTATGCCGGGTTCCGTGAACTGCTCGACTATCTGGCCTCCGGCTCCTGCGGCGGCTGCCGGGAAGCTGGCTGTCTGTTTCAGTCATGCAAGGTTTCGGACTGTGTCGACGAGCATGAGGTGGACTACTGTTATGAGTGCGCCGAGTTCCCCTGCGACCGTCACGGTATGCCCGGCCCACTGGCCGAGCGGTGGCGGGCCAATAATGAAAAGATGGCCGAAGTCGGCGTCGAGGCATGGTATGATGGCTGCTGCAAGCGGCCTCGCTACCCATAAGACGATAAGTTTTCGATAACTTGAAAACGCCTTTAGAAAGGTGAAGTAGGCCCAGTGTGATAAGCCGGATCATCCTTGAAAATTTCATGGCCCACGAGCGGACCGAGTTGGAACTCGGCCCGGGCGTCAACGCCCTGACCGGCCCGAACAACACGGGCAAGTCGGCGGTGGTGGAGGCGCTGCGCTGCGTGGCCGTGAACCCGCCCATCACCCACTGCATCCGGCATGGGGCCAAGGAGGCGCGGGTCTCCGTGGTCATGGACGACGGGGCCAGGGTGACCTGGATTCGCAAGAAGCGGAGTGCCGGATACGAGATCACCCTGCCGGGCCGGGACGAGCCGGAAGAGCCGTTCTGGAAGCTCCAGGGCAAGGTGCCGGATGAGGTGCGCGATTTGCTCCGGCTCGATCTGGTGGAGCTGGAAACCGGCGACCCGGTGGACGTGCACGTGGGCAACCAGCGCGACCCCATCTTTTTGCTCAACCGGCCGGACTCCCACGCCGCCGCCTTCTTTGCCGCCTCTTCGGAGAGTGCCCACCTGCTGGCCATGCAGAACAGGCTCAAGACCCGCACCCAGGACGCCAAGCGGCGGGAGCGGGATATTGAGGCGCAACAGGCATTCGTGGGGCAGGCGCTGGACGGGCTGGCTCCGCTGCCGGATATAGCCCTTCAGTTGGAGAGAGCGCGGGAGCTGGACGCGGCCATGACCCGCTACGAGGCAGAGATTCCGACCCTGGAATCGTACCGCAACCGGCTGGACAGCACCGGACAACAACTGGAGCGCCGCCATGCGGCCCTGGCTGTGTGCGAGGAACTGACCGAACCGCCCCGCATCAGCGAAGTGGCAGGGCTGGACCGGCTGATCCGCCAGATGCGTCAGGTCGGCGATGCGCTGGAGCAAAGCAGCCGGACCCAGGCCGTACTGGCCCCGGCCGAAGCGCCGCCCGTTCCTTTTGATACGCTTCGCCTCGCCACCCTGTGTGGCCGTCTGGTCCATCTGGATCAGGCCTTTGCCGAGGCTGGAGGACGCTCCGCACGGCTGGAAACATTGCAATCCGTTCCCGAGTTGGCAAATGCCAGTCAACTTGCCGAGATTATTTCAAAAATCAGTCTGCTAGAACGGCAGACCCAAGAGGCTGGCGCGGCCTGCAATCGGTTGGAAGCCATTGCGGAAGTTCCGGCGATCGCGGATCTGAGTCAACTGGCCGGACAGGTCGCGGAGCTGGAACGCCTTGCAGATGCGGAGCAACGGGCCGGAGTCGGAATGGGGATGTTGGAGAACCAGTTGCGGAATGTTGAGGAGCGCATCGGGCAAGTGGTGGACGAACTCGGTCAGTGCCCCACCTGCGGGGCCAGGATCGACCGGACGACCTTCCTCGACCACGGGAGGTCCCATGACGCTTGATGTCGTCCATGGTAACGGGTTGTTGCTGGTGGCGGACCCGCATCTGGCGGACAATCCTCCGGGCCAACGGCTCAGCGGCTATCTCGATCAGGTCATGGCCAAGCTTTCGGCCAGCCTGGACCGCGCGGATGAACTGGGCATGGTCCCGGTGCTGCTGGGAGACCTTTTTCACTGGCCGCGCGACAACTCCAACAAGATGCTTGTGGACCTGATGCGCCTGTTCGGGGCCCGGAAGGGGGACAGGCAGGTCCGCGCCCTGGTGGGCAACCACGACAAATACCAGTCTCGGTTTACCGACGACGTGTCCATTGCCGTGCTGGAGACCTCGGGCGTGTTGCGGTTGATGAAGGAGAAGGGGCCGCAGTTCATTCTGGAAACCCCGCAGGGGCGGGTGCTGGTCGGGGCCAGCCCGGACGGCACGCCGCTGCCCAAGGAATACGTGCGGGAAGAGGGCGATCCCGAAACCGTTATCTGGGTAACCCACCACAATATCCGTTTCCCCGAATTTCAGAACAAGGCCTATTCCATCAAGGAACTGCCCGGCATCGACTGGGTCATCAACGGCCACATCCACCGTCCCCAACAGACCATAACCAAGGGGCAGACCACCTGGGCCAACCCCGGCAACGTTACACGGCTGATCTTTTCCCGCCGTTCCCTGGAGCGGGAGCCAGCCGCCGCCATCTGGACGCCGGGCTGCACAGAGTTGGAGAAGTGGACGGTCCCGTTCCTGCCCTTTGCCGAGGTTTTTCCTGATCAGGATCTGCCCCCGGAGGAGCAGGAGCTGGAAGGGGAGTCCAACTTCATCAAGGGGTTGGAGCGGCTGGCCTGGCAGCGGACCCATGAAGGGACCGGACTGAAACAATTTTTGGAAGAGAATCTGAACCGCGAGACGCCCGAGGGCGAACTCATCTGGGAACTCTACGAGGAGGTAGTACACGGTGGCGACTAACCCCAACCAAACAGCGACAGGCCGGGATTCCCAACTGGAACGGGAACTTAACGACCTGCGTCGTCAATATGAGCAACTGCGCGACCAGAAGGTGCGCGCCGAGCAGGATATGCGCAACCTGACCCAGCAACTGGATGCGCTCAAGGCCCAGGCCCGGACCGAATACGGCACGGACGACCTTGGGGAACTGCAAACGTTGTTGGAGAAGAAAAGGCTGGAAAACGAACAAGTTGTGGCCGAATACCGGCAGCATATCCAACAGATTCAGGCCGACCTTGCCGCCGTGGAAAAGGACGCCGGAGGCAACCGCCAGTGACCCGGCAGGACCTGCATGAGGTCGAGCGGCGTTATGACCGGCTTGTCGCACTAGCCGAAGCGCACCATGCGGAACACGCCCGGCTGAACGGGTTGCTTGCGCAGACGCGGGACTTTCTGGTCCTCGCTCCTTCCGCGCGGCAGGCACTGGAGGAGCTCTCCACCACCATGTTCGGCAAGATGCTGGACGAGGTGGAGGCCAATCTGACCCACGCCATCCGCGAGATTCTCGGCCAGGACCGGGTGGTTTCCAGCGTCCGTGAGGTCAAGAACAACCGCCTGCAAATCCATTTCCAGATTCAGAACAAGGGAAATGAGGAACAAATCGAGGATATTCTGACCGGTCAGGGCGGTTCGGTCTGCAACATCCTCTCGGTGGGGTTGCGGCTCATTGCCCTGTCCCGGCTGGAGGAGTCCCGCCATCGCCCGTTTCTGGTGCTCGACGAGCAGGACTGCTGGCTCCGGCCCGTGCTCATCCCCCGGTTCATGCAGCTCATCAACGAGATTGCCGCCCGGCTCGAACTGCAACTTCTTGTCATCAGCCACCATCCCATCGACCTCTTTGCCGGGGCTGCGGACCGCATCTTCGAACTGCAACCGGACCGCGAACACGGCACCTCGCTCAAACAGGTCAAGTGACGCGGACCGCTTGGGCGGTCCGGTGCGTTTCTCCGTCTTATACCGAAAAATGAAGTTTGCCGGACGATGATCCCGGTTTGTTGACTGTGGTCTAGTCCAGGCAGACGCTGACAACGGTTGCATTGTCGCCCGGCAGCAGCCCTTGCCCGCCCTTCAGCAGGGCGGCGCCGTGGGCCAGGGACACAGCCAGGAGCGGAGGAAGCCCCTTGTCGATAAGCGGGGTGGCCACCAACTCCGGCCCTTCGCGGCGCAGGGTGACGGGGACGACCCATTCGGGGCCGGGGCGGACGCTGAATCCCTGATCCACATTGGCGATCAGCGGTTCCATGGGAGCGGTCAGCCCGCGCAGGTGGCGTAGCAGGGGCAGGACTATGGCGTGGAGGCAGGCGAACACGGCCGAGGGTGGCCCGGGCAGGCCGAGGAGCAGGGTGCCGCCGCGCACCGCGCCAAAGACGTTGCGGCCCGGACGGATGTCCACTCCATTGAAAAGTATGGTGAACCCGGCGGCCTTTGCGGACTGGAGCGCGAAATCCCGTTCGCTGCGGCCGGTGCCGCCGGAGGTGATGACCAGCTCCGGCTGTTCGGCTGCCAGCGCGGCGGTGACGGTTTCCGGCTTGTCCGGCAAAACGCCGGTTTCCACAACATCCACCCCGGCCCGGTGGAGCAGCCCGCCCACCAGTATGAGATTGTCGGCCAGAAAGCGGGCCGAGGCCGGGGGATGCGGATCTTCGGGGTCGGCCAGTTCACTGCCCAGGGCAAAGGCGCGGACGCGCGGTATGGGGCAGGTGGGCAGGGCCGAGGCCCCTGCGCGCATGAGTACGGCGGCGGCCTGGGGCGTGATGATACTCCCGGCGGCAACAACGGGGGCTCCGGCAGGCACTTCGCCGCCCGGCGGGCGCACGAACCAGCCCGGATTTTCGGGTTCGCTGACTTCGATGGCTCCGTCGAACTCCGTCACATCCTCTTCAGCCAGCACGGCATCGGCCCCCAGCGGAACCATGCCGCCGGTCAGCACGCGCACGGCCTCACCGGGCAAAATGGTCCCGGCGTCGGCGGATTCGGCCCGTATCGTCCGGCTGACGGCCAGCCGGACCGGAGCGCGGTCCGCCGTGGCGATATCCGGGGTGCGCACGGCATAGCCGTCGCGCAGGGACGAGGCGTGCTCCGGTACGTCGCCTTTGGCGGCGATGTCGCGAGCCGCGACACGGCCCACGGCCTCGACAGGCGAGACCAGTTCCGGCTCAATGGCCTGGGCATGGGCCATGAGGCGTTTGAGGGCGCTGTGCCTGTCTATGCGTTTGGTGCTCATATATTGATAGTGGCACCACGGAGGCGAAGTTGTAAAGCTTCCCAGCTCCTTCCGCCGTGATTATTGGTCACGGGGTATGGAAATTCCGCGCAGCCTGAGGCAAGATTGAACCGAGCACAAACCCCACGACCTGCGAGGAAAATCATGACACCACACATTGTCTGCATCGTCGGCAAGAAGAAATCCGGCAAGACCACGTTCATCGAGAAGCTGCTGCGCGAACTGCGCTCCATGGGGGTCAGCGTCGGCACGGTCAAGCACGACGCTCATTCCTTTGAAATGGATCACGAAGGCAAGGATTCCTGGCGGCATCGCCGGGCCGGGGCCGAAACCGTGGTCGTGTCCTCGCCGGGGCAGGTGGCGGTGATAAAAGAGGTGAAGCGGGAGATGACCTTGTCCGAACTGGCAGAAACGTTTTTCGGCGACCGACAGCTGGTCATTGCCGAAGGGTACTTCCGCACCGAGCACCCGAAAGTGGAGATTTTTCGGACCCAGGCCCATGATCTGCCGCTGTGCGACAAGGGCAACGAGGAAGAGCGCAATCTTCTGGCCATGGTCACGGACGATCCCGTGGACACTACATGCCCGGTGTTCGGTCTGGACGACAGCGTCGAGGTTGCGGCCTTGCTGGCGCGCCGCTATCTGGGCTGGGTGCGCAACGGCATGTGGGCGTAGTTTTCCCTGTAGTCCGTGGGTTATCTCATTTCCTGTTTTCGGGCATGGAGCAGGTAGCCCATCTCCGGTGTGTCGGAAAAGAATACACGTGTGAGCGACACTGCGTCGAGCATGGTGTCCATTTCATCCAGTTCGGGCAGTTTGTGCTGCTCCACCACGGTCCCGGCCTTGCGGTGCACGTCGTTGATGACGGCCCGTTCCTTGAAATGCATGATGAAGAGATCGCCGCCCGGTTTCAGGACGCGGGCGATGTAGCGCATTGCCGCCGGTTTGTTCTCGTAGTGCGGAAAAACCTGGTGGCAGAGGACCGCGTCCACAACGCCTTCGTCCAGCTTTAGTTTCTCCATCGGCAGGTTGCGGATTTTTGCCTGTGCCATACCGTTCAGTCGTTTTTGGGCGGCCTCCACCATGCGCGGGCTTATGTCGCAGGCATACACCGAGCCCTCGATGCCCACGGCATTGGCCAGCACTTCGGTCATGCGGCCCGTGCCGCACCCTGGTTCCAGCACGGTTTTGCCCGTCAGCTGACCAGCAAGCTCGAAAAAGCGTCCAATTTTGCGGGATTCATCCGCGCCGTATGGAGTGGATGCCCAGGGGGCGTTGGTCTGTGCGTCGAAGAATTCGACCTGGGTCTGTGTCATCGGATGTTTTCTCCTGCCCGGTCATGGGCGTCTATGCGTCCGGAATAGGCTGTCTCCAGACGTTTGCGAAAGGATAACGAGCGGGGCGACTTGGGCGAAAAGGCGGTGGCCGCCACAAAGATGAAGGTGGAGAGCAGAACGATCATGGCTCCGGCAGGCATGTCGAACCATGTGGCGAGGAACAGGCCGCCCCAGCAGGAGGATACGCCGAACACGCAGGCCAGGGCGAAAATCCTCTTGAGGTTGAACGAGAGCTGGTAGGCGGCGGCCGCCGGGTTGATGATGAGCCCGTAGATGAGCAGACCGCCGATGCTGCGCAGGGATGCGGCTACGGCCGCGCCTACGGAAAAAAGCATGACATAATAGATGAGAGTGGCGGGCAGCCCCACGGCCAGGGCCACGCTGCGGTGACAGAGCACCGCCTGGATTTCCTTGTAAAAAACCGTTAGCAGCGCCAGCAGAATGAGGGTTACGGCGGCCAGAACTTTCAGGTCGAAGGCCCGGACCGTAAGGATGCTGCCCCAGAACAGGTTCAGCGCCTCGGTACGCGGTCCTTCCATGAGGCCCAGAAACAGAAAGGCCAGCCCCAGCATGGCCGAGAAGAGGATGCCCACCACCGTGTCCGGTGCAATCCCGGCGTGGTCCGTGACCGGTCCGACAAGTCCGGCCACGAGAAAGCTGGCGGCAAAGGCCGGGACCAATGGCCCCACACCAAGCAGAATGCCGAGCAGCGCTCCGGCAAAGGCGGCATGGGCCACGCAGGTGCCGATGGCCGAGATGCGCATGGTCACCACCAGCACACCGACCACCGCGCAGGAGATGCCGCCGAACAGTCCGGCCAGCAGCGCCTTGTGCATGAATGCGTATTGGAAAACCGACCAATCCATGGATCAGGCCTCCTCAGCGCACGATGTGGTCGCGGCCGTTGTGGCGGACCACCATTATTGGCGTGTTGTAGAGCTGGGAGAGCCGGGGACCGTCCACTGCCTCTTGCGGCGATCCGCTCCAGGTAAGCCTGCCGGCCTTCATGAAGGCAACGCGGGTGCAGACGTCTGGCAGGGAATTCAGATCGTGGGTGACGATGAGCGAGGTGAGGGAGAAACGGGTGTGGATGTCCTGGATGAGGGCCAGGATTTCCCGCTGTGCCTGCCAGTCCAAGGCTGCGGTCGGTTCGTCGAGGAGCAGGATTTCCGGTTCCTGAAGCAGGGCGCGGGCAATGGCGGTGCGTTGTTTCTCGCCGCCGGAGAGTCGGCCCAGAGGCCTTGTCGCCAGGTCCGATAATCCGACCAGGCGCAGGAGTTCCTCGGCACGCTGCCGGATGGATGCGGGAATGCGCCGGAACGGGCCAAGGCGTCCGTAGCAGCCGGTGAGCACGGATTCCCGCACGGTGATGGGCAGGAGTGGATCTACCTCCTGCATCTGCGCCACATAGCCGATGCGTTTGCGCAGGGATACCTCCGTGCCTTTGAGCAAGGGCTGGCCCAGGACCTCCACGCGGCCGGCCACAAGTTGCGACAGGCCGTTGACCACGGTCAGCAGCGTTGTTTTTCCGGCTCCGTTGGGGCCGATGACGCCCAGAAAGTCGCCTCGGCGCATGGTCAGATCCACGCCGCGCATGGCCACATGACGGCCATAGGCGGCGGAAACGCCGGAGAGCCGGATTATATCATCGCCTGCCCCCATGGACCTATATCCCTGCCGCGTTCATGAGTTGCCGGATGTTGGCGCGCAGGGTTTGCTCCCAGGTGGGGGTATCCTTGATCGCACCGGGAAAGTTCGAAAGCGCGATTTGTTTTGCGTTCAGCTCCTCGGCCATGTTGCTTCCCATATCCGCACCGCTCTGGATGTTGTCCACGACCAGGGTCACACCGTTTTCCCGGCCGACGGCAATGAGTTTCGCCAGTTTAACCGGGGTGAGGTCTTGCGGACGGCCATAACGGGCAACCACCTCGCATCCGGCCCAGTCTACCAACTGGGCCTGCATAACGGAGCAGAGCACTTTTATGTGCGCGGTTCTGAGCGGCTCAAGCATGACCTGGAGTGCCGTGCCGACGGCCTTGATCCGCGCCAGCCGATGCTCGGTTGCGGTCCTGATGGCCTTGGCCTGTGCGGGAAAGACGCGCACGAGCACGTCGCATACTGAACTCGTCAGTGCGGCCTGCCCCGAGGGCAGCATGGGATTTACCGGCTCGGGTAGCGCGTCCACGGCAAGTTTGTCGTTTTCGGCTGCATGCAGCAGATTCTTCATGGTGGGCATGTTCTTTTGCCACGCATGCAGGATGACGGCCTGCGCACCCTGTATCAGCTCAAGGTCACTCGGTTTGAGGTCGAAATGGCCGGGACAGGCGCCGCCCGGGATAAGTACCCGGATATCCGTCCCCTGTGGGGCCAGTTCTCCCAATACATCGGCAATGAGTGTGGAGCCGGCCAGAATGCGCGCGGGACCTGAAGCGGCCTGGACCTGGGCCGGGAGTGTCCCTCCCAGGCAGCAAAGGGCGAGGAGCAGAGAAAAGATCAAACGAGATAACATGGTTGCATTCCTCTGGGAGCTTGCAGCCATAAAGCTGTAAGCCATGGAAAAACAGACTGAGTCAATAGGTGATGGCTGGCGGACGGTGCCGTCTGCGACTCGGATATGGGACCACTACCTTTTTTCGGTACGGAAGGGCCGTTTTTTGCCGACGGCACTTCACCACCGATGCCTTACCGTCCACCGCAAAATCATATCTGAACGACCTGATTTTACGATTTGTAAAATAATACTTCATAATTAGCACCAAATTGAGATTCATGCAACGCGGCAACAGCCTCTCCCCCTTGAAGGCCGCAAGGCTTGGGGAAGTCAGCCGCAGGGATTGTTTGTATGAAGTGGTCATCGCTTCCGCCCGGTCTGGTCCGGAATTCGGGAAAACGGATGGGCAGGAACGGGAGGAGATGGGCCGGTAACGGGCAGAATATCGGATTTGGGATGATCCCCTTTGATATTTATCGGTTTTTGCCGTGGAAGCACTAGCCAAGCAGGCCCGTACCCGGTATGGAATGTATCAGGTCATAAGGTAATAATCGCTTGTTCAAGCAGGAGACAATAGGAGGATAGAATGCTGGTAGCCAACTGGATGACCCCGGAAGTGATCTCCATTACGCCGGATCGCTCCATGATGAAGGCCTCGAAGATAATGAAGGACAAGAACATCAGTTGCCTGCCCGTCGTTGACGAGGACGGCAAGCTGGTGGGCATTGTCTCCGACCGGGATATCAAGGAGGCGTCGCCGTCCAAGGCCACGACTCTGGATATGCACGAGCTGTATTATCTGCTGTCCGAGGTCAAGGTGAAGGACATCATGACCAAGAAGGTCGTGACCATGCGCGAGGACGAGACCGTGGAAAAGGCCGCCACCCTCATGCTGGAAGGCAAGTTCGGCAGCGTCCCGGTGGTGGATGCCGATGGCCGGGTGGTCGGTATCATGACCGACTCCGACGTGTTCAAGGTCCTGGTCGAGATTTCCGGCGTATACGAGGGTGGCAATCAGGTCTGCCTGCAGATAGGCACCGGCCCCGGCACCCTGTCGCCGGTCCTGGCCTTTCTCAAGGACCACAACGCTCGTATCATGAATATCATGACCCACAATGTGCCCGAGACAGAGGGCATGAAGAACGTGTACATCCGCATCCGCGACATGGAAAAGCCGGATCTCAAGCGGCTCAAGGCCGACATGGAAGAGCAGTTCAATGTCCTTTACTGGGCCGTGGACCCGGTACATCGTGTGGTCTAGTCCGACGGACGGTGTCGGTTTTGAATGCTGATATCGATAACTTTTCGAATCGGTATTCATTTGAGATGTAACGTTTATTGACTTTCCGACGTGATTTCTACTTGATATGCGAGGGGTGCCCTTTGGGTGCCCCTCTTCGCGTTTCTCCGGTATATGCCCCACCCATTTTCGCCTCTTAAGTTATATTAAGACTGCGCCGAAAAGAATGTACGCGGGTGACGTCCGCATGAAGGAGAGCATATGGGAAACGTTGTCGCCCTGGATGCGTTCAGGAAGAACATGGAGGCGGAGCGGGCCAGGATTTCGCCACCCCGGCCGGAGATCGCCGGGGCCGATGTCTGGGGCCGTGACTACCGCGAGGTGGAGGCCGTGGTCTATGCCCTGATACAGGCGCGCGGGCTGGTGGCCCATCATGAAGGGGGATACGATGCGTCCTACGATCATCACTGCATGCAGGTCCTCGAGGCGGCCTACCGGGTGAAGGACATGGGGCTGGCCCGTCTCAAGGAAGCCATCGCTCCGCTCAAGGTGCGGATACTGGATTCCATCACCGAGGACAACAAGCGCGATCTCTCCTGGGCGCTGGTGATGCTCGACCTTGTGGAGAAGTCCCCTGCAAAGTGATTATCGGTAAGCGACGATGTGTATATCAACTAAAATCAGAATATTATAAATTACCGATAGTATTTATTCCCTTCCTTTTCGGTCCGGTTTCGTTCCGGCCCGAGAGTGTCCCGGACCGTTTTGTTTGCCTTTTTGCGGCATATTCCGCCAAGCCTGTTTCCGGCTGACGTCTCCTGTCAATTTTTGCTGCCTCACGCTTGTTTTCTGTCTCCCTGCCGCCGTTCACCCACTGTTTTCGTCCCCTCCCCGAATATCGGGTGCGTCTTGCCGCCGGGCCGGGTAGCGGGAGAGAATGGATGAACGGACACAAAAGACCGCACCCACGCTCCTGCTTTCGGCAGGCAGCCTGTTTCATCTCCCGCTGGAGCGTATCGCCCGCATCGGGCGGGAAGCCGGATTCGTTGGGATGGAGCTTATTATGAACTCGCCCCAATTGGCCCCGGGGAACGGGCTGGAGCGAATCTGCGGGGTTCTGCCCATTCGGTCCATCCATGCGCCGTTTCGGGATTGGGCCGCCTGGGGCGGGTTGTTGGCGTCCTGGAAGGCGACCACCGCGCTGGCCAATTCCCTCGATAGTGCGGACCACATCGTCATGCATCCGCCCGGGACCGGGCTGGCGGGCATGATCCAGAACCGCTGGTTCGAAAAGGCGTGTGACCTTCCTCTGCTGCTGGACGCCATGGGGCGCATCCGTTTCTCTCTGGAAAACATGCCATGGATCGAGCATTCGCCTTTTTCGCGCGATCCGCTGGAGCGGCTGATGGCCCGTTGCCGGGACAAGAACGTCGGTCTTACCTTTGATGTCTGCCACATGGGTGTTTCCGGGCGAAATGTTCTGGAGGCCATGGAAAAGGTGCCCACGGACCTGTTGTTCAACGTCCATTTCTCCGATGCCCTCGGCTATACCGAGCACTTGCGGCCCGGTAAGGGAAACCTGCCGCTCGACGCTTTCCTCCGGCTCCTTGGCAGCCGGGGATATGCGCGGTATATCACGCTGGAGCTGGAACCGTCCGCCTTCCCCGACGAGGATGAAGGCACGGTGCGGCTGCTGGCGTCCATTCGGGAAGCCATGGAGCGACAACTTGCCGGAGGGCGTGACGATGTCGAGTGACTACCTGCAAAAGGTGCGGGAACCGGGACAGGAGGTGAACCGCCTGTTCGCGTTTCTGGGTGTGGAAGTGGTGGAGATGGAGCCGGAACGTGCCGAACTGCGTCTGGTGGTGAAGGATGAACTGCTCCAGGGGGCAGGCATGGCTCCTGGCGGGATCATGGCCACCCTGATGGACGAGGCCATGGCCCACGCCGTATTGGCCGGGAACAAGCCGGGCGAAATGACCTCGACCGTGGACATGAGCGTGAGCTATCTGCGTCCGGCCGGACGGGGCGCGGTCCTGACCTGCGAGGCCTGGGTGGTCAAGCGGGGCGGCCGCGTTGTGTTTGCCGAGGCGACCCTGGCCGCCGACGGGCGGGAGTCGGCCCGGGCCAAGGCCACCTTCATGCTGCTCGGACAACGGGGCTGATTTTCGTTTTCGCTTGCCGTAAACCTTGTTTTGCGCCTATAGGGCAAATAAAGTTCTTGCGCTCATTATATATCGAATATAGACCCGTATTCCCGCAGCGGAGCCTTACCACCGCTACGGACGAGCCGATTTATGAAAAAACTTACCGTTATCATGGCACTTCTTTTTGCCGCCTGTTTTTCCGGCGGATGCGCCGTGGTGCCCGCGCTGGTTACCACGAGCGCTTCTTTTGCCGTGCCGCAGATGGCGTCCGTGGCCATCAGCACGGCCAGCACGGTGCACAAGACCGTGCTTATCGCTGCCGACGAGCGCAATATGAATGATATGGTCACGGACAAGGTGGCGACCATCCGCGCCCAGGCCTCGCTGCTCGGCGAGCGCGGCGCGGACGTGGAGGCCCAGTGTCTCAACGGCGACATGTACGTTGTGGGAGAGTTCAAAACCCCGGCCGATCGCGACAAGGTCGTCTCCGCCATGCAGGAGATAGACGGCGTCAAATCGGTCAAGGGCGTACTGAGGCCCATGCCCGCCAATCTTGCCGACATGGTGGCCCCGGCCATTGAGGACAAGCACGCGGAGACGGTTATCGAGGCCGGGCTGGTCAAGGAACTGACCATCAGGTCCGCCAACGTGGATGTCGAAGTGGTACAGGGCGAGGCCGTCATCACCGGCGTGGTGGAGGACGAGGCCGAGGCAAGGGCCGTGGTCGCCCTGGTCCGACGGTTGCGGCCGCATGGTTCCCATCCGGTCAAGGTGACATCCCTGCTCGCGGTGCAGAACGTCTTTGAGGCGGGCGGCAGGCAGGATAATGAATCCTTTGTGCTGCTTACCGAAAAGCAAATGCTGGCCGAGGCGCAGGCCCCGACAATCGAGGTCGTAACTCCTCCCGTTTCGAGAGAAATACCGATCACGCCTGCCGCATCGTCCGTTCCTGTTGCCGATCCCTCCCCAACCCTGGCGGAGCTGGCGGCGGATCGGATTCCCGAAAAAACGACACCCTGGCAGCGTGCGCGCATCAGGATGAAACAGCGTATCGTTGAGTTGGCTCAAAAAGAGCATGACCCGCTGGTCAAGCGACGGCTCATTACCCTGTCCACCCGCGTGCTCAAGGATAAAAACACTTCCATCGAGGCCCGGCTGGTCAAGACGTATCATCGAACGCCCAATCTGCGCCTCAAACAATTGGTGAACGGCCTGTTGGCCGATTACGCTCCCGCAAGCATCGTTCCTCTCAGTGCCGTAGCCATGAACTAGGGGCGGCTCCCGCCTTGGGAGGCTTGCGCCCGGAACTTTCGTGGTTATCCTTTATGGAAATCCACGGAGGTAAACCATGACCACGGATTCTCGCCATATAGTCTGCCCCAGTTGCGGAGCGGTCAATCGTGTCCAGGCCGGGCGCGAGGCCCAGGCCACCTGCGGCAAGTGCAAGGAAAAAGTCTTTGAAACCCATCCGGTGGAGCTTGTCGGCCAGACCTTTGACCGCCATGTGTCCAAAAGCGGCGTCCCCATGCTGGTGGATTTCTATTCTCCTACCTGCGGCCCCTGTCTGATGATGGGCCCCGCCTTTGTCGAAGCCGCCGGGACCCTGTTCCCGGATGTCCGGCTGGCAAAGATCGATACGTCCGCCGAGCAGGCCATTGCCGGACGGTTCGGCATCCAGGCCGTACCCACGCTCATCCTGCTGCGCGACGGCCGGGAAGTCGCCCGTCAGTCCGGCGCCATGGGTGCGGCGGATATCGTCAGATGGACGCGGCAATATCTCTAGTCGTTTGAAAAAAACGAAATTCAGGGCCGGGGCTCCCAAGTTCTACTTGGCGGGACCCGGCCCTTTCATGTAGCGTTGCAAATCGGAAACACTATGTCGAACGAACCATTTGTACCAGAACTGCTCGCCCCGGCCGGGGATATGGAAAAACTCGAGACCGCCATCCTGTATGGTGCGGATGCCGTGTACCTTGGCGGCGACAGCCTGAACCTGCGCGCGGGTGCCGCCGGTTTTTCCTGGCCCGAGCTGGAGCAGGGCATCCGAATCGCCCACGCGGCGGGAGTCCGGGTCTATTTCACCCTCAATGTCTACCCGCGCGAGTCCATGCTGCGCCATGTGCACGAGCATATCGACATGCTTGGCGAGCTGCGGCCCGACGGCGTCATCGCCGCCGACCCCGGCGTCATCCGTCTGCTGCGGCGCGAGCTGCCGGACATTCCCATCCATGTGAGCACCCAGGCCAATACCTCCAATTCCGAGAGTATGCGGTTCTGGAGCGAATATGGGGCCAAGCGGGTCAATGTCGCCCGGGAGCTGCGCAGCCAGGAGCTTTTCGAGATGTTGGCCGTGGCACGCAAGGAATTGCCCGGCATGGAGCTGGAGGTCTTTGTCCACGGTGCGCAGTGCATGGCCGTGTCCGGCCGCTGCTATCTGTCGGCCATGCTCAACGACCGGCCCGGCAATCTTGGCGAGTGTTCCCATCCTTGCCGCTACGAGTACAAACCCGTTTCCATGACCTTCGAGGAGCGCACCCGGCCCGGCGAGCCGCTTTGGGAATTGCGCGACTACGCCCCGGAGGATTCCGGCGACGACTTTTCGTTCGACAGCGACGATGAATTTTCCTTTGATCTGGCCTCCGATGTCCCGGAAGGGGAAGTGGCCGAACCCGGTCTGGCCGAGGCCCTGCGAACCGGCGGTTGGTCCAAGCTTTTCGCGGCCCAGGATCTCTGCCTGATCCATTATCTGGAGTGGTTTGCCCGGATGCGGGTGGCTGCGGTCAAGCTGGAGGGCCGGACCAAGAGCTCCGCCTATCTGGCCCAGGTGGTGGATGCCTACAAGTCAGCGCTGCGCAGCATCCAAAAGGGAGAGTTCCGGCCGGAACCCTACCTTTCCGAACTGGTCAACGCCGCCTCACGTCCCCTGACCACCGGCTTTTTCGATCCCGATCGGCGCGGCGCCATCGCCATGCCGCCCGACGAATCCGAGAAACGTCCGGTCCTGGCCCGAATCCTTGGCCCGGCAGGCGACGGCCGCTGGAATATCCAGACCAAGTCGCGTTGGATTACCTCTCTGGACATGGAACTGCTCATTCCCGGCCTTGTCCGCCCGCGCATTTCTCCCGAGGACTATGGCGTGGAGAACGACCTCGGCATGGGGCTGGAGATATCTCACCCCGGCCAATTGGCCGTGCTTATCTGCGACCATCCCGAGATCAAACCCGGCATGTTCATCCGCAAACCATGGAATATGGACGAGTTGGAATAAACGCTTTGGGAGCGGTTTATTTCAGTGGGCGGACGCGAAAGGCAAAAGCAGAAGAAAAATACAAAAGGCAGAAGTTGAGCCGCCTCCGGCGGGATTCATTTTAGAGTGTTTCGCACCCTAAAGGTGCGAGTTACTTTTGGACCAGAGCGCCCAAAAGTAACCAAAAAGCGCTCTTGGTGTGCCATGCCCACCGCCCCGGTGACGGGCCAAGAATCTGATCCAAACGGCCTGCGCTCCCGCGACCCAAGGCGGGAAACTGAAAACGCCGGGCCGCGAAAATTCGCTCCGGCCGTTTGGTCAGCTTCTAAGCCGCGTCCCAGCAGGGCTTCTTCGAAGTAGCTTGGCTATTCGCCGTTACGGCAAGCAGAAGTCTGAATATTCGCTAAAGATGATCCTGAAGACAACCGTCTGGTCCCGAAAGGCGTTATTGTTAATTCGCTGATACCAGCCCTGTGTTTCGGCTGCTTCCGCCGAAACACGTAGGCGGCCAAGTTACCCGCAAGGGCCTTTTTCGTTCTTTTTGGCCCAGCAAAAAGAACCGCCGCCCGCGCAGGGCATGGAGGGCATTTTGAAGCCGAACGGCTTCAAACCCGGCTTTCTGCCTTTTGGAATCAAAGGCAAAATCAAAAGAGAAAAGGCTAAAGCGGAGCCGCCTCCGGCGGGATTCACTTTAGAGTGTTTCGCACCCTAAAGGTGCGAGTTACTTTTGGACCAGAGCGCCCAAAAGTAACCAAAAAGCGCTCTTGGTGTGCCATGCCCACCGCCCCGGTGACGGGCTAAGAATCTGATCCAAACGGCCTGCGCTCCCGCGTCCCAAGGCGGGAAGCGGAAAAAGCCGGGCCGCGAAGATTCGCTCCGGCCGTTTGGTCAGCTTTTAAGCCGCGTCCCCGCAGGGCTGAGATAAGGGGAACTTGTCTTTATGTCGTAGCGGCAAGCAAAAGTCTGAACATCCGCAAAAGAAGGTCCTGAAGACAACCGTCCGGTCCCGAAAGGTGTTGTTGCTAATTCGCTGAGTCCAGCCCTGTGTTTCGGCGGTTAGCAGCCGACCAAGCGGGTAAGGCGGCTCCTGTCAGCCACCAGGACGGATGGTGGTAGCCTTGGACTGATCTCGGAGAAACGGAACTATACTTTTCACAGGATGGAGCCGTCCCGCTTGGATCGGATGCTTCCGACGTAACACGCAGGCGGCCAGTCTACCCCCAAGGGCCTTTTTCGTTCTTTTTGGCCCAGCAAAAAGAACCGCCGCCCGCAACCAACGGGAATGCAGCGATGCACGAAGTGCACCTGCCCGAATGGGCAGGAAGACGCGAAGCGGCTTGAGCGGCCGCAGGGCATGGAGGGAACTTTGAAGCCGAACGGCTTCAAACCAGGCTCTTCTCTTCCTTCCCATCATCATTCTTCATCAACGAAAACAGCCCCTATACCATATCTCAGGCAAAGGGGCTGCTGTTGGTTGTCAAAGTGTCGTTAGCCCAAAATGGCTCGGAGATCCTCGTCAGGCGTGGATATCGGCGCAATATTGTAAGATTTTACCAGAAAATCCAACACGTTCGGAGTTAAAAACGCAGGCAGCGAAGGCCCAAGTTTGATGTTGCGGATGCCGAGCGCCAGCAGCGAAAGCAAAATGGCCACAGCCTTCTGCTCATACCAGGAAAGAATGAGCGAGAGGGGCAGGTCGTTGACGTCGCAGTCAAAGGCCTTGGCCAGGGCCAGGGCGATCTGCACGGCGGAGTAGGCATCGTTGCACTGGCCGACATCCAGCAGGCGCGGAATGCCGCCGATGTCGCCCAACTGCTTGTCGAAGAAACGGAACTTGCCGCAGGCCAGGGTAAGGATGACGGTGTCCTCCGGGGCCTTCTCCACAAACTCGGTGTAGTAGTTGCGGCCCGGCTTGGCGCCGTCGCAGCCGCCCACCAGGAAGAAGTGGCGGATCTTGCCCGCCTTGACCGCGTCGATGACCGTACCGGCCACGGACATGACCGCATTGCGGGCAAAACCGACCATGACCGTGCCTTTGTCCTCGTCGGCCGGAAATCCGTCCATGGCCAGGGCGCGCTCGATGACCGGGGTGAAGTCCTCGTTGCCCACATGGACCGCGCCGGGCCAGCCTACCAGACCGGTGGTGAAGATGTTCTCCATGTACCCCTTGGGCTTCTGGATGCAGTTGGTGGTCATCAGGATGGCGCCGGGGAACTCGGCGAATTCCTTTTGCTGGTTCTGCCAGGCCGTGCCGTAGTGGCCCGCGAGGTGCGGGTATTTCTTGAGACCGGGGTATCCGTTGCAGGGGAGCATCTCGCCATGGGTGTAGACGTTGATGCCCTTGCCTTCGGTCTGCTTGAGCAGGGTTTCCAGGTCCTTGAGGTCGTGGCCGGAGATGAGGATGGCCTTGCCCGCCGTGGGGCCGAGCTTGACCTGTGTCGGCTCCGGGTGGCCGTAGGCAGAGGTGTTGGCGTCATCCAGCAGCTCCATGGCCCGGATGTTGACGCGGCCGCATTCGAGTCCGGCCTCGATGGCCTGCTCCAGAGGAAGGTTCGGGGCCAGGGTGGCGGCCAGCAGCGTCTGGATATTGGCGTACAGCTCGTTGTCTTCCTTGCCGAGGATGGCGGCGTGGTCCGCGTAGGCGCAGACGCCTTTCAGCCCATAGGTCAGGGTCTGCTTGAGCGACTTGACGTCCGCGTTCAGTTCGGGATCGTTTTCGATGCCGTACTGCTTTCCCTGGGCAATGAGTGCTTCCAGGGTATCGGCCGGGACCAGCTCGGCCGGGCCGTCGAAAATCACGCCGGAGACCTTGGCGCGCAGGGCGTCCCGCTTGCTGACGCAATCCGTGATGAGGGTGACGAAACGGTCATCGTCGAAATTCACGTTGGTCAGGGTGGAAAACACGGCGGCCACGGTAAAGCGGTTCACGGCCGGGTCCTCGATGCCCTGCGAGCGGGCGGCCACGGCCACTTGGGCCAGTCCCTTGGTCAGATAGAGCAGAAGATCCTGCAGGCTGGCGGTGGAGTCCTTTTTGCCGCACACGCCTACTTTGGTACAGCCGCCGTTGGCCGTTTGTTCACATTGGTAACAGAACATGGTTGCCTCCTTTAATTGGGGGTTGGTTGCGTTATTCAACCTCATCATTAGCGGTTCTGTTTCGTCGTCGGTATGATTTGAGTCAAAAAACACCCCAAACAACAAAATTACCCTTTCCCACACCCCGCGAAGCGGCACCAAAAAGTTTAGGAGATCCTTAAGAACCCTTTCCAAAGGGTTCTTAAGCCCCCGGAGGGGCCCCCGGCAGGGTCGCCGAAGGCCTCCCGTCAGGGCCACCGGAGGCAATGAGACAGCTTGGCAGGTTTCCTGCTAGAGTGCGCGAAAGGCATTTTTTACCGGGAGCGCACCATGTTGGAATCTGTTTTCGTCAAATCCTCGGAGTTCGGCTCCTTTGAACCACTGGCCCACGAGACCGTCATCATGGTCCTGCCGTATATCGATCAGGCGCAGGTGGACCGGGCGGAACCCATTCTGCGCCTGCGTGCGGAGCAGGACGGCCTGTTGGTGCTGGTGGACGACGACGAACGCATGGGATTCATCAAGGTGGCCAATTTCGTCTATGCCAGGACCCGTTCGCCCTATTTCGGCTACCTGGCCCAGGACGCGTACCCGGGCATGTACTGGCTGCGGGAGGGCGTGCAGCTTTTGGAACGCACCGGCGCGGGGCTGCTGGCCTTCAACGAGGGACGTTTTTTCGGCACGCTGGCAGCGTTCGGCCTGGTCCGCAGGGACTGGGTGAACCGCCTGTATCACAATATGCTGTTCTATCCCGGCTACCATTCGCAGTATGGCGATACCGAGATTTCGGCCATCGCCTATGCCACCCACCAGCTGGTTTTCAATCCCAACGCACTGCTGGTGGAAGTGGACTGGGAAAAACATACCAAGGCGAACAATGCCGAGGACGACGCCCTGTACAAGACACGTCTGGAAACCGGATTTGACGGACGTATTCCCGCCGATGCATAGGGTACAGTTGGACCTGTATTCTCTCTTCAGGGCCGCAACCCTCTTTATTTGTTGCTGTCTTTTTGCTAGGGAAAGAGGACTTCTCTTCTTTCAACACCGGGTCGCCGTCATGGATCGCCGCTGCTTAGCCATGTTCATCTCAGGCCTGACCGCCATGTTGCTGCTGGCGGCCGGGGGGGAGGCCTTTGCTCAGGAGCCCAAGACCCGCGCCCGCCCCCGCAGGGATATCCTGCTGCTCAACTCCTATCATCAGAATTTTGTCTGGACTGAATCTATCTTTCGCGGGGTGAACGACGTTCTGCGCCCCAAGGAAACGGGCATTGTCCTGCATGTGGAGAACATGGACACCAAGCGGGTGGAGTTCAATGAGCATTACATTCAACAGCTCAAGGATGTTTTTCTTCATAAATACAAAGATATGAAACTTGACCTGGTCATGGTCACGGACGACAACGCCTTTGAATTCCAGCGGCGGTATCACGATGAGATTTTTCCCGGCGTTCCGGTCGTTTTTTGCGCCGTTAATTTTTACTCCGATGAATTGTTGCAGGGGCATCCACTTTTTACCGGGGTCACCGAGAGCCTGGACGTACGGGGGACACTGTGGTGGGCGCTCAAGCAACAGCCCGGCGCGCACCTTGTCTACATTGTTCACGACCACACTCCTTCTGGGGTGGGTGCGGTCAGGACCATTCGCAATGAGCTGAAAAACCTTCCACGGGACGTGGAGGTCCGGTACTCCGGCGACCTCGCCCTGCCGGACCTGCTGGCGGAAGTGGAGAGTCTGCCCAAAAACACCATTATCCTCTACGGCTTTTACTACCGCAGCCCGACGGGACGTTTCTATAATACCGGCGAGGCTCTGGAAGCCATTGCCGCCCATACGAATCTACCCATTTACGGATTGTATGATTTCGATCTCGGCCACGGCATAGTGGGCGGGATGCTGGCAGACGGGTATGAGCAGGGGCAGGCCATGGCCCAGCTGGCACTGCACGTCATGGCCGGAAGAAACCCCGGCGACATTCCCGTCATGGTCCGTACGGCTTCGGTGCCGATGTTCGACTACAAGGTCCTGAGCAAACGCGGCATCAACCCGAAGGAGCTGCCGGAGGGGAGCCGGATTATCAACCGGCCAAGCAGCTTCTATGCGGAACACGGAACCCTGATCTGGGTGGTGGTGGGCTTCGCCGCCATCCAGTCCATCATCATACTGGCACTGGTTGCCAGCACCACCCGGCGGCGGCAGGCGGAAAAGGCCCTGCGGAGCGCGCATCAGCTGCTGGAGGCACGGGTCCGGGAACGCACGAGCGAGGTCAAGGAGACCATGGAGGTCCTGCGTACCGTTTTTGATGCCTCGCACGATGCCATCCTCATTCATGATCTTTCCGGCCACATCCTCGAGGTTAACGAGCGAATGCTCAAGATGTACGGTCTGACCGAGGATGAAATCCCGAATATTTCCATCGCACGCGATATCTCCAGCCGAACCAACGCTGTGTATCGGCTTTCCGTGATCTGGCGGTCTGTGCTCAACGGCGAGTCGCAGTTCTACGAGTGGAAGGCGCGGCGGCCGCACGACGGCCACGAGTTCGACGTGGAGGTTTTTCTCAACCGCATCGTGTATCATGGCCGGGAGGCGATTCTTTCCAATGTCCGGGACATCACCGTGCGCAAGGAGTCGGAGAATCATATCCGGCAGTCCTTGTCCAAGTTCGAGGCCATTCTGGAAAATTCGCTCATGGGCATCGCCATGTACAGCACGCGGTCCTTTGTGACCATCAACCGGCGCGGGGCCGAGATATTCGGCTACACTCCGGAGGAGATCATCGGCCATGACGTCACCATGCTTTTCGAATCCAGGGAAGACCTGGAGGAATTCATCGCCATAGCGCGTCAGGCGATATCCATACGCGGGGACTACAATACGGAACACGCCTTCCGCGACAAGTCCGGCAAGGTGGTCTGGTGCCGTCTGTATGCCAAGGCCCTGGACCGGGACAATCTGAAAAAGGGGATTATCTGGGCCTGGGACGACATCACCGAGCAGCGGCAATCCCGCGAGGAGCTGATGCGTGCCCGGGAGGATGCCGAGGCGGCCAACCGGGCCAAGTCCGAATTCCTGGCAGCCATGAGCCACGAAATCCGTACCCCCATGAACGCCATTGTGGGCATGACCGACATTACGCTCCAGACCGACCTGAACGAGGATCAGCGCGACTACCTGCGGACGGTCATGGACTCGGCCCAGCACCTGCTGGCCATCATCAACGACATCCTCGACCTCTCCAAGATCGAGGCGCGTAAGCTGACGCTGGACCGGGCGGACTTCGACCTGCCCTATCAGGTCAACTCCACCATAAAGGGACTGGCCGTGCAGGCCCGGCAAAAGGGGCTGTCCCTTGTGCTTGATGTGGACGAGAACGTGCCGAACTGCGTCAAGGGAGATCCCATCGCCCTGCGTCAGGTGCTGGTCAATCTGGTAGGCAATGCCATCAAGTTCACGCATCGTGGCCAGGTGGCGGTGCATGTTTTCCCGGATACCTCCGATCCCGCCCCGGAAGAGACTCGCTCGTTGGGCGTTGCCTTTGAGGTCAAGGACACGGGCATCGGCATTCCCGAGGAATTCATGGAGACCATTTTCCTGTCCTTTGCCCAGACTACCCGGGCCTTTGGCGGCACCGGGCTGGGGCTGGCCATCTGCAAGCAGCTCATTTCCCTGATGGGCGGGGATATCCGGGTCAAGAGCCGGGTGGGAACAGGCAGCACCTTTTCCTTTGCAGTCCGGTTCGAGCCGGGAGTGAGCTGCCCGTTGCTGGAACTGCCGGTGCGCACCCTGCCCGAAGCCCCGCAGCGGCCCGTGCGTCTGCTGGTGGCCGAGGACAACGACGTCAACGTCATGGTCACCACCTTGCGGCTGGAGGACATGGGCTATCAGTGCATCGTGGCCAAGAACGGTATGGAAGTGCTGGACCTTATCAAGCGCGAGCCGGTGGATCTTGTCCTCATGGATATCGAGATGCCCGTGCTCGACGGCATTTCCGCCACCAAGGCCATCCGTTCCGCCGGACCGGGCGGTTCCATCCCGGACCCGGATATTCCCATCATTGGGGTCACGGCCCATGCGCTGAAGGAATTTCGGGACAAGAGCCTGGATGCGGGAATGGACGATTACGTGTCCAAGCCTGTTGATTTCAATGAACTGGCCGTCATCATTACCCGGCTGGTGGGATCGGTACCGCCGATAAAGGATAAAAACGGGGGCGGAGAAGGGCCGGACAAGGCCGACCCGGGCGCGGCGGAGCAGGGAATGCCTGCACCGCGTGAAGGCAAGGAGGCGGCGGCTTCCTGGGACCCGGATCGGGCCATGGAGCGGCTGGGCGTGGACTGGACGACGTTTGCGGGCTTCTTGGAGACAGCCAGGGAGGAGTTGTCGGCAACATTGGAAGAACTGGAACGGGCCGTTGCCATGGGTGAGTATGAGCAGGCCGCCGGACTGGCCGAGACGGTCCGGACCATTACGGCCTCAATAGGTGCCCACCGGATGGCGCGCCTTGCGTCGCGGCTTTCCGAGGCATGTCGGGCCGGGGACCCCGAGCCGCTCTCCGGAGTGCTGACTCTGGCTGGAGCGCTGCTCGACAGGCTCGATGAACTGCTCTTGCAAGAACGGGAAACGTAATTCTAATCGAATTTATGGCTGATTTCGCGTAGCCTGTTTTTTGTCCGAAAATAGGGTACCTTAGAATCGGAAGCCAAAGGAGGGGGAACATGGCCGAGGGATTCGACATTACCGAATTGAGGAAGTTCGTAGCGCCGGAGTTCGTTTTTGGCGCCGGAGCCGGGACCCTGGCCGGTCAGTATGCGGCGAACCTTTCGCTCAAACGGGTATTGGTGGTCTCCGGGCCGGACCTGGATGCACTCGGCATTACCGGCGGCGTGGTGGACAGTCTGGTGAAGGGAGGCCTTACACCGATTGTCTATACCGATGTTTCGCCCAACCCGCGCGACGCGGAGGTCATGGCCGGGGCCGAGGTCTTTCGTCGGGAAGGGTGCGACTCCATCGTGGCGGTGGGCGGCGGTAGCCCCATGGATTGCGGCAAGGCCATCGGCATCGTCTGCACCAATGACCGCCACGTGCTCGATTTTGAGGGTGTTGACCGGGTGGAACGGCCCGGGCCGCCCATGATCTGCGTGCCCACCACGGCGGGCACGGCGGCGGACATTTCCCAGTTCTGCATCATCAACGACGTCGGCCGCAGGGTCAAGATCGCCATTGTTTCCAAAACCATGGTCCCGGACCTTGCCCTTATCGATCCCTTGCTGACCATGAGCATGGGAGCGGAACTGACGGCCAATACCGGGCTGGATGCCCTGACTCATGCGGTGGAGGCCTATGTCTCCAACGCCAGTTCGGCCGTGACCGATCTGCACGCCCTGGAAGCGGTGCGGCTCATTCACCGTCATCTGCTGCGGGCCGTGGAAGAACCCAACGACAAGGAGGCGCGGACCGGCATGATGCTCGCCTCCACCTATGCGGGACTCGCCTTTTCCAATGCCATTCTTGGCGCCGTCCATGCCATGGCCCATGGTTTGGGAGGGTTGCTGGACCTGCCCCACGGATTGTGCAACGCCATACTCCTGGATCATGTGGCGGCATTCAATTTCGAGTCCGAGCCGCAAAAATTCCGTAATATCGGCATTGCTCTGGGGGCCGATATACCGGAGAAAATGCCGGACGACGAGGCCAAGGAGGCCGTGCTGGACGCCCTGCGGAAGCTCAAGCGGGCCGTGGGCGTCCGCAGCAACCTTTCGGAACTGGGCGTGGCCCTGACCGATTTGCCCCTGCTGGCGGAAAAGGCCCTGGCCGACGCATGTATGCTCACCAACCCCAGGCAGCCCACTGCGGCCGAAGTGATGGCTATCTATGAAGCGGCGTCTTGACCAGGGAATAACCTCCCCGGCCGATGCGTCCGGGGAGGAGCGAGCCAAGCTGATCGGACTGGGCAAGCGGTCCATCAGCAAGAGCTATTACCCCGAACTCCGCGCCCGGCTGGAAGAGCTGGAGCGGTTTCGTACGCTGCTGGATCAGGTGTCGGACTCCATTTTTGTCGTGGACGGCGCTTCCGGTCGCATCGTTGATGCTATCGGAGCGGTGGGGTCCATGCTTGGCTGTGATGCCGAGAATCTTAAGGGAGTGGAGTTCTCCCGACTGTTGCCGGAGCATATCGCCCGCTATGCCGAAAATCTTTTCAGCAACGAGAACGAGGTATTGCAGCTGGAAACCGAGTTCCGCTGCCCCACTTGCGACAATGCCCGGACCGTGCCGGTGGAGATGTCCCTCAGGATAGTCGATCAGATGAAGGAACGGTGGGTTGTCATCGTGGCCCGCGATATCTCGGAGCGGCGGAGGAACGAGGAGGCCCTGCGCAAAAGTCACGACCAGCTCGAAATACGGGTCCGGGAACGCACCAGGGAGCTGGACCGGGCCAACCGGGCCAAGAGCGAGTTCCTGTCCATCGTGTCCCATGAGTTGCGTACACCGCTGACCTCGGTCCTCGGGTTTGCCAAGATTATCCGAAAAAAACTGGCGGACACTATTTTCCCGGCGGTAAGGGAGGGACCGGACGAAAAGGTGGTCCGGGAAATGGATCGGGTAAGCCGCAATGTCGATATCATAGTCTCGGAGGGGGAGCGGCTGACCGCATTGATCAACGATGTGCTTGATCTGGCCAAGCTGGAGGCGGACCGCATAGAGTACCGCATGGAACCGATGGACCCCAAGGACTTCATCAAACGCTCCATGAAAGTCTCCGATGCCCTGTTCGAAGAGGCCGGGCTCACCTTTCTGGCCGAGATCGAGGATGACCTGCCGTTGGTCCAGGGGGACCGGGACCGGCTCATCCAGGTCATGGTCAATCTGTTCTCCAATGCCGTGAAATTTACGGATAGCGGGAATGTGTCATGCCGGGCCGAAAAGGCCGGTGACTATGTGAAGATCAGCGTGTCCGATACCGGTATCGGGATTGCGCCCAAGCTGCTGTCCACCATCTTCGAGAAATTTGTCCAGGGCGAGAGCAGTCTGGCCGACCGCCCCCGGGGAACGGGGTTGGGATTGCCCATCTGCCGCCATATAATTGAAGGGCATGGCGGCCATATCTGGGCGGAGAGCGAGGAAGGCGTCGGCAGTCGTTTTGTCTTTACGCTGCCGGTGCACAAAGGGTGATCGACGGACGCGCGGCTTGCGTCCCCAATGATGGGAAAAGGGGCTCCTGACTAGAAACGGAACAGGTACCGTTTCGCGATTTTGTTGTAGGTCCCGTCTTTTTTCATCATGTCCAGGGCCTGGTTCAAACGCAGGAGGATGTCTTCCTTTTCCGGAAGATCGGCGGTGCGCGACATGACTATGTAGGCGGGCTGCTGCTCCACCAGTTTCTTGGAGAGGTAGGTGATGGAGCTGGTCATGCCCATGCTCTTGAGCCGGTAGTAGGTGACGTCGATGTTTCCGGCATAGGCCTGGATTTCATCCATGATGAGCCCGCGCAACCCCAGAGCGAGGTCGGAATAGTCCTTGACCGTTACGGCTCCCGATGCGGCGGCCTGGGCAAAGTCATCGCCCAGATAGGTGCCGGTGGCGCGGCCGATGACCTTTCCCTTCAGGTCGTCATACGAACCGAAGGGGAAAGTGTCCCCTACTTTGGTGAACAGGACGAAATCGCTGGTGTGGAGAGGGGTTCCTTCCTGGAACAGCGCGTATGTCTCACGCTGTGGTGTGCGGAAGAGGGCGAAGGCGCCATCACAGGTGCCGTTCTTGAGCATGCCCGAAATTTGGTCGAAGGGCTTGAGTTCGATTTCTATGGCGATGCCTGCCTTGTCGGCCGCGGCCTGGAGTTCTTCCACGTCGATACCGGCCGGTTTGCCGTCCACAAGCATTGAGTAGGGGGCGAAATCGGCGTCGGCAATGAATTTGAGCGACCGGGCCTGGGCGGGGACAGCACTCAAAATCAGAGCGAGCAGGGTGGCGAACAGCAGGGAGCGCATGGTGTTTCTCCTGAAAAAATGCAGGTTGGTATTGCACGATACCCGGTTCCGGTCCATGATACAAGGGTCGGGTTCCAGGCTTTGCCCGGATGGCGGGCAGTGCCCTTCCACGAGTGTTAGCCGTGGGTTGGATGCGAGACAATGATTTGTGGGAGATCGCCGTGCCGGATAAAAAGCACGTACTGGTCATAGATGACGACGAGTCCTTTCGGGAACTGGTAAGGCACCATCTGGAGGCGACGGGCTACACCGTCTCAACTGCCGAGGATGGGCCGGAAGGCGTGAAGAAGTTCACGGAAACCAAGTTTTCCGCCGTTCTGATTGATTTATACCTGCCGGGTATGGACGGCTTTGCGGTGGTTGCGGAGCTGAGTTCCCGGTCGGATGTGGTCCCTCTTATAGCGGCCTCCGGCGCTTCCTCCCTGGACAATGCCATCCGGGCCATTCGGGGTGGGGCCTGGGATTTCGTGACCAAGGGCGAGGGTGTCCTGGAAGAGCTGGGGGAGGTCCTGAAAAAAAGTCTGGGACGGGCGGACTACCTGACGGCTCAGCATTACCGGCTGGTGCATGCCATGGCGGAGCGGGAGCGGTTTCAGGAAGAACTGAGCAATCAGGTCTCCTTTCTTCAGGGTATCATAGATGCGGTGCCCGACCCTGTTTTTTACAAGGACCTGAATGGGCGGTATCTGGGATGCAACCAGGCTTTCGAGTCATTTATGGGAATGTCCCGGGAAAAGGTGATCGGACGGAAGATCTCGGAGTTCCTGCCTGCTGCCGAAGCCGCCTTTTATACAGAGATGGACCATACCCTGCTCAACAGTGGAAGCAAGGTGCAGACGTACGAACGGGACCGGCTTATCCAGGGAGAAACCCGCCGTATTTTCGTGCGCAAGGCGGTGTATAGCGATACGGAGGGGAAAAAATCAGGTATTGTAGGAGTATTTTCTGATCTGACCCCGCAGGTTGAGTACGCGGAGACCCTGCGCCGCAATGAAGAGCGGACCCGGGCCCTGCTGGAATCCTCTCCGCTTCCTCTCGTCATTGTGGAGATGGAGACGGGACGGACGATTTATGCCAACCGGCGGGCGGCAGAACAGTTCCGTTCTTCCCCTGACAACGCTGTAGGCCTCAAGGCGCTCTGGTTCTATGTGGACTCGGAGGTTCGTGCGGAAGTCATGCGGCTTTTGCACGAGAGCGGCAGGGTGAGCGATATGGAAATCGAGATGCGTCGGACGGACGGAACCCGGTTTTGGTGCCAGGCTTCCGCTGAAATTGTTAAGCAAAACGGCGACAGACTCATTTTTGTTTCTTTCACCGATATCACGGCGCGCAAGGACCTGGAGGAGGCCTTGCGGAAATTTGAGTTTATCGCCAATGCCTCTCACGACATGATGACCCTTTCAAACCGTGACCACTTTTACGAGGCCGCCAACCGGGCATATCTGGAGCAAATGGACAAGGTGGGGCAGGATATTGTCGGCCATTCCGTGGCGGAGGTCTGGGGCGAGGAAATTTTTTCGGAACACATAGAACCGAATTTCCTGGAATGTCTTGAGGGCAAACCCGTTACCTACCAGGGCTGGTTCGCGTTTCCCGGCAAGGAAAAGCGTTTTTTTGAAGTGTTCATGTATCCCTATTGGGGGGCGGATGGCCAGGTCAGCCATATTGCCGCGGTATCGCGCGACATAACCGAGCGCAAAGAGGCCGAGGACCGGCTGCGCGAGGCCCTGGAGCAGGTGGAGGCGATTCAGGACAACGCCATTTTCGGTGTGGGCCTGTTCATTGACGATGCCGTGGTGCGCATCAATCAGCGTGGGGCGGAGATTTTGGGCCATATTCCGGAGGATATGGCCGGCGACCATTTGTCGCGCTATTTCCTGACGCAAAGGAAGTATCGGAGTTTTCGCAGTCAGTGTGTGCACGGCCTGATTTCCACTGGCTCGTATCATACGGAACAGCAGCTGCGCAGGGCGGACGGCGCTCTGATTTGGGTTCAGCTCTCGGCAAAGGCGCTGGATCGGAAGGACCTGGGCCAGGGGGTGATCTGGACCATCCTGGATATTACGGAGCGCCGGTTCGGCGAGACCGTTACCCGGCTGCTTTACCAGATATCCAGCGCTGTCACCACGACGTCGGATCTGGGAGAGCTGTACGAGCGCATCCATGATTCGCTGGGTGGGGCCATGGAAGCGGGCAACTTCTTCATCGCCCTTCTGGACAAGCGACGTACGCACCTTGAATTTACCTATCTGGAGGATGAAAAGGACGATCTTCGGGGCGCGCTGTTCAATATCAACGACAAGCGGACGACCAGCCTGTCGGTGGAAGTCCTGCGGGCCAACCGGCCTTTGCTCGTCACTTCGCGAGCTCTGCCGGAACGCGACCGTCCCTCGCCGTCGGACGGTACGGACGCTATTTGCGTCGTGCGGGACCGGTTCCTGGCCGAGCACGGCGTCCGGGATGAAGACATGCTCGGCACCGCCTCCCAAGCGTGGCTTGGCGTGCCGCTTCGCATCAAGGGCGAGGTCATTGGTGTCATGTCGGTTCAATCCTATGCCGATCCCTTTCAGTATTCGGCCAGGGATGTCGGACTGATGGTTTCGGTTTCCGAGCAGATTGCCCTGGCCATCGAGCGCAAGGCCATCGAGCAGGACCTGCGCCACGCCCGAGATCTGGCCGAGGCAGCCAACCAGTCCAAGAACGAGTTTCTGGCAAACATGAGCCACGAACTGCGCACCCCGCTCAACGGGGTGCTCGGGATGTTGCAGCTGGCGCAGACAACACCGCTGACGGAGGAACAGCGGGACTATGTGGATACCGCGCTCACTTCCGGACGCAGTTTGCTCTCCATCATTAACGATATTCTAGATTTTTCGAAGATGGAGGCAGGCAAGCTGGAGGTCGTGGCCGAGACCTTTTCCCTCTCCGTACTGCTTCAGGATGTGCTTTCGACCTTCAGGGGGCAGATGGTGGGACAGAAGCTTGCCCTGTACAGCCGGACCTTTGGCGACATCCCGGATATGCTGGTGGGCGGCAAGAGCCGGCTACGCCAGATACTTTTCAATATCGTGGGTAACGGCATCAAGTTCACTGAGGACGGCGAGGTCGCTGTAGAGGTCTCCCTGCTGCATCTGGACCCCCGGCGTCGCCGTCTCCGGCTGCTTTTTTCCGTGCGGGATACCGGCATCGGCATTCCGGACCATGCGCTGCACACTATTTTCGAACCGTTTACCCAGGTTGACGGGTCGTACATGCGGCGTCATCAGGGCACCGGGCTGGGGCTCGGCATCGTCAAGCGACTGGTGGACCTCATGGACGGCGTCCTGGCCGTGGAGAGCGAAGAGGGACGGGGAACCACCGTTTATATGGCGCTGGCTCTGGGGTATGAGCCTTCCGGGACCGTGGAGGACGTGGCGAACAATGTGTCTCCCTCCGTTTCGCGGCGGCTTCGGCTGCTGCTGGTGGAGGACAATCGGGTCAATCTGCTCATGGGGGAGCGGATGCTGGCCAAGCTGGGGCATGTCGTCAAGACCGCCCGCAACGGCGAGGAAGCGCTGGCCCGGCTGGCCGAAGAGGAATTCGACGGGGTGTTCATGGACATCCAGATGCCCGGCATGAACGGGCTGGAGGCAACCAGCCGAATCCGCAATGCTTCTCCCGATTCCGGCATCAATCCGGCCATTCCGGTCATCGCCATGACGGCACATGCCATGGCAGGGGACCGGGAGCAGTTCATCGAATCGGGCATGACCGACTACATTGCCAAGCCTGTGGAGATGAAAGACCTTGAGTCCACCCTCTCCAAGGTGTTCTTCCCGGTTGCATGATTCGGGCTTTCCCCCTGCGCGTTACAGGGGTGTGGAAAACTCCGCCAACCTGAAGAGGTGAGGACGCTAACCGAGGAAAACTAGCGATTTCCACTGGATTTTGCGTCCAATCTGAATTACCTCAAAGGTGATGGAAGCGTTGTCACGGGCCGCTCGGCCTGTCTCCTATTTTCCGGTATCTCCGGTCATGTTGTTCCCCGAAGCCTTGGGTGAATTTTCCGTCTATCTCTGGCAGGGAGGAGACTTCGTTCTCTATACCCGTTCGGGTCAGAAATTCACGGTGCGCCACCGCAAGATGCTCCATGACAACGGGGTCAATGAGGTCTATGTCCGCAGCTCGGAAAAGTTGCAGTACGAGCAGTACATAGAGCACAACCTGGGCGGGATCCTGCTTGACGAGAGCCTGCCTATCAAGATCCGGTCCCGGGTCTTTTACGAAGCGTCCGCCGTTGTCATGGAAGAGGTGTTCGACAACCGGCTCCCTGCCGCGCTGCGGGCCAAGCATTTCCAGCGCGTCTCCGAGATCGTGAAGAGTTCCATCCAGTTCCTTGCCTCGGACGAATCCCTCTCCACCATCGCTCCATTTATTTCACACGATTACAAGACGTACACCCACTGCATGCACGTCTTCATCTATTCCGTCGCCGTATTTCAGACCTATGGCATGAGCAAAACCGAAATTTTCGAGTGCGCGCTGGGCGCCATGCTGCATGACTTAGGCAAGTCCAGGATTCCCCGGCGCATACTGAATAAAAGAGGGGCGCTGACAACGGCCGAGCGTGCGGTCATCAAGGAACATCCGGTCCACGGCGTATCCATGTGTGCGCACCTGCCCATGAGCCAGAACACCATCAACTGCATCCTCTTTCATCATGAGAAAATGGACGGCACCGGGTATCCGGCCGGGCTGAAGGGCGAGAACCTGCCGCTGCCGGTGCGCATCATATCCATGGCGGATGTGTATGACGCATTGACCACGGAACGGCCTTACGCCAAGGCCATTGCTCCCTACGAGGCCCTGACGCTTATGCGCCATGACATGCGTCAGGCTTTGGATATGACTATTTTTAAACGGTTCGTGGCCGTTCTGAGCGGCGCGGATATGATTTGATTTTGTATCTCTTTTTCCCGGAAAAGCCTTGGCCTGGTTCCGTAGGCACGGTATAGCGGAGAAAGGAGTTGCACATGACCACAAAGCGAAAGAATGAAGCCGAGTTGGGGTTCAGGGACCTCCTGAAGCGGTTCGGCATCGGTGACGACCCGGACTGGGTTGCCGTCGTTCTCTTCGTCCGCAATCTGATCCGGCATCTCACGGTCTATACCGATGACAAAAAATGGGAAATCCAGCAGGAAATATTCCGGGAACTGGCCCACAAGGATTTTTCGCGTGAGCGGTTCAGTTCCATCATCATCAAGCTCGACGCATACCTGATGCAGACCGTCGGGGCTCAGGAGCTGGAAGAGGCCCTTGCCAGCGAAAAGCGGTCCGCCATGGAATTGCTCCATGAGATGGATGCCGTCATCTACTCCATGCGGGGCAGCAGCGAGCGCCAGACTCGCAGGCTTGACGATTTTCGGGACCAGACTGTTAATGTTATTAAGTCTTCCAATGATCGGTCAGTTATCGTTTCGCGCGTGCGCGACATGTTCCAGGAGCTCATTCTGGAGTTCAAGGAAGAGGCGCGGGAGTGGAGCGACAAGGCCAGAATGCTGGAACGCTCGGCCAGTTTCGACCCGCTGCTGACCGGCCTGCACAACCGTCGGGCGCTGGATGCCTTTCTTGAGCAGGCCGTTGCCGAGCAGGCTGACGATCCTCAGCCCCTTTCCATAATCATGATCGATGTGGATCACTTCAAGCGGGTCAACGACACCTGCGGCCATCAGGTGGGGGATGACGTACTTCGGGTCCTTGCCGGTATCATCACCACCAACGCCATTCAGTATCGGGGATTTTCGGCCCGCTACGGCGGGGAGGAACTGGTGGTGGTGCTCAAGGGCATTCCCCAGAGCGGCGCCTTTTTTTGCGCGGAGTCCATCCGGTCCGAAACCGAACGGTATTATTTTCGCCCCCGCAAGGACGGTCAGCCGGTCGGGGACCGTATCCCGTTCACCGTGTCCGCCGGGGTGGCCCAATGGCAGCCGGGATGGGATGCGGCCCAGCTGGTCAGTGCCGCGGATGCGGCCATGTATCGGGCCAAGAACAGCGGCCGCAACAGCGTGGCTGCCCACGGTGTGGACGAGACATAAGTTTTCGATAAGCGCTGAAGCTCTATAACTCAATATATCAGGTAAAATGACTTTCCGATCGCTGATAATTCTGGCGTGCTTCTATCTCGTCTGTGCCACCTCCTGCATGGCCGGTGATATGGTGCTCCTCCACTCCTCCGCCCACCCGAATGCGTGGACGCAATCCGTTGCCCGCGGTCTGTGCGGCAAGGCGGCCGACTGTCGGGTAGAGGAATTCTACCTTGGTTCCGCGGACCAGGGAGAGGACTTTTTCGAACAGAAGTACGACACCCTTTGTCCTGCGTGGTGCGGGCAGGCGCCGGATGCCGTGGTGGCCGACGGCGAGGTGGCCTTTGCCTTTGTCCGCAAGTACCGGGGCGAGGTGTTCGGGGATGCTCCCGTAGTCTATTTGGGCATGGGGCGGCCTGAGGAGGATCTGGCCCAGCAGTGCGGCCGATGTTCCGGCGTGCCGCTCCGGCTGCCGGTGGAGAAGACAGTGGACCTCGTTTTTCGGCTGCGTCCGGACACGACCATGTTGGTCTGCGTGATGGATGATGCCGTGGGAAACGAGGGACTTCGCTCCCGGGTGGAGGCCGCCATGGAGCCATACCTTTCCCATGCCTCACTGATATTTCCGGGCCATGAGCCCGGTGACGACGGTGGGCTGGACGGATCGACCCTGGCCGAGGTGGCCTCGAGCGTTCCGGTGGGCGGAGCCGTGCTTTTCCTTCATTTTGTCAGGGATAATGCGGGTAATCCCGTGGATGAGGGCGGGACCGTGCGCATGTTGGCCTCGCGGAGCCGCGCACCGGTCTTTGTGCTGACCGACAGGTTCATGGATAGCGGCGTGCTGGGTGGCGTAGTGGCCCGAGGCGAGGATCAGGGACGTCTGGCCGCCGAGCTGGCGGCAAGACTCGCCAAGGAACCGGCTGAGGCCGTGCGGCCTGAAAGCGCCAGGCCCGAAACCATGGCCGACCTGACTGTGCTGGCCCGGTTCGGCATTCCGGCGGATCGGCTGCCAAAGAATACCGAGGGGTTGAAGCCTCCGGCCGCTCCGGAAGAATCCTCCGGCCTGCGCGGCATGGGCCCGTGGCTGCCCTCCGTGATTCTGATTGTGCCCCTGTGGCTGTTTATTCGTCGGCTACGCGCCAAGAAGCTCCATTAGATAGAAAGCCTGGATGGCTGCCATTAACGTGGTGGCTGCCATGGCCATGCAGACCATGCGGCGGGTTTCGCGCCGGGCCTTGGTGCATATTTCTGCCAATTGGCCGGAAACGTATTCCGGTGTGTATTTCGGATGGTTGTACCAAAGGACCATCTGGAGCCTCCTTGTGCGGGCAGGTGGGGTTGTTGACGCCCTACCTTAGCCTTGGCGAGGCCCCGGTGCCGTCCTTTGGGTGACGGCTTGGTGGCGTGGCTGTGACGCGTGGACGGTTTTTCTGTGACGGCGGTCAGCGCAGGATCAGATAAAGGCCAGCCAGTCCCCAGAGCAGGGCGGCGGCAAGGGCGGCAGTGGGTATCATCCACCACTTGAGGCAGATGGTCCGCCCACGCAGCCGGAAGGTGGCGCAGCAGGAGAAAAGGCTCAGGATCATCTGGACGAGCAGTCCGCTGACCGCCAGTGCGGGCAGGGCCAGCAGCCAGAGCAGCGGGTCGGTGATCCAGGAATAATGCACGGATTGTCGGGGGCCGCGTAACCGGTCAGCTCATGATCCACTCGGCCAGCAGCGGAGGCCGCGAAAGCCCGTGAATCTGGCCGAATTGGCACAATGCCGTCAGTTCCACGCCGTTCTTGATGATCGAGACCGGCCGGTCCGAGGAGACCACGACCACCACGACCTGCTCATGCTCGGCCGTAAAGCGCAGGGCGGAATTAAATCGCGCGCCCCGTGCCCGGTTTTCGCCGGGAACGGCTCGGCCGTCCATGAGGCAGCCGAAACCGTGGACCTTAAGGTCGCGGCCCACGTGCAGGGCTCCATCCAGCTTGGCAAGGGAACAGGCCAGCTTGAGCTCGCTGCTCTCCAGCAAATCCAGCGGGCGCTCAAAGTGCTGGCCGGACATGGAAAGCATTTTGTTCCCGGTATCGATGACCAGGGTGCAGCCGTGCTTGCGGTCGCGCACCCGGTTGACCATCAGGCTCATGGACTGCATCAGCGTGTGCTGGTCTTCCATGGACATGTCCGTTTCCAGAAGCTGCTCTTCCAGCTGGACCAAATTGGCCCGCAGGTTGGTGGAGTGGAATCCGCCGTCGGAAAAGGTGCAGAGGAGCTGGTCGCGCAGCCAGAGAAAACCGCGTGCCCCGCTGAACTGGGCCGCCAGATACGCACCGGGCATGGGGCCGATGGCGATGCCGAGGACCCGCTTGCCGTCCGCCACCAGCACGCGGCCGGAATCCTCCACGGCCTGGAGCAGCTTGCGGACGTGCTTGGTATCGGCCAGTGTGGGTTGCTCCATGGCCGGGAAACGGCATATGAAACGGACTTGATCCAACTGGTCCGGCTCCACCACCACCACGCGGCCGCGCGGCAATGCTCCTTCCTCCTGCGTGCCGGACACGCCGAGCACCGCGTCCAGGAAGGGATAGATGCGGACCCGCGTGTCGAGCCAGCCCATCCTGCTGCGCTCGTCCACAATGAAGTCCCGCACCGCGTGGGTGGCGCAGTGCTGGAGCACGAACCCCGCAGTATCCAGGTTCTGGACGTCCTGCGTGGCGAAATTTTGCGATATCAGGCCCACGGCATATTCCAGCCACCGCTTGGTCGGCCCTATGGAGCACATGTCCGGGTGTTCCTCGGTAAACCAGCGCTGGTAGTGCATGTTTCGGGCTCGCGCCGCCAGGGTGATGGTGCCGGACAGGCTCAGGTCGTCATCGCTGTCAATGAGCTTGAGTTCGTTGCCCGCCACCGGCTCGCCCCGCCACTTGCTGGAGTAAAGATAGTAATCCCTGAGTTTTGGTTCATGGCCGCGCAGCAGGTTCTGTGGGTCGCAGATGCGCGGCGGAGAGTCCGGGCTGACCGCATAGATGATTGCGGCCCGCGAGCGCTGGGAAAAATGGGAGAGGCCGTCCCGTAGTCCGTCCAGGATGTGGAATATGCAGATATGTTCAAAGGAGGACGGGTTCATGGCGGCTCCGGCGGTGGCTCTTTTTTCAATGTGTTCAGATCTGCTGTATGACGAAAATGGCATCCGTGTCCAGAACCCCTTGCATAAAAAGGGAATATTTTTACGGATGGTCTTGAATCACCACAGAAGATCCAAACGGCCATGCTTCCGGTGTAGGCTTGGAGACGGTTGCGGATGGTTGCGGAATACCTGCCCGCGTCCATTGCTATTTCAGGATCAGCACGGAGCTTACGGCCCTGGCAGCCACCTCATGGGCGACGCTGAACCGTTTGGTAAACCAGGGCTTGTCGGATTCGCCGAGGACGATGAGCGAATAGTCCGGCCCCATGCGGGTGATGGTATCCACCGGGTCGCCGATTTCCACCATGAGCTTTTCGGGTTCGATGCCAGCCTGTCGGAAGGCTTCGGCCGCCTGATCCACGGCCCGGCGCGCCGCCTGTTCTCCTTCCTCGTCTTCAGCCACGGAAAGCAACGTTACCGATCCTTCGCAGGTGGAGGCGCAGCGGATAGCCTTGGGCAGGGCGGTCCTGCTGGTCTCCGTATCTTCCAGGCAGACCAGCAGACCTTTGCCGGGTTCCATGTTGCGGGCCACGATGACGGAACAGCCCGCATGGGCCGCTATCTGGAGCGAAAGCGGCGTGCTCTTCAGCCATTTCTTCAGACCTGTTTGCGGCGGGGTGCCACCCACGATAATCACGTTGGCTTTGAAGGCTTTGGCCTGGTGGACCACCGCCGTGGTCACATCCGGTGCGGCGCAAAGCCGGAGGGTAATGGAACCGCCGCACGGATTGCGGTATTCCCGGACCCATTCGCCCGCCTCGTCGCCGGAAAGCTGATGGTATTGCCACGCATCGCCGCTGCCCTCGTGGATCTGGCCCAGTTCGAGCAGAATGTCCCTGGCTGCCTTGAGGTGGCGCAACCCCGGCAGCTCCAGGCCCCAGCCCAGCATGTTTTCCCGGGCAACGCGCATTTCCAGGCCGCCGGATGTCAGGCCGCTGTCCGGCGGACGGACGAAGAGCAGGGTGATGTCCGCGCAGAAGCGGTCGTTCAGCCGCGCGGCAAAACGAAGACTGGCATAGGCATCCGGACCGCCACCGATGCTGATGAGTATGCGGAAGGTTTCCGGCTCGTTGCTCATCCCCAGCTCCTTACAGCCCCACCAGGGGCCAGTAGATTTTAGAGGCTGTCAGCAGCACAATAAAGGACATCAGTGCGATACGCCAGCCTACCTTCATGAAGTCGCCTGTGCGCAGGTATCCGGATGAATAGACGATAGTCGAGGCCGGTGTGCCGATGACCGTGAAATAGGCGAAGGCGCTCGACATGGCCGTAATCATGCCCACGGCCAGCGGATTGGTGTCCGCGCCCACGGCGATGGACAGTACCACCGGCCCCAGCACCGCCACTGCCGCGCCGTTACTCATGGTATTGGTGATCAGCGTGGTCAAAATCATCACCGCCGCCATCAGCCCCAGGCCCGATCCCAGTCCGATCGGCTCCAGCCCGTCCATGAAAAGGCCCGCCACCCAGGACGCCGCGCCGCTCTCGCGCATCTGCGTGCCTAGCGAAATGGCTGCCGCATACAGCCAGACCACGCCCCAGTTCACGCCGGAGTTCAGGTCCTGCCAGCGGACCAGACCGGCCACCAGAAACAACACCGCGCCCAGTATGGCGATGGTCCCCATCCCCACCTTTGACGAGAACAGTATCCACCCGGCCAACGTCAGCAAAAACAGGGTGATTGCTACATAATGCCGCCCGGTCAGTGATCCTTCCTCGCCCACCTGCTCCTTCAGTTTCTCAACCGCCGGACCCAGGTCGCACAGGTCGGTCTTGAACGTATAGCGTAAAATCAAGTGCATCAGGGGCAGTTGTATCAGGAATATCGGGTAGGCATAGATCATCCATTTCAGGTAGCTGACGCTGTATTCCCATGTTGCCGGATCATCCGGGGCATAAAAGAAGTCGCGCAGGTAATCTATCATGATCGCGTTGCGCGCTCCGCCCGAAGGCGTTCCGATACCCGCCATGGCACAGGCGTAAGAAATGGAAAACAACAGCAGCACCGCCAGCCCCCGTTGTTGCGCCGGGTCGTCGGAACTGAGTTGCAGCAGAGTCAGCGCCACCGGCAGCATCATCGCCGCCACCGTGTGCTCGCCGATGAACGAGGCCAGGATGCCGGAGAAAAGTGAAATACCAAACGCAATACGATATGTATTTGAGCCCGTCACGCGGACGATTAAGAGCGCCAGCCGTTTGTCCAGTTTCTGTTTTACCAGTGCCACGGCCAGCATCAGCGAGCCCATGATGAACAGGACCGAGTCTTTCATCAGCGAACGCGCCACGTCCGAGGAATCCATGCCCAGCAGGAAAATCTGGCCCAGGATGATCAGCAGCGCGACCGCGGGCAGCGGAATGGGCTCGGTGACGAACAGAATAGTCGCCCCAACCGTCATTATCAGCACTCGCCATGCCTCGGGCGTCAGGCCGTCCGGCACCGGGCCGAACAGCATCGCCGCCTGAATCACCAGCGTGATGATAAACCATTTCTTTTCGCGCAAATAGTGAATCACAATGCGCTACATACACCATCCTCCGCCCCGGAGCCAACCCATGGGACATGATAACTTGAAGAAGAAGCCCCCGGCGGTGCCTGCCGGCAGGGCCACCTCGCCGGTGGGGCGTGTGTCTCCGACGGCCCCTTCGGGGAGACCAGGACGCTGTCCTGGACCTGCCAAGGGCCGAGGGCCCTTGGATCCCCGGTCCGCTGCGCGGGGCAGGAGTCTGGGGGATGGGAGTTGGTTGGCTGAGGGCTTGGCGGGTAGCGGCTATGCGGCGTCCGCAAATCTTTGAGTGAGCCGCTTTTCGCCCTGCCGGGACGAAAAGCGGCTCACTCAAATCTTCACGGACAGTTGCCCTTGTTTTTTTATTAAAACCGGCCCGCTTTTCTCGGCGCAAACCGTTACCCGGCACGGAGGCGGACCGTCCGTCTCCGCAGGCAGGGTGCGTCCAGACAGGCTATGCCCCCGCGAGAGCGGCAAATGGATTCTCAAGGCCATAGCCTTGAGCAGGTCCAGGACAGCGTCCTGGTCCCGCCGAAGGCGACCCCCGGTAGGGCCGCCGGAGGCCTTCCCCCGGCCGATTGTCCGTTCACGGCTTGCCCGGTGTGGTGGGTTGGGCTATCCTGAAGTCCGCTCAGGAAATTTCAACGAGGAGTTGTGCCTTGAAACGGACGTTATCGGCCCTGTGCAAGAACGAGCCGGGTGTCTTGGCCCGGATTGCGCAGGAGTGCGGCAGGTGTGGTGCCAACATTTTGTCTTTGGCGGCTGGGGAGACGGAGAGTCCCGAGGTGTCGCGTATTGTGTTGTGCCTGGATGGGGATGACGCATCCATAGACCAGGTCGGCCGGTATATGGACGGCCTGGACGAGGTGGTGCAGCTGGACGATTTGTCCCGCAAGCATTTTGTGGACCGTGAACTGGTGATGATCAAGGTTGCCATGGACCCGTGCGACACTGCGCAATTGATGCAGGTTTTCGAGGTGTTCCGGGCCAATGTGGTCGGCATGGGCCAGGAGACGGTGACGGTGGAGATGTCCGGGGACATGGAGCGTGTGGAGGGATTGATCCAGATGCTCAAGCCTTACGGCATCAAGTCCATGTGCCGTTCGGGCATGATTGCGCTAACGCGAGGGGATGAGTAGGTGCCTGTTTACGAGCCTGTTGTGGACCTTGACGGGCTGGTCCGTGCGGCTTTGGAAGGTGTGAGCTGCCTGCCCAAGGTGGCCATTGCCCGGTCGGCGGAGGCGCATGTGCTCCAAGCCGGGGTGCAGGCCTGTGAGCGCGGCATGGCCGAGCCGGTTCTGATAGGCGACCGGGGGGAGACGGAGCGCGTGGCGGCGGAAATCGGCGTGGACGTATCGCGGTTTCAATTCGTGGAAAAGCCCGACGACAAGGCGGCGGTGGCCGAGGCTGTTCGGTTGTTTCGCGAGGGCGAGGTCAGCTTCATCATGAAGGGGCTGGTCTCCACGGCCACATTGCTCAAGGCGGTGCTGAACAGGGAGACGGGCGTGCCGCATCCGTCCCGGATTTTGAGTCTGGTATCGGTCTGCGAATCGCCTGTGGACGGACGATTGTTGCTGTTGAGCGATCCCGGGGTGAACATCAACCCGTCGTTGCAGCGCAAGGTGGATATTTTGCGCAATGTGTTGGACGTGGCCCGGGCCTTGGGCATGGAGCGACCGAGGGTGGCGGTTCTGGCGGCGACCGAGAAGGTGAATTACCCGGCCATGCCCGCCACACTGGACGCGGATATGCTGACGCGCATGGCGCAGAAGGGCGAGTTCGGCGATGTGGAGGTGCAGGGGCCGCTGTCGCTGGACCTGGCTGTTTCGCCGCAGGTGGTGGCGAGCAAGGGCGTGGGCGGTCCGGTGGCCGGTCATGCGGATATCCTGCTTACTCCGGACATCGAGTCCGGCAATATTTTGTACAAGTCGCTCTCCACGCTGTGCGGCCGGACCATGGCCTCGGTGGTGGTGGGCAGCCGGACGCCCGTGGTGGTGCCTTCGCGCGGCGATTCGGACGCGAGCAAATTTCACTCGATAGCCCTGGCCAGCCTGCTGGCCCAAAGGATGGATGCATGAACGTCCTGGTAATCAACCCCGGTTCCACCTCTACCAAGGCGGCGGTGTATGACGAGCGCGGCGCGGTGACCTCGCGTGAGTTTCGGCATGAGCGCAAGGACCTGTCCGCGTTTTCCTCGGTTATGGCCCAGGCGGACTTTCGGCTGAAACTGTTGCGTGAGATCCTGGCGGATTTCCCGGTCGGAGATGGCGGATTGCACGGTGTGGCCGGACGCGGTGGGCTGCTGCATCCGCTGCCGGGCGGTGTTTACGAGGTGTCGGACGACATGCTCGAGGACTTGTCGTCGGCCCGTTACGGCGAGCATCCATGCAACCTGGGCGCGGTGCTGGCCCGGCGGGTGGCGGCTGAGTACGGCGTGGGCGCATATATTGTGGACCCTGTGGTGACGGACGAGCTGGACGACGTGGTGCGCATGACCGGGATACCCGGGTTGCAGCGGCGCAGCCTGTTCCATGCCCTGAGCCATCGGGGTGCGGCGCGCACGGCGGCGGCCCGGCTCGGCGTGGAGTATGAAGAGTCGGATTTCATCGTCTGTCACATGGGTGGCGGCATTTCCATCGGCGCGCACCGCCATGGCCGGGTGGTGGACGTGGTCAACGCCCTGGATGGCGAAGGGCCGTTCTCGCCGGAACGCACGGGCGGCGTGCCGCTGGTGCCGCTGCTGGACATGCTGGAGCGGGGCGAGCGCACTCCGGCCGAACTGCGGGAGATAATCCAGCGCCGTGGCGGCATGTACGCCCACCTCGGCACCAATGACCTGCGCGAGGTCCTGCGTCGTATGGAGGCGGGGGACGGCAGGGCCGAGGCCGTGTTCAAGGCCATGACCTACTCTGTGGCCAAATACATGGCCTCGCTGGTTCCGGCTCTGGCGGACAGGGCCGGGCAGGTGAATTTGGCCGGTGTGGTGCTTACCGGCGGTTTGGTGCGCAGCGGCAGGCTGGTGGCGGAAGTCTCGCGCATGACGCGCTATCTCGGGCCCGTGGAAGTGGTTGAAGGAGATGAGGAAATGGCCACTCTGGCGGACGGTGTGCTGCGCGTTCTTTCCGGACGAGAGACGGTTTTGAGCTATCGTAGCGAGATATGAAGCAAAGTGGGGCGGTTCAGGAGGTTTTCCACAATAATAATTGAATTTGATAGGAAATCTGAGTAGCTTGCTAATTCTCGGAAATAACGCCCGTCATTTCATGGGCGTCGCGACCTAAGGAAGCAATCACGTGGGATCGTTGTTCTCGAATTCCATTACCCTGCGCAAAAGCATCAGCATCACGAGCGGCGAATTCATTCAGCTGCGTGATTTCATATACGAAAAAACCGGCATCTACGTTGACGAGAAGCGCAAGTATCTTTTCGAGAGCCGTTTTACCAAGCGGCTCAATGAATTGGGTCTTTCCAATTTTTCGGACTATATCAAGTTCCTCAAGCATGACCCGATGCGGAGCGCGGAGCTGAACAAGCTCTTTTCGCTGGTCACCACCAACGAGACCAGTTTTTATCGGGATACCAGACAGCTGGAGGCGTTTCAGAACAACGTCCTCAAAGAAAAGCTGGATGAACAGCGGGCCGCGGGAAAGCGGGAGCTGTTCATCTGGTCGGCAGGCTGCTCCTCGGGCGAGGAACCCTACACCCTGTCCATCCTGCTGCACGAGACCCTGCGCATGGAACTTGCGCGTTGGCGTATCGTCATCACCGCCGTGGACCTCTCTCCGGACATGATAGCAAAGGCAAAGGAGGGAGTGTACGGCGACTATGCTTTCAAGACCACGCCGGAGGCCATCAAGAGCCGCTATTTCACCAAGGAAGGGGAAGGCTGGAAGGTCAAGCCGACCGTTGCGAACCTGGTGAATTTTCAGGAGATGAATCTCAATGATTCCCTGACGCTCAAGCGGGTCCCCCGGTCGCACATCGTGTTCTGCCGCAACGTCATCATTTATTTCGACCAGGATATGAAGCGGCGTGTGGTTGGATCATTTTACGACAACCTGTTGCCCGGCGGCTACATGATGCTCGGGCATTCAGAGACGCTGCACAAGATTTCCTCTTCGTTCAAGCCGATTTTTCATCCCGGTACCATCGCCTACAAGAAGGAAGGGTAGGGGATATGCAGCACAGGAACGGAGACAACAGCCGCGGTTATCTGGCCGTGGTCGACAGCAGGGGGGACGGCCGTGGGTATTAAACGGTTGGACGCGCTTGCGGAAGGCATGGTGCTGGCTTCAGACCTGAAGGGTCCTGACGGACGTCTGCTCTTCAAGGCAGGGACGGCGCTTTCGGTCCGCCATGCCGAGGTATTGGCCCGGATGGGCGTCACTGAGGTGGATATCCGCGAGGATGTCACTTTTTCCGAAGAACAGCTGCGCGAAATCGAGGACTATGTCCGCGACTTTTTTCTCTATTCCAATCCCGATTTCGCTCCGACCATCGAGATGTTCCACATCGGCCTGGATCAGGTTGCCGGAGCCGTGGTCAATGGATGGACGTTGCCCGACCTATCGGTGCGCCGGGCCGCCAACTTGGAACATCTGGAAGATATTTTTTTGGCGGGCATGGGGACGCCGGAAGCCATCGTCAAACACGAGTCGGAGCTGGCAAGTTTCCCGGACATCTATTTCCGCATCCGCGAGATGCTGGCCGACGAACGCGCTTCGGCCGATTCCATCGCCGCCGTGGTGGGCACGGACGTGAGCCTGTCCGCCAAGCTGCTCAAGCTGGTGAACAGCCCGTTCTATGGCTTTCCGCAGGAGATCGATTCCATCACCCGGGCCGTTGCCCTGATCGGGCATCACGAACTCTCCACCCTGGCGCTGGGTATTTCCGCCATCAACTATTTCCGGGACATTCCGCCCGAACTGGTGGACATGCGGAGTTTCTGGCGGCATTCCATTACCTGTGGCGTCATCGCACGGATTCTGACAGGGCACCTTTCCGGTCTTTCACCCGAACGGTTCTTTACCGCCGGGCTGCTGCACGATGTCGGCCGACTCATCCTGTTCAAGAAGCTGCCTTACGCCTGTACCGAAGCCATGCTCTACGCCCGCGAGAGTTCCATCCCCCTGGTGGAGGCGGAACGCGAGGTTATGGGCTTTTGCCATACCGACATCAGCAGGCCGCTGCTCATCTCCTGGAAATTCCCGGAGTCATTGTCCAACATGGTGAATTATCATCACGACCCGATGATGTTCCCCAATCCGTTGGAACCGTCCATCATTCATCTGGCGGATACCCTGACCAACGTGGTGGAGCTGGCCCAGGGCGGTATGTATGCAGTTCCGGCCCTGGACGAAGCCGCCTGGGAACAGCTTGGCATAGCGCCCAATCTCCTGCGCGGCGTGGCGGACGCCTGCCGGGAGCAGATCGAGGCCATCATGGAGGCCTTTTTCTAAGCGCCATGTCTTTTGCCTTCCGATCCCTCATACGTCGATTCCGCATTGTATTGCCGTTTTTTCTGACCATAGTGTTTTCGGTATTGGCCGCGCTCCCTTCCCATGCCTTTACCGTGGGCTATTTCATCCTGGAGCCCCATGCCATGGTCGTGGACGGTTCTCCAACCGGCGCAGCCGTAGAGTATCTGCGTGACCATATCGCCCCGGAGATGGGTGAGACGGTTGAGTTTTTGGGGCCGTTGCCCTTTGGCCGTATGCTGGATGAATTTATGGATGGGAAGCTTGATGCTGTGCTCATGCTTTCCCGCACACAGATGCGGGAGGCACTTTTCGTCTATCCGAAATCGCCTTACGGAATAATAGTTTCCGGCTTGCTGGTGCCTCGGGGCAGTCTGCCGGACCCGGTGACCTCAGTCGTTCAGCTGGCCGGATTGCGCATCGGTTCTACCGATGCCTGGCGGCCCGACTTTTTACGCGATCCTTCCCTGGATTTCGAGTTGGTTCGTGCGCCTTCAGCCACGTGCATCAATTTTCGCAAATACCGGGAAGGCCGTCTTGATGCGGTTTACAATACGGATCGCCATGCCCTGCTTTATCGGATGCGCCGGATGCCGGGGCTGAAGGCAAGCTCCGTGGTGACGGTGGCTGGTACCTCGGACGGAATGTACACGGTTTTCAGCCCCAGGTTGCCTCGGCATATAGTGAGCAGCTATGAAAAGGCGCTGGAAAAGGTCCGGCGCCATTTGCCATACGAGCAGCTTGTTGATCGGTATATGGCGGAATAGAGCGACAGGTTTCTACAATACACACCATAAGTATTATCAAATTACTTCAGTATATTGTGATAGATCAGCAATGAACTGCAAGGCCGGACTGTGCCTGTCTAGCCCCTCCGCCTGCCGATATATGCGCCTCCGCGAATGTCGCTGCCTGCGTATTCTTCCACTACTTCGAGGCCTGCATCGTTCATGGCAGAGCGATATTCCTCCTGCGTAAACAGGCCTATTTCCACTGACTGGCGGTGGTAGGTCACATCCACCCCCTGTCCGAGCAGATGGTGGAAGGTGACTTCCACAAGTTTCGGTTCCTTGAGCCGGACCTGCTCCATGCGAGCAATCTTCCAGTCCGGCTGGTCCGCAGCGTCCACCACCAGCATTTCTTCGAATGCCTCCACCGTGCTCCATGGGGTAATGAGTGCGATCCCTCCGGGCCGCAGCCCAGCGGCAATGCAGTGCATGGCCGACCGCAGTCCGTCAATGGTCCGCACAAAACCTATGGAGCCATAAAGGCAGATCATGGCGTCAAACTCGGCATCCAGCCGAAAATCCGTCATATCGCCAAGATGAAAGGGGATTCCCGGAAACTTTGCGCGTGCCAGCGCGAGCATGTCCTCGCTGAGGTCCAGCCCGGCCACCGCATACTCATCCTTGAAATACGGAACGTGTCCGCCCGTCCCGCAGGCGAGGATCAGCAGGTTTCCGCCCTTAGGGACTCCATGGGCCGCAAGTCTGTCCCGCACCTTGGCGGCCTCTGGCGCATACTCTTTCTCGTTCACGTACAAGGCATCGTAATATTGGGAAATGGTTTTGAAATCAGTATACATGGCTGTCCCCTTTGATGCGGTTGGATCAAAAATGAAAGTCAGGTGAAAAAATCGCAGGGATCGGAAAACCGACGGGCTTCCAAAGGGAAGGGGAATGAATATGTATCCCTATACAGAAGGCTCGGCAATGCGGGAAGTCTACTATCCGTTCCGCGAATCGTCGGCCACCATGCGCGAGACCACGATGGAATCGAAAAGTACCTGGCAGACGTAAAAGACCAGGATCGGAAAGATGGCCAGAGGATGATGGTGGGCATAGGTCATGGACCACAGTGCCACGGAAAGCGACATCGGTTTTTCCGATATGACGAACAGGAACGAGCGCGCCGGACCGTCCTCCATATGCAGGCTCCGGCGGCCCACCAGCCAGGTGAATCCAAGCATAAATCCATGCAGCAGCAGGCAGGGCACAATGACATGCATCAGGTCATCCAGCCGAAGGCCGTGTAGCAGCGCGGATTCGCGGGAGCAGGAAAAATATACCAGCAGCGAAATGCAGACCGTGGGCACATACTTCGTCACCGGGGCGATGCGTTCCGGCAGGCGGGGAAACAGGCCTCGCAGCACCTGCCCGCACAGCGCTGGCAGGACAAGGAACAAGACGAGTTTCTTCATCACCAGCAACTCGCTGACCGGGGTGGACGACCCCAGCCACAACGCCAAATCCAGGGGGATGGAGATAATACCCAGCAGGCTCATGGCAATCAGCAGCAGCATCGCCGTAAACGGATCGCCTCCCGCGCTGGCCGCCATGGCGATGGATGCCGATGACCCCGGCAGGCTGGACAGCAACAGGAACCCTACCCGCGCGTCCGATTCCACGCCGAATCCCCAGGCCAGCCCGGCGGCTGCCAGCGGGTAAAGCACAGCCGTTATCAGCGCAGCCCAGCCCAGTTCTTTGAGATACATGCGGAAGTTGCCGGACCCGGCAAGGGTCATATGCAGCCCTTCCACCAGAAAAATAGCGGCCACCAGCGGCGTGTTCACATCGAACGAGCCGAACGCGTTCGCCGCAGCCGGGTGTTCCATGCTCATCCAAATGGCGCAAAGTATCCCCAGCAGGAGAATATTGCGATGCACCGTGTGCTTGAATGCATAAAGTATGTGTTCCGTCATGGCCGTTGCCCTGAACGGTACATCAGATCAGGCCGGATGCAAAATCCTATCATGAAATCCGGGAAGGAATTGTTCGGAACTATCGATCTCAGCCCGGTGAGGAATGATCCGCATGTGGCAGGCCGGATGCATCGTCCCGGGCGGCAGCGCTGTTTGACCATTCCGAGGAATGATGGGCCAGCATCTCACTGAGCAGCACGGACATCATTTCCGCATTGGGATTGGGCGCGGCTGCGCGAAGCACGGTCAACGCCCCTACGATGATCAGCAAGGCGACGGCAACAAGTATGGCGGTACACATGGCTTCTCTCCTTGTGTTCCACACAAGCACTTGCCGGTTACGGTCATATGGCGGGCAGAAGACGGACAGGTTAAATCGTCAGGCGGATGCGGGAATGCCTCCGGCGGCGCTTGCCAGCGGGGCTTCACCTCGCCGGTGGGGCGTCTCCGACGGCCAGGGCGCTGCCCTGGACCAGCCAAGGGCTGAGGCCCTTGGATCCCTTTCGCCGCTGCGCGGGGTAGGAGTTTGGGGGGCTGGAGTTGGTTGGCTGACGGCTTGGCGGGTACTGGCTATGTGGCGCCCGTTAATTTTTGAGGAGTGCGCTTTTCGCCCTGCCGGGACGAAAAACGCGTTCCTCAAATCTTCACGGACAGTAGCCCCCGCCGTCTGTGGGAGTGGGATAAGCTTGAAAGGCTCGTCAGGACGGCGGTTTGGAACAAAGGCAAAGGAAACGTTTTTTTAGTAGCTTTGCTTTCTTTTTAAAACCTCTCGGTTTGCGCCGGAAAAAGCGGCTGCCGGTGTGAGGGTGAGGCGCACAGATATAATCCGCTTTTTCCGGCGCAAACCGTTAACTGGCACGGAAGGACGAAACCGTCCGCACCGCAGGCATGAGACGCCTTGATAGGCTACGCCCCCGCGAAAGCGGAAATGGGATTCTTAAGGCCCTCGGCCTTAAGCAGGTCCAGGGCAGCGCCCTGGTCTCCCCGAAGGGGCCTCCGGCGGCCTCTCTATTGCAGGGTCTTGATGAATGAGTCGGCCTCGGCGATGGAGGATTCCATTTCCTTGATGAGCCTGTCCACGTTGGAGCGGATGGAGGTCAGTTCGCCTTCCAGGGAAGCGACGGCCTTGGCGTTGAGGTTGTGCTTGAGGTAGAGCACTTGGTCCTTGAAGGCGGCGAGCACAGGGTCCATTTTGGCCGAGGCGCGTTTCATGGCCTTGATGAGCTTGGCGTAGCTGCGCTTGGTGGCTGTGAGCTTCTTCTTGCTGTCGGCCTTGAGCTTGGTGTTGGTGTACTGGTTTATCTCGTCCGCCCATTCGGTAAAGAGGGCCTGGGCCACGTCTTCCACCGAGGCTATGTGGTCGCGCACGTCCTCGGCCTGGGATTCGCAGTCCTCGTATTCGTCCTTGAGGGTTTTGTATTTTTCTTCCAGCTCGCCGCCGTCAAAGTTGATGACGCTCTTGTAGCGGTCCAGGGCGCTGGCAAACTGTTCCTTTGCTTCCTGCTGCGATTCGCGGGCGTTTTCCACACGGTCGGAGAGGATATCCCGTTTGTCGTAGCCGAGTTTTTCCATGCCTGAGTAATAGGCCTTGGAACAGCCAAGGGTGAAGAGAAAGCAGACGGACAGGATGAGCGCGATAAACCGGGGCATGAAGAAAGCTCCTTCGGGAAAAATGTAGATGATCTGGTCTGAAATACACAAAAGCCGAGAGGCGGGCAACGTCAGCGACGCAACTCCCGCCGCGCACCTTTGATAAGGGCCTGTGTAAATCTCTCCAGTCGGGGAGAGTCCAGATTCCAGCAGTGCCAGTGCAACCGGACGGTCACGGACTGGTCAGGCATCAGATTGATCAGCTCTCCGCGTCTGACATATTCATCCGCCTGCTCGTCCGGCAACATGCCGCAGACTTGCCCCGAGGCAATGACCGCGGCGAACCGTTCCGACGAGGGAAGGTAGAACGCCTGATAGGCGGCTGGCGCACTGCCGAGCTTCTGAGCCAGCAGGGTGCCGTGCATCACGTCCTTGCGGTTGAAGATCAGCATGGGTGCCCGCTGTGCCGCTTCAAGGGTCACGCCCTTCGGGTACCACTGCGCTTTGAATTCGGCAGTGCAATACATCCTGTAAATCATATCGCCCAAATATTCCGCCCGACAGCCCTGAAACGGCTCGCTGCGGGCCGAAACACAGCCCAGCACGTCGCCGCCCTTCAGCAGGCGGTGAGTCTCTTCCTGATCATCCACGCTCAGGTCCAGCAGCACCCGTTCCTCGGCCAGGAACGACTGCACCGCCGGGAAAAACCACGTGGCCAGACTGTCCGCATTCACGCCCACAGGCAGTGTGGCATGTGTCTCGTCATCACCTTCGGCCATGGACAAGTCCGCCTCCAGCCAGCGGACCTGCCGATAATGCCGCAGCAGCTCCCGCCCGGCCGCCGTCGGTTTGGGAGGTGATGACCTGACCAGCAGTACGCAGCCGCTTCGGTCCTCCAGCAACTTTACCCGTTGCGAAACAGCCGACTGCGTCACATGCAGCACGCCAGCCGCACGATCAAAGCCGCCTTCGGATACAACCGCCGCAAACGCTTCCACCAATTTGTAGTCCAGCATGACTGGTTATTAGCAAAACTAATCAGACATGAAAACTATTAGTTGTACTTTAAGGCGAAGCCCTGGCTAGAAGGATGCCTCCGGCGGCCTCGCAGGGGCGCCCCTTCGGGGAGACCAGGGCGCTGCCCTGGACCTGCCAAGGGCCGAGGGCCCTTGGATCCCTGGCTCCGCTGCGCGGGGTAGGAGTTTGGTGGGTGGGAGTTGGCTGGCTGAAGGCTTGGCGGGTACTGGCTATGAGGCGTCCGTAAAACTTTGAGGAGCGAGCTTGAAAGGTTTGTCCGGACGGCGGGTAGGAACAGGGGCGGCGGTTGGATTTATTTTCGAAAATTTCGCTTTGTCTTTTCTCATTTAAGAACCTTCCCGGTTTGCGCCGAAAAAAGCGGCTGACAACGGTTCGGGAAGTAGTTCGTAACTAAGTCCGCTTTTTTCGGCGCAAACCGTTATCCGGAAGGGAGGCGGAACCGTCCGTCTCCGCAGGCATGAGACGCCTCGACAGGCTATGCCCCCGCGAAAGCGGCAATGGGATTCTTAAGGCCCTCGGCCTTAAGCAGGTCCAGGGCAGCGCCCTGGTCTCCCCGAAGGGGCCGCCGGAGGCATCCATCAATCTCAGCAAGAACAAAAGGAGCACATAATGACGGCATATATTCAGGGTTTGAGCATGGGCGGCGGATTGATCGTGGCCATTGGGGCGCAGAACGCGTTTGTGCTGACGCAGGGGGTGCGTGGCCGACACGCACTACCGGTGGCGCTGGTGTGTATCGCTTGCGACGTGGTGCTGTTGTCGCTGGGTGTGGCCGGGGTCGGGTCCGTGGTGGCGTCGAGCCCATGGCTGATGCAGGTGGCGGCATGGGGAGGTGCCGCGTTTCTGGGCTGGTACGGCCTGGGAGCGTTTCGTTCGGCGCGAAGGGGCGGAGCCATGCAGACGGGCACGGTGGCCGAGGAAACGCTGGGGCATACGCTTTTACTGACGTTGGCGGTAACGCTGCTCAATCCGCATGTCTACCTTGATACCGTGGTGCTTATGGGCTCGGTGAGCGGCCGGATACCAATCCCTGGCCGATACTGGTTCGGAGCCGGGGCGATCACGGCCTCCACGCTCTGGTTCTTGGCGCTGACTGCGGGCGGCAGACTGCTGGCTCCCTTGTTCGGACGCCCTTCCACATGGCGCGTACTCGATATAGTGGTCGGTCTGACCATGTGGGGTGTCGCCGCTTCGCTGCTTATGTCACTTCATAGTCAATAGTTGGCTATATTTAAGAATATTGCCATATAAATAGCTGGCTATTTGAAGTGTAATCATTTGAAATGAATAAGTTATAATGATTGTTGCTTGGAGGGACGGGATCAGGTCCGTGATGGCGTCGAGTCCATGGCTGATGCAGGTGGCGGCATGGGGAGGAGCCGCGTTTTGGGGCTGGTACGGCCTGGGGGCGTTTCGTTCGGCGCGAAGGGGCGGAGCCATGCAGACGGGCACGGTGGCCGAGGAAACGCTGGGGCATACGGTTTTACTGATGTTGGCGGTAACGCTGCTCAATCCGCATGTCTACCTTGATACCGTGGTGCTCATGGGCTCGGTGAGCGGCCGGATACCGATCCCTGGCCGATACTGGTTCGGAGCCGGGGCGATCACGGCCTCCACACTCTGGTTCTTGGCACTGACTGCGGGCGGCAGACTGCTGGCTCCCTTGTTCGGACGCTCTTCCACATGGCGCGTACTCGATATAGTGGTCGGTCTGACCATGTGGGGTGTCGCCGCTTCGCTACTTATGTCACTTCATAGTCAATAGTTGGCTATATTTAATAATATTGCCATATAAATAGCTGGCTATTTGAAGTGTAATCATTTGAAATAAATGAGCTATAATGGTTGTTGTTTGGGAGGGCGAGATCAGGACTCTTTATTGGTTTGATGGCGATTCGTCTTGTCGACCGAGGGCGAAAAGCGTTTGCCAATCCAAGGGAATGAGGCTCTTGGCATTGCGTGCCTGGAGGGTCGTCCAGCCGTCGTCCGGGATGACCCTCACCGGGATGCGGTTGACGAACTGCTTGCCGTCATCGCCGCAGCATTTGCAGGCCCAGCCGCAGATGTCGCAGGTGCAGCCGCCGGTTTTGACCATCTCCTTGGCGGTGCCGGAGAGGTCGCAGCAGGCATCGCACAGGCGCAGGTAGCCGGGATCGCGGATAAGGTCTCGCATCTTGTGGATGTATGTCGGTGGCGGGTGCGGGTCAAGGCTCCGCTTCTCATTCGGGGGAGCCTCAGGTAGACTCCCGCCGGAGGGAAATATGGTGCCATACGAAATTCTTGAGCCGGTGGCCTTGCGCAAGAAGGACCGTTGCGGGAAATGCCGGGAAGACCTGCCCGAGGGGCGCGCCTGGTCCGAGCCTGTAGAGGAAGAGGAGCGGACCGAACTGGTCTGCCGCGCCTGCCGGACCTCCATTACCCGGCCGGATCTGGCAATGGAAGTGAATGGCTCGCACCGGCATGTGTTTTTCAATCCCCACGGGCTGGTCTTCGAATTGGGTTGCTTTGCCTCGGCGTGGAATGTTTCTGTCAGCGGACCGGAGAGTGATGAATTCACGTGGTTTCCCGGTTATACTTGGCAGGTGGTGATCTGTGCGGGATGCGCCGCCCAGCTGGGCTGGCGGTACACCTCGGCCCGGGGCGGTTTTTTTGGTCTTATCGTGGCTGCGCTCGATGAAGAAGCGCACCGTTTAAATAAAGGATAATCATGAATCAGGATATGCTTGCAAAAGCCGAGGAATGGCTGAACGCCCACGCGGCTGTGTTCCGCGCTCAGGCCGGGGAGGACGCGCCGCTCATTGATCGCAAAATTCGACACACCATGCGTGTGCTCGGGCATGTACGGGGTATTGCCCGGGAGCTGCCCGACCGGCCGGACCTCGTTGCTCTGGCCGAGTTGGCGGCCATACTGCACGACGCGGGGCGGTTCCCCCAGTTGGTGCGGCAAAAGACCTATGACGACCGCGCAGGATACAACCACGCCGCCGCTGGTGCCGAGATCGTGGCTGCTTCCGGTGTTCTTGATCCCTTACCGGAAAACGAGCGTGCCCTCATGCTCGACGCCATCCGCCATCACAACGCTGCCGTGCCGCCCGATGATCTTTCGCCGGATACGAAAATCGTTCTGGAAGCCGTGCGCAATGCCGACAAGTTGGACGCTATCCGCAACAATCTGAAATATCTGAATCCCGAGGCACCGCATGGCAAGGCACTGAAACTCGGCGTGAAGTGGGACCCAGAAAGCGTGTCGAAGGAGGTTCTGCAACTGGTGCGTGATCGGCAGCTGATCCCGTTTCCGGCCATCAAGTGGTCCAACGACTTCGTTCTTTTCCTTTGCTGCTGGATTTACGATCTGCATTATCGCTACAGTTTCGGAGAGCTACAGCGCTCCGGGAATTACGAGGCCCTGCTGGCCAAGCTGCCGGACAACGATGCCTTCAGCCCGGTCAAGCTCCAATTGCGCGGCGATCTGGTTGCTGGCGCGGCTTCCGGCCGAGCCGTCCGCTGATGCGCTAACCTTGACCCGGTCCGTTCCTCCGGCTACCTCGCAGTGATGTCCGCCCGTTACCTCATCCCCGCCGCCGTATGTCGGGTGGAGGAGTCTATCAAGCGCAGCAGGTTTATCGCCACGGCGGCCCACGCCCCGGATGCCGAAGCAGCCCGCGCCTTCATCGACGAAGTGCGCGCCGAGTTTCCGGACGCCACCCACAACTGCTGGGCCTTTGCCGCGGGTCCGCCCGGCGACACCGCCTCGGTCGGCCTCAGCGACGACGGCGAGCCGCACGGCACGGCCGGCAAACCCATGCTCGGTGCCATTCTGCATTCGGACATAGGTGAGGTCGCGGTTGTCGTCACCCGCTATTTTGGCGGCACCAAGCTTGGCACCGGCGGTCTGGTCCGGGCCTATACCCAGCTGACCAACAGCGCCCTCGACGCGCTCCAGACCAGGGAAAAAGTCGATACCACCACGCTTCTCGTTACCCTGCCATATCCAGCCGTCACCCAATTCAAGCGGCTCCTGCCGGACTTCGAAGCCTATATCGCGGAAGAAACCTACACCGATGCCGCAGGTTTCACCGTTGTTTTGCCCGAGGAACACGCCGAAACCTTTATCGAGGCGTTGGCGGAACTGACGGACGGCAAAGCCGAAGCTGTAGGAATTTGAGCGGAGAATGCCTCCGGCGGCCCTACCGGGGGGCGCCTTCGGCGGGACCAGGGCGCTGCCCTGGACCTGCTTAAGGCCGTGGGCCTTAAGAATCCCATTTCCGCTTTCGCGGGGGCGTAGCCTTGAAGGACGGCTCATGCCTGCCGGGGCGGACGGTTTCGTCCTTCCGTGCCGGGTAACGGTTTGCGCCGGAAAAAACGGGCCGGGTCAGTGCTGCTTAACGTCACACCGACAGCCGCTTTTTTCGGCGCAAACCGAGAGGTTTTTTAAATAGGAAAAAGACAAACGGAATCTGTAAAAAACACCAGCCTCTGTCCCTTTCCCAACCCGCTGTCCTGACGAGCCTTTCAAGCCTTGCACTCTGCAACGCCAGCCCCTCAGACTCCTACCCCGCGCAGCGGCGAAAGGGATCCAAGGGCCTCAGCCCTTGGCAGGTCCAGGGCAGCGCCCTGGTCTCCCCGAAGGGGCCGCCGGAGGCCTCTTCCTCCGGCAATTCCCTATAAATATCACCAAAGTTTTCAAAATTTAACGGGTCATACGGTTGCAAGAGGTTGCAAAAATGCGCTAGCCTGTAGGTAAATGTGATAACCGCAACGTAACAGCAGGTGCCATGTCCAACCAGAAGCTCCGCGCCATCTACAAACAACTTACTGACAAGATTGAGGGATCAAAAGAAGCTGCCGTCTTTGAGATCAAGGAACTCAAAAACGACCTCAACGAACTACAACGATTTTTTTCCGGCCGAAAGAAAGAGACGGACATACAACCCGATGATGTCCTGCGCTCGGCTTATGAAATTGCGAGCCAGATGCGGGAGATCTCCAAGCGGCAGGAAATCCTTAAGGAAATGAAAGACGTTGCGGCCGAGACGGAAGCTTTGGAGTATCTGGATTCGCGCGGAGCAAAATTGCTGACCCGGCCTGCGGGGTGGCATTTCCAGACATCCAAGGAGCGGTTTCTGTTGCACGAGAGCGACCCCGTGGAGGCGGCGGCGGAGCTGCGCAAGCTGCTGGCGGCGGGTAAACGGCTAAAGCGGCCAAAGAAAAAATCATCTGCCAACACTGGCAAATAATGTGCATTTTTTCGGCCCACCTTGACTTTTTCTCGGTGGGCCTCATCTTCTCCACATGTGCCAACCTTCAACATTTAGATATGGTGACACCATGAAACGCATCGTTTTGATGATATTTTCCCTTCTGGCCGTTCTTTCCCTGGCCGGATGCGGATATAACTCCATGCAGCAGCAGGAGGAGGAAGTCTTTGCGGCCTGGGGCAACCTGGAAGCCGTATTGCAGCGCCGGGCCGACCTGATCCCGAATCTGGTGGAAACGGTCAAGGCTGCCGCCGCGCATGAAAAGGACACGCTCCAGGCTGTTGTGGAAGCCCGTGCCAAGGCAACGCAGACCAAAATTTCTCCCCAAAACCTGGGCGACAAGCAGGCGCTGGCCAAGTTCCAGGCCGCGCAGGGCGAGTTGTCCTCGGCCCTGTCCCGGCTGATGGTCGTGGTGGAGCGTTACCCGGAAATCCGGGCCAACCAGAATTTCCTTGGCTTGCAGACCCAGCTGGAAGGAACCGAAAACCGCATAGCCGTGGCCAGAAAGCGCTACAATGACGCGGTCAAGGCTTTCAACTTCTCCATCCGCAAGTTCCCGAACTCACTGACCAACTCCGTGCTGCTCCATCTGGACCGCAAGGAATTCTACCAGGCCGATCCCGGCGCAAAGACCGCGCCTAAGGTCAACTTCGGAGCGTCGTCCTAACATGTCCCGTCTGTTACGCGTCCTGACTCCAGCCGCCCTGTGCGCGGTCATCCTGCTGGCGGCGTTGCCCGCCCGCGCGCTGGATGTGCCTGCGTTCACCGGCTATGTCACGGACCGGGCGCACATGATCTCGGCCGAGGCCAAGGACGCCATCGAAGACCGGCTGGCAGAACTGGACCGCACCGATTCCACCCAGGTGGCGGTGCTGACGGTGCCCTCGCTGGATGGCGAGTCCATCGAGGACTTCTCCATCAAGGTGGCCGAGGCCTGGAAGGTCGGGCACAAGGGCACGGACAACGGCGTTTTGCTCATCGTCAGCAAGGCGGATCACCGTATCCGCATTGAAGTCGGCTTCGGTCTGGAAGGCGTGTTGACCGACATCCTGGCTGGACAGATCATCAAGAACATCATTGGCCCCCACTTTCGCGCCGGTGACTTCGACGCCGGATTTATTGACGGCGTGGCTGCCATTGCCGGTGCGGTACGAGGCGAGTACACGGCCCCGGCCGCGTCCGGCCGACGTCGTTCCCATGGCGGTATTCTGCCCTTCATCGTAGTGCCCATGATCCTCATCATCGGCATGACCGAACTCTTTGGCCGCAGGCGGCGCTATAGCCCGCTTACCGGCGGAGAGGCCGTCACTGATCGAACCCTTCACAGAGGTGCCGGCTCAACTGCCGCGACCCTGTTCTTCCTCAGCCTGCTCGGCGGCCCGCGCGGCGGCGGGTTCGGAGGAGGTGGCGGCTTTGGCGGCGGAGGCGGTTTTGGAGGCTTTGGTGGCGGCGGATTCGGCGGAGGCGGGGCCTCCGGCGGTTGGTAACCCTAATGGACAAGACAATGAGTACACCCGCACAACAATTCCTGACCCGGAACGAACAGGACCGGCTCATCAAGTGTGTCCAGGACGTGGAGTCCCGGACCTCCGGCGAGATCGTTCCGGTCATCGCCTCCACCAGTTATGACTATCCGCGCGCCGCGCATCTGGCCGGGCTTATCATCGGCATCGTTGGAGCACTTGGCCTTAGTCTGCTCCTCGGCCGAGACGATATGTGGGTTTTCCTGGCCCTGTTCCTGCCGTTCTATATTCTGATCTCCCGTCTGTTCATGATGTATCCGCGCCTGCGGCGGCCCTTCATCACCAAGGCCGAGATGCGTGACGAAGTCGAGGAAGCGGCCATCACTTCCTTTCACGCCAATGGTCTGCATCGCACTCGCGATATGACCGGCATCATCATCTATGTCTCGGTCTACGAACGCATGGTTCAGGTGCTGGCCGACAAAGGGATCAACGACAAGGTCAATCCCGAAGTCTGGCAGGAGGTCGTGGAAATGGTCACCGCCGGCATCCAGTCCGGCAGCCCGGGCCGAGCCCTGTGCAAAGGCGTTGAACGGTGCGGCGAACTCATCACCCGCCATTTTCCAATCAAGCCGGACGATACCGACGAACTTCCCAATCTCATCATAGAAGGCGACTCCCACCAATAGGGGGTCGCCTCCCTTTTTTGGGGGGGAGAGGAGGCCGCCAGCGGCGCTTGCCAGCGGGGCCGCACCTCGCCGGTGGGGCGTCTCCGACGGCCAGGGCGCTGCCCTGGACCTGCCAAGGGGATCCCTTTCGCCGCTGCGCGGGGTAGGAGTCTGAGGGGCTGGAGTTGGTTGACTGACGGCTTGGCGGGTACCGGCTGTGTGGCGTCCGTGAAGATTTGAGGAGCGCGCTTTTCGCCCTGCCGGGACGAAAAACGCGCTCCTCAAATCTTCACGGACAGTAGCCCCACCGTCTGTGGGAGCGGGATGAGCTTGAAAGACTCGTCAGGGCGGCGGGTTGAGAAAGGGACAGAGGCTGATCTTTTTTACAGATTCCGTTTGTCTTTTCCCTATTAAAAAAACCTCCCGGTTTGCGCCGAAAAAAGCGGCTGTCGGTGTGACGGTAAGAAGCACCTACACTGGCCCGCTTTTTTCGGCGCAAACCGTTACCCGGCACGGAAGGACGAAACTGTCCGCCCCGGCAGGCATGAGCAGTCCTGCAAGGCTACGCCCCCGCGAAAGCGGAAATGGGATTCTTAAGGCCCTCGGCCTTAAGCAGGTCCAGGGCAGCGCCCTGGTCTCCCCGAAGGGGCCGCCGGAGGCATTCCTAATATGCTGCCAGCGCGGTCTCATCCAGGATTGTCACTTCATTTCCATCTACGGCGAGCACTCCGTCTTCGTTCATTTTGCGCAGCGCGCGGGAGAGGGCTTCGGGCGTGACGCCGATGATTTTGGCTAGTTCGCGGTAGGAGATATCGAGCGCGACCAGTCCGTTGTTGTGTCGGCTGAGGAAGTAGGCGGCGAGTCGGGATGGTATCTGCTTGAGCGACAGGGAATCTATCATGTCCATGGCCTCTTTGAGGCGTCGGGCCATAACCCGCATCATATTCAGCAGGATGGACGGGTCTTCGCGCACCATGGCTTCGTATTGGGTTGGGGCTATGTAGAGGACTTCGCTGTCTTCCAGCGCGCCGAGGTTGGCGGGCAGGCGGCCGTCGGAAAAGGAGGAGCAGAGACAGAAGGGCTCGCCGGGGCCGAAGACGAAGATGGTTTGTTCCTTGCCTTCCTCCGAGACCTTGAAGAGCTTGACCTTGCCGGAGAGCAGGACGTGCAGCCCCCGGGCGGCGTGATCCTCCGTGAAGAACATGGCCTTCTTTGGGATGCGGGTAACTACAGCGTGTTCGGCCAGCCTGTCGAGCTGGAGCGGGGCCAGCGAGGCGAAGAGCGGGAGGTCGCGGATAGCGTTCCGCAGGTCGGTTTTTTCCATTTCGACTCACATTTTCAAAAAAGTTGCGGCTGTTGATCGAAATCAATGTGCGCCGTGCGCCTTTGGGCCAAAGTAGGGTCAAATCAAAGGAGATAGCCATGTCGACCATCAACGTACGGTGCCCGTATTGTTCAGGCCCGCAGGCCGTGGAGACCCACGGCGACTATCGACCCTTTTACGTCAATTGCTCGGATTGTTCCAGGCGGTTCATAGCCGAACCGGTGGAGAGCGGTGTGGTTGTGTACCGCGATGGTGAGGCGCCTTGTTGTTCCGACCCGGAATGCCGCGCCACCGAGATGGGTACGTCCGGAGACGACTAGGCCGGAGGAGGCATTCATGGGAATATTTAGAAAAATTTCGTCCAATCTGATCGTGGCCATCCCGGTGATGATGGTGGCCGGATTCGTCTACGGCATGGCGGCCGATGCCACGTGGCTCAAAAATTTGATCGTCCCGTTCACGTTCCTGATGGTCTATCCCATGATGGTGACGCTGAAAGTACGCAAGGTTCTCGAGGGCGGCGATGGTAAGGCGCAGGTGCTGACGCAGCTGATAAACTTCGGGATAATTCCGTTCCTGGCCCTTGGGGCGGGCATGGCCTTTTTCGGAGATCGGCCCTACATGGCGCTGGGGCTGCTGCTGGCCGGACTGGTGCCCACCAGCGGCATGACCATCTCCTGGACCGGGTTTGCCAAGGGCAACATGTCCGCCGCGGTCAAGATGACGGTCATCGGATTGGTCATCGGCTCACTGGCCACGCCGTTCTACGTCAAAGCCATGCTGGGCGCGACCATAGAGATCAATCTCATGGCCGTGTTCAAGCAGATCCTGTTTATCGTGTTCCTACCCATGGTCCTGGGCTACGCCACCCAGCGCGTTTTGGTGAAGAAGTACGGCCAGTCCGACTTCCAAAAACTGATCGGCCCTCGGTTTCCGCCGCTTTCCACCCTCGGTGTGCTCGGCATCGTATTCGTGGCCCTTGCGCTCAAGGCCAAGACCATTGCGGCCGCGCCCGAGGTGTTGGTGGATATCCTCATTCCGCTGCTTCTGCTCTACGGCATGAACTATCTGCTCAGCACCGTGACGGGCAAGCTGCTTCTGCCGCGCGGGGACGCCATCGCCCTGGTCTATGGCTCGGTGATGCGCAACCTGTCCATTGCCCTGGCCATCGCCATCAACGCCTTTGGCGCGCAAGGAGAGGATGCCGCCCTGGTCATCGCCATGGCCTATATCGTCCAGGTTCAGTCCGCCGCATGGTATGTCCGGTTTACGCCCCGCGTCTTCGGACTGGAGCGGGAGGGTGCGCCTGTGAAGGCGTGAATAATAAAGGCAGAGAGGCAGGAGTGGCGCCGCCTGCGGCGGGATTTGATGGGTGATTTCGCCTCCGGCGGGCAGGGGCTCGCACCCCTGCACCCCATTTCCCGAAGTTAATTTCCATTGAGAGGATTCTCAAGGGCCATAGCCCTTGAGCCGCCGGAGGCGAAATCACCCATCATCGCCGCCCCGGGCGGCATCCTATCCTTCTTCCCTTTCTTCCTTCCTCACAGGAACAACGCATACGCCGTAGCTCCGACCATGGCGGCGGCCAGACAGCCGGTGACGGCGAGACTGGTCCGGGGTGAGGAAAATGCGCGCATGAGCGAAGCTCCGGCCAGCCCCCACAGGCTGTGGGCCGAGACCTGGAAGATCAGGAAAGTGAGCACGAACACGACCAGCCGGATGGAGAAGGGCCAGCCTGTATCGGCCAGCTGGCTGAAGCCGACCACGGACATGGCCCAGCTTTTCGGGTTGGTCGGATGCAGGAACAGCCCCTGTACAAAGGTCAGGCGGTCTCCGTTACCGGCCGGGCCGACGCGCATGGTGATGATCTTCCACGCCAGATAGAGAATGTAGGCCATGCCTACCATTCGTAGCAACCATGCCGCCTGGGGCGAGGCGAGCAGCAGTCCGCCGAGTCCCAACCCCACCAGCAAATTCAGCGAAAGCGCGCCCACTGTGGTCCCTGCCAGAAAAGGCAACGCGGCCCGGAACCCGAACCGCTGGCCCAGCGCCATCATCGAAAGGTTCCCCGCGCCCGGTGTCCCGGTCATGACGATCACGAATAATACAAAAGCCAAATACCCGTCGTGCATTCTGCCACCTCTTACGATTCATGCCCGGCATCCGTTCCGGAGACCGCCTCCGGCCCCTGCCCGGACCTCTGACTATTGCGTGTACGGTTGACATTGTGTGGGGTCAATGAAAGTATTGTACGCATGACAATATATTTGCCGCACCTGGACAGGGAGGACCGGCCGCTCTATCAGGCCCTGGCCGACGCCATCGAGCGCGATGTGGCTTCCGGCGCATTGCCGCCCGGCACCCGGCTACCCACGCACCGCGAGCTGGCCGACGGGTTGGGACTCAACGTCTCCACCGTGACGCGCGGCTATCGCGAGGCGGAAAACAGGGGGCTTGTCTCGGCAACAGTGGGGCGCGGTACCTTTGTGGCAGCCGATGCCGCCACGGCCACGGCCATGGTCGCCTTTGAACCGGCCGCGCCCGGGACCATCGATATGGCCTTGGCTTCGCCGCTGAGCAGTCTGGACCCGGACCTGAGCGAAGGGTTTCGCCGCATTGCCCGGCGCAAGGCGCCTAATGCGCTGTTGCGCTATACCGACCCGCGCGGCCTGTTGGAGCACCGCGAGGCCGGGGCCCAGTGGGCGGGTCGCTACGGAATGCAGGCCACTGCCGCCGACATGATTGTCTGTGCCGGCTCCCAGCACGCGCTGACTTGTTGCCTTACAGGCCTGCTCCGGCCCGGCGACCGCGTGGCGGCCGACGCGCTGACCTATCCCGGGATAAAGACCTTGGCCGCCATGCTCGGCATCCGCATCGTGCCCATTGCCATGGACGACCAGGGCATGGTGCCGGAGAGTCTGGACGCCGCCTGCCGACGTGACACCATTAAAGCGGTCTACCTTATCCCCGGCGTGCATAACCCGACCACTGTGACCATGCCAGCGGCCCGACGCGAGGCTCTGGCGGCACTGGCGCGAAAGCATGACCTGACGATCATCGAGGACGATGCCTACGCGCTTACAGTGCCCGTGGCCCATCCGCCTGTGGCCGCATTGGCTCCAGAGCGTACCGCCTTTATCGCCGGGCTTTCCAAGTCCGTGGCCGCCGGGCTGCGTGTCGCCTTCATCGCCGCGCCGCGCCAATTCCTCAAACCCCTGGCCGAAAGCGTGCTTAATACCATCTGGATGGCACCCCCGCTCAATGCCGAACTCGCGACCGCCTGGATTATCGACGGCACGGCGGACCGGACCATGGAAACCAAGCGGGCCGAGGCAGCCCGGCGCTACATGCTAGCCTGCAACGCCTTTGAAAATCTCCGTTTTCGGGGCAAGAGCGGCTCCTATTATCTCTGGCTTGACCTGCCCGCGCCATGGACCGGCCAGGCCTTCGAGACCCGGGCGCGGCAACATGGCGTCAACACCTTCGGCGCCCAGAAGTTCGCCGTCGGCGAGACCAAACCGCCCAATGCCGCTCGCATCTCGCTCACCGGGGAGAACGACCTTGCCAACTTCAAGCTAGGCCTGCATATTCTTGCGGATATTCTGAGCGGGAAACCATAGGCTGGCTTCAGCCGTTTTCCCTGTGCGCATTTCGGCCTTGGACCACCATTTTTCAGTTGTCGGACCGGTCGGGGGACAGTAGGAAAGTCGGAGAGAGGGGTTCTGATGCGCAGAGTGGTCATCATTACGCAGAACAGCGAACGGGCGGCGGAAATCGGCCGTCTGCTGGAACAGGACGGCAATACGCATACGCGGACGGCGGAGTCGCCTGAGCCCGGCGAGGACCGGGAGGTGGACACGCTGTTTGTGGACGTGGAGCAGCTGTTGGAGGGCCACGCCTTCGTGGCTGGAGGGCTGGCGGTATTGCGTCGGCACTATCCGTCGGCCGCAGTGGTGGTGATGGCGGACGAGAGCAGGACCGGGCTGGCCGTGGACGCGGTCAAGGCCGGGGCGTTCGGGTACCTCACGCATCCCATTCAGAAGAAGGAACTGGACCTTGTGGTGGACCGGGCGCGCGTTACGGATGTGCTCCAGTCCGAACTCGATTATCTGCGCGGCCAGTTCTGGAACGAGGATTCCCTGGACTATGTGGACACGCGCAGCAAGGCGATGCGCGATGTGTTCGTCAAGATCCGGCAGGTGGCGGGAACGCGGACCACGGTCCTGCTGACGGGCGAGACAGGCACGGGCAAGAGCCTGATCGCCAAGTTGATCCACGCCCACAGCAACCGCAAGGACAAGCCGTTCATCAGTGTACACTGCGGAGCCATCCCCGACACTTTGGTGGAGAGCGAACTCTTCGGCCACGAAAAAGGCGCGTTTACCGGCGCGGTGCGGCGCAAGCTGGGCAAGTTCGAGCTGGCCCACGGGGGGACGATCTTTCTGGACGAGATCGGCACGGTGAGCCAGTCCGTACAGGTCAAGCTGCTGAACGTCATTCAGGAGCGGCGAATCCAGCGCGTGGGCGGCGAGGCGGACATCAACGTGGATGTCCGTATCATAGCGGCAACCAATGAAAACATGGCCGAGCTGTGCGAGCAGGGGCGGTTTCGGCGCGATCTGTTTTATCGGCTTAATGTGTTCCCGGTCCGCATCCCCTCCCTGCGCGAGCGGCTGGAAGACCTGCCGCGCATCTCGGAGCGGTTCATCAGCCAGTTCAACGGACTGCTGAATACGGAGATCAAGGGCATCCATCCCCAGGTGTTGGACACGCTGCTGGAATATGACTGGCCCGGCAACGTGCGCGAGCTGGAGAACGTCATCGAGCGGGCGTGCATCCTGGAGACCGGGGAAATCTTGCAGCCCGAGAGTTTTCCGCCGGACCTCCTGGCCTCCCACGGCGGGGTGATGACCTCGCCCGTAAAGACGGGGTTGCCGCTCAAGGAGGCGCGACAGATCGCGGTGGACAAGTTCGAGACGCAATACCTTTCCATGCTGCTGGAGCAGTGCAATGGCTGCATCAAGCAGACCGCCGAGCGGGCGGGCATTACGCCCCGGCAATTGAACAAGTTGATGCGTCGGCACGGATTGCAGCGGAAAAATTTTAAGAACTCATAATTCCGTTTTTGATAAAACAAGAACTATCTGTTCTTATTTTTTTATAACAACTCTAAATTATTTAGTTTAATTCCATGCATTATTCCGCTTAATAACAAATCAACCCCCGTTTTTATCGCTTGAGATGGTTCCCGCCTCCTGAATCGGAATTTTAAATTCCGACTATGATTTCCCAAAATAAAGAGTAGTCCTGTTATTTGAGGCTGTTATCGATTGGCACGCCCCATGCTTTGTGCTGCGCGGCTAAGGCAAGGAGACCAATGTGAAGCAGATGACCGACACCGGCGTTTTGTCCAGAGAAACCATCCGTGGGATGGTTGTCCCCTCCCAGTGGGACGACCAGTTTCGCGTGACGGGCATTCTTATCGCCTGTCTTGGCGAGCGCGAGGTGCGAGTCGGAAATCTGGAATCCTTCCCTGAGTTGCGGACCCTGGAGAGGGCCGAGGTGAGACTCACCGGCACCGTTGACCGTGTCGGCGATGTGGAGACCATCCACGTCGAGAGTGTCTCTCCTCTTGCCAATGAAAAGGTTGATCAACCCTGAACCGAGCACACACATGAACGCAATGGAACAATCTCAGGCACCCATGGCCGAGGAAGACACTTCTTCGACCGCTCTGCCGGAGGTGCACATCGTCAGAGGTATCCGTCCCGATGAGGTGGACGCTGTACTGGCCCTGGCCGGATCAAGCGGGCTTTTCACTTCCGACGCCATGATGGCGGCGGAGGATATGGCCTGGGACAGCGCTTATGGCGAAGGCGAAGAGCCGCACACCTTTATTTTGGCCAAGACCGCCGGAACCGACTGCAAAGTGATCGGTTTTGTCTGCTACGGGCCCATAGAGGGCTGGGCGGGCAACCATGAGCTGTACGGCATTGCCGTGAGCCCGGAATTCCAGCGGCTGGGCATCGGCTCCGCCCTGGTGGCCGAGATGCGCAGGCGCATCGGCAGCGGGAAGGGTGGCATCTTTCTGGAGACCGGCGGAGACAAGGCGTTTGCCGGAGCGCGAAGCTTCTACGAGTCGAACGAGTTCGAGCGTGAGGAGCGGTTCCACAAACATTTTATTCCTTTGGATGGTGGCGTTGTCTATCGGCTGGACCTGTCGGCCGATGACGACCCCAATTATCAATAACCAACGGAGGCGACATGGCCCTGGATGTATATGAGGACTCACTTTTCGGACAGCTTCTTCCCCTTGACTATGAAGAGGAATCTGCTTCCGGCGTGATCCTCCTGGTGGATGGCGAAGAGGAATTCCTCATCGAACACGACGACAACGGCAAGGACCTTGTGGGGTACATCGACCGTTGGGTTACCGTTGAGGGCCTCGTCACCGAGGAAGAAGACGATTTGCGCATCAAGGTGCGCAAATACACGCTTGAAGACGAACTGGATTACGAGAGAGACGAAGACTGGTAATCCGGCCCCGATTCTGATTGTGGCGGCAGGCCTCCCCCTTTAGAGGCGCCTGCCCGTCACCGTGGGCGAAAGAGGACGACAGTATGGGATTTTACCGTCTGCTGCTGGCCCTGGCCGTATTCAACTCGCACTTTCCGGTGTTCGAGGACCTGTCCATTGTGGACGGCCATGAGGCGGTGCTGACCTTTTTCGCCATCTCCGGCTTCTACATGGCCCTGATCCTGGATACGGCCTATGCTTCGCCCCGTTCCTTCTATCGCGGCCGGTTTCTCAGCCTGTACCCCCAGTACATCTTTGCCCTGGTTGTCAGCCTTTCCCTGCTGCTGGCCCTGGATATTCATCCCTACACCGACCTGAAGCATTTCCGGGCATTTCTGGCCGATCCGGCCGCGGTGCTGCTCTCCCTGTGGAGCTGGCTGACGCTCACCGGGCAGGAACTGTTCTTCTGCATAGGCCGGGCAACGGACGGCACCCTGCATTTTGTTGCGGACACCCGTACCGCTATCTGGCGTCAGCTGCCGCTGGTCCAGGCGTGGTCCCTCTCGCTTGAGGTGCTCTTTTATATCCTGGCTCCCTTTCTGGTCCGGCTGCGGACAAAGGCCCTCATCCTGCTGGTTGCGGCCAGCCTGGGCCTTAAGCTCTGGCTATATTTCGGGCCGCTCTACGGTGTGGCCTTTGCCACCCGATTTTTCCCGGCGGAATTCTGGCTTTTCGGCAGCGGCATACTGGCCTACCGCGTGCATAAGTTTCTCCCGAAGGATTCGTCCGCCCTGGATTGGTTCCTGCTCGTGGTGCTGGCCGGGCTGACCCTGGTGGCCAATGATGTGGATGGGGATTTAGAGCCGTTCTTCCTGCCCCTGGCCGCGCTGCTTTCCATGCCCTTCATCTTCCGGGCGCTGCGGCATACTTCATGGGACAGGGCGGCTGGCAAGCTGAGCTATCCGTTCTATCTGCTGCATCTCACGGCAATAGCCATATTTGAAAAATACATGGAGGAGCCGGTGGGGTGGCATATATTGGTTGCCACTCTGGCCGGCGCCGTCCTGATCCACCTGGCCTTCAACCGCGCCTGGCCGCGTGTGCGGCGCGGCCTGCGGCTGCGTCCAGCACTGCCCGTTGCCGCCGAACCGGTGCTTGTGTCGGTGGGGGTGTCCAAGGACGGGGTGTGAGCTTTCCGGAAAGATTCGGCCGCGTCCGAACTAGGCGGCGGGCTGTTCGTCGGCAAGTTCCACGCCCGAGTCGGGCAGGCGGTTGATAAAAGTTGTGAGGATGACGTCCCGGCTCTCGCGCGCAAGGCGGGAGCGGCAGAGGTAGCGCAGGGTGAGCAGATAGCCCCGTGTGGTCACATCCAGGTAGACACGCGGGGTCAGTTCCTTGAAGAACACGCGCCGCTGTTCGAAGATGCGGCGAATTCGCTCCAGATCCACGGATTGGCTTGCGTAGTATTTCTCCACGGCCTCTATCAGCATGGTCCGGGCCTTTTCCCGGTCGCTTTCGCGGGTGACGGCCAGTCCTATCTCATTCCACACATAGCCTGCGCCGCGCGTGGCGTTGATGACGGGCTGGGTCAGGGTCAGGGCGTTCGGCACCTTGATGAGGCGGCCGGTGCTGTGCCCGGAAAGGCCCGATTCGCCGGTTTCCAGCAGGGTGAAGTAGAGCACACCCTTGTCGATGACGTCGCCGGACACTTCGCCCACGCGCACCCTGTCGCCAATGGTGAACAGCTCTCGCCAGAAGATGACGAACGAGCCGATGAAGTTGAGGATGAGTTCCTTGGCAACCAGGGTCAGGGCCGTGGCCAGCAGGGTCAGGGCCGTGATGATCGGCCCCAGGCTCTCCAGCCAGATGAAGACCAGGGAGAGGGCTATGAAGAAGACGGCCGCATACTTGATGGCAAAGGGGGTCTCGGCGGCCTTGCGGCCATTCTTGGCGGAAAAGGAGACCGCTCCCTTGGCCAGTATAAGGATTACGGCAAGGGCAAGGAGGCTCTCCAATCCTTTGCGGACATACGGATTACTCAGCCATTCGATCATGATGTTCTCCACAGGCTCCATAGACAGGTAATCTAACACCGGTGTAAGAAGGAGGCAATAAAGGCCTCTTGTTTGCATTCGGGCCGACCGAGGAGGAGATGATGTTCGATTTTCTACGCTGGAATCTTCTGAAGTTGGACGCGGCTCCCGGCACGTTGATCTATGCCGGGGAGGAGCGCTCTTTCAAGCCGTCCATCCGGCACTGGGCCTACAATGCCGAAACCCTGGACGAGCATTTGGAGCAGGGGACCTCTTTCAGACCTGATTCCGGCCGAATGAACCTGCTGGTGGTCACGGGCGTGCACGAGCCTGAGCTGATCAAGCAACTGGCTGTCGGGCTGGACCTACCTCCCCTGTATGTGGAGGACGTGCTGAACACCGGGCAGCGGCCGATCATGGCCTGGGCGGATGAAAACACGGGGTTTGTGGTCATGCGCCACGTGATGGTGGTGGACGGCCGCGTGGTCAACGAGCAGGTCTCCATGCTCTGGCGGGAAGGGCTGGTGGTGGTCTTTCTGGAGCGGGAGAGCGGGTTGCTGGACGGTGTGCTATCCCGCCTGCGGCAGGGGCGGGGGCGAATTCGCAAGGCGGACGCGACGTACATGATGGCCGCCATTCTGGATGCCCTGGTGGACAGCCATACCCTGGCGCTGGTTACCATCGGCGACTTGGCCCAGGATCTGGAGAACCGGCTGATGAATGCCCTCTCGGACGAGATGCTGGGCGAGCTTTACGAACTCAAGCGCGAAATAATCCTGGCCCGCAATGCCCTCATGCCGGAGCGGGAAATATTCAAGGCGCTGATGCGCGACGATGCCGAGATTCCGGATGACGTCATGCCCTTTATCCAGGATACCGCCGGGCACCATGAGCAGACCCTCGAAGGCGTGATCTCCCTGCATGACATCCTCAAGTCAATGATCGACTTCCAGATTTCCCTGATCAGCATCCGCACCAACAAGGTCATGCAGTTGCTCACCGTGACCGCGACCATCTTCATCCCGCTCACGTTCATCGCCGGAGTGTACGGCATGAACTTTCAGAACATGCCGGAACTGTCGTGGCGATACGGATATCACGCGGTCATGGTGCTGATGGGCGTGGTCGGCGTGGGGATGTTCCTGTACTTCAAGCGCAAGAAATACCTGTAGCCGTTGTCCGCGCTGCCGCTGGGGCCGGTGGGCGCCTGTCGTGTCCAGGCGGCGCGTGCCCTAGACCGGCAGTCCTTTTTGGCGCCGGTGTTCCTTCATCCTGTCCAGCAGTTCGGTGGGCACGTTGAGGCCGCCCCGGCCCTTGCCGAGGCTGATGGCGGGCTTGACCGTGCCGTGATAGTCCGAGCCGCCGCTCACAAGCAGGCCGAGGCGTTCGGCGATGCCCCTGTATGCATCGGTTTGAGCCTGGCTGTGCTCGGTGTAGTATACCTCTATGCCTTCCAGTCCGTAGCCCATGAGGTCATGGACCAGTTCTTCCGTCTTGGCGTTGTTGAGTTCAAGGGCAAAGGGGTGGGCCAGAATTGACGTGGCACCGATATCGCGCAGGATGCCCAGCGCCTTTTCCGGCTTGAGCTTGCGCTTGGGCACATATGCCCGGCCGTTGTCGCCCAGCCAGACCTTGAAGGCTTCGTCGATGGACGAGACTACGCCCAGCGCCAGGAGCTCCTGGGCAAAGTGGGGGCGGCCTACCGTGCCTCCGGCGCGTGCCGCGATACGTTCATAGGTGGTGTTCACGCCCAGGCTGCGGAGTTTTTCGACGATCTCGTGGTTGCGGGTTCTGCGTCCCTCAATGACCCAGTCGAACGCCGCCTGCAATTCCACGGGGTTCTCGGGAACCCACAGCGCGACCACGTGCATCCAGCCCGCGCCCTCCGGAGATTCCAGGCTCAGTTCACAGCCGGGGATGACTTCCATGCCAAGCTCGCGCCCTGCGGCCAGGGCCTCGGGAATTCCCTGGATGGTGTCATGGTCGGTCAGGGCGATGGCGTCCAGGCCAATGTCCTTTGCCTGCCGGATAAGTTCGGTGGGGCTTACAGTGCCGTCCGAAGCCGTGGAGTGGGTATGCAGATCAATGCTCATGGTTTCCTGCTTGTTTTTGGTTGTATCATCCATTCTAGCCGGGATGGCTGCGCAGGTAAAGCCGGTGGCTCGATACACCTTGGCCGCGCCGGTTGCCTGCGGAGGGACGCCCGTGTAATATCCGGCATGTAAGGAGGATGCCATGGCGCTCAAAAAGGAACTTGTTGAAATATTGGCTTGTCCGAAATGCAAGGGATCGGTGGCGGAAACACCTGCCGGGGACGGGCTGGCCTGCTCCGCGTGCAAGGTCGTCTACCCCGTGCGTGACGACATCCCGATCATGCTGGTTGATCAGGCTGTTCCCGACAAGGACTGGACCGGTTCGAAGTAGTCGCAAACGCGATAGGGTAATTTGTACTCCGCATCCGTTTTTCGGGTGCGGAGATTTTTTTCCACAGGTGGGCTTGACTGAAAGAAAAGGGTGCCTATTTTTCGTTTACGAAAGCGAAAAGGAGGACTGAATCATGGTTATTGATTTCAATACGCTCTACAATTTCCCTTCCCGGTTCGACCGGATGTTTCAGGAATTTTTCAGGTCCCCCATGGGCGACGACCGGCGTTTCGCCTATCCTCCGCTCAATTTGAGCAACGACGATGAGGCCATATACGTGCGAGCCGAACTGCCCGGGGTAAACATCGAAGACATTGATCTGACCCTGACGGACAAAACCCTGGTGCTCAAGGGCGAACGAAATGCCCCCCAGGGCAAATATTATCGCCAGGAACGTCCGAGCGGTGTTTTCAACAGGGTTATCAACATCGGGGTGCCGGTAGACCGGGACAAGGTGACAGCCTCCATGAACGAGGGAGTGCTCACGGTGACCCTGCCCAAGGCCGAAGAAGTCAAACCCCGTTCCATCAACATCGAAATTGCGTAAGGGAGGTGCGGAAATGAGTGAGATTACCAAGAAGGAAGAACGGAATGTTCCGCGCTATCGGCCCGCTACCGATATTCTGGAACGCGAGGACGGATTCTACATCTATATCGACCTGCCCGGCGTAAAACGGCAGGACATGACCATTGACCTGCAGGAAGACGAGTTGACCGTGACCGGGCTCTCCCGGCTGGGTCAGTCCGAAGGCGAACACTTTGTGGAGATGCAGTTCGGCGACAGCGAATATGTCCGTTCCATTTCCATTACGGACATCGTGGACCGCGACAGGATCAAGGCCAATCTGGAAAACGGCGTGCTGGAACTGTTCCTGCCAAAGGTCGTAAAGGTACAGCCCAAGCGGATCGAGATCCAGGCGGGATAACGGACAAACAAGCCTTACATCACATTGAAAAAGCCCCCCGGCTCCATGGGAACCGGGGGGCTTTCGTTGTATTCGTTCGGAGAGTGCTACTGCCGGTTCATCTCCTCGATGAGCTTGCGCAGTTCGTTGGAGAGGCGGGCCAGTTCGGCAATGGCCTCGGCCGCCTGGTTCATGCCCTCGGCGGTCTCGTTTGCGATCTGGTTGATGTCCTCCACGGCCCGGTTGATTTCCTCGCTGGCTGCGGACTGTTCCTCGGCAGCGGTGGCAATGGACTGGACCTGGCCCGAGGTGTCGTCGGAGAACTCCACGATCTGGTCCAGGGCCTCGCCGGACTGATTGGCCAGCTCCGTTGCCTGATCCACGGCCTCGGCCGCGGTGTCCACGCTCTTGATATTGTCGGCGGTCACTGTCTGAATGGCCTGTATGGCGGTGCCAACTTCCTTGGTGGCGCTCATGGTCTTTTCGGCCAGTTTGCGCACTTCGTCGGCCACCACGGCGAATCCCCGGCCCGCTTCGCCCGCGCGGGCGGCCTCGATGGCCGCATTGAGCGCCAGCAGGTTGGTCTGGTCCGCGATGTCCTCGATGACATTCATGATCTGGCCGATATCCTTGGTCTGCTCGCCCAGCTGGCCCATGCTCTGCTTGAGGGTGGTCGTGAGGGCATTGACCTGGCCGATGGCCTCGATGGCCCGGGAGACCACGGTGGCGCCTTCCTGGGCGCGCTCTCTGGCCTTGGATGCGGATTCGGCGGAGCTGGAGGAGTTGCGCGCAACTTCCAGAACCGTGGCGTTCATTTCTTCCATGGCCGTGGCGGTCTGAGTAGTGCGGTCGCGCTGTACGTCGGCACCTTTGCTCACCTGGTCGGACTGGGACGAAAGCTCGTCCGCAGCGCTGGTTACCTGCTCGGCGATGATCTGCGACTCGTTGGCGATGCGCTTCATGGTGGAGAGCAGTTCCTTGGCCTTGGCTTCCTGCGTCTTGGCCTCGTCCATGGCGGTTTCTGCCTGAGACTGGGCGCGTTCCGCCTCTTCCTTCTTCTGGGCGGCCTCCGTCATCTTGGCCTTGAGGTTGGCCACCATGGATTCGATGGCTTCCTTGACGACCTTGAGCTCGGCGGCAAAGGAGCCTTCGGGCTTGGCGTCCAGGTCGCCGTGGGCCACGGCCTCGGCATAGCCGCGGATGCGGAACAGGGGGCCGACCACGCCGACCTTGACCAGGAAGGTGATGCAGCCCGCGAGCAGCAGCAGGAAGAGCAGCGTCTCTCCGGCGGTATAAAGTTCGGCACGATACACTTTGGAGTGCGCGGTTTCCAGCGAGGCGATGATTTCAAATGCGCCGTGGATCTCGCCCACCTTCCAGCCTTCCTTGGTGCCGCCGGTCGGGTCCTTGGTCCCGGCCGGATCTCCGTGGCAGTACAGGCAATCCTTGGTCAGCCGGATGGGACGGAAATATCTTATCTGGTTGTCCTCAATGAGGACCTTTTCATCAAGGTCCCCCTTCTTCATTTCGTTCAGGATGGACAGTTCCAGCTTGGTCGGCGTGTTCTCCGCATTGCGGGGCGATACCTTGGGAACCCGGAAGGTGTAGTCCAGCTGTTCGGCTTTGAGCTTGGCCATGTTGATGGCCGTGATGATGGGAACGGCCTCAAGGAGACTGCCTCTGGAGTCGAACTGGTCAAAGGGTTTGATGACGCCCATGGTCAGCTTCTTGGACATCTCGTCGCGGGCGGCCTCTGCCATGAGCAGTACGGCCTTGCTCTGCCGGATGATGTCCTCTTCGGCACTCTGCTTGATCTGCATGACCTGCTGGACCGCGAGAACAATGGCTATGACCAGCGGCCCTGTCAGGGCGAGGCCGAGAACCTTCCATTTGAGACTGACGTTTTTCAGCATGATAACCTCTTCGACAGCAGTGTGTGAATTGTGGACCGGAGGCACCGGGAACACGGCTGCATCGTGAAGAAAAAATTAATAATAACTATGATCAAAGAGCAAGTGTTTTCTATAGGAAGTAGACGGCCCCGTCAGATGGCCCAGGTCTCCAGGTCAATGAGTCCAAGCCGCGCGGCGTAGCGGATCAACTCCACGGTGCTTTGCAGGCCCAGTTTCTTCATCAGGTTGGTGCGGTGGTTTTCCACGGTCTTTGGGCTGATGAAGAGCTTGCCCGCCACGTCCTTGGTGGACAGTCCTTCGGCAAGGTGGCGCATGACTTCCTGTTCCCTCGCGGTGAGGGTGGAGTATGGCTCGAGGTCGTCGCTCAGGCTGCCGGGCTTGGTCTGCATCAGTTTGAAGACCACCTCCTGGGAGAGGGCGCTGTCCAGGAAGAGATCTCCTTTGGCTACCGTTTCCAGCCCGCGTATCAGATTTTCGGCTGCCGACTCCTTTATCAGATAGCCCGCCGCGCCGGAGCGGAAGGCCTCGACGATATAGTCGGTCTCCGAGTGCATTGAAATAATGATGAAGCGGGTTCGGGGCAGGGCTTCCTTGAGCTCGCGGATCATCTGGATGCCGTTTTTGCCGGGCATGGAGATGTCCACCAGCATGATATCGGGCATGTGCTTGCGGCCGAGCCGCAGCCCTTCGGTTCCGTTGCCCGCCTCGGCGACAACGGTATACTGGGCGTCACGGCTGATGATGGCCTTGAGGCCTTCCCTGAACAGTGGGTGGTCGTCGACAATGATGATGTCCATGCGCCTATTGCCTCCTTTCTCGTTCAAGCGGGATAGTGAAGATGACCCGCGTTCCCTTGCCTACCAGGGATTGAATTTCCATGGAGCCGCCCACCAGACGGGCCCGTTCTTCCATGCTGCGGACCCCCATGCGGTTCTCTTCCGTTGCTTCGGGCAATCGTGTATTCAGGTCGAAACCCCGCCCGTTGTCCTCGATGCGGAGGATGATATCCGGGTGGCTTCTCACCGCCCGCACGGTCACCTTGCTGGCGTCCGCGTGCTTGACCACATTGTTGATGGCTTCCTGCAACATACGGTACATATTGATTTCCGTATCGCTTTCCAGGTTCCCACCTTCCATCCCGGCTGAGAAAAAGTCAATGAGAAGGCCTGTCCGCCTCGCGGTCTCCTGGCAGTAGTTTTCCAGGGCGCGGACCAGGCCGAGCTGCTCCAGCGCCGGGGGATGCAGGCCGTAGGCGATGGACCGGACGTCTGCCACGGTCTTCTTGACCACCCTGGCCGCGGATTCTCCCCGCTGGTGGAGTTCCGGGGCCAGTCCCTCGTGCCCGTCAAAGAGCGTTTTCAGCTTGAGTACTATGGAGGAGAGGTCCTGGGCCACGTTGTCGTGCAGGTCGCGGGCGATGCGTTGCCGCTCGTCCTCCTGCACGCGGATGATGTCCTTGGTCAGGGAGAGAATCTGCTCCTGCGCCCTTTCCCTTTCGGCCACTTCCTGTTTGAGCTTGAGGTTTGCGCGCGAGAGTTCCGCCGTGCGCTGGGCGATCCGTTCCTCCATCCTGGCGTGGATGGCCCGAAGTTCGGCCTCCAGGGATTTGTGTGCGGTGATGTCGGTAATGATCACCAGCTCCGCCTTTCGTCCGCTCCACATGATGGGCTTGAGTGAGATGGCTATCCATTTCAGCCCGCCATCGCGGGGCGTTATCCGGCAGATGACGCTGTTCCCCTTGGGGGAGGGCAACCTTCCTGGACCGAGCGGGTGGTGGAGGTGGCGGTCTTCGGCCAGGATGATGGAAAGTGGGTCGATGCCCTTCAGTTCCTCCAGGGTGTAGCCGAGGATGTGAGTAATGGCCTCGTTGATGAATACGGGCTTGCCGTCCAGGGCGACCAGCACGCCTTCCTGGGCGTTTTCCACCAGTGCCCGGTAGCGGCCTTCGGATTCCTTGAGCGCCTGTTCCACCCGTTTTCGAGGGGTGACGTCGATGAGCGAGACGATGACGCGGGCCAGGCTCTCCCTATATTCGGGCGGCACTGCGAAGTGTACGGCCACCCAGATGATATCACCCTTGAAGGTGCGGTGGGTGATCTCGCCCCGGTATTCGTAGATGCCTGATGCCAGCAGGACCATTTCCTCGGTGAAGGCCTCCATTGCGCTTTCCGTCAGTACCTGATCCAGGTTGCCCAGCAAATTCTCACGGCTGGAGGCGCCAAGCATCTCCAGGGTGGCCTTGTTGACGTCCACCACATCCACCAGGGCGGCGCACTTGGTTAGTCCCTCCGGGTGTGTCGCAAAATACTCTCGGAAATCGGTGACGCCCGAGGCCTTGAGCTGATCGAAAAAAGTTTTCAGACGAGTGAGGTCCTCCTCCCAGAGTGATATGGGCGAGTCTTCAAACAGGTCGCGGAACCGGCGTTCACTCGCCTGAAGCGCGTTTTCCGCTATCTTGCGTTCGGAAATGTCGCGGGCCACGCCGAGATAACCCGTCGGCTCCCCCTCCACGTTGAGGAGGCGGCTGATGACGACATCGGTCCAGACCACGGAGCCGTCCTTTCTCACCAGCTCCATCTCGGTTCTGGTGGTGAAATCATACTGTCCCTGCGCTTCCATGTTGCGCCGTTTCTCGCGCATGGCCTCCACCAGCTCGCGGGAACGCTCTGTGAACAAGGACTTTTCGCCTATCACCCTCAGCTCCTCCAGGGTATAGCCCCAGAGCTCTTCAACCGAAGGCGTGGTGTAGACGAAGTTCATCTCGTTATCCTGGGTCCAGACAACATCGGTGATGTTTTCCGCCAGGAGCCTGTATTTGCGCTCGCTTTCCCTGATGGCCTCTTCGGCCAGCTTCTGCTGGGTCACGTCCGAGGCAAGGCCCTCTATGGCCTTGGGGCTGCCATCCGGGTGGGTGACCAGGACAATGCGCTGACGCAGCCAGATGATCTCGCCGGACCTGCGTCTATATTTGAATTCATACACCGGGCGGATTTGTCCGCGCAGGATTTCCGCCCAGCATTCCTGGAAATAGTCCAGCCATTCTTTTTCCATGCCCTGCACGGCGAACAAGGGGTTGTCCCGGAATTCCTCCATGGAGTAGCCCGTCACTCGTTCCACGGAAGGACTCAGGTAGTCATAGGTCCCTTCGGGAACACGCATCCGGAAGAATATGTCGCTGGTGGACTTGCGGATGAAGTTGAGGCTTTCCCTGGCTGCGGCCAGTTCGGATTCGGCCTCTCGCCTGGCAGTGATGTCGGTGAGTACGCCTTCTATGGCGACGGGAATACCGTCCTCGTCGCGCACGAGAGATATCCGCTGGCTGAGCCACTTGATTTCGCCGTTGTTGGCGTAAATCGGGAAATTGTATTCCTCCTGGACTGTACCGGCCAGATACTCCTGCCACCAGTCCGAGAGCGTCGGGCGCCATTCGACGGGCGCCAGCGTCTTGAGGAAGCGGGGCGTGTCGTAGAACGCCTGCATGGGATGACCGGTCATCGCCGTCACGGCCGGACTTATATAGTCGTAACGCCCATCTGTCAGCCGTAGCCGGAACAGGCAGTCCGAGATGTTTTCGGCCAGAAAATGGAGATGCCTCTCGGCATGGGTCAGGGCATTGCGCAGCCGACGGGCCTCGGACACGTCGCGCATGGAGGATATGACCTGGGTGAGCTTGCCGGACTGGTCCACAACCGGGTCGAACCGGCCCCATACCGGCAACCGCCTGCCGGTCTTGTTTCGGATGACGTACTCCCCCTCCCAGCTCTTTCCAGCCAGAATCAGGGGAAGGACCTTCTCCTTGTAGAGTTGCAGAGTCTCGTCCGGCAGGGTCTGCTCCGGGCCGGACTTGAGAATTTCCTCCCTGGTATAGCCGTAGTAGCGCAGGAAAGCCTTGTTGAAGATAAGGGGCTTGAGGTCCACGCCGCGTACGGCCATGGCCACGCCTGTAGTGTTCAGGCACTGCCTGAACAGACTGGGGTTGGATTCCAGGTCGCGAATTTCCTGTTGGAGCGAAAGCTCCTCATCGGTGCTCATCGTATCCACTGGCCGGTTGCGGTTGATAACATGACTCCTGCCCTATCGGAGACCGTAGCCCAAGGGCTGCTTAAAGAAAAGCGGGTCATCGTTTCAAACTTTTTATCCAGGAAGTCGCCAGCTTTGCGTGATCCTCAGCCACCTGTTCAACCCAGTGGGAAAGGTCCGACTTGGCGTTGTTGATTTCCCGGCTTCCGGCCCTGGGGGAGATGACGATGGTGAAGGGGCGTTTGGCTTGGTCCCGCAACTTTTCCAACATTGTTATGAAGGGGCGCCACTCCCGGGTCTTTTGCCCGGTGATGATCCAGAGAACCGGCATGTTCAGACGCCGCAGCCGTTTCGGGCCGGGCAAGGCGGCCGGGCTGATCTCGTCGTTGAGCAGACAGACCAGAAAGTCCGGCCGGGCGCCGTTTTTGTCCACGGCGGCCAGCGCTACGGGAGCGCCGGGGCCGTTGCCCCACAGCCCGATTCTGCCATCCTTGAGCCGGGGGGTGTCGGACAGGAAACGAAGCCCGGCGGCGGCGTCCTCCGCCAGGATGTCTTGTGCTGCAAGGGTCTCTCCGTCGTTGCAGCCTCGCGTTTGCATGAACAGCGAGGCCAGCCCCCGCGAGGCCAGGGAGCGGGTGACGCCCTGAACCATGCCCGGGGCGATGCAGGCTCCCGGCAAAAAGACCACGCCGAAGTGGCCGGACCCGTCGGGCGGCAGGGTGGTGGTTCCCTTCAACTCCCCGGCGGGAGCGGCAAATGTCACATTGTCCTCCCGCACATGAATCTTGGTCGGATAATGGGCGAACCGGTCGTCGTCCGTGGTCAGCACGAAGCGTTCGATGCGGTCGTTTTTGGCCAGAAAGGTGACGACGCCGATGACGGGCTCGTCCGCCTCCAGGGAGGGGCCTATGGTATAGACGTACTTGCTGAATTCCTTGAGGCGGCGCAGGGTCTTGTTCTTGGAATCATAGATCAGGAATCGGCCGTACTCGGTGTTGCGGGCGTCGATGATGGTTACGGTCCGGTTGTCGCGCGTGGTGAACTGGCCGGAAAATTCGCTGGCGGAATAGGAGAAATAGTCGGCCATCATGGTCCGGCCAAAGCGGGCCTCATGCCCCCGGTGGACGATGATGTCCCCCTTGCGCACGTCGATGCGGTCTCCCTTGTCTTCCCCCTTGTCCCGTTCCTTTTCGGGCAGTTCAACAGGGACCTTCACCGGACTGATCGTCTCGACGTCCGGCTCCGCAGGCTCTGGTTCTTCAATTTCCGGGGCGGCCGGCGCTCCGGCCGGTTCCTTTTCCGTCAGCACCAGGGTCTTGTCCATGGGCAGGGGCGCGGCCTCGGCAGGCGCTTCGGGCGGGGCCGGTACCTGTTCGCACTCGGGCGGTGGCGGCGGAGGCGCTGGCGGGGGCATGACGATGACCGATTCCGGTTCCTCCATCATGGTCAGGTCCACCTTCAGGAGCGGCTCTATGAGAAGGGGCTTGGGCTGGACGTACCAGATGAGCACTGCCGCCAGGAGCAGATGAACATAGTAGGCGAGGAGCCAGCTAGCGTACCCTTTGGTCATGACAACTGCCTATTTCTTTTTGTCCTTGTCCGGCTCGGCTACAATGCCGAGTCGGTCAATGCCCGCCGCCTTGACGTCGCCCATGACCCGGACCACCAGGCCATAGGCGACTTCCTTGTCCGCGCGCAGGAAAAGCTGCTTCTTCTGCTTGGAGACCAGTTGCTTCAGATGCTCCGTCAGCTGGTCCGGCTGCACCGCGTATTCATCCAGATAGATGGTCCCGTCCTTCTTGACGGTCAGCACCAGATGTTCGGAGTCCTGCGGCAGGTTCCGCACCGTCTTGGTTACGGGCAGGTCCACCTCCACTCCCTGGGTCATGAGCGGAGCCGTGACCATGAAGATGATCAGCAGCACCAGCATCACGTCCACAAAGGGCGTGACGTTGATTTCGTTCAGAAAACCGCCGCCGGTCTTGATGGCCATAGCTAGCTCCTGTCCCCGCCCTTGCCGGTCCAGGCGATCTCCCGTTCGGCCCGGTTGAGGAACGCTCCGGCGAAATCGACCATGCCGGTCTCCACCTCGTTGAGCTTGCCCAGAAAGTAGTTGTAGAAAATCGTGGCCGGGATGGCGACCAGCAGGCCGATGGCCGTGGCGATGAGCGCTTCGGAAATACCGGGGGCCACGGTGGCGAGGGCTGCGGACTGGGCCTGCCCGATGGAATGGAAGGAGTGCATGATGCCCCAGACCGTGCCGAACAGGCCGATAAACGGGGCCGCGTTTGCACAGGTGGCAAGGAACGGCAGATTGCGGGTCAGATTGCGCATTTCCTTGGAAACGCCCTGCCGAAGCACGCGGCGCAGGGTGTCCTTGACCAGCAGCCGTTTGCGCTCGCGGTTGACGTCCGCCTTTTCCAGCAGTCGGAATTCGTGCACGGCCAGCGTGGCCACCCGGCCGAGCGGGGAGCTTTCCCTGTCGCCCAGCTGGCGGATGCCCTGGCTCAGGTCCGGGGCCTCCATGAAGGAATCGTAGCCTTGCATCACCTTCTTGCGAGCCGAGCCGATGGTGAAGAATTTATAGAAGATGATGGTCCAGCTCCACAGGGACATGCAGCCGAGGAAAAGCATCACCAGCTTCACGGCCAGGGTCGCGCCCGAAATCAGCGACACGATGTTGTTGTCAGGCAGTAAACTCATGGGGTTATTACCTCGATAGGGTTGCATCCGGGAAAAAACTTTGCCCTATTCGTGTAAACCCCGGATGCGGATAAAGCAAGGGGACGCCAGACCAAACAGTCCGTCTTTTCAGAGGATTGCTGTCTGAAATTGCCGGGCGGTACCATTTTGTATGGTTCAGACGGATGTCTGCTAAAAGGGTTGTCCGGACGTGCGGAGAAAGGTAGCGTTGATGCCAAATGACGCCGTTTGATCCGTTCGGGAGGCTCGTCTTGCGTATCTTGTTGCTGATGGGAAAAAATGTGGATGGGGATCGAGCTGTTTCCCTGCTCGGTGGCCGCCATTGCGAATCCGCGCAGTACGGCGCTTTGTCACGCGGGGTACGTTGCCTGGAGCAGTCTCCCGTTGATGTAACCGTTCTGGTGCCGGATGCCGGGGATGAAAGCTGGCTGCGCGCCATGGAGCGGATTCGGGTGGAGCATGGCGTGGAGGTCGTGGCCCTGCTGCCGGATGAGGATGCGGTGCGGACAGCCGTGGAAGCCGGAGCCTTTGACGCCTTTGTCTTGGACAGGATCGGGCCTGGGGATCTGGACCGGAGTTTCCGTCATCTGGCGAGGGTGCGCAATCTGCAAAACAGCCTGGATGGAATCCGGAATCTGTATGAATGGGTGGAAGAGACCGCCTGGATGGGGGCCTGGGAAGCGGACGCCGAGGGCCGGACGACCTGGTCCCGTGGGGCGCGGCGTATCCTCGGCGATGTGGACGGCGGCCTTGGACTCGATTTCCAGACCATCCGCCGTTTCGTGCATCCCGACGACATTGAGATTTTCGAGCAGGCCAACAAGGCTACCTTTGAACAGGGGTGGCCGCTGGACTTCGAATACCGGGTTCGGGCAGGGGACGGCGTCCGGCATCTGCATCTGCATCGCCGGGTGGAGCACGGACCTGGGGGCGAGGTGGTCCGGGCCTACGGCATGTTGCGCGACGTGACCCCGGAGCGGGAGTTCGAGGACGTCCTGTTCCGGCGGGACGCCGTGTTGCAGGTGGTGGGGGCCTGCGCCGCCGGATATTTGCGCGAGGCGAACGGGGAAAAGAAGATGGAAGAGTGGCTGGCCGACCTTGGCCGGGCCATGGATGTTTCCCGCGCCTATGTCTTTCGTATGCCTTCCGCCGGAGAGGGAGGTATTCTCGGCGAATGGGCCCTCGACGGGTTGTCCCCTCTCAAAGAGAGTCCGGGAGTGCCGGAGGAACCTGCGGCCATTCTCTACAAGCGTCTGCTTCCGTTGCTGCTCGGCCGCAAGGCCGTTGCCTGCCATGCCCGCGATCTCCATGCCGAGGAACGGGAGTACCTGCAACGGACCGGCGTCCGTTCGCTGATGCTTATTCCGGTCTTTGCCGATGGAGGGTGGTGGGGGCTCATCGGGCTTTCGGAACACCGCCGGGAAAGGGACTGGCTGCCGGCCGAGATCGAGGCCATGACCATGATGGCGGACATCCTGGGATCAGCCGTGCTGCGCGGCCGCATGGAGGGGAAACTCAAGGCCGCAAACCGGCGGGCCGAGGAGGCGAGCCGGGCCAAGAGTCGATTCCTGGCCAACATGAGCCACGAGGTCCGCACCCCCATCGGGGGCATATTGGGCATGGCCGGGATGCTCGTCTCCATGGACCTGCCGCCGGACCTGCGCGAGCACGTCAACATGATCCACGATGCGGCCCGTTCCCTGCTGGACATCGTCAATGATGTGCTGGATCTCTCCCGCGTGGAGGCGAGTCGGTTGGAGCTGGAGCCGTCGGACTTCAACCTGCAGGTCATGCTGGAGCGTACGGTGGCACCCCTTGCCGCCGAGGCCCGTGGGAGGGGGTTGGAATTCAACCTGGATATCGCCGGAGGAATCGAGGACATGCTCAATGGTGACGCCTCGCGGCTGGCCCAGGTCATTCGCAATCTGGTGAGCAATGCCTTGAAATTCACCCTGAACGGGTACGTCCGGGTGGGCGTTGCCCTGCACAGCGAGGGGCCGGACGGCCAGTGTCTTCGGTTCACTGTCAGCGATAGCGGCGAGGGGATTCCGGCCGAGATGCAGCCCACTATCTTCGACGCCTTTGTCCAGGGCGACAGCTCGGTGCGCAAGCGGCACCAGGGCACAGGTCTGGGGCTGGCCATCTGCCGGGAACTGGTTTCGCTGATGGGCGGCGGGATCAGTGTGGAGAGCGAAACGGGCCGGGGCAGCACCTTCATTTTTACTGCCCGCTTCGCCAGGGCGCGGGGTGTACGCGCCGGGAAGATGGGAACACCCGACTGTTCGTCCGCCCGGTCGCTGCACCTCCTGCTGGTGGAGGACAATCCGCTCAACCAACGGTTCATGACCCAGTTCTTGGGGCAGGCGGGCTACCGCGTCACCGTGGCCGGAAACGGGCGGCAAGGACTGGAGGCACTGCGGCGGCACGGCCGGAGCCTGGATATGGTGCTCATGGACATACAGATGCCGGAGATGGACGGCCTGGAGGCCACGGCCTGCATCCGGTCCGGGGATGGCCGGGCCTTTGATCCCTCCATTCCCATTATCGCCCTCACAGCCTATGCCATGAAGGGCGACCGTGATCGCATGATCGAGGCGGGCATGGACGGCTATGTGAGCAAACCCGTTGAGATGGAAGTGCTGTTTCGGGCCATGGACCGGGCCATGCATGGCCGTCCGTGCCTGGATGACCAGAGTGAACTGTCGGATTCCGCTCCCGCACCCCGGCCGGATATCGCGCCTGCCGGAGCCGCCGGAGGGGGCTACGACCTGGATGCGCTTGTCTCCCGTTACCGGGGGGATATCGGGTTGCTCAGGGAAATTCTTGTGCTGTTCCTGGGAGAGGCGGGGCAAAAGCTGCTTCAACTGGATCGCGGGTTGGCTGATGGCGACGTGGAGGCCGTGGGGGCTGCCGCGCATTCCATCGCCAACCTCGGTAGCCATGTCCTGGCCATGGAGCTGGTGCACGAGGCGCGCAGCCTGGAGCGGCAATGCCTTCGGAACGGCGTGAACGCCGTGCGCGAACCGCTGGCCGCGCTGCGCGAGGCGTTCAGGTCGCTGGTTGGCGTGGTGCGAAACTACGCGGAGTCGCTGTAGCGTTGCAATTTCGTTGCAGAGCTACTACAACAACTCGACCGGTATTGTCGGGAATACATGGTGATCAGGAGGTGGGGCGATGCTGGTCAGAGACTGGATGACGGAAAACGTCATCACACTTGGCGTAAGCTATTCGGTGCTGGATGCGGCGGAGATTCTGCGGGGAAAGAATATCCGGCAGTTCCCTGTGGTTGATAACGCGGGCAAGCTGGTGGGCATTGTTTCCGACAGGGACATTCGGGACGCCATGCCCTCCAAGTTCATCCCCGGTGATGCCGTGGACGGCAAGCGGGGGGGGCTCTACACCCTCACTGCCGGGGATATCATGACCCTGGACCCCATCACCGTCCATTCGGACTCCCCCATAAATGAGGTGGCCGACCTGCTGGTCAAGCACAAGATCGGCGGCCTGCCCGTGGTGGACGGCGGCCAGCTCTGCGGCATCATCACCCAGGCCGATGTCATGCGTTTCCTTTGTGCCGCCGCCGGTCCCATGCGTTCCGGCACCCAGTTCGCCTTTCGGCTGGAAGCCCGGCCCGGCCCCCTGGCCCGGTTGCTGGACGATATCCGGGAACTTGGCCTCTGCTATTCCAGCGTATTCGCGGCCAACGAGTGTTCCTGTCCCGGCTACCGCCGCGTCTACATCCGGCTGGACCGGACCGGCGACCGTTCCGTTGAGGAGATAGTCGAGACGCTTCAGCAGGAGCACATCCTGCTTTACTACGTCAACGAAGGCATCACCGTGGATCTGGTGCGACCGTAGGACTTCGCTGGCCCTCTCGTTCAAAAGAGACTGTGGGTGAGATAAACGCCTCGTCCACACACTGGAAGGCGATTGGCTCGAACGTCTGAGCCTTGGATGAAAATCGGTTGTGCGCTTTCATGGCTGCAATGCCATTCATCGCCCTTGTTTTTCCCTTACCCCTTTGATTGCTGCCTCAAGCTGATGCCTTCGGTCGGACGGGGCCCGGCAGGTTTTTAAAACGTAATAGGCTGTCTGCAGCACCTGGGTGATACGGGGGCTTTTCGGCAGGGTGTGAATATCCAGGTATTTATCCAGAGTCTGGGTCCGCCGCCATCCGTTCTGGTCGTGATATACTCGCCATATTTGAGAATCCTCTGCCAGGTCCGCTTTTGTCCGGCCGGTGGATTCCACCCAGTAATGAATGGTCAGGTTCATCAGATCAACGATACGTTCCGGCAGCGATGCAGGGGCGGAATCAATAAATACATCCTTGATCAAGGCCGTGGCATCGTTGATATCTGCAGCCTTGAGTTTGCTGAAAATGTCTGTGCGACAAAGGTCTGCCGTTTTTTCACTGATGCCGAGTGCTGCGGCGATTTGCCCGGTGTCCTTCCCTTTTGCCATCAGCTTGAGCGCATCAATTTCCTGCTCGGACAATATGTTCTTGAGAATGTTTTCCTTGACCTGTTCCACCGTCAGGATGGCTTTTCCGGAGACGGCATCTATACACGAGATATTGCCAATGTTTTCCATATTTTGGTCCGGGGAGAGTTCAAAAAGCATCATGCTGAACCAGACTTCGCCCGTATCCGTCAATTCGAGAGTAACTTTCTGGTATTGGACGCGGATCATTTTATTCTGGTCGTTTCGCATCCGAAATTCAGCGATCACCTTGTAATCTTTGCGCTGATCAATCGGGAGATCGGACACGTAATCCCAAAGATAGGTGGTCCCGTTTATCATGATCATGGCGTCAATGGGAACCATCCTGTTCAAGGGATAGGCCAGTTTTTCCTGGTAAACGTTCTCAGAATCGAATCCAAAATACGTAAAAAATTTGTCGGAAAGATAGAGAAAGTCATTCTTTGCATAGTCCCAGATGATGATGATCAGATTTCCCGTCGATTCCATCTGTTCCCAAAATGGCCGCAAGGCGTCTGCTTTTGAGTAATCGGGAGCTGATGCAAAAGAGGTGTTTTCGCGTTTGGCCAGCACCAGTTCCCTGATTGCTTTTTCTACAGCTTTGGACATGCATTTCTCTCTAAAAAAACATCTTTGTGGAGGAGGTTGAATAACAAGTGGTTGTTTCCAAATCATATAATCCTATGGATGTTCCCTGAGTCAAGCCGAGGCTGCGCGGAATTCAATTTTTCACCGTGTCTGCTGTTGTCTTTTAGTGATGGCAAGCTGCCCCCCCCCACCCGCTTACAATAACAAGCCCGCAGATACTTGTGGTCACAGTTTTCACAACGGACCAAGACACTGTTCCTGTGTGGCTGGATTTGCCTGTCTTTCCCTGGGCGATGGACAGATTGGGGTATGAAGTATTTTGATTTTTAATGAGGATTCTTTTCTTGAAAAGAGCGTATCTATGAGTGCGGTGCGCAGTGCTTTGCTTTAACGGTTTTTAACAGTGATTTTTCCTTGAAGATCCTTGTTTTGGGTGAATATGCTTGCGTGGTTTAACGTCTTCTCTTTCTTCGAGACTGTTCAACAGCCGTAAAGATCGGCTTCGATCAGGATAAGTAGAGTTGCGAGTAAGTGTAAAAAAGAGATTTCATGAAATAGCATCCTGAGATGCATCGGGGGCATCTTCAGAATCTGAGCAAACGCGATCAGGATTTCAGGGAAAAGTCGGGCTGGCGCTTTTGGCCTTTCCCTCAGGACAGCGGACGAGGCGCAAGCCTGTTGCGGGGAGTTGTTCATGTTTATACGGAAACGAAAGTTGGCCTATCTGGCTTGTGCGGTGTGCTTCCTGGTTCTCTCGCTGGTAGTGCATGCCCAGGCGGATGGTGGTGCAGACAACGCTACCGACTGGTATTTCGGTGGCGGGTTTTCCCTGTATGTCGTGGACGTGCCCGACTACGCGCCGACGTGGGATGTTGACGTGACAAGTCTCGCCCCCCTCACGATGACGAATCCCAGCCGCATAACACTCGCGGGCGGCCCCATTGCGGCCCCACTTGTTGAGGCCACATTGGGTAGGGAGCTTGCCGACCAGTGGTTTGTGGAGACCAAGGTCGAATACGCGTATGTAGAGAACTACTGTTTCCGGTCTAATAGAGGCAGCGACCCCGCTCATACCCACGGCACTGTATTCTTTCCATTAGATGGAGTCTCCACGAGAACCGGGGGAATCTGGGGCAATTCCCAAATGGAACTTGAATTCGAGTTCCAGCAATACGGTGCGGCCCTGGTTGCAGGCAAAACCTTTGGCAGGGACGATTGGCACATCCGTCCTTTTGCCGGATTGTGGTTTCAGGAGAGGGACACGACCTATAGAATGGATTTTGGTGATGGCGGCGTCAATGTCCCAACGTATTTTGTTGACGAGATCGAAACCCTGTACAAAGGGCTGCTGGTCGGAGTCGGGTTGACATTGCCAATGAATGGTTGGGCCATCGAGCTGGAAACCACGCACGGAGTGGCTTTCGCCCACACGCAGTATAGTGGAGACTGGGATACTCCTAATGATATCGGCATGACAAGCTACTTGAGCCTCGATAAGTACGAGCGGGCCTACCGGGGAACGCTCCAGGCCTCGGTATCCATCCCCGTGGAAGTTGACTGGGATTTCAACTTTACCGGTGAACTACGATACCTGTCCTATGTTCCCCGGCTCATGTCCAGCGGCCAATCTGCCAATGCAAACATTGCCGGACCCGCTCACCTGGTCGGCGAGTCCTCGTTCTCCGGCAAGCTGGGCTTGGAGATCAGCCACTCCTTCTGATCGGGCAACCCGAAGGGGCTTTCCGGACACGCATTCCCCTGAATAATCCATTTGTAGCAGCCGAATAGCCTGGACCCGCCAATTCCCCCAGGTTAGAGCTCACCCAATTCCCAGTCTACACCCCCCGCGCAGCGGAGAGCGGATTCCAAAGGCCTTGGGCCTTTGGCAGGTCCAGGGCAGCGCCCTGGTCTCCCCGAAGGGGCCGCCGGAGGCATCCTCTTCCCGAAGTCTGTCAAGCTGCCAAGTTATACCTTTTTTACCCGTTTACCCGTTTATTCTCGCCTTTTTTCCCGATGCCGAAAACCGGGGCTATGCTCCTGCGCAAACACGAACAGGAGGTTTTGCATTATGGGAGGAAGCTCCATTGGTTTGATTCAGACGGTATTGGGCGCGGCCACCGGATTCATGCAGCCGAAACCGCATAAGCCCTCGGACAATACGGCCGAACTGGAGGCGCAGCGGGCTGCCGAAAAGGAGGAACAGCGCCAGGAGGAGGCCGCCGAGCGCAAACGCGAGCGGGACAAGGTGCTGGAGGCGAGGACGGCTGAGAAGTCGGTGCGCTCCAAGGCGGCGGAGACCACGCTTTTGTCCGGCGGGGCGGGATTGGGCGATAGCGCGCCCGTGGCAACGGCCAAGCTCAAACAAAAGCTGGGAGAGTAGCCATGCGTGACGATGAATTGGCCCGGTCGCTCCTTGACCGGTATCACGGCCTGGATGAACGCCGCCGTCCTTGGGTTCCCACATGGCGCGAGCTGGCGGACTACATGTTGCCGCGCAAGGACAGCTTTGCCGGGTCCGGCTCCACCTCGCTGCCGCGTGGCGGAGCCGGGGACGAGCGCATTTTCGACTCGGCCCCCATGCACGCGCTGGAGCTGCTGGCCTCGGCCCTGGGCGGGTTGCTGACCAATCCGTCACAGGTTTGGTTCGACATCCGGGCGCGCGATGCGGAAATCGGGGACGAGGAGGAGGTCCGCACCTTCCTGCAACAGGCACGGGAGCGGATGCTCGCGGTGTTCAACAGCGAGGACACGGGATTTCAATCCAACGTGCACGAGCTGTATCTGGACGTGGCCCTGCTGGGCACAGCCGTGATGTATGTGGAAGCTGACCCGGAAAACGCGGTCCGATTCTCGACCCGGCCGTTGGGCGAGGTCTTTGTGGCCGAGTCCGCGCGCGGCATGGTGGACACGGTGTACCGCAGCTACGAGATTCCGGCGCGGCAGGCCCTGCGCGAGTGGGGCAACGCCCTCTCGGCCGAGGGCCGGCAAAAGGGCGTGGACAGCCCGGAGACGCCCGTGCGTATCCTCCACGCGGTGTTTCCGCGTTCGGACCGCGATCCCATGGGATTCGGCGCGGCCAACTTCCCCTTTGGCAGTGTCTATCTGGAGATGGGGGCGGAGCACGTCCTGGAGGAATCCGGGTATCTGGAAATGCCCTATCTGGTGCCCCGCTGGGCCAAGGCGGCGGGCGAGATATACGGCCGGGGACCGGGGCAGACCGCGTTGTCCGACACTCGGGTGCTCAACGCCATGGGCCGCACCGCGCTCATGGCCGCGGAGAAGATGGCCGATCCGCCGCTCATGGTGCCGGACGACGGTTTTCTCGGTCCGGTTCGTTCCGGCCCCGGAGGCCTGTCCTACTATCGGGCGGGGACTTCGGACCGCATCGAATCCTTGCCGGTAGCCGTTGATCTGGCGGCCACGGAAAAGATGATGGAACAGCGGCGCGAGTCCATCCGCCGCATCTTCCTTAACGATCAGTTGCAGCCCGAGGGCCAGATGGGCACGGCCACCGAGGCGGTCATCCGCCAGAGCGAAAAGATGCGTGTGCTTGGCCCGGTGCTGGGAAGGCTCCAGACCGAGTTCCTCAGCCCGCTCATCCGGCGCGTGTTCCGCATCCTGCTGCGGGCAGGGGAACTGCCTCGGTTTCCGGATGGCCTGACCCCGGACAATATCGAGGTGCGTTACACCTCGCCCATGGCCCGTGCCCAGAAGCAGTACGAGGCCCAGGGCCTTTCCCGGACCATGGAATACCTCGCGCCCCTTGTCGGAACCGGCGATCCCTACGGCATCATGGACAACTTCAATACCGACCGGGTGGCCCGCCACGCGGCGGAGCTGTTCGACACCCCGTCCGACTATATCAAGCCGGAATCCGATGTGTCGCAGGCTCGCGAGCAGAAGTCCAAGGCCGGGGATACTGCCCGGCTGACCCAGACTGTGGGGAGCGTGGTCTCCATGGCCAAGACCCTGTCGGAATCCTACACCGACCGGCCCAGCGTGCTTACCGAACTGTGGAATATGCTCCTGGGCGGTGTGTCCACGCAGGCTGGGGAGGGCGGCGTTTCACCCGAAGCGCCGGACGGGACCGGAAAGGCTGCCGGTTCTGTAGCGGTCCCTACGGAAGTTGCTGCCGTCGCATCAAGGATTCTGGGAGGAGAAAATGCAGGATAGCCCATTGGAACTGCACCGCGCCTACAAGCGCGTGTTCGACGGCGAGGACGGGAAACGGGTCATGGCCGACCTTGAGATGCGCGGAAGCTTCTGGCGTTCCACCTTCTCTGCAGAGCCAGGCCGGACCCAGTTTCAGGAGGGCCGACGCTCTCTGGTGCTGCACATGAAACATATGCTGGACGAGAAAAACTTCATCCAAAAGGAGGATTAAGCATGAACAGGAAAATGATGGAAAATTCGGCGGAGGAGAACTGGCGGCAGACCCTGCCCGAGGAGTGGACCGTGACCCAGCCCGGCAAGGACGGGCGGCCCGAAACAATCGCCCTGCGCGACCATCCCTGCCTCAAGGACTACAAGAGCAAGGACGAGGCCGTGAAGGCGCTTGTCCACGCCCAGAAACTGCTGGGCAAGGCCCCGGAAGGGTATGTCCGCCTGCCGGGCGAGGACGCTGCGCCCGAAGATCGGGCCGCCTTTTACGGTGCGCTCGGCCGTCCCGAGGCCGCGGACGGGTATACCCTGCCGGAGATGGAGCTTCCCGAAGGCTTTGAGCTGCATGAGGCCCTGATCTCCGGTTTTCGCAACCGGGCATTTGAGCTGGGCCTGACCCCGGCCCAGGTCTCCGGGCTGTACGAGTGGTTCCTGCCTCTGGTGCTGGATACGCAGCATGAACTGGAGGCCGGTGACCGCAAGCTGCGCGAAAGCGAGTTGGAAACCCTGCGCTCCGTGCATCGGGGGGACACGCCGTCCTTGCTGGACAGTGCCCTGCGTGCGGCCGAGGCCATCGGCGGCCAGGAGCTGGTCGAGGCCCTGAACGAGACCGGCGCGGGCAACCGGGCCACGGTAATCAGCGCCTTTGCCCGCGTCGCCCCCCTGGTGCTGGAGGGCGGCCTGCGCGGCTCGGCCCGTGGCTGGGGAGAGGAACTCTCCAAGGACAAGCTCCTGGAGATGATGCGCGACCCGCGCTACAGTGATCCGCTCAAGCGCGACAACGCCTTTGTCAAAAAGGTCAGCGATGGTTTCAAGACCCTTTACCCCGGAGACTATACCCCCGGCAACCGCATCAGCTAGGCGGTTCAATGGAAACGGGCCGGGGACTGTTTTGTCCTCGGCCCGAGCTCGGCGCGTTTGGAGAAGGGCTCTCCTGTAGTCTAATGGACTGTTTTGTCCCCTTCAGCGGCAGAATCTTGGCAAATGGAGATAAGCTCGGAATTTTCCGTTGATTCGCATCGGGAAATATAGGTTGCTGCCTTCCGGGGATTCCCTTGTATCTTGTATAGCCGGATGAGCTGGGGAAGCATAATTTCGGGGCTGTCGAATTGTTTGAATACGGCCTCGGCAATCTGAAGGGCTTTTTCCTTGTCCGTCGCTGTATATGCATTGATGAGAAGCCGGTATTCCGGGAGCAGGGTGTGTGGTTTGGCACAGTCCCTTTCCAATTGTTCCGTCGAAAGCCTGCCGCTTTTGTCAACGATCATCTGTTCCACATATCGGATATAGCTGATTTCTTCGGCTTGGGACGTGCAGCTTGGACTTTGGATGTGTTGCCACGCCTTCTCAATCTGATGACTGTACATGGCCTGCCTCGCGGCCTCCATCTCTTCCAGCCCGGCAAGGAATGCCCGGACCGGGACTGCTCCCAGGATCGTTTCCAAGGGGGTCTTTTGGGGGGCTGGATGAGCGCTGTTAGGATACCATCTATGGATGTAAATTTTGATAGCTGATTGTCGTTCTTCTGTCGGGTAGTAGCTTGAGAACATAAAAAGAAACTTCGACAAACGATAGGATGCGTATAAACAGTCTGGGCCGAAGACGTGAGCCCGTGGAGTTTGTTGCCGTCTTGCCGCATTCGCACTTGTTATCAGTTCGGCTTCTCCCTTCTCCCATGTGTCCCGCCTTGAGAGCAGGTTGATCTGACTTTCCGGCGAGTATCCGGATCGCAGCAACAGGTCCGTTGCCAAAGCATCCGCCTCTTCCTTTTGTTTTCGGGAGAACACGGGGATTAGGGCTTTATGGCTGATTCTGTCGTCGGCAAAGGGGATGATTTTGTTTCCAGACTCGCTGAGAGCGGTCTGTATCGCTTCCTTGCTGTAGGCGGAGCCGAATAGCTCGTACCAGGGCCATGAGGATTGGTAAATATAGCTTCCCGCCTTGTGCTTCAGTAATATGTGAGAATATTCGTAGGCGAGAAGTGCTGCAACTTCATCCTCGCTCTCCAGCCAATTCAAGATCCCATAGTTTAGGAATATCGCATGGTCCCGCGTAAAAGCCTCGAATTGCGGGTTCGGACGGATGAAAACATAGCTGGGCTCTACTTCACCGGGCCAGGATGCCTGAATTTTCAGCAGAATGGCATTCAAGTAGCTTTCAAGCTCTTTATTACGTGCCACGCCAATTGTCAGTCTGGCGTTCTGGAGGGCTTTCTTCGGAATGGCTATACCTTCAACCCTTTTGGAGGAGGTTTGCCTCGGATTGAGCTTTGCGATGATCGGACCGGGAGTGTCATCCATGCCGTTTCGGTTGCCCAAAAAAGGCACTGTACAGCCGGAAGTTAAGAGCAGTGTAAGGGTCAGTACCAAGGAAAATGAGCGATGCATTGGATTCTCTTTCTGTTAACAGAGGTTGACGTGTTGCCGATACACATGTCGGGATAAACGGAAAGAGTCAACGCTCACGCAATGTTTCCATCTGTGGTTTTCACTGCCCTATAAATCGGATGCTGCCGGAACAGACATCGCCCTCTTCAACCTTGTCCAACCATATCCGGAGCTCGCTGATCCGTTCCTTTGTCTTTTCCGTATAGCGGAAACACCAGCAGCTGGAGAAGACGCTGCCGTACATGTATTGGACGTCTTTCTCGGGATAGATCGATAACAGGTAGGCTTCCCGGTACGCCTCCCATGCGGTCTGCGACGCGTCCAGCTTTTCCAGGAAATGCGTGTCGTCCGCATATTCGGCTTTGATCTTGGCGATGACGGCGTACATCTGCCGGTCTATCTCGGCTACGCTGCAATCGGATAATGGATCGGACGAGGATTCGGCCGGGGCAGGGGCACCGGTTTCCTGGGCAAAGGCCGGGAGACCGCCGACAAGAGTGAGAACGCAGATGATCCCGAGGATATATTGCATCGTACCGGAAGAGCCTGTTCCAATAGTGGTTTTTTGCATGAGTGCCTCGGGTTGCCCGGCTGATTGTTGGCGGACTACTCCGCCGCCTTTTCCAGGTCCGCCAACAGCGCGTGGAGGTCCAGTCCGTAGCGCGTCGTCGCGTCGGTCACGGTCTCGAAGAGGGCGTTGCACAGGATGCATTCACCCGCCTGTTCGTCCCGGGCGCGGAAGACCTCTTCGGTGGCGCGGTACTTGGCCACGATGTCGAGGATGGTCATATCCGGGGTAATGCGCGGGGTATCGCGGGTCATGCCAGTTCCTTCATGGCGCGTTGCAGGGCTTCCGGGATGTGGGCGATGAGTTCGACTATCTGGGAGGCCGGTGTGGGACGGGCCGCCTGCCCTGCGTAGCGGTTGGCCTGGGCCGCGATGCGGGCGGCCAGCGGTGTTTCCAGGCCCGATTCCATCAGGGCGCAGGCCATGCCGGTTACTGTGTCGCCCGTGCCGCCCATGGCTTCCATGGCCGGTTCGGACGGTTCGGAGATTTCGGCCAGAATGCCGGTCTGGTCCGCAATGCGGTCGGTGCTGCCCTTCACCAGCAGGCAGGCGGCTGCATTACCGTGCTCGTAGGCGCGGCTGATCAGGTCCGGCACACGCTCTTCCTCCTGAAGGATGAAGCCGCGCGTATAAAAGGGGTGCGGCGCGTCTTCGTCGGCCAGAAAAGCCAGTTCGCCGGCGTCGGGTGTGAACAGGGCGTACTGGCCCGCCTCGCCGCTCATCTTGGCCGCGTACATGAACCCGGCATCCGCCACCAGGGTGGGGCGCTCGCGCATGGAAAGCACGGCCAGCAGCACCTTGTTGTGCCAGTCCACATCGGGCTGGAGGTAGTGGAAGGCCAGAACCGAAAAGTTCCGCATGGGCAGGGTGTCGGTCAGGTGATGATAGAGGGTTCGGCTGCCGTTGCCCAACCCTTCGTCGCCCACGAGGAAGGCATGGGGCAGGTCGATGCCGAGAAATTCGCAGGCCGCGCAGGCCGCCGTCAACAGCGCCGGGGTGCCGCGGTCCGGCGGGATGGGACGATCGTTGACCGTCAGGACGGAGTCCTGCATCCGGGCCGGGCCGTCCAGCACCGAAATTTCCGGGTCAGGTATGGTGCCGACTATGGCGAGCATAAACGTTGTATCTCCTCATAGGCCAGCTCCAGGGCGTAGCCGCACAGGGTATGGCCTATTTCGCGCGGGGCCGGGGCGGTGTCCAGGGTGCGGCCGATGAGCCGGGCAGCTATGTAGGGCACGTCCGGGCAGCCGCCGCCCGATACGTTGACGATGGTCCGGGTCGCCTTTTCGATGGTCAGCTTCATGTTGGCAGCGCGGACCATCAGATGGTCGCCGAAGTCCCTGACCTGAAAGAGATCCACCGGGGTGAGGAGCGGACCGGTCACGGGGACGATTTCCAGCGGCTCAACACCGGTTTCCTCCAGAACGCGCAATACGTCCAGTTTTTCCATGAGGGGAAATTCCACCACAAGGTCGCATCCGTTACGGATTTCCGGTGGCGGACCCATGACGCGGATTTCGCGGCCCGAGTCCTTGAGCGCCTTCTCCGCCCGGATGACCTCACTGGTGGTATCGAAGACCAGGATGCCCCGGTCCGCACGCTTGCCTGCGGTCGGACCGGGGTCGGATTTCCTGAAGAGTCCGGACAGACCCAAGGTCTAGTCCCCTCTGAGCTGGACGGTGTATTCACCATCCTTTTCCGTAATAGATTCCACGCGCCATCCCTTGCCCTCCGCGGCACGGCACACGTTTTCCTTGGAGGCCTCGGTGTCCAGCAGGACGTCGAGTGTCCCCGAGCCCATGGCCGTTATCTTGGCCAGGGTATCCAGAACCGGCTGGGGGCAGGAGAGGCCCCTCTCGTCGATGGTTTCGCTCATTATGTACCTCTCTTAGGCTTTCTTGCGCATGGTCAGGCCGATGAACAGACAGACGGCCAGGCCGATGAACACGGCGGCGATGCCGTGCGGTCCCACGCCCTTGGGCGAGCTTGCCAGACCGAAGTTGTGGGCAAAGGCCGCGCCCACGATCATGCCGAAGACGAACACGGCTGCGTCGCCGTCGCCCTCACCGGCCATGAAGAGCTGGCGGCCCGGGCAGCCGCCCGCCAGGGCAAAGCAGAGTCCGGCCAGGACCATGCCCATGAAGTTCCACAGTCCCTGCGTGTGGGCCACGGGCTGGCCGTCGAAGCCGGGGTGGAACTGGCCGAGGATCAGGTTGACCAGGAATGCGGCGGCGAGCAGGGCCACCACGCCGGAGAGCAGGTGAATCTGCTTGAACAGGATCAGGTCGCGGAAGGCGCCCATGGTGCAGAATCGGCTGCGCTGGGCCATTACACCCACCAGCAGGCCGACGCCCAGGGAGATAAGCAGCGGGGCGTGCATGGCGCCGGGGCCTTTGGTGCTATAGAAGAGCACGCCGGATTTGGGCTCGCCCGTCACCTGCGGGTAGATGAGCATCAGGGCCAGGAAACCGGCCATGACCAGCGGCATGAGCAGACCCACCGAGGTGTAGGTTTTCTGGCTGCGGCCGAGGTTATAGCCCTGCTTGAAGAACAGGGTGCCGATGCCGATGCCCACGATAAGCCCGGCGATGCCGAACAGGGCATTCATGTCTCCGCCCGCCAGGCGGAGAATGGCGCGCCATGGGCAACCCAGGAACACCAGCGCCCCGATCATGGCGAAGATGCCCAGAATGAAGCGGACAATAGGCGCGGACCCGGCGCGGGGCCGGAAGTCTTTGCCGAAGAATGCGGCACCGAGCCCGCCAAGCACGAAGCCGAAGATCTCCGGCCGCATGTACTGCACCACACCGGCGCGGTGCATACCGACGGCTCCGGCAATGTCGCGCTCGAAGCAGGCGACGCAGATGCCCATGTTGCCTGGATTGCCCAGGTACTGGAGCAACGCGGCAAGGCAGCCGATAATCAGCCCCACGGCAATGATTCCGGCCCTTGTGGCGAAAAAGTTGTTCATACCTCCTCCTTGCATGTAACGGTTGAAAATAAGCCCCCAAAACCTCAACCTTGGACACGAACAACCCATCCGGTTGTTGGCGGACTGGTCATGCATATCACACCTATTTTACTTATAGAAGGAATCTATTTCGTGTCTTGCATATTTCACTTTCCACCGGGTTGGCACCATATGGCGCCGCAAGTCGCTTTTGCTCGACGCCCTTGACAGAAGGGGGCAATGTCCTACAAGGGAGACGCCATGCAAAATCTTATTGAGCTGAACAAGAACGACCTTGAGGCCTTTGTGGCCGAGGACCTCCGCGAACCACGCTACCGGGCAGAGCAGATCTGGCAGTGGCTGTGGCAAAAGCGCGTGCGCGAAGTGGACGCCATGACCAACCTTTCCCGTCCCCTGCGCGAAAAACTTGCGTCCATGGCCGTCATTGCCTGGCCGGAGATAGCCCGGGTGGCCTCCAGCTCGGACGGTACCATCAAGCTGCTGCTGCGCCTTGGGGACGGCAAGCTCATCGAGACCGTGCTCATTCCCATGCAGGACCGCTACTCCCAGTGCCTCTCCACCCAGGTGGGGTGCGCCATGGCCTGCACCTTCTGCAATACGGGCCAGCTCGGTTTCGAGCGCAATCTGACCTATGGCGAGATCATGGGCCAGATTCTGGCCGGGCGGCAGTACCTGGAGGACCAGGGGCTCGCGCCCCTCAAGAATCTCGTGTTCATGGGCATGGGCGAGCCGCTGCTCAATCTGGATACCCTTATCAAGGTGCTCACCGACCTGCCGTGCGAGCGTGGCCTGTCCCTTTCCTGGCGACGGTCCATGGTCTCCACTGTAGGTTTCCCGGACAAGCTCAAGATTCTGGGCGATCTGGAAATAGCTCTGCCCGCCATCTCTCTGCATGCCCCTACCCAGGAACTGCGCGCCCGGATCATGCCCAAGGCGGCCAAGGTGCCGCTGGATGAGCTGATGCGTGCGGTCAACGCCTATCCCATGCGTCCGCGCGAACGCATTACCTTCGAATACCTGCTGCTGAAAGGTGTCAACGACTCCATGGAGCACGCGGACCAACTGGCCCGGCTCATCGACCGCAGGCGGGGCAAGATCAATCTCATCGCCTACAACGCCACCGAAGGGATGCCCTACGGCGCACCGGACCCGGATCAGGTGTTGGCCTTTGAGAAGCGCCTCTGGGATCATGGCCTGACCGCCTTTATTCGCCGCTCCATGGGGGCGGATATCAAAGCGGCCTGTGGGCAGCTCAAGGCGGACGAAATAAGCCGCAACGCTTAGTCGGAGAAAATAGTGTCGATTACCGTTCGTATCTTTTCAGATTTTGTCTGTCCCTTCTGCTACGTTGCTTCTGGGATTATCGATAAATTATCGGATGAGTTTGATCTGGACGTAACCTGGGTGGGCCACGAACTGCACCCGGAGACGCCGCCCGAGGGCGTGGACGTCCTGGAAATGGTCGATCCCTTTGACCTGGAGCAGGTGACTGCCACGCTTCGCGAGCGGGGTGAGCCGTATGGCCTCACCTTTTGCGACATGGAGCGGTTGAGCAATTCTCGCCTCGCGCTTGAGGCCGCCGAGTTTGCCAGGGACGCTGGACATTACAAAGATTTCCACCATGCCGCGTTCCGGGCCTACTTTACGGAAGGGCGGGACCTCGGGGACCGGGACGTGCTGCGGGCCATCGCAAAGGAATGCGGTCTGGACGTCGCCGCAATGGACGTCGCGCTGGAAGACAGACGCTATTCCGAGCGGATCGATCAGGGGGATGAGGAAGCGGAACGCCTGGGCGTCAAGGCCATTCCCTGCTTTTTCATCGAGGACCAGCCCCGGCTCATCGGAGCGGTGTCGGAAAAGGAATTCCGCGAGCGGCTTAAGCAGGCCGCCAATGGTAGGAAGTTGCAGCCTCTCTAGGCCAAGCAGTGGGAGACACATGGATATGCAAGCGAATAAGTCCGAAATCGTAGTCTTTTTTACCGGTGGGACCATTGGCATGTCCCCGGCCGAGGGCGTGCACGGCGTGGTGCCGGGCGACAACTTCGGGGAGTTGCTCAATCAGCTGGCCCCGCAGGATGGCGTCACCCTCCGGCCCGTGTGCTGGTCCGACAAGCCGAGCGGTCACATGACCCCGGCGGACATGTTCCGTCTGGCGCGAGATGCCGAGGCGTGTCTGGCCGAGCCTCAGGTACTCGGTGCGGTCATCCTGCACGGCACGGATGTATTGGCCGAAACCGCCTATCTCTGCGATCTGGTCATTGATTCCGAGAAGCCCGTGGTCCTGACCGGGTCCATGCGCTATTACTCCGAATCCGGCTACGACGGCGTGCGCAACCTGATAAACGCCGTCCGCGCCTGTCTGCTGCCCATCCCGGCCGGGATCGGCGCCTGTCTGCTCATGACCGACCGTCTCTTTTCGGCCCACGAAGTGGTCAAGGTCAATTCTCTCAATGTAGATGCCTTCGAGTCCCGTGAGGCCGGTATAGTCGGCTATGTGGCCGGCGATTCCGTGATCCTGTCCGGCTTCCCCCTGGCCCACGCCTCACGGCGCAAGCTTCGGCCTGCGGCTCTGGAGGAAAACGTGGCCCTCATTACCGCCTACACCGGGATGGACCGATCACTTATCGATCATGCTAAAGCGTCCGGAATGAAAGGGCTTGTCATCGAATGTTTCGGTGCCGGTAACGTGCCTCCGGGCATTGTTCCGGCCATTGAGGACTGCGTTGCCGACGGCGTGCCTGTGGTGCTCGCCACCCGCTGCATCGAGGGCGGCGTATGGCCCATCTATGGCTACTACGGCGGCGGGGCGGACCTCCAGGACAAGGGCGTCATCCTCTGCGGCCGGCTCGGCGGCCCCAAGGCCCGTTTGCGGCTCATGTGCGCACTCGGCCTGACTCAGGACATGGGTGATATCCGCGAAATGTTTTGTGACGCGTAAGTAGGGAGATCGGGGAGGCCTCCGGCGGCCCTCCGGGGGCTTAAGAACCTTTTGAAAAAGGTTCTTAAGAATCTCCAAAACTTTTTGGTTCCGCTTCGCGGGGGTGGGCGTTTTTGCAGAAGCCTACCCCTTAATCCGTCCTTTTTTCCCTGATCTGTGGGCAGATTAAAGCCCATTCAATTCCCTACATACCGCGCGTAGCGCAATCAAAAAGTTCTGGAGAGTCCAGAGAACCTCTTTCAAGAGGTTCTCTGGCCGCCGGAGGCATATCTTACGTCCATCCCGCCGCAGGCGGTTTCATCTTTCGCTTCTTTTTGCCCGAATAAAGTGGCTACCATGCTATAGCCAAGCGGTGCTTTCGCCACCCCTGTCAATCTGTCATTTTGTGCTTTTTTTACCCGTTTTCCTGTTTGTTTTTGCCGTTTTCCCCGGAGCGGAAAACCGGGCTTATGGTGGTTCGCGACCGGCCCGGAGGCGGGAGGTTCGGCCCGGCGCGGCGTGTGGAACGGTTCCATGCACCTGCGTCGGACACCCGGACCCGGCCTTAGCGGAGACCCGGTGGTTGAAACGTCAAAACATGAAAGGAGAACAGATTACATGTCCAATAACATCGATCAGGCGTTTGTCACCGAGTACAGCGCCATTGTGCATCAGGCGTATCAGAATCGCGGTTCCAAGATGCGCAACACCGTCCGCATCCAGTCCGGCGTGACCGGGTCCAAGTGCGTGTTCCAGAAAATCGGCAAGGGCGCGGCCGGGAAGAAGACCCGCCACGGCAACGTGCCGCTCATGAACCTCGATCACTCCACCGTGTCGTGCACTCTCTCGGACTGGTACGCCGCCGAGTTCGTGGACAAGCTGGACGAGATCAAGGACAAGCTCGACGAAAAGCAGGTGGCGGCCGATGCCGGTGCCTGGGCCCTGGGCCGCAAGATCGACGAGTTGCTCATCAGCAAGCTGGAGGGCGCGTCCAATGTGGTGGCCGAGGCGGAAACCGGCCTGACCAAGGACAAGATCCTCCAGGCCTTCGGCACGCTCAACGCCAATGATGTGGCTGACGACGGCCATCGCTTCGCCGTGGTCGGTCCGCACCAGTGGAATGAATTGCTGAACATTCAGGAGTTCAAGTCCAGCGACTACGCCGGGGAACAGTATGCCTGGCTCAAGGGCACGGAATCCCGCACCTGGCTCGGCATCACCTGGATGTTCCACAACGGCCTGCCCGTAAGCGGCGGCACGCGCAGCTGTTTCATCTACCACCGCAACGCCCTGGGGCTGGCCGAGGGCCAGGACATCCAGGCCTTCATGGACTGGGTGCCGGAAAAGGCTGCCCATCTCGTGGATCACATGCTCAGCGCCGGAGCCTGCCTCATCGACGCCGACGGCGTGGTGTCCATCCAGTGCGACGACGACGCAACCATCGTCTAGCCGCGCCCAAACCAAAACTGGGGACATCCCCCTTCTGAATATAAGGAGAAAATACAATGGCATATAAGAGCGAAGACATGCGGCTGATGGGCGGCGTTCCCGGCCAGCAGCTGTTCATCTACCGGAGCGAGGACGCGGTGACCGCCATCGTGGCCTCGGGCTACTTCAACCAGGCCGTGGAGGACTACAACCTCGACACCGGCGACATCATAGTGGCGTGCTCCGGCACGTCCATGGCCGCAGGCGTGGACCTGCTTGTAGCGACCAATTCGGCCGGTACGGTCACGGTGGTCAACGGCAGCTAGTCTGCATCCAAAACACAATCCCCAGGCGTGAACAGGGGGCCTCCTGCAGGAGGCCCCCGCTTGGCGGGACAACGGGAGGAATCATGGATTCAATATTCAATAATGACAACTTTACAAAAATGCACTATAACCCATCAACAGGGCAGGAGAACCGGCTTTGGATACGGTATGGCGACAATACGTTCGAGCCGGTCCGCCGGGACGGCAATCTCGGCCTGAAGTACCGTTCCAAATCTCGTCCCACGGATTGGTGGGTTACGGAGCGTCCCAAGGACTGGAACCCTGCCGAGAACGGCTTCGACTTGTCACTGAACCACGACTATGGCGAGCAGGACAAGCCGGGTAGCCGTGGAGTTGGGGGCAATGAAATAGATGACAAGCTATTCCACCGCGGCGAGAAGGTCAGTGCAGGAGATATGTCGTACAAGTTCGGCAGGGATGAGTCCAAGCCTGTGGTATTTGCAGACAAAAAAACGGCAACCGCCGCTCCCTCCGGTCGCAAGACCACCCTTGCAGAGGGCGGCGACGGGTATCGCAGGTACGAGAAAGAAAGGCAGGCGGCGAAGTCGTCCGCTCAGTACGCCGAGGACCTCAAACGGTGGGAGCGGGAGCAGGGCATCGACCCGAACCAGGGCTCCGGGCATGAGCGGCGGCCTCCCTCGTCCTCCAGGGATGCGGCGGAGATGGAACACGCGCAGAGCAAACAACCTGTGAAGGACTATATCAAGTGGCTGCGGGAACAACGGGAGCACCCCGCCTGGGGTAAGGAGAAAACGCCTGTGGAAAAGGTGCGGGGAGTAAGTGACTCTATAACGGGGTCTGTCTTGGAAACAGTCCTTGAGCAGGAGTTGGAAAATCGTGTCTCTTTTCCGGCTCGGACATTGGGAGTGGGTTTGGAGGTATTAGGTCCTATTGCCGATGTGTTGCTTTCTCCAAAGGATGCGTGGTGATGACTTCGATATCCAAAGCCCTTTTAAGAAGATTACTATTGGGTATGCCGTTGGATGTGTTGGGAAGTGTCATAACGTATTGTCTTACCGTGCGTTGGGATCTTACCATCATAGTAGGAGGCTGCCTTGTTGCAGGTCATCTGAACAGCCTTTTTATTCTTTACTTGGTCCGTAGGCGGCAGTTGGAATCAGAGCGGGATAAAGATTACTGACGAATAGAACTCTGGCAGAACCCTGTTTTCTTCTATAATTTCAAATGCCTTTATCCGAGAACAGCGAGGGCTATCGCAAATACGAGGCGAAGCGCCAGGCTGCCAAATCATCCGCTCAGTACGCCGAGGACCTCAAACGATAGGAGCGGGAGCAGGGCATCGACCCGAACCAGGGCTCCGGGCATGAGTTCGCGCGGGGTATGAATAAGCCTTTAACCTACGAGGATTTTGATCGTGCTAGAGGACGGATGTGGTCCGGCATTGGTAAAGCCGTGGTTGAAGGTACTAAGGGATCGGCAAAGGCGGTGAACCGTACGGTAGATGAACTGCGGCATAACGAAGCCCTCCACAAGGGGTTAGAATTTGGCGGTCGGGCGGCTTGGGAAGTCACCAAGGATGTTGCCAAGCGAGCAGGGCAGGACGCGGTTGAGGCTTGGGCGGAACAAAAAATCGTAGGCGGCCTTGGTCGGATTGGTACGGTTGGCGAAATAGCACAATCGGTATTGGATAATCCAGGTGTTGTCTCGGTTCGTCATTCCAGGGAGATTGCAAAAAAAATTCAAAAGGGATTAAGGGAATATCCCGGAATGGCACGTGATTTGGGAGAGCGAATTCGAACAGTTAAATGAAAGGTATATCGGAAATAGGCTAGTGACCACGTTTGACTTGGCGTAGCCTTTATGGAGCATAAATGTCCTGGACCTGGTGGAATTTTGTCTCGTTCAGTGCGGGCGTGTTCGCCCTTGGGGCTTTTGTCAGCGCGATTGTTTTAATCCTCGGCAGGGAGGGCGTTGTCGGCGTTCATTTCTCGGGACGAGGAAAGCGACGGGTGATACTCGGCAATTTTGCCGTCGGTATTGCTTGTGTGTGGTTCAGCTTTGATCCACCGGGTTTCAGGCCCTTCTACTTCGTTCTCATAGGTTACACCTATGGAGTTGTATTGCTGATCTGTCTTGTTCGGTCGATGCTGAAAAAGACGAATGAGGATAAAGAGTTGGAGGCAGAGGGGGCGACGCATTCGGAAGAAAACGCTGATGCGAGCTGGGAAGAACCCGCAGGGTTTTGGATCGTCGTCACTCTGACCGGCGTTTTAAGCGTTGCCTCGTTGTTTTTTGCGTATGAAGAAGGTCCGCCCGAATTTTATTGGCTGGCCCGTCTGCCGTGGGCTATCTGCCTTGTTCTGACCGGTCTCTTGTATTGGCGGAAGAGGTGGTGGATTATACCGCTTTTGCTAACTGTATTTATCGCCTTCCCAGAATTGTTTCTTTCCCTAAGGGAATCCATCGGGTCGGGTGTTCGGTAATACACCTCGGATGAGGTGAAGATTAATCCCACCAGTCCAACGTGAATATCAAACCGTTGGGGCGGGAGTGGACAGGGGATGATACCTCCCCATTTGAAAGAATCATGAGAAAATTCACCATCATTCTGTTGTTCCTGCTGCATGTGTTGTACCTGACGAGTTCCTATTTTATAGGCAGGGCAGGCCCTTTTGACGGGCTGGCTGAGTCTGTGTATTTCGCGCTGGCTGTTTTCGTTTATAGTGTTTCATTCTTTGAGCTAAAACGGGCGCGGTATCTGCTCCTGCTGTTTTATGCGCATTTGGGGTACCGGTGCATATATACCTTGCCTCTGGCGCTGAATAATGACGCGTACCTTCTCTTCTCTGGCTGTCTGGCGTCCTTGTGCATCGCTATTGGGCTTTGCGGCCAGATCGTTTTTCGCCGGGGAAGGCGCCTGCCGCAAAATCGGCTGGTGCGCCTGTTTCTTTTGGTGTGGCTGCTTACGTTGACCCTGATTTCCAGAATGCCCGTTATGCTGATCTATAGTGTGGGGCTAAAGAGTGTTTCCGTTTTTTATGCCGGTATGCTCGCGGTGATGTTCATTAGTTCGGCACTGGTGAGCGATGGCAAGGATGGATTGATCGCGGCTCAGGCCGCCTCCGCTCTGGTTTTTGTCGTTCCATTCCTGCAGATGTTTCCCTTCGGCCCTCATTCCATTTTTTCAGCTTACTATGTCGGCGGCGCGATGGCCGGTATCGGCGCAACAGTGATTCTGGGGGCGCTGGTCGTCGTCAAAAATCAGCGGGCTTCAGTGGGACAAGCGATAGGAAGATAGAAGAAGCCCCGCATACGATGTAGGGCGTGGAGACTGTCAGTTGCTGGACGGAAGATAGGTGCTTGAGGGTATAGCAGAATAACAGACTGAAGGATGTTTGTGGATGGGCAGATCGGCAAAAAGCATCATGAAAAGTTGCTTGATAGCACTCTCAATAGCTATTGTGGGCGGTGTCTTGACCTATTGGATCACTGGGCGTTGGGACATGACGGTCATCGTGAGTGTGTTCCTTCTCGCAGGAAGTCTGAATGCGTCTTTCGGAAATTACCTTGCGCGCAGAAGCAAGTTTGAAAAGCGTGATGGTGGCAGGTGATGAAAAAACGAAGCAAGGCGTTGTGGAATGATCTTTTCGTAAGCCTGCTCATGGGTTTGGTTGGTGGCGGGCTTGTCCACTGGTATGCCGGTATGTGGGAATTGACGATGTCGGTGGGGCTTTTCCTTTTTGCAAGTGGCATGCGGGGTTTCAGCTGGACGTTCTTCTGTGGCCGGTTTGACGATGAGGATAAGACAAATGGCCCCGCCTGATTAACTATACAAGCCTTTTCAGCCCAAGAAGTTCCTCCCCCCGAAATGGGGATGCAAGGGGGCTTCCCCCTTGCCCGCCGGAGGCGAAATCACCCGTCCATCGCCGCCAAGGGCGGCCTCCTCTCCTCTTTTCCTCTTCCCCTCTTTACTCTCTTCTAAAACTCCAACGTCACGCCGCTGCCGATCTGGCCCACCGAGCATTTTCGGGCAAGGGCGATCTTGGCGCCCAGGTCCGTGCAGTGGCAGGGGTAGAGCGCTTCCAGATTCAGGGAGGCGAGGTAGTCGGTGGTCGGGTCCAGTCGGGCCGGGGTTTCGTTTAGCAGATGAAAGCCGCCGAGCACGGCCCGGACGTTGTCCACGCCCGTTACTCGCTTGGCGTGCTCCACGGTGTTGCAAATCCCGGCGTGGGCGCAGCCGGAGATGATGACCAGGCCGGAGTCCGAGACGTAGGCCAGGGCGGTGTCGTCCGGCATGTGGTCCGGCACCGGTCCGTCGGGCTCCATGCGTTCGCCCAGCGGCGGCGGAGTCTCGAAATCCAGTGTGCGCTCTATCTGCCCCAGGGCGACGAGCCGGTCCGTGAGGTGGACTGGTTCCCGGCTGAGGGCCAGCTCGAACTGAGTGTTCAGCTTGTCTTCGGCCAGGAGCATGCCGATTTCCGGGGTAGCGCCCTTGCGCTTGGTGACGAATGCTTCGGGGTGGGCCAGCAGGCGCGGGCGCGATGCCCGTACATCGGACCGTGCGGCCTCGAAGTAGTGGCGGATCAGCACGTCCAGCCCCCAGGTGTGGTCGAAGTGTCCGTGGGAGAGGACGATCCAGTCGAGATGGAGCAGGTCCTTGTTCATCTGGCGTGCGTTTTTGAGAAACGCGTCCGAGTATCCGGCATCAAAGAGGATGCGGTGCCCTTCGTCCAGAATGAGGATGGAAAGGGCGGGTTCGGCCAGATAGGTGGTGCCGATGAGGGAGCAGTTGTCCACAAGAAAGGTCAGTTGCATAGGGGCTCCTCGCTATAGGGGCTGGCGGCCGCGGGCGAAATGTCCTATGCCGTTCCAATGTCTCTACGAAACACACTTTTCTCCCTCTGTCTACTGCTCGCCCTGACGCTTCCCGCCGTTGCAGGACAAACGCGGGACGCCCAATTCCTCTCCGCCATAGATGGCGATTCCCTGTTGCTGGTCATCGAGGGCCGTTCCCGCGAGGTGCGGCTTATCGGCATCGATGCGCCGGAGCATGGTCAGGAGTATGGGACGCAGGCCCGACAGGAGATCCTGCGCCTGTGCTATGGCCGCTCGCTACGGGTGGAGTACGACAAGCAGCGCAAGGATCGGTACGGTCGCCTGCTCGCCTATGTCTATTATGGGAAAACGATGGTCAACGCGGAGATGGTTCGGGCCGGTCTGGCCCTGGCGGTTCGTTATGAGCCGAATACGCTGCACCTTGATTTGCTGCGCGCTGCGGAAAAGGAGGCTCGCGCCAAGCGGCGGGGCTTCTGGCTGCACGGGGGATTGAAGCGTACGCCGTACGAGTGGCGTAAGCTGCATAGGCGCGGGGCGTCCTCGGGAAAGGTGGGAGGTTAGTCCCCCACGAAGGAGAACTCCCTGCCATTATCCATATCCGTAATTACGGCTATGGCGGCCCATCGCTCGAAACAGTGCCCGGCCAGATCGGGCGGGGTCTTCAGCATTTCGCGTTCGATCGGCACTTCCGCAACCACATAATAGGATTTCATGAAGATCAGGCTCCAGGTGCCGTCTCCTCCGTCCAGAGTGTAGGGGCGCCCCATTCGGGTGCGCAGCTTCGGGCAGCTTGCGTCCGAGGTGCAGATACAGACGCCTTCCCAGTCGTAATATTCCAGAAAGGCATCCAGGGAAAAGGGCACGCCGGATTCAAACCGGCCCGCATCCATGGCCTTGTGGAATCTGCCGGCAACGTAGGTGTCGGTATAGTCCAGATATAGCGCCGTGACGATGGCTCCGGCCACAACCACGAAAACGATGATCGCGCTTTTGGTTCGCGTCATGGGCAGCTCCCGTTTTGGGTCTCCCGCCGGACAAAGTATCCGGCCGTGATTCCATAATCTATACAGGCTGGAAGCCATCCGGTCAAACTGGGGGGAATTCTCCGCGGCACAAGATTTTGGTTCACAGGGGACATTCATATATGTAATATGTTGGCCTGACAAATTTGGCAAAAAAAAGACAAAATTTGCAGAATTGTAAAGTACAAAAAATACTAATTTGTAGAAGCCTAGGAAAATCGCCACTGTTCAGTTGGCCTTCCTTTTGCATTGTGGGCGGCGGAGGTATCCCCATATGAACTTTGCTGACAACGCTTTCATCCTGATCTGTGCGGCCCTGGTCATGTTCATGACCCCCGGCCTCGCGCTCTTTTACGGCGGACTGGTGCGTTCCAAGAACGTGCTCGCCACCATCATGCAGTCATTCATCATGCTCGGGCTCATGTCCGTGCTTTGGGCCGTCATCGGCTACACGCTCTCTTTCGGCCACGATATCGGCGGCTTCATCGGCGGCCTGGACTTTGTTTTTCTGAACGGTGTGGGCATGACCAATGCCGGGTCTCCGGCCGAAAACCTGCCACATATGACCTTCATGATCTTCCAATGCATGTTCGCGGTCATCACGCCCGCCCTGATCACCGGGGCATTTGCGGAACGGATGAAATTCGGCGGCTTCATGGTCTTTTCCGCCCTGTGGCTGATCCTGGTCTACTGCCCCATGTGCCACTGGGTGTGGGGGGGCGGCTGGATGGGCCAGATGGGCGCGCTCGACTTTGCGGGCGGCGCGGTTGTCCATATGAGCTCCGGCGCGGCCGCACTCTGTTGCGCCATCCTCATCGGCAAGCGCAAGGGGCACGGCTCCACGGCCTTCATTCCCCATAACCTGCCCATGACTATTTTGGGCGCAGCCATCCTCTGGTTCGGCTGGTTTGGATTCAATGCCGGGTCCGCCCTGGCCGCAGACGGTCTGGCCGCCAGCGCCTTCGTGGCCACACACATGGCCACTGCCGCTGCCGCTTTGTCCTGGATTGTCGCCGAGTGGATGCACGGCGGCAAGGCCACCACCCTTGGAGCTGCCTCCGGCGCGGTTGCCGGACTGGTCGCCATCACCCCGGCCGCCGGTTTCGTCACTCCCATGTGGGCCATCGTCCTCGGACTGGCCGCCGGTGTGATCTGCTACGGCGGTATCATGCTCAAGAACCGTTTCGGGTATGACGATGCCCTGGACGTGGTCGGGATTCACGGCCTGGGCGGCACCTTCGGGGCGCTGGGCACCGGCGTGCTGGCCACGGTTGGCGCGAAAGGCCTCATCGCGGGCAATCCCCATCAGCTTTGGGTGCAGTTCGTGTCCGTGGTCGTCACCTGGGCATTCTGTTTTGTCATGACCTTCATCATATTCAAGGTCGTGGACGCCACGGTTGGCCTGCGTGCCTCGGATGAGGAACAGGACCGGGGCATGGATGTTTCCGAACACTCCGAAACCGGGTATCAGATGTAGTGCGGTGCGGGATGCCGTGGCATCCCATGCTTGCAGAACAGCCAAGCTACTCCAAGGAGACAGCGATATGAAGAAGATTGAAATCATCACCCGGACCTTCAAGCTCGACGAGGTCAAGTCGGCGCTGGCGGAAGTGGGCGTCAGGGGCATGACCGTGGCCGAGGTCAAGGGATTCGGCCGTCAGGGCGGACACAAGGAAGTCTACCGTGGTGCGGAATACCAGGTGGATTTCGTGCCCAAGATCAAGATCGACGTGGTTGTCGAGGACGACATGGCCGCCCAGGTAGTGGAGGCGGCCCGTTCGGCCGCGCATACCGGTCAGGTCGGCGACGGCAAGATATTCGTCTCCCCGGTGGATGAAGTGGTTCGCATCCGTACCGGTGAGACCGGAGACGACGCAGTTTAACACGCGGTTCCGCCGTGCGCGCCTCTCGGCGGAACCGCGCAGGCCGGTCCCGGCACCTGATCCGTGCCGGGTGCCGAGCCTATCCCCGGAATGACTGAAGCGGCCGGGTTCCCGCATCCGGGAGCACCCGGCCGCTCCGTCCATTCCCTCACCTTGCCCAAGTACGGCCCCTCCCGTACCATCACAGCCATGTCCGCAGACATTCATCTCCCCGAATCCGCCCGGCGGCTGAAGACTGCCAGGGAAGACCTCCGGCAACGGGCCGAGGCCGGTTCCGTGGGCGGTTTTGCCTGGGAATATGCCCATCTGGTGGATCGCTACTTCGAGGAACGCATCCTGGAAGCCGGTCCGCAGCGCTTTTCCTTCACCCTTGTCGGGGTGGGCGGCTACGGGCGCGGCAGGCTTTGTCCCGGCTCGGATATCGACATCCTGCTGCTGTTTCACCGGCGTATTCCCCGCGCTGTGGAACCATTTGTAAAAACGCTGCTCTTTCCCCTGTGGGACCTTGGGCTGGACCTCGGGCACGGCGTGCGCACCGTGGCCGACTGCGTTTCCCTTTCCATCAAGGACTATCAGGTGCTGGCCTCGCTGCTGGATGCCCGGCCCCTGGCCGGGGACGCGGCCGTTTTTTCGGCGTTCCACGCGGCCTTCGACCGCAAGGTGCTGCGCCGCAAGGGTGCGTCCTTTGCCGCCGCGCTTCGGGAGCACAACGAGACCAGGGCCGTCAAGTACGGAGACGCCACCGGGATGCTGGAGCCCGAGCTCAAGAACGGACTGGGCGGGTTGCGCGACGGCCAGCAGGTACGCTGGCTCTGCCGGGTCATGGAGGCCAATGGGCGCAGGCCGGTCTTCCTGCCCGAGGAACTGGCCGGACTGCGGGAGGACCAGGATTTTCTGAACCGCGTCCGCACGGCTCTGCATCTCTCTGCGGGGCGCAAGAACGACCGCCTCTTTTTCGATCTCCAGCCGCCCACGGCAGGGCTCATGGGGTTCACGGCCCAGGGCCAGTCGCCCGAGGCGAAGGGGCGGAGCGTGGAGTTCTTTCTCTCCCGTCTGCATCAGGCCATGACACGGATTAAGGCCATGCGGGAAGGGTTGTTCCTGGACGGGTTCCCGGATCTGGGGCCAAGGGATCTTCCCGATGTTCACACAGCAAATATCCGGGCCACACCTCGTGGCATCCGGTTTGCCGACGACTCTCCGGTAACGCCCGGCGACGTGCTGAACGCGCTGCTGGAGAGCGGCCGCACCGGCCTGCCTCTGGCCTGGACCGCCCGGCGGCTCATCCGATACGCCCCGGAGCGGTATGCATCGGAGTTGCGCGGCCATCCCGGCACCTTGACCACGCTGGTAAAAATTTTTCTGTCGCCCCACGTTGCCACGGCCTGCGACGGGCTGATCGGCACCCGCCTGCTCCCGGCGTTGTTCCCGGAATTTGCGGCCGTGGAGCACCTCATCCAGTTCAACGACTATCATGTCCACCCGGTGGGGCGGCACACGCTGGAGGCCATAGCCCGTCTTTCGTCCTTTTTGTCGGACGAGGAATGGGCCGGGGAGATTGCCCGGCGCATCCCGGACTACAGCCGGGTTCTGTTGGCCGGATTTTTCCACGATCTCGGCAAGCTGGAGCCGGACCATAGCGAGGCGGGGGAAAGGATCGCCCGCGAGGTGCTCTCCGGCTATGGTTGTGACCGTAAGACCGTGGCGGACGTCGCTTTTCTGGTGCGCAACCATCTGGTCCTCCCGGCAGCGGCCACGCGCCGCGATCTTTCGGACGAGCGGGTGGCCGCCGAGGTTGCCGGGGTGGCGGGCAACCCGGAACGGCTGGACATGCTCTATCTGCTCACCGTTGCCGACTCCATGGCTACGGGGCCGCGCGCCTGGAATTCTTGGACGCGAACCCTGCTGGCCGAGCTGTATTACAAGGTCCGCAACCTGCTGCTGCATGGGCCGCTGGCCGGGCCGGACGCGGCGGAGCGCATGGTCCGTGCCCGGGGCGAGGTGCTGCGCGTGGCAGGCGATCTGGACCCGGACCTGGTGGAGGCCGCCATCCGGGCCATGCCGCCAAGGGCCTTTCTCGCTCTGGATGCAGAAATCCTGGTCGGACACATCCGGCTGGTCCGGCGGCTGTGGAGTGCCGTGGCCGAGGACCGGATGCGCAAGCCCTCCAGCGTGGGCGGCAAGGGAGTGAATCTGGTGGAGGCCGGGCCGGGCAGGGTGGAGAACACCTATCGCCTGACCATCGCCGCCTTGGACCGCACCGGCCTGTTCGCCATCATGGCCGGGGCCATTGCCCTGCACGGCATGGATATTCTGTCTTGCGATCTGTTTACCTGGAAGGATGGCACGGCTGTGGACGTCTTCACCGTGCGGCGCCCGCCGGAGAATCTGTATATCGAGGAGGTCTGGGCGCGCATTTCCCGGTCCATCGGCTATGCCCTGACCGGTAAGCTTGATCTGGCCTACCGGCTGGAGGAGCGGCGGCGCTCGCCGTTGCACAAGGGGCGGTCCGGTCCAAGGCTTACGCCCTTGGTCTCGGTGGACAATAACGGCAGCGATTTCTACACCATCGTCGAGGTGGCGGCCACGGACCGCACCGGATTCCTCTACGACATGGCGCGGACCCTGGCCGAAAAAAAAGTTTCCATCCATATGGCCAGTATTTCCACCATCGAAGGCAGGGCCGCGGACGTGTTCCATGTCCGCGATGAAGAAGGGCGCAAGATGACCGATCCGGACCGGCTGGACGACTTGCGCAAGGCTCTGCTCCATGCGGCCGGAGCACATCACCGAAAGAAAAAATAACTGTCATAATCCCGGTTCATACAGTATGAAGTGTGAATGGAAGAAAGCGGATCTTATTTAAAAAATATATGGCGCCAGTTTTTTCAGGACCATGAGGAGTGGCTTGTCGCCCGCATTTTGGCGTTGGCCAAACAGCAAGACTACACCGAGTATTCGAGCACCCTGGTGGAAATATGGCAGGCGTCCATTTCCGGACTGAGCGATTCGTTGATCCAGGCCCTTTCCCTGGATGTGCCGGGGGGAGAGCGCCTTTCGCCGACCGAGGAGATGAGCGGGGACCCGACCCTGAAATATGTCGTGGAGGAAGCCCAAAAGCACCGCAAGCGCGGACTGCCCCTGCCGGTGTTCCTCGGACTCTTCAAGCATTATCGCGACAGCTATTTCGACTTGTTGGAGAGCAAGGGAGGGTTCCTTGAGGATCGGGAGTCCTGTTTCGCCGGGGTCAGCCGTTTCTTCGACCGTGCGGAAATAGCCATTTGCAGCGACTGGCTGGCCGTGGCCGGAGACCGGCGCATCGGCGAGTTGCAGGCGTGCAACATGGCCATGACCAACGAGAAGAATCGGTTCCTGACCCTGTTCGAAAGTTTGGTGACGCCGGTTTTCCTTCTGGACGACGCCCTGAATGTCGAGGCCCTGAATCGGTCAGCCGTCGAGTATTTCGGCCCTGCAAAGGCCGAGGCGGCAATGAATCAACCCTTGCGGGAGGTCGTTCCCTGGTTGGCGGGTGCATTGGACGATGCGTGCGCGAAGACGGACGGTGAGTGCCTGCTCGACGTCAATGGGGTTACCGCTCTTGGATACAGACATTTCAAGGTTTCGGTGGCCCATATGTCCGACGTGTCGGACAAGTTTACCGGCCTGACCGTGGTGCTCGACGACATCACCCGGCTGGTGGAGGCCACGGAGGAGCTGGAGGGCGAGCGGAATCGCGTGGCCCGCTATCTGGATGTCATCGGGTCCATGCTGCTCGGCCTGGATGCCTCGGGCAACATCACTCTGATCAACAAGGCGGGAAAGGTACTGCTGGGGCGGGAAGACGAGGACCTCATCGGTCGCAACTGGATCGATCTGGCCGTTCCCGTGGAGGAACGGGCCTCTGTCCACAGCTATTTCAGCTCCATTGTGGAAGGTCGGACGAGTGATGAGGAGGAGCGGGTCAACCACGTCAAGCCCCGCACCGGAGAGGTCCGGCTGATTGCCTGGAAAAACAGACTGCTCAAGAACGAAAAAGGGCATGTCGTCGGTATCCTCTGCGCAGGCAACGACATTACCGCCCGGGTCAAGGCCGAGCGGCTGTTGCAGGAGCGGGAGGCGACCTATCGGGCTCTGTTCGAAAACAATCATGCCGTCATGCTGCTGGTCGATCCGCGCTGCGGGGATATCCGGGACGCCAATCCCGCTGCATCCGAGTTCTACGGATATTCGTTGAAGGCCCTGCGGACCATGAACATGGCTGAAATCAGCGTTCTTAGCGAAAATGAAACCTATCAGGAAATGATAAAGGCCAGAGTGCAGAAACGTTCCTACTTCCTGTTCCGCCACCGGTTGGCGTCCGGTGAGGTGCGGGATGTGGAAGTGTACTCCGGCCCGGTCATGATCCAGGGACGCCAGCTGTTGTATTCGCTGGTCCATGACGTGACCCGTCGGACCCGCCTGGAGCGGGAACTGGAGCGCATGGCCACCACCGATGCCCTGACCGGGGCGGACAACCGGCACCAGTTTTTCTATCGGGCGGAGAGCGAACTGCGCCGGGCCTCCCGCTATGGCCGCCCGCTGACCTTTCTCATGCTCGATATCGACTACTTCAAGGATATCAATGACTCCTACGGGCATCAGGCCGGAGATAAGGTGCTCAAGGCCTTGGTCAAGATGGTCCGCAAGGAGTTGCGTGAAATTGATATTTTCGGCAGGCTGGGGGGCGAGGAGTTCGCCGCCGTGCTGCCCGAAACCTCGGTGGAGGCAGGGCAGATGGTGGCTACGCGGCTGTGCCGTTCAGCCGCGGAGCTTTCCGTCCGGGATGGGGCGGAGTGCGAGATCGGTTTTACCGTGTCCATAGGAGTGGCCGGTATCAGTGCCGGGGGCGAAAGTGTGGAAGAGGCCCTTCGGCGAGCTGATGAAGCACTGTACCGGGCCAAGGAACAGGGGCGAAACCGTGTGGAGTCGGCCTGAATCGCTTTGCCGCATGGCGATGCCGTTTAAGCCTTCAGAAAATCATATTTCCCGACGCCTTGGATGAGCAGGTACTCGGCGGGTTCGTCCGTCGCGTTGGCCACGGCATGGACTGTTCCCGGTTCTATCTGGACCCGCTGGCCCGGGGCAAGCTCCACGTTTTCCCGGTCTCCTGTCCTGTCCGTCCTGGGCAGTCTCGTCACGCGAATGCGCCCGGTGAGGCAGACCATGGTGTCCGTTACCTCGGTGTGCCGATGTTCCGGCGTGGCGGCCCCTGGCCCCAGGGGCATGATCCTGACCTGGACGTCATCGGTACGCAGAATGGTCTTCGGTCCTGTTTCCTCAGCTTTCATGCGGCCTCCATTTTGGCAGGGGTAGCATGACGCCGACGCAAGGACAATATGGCCTTTCGAATCCTCTCTATGCAACGTCCTGCATGTTTTCAACTAGCCGGTTTCGCCCTGAAAAAGCCTTGACGTTTCGCAAGGGGTTTGGGATATGATCTTCAGTCTTAAGTGACTGTTTTCACAATTTGCACAAGCGTGGTTCGCGGAATGTGAAGCCCCTTGCTCCGGTTGGAGCGGGTTGCGGCACAGTTCTTCGAACCTGTATGAGATACACAATGACATTCGAGTCCCAGCTTGCAGAGCGGAAGGCGGAATTAGCGGAAAAATGGGCTGATCTGGTTCTCCGGACCTACCCCAAGGAAACCCAGAAAGTATGGGGCCGCCAGAAGGACCGGTTTCAAAACCCGGTCGGGGCGACCATCATCGAGACTACCCGGGAATTGATGGATCATATTCTGGAGTGGACGGATGCCGAGGGCATGGCCCGAAGCCTGGACAAACTCATCCGAATACGGTCCGTACAAGATTTCTCCCCTTCTCAAGCGCTCAGCTTCGTCTATTTGCTGAAAAAACTCCTTCGCGACGAGTTCTTCCAGGAAATGAAATCCGAAGGGCGGCTGGAGGAACTCATGCGGTTCGAGGCCAAGGTCGACAACCTGGCCATGATGTCTTTCGACATCTACACGAAAAGTCGCGAACTGATATACCGGATGCGCGTGGATGAGGTGAAGCGCGCCCAGAGCAACCTGCTCCGGAAAGCCGGTATGATTGCGGACGTTGCGGTCGATTCTTCGACCGATTAGGTACGTGTCTTAGGGGGTTGTGTTGGCTTGAGGGAGGGCCGGGCGCGAAAGTGTCCGGCATTTCGGCCGGGGGGTTGCCTGTGCCGAATGTACTTTCCCGGCTGGGCTTTTGCGACATTACACATCCCGAATCCGCGTGCCGAAAGTGGCAGGCCTGCCGGAGTGAGTCCCGGCCGGTCCAACCTTCAAGCGAGGTGACGGTAGATGAATGCTCTTTACTCACTTCTGTTTGTCTTTCTCCTGGTGTTGATCCCGTTATTTGGGGTTGACGCGGCACACCTGAGGATTTTCTTCGGTGTCTGCGTCCCTATGACGGCGTTCATCATCTTCCTTCTCGGCTTTATTTATAAAGTCGTCACCTGGGCCCGGAGCGCAGTGCCGTTTCGGATTCCCACAACCGGCGGCCAGTTCCAGTCTTTCGATCCCGAGCTGTTCAAGCAGAACAAGCTGGACTGTCCCCAGACCGGTGCACAGACGTTTTTCCGCATGGTCCTGGAGGTTTTCGCCTTCCGGTCCCTGTTCCGCAACACCGCGGTGTCTCTGCACGAAAACAACGGTCCCGTGGTTGCCTACAAGTCGAGCAAGTGGCTCTGGGGCTTTGCCCTCGTTTTCCACTACTCGTTCTTCATCGTGGCCCTGCGGCACCTGCGGCTTTTCCTTGAGCCCATTCCCTTCTTCGTGCACGGGCTGGAGTTCGTGGACGGCATCCTGCAGATCGGCGCTCCCACCATGTACCTGACCGACCTCGGTCTGGTGTGCGGCCTGATCCTGCTGCTCGGACGGCGGTTCGTTAATCCCCGGATCAACTACATCAGCTACGTGTCCGACTTCTTCCCGCTGTTCCTGCTGCTGGCGGTTGCCCTTTCCGGCATTTACATGCGCTACTATGCCAAGGTGGATGTCCTCGCCATCAAGGAACTGACCATGGGGCTGGTCACCTTCCACTTCCACGTGCCCGATACCATCGCCGCACCTTTCTTCATTCACGTCTTCCTGGTGAGCGTGCTCATGGCGTACTTCCCGTTCAGCAAGCTGATGCACATGCCGGGCGTTTTCCTTTCGCCCACGCGCAACATGCCGAACGACACCCGCGCCAAACATCACGTGAACCCCTGGAACGATCCGAACATCAAGGCACACGCCTACGCGGACTACGAGAAGGAATTCGGCGTTCCCATGGCTGAGGCGGGGCTTCCCCTGGACAACCCCGAGAACGGCAAGCCTCATGACGAGGCGGACGCCTAGGGTCCTCCTTCGAGCGACACTTCTATTAAGGAGAGAATCAATATGTCCAACATCCCCAAAGCAGACGAGCTCTTCAAGAGCATAGACTATACGCCGCCGGTCACGGGCTGGATGGAGACCCCTGTGGACTTCTCGCCCGGCAACTGGTGCTACCCCGCCAAGCCGGAAAAAATGGAATACATGGAGTCCAAGCTGCCCGGCCTGTGGGGCCCGGCACGCCAGTGGAATCCTGCCGACGCCGACTGGAAGCTGCCTTCCGATTGGAAGGAGACCGTGGTCAACGGGTTCCGTGAGCGCCTCAAGAAGTTCCGCACCCTCCAGGTGTTCATGGACATCTGTGTGCGTTGCGGCGCCTGCGCCGACAAATGTCACTTCTTCATCGGTTCCGGCGATCCCAAGAACATGCCCGTTCTTCGCGCCGAGCTGATGCGCTCCGTTTACCGTGGCGAGTTCACCCTGGCAGGCAAAATCCTGTCCAAGTTCACTGGCTCCCGCGTCATGGAAGAAGATGTGCTGAAAGAGTGGTTCATCTACTTCTACCAGTGCACTCAGTGCCGCCGTTGTTCGCTGTACTGTCCGTACGGCATCGACACCGCGGAAATGACCATGATGGCCAGGGAGCTGATGCACCTGGTCGGCCTGAATACCAACTGGATCATGGAGCCGGTTTCCAACTGTAATATCACCGGTAACCACCTCGGCATCCAGCCGCACGCCTTCAAGGACATCGTGGACTTCATGGTCGACGATATCGAAGAGGTCACCGGCCGCCGGGTCAAGGCCCCGCTGAACGAAAAGGGCCACGAGATCCTGTTCATCACCCCCTCGGGCGATGTCTTCGCCGATCCCGGCATCTATACCTTCATGGGCTACCTGCTCCTCTTCGACTACCTGGATCTGGATTACACCATGTCCACGTATGCCTCCGAGGGCGGCAACTTCGGCTCGTTCACCAACAACGAAGTCATGAAGAAGCTCAACGCCAAGATGTACGCCGAGGCCAACCGCCTGGGCTGTAAGTGGATTCTCGGCGGCGAGTGCGGCCACATGTGGCGTGTCGTCCACCAGTACATGGATACCATGAACGGCGACACCCAGGGCCCCCAGATGACCACCCCGAAGTCCCCGATCACCGGCACCGTGTTCAACAACGCTGCGGCCACCAAGATGGTCCACATCGTCGAGTTCACCGCCGACCTCATGAAGCACGGCAAGCTGCGCCTCGACCCGAGCCGCAACGACCACCTGCGCGTCACCTTCCACGACTCCTGCAACCCCGCACGGGGCATGGGCCTGCTGGACGAGCCGCGCTACGTGCTCAAGCATGTCTGCAACAACTACTTCGAAATGCCTCCCCAGACCACCCGTGAGCAGACCTTCTGCTGCGCCGGCGGTTCGGGCCTGAATACCGATGAGATCATGGAAATCCGCCTGCGCGGCGGCCTGCCCCGCGGCAACGCCCTGCGCTACGTGCAGGAACAGCACGGCGTGAACCTGATGGCCTGTATCTGCGCCATTGACCGTGCGACCCTGATCCCGCTGGCCGATTACTGGGCCCCGGGCGTGACCATCTCCGGCACGCACGAACTGGTGGCAAACGCCCTGGTTCTGGAGGAAGGCGAAGTCCGCACCATGGACATGCGCCAGGAGCCTCTGCCCGGTTTCGAGGACGAGGATGACGACTGGACTCCCCCGAACATGGAGGAAGCATAGATGAAAATGCATTACGGGTTTCCCATAATCGCCGGCCTGCTCATTTTCGTCGTCGCGATCACCGCGCCGTTCGCCATGGGCAAGGTCGTCACCAAACAGTACAAGCAGCCCGAACCCAAGAAAGTGGTTGGGGAGAAGGAGTGCATCGAGTCCACCGACTACATGCGCCGTCACCACATGGAGCTGCTCAACCAGTGGCGGGACTGGGCCCTGCGCGACGGCAAGCGCATCTATACGAACCACGAGGGCAAGCAGTTCACCATCAGCCTGCAGAACACCTGCATGAAGTGCCACTCCAACAAGGCCGAGTTCTGTGACAAGTGCCACAACGACGCCGGTGTCTCTCCCTATTGCTGGGATTGCCATGTTCAGCCGGAGGGTTTGAAGTAATGAAGAACAGCAGAAGAAACTTCATCAAGCTTGCCGGGATAGCTGCCGCCTCCCTCGCCGTTGCCCCCAAGGCCATGGCGAACAGCGGCGGACACTCGCCGGTTTCCGTCAACCCCAAGGCCGTTCATGCAAAACAGTGGGCCATGGTCATCGACACCACCAAGCTGAACACTGCGGAAGCCATCAACAAGCTGGCCGACGCCTGCCACCGCGATCACAACGTGCCCGAGGTGGAAGGTCCGCAGGAGATCAAGTGGCTGTGGCACGACACCTATGCCCATACCTTCCCTGAGCAGGAAAACCCGCACATGGCCGAAGAGGTGCACCATCGCGTGTACCCTCTGCTGTGCAACCACTGTGAGCATCCCTCCTGTGTGCGCGTCTGCCCCACCAAGGCCACTTTCAAGCGGCCCGACGGCATCGTTGCCATGGACTACCACCGCTGCATCGGCTGCCGTTACTGCATGGCCGCCTGTCCGTTCGGTTCCCGGTCCTTCAACTGGGCGACTCCGCGTAACAATCTGGACCTCTCCAAGCTCAATCCCGAGTTCCCCACCCGCATGCGCGGCGTGGTCGAAAAATGCAACTTCTGCGTGGAGCGCCTTGCCGTGGGCAAGATGCCGGTCTGCGTGGAGGCCTCGGAAGGAGCCATCGTGTTCGGCGATCTCTATGATCCCGAGTCGCCGGTGCGGAAGGTTCTTCGTGAGAAGTTCACCATCCGCAGGAAGCCGTCCGTCGGCACCGAGCCCTGCGTCTACTACGTCATTTAGGAGGAATCAGAATGCTTGAATTAGCTCTCAAAGGTTCCAAGAGATACTACGGCTGGATTGCATTCCTCCTGGTCCTGATCGTCATCGGGTTCGTGGCCTATGTGCGCCAGCTCACCTACGGTCTTACCCTCACCGGTATGGGCCGTGACGTATCCTGGGGCTTCTACATCTCGCAGCTGACCTACCTGGTCGGTCTGGCCGCCTCCGGCGTCATGATCGTGCTGCCCAACTACTTCCACTCCTACAAGACCAACAAACACATGGTCGTGTTCGGTGAGTTCATGGCCATCGCCGCCTGTATAATGTGTCTGCTCTTTGTCGTGGTCGACATTGGTCAGCCGCAGCGGATGATGAACATGATCTTCCATCCGACTCCGAACTCCATCCTGTTTTGGGATATGATCGTCATCAACGGCTATCTGTTCCTGAACCTGCTGGTGGGCTGGAACTGCCTGCAGGCGGACCGCGTGCACCTGCCGCACCCCCAGTGGCTCAAGCCGCTGATCTACCTGTCCGTCATCTGGGCCTTCTCCATCCACACCGTGACCGCGTTCCTGTACCAGGGACTGCCCGGCCGCCACTACTGGCTCACCGCCATCCTGGCTGCCCGCTTCCTGGCCAGCGCCTTCTGCGCCGGACCCGCGATCCTGTTGCTGGTCATGATGGTCACCGAGAAGGTGACCACCTTCAAGATGGCCAAGAATGCCGTGAAAACCCTGGTGAAGATCATTGCCTATGCCATGTGCATCAACATGTTCTTCTTTGCCTGTGAGGTCTTCACTTCCTTCTACTCCAACATCCCCGGTCACATGCATCCGCTGATCTACCTGTTCGCAGGCGCTCACGGACATCATGAGCTGGTCGGTCTGATGTGGACCTTCATCGCCTTCGCGATCATTTCGATCATCGCCCTGGTGACTCCGAAGCTCCGCAACAACTACAAGCTGCTGCCCTGGACCCTGGTCATTCTGGTTATCGCGACCTGGCTGGACAAGGGCCTCGGCCTGCTCATCGGCGGGTTCAACCCGACCCCGTTCGACACCATCACCCCGTACTGGCCCACCGGCAACGAGATGATGGTCTCCATGATGATCTACGCCATCGGCGCCCTGATCGTCACCGTGCTCTTCAAGATCGCAACCAGCGTCAAGGAAGAAGTGGGTCACTCCCAGCTTCTGCCCTGCGGTTGCTCCACCGAAGACCACTGCGACTGCGCGGCAAAGGCTGAAGCCGCTGCCGAGTAGACGCACACAAGCCGATAGCCTGGCCACAACGTCACCTCGCTAGATTAGGCTGAATGCAAGGGCCGCTCCTGAAAAGGAGCGGCCCTTTTTATCGTTTCGGGAGAAGCTGGGTGGGAGGGCGCGTGGATCGGCTCGGCAACGTCCGGTCCCTTGCCGGGATGATTGTCTGGTTTGTCTCAGGTGCTGGCGAGAGCGCGCGTTCTATTGGAGATTTGTGATGGTCCTGTCATCGGGCGGCATGGCCCAGGGCGGCAAGGAGTTCCGCAAAACTGTCCTCTTCCGTCTGCCCGGCCGTATCTATCCGAAGGGCTTCGCCCTGGCTCCACGCAACATATTCCCGACGGCACACATCTTCCCAGGTCGGTTTTTTCAGTCCCGGTATGTCGCTGGGCCGTGACTCTATGCGGGCACGGTGTTCATCCGTGTCCGAACAGCGGATTTCAATATTGACGCGGCCCGCTTTTGCATTGTAGGCGATCTCGTTCCACTCTACGCGAGTCAGCGGGATGGGGTTGCAGGAGTCCGCTACCACACTGATGCCGTTGGTCAGATTGTCGGCGGCAATACGGTAGGCAAGCCGGTATCCCTCGCCCTCGACCCGGCAGGAGCACAGGTCTCGAAGTCCTTGCTCAATGGTATCGATCCGCAAATAGCAGGCACCGACATGGGCGGAAAGCCGTTTGGCCAACGCCGTCTTTCCCGATCCGGGAAGCCCTGAAAATATGTAGAGCACGGGATGGTCGACCATAAGGACTCCTTGCCCGGACAGGTCCGGACTTTTTCGGGCGTTCCGCTTTTCAGCCAGACTAGAGAATATGGGACACAATTGGAAGACTCGGCCCGGAATCCGGGCCGGATGTTAATAGCGTATCTTGTGCCGAATCGTGCATAGCCCGGTTTGCGTTGCCAGAAAGTCACGTGCATGGCATAAATCGTGACCCCGGGGGAATAGGGCGGTGCAAAGAGCAAGATATGGCATTCATTTAATGACGCGAGGCAGACATGAACATCGGAAATTACACCTTTGAGGAGTTCAAGGCGATAGCCAAGTCGTTTCATGGCTATCCGGCTCCCGGCCTCCTGATTGGCGGTTACATGGTTGAGGCGGCAAAGGCGCGTATCCCGGAGGGCACGCTGTTCGAGGCGCTGGTGGAGTCGGGCAAGTGTCTGCCCGATGCCGTGCAGTTGCTCACGCTGTGTTCCACGGGCAACAACTGGATGAAGGTCAAGTTGCTTGGGCGCTATGCCGTTTCCCTGTATGATAAATTTACGGGCAAGGGTGTTCGCGTGGCTGTCGACGCCAAAAAGCTCGCCGACTGGCCCGAGATCCGGGCATGGTTTCTGAAGGAAAAGCCCAAGGCGGAGCAGGATACGGACAAACTGTTCGAAGAGATCGAGCAGGCCGGTGACACCATCTGTACTGTCCGGCCCATTGTGGTGGACAAGAAATATTTGGGCCACGGGCACATGACGAGCATTGATATCTGTCCCATCTGCGGAGAGGCGTATCCCGGCTCGGATGGTTCGATCTGTCGCGGCTGTCAGGGCGAGGACCCGTATGTGTCCATGGAAGGGGCCGTCTGCCTGGACGATGCCCCGCCGCTGCACGCGGTGCCGGTGGAGATGGCCGTGGGCCGCAAGGCCGCGCACGACATGACGGGTATTGAGCCCGGCGCGTCCAAGGGGCCGGTGACCAAGGCCGGGGATACCTTTGACGTGGGCGATGTTTGCCGGTTGCAGCGCATCGGCAAGTTCCATGTGTATACCGAGGACGACCTGCCCGGCGGCGAATGGGTCCACGAGAACGAAGCGGTCAAGGCCTTTGCCAAACGCATGGCCGGTGACGGCATCAGCTATGATCCGAATCCCGGCGAGGGCAAGATCAATTTCTTTGCGTCGCGCCCCGGCCTCCTGAGCATTGATCTGGAGGCGCTGGAGCGGTTCAACCTGTCGCCCGACGTGATGCTGGCGACCCGGCATGACGCTTCGGTGATGCCCGAGGGCAAGGGCGTGGGCGGCACGCGAGCCATCCCGCTCTATATCTCCCGCGAGCGGTTCAACCGGGCGCTGGTGGCCCTGGGCGAAGGGCCTGTCCTGCAGGTTCTGCCCATGCGCAAGGCCAAGGTCGGCATTCTGGCCACAGGCACCGAGGTATTTCAGGGACTCATCGACGACAAATTCATTCCCGTCATTTCGTCCAAGGTACTGAACCTCGGCTGCGAGGTTGGCAAGACGGACATCGCGCCCGATGATCGCGAGGCCATCACCAAGGCCGTGAAGGGGATGTTGGACGAGGGATGTGACCTGATCGTGACCACGGCGGGCATGTCCGTGGACCCGGACGACGTGACCCGCGCCGGGCTGGTGGACGCCGGGCTTACCGACGATCATTTCGGCGTGCCCATGCTTCCCGGCACCATGACCCTGATCGGGCATATCGGCTCGGCACAGGTCATCGGGGTGCCTGCCTGCGCACTGTTCTACAAGACCACGTCCTTTGACGTCCTTCTGCCCCGGCTCCTGGCGAACCGGAAGATATCCCGCCGGGAAATAGCCCGTCTGGGCGAGGGCGGCTTCTGCATGACCTGCAAGGTGTGCTCGTTCCCCCGTTGTCCCTTCGGCAAATAACCGATCGGAAGTATTGAAAAGCAGGGCCTCGCGGCGGTTGTCGCGAGGTCTTTTTGCGTGATGCGGGGTAGGGCGGAGGCTTGACGCGAGAGCTCCCGGGTGCCTATTGGTGGGCATCCAGAAGTTGACGGAATTGACAATACAGGAGCGGGATATAGGTATTCCTCTGCTACCGCATCAACCGCCGGTTACGGTATCGGCAACAACAGAGATGATCCGACCATGACCAAACCTGCCACACCGCTATCCTGTAAATGTGCCGCAAATTCGGGCGAACCGCGCATGATCCGCACCGTTGTGGTGGATGATGAGCCGCCCGCGCTGGACGAGTTGACCTGGCTGCTCTCCCGGTTCCCGGATATCGAGATAGTGGCCAAGGCCGAGAGCGGCGACGAGGCCGTCGAGGTCATCGGGCAGACGCTGCCGGACCTGGTTTTTCTGGATATCGAGATGCCGGACAAGAACGGTTTTCAGGTCCTGCGCGAGCTGATGGTCCGGGGCCGTCCGCCGCTGGTGGTCTTTGCCACGGCTTTTGACGAGCACGCCATCCGTGCCTTTGAGCAGAATACGGTGGATTACATCCTGAAGCCCATCTCGCTGGAGCGGATAGGCAAGACCATCGAGCGGGTGCGCGGCCTGCTGGAGCGGCCGACAGGTCAGGAAGAGCGCGAGCGGCTGGAAAGCCTGCTGGCCAAGGTCGGGCTGATGCCCGAAGCCGGGGCCGGAGCGGGAATCGTCCGCATCCCGGTGGAGGATGTGGGGCGCAACGTGCTGCTTTCGCCGGACGAGATTTTGCTGTTCAGCCATCAGGACCGCCGGGTCATGGCGCACACGGAGGATGCCGCATTTCCGTGCAGCCCCGAGCTGTCGCTGGACAAGCTGGAGGAACGGCTGGCGGGATTCAATTTCTTTCGGGCCAACCGGGGCGAGCTGATCAACCTGAAATACGTGCGCAGCTATGCGCCCTGGACCGGCGGCAAATACGTGGTCACCATGTGCCATCGCGATGCCATGGAAATAGCACTGAGCAAAAGCCGGGTACGGCAATTCAAGGCGGCCCTGGGCATCTGACCGGACCGGGAGGGAAGCGGACTGGTATGCATACCGAATATATCATTCTTGTTCTGGCGGAGCGCCTGGGCCTGATCATTGCGGCAGTATTTCTGCTGCTGACCTTCACGCCGGTGGAGCGTGTGGGGCTTGATCCCTCCACCAGCAGATACCGTACGCCGCTGCTGACCATATTTTTCGGCCTGTTCGGCATTCTCGGCACATATACGGGCAACTCGGTATTTCAGTCCGTTGCCAACCTGCGCGCCATGGCGGTCATTACCGGCGGTCTGTTCGGCGGTCCTGTGGTAGGCATCGGTGCCGGGCTGATAGCCGGTGGGCACCGCATCCTTTTCGACCTGAACGGTTTCAGCGCCTATCCCTGCGGTCTGGCGACCTTTGCCGAAGGGCTGGCCGCCGGACTGATAGCCTGGCGTTACGGGCATGAGGGGCTGACCTGGAAGGTGGCCGCGCCCCTCGCACTGATCGGTGAATCCCTGCATATGGGGCTGGTTCTGCTCCTTTCCCGCCCCTTTTCGGAGGCGGTGGAGCTGGTCAAGCTCATCGCCCCGCCCATGATTTTTGTAAACACCCTGGCCGTGGTCATCCTGGTGGAACTGATCAACGTCTTCTTCCAGAGCCGGGAGCGGCGGGACTCCCTCCAGGCGCAGCAGATTCTGGACATTGCCAACATGACGGTCAGCCATCTGCGGTCCGGGCTGGACCAGGATTCCGCCTTGCAGACAGCGCTCATCATCCACGAGCGGGTACACACGGCGGCCGTGGCCATTACCGACACACGCAATGTGTTGGCGCATGTGGGGGCCGGCAGCGACCATCATCTGCCCGGCCTGCCCATCCATACCCAGGCCACCCACCGGGTGCTGGAGACCGGCCAGCCGCGCTATATCACCAATCGTTCCGCCATTGGCTGCGATGTGCCGAGCTGCCCGAATACCAGCGCCATGATCGTCCCTCTGAAAAAGGCGGGACAAATCGTCGGCACCCTCAAGTTCTACGGCAGCAAGGACTGTCAGCTGAACAAGACACTTTTCGAACTGTGCAAGGGGCTGGGCAAGCTCTTTTCCACCCAGCTGGAACTGGAGGACCTGCGCATCAAGGAGCGGATGCTCGCCCATGCGGAAATTCGCCGCCTCCAGGCACAGATCAATCCGCATTTCCTGTTCAACTCCTTGAATACCATCGGCTCCTTCTGCCGCACCAATGCGGAAAAGGCGCGTGAGCTGCTCATCGACCTCTCATTTTACATGCGCAAGAGTCTTGATTCCAGCCGGGGATTCATCCCCCTGTCCGATGAGGTGGACCAGATTCGTTCCTATCTGGCCATCGAGCAGGCTCGCTTCGGCCGCCGTATCGACGTGGTGCTCGACATCGACGAATCCTGCGCCGACTGGCCCATCCCGCCGCTGATTATTCAGCCGCTGGTGGAAAACAGCATCAAGCACGGCATTCTCGGCCGCAAGACCGGCGGTTCCGTGGAAGTCCTGGCCCGGATGGACAAGGACCGGCTCAGCGTATGCGTGACAGACAACGGCCGGGGCATGGACAAGCACCAGGTCCATGCGCTGCTCGACAAGAACGGCCCGTCCGGACGGCCGGGACTGGATACCTGCCGGGCCGGCATCGGCATCCGCAACTGCGCCCAGCGTCTGGAACAGATATACGGGCCCGACTGCCTGCTGAACATAAAGAGCACGCCCGGCAAGGGCACCCGGATCAGCTTTTCCATCCCCCGAATTTCCCTCGGGGTCGCTGCCTAGCAGGTAGGTGAGGGCGGACAGTTTTCGACTGTTTGTCCGGCGTTTCATCCATTCTCCCGGAGTGTGGGGCCGGTCGCGCGCCCGCTCCTGCCGGGGCAGTATCCTGCTGGACGCACAGCATATTTGTATACTCTCCGGCTCTGAAATAGCGCCGTGGCCGTTTTCGAACAGCCATCCGGTCGGTTCAACCGGGAAAATGGGCGTTTCGCACAGGGCCTATTGAGAACGCGCCCCTGCCGGGCGTAACAAATCTTCAAAAGACGGCTGTATTAACTTTTGGAGGTTGCTGCATATGTTGATGTTTTTGCTCTGTGTCGTCCTGCTCATCGCGGGATACTACATCTATGGAACGTTCGTGGAGAGGATTTTCGGCATTCAGCCGGATCGTCAGACTCCCGCTTATTCCATGGAGGACGGCGTCGACTACACGCCGATGCCCAAGTGGAAGCTTATTTTCATCCAGGTGCTGGATATCGCCGGTATCGGCCCTATCTTCGGCCCCATTCTGGGTGCCCTGTATGGTCCCCAGGCCCTGATCTGGATCGTGATCGGCTGCATCTTTGCCGGCGCGGTGCATGACTACTTCTCCGGTATGCTCTCCGTCCGCAACGGCGGCGCCAGTATCCCCGAGGTTGTCGGCGAGTACATGGGTATGCCCGCCCGTCAGGTCATGCGTGTCTTCTCTTTCGTGCTGCTCATGCTGGTCGGCGTGGTCTTCGTCCTTGCCCCGGCCAAGCTGCTGCACGGTCTGACCCCCGGTGTCGCAACCGGTTGGTACGTTGCCCTTATCTTCGCCTACTACTTCCTGGCCACCATCCTGCCCATTGACAAGATCATCGGCCGGTTCTATCCGGTGCTCGGCGCCCTGCTGCTGGTCATGACCACGGCCCTGGCCATCGCGCTCTTTGCCAGCCCCCACACCGTGCTGCCCAACCTGGACTTCGCGGTGAACACCCATCCGGCAGGCAAGCCGATCTGGCCTCTGCTCTTCATCACCATCTCCTGCTCGGCCCTGTCCGGCTTCCACTCCACGCAGTCCCCGCTCATGGCGCGTTGCGTCAAGAACGAGCGTGAGGGTCGCTCCGTGTTCTACGGTGCCATGATCATCGAAGGCATCATCGGCCTTATCTGGTGCACCCTGGGCATGTCCTTCTACGACAATTCCGCCGCACTTCAGGCCGTGATCACTTCCGGCTCCCCGGCCGCCGTTGTCGCGGACGTCTCCAACCATCTGCTTGGACCCATCGGCGGTGCTCTGGCCATCCTAGCCGTCATCATCCTGCCGATCACCAGTGGTGACACCGCATTCCGGTCCACCCGCCTGATCGTGGCCGAGACCTTCAAGATGAAGCAGGGCAAGGCCATGTCCCGCCTGATCATCGCTATCCCGCTGTTCGTGATCGGTTACGTCATCTCGACGCAGAACTTCTCCACGATCTGGCGCTACTTCGGCTTCTCCAACCAGGCCCTGGCCGCTCTGGTCCTGTGGACCTCCGCCGTGTACCTGGGACAGCGCAACAAGCTGCATTGGATCGCCACCATCCCGGCCACCTTCATGACCGCCGTGTGCGTGACCTTCATCATGAATGCCAAGATCGGCTTCAACCTGGATTACGAAATCTCCGTCATCGGCGGCATCATCTGCGCTGCCGTGGCCTTCGTCCTCTTCATGCTGAAGTACGGCCTGCACAAGTCCGAGACTCCGGCCTCTGACCACGCGTAACCTACGCTGCTCACTCTGCAACAAAAGGCCCGGAAGGTTTGTCCTTCCGGGCCTTTCCTGTTTTGCGGCAGCCGCCTGCTAGAGGAAGAGCAGCAGGGAAATGGCCATGACGGCCATGCCCGCTATAAGGCCGTAAATGGAGTGGTGGTGCTCGCCAAACTCCTCGGCCGCGGGCAGGAGTTCGTCCAGGGAGATGAAGACCATGATCCCGGCCACACCGGCAAAGAGCACACCAAAGACCGTGGGCGAGAAAAACGGCAGGAGCACAAGGTAGCCGATGAGCGCGCCCAGCGGCTCGGCCAGACCGGAAAGAAAGGAATAGGTGAAGGCCTTCTTGCGGTCGCCGGTGGCGTAGTAGAGCGGGATGGATACGGCGATGCCTTCGGGAATGTTGTGGATGGCGATGGCCACGGCGATGGCGGTCCCCAGGGCCGGATCGGTCAGGGCGGCAGTGAACGTGGCCAACCCTTCGGGGAAATTGTGGATGGCGATGGCCAGGGCGGCAAAGACGCCGGTTCGCCGGAGCTTGTCGAAGTCGTGGGTCGTATCCTTGGGCAGGTTCTCCTTGCCCGCGTCTATCTCCTCGATGGAGTGCATCTCGTGCGGGTTCTCGTAACTCGGCACCATGGTGTCGATGATGGCGATGAAGGCTATGCCGCCGAAAAACGAGATCACGGTGATCCATTGCCCCGTCACATTCCCCAGCTCTACGGTCAGCACCTCGTTGGCCTTGGCCAGAATTTCCACGAACGAGACATAGATCATCACTCCGGCGGAAAAACCGAGCGCGAGAGAGAGGAATCGGGTGTTGGTCCGTTTGGTGAAGAAGGCGAGGGCGGAGCCAACGCCGGTGGAGAGGCCTGCAAACAGGGTCAGGGCAAAGGCGGTGAGAATGGTCTGCGTTTCCATTTTGTTCCCTTATCGTACTTCCGGGCCGGAAGCCAGTGGCCCGGAAGTACGGCGCGGGAGAAGAGAGCTATGACGCCCTCAAAATCAGTTCCCGGCGGTCCTTGCCCGCAGCCAGTTGGTCGGGGTCACGGATTCCGGCACACCTTCGCGGGCATCCACGCCACGCGCCTCGGCCAGCTTCTTGCGGTAGATGTCCCAGAACGCCTGGGCCAGCGAAGTGGAGCCGGACAGGGGATAGGCCAGGGTTGCGGCCAGCCGGGCGGCCAGGGTTTCGTCCAGCAGGGCGTCGTATTTGGCCGGGTCAGTCTCCCGGCGCACGTAGGAGATGAATATGGGGGCGTCCTCGTCGCAGAGAATGACGTTGCTCTGGATCTCCCAGTCTTCCACCTTGTCGCCGTCCTGGGTCACTATGCCGATGATGCGCAGGAAGTCCGTGGGCAGGACGTACTGAAACTCCCATTTCCAGAGCGGAGCCGCGCTGGCGGCCGCGAGTTCTGCCTGGGCCATGGCGCAGTTCCAGGGATGGGTGCGCAGCACCGCGTCGCGCACGGCGGGCCAGCGGTGGTTGCACAGCCCGGCCGCCTTGCTGCCGTCGGTAAGGGACATGATGGCGTCCTCCCCCAGGTCGAGCAGGGCGTTGTTGCAGATTTCTATGATGCTTGATGCCATTGTGATACCTCGTTTGTCGGTTCTCGGCGTGAACCGGATGACCGTAACACGGGTTTTCCGGCCAGGGAGGATGGGGCATCGCAGGGGGCAAAACGGGTAAAATCAGCATAACTTGGCGGCTTGACAGGGGGGCGGGGAGAGGTTCAAGTGCGCCCATGCAATCGACTGTTGCTTCCACCTCCGCAAGCCTTTCCGAGAGGCTGAACCGCCCCCTTTCCGTGGGCGGCCGTACTGTGCAGAACCGACTTTGGCTCGCGCCCATGGCCGGGTTGGGACACGTGGCGTTCCGCGAGGTCCTGGACGGATACGGCGGGTGCGGACTGCTCTTTACGGAGATGTGCGGGGCGCGGGCGGTACCGACCGAAAATCCGCGCAAATCAGCCATGTTCACCTGGCGGGAGGAGGAGCTTCCCCGTCTGGTCTGTCAGATAGCCGGAGGCGATCCGTCCGAAATGGCGCTGGCTGCCCGCAGGGTGGAGGATGAAGGCTTTTTCGGTGTGGACATCAACATGGGTTGTTCGGTGACAGGCATCGTCAAAAAAAAGGCGGGTGCCGGGCTGTTGAAAGACCCGGATGCGGCTTTGGCCGTTGTCGAGGCGGTTCGCGCCGAGGTCGATATCCCGCTCTTCGTCAAATACCGCACGGGCTGGACCCCGGATGTGGCCCCGGCGGTTTCGCTGGCTCGCAGGTTCGAGGATGCCGGGGTGGACTGTCTGGTCTTTCACCCCCGTGTGGCGCCGGACAGGCGGACGCGGCCGCCGGTCATTGCGCACATCGGAGCCGTGGCCGAGGCGGTTTCCATTCCGGTCCTGGGCAATGGGGATGTCGTCCTGCCGGAAGAGTGCCTGCATATGCTGGAATCGACCGGATGCGACGGCGTTTCCATTGGCCGCATGGCCATAGCCCGCCCCTGGCTCTTTGCCGAATGGACCGCCGGGTACGTGCCGGGCGAGACAGTCTTTTGCGACTACGCCCTGGCCTTGGCCGAAGCCCTGGAGCGCCGGTTCGATCCCATTCGCGCGCTGAAGCGGTTCAAGTCCTTCACCATCTACTTTGCCGCGAATTTCACCTTTGGTCACAGCCTGCAATCCAAATTCCTGTCCTGCCATTCCATGGAGGCCGTGCGCGAGGCCATCCTGACCCATATGCGGCCAGGTCTTGCCCTGACACGTCGGCCGAATCTGAATATGTACAACAAGTAGAATCAACCAAACACATTTTATTATAAGTAGATAGAGAACAGCAAAACCAATGGAGTGGTGCTTATGCACGTCATAGATCTGACTCACGCCATTCGAACCGGCATGGGAGTTTTCCCAGGCGACGAGCCCGTGAACGTGCGCCGCGACAAATTTGTTGCCCGGGACGGGTACGCCGTTACCTCCTTGCGCATGGGGACTCACACCGGCACGCATCTGGACCTGCCCGCCCATCTGGATGCGGACGCGCCCGGCCTGGACTGGATGGGGCCGGACAACTTTGTCGGCTGGGGGGCGGTGGTGGATTGTACGGCTGTGGAAGGTCGTCCCGTCGATCAGGCCGATCTTGTGGCGCTTTCGGCCATGGATGGGCTGGAATTTGCCCTGATCCGCACCGGATGGGAGTCCCGGTGGGGGACGGACGTCTATTTCGAGTCCTATCCGGTGCTTTCCGAGTTGGCCTGCCGCTACCTTGGCGGGTTGGGGCTCAAAGGCCTCGGGCTGGATACGCCTTCGCCGGACAAAAATGGTCTTTCCCTCCCTTGCCACCGCACGCTCTTTGCCCATGATATGGTTATCGTGGAGAACCTGTGTAATCTGGCCGAACTGCCGCCGCAGGATTTTTTGTTCTCCTGTCTGCCGCTGCGCATAGCCGACGGCGAAGGCTGCCCGGTTCGAGCCGTGGGCATGACATTTTAGGAAGAAGATGCCTCCGGCGGCTTAAGAACCCTTTGAAAAGGGTTCTTAAGAATCTCCTAAACTTTTTGTTGCCGCTTCGCGGGAGCAGGCTGTCTGGAGACGTGTGGCGTAGGCGTCCTGGACAGGGGTGGTAAAATGGAGGGATCGCGGGTATACCCGCGCTTTATCGGAGGTTGGTATGCAACAGAAGAGCGGCGTTTATGCCCTCCTTATCATTTCCATGGCCCTGTGGGGGGGCACCTGGGTGGCCGGGCGCGTCGTCGCCCAGTCCATGCACCCCATGTCGGCGGCGGCATTGCGCTTTATCGTTGCTTCGCTGGGGCTGATCTTCATGGTCTGGCGGTCGGAGGGGCACCTGCCCCGGCTCAAGCCGGATCAGGTCTTGCCCGTGATTTTTCTCGGATTTACCGGAGTCTTTGCCTATAGCTATTTCTTTTTTACCGGGTTGCAAACGACTCCGGCGGGGCGGGCTGCTCTTATCGTGGCCTGTATCCCGGTGTGTATTTCCATTGCGGCCGCGCTGTTCCTCGGTGAGCGGTTCGGACCGGTTCGTGTGGTCGGTGCGCTGCTCTCCCTGGCCGGGGTCTCCGTGGTCCTTGCGGACGGTAATCCCCTGGCTCTGCTTTCCGGCGGGGTAAATCAGGGCGATCTGATGATTCTGGGCTGCGTGGCCAGCTGGACGGCCTATACTCTGGGCGGCCGTAAGGCCATGCGCCGAATGCCGCCCCTCACGGCCGTGACCTGGTCGTGCATCATGGGGACGGCGATGCTGCTGCCCGTCTCCCTTACCCACGGTCTGGTGGCGGATACCCTGAACGCCCGGCTGATTGACTGGGGCTGCATCTTTTTCCTTGGGGCACTGGCGACAAGCCTCGCCTACTTCTGGTACTATCAGGCCATTGCGATCATCGGCGCGTCCCGGGCTGGTATCTTTATCAATACGGTGCCGGTATTCGCGGTGGTCATGGGCTGTGTCCTGCTTGGCGAACCGGTCCACCCGTCTTTGGTGACAGGCGGGGCTATGGTCATCGCAGGCGTGTATTTGACCAACCGGCCCTAGTGCCGGACGGAGGAAGACAAATGAAGGATCTGGAAGAACGCGTGGAACGGCTGGAGAGTCTTGTTTCCCTGCAGGACCGGACCATCGAGAAGCTGAACGATGCCGTATACGAGCAGCAGCAGGAGCTTCTGGATATGGAGAAAAAACTGGAACGCATGGCGGGCAAGGTGCGGGAGATGGATGAGATATTGGACCGCAACGACGGTCCCGATGCCCCGCCGCCCCATTACGGACGTTAACGGGAAACAGGCATGACAACGGCACAAGACATCATCAAGACCCTCGGCCTGACGCCGCATCCCGAAGAGGGCGGCTTTTTTGCGGAAACCTACCGCTCCGCCGAATCCTTTTGCGGCAAGATCCTGCCGGATCGCTACGGCGATTCGCGGCACCATTCCACGGCCATTTATTATCTGCTCACGCCCGAGACTTGCTCCCATCTCCATCGGCTGGAAAGCGACGAGGTTTTCCATTTTTATATGGGCGACCCGTGCGAAATGCTTCGGCTTTACCCGGACGGCAGCGGTGAAACCGTGTTGCTGGGCACGGACCTTGCGGCGGGCCAGCGGCCGCAAACCATGGTTCCGCGAGGGGTGTGGCAGGGGATGCGCCTGTTGCCGGGCGGTACCTTCGCCCTCATGGGGTGCACTGTGGCTCCGGGGTTCGACTACCGGGACTACACCCACGGCAGCCGGAGCAAACTGCTGGAGCAATACCCCGGCTTTGCCGAACAAATTCGTTTGCTGACCCAGGCGTGATCCGGGGAGCGGCCATGTGCCGGCCCCCCGGACCAATCCCCAACTATTCCTGCTCAGGCACAGCTGGCCACTCCACTGCGTCCGGAAAGCCCGCCTGCTGTGGTACGTCCCGAAGCGCCTGGCGATAGGATTGCCACTGGACCATGGCTTCATCATCCAAAACCGAATCCTTGAGCTGGGTCCAGTCCGATGCTGTCAGGAGCTGATCCCGATTGGCACGGACTGATGACGCCAGAGCAGCCATTTTCGCCTCATGATCCACGGTGGAGGCGGTGATCTCCTCCCGGTAGATCAGGTCTTCGCCCTTTATCCAGGTGGTTTCGCAGGTCGTGTAGTCCGGGCGCGTGGCCTGGATGGCCCGGTTGTATCCCCGTGCGTCCCACTGCGCCGGTGTGAAGGAAGCGGTCGGGATATGCACCGTTTCCATTTCGCCGTTGGACAGTTCCCGTTCCTCTGTCACAAATCGCGGTAGCGTCACCGCCGTGTGCATATTTCCATTCTTGATCCACATATTGTTGTCTCCTATTTGGTCGGTGTTTTGGCTGTTTGTGTTCCGGTTATGGACCAGTCGTTGTTATTTCCACTCAGATCGTTACCGAGGTCGGCGGATATGGCAAAATCAAGATCCGCACCCTCTGGGCCGTAGATGTCGGTCAAATCGGCGTACATCTGGAACTCGATGAACCCGCAATTGTTGGTGTTGCCGTTGTTGGCGCTGACGTTGAGCCTGTAGTACAAGTAGCTGCCCGTGGTGTCGCAATCAAACTCACGGCGTTCATTCGCCGCCCAGGATAATTCGCCGGACACGATGTGGAGCACGTCCCAAGTGCTGCCATCGTTGGACCCCTCAAATGTCCAACTCTTAGGGATTTGGGTCAGGTCCGCCGTGCGATTGACCATGGCGTAGCTGGTGATAGTCTGCTCTGCTGGCAGTGTGACGGTGTATGTAGGGGCAGTGTCACCGAGGTTAGACACCCACAGTGGGGAGTCTCCAGTGACGCCGCCGTCGATGGCGTTGGCAGGGTAGTAGCTTAAATAATAGCCGGAAGCTGAGGCAGACGCGCCGAGCGATGAAAGAGCTTGGTCCCCGGAGGTGTAGGTGTATTCCGGTATCTCGACAAGTTTTGGCACCCAAAGGTTGGGGTCGGCGGGGGAATATTGAGCAAAGACCGATATGTCCACAAGCTGATCCGCGCAGTGTATTTCGGCATAATTGTAACCGGAATACCCGCCATATAGCTGTGTCATGATAATCTTGACTAAGTCTGAATAGGCCGGTGCATGGCCTCCCGTATATGCTACGCCATCGCCGTTGTTTACATATATGGTTACTCTGCCAGAGTTATTACGAACAAAAATATGTTCATACCCGCTGCCCCTGTCTACCCACCAAGATAGCGTGCAAATAGTTGGTAAGACATCTGGAGATGAAAAATCCGTCAAAGTGGCAGCAAAAGGTATGTTATAGGGGTACAGCCCCACGCCACTATCTTCTTTTGGACTGATTGGCATGTTAGCCTCCAATATTTTGCAAGGACACGATAAGCTTGCGGTTGTTAAACTGCTCCACCACGATGCGGATTTGCCCCGCCCATGCGTCCGGGCTGGCGACGTTGGCAACGTTGGCATAGGCGGTGCTCAGGGCAAGGTTGAAACCTTCTGGGTAGATGTGGAATATGTAGGTGCCGTCGTAGGGCAGGGATACTTCGGAAAACACGCTGTCCTCGGTCAGTGCCCAGAGCACATGATTGCGGGTTACAATCAGCCCTGAGAGATCCGGCCCGAGATGACTCAGTGCCTCGTCGCCGAAGACCGTCTTGAGCAGGGCGGTCTCTTCGGACTTGAGCAATGTGGAGTCCGCAGGTTCCGCCCCGAGGGCCGCTCTAGCCGCTGCAGGGGTTTCAGCCCAGGCAACATTGCGACCGGTGGTTCCGAAGCCGAGGTTGTTCAGGGCCTCGAATGTATCGGTCCCTCCGGTGCCGCCCTGGTTCACGGCCAGGGGCAGGCCCACTTCGCCGAAGGTGGCCAGGTCAAAGTTGGACAGGTCGTCCCCGTCGCCGTTCCAGCCCAGCACCCGGCCTGCCGCCGGTTCCGGGAGTTCTATGCCGGAAACGGCGGAGGAAACGCGGAAGGAAATGGTCCGGTCCAAGCGCTCCGCCAGGGATTGGCAGATCATGGTCAGCTTATCCAAGGCTGCCTCGTGCGCGTTGGCAGGGAAGGCGTCGTTTTCCACGTAGTCCACCTCCTGTACCAAAGCCGGTTCGCGCCGTATGACCAGGGTCTCCCCGGTCTTGGGCGGCGTGTTCAGCGTGCAGGTCCCGCCCTCGGGGCTGCCCTTGCCCGAGAGTTGGTAGTCGGTGCCCATAACCAATACACTTTCTCCGTGTTTGTCCGAGAGGACCACCTCCAGGTCCTGGTCCTCAATAAAGGGAAAGGGGATGGCAAAGGATGTTGTCGATCCGTTGCCGGAATAGAGCGTTTTGCTGACAGTCGATGCTATGGTCATGATTAACCTCCGTATTTGTAGAGTTTGGAACCCAGGGCGAGGGTGGAACGATTGGCTGAGGCGCCGTTGTTGATGCGCGTCAGATTGGCCCGGCTGCGGGCCTGTTTCAGTGTGGACTGCGCATCCCTGTCGCCTTGGAAGAGGATGTCGTCCTCGACCTGTTGGTCCTGCATCCGGCCGCTTTGACGGATGAACTGTTTCGATCCGCTCATGGCCAGTCCGCTCGATCCCCAGTTGGCGTGGGCCGAGGCACGTTTCTTCTCCGCCTGCTCGCGATAGTCCGCAGCGGCTTTTTTCGCTTCCCGTTGCTGGGCGTAGGCCTCGCCCATGGCGCCCTGCTCGGAGAGTGCGGCATGTGCCTCGGCCAAATTCTTCTGGTCTGACTCGGTATTCCGTTGCCTGGTCTTTTCCAGGAAGTCCTTTGTCATATCCAGTCCCTGTTGGAGCGCGGCGGCTCCTCCACTGTCCATACCCATGATGTTCCTCCTTTGGGTTGTGGATTATTCGTTGATCACGAGGGTGGGGACGATGAGCAGCACGGTCATGGGCAGAGGCTGGTCCTGCACCACCGTGAGAATGCCGTCCCGGTTCCACCCCCGGGGAAAATTGACGGTCTTGTCGCCGGACCATGCGCCCACGCTTCTGCCCATGGGGATGGCCGGAGATCGGAAACAGACGGTTTCCAGATTCTCGGCGTCCGGGCCTATCTTTCCGCCCAAGGTGGCGTGAAAGCGTACCGACACCTTGGTGATGCGTTTCTGTTTGGTCTGGGCAGTGCCGCGTGAGTTGCCCGCCTCCAGGCGCATGGGCTGGAGCTTCGATACATAGGGCAGCCCGGCATGAACCACGGACGCGGCTCGGTCCAGGGTGATGGAGCCGTCGGCGGCCACCACCCGGTCCGTCTGCACCGCGCCGTCGGCCAGTACCGAGACGCTGCGTCCGGCCAGATGGCCCATGCCGAATACCTTTGATGTTGCTTCTCCCCGGTAGGTCAGGCCGCTGTCCACAAAGAAGGCCTCGGTAATGTCGGCGTCGAAGTTGGATTCGAGGTACTCGATGTAGCGGACTTCCTTGCCTCCGACCTGTCGGCGGATAACGGCCCAGAGCTCGTCACGCATGGATTGGGGCGAGAAGACCGAGGTTACGCCTTCCACCTTGCCGTCCGTGACGACACGCGACCACGCGGCCACCTCCTGGTCCGGCTCGTAGGTAAGGGAAACAAGCACGCCGTCCGAGCGTACGCAGTAGAGAATGGAGTCCGGCTCCTGCACCCAGGCGAGTTGGGTCAGTCCGGGGGCGGTGATGTGTTCGGAGAGGATGGTCAGGTCGCGGGAAACATAGGCGTCGGATGCCAGGCTGTAGGCCATTTCGCGGATCTTGCGCCCGGCACGCTGGATGTACAGCGTGGCGAAACCGACCGCCTCGGGGCGGGTGGAGGACGCCCCGCAGGTGCCCTCCTGGTTGGCCTTGATGGTCGCGGGCGTCACTGCGGCGCTCAGGGAGCCGCAGATGGTCCATTCGCCGCCCGCCGTGCCCAGCCAGAGCTTGGTGCGTGGCACCAGAAACTCGATGCCGTTGGCTTGGCGGCCGGATAGCGTGACCTCGATGGCGTCGTCGTCCAACGGCTCTTCCCCGGCCGGTCCGTCGGTGCTGTCGCCCGGCTTGAGACATTCCCAGAATTCCTCATTGAGGCGCCCCTCCGCGTCCCAGATGCTTTCCAGCCCCTTGGAGCCGGGCGAGTCCTGAAAGGTCAGGGTCAGGTTCGAGCCGGATGCCGAGTAGTTTTTCCCCCCCTTGTAGCGGTAGTACCGGGTGGTTCCGTCCGGGTGCTGGCCGCGCAGGCCGTCCGAGGCCTCGAAGCCGTCGCCGTCCAGCAACTGGACGGTGTCGCCCGCCGTTCCGTCGCGCATCTCGCCGGAGCTGTTGACGATCTCCCGGTCCCGCCAGCCGTCCAAGGGTACTTCGCGGGTGCGCAGGCGAAAGTCGGTCATCTCCCCTGTGCGCGAGAACCAGAGGGTGCCGGGCCGTTCCGGCGTGGCCGCCAGCACCAGCCGTTGTTCGAAGAAGCAGACCGCCGCCGGATAGTTTCCTTCCTTCCAGTCCTCGGGCGGGCTGATAAATTCCATCTCCTTGAGCTCCCAGTCGTCCGGGGACACGCGCGTAAGTTGGCGTACCGGATGGGCCGGGTGCACCAGGACCAGCACCTCGGCGGACTGGGCGTAGCGCAGGGATTCGAACTGGTCCGCGGTATAGGGGATGTCCCTCCGGTATTCCGATCCGTCGGGGGAGAGCACCACGCCGTGGTCGGTGAAGACGCGCATCCGGCCCTGTCCCTCCTCGTCCTCTCCCAGTTCCAGGACGTAGGTCTGGCTTGCGTTGAATTCAAAGGGAATCAGCAACACAGGCTTGTCCGGATTCATGGCCGAGGTAACGAAACGGAAGCCGGAGCGGCGGACGGCTCCCCCGTGCGGATGGACGAGGAAGTTTTCCAGTTTGCGGCAGCCGTTGAAGTACTTGGACAGGTCGGTCCTGCCCTCCAGGCGGGGACTGATCTCCCCGGCGGTGAAATTGGTGAGCGATGGGGTGGCGATGCTCATGGCGCCTCCTTTTTTTCCGGGCAGGCCCGGGTATGGGGAGGAGTGTAGACCCGGTTTTCGCGCCATGTTGAAAACGGGTAAAATCGGTATGCGAGCGGGTAAAAAAGGCGCAACATTGCCTCTTGACAGGCAATGGCAAATGCGTCGGATGGTTGAACCCGCGCAGGTTGTTATGCGGAAAGGGAAGGGTGGATTACCGACAGGAGAATCGGCTGTCCTTCAGATGGGAATGGAGAGGGAAAAAAGCGCAAACGCCCGTGTCGCCGCCAATGGCGGGATACGGGCGTTCGCGCTTGTCCGTCTGTGGGACGCTGTCTAGTTTATGGCAGCGTGCCGTTCGGCGGCGTCGTTTTTTTCTTTGCCCAGCCGGATTACTTGCGTGGTGAAGGAGGTTTCGCCCGGTATGCAGGACGGGCATCCCTCGGACATGATCACGCAGCGTTCGTCCAGGGTTGCGGGATCGATTCCCGCCATCTTCAGAAGTTTCGAGGTCAGACCGTGCCGCCAGAGAATAGGCTGGCCGCACAGGCTGCATTCCACGTACAGGAGTTCGGGATCGAATTTCTTCATACTCGGGAGTGTAAGCATCCCAAGGGACAATGACAAGGGGCGGCGATTATAAGTTGCCGGGAGGCGACGGCGGATCTCAGGCTTCCTTTTCCCGCTTGTCTTCGGATTCCCGGCAGTCGCGCCGGACTCGGGCCACTTGCGCCCGGGGCGAATCCCCATTGGTCGACATGCGTGCCCGCATCAGATTGAGCGCATCCTCTTCGGAAAGCGGCTTGTGGAAGTAGAAGCCCTGGACGCTTTCGCATTTCAGATCAATGAGGGAACAGACCTGATCCGGTTCTTCCACGCCCTCGGCAACCACTTCCAGGTCCAGGGAATGGGCCAAGGCGATGACCGCCTTGACGATTTCCATGTTTTCGGGATCGGACTTCATGCGTGCGATGAAGGAACGGTCGACCTTGAGAGTGTCCACCGGCAGTTGCTGAAGCTGGGAAAGCGAGGAATAGCCGGTGCCGAAGTCATCGATGGAAAAGCGGATGCCGAGGTCGCGCAGCCGGTTGAGAATGCGCACGGCCGATTCCGGGTGGTCCATGAGGGCGGATTCGGTGATTTCCAGCTTGAGGGAGCTGGGCGGCAGGTCATACCGTTTGAGGGTATTGAGGACGACTCGGTCCAGCTCCATGCGGGAGAACTGCTTGCTCGAAAGATTGACGGACATGTAGACGCCCTCGGCCCCCGGGGTGTCCTTCCGCCACTCGGACAGGGCCTTGAGCGCGCTGTCCAGCACCCATTCTCCCAGCTGAAGGATAAAACCGGTTTCTTCCGCCAGAGGAATGAACTCCGTGGGCGGTATCGACCCGCGCGTGGGGTGCGCCCACCGAGCCAGGGCCTCGAACCCCATGAGGTCTTCCCCGGAAAGGTCCATGATGGGCTGGTATGCGATATAAAAGTCGCCGTTCTCCAGGCCGGTGCGCATGTCGTTTTCCATCGAGAGCTGGGCAACGGCGCTCTCCAGCATCCTCTCGGTGAAGACCTTGAACCGGTTGCGCCCTGCCTCCTTGGCCCGATGCATGGCAATGTTGGCGTTTTGCAGCACGTCCGCCGGGCGGATATCCCCCAGCGGGGAGAGGACGATGCCGAAACTGGCCGAGGTCTGCACCGCATTGCCGCCAAAGGTGAAGGGCTTGGCCAGTGCGCTGCGGATGCGCTTGATGATGCGGATAGCCTCTCCGGGACTTGCCAGCTCATCCAGGAGCAGGACGAACTCATCGCCGCCGAACCGGGATACGGTGTCCAGGCTGCGGACGTGTTTGGTCAGTCGGCGCGCCGTTTCGCACAGCACCATGTCGCCAAAGCGGTGTCCCAGGGAGTCGTTGATGACCTTGAACCGGTCGAGGTCCAGAAAGATGACGGCGAAATAGTAGCGGGGACGTCGCGCGGCCCGCTGCATGGCCTGGCCGATACGGTCCTGGCACAAGGTGCGGTTGGCCAGTCCGGTCAGGGGATCATGCAGGGCCTGATGCCGCAGCTGCTCTTCCATGTTTTTCCGGTCGGTGATGTCGCGGAAACTGCACCGGAGGCCGAGGGGCTTCATGCCGATGCCGGAAACTCCCCGCCCAACCACGTTGACCCAACGGGTTTCGCCTTCCTTGGTATGGATGCGGAAATCGAGATGATTCCCTTTTTCGCTCTCCGCATCTTTCAAAAAACGGTCCCATGCAGACTGATCGTCGGAAATGATGACCTCGCGCACAAGACCCGGCTTTTCGAAAAACGCCTCTGGAGGGTAGCCGGTAATCCGTTCGCAGGAGGGGGAGCAATAGAGCACGCTGCCGTCGATGCCTATCCAGATTTCCCAGTCATAGGCAAAGTCGGCAATGGTCCGGTAGCGCTCCTCGCCCGCGCGCAAGGCCAGAACAAGCCGTTCCCGTTGCGACTGGGCCTTGGCCCGGCGCTCCTCGTTCAACGCGGACTGGCGCAGCACATAGAACTGCAAAGCCGAGATGATCAGGAGTACGCCGAGAAATATGGCCGCCAGTCGGTTGCGGTAGTTGTGGATCTCAATGGCCACGTCGTCCACATAAATGCCGGTGCCGACTATCCAGCCCCAGGGGTGGAATTCCCGGACATAGGACATCTTATGGGATATCTGTCCCGGCCTGTCCTTCCACTGCCAGTAGTAGTCCACGAAACCGCCGTCCTGCCTGTGCGCGGTCCGGACGAATTCCTTGAAGATCAGCTTGCCTTTTTCATCTCGGAATCCGGAGAGTTCCTTGCCCTCCAGGTCGGTCCGGTAGGGATGCATGATCATTTTCGGGGTGGTGTCGTTGATCCAGAAGTAGTCCTTGCCTTCCGGACCGTAACGCATGGAGCGGAGCATTTCCTTGGCCGAGCGCCGGGCCTCGTCCTCGGTGAGGTGCCCCTGGCGGACCTGCTGCTCCAAGTGGCTCAGCGATTTGATCACAGCGCCGGTCAACTCGCTGATTTTCTGCTTTTTGTAGTTCATGAAAGCCGTCTGCAGGGAGGGCAGCAGGTAGAGAAACACCGTACCGGCCAACAGCACGATCATTATCGTGGTGGGCAGCAGGATTCTGAACGGTGTATGCTTGAGCAGCTTTTTCAGTCGGCTGATGTACATAGACACTGTGCCGGTTCACCCGTGCGAACCGGTCCCCCCTTTGTATTCACGATATCGTGCAATGGGAAAAAAGTGAAGCGGGATGGGACTCAGGAGATGAACGCCCGATTGCGTCCGTTTTCCTTGGCCTGATAGAGGGCTACGTCCGCATCCTTGAGCAGCGTTTCCACCGAAGTCGTCTTTTCGTTCATGACGGCCACGCCGATGGAGATGGTGATTCGGATTTCTCCCGCACTGGTCCGCATGATGGTGGATTCCACTGCCTTGCGCACCCTTTCGGCCACGTCCAGCGCCGCCTCGCGCGAGGTCTCCGGCAGGAGGACGCCAAACTCCTCGCCGCCCAGTCGGCCCAGGATGTCCGCTTCGCGCAGGGCACCCACCACTATGCCTGCCAGGGAACTGAGCACCTGGTCGCCCACGTCGTGTCCGTGGGTATCGTTGACGTTCTTGAAGTGGTCGATGTCCAGCATTAACATGGCCAGGGCGCGATTGTAGCGGCGGCTGCGGGAGAATTCCGCCATTGCCTGCTCCATGAACCAACGGCGGTTGTCCAACCCTGTCAAGGCATCCGTGGTAGCCAGTTCCCGGAGTTTGGCTTCGGTGGCCTTGCGCTCCGTAATGTCGCGGATGGTGGCCACGGCATAGCGACGGTCGTTCAGACGGAAACCCGCCACGGAAAGTTCCAGCGGAATGGAATGGCCCTCCTTGTCCACCCCCTCCACCTCACGGATTTCGCCTGTTACCGCCGGTCGTTCGAGCAGGGAAAGAGGCGGCAGGCTTGAGGCCTCGCCTTTCTTTCTCGTGGATGGGGATATCAGATCGTGCACGTCCTTTCCCAGTGCTTCCTCCTCGCTGTAGCCGAAGAGTTTGCTGGCGGCATGGTTCCAGAAGGAGACGCGGTTCAGGTTGTCGATCATGACGATGGCGTCATAGGCGGACTCGGCCAGGGCTCGCAGTTTGCGCTCGCTGGTCTTGATGGACTCCTGCTGCTGTTTGGCCTCGGTGATGTTCATGGCCGCGCCGCGGTAGCCCAGAAATCCCGATTCGTCCGAATAGGGCACGCCGCTCATCCTGAGCCAGATGAGGCTGCCGTCCCTTGTCTGGGTCTGCATTTCCACGTTGTTGAAGTTCTGGACGCCATCCATGACCTGGGATTGCCAGATGTGGAAATCGGCTCGAAATGCCTCGGGGATGAGAATCTCCATGCTCGAGCCAAGCAGTTCCTCGGGCGCGTAGCCCAGCACCTGAGCCGAGTCGTCGGTGACAAAGCTGAATGTCATCTGCTGATCGGTTTCCCAGATGAACTCGCCGACCGCTTCACTGATATCCCGGAAGCGCTGCTCGGAATGCCGAAGGGCGGCCTGAGCCTTGTACTGTTCCGTCACGTCGCGGACATACAGGGCGATGCTGTCCACTATCTGGCGCTCACCCATGACCGGATAGGCATTAACCAGATACTGCCTGCCCCTGTAACGGCTTTCGAACTCGGTGGCATCGCCTGTGGAGAGCATCCAGGCAATGGCCTCGCGGTATGGGCGGGCCACTTCGTCGTCCATCCATCGGAACAGGGAGTTGCCCACTGCCTGGCAGCTTTCCCCGCACAGTCTGAGATTGCCCACTTCGTTGATGGCCAGGACAGTGCCCGCCCTGTCTATAAGCATGGCGCTTTCCGTGGGCGCATTGAGCAGGGCGCGGGCGGTCTCTTCGCTGTGTTTGAGCGCCTGCTCTCTTTGCTTGCGGTTGGATATGTCGCGCATGAAACCCACGGTGTAGGACTTGCCGAGGTGCTTGAACCGGGAAAGGGTCAGCTCCACCGGGATGATCGCGCCTTCCTTGTTGTGGACCTCGAATTCCATCACTCTTGGTCCAGCGTTGGAGGCTTGGATAGCCATGTTGGGCAGGGAATCCGGGGTGATGAACGTGTGCATCTTCCGTCCCATGGCCTCGCTTTCGTCATAGCCGAAGAGCGCCTGGGCTGCGGGATTCCAATAGGTGACCCGGTCCTCCGCATCGACCATGACGATGGCGTTTCTTGAAGTGCGGGTAATGGCCAAAAGGCGTTTTTCACTTTCGCGCATACGTTCCGTGGCCTCGGATTCGCGTATGCGGAAGGCGAGGAAACTCCACAGCCCCATGCCCAGCAGCAGAATGCCCAGAACCGTCAAAAGAATGAACATATTGCGCCAGGGGAGGGCCAGATCCCGCGGCTTGACCTGGGTAACGATTTTCCATCCCTTGACGCCGGGATCACTTTTGTCCTGCCTGCCCGGAATGATGGCATTGGGCGAAACGCCTGCCGTATCAAAGGTGAAGAGGCCGTTGCGTGTATAAAGCTGCCCGGTGCCCTCGCCGGTCATTTTCTTCCATGCATCCGGGAATTTGTTCCCCATCATCGCTTCCTGACGGTCCAGCAGATGCCCCCAGGCCTCCTCGGTGGTCGGAGCGATGAACCAGTGCCCGTCCGCATCGCAAAAGAGAGTTGTGGCCTCTGGAGTGGACGCCATCAGCGCCACCTGGCCGAGCAGGGCGCCTGCGTCCAGATTGAGTATGGCTACGCCCCGGCGTTTGCCCTTCTGGTCGATAACCGGACAGGAAAAGCGCAGGGTGGGGCGCAGGGGAATCTCCAGCTTGCCGTGTTCCATGTTCAGATCCAGGTTGGAAACATACACATCATCGGATTGGGCCTGCATCGCCTCCTTGAAATAATAGCGGCTCGATTTGTCCTGAAGGGCTTGATCCGGCAATAGTATCGGGTTTTTGCCGTACTGGTCCACCCGGATGACCTCATGTCCGGTTTCATCCAGATAGCGGATCTGGAAATAATTGGGTCTGCTGGCGGCAAAATCGATGAAGATGTGCTTTAGCTCAAATATGGAGAAACGGGTACTGTGTCTTTCCAGGGCGTGCAGTGTGACCCTGGCCAGGAACCGGGTATCCGCGAGGCAGGAGGCTATGATGGTGGTAACGATGCGGGATGTCTGGCCGACCATGTTGACCTGGCGCAGGGCGATATCTTCCTTGTGTGATTGCGTCCGGCTATGGATGAACCATGCGGCAATAACAATGATTCCCAGAGCTAGTGGCCCGAAAAATTTGAAGAATTCCCTGGTCGTTTTCGCCATGTGCCTCCGGTTGGCCCATGCGGCCTGTCAAAAGGTGCCGATTTGCCGGAGCCGCCCGAAGGCCGCTGCGGGTCGGGAAATTCTCAGTCGCGCAAAACCACCACCCGGTCCTTGCCTTTGGCCTTGGCCTCGGTAAGGGCGGACTGTATGCGATGGATGAATGATTCCGTGGTGTCGCTCTCACGGCCCTGGATAACGCCCAGGGAAAGTGTCAGGCGGATTTTGCCGCCAAAGAGTTTATGGCTGACTATCCGGCGCAGCTTCTCCGCCACGATGGCAGCCTTGTCCAACTCCGTGTGCGGCGCCAGGATGATGAACTTGCCCCCGCGCCAGCGAAAGACGTAATCCGTGCTCCGCAGCTTGCTGTTTACATACTGCGCCAGACTGCCCAGCAGCTTGTCGCCTGTCCGGTAGCCGTGTTCTTCGTTGAGCGTTTTGAAGTCGTCGATGTCGAACATGATGCCGGAGAGGCTGGAATGGTAGCGCCGGACGTTTTCCAGCTCACGCTCGGCCACGGTCTCGAACTTGTAGCGGTTGAAGACCTTGGTCAGGTCGTCGATGACCGCCAGCTTGCCCAGCTTGTCGCTCATCTCTTCCATGGCCGAGCACTCGCGCCCGAGCATGGCGACGAAACGGGTGAAGACCAGCAGCGCCTGTGCGGACAAAATGAAAAACCCGGCCACCATGATGATGTAGACAAACTTCATCAGGGCACCCGGATCCTCGGGCGGCGTGACCATCAGGGTATAGATGATTCCGAAATTGGCGCAAAAGAGAAAGGCCAGGGCGATCAGGCTGAGGACGTAGAAGAACTTGTACTTCGTCTTGAGCCGCTGTGTGGAGCGAAGATCGTTACCCATGGCCGACTCATTGCTCACTGTACGGCCCCTTCATAGGTGTAATACAGGGCTCCGCTGCCGGCATTGTCGTTGAAGTCCAACTCCACCGAGAATTTTGGCCACATCCAGCCGTAGCGCGTTCCCACGCCCCGCCCGGGACCGTACATGGAAATGAGCCGTTCCTTGATCAGGAAATGGTTGGCCCGGCCGGTAAAGGCCACGCCCACACGGTACAGCTTGTCCTTGCGGAAGTAATAGGCCACGGAGTCGATGTCCGCATCGCCGAAGGTGCGCCGTTCGCTCTTGCGAAAATAGGTGTCGTGAAATCCCGACTTCTTGACGGGCATCAAGCCCTTGATGTCCGCAAGCGGTGTGCCCCATTTCAGCCCCCGGAAACTGTCCGGGGCCGGAACGGATGTATAGTCCCCGGCAAAGACCGCCGAGGCGAACAGCAGGAATAGGGCTGCGGCCAGGAAAATGCGAAGCTGTTTCATGCGTCGGGTTCCTCGTGGATGCTATACTGTACTCAACCCCATTATTGTACGGACTTGCCACGTAAAATCAAGACGCGGATTGTCAGGGGCGAGAGGTCTATGCTAGCATTAAACCATGATACGCAAACCATTGCATCTATTTCTGGTCATGGCTCTGATCCTTTCCATGCTCCCTGCCGGTGGGTGCTCTTCCACGCCGTCGGATACGGAAAAGCGTCTGGGCGTCTTGGAAAACGAGGTAAAGGCCCTTCGGAGCGAAGCTCGCACCAGTGAGAAATCGTTGCGGGAGGAACTGGCGCTGATCCGTACCAACCTCGCCACCATTCGTTCGCTTCTGGAGCTGGAAAGGGACCGGAGCGAGGCTGTGGCGCCCCCGGCGAAATCCGAGGATTCCGCCAAGGGCAAGGAGTCCGAGTCCGACAGGCTGGATCGGGAACTCGATGCCAAAGCCAAGGGGTTCGTTAAGGAAAACCTCGACCGTTTGCTTGCCATTACCCGAAAACTTCTCGACAAGATGGAACACGAACTGGATAAACAGGAAACCACGTCGCCCAAACCAGAGGGCGATGAAATCTGACGAGTAACACCATGCGAAATATGCTCAAATGTTCTTTTGCCCTGCTTTTGCTCGGTCTGATTGCCGCCTGCGCCGCCTCCGGCGACATGGTCAAGCTGACCTATGCCCTTGGCCCCGCGCCCATGGGCTGCCGCGGCAAGGCTGTTGTCTACAAGTTTACGGATGACCGTCCCTCCACCCGCCTGGGCAGAAATAATTCCGGCCTCAGCGTCGAGTCGCTGTCCAATGTGTCCGACTGGGTCGGCTGGGCTCTGTTCGACGAGCTCAAGTCCGCCGGGTGCGACGTGAAGTATCGTACCTCCACCCTGCCCGAGGACGATACGCCAGTCATAACCGGCGAAGTCCTGGCCCTGGACCTGAACCAGACCGGCACCACCACCTGGAAAGGCAACGTTGCCGTCCGAATCAAGGTCAAGCGGGATGGCAAGGTCGTGCGCTCAGAAAAATTCGCCAGCGAAGTGGAAGACGTTGTTCTGCCGGGCTACGGCACCAAATCCGAGATCCTCGCCGAAGCCCTGCGCGGCCTCATGTCCGAAGCCGTGCCTTCGGTCTGCAATCAGCTGTAGGCGGGCATCCGGCGGCCCGCCCGGGGGGTGCCTCGCCGACGGGGCGTCTCCGACGGCCAGGGCGCTGCCCTGGACTCGCTCAAGGCTATCGGCCTTGAGAAGTGTACCCACCACGTTTCTAAAAGCTGCCACAGCCTTATTTTTCAATCATGGCATCTGGTTAGATTGAGGAAAACTGCGGTGGTCCTCGATGGTTTTCGGTAATTTCAGGAACGGATTAATACATTTCAGTCATTACCGCGTATCGCCCAAACAATGCGTGTTCTGTACCTTGGTTTCATGGCCAAATTCAAGGCTCTACCCAAGGGAAGGGTAAACGCTAAACCCTTCTGAATATCGCCACCTTCCTATACGGCGAAAGATCCGCGGCAGTCCACACTGCGCGGGTCAAGGCTTCAAGGCAGCAATGCCCTGAGGACAACATAAAAGCCTACCAGCCCCGACGATCTTTAGATAGCTGACAAGAGCCTGTCAGCCACAACCAAGACAATTTCTGCAAAAAGATGATGACAATGAAATCCATTTTCACTATCAACATCCTATCCGCAGGATGCGCCAAGGTGGCGAAGTCCTTATCCGGCAGGCTAATGATAATCCCTTTGGCCAGACGTTCGGAGAAGTACAGCCGATATCAAACTACACGTTACAGCCCCTTATGGACCAATATATGCCAAAATGCGTGAAACAGACCATTGCCATACAGCACTCCATCCCCGGCCGGGTGCGATTCAAAATCCACCCCTTGCGCCGCGACAAGGAACTGGCCCAACGGCTGAGTTCCGGCCTGACCGTCCTTCCTTTTGTGGAGACTGTTCGGCCCAACATCAAATGCGCCAGTCTGACCGTCCGCTACCAAGTCGAATCCGGAGACGCCAGTACGATTGAAACGGCATTGCGCAACTTGCTGGAAAAAATCACCGCAGCGCAGGACTGTGCAGCGGGCGAGCCCAAATGCGGCTCTGCGATGTGCCGATGCAACGCCTGCGAGGTGACGCGCAAGGGATGCGATCCGGTCAAACCGGCCTTACGCAGATTCACTGCCATCAGCGTGGTCCTGGGCGGCGTAGTCGCCTCATCCTTTCTGCTCGGCATCGGGGTGGCCCAGACCGCGCTGAGTCCGGTGGGCATCGCCGCCATCATCTTTTCCGTGCCGCTTTTTCGGCAAGCCGCCGAACAACTGCGCGATCGTCGATTCACCCTGGAGATGTTTCTCGGTGCAAGCTGCGTGGCCGCCGTGTTCGCAGGCGAGGCCCTGACCGCCTTTGAAATCCTGTGGATCAACGCGGGTGCAGAGCTGCTCAAGGCATGGATCACCGAACGCTCGCGCAAGTCCATCAGCCGGATTCTGGAAGTCTCCTCGCATCACACATTCGTCCTGGCGGACGGCGTGGAGGTGGAAAAGGAGGTGGCCGACCTGATGCCCGGCGATATCGTGGTTCTGCATACCAGTGAAAAGGTCTGCGTGGATGGCGAGATCGTGGACGGCGAGGCGCTGATGGACGAAGCCCCGATCACCGGAAGAGCGGACTTCGTGCCGAAAAGCGCGGGAGATGACGTCCTGGCCGGAACCTTCGTACGTCAGGGAGTCATTTACGTTAAGGCCCGTAGCGTGGGCGATCGCACCTATCTGGCTCGAATGTTGCGCATGGTCGAGGACTCGCTGGAAAACCGCGCGCCCATCGAAGGCGTGGCGGACCGACTGGCCGCCACCCTGGTCAAAGTCGGTTTCGTGGTTACGGCCGGAACCTGGCTGTTTACCGGATCACTGTGGCGGGCGTTCACGGTCATGTTGGTCATGGCCTGCCCATGCGCAACGGTGCTGGCTGCGTCCACGGCGATCAGCGCGGCTTTGAGCGCGGCGGCTCGGCGGAACATCCTGATAAAAGGCGGCCGATACCTGGAGGGCGTGAGCGGAGCGGATACCGTCTGCTTTGACAAGACCGGCACCCTGACCACTTGCGAACCGGTACTGGCCCGCATCGTTCCCCTGAACGAAACAAACGAGGGGCGGCTGCTGCAGCGGGCCGTATCTGTAGAGATGCACAACCACCATCCCCTGGCGCAGGCCATCAAGCAGGAGGCGGACCGGCGGAAGGTGGAAGCCGAGCCGCATACGGTCTGCGAATATTTCCTTGGCATGGGGATGCGCGCCGAGGTCGGCGGTCATGAAATCCTGGTGGGCAACGGACGGCTCATGGACCGATACGTCGTGTCCGTGGCCCCGGCCGGTCGCAAAGCCGCGCCGCTCAAGCGCCAGGGACGCACCGTGCTCTATGTGGCTGAAGACAAGAAACTGCTCGGCCTGCTCGCCTTCGATAACCTCACCCGCCCGGAAAGCCGTACCGTTGTGGAACGGTTGCGTAGCTCAGGCATCCGCGAGGTGGTGCTAATTACCGGCGACGAGCCCAACACCGCCGGGGAATTGGCCCGCAAGCTCGGCATTCCAACGGTCCATGCTTCGATCATGCCCGAGGACAAGGCCGTTATCGTCGATGCCATGCAGGAGCGTGGCGCTTCCGTCATCATGGTGGGAGACGGGGTGAACGACGCCCTGGCTCTGACCCGTGCAGACGTGGGCGTGGCCATGGGGGCGGGCGGATCGGAAGTGGCAATCGAAGCTGCGGACATCGCCCTTATCACCGACGATCTCAATGGGCTGGCGTACGTACAAAGTCTGGGCCAGGAGACCATGAAGGTCGTGTACCAGAACTTTTGGATAGCTACGGGGTCAAACTTGGCGGGGGTCGCTCTGGGCGCTGCCGGACTGCTCTCCCCAGTCATGGCCGGGCTGCTGCACATCGTGCACTCACTGGGCGTACTGGCCAACTCGTCCCGCCTGCTGCGCTACGAACCAACCTTCCCGGCCCTGCCCGCCGGTGTCGAGGAGTAATTCATGCATTTCAGTGATCTGATGTCCCTGCGAAAATATCTCACCATCCAACACCATGTTCCCGGCCGTATCCGCATCAAGTTCGGGCTGGCCCTGCTGGCCGACCCACGCGCCAAGGCGGTACGGGAGGCATCTGAAGGGCGCAGCAAGCCCGCCTGCATTCATGACGTGCGTATCAACAAGCTCACCCGCAACATCATCATAGAATACGATCCTACGGTCATCGACCCCAAAAAATTGCATGAGGCCCTGACCACCCTTGACGAAGAACGTTTCAACCAACTGGCTGCGGAACTTGAGACCGTGACTGCGGCCTGACATCCAAGAGGAGAAGTGAAATGGAGTACATGAACCAGCCCCAGGAAAGCCCGATGGGCGGTGAGACGCCGCAGGGCGCCCAACCCCAGGCGGGAGGCTACTATCAATTCCAGCCTGGTGTGGGATTCGTGCCCGTACAGGGGCAGTCCATGCAAGGACAGGCTACCCAGCCAACGGCCGGTGCCGAACAGACTGCGGGGGGGCAAATGGGCAGCCAGGCCATGGGACCGCAGGCCGGAGCCCAGGCGGCCCCTCAGCAGGATATGTCCGGTCTTTATGGTCAGGGCATCCCTGAAAACACGCAGCCCAAATTCGATCAGAACAAAATAGGCCAGATGTATGGTGTCATGACCGATGTCATGAACGGCGATGTCGAGCCAAACAAGCTACTCGGCCTTTTTGCCGAAACCGGCGGCGATTTTTGGAAGGGAGCACTGGTAGGCGCGGCAGCCGTGGTCCTGCTCAATAACGATACGGTCAAAGGCGCGCTGGCCGGGCTGGCCGCTTCGGCCGGATCCATGTTCGGCGAACGCGATCCCGAGGGTGAACAAGTCACCCTGGACGACGAATAACCGACATCGCAAGCACAAGGAGATTTTTTTTAATGACCAAGCAATATCCCACTCCGCCCAAGACGGCCGCCATCGGCGGTGCCATATTGGGCGCGGCCACCTTCGGCGCGATTCTTGGTGCCACCACCGCAACAGCCAAGGGTATCCGGCAGGTGAAAAACGGACAGGCAACCAAGGAAGACGTGGCCCGCGATGCAGCGCGCGAAGCCGGGTCCACCGCTATCGCCGCAGGAACGGGCGTGGCCGTGGTCTCTGCCCTAAGCCTGGGGCCTCTGCTTTCCACCGTCGGCGTTGCCGCCGTGGCCGTGGGCATCAAATACGCCTTGGATTCCGTTCTAAAGCCCGCGCCGGTCAAGGCTGTTGCCGGGGGCGTGACCACGACTCCGGCCAAGCCCGCAGCCAAGAAGCCCACAGCCAAAAAGACGGCTACCGGAAAGGCGACCGCTAAAAAAGCCGCACGGAAAACAACCACCAAGGAAAAGGTTTCCTCCAAGGCGTCCGAACCTGAAACCGCCGAAAAGGCCTAACTCGCAAGGAACTACCCATGAGCGATCATTACTATGTGAACCAACCCCAGCCGGGTACATCCTCGGCCGAGGGGGCCTACTCCCGCGATCCGCAAAATCCCACCTACTACTTTCAGGACGCCAATCAGTTCGGCACGGCAACTGCTCAAGCGGCGGCACCGTCCGCTTCCCCGGTTTCCTCGGTTCCGGTCCAGCCTGCCACGACTTCCTCCATCAGTTCCTGGTTCGCCTTTACAGACGCGGACTACCTCAAAGGATTAGCCTTGGGCGTGGGCGCAGCTTTGGTTGTGACCAACCCCACGGTGCAAAAGGCCGTCGTCTCGGGTGCGGTCAAGGCGTGGGCGGCCCTTCAGGGCGGTGTGGAGGAACTCAAGGAACAGGTCCAGGACGCCAAAGCCGAACTTAGCCAAGAGGACTAGGCCATGGCTGACGACAAGCAATCCGGTAAGTCCGGAACCATCGGGCTTTCGACTACCACCAAAAGAACATTGGCCAAGGCGGGCATGGCGACATCCCTCGGCATATTGGTGGCCACCGGCCTGATGGAGACCAATAAGACCGAGAACCTCAAGCGGGTCCACCTGTGGTCCGGCTTTGCCCTGGTCGGGTTCTCCTACTGGCACTATTCCCTATATACCCGAAAACCGTCTGGAGGGGCCTAGCCCATGCCGACAAGCGTGGAAAAGGCTCCGGCCTTTACCCTGGTCCACGAGGTCGAGGGACGTATGCGACTGCGCAGCCGCCGTCTCTTCGACCCCGCCCTGGACATCTCCTATCTGGAGGCGTTGCTCGGCTCCCTGCGTGGTGTCGAAGAAGTGCGTACCAATCGGTGGGGCGCGTCCGTGGTGGTGATTCACGACGGACGCCCCGAAACGCGAGGCCGCGTGCTCAACCTGTTGGAGCATCTGCCGCCGGAGGTATACACACCGGGGGGGGGCGCCAGGGTTGAGGTCTCCGCACTGGCCGTGGCCGGCCAGGGAACGGTGGCCGCCCTGACCCCGTTCGTCCCGGCTCCGGCAGCTGCTCCGGCCAGTTGGCTGCTGGGCGCGCCGACTCTGGCAAAGGGGTTGCACACCCTGCTGTACGACGGAGTCAAGGTCGAGGTGCTGGATGCTGCTGCGGTGGGCTTTTCACTACTTCGGCGTGACTATTTTACGGCCAACGCCATCGTGGCCATGCTCGGGCTGGGCGGTTATCTGGAATACTGGACCGAAAAGAAGTCCGACGATCTGCTCAAGAACCTGCTCCGCCCCCAGGTGGAGGAGGTGTCCGTAGAGCGGGACGCCAGCGAGGTCCGCATTCCCTTCGAGGAACTGGCCGTGGGAGATCTGGTCATCTGCGGTCCGGGCGAGCTTCTGCCCGTGGACGGCGTGGTCGTGGACGGCGACGCCGCCCTGAATCAGAGCTCCATTACCGGCGAATCTCTGCCCGTGCATGTCGGTGAAGGGGACGAGGTGCTCTCCGGAGCCGTCGTCGAGGACGGGCGCATTAAGATCGCGGCCAACACCGTGGGCAGCGAGACCTCCATGGCCCGCATCGGACGTTTTCTGGAAAATTCCCTGCGCAGCCGGTCCGCCTCCCAAAAAAGGTCCGACGAACTGGCCGACAAGCTGGTGCCGGTCACCTTTGCCCTGGGCCTGGGCCTGTTTGCCCTGACCCGGGATGTCAGCCGGGCCGCGTCGGTTCTGACCGTGGATTACTCCTGCGCCATCAAGCTTGCCAATCCCGTGGCGGTCAAATCCGGCATGCACACGGCCGGGCACTGCGGTGTGCTGCTCAAGGGCGCACAGGCGCTGGACAACCTTTCGCGCATCGACACCATTGTTTTCGACAAGACCGGCACCCTGACCAAGGGGAATCTTCAGGTCACGGATGTCCAACCCCTGAATGGATTGGACCCTGCCGGATTGATTGCCTTGGCCGCCGGGGCCGAGGAACACTATGCCCATCCCGTGGCCCGCGCCGTGGTGGCCGAAGCAAGGGAGCGCGGTCTCGACCTGCCGCCCATCAGCCAAGTGGACTTCATCGTGGCCCACGGCGTATCCGCTTATGTGGCGGGCGAACGCGTGCTGGTGGGGAGCCGCCATTTTCTGGAGGACGACGAAGGCGTGGATTGCTCGCCGGTTCGCGACCGCTCCCGCGCCCTGCGTGCCGAGGGCAAATCCATCCTCTATGTAGCCCGTTCCGGCCAGATTCTGGGCGTTATCGCCCTGCGCGACGAACTGCGGCCTGAAGCCGCCGAAGCCCTGGACATGCTCAAAAAGCGCGGGGTCTCGACCGTGGTCATGCTCACCGGCGACCACAAGGATACTGCTCAGGCCATCGCCTCGGACCTCGGCTGCATCGACGAAGTCCACTGGGAACTCAAGCCCGAGGACAAAGCCGCCATTGTCCAGCGCCTCAAGGACGCGGGTCATTCTCTGGCCTTTGCCGGGGACGGAGTAAACGACGCACCGGCCCTGATTTCCGCGGACGTGGGCATATGCATGCCTGGCGGAGCGGATTTGGCCCGGGAATCGGCTCAGGTGGTGCTGCTGGAGGACGACCTCCGGCTGCTGGCCGTGGCCCGCGATGTGGCCGACCGCACGCGCCACGTTCTGAAGCGCTCCTTTCAGGCAGCGGTGGGAATCAACTCCGCCGTGCTGCTGGGGGCCACCCTGGGCTATCTTTCACCTGTAGCCTCGGCCTTCCTGCACAACGCCTCGACCCTCAGCATTGTCGGATACGCCGGAGCTGCCTGCCGCAAGCAGCCGAATTCATACAAAATAGTCAATCAGCCCCTTGGGGAGGAAGTACATGTACGCACCCCTTAACGACGCGCCCACCGGATCGTCACTGACCATATTCAGCATTTCCGACGAGCATCTGGAAGTGCGCATGGGCCGCATGGGGTTGTTCGTAGGCGACACCATTACCCGTATGGATGAGGATGTAGCTCTGAAAACCGTGCGCGTGCGCGGTCCCAAGGGCGAGGTCGTGCTCGGCGGCGGTATGGGCGGCAAGGTCATGGCCCATTTGGACGACGGCCGTATGCTGCCGCTCATAGATATGCGGCCCGGAGACCGGGGACACGTGGAATACGTCAATGCGGGCGAAGCCATGCGCAACGGCATGGCCGCCCTGGGATTGGCCGAAAACGACGCCATCGAATTGATCCGGGTGTTGCCGCCTATGGAATACACAGCTCTGGTTGCTGGACGTGGACGGGTGCGCATGGCCGAAGGAATGGCCGCAAAAATCCTGGGCCACATGGGTGAAGTTCACTGCCAGTTCGCCAACGCCCAGGCCAGACAGAATTTCACTGTCGAGACCATCATCGGTGGACACCGTGCCCAACGCGCCATCAATGCGTTGGGCATTGAATCCGGCTCGGTGCTGCTATTGGAAATGGTGGGGGAGGCGCCGAGCTACCGCATGCCGGGCCGTGACCGCTGCGTTATCGCCGGGCCCAGCGGATTGCGGGTCTACCTGCGTAGCGATCAGGCGGACAACATCGTGGTTTCCTACGAAGAAGAGGAGGCGACGCGGTGACCACCGCTCCCGCTTCAGGACCGCATCCGGTCCACGAGACTTCACACCGCATCCGGCTGCGCTGGAACCGTCTCCTTGATCCCGGACTTCGCCCCGACTGGCTGGAGGCCTGGCTGGCCAACCTGCCGGGCGTGGACAAGGCGCGGGTCAACCCCGCAGGTCGAACGATCGTTCTGTATTACGACGGCGACACCGCACATCGGGCCGCGCTGATCGACGCCATGGCAAGGATTCCGAGCAAGGCCTTTTCCGGCATGGTACGGACGGCGCCGCGACAACGGCTGATCGACGCCGCAACCACCGGCGCGGCCGCCGCGCTGCTCCCTCTGACGCCTCTGCCCGTACAGGCCGTGGCAGGGACGGCCATGGGCCTGCCGCATGTCTTACGCGGTGCGGACACCCTTATCAACGAAGGACTCAAGGCTCGCGTGCTGGACATGACCACCATCGGCGTCAGCCTGCTACGCGCGGATTTCACCACGGCGGCGTCCATCTCGGCCATGGTTGTACTCGGCGAATACCTGCGCACCATGTCCGACGACAAGTCCAACGCCCTGCTGCGTCGGTTGGTGGCCGACCCCGTGGACTCGGTGAGGGTGGAGCGCGACGGACGAGAAATTTGCGTCCCGTTCAATGAACCGGTTCCCGGCGACATCGCGATCTGCGGCCAAGGTGAAGTCCTCACCGTGGACGGTGAGATAGTCGAGGGCGAGGCCATACTGGACCTGAGTTCCATCACGGGTGAAGCCGCGCCGGTCCACGTTGCCCCAGGCGATGCTGTGGTCTCTGGCAGCGGCATTATCGAGGGGACCCTGCGCATCAAGGCGCACCGCACCGGACAGGGAACCAGCATGGCGCGTATCGCAGCCCTCATGGCGCGCGCCGCGGCCGAACCGTCCTCTGCCGAGGTCCGCAGCACCAAACTGGCCGATGCCCTCACGCCTGTCACCCTGGGGTTGGGGGCGGCCCTGTACGCGGCCACCGGCGATCTGAACCGGGCCCTCTCCGCCCTGACTGTGGATTTTGCCTGCGCCGTCAAATTCCCCGCTCCGGTGGTGGTCCGCACCTCCATGCACGCCGCATCCAGGGCAGGGGCGATAATTAAGACAGGCCGGGGGCTTGAAACTCTGGGCGTCGTTGATGCCGTGGTCTTCGACAAGACCGGCACCCTGACTCGCGGAGATCTTTCCGTCACTGATCTGAATCCTGTGGAAGGGATGGGAAAAGACGATCTGCTCCGTCTGGCCGCCTCCGTGGAAGACCGGCAAGGGCATCCCATAGGTCGGGCCATCCTGGCCGAGGCAAACCGGCGGGGGCTCGCCGTTCCCGCCCCAGAACACACCGACCGTTCCGTGGCCCACGGCATAAGCGGGACGGTTGGCGGCGCGCTGATTCGCGTGGGCAGCCGCCATTTTCTCTGCGACGACTGCGGCATCGATTGCGGCTCCCTGGCCCCGCAGGCTGAGACTTTCCGAGGGGAGGGCAAAAGCCTGGTCTGGGTGGCAAAAGATGAACGACTGATCGGCCTGGCAGCCCTGCGCGACACGCTTCGACCCGAGGCGCACCGTGTGCTGAAGGACCTGCGCGAGAATGGCGTAAAAAAGATCATTCTGCTTACAGGCGACCATGCGGCTACCGCTGAAATGCTGGCCGCCGAACTCCCGATGCTGGACAAGATTCAAGCCGGGCTGACACCCGAAGGCAAGGCCGCTGAAGTCGCCCGACTCAAAGGGGAGGGATTCACCGTCGCCGTGGTTGGGGACGGGATCAACGATGCGCCGGCCTTTGCCTCCGCGGACGTGGGCATCTGCATGTCGCGAGCGACAGGACTGGCCAGAGACTCGGCGCAAATCGTGCTCACCCGGAATTCGCTTGATGGTCTGACCGCCGTCCACCGTATCGCCCGGCGCGCGGACAACATTCTTCGCCAATGCTTTACGGAAGGTGTCGGCGTCAATATAGGCCTGCTCCTTGCGGCTTCCGCCGGACACCTCTCTCCGACAGTGGCCGCCGCCATGCACAACGCCAATACCTTTGTCCTCCTTGGCGCGGCTGCCCTCGCCGCGTCGCGCGAGGTCTCCCCATGAAGATCGGCCCCGCCGGTTACACCGACGGGGCCGAACGCTTCCAGCGGGCGCGGGGCTCCCGCGCCCGCCTTGAAAGAGATCGGAAGCGGGCTATGCCTCCACTTCCTGCACGTCCTTCTTGGCGTCCTTGACCATTGCGGTCACGCCATCCTTGGCCTTGTCATACTTCTCCACGGTCCAATTCTTGGCCTTGAGGCCCGCCTTGATGGCGGACTTGGTGGCCTTTTCCGCCACGTTGGACCGGGTTGCCACGTAACCGATAATACCGCCGACCACTGTTCCTGCCGCGAATATGGCGACCTTTCCGAGACTCATGGCATTCTCCTTGTTCGACCGGGGTCGACCCCGGCGGTTTGGGACCCGGCTTGCGTACCGGGTCGGTGGGTGAAAGACTTTGCCGTTGTTACTGGCGAAAAGCGTTCAAATCGACATGACATGCATCCGCCAACCGGGAGGCCACTTCCTCGAACTCGGCCTCGTCCCGGCAGACGAACAGCCGGTGCAGCAGCTTGGGTTCAATGACGTCCTGATCGTAATCCATGGTCATGGACCGCGTCAGGGGATTGAACCGGGTCCGCTTCACACCCGGCATGTCCAAATCGCGAGGCGGGCCAAATCCGTTGACTTTGACATAGTCGATAACCTTCGGGTCGGCGATGACGCTCAGACCGATCTTGAGCGTGAGTTTGCCAGGCACGTGACTGCCCACACGAATGTGGGAACGCAAACCGCAAATAAGGTGCAAATCCATCACGCTTCCCCTTCCACGGCCAATCCCGCCATAAACGCCATCACGTCATTTCCCGAAAGAACGGTCCTGTCATACCGGACCACCACGCCGGAACAGCGTACATTGACTCGCGCCCAACGCACGCCCTTCACTTCGTTCAACCGACGCTCGATCCGCAATGCAGTCTGTTCATTGCGCGCGGCCGGGACCCGAAATCGAATCCGTCCCTCCTGCGCATGCCGTACCGACAACCGACTCACCGTTGCCACCTCCACTTCATTGGTTGTGCGGGAATTCCCCGTACGCGAGTCAGTATACGCCGGTCTCAAACAGCGTAAAACTGCGAGCCTGATACGCATTCTCAAATAAAATCTTGTCGAATATCGTGCCCGCTGTGGTGCCGAAAAAGAGGGGAGAGGCCATCGAAAAAGGGCAAGCCCCGCACCGGCAACCAACACAAAGGGGCGGCAATCGCCTGCCGCCCCAAGGGGATTTGAAAGCCGCCGGGCAGCGACTCTCAAAAAGGATTAGAATTTTGAAGAAATGGATTCGGCCCAGGCCGTGATCTCACCGGTGTCCGGGTCCCCGTCGATGCGCAGGGAGTCGCCCATGATCTCGGCTCCCAATGATTCCGCCTTTTCCTCCAGGGCATCCACCGCCCCGCAGAAGTGGGTATAGGAGGAATCGCCGCAACCGAACACGCCGACTTTATGTCCCTTCAGTCCGGCCTGTTCCAGATTCTCATAAATCGGAACAAAATCGTCCTGGAATTCGATATCCTCATCGCCCCAGGTGGAGCTGCCGAGCAAAACCGCGTCAAACCCGTCGGCCAGGTTTTCCACGGTCACTCCGGAGGCGTTGCGAATCTCCACATCGTGGCCCTTGTTCTTCAGAACCTTTGCAATTTCGTCGCTCACGCTTTCGGTATTGCCGGTGGTGGAACCGAATACGATTAGTGCCTTGCTCATTGCGTTACCTCGTTTGGTTGAAGTGCTATGTTCAGGCGGCCTGAGGCCGCCGCCTACACAGCCGGGGGACGCGGACGCCCCCCTTCTCCGACACGGACGGGCAAGGCACCATCAGTGGGTCCCCTTTCTCGGCCGCCTGCGCTCGTTGGGCACGAGCACCACCAGGGTGGCGGTCTGCTTCATCTGGAGATACTCCCCTTGTTTGTCCGCAGGCGCGTCCGTCTTGACGTAATAGCGGATGAACCACCGGCCCGCCTTGTCCAACGGAATACTCACCGTATCACCCGTCATATCTCCGCCGGGCAGGTAAAGGTCCTCAGACTCGGTGGAGAAACCGTCGTAAGTGGCGTCCCAGTGCCCTGGACCGTCATAACGCGCACCGTCGCGGAAAACCTTCAGCGTCAACGTGTCGCCAGGCTTGAGGGTCGTGGGATCTTGTGATGGCACGAGTTCCAGCCCGAGGCCCACACGGGCCTGAAAAATCCCGTTGGCCGGACCGCAGCGAACGTAGGACTTGGCGTACTGCTTGCTGTACAGCGACTTGAGAATCTTGTCCGCCTTGTCCTTCACGGCGCTCATGGGTTTGATGGTGCTGCGGTCGCGTCCTTTCTTATCCACCCATTTGGTGTAGAAACCGGGGTTGGTCTCGGCGGCGAGCACATACGTTCCCGCCTTGTCATAGGTCACCATTTGCGACTGGAGCCCGGTCTCCGGACGGGGCTTCAGCTCGTCAACCGCGCCCGACGGGCCGTAAACCCTGACAAAGGCGAGTTTGTTCGCCCGCACGCCGTCATCCACCGGAAAGTGGTGCCCAAAGCAGAAAAAGAGTGGAGTCCGCTTGCCTTCGTCCACCCGGTGTCGCCCGGACTCGATGTACAGTGAGTGCGCCGAAGCAGCACCGACACCGACAAAAAGCAGGGCCAATAGCCCGATCAATCCGATTCCCCAACGTCGCATCATTCCTCCTTATTCTTGCTTAGGCCGTGTTTTTCCTGGCCGCAGCCGCACTTCCCCGTGGGCGCTGAAGCGCAATCCGTGGCGCACCCGCCCGAACAACCGCAGCCGCCCGCCTTCTTGTTCTTCATCTGCGTGTACACCCGCCTGAAAACGAAAATGCAGGCTATGGCGATGATGCCAAGAGCTATGATCGTATCCATATCCCCCTCCATTCTAGGATTTGAGTGCTGCGGCTAACCGCGAAATATTGCCGTTGTACCAACGACCGTGGCGACACATCGAGCAACGTGCTCACAGCTTCTTCCCGACTGCGCCGGGGTGAGTCCGCAGGGGAGGCATCTCACTCCATTCCTTGCCGATGAGCGCCTGGTTCGTACCCTGCTTGGAATATCGAATGCGGGAGACGGGTGCCGCCAAATCGTATAAGGAGCGGGCTTCCCCTGTAGCCTGTCTATCCCGCATACAACCGCGGCAGGAGTGAAAACGTTCCCGACACGGTCGCGTCCTCCGGGTGCCCGACATAGAGCGCCGCGTGCAAATCAGGCAACAAGAGCACGGACCGGGTCCCGATCAGGCGACCGTTTGCCCGCCAAGCCGCATCATGCACAAAAGGAGGGAGGCATTCTCCGCCCGGAGCGCCTACGGTGGGCCACCTTACTTTTTCCGCGAACAGCGTGCCGATCTTTGGTACGGCGAAACAAAGCGCGTTACAGCTGGTTCGTTCCTTCGGACGCAACGGCGAGATGGCTTCCAACTGCCCATCCGGCTTATTCCCGAAATTTGCCGAACCATGGCAAAACGCGACGACTCCGGCGCAGACGGCTGCCGCCAGCAGCGCAAGCACCAGCACCAACCGGGTTTCCACAGCCGGACCGGCAGGGCGGTCGGCGACGGTGCAAGAAGCCGCGCGGGACCGCTTGCCCATGATCACGCCGCCTCCCAGGCGCTGTGCAGTGATTCCAGATAAATCCAGATGACATGACGGACTCCGAAAAAGGCATCCACCACCTTGGGATCGAACTGGCTGCCCGTGCAGTCCACGATCTCGTCTAAAGCCTGCTCAAAGGACATGGCCTCACGATAGGGACGATCCTGAAGCATGGCGGATAGCGAGTCGGCCACGGCGATAATTCGCGCTCCCAAAGGAATCTCGCTTCCCTTGAGACCATCGGGATAGCCGCTGCCGTCATACCGTTCATGGTGATGGCGAATCATCGCCACCACGCCGTCCTTGCCGGAAAAGGTTGTGACCGGAGCAATAATCTCAGCTCCGATGACCGGATGCCGTCTGACGACAGCCAATTCCTCCGAGGTCAATGGGCCGGGCTTCTTGAGGATGGCGTCCTCGATACCGACCTTGCCGATGTCATGCAGATGCCCGGCCACATGCAGAAGGTCGGCGGTCTTGGCCGAAAGCCCCATTTGCTGGCCGATGGTCTGGGCCATGACCGCCACTTCTTCGGAATGGAGCCGGGTGGAGCGGTCCTTGGCGTCGATGATGCAGCTCAGAGATTCCGCAAACTGATGTATGGTCAAATGGACTGCGTCCAGAATCTGAAATTCGCAAATCCCCTCCATATTCCTGTCGCCAGCCGCAAAAGAAACATTCATGAATTACCGCCTTGAAATCATTTGGCGCAGCGGGCCGGTATGGGCCCGCCGCACCATTGGGATTGCCGCTCCGCGAAAGGAGAGGCTGTTGCAGAGGGGTAGGCTATTTCATATCCACGGCATGGATCCACATAACGGCATCCTGGCTCAACTCCTTGCCCTTGTACTCCTTGTCCGGGCCGACACCGAGAGCGGCGAAGCCCCACCAGCCGGAGTGGGGGATGCCGAAGGTGATGTAGCCGTTGGCATCGGTGAACAGAGTCTGGGTGTAGTAGGCGTCGTGCGGGTAACTGACGGAAGACTTGGCGGGCATCGTGTTGGTCTTGAGGTCGGGCATGTGACTCATATGCTCAACCTCGACCTCGGCACCGGCAACGGGCTTGCCGTTGGACAGGACCTGCGCCTTGAAGACGTTACCGGTCCACAGGGCGTACGGCTTGATAAGAGGGACGATCTCGCAGGGGAGGCCGACCGGTTCGGCCCAGTTGCCAGGCACGCCGCCCACGTTGAGGATCAGCTTGGTGATCTGCTGCATGTAGACGCCCTCTTCCTTCTCAAAGTAGTAGCCGGGCTTCATGACGAAAACATAGTCGCCCATGGAGCGGACTTCCTTTTTGGGCACGATGGCGGAAAAAGCCTCGTTGGAGGACTCGGGATTCTTCCAGGTGATGGGCTTGACGTATTTCATCAGGTCCACCTTCTTGGGCTGGGCGTCACCCCGCTGTTTGACTACGTAAAATTCTTCAATCCCACCCATATTCATGGTGTGGCCCGCTTCGGCAGGATGGGTAAAGACGATGCGCATATCCAGATCCTGACCATTATCTAAAGCCAGATCCGGGGTGTAGACCACCATGAAATGGGCAAAGGCGGCACTGGTAAGAACCAACGTGCAAAGGGCGGCCAGAAGGGGAATAAAACGTTTCTTCATCAAAGTCTCCTCAGCGTTTGAGATTGAGTATTGTTTTCAACTTGCCGATTTAAAAAAAACACGGAAGCCGTGCGGCCCCCGTGCCTTGTTGCTTTTGTTATTCGACGATATCCTTGCCGTTGATCTCGACCCGATGCCCTTCGCCCGCGTCGAAATGCACGGAATAGTTGCCGGCGGGCTTGTCAAAGGTGCACTCGCTGTCCTGGTTCATTTTGGTTTCCAAGACGGATTTTCCATTGCCGTCCAGCACATGAATGTTGACCCCCGAGGCCGAAGAGCCGTCGGAGAATCCGCCCTCGCAGGTGACGGTGTTGTCGCCATTGTCAAAGCAGCTCATCAGCGGGCTGTGGGCAAACGCCTGTCCGGCAAGGGCCATGACAGCGGCAAGAGTCAGTACAATCATCAGTTTCTTCATTATAAGCTCCTCCTTGTGAGCATGTTTATGAGCATTGTTCCTTGCAGGTGGCCGGAGCAACCGGCAACGTGTCGTCCTTTTCCTCCGTATTGGGTATAAGGGCCATGATGAGCGTCACGGCGACGCACAGGCCGTAGAAGGCCCACATGGCCTCAATTCCGGTCAACCCGAGCAGTGATCCGCCGGTAAAGACCAGACTGGCCACCACCAGCCCGAGCAGGGTCTGGTAGGCGATGGAGAACAGCATCCACTTGGTGGAATTGGACTGGTGCCGAACCATGATGGACGCGGGCACGCACGGCGGGTACAGGGCCATGAACAGCATCAGGGCCAAGGCGTGCAGCGGGGTGAAGCCGGACTCGCCCGCCTTCATGCTCTCCTGCACGGACTGGTCCGTACCGTCGATGCCGTAGATGGAGCCCAGCGTAGCTGCGGAATTCTCCTTGGCCGCAAAGGCCGAGAGCAGGGCAATGTTGATGCGCCAGTTGAAGCCTGCGTATTGGGTAACCGGCTCCAGCGCTCTGCCCAGAGTTCCAAGAAAGCTGCTTTCAAACCGCTCGGCCCGGGCCTCGCGACGCACCTTCTTGCGGACCTTGACCACCGTCTTGAGCGACCGGAACAGAGCTTTGCCGTCCTTGCCCTTACGCTTGATCACGGCATAGTAGACAGGGTTCTCCGCCTGAAACTGCTCATTAATGGCCGTGGATGCGGCCTGGTCGGTTACGCCGGTCTTGGCTCTCCGCAACGACTCCTCGAACAGGATGATCGGCAGGACGTCATCACGGGTGATTTTCCCGTTGTATTGGGTCTTGGTCACATCCTGCATAAAGCGGGATACCGCCTTGTCCTGCATGCTCTGATACTGATCCAGGCGCGCCTGCGGCAGTCCGGGATAATTGATGAGCACGAAGACCACCACGGCTACGGCCGCCACCACGGTGACGATCTTCTTGAGGAACAGCCAGACGCGCTCAATGGCCCGGCGCAGCACCCCGCCCGCAGTGGGCAGATGATAGGGCGGCATCTCCATGATGAACGGCGCGCTTTCTTTCTTGCGCAATACGGTCATGGACAACACCTTAGCCACCGGCAGGGCCATGAACAGGGTAACGGTGGCGATGAAGAACATAGCCAGTCCGCTTACGTCCGCAAAGTATGCCCCGATCAGGATCAGATAGAGCGGCACCTTGGCCAGACAATTCATCATGGGCACGATCATGATCGTGGCTAGGCGAGCTCGTTCGTCCGGAATCGCCTTGGTGGCCATTACGCCGGGAATGGCGCAGCCGCCGACGTACACCCCGCCCAGGATCATGGGCAGCGTGGACTGGCCGTGCAGCCCGAACCGACGGAAAAGCCTGTCCAGAATGAAGGCCATGCGAGGCATGTAACCGCTGTCCTCCAGGATGGCGATGAGGCTGAACAACAGAAAGAAGATGGGCAGATAATTCAAAATGGCCGTGGTCGACTTGACCACCCAGAGGCCCAGGGACCGTAGTAACGGATCGCCTAGAAATCCGGCAGAAGGGAGGACGTCGGCCGCAAAATTCTCCAGACCGCCCCACAACGGCCAGATTTGCAATGCCAGCCAGTTTCCGAAGACGATGGACACCTGATACAGAACGAAAAGGATGCCCACCAGGATCATCGGCCCGAACACGCGGTGGCAGATGATCCGGTCCGCCCGGTCCGAAAGATTAATCCGTTTGGTTTCGGGCAGCGTCAGCACCTCGCGGCAGATGCGGGCGCACTCGCCGTGCCGGGAAAAGGCGATGTGACGTTCAGCCTGTCTTCCCGCCTCTTCCGAAAACCGATCCCTGCAGGCACCGGTGGCGTTCATGACCCTATCGGCCTCCGGGTGCATGCGGCGAACCAGGACCTCGGCCTCGCTGTCGTTTTCCAGCAGCTTGATGGCCAGCCAACGCCCGGGATACTGGATGCTGAGTAGCGAATCCTCAGCCAGCAGCTCTTCCAGTTCGGCAATATACGGTTCCAACGGGCCGTAATCGATCCGGTACGCCTGACCTGGGCCGGTCTCGGCCAGGGACTGCACGGCAGCGCGCAGGGCCTCTTTGCCTTCACCTTTCTTGGCTTTGGTCGGCACCACAGGGGCACCCAGAATGGAGGCGAGCTTGTCGACATCAACGGACTGCCCGCGACGCTCGGCCACATCCATCATGTTCAGGTTGAGAATAGTCGGCACCTCCATCTCCAGCAATTGCAGGGTCAGATAGAGGTTGCGTTTGATGTTGGAGCCGTCGGCCACGTCAATGACAACGCCTGGATTGTCCCCCAGCAGAAAATCACGGGCCACACGTTCTTCCAAAGAGTAGGAGGTCAGGGAGTAGGTGCCGGGGAGGTCGACCAGTTCGATGCGGGTTTCGCCGATGGAAAAGGTTCCGCTTTTTTTCTCAACGGTGACGCCAGGATAGTTGGCCACATGCTGCCGCGCTCCGGTGAGCATGTTGAAGACCGTCGATTTACCGCAATTGGGTTGCCCGGCAAGGGCAACGAGAAGTCGTTGCGCAGCCATTACAATTCCACCTCGATATGCCGGGCTTCGCTGTGGCGCAAGGAGATATGGTAGCCGTCAAGCTGCAACTCCACCGGGTCCACCAACGGCGCGTTGCGGACGATTTGAATCTCGGCGCCGGGATAAAAGCCCAAATCCATAAGCCGCTGCCCCAAGGCACCGACGGCGGTAATGTCAGTCATGGTGCAACCGATACCCGGCCGCAATTCATCCAATGTCATAAGGCCCCCTTGATACTGCAAATATGGAAAGCTTTCTTCGACAGCGCTCAAGCCACTAACACCTTGGCGGCTATGCCGCGCTCGACCATGACCCTTCCCTCGCCAACCGACACGAGCAATGGGCCTTGACCATTGTTGAAGACTCTGACCTCGGCACCGGGGATAATCCCCAGCGATTCAAGCCGTGTCCGGGCCTTGACGCCGGCATCTACGGCTAGAACAAACGCGGTTTCTCCTGCTCCCACCGTTTGCAGGGTTTTCTCGTCAGCCATGATTTCCCCCTGAATTTTAGCGACCCAACGGTTGCAGTTGATAATGAATTTCGGTATCAGAGATATGCTTTGAACATAGACGCGTCAACAAAAAGTGGGAATTGAAACGATATCGCAAAAAGCGGCCGGGAGTCTCGGAAACCAGTATGCGTATTGAGATCGTGAGTCATCCAAGGGGGGACGGAGTGCAATGCAGGAAGCCCTGAAAGCCTTTAAACAGTACCTGACAATCAACAACCTCAAATTGACCCAGCAGCGGCTGCTCATTTTCAAGGTTTTCATGAGCGACAACCACCAGTTATCCCCCGAATCCCTGCTGACCGGCGTTCAGGACGTAGATGAAACGGTAAGCCGGTCCACCGTCTACCGAACCGTGAAGCACCTGCATAACGCCGGGGTGGCCCGCTGTGTTCACCGCTCGGACGGAAGCACTCTTTATGAACCCATGGGGGACCAATGCAGCCAGATGATCTGCGAAAAGTGCGGCAAAGCCATACCGGTCAAAAACCCTTACCTCGACTGCCTCCAATCGGAGACGGCCCGGCAGCAGGGATTTACGCTCTTCCGGTACCAGACGGTTATCTACGGATTGTGTGCCGAGTGCAGCATAGCCCAAGGACAGGAACACGCCCATCCGGGCATAATCAGAAAAAAACAGTGAGGAAATCGAGATGACCTTTCGAACGACCATCAACAGCAAGGGCGATCCCAAAAAACTCATTCGACGCGGCCTGAAATCAATGTTTCCCAACTATGACCGTCCCGAACCGGCCACCCCGCCGGTCGACACGGAGTCCGACCGCAAACGCTCCGAATCCTAAACCGGCCAAGCCCGCGCCGCCCAGCCTGGTTTCATTGCCACGAGGTGCGGGCCGGACGGCATCGCAGGTCCGACCGAGGGATACGCTCCGAAACAATCTCAAACAAAAATTCAGACCCGGCACGCACAGCTGTTGCGGCGTCGGGTTTGAATCTTTTCTGTCTGGAAATGCGGGCTTTTATTTTTTCCGGCAGTCGGGGCAAATGCCGTAAAGATACATGCGATGCCGTGTCAGGGTGAACCCCGCCGCTTTGGCCACGGCTTCCTGACGCGCCTCGATGGCGTCACTGCAAATCTCCACCTTGCGCCCGCAGCGTACGCAGATGAGATGGTCGTGGTGCTCTTGCCCGAACGACTGTTCGTACAGGGCCACTCCTCCGCCCGGATCAAATGAATCGGCCAGACCGGAATCCACCAGCAGCTTGAGCGTGCGGTAGACCGTGGCCTGGCCTATATCCGGGGCTTTGTCGCGCACCATTTCAAACAGCCGGTCCGCGGTGAGGTGCCCCTTGGCGTCCAAAAACGTTTCAACGATAACCTTGCGCTGGGAAGTCATGCTGAGATGGTGTTGCCGCAAAAATCCGATGAAGGCGTGCTGTGCTGTATACTTCATGCGACGTAATGAAACTCATTTTCAATATCAATTCAATCAAAAACCTGCGACGGCCAAAAATTTTGCCGCGGCAACACCTCGGGCGATATGTTCGCGGGTCTCCCGAGTCAGCTCCAAATGCTCCACAATATCAAGCGGTGCGCTCTCATACGCGTTTCTGAGCGCGCCCTCGAAATCGTCCCGGAGCCTCTTGAACGCTCTTCGCACGTCATCAAATGCATCTGCAGGCGGCCGCCAGCCAAGTGTCAACGAATCCGAAAGGACCCGTTGTCCATGGGAAGGTGTCATAAGCCGATAGTGCTCGGAGCAGGGGCCGAACCGCTCGTCCGCGCCGGGATAGCAGTAGGACCGCCAGGAAGACGGAGGACGGACCAGGGCGTCCTCCAGCACCACCTGCGGCACGGCCAGGGCCGTTTCAAAATCTTCGAGTTCAATGGTATACTTGAGCACCGGACGATGGTTGCCCCGCCGTTTGGCAATGGTCCAATCAATCTTCATGCCGCCTCCTTAATTGATGTCGAGGATTTCACCAAAGGGTGGAGTGCCGCCCTGTCCGCCTATACGGGCCCAAAGCACCGGATATTCCGGCTCCCGCGCTGGAAAGCCGGTGCATTCCAGGTCCGTCAGGTATACCAGGCAGCCCGGATTCAGCCCGGACTCCCGCACCCAGTCAAACACTGGCCGGTAGTCCGTTCCTCCGCCGCCCGTGGGGTTCAGTTCCAGCGGCAGATCAGCCCGGCAAAAGGTCTCCGTTCCGGCCATGGCACTGTCGCAGTAGGCCACGTGCAAAGTGGTGTCGTAGGCATCGAGAATGCCGGAGACCTCGGCCGCGAATTGGTCCATCTCCGGTTCGGAAACGCTGCCCGAAGTATCGATGGCCAGGACCAGGTCCGGCAGTTGCCGATTGGAAAGGGAAGGCAGGAGCACGTCCAGGTGCAAAAAACGTTTATTGGGTGGGGTCCAGGAATAATCGTCACGTGCCCGGTCGCTGATGTACTGCTCCAGTAGCTCGCGCCAGTCCAGCACGGGATGGAGCACCGCGCCCACCAGCCGTTCCACGCCGCCGGGCAGTTCGCCCATATCCCGCGCCTGGCGGGCGGCCTCGGCCAGGGCCAACTCCCATTCCTCGTCCGAAGCGCCCTCGGACGATCCGCCTCCCTCGGCGTCTTCCGCGCTGTCGCGAACTTCGCCGCTGCCACCGGGATCACCGAACATCTCGCCGCCCATCTCGCCGGATTCATCGCCTTCGCCGCCGATATCCATGTGTCCGTCTGATTCGCCGCCGGGACCCGACTCCGAACTTTTCCCGAGATCGTCGCCGTCGCCTTTCATCCCGGCCGCGCCGTCCCAGTCCGCTTCACCGTCGGAATCCCCCTGACCTTCGGACAGCGACGGGCGCATCTCCTCGCCCCTTGAGGCATGAAGGTCGGCGTAGATTTCATCTGCGGTAAGACCGTGGTAGGCCGGATTGTCCAGATACTTGGGCGGCAGGTCCAACCCCGCATCGAGCAAAATCCAATTGATGGCATAGTCGCTGGCCATGTTCCACAGCTTGGGATCGCGTCCGGCCCGGCGTGTATGGTGCTGGCAGGCGGGATGCATGACCGTGTGGGCGAGCAGCCCCTGGACCTGCTTACGGCGCAATCCGGCCACATAGGCCGGGTTGTAGGCCAGAGTCCGACCATCGGTCCAGGCCGTGGCGCAGTGCGGGTCGGGCTTGGGCTCCATGCGCAGGCACAACGAACCGAAAAACGGATGGTCCAGCAACAACATGGTGCGCGCCTTGCGCAGTTTGGCAGCGATACGGTCCATCACAGCAATACGTCCGAGTTGGCAGTGGCCCAATCGGAGAAGGCCGGGGTTTCGACCACACCACGATGCTGACGCACCGCGTCCCGTACCAGAAGCACACCGAACTCTGAAGGCAACCGACCGGCATAGGTCACGATGCCCTCGGCCGTGTCCTCGCCGGCGCGCTTGGCCAGCGCCTCGCACAGGGCGTAAAGGGTGGCGGGTTCCTTGGGCACGGCTGCCGTATCCGGCCGATCAATGACCGCATCCGGGTCCGGCAATTGGCGATACATGCGAGCAAATCCGGCGAACTCCACCGCAGCTCCCGCTCCCACGGTCCCCTTGAGCAGTGCCGTCTCCACGTCCGCATCCGGCCGGGAAGCGAGAATGCGCGCGGCAAACTCCCATGAGCGAGGCGAGGGGAAAGCCTTGATGTCCCGTTTCGGATCGAAATCGTGCAGCAAATTTGGCCGGAACCGGATAAATGCGCGAATTTCCTCGGCCAACCCGGACTCCTCGGCCCAGGCGAGCCAGGTCTCGGCGTCCACGGTAAAATCCAAATGCACGAATCGATTGGCCAATGCCGACGGCATGCGGTGCGTTACAGCGCGATCGGTCTCACGGTTGCCCGCCGCGATCACGGTCCATCCCTCGGGCAGTGTGTATTCGCCAACCCGCCGGTCCAGCACCAACTGGTAGCAAGCGGTCTGCACCAGAGGCGGGGCGGCATTCAATTCATCCAGAAACAGGATGCCTTCGCCCGAAGTCGGCAAAAACGCAGGGGGGCACCAGTGCGCTACGCCGTCTTTGACGGTGGGCAGGCCGCGCAGGTCGACAGGATCAAGAAGCACGGCCCGGATATCGGTCAACGCAAGCCCCAGCTCGGCCGCCACCTGAGCCACAACCTGGCTCTTGCCCACACCGGGCGGCCCCCACAAAAATACGGGCTGACGCAGGGGGATGAGCGTCTTCAACGAGGTCTTGATACGTCCGGCGTTCATGCATCCCTCACATCTGAAAACTCCACCAGGTTGAATTTGAGGTTCTGCACGTCTTCCATGAACTCTTCCCCGCACTCCATGGCGGACTCGTTTTCCTCATGGTAACGCCAGTTGACCACGATGCTTTTGCCAAGGTCCGCTTGATCGTCAAGCATCTCGAAAAAATCCATGAAGGTCTTTGAAGTGGAGGAGTTGAAGTAAAGAATCTCCATGTCGATCTCCACCTGGCTCCCATTGGCCTGAGTAAAATAATCCGTAAGCCAATCGAACATGGGCCGGTAAAATGCCCAGCAGTTTTCCGGGTATGATTCGCCCCGAATCTCGAAAGGCATATTTTCGGGATCGAACTTGATATACGGCGACGAAGGCGTCGCCTGGACTTTGTATTTTTTCATGGCTACCTCCTTACTGGGTCACCACTTTCATGGAAAAGAACGAAGTCCCCGCGTCCACGGGCACAATGGCATAATCCAACGGTCCGTCCGCCTTGCGCGCCATCTCCACGAACCCGAGACCGGCCCCTTTTTCCGTACCTCCGTCAGGCTGGCGGCGGCATTCCCGGTAGTATGCCTTGAGTTCCTCGGGAGTCATGCCCTGGAGCTTCGAAATACGCTGGGTCAATTCTGTGCAGTCGGCAGCACGAACCGGATTGCCGCAGGCCACGAAAAAACGGCCGTCCTTCTCGCGGCCGACCACCACCTGGCCGTGTGCCATCTCCTCGCAAACGCCTTCACCGGGAGCGCGCCGATCCGCGGAATAGCGGACGATATTTTGCATCTGCTCCACCAGCACGGAGAACACACGTTGTACCTCGCCCACACCCGCATCCTCCGCCCGCATGCGGGTACGCATCTGCCCGGCGAGGGTCTCAACCATGGCCTGCGACACAGGCCCGTTGAAGTAGAGGATCACTCCCCCCTGGGTCATTTCATCATAGTATTTGAACAAACTCATGCTCATGATTCATATCCTCACAGTTTAAAACCAATGACCGTCACGTCATCCCGACGGATCTCGGTTCCCTGATACGCTGCCAACTCAGCCAGCAGGTTCACTCCCTGGGCGGACAACGGTGTTTCGCGTTCCCGCTCCATAAAAGTCATGAACCGCCGCTTGCCAAATGGGATACGCAAATCGCCGCCCACCTGATCGGTCAAGCCGTCCGAGGCAAGATAAAAACGCATGTCCGGAGAAGGTGAAACCGGGATATCGGTAAAGGAAAAATCCGGATCGGAACGAACGTAGCCAAGGCCACAACGGTCGCCTTTGATCACGCGCGCACCCTCGCGATCGAGCAGATACAGCGGCGTGTTCGCCCCGGCAAAAAACAGGGGGCCATTTCGGGATACATGGCACAATCCGCAGTCCATGCCGTCGTCCGAAGGAGCCTCGCGGTTGGTCTGGCCCAGCGAGTCCTTGATCAGCCGATTCATCCGGCCCAACACTGCCGCCGGGCTTTCCTCGCCATCGCCCGCTGCCTTATCCAATAGGGAGGCGACAATAAGCGTCATGAACGCGCCGGGCACGCCATGGCCCGTGCAATCGATAACGCCGATAAAAAAGCCGTTTTCCGTGGGGCGCACCCAATAGGCATCTCCGCCGACGGTATCCCGCTGTTCCCATATGAGAAAATGATCTGGGAGAAAATCGCGCAGGTCGTTTCGGTCGGGCAAAAAGGATTTCTGGATCAGGCTGGCGTACTTCAGGCTCTGTCCTATCTGCCGTTGCGCTCGCGTCAGGTCGTCCATGGCGTGCTGCAATTTGTGCTCGCGGGTGGCGATGGTGTACCCCATCCAGTGCATATTGCGCTGTAATTCAAGGAAGTCATGACCCTCACGCTCGGCGGGAGGCAGATCCACCTGCTCGTAATTGCCTTCCTTGAGCAACTGGCATTGCGCATTGAGTTCCCGAATACTGCGCAGGGCGATGAAGTGACTCAACCACTTGGCTACAGGTACAAACAGAATGATTGTCCCCACCGATAGCATCGCCAGGAAACGGGTCGCCGAGGCCTCCCCCCTGGTTTCGAGCACGACAAAGGACGCCAGCGGAGGCAACACGATTCCGAGCAGCAGCACAGTCGTCATCTTGCGTTCAACGCTCCAATCGCACACGCCTCTGACCATGTTGATCAGCACGCTCATTCCGTCCTCCCCGCACCATCTCCGCACGCTACCCGGGACAAACCGCACTCAGAGCTGCCCCGGCGGTACGCCTCCACCCTGTCGCGGCCTTTTTTCTTGGCTGCATAAAGCGCGATATCCGCAAACTTGAGCAGGTTGTCGAGGTCGTCACCTTCCTCCAGCGCGGCCAGCCCCACGCTGACCGTGAGCGAAAATCGCACATTGCCACACTCCACCGACGCTTCACGGATGCGTTGGGCGATGCGCTGGGCCACTATGCAGGCCTCCCCAGCCGTCGTATCAGGCAAAAGGACCACAAATTCCTCCCCGCCATATCGAGCCGCCAAATCCACTTCCCGCACGGCCGAAGATAAGGCCTGGGCCAGGCAAACAAGTGCCTTGTCACCCGCGTCATGTCCGTAGGAATCGTTGACGTTCTTGAAAAAATCCACATCCAGAATAAGCAGGGAAAGCGGCAGCGCCCCTCGTCGGTTGCGGGCCAGTTCACGCCCGGCCAACTCCATGAAATATCCACGATTCCACAGACCGGTCAGACTGTCCGTGCGTGCCAGGCGGCACATCTCCTCCAGCATGCCTTTGCGTTCGGTCACATCGGCAAAGACACCGACCACTGTATCCAAATCACCATCCGCACCCCCATGGACCATGCTGGCGCTGACCTCGACCCAGCGGCAGACGTTATCCGGCCCGCAGACCTCCACCTCCCGGCTGCGCACACCATCCGAAACCAACAGGGACGTATACTGGTTATAATCATCCGGAGTCTGAAACAGGGCTCGAATGTCGGATACCTCTGACAAAAAACTTTCACTGTCCGAAAATCCGAACATACCTGCCAGGGATGGGTTGACCTCGATAAACCGGCCATCCGGCAAGCAACGGTAGATGCCCTCAGTGACGTTTTCGAATACGCCCCGATACTTGGATTCACTGGCCTTCAATTCGCCGTTCAATGCAGTGAGCGCGCCCTGTATACGGTCTCCCATAGTCATCATGCGCCTGGCCTGACGCAACAGCCGGGCATATCCATGTACCAAGTCACGCATGGTGCTGTTCGCCTCGGCGTCCAGCCCAGCCAATCGCCCGAGCACGCTTTGCGCCTGCTCCAACAGTTTCTCTTCCTTGTGAAATACTTGCATTCTCTTTCGCCTGCACAAGGCGACTTAAAAAGCCGCCATTACCGCAGCCTCCATCACCACAGCCTCCAGACAAGTCATCACCATCACGGACGCTGCGGCAACCCATGTCATGCGAAGCACGTTGCTCCGGACCTCCTTCCGAACCCGGCTACGCCGTGTGGCCATCTGTGTGGCAATTTCAAACTGAGGTCGGCCCCAAACCATATTTCGCCTCGCTTCTTCGTGATATTGAAAATCGTTTTCATCGAATATTGTCATTGTTCCCGTTTGTCAACCTTGATTCAAGCTCAGTATCTCCAAGCCTGACAGCGGATTTGTGTGGGGGGTACGGACTGTTACTTGGTTGCTATCCCCGTATATGCGCTGGGCATCCCTCACCAATTTGAATACTTCCCAGTATGCCCATCAGGCCTCTGCAAACAGCGAAGGCATAACCGCCAAATCAAGTTGAAGAGATTGGAATCAAGGAGAGCACTATAAAGCGCAGGGACAATAATCCTTGTAACTACGTTGCAACAAACGCCAAAAGCTTTGGCCCGACCTTAGGTGAAAGTGTGGACGAATGTCAGGGGATATCCTTTGAGGCCATCGCCAAACCGGAAACCGAATCGTCATACGGGCACGGTCCCCGGTACGCCGCCCAGATCCAGCTGCAATACGAACTGGGACTCCGGCGCGAAGAATCGGCAAAAGTCGATCTGGTCGTGGACGGGAACAGGGGAGGCCGCATCCTGCTCATCCAGCACGGCCCCAAAGGACACGGCTGGGGAAGACTGGCCCCGGCTCGACGCCGCAGCCCGGGATGACATCGAAGTCGCTGCCGATCATTCCCCCGGCCGTCGGCTTGTGGCCGATGGGCAGGGAGGACTTTCGCCCTCATGGACAACTCATCGAAAAAAGTAAAAATACCCTATCTTGATTCCATGAATTCAGCGGGGGTGGACGACTACTCCTTCCACCGCTTCGGGGCATCGGGTGCCCCGGCGAGGCCTCCGGCGGCCTTTCCCCTATGCCAGTTTCAGCGCCTCAGGCATGTCCGGCATGGCGCCCGGCATGGCGCAGACGGTGGCGGCGACCTGTGCGGCATAGCGGTTTATCCGATCCACGGAGCTGCCACGCAGATAGGCGAGGGCCATGGCGGCGGTGAAAGCGTCGCCTGCGCCTATGGTGTCCACGATCTCGGTCGGTTGGCCGGGCAGGTCGGACGTTTCGTTTGGTGAGATGATGAGGCTGCCGTCCGGACCTCTCGTGAGCACGGCGAGCTTGAGGTCGTAGCGCATCAGGAGCGTCTTGAGCGCGGCGTGGGGATCGGTTGGCAGACAAAAGAGGTCGATGAGCACGGCAAGTTCCACGTCGTTGATTTTGAGCACGTCGGCCAGGGCGAGGGAGGTGCGCAGGGTGGCGCTGTCCCAGAAATTCTGCCGTAGATTGGCGTCAAAAATTTTGAGCGCCCGGCTGGCGTTGCGGAGCACGGTGCGGATGGCTTGGTGGGAGGCTGGGGAACGCTGGGCAAGGGTGCCGAAACAGACGATGTCCGCGCTGGCGGCCAGTTCGAGATTTGCCGTAGTGGGGGAAAGGAAATCCCAGGCCACGGCGTCGGGAAAGGTGTAGGAAGCCACACCGTCGGCGTCGAGCTCGGCCAGGACCGTGCCGGTGGGGTGGGTCTGGTCGAGGGTAAGATGGTCGGTGGAAACGCCGTGGGCGTCGAGGGTAGCGATGGTCTGGCGGCCGAGGTCGTCATCGCCGATGCGGGAGAGGGGGACTCCGGAACCGCCCAGTGCATTGACATGGTAGGCGAAGTTGGCGGGCGCGCCGCCCAGGGTGGACCGGTCGGGCAGGATATCCCAGAGAATTTCTCCTAGCCCGATGGCGATTATGTTCGGCATGACTAGTGGGTGGTTTGGGAGTTGCTGTGAGGCCGGGCATCGGCCAGGGCCAGCAGCCGGTCGCTTTGGGGGCGCGTGCCGGTGGCCTTGAGCAGGAGCAGATAGTTGTCCAGGGCGCTCTGCATGAGTGGATGGGTGGCTCCAATGGCCTTGTCGTAGATGAGGAGGCCGCGTTCGTAGAGCGGGGCGGCCTGTTCGGGGTGGCCTGTCTGGTGGAGCAGGAGCGCGAGGTTGCACAGGGATTGGCCGACTTCCGCGTGATCGGGACCGAAGTGCTTTTCGCGCACCGCGAGGCTCTCGCGAAAGTGGGCTTCGGCGGCTTGAAGCTTCCCTGTACGGGCCAGGAGCAGAGCCACGGTGTTCAGGTCGGCCGCGACTTCGGGGTCGTCGTCACCCCGGAAGGAACGGTTGATCTCCAGGGCCCGTTCCGCAAGCCGCAGGGCTTCGTCCGGCCGGTCGGCGGCTTCGCAGAGCAGGGCGTAGTTGGACAGGCAGGAGGCGATGGCCGGATGTCCTTCGCCATGGGCCTGGGTGAGGACGCGAAGACATTCCCGGAACGCGGCTTCCGCATCGTTCAGGCGGCCGAGGGCCTGCCGGATGACGCCGAGACTGTTCAGGATCGGCGCGGTGATGGGGTTGTTCTCGGTGAAAATCCGTTTTTGCAGTTCGAGACAGGAGGCAAAGGCACGCTCTGCGCGTTGCGGGTCCTGGGCGGCCCAGAGCACGGTGGCGAGGCCTTCAAGGTCGTTGCAGATATCGGGGTGCTCGGCCCCCTTGAGATCAACATCCACGGCCAGTGCGGCGTCGAGAAAGGCCGCGCCTTCGCGGTGGCGTCCCTGGTAGTGGAGCGCGAATCCGGTCTGGTGCAACACCCGGTTGGCGGCTTCGGTGCGCAGCCCTCGCATCTCGACCAGCTCAAGGCAGGCCTGGATGTGGGGCATGAGCCATTCGTAGACTTCCCATTGTCCCTCGTCCACGTCGGGCAGCACCAGATTGAGGGCATAGACCGCGCGCCCGGCCCAGGTCCTGCGCTCCGGTTCGGACAGAGAATCGAGGATGACCCGGCGTACGTCATCGGGCAGAGTGAAGGTCTGGTTCTCAACGTCGGTTTCCGCCAACCCGTGGAGGATCAGGGGCTCCATGACCGCGGTGGCGGCAAAGAAGGCGGCGGCGGGATTGATGAGGGACGGGTTGTGCAGGGTGCCTTCCATGCCCAGGGCAAAATCGTAGGGCAGGGGGGAGGGGGCGAGCAGGGCCGCCATGAAGAGGGCTTCCGCGCCCCCGGCGGCTTCGGCCTCCACCTCGCGGACGGCGGCCAGGATTTCCTGGACATTGCGTTGTTGGGTGCCGGTCACGTGCGCTCTCCTTGTTTGCCTTGCATATCCCGTGCTTTCTAGCCGGTTTGGCCGGGCAATTCAAGGCGGCAGGATGAAAGCGGTGCGTGTCGGGGAAGCAAAGAAAAACGCCGCCCGGTTCAAGGGGCGGCGTTATGGAACGATATTGATCGCCTTTATCGCTTGATATTGATGGTAGTGTTCAGCAGCGAGTCTGATGTGGTGATGATCTTGGAGTTGGCCTGGTATCCTCGTTGGGTAAGGATCATGTTGGCAAACTCGTCTGCCATGTCCACGTTGCTTTCTTCCAGCGTTTTTTCTTCGATGACGCCGCGTTCCGCTGTTCCGGCCAAACCTTCCCGGGCCGCGCCTGACGCGTCTGTCTCCACGAAGTTGTTGCTGCCGTCCCGCCTGAGTCCCCATTCACTGGTGAAGTTGTAGATCGAGATGGCGTAGAGGTCCTCGGTCTGTCCATTGGTGAAGTGCCCGGACAGAATACCTTCGCGGCTGATACTCATATTCTGTAGATATCCCCATGCATAGCCGTTCTGATCCTGGAAGAGTGTGGCCGATCCTGAGTCGTAGTTGGTTGACCGGTTGATGTCCAGCTTGATGTCGTCCATTGACAAGAGCATGGATGCGTCCTTGCCGATTGCGGCGGCGGAGCCCGCGCCGGACGCCCATGAGGACGACGTGGATTTGATGCCGAAATCGTAAGAGATGGATTGCGCGGTCCCCACGGAGGAGCCGTTGCTGCCGAACGTGAAGTCGAACTGGGGCAGTCCTTCATCGCTGAAGGTGGAGGGACTCCAGCCTGCCAGATCCTTGCCGCCTGCGCCGCTGGCGGAGCCCGGTGAAAAGGCGGACATGTTCACGAGCTTTCCCGTCCCGTCGAATACCAGGACTCCGGTCCCGGCAATCCCTGCGGCGGAGGTGCCATATGCGCCGGACCCGTCGGAATCGGGCGGCAAGGCAACGAGGTATTCCCAGTACGTATAGCCGGGAGTGGCGTTGGACAGCCCGTTTGTGTTCACGGGATCAAAATAGACGGTCAGTTCGTGCGCGTTGCCGTCCGCATCGTATACATCAAGGCTGGATGAATAGGCTGGCTGCTGCCCTCCAAAGACACCTCCGGCGCTACTCGCCGAGCCGTCGTAGGCATTGAACATGGCGAAGAACGGGTTGTTGTCGTCATTGAACTGGCCTGTGGCGAGGGCATCGAGCCTTGTGAACATTTGAATATTACTGGTAGCCTTAGGCTTGGAACGGACAACCCGGACATTCTCCCCGTCTACCACGATGTCTTCGTAGGGGAGTCGTACATCGGATACGGAACTGGATATTTGCCCGGTCTCCCGGTCCACTTGATGCCCCTGGAGCCGGTAACCGCTCGGATCGACCAGGTATGCATCATTGTTGAAGTGGAAAGCACCGGCCCTGGTGTATCGGGTGGTGCCGAATTCCGCGTCACGCACGCCGTAGAATCCGTTTCCGGCGATGGCGATGTCGGTGACCGAGTCGGTTGACCTTCGTCCGCCTTCCAGAAAAATATTGCGGATTTCTGCCATGCCCACGCCCATGCCGATCTGGCTGGTGCCGATGGCGCCGTTTGGATACTGCGCACCCCCACCGGCCATGACGGTGCTCATGAGATCACAAAATTGGGCATCCGATTTCTTGTACCCGATGGTGCTGACGTTAGCGAGGTTGTTCGAAACCACCTGCATTTTGTCCGCGTGGGCAAGAAGACCGGTTGCGCCGGTGTAGAGTGAACCGAAACCCATACTTCCTCCAATCCGGGCGAACCCGGACTCGGGCGGGAATCACCGGGTGACCCATTCCCCGGAAAAAAATTCCCGACTCCTTCTCGGACAGGATACAGCAAGGGCTATGCCAAGTGTTAAGAATTATAAATACAGCATGTTGAAGCGCTGAGAGACGGGCAATGGTTGCCGAGACCCGACCCTGCAACAGCGAAGCAGTCGTGCACATTCTGTATTTTCTTGCCAGGAGGTTTTCCTGAGCGTAGTGTGCCCGGACTTACTGTTTGGCAGTAAAAACCGACAACCATAATGGAGATCGTGACATGAAACGGACTTTTGCCCTGCTGGGCGGTACCCTGCTGATCCTTGCGCTGCTTGTCGGCTGCAACCAGTCGTCCAATGGCGTGAAAATCGGCGTGGTGGACGAAGCCGCCGCCTTCAAGGACAACAAGGCCGCGGCCAAGGCCATGAAATACCTCCAGGATCTGGGGGCTCCGCTGCAGAAGAAGGCCGAGGCGGCCTACAAGACCATGCAGCAGGATCAAAACGAGGCCAACGTCGCAGCCTACAAGAAAGCCATGGGCGAGTTGCAGACGGTCATGAACGGCGAACAGCAGCGCGTGGTCGCCTTGATCGACGCCAAGTTCAATGAAGTGCTGGAGACCTACCGCAAGGAGAAGGGACTGACTGTGATCCTGAGCAAGCAGGCCGTCATCGCTTCCGACCAGACCGTAGACATCACTGCCGATATCGTTGCAGCCATGGACAAGGTCGATATCGATCTGACCCCGGCTCAGGCTCCCGAGGCCCCTGCGGCCGAAGCTGCTCCGGCAGCACCCGCTCCGGAGAAGGAAGCCGCTCCCGCAGAGACCAACAAGGAAGAAAAAGCGGAATAACCTCTGCTTCATCTCGTAAAAAAAAGGCCCATCCGCTCGGATGGGCCTTTTTTTGTACGTGAAATCCGCACCGTTTCATGCCTCTGCGGCCATGAATGTTTTGATCTCCTCGTGGGCCGCCACAAGCAGGTCGGAAAATTGGTCGTACAGCTTGCCGGTTTCGGCCAGATCGCCTTCCTTGGCGGAGCGTTCCATGCCCAGTGCCAGTTCCACAAGCGGTCCCGTCCGCACCACACCGCACATGCCTTTGAGCGAATGGGCACGTTTGGAGGCCGTGTCACCGTCTTGTTCCGCCAAAGCCTCCCCCAGCTGCGAGTGCCGCTCGGGACTGTCTTCCATAAATGCGGCAAGCAGCTCCATCGCCAGCTCGCGGTCATTTGCCAGACTCTTCAAAAAAGTCTGGGAATCGAATATGGATTGCGTCATCCCCTCCCCCTAGTTGATTTTGAAAATCCCTATAGCAAATAGCAGAACTGGACCGTTCATGGAAAGTATTATAATGCGTTTATATGAATTGCTTCATAAAAAAGTGAAAAATCCTCAGCTATTGCTGCAAGTGAATAGTTTTTCTCTATGACTTTTCTAGCTGACTGTCCAATATTCTTTATAGGACAGTCGTGCGAGAACAGGGCGGCAATGGTATCCGCCAGTGCGGCGGGAGATTCAGGAGGAACGACCCGCCCGGAGTCACCCACCAATATGGCACTGTCCCCCACGTCCGTAACCACGTTTGGCACGCCGCAGGCCATGGCTTCACCCACGGTGTTTGGAAAGGATTCGCCCCGGGAGGATGAGACGTGCACATCCATGGCCGCCATGAGCCTGGGAATGTCGGCCCGCTCTCCCAGCAGGTGGACATTTTCGGCCCTGAGGCCGGACTGGCTCAGCCAGCGGGTCAGGCGAACGTTGTCGGCATCCACGTTGCGGCCGATCATGAGAAAGTGGGGATTGTCGAGTCGGGATTCGGCCAGGGCCGCGGCTTCGATAAAGGTATCGTGCCCTTTCATGGGATCGAATCTGGCAACATGGCCGATGACCGGAGCGTCCTGGGGGATGCCGAACTCGTTGCGCACGTCGCGACGGGCTGCCTCGTCCGGCCGGTAAAGGCCGGTGTCGAACCCGTTGGGGATGATCTTGAATTGCTTCGGTCTATAACCCAGTCCCTCATGGAAACAACGAGCCTCGGACGAGTTGGTCAGCACCGCGTCCGGCCATCGGGAGAGCGCGGCGCACGCCTTTAGGGTCAGGGTAGTGGTCAGGGGGTATTGTTTCAGGTCCATGAACGAGCAGCGCAGGTTCCAGACCAGAGCTGGACGGGGATGAAAGGGAAAGGCGGTTCTGACGGCGGCCAGTCCTAGAAGATCCGCGTGGTAGAGCCATGTCTGGACCAGATCGGGCCGGAAGGAGCGCAGGATGCGCATCAGGCGCCACAGGGCCAGCGGGGAGGGAATGCCCCGGCGCATGTTCAGGGTGTCCACGGCGATGCCAGCCTCGCGCAGTCGGTCGCCCACCGCCCCGGGCGGGATGAGGGACACAACGCGGCAGGGAAACCGTGCCGGGTCCATGTGTGTGGCCAGGCGCAGGAGCATGGTCTCTGCTCCGCCTATATCAAGGCCGGTGATGACGTGCAGTATTTTCATGTCGCAGGTTGTGGAATTAGCACCATCCCCGGGAAAAAACCATAGTGTCGGAATCGGCTCAGACGCAGCCGCAGGCGTCTTCCGCCTGCTGCCACTTGCCGTTGTGGAAAAGAAGCATGATCTCCCGCAATACGCCATTGCGGCAGTTTTGCAGGCACACGGTATGCGGCTGTCGGGTAAAAGCCGAGGCCACTTTCTTGTGACGCGGCAGCCGGGCCCGGACCCAGACATTGTCTGCCGGACGGATGGCTGCAATCCGTTTGTAGGCCGCCTCCTGACGGCAGGAACCCTGCCCCGGCGCGGTGATGACCGTTGGCCGGTCCAGATGGAGTTTATTCTCTTTTCCCAAGAATTCGAGCCTGGAGTCACTCAGGAAAAGGGCTCCGCATTCTGCGTCGCCGTATTGAAAGACGAGCCCGTTGCCGTCATGGGCCAGCCCGATGGCCTGACTGAAAAGGGTCTTTGGCTGGGTTGTCGTTAGCAAGGTGGGCAGCGGATCGGCCTCCACACCGTTGAGACACCGCAGCGGATGGCGGGAAACAAGACCTCCTGCCTGCCGGTCCACCCGGCGGAAAAGGCGTAGTCTGATGCCTTTCTCCTCGGCCAGGGCAAACAGCATGGCGGACATCACCAGCGGAACGATAACTTGAGCCGTTCCATTATCCTTATTGGAAGAAGGCTCGAACCGGTTCAGGATCATGCGGCCGCAGATCAGCGCCAATTCCATTTCATTCAGCGAGCCGAACAGGGAACTGGTGATATCCGTAATCTGTGCGGATTTATCCTCGGAGTCCGCGTTCATCAGCCTAATGATCTGTAAGAAGTAGGGCGTCCATCCCTTTCCGTACAGTTTGGGCAGGACATCCTGCCAGGTCCCGAGGCCTGCGGCGACAGCCAGGGCATAGAGCGCACAGACTGCGCGCCATCGCCGGCTCAGGGAGCTGGAGATGGTCGGCCATACGGGCCGTGGCCCGGCGGGCGGGACTATTTTGGTTGCCGCGACATCCAGCCAACCCGAGAGATCGCCATTGTAATGAGTGGCCAGTTCCGGAAGTACCGAAACCTCCTCGGGCAGCCAGAGCTCACTTATGGGGATCGAGCTGCGCATGGCGTCCAGTATGCCCCCGCCCTTCTCCATGGAAAGAGAAGAACAGACCGCAGCTCGAATCTTGCGTACGCCCCGCTCGCGCAGCATGTCCGGCAGGCCGCAGCCGAAGCCGCCGCCGTCCATCAGATATACACCCCGTTGACTTCTCAGCAGATAGGATTCTCCCGTCCGTACAGGCATCACCCTGAATTCCGTATCCATTGTGGGGCCCCTCCTCACCCATTACAGGGAACTGGCATCCGGAAACGGTTGACTGCAAAACCGTCCGGAACAAAGGGATTGAATAAATATAGTTTATTCTGAAATGTGTCGGAAAATCGGTGGAATGCGACGCTTCCTCCAAAACGCCTCCACGGACATAATAAAGTAATAGCCTTGTCAAATCAAGAGGTTAAATGCTGACTTAAACCGGGTTCCACACCTTGCGCCAAGCGTTGACAAGACGTATTTGCCTCATTATATGCCACCAACCAAACGTCACAGGAGATGTGAGAACCATGAAAAATGTCCTCAGCTACACCCTGACGCCGGTGCTTAGTGCGCTTCTTGTCATTTTGGCTGTAGTTGTCATCGTCAAGCAGCAGGAGATAGACACCCTGCATCATAAGCTTATATTGACCGAGCAGACCGCCGAGGCCCGCAAAGGCATGATCGAGGAAGTCCGGCTGCTTCAGAAGGCCCTGACCAATTCGCCCGTGCGGACGGTCACCGTCACCGCTTATAATCCGACAACAGATCAGTGCGATGCGGACCCGCTTATCGCAGCGTCCAATCGCCGTGTCCGGCAGGGAACCATTGCCGTGTCCCGCGACCTCTTCGACCAGGGATGGGTCTTTGGCCGCAAGGTCCGCATCGAAGGACTCGGCATCTTCGAGATCAACGACCTCATGAACAAGCGCTTTACCAAGCGTATTGATATTTTCATGTGGGACGAGACCAAGGCCCGGGAGTTCGGCAAGAAGAACATCCGCGCAGCACTGCTCGCCATCTGATCCCGATTCTCAGGGTAAAAACGGAAGCGGGCGCGACTCTTCGGAGTCGCGCCCGCTTTCGTTTGCTTTGGTCCGAACCAGGAAATGTCCGTAATAATTCCCCCCGTCGGTTTGTTTCAGCATCCAATGCCGCAATATCCAAATAAAATTTGACTTTTAAAGGGGTATTTCCCAATGTAAAAATGGATATGGTTCCATACAAACCAAAGCAGGGGATGATATGAGCTTTAACCTTAAATTGATGACGTCCGTTATCGTATCCACATTACTTTTGCTGACCATAGCCGTTGGGACATCCTACGTGATATCCCTTGACGCCATTGGTTTTCTGGGGCGGTCCACTATCCGGAATCAGATTTCCAGCTTGGTGGAAACCCTGAAAATGCAGAACGACATCACACAGGAGAAGCTGGAATCCGACCTGGGCCTCATGGGCCGGGAAATCGATGCCCGTGGCGGATTTCAACTGTCTGCCAACGCCACGGTTGCCACCAGGATGGTTAACCAGATCAGCAAAGAGGAGGACTCGGACGAGATTCCGGCCCTCATGTTGGGTTCGGAGATCATCAACAACAATTTCAGCCTTGTGGATTCGGTCCAGTCCATGGTCGGCGGCACCAGCACCATTTTTCAGGTCTTGCCGGGCCGGTTGCTGCGTGTTTCCACCAATGTGAAGAAACTGGACGGCAAGCGGGCCGTGGGCACCTATATTCCGGACAGCAGTCCTGTGTACAAGACCGTCATGAGCGGCAAGACCTTCCGGGGCAAGGCATACGTGGTGAACGACTGGTATCTCACCGCCTACAAGCCCATGAAGGATGCTGCCGGAAACATTGTTGCCGTGATCTACGTGGGGCGGAAGATCCTCACGCCTCAGTTGAACCAGCTGCTGGACAAGATTTCCTACCATGATTTCGGATCGGTCTTTGCCGCGTTGACCAAGGGCTCGTTCATCTTCCGCAAGGACGAGTTGGGTGAACCGGCCAAGGAAACAATGAAGGCCCTGCTTTCGGCCCGGGACGGTTTTGTGGAATACCGGCAGGGCGGCGTGACCCGGCTGGCCTACGTCAGCTACTACGAGCCGTGGGATTGGCATATCGGCCTCTCCCTGGACGAGTCCGTAATCGACCTCGGTACCGACAAAACCATGCTTTTTGCCGGCATTGCCATTACCGTGGCGGGCATCCTGCTCTCCGCCATTTTCTTCGTTTTTCTCATTCGCAGACTGCTTCGTCCTCTGCAGGAGCTTTCCGGGGTTACCGCTCAGATTGCGGCAGGCAATCTGGATGCCAGGGCCCGGTATGACGCCGATGATGCCATCGGGGAGACCGTCCGTTCGGTCAATACGATGGTCGGCAACCTGGAGGAGAAGATTCAGGCTGCGGACCGGAGCGAGGCCGCAGCCCTGGCGGAAAGCGCCCGGGCCCAGGAAGCGATGAAGGCGGCCGAGCAGGGCAAACAGCGGGTGGAGTCCCTGCTGGAGGCGATTACGCACGTTGCGGAGCAGGCGTTGGGCATTGCCACGGACCTCGCCTCCAATGCGGAGCAGCTCTCTTCCCAGGCCAGGGATATCAAGGGTGGCAGCGAGACGCAGAAGATGCGCATCCAGGAAACCGCCACGGCAATGATCCAGATGAACGCCACCGTGCTTGAGGTTGCCCAGAACGCGGCTGCGGCGGCGGAGGGCACGGAGCAGGCCAAGGAAAAGGCGGAGGAAGGCTCCGCCGTGGTTGCAAACGTCGTTTCGTCCATCAGCGAGGTTTCGGAAAAGGCCGAGGCCATGCAGGCGACGATGAACGACCTCGGGCACAAGGCCGAGAGTATCGGCGGGATTTTGAGCGTTATTACCGACATTGCGGACCAGACCAACCTGCTGGCCCTCAACGCGGCCATTGAGGCGGCCCGGGCCGGTGATGCCGGACGGGGCTTTGCCGTTGTGGCCGACGAGGTCAGAAAACTGGCCGAAAAGACCATGCAGGCGACCAAGGAGGTCGGCGATGCGATTAGCGGCATCCAGGCCGGAAGCCGCGTGAACCTTGAGGCCATGGAAGCGTCGAGCGCATCGGTGGCCCGGAGCACGGAGCTGGCCCGCGAGGCGGGACAGGTGCTCAATGAGATAGTCTCCATCGTGGACAGCGCTGCGGATCAGGTCCGATCCATTGCCACCGCATCCGAGGAGCAGTCCTCAACCAGCGACGAAATCAGCCGCTCCACAGAGGAAATACAGACGATCTCCCATCAGGCGTCAGAAGGGATTTCCCAGTCCGTGGATGCGATAGGCGACATCGTGGAACTGTCCGGGAAACTGCAAGAGATCATGAGCGATCTGCAGCAACGGACGCAAGAAGAGAAAGCCTGATAGCAAACGAAGGCGGGCGGGATTATTCCCGTCCGCCTTTTTTATGTGGTCTGGGCCGACAAGCCATGTCGACCGTTCGTTTTTCAATGATCTCCGCGCTAGTCCAGCCAGCGGACGTTGACCTCGTGCCGGCGCGGGATGCGGGAGTAGCGGAATTTCGGGTAGCCGAGCATGAGGGCGGCGTATACGCCGTGGCCTTCAGGAATGCCGAGCTGTTCGCGCAGGGCGTGGCAGCCTTCCGCAGCTTCCATGAGAAACCCGGCCCAGCAGGCGCCGATGCCCCTGGCGTGGGCGGCAAGCTCCAGATAGGCGGCGGCCAGGGCGCAGTCTTCGGCGGGGTTGAAGCCGTCTTCCGCCGCATAGGCCACGGCCACATGCGGGGCGTGGTGACAGATCTTGTCGATTCCCTTTTTCCAGTTCTTGATTACGCCCGGGAAAACGTTGTTGATGGACATGTAGTGGACGACATGGCTGACGATTTCCTGGGTGGTTTCGGCCGATCTGGTAATGATCCAGCGGGCGGGTTGGCCGTTTTTCGCACTGGGGGCGTAGGTGGCCGCGTTGAGGAGTTCGAGCATGGTCTCCTCGGGTATGGGCTTGTCGCGATAGGTGCGGATGGAGCGGCGCGAACGCAGGAACTGATCGGCCTGCTCCGGTGATATGCGCTGGTCCCGCGGCATGGCGAGACACTGCTCCGGGGCGAGGGTCTCTGTTATTTGCGGCATTTCCGGGAGGGTGAGCGCCCCTGTGGGGCAGACGGCGACACAGTGCCCGCAGGCAATGCAGGTCTTTCTGGCCGCAGGCCGGAGTTTGGGGAACCCTTCCGGGTCATCCACGATGAGGTCGTAGGGGCACTCGGCGGCGCAGGCTCCGCATCGTTTGCACTTTTCTTTATCTGAGAACATGGGGTTTACTTCTCCGCTACGTTTTTCCCCACATTGCGGGGGCGTGGTTGCGGCGGCCGGATGGCTCGGTTCAGTTGGCGGCGGGCAGAGTGAAGATGAAGGTGGAGCCCAGGCCCAACTGGGATTCAACCCAGATGCGGCCACCGTAGTGTTCAATGATTTCGCGGCAGATGGTCAGCCCCAGGCCGGTGCCTTTGGGCTTGTTTTCCATGGTGTCGCTTTTGGTCTGGTGAAATTTCTCGAAAATCTGGGCCTGGTCGTCGGGATGGATGCCCATGCCGGTATCCGCCACCTCGACGCGCACCTGGCCGAACCGGGGGAACGCGCGCACGGTGACGTGTCCGCGTTCGGTGAATTTGGCCGCATTGTTCAGCAGGTTGATGAGCACCTGCTGCACGCGGTCGGGGTCGGCAATGATGGTGGGCAGTTCCACATCGATTTCGGTGACGAGTTCGACTTCCGGGTTGTGGGTGAACATGCCGGTTACGGAATTGACGGCCACCTCCACGGCATCGGTCATGTTGAGCCGTTCATCACGCCAGCCCATGCTGCCGGACTCGATCTTGTTCAGGTCGAGGACGTCGTTGATGAGCCGGGTGAGGCGCTCGCCCTCATGGCTGATGATGGTCAGGTTTTCCCGGATGCGCTCCCCTTTTTTGACCAGCACAGGCTGGTTGCTGCCCAAGGGGACGAAGTTCTTGGTGAATTCCTTGTTGATGAGTTTGGAAAAGCCGAGGATGGAGGTGAGCGGGGTGCGCAGTTCGTGGGAGACGGAGGAGAGGAAGGCGGATTTCATCTCGTCCAGCTCGCGCAGCCGCTGGTTGGCCTCTTCCAGTTCGCGCGCCTTGTTGACCAGGTCTTCGGTCCGTTCCCTGACGAGCTGTTCCAGGTGTTTGTTCAGGTCGGCGAGGTCCTGCTCCGCCTGTTTGCGCTCGGTAATGTCCTCCATGATGCCTTCTATGAAGATGAGCTTGCCGGATTCGGAACCGAGAATGGCCCGTGCATTGAGCGAGCCCCAGATGGTCTTGCCGTCGCGGCGGTAGTACTCGGCCTCAAATCCCTTGACCTCGCCCTGTTCGCGGACGTGGTCGTAGAAGCGCTGCATGGCGTCGGGATTGACCATGATGCGCGAGCCGAGAGAACGGACGTTGGACAGGAATTCATCCAGGGATTCGTACCCGAAGATGCGGGCCATGGCGGGGTTTGCCCGGCGCAGCACGCCGTCGGGCGTGGCCTGGAAGATTCCCTCGATGGCGTTCTCGAAGATGCCCCGGTATTTTTCCTCCGCTTCCTGGAGGGTCCGGTTCATGGTCTGGAGCTTTTTCTCTCGGGCCTCGATCTCCGCCGACATGTGCCGGAATCGCTTGGCGATTTCCAACAATTCGGCGTGATACACTTCTCCGAAATCATAGGAGAAATCGCCCTTTGCAACACGGGCGATCCCCTGCTGGAAGACGTGGAGCGGCTTGTTGAGAAAGACGCGCAGGAGCAGGCCGGTGATAGCCAGAATGACTGAAATGGCGACCACGATGAGCAGGGAGGAAACCAGCAGCTGTTCGTCGAGCCGCTTTTTTTCCCTGGCCAGGGTGAAGTCTATTTCGGCCCGGCCGATGGTCCGGCCTTCGAAGACGATGGGCCGGACTTTGCTGAAGTCCGCCTTGGTGCCGGAAAATTTTTCGTGGGCAAAGACCACTTCGTTGCGCGATCCGTAGATGCGGATGCCCTGGACCATGTCGTCGTGGGTGTAGACCGAGCCGATGAGCCGGGCGTTGTCGTAGTCCAGGTTCCAGATGGGCACGGCCAGTATCTCGGCCACGCTGGTGATGGTGTCCTCCCCCTTCTCCTTGGCGGTGGCCCACATGTCTTCGGACTGTTGCCAGTATATGTAGCTGCCCAGGGCTGTGGCCACGACAAGCACGATGATGACCAGACTGGACGTCAGGTCTCGTGAGATGGAGCGAGTCGTGAAAAACGGTCGTTTGCGTTTACTGGTATTCATTTGTCTGTGGTTGCCGGGTGTGGGATGGAACCTGAGAATAGCGCAAGACAATCTCTGGATGCCATTATTTACACAACTCGGCTCGCGGTGTCATCAACGTTATTTTAGCCTCTTCTCGGCTTCGGCGTTGAGCTCGCCGCTGCGGATCAGGTGTGTCAGCGCGTCATGCAGCCTGGCCCTGTCCGCCGGGCGCTTTCTCGAAACCAGCAGGCAGGGGGCGGAGGACGCAAGGACAATCGTTTTCCCCAGTGCCCGGGCGGGGTAGCGGTTGTGCTGCATCTGGTCGAGCACGGCCCGTTCCCAGCCGAGCACGGCGTCCGCCTGTCCGGCCAGGGTCAGCTTGATGGCCGCGCCAGTATCCGGCGCCGGCAACGGCGTGGCCTTCAACTGCCGGGCCGTGGTTATCAGCGAAGCGTCCGTGCGGGATACGGCCAATTTTTTCCCGGCCAGATCACGGATCGAGCGCAGGACGGTGGAGGCGCGGGGCAGGAGGACCAGTTTGAGTTGCAGCACGGGGCCCAGGTTGGAGGCATTGCCGGAGCGGGCCGCCGCGGGTTCCGCCAGGGCGGCGTTGACTCTGCCGTCCGCCAGGGCATCGGCAATGCCGGACTGTCGCATCTGGATCACCGTCGGTATCATGCCCGCCTTGCGGGCTATGGTCCGGGCCAGATCGGCCAGCAAGGCGGCCGATGGGCGGGAGTCCATGGGCACGGCGATGGAAATCTGGTCCGCCAGGGCCGGGGTGCCTATCAGAAGGAACAGGGCACATAGGATGCAGGCGTGTCGCAGTCGGGACATGTTCTCCCCATCGGGTTGGTGGTTTGCCTTCATGCTACGGCACGGCGGTGGGATTGGCAACGTTGCCGGATGAAGAACGCTTGCCTTGCGTGCGTGACTCCACTAACAGGCGTGATTAATGCACATACGCTGCCGCACCCTTCTGGTCCTCCTGTCGCTGTTGCTCTTCGCCTCCGTTGCCCGGGCGCATCCGCATGTCTTTGTCGATGCCTCCCTGACCTTTGTTGTCGATGATTCCGGACTGGCCGCCATTCGGGAAAGCTGGGTTTTCGACGACATTTTTACCCGGGCCATTCTTCCCGATATCGGAGTGGACCCGGCCGCGCTGGAAACCCCGGAAGGACAGGCTGCCATCAAAGCGGGCGCGTTCGACAACCTCGTGCGCTTCAACTATTTCACCTTCATCGAAAACCGGGGCAAACGGCTGCCGGTAACGCAGGTGCGTGATTTCAGGGCGTCCATGCGGGACGGGCGGCTGATCTATGACTTTACCGTGCCGGTTGGGCTGGCCGCCTCGGACATGCATCGGTTCCGGGCAGCGGTGTTCGATAAGGAATATTATACGGATATCCTGCTCATGGAGGATCAGCTCGCCTTTGAAGTGAACGGAGCGGCACAGGTGAGTCATACCGTCCGTCCGGCAAAGGATCTGGCCTATTGGCAGTTCATCGTGCCCAAGGTCGTTCGCCTGACGATTGCCGCGCCGGGATCGGGACAGCAGCTTGCCGCCGGGGAGCCGGGCGGGGCAGCGGACGATGAACTGTCCCTGCTTCAGCGCGGCATGAATCTGGTGCGCCAGACCCAGAAGCAACTGACGCTCAAGCTGGACCGCTTCGGCCTGGATATCCGGGACCATCCGTTCGGGGCCGCCCTGTGGTGGTTCCTGGCCTTCTCGTTTCTTTACGGCATGGTCCATGCCGTGGGGCCCGGGCATGGCAAGGCCGTGGTCTGTTCCTACTTCCTTAGCCATCCCGGTTCGTTTTTTTCAGGGGCCGTCATGGGCAATGCCATTACCTTTGTGCACATGGGGTCCGCCGCTGCGGCCGTGGGAGTGGCCTACGCCGTATTCTCCACCGGCATGGGCGGCGTGGCCGATGCCACGCAGGCGCTTCAGCCCGTCAGCTATGCCCTGGTCGGACTGATCGGGCTGTTTCTTTTTTCCCGCACGGTGTGGGTGCTCATGCATGGTGGCATTCTGGCAAAATCCGGCTGCGCCGCGCCCAACGGTGAACCCGAACCCGAGAGTATGCGCCAGATTCTGCTGGTCTCGTTTGTGACCGGGCTGGTGCCCTGTCCCGGAGCGGCCGTTATTCTGGCCTATGCCGTGGGACAGCAGATTCTGTGGGCCGGTATCCTGGCCATTTTGGTCATGGCTGCGGGCATGGGGGTGACCACCACGCTTTTCGCCTGGGGAGCCGTTGCCGCACGATCGGCAACAATGCGGCTTTCCTCGGCCAACCGTCGGGTCTTCAACTGGCTGTATGGCGGTCTTGCCCTGTGCGGCGGGCTGGCCATCATGTTGATAGGCGGGGTTTTGTTCATGAGCAGCACGGCGTGGCACTAGGGATAGGCCTGCGCCCTTCAAGGGAAAGGGAAGAGGGGAACCGGCAAACCGATTCCCCTCTTCCCTTTCCCTTGGCTGTGTGCCAGTTCTAATCGGCCAGGGCCTTGTTCACGGTCTCGACGAGCTTGCGGGTGTCGATGGGCTTGGTGAAGGTCTCGACCACATCGAATACCTTGGCCAGTTCGACAATAGCCTCCGGGTTGAATGCCTCGCCGCCGGAGATGGCGATGAACTTGTGGCTGCTGTCGGACTTTATCAATTCTCCCATGACCTGGAGCCCGCCCTTTTTCGGCAGGAAGATATCGACGATGGAGAGGTCGATATGATTTTCCCGGCAGACGCGGAGGGCCTCTTCGCCGTCCGCAGCTTCCAGGACCTCATAGCCTTCTGCTTCCAAAACTGATTTGATCAGTTCCCGGATGATGGGTGCGTCGTCTACGACGAGTACGGTTTTCATGGTGCCGCTCCTTTGCTTGCTTCAGTCAGTTCTGCGATTGGTCCGTTAGGAACTTTAGCGCTTCCTGCATTTCAAGTTCAAGCGTTTTCAAATTATTATCACTTGAAGAATCATCCTTCTGGTTGCAGAAGAATTCCAACTGCTCCGCGCTGTTACCCACCCCGGCCGCGCCGATGGTTCGGGCAGCGCCCTTGATGGAGTGTGCCAGCCGTTTGGCTTCGGGATAGTCCCTCGCTGCCAGGCTTTTCTTGAGTTCCTCCAGGTCGGCAGGGGCATCGCGCAAAAATATCTCGTCCATGCGGGCCAGCAGGTCGGTTTGACCGCTAAGATGCTCCAGTGCCGTTTCCCTCTCAAAGGGTTTTCGGGTGCGGTGTTTGTTGCCCTGCTTCTCCTGGGCCTCTCTCTCGTCAGGCACGGATCTGCCTTCCATGACCCGGGCGATGGTGGCGTAGAATGCCTTCATGTTGATGGGTTTGGAAATGTAGTCGTTCATGCCTGCTTCGAGGAACCGCTCTCTGTCGCCCTTGAGGGCGTGGGCCGTCACGGCGATAATGGGGAGGTCCGGGTCCAGAGCGCCGGAGTTGGGGTCCCGGATGATTCTGGTGGCGGTAATGCCGTCCATGACGGGCATCTGCATATCCATGAGAACCAGGTCGTAGTTTTGTTCCCGAAGTGCATCCAAGGCCTGGGCGCCGTTCTCCACGGTGGTTACCGTGTGTCCGTGCTGATTCAGCAGCGACTGGGCCAGGAATCGGTTGAGCGAATTGTCGTCCGCCAGCAGGACTCGCAGATTCGGCAGGGGCGGGGGCGAGTCCTGGGCTTCGGCCTGGGGCAGGGCGTCGGCATCGGTTACTGCGAACCGGGCGGTGAAGGAGAAGGTCGACCCCTCACCTTCCCGGGATGTGAGGTACATGTGCCCCTGCATGAGTTCCACAAGTCGTTTGCAGATGGCCAACCCCAGGCCGGTCCCGCCGTGTTTGCGGGTCACGGTCTCGTCCGCCTGGTTGAAGGACTCGAAGACGTGTTGCTGCTTGTCTTCCGGAATGCCGAGGCCCGTATCCGCAACGGCAAAATTCAGGACAGCCTCGTTTCTTTCCAATGACTGTTTTCCTGTGGTCGGTTTCACCGTCAGGGTGATGCCGCCCTGCTCGGTGAATTTGACCGCGTTGGAGATGAGGTTGATCAGCACCTGCTTGAGCCGGGTCGGGTCTCCGACCAGATAGGGCGGTATGTTTTCGTCCATGTGCAGGTCGAAGTCGAGTCCCTTGGCCTGGGTCTGAATCCGGTGGATGTCCATGGCGGATTCAATTGTATTGAGCAGGTCGAAGGGCAGGGATTCCAGTTGCAGCTTGCTCGCTTCTATCTTGGAAAAGTCCAGGATGTCGTTGATGACCGTCAGCAGGGACTCGCCGGCCTCCATGATGCGGCGCAGGTAGCGGTCCCGCTGGAGTTCGTCCTTTTCCATAAGCGCCAGTTCCGCCATGCCGAGTACTGCGTTGAGCGGGGTGCGGATTTCATGGCTCATGTTGGCCAGGAAATGGGATTTGGCGCGGGTGGCGGCATCGGCCTTCTTCATGGCCGAGACAAGGCGCATGGATTTGCTGGTCAATTCCCGGTTGGCCATTTCCAGCTCGCGGGTGCGTTGGCGGACGCGGTCTTCCATCCTGTCGTGCGCCTTTTGCAGCTCGTTTTCGGCGTTTTTGCGGGCCGTGATGTCGATGCCCAGTACCATGAGCATCCGCTCTCCTGCCGAATCGGTCATTGGGCTGCATTGCAGGTGGAACGTCCGTCCCTTGGCATCGGTCCAGTCCCATTCCACGGCGCGGTCCTTCTGCATGGAGAGCATGGGCGGGCAGCCAGCGCAGTCTTCGTTGTCGCAATGCAGCACATCGCGGCAGGAAAGTTTGCTCGGAGGGCCGAAATATTTGCGGAAGTAGCGGTTGGCGTAGCGAATCGTGTGATCGGGGTAGAGATGGTAGACAATGCCGGGCAAGGACTCCATGAAAAAGATCTGGCGCTGCTGCTCGCGGCGGAGCCATTGGTCCGTGCGGCGGAGTTCCGTCAGGTCGGATGTGGATATCACCAGCCGGGGCAGACCTTCCCCGGGGCCCGGTACAGGGACGATGGCATGGGCCAGGACCCGTTCGTCCACTTCCGCCTCGAAACGGATGCTGCGGTCTTCGAGGATGGCCTCGTCTATCTTTTCCCGAATCAGCTCAAGCGACTCATCGGGTACCAGATCGAAGAGGTTGAGCCGTTCCAGTTCCCGGCCTTTTTTTCTGCCGAAGTGGGTTGCCACCACATCGTTGGCAGCCAGGATGTTGCCTTCGGCATCTACCATGAGAACAGACGATGCCGAAGCTTCAATCAGAGCCCTGGCAGTGCCGTCCAATGAGACAGGGGAAGTCGGGAGTATCTGTTTGTCGCTTTTTTTCATTCCCTGCATTGATTCCGGTTTTACGGGATCATGTCTTTGTTCGTTTTATCTCCGTTCGCCAGCCGCGTCCGATCACGGCCAGTCCGTTATCCCGGCTGAGGAACGAGAACGAAAAAAACAATGGGACTATTTTATATATGGTAAAAGAAATAAGTCCTTTCGGTCAATGAGAATCAATTTTGCGGGTCTTGCCGGTTTTCAATCCCCGTCACTCCTGCTACCACCGGGCATGGACCATCAGGGATTCATCATCCGGCCGCCCAGCGAGGCGGATAGTATTCTGCTCCAGGTCACCCTGGGATGTTCGCACAATCGTTGTGCCTTCTGCGGGGCGTATCAGGACAAGCCGTTCGGCATCAAGGACGAAAAGACCGTCCGGCGCGACATCGGGTTCGCTGCCGAGCACTGCTCCCGGCAGCGCCGTCTCTTCCTCTGCGACGGAAACGCCCTGGTGCTGCCGCAATATCGTCTGCTTTCCCTCCTGGCCGATATCCGTTCCGAACTGCCCTGGGTAACCCGCGTAGGCTCCTATGCCCGTGCTTCGGATGTGACCCGCAAGTCGGATGCGGATCTGGCCGAATTGCGCGCAGCGGGACTCGGCATCGTCTACATGGGCCTTGAATCCGGCGACGATGCGGTGCTTGCCGACATGAACAAGGCGGAGACCTCGGCGGAGATCGTCGAACAGGGACGGCGTGTCCGGGAGGCGGGAATCAAACTCAACGTCACCGTCATCAACGGACTGGCGGGGGCATCGCGTTCGCTCGGCCACGCACGGGCCACGGCCCGGGCCCTCAATGCCATGCAGCCCGATCAGATAGGCGCGCTCTCCCTCATGCTCGTGCCCGGCACTCCGCTGCATTCCCGGTGGGAACGGGGAGACTTCACTTTGCCCGACACCCTCGGCATCCTGCGCGAACTTCGGGAGCTGCTGGCCGGTCTGGATCTGAAACGGGCCCTTTTCCTCGCCAACCATGCTTCCAACTACCTGCCGCTCAAGGTGCGGTTGCCGTCGGGCAAGGAGACGGCACTTTCCGAACTGGACCGGGCCATTGCCGGACTCACGCCCCTGCGGCCGGAAAGTCTGCGGCGGCTGTGAAGGGGCAAGGCGGGGTACGTGTCTTACCTGCGGTGCCGAAATTCCGGACCGGACAAATATTGAAAATAGGGGCGGTTGGTTCCGACAGACCTGCATCCGTTGTAGCACCCGTTTATCTAAAGGGCCGGATGCTACTTCTTGGTCTCTTTGTCGGAGTGGGAGGTGGTGAAGAAGGAATCAGCCCAGGAGAAGGCGTGCTGATAACTGACGGCCACGGTGCCGGGCAGAAGATCCAGCTCCTTGGCGTGGGCGCCCACGGCATCCCAGTCCGAGCTCTCTATGGCCCGGGCCATGGCCAGCCAGGAGGCGTAGCGGTTATTCTGGCCGCATAGGGCCGCCTTGATGGAGTCGTCTACGGGCAGGTGGGTGACTACTTCCTTCATCTCCATGTCGAGCAGCGCATTGAGCAGGGAGAAAAGGCCGAGCATGAAGAGCCTGTCCGACTCCTCCTCATAGCCGCCGCCCAGGGCCGCTGTCTCGAAAAGCTTGGCGCGGTGGGCAGAGATGTAGGCGAGCTCCAGTGACTTCTCGGACGGGGTCATGTCCGTGAGGATAATCAGGCGGAGCCAGTTGCGGATGGGTTTCCAGCCCGCGAGGACCACTGCCTGCCGGATGGAGGTGATGGTGGTGGCGAAGCTGAAGTTGGCCGAATTGAGGAAATTGAGCAGCCGGTAGCTGATGGTGACGTCCGCCTCGATGGCCAGGGCAAGGGCGTCGAAGTCCGGTTCGTTTTTTTCGATGATTTCGAAGAGCTTGAGCCGGGTCACCTCGGACGAGGAAATCTTGCGGCCGGACTGGACCTGCGGATGCTGGAAGAAGAAGCCGTGGAAGAGGTGGAATCCGGCGTCCCGGGCCATGTGCAGGATATCCGCTGTTTCCACGCGCTTGGCGATGAAACGGGCCGAGCTGCATTTTTTGCCGAGGGTGATGAGTCGTTCCAGGGCTTCGGCGTCTTTGCCTTCCGTATCAACTATAAGGTAGTCGGCCAGATCGACCAGCTGTTCCGCGCCTGGGGTGGCTTCGAAGTTGTTGATGGCCACCTCGTAGCCGTCATTGCGGAAGCCGGCCAGGGCCGCGAGGGTGGCCTTGTCCACCTCGGCGGATTCCTCCATGATGATGACCACATTGGGCCAGGGCACGGCCAGCGGAATGTCCCGCTTGATGTCTTCCGGAGTGAAGTGGATCATGAGGCGGCCCTTGTCTCCGGCGATGCCGCCGCACAGGGGCAGGTTGGCCACCAGATTCATGGTCGCTTCCGAGTCGTCGGAAAAAATGGCTTTTTCCGCGTCTTCGCTGTCGCGGAACAGCAGCATGTAACCCCAGGTGCCGTTGTTTCGATCAAAAACGGGCTGCCGGGCGATGAATATGTTTTCGTATGCCTTGTCTTCGCTCATGATGTTCGCTCCGGTTTGACGCTTCTGTACCACAGATTCCACGTCCTGTCGCGCAAGTTAATAAGAGGAACCATTGCGACCCGTCAAGTGTTCCGGGGTCGAGCGGCCGGATTCCCCCTTTTCTCTTGGGCAGGAGTGTACTATGTCAGTGCACGGTAGTTTGGAGCAAGTATATTCGCCACAGAACCAGCAATAGAGGTACAGGATGCACATAGGAAAAGCCATTCGCCTGGAGAGGATTTTCAATCGCAATACCGGACGCACCATCATCGTGCCCATGGACCATGGCGTTACCGTAGGCCCCATTTCAGGGCTGGAGAAGATGCGTGACACGGTTACCGATCTGGTTGCGGGTGGGGCTAATGCCGGACTGGTGCATAAGGGACAGGTCAAGCTCGGCCACCGTATGCAGGGCCGGGATTTCGGCTGTATCGTGCATCTTTCCGCCGGTACCTGTCTCTCGCCGTTTCCCAACGTGAAGCGGCTGGTGACCACGGTCGAGGAAGCCATCCGGCTGGGCGCGGACGCCGTGAGCGTGCATGTCAACCTGGGTGACGAGACCGAGGGCCAGATGCTGGCCGATCTGGGCGCTGTGGCCGCTTCCTCCGGAGAGTGGGGAATGCCGCTGCTGGCCATGATCTATGCGCGCGGCCCCAAGGTCTCCGACGAGTATGACGCCGAGGTGGTGGCGCACTGTGCCCGTGTGGGCGCGGAGTTGGGCGCTGACGTCGTCAAGGTCAACTACACCGGCGACCCGGAATCCTTTGGCCGAGTGGTGGAAGCCGCAGGTGTCCCGGTGGTCATCGCCGGAGGGGCCAAGATGGACTCCACGCGCGATTTCCTGAACATGGTCCGCGCCTCCCTGGACGCCGGTGGTTCCGGCCTCTCCGTGGGCCGCAATGTGTTTCAGCATCATGACCGCACCCGTCTGGTCCAGGTCCTGAACCGGGTCGTCCACGAGGACATGACCGTGGACGCTGCCCTGGAAGGCTTTGAAGATATCTTGTAGATTCTCTTATTCGCAATAATGAAAAAGTCCCCTGCCCGAAATCTCGGGCAGGGGACTTTCTTTGGCGAATCCTTTTTATCTCGCCAGCCCCGCAAAGCGGCCCCAAAAAGTTTTGGAGATCCTTAAGAACCTTTTTCAAAAGGTTCTTAAGCCGCCGGAGGCATTCCCTTTTTCTTACCCCTTAGCCAGGGTCGCGCCCAGTTCGCGGGCGCGGCGGCAGTTTTCGGGAAACACCTCGGCACGGACCTGAGCCTTCTGTTCCGGGTCCCACCATGCTGTACCGTACTTCTCGTAGTCCTCGTACAGTGTGGCGTCACAGTTGGTCAGCACGGTGCAGGGGCCGAGGATGGCCTCCACGAAGGTGCGGGTGTTGTTGATGACGGCGTCGTAGTTCCGTTCCGCCATGGCGGCGTCCGTGGCACTCATGGAGTATATCAGGGCCGTGGGGATGGGCTTGGGGAACAGGGACTTCCGGTCCGGGGAATAGGTGAAGTAGGGATAGAGCATCCGCTCCATGAAGGTGCGCATCATGCCGCTCTCCGCGCCGTAGTATATCGGGGTGCCGAGGACCACGGCGTCGTATTCACGTATTTCCTTGAGGATCGGCGTCAGGCCGTCCTTCATGGCGCATACGCCGAAGGATTTGCCGCCCTGTCTTTTGCATTGCAGGCAGGAGGTACATCCCTTGTAGTCCAGTGTGTAGAGGTTGACGATGTCACCCGTGGCCCCTGCGGCAAGTGCGCCCTCGCGGCAGGCTTCCAGCAGGGTGGCTGTGTTGCCCTTTCTACGCGGGCTGCCGTTGAAGAATCCTATGCGCATGTGTTCTCCTTGTTTCAGGTTGCGGCGGCAAATCAGCCTTTGACCAGGGCGGCGCCGAGTTCCCGGGCGCGGCGGCAGTCTTCCGGAAAAACTTCGGCCCTGACCTTTGCCTTGTATTCCGGGTCCCAAATCGGGGCATCGTACTTGGCGTAGTCGTCGAATTGGAAGGTGTCGTTGCTGATGAGCAACTCGCAGGAACCGAAGCAGCGGGCCATGGTGGACTGGGCGCGGTTGATCATCACCCCGTACTGCAGGGCCTCCATGCGGTCGGCCGGGACGTTCATGGTGTAGATCATGGCTGTGGGGATTTGGCGGGGGAACAGGGTGGGGTAGCCTTCGGCGTAACGCAGGTAGGGAAAGAGCAACCGCTCCATGAAGGCTCGCGTCATGCTGGTTTCACCTCCGAAGTATACCGGAGTGCCCAGCACCAGGACATCGAATTTGTCCAGCCCGTCCAGAATCGGGGTCAGGCCGTCCTTGACGGCGCAATGGCCGTAGGACTTGCCTCCCTTTCGCTTGCACTGGAAGCAGGAGATACATCCCTTGGCGTCAAGGGAGTAGAGATTGATGATTTCGCCGGTGGCTCCGGCCTCCTGCGCGCCTTCAAGGCAGGCGTTGAGCAGTGTGGCGGTGTTGGCTTTCTTGCGCGGGCTGCCGTTGAAAAGTCCGATATGCATGTTGTTTCTCCCGGTTTGGGTGAGGGCGGGCGGTAAAACGCCGCCTGTTCAAAGGGGGACAATAGCATGTACGGCGATATGGGCAAGTAGGCACTGATCGGTGCGTAGGTTACCTGTAGGGAACTCTGGGGTTATTCCCCGTCCTTTTTGGGGCCGTAGGTGCGAACGAACCACTGCACCTGGCGGCAGACGCCCATGAGCAGGTTGAATTCGTTGCGCTTGAGGTTGATCTTGGAGAAGAAGCGGCGCACCGGGAGCATCCAGTAGTCCGGGTTGTCGGATTTGAGGAAGTCTATCTGAAGCAGGGTGTCCTGCATGGTGGAAAAGAGCGTCTCCTGTTCCGGGATGGTGGTGGGGCGTTCCTCGTGCGGGCCGCCCGGGTGAAACGGGGTTTCCAGCGATTTTTTGAAGCACTCGTAGAGCACGACCATCACGGCCTGGGAGAGGTTGAGGGACGTTCCTTCCCGGCTGGTGGGAATGGTCATCAGGCCGGAGCAGATGCTCGTCTCCTCGTTGGTCAGCCCCTTGTCCTCGGGGCCGAAGACCAGGGCGATCCGGCCGCCCTCGCGCAGCCGTTCGTCCACCACGTTCGCCAGTGTGGTCGGGCTCATGATCCCCTTGCGCCAGCCGCCGGTGCGGGCGGTGGTGCCGAACACGGCGGTGCAGCCCTGCACGGCCTCGGCCAGGGTCTCCACAATGCGTGCGCCTTCCAATATGTGTTTGGCATGGACGGTGGCCAGCGGCAGCGCCTTGTCGATGTCGAAATTATAGGGATCCACGATGATCAGATTGGTCACGCCCATGTTCAGGCAGGCGCGGGCCGCGCTGCCCACGTTTTCAGGATATTTGGGCCGGAACAGGACCACGCAGAGTTCGTCGAGCATAACACCTCCCGGGTGAATGGCTTGGTCCGGGGCCATGTAAGCTGCCCGGCCACGGATGTCAAAGTCTCCGCTCCGGGCCCATCCTGGAATTTCCCGGGATGTGAAAATATATCCTACAAAAATGTATTTAATATCTTTTCTGCCGCAGGGCTATCTGCTACATCTTGCGACCCCGGCAAGAATATCATGTGCCAAAGCTCCGGGAAGGGGCATAGTGAACGCAAACCGTCATCCTTGAGGGAGGACCCATGCAACGGCTGTCGTACCTTTTTTTCGTCCTGATGTTGGTCATCTCGCTCGGCCCGCTGCCGGGCTGCTCCTCCGAGCCGGCCGGTAAACCGGTGGACGGAGCGGGTGCCAAGGCGGAAAAGGTCGCGCCCCGCAAACGTTTTCTCGCCTTTGGCGGCGGTCCCACCGGCGGTACGTTCAACTTCTTTGCCAACAAGATCGCCAGCATCGTCTCGGAAAAGGACGAAACCGTGGATATCGCCCCGCGCGGTTCCGGCGGCTCCGCCGAGAACCTGCGCAGCCTGAACAAGAACGGCTTGGATATGGGCATCGTCTATTCCGGTGACGCCTTTCTCGGACGGGCGGGACGGTTGCCCGGCGACACGACGCACTACGACAAGGTCCTCGCCCTCGGATTTCTCTATGGCGCTCCGGCCCAGCTGGTGGTGCGCGCGGATTCGGATATCCACTCCGTGAACGACCTGTCGGGCAGGAGCGTGGCCGTGGGGAACCCCGGTTCCGGCGCTGCCCTGTCGGCCGAGCGCTTCCTGCGCCACCTCGGCCTGTGGGACAAGATGAAGATTCGTCATCTGGGCTATTCTCAGGCCGCTATTGATTTTGCGGACCGGCGCATCGACGCCTTCTGGGTGCTGGTGGGCTACCCCAACTCCGCCATAATAGAGGCCGCTTCCCTCACTCCCATCCGGTTGCTGGACCTCAATGCCGAGGCCGAGGCCTCCGGTTTTTACGAGAAATATCCCTTCTATACCCGGATGGAAATTCCGGCGGACACCTATGCAGGTCAGTCCGATCCCGTGGAATCCTTTCAGGACAGCGCCCTGTGGTGCGCCAATGCCGGGCTGGACGAGGCTGTGGTCTATGAAAGCCTGAAAGATATCTATTCGGATGAGGGTATCAAGGCCCTTTCCCTGGCGCACAAGGCGGCTCGGGGGATGACGGTGGAGACCGGACTCCAGTCCGTGTCCATCCCCCTGCATCCCGGTGCGGTCCGTTTCTGGAAAGAGTTGGGCATGGACATTCCGGAAGGGCTGCTGCCCAAGTAGGGACGGGGCTTGCCTTCGGTTGCCTGCCTGCCGAAACTCCACTATGCTGGGTATATGAAAATATGTACACGGCTGTTGATCTGCTGCCTTTTCCTGGTGTCGCTTGCGGCCTGCAAACGCAATGAGGCGACCATACTGCCCATGCCCGACGAATATGTGGGCGAATACCTTCAGACCAGCGACGTGATCCGCATCGGTGTGGCGCTGGACCGCACCCCTCCGCGCGTGCCGGTCAAATGGGAGAATCCGGATACCGGATACCAGTTCTCCATGATGATTTTCAGCTTGGACGGGGCCAAGGGGGCTGTCGCCAGCCACTTCTCCGTGCTGGCCATCCAGCCTTCCGGCGATGCCGAGGTCCTGAGCCTGCTGGGCCGGTCGGAGAAAAAAGGCGTGTGGCACATTGTGGCCGAGTCCTCGGCCTCGTCCGTGGGCAAGGCGCAGCGGATGAAGCTCGTTCCCACTCCGATGCCGAACGCCACTCTGAACTCGGACCAGTTCTCAGGTTTCCTCGTGGAGCGTTAGCTATGGATGAGGAGCTGCGGGAACATATCCGGTCTCTGGCTGAAGAAATGGAGGTTGCTTCGGAGCCGCTTGAGGCCTCGCTGCTTTCTGAGGGTATGCCCGAAGACCTTGCGGAGGCTGTGGCCGAGGTCGTGGGCGAGACCTCCCGGTTTGCCGAGATGACCGAAAAAAACTAGAAAATAGTCGAGCTTTGCCTTTCCCTCCGCACAGGCGTACCCTTTCCCATCATGCCCCGTGTCAAACTTGTTATCGCCTATGAGGGCACTGACTTTTCCGGCTGGCAGCTCCAGGCGCGCGACCGCACCGTCCAGGGGGAGTTGGAGGGCGCACTGGCCCGGCTTGTCGGGGTCCCTGTCCGTGCCCACGGTTCGGGCAGAACGGATGCCGGTGTCCACGCCATGGGCCAGGTGGTTCATTTCGACTGCGCTGAAGACCGGATGGGCCTTCCCTGGCGGCGCGCCCTCAATGCCCTGCTGCCGCCCGACGTGCGCGTGCTGGACGCCGAACCGGTGTCCGACGACTTCCACGCCCGGTATTCCGCCGAATACAAGACCTATGAATATGTCCTCTGGCATGAGGCCGGATACTGCCTGCCCCAGCGGCGCCGCTTTGTCTGGAACTGCGGCCCGGTGGATTTTACGGCCATGGAGGCGGCGGCCGCACTGTTGGTGGGGGAGCATGACTTTTCCGCCTTTCAGAATGTCGGGACCCCGGTGAAGTCCACGGTGCGGACCATCTTCGATCTTTCCCGGCACGCGGCTTCCGACCCGCGCGAGTCTGTCTGGCGGTTTACCGCCAACGGCTTTCTCAAACAGATGGTGCGCAACATCATGGGCTGTCTGGTGGCCTGCGGACGCGGTTTTTTGCCCGTGCTCCAGGTCCGGCAAATCCTGGATTCCGGGGACAGGAGCAAGGCTCCGGCCACGGCCCCGCCTCAGGGACTTTCCCTTGTCTGTCTAAAATATCATCATCCTTCGTGATTGATTACTTATAATTGTATTGAAAAAAAAGCAGAGAGCGCTATGATGGCGATCTAAAATCATAATGCTTGGTGGTCCCGTTTGCCCGGACAGTATGATTTCCACTTGTTTCAAGGAATAATCGAACATGACGCTTCGCAACATATCAATCAGAATACGTTTGTTTTTTTCTTTTGGTCTGATTTTTGTCCTCTTTGCCGGTTTTGCCTATTTCCAGCACTATGAGTTGCACAAGCTGGCCGATTTATCCGAAGAAGGCGCGCGGCTTGCCACCCGTATGGAGCAGTTGATGCGCATTGATTCCCGCGTGGAATCGTTCAATGCCCTGGCCGCGAAGGCCCAGCTCGACTGGAGCCGGACCGAACTGCATGACCAGCTGGTCCAGCTGGCCGGATTCTCGGCGGAAGACATCACCTTTATGCGCGAGGTAGGCCGCGAGGTTGGGAAGGAGAGTGAAGCGGCCAAGGGCGGCAATGCCTATGCCAAGCTCTCCGCCGCCGTGACCGACGAGCTGCTGCCGATGCTGAAGAGCGGCTCGGTGGATGCCGGGACCCTGGCCGAGTTGTCTGGCCGGACCGGGACTGAGTTCAACCAGATCATCGGGGTGCTTGGCACGCTTGAGGAAGCCTTGCATTCCAAGGTTGAAAAGGGCGTGCATCACGCTGCCGATTTCCGCAAGACCCTGGACAATGCCACGCTGGTGCTGACGCTCATTGTTCTGGCCGTCTCCCTGTTGCTGGCCGCATGGTTGGCGTGGAGCATCGTCCGTCCGGTCTGCCGGGCGGTTGCCTTTGCCAATCGGGTTGCCGAGGGCGATTTTTCCGACAGGCTGGATACGAAACGGGGCGACGAGATCGGCCGTCTCTGCAATGCCTTGAATGAAATTCCGAAAGTTCTCATCGATATGGAAGATCGGCTGGTCCACATGGTGGAGCGGGTAGAGGCGGGCGAACTGCGCACCCGGGCCCCGGTGGACGGAGTGCAGGGCGAATATCGGAATCTGCTGGAAAAGGGCAACTCTGTGGCCGAGGTCATGACGGGGTATATCGACGCCATTCCCCTTCCTGTAATGGCCGTGAACAACAACATGGACATTCTTTTCCTGAACAAGGCGGGCAGGGAGGTCGGGGGCCACGTTACCGACCAGTCCTACCGCGGCACCAAGTGCTACAATACCTTCAAGACCTCTGACTGCAACACGCCGCGTTGCTCCTGCACCCGGGCCATGCAGACCCGCGAGACGCAGAATGCCGAGACCGATGCCCATCCGCAGAATCTGGACCTTGATATCAAGTACATCGGTTCGCCCATCATTGACGGGAGCGGCAAGGTGGCCGGAGCCTTTGAGATCATCATCGATCAGACGGAAGTGAAGGGGATGCAGCGCAAGGTCGGCAAGCTGGCCGAGCGGGCGTCGTCCATTTCCGAAGCCCTGGCATCCGCCTCTACCAGCCTGAGCAGCCAGGTGGAGCAGGCCGCTACGGGCGCGCGCTCCCAGAGCGAGCATACTGCCGAAACGGCCACGGCCATGGAGGAGATGAACGCCACGGTGCTGGAAGTGGCACGCAACGCATCCAGTGCGGCCACAAATACCGACAAGACAACGGAAAAGGCCCGTCAGGGCGCCGAAGTTGTCGGCAAGGTGGTGGAAGCCATCCGGCTGATACAGGGCCATGCCGCCGAGCTGAAGGAGGACATGACCGAACTGGGTGAGCGGGCCGAAGGCATCGGCACGATCCTCGAAGTGATCACGGACATTGCGGACCAGACCAACCTGCTTGCCCTCAACGCCGCCATCGAGGCCGCCCGGGCCGGAGAGGCGGGGCGCGGCTTTGCCGTTGTTGCCGACGAAGTACGCAAGCTTGCGGAAAAGACCATGACCGCCACCACTGAGGTAAATCAGGCGATCAGCGGCATTCAGACCTCCAGCAAGGAAAATGTGATCGCTACTGAAAAAGCGGCCCTGGCCATTGAAGAAAGCACCGAACTGGCCGATCAGGCCCGCGCTGTGCTGGAGGAGATCGTCGATTTTTCCAACGACTCGGCCGGGCAGGTGCAGTCCATAGCCGCCGCATCCGAGGAGCAGTCCAGCACGGCGGACGAGATCACCCGCGCCACCGAGGAGATCGACGCCATATCCCACGAAACCAGCCGCTCCATGGGCGACGCCGCCACCTCTGTCGGCGAACTGCAAACCATGGCCGCGGAACTGGACGACATCATCCGTCAGATGATCGAAAACTAGTTTTAATAATAGTTAAAAGAGAAGGCCGCCCCTTGGGCAAGACGTTTTCTATAAATGTTGAAAAAGAGAGCCCCGACTAAGTCGGGGCTCTCTTTTTGGGGTAGCCACATTAACCAAGCGGAAACGAACAGTCTCACGTATCAGCGGGAGGCTGAGAAATTTATGGCCGACTATCGTAAAGATTCAAGCAGTTTGAGAACTGCCATTCCAGCAAAAAAAGAAAGGACATGGACGGTCCATTTCTCTATGGCATTTTGTACTCCCTTCTTCGTTGACGCAACGATCCAATGCGGCTCACTTAAGCTGTCCATTCCCTTATCTGAAATGGAATATTCCGGGCATAACCCGCTGGATATGATCAGCTTCTTATCAATGAGGTAGGTAACGTCTTGTCTCAGTCTTTCAGGGAATATTCCGGTTTCATTGTATTTTTGTAATTCTTTGTCGGTGAAAGAAAACCTCGAGACTCTGCTCAAATCTGGTCTTGCGGTCTGTCCTGCATAGGTTGGTTTCAATTCCAAGAGTAGCCGTCTCTGGGTCTTATTGAGCTTCATTCCGGTCTCCATTTTTCAAATAGAATAATACATATTCGACCTTCTGGTTAATTATTCATTAATCCACAATACTCACGGGAATTTCAGAAATATCGCAATACGAGCATGTGTCCGCCGTTGTTGGGCCATTCGCCGGACAGACGAGGCGCACGCCCCCCACCATGGTGAAGTCCGCAACGATGACTTTCGCAAAATGGCCTGGCGCTAGACGAACTCAGCATAGGCACGATACCGTTCATGAAGAACCCAGTTGGTAAGCAACCTGGGAAAATATTTTACCCATAAGAAGAACCCCCTGTTTGCCAAAGCAAACAGGGGGTTACGATTCATTTCAGACGTTATCGTCAACATTTATGGAAAACGCCTTGCCCCTTGGGGCGGCTTTTTTTATCCCCTGCCGAAATATTCCATACTGGAACTGGCCGTTTTTACGGATTGTCGCCGTTATCGCACGGCGTTGCGGTACGTTGCGGCATGATAATCCTCGCTTGTACCACATGGTGGATTATGCCAGATTGCACATAGTAATCCGTAACACCCTGCCTTGCCTGTCCTTGTTGGGACGGGCGGCGGTAGGCGGGGCGTTCGGCGACATTCTGTAATCAGGAGGTTCTATTCGTGAAAGAATACCAGCAGTTTATCAACGGCGAGTTTTGCGACAGCATATCCGGAGACCGGATTGAGGTAATCAATCCCTTTACCGAGAAAGTCGTATCCAGCGTGCCCAAGGGCAATGCCGCGGATGCCGAGGTTGCCCTGAACGCGGCCTATGACTCCCAGAAAGCCTGGGCTGCGCGTCCCTGCGCGGAGCGTGCGTCCTACCTGAAACAGATGGCCGAGCTGATCCGGGCCAACCGGGTTGAGCTGGCGAAGATTCTGGCCGAGGAACAGGCCAAGATCCTGCCGCTGGCCCAGGTGGAGATCGACGCCACTGCCGAGTATTTCGACTACTATGCAGGCTGGGCCCGCAAGTATGAGGGTGAGGTCATTTCCAGCGACCGGGCAACCGAGAACATCATTCTTTACCGCCAGCCCATCGGCGTGGTGGTCGGCATCTGCCCCTGGAACTTCCCGTTCTTCGTCATGGCGCGCAAGATCGCCCCGGCCCTGCTCACCGGCTGCACCATCATCCTCAAGCCGAGCAGCGAGACCCCCAATACGACCTTTGCCTTTGCCAAGCTCGTGGCCGGTCTCGGTCTGCCCGCCGGTGTGCTGAACTTCGTTTCCGGTTCCGGCTCCACCCTGGGTGATACCCTGGTGCGCAGCCCCAAGGTCGGCCTGGTAACCCTGACCGGCAGCGTGGAAACCGGCCAGCGCATCATCACCGCCTCGGCCGAGAACATCACCAAGACGTCGCTGGAGCTGGGCGGCAAGGCCCCGGTCATTGTCTGCGCGGATTGCGACATGGACCTGACGGTCAACGCCGTTGTCGCTTCCCGCATCATCTTCTCCGGCCAGGTGTGCAACTGCGCCGAGCGCGTCTATGTGGAAGCGCCGGTCTATGACGAGTTCATGGACAAACTGGGCAAGGCCATGGCCGCTGTGACCTACGGCGACCCGTTTGCCGATCCCGCTCCGTCCATGAGCTGCCAGATCAACCAGTCCCAGCTGGAAAAGGTAGGCGGCATGGTGGACCGCGCCAAGGCTGCCGGTGCCGAGGTCGTGGTCGGCGGCTCCCGGCCCGAGGACATGCCTACGGGCTTCTTCTACAAGCCGACCCTGCTGGCCGGGTGCACCCAGGACATGGAGATCATCCAGAAGGAAATCTTCGGCCCTGTCCTGCCCGTGGTCAAGGTGGACGATTTCGACCAGGCCCTGGACTACTCCAATGACTGCGAGTACGGCCTGACCTCTTCCATCTTCACCAATGACTACCGCAAGATGATGCGCGCCATGAACGAACTGAAGTTCGGCGAAACCTACGTCAACCGCGAGCACTTCGAAGCCATTCAGGGCTTCCACGCGGGCTGGCGCAAGTCCGGCATCGGCGGTGCGGACGGCAAGCACGGCCTCTACGAGTACCTGCAGACCCACGTCACCTACATCCAGTACTAACCCTTCGGAAATAAAAATGAAGGGGCCGTCCGAAGTCTCGGACGGCCCCTTTTTTTGTCTGGGTTATTGCGGGTTAGAACAGGTTGTTGTTGCGTCTGTCCGAGGGAAGGCCATTGATATTGACGTCAAGGCCTCCGGTGACTTGATCCAGTTCTTCCTCACTGAGCTGTTCATCCCGGGTCTCAGGCTGTTCCAGCACTTCGCTTGCTTCGGTCTTCTCTTCCTCTGTATTCCGCATGGTGGTTCTCTCTTGATTGAGGTTGAGCGGGACGGTTCGAATGCGTTTCGCCGCGTGTCTCGTGTCCGTTTTGCATACAAGGATGCCGAGGGGCGAAATTAGTTTCGCGCATTGACGGGAATGTTTATCCCTTCATCCCGGCAGCACCCGGCGGGAGCGCCTTCATTGTGTTCGAGTCCCATTCGCAGTCCGTGCAAAAGTAATCAACATGCTGGGTCAGGTCTTCCGATGCCTGGGTCAGGGTGCGGCAGGTGGAGGCCATTTCCTCGGCTGCGGCCGCGTTGGACTGCACGCCCTTGTCCAGTTGGGTCACGGCCGAGGTGATCTGGTTGGCGCTGCCGGAGAGTTCGTTGTTCGCCGCGGCAATCTCCTGGATCATTTCCGATGTCTTCTTGATGTCGGGAACCATCTCTCCCAGCAGGCTGCCGGCGCGTTCCGCCACGGCCACGCTGGACGCCGAGAGCGTGCCTATTTCCTGCGCCGCCTTGCCGCTACGCTCGGCCAACTGGCGCACCTCGGCGGCCACCACGGCAAATCCCTTGCCCATTTCCCCGGCCCGGGCCGCCTCGATGGCCGCATTGAGGGCCAGCAGATTGGTCTGGCGGGCGATCTCTTCGACTATGGCGATCTTGTCGGCAATCTGCCGCATCGCCTCCACCGTGCTGCGGACAGCCTCGCCGCCGTCATTGGCCTTGTCAGCCGTGCGTCCGGCCAGTTCCATGGTTTCGTTTGCGCTGGAAGCATTGCTGCGGATGGCGCCGGCCATCTGCTCCATGGAGGCTGAGACCTCTTCCACGGAAGCGGCCTGTTCCGTGGCGTTTTTCGCTATTTCCTCCGATGCGGCGGAAAGTTCGTGGCTGCCGTTGGAGACTTCTTCCGAGCTCAGATGCACCTTGCTCAAAACATCCCGCATCTTGTCGCGCATACGCCGCAGTTCCACTGCCAGTCTGCCGGTCTCGTCGCTGTTGGAGACCTTCAGTTCGGCGGTCAGATCGCCTTCGGCCATGCTTTCCGCAAACTGCACACCGGCCTGGAGCGGCCGGGTAATGGTCCGGGTGATGGCGTAACCGATGGCCGTCGCAAGGATGAGGACCATGACGATGGCCAGCAGCGTGAGCAGGGAGGCGCGGGTTTCGGTCCTTGATGCGTGGTTGGCCGCAGCGTCTTTGGCCGGGTCTATGACCCGCTCCATGATTTCGTTGAGCGTCTGCCGCAGGGTGTGCTCCGCGGTTTCCATCTGTGCCCCGAGTGTCTCCATTTCCTGCGTGGAAGCAGTGAATGCTTCTCCCAGGGCAGCATAGCGGTCCAGGTCCGCCTGAATATGGTCGGCGGCCTGTTGCATGGCATCCAGGCCGGTCAGGGTCTCCCGCCATTCGGCCAGGCCGTTCCTTGCCGATTCCAAGGCTGCGGCATAGGCAGCGCGGTTTTCATCCGAGGGGTCGGCGGCGAGATCGTGCGATTCGGTCTTGAGCGCCAGGACATGGGCTATGACTGCTTCGTTCATGACCATGTCCACAGCACCCCAGCGGACCATCTCGAAAATATTGGCCTGATTCTCGGCTTGTTCCTTGGCCGGATCAATGACTGTCTCCATTGTGTGCAGGAGAAAGGCGAGGGAATTGTCCACCAGCTTGTCCCATTGGGCCAGGACGTCGCGGGAATGACTTGCCGCGACGGTAAACCGGGCAGCCGCGTTTTCCATCTTGTCGATATCCTTGCCCACGGAGTCCGCCGCTGCCAGCAGGGCGGGGCGCCCTTCAAGCATGGCCCGCCACGCGGCAAGTCCTTCCCGCATGGTGGCAAAGGCCTCTTTCTGATGGGTGAAATCGGATTCCTCGCCACGCAGGCGGACAGAAACCATGGCATGATTCAGGAAGAGTGCGTTCTGGGTAACGGACTCGTTCATGACCATGTCGATGTCGCCCCATCGCATATAGCCGCGCATGGAGTTCGAGATGTCGGAAAGGAAGAAGATGTTCAGGAGTCCCAGCAGCATGGCTACCAGGGCTACGAGTAGGAAGCCGCCGCCGACTTTTTTCCCGACGGTCAGGGTGAGTGTCATATTGTCGCCTCCGGTGGGGGTGCAGGTAATAGTGGAGTGGTCTCCGGCTGACAGTATCCGAAAAGTATCACGGACAAAAGGCAGCGCTGCAATTATACTTTTTGGCACAATTCAGCGCAAGGAGCGGGCAAGGTTGCGTTTTCCCCCTTTGGGCGGCTATGTTATACTCTCTGCCTTACTAATGACGCTCGTAGAAGGAGCGCGCAAAACCTTGGATTGTTCATGCCTGCCAATGTCAGTCTTCCCATTTATCTCGTCTGCATAAGCGGTGTTGCCCTGTGCGCCTATCTCTGGCTGCACATCCGTCTGTCTTCGTTCAAGGAAAAGCGGGTCAGCCGCATCAAGGATCTGGTCCAGGGCCAGGAGATCAACCCCCCGGTATCCACTGATATCCTTTCCGACAAACAGGAGCGCCGCCATCAACAGCAGATTATTCAGGGGGTCCGGTCCCGGTTCACCATTATTCGGCGTACCCTGATTCTCCTTGTTCTCATAGCCTGGTGTACGGCCTTGACCCTGCCGTTTTTGGGCAAGCTGCCCAGCACCATGCTTTCCATCCTCATCGCCGTGACCACGGCTGTTGTGGGTATCGCGGCCCGACCTTTGGTGGAGAACATGATTTCCGGCATCGTCATCAGCTTTTCCCGCCAGCTCCGGGTTGGCGATACCCTGATGATGGACGGGCAGTACGGCACGGTCGAGGACATCTCCATCACCCACACCAAGATCAAAACCTGGGACTGGAAGCGGTATGTCATTCCGAATAGCCGCATGTTGAACAAGGAATTCGTGAATATGACCCTCAACGATTCCATGTTGTGGGCCTATCTGGAATTTTCGGTGTCCTATGAGGCGGATCTGGATCAAGTGCGGAACCTCGCCGTGGATCTGGCCGAGAAGAGCCCGTACCACAATGCACAGGAGGAGCCGCAATTCTGGGTCATGCGCATGGAGCGGGAGAGCGTCATCTGCTGGATAGCGGCCTGGGCCGATTCCCCGGCCGAGGCGTGGAGCCTCAAGAGCGATATGGCCATCGGACTGACCAAGGCATTTCGCGAACTGTCGATCCCGGCGCATACGTCCTATGTGGATCTGCGCCACGGAAGGCATCGCCACGAATAGTCATCTCGCGGTTGGTGTATCGAAGAGTATAAAAAGCCCTCCGGAATCTTCCGGGGGGCCTTTTTGCGGGATGTATGCCGATTGTTTCCTGAAGTGAAGGGCCGTTGCCGCATCAGATCGGAAACCAGCCGTTGCTAGAAGTTGTACTGCAACCTCATGCGGACCTGATAGCCGTCCTGGCCGCCCAAATTCTCATCCGCGTCCTGATAGGACCAGCGGTTCAGGATGGACCACCCCTTCATGGCGCCGTCAAAGTTGTATTCCATGTTCAGGTTGTATTCGTTGCGGTCGAAGGAGGCGTGGACGCCCTGGTCCGGCGTCTTGCCGGTCGCGGCCTTGATGTTGGCCTTGAATCCGTTCCAGCCTATCCGGGAAAAGTCGTAGCCTACGCCGACCAGTACCGAAGCTTCGCCCGACCGGGCGAAATTGTAGGCCATCAGGTTGTTGAAGAAGGGATATGTGCCCCAGGAGTTGCGGATGCCCCTGGCTCCATCCACCTTGCTGGCACCGAGGTAGAAGTCAAAGCCGTTGAACATGAGTTTGCCCTGCATTCCGGCTTCCGCCGCATTGTAGCGGCCCCTGAGCTGCTCGCCTACGCTGCGTTGGTCCACCCCCTGGAACATGAGCTCAAGGGCAATGTCTTTCGGTTCGCCGAAGGTGTACTTTGCCTGGGTGAAGAAAGTGTTGTCCATGTCGGGAGCATAGTAGTTCCAGAAGCGCAGGGGCATTTTGTTCATGGGTTGCCAGTCCGCCCCGGTCATGAGCACGCCGCCTTGGGTGGAGTTCATCCCAGCTATTTCCGTCATGGGCTTGAAGAGTTCTGTGTCCCGGTCTTTCTCCTTGTCCACCCAGTAGAAATTGAGTTCCAGATTTTCCACGTCCTTGGACTTGATGCCGTATGCCTCGAAGGTTTTGGGCAGCATACGGCTGTCGTCGCTGTTGATGAACGGGGTATCGATGCGCTGCCGCCAGACGCGGGCCTCGCTCTGGGCGTAGCGGGCCTTGAGGTAGGCCTCGCCCAGCGCATGGATTCCCTGATTCCTGCTGGAAAGCAGGCCGGTGCCGCCCCGGCCATCCTGGTTGAAGGTGTTGATGAACGGTTCAGAGATATAGCCTGCCACCCCTGCACCGAAATGGTCGGCAATCCACGGGCTTTCGTATTTGAGGTAGCCGCCGACGGCCAGTGATTCCCTGACGACGTTGAAGCTTTTTCGCGTGTCCTTGTTGCGCTGGGTGAAATAGTAGGTCCGGAACTGGCCGGAGATAGTGCCGTATTCTTCTGGAATGATCGGTTTCTCCGCCGCCGCACAGGTCAGGGCGAAGGAAAGGACGGAAAAACAGATCAGCAGGCAAAGGCGAGGGAATCGAGACATTGAGAAAATCCTTGCATTGATTTTCGACGAAAGAGCACCGCGCGTATGTGGGGATCGTGAAAACCCTAACTCAAGATAATGGGGAAAGTAAATGTATCGCATGATTTTGATAGGCCGTAAGATGTATAAAAATATATAAAGATAAATAAGATGTATTCTCGTCATGTTTTCCTGTAACATTTGCGAATATATGTAATCCTTGTAAATCGGGAATTCGCTGGCAGCGTGCAGTGAGAACGATATGAATGCCGGGTTTCGGCCTTGCCCAACGAAAAGGACATTGATAATGGTATTCACCGGCGGCCATCCTGTTCCTTGTCCACTAGACGGGTGAACAATGAGTAATTTTGATGACATCGTGAACGAGCTGCAAGGCAGGATCAACGAGGAGACCATTGAGGCCTATGGCCGGTCGGGATTTGAGCGCTGGCGCAATCCTCCGCATCACGGCAAACCGGCCGGGGCCAACTACGAAGGCGCATCCACCGGCGGCTGCGGCGATACCATCCGGATATTCCTGCGCATAGAGGATGACCGCGTGCGGGATGCCGGGTTTGCCACCGACGGCTGCGGCTCCAGTCGGATATGCGGCTCCATGGCGGCCGAGCTGGCCGTTGACAAGCCGTGCGACGCCATTATTTCCATTACCGGAGAAAGCGTTCTTGAAGGATTGGGCGGACCGGAGTTCCTCCCCTCCGATGACCATCACTGCGCCTGGCTGGCTGCCAATGCCTTGCAGGAGGCGGTTGGTGACTATTACAAACAGACGGTGCGGAAAAACAATCAGTAAACGAACAGCCCCCGCAATCTCGGTTGGTGCCGAAAGGGGAGAAAAATGAGGTGCTCATGCCTATAGCTTGTATTATTGTCACGCCCCGCGCCGAAGCTCTGGAAGCTTTTACCAAAGGTTTGGCCGCCACGGGTGAATTGACTGTGGAAGTCATGGATAACGAGGATGCCGCGCTGGCAAAGGTCAAAGGCGCCAAGCCCGGCCTGGTCATCGTGGACGAGGATTTACCGGGCCACAAGCCCCTGGCCCTGGTCAAGGCGGTGGTCATGACCAACGCCATGTTCAATACCGCAGTGATAACGGCTACGGACCCCGATACCTTTGAAGACGAGAGCGAAGGCTACGGCGTGCTCCGCCCCATTCCCTTCGAGCCGAGCGAAGAGGACGGCCGTTCGCTGTGTGAGAAGGCCGTGGACGTCATCGGCAAGCAATAGCCTGTTTATTTGTTGGAAAAACTGGAAAGGCGGGAATCTATCCCGCCTTTTTTTCTGGGATGAGCAGAAGAAATAAGGGACGTTAGCTTTCCAGCAGCCATTTGGGGGCTTGGTCCATGGACGAAAACTGTTTGTAGGCCACAAATCGGTTCTGGAGAACCGTCTCGATCCAGTGACGCCGGGAGACCTCTTTCGGCTTGTAGACTACCGCAATTCGGAGCCAGAGACGTTCGTCAATCCTCTTTGATTCCGAAAAAACGATCAGGTCGTGGGAGTTGAGGTCCTTCCGGGCTGCCCGCTCGTCAATCAGCAGTCGCAGGCAATCGTGTTGAATTGCGATTTCCCTCAGCGCCGCGTCTAGCAAACGCAAGTCGTCCATGGATTCGATTGCTTCGGAAGCGATTAGCAGAACGTAGTTTTCTTTTTTTTCTACATCAAAGGAATATGGCATAGGGCAAACTTCACTCTGGTTAATGAAAAGATGAATTTAATTCGGTATTTTCCTTCCATAGCACAGAATGGAAGAGGCTCAAGAGGATGATGTTTTCTATAGGTGTTTTCGAATTCTTTTGTCCGGCAGGGCAGATTCTGGCTTCTCGCTTGCCTGTTCCGAGACGAGTTTGCTAGGCAGGCATTGGACCTGTGGACGGAGAAGTGGGACTTGATGCCCGCCCTAAAAGCTTGGAGGAGAAGATTATGCAGTCTGTATTCACGCCGAAATGCGCGGCCCCGGCAGGGCATTATTCACAGGGGATGATTCATAACGGACTTGTCTATGTCTCGGGTATGCTGGCCGTGAAACCGGAGACCGGCGAAAAAATGCTCGGCCCCATAGAAGAACAGACCCGGCAGGCGCTTGCCAATGTGGATGCGGTGCTGCAGGCTGCGGGATCAAGCCGGAATCGGGTGATAAAGTGCACCTGCTATATTTCGGATATTGCCCTGTGGGGGCAGGTGGATACGGTCTATGCCGAGTTTTTCGGCGACCACAAACCCGCAAGGGCCGTGGTGCCTACCCGGGAGCTGCACCATGGATTCCTGGTGGAAATTGAGTGCGTTGCCGCAGTGGAGGAATAGGATGGCGGAATTTGTATGCAGAACATGCGGTGAGCGGTTTCCCGGCGAGTCGGTCCGCTGGCGTTGCGACTGCGGCGGGTTGCTGGACCTTGATTTCACCCCGGCGCTGCCTGTGGACAAGATTGCCTCCCGCGCGCCGACCCTGTGGCGGTATCGCGAGGCCCTGCCCATCCCGGCCGGTGCGGAACTCAGCCTGGGCGAGGGCTTTACCCCGCTGCTGCCGGTCGAGATCGGCGGAAGGGAGGTGCTGGTCAAGCAGGAACAACTTTTCCCTACCGGCTCCTACAAGGACCGCGGTGCCACGGTCATGATAGCCATGGCCACCCACCTCGGCATAACGGACGTTGTGGAGGATTCCTCCGGAAACGCAGGCTGTGCCGTGGCGGCGTATTGCGCCAAGGCCGGGGTACATTGCCGCATCTTTGTCCCGGCGGACAACTCGCCGGGCAAGCTCGGCCAGATCGAACTCTATGGCGCGGACCTCGTACCGGTGCCGGGCAGTCGTGAGGATACGGCGGCCGCTTGCATGGATGCGGCGCAGGACACCTTCTATGCCAGCCACGTCTACAACCCCTATTTTTTCCACGGCACCAAGACCTTTGCCTATGAGGTTGTCGAGCAGTTGGGCTGGAAGGCGCCGGACACGGTGGTCCTGCCCGCCGGTAACGGCACCCTGCTGATCGGCGCGCATCTCGGATTTTCCGAGCTGTTGCAGTTGGGTGTGATTCAGTCCATGCCACGCCTGATAGCGGTCCAGGCCGCAGGCTGCGCCCCGCTCGCCACGGCTTTTTCCTCCGGGGCAAAGTACGCCCTGGATGTATCCACCTCGCCGACCCTGGCCGAAGGCATCGCCATAGCCAAACCCGAGCGGGGTGAGCAGATGCTGGCAGCCGTCCGCTCAACGGGGGGTGATTTTCTGACAGTGAACGAAGAGGAAATCCTCGCCGCATTCCGGTCCATGGGCAGGCAGGGCTACTGCATCGAGCCAACCTCCGCCGCCATCATCGCCGGAGCGGCCCGCCACGCGGCAGAGAGCGCGGCAGACGAAGTCATTGTCACCGCCTTCACCGGCCATGGCCTGAAGGCCGGGGACAAGCTGCACAAGCTGGCGGCCGGGCTCGCGGCCGGAAAAGGGACTCGGCCATAACAGGAATAGGAGAGGTACAATCAGCTACCCCGACCGGAGGCTGTTGGAAAAACTCGGTCTCCGCCTAAGCTCCAAGCCACTTCACCCATAGCTTGCGGTTGCGCGGGCCGTCGAACTCACAGAAGTAGATTTTCTGCCACGTGCCGAGCTGGATGTTTCCGCCTTCCACTATGACCATCTGGTCGCAGCCGAACATGGATGATTTGATGTGCGCGTCCGAGTTGCCCTCGGCGTGGTGGTAGTCGCCTCGGTGGGGCACCAATTTGCGCAGGTTGACGACGATGTCGCGCACCACGTCCGGGTCAGCGCCCTCATTTATCGTGATGGCGCCTGTGGTATGCGGGCAGTAGAGCAGGAGCGCACCGTCGGTCCAACCGTTTTCGGTTATCACGCGTCGGACCGCCAGGGTGATGTCCACCATCTCTTCGTGGTCGTGTGTCTCGATGTGCAGTGTTTCCATTGGGTGAGTCCTCCTGGGGGCGGGGCGCAGCCGGAGCTACTCCGTGCGCACTATCTGGATTTTTGACTTGGACCGGAGTTCGTAGAGGTCCGGGCGGCGCTCGTGCAGGGGACGGACGCTTCCGAATTCCCTTACCTGGGAAAGGCTGGCGAAGTCGAGGTCCGCGATGACCACGGTTTCCACGCCGGGGTCTGCCTCGCCGTTGAGTGAGGGGATGGGAAATGCCGGGTCGCTGGGCGAGAACACGGCGGACTGCCCGTAGTTGAGCAGGTAGGTCGTCACCCCGTGCAGGTTGCCCACGTTGGCGGCGATGACGGTGTAGATCGAGTTCTCGATGGCCCGTGCCTGGGCCGTGGCCCGGACCCGCATGTAGGCGCGCTTTTCATCCGTGCTGAAGGGGACGAAGATGACTTCCGCCCCGGCCAGGGAGAGTAGTCGCGCTGTCTCCGGGAATTCGATGTCGTAGCAGACCTGGATGGCGATGCGCCCCAGCGGGGTTTGGAAAACGGTCAGCCCTTCACCCGGATTGATGCCCCATGCCTCGCGTTCGCCGGGGGTGATGTGCAGCTTGTCCTGAGTGTAGACGTTGCCGGACGGCGTGAACAGGTGCGCCACGTTGTAGAGCTTGCCGTCGCGCAGGATCGGGTGCGACCCGCCGATGATGTGCAGGTTGTACGAGGTGGCCAGTTCGCGGAACATATTCAGGTACAGGTCGGCCATGCCCGCCAGCTCCATGACGGCCCGGCGGGATGCCCAGTCGGAGGGCATGGTGCTGAACATCTGGGCCGTGAACAGCTCCGGCATGACCAGGAAATGGCTGTGATATGCATCCGCCGTGGCCACGAAGAATTCCACGGACTGGCGCAGTTCTTCCCAGGAGGCGATCTTGCGCATCTGGTACTGGGCCGCGCAGACGCGGAACTGCCGCACCGCGCGCTTGAGCGGGGCTCCGGCGATCTTGCGGCGCACCGGCTGAAAGTCCGGGTTGGGCATCTCCAGGAACGTCGAATAATTGAGGCTGGAATCGTCCGGCAAAAGATCGAGGAAAACGCCCTTGACCCGGTAGCCCGCCTTATAGTGGGCTGTCAGGGCGGAGTCCTTGATCTGTCCCTCACGCACCAGATCCACGTATTCCCGGGCCGTTACCCGCCCGGCATACTCGTTGTAGTTCATGATCCGGCCGTGGGCGATCATCCGGCTGAGGTTGTACCGCTTCAGGAGCTTCTTGCGGTACACGTACATTTTGCCCGCCACACCCTTGCCCCGGTAGTCGGGATGGACCGCGATGTCCGCGCCATAGAGTGTGTCGCCCGTGGGAGTGTGTGTGCTGAAGGAACCGCCGCCCGTGATTTCCTCGTAGCGGTACCAGTCGATGCTGTCGTCGAGTTGGACGATGATGGAAGTGGCGTATCCGATGACCTTGCCGTCCGATTCGGCCAGAATCTGGCCTTCGGGAAAGGCGGCAAATTGCATCCCGTACATGCGCTCGTCATAGTGCTCCGCATAGTCGGGATAGGCGGCCCGGTGGCACTCCACAATGGCCGGAATGTCGGTCTCCTTCCAAAGACGAACAGTAATCTTTTTTGCGCGCATGCAGGCTCCGCTGCCATCCGTGGACGGCCGGGTTGAAGCTTCGGGCCGATGTTGCCCGGTCCAGGTCGGGCGTTGGTCCCGATTTTCGCTTCATATGCCCGGATGAACCGGTACACAAGCAGGATATTGCCTGTTTTGAAAGTTGTTGGGCGGGTATGTCTGACAGGTGGAGCTACACTTTCTTATCCCGGTATCCGTGGGCGAATCCAGCATCATAGAGCAGGGATTTGGTGGCCGCGTCGTCCATGTCCCCCTGGCCGGGCAGGACCAGGAACACGGTCTGGCGGGTGAAGCCGTTTTCACGCGCGGCATCGGCCAAGGTGGCAAGCTCCGTGCGCACCACCCGTTCCTCGGGCCAGCCCACGCGGTGGGCCATGACCACTCGGGTTGCGGGCGCATATCCTCCGGCCAGCAGCTTGTCGCGCACTCCCTCCGGGTCGCCCGCCGAGAGGTAGATGCACAGGGCCGCGCCATGGGCCGCCAGCTTGTCCAGGGATTCCGCCTCCGGCACCGGGGTCTTGCCCGCCAGCCGGGTGAAGATCAGGGTCTGGGTGACCTCGGGCACGGTGTAGGAAATCTTGGCCGCCGCAGCCGCCGCAAATCCGGCGGTCACGCCCGGCACCACGTCGTATTCGATGCCGTCCCGCTCCAGCAGGGCGATCTGTTCCCGGATCGCGCCATAGAGCGACGGGTCGCCGGTGTGCACGCGGGCCACATCGCCGCCGGTCCGCACGGTCTCGACCATGAGCGCGTGCGTCTCTTCCAGGTTCAGGGGTGCGGAATCCTCCACGCGTGCGTCCTTGCTTGCGCAGGCGACCACCTCGCGCGGGACCAAGGAGCCTGCATAGAGTACCAAAGCCGCTTCCTCGATAAGCCGCTTGCCCTTGACGGTCAGCAGTTCGGGGTCGCCGGGGCCCGCGCCGATGAAGTGGACCCGAGCCATCAGAGCACCTTGCGCAGATAGTCGGGGTTGTCGCGCAGCCCCTGCACCGCAATGCGCGCGCAGGCCTCGGCATCGGAACCGGCGTGGTGGTGCTTCAGGGTGATGCCCAGGTGGTCGCAGACGCAGTTGAGCTTGTTGGAAGGCAGCTCCCAGGTCTTGCGCGAAAGCTGGACCGTGCACAGGAACGGTTGCTTGGGAGGCTGGCAACCGGCCTCCCGGCAGCAGGTCTGGAGTACGGACTTGTCAAAGGACGAGTTGTGGGCGCAGAGGAAGTCCGCACCGAAAAAGAGCGGTTCCAGCTTGGGCCACAGTTCGCCGAAGGTCGGCTCGTCCCGCACGTCCTCCCAGTGGATGCCGTGCACCCGGACGCAGAAGGGGTTGAACTTGGCGCGCGGGGGGCGGATGAGGTGGTAGTTCCGGGCGACGATCTCGCCCTTGTCCACCACCACCAGCCCGATGGCGCAGGCCGAATCCCGTTTGGGGTCGGCGGTTTCGAAATCAATGGCTACAAATCGTGTGTCGTCGAGAGTGGGTGCCATGGTGCTTTTTATGGTTTTTCCGCCCAGAGTATGAAGACGGGATTCTGTGCCTTGAAGCGCAAATCTCCGGCCAGCGAATCCGTGGCCGAAGCCTGGAGCTGGGTTACGCCGAAGTGCCAGCCCAGGTGCTTGAAATGATCTTTTGCCGCGTGCAGGGTGTCGAGCAGGATGCAGTGAACCACCATGTGGCCGCGCGGACTCAACCTGTCGCAGGCCACGGCGAGAAGCTCGGTGTCCTCGTTGGACTCGCCGCCCAGCCCGCCGCCCACAAAAATGCGGTCCGGGGTGGGCAATCCCTCCAGACAACCCGGCATGGAGCCGAGTACGGTATCCACCAGCCACGCCCCGGTGCGCCGGATGTTTTCCCGGATCATGGCCGCGCGCGTCTTGTGCCGCTCCACGGCAAAGACCCGCCCGCGTAGTGCCAGGTGGGAGGCCTCGATGGCCACGGCGCCGCAGCCCGCGCCCAGGTCCCAGACCGTGGAGTGCGGCTCCACGTTGAGATGGGCCAGCCCGGCCGCGCGTACCGGCAGTTTGGTGATCAGTCCCTTCTGGTGCATGTAGAAATGGTCCGGAATGCCCATGGTCAGCTGGATTTCCGGCGGATATTGCCGTTCCAGGATGACCATGTTGAGCGGAGCGAAGGTCATGCCCCAGGTGTCGGGCAGGGGAATCAGCCGGACGTTTTCTTCCGGCGTCCCCAGATTCTCCAGTACGGTCATGGAAAAGCAGTCGGCGCCGCGTTGCAGCAGGGCACGGGCCACCTCCGCCGGGGTGTTGGTCTGGTCCGTGAACACCGCGATGTGGTCGGCGCGGACCAGCGCGGCATAGAGCGGCGCATAATCCTCCCGGCCGTGCAGGGAAACGAAATCCATGTCGTGCCACGGCAGCCCCAGCCGGGCCGCGGCCAGCTGCACGGTGGAAAGACTCGGCAGCACCCGCAGGTTCTCCCGCCCCAGCGCCTCGCCCAGCCGCTTGCCGATGCCGAAAAAGAGCGGATCGCCGTCCGCCAGCACCGCCACCCGTTTGCCGGAAACGGACGCCTTGCGCACTGTTTCCAGGATTGGCCCCAGCGGTCCGGCTATGGGCAGGGTTTCCGCATTGCGGGGGAGTGTCCCCTGCGGCAGATTCTCCAGCAACCGCTTGCCGCCAACCACAAGTTCCATGCCGCCGAGCGCCTCGCGCACAAGCGGCGTGACCTCCAGCGATCCGGGCGGCAGCCCTATGATGGTAACGGGTTCGTGACGTGACATTGCGGCAGTGTAAACAAATCCGTGTCGCTGTGGAAGGGAATTCCCTCACACCGCAAGTTTGCCATACATTTGCCCAAGCTGGGATTTGTGCTACCGTTGGCGAAAAGGACCCCCATGGCGGCGTGTCCTTCACGTTACAGGAGGAGTATGATGCAGTTTTTTCTCGACACGGCGAATATCGAACAGATCGAAGAGGGGCGCACCTACGGCCTCCTCGACGGCGTAACCACCAACCCGACCCTGCTCTCCCGCGAAGGAGGCGACTGGCGCGATCAGGCCGCCCGAATCTGCGACATGGTGGAAGGGCCGGTCAGTCTGGAGGTCATCTCCACCATGGCCGAAGGTATGATAAAGGAAGCCAAGGATCTCGTCTCCTTCGGCGAAAACGTGGTGGTCAAGATCCCCATGATCCCCGAAGGGGTGAAGGCCCTGCGCAAGCTCGCGGAGCAGGGCATCAAGACCAACGTCACCCTTGTTTTTTCGCCGGGGCAGGCGCTCATAGCGGGCAAGCTGGGCGCAACCTATGTTTCCCCCTTTGTGGGTCGCCTGGACGGCCTGACCCGTTGCGGCATGGAGATCGTCAGCCAGATACGGACCATCTACGACAACTACGGATTCGGCACCAATATCCTGGTGGCCTCGGTCCGCCACCCCATGCACGTGTTCGACGCGGCCATGATCGGCGCGGACGTCGCCACCGTGCCATATCCCATCCTCATGGAACTCATGCACCATCCCCTGACCGACAGCGGGCTGGAGACATTTTTGAACGACTGGAAAAAGTTCCAGGAAGAATAGCGCTGCGCGTTGTTCCGGGACGGACGGAAAGGCAGGAAAGGCAGGGAAGGCAGAGAAGACAGGGTGGAACCGCCTGCGGCGGGATTTGACGGGTGATTTCGCCTCCGGCGGCTCAAGGGCTATGGCCCTTGAGAATCCCTGGTTGCCTTCGGCCCCATGCTTTTTCATTAGAAGTCATCCCCCCAAAAAATGGGGTGCAGGGGTGCGAGCCCCTGCCCGCCGGAGGCGAAATCACCCGACATCGCCGCCGCAGGCGGCTTCCCCACCTGTTTTATTTCCCCGAAAACACATGCCGAAGGCATAAAAAAACGGGACCTCAACGAGGTTCCGTTTTTTTAATTCATCGTAAGCCGAGTCGTCTACATGACCCGGCAGCCGTCTTTGGTGACGAGCACCTGGTATTCCCAGCGGATGCCGCCCCATTCGGGATCGTAGAGGCCGGGTTCCACGGTGACGACCATGCCTTCGGCCAGGGTGCCCCGGCTGGCGCGGCTCAGGCTCGGCGGCTCGTGGGTTTCCAGGCCCACGCCGTGGCCGAGGCCGTGGGTGAAGAGATTCAGGACGCCCGCGTTGTCGAAGACCTCGCAGGCCACGCGGTAGGCTTCGGTATAGAGCAGGCCGGGCCGGATGACGTCGATGGCCGCCTGCTGGGCCGCGCGAACGAGGTCCATGGTCTTGCGGAAGCGGTCGGACGGCTTGTCGCCCACCCAGAAGGTGCGGGTCTGGTCCGAGTTGTAGGCTTGGTGGCGGCAGCCGGTGTCGATGAGCACCATGTCGTTTTCACGCAGCTTGGTCTCGCCGGGAATGCAGTGGGGCAGGGCGGCATTGGGGCCGACACCCACGATGGTGGAGAAGGCGAGCTCCTCGGCACCGTTTTCGCGGAAGAACCGTTCGATGTCCCAGGCGATCTCCTTTTCGGTCCGACCCGGTTCCAGGCGCGGTTCGATGTAGGCCATAAGCTTGTGGTTGATGTCCATGGAGGCCTGCATCCGCCGGATTTCGTCCTCGTCCTTGATGACGCGCAACCCCTCGACGAGGTTGTCCACGCCGGTCAGTCGCAGGCGTGCGGCGAGCTTGTCGTAGTCGAAGAGCTGCATGGCGCGCGGTTCGAAGGCTAGGTCGCGCACGCCGCAGTCGCGGAGCACCTGGGCGACCATGCCGTGTTTGTCCGCGCTGTAGATGTGCAGCTTGTCCTCGTCCCAGAGGCGTCGGGCTGCGTCGGTGTAGCGCGGGTCGGTAAAGAGAAAGTCGTCGCCCGAGGCGGTGATGGCGAGCCAGCCCGCGGATTCATTGCACTGCGGGTCGTGCAGTTCGAACCCGCTCAGGTAGTAGCGGTTGGCCGCCAGCGAGACGAGAAGCGCCTCGATGCCCTGCTCATTCAGAACGCGCCGCAGGTTGTCGCGGCGCGTTTGGTATATGGTGGTGTCCATTGTTTAATCAGTCCCAGGAATAGGTGGTTTCGGGAGTGTCAGAGACCATCCTGTCCGCCCATTCCACGCCCTGCATCACGGAATGATCCATGTTGGACACCTCGTATTTCCACCCGCCGAACCGGCCTCGGGAATAGATGTCCATGGCCTCCAGCCGAGGCTGGATGGTCTTCAGCGCCGTGTCGCGGCGCAGGCAGGGCACGGGATAGCCGTAGTCCACGGCGATCTCCCATCGTGTCAGCACGTCGTCCACTCTGGACGCGTCCAACAGGGAGGAGTTTATCAGACCTTGTATGGTGCGGTCCATAAGCTCTTCCGGTTTTTCCCGCTTGTGTTCGGACATGGATGTCTCGCACATGAAGGCGAGCTGCTCGCCCGGCCGGGCCGCGTTGTTCGGCGAATAGTGGTGGAAGTTTGTCACGCGGTAGAAGGGCGAGTCCGAGTCCGGGAAGTACATCCAGCACCGTTTGTTGAATTCGCTCTTGTCCAGGACATTGAGCCCCACGCCTCCCACGTAGGTGGAACTGTGGGTCAGTCCTTTGGACGCATCGACCATGGCCGGGTCGCGGTCGGTCATCCACTGGGAGACCAGCATATCCACCGGTCCGGTATTGAGCATGGTCTCGTATTCCACGGTCAGTCCCTTGTCCGTGGTCACGGTCTTGGTCTTGGTGTCGATGCCGGTGACGGACTGGCCGTACTCGATACGCGCCTTGAGCGTGTCGGCCAGGCGGCGGAAGATTTCGCCGGTTCCGCCGTAGAGCGGAAAACGGAAGGTGTTGTTCGGTCCCCAGGCCACGTCGTCGCGCTCCAGCAGGATATTTTTGAGCACCTTGCGCAGGTCAACCACGCTGACGCGTTCGCCGATCCAGCCGTACTGCATCAGTTCGGGTGGAGTGGCCCAGACTTTGAAGTTATAGGGCCGCATGAAGTGGCTGGCGATGCCCTCGCCGAAGATGCGGTCAATCCATTCTCCGAAGTTGGCGGGCTCGCCGGTTTCGCGCTTGCCGGGCAGCAGTCCCTTGACGCATTCCCAGCGCGCCTTGGGCGGCAGGTAGCGGATATTGTTCTGGAAGGGATAGGGCACCCAGGTCTTGTTGGTGCGCACCCAGGATTCCCGCTCGTGCTCCAGGTATTCGTCGCCCAGCAGGGAATCGAACAGGTCGTCGAAATATTTGAAGTGCGAGAAGACCACGTGGCCGCCGATGTCCCAGGTGAACCCGTTGTCGTCCTTGAAGCTGGCCGCCAGTCCGCCCGCGTAGTTCTCTCGCTCCAGGACCAGAAAGTCGTCCATGCCGAGTTCGTGCAGCCGATGCGCCGCGCCCAGGCCGGTGGGTCCGGCGCCGATGATCAGATATTTGGTCTTCATGCTGAATCCTTATCGTTCGTTCAGTGAAGGAAATTATTTCCACCCGTCCCGGGAAATATCAAGTTTAATGCCAAAAATCTTTTTTTTGCGTTGGGGACAACTTACCTACCCCTGTCAATACGCCATGTTGTACCGATTTTACCCGTTTTGCCGTGGTCGTCATGTCTGCCAGGGCGTTTAGAAACGCAATCTGCGTCGTTAGTTCAATTGCAGGTGAACTGCACAAGAACAACCATATAGAAACATGTTGCAAACGGGTCCCGGTCCGTCTGGAACCACGGAGGACAATATTTTCTCTATCAATACATCTCTGATTGCCGCCTGTTGGCTGCGGAATTTCCGGGAAGAGAACTTTCTTTTGCTTGTCATCGTGTCTATACTTTTTCATAGCTTTAAGTATCCTGTTTAACCATTTTAGCAAAAACACGACATGCTTTCTGGTTTTTCAAAAGCCAATTTATCATTTTAGTCTTATTCCTTCTTGACGGTCCGTTCCTTGCCAAGGTAAAAGTTAAGTCACTGTTTGAGCCCGGCTTTATGCGTGTGGCTCGTTGGAATCAAGTAAGGACCACACCCCATTTTGCTGAGAAGAAGGAGCGTTAGCATGTCCAAGAAAGAAGTAGAGCGTCTGCTCATCGCAGGCGGCGAGAATAAGGCTGTCAAAGCCAAGTACAACGCCATTCGGACCAAGGAAGATTTTGTGGCTGCGGCCAAAGAGGATGGCTACGATTTCACGATTGAAGAGCTGGACGCGGTACTGAAGGAGTCCGGCGACGATTTTACCACTTTCGGCAATCCCCCGGCCCGCTCCATCTGGTGGGCATAACGTTGTTTTTTGTTGCGGGCTCTCATGCGGAATCATGGGAGTCCGCAGCCGCCGCTCATTCCCCGTGCAGTAGATCCTTCCACCGCCTTGCCTCCGACCAACTGAATCCGCCCGGAACGCAGGGCCACAGCGAGTTGTTCTGAAACAGCGGCTCGGCCGCGATGGGGTAAGCGCTCGCCCGGGCCGCCTCGGCAAAGAGCGGACTGCCCGGAATGGGCGTATAGTGGGCCAGATGCGGCCGGAACCCATAGGACCGGACGTGTTGCACCGCCCGTTCCACGCCGGAAAAGTCCTGGCCCGGCAGGCCGAACAGAATATACACCCCCACGTCGTCCAGATCGAAGCCCGCGTCCACCAGATTGCGCGCTCCGGCCTCCCATTCCGCGCGGGTCAGCTTCACATCCCGGCGATGATCGAAATCCGTGGTCTCCAGTCCCAGCCGTACCGTGGTCAGTCCCGCATCCCGCAGCCGGGCGCAGACCTCCGGCGTCAGCCGACGCACATGCATGGCGTTGGGCGTGTGCAGCCGAAGTTCCATGCCCGCCGCGCCGATGCGGTCCAGCACCGGCCATAGCCATTGCTCGGGGTTGACTAGCAGCGCGTCGTCATAAAAAGCGAAATCCCTGACGCCCCGATCATATTCCGCCTTGAGCGAGGCAAACACCAACTCCGGCTCGCCTTGCCGAAACCCCGGGTGCAGCACGCGGCTGGCGCAGTACTCGCAAGCGAACGGGCAGCCGCGCGAGCCCAGCACCGGCGCATAAACCGGATCGCTGTACAGATCGAGCGCCAGCCCCAGCCCCGCATTCTCCGGCACATCGGGCACATGCCGCCCCAGCGCGTTCCAAAGCGCGCCCCAGTTCCCCGGCGTCTCCAGCGAACCGGCCAGAAGCAACTGCGCATCGGCATTGGCCGCAGCATGTTCGCCGCACAAGGTTGCGTAGCCCCCGCCCAGCACGCGCACGGCCGAAGGCCACAGCTCGGCCGCGATCTTCAGCACCTCCAGTGAGCCGGGGTACCAATAGGTCATGATGGTGGTCACCAGCACCATGTCCGGCGCTGGATCAAGCGCAGCCAGCGCCTCGCGGACCTGAGTCACCGGGAGGCCGTATCTGGAGTACCGTCGATCGGTGAAGCCCAGCACCTCCGGCAGCGGCAGTTCTTCTTTGGGATAATGCCCAGTGCCGTACTTGCGCGGCTTGGGCCAGTGTTCGCCCTCCCACGTCGGGTCCAGGCAGTCCATCAGCGCCACGGAGGCTCCAGCCGAGCGCAGCATGTCCAGGCAGGCCAATAGTCCCACGGGCCTAGCCCACAGGTTGAAGGCCGCAAAATCGTGTATCCACGGGTTGATGCCCAGGATGCGCGGACCGTCCTCCCTGCCGGACCAGCCTATGTATGGATGCTCGGAACGGCTCACGACCCGAAGCGCGTAAAGAGATTGATGCCGATGGAAACCGCCAGCAAAACCACGATGGCCAACAGCAAAATATTGGTGGTCTTGTTGCGGCGCGCTACCCGCTCGGCTTTGGTCTTGGTGAACATGGAAAGGATCAGAAAGATCAATCCAAGGATCACGATAAACTTCATCAGAATGCCCATGCCGATTCCTTTAGCCGAATTCCGTGCAAAAGTCTTTGCTTCGGGGAGGCCCTCGGCGGCCCTACCGGGGGGCGCCTCGCCGGCGGGGCGTCTCCGACGGCCAGGGCGCTGCCCTGGACCTGCCTAAGGCCGAGGGCCTTAGGGATCCCATTGCCGCTTTCGCGGGGGCGTGGCCTGGCTGGGCGTTCCATGCCTGCGGGGACGGACGGTTCCGTCGCCGTGCCGGTTAGCGGTTTGTGCTGAAAAAACCGGGTCGGGTCAGTGCGGCTTACCCGTACGCCGTCAGCCGATTCTTTCAGCACAAACCGGAAGGTTTTTTTATGAAAAAAAGCAAATTGTCTTTCAATAAGAGTTGTGTTTTTCCCCAGTCCTGAACGCCTTCTCAGGCCCTCCCTCCGTCTCTTACATGGGCTACTGTCCGTAAAGATTTGAATGGAGCGCTTTCCGTCCCGACAGGGCGGAAAGCGCTCCATTCAAAGATTTGCGGACGCCACACAGTCGGTGCCAGCCAAGCCTTCAGCCAACCGACTCCCAACCCGCAAGCTCCTCCCCCGCGCAGCGGCGAAAGGGATCCAAGGGCCATAGCCCTTGGCGGGTCCAGGGCGGCGCCCTGGTCTCCACGAAGTGGTCCCCCGGAAGGGCCGCCGGAGGCCTCCCTTTCCTATGCCGATTCGCGAATCCAGATGATCCCGACCTGCCGCCCGGTGCCTTTGACGGGCGAGGCGCAGGCTTTGCGGTAGGAGAAAAAGGTGTCGTCCCTGCTCATGGTGCACAGGTCCATGCCGAAGATCTGATCTTGCGGCACACCTGCGGCGTGGAGCTGGTCGCGGGTGAGTTGCCAGAGATCCATGGTCCGGCGTTTGGTATCGAAGTAGGACCCGAAACCGGGCCCGAAATCGGTGGCGAAGTTGACGAACTCGGCGGCAGTGGGGCCGAGGCTGGGGCCTCGCACAGCGAAGATGTCGGCCGGGTCGAGCTGGTAGTGCTCGCAAAAGCGGGTGACGCCTGAACCGGGGAAGTTCATGCGATTGCCGCGCCAGCCCGCGTGCAGTGCGGCGATATACTTGCCGGAGCGGTGGGCCAGGAGGATGGGCTGGCAGTCGGCGGTCTTGATGACAAGGCCTGTGCCGGGCCGGGTCGTGGTCAGGCCGTCGCCTTCCAGGGTGGGGGCGGCCTCCGGCTGGGTGGCGTCGAGGTCGTATTGGATGATGTCGCCGTGAATCTGCTTGAGTTCGCACCAGCCGGAGAGGGCCAGACGATCATGGATGAGACGCCGGTTTTGGCTGACGGCCTGCTCGTCGTCGCCCACCTCGTAGGAGAGATTGGCGGAGTCGTGGGGAGGCTCGGAAACCCCGCCGCGCCGGGAGGTGAAGGCGCAGGCCACGCTGGAAATTTCAGGGAAGGAGAAGGGAAAGAAGGCTATGGGCGGCATAATTCCTCATCGGAACAAATCAGGTTGACGGGTTGGTCCCAGGTCTCGATGGGCAGGCGGTCCACAAGCTGGAAGGCGTGGCACAGGCCGACGGTCAGGGTGTCGTTCATATCCGCGCCAGCCATCAACCGATCGTAGTAGCCGCCGCCGAATCCGAGACGGAAGCCGTGCCTGTCGAACGCCACGCCGGGCAGCAGGGCGAGGTCCGGTGAGCAGCGGTTGACCGCCGGGCAGCTGTGGGCAGCGGGTTCCATGATGGAGAACATGCCGGGGCGGAGGTCGGACTCGCAGGTGGCGCAGGCGATGTCCATTTCGCCCGGCGCGTCCGGTCGGCAGCGGGGCATGAGCACCGTGACCTTGCGCGCCCAGAGGTCGGCCAGCAGGGGGCGGGTGTCCACCTCGCCGCGCACGGGCCAGTAGATCAGCACCTCCCGCGCCGAGGCCCATCGGTCCAGGGACCGGATGCGCTCGCAGACGCGCATACTGGCTGCATGGACAGCGGCCGGGGTAAGGGCCTGCCGTCGGGCAAGGAGTGTCTCCCGCAGTCGTTGTTTGTCATCTTTTGGCATGGATTCAACCTAGCACGCTGGGGGCGGAGAATCCAGTGCTGAGGCGAGGGTGCACATCCCCGCTTGGATTTCGGGCAATCTTGTTCTATTCTGTCTTTTGCCTTGAAACAAACCGCATTACGCCGGAGAATGAATGCCCGCCAATATTCTGGTTCTCGATGACGAGAAAAACTATCTGCTTATTTTGGAGTCCATCCTCGAAGACGAGGGGTACAAGGTCACGGCGCTGGGTGATCCGGAAATGGGACTGGCGTACCTGGAGGATTCCGAAGTGGACGTCATCCTCACGGATATGAAGATGCCGGGCATGACCGGGCAGGACGTGCTTGAGCACTGCAAGAAAAATTATCCGCAGATTCCGGTGCTGATCATGACCGCCTTCGGCTCCATCGAGGCCGCGGTGGAGGCCATGCGCATCGGCGCGTTTGATTACATCACCAAGCCGTTTGCCAACGAGGAGCTGCTGCTCTCCATTTCCAAGGCCGTGCAGTACTCGGCCACGCAGCAGGAAAATATCCGCCTGAAGCGCGAGATTCGCGACCGTTACTCCAAGGACAACATCATTGCGCGCGGCAAGGGCATGCAGCAGGTCCTGGATATGGTGGACCGGGCCGCGCCCTCCAAGTCCACGGTGCTCATTCTGGGCGAATCCGGTACTGGCAAGGAGCTGGTGGCGCGCGCCATTCATAACAGTTCGCCCCGTGCGGACCAGCCGTTCGTCACAGTGAACTGCATGGCGCTCAACCCCGGCGTGCTGGAGTCCGAGCTCTTCGGCCACGAGAAGGGCTCGTTCACCGGAGCCACGGCCATGCGCAAGGGCCGGTTCGAACAGGCGAACAAGGGCACGCTCTTTTTGGACGAGATAGGCGAGTTGACGCCTGAATTGCAGGTCAAGCTGCTGCGAGTGTTGCAGGAGCATCAGATAGAACGCGTGGGCGGCGCCGAGACCCTTGACGTGGATATCCGCATCGTGGCCGCAACCAACAAGAATTTGCAGGAAGCAGTGACCAAGGGCGAGTTCCGCGAAGACCTTTTTTACCGACTGAACGTGGTTTCCCTGTTCATGCCGCCCCTGCGTGAGCGGCGCGAAGACATTCCGCTGTTGGCCGCCCATTTTCTGGAAAAGTACACCAAGGAAAATCAGGTCACCATTTCCGGTTTCTCCGCTGCTGCCATGGATTACCTGTCGGCCTACGAGTGGCCGGGCAACGTCCGCCAGCTGGAGAATGTGGTGGAACGGTGCACGGTCCTGGCCCGATCCGACGTCATCCACGCCGACGACCTGCCGCCCGAGATCAAGGATGAGGAGGCCCAGTTCAAGTCTGCCGTGGATCTGCTGCCCAGCCAGCTCAATTTGGCGGAAACCATGGACAAGATTGAAGGCGCCCTGGTAAAGCGCGCCTTGGTCCACGCGGATTTCGTCCAGGTCAAGGCCGCCGAGATGCTCGGTCTGTCCAAGTCCAACCTGCAATACAAGCTTAAAAAGTACGATCTGACCGGCAAAGCCAAGTAGCCTCCCCAGTCAATCCCAATGCCTTTCCGGCTGAATCCGCGCAAACGGGTTCAGCCTTTTTTTGGGTTAATTGCGATCCGGAAGGCTGTTCAAAAGTGGTGAGATGCTGGGCGCGAAAGAAGTGCAAGGCCAAAGCGTACTTCCTGTACGCGAGGGTTTAAACTTTTCGCAGCATAACAATGTCATAAGATCTTGCACGGCTCGAAGACTCGCCAACAATTCACTTAACGCAGCGGATCGCCGCTTTTCAACAGCCTTCCTAGATGCGGTCGGCGAAGACGAGCCTTACCCCAAAACCGAGGAAGAGGGTGCCGGCCGCGCGTTTGATCCACGCCTTGTACCTGCCGCAGCCGTTTAAGAGGGCGGCGGTGCGGGCGGCGGTCCAGGCATAGGCCAGATTGATGAACAGGCTGTTGAAGTTGAAGACGATGCCGAGGAAAAGAAAGGAGAGGGACTTGCAGGGCGAGTCCGAGGCCACGAACTGGGGCAGGAAGGCGAGGAAGAAGAGCGCCACCTTGGGGTTGAGCGCGTTGGTAAGGAACCCCTTGGAATAGATGGAACGCAGGGAGCGTTCCTTGGCTTCGGCCTTTCCGGCGCCGTTGCCGCGAGCCGCCTCGCGCCACATGGCGATACCGATCCAGACCAGGTAGGCCGCGCCGATGAGCTTGACTATCATGAAGGCGGTGGCGGACGTGGCCAGGATGGCGGAGAGTCCGAGAGCGGCGGCCGCAATATGCACGAGGCAGCCTGTGTTGACGCCCAGGGCGGCCATGGCTCCGCATTTCCAGCCTCGGGATGCGCCCTGGCTGACGATATAGGCCACATCCTGGCCGGGGGTGATGTTGAGCAGCAATCCTGAGAGGATGAACAGCAGCAGGTCGTGAGTTCCGAACATGGGCGTCTCCTGTGCGCGTCCCGCCGTTGCGGATAACACGCTAAAATCGTCGGTGTCAGGCGTTCGGAATTACACCTGCCGGGCATGGTTGTCCATGGCGTGCATCACCCTCGGTGCGACTCTTTCGGGCTGCTCTCGAAACAGACACCGTTTCGGCCTTCCTGCTTGCATTGGTAAAGCCGCTTGTCCGCCCGTTCCAGGACGCTTTCAATCTTTTCGTCGGCTTTGGAGGTTGCGCAGCCAAAGGATGCGGTAACGCGGATGCGTGCGCCCGCATGGTCAAGCCAAGTGCTTTTTATCAGGGTGCACATGCGTTCGGCCACGCCGAAGAGGTCCCTGCTGCCGATGTTCGGGATGAAGATGACGAATTCGTCTCCGCCCCAGCGGCAGTGGATGTCCAGGGGCCGCAGGGCCGCGTTGATGGTCTTGGCCACCATGGTCAGCACCATGTCGCCCACGGCATGGCCCCAGGTGTCGTTGATGGCTTTGAAGTGATCGATATCCGCGAAGATGACGCCGAAAACACTGTTGTTGTCCCGCAGGTCACAGTTCAATTGGCGGATGGCGATATCCGCGTAGCGCCGGTTGCCCACGCCGGTGAGCGGGTCGGAGAGAACCTCCTGCCGCAACTCTTCCATTTCCTTCAGGACATTGATGCTCGGGGTACTGTCGGAAAATATCTCCACCGCGCCGATGATCTTGCCTGTTTCATCCCGCATGGGGGAGGAGCGGATAAAGAGGGGAACCCTGTGGCCGAGCTTGTGGTGCATGTAGATGTGCCCTTCATGCACCTCGCCGTCCCGCATGGCGGCGGCCATCGGACAGTTGGCTCCGCAAAGCTGGCGACCCCCCGCATCGACATGGCGCAGCAGGTTGTCCGAGCAGCAGTGACCGAGCACATCCTGCGCGCTGTAGCCGCTCAAACGTTCGGCCGCTTTGTTCCAATACTCCACTTCCTGGTCGAGATTCAGGAAGTAGATCCCCTCGGTGAGCGAATCCAGCAGCTGCTTGTAGAAGTTGTTGTCCATCCCCGCTCCATGTGACTTGTCTGTAACATGCCTTCTGTTCGACAATCCCGCAAGGAGAATGATTACTAATGTCTTAGAAAAAGTGCTGAACCGGTTGGTAGCATGGACAGATAAAGACAAATCAGGTTGTGGCGTATATTTTCTTTATCAAATAACGGGCGAATTATTGTATTGATACAGCTTCGCTGTAGCCACGATATACCGTCTTTGTTGATTCATCCATCACCTCCGTAGAGATGTCGATCTGATCTTTGAGCGGGTGTATGGTGGATTTTATTTCAGTTATCCCATGTTGGTCCAGAATGTGCTTTAATTCCAAAAAAGTCATATCCCCATGGAGTTCCTTCAACAGGCCGTTTTCTGTTGAAATTTTAATTCGCTTGAAGGTGCCGCCGATTATTCCTCCGCAGGAAATAGAGCATTTTGACGATTTGAGAATTCCATTTTCCATTAGATATTTTGATTCAAATAGAATGGATTCGGATAGTTTCTTTGTATGTAGTGCTGCGATTTGCTCGTTATGGGTGTTTTCATCTTTGAACGTCATTCGAAGTATATCTTCAAAACCGAATTTGCTTTCTGAAAGAGCAAGGACAGCGCCAACAAATGATGCCATATACGCGGCCTCAACGGAATTGTTCTTTATGTAAACGATATCCTTTTTGCTCTCCACTATGGCAATGATGTCTTCCTTGCTCAACGACGTCTTTTTGTCCGCATAAAAAAGCGCGAATGCGATTGCTATCGCAACGACCCAAAAAATGAATCCGTTTTTATTATACAGCGTGTTTATGAAGGGGAGCTTTTTCATTGCATCCTCGTATGACTGTCGTCCAATCTCGCGCGGGCTTGCGGAAATCGCCCGCAGGAGAATTGCGCGGGTGCCCCTACCTATAATTATTACACGATCTCCAGGAATGCCTCCAGACGGGTGCGCAGCTGTTCGGTGTCGGACTCGGAGTAGTCGGTTTCCACATGCAGGAACGGCAGGTCGAGCTGGTCCTCCACGTATTCGCGGATGATGGTCGATTCCGCGTTGTAGGTATGGCAGCCGAGCCAGGTCAGGTCGACAAGGGCGTCTGCTTTGTAGACCTCGGCCATCTCGCGCAGGGAGTCCAGGCGGTTGGGATTGGGAGTCATGCAGGAGCAGGGGATTTGCAGGTAGCGGCGGGCCAGGGCGGTCCAGGGGTCGCCGGTTTCGTCCGTGGTCAGGGAGATGCCCTTGAGTCCGGAACAGTTCTCCATGCAGACCACGCGCGCGCCCAGTTCTTCGGCGATGCGGATTACCTTTTCCGATCCCTTGCCCACCGGGCAGCCGGTCAGCAGGATGCGGGGGCCGGACTTGGCCACAATATCCGGCTGGGCCAGATAGGCTTGCAGGTCGGTGCGAAGAGCGGTCAGGTGCTTGAGATATTGGTCGGGATACACGGCAAAGCTCTTGCTCTCCTGCACGGACAGCATCTCGCGCCAGGTGAGGGGCGACCGGTCGTCCGTGATGAGCACGGACAGGGTGCCCAACTCCCTACAGATGGCGTTTTGCAGGACGATCTGTTCATGCAGGGCCTCTTCGGTCACGGCCGATCCACTCTGGGCAACGAGAAAGTCGGCCAGCCCGTGCAACGCTTGCAGCCAGTATTGCAGCGCCGCCCCGCCCTGCTGGGTATGGGGCAGATGCATGACGTGCAGGGGCTTGAGCCGTCCCATGAGCTCGTACATCTTCTTCTTGCCGTCGCAGGTTGTCTCGGCCACCAGCACGTCGGACGCGGCGAAGAACGGGCAAGTGTCGGTAACGCCGTATCCATAGCTCGACTTGATGAGCGGACACAGGCTGGGCGGCAGTTCCTTTTCGGCTTCCTTGATGGGTGTCTGTTTCTTGCCGCACAGACTAACGGCTGCCATCCCAGCCGCGCGCATGATCTCGCCTGGTGCATAGAGGCAGTAAACCCCGGCCACCTTTCGCCCCTGGTCTTTCCAGGTCTCCAGGTCGGCAAGGCTCAGTTCGGAAAAATTGACGAAATATCTGGTGTCCATGGCCCCTCCTCGGAAACGGCGCGGCGGTCGGGCAAAAGGTGATTTTTACAGTTCTGCACCTTGCCTATACGAGCAGGGCGGCTCCTGCAACTTTCTCCTTTTGCGCCCGGTCCCGCACCGTTTGCCGGCTTGGGGCTGCTGCTATTACAGCCGTTTCAGGGCATAGGCGCTCAGTTTGTCGCAATACTCCACCATGGAGTGGTCCTGAAACGCGGCCTTGCCGGTGCTGGCGATCATCCTCGGCGCTATGACAAACGAGGTCTTGAAGATGCTTGGGCTGGACAGCACCTGCAAATCCTTCAGATGGGAAGGGGCCGTCAGCAGTTTCATGTCGCCGTAGTGGGTATAGCCGCTGAAACGTTTTGCCAGCCATCTGGCTATGATCCTGGTCCCGTTGATGGGGATAAGCCGGATGCCCGCCAGCAGGATGGAGAATCCGCAGCCAAAGGGAATCCGGGCCACGCCGTCGGCCGCGTTGACGATGCGGTAGACCGGCGTCTTGATCTTTTCGAAGAATGCGTCGTCGCCGACCCTCGGGCCTCCGAAGGTATATGTCGCGCCAAGGCTGTCGTTGCAGATGTACCGGGTGGCCACCAGGGCCAGCGCCCCGCCCAGGGAGTGGCCGGTGATGTATATGGGCAGGTCCCCCGCCTTTTTGAGGTCCTCCTCCAGCAGTCCCGCAACGTGTTCATAGGCCTTCATGAAACCGGCGTGGACGTACCCGCCGCCCTCTGCCGGGACCAGGGAGGCCGAGAGGTCGGAGCGCAGATCGGTCAACGATGTCGGCTCCGTGCCCCGGAATACGATGACGAACATTCCGGCGAACCGCGTTTCCTCATTGGGGGCGATCTTGACGACCATGCATTCGGTCCCGGCTTCGGCGTGTGCATTGATCAGCTCGTATTTGTGCGTCTTGAGCACGGCCTCGGTGGGGCTTTCCCGGAGTTCGTTGGTGCTTGCGGCCAGCTCGGAGGTAATGGAGATCAGATCCCGCTTTGGGGCGTTTTTGTGGATGGCCTGGGTGAGGCGCTGGATGAGCGCTTCCAGTTCATACTCGTTGGGCAATCGTTCATACACCAGTCGGGAAAATTCAGCCATGATCCAGGCCGTGCGGTCGGAATAGGCCGCCCTCTTTATGGGAGGCGACTGCATCAGTTCAGGATGCTTGAAAAATTTTGGCATGGAAGCGCTCCTTCATGGTTGCGGATGAAACCTGCCGCCCAGGAAGGCCGGGCGATCTTGTCGAAGGGAATACACTTTAATCTATACAGCAAATTTGCCGAAAAACGTCAATCGAATATAAGTGACTTTTCGGCGGGAAATGAGGAGTGAATTTGGGGGAGGAAAGGGAAGCTTATTCCACCTGCCGGTCCATGCTCCGGTAATTGATGGCTTCGGCCAGATGCTCGGCGCAGATGGATTCCTGGCCGTCCAGGTCCGCTATGGTGCGGGAGATGCGCAGGATGCGGGTGTAGGCGCGGGCCGAGAGGCAGAGCTTCTCCACCGCGCTTTTCAGAAAATCGTGTTCGGCGTCGCTGAGGGCGCAAAACCGTTCCAGGGCCGCGCCTTCCAGGTCCGCGTTGGTCAGGATGGGCAGGTCGGCATAGCGCCGGGTCTGGATGTCCCGGGCCGTGCCGATGCGGGCGCGCATGGTGGCGGAATCCACGTCGCCCCGGCTCTTGCGCAGGTCCTTGTAGGGCACGGCCGGAACATCCACCTGGAGGTCGATGCGGTCCAGCAACGGGCCGGAAATGCGCGAGCGGTAGAGCTGCACCGCGCGCGGGGTGCAGGTGCACGGGTGTTCGCCGTCGGTCAGATACCCGCAGGGACAGGGATTCATGGCCGCGACCAGCATGATGTCGGCCGGGTATTTGAGGGAGACCAGGGAGCGGGAGATGGAGACCTCGCCGTCTTCCAGCGGCTGGCGCAGGACCTCCAGCACCGGCTTCTTGAATTCCGGCATTTCATCGAGAAAGAGCACACCCCGGTGGGCCAGGGAGACCTCGCCGGGCCGGGGATAGCGTCCACCGCCGATGAGTCCCACGTCCGAGATGGTGTGATGCGGCGTGCGGAACGGGCGGGTGACGACCAGGGCTCGCTCCTTGTCCAGCAGACCGGCAACGGAATAAATTTGCGTGACCTCCAGGGCTTCCTCGAAGCGCAGCGGGGGCAGCACCGTTGGGATGCGCTTGGCCAGCATGGTCTTGCCCGAACCGGGGGGGCCGATGAAGAGCAGATTATGCCCTCCGGCTGCCGCGATCTCGATGGCGCGCTTGGCGTGCTCCTGCCCCTTCACCTCGGCGAAGTCGATGGAAAAGCCGGTGCGCTCCCGCCAGAGGTCGTCCACGTCCACCGCTGCCGGGGCAACCTCCTCCTCGCCTTGGAGCATCCGCACCACCTGGCCGAGGTCCGTGGCGCCGATGACCGGAATGTCCTGGACCACCGCGCCCTCGCGTCCGTTGTCCGCCGGGACCACGATGCCCCGGCCGCCGTCGCGCCGTGCGGCCAAGGCCAGTGGTAGCACGCCTGGCACGGCCTTGAGTTCGCCCGAGAGGGAAAGCTCGCCCGCCATGTACCATCCCTGCGACTGCTCGGGCGCAAGCACGCCCATGGCCGTCAGGATGCCCACGGCCATCGGCAGGTCGTAGCCGCTGCCGCCCTTGCGCACGTCCGCCGGGGCCAGATTCACCGTGATGCGCGCGGGCGGCACTTTGTAGCCGCAGTTCTTGAGCGCGGAGAAGACCCGCTCCTTGGCCTCGCGCACCGCACCTTCGGCCAGCCCGACCATGGTAAAGGCGGGCATTCCGGAGCGGGAGAGATCTACTTCGAGACGGACGGTGAAGGCGTCGATGCCCATCAGGGCGGCGCAGGAAATGGTGGCGATCATGAATGTTCCTATTACTTTCAGATATTTCCGACACGTTATAGGTACTCGAAGTATTCTTCAAGCTGAACTATCGAATCGGGCATGATTAAAGCCAAATTGGCCAATGGGTTGCGGGTTCTAAAAGCCCCAGTTGACTTGACCAACCTAAAATGGTTACCATGATAACTATCAAAGGGGCCCACGACCTGAAAGGAGTGATTGTGTTTTTTCTGAAAGAACTACCGACCAAAGAAATGTTGGAGAGAATGCATGAACGCATTCCTGACCTGAATGTGGATACGGTTGACAGAGCCTTGAAGATGTTGCGTCAGGCAAGTGTATTATTGCGGGAAATCGAGAACTATTTTTCAAAGCACAACTTTTCTCAGTTGCGATTTTTGATACTCATGGTCATTTATCGAGAGGACAGGCCGCTTTTGATAAGTGAAATAATTAGCAGTATTGATGTATCCAAACCAGTTATGACGAGAACATTGACAAACCTTGAGGGCGAAAAATTCATTCGCATGGAGAAGCATCACAGGGATAAGCGCGCAAAGATCGTAGCGCTGACACCAGAGGGCGAAAATAAATTAATCCAAAGCCTGCCTGGATATTATTCGTTAATCAACAGGGTTATGGATGAGTGAACAAAGGCGTATGAATAAAATGAAATATGTCATTCGGCTTTGGTTTTGTGTCTGGCTTCTTGTCTCGTTGCTGAGCTTGATTATCCAGCACACAATACCCTCGACGCCACTGATGCTTAAAACTTTGATTGTTACTTTGATAATGGTGCCAGCCATGGTCTACCTGATTGTTCCAGCGCTGGAATCATCAGCCAAGAAATATGGTTCTTGAAAAAACATCAGTCCCCTAGGAAAAAAAGACAATGAATAACAACATCTTCGTTTTTGCCACGATCAGGCCAAAGGGTGAACACGCGCACGCTGCCCAAAATGCACTCCTGGGAATGCAGCCGGAAACCTGGAATGAAAAAGGGTGTGTTCAGTTTGAAATACACGAATCAGAGGATGGCACCTTAATCCACCTCTATGAGGAGTGGACAAGCAAAGAGGCTTTAAACAAGCACCATCAGGAAGCTCACACCAAGAAGGTTGCTAAAGATTTTGAGAGTTGGCTTTCAGGACCAACGACAGTTTCCATCATGAAGAAACTGTAAGCAATCATAATTGCATTGCCTTTGTATACGACAACAAGCTCGTAAAAGTATCACAACCTGAGCAGATTATGCCCTCCGGCTGCCGCGATCTCGATGGCGCGTTTGGCGTGCTCCTGCCCCTTCACCTCGGCGAAGTCGATGGAAAAGTCGGTGCGTTCCCGCCAGAGGTCGTCCACGTCCACCGCTGCCGGGACAACCTCCTCCTCGCCTTGGAGCATCCGCACCACTTGGCCGAGGTCCGTGGCGCCGATGACCGGAATGTCCTGGACCACCGCGCCCTCGCGTCCGTTGTCCGCCGGGACTACGATGCCCCGGCCGCCGTCGCGCCGTGCGGCCAAGGCCAGGGGTAGCACTCCGGGCACGGCCTTGAGTCCGCCCGAGAGGGCAAGCTCGCCCGCCATGTACCATCCTTGCGACTGCTCGGGCGGAACGGCTTTTATGGTGCAGTAATTTCATTAGTATGTCGGAAGCCATGGCGATGAATGTAGAGAAGTTGATATTCATTTTAAAGATGATAGGCAAGAGGCGCAGTTTGATTGACGATAGTGCTGTTTTCTGCCAAAAGGTAAAATGAGGAAAAATTGATATGTTTCTTCTTGGGCTTGATATACGCACACTGTCGTTCATCACCGTTCTGTTTGCGCTTGGCCTTGGGGCTGGGCTGCTGTCTTTCGGAATGGTGTATGATGCGTTTGCGGGCCTGAGGCGGGTCGGAGGCGGCTTGCTCCTGATAGGTTTTGCCTTCCTGGCCATAATCCTGCTGATGATCTCCACCCCCTTTGGGCTGGTGTGGATGGCTAACGAAATATTGCTGCAGAATCTGACTGGCGCTGCTCCCGCATGTCGCTATTGACGTGGCTCTTGAAACCGCAGAAAGACTGCGCCGGACCCTGGCCGGATGTTCGGGTGGCGAAGGGAATGATCTCCCTCCCTTTACCGTCAGTATCGGTGTGGCCGATTTGCAGCAGGCAGACACGGCCGAAGGCCTGCAGAAAAGGGCGGATGAGGCTCTTTATCGGGCCAAGGAAAACGGACGCGACAGGGTGGAAAGAGGATAGCCTTTTCAGACAGCTCTTCCGGGCTGGATTCCCCGTGCATTACCTGATAAATGGTCCCCAGAACGCAAATATTCCGTGGAGGCCTCATGCGGACGTTGATAGCCATTCTGATTATGCTCATGCTTTGTACCACTGCCCTGGCCATGGGGTCCAAGCCGGATACGCCGCCGACCGGAGATGCCGCAGCGGAAGGCGCTGCTCCCGCATCGGACGAGACCGCCGCCAAGTCTGACGATGGCGCGGCTTTGGCTACAGACCCGGCCCAGGCAGACAAGGATGCCGCTGCCGATAAAAAAGCACCGGCTCCGGCGGATGCGCAGACAACAGACGATTCGGGCGTCCCGGTGGTGGAGACCAATCCCCAGCCTGATCCGGACGGGCCGGTCGGGGAACTGCACATGACGGACGGCAATGTCTACGAAATCCTGGCCCTGCCCAAAATCGGAAAGTTCTATCTTTATCTGAACGGCAAGCTCAACGGCCGTACCTCAACGGTCATCAGCCCCACCCGCATGGCGGATGTCAGACGCTGGGTCGGTATTTCCCAGGACGGCCCCGGGCAATTCACCGTGGTCACACGCGACAAGAAACAGTTTCAGTTTACCGACGCGCATCTGTACATCGGCAGTATCAAGTCGGATATCTTCTCTTTTCTGATTACGGACCCCGTCTCCTACGACAACGTGGTCAAGACCGTGAAGAAAACCGACGTGAAGGTCATCACGTTCAAGTAGATGTTCCCCGGGCCGAATCCGCGAAGAAATAATCGCTTCCTCTTGACCGCTAGAGTTTTTCTAGATAAGTCTTCGATAAGTCATGGTTGCCCATTTTGCTTTGGTTCACAGAGCTGACGATGGGTGACGATATCAAGAAGGAGGACTGCGTGATACGGCTCGCCTTCGGTTCCGCTCCAAGGATACGTTCGGTACGGCTCGGCCTGTCCGTCCATACCTTCGGCTCGATTCCCCCACGGCACATTGCCGGCTTGCAAGGCCGACCCCGGCTTCGTGTCAGGCTGCTCGCGGGGACCTCCCGCTTCCCGGAACCGGCACGGCCGCACGCGGACGCCAAGTATGGAAGACGCATACACACATAAGGATCTTGCCGAACTCTGTTCGGTTTCCGAGACCACCATTAAAAGCTACCGGCGCAAGTTCCCCGGTTTCATTCCTGTTTTGACGCAGGGCAAGCCCATCCGGTTCCGCAAGGAAGCGGGAGAGGTCTGCCTTGCCATTCGCGACTGCTTTGCCAAGGGCATGTCCGTCAAGGAAACGCTGGCCGCCCTCAAGGAACGTTTTACGCCAGAGGCGCCGCCCGAACGGTCGCCCTTCAGCCCCAGGCCCGCAGTGGCAACCGGCGGCGGCTCTTCCGTCTCCTCCGCCCAGCTGGACAAATTTTTCGAAACAGCCGGGCGCATGATGCAGGGCATGGCCGCCCTGGCAACGGCCCAGGCCAAGTCCGAGCGGCGCATGGAAAAGGTCGAGTCGGCCCTGAATCGGTTGCTCGAACAGGAAGTGCGGAACAACGAAATCTTTTCGCAAACTCTCGATCAGCTCGGGAGCCCCGCTCCGGATACCCCCCACAGACCGACGTCTACCGGGGACGGGGCTCCCGCGCCGGAGAAAATGCGCGCCCGCAAGATCGTCAATGTCCGGGGCAGCGGCGGCGAGGTCAATTCCTACGCCCTGGAAAAGGACGACGCGGAACCGGAACAGCCGCAGCCGACAACGCCGGAACCCACGCAACCGGAGCCGGTACAGCCCAACCCGGCGGCAAGTATGGTGCAGCCGCCCGAAGACCTGCTGGCCATGCCCATCGTCATCCGTACCGAGCATGGCGAGTTTCTGGGGATGCCCGGTCGCCTGTCGCTGGCCGGTTTTGTCGAGGCCTTGGTGCGCGATGCCGAGGAGAGGGGCGCGTCCCTGTCCCGTTGGGAACAGGAAAACAATGCCTGGGTGTACATCGTCGAGGTGCCGGGCGGCAGTTCGCACACGCTTTGTTTCATGGCAACCACCACGCCGCGCGGCAACAGCGTGGCTCTGCTGGACCGGTTGGTCGTGGATGGCCGTGTAGCCACCCCCCGTTTCCTTCAGGAGTTTTTCCGCCAAATAAAAGATCGCATCTAGCAGGCTGTCGAGAAACGGTGATCTGCGTCGCCAAGGGAATTGTAGGCGAGGCCTAGAGCCGTACAAGACATTACTGACATTACTATGCGGCAAAGAGTTCAGGCTCGCGGGTACAGAACGTACCCGAGAGCCTGAACTTTTTTTGTGCCCGGCATTTCTTCACGTTTGAACAGCCTGCGATTTGTGCGGGGTGCGCTTGCTCTCCCTCATTTGCATTTTCTGTCTTGATCTTTCCGGTTTTCCTCTTTGCCACTCATGGGAGATTCGTGCCGTTCACCGGTTGAGGTGGGCGGGTAAACGGTTCTTTTACCGTTCACCCCGTGGATTTCCACCGTTCACCTAAAATTGATCCCACCTGTGTGCGCTTCCCGGTAGTGATGACTCACCGGCGGAACCGGCAGTTGTTCCGGCGATGAGAGAGAACCCCCCGAGGAGAATGGACATGAGCGAAGAGAAAAAGATCGAGAGCATGCAGAAAGAGGGACAGATATTTCAGCCCGGCGGTCCGGATCAGGCTCAGGCTTGGGTGAAGAGCATGGACGACTACGAGGCGATCCACAAGCGCGCCCTGGAAGATCCCGAGGGATACTGGGGCGAGCGGGCCCGTGAGCTGGTCACCTGGTTCAAGGATTTCGATACCGTACTGGAAGCGGACTACGACAAGCCCGAGTTCAAGTGGTTCACGGGTGGCACCACCAATGTGTCGTACAACTGCCTGGACCGTCACCTGACCGACGGCCGCCGCAACAAGGCCGCGCTCATCTGGCAGGGCGAGCCCGAGGAAGATACCCGGGTCTACACCTACCAGATGCTCCACACCGAGGTCTGCCGCTTCGCCAATGTGCTCAAGAAAAAAGGCGTGAAGCGTGGCGACCGCGTTTCCCTCTACATGCCCATGATTCCGGAGCTGGCCATCGCCATGCTGGCCTGTACCCGTCTGGGCGCTGCCCATTCCATTGTCTTTGCCGGATTCTCCTCCATCGCGCTCCAGTCGCGCATAGAGGATGCCGAGGCGCGCATCGTGGTCACCGCCGACGCCGTGCTGCGCGCCGGCAAGACCATTCCCCTGAAGCCCAACGCGGACGAGGCCCTCAAGGACTGCCCCAGCGTGGAGCAGTGCATTGTGGTGAGGCGCGGCGGCAACGAAGTTGAGATGGTCGAGGGGCGGGACTGCTGGTGGCATGACGAAATGGCTGCCGAAGATATCTCCAGCGACTGCCCCTGCGAGGAGATGGAGGCCGAGGACCCGTTGTTCATCCTCTACACCTCCGGCTCCACGGGCAAGCCCAAGGGCGTGCTCCACACCACCGGCGGCTACCTGACCTATGCGGCCCACTCCACCCAGTACGTGTTCGACGTCAAGGACGACGACGTCTACTGGTGCACGGCCGATGTCGGCTGGATCACCGGCCACTCCTATATCGTCTACGGCCCGCTGGCCCTGGGTGCCACCTCGGTCATGTTCGAGGGCGTGCCCAGTTATCCCAAGCCGGACCGTTTCTGGCAGATAGTGGACAAGTTCAAGGTCAATATTTTTTACACCGCGCCCACGGTCATCCGCGCCCTGATGCGCGAGGGCGAGGAGTGGACCAAACACTATGATCTCTCCAGCCTGCGCGTCCTCGGCTCGGTGGGCGAGCCTATCAATCCCGAGGCCTGGATGTGGTATCATCAGAACGTCGGCGGCGGAAAGCTGCCCATCGTGGATACCTGGTGGCAGACCGAGACCGGCGGCATCATGATTTCGGCCCTGCCGTACGCCACGCCGCTCAAGCCCGGCTCCGCCACCCGCGCCCTGCCCGGCATCTCGGCCAAGATCGTCCGGCGTGACGGCACGCCCTGTGCTCCCAACGAGGGCGGCCACCTCATCGTGGATAAGCCCTGGCCCGGCATGTTGCGCAATGTCTGGGGCAACCAGGAGCGGTACAAGTCCACCTATTTCGCCGGATTCCCCGGAGCCTACGAGGCGGGCGACGGCGCGAGGGTGGATGACGACGGCTATTTCTGGATCATGGGGCGGCTCGACGACGTCATCAACGTCTCCGGCCATCGCATGGGCACGGCGGAGATCGAGTCCGCCCTGGTGGCGCATCCCCTGGTCTCCGAGGCCGCCGTTGTCGGTATGCCGCATGAGATCAAGGGCGAGACCATCTATGCCTACGTCACCCTCAAGTCTGGTGAAGAGCCGACCGACGAAACGGTCAAGGAACTCAAGGTGTGGGTGCGCAAGGAGATAGGTCCCATCGCCACCCCGGAGTTCATCCAGTTCGCGGACGGCCTGCCCAAGACGCGGTCCGGCAAGATCATGCGCCGCGTGCTGCGCAAGATCGTCGAAGGCTCCTCCGACTTCGGCGATACCTCCACCCTGGCCGATCCGGGCGTGGTCACCGATTTGGTAGAAGGCAACCGGGAGTTGGTCGCCTAGCGTCAACGTTTTCCCTCCCCGGTTCATGAAAAGTGCGAGCCCCCGCAACCCGTTGCGGGGGCTTCTGCTTATTTCGGGTTTCGGGTAAGACGGACGAAACCAAATGACGGAGCGCATCATGATTCGGGAAATTCCCAACCCTTATGCCGACGGCCATTGCTTTTTCTGCGGCCCGGCCAACCCGGCCAGTCTCAAACTGACCTTCTTTTATGACGACGAAGCCGATCTGACCTTTACCGACTATACGCCGGAATCCCGCTTTTGCGGTCGGGATGGCGTTTTGCACGGAGGTATTCAGATGGCCCTGCTCGACGAAATCATGTGGTGGTCGGCTTATGCCTCCACCGGAGAGGAGTGCGCCGTCACCGCCGGGGCGCGCTTTCATTTTCTGCGTCCGGTTCCGGTGGAGGTCCCGCTCCGTCTTGAGTGTTCGGTCAAGTCTCGCGAAGGAGCGTCCATCAATTTGACGGGCCGCATCTTGAACGCGGCAGGCAAGGTCTGCACTGCCGTGCGGGGTGAGTACCGGGTGGTCTCGCCGGAAAAATTGAAGCTTGCAAACGGAAGCGGGGCGGGGGGTGCGTCGTGAGCACTCCCTTCTTTTCCGTCATCGTTCCCACGCATGATCGACCCGCTGAACTTGTCCGTTGCCTGAAGAGTCTGGCCCGGCAAACCTGGACTGATTTTGAGGTCGTGGTGGTCAATGACGGCGAGATAGACGTGTCCGGGATTGTGAAGGCCTCCGGGCTGGAGCGGGCGGCATTGCTGTGCACCGCCGGGCATACCGGCCCCTCGGCCGCGCGTAATGCCGGGCTTGCGGCCGCGTCCGGCCGGATGGTGGCCTATCTGGATGACGACGATATTTTTCGGCCCGATCATCTGGAGCGGCACGCTGAGGTGTATGTCGCGCAGCCGGAAACGCGCGTGGTTTATTCCGACGCCGAACGGATTTCAACGCCGGGAGGAACCGTTGACGTTCCCTATTCCAGCGATTTTGATGCCGACGCCTTGATGATCGAGAACTACATCCCGATCATCTGCCTGACACATGGGCGTGACTGCCTGGATGAGGTAGGACTTTTCGAGCCTTCCCTGCACTATCTGGAAGACTGGGATTTGTTCATTCGCCTCTCCCTTAGGTGGCCGTTTGTCCATATCCCGGAAGTCACCGCCGCCTTTTTTGAGGACGGCTCGGGCGCCAATGTGCGCGAGCAGTATGCGGACCGCTTTGTGGAGAGCATGAACACGGTCTATGCGCGGTCCAACGCGCTGTTGGCCGATGATCCTGTCCGGCTGTCACGGATAAACGATCTGCGCCTGTGCCGCGTGGCCCGGATGACCTACAGCACCGGGAAAATGTGTGAAGAGGCGGGCGATCTGGACCGTGCCGCCAGTGCGTACGATCTGGCAATCAAATATGACCCCAGATCGGAATACTATCTTGCCCTGGCACGGATGCTTCGCGCCAGGGGAGACAGGATCGGTGCCCTGACCGCCATACAGACGGCGGAACACCTCCGTGCCATGGAGCAGGAGGGCGGCGAGGCGGAGTAGCCCGCGTCAGCGTTCCATGCAGAACCGGGCAAAGGCCTTCAGCAACCCGGTGGATTCCGGGGTAGGGCGGACGGCCGCCTCGACCTGCTTCGGGTCCTGTCCCATCTTTTTTACCTTGTCCGCCTGGTTCAGCACGTACATCCGGCTGGCATCCGCATCGAATTCCGGGTGGAACTGCACGCCCCAGGTACATTCCCCCACGCGAAAGGCCTGGTGGGCGTCGTGATCGCTATGGGCCAGGAGCACTGCGTCCGGCGGCAGCTCCAGCGCGGATTGCGAGTGGGTGACGTGGGCCGCGAAGGGATTGGGCAGCGCTGAGAAGAGCGGGTCATCCCCAGCCTTCGGCGTCAGTGTGATCGGGACCGTGCCGATCTCCGGTCCCTTGGGATGATATCCGGCCTTGCCGCCCAGGGCATGGGCCAGGAGCTGGTGGCCGAAGCAGATGCCGAAGATCGGAAGCCCTGCGCCTGCCGCTTCGGCAAGCCATCGTGCCGAGGTCTCTATCCAGGGCAGATCATCGGTGACCATGTCGTGGGAGCCGGTGACGGCTATGCCCGCGAACCGGCCCGGTTTGGGCAGGATTGCGCCGGTGCGGACGTCCACGCAGGTCCACTGGCCGGGGGCCAGCCCCATGCGCCGGGCTGTCCAGTGCTCGAAATCCTCGTGCTTCGCCGCATATTCGTCAAAGGTTCCGCCGGTCTTTACGATGAGAAACGGTTTAGTCATATATGTAGAGATGTGGATTGGTTGAAGGGTTGCAAGGTGTGTCATCGTGTCCCAAGCTGATCGGCCTGTCAACGGTCCGGCTTGAGTCTGCCGCACCCATGCGGTATGCTTTGAAGTGAGGAGGGAGTGTTATGCGCCGGATCAACATTGCACGCCGTCATTCGCGCCGCGAGTTTTTGCGGGCCGGAGGTCTTGCTGCCCTTGGGCTGGCCGCCGGACCGGCCATGTGGGGCTGCGCCAAAAATCCAGTCACGGGCCAGAGCCAGTTCATGCTGGTCAGCCGGGAGGAGGAGATCGCCATGGACAAGCAGGCGTCTCCGCACCAGCTCTCTGCCGACTATGGGCAGACAAAGGACCTTTCCCTCAACAACTATGTGTCCGGGGTGGGAAAATCCCTGGCCGCGGTGAGCCACCGGCCGGACATGCCCTATTCCTTTCATGTGGTGAACGCCAACTACGTCAATGCCTATGCTTTCCCGGGCGGGACCGTGGCCTGTACGCGCGGCATTTTGCTTGGTGTGGAGAGCGAGGCCGAGCTGGCCGGACTGCTGGGGCACGAGGTTGGTCACGTCAATGCCCGGCATACGGCCTCGCGCATGTCGTCGCAGATGGTGGTCGGCGGTTTGGCCGGCCTGGGCGGCGCCGTGGTAGGTGCCAAGTATGGCAAGACCTGGGGGGCGCTGGCAGGCGGATTGGGCGGCTTCGGCGCCGGAGCGCTTCTTGCCTCCTACAGTCGGGATGATGAGCGGGAGGCCGATGCCCTGGGCATGGAGTACATGACCCGCGACGGCTACAATCCCGAGGGCATGGTGGCGCTCATGAACATGCTTAACGAGCAGCACGACAGCCAGCCGAGCGCGGTGGAGGCCATGTTCGCCTCACACCCCATGAGCAGCGAACGGCTGGGCACGGCGCGCAAACAGGCTGCCGGAAAATACGCCTCGGCCCACAACTATCCCCTGCATCGGGAACGGTACATGGACAACACCGTCGGGCTGCGCAAGCTGGGACCAGCCATCAAGGATATGCAGGCCGGGGAAAAGCTGATGAACAAGCAGAAATACGATGAGGCCAGGACCTCTTTTGCCTCGGCCCTCAAGAAGGCCCCTGGCGACTATGCCGGGCTGTTGCTGATGACCAAATGCTGCATTGCCCGGAAAAAGTATGACGAGGGCCGCTCCTATGCGTTGAAGGCCCGGCAGACGAATCCGCTTGAACCCCAGGCCATGCAGCTCGCCGGAGTGCTCCAGCTTAAGGCCGAAAAGTTCGACGCCGCCTACGAGGATTTCGCCGCCTACGACAAGGCCCTGCCGGGCAATCCCTACCTCAGTTTCTACAAGGGCTACTGTCAGGAGGGCATGGGGCATCGTCCTGAGGCCGCGCAGGAATATGTGCGCTTCCTCAATCAGGTCAACCAGGGCGATCAGGCCAAATACGCCTACTACAAGCTGGTGGAATGGGGGTATGTCCGGGGCGAGGCTGCGCCGCAGGCCGATCCGTTTGCCGGGCTGGTCTAGGAACAGGGAGGACGGATACCATGCCGGAAGCGATTATTTGCCCCGGAGAGCGGGGAGATTACGCCGATATTCTGGAAGTTTGGGAGGCGTCGGTTCGGGCCACGCACCATTTCCTTTCCGAGGCGGACATCCTGTTCTTCCGGCCGTTGGTCCAGAATGAATGTCTGCCCGCCGTCGATCTGTTCTGTGCCAGGGATGGGCAGGGCGAATTGCTCGGCTTTATCGGTGTGGCCGGGCAAAAGATCGAGATGCTGTTCCTTCGCCCGGAGAGTTTCGGTTGCGGGCTGGGAAAACAGCTGCTGCTGTACGCCGTGCGTGAGCTGGGTGCGCGGGAAGTGGACGTCAACGAGCAGAATCCGGGAGCGGTCGGGTTTTACGAACATATGGGATTTTCGGTGGCGGCCCGTTCCCCGCTGGACGGCATGGGCAAGCCGTTTCCCCTCCTGCATCTGCGGCTTGAGGGCAACGGCTAGAAGTCGAACCGATGTCCCTTTCCGCGCGGTTGCTTTTTCCCGCCCTTGTCCGGGCCAGGGGAGTCCGGCAGGGAGTCCAGATCAAAGGCCTTGCCGCCTGATCCCGTCGCCGTTCTTTTCTTCAGGCCGGAGTCGTTTTTCATCGCGTCAAGGTCCAGGCCCGGTGATGCGTCCTGTTCGTCCTCCCTTTCCCGGCCTCGTCTGGGGCGGGGGGCGGAGACCCGGTCTTCGGCGTCCTTGAGCCGTTTTCGGGCGGTCTGGTTTTCCGGGTCCAGTTTCAGGACATGGCGCAGGTAGGGCACGGCGTCGTCGAACTGGCGCAGGTCCAGGTAGAGGGAGCCGATGTTCAGGGCCGCGCCCACACTGCCGACGTAGAAATTCGGGTCCAGGGCCAGAGCCTGCTCAAAGCTCTTGAGTCCTTTCATCCGCTCCTCGCCCTCCCAGTAGGCCAGTCCCATGTTGTAATGGACCACGGGATCGTCCGGGGCAATGGTCAGCGCCCGCTGGTAGACGTCCACGGCTTCCTGCCACTTGCCTTCGCCGCGCAGGATGATGCCCAGCCTGTTGAAATGCACGAGGTCGTCGCGCCCCAGCACGCGCTTGTTGTCGATGACGCGGTTCAGATATTTCACGGCCAGGTTTGGGGCCTGCGGGGCCACGGCGTCCACGATGCGTTCGGTCAGGTCCCCCACATGGCTCAGGAGTTCGCGCTCGGCCACCTCCATACTGCGGTCCAGGTATGCCTCGGCCTTTTCCGCGTCTCCCTGGCGCAGGTGTTGCTCCGCGATGTCGATCTTGCGTTCCGGGTTGAGCGGTGAGATCTCGTCCAGCTGTTCCAGATAGCCGAGGGCCTTTTCGTCATCCATGCCGTTGAAGGCCCGGGCCAGCTTGATGAGCGGCTCCATGTAGATGGGGCGCGACTCATGGGCGGCCATGTACGCCTGGACGGCCTTGTCCGTGTCGCCGATGCCGGTAAGCGCGTCGCCGCGCATGACCAGCCCTCGGGCAGAGTCGGGACTGAGGACCAGGATGCGGTCCGTGGCCTCCAGGGCTTTGTAAAAATCGCCGCCTGCCAGGAGCCTGTCGCACCGCTCCATCTGCTTTCTGAGTTCGCCGGGTGGGCTGATGGACATTGCCATTTCCTCGATGGCCCGGTCCGCGGACGCGGGCTTGACCAGCACGCGGCTGATGCCGAGTTCGAAGAAATAGGCCACGGTTTCCTGCGTGGCTTCCCAGGTGAGTACTACCACCAGACAGGCCGGGAATTCCCGCTTGAGGCGGATCAGGAAATCCGTGCTTGGATGATTCTCTATCCTTCGCTCCACAAAGACGAGGCAGGGAGTGCCCTGGTCACGCAGCTCCAGGCATTTCTCCAGGGCATGGCCCTCATGCGTGAAGGAAAAGAGGATCTCCCCCTTGAACCCGATGAGACGTAAGAGGATGTTGCGCAGGGAGCGGATAAAGGTGACGTCGTCCGAGAGACAAACCACGGCCCCGCCTTGCTCGGCGAGGAATCGATGGATGATGTGGTCGTATTGTCCCGGCATGCGGTCGCCTCCGTGGGAGCGCGGGGAGTCCCCGACATGTGTTGCGGCTTCAGGCCCATCCTACCCGTCGCCGCTGAATATGGTCAAGGCGGCTATGGCTATCTGCTCCTGATGCCTTCCACCTTTTTGCGGGCCAGGTCGTGGCCGGGCTTGAGCCGCAATGCGTTTTCGAAAAAGGGCAGGGCCTCGTCCATGCGTCGCAGGTCGTAGAAGATGGCCCCTATATTCATGGAGGCGGGGACGCTTTTCCGGTAGAACTCCGGATTGATCTTGAGGGCGTTTTCCAGGCATTTCGCTGCCTGACGCAAATCGCCGCCGTCAAACCAGGCCATGGCCATGTTGTAGTGCAGCCCCTCGTCGTCCGGGGCAATTTCCAGGGCGCGCGCGTAGTTGTCTATGGCTTCCCGCCATTTCCCCTGGCCACGCAAGGCGATGCCCAGCTTGTTGAAAATGGCGATATCGTCCTTGCTCAGGGTGTCCGCCTTGGTCTCCAGGAGCTTGCCCAGGTATTTTTCGGACAGGCCCGGCGATGCCTTGCCGACTGCGTCGGAAATCCGTTCCGCCACCGATCCGACATGGGCCATGGCCTCGCGCGTGGCCGATTCAATGGCCTGATCGAAATATTTTTCGGCCATGTCCATTTTATTCTGGCGCAGGTAGACCTCGCCGATATCCGTCTTGCGCTCCGTGTTCAGCGGGCTGAGGCGGTCCAGCTTCTTGAGGTATTTGAGGCGTTCCTCTTCATTCACCCCTTCGTAGGCCACGGCCAGTTTCTTGAGCGGTTCCAGGTAGAGATGGGAGCTCTCGTGCGCTTTGAGGTAGCACTCAATGGCCTTGTCCCGGCGGTCCTGCTCCAGCAAAACGTCGCCACGCAGCATGAGCCCGGCGGGGGAGTTCGGCTTGAGTTTCAGGATCTTGTCGCAGATAGCCAGGGTTTCCTTGAATTTTCCGGCTGCGAGCAGCCGCTGGCCCAGCCCCATGAGCTCGCTCAGCTTGCCTTGCGGTTTGATGGTGAAGGCCAGCTTTTCGATGATGTTGTTCATGGACGCCGGTTTGGAGATGACGTTGTTCACGCCGATCTCGTAAAAATAGGCGATGTTTTCGCGGCGTGTTTCACCCACCAGGACAATGATTTTGAGGTCCGGCAGCAGTTTCTTGAGGGTGATGATGGTATCCGTGCTCGGCCTGCCATCCAGCATACGCTCTATGAATACGGTGCAATCGATCCGCGCCGTGTGGAAATCCCTGAGTTTCTTGAGCCCGGCCGGGACGTTTTCGAATGTGGACAGGCAGTCGCGCTTGGTCCCGATGGTCTTGAGAATGGTGGCCGACAGCGTGCGTTTGAACAGCTGGTCTGCGCTGATGAGGACCACCATCCCACCGCGTTTTTCAAAGTAATCGTAAACTATGGAATCGTATTTTTTGTCAGCCATATTCTCCCCTGAATAATCATTTGGGTGAGGCCAGTCTTTCAGGTTGCCTTCACTCTAATGTAGAATGAAGCAAAATGTATTTATAAACTGACCCTCTCTCTTTACGGATGAAATCCGTAATTGGTCACATTTTAATTGTTTCGCCCACTCTCGGCAGCAGTACTCTCAGGCCATTTTGTCGTTCCGCCATTGCCAGAATATCAGCCTGACTTTTTGGCGGACCTGACGCTGTATGTGAACCAGCGCCAGGGTGGAGGCGCCGCGTCTCGCGGGGGAAATCAACGACAATGGCTATGGTGCTGTGGCCCGGCTTTCCGGCCCTAGCGAAAAAGCTTCGTGCCCCACCAGCGGACAGCCTCTGGCCTGGGCGCGGGCTTCCGGGGTGGAGCGAGCGTCGCCGGAATAGAAGAACGTCCCGCCTGGCCCTTTCACGCGGACGGCCGGATTCGGCACGGCGTGTTCATTGGCGGAAAAGTGTGGGGTAAATGGTCCAAGGCGCTGTTCCCCATCCGGCTTGCACGTGACGTAGCTAATGGGAAATTGCGTTTTGTCAAGCGTATTCGGAGAGGCCAGGCATTATAATTATGAAACGAGGTAATCCACTCCCCGAGTGCCCCATCACCGTGAGTGGACGGAGGGCAGCCTTCCTCCATGAAACGGGTAAGCGGAATGGGCAGGCCGAACGGGTGGTTGGCATGATAGTGGGGAAGACAGACAGCGCCGGCGATCCGTTGCCGGGCCGTTGCCAGAAAGCGTACGGGGCGGAGAACCCGCAATCGAGCCGCAGCGAGGTCTCACCGGATTCTACAAGGAGGCTGGTGTTCGGCAGTGTCTCGTCGAACGATTCTCCCACCCCCACAAAGGTGATGCGCAGGGCCCTGGGGCGCTCCTAGCTTTCCACGTCGGTGAACTTGGCCGCGATGATGGAGGCATCGTCCGGACCGGCCTGGACCTCCAGGGGTTTGGAGCTGCCGTGGCAGCGGAACCCTTCCGGCCCGTGGGAGATGTATCCGGCCGAAAGCACCTTGGTGTAGGGCATCTGTTCGCGCATCTCCTGGTGGTCGATGCGATTGGGGAAAATGATGGGAATGGGCACGCCGGAAAAGTCTTCGAACATGATGTATTTCATAGTGGTCTCCAGGTTTCGCTGATGCGCGTCAGGATAGTGGGTTTGGCGTGTCAGATCAACCATTGCCTGAACCCCTTCCGCAGGATACAACACCGCCCATGGATACACCCCGCAAGATCGGTGTCTGGCAGACCGCCTTTTTGGGCGACGCCGTGCTCACCCTGCCGCTGTTGCGTGCCCTGAATCTCCGTTTTCCCGACGCCGAGGTCCATTTCTTCGTGCGCAGCGGGCTGGAGCCGTTGTTTTCGGCACAGCCCGGCATTGCCTCGGTGCACGGGTTCGACAAGCGGGGCGCGCAGCACTCCCTGCCCGCCGCCGTTCGGTACGGCCGGGAGCTTGGCCGGGAAGGATTCGACCTGTGGATCGGGACCCACAAGAGTTCCCGCTCCGCTCTGGTTGCCTGGGCTACCGGCGTCTCCCGCCGTATCGGATACAATGCCCCCTGGTTCAACCGGATCGCCTACACCGAGACCGTGGACAGGCTGTTTGACGAACTGGATGAGATAGAGCGGCTCTTCCAGCTGCTGGCACCGCTGGGGATAACCACGCCTGCGCCCGAGACCCGGCTGGTTGTGCCGGAAAAGGCCCGTGCGGCTGCCGAATCCTTCTGGACGGAGCATATGGGCGGGGAGCCTGTTCTCGGCATACATCCCGGTTCCACCTGGCCCACCAAGTGCTGGCCTGTGGAATATTTCGGCGAGGTGGCCCGCCGTGCGGCCGAGGCTGGGGTGCGGGTGCTGGTCTTCGGCGGTCCGGGCGAGGAGTCCGTGGCCGCCAGGGTGGTGGCCTCGGCTGGTGGCGGTCCCGCCATTACCGATCTTTCCGGCAAGCTCTCGCTGCCCGAGCTGGCCGCCTGGCTGGGGCGGTGCGATGCCTGCCTGACCAATGATTCCGGTCCCATGCATCTGGCCTGGATTCAGGATACGCCTCTGGTTGCCGTTTTTGGCCCCACGGTGCGTTCACTTGGCTTTTTCCCGCGCGGCGCGGCCTCCACTGTCATGGAAATTCCCTTGGACTGTCGTCCCTGCGGCCTGCATGGCCCTCGCAAATGTCCCTTGGATCATCATCGTTGTATGCGCGATCTCGGGCCGGAAGGCGTCTGGGAGGCGTTGCGGGGCAAGCTCGGTCTTTGATTCACCGTGAAAATGGTGTAGATTGGGCGGTAAAACAAGGAGAGGCCCATGCTCTGGTTCCATCCTGTGTTGATGACACTCACAGTCTTGGTGATGATATATGCCGCCTACCTCGGGGTTGAGCGGTTTTTGTCCCGTCATCTGGGCATGCGCACGCAGTTTTTGTGGAAGCGTCACGTCTTGTGGGGCAACGCGGCCATCGGCCTCATGCTGCTGGGATTCTTCGGCGGCCTGGGCACTGCCCGGCTTGCCTGGGGTATCAACTTCATTACCGGCGATCATTACGAGATGGCTCTGTCCATGATGCCGCTTCTCGCGGCGGGGTGGCTGTCCGGCAACTACATGGACCGGCGCAAGGCGGCACGGACCGTGCTGCCCCTGCTGCATGGGGCCTGCAACCTGCTTTTGCTGGCCCTGGCCCTGTACCAGTTCACCACGGGCTGGGACGTCATCCGCAATTTCGTACTGTAAGGCCATGAGCGACGGACGGAACGAATTCGACATGTTCGGGGGCGCCCCCGGCATCAAGCCGCTGACCAGCGAGGTGGCGCCCTGTGTGGGGTGCGGCTGGTGCTGCCTGACCGACCCCTGCCAGGAATCCCACCGGCGGTACGGTTATGTGCGCCGCTGCCCGGATCTGCGGTGGGACGCGGCGCAGGGACGGTATCTGTGCGGCCTGATGCTCGACCCGGAGCAGGGGCCGGAGGTTCGTCGCTCCCAGCATGAGGGGCAGGGATGCTATGCCCCGCTTAACGGCTGGCGCAACGATGTGCGCAATCGGGACGGCGAGGGGAAGGGATAAGTCCTGACCTTCCGAAATAGTGTGCTCCGTATCCTGAAAGCGTCTTATTCACTTCGGTCCTGCCTGTCTCCCGCCGCATGCCCGTCATGCTCTGTTGCGAATTCCACCTTGCACCCTCCGCCGCGTTTGGCGCGGTACATGGCTTCATCTGCTGCCTGGATGATCGTTTCCATGTTGTTCCCGTCAGTCGGGTAGAAGGCAATGCCGATACTCACGCATACGGCCAGTTCTTCTTCCATCCAATAGATTGGTTCGGATATGACTTCGGCCAGGGCGTTGCCAACGGTTCGCGCGTCTTCGCGCCGCTTAATGTCGGCCAGCATGACGATGAATTCATCCCCGCCGAAACGGGCGGCCCGGTCACTCTCGCGGATGCGCTTCCGGATCCGCTCGGCCGTCGTCGTCAGTACCTTGTCTCCGGCGATGTGTCCGTAGGTGTCGTTGATATCCTTGAACCCGTCCAGGTCGATGAAGAGAAGGGCGACCTTTGAGCCGTTGCGTCGGGCTCGGGCCAATGCCACCTGGCCGTGTTCCAGGAAGAGTGTCCTGCCCGTCAGACCGGTCAGTTCGTCGTGCAGGGCGTTTTCCCGGATAGCGGTGTCCCGCATTTTGCGTTCATGCTCTTCCAAGGCTTCGGTCACAACCCGCCTCAGTTCATCCGGATCGACCGGCTTGAGCATGAACTTGAACACGCCGCCTGAATTGATCGCGCGCTGGGCGATCTCAAGATCTCCATGGCCGGTGAGCATGATGCGCACGGTCTCCGGGATTTCCAGCCGTGCGGCTCTGAGCAGGCCGACACCGTCCATGCCCGGCATTCGCATGTCGGATATGACCACTGCGTAGCGTCCGTTTCGCAATTTATCCAGGGCTTGGCTGGAATTCGATTCCTTTTCCACATCAAAACCGCGCAGCGAGAGCGCAAGTGCGTCCAGCAAGTTGGTATCGTCGTCCACGAGGAGGATTTTACGCATGAGGTCTCCGCTGAAATCAGTCAGGTCGTTGCAGGGCTGCTTGTGAACGGATCTCCTACAGATTGTAATTGTGAGAATAATGAAGCGGAAGGTGTAATGATATGATTATACCGCCCGGCAAGATGCTTCCGGCCATATGTACGGATTTGGGCATGGACAGAATGAGACCGTCCGGCGTCGGTTCCGGACGGTCTCGCCTTTCCCCCGAAAGGGACCGCCTTGGGTTGCGTAAAATTCCCCTCCTGCGGTCCGGTGGTCGGGTGTGTTGTATTCAGTGTTGCAGAAAACGGGTGATGGTGGCCCCCAGCCGGTCCACTTCCACAGGTTTGGCCAGATAATCGTTCATGCCGACTTCGAGGAAGTGCTCGCGGTCTCCGGCCATGGCATAGGCCGTAAGTGCCACGATGGGAATGGCCGTATTGGCCTCGCCCGCCCTCCCAGCCCGGATGGCACGGGTGGCTTCCACGCCGTCCATGATCGGCATCTGTATATCCATGAGAATAAGCGAATAGGGCTGATTGGCCAGTGCCTGCAATGCATCCGCACCGTTCTCCACGGCGGTGACCTTGTATCCAGCCTTACGCAGGATGGATGTCAGCGCGAGCCGGTTCACCATGTCATCCTCCACCAGCAGGATGGGGTAGTCGGTGTATGTATTGTTTTCCACAACCGTATACGGTTTTGCTTCCTCATCACTGTCGTGCAACTTGAACTTCAGGCAGAAGTGGACGGTTGTCCCCTGTCCAGGGGTGCTGTCCACGGCCAGATGTCCGCCCATGAGCGTGACCAGGCGCTGCACGATGGACAGCCCCAGCCCAGCCCCCTGGTGCGAGCGCTTCAATCCGTCGTTCACCTGCCGGAAGTCTTCGAACAGAGTATCGATCTTTTCCGGTGCAATGCCGACCCCGGTATCGGACACGGAGAAGAGGACGTGGTATTCTCCCGGCGTCTGCTCCGGCAGGGGATAGGCCTCCACGAGGACCTCGCCCTTTTCCGTAAACTTGACCGCGTTGCCGATCAGGTTGTTCAGGATCTGGTTGAGCCGGAGCGGATCACCGCACAGCTTGTTCGGAATACGCGCGTCCATGTCCCAATTCAGCATCAGCCCCTTCTGGCGGCAGGCCGGGCCGAAGAGATGCCGCAGCGATTCCATGGTGTCTTGAAGCGAGAGGGGCTTTTCCTCCAACTCGATCTTTCCGCTTTCGATGCGTACCAGGTCGAGAATGTCGGAGAGCAGGTTCGTCAGCCGCCGTGCGGACTGCGCAGCCAGACTGACATAGTTCGACTGTTCCTCGTCCAGCGGCGTTGTGGAGAGCAGCTGATGCATTCCGAGTATGCCGTTGAGCGGGGTACGCAGTTCATGGCTCATGTTTGCCAGGAAGCTCGACTTGGCCTGATTGGCGGATTCGGCCCGTTGCTTTTCCTCTTCCAGTTCGTTGCTCTTGTCGCGCAACCGCTGATGCATTCCCTGCACCTTGGACACCATGGAGTTGTAGGCGGTGGCCAGTTCGCGCATCTCGTCGGGGAATCCCTGGGTGTCGATGATGGTATCGGTATCGCCCTCGCCCAAACTGCTGAAGGCCTCCTTGAATTGCGCGCCTGCCGTGGCCAGCAGTTCGCTGGAGTTGATGGATGTCAGGCACAGCCATCTGGAGTTTTGGATTCTGCTCCAATGGATCTGGTATCGGGTTCCCTGCACCGAGGCCTCGGTCATTCCCTGGCCCGAAGTGAACATGGCATCCAGGTTGAGCGAGGTCAGGGACTCGTGCACGTCGGTAAGCGGCACCAGGGATGACTCCCCCTTGCGCATCACCCGGGTGGCCACGCCGGGACCGCCTGCCACGACGTTGCCGTCCATGTCCACAATGCAGTTCAGCTGGGATTGACGGCTGGAAGTCAGGATATCGTGTCGCACCATGCTGTCCACGGTGATGTCGATGCTCCACAGTCCTACGAAACGGTCCTCCACGTAAACCGGAGTCGATGCGGGCACGATGAGCCCCTGCCCGGCATAATCCACATGGGGCGCTGACCAGCGGACTTCCCGTTCCGGGTTGGCGACAGGTTCGACAGAGGCATAGGTGTGATATTGCGACCAGTCGAAATCCGGGGTGATGGCCTGGATCTGGTCGATATACGGATACTGCATGGCCGTGTTGGTCACGTCCTGATAATAGATCCAGGCGGCTCCGGGTAGCCTGCGGTGCAGGGCGCGGAGCATCGGACCCAGATTGTGCAGGCAGAAGAGCCGGTGCCGGGCATCCGGATCGGCAACCTTGTCCGGCGGCCAGGAGAAGCTGACGGCAAGGTCCGACAGTTCCTTGGCCCGGAATGCATGCAGTTTGGGGAGGGAGAGGAAAAAACCGTCCTCGCCCAGTTCGAATCCGTCTTCCTTCAGCCACGCCTCCACGGCGTGTTCATTGCGCTGTGATTCCCTGAACAGTTTGACGGTCAGGGATTCGAGGCAGCAGAGCGTGTCTTGTACTCGCTCCATCTCGCATGAGACCATTTGGGCAATGGCCCTGAGCTGTGTCTGTATGTGGTCATATTCCGCCATGGCACACTCTCCATGTTTGTATTTTACCTTAGCGCAAGGATTGAGGCGGCAGCATTATAATCTTGTTTTATCCGGCTGATCCCCGGCAGGGAAGAGCCCGGCGTTTCGACCTTTTCTCTTCCCTTTCAAAATGATATAAAGCAACTGTATGCCTCTACGCGTCATCGAACTCATTACTCCCCGTCAGGACAAGGACGAGGTGGTCAAGTCCCTGGAGGAGCATCGCCCGGACGAAGGCTATGTCTACTGGGCGTCTCCGTTGGAGGACGACACCGCGCTCAGCTTCCGCATCGTGCTGGATGTGGAGGAGGCCGAGGACGTGATGGACAAGATGGAGAAACTTTTTGCCTGGAGCGAGAAATACCGGATAGTGGTGTATGAGGCGCAGGCCACCCTGCCGCGACTGAGCGAGCCGGACGAGGAGCCTTCCGAAGAGGAGGGGGAGAAGAACGGCAAGCGGCAAAACCGGCTGAGTCGCGAGGAGTTGTACACGGATGCTATGGACACCTCGCTGCTCACGCGGAATTTCGTGCTGCTCACCCTGTTTTCGGCGCTCATTGCGGTCATCGGTCTGGTGCGCGACAATGTGGCGGTGATCATCGGTGCCATGGTCCTGGCTCCGCTGCTAGGGCCCAATGTGGGGCTTTCCCTGGCCACCACTCTCGGGGATCGCAAGCTCGCCCAGGCCTCGCTCAAGACGCTGGCCCTGGGCATCATGCTCATCCTGGCCCTTTCCTCGGCCTACGGGGCCGTGATGGGCCTGCCCGCGCATTCCGCCGCACTGGCCGAGCGGAGCCTCATCTCCTATGGGGATATTATCCTGGCCATTGTATCAGGGGCCGCCGGAATCCTCTCCTTTACCTCCGGGACGTCCACCTCGCTGGTGGGGGTCATGGTCGCCCTGTCTCTGCTGCCGCCGCTTACCGCTTGCGGACTGTTTCTGGGCGCTGCGGATATTCCCCGCGCGGCCGGTTCCGGCCTGCTTTTCCTTGCCAACATCATCTGCCTGAATCTGGCCGGAGTGACGACATTTCTGCTGCAGGGCATTCAGCCGCTCACATGGTGGGAGCAAAAGCGTGCCCGCGTGGTCGTGCTGCGCAGCGTGGCCGTCTGGACCGTGCTGCTCCTGCTGCTGGTCGGCGCGCTCTATCTGTCGCACCGGTAGGCAACGAAGGCTCGCCGGCAGGCTTCCGCCTAGTGCGGGATGGCCAGCCGCTGGCCTGGGTGGATGACGCTACGGCGGTGGAGATTGTTCAGCTTGAGCAGGGTGTGGAACGAGGTGCCGGTCCGGTCCGCTATCCCGGTCAGGGTGTCGCCGTTGCGTACCGTGTAGGTTCGCGTTCCATGTTCATCCTGGTATTTGGCAATGAATTTCTTGTAGCGGGCGGCGAATCCCTTGGATGATCCCTTGGGCAGGAATAGCGTGTGCTCTCCGGCCGGGATTTCATCGAATCTGAACTGGGGGTTCAGGTCCCGCACGGTCTTGTAATAGGTGTTTGCCGCCTTGGCCACCACCAGGATGGGCGCAGCACGGCCTGTCTTGAGGACGATGCTGTCGCAGGGGGCGGGGCGATAGTAGTCTCCCGGCCGCAGGCGGAAGCCGTATTTGCCCGGGGCGGTGAGGATGATCTTTGCCGCAATGGCGCGGAGCACGTACCGTTCCGTCTCGGTCGGCAGGTCCAGGTGGTAGTAGTTGCTCACCTCTTGCGCCTTGATGCAGCGCGCCAGTCCCATCTCCCCCATGTTGTAGCCTGCGCAGGCCAGAGTCCAGGACTCGAATTGCGCATACAGGTCCTTGAAGTAGGACAGGGCTGCCGTGGTGGCCAGCCGATAGTTGCGTCGTTCGTCAACGTAGCGGTTGATGGTCAGCCCGTGGTTGCGCCCGGTGGATTCGATGAATTGCCAGACGCCGTTGGCACCCCGCACCGACCCGGCATGGGGCATGAGCGCGGATTCGATGACCGCCACATACTTGAGGTCGTCGGGCAGCCCCGCCTTGGCCAGCGCGTCTTCGATGTATGGGAAATAGCGGCCCGTGCGTTTGAGCCAGAGGATGACCTGGGCGCGGTCCCAGAGCATGAGCAGCAGTTCCTTTTCCAACCGTTCGCGTATGGTGGGCAGGGCGAGCGGGACCGGTTCGTTGCAGAAGAAAATGGGTCCCTTTACCCGGATGGCGGATTCCAGGGACGGGAAGCACGCCTGCTCCAGAGGCGTGTGGGTATCCGGCCCCACGGCATTGGCCGACAGGGGGACGGACAACAGGAAGAGGCCCGCCAGAAGCGGGAGAATCTGGTGCCGAAAGATCAAGGTTATGTCTCCATGGCGGCCGCGCCGGGTGAGCGGCGCGGCAACACCGCTACAGTTTTGATTTGAGCACGATGTCGGTGATGGGCCCGCGCGAGCGGTCGCCCTTGAGCACCATGTGCGCGTAGTTCTTGTACCCCTTAAGCTTCTTGACCGTCCAGTTCAGACCGTTGTTCGCCTCGTTGAGGTACGGATTGTCCACCTGGCGCGTGTCGCCCAGGCAGATACATTTGACGCCTTCGCCCATGCGGGTGAGGAGCGCGCGGGTCTCGCCGCGCGAAAGGTTTTGCATCTCGTCCACGATGACCACCGAGTTTTCGATGTTCATGCCCCGGATGAAGGCCACGGGCTGGATTTCGAATTTCTTGGGGTTCAGCTTGTACGAGTCCGACTCGGGGTCCATGAAGATGCGGTTGGCCGGGCGGATGTCGTGCAGCTTGATGAGCAGGTCCTGAATGTACTTGATGTAGGGCAGCATCTTTTCCTCGATGTCGCCCGGCAGGTAGCCCATCTTGGCCCCGATCTCCACCACCGGCTTGACCAGATATATCTTCCGGTAGGGGTTGTCCTTGCGTTCCAGGGTCAGATAGAGCGCGGCGGCCAGGGAGAGGAAGGTCTTTCCGTATCCCGCCTCGGACTGGATGGACACCAGATCGATGCCCTCATGCAGCATCAGCTCCAGGGCGAGATTCTGGTAGACGCTGCGCGGTTTTACTCCCCATATCTCGTGATTGTAGCTGATGGGTTTGGGCCCTTCCGGTCCGTAAAAGATCGGAGTGCCCGCCTCCCACCGGAAACAGTTGTTGACCAGTTCATCGCCTTCCTCCACGAACCCGGTGTATCGTTGGGATTCCGACCGGAACGGGTCGGAGTCCCGATACTCCTCGCTGGGAATGCCGTAGACCTTGGCCTTGATTTGCAGGATGCGGTCGTTGGTGATGAGCATGGCCTCTTCCGGGGCCATGTGCATGATTTCCTTGAGGATGCGGTCGTCCATCACGTCGTCGGTGAGGGCGAGGGCAAAGTCGGGAGGGAAGATATGGACGTGTTCGTCGTAGCGGATGGCATGCACCGCCTGGGCGACGATGTGCCCGATGCGCGGGTCTTTCTTGAGGCCGTCCAGCTCGGTGAGGACGGTGTACGGAATGTAGATCTGGTTTTCCACCCCGTTGCGCAGGGCAGTGATGCATTTGGGATTTTCTATGAGGACGTTGGTGTCGAGGACGAAATGCTTTTGGGCCATAATCCCCCGTCCGTGGGTTGTTTGTTGATTCCCTGGTTTTCTACCCGGTGGTCCGGCGCAAGGCCGGGAATCACTAAACCAATTTCATAACACTCCTCCAATAGGTTACCGCCATTGAAAACCACGATGAACAGTTTTTGAGAAAATGTCTAGAGCCAACTTGCTGGAAAGCCGACCGGACTGCATGGCGGGGAAGTGACGGAATGGCTACCTGCTTGCAACGGAGAAACAGCCGTGGGCATGAAGGTAGACCGTACGAATCGGTTGATGAAAGTTGTATACACCAACGCCTGTTTCTCTTTGGCTATGCAGAGATATTATATATTTGATTGTGCATTATCCTGCGGTTATCGTTGTTATAGGGTGTAACTTTCGTCGTTTCTGTTTCAGTGCAAATACGTGAACTCTGGCAGACAGACGGGTGAAGCAAGGAGGAATTTTCATGGGCGAGTTTTATTTTCATATCATGAGCAAGGCTTTTGATGACTGCGGCATTGTCGCCGGGGACAAGGCGGATGGTCATGTTTATCTGCAAAAACCCGAGGGGCGTCAGAATGCGGAGTGGCTGCTGGAGCCTACCGATGACGGCTTTTATTACATTGTAGACAGATTGCATGGAAAATATCTGTGCGCCGGAGAAAAAGCGGATAACCATTTATATCATCAGGACAATAAAAAGCGGGCAGTTGCCAAATGGGCGGTGGAGCGGAAAATGCTGAACGGCAATGTCTGCGTCCTGATCCGCGACCTCTGCCATTCCTTTGCGGTCACCAGTTGTGAAAAATTCGACGGCAAGGTCTATCATCAAAGTTACGATGCTGCCGAGGGACAGGACCCGACAGAAAGCCATGTTGCTGCCTTGTGGGAGTTGATTCCTGCCGATGCGAACGCAAAATCTGATGATTTGCCGGATATTTACTGGCAGTTATATGGTGAAGTGAAGATGGTCACGGTGAAAGCTGAAAGTCGGTGGGAAAAGGCTCAGGCCGTCCCGCTGATGGCTGCTAGCAAGGGTGTCGATAACAGCTCCGATATTGTTGTCGATAAGATTGTCGAGTTGAAATATGCGCACAAGCGCGAAGCCGATATCGAATTTTCACACGAGACGAGTCTGGCACAAGCCGTAGGAGTGGCTGGGAAGGTCGGTTTTGATTTGAACCTGGGCGACAAGGACACCTGCAGCAAGCTATCGCTTGCGGCCAAGGGGAGTTATTCCCGTTCTTGGACGGATACAGCCCGCACATCAAAGAGCTATACCACCTCCTATGATTATGAATATACCGATACGACCAAAGTCCCGGTTCCTCCGCATAGCTCTGTGCACGTAAAACTGTTGCTGGTCCAGCAAATGACCAACATTCCCTTTGATGTGGAAATGGAATTGGACTGGAAGAATGGCACTCGGATAAAAAAGACGACCAGTGGAAGCTGGAAAGGCATTCTTTCCACGGATTCTACAACTGAAGTGGAGTGAGTGGAGGAGCCGTAGGTTTGACAGCGGCCGCGCTTATTCCAGCCGACTGACCAGCAGCCCCGAGTCATCCCTGGCTTTCAGGGCTCGTAGGAAATGCGCCTCCTGCCCGACTGCCTGTGCGATGTTTCGGGAGAGGCGCAGCTCTTCCAGGCCGGATTCCAGCCGGAAGGACTTGAGATCGGCCAAGGCTATCTCGAAGGCGAGGCGCCAGTCTTCGCGTTCGTGCAGGGTGAGGACGGAGAGCAGGCCCACGCGGGACTGCTCCACACCGTGAAACGGCCGGAGCATGGTGTCCAGCAGGCGTAATGTGGGCAGGTGCTCCGGCTTTTTGTCCAGAATGGTCAGCAGACATTCCGAGGCCGAGGCCGGAAGGTGGCGTTTCGGGTCAAAGGGGAACCCTGAGCGCAGTGTGATCCGGCTCCGGTTCAGGTCCTTGGCCCACAGGGTGAGCAGGGCGGTTTCGTCCTTTGGCGGTGTTGCCTCTCGACCGCCGGAGCTTTTGCAGTGGCGGTACCAGAACGCCTTGGCCATGTCGAAATTGTCCAGGCGCAGGCCGGTCATGGAGCCGGTCAGGTTGAGTGAGGCGGAGTCCTCGAATGTATGCCCGGCAAGCCATGCCGTGGCAGTGGATTCCGCAGCCGGGAGCATCCCTGCCAGCATCTCCAGCCTGACGGCGGCTTCGGCCACTTCACTGACGGGTTCCGCTTTCTCCAACAGCGTGAAGATTTCTGCTGCCGGGACCTCCAGCAAATCCGCTTCCCACATGGCGGACGCCGTCAGGGCCGTCCCGGTGTCCGCCGTCCGTCCCCGCGCCCTCAGGTCCGTTGCCTCGGCTGCGAACTTCAGGAGTTGCGCGGCCCGGTGTTCAGGCAAGTGTTCCGCCCGGACCCGTTCGTACGCGGCCCGGCCCATGGCCGCGGTCAGCCTTGGGTTGCGCAGATAGAAATCCAGCTTCTGTTCCAGCTCCACCGCATGGGCGCAGGTGTCCATCTCCCGCCCCGGTTCGAAGAGCTCGGCCTGTCCCTCAACCGTCTGCCCCAGTACCAGACAACCGCAGGACGCACCTTCAAAGAGCCGGAAATTGATCTCGCCGCAGATGGATTCGTTGGGAATGATTCGGGAGTCGCGATACAGGTCCAGCATCGCCGCATAGTTCAGGTCCTGTCGGATGGCGAGGTTGAACCCGCTTGTCTTTTTTGCCAGCAGTTCGGTGAGCCATCGTCTGGCCGAGCGCTGTTCGGTGATCCGTCCCACAAATGCCACATCCGTGGTCCGCTCCGACGGTTCCTTCCAGGCCGATTCCAGGCCGAACCAGGGCAGCCAGCGCACGTCCCGCGCTCCCCGCGTCCGAAGCTCCGGCAACCAGTGCCCCTGTGTCGAGCAGGTCAGATCGAACAGCCGGGCCCAGGCCGAATGCCAATGCGCGTTCAGGTGCGGGTCCACGCACCACAGCAGGGTCGGGCATTCCACCCGGTCCAGTCCGGTAATAAGCCGCCGTCTGCCCAGCGATTCCACCTGAAGCACCATGTCGGGGCGAAAGCCTTCCGCCTCCAATGTTTCCGGCAGAGAAAGGAATTGTCCGGGCCCATCGCCAAGGTTCAGTACGGCACACCCCAGTTTTTCGAAACCGCGTACCAGCGGCAGGGGGGCGTCGATGAGGCAGACATTCGTGATTTCGGGCATGAGACAGCTATACCTTGTTTCCCCTCCACCTGCCACGGGAAAGAAATTCTCCCTTCCGGAACCCCCCGAATTTGTATGGATTATGACGGATTCCCGGTTCCGCTATATCCGTAACCATCAGAATTTGATACAGAATGTTTTTCCGGTAAATCTCAATACACCCCCTAAGATTTCGAGGGTGGCTGTCGATAAGAGAAGCAACCGCCACGGATGCGCCGGATTGACCGGATCGTCCGAGGCTGCGGGAGAACGCGTCCGCAAGGAAGTGGGCGAAGGCTGCCGTAACGGATTGGGGAGACATGGGAAGGGCTGGGGAGTCCTTCCCGCTGACTTCAATAACCCAGGGAGGGGTTAATGAAGGGTTATTATGAAATCCGCATTAATTGTGCGGACGATATCGAGACGGAAAGCGTTTTGGACAGCTTCGATGCCGTCGAGTCCCGCCATCACGGCGAGGCCGAGGACCGGGCTCTCAAAATAGCCCGGCTCAAGGACGAGGTGCGCGCAGGCAGCTACAGGGCCGACATCAAGGACATTGCCCGGCTGCTGACCTCCGCCATGGACCCGACGCTTTAGGCCTCGGACAAAAAAACGCCGGATCGCGACCCGTTCGCGGTCCGGCGTTTTTTTGCGCCCGGTGAACGGCGGTAGGCTCGGTGCAGAGTGGAGGCCTTTGGCGGATTTTTCGGGCAGCAGCTGGAACTCCGATAAGAAGTCCTACAAAAGGCCCGCCGAATGCCTTTTCCCCTTGCACCCCATGCACATGCTTGCGCCCTTTGGCGAACGGGCGTAGGCCCCGGCGCATGCAAAAGCTTACTCCGATCCGATTCCGATTGCTGGTGCAGTCGGTCTTTGCCTTGTTTTGTCTGTATGTAGGTTTTCGTTTCGCGGCCTTTCTGGCCTGGGCCGGTGGCCGGTCCGATACCTTTGTGCCACGGCCCGGGGCCGTGGAGGGTTTCTTGCCAATCAGCGCCCTGCTTGGGCTGCGGCAATGGCTGGGAGCCGGCGTGTGGGACCACATCCATCCGGCCGGGCTGACCATCCTGCTGGCCCTGATCGTCATGGCCTTTTTGTTTCGCAAGGGATTTTGCGGCTATATCTGTCCGGTGGGCTTTCTTTCCTCCCTGCTGGACAGGGCCGGGAGGCGGATCGGGCTGGCCAAGGTGCCGCCGCGCAAGCTTGATCTGGCGCTGACCGGCGTGAAATATATCGGCCTTGGCTTCTTTCTGTTCACTGTTTTCTTCGGCATGGACCTGCGCTCGGTGCAGGCGTTCCTCAATGCGCGGTACAACATGGTGGCCGATGCGCGGATGATGCAGTTCTTCTTGCAGCCGTCCGGGCTGGCGCTGATTGTCCTGGGCGTGCTGATTGTGCTGACCGTGCTTATCCGCAATTTCTGGTGCCGGTATCTGTGTCCGTATGGCGCTTTTCTCGGTCTCTTCTCCTGGTTCAGTCCTACGGCTGTGGTGCGGGATGAAAAGGCCTGCGTGCATTGCGGCAAGTGTACGCGCGGCTGCCCGGCCGGGATCGTGGTGGAATCTAAACGGGCCGTGCGCACGCCCGAGTGCATCGGCTGCGCGGAGTGCGTGGGCAACTGCCCTGTGGATGACTGCCTGTCCGTCAAAATGATGGGCCGGGTTCGGATGCCGTGGTGGGCCATCGGCGTTGGCGCGGTGGCGGTGCTGCTGCTGTTCTGGGCCTGGGGCATTGCCACCGGGCATTGGAACGCGGATGTCCCGCCCGACATGCTCCGGCGCATATACGCCATGGTCGCCGCCTAGCCGAGAGCCGGGGCATTGTTCCCGAAATGAGTTGAATCTCTTCCCGATAGTTGCCATTATTTCTGCTTGGTAGAGACGGCAGCCATCCCGGTTGCCGAAGGCATAACGTCATCAGGGAGTTTGGACTGCGATGGGCATAGCGGCGGATATCATCCTTCTGGTCGTCATCGGCCTTGCCTGCGGTCTTGTGGCCCATCGGCTGAAACAGCCCCCGATTATCGGCTACATTGTGGCCGGGGTGCTGCTCGGCCCCTTTACCGGTGGTCTCACCGTCTCTGCTGTCCATGAAATCGAAAAGCTGGCGGAGATCGGCGTGGCCCTGTTGCTCTTCGGCATCGGCCTGGAATTCTCCCTGGACGACCTCAAGCCCGTGCGCAAGGTCGCGCTCATCGGCACGCCCATCCAGATCATACTGGTCATCGCCTTCGGCTGGCTGCTAGGCGGCTGGCTGGGGTGGGACTGGCAGGCGTCGCTCTGGCTGGGGTCCATCCTCTCCCTGTCGAGCACCATGGTCATCCTCAAGACCATGGAGAGCCAGGGCGTGATGGGCACGCTCTCCAGCCGGGTCATGATCGGGATGCTCATTGTCCAGGATCTGGCCGTGGTGCCCATGCTGGTGGTGCTGCCGACCCTGAGTCATCTGGAATCCGGCGGCGCGCTTTTGGGCTGGGCCGCGGTCAAGGCCGTGCTTTTTCTGACCATCATGATCGTGGCGGGCAAGCGGGGCATTCCGTGGCTCATGCAGCGCGTGGCCCGCACCAATTCTCCCGAACTGTTTCTGGTCTTTGTGGCGGCCCTGGCCCTCGGCATCGGCTACGGCACATGGCTGTTCGGCCTGTCCTTCGCCTTTGGCGCGTTCGTAGCCGGGCTGGTGGTCAGCGAGTCGGACTACAGCCATCACGCCCTGGCCAGCATCTTGCCCTTGCGCGACCTGTTCGGCCTGCTCTTTTTCGCCTCGGTGGGCATGTTGCTCGATCCTGGATTCCTGCTCGCGCACTGGCCCATCATCCTGTTGCTTACCCTCGTGGTGGCCGTGTTCAAGGGCACGGTCTGCGGTGTGCTGGCCCGGCTCTTCGGCTACGTGAATATCGTGCCGCTGGCCGTGGGCATGGTCATGTTCCAGGTGGGCGAGCTTGCATTTTTGCTGGCCGAATCCGGCCGTCAGGTCGGTGCGCTGACTCAGGACCAGTTCAGCCTCATTCTCTCCATGGCCATCGTCAGCATGATCCTGACCCCTCAGTCCTCGCGGCTTTCCGCGCCGCTCTACGCCATCTTCGGGCGCTTCATGAGCCACCCGACGTCGCACATCTTCCGGCTGGAGAACGAAGATGCCCTGCACGACCACGTCATCATCATCGGCGGCGGTTTGGTCGGGCGGTTTCTGTCCAATGTGCTGACCTCCGCAGGCATCCCCTTCGTTGTGGTCGAGGTTGCCCATCAGCCCTATGAAAAGCTCAAGACGGACAATATCCCCGTCATATACGGCGACGCCACCCAGCGTCCGGTGGTCGAGGCCGCGCATCCGGAACGCGCGCGCATGGTCCTGATTACCGCGCCGTCCTTTGTCGTCGTGCGGCAGGTCATGGAGTATTGCCGGGAAATCGCGCCGGAGCTGACCGTCATCGGCCGGGCCGTTGGCGAGGAGCAGCTGCGCGTGCTCAGTGAACTGGGAGCCACGCAGGTCGTCCAGCCCGCCCTGGAGACCGGCCTTGAATTCGCACGCAAGATGCTCCGTCTGCTCGGTATGCCGCCGCTCGCGGTCCAGTGTTTTGCCGATGCCGTCCAGAGCGGCGGCTACGGTCAGATTTGCCGCAGTGAACAGCCGCCCGAAGGCTCGCTGCAACAGATGGAGGCCCTGCGCGCCATGGACGTGGCCTGGGTCGAAGTCCTGCCGGAGACTCCCCTGAGCGGTCGGAATCTGGTTGACTTGAATATTCGTAAAGCTACCGGCGTCTCCATCGTCGGGATTATGCGCCAGGGAACCATGCATCCCAATCCCGATCCGTGCATGGCCCTCCTTCCCGGTGACGTGCTCATGGTTATGGGCGCCCCCGAAGAACGCCAGCTCTTCCGCGAACGCTTCGCGCGACCCGCAGACTGACGGAGGCCTCCGGAGGTGCCTGCCTGCAGGGCTACCTCGCCGGTGGGGCGTCTCCGACGGTCCTTGAATCCCCAGTCCGCTGCGAAGGATAGGAACTTGGGAGGGGAGGTGGTTGACGAAAAGATTGACTGAGAATGATTATAAGACGCCGCAGAATTTAAAAGGCCCCCACTACTCACTGCACCAATATGTAAAGTGTTAATCAGTAGTTGTTGAGCGGTCGGATTATACTTTTTTTTGGAAGACGAATTCATTGCAGCCAATTCCGCCTGCACATGTTGTCAACTTCTGAAGCTCATAGCCTTGCTTATAAAAAAAATTAAACACATCTTCCGGTTTAGCTACTTCAAAAGGATAACCGCCGAGCCAATCCATGGCATCGTGCCACATGGACATCCCTTGAAAGAATAATGTCCATCGCAACGCATGATGGCACCTGAAAAACTTAAACTCTCACTCTTTGAGTTGCGTAGTTGTCCCTAAAGGGCTTCGCCATTTGACTAAGCACTTTGCTTTCACGATGTGCAAAACTCACCTTTAGGGTAAGCCTTCCAACAGCGTCTTCGACGTCCATTGGAAAGCTTTGCCCCAAGCCTCCCTCCACACAAAAAAAAGGGCGGACGCTTGCGCGTCCGCCCTTTGGCTTGTCGGTTTATAATGGCCGGTGGGGCTAGGCGCCGACGTGGAGTTTGTAGGCTTCGAGGGTGTTGACCATGAGTTGGGCGATGGTCATGGGTCCGACGCCGCCGGGGACCGGGGTCATGGCGTGAACCTTGTCCTTGAGTGCCTCGAAATCGCAGTCGCCCACGAGGCCTTCATCGGTGCGGTTGATGCCTACATCCACGACCACGGCGCCTTCCTTGACCATGTCGGCGGTGACGAAGTTCGGCTTGCCGATGGCGGCGAAGACGAAGTCGGCCTCGCGGCATTCCGCCTTGAGGTCCGGGGTGCGGGAGTGGCAGAGAGTGACGGTGGCATTGGCGCAGGGGCCGGACTGGGAGAGCATCATGGCCAGTGGCTTGCCCACGATATTGGAACGGCCGATGACCACGGCACGTTTGCAGGCGGGGTCGAGGTTGTAGCGCTTGAGCAGGTTGATGACACCGGCGGGGGTGCAGGGCTTGAAGCCGGGCAGGCCGAGGCTCATCTTGCCCACATTGACGGGGTGGAAGCCGTCCACATCCTTGTTCGGATCGATGAGATCGAGAATTTTCTGGGAGTCGAGCCCCTTGGGCAGCGGCAGCTGGACCAGGATGCCGTCCACGGTGACATCGCGGTTCAGTTCCTGGATCAGCCCTTCCAGCTCATGCTGGGTGGCGGATTCCAGGCGATGGGGAATGGAACGGATGCCGCAGTCCTCACAGGCGCGTTCCTTGTTGCGCACATAGACCTGGCTGGCGGGATCAGCGCCCACCAGAACCACGGCCAGACCGGGCTTGCGGCCGTATTTGGCCTCCAGTCCCTTTGTCTCTTCCTTGATTTCGGCCCGAATGGTCGCGGCCGTCGCCTTTCCGTCGAGAAGAATCATGGTGCCTCCATTTGTCGCTGGCAGGGGAAGCCTCCGGCGACGTTGGGAAATGCCGGGAACCGGCGTTGCCCGGGAATCCTCCGTCCATTTGGCTCGAAATGCAATGCGCCGGGTGCGGTCCCGAAAAAAACATGAGCCCTAAGGGATTGGAGGAAGTTGATGGGGTGCGGAATCAGCAGGGCCGGGCGGGACGCCTCCGTCCGACGGTTCCGCTGCGGCGCAAAAAATTGCATCGCCCGTGTGGGTGCTGTCTAAAGAAAATCGGATAAACGCGCAACCCGCAAGAGGGGGGTGGCAAGGGATTGCCATTTATTCGCAGCGCGCTATCAGGATTTTTACAAAAAAGGTATTGAAATATCGCTTTTTTGAAAGTAGTTCGTCATGCATGTCTCAGCCGTGGAAGCTCCCGCATGGAATTGCGTTTGTTTTTTGGGTGGTGTGCCTGCTTGCGGCCACACCTCCGGCCTTTGCCCATCGCCTCGGAGTCGCTGTGCCGCCAGATGTGCTGGTCGACTACCATGCCTTTCTCCAGGGGCGGGATCCGTTGAAGATCAGCGATTATTCCGGTCCGCACTCCCGGCGGGATGTTATGGAATGCGTTCTTTTTCAGCAGGCTCTGGCCAGGGGCGGTTTTCCGCATTCGGTTGTGATGACGGACATCGCCTCTTACGGCCGGACCATTCTGGAGTTGACCTCGGGCGATATTGTAGCGCTCGGAACATCGGCCTGGCTTTCCGATCTGGAAAATCGCTACCATGACATTCTTATTTCCCCGCCGCTAATCCGGAGGGGCGAGTTTGAGGCCGGACTTTATACCGCGCCGGAGAACGAAATGGCGTTGCAGGCGGATTCTTTGGAAAAGGTCACAGCCCTGAGCGCCGTATGCAGCCGACAATGGCAGCCGGACTGGCGGATTCTGGAGGGGATGGGGATATCCCAGCTGCTCGGAGCCTCCACCTGGGAAGTCATGGTGCATATGGTGGGGGAGAGGAGAGCCGATTTCCTTCTGGCTCCGTTTCAACCCACCGAGGGGATGCGCCTGGAAACGATGAATACCCTCCTGGTTCCCATTCCTGGCCTGAAGGTGCATTTCCCCGGCAGCCGACATTTCGGGGTTTCCCGTTTTCATCCCCAAGGCAGGGAGCTTTTCGAGGCGCTGGTCAGGGGGCTGCAACATATGCGCAGCGACGGCACCATTGCCCGGGCCTATACCGAGTGCGGTTTCATCCATCCAGCCACAGAAGGGTGGACCGTGCTCAACAACGGGAAAGCCGACGCCGGGCGGAAATAACGCCACAAAAAAGTCCGGCCCCCGTCTGGGAACCGGACAGTCAGAAAAAGATGGACCGGGAAGCCTTGCGGCTCCCGGTCCTTTTGTTTGGTCTACTCTTCTTCTTCGTAGAAGCTGTTCTCCAGAACGGGACCGTAGTAGATGCCGTCGTCTGCCAGTTCCTCTTCAATGCGCAGCAGCTGGTTGTACTTTTCCAGCCTGTCGGAGCGGCACAGGGAGCCGGTCTTGATCTGGCCCGCGTTAACGGCCACGGCCAGGTCGGCAATGAAGTGGTCGCCGGTCTCGCCGGAGCGGTGGGAGACCACGGTGGTGTAGCTGGCGGTCTTGGCCAGCTCGATGGTGTCCAGGGTCTCGGTAACGGTGCCGATCTGGTTGAGCTTGATCAGGATGGAGTTGCACACGCCCCGGTCGATGCCCTCGGCCAGGATGTCCGGGTTGGTGACGAAGATGTCGTCGCCCACCAGCTGGAGCTTGTCGCCCATCTTGTCCGTCATGGCCTCAAAGCCGTCCCAGTCGCCCTCGGCCAGGCCGTCCTCGATGGAGATGAGCGGGAAGCGGGAGGCGAGGTCGTCGTAGAAGTCGATGAGCTCGGCGGCGGAGAAGGTCTTGTTCTCCCCGGCCAGGACGTATTTGCCGTCCTTGTAGAACTCGCTGGCCGCAGCGTCGATGCCCAGGCTGATCTGGCGGCCTGGCTCGTATCCGGCCTCTTCAATGGCGCGGATGATGTATTGGAAGGCCTCGGCATGGGACTTGAGATTGGGGGCAAAGCCGCCCTCATCGCCCACGCTGGTTACATGGCCGTCCTTGGCCAGGATGGCTTTCAGCTTGTGGAATGTCTCGGCACCCATGCGCAGGGCTTCGGCAAAGTTCTCCGCGCCTACGGGCAGGATCATGAATTCCTGGATGTCCAGGTTGTTCGGTGCGTGCTCGCCGCCGTTGATGATGTTCATCATCGGCACGGGCAAGACCTTGGCGTTGACACCGCCCAGGTACTGATAGAGCGGCAGGCCCATGAAGTTGGCGGCGGCGCGGGCCGTGGCCATGGATACGCCGAGAAGGGCATTGGCACCCAGGCGTTCCTTGTTCTCGGTGCCGTCCAGCTCAATGAGCGCGCTGTCCAGGGAAACCTGGCGCAGGGCATCCATGCCGATGATGGCACCGGCGATCTCTCCGCGCACGTGTTCCACAGCAGTGAGCACGCCCTTTCCGCCGTAGCGCTCTTCCTTGTCGCGCAGCTCCAGCGCCTCGCGGGAGCCGGTGGACGCACCCGAAGGTACGGCAGCCCGTCCCATGTCGCCGGATTCCAGAATGACTTCGACTTCAACAGTGGGGTTGCCGCGAGAATCCAGGATTTCGCGTGCCCAAACGCCGGTGATGGTGCTCATTGCTCCACTCCTTGGGATATGTTGATTAAAAATTTAAGACCGATTGAATGTGTGGAATTCTAAACGAATTTCTCAAGATGCTCAATTCAATATACCCGTTCAAAAAACAGGGCAGTTATTTTTATTTTTAGGCACCCCCTGTCGGCCCCATAGGTGAAATCGGCCTTGATTGGCATTCTTATAACAACTATGACTATATTTTTTACTACTATTACAGTATGTTGATCGGTAGTATAAACCCTAAGGGGAGTTTTGGATAGGCGTAATCTATAATCGAGGGAGATCTCCACATGAAACTGGCTACCAAACTTACGTCAGGCTTCGGTTCTGTGCTTGTACTCATGCTCATTCTGGCTGGTATTTCTTATTGGACAATCAGCGATTCAAGCAGCAGCTTCACCCTTTACCGCGGGATGGCCCGAGAGACCAACCTGAGCGGACGTTTGCAGGCAAACATGCTCATGCTGCGTATGAACATGAAGGATTTCATCATTACCGGCAGTGACAAGGATTTGAATGAATTCGAAGACTATTACCAGAAAGTGAACGGATTTCTGGAAACGGCCAAAGACGAAATTCACGATCCGGAACGTGCAAGACTGGTGGCCCGGGCCGATGAGCTGGTTAAGGAATATGGAGCATATTTCAAAAAAGTACAGGAATATAGGCGGCAAAGAGATTCGATCCTAAAGGACACCATATTTTCCGTGGGGACAACCATGGAAGAAAACCTGACAAAGATCCTCTCCGCAGCAGAGGAACGAAATGAGTCCGAAGTAGCGTTTCATTGCGGTCTTGCCATACGCTTTCTGCTGCAGGCCCGCCTCAATGCCACGCAATTCCTTATCGACAACAGCAAAAAGTCCGTGGAAAGGGTCCACAAATCGTTGGAAGCAATGGAGCGGGAACTGGCCGCCTTGCGGCAAAACCTGGACAGCATGGAAGATACTCAGCTCGTGGATGAGACCGAGATCTTCCGCCAGGGGTTCGATACCGCCTTCATCGGAATGTCCGACACCGTTTTTGCCCTTAACGCGCTCGTCTCCCAGCACCTCAACGTGATCGGACCGGAGGTGGCCAAGGCCATGGAGGACGTCAAGCTCTCCATCATGTCGGAGCAGGCAGTGCTCGGCCCCAAGGTGCAGTCGGAAAACGACCTGGCCATTGAAAGCCTTGTCATCCTCGGCATTATCGCCCTTGCAATCGGGATCGGCATGGCTGTCCTGATCATCCGTTCCACTCTTCGCCAGCTGGGCAAGGACCCGGCCGAGATAGCCGCCATTGCGGACAGCATTGCCGGGGGCAATCTGGATATCGCCTTCGACGATAAGGCCGTGGGTGTTTATCTGGACATGAAGATTATGGCGGCCAGGGTTGCCGAGGTTATCGGCGACGTGCGGGAAGGGGCAGCCAATGTGTCCACGGGCAGTAGCGAGCTTTCCGCTTCGGCCCAGACGCTCTCGCAGGGAGCAACCGAGCAGGCTTCCTCCATTGAGGAAATCTCCGCTTCCATGGAGGAAATGGCCTCCAATATTCAGCAGAACACTGAAAACTCCACCGCCACGCAGTCCATCGCGGAGCAGGCGGCCAGGGAGGCCGAGGCCTCTGGGATAGCTGTGGACCAGACTGTTGAGGCCATGAAGCACATTGCGGAAAAGATATCCATCATCGAGGAGATAGCCCGGCAGACCAATTTGCTCGCCCTTAATGCGGCTATCGAGGCGGCCAGGGCCGGAGACCACGGCAAGGGATTTGCCGTGGTGGCCGCCGAGGTGCGCAAACTGGCCGAACGGTCGGGCACTGCCGCGAGAGAAATCAGCGAACTCTCCACCACCACTGTCGGCGATGCGGAAAAGGCTGGTGAAATGTTGGCCGAACTGGTCCCCAACATTCGGCGCACGGCCGATCTTGTTCAGGAAATATCCGCCGCCAGCCTGGAGCAAAACGCTGGGGCCGAACAGGTTAACCAAGCCATCTCGCAGCTGGATACGGTAATCCAGCAGAATGCCGCGGCTGCGGAGGAAACCGCCTCCACCAGCGAAGAACTGGCGGGGCAGGCTACCCAGCTGGAGCAGGCCATCGCCTTCTTCAAAGTCGGCGGGCCGGGCAGGGGGCGCACTGCCGCGTCGGTTGCAAAGGCCTATTCGAAGTCATTGCCCACATCAAACCCGCAGGCATCGGGTCCTTCGGCCGGGGGGGCCTCTGTAGCGCCTGCCGGCATTGATATGCGGCTGGAAGACAATGATGGTGAGTTTGAGCGATTCTAGGAAATTGAACTACCCTTGAAAGCATGACGCCGCCGGACGGATTCCGGCGGCGTTTTTTGTGGTCCGCATCCCGCCGGTCGAGTAGCCGTTCTATTTTTATTTATAATGTCCACTAAAGGTCGCCTTTATTATAGTCGTAGCATCGTCCTGTCCGCCTCACACGCTGAGGCTCTTTTGTGCTTCAAACAAAACACCAGGGAGTGGCTGATGCGGTTATCCACCAAGCTTTTTTTGGGGTTCGGCACAGTGCTTGTGCTGCTTCTTTTACTGGGAGGGATATCCTTCTGGGCCATAAGCAACGCAAACAACGGATTCACGAGCTATCGCGCCATGGCGCGCGATACCAACCTGAGCGGCCGGCTGCAGGCCAACATGCTCATGGTGCGTATGAACGTGAAGGATTTCATCCTTACCGGCAGCGAGAAAGACATCAAAGAGTACACTGAATATTTCGATAAGGTTCGCGGCTTTTTGAGCCAGGCACAGAAGGAGATAAAAAACCCGAAGCGCGCCGGCCTCATCGACCAAGCCGAGTCCAACGTCAATGAATACAGCAGCGGATTCGAAAAGATCACCGGGCTTCAGAAAACACGCAATACCTTGATGACAGGGACGTTGAATCGGCTGGGGCCGTTGATGGAAGCCAATCTCAGCCTTGTCCTGAAAGAGGCCAGGGAAAATTCGGACTCCGAAACGGCTGTTCTCAGCGGCATGGCATTGCGCAACCTTCTGCTGGCTCGTTTGTATATCCTCAAATTCCTGGAATCCAACAGCCCGCAGGATGTGGACCGGACAAAAAGCGAAGCCAAGCTGTTCATGGAGGAGCTGAAGGGACTCAAGGCTGTTGTTCAGACCCCTGATGACAGAAAGCTGATAACCGAAACCGAGACCATGACCACCGAGTATCTGGCTGGCTTTGAGCAACTGGTTCGGACCATTTTTGACCGCAATGATGTTTTGCACAAACGTCTGGACATACTTGGGCCGCAAATAGCACAGGATATGGAAGATGTGAAACTTTCCATACTGGCGGAACAGGATGAACTTGGCCCCAAGGTGCAGGCCGCCAACCATAGGACCCAGATCCTGATCGGCATTATCAGTCTGGTCGCTCTCGTCATCGGCATCGGCACCACCTTGATTCTCATCCGCTGCACGCTCCGCCAGCTCGGCCGTGACCCCGGCGAGATAGCCGAAATCGTGAGCGATATAGCCCGTGGTGACCTGGATGTAGCCTTCGACGACAAGGCCCTCGGTGTTTACGGCGACATGAAGGAGATGACCGGGCAACTGAAGCGGGTCGTCGGCGAGGTCCGCACCGGGTCGGATAACGTGGCTTCCGGCAGCAACGAGCTCTCTTCCGCGGCCCAGACAATGTCGCAGGGGGCCACGGAACAGGCTGCCGCCATCGAGGAGATATCCTCTTCCATGGAGCAGATGGTGGCCAACATCCAGCAGAACACGGAAAACTCCGGCTCCACTCAGGCCATTGCGGACAAGGCCGCCCAGGATGCGGAGAAGTCCGGCTCGGCCGTCACCCAGGCTGTGGAAGCCATGAAGAGCATTGCCGAAAAGATATCCATCATCGAGGAGATCGCCCGGCAGACAAACCTCCTGGCGCTCAACGCGGCCATTGAGGCCGCCCGAGCGGGAGAACACGGCAAGGGCTTTGCCGTTGTTGCCGCCGAGGTGCGCAAGCTGGCGGAACGAAGCGGCACGGCCGCAGGTGAAATCAGCGAACTCTCCACTACCACCGTGGACTCCGCCGAGATGGCGGGCAATATGCTTGCGGAACTGGTGCCCAACATTCGCCGCACCGCCGAACTGGTTCAGGAGATTACGGCAGCCAGCACTGAGCAGAACGCAGGTGCCGAGCAGGTCAATCAGGCCATCAGCCAACTGGATACCGTCATCCAGCAGAATGCGTCAGCCGCAGAGGAAATGGCCTCGGCCAGCGAAGAACTATCCGGCCAGGCCGCACAGCTCAAGCAGGCCATAGCCTTCTTCAAAATGAACTCTGCCGTGAGCCTTTCCAAGAACGTCCAGGTCGTGTCCAGTCCCAAGACTGCCTTGCCGCCGCCATCCGCCGCAAAGGCCGCCCCGGCAGGGGGAGGCATAGATGTGGACATGGGCATGGGCGACGAAGAGGATTTTGAACGGTTCTAGATTCTCTGTCCGTATTGTTTCCGGACAGACACACCTCCGGCGGGAAAGACGGATATCCTGCGGGGACTTTCCACTTACTCTCGGAAAGTCCCCGCACCCATGTTGTGCCGTCTGCCGCTTCGGGATATGCTGAGGCAACCCCTATAACCTGTCAGGAGGGCTATTATGTCTGTTAAGAAGATTCTGATGTTGGTCGGTGATTTCGTGGAAGACTACGAAGTCATGGTGCCGTTCCAAATGTTGCTGATGGTCGGCCACAAAGTTGATGCCGTCTGCCCGGATAAAAAGTCGGGCGATTTCGTGGCCACCGCCATACACGACTTTGAGGGCCACCAGACCTATTCCGAGAAACCGGGCCACAACTTCATGCTCAATGCGGACTTCGACGCTGTGAATCCGGCCGATTATGACGGACTGGTCATCCCCGGCGGCCGCGCCCCGGAATATATCCGGCTCAATCCGCGCGTTCTTGAAATAGTCCGCCACTTCGTTGAGGCAGACAAACCTATTGCCGCCGTCTGCCACGGACCACAGATTCTCGTGGCTGCCGATGTGGTAAGGGGCAAGAGCTGCACCGCCTACCCGGCCGTCCGCCCCGGCCTCGAAGCTGCCGGAGCCACCTGGGTCAATCCCAATGAAACCTTCTCCAGCGCCCATGTGGACGGCAAACTGGTCACCTCCCCGGCCTGGCCATCCCATCCGGCCCTCATCGCCGAGTTCCTCAAACTGCTCGGCACCACCATCGAACCGTAGATAATCCTCCGGGGGCGCCTCACCTTGCCGGTGGGGCGTCTCCGACGGCCCTTCCGGGGGACCACTTCGTGGAGACCAGGGCGCTGCCCTGGACCTGCCAAGGGCTGAGGCCCTTGGATCCATTTCGCCGCTGCGCGGGGTAGGAGCCTGGGGGGTGGGAGTAGGTTGGCTGACGGCTTGGCGGGTACTGGCTATGTGGCGTCCGTAAATTTTTGAGGAGTACGCTTTTCGCCCTGCCGGGACGAAAAGCGCGCTCCTCAAATCTTCACGGACAGTAGCCCCCGCCGTCTGTGGGAACGGGAGAAGCTTGAAAGGCTCGTCAGGACGGCGGGTTGGAGCAGAGGCAAAGGGATATGCTCTGTTTTTCACCCTTTTTTAAACCTCAAACTGCTCGGCACCACCGTCGAACCGTAGATAATCCTCCGGGGGCGCCTCACCTTGCCGGTGGGGCGTCTCCGACGGCCCTTCCGGGGGACCACTTCGTGGAGACCAGGGCGCTGCCCTGGACCTGCCAAGGGCTGAGGCCCTTGGATCCCTTTCGCCGCTGCGCGGGGTAGGAGTCTGGAGGTTGGGAGTTGGTTGGCTGACGGCTTGGCGGGTACTGGCTATGTGGCGTCCGTTAATTTTTGAGGAGTACGCTTTTCGCCCTGCCGGGACGAAAAGCGTGCTCCTCAAATCTTCACGGACAGTAGCCCCCGCCGTCTGTGGGAACGGGAGAAGCTTGAAAGGCTCGTCAGGACGGCGGGTTGGAGCAGAGGCAAAGGGATATGCTCTGTTTTTCACCCTTTTTTAAACCTTCCCGGTTTGCGTCGGAAAAAGCGGCTGCCGGTGTGATGTTAAGCAGCACGGACCCGGCCCGCTTTTTCCGGCGCAAACCGTTATCCGGCACGGAAGGACGAAACCGTCCGCTCCGGCAGGCATGAATCGTCCTGCCAAGCTACGCCCCCGCGAAAGCGGAAATGGGATTCTTAAGGCCCTCGGCCTTAAGCAGGTCCAGGGCGGCGCCCTGGTCCCGCCGAAGGCGACCCCCGGTAGGGCCGCCGGAGGCCTCTGCTACGCAGAACCGTCGCCATCCCAGCCGAACCAGGCGGGGATGTAGCCTGCGGCGTGGGAGAGTTGGTGCTCGAGGCGTTCGAAGTCGGGTTGGTGGCGTTTGACAAGAGCCCAGTAGGCCGGGGAGTGGTTGAGGTGTCGGGTATGGCAGAGTTCGTGGAGCAGGAGTTGGTCCACGAGCTCGGGGGGGAGGAAGAGGAGCTTGGCGTTGAGGCTGATGGTGCCGCGTGCCGAGCAGGAGCCCCAGCGGGTACGCTGGCGGCGCATTCGCAGGGCGGAGTATGGCAGAGAGAGACGTCGGCTCAGGGCGTCCAGGCGCGGCAGGGCGAACTCCCGGGCGCGCTTGACGGTGAAGGCCTGAAGGGCGTGGATCTGGGCGGCCGTGTCGGTTGCCGGGCCGCGCACGAGGAGTTTGTCCGCATTAGTGGTGACCGTAGTCCGGCCGGGCCGGTCGAGATAGTCCACGGTGTGGGTACGGCCGGAGGCGCGGAATTCGATGCGCGTCGGCGGGTCGGGCAGTTGGCCCGAGAGATCGATGCCGCGTTCGGCAAGGGCGTCGCGGGTGTGTTCGATCCATGACCGTTTTTCGTCCAGGATTTCCTTGACCGCGGTCTTGCGGTAGCCGCGCGGAATGACGACCACCAACCCTTTTCCGGGAACGAGCTTGACCAGGATGCGCCGGGCGCGGGGGTGTTCCTTGACGGTCAGGGGCAGGCCCGCGAATTCGGTCATTTGGAGGGCGGAACCTCTTCGGTGCGCACGCGGATGCCGTTTTGCAGGAGCAGTTCGGCGAAGACGCCGTTGCCGGGCACTCGGGTGGAGGTGAATGTGCCGTCGTAGATGACGTCCTTGCCGCAGGAGGGCGAGCGTGCCTTGAGCACGGCCTCTTCGCAGCCGAGGAGCCTGGCGAGCTTGAGGCCTTCCTCCGCACCGCGGCGGAAGTTTTCGGTCAGATCCGCGCCGGTGTTGTCCATGACGCGCCCCTCGCTGTTGATCTCGCACGGCGGGCGCGGGGTGGGCAGGCCGCCGTGAACCTCCGGGCAAAAGGGGACGGCCTCGCCTCGGCGGACCATTTCCACTATGGATTCCGTAGTGTTATAGGAACCGTTGTAACTACAATAGATGCCGGCCAGGCAGGCGCTGACCAGGATCGGCTTTTTCATCGGGCTCTCCGGTGACTGTGGGTTTCGTGTAGGGAGTATTCTACGCTTGATTTTCCGGGAGTCAAAGGCCTATCTTGCGCCCGTGACAAACAACTATTCCAAGCGCGGGATGTATATCTTCCTGATCGTGCTGGCGGCCTGCAGCGCCGTTGCCTTTCAAGGCTGGCGCACCCTGCTCAATAACTTCGCGGTTGATGTGGCGGGGCTGGACGGCCTGGATATGGGTATTGTCCAGTCCGTGCGGGAGGTTCCTGGTTTTCTCTCCCTGCTGGCCATCTATGCCATCCTGATCGTGCGCGAGCACCGGCTGGCCGCCCTGTCCGTCATCGTTCTCGGCATCGGTGTCAGCATGGCAGGGCTTTTGCCCACCACGGCCGGGCTGGTCTTCACCACACTGCTCATGAGTTTCGGGTTCCATTTTTATATGACCATGAACCAGTCGCTCACCCTGCAGTATTTCAACCACACCGAGGCCCCGATGGTCATGGCCAGGGTCCGCAGCATTACGGCGCTGGCCAATGTGCTGGTGGGTGGTCTTATCTATTTCCTGGCCCGGCGGCTGGACTACGAACCGCTCTTCGCCATTATGGGCGGGGTGGCCGTGGCCTGCGGCCTGTGGGCCCTGACGCGCGATCCGTCCAGCCCGGATGTGCCCATGCAGCGCAAGAAGCTGGAGTTCCGTTCCCGCTACTGGCTGTTCTACGCGCTGACCTTTCTGAGCGGCGCACGGCGGCAGATTTTCACGGCCTTTGCCGTCTACCTGATGGTGGTCAAGTTCAAGTTTTCGGTGGAACACGTCACGTTGCTTTTCATCATCAACAACGTGTTGAACTACTTCGTCAATCCGCTCATCGGCCGTGCCGTCAACCGGTACGGGGAGCGGGTGGTGCTCACCATCGAGTATGTAGTGCTGACGGTGGTCTTCCTGGGCTATGCGAAAACGGAAAGTGCGCTGCTGGTCTCCTTCTTCTATGTGGCGGACAATATTGTTTTCAATTTCTCCATGGCAATCAATACGTTTTATCAGAAATTGGCCGATCCGCGCGACATCGCGTCCGGCATGGCCATGGGGTTCACGGTCAACCATATCGCCGCTGTGGCCGTCCCGTTTCTCGGCGGTCTGGCCTGGATGGCGGACTATCACATAGTCTTTTTGGGGGCGGCAGGCCTTTCCCTGTTATCATTGATTCTTTCCCAGTTTATCCCCGGGCAGTTGCGCAAAGGACAATCACATAGTTGACTTGGCCCGTAACCAATGTAGACTCATGTTTCGGATTGTCGATCTATGTACTTGGGATTGGGAGAATGATCATATGAAAGGTATAGGCCAGGGGCTCCCCAAGGTCTTTTTGCAAACGGGTGACTGTTTCATCGGTGTACATCCCACTTTGGTCACGACAGTGCTGGGCTCCTGTCTGGCAGTGACTATGCATGCACCCAAGCACGGCATCGGGACCATCTGTCATGCCTTTCTGCCGGACAGCAGCGACGACAAGCGGCATACCGATCCGCAGATTTGCCGCTATGTGGATACCGCATTGCAGAATATGCTTGAATCCATGGACCGGCTGGGCGTTCCCCGCCGTGATATCGTCATAAAGATGTTCGGGGGGTCGACGGGCATTGCCGTACGCGGCATGGAGTTCAGCTCCTACAACATAGGCCGGCGAAATATCGAGATGGCGCGCAAGCTGTTGCGGTTCGCCAGGCTGGATGTGGCCGTGGAGGATGTTGGCGGTGCGCGAGGCCGCAAGCTCATGTTCCACACCGGCACCGGCGAGGTCTGGCTCAAGCGGCTTCAAAGCATGGATCGCAACCAGCTTAATAACGACGGGGATGCGGGAACCAGGCTGTAACTCTTTTTGCCCACCGGGAGGAACCTTGCGGCGAAAGTCCTTTTTCTCTGTCGATGTCGCCATAGCCGGTACCATCCGAAATATTTATTCTTTTCTTGAAAATGTCGGTTTGGCCCGTGTCTGTGTCCACAACCTCAAGCTGGAGGGTGGCGTATGCCTGTAGTGATCGTGGACAGGGACCTGAAACCGATCATGCCCCGTTTTTTTGAATTGCAGCGCCAGGGGCTTGATGAACTGGCCCGGGCCGTGGCCGAGGGCAATGCCGAAACGGCGCGGCTGGTGGGCCACCGCATGAAGGGAACAGGCACGTCCTATGGTTTCCCCGGACTGACCGATTCCGGGGCGGCCATAGAAAACGCAGCCCAAAAGGGTGATCTGGCCGAAGCCGGACGACTCGGCCGCGCGGTGGCCGAGTTCCTGGACGGCGTGACCGTGGTATACGAGGAGATGCCGTTGTGAACATTCTCATGCTTGCCATCAACGATCCTGCCGGAACAGCCATTCAGTTTGCCAAGGCCGTCAACCGCTACAGCGATCACCGCTGTCGTCTGGTCACCCTGGAGACCCGCTATACCCATGACTGGGAAAGGGATCTGCACATCCCGGAGCTGGGCCCGGACGGGCTGGAGGAAGTGGCGATCCTGCTGCGTGAGGCGGATGTCCTGCATTTCCACATGACCTGCGATGAGCATCAACGCTTCGGCCCGCACCTGCCTGCCGACTATCTGAAGGGCAAGGCCATTGTTCACCACCATCACGGCCACCACGATTTCCGGTCCGATCCTGAGTCGTTTCGGCGCAAGTACCGCGAACTGGGACGCACCAATCTGCTGGTGAGCACGCCGGATCTGCTGCGCAAGCTGCCCGAGGCGCGCTGGCAGCCGAACCTGGTGCCCATCAACGAGCCGTTGCTCAAGCCGCAGTGGGGGCGCTACGACGATCCCGGGCAGTTGCGGGTCTGCCACTCGCCTACGCGCAAGGACCTCAAGAATACCGATGACCTGCTGGAGGCTGTGGCCTGGGTCAACCGGCGGCGCGCCCGGCTCAAGCTGGATCTCATCGACGACGTGCCCAACGAGGTGTGTCTGGCCCGGAAGCGACGCTGCCATGTCCTCTTCGACCACATGCAGGGGTACTACGGCGTGTCCAGCCTGGAAGGGCTCTCCCAGGGACTGGCGGTCATTGCCGGGCTCGACGACTGGAATCGGGAACGGATAGCCGAGTTTGCCGGGATCGATGAGCTGCCGTGGGTCGTGGCCCGAAACGTGGACGAGCTCAAGGCCTGTCTGGTGGCGTTGTGGGAGGACCATGCCCATTGCGAAGCCGTGGGTGATGCGGGCCGTGCCTTCATGGAAGCCCACTGGTCGGACGAGCGGGTGGCCCGGCACCTGGTTGATTTTTACGAAGGGTTGTAATTCGTTTCGCATCCGCTTTGCCTTTTCCGCTGCTTTTCCGTATATCCCACACGCTGAACAATGGACGCGGAGTGAGAATGAAGAAGTTTTTTGTCAGGAATATCGGAATATCGGCCCTGCTGGCCACCATGCTGTTACTGGTCTGGGGCATTGCCGCGGCCGCTGCCGCTCCGGCCGCCAAAGCGGCTGGAGCGTGGGTGCGTATGCCTGTGGACCCCACAGTGCTGCCTCCCGTGGCCGGGCCGGATGCACAGGCCGAACCGCCTTTGGATTCCGAGGATTCCGCCGCCGTCCCTTCTGCCCCGTCCGTTGAACCGGACGAGGCCCCCAAGGGGAGCACGGACGTTGCCGCACCCGCGCCGACACCGCCTGCCGAGTCGCCTGCCGAAAGCCCCGCCGCTGAGAATTCCGCACCCGCTTCCGCTGGAAAGGCCGCTGCCGAAGCCCCGGTTGCCGCCTCGGCCGGAATCGTGCGCGGGGTGGACCTGCGTTCCGTATCCGACGTGCTGGAACTGACGATCTCGGCCGACCGTCCTGTGGGCAAGACCGAAGTCTTCGCCCTGGACAACCCCCGGCGGCTGGTGCTGGACCTGCTCGGCCCCTGGAAATACCGGAAGCAGAATGTGATCCGGGCCTCCGAAGGCGCTGCCCGGCATGTGGTGGTGGGTGAGCACAAGGACCGCCTCCGGCTCGTGATTTACTTCCGCACCCCGCCCAAGGGGCAGCTCAAGCCAGAAATATCGCGCGAGGGCAACCGCCTTATCCTGCGCATCTCCATGCCCTGACGCCGATTCCTCCCGGCAGACGGGAGAGTGTTTTCCCTTTCTTCGGCGTTGGCCGCTCAGCCCCTCCCCTTTTTGGGATATTTGCGGTAACGCAATTGTAACACCCGGGTAATGGTGGCGTAACGCCACAGGGGTAGACACCGTGGATTACCGTGCCGTTTCGACACGGTCTGAGCTATTTTATCGGGGGAAACACTGGGATGAGCAACGCCATCAAGGTCGCCTCAAGAAATCTTGACTTCTACTACGGGGATTTCAAGGCGCTGGAGAATATCAGCATAGACTTCGAACGGAACCGGGTGACCGCATTGATCGGCCCCTCCGGTTGCGGCAAGTCCACCTATATCCGTTGCATCAACCGCATGAACGATCTCATTGCGGGAACCCGCGTGGCGGGCGAATTGACGCTGGACGGGCAGGACATCTATGCCCCGGGCCTGGATGTGGTTTCGCTTAGGCGGCGGATCGGCATGGTGTTCCAAAAGCCCAATCCGTTTCCCAAGACGATTTTCGACAACGTGGCCTACGGGCTGCGCGTCAACGGTGTGCGCGACAAGGCGTACCTGGAAGCCCGCGTGGAGGAGTCCCTGAAGGGCGCGGCCCTGTGGGACGAGGTCAAGGACCGTATGCACACCTCGGCCATGGGCCTTTCCGGCGGCCAGCAGCAGCGGCTGTGTATTGCCCGCGCCCTTGCCATCGAGCCGGAAGTGTTGCTCATGGATGAGCCCGCCTCGGCCCTGGACCCCATCGCCACCCAGAAGATCGAGGACCTCATCCACGAACTGAAGAAAAATTTCACCATCATCATCGTGACCCACTCCATGCAGCAGGCGGCCCGCGTCTCCGACCGCACCGCGTTTTTCTACATGGGCAAGCTCATCGAGGTGGACAGCACCAAGACCATGTTCACCAACCCGGCCAACAAGCAGACCGAGGACTACATCACCGGACGGTTCGGCTAAGCGCTGCGCCCGGGGAAGATGAAAAGGGAAAACGGGGCGGCAACACCAAATGCGAATCCGCGAGTGCGGACCGGAGGATAATATATGGAACAGCGTGCGCATTTTTCAAAGAAGCTTGAGGATCTCAAGGTCAAGGTGCTCCGTATGGCAGCTCTGTCCGAGACCGCCGTGCATAAAGCGATAAAGGCTTTCCTCGAGAACGATGCCGATTTGGCCGAGGAGGTCATTGTCGGCGACAGCGCCATCAACAAGATGGAGGATGACCTGGACAATTTCAGCCTGGAGCTGCTCGCACTGGACCAGCCCATGGCGGTCGATCTACGCACCATCATCGGCGGCCAGCGGATCACCGTGAACCTGGAGCGGCTGGGCGACGAGGCCGTCAATCTGGCCCACCGCGCCCTGTTCCTTTCCACCCGGCCGCCCCTGCCGCACAATCCCCGCATGGAAAGTCTGGCCTCCACGGCCCGGACCATGCTCTCCAACGCCTTCAAGGCCTATGTGGACGAGGATATCAACCTGGCAACCCAGGTCTGTCGCATGGATGATCGTGCCGATGACCTGAACATCGCCATCCTGCGCCAGTTCGTCGCCGACATGGTCACCGAGTCCCGCATCGTGGAGCGGGGCGTGCACGCCATCATCGCCGCCCGCCACCTGGAGCGCATAGCCGACCTCGCCACCAACGTGGCCGAGTCCGTGGTCTTCATTGTGGAAGGCACGAGCATGAAGCATAATTGTAAGGAATAGCTTTCTCCATACTCCTCCTCTTCCGCCAGGGGCGTCTCCTTCGGGGGACGCCCCTGATGCTTTTTCGGGATAAAATTGCAGGGGTGACATTCGTCGTGGTATATTGGTGAAACTTTTTTTGGGGCGGCGCATCACGAAAGTGATACCTGCACTCGAAGGCGAGCCCCATTCAGGGCAAATGGAAGGCGGGTTGCGGCTCGGGCTGCTGCGTCGTGCGAGGAACAACTGAAGGGAGCAAGCGCCATGAAGGCTGTCGAAAAAGAACTGTGCAAGGCTATTCTGCAAAACCCGGATGCCCAGGCGCAGATCGCCGGAGCTGCGGATTCGGACGAGCGCACTTCCATCATTGTCAGGCTGGGAGAGATATTCGGCCTGCCCGTTTCCCGTGAGGCGGTTGAGCGGTTCTTTTCGTCGGGTGGAGACGAGGAACTGTCCGACCGGGAACTGGAGGCCGTGGTGGGCGGCAAGAACAGCGGCCCGGACAAGACCTTGATCGGTCATGACAAGAATTGGTGGAACGATCTCTGGGGGTTGACCAACGACACGCTGGTGGGCGGTGACGGCAATGATGATGTGGCGGGCCTGGGGGGCGAGGACTCCCTGCGGGGCGGCGCTGGCGACGACGCCGTGGACGGCGGCGAGGGCAACGACACCGTATACGGTGATGAGGGCAATGACTCCGTATACGGCGGCCATGGTAACGACATAGTGAATGGTGGCGCTGGTGACGACGTCATGTACGGCGGGACGGGCGACGACACGCTGGACGGCGGCTCGGGTGACGATGTGATGTTTGGCGACCAGGGCAACGACTTTTTGGATGGCGGCGCGGGTGAGGACACCCTGTACGGCGACAGCGGCCATGACACGCTGCACGGCGGACATGGGAACGATGTGCTTTACGGCAGTACGGACGGAAGCGTCATGGATGGCGGCGGCGGGCACGACTCGGTTGAAGGCGGCGGCAGCGCTGATGTTCTCATCGGCGGCTCGGGTGACGACACCCTGGATGGCGGCGGCGGGGACGACACCCTGTATGGCGACGGACAAGAGGGATCGGATAATGACTGGGATGTCTTTGTCTTTGGCGCGGACGACGGCCACGACACCATCATGGATTTCGACCCGGAAAACGACCACATCATGCTCAGGGACATTGAGTCCCGGGATCAGATTGCCGTGGAGCAGGCCACCGGCAGCACCTTCATCGTCTACGGGGACACCCGCATCGAACTGCGCGATGTGGAACTCTCCGAAGACGAGGTTTGGGCATTGGTGATTGATCACGTGTAGCCTCAATCTGCGCGGCTTTTATTCTTGAATAATCAGGAAGAACACCGTGAATGACAATATCCATGCACTGTACCATGCCATTTTGAATGGCCCCAAAGCCCGGGCCGAGATCACCCGTGCTGAGACTCCCGGCGATCGCGTGGACTTCATTCTCAGGCAGGGCAAGGCCCTTGGTCTGTCCGTCACCCGCGAGGAGGTGGTGCGGTTTGTCCAGCCCCGCCCGACGGGGGCTGTCCGACCTGGAGCTGGAAATGGTGGTCGGGGGCAAGAACGACGGAGCGGGTAAGCACCTGGTGGGCCATGGCTACAACTTCCGGACCATTATCTGAGGGACGTACGAAGACACTATCTATGGCGGCTCCGGGAACGACACCCTGAAGAGCGGTGAGGATCGCGATGTCTTTGTCTTTGGCGACAACGACGGCCACGACGTCATCACGGACTTTGACGCGTCCGGGGATCGTTTGCTGCTCAGGGGGGGAGTCCGCGGATGATATTTCGGTTTCCCATGTGGATGGAAGCACCTTTATCGTCTACGGGGAACCCCGCATCGAACTGGAGGACGTGGAACTGACCAGAGAACAAGTCTGGGCGCGGGTGACCAGCGAATAGGCAAAGCAGGAAGCGGTGAGACTGGTGTGCGTAAAGTTGTTTTGTCGGTCGCGGTTGAAAAAGTTTCTATAATTTTTTTTCCGCGATCAGCACAACGTGGCGGGATTTTTCCCGAATGTGTTGGGAGAAAAGGGTTTACAGCCTGTTACATTTCAGCTAAAAGCAATACTCTTTATAAACAGGAAGCCGCCGGGGTCACCCCGGGACGCCGAGTGGCGTTGGCTTCCTTTTGCTGTCTGGACGTAAGGACGGGGAGTCCGGTTACATGCCGTCCGCGCTTAGGGGGCTCGTCTGCCTCGGAAATCGATGACCCAAAAGCGCTGGTATCCCTCTCTTGCAAATATACGTTAAATCATTACTTTGTCCGAGGTCCGTTGTGGAGGTAACCCATGGAAGAAACTAAAGAATCTGTTGAAATGTCCGATATGGATATGAATTTCGCCGACGCGCTCGACGAATATCTGAATTCCGATTTCGGCGAGCTGGACGAAGGCACCATAGTCGCTGGTGAAGTCGTCAAAATCGACAAGGACTATGTCCTGGTCGACGTAAATTTCAAGTCCGAAGGCCAGATCCCGGTCTCCGAATTTACCGAGCCCGACGGCACCGTGTCCGTCCAGGTCGGCGACAAGGTCGATGTCTACGTGGCCCGCAAGAACGAGGCCGAGGGCACCATCTACCTGTCCCGCGACAAGGCCAAGCGCATGCAGCTCTTCGACAAGCTGGAAGAACTGCAGGAAAAGGATGGCATCGCCATCGGCCGCATCATCCGTCGCATCAAGGGCGGCTACACCGTCGATCTCGGCGGCGTGGAAGCCTTCCTGCCCGGCTCTCATGTCGATCTGCGTCCCGTCCCTGACATGGACGCCCTGGTCAACCAGGAATTCGACTTCAAGATTCTGAAGATCAACCGCCGCCGCTCCAACGTCATCGTTTCCCGTCGCGTGCTTCTCGAAGAGATGCGCGGTGAACAGCGCGACAAGCTGCTGGCTACCCTGGAAGACGGTCAGGCCGTCAAGGGCAAGGTTAAGAACATCACTGAATACGGCGTGTTCATCGACCTCGGCGGTCTGGACGGTCTGCTCCATATTACCGATATGTCTTGGAAGCGCATCAAGCATCCCAAGGAAATGGTCCAGCTCGGCGACGAACTGGAACTGAAGATCCTGAGCTTCGACCGCGAAGCGCAGAAGGTCTCCCTGGGCCTCAAGCAGCTGGTGCCCGATCCCTGGGAAAACATTGCCGAGAAGTACCCCCAGGGTGCCCGCTTCAACGGCATCATCACCAACCTGGCCGACTACGGCGCGTTCGTCGAGCTGGAGAATGGTGTGGAAGGTCTGGTCCACATTTCCGAAATGTCCTGGACCCGCAAGCTCCGCCACCCCTCCCAGATGGTCAAGGTCGGTGAAGAGGTCGAGGTTATTGTGCTCGGCGTCGATCCCGACAAGAAGCGCATCAGCCTGGGCATGAAGCAGATCTCCCCGAACCCGTGGGATGTCGTTGCCGAGAAGTACCCCGAGGGCACCGTCCTCGAGGGCGCCATCAAGAACATCACCGAGTTCGGTGTGTTCATCGGCATCGAGGAAGGCATCGACGGCCTGATTCACGTTTCCGACATCTCCTGGACCAAGAAGATTCGCCACCCCTCCGAGGTTTACAAGGTCGGCGATTCCGTTCAGGCCAAGGTCCTGACCGTGGACAAGGAGAACGAGAAGTTCACTCTGGGCGTAAAGCAGCTCACCGAGGATCCCTGGACTCAGGTCCCGGCCAAGTACCCCGTGGGCCAGCTGGTCAACGGTACCGTGACCAACATTACCGACTTCGGTCTCTTTGTTGAGGTCGAGGAAGGCATCGAGGGTCTGGTTCACGTTTCCGAGATCAGCCGCAAGAAGATCAAGTCCCCCTCCGAGATGTTCAAGGAAGGCGACACCATCGAAGCCAAGGTCATCCACGTGTCCGCTGACGAGCGCCGCCTCGGCCTGTCCATCAAGCAGACCAAGGAAGAGCCTGCCGGTGGTTCCCGCAAGCCCAAGACCTTCGGTTCCACCACCTCCGGTATTGGCGGCGGTTCCACCCTGGGCGACCTGCTTCGCGAGAAGCTGGAAGAGGCCGCTGGTGAGATCCTTGCCGAAGTCGAGGAAGCTGACGAAGTAACCGAAGCCCCCGCCGCGGAAGAGGCTCCCGTCCTGGAAGCCGCTGCCGAAGAAAGCGAAGAAGAGAAGTAGGTAACTACGATGCGCTTGGACGAGAACCGTTCCCGTTTCTCCCAGCGCCACCCCTTTCTCTTCGGGGTGTTGATGATAATATTGGCCGTGGTCCTCGTTATGGGGGCCACGGCCTTTTTTCGCTCGCAGGGCGTGGGCGGACTTGGATTCGGCGGCGACAAGCTCGGCGTGGTCAACATAGAGGGAACCATCCTCGACTCGCGCGACATCGTTGACTGGATTTATACCCTGGAAAAAGACGACTCGATCAAAGGCGTGCTCCTGCGCGTCAATTCTCCGGGCGGGGCCATAGCTCCCTCCCAGGAAATCTATGCAGCCGTCACCGAACTGAACAGGGTCAAGCCCGTGGTTGCCTCCTACGGCACCGTGGCCGCCAGCGGCGGATACTACGCCTCGGTCCCGGCTCGGGTCATCGTGGCCAACCCCGGCACGCTCACCGCATCCATTGGCGTGGTGGCGGAATTCGTCACCGTGGCCGATGCCCTGGAAAAACTAGGCATCAAGCCCGAAGTCCTCGCCACCGGCCGCTACAAGGGCGCAGGCACGCCGCTGCGCAATCTCACCGACGAGCAGCGGGATCAGCTCCTCGGGCTGATGCAGGACATGCACGAGCAGTTCGTTTCCGATGTGGCCAAAGCCCGTTCCCTCAAGCGGGAGCGAGTGGCCGCCATCGCCGATGGCCGCGCCGTTTCCGGACGTCAGGCCCTGGCCCTCGGGCTGGTGGATATGCTCGGCGGACGTCTCCAGGCCTTCGACAAGCTCAAGCAGCTGTGCAACATCACCGGCAAGGCCGTCCTTGTCGAAGGCCCTACCAAGGAAGAGCCGCTGCTTCAGAAAATCCTCGGTTCCATTCATATCGACCTGAGCGCCTCAACACCGGGCAGCTGGTCACTCTATTATAAATAATACCGGGGAGCCTTCCTCGGCATCATCTCCCATACGTTCGGACAGGCCGCGATCTGTTCACCGGCTGGTTCGAATGCTTTTTTTTCGTCGCTTTGCGCGCATTGCGATGGTCTGCGGAACCATGTTGGCCTAGTGGGCTTGCTGCTGGCTGGAGCTGCTTCCAGTGCGGTGTGCCGGAATACAACAAATTTGCAATGAGGCGAATACCCGTTCCACTTCTGTGAAACGTCCCTGCGTGTTGTTTGATTTGCATTGCGGCGGCTCGAACAGATTTTGATGACGGGGTGGAACCGTTGAAGCCACATTTTTGTTCTTCCATGATTGCGTTCTGCAAAATCAGTTTTTATGTTGTTTTTCAACAGCTAAGAACAAGCTGTTACGACTTTTAGTAAAAATATGGACAAAAATTGGAATACGAATATGTGTATTTTACAAAAAAGATTATTTTTTAGGCGGAAAATTTGTGAATAGATACTAAACTCAGCGTGTTTCATGAGTGTTGCTGAAAAAGAAGGATGATTTGAAAATATAATAACCTGAAATAAAAAGGAATAATATTTTTCACAAACGAGCTTACGGTTTTTGGCACAGCAATTGATCTAAGGAATTGATGTCTGATTTCCTGTCGGGCCCTCATGCATTGCCGATCGGCATCCCGACTGGGACATCTCCCAATGGGGGGACGGCCTTAAGACCCTAGAGTATTAACTGCAACTGCCATTGTAGAGGAGTTTCCGTAATGCACAAACGTTTGTTGTCTCTTGCTCTCACCCTGACCATGCTCGTCACCGTCTTTGCCGGTGCCGCGCTTGCCGCCGACACCATCAAGGTCGGCATCCTGCACTCCCTTTCCGGAACCATGGCCATCAGCGAAACCTCGCTGAAGGACGTCGCCCTGATGACCATTGACGAGATCAACGCCAAGGGCGGCCTGCTCGGCAAAAAACTTGAGCCTGTCGTTGTCGATCCCGCTTCCAACTGGCCCCTGTTTGCCGAGAAAGCCCGCGAGCTTCTGGAAAAGGACAAGGTCGCCGTCGTTTTCGGCTGCTGGACTTCCGTTTCCCGTAAATCCGTTCTGCCCGTCTTCGAAGAGCTGAACGGTCTGCTTTTCTACCCTGTCCAGTACGAGGGTGAGGAATGTTCCTACAATGTCTTCTACACCGGCGCCGCTCCGAACCAGCAGGCCATTCCCGCCGTGGAATACCTGATGAGCGAGGACGGCGGCGCGGCCAAGCGCTTTGTGCTGCTGGGTACCGACTACGTCTATCCCCGCACCACCAACAAGATCCTGCGCGCCTTCCTCCACTCCAAGGGCGTGAAGGATGAAGACATCATGGAGAAGTACACCCCGTTCGGCCACAGCGACTACCAGACCATCATCGCCGACATCAAAAAGTTTGCCGCTGCCAAGCCTACCTGCATCATCTCCACCATCAACGGTGACTCCAACGTTCCCTTCTACAAGGAACTCGCCAACCAGGGCATCAAGGCCGAGGATATTCCCTGTGTCGCCTTCTCCGTGGGCGAGGAAGAGCTGCGCGGCATCGATACCAAGCCGCTGGTCGGCCATCTGGCTGCCTGGAACTACTTCATGTCCATGGACAACCCCACCAACAAGGAGTTCGTCAAGAAGTGGAAGGCCTACGTCAAGAAGAACAACCTGCCCGGTGGCGACAAGCGCGTGACCAACGACCCCATGGAAGCCACCTACATCGGCATCAAGATGTGGTCCCAGGCCGTTCTGCAGGCTGGCACCACCGATGTTGACGCCGTGCGCCAAGCCATGGCCAACCAGGCTGTGAAGTCTCCCTCCGGCTACACCATCACCATGGATGCCAAGAACCACCACCTGCACAAGCCCGTTGTCATCGGTGAAGTTAACGAGAACGGTCAGTTCGACATCGTCTGGCAGACCGACGGTCCTATCCGTGCCCAGGCGTGGAGCAAGTATCTGCCCGACTCCGCCAAGAAGGTCGCCGACTGGACCTACCCGAATGTCTGCGGCAACTGCGTAAGCCCGAAGTACAAGGATTAATCCTCCAAAGAACCAACCAGGCGTCCGGCCATACCGGCCGGGCGCCTGCCATGCATAAAGAGCGATTCAATGAAACGCGCCTTGATCGTATTTTTCGCCCTGGCGTCCCTCCTGTTTGGCGCGCTCGGCCAGGCCTCGGCCTCCGCCGATTTCAGCCAGACCGTCTCGGAACTGGGCGCCAAGAGCCGGACCAAGATTGTCTCGGCAATCAAGACTCTCGGCGAACTGGGCAATGCCGACGCGCTACCCGTCCTGGAAGCACTGCAGGACGGCGACCTGCGTTTTGACGGCGACACTGCCGTCATCACTGCCGACGGTAAGGAACCGGTCCTTGCCCTGACCGGGGAACCGTTCACCGGCTCCGTGGATTCCCTTTACAAGCCCCGGATCAACAACATGGTCCGCCGCGCCATCAAGCCGGTCATCGCCCAGTTGCAACTTGTATCTCCAAAGCGGGAAGTGCGTCTGGCCGCGGCCCAGGAACTGGCGGACAAGGCCGCGCCCGAGGCGGCGGACGCCATCGAGACTGCCTTGCAGCGGGAAAAGGATGCGGAAGTGGCCGACGCCCTGCGCGTGGCGCTGGCCCTGACCTCGCTTCACAGCCAGGATAAGGCGCGCAAGATCAAGGCCATCGGCATCATCGGCGAATCCGGCAATCAGCTGCTGCTCGCCAAGCTTGCGGCCTTTACGGCCAAGGATGATCAGGGCAACTACGTCGAAAAGGACAAGGATGTTGTCAGCGCCGCCCTCAAGGCCAGTTCGGGCCTTGAGCGCAAGAAGATGATCGTCCGGGTGGTTCGTGATCTTTTCTACGGCATCAGCCTGGGCAGTGTGCTGCTGCTCGCCGCACTCGGGCTCGCCATCACCTTCGGCCTGATGGGCGTCATCAACATGGCCCACGGCGAGATGTTGATGCTCGGTGCCTATTCCACCTACGTCGTTCAGGAATTTTTTCTGAGTCATATGCCGGGCCTGATGGAATGGTATCTGCTCGTGGCCCTTCCGCTGGCCTTCCTCGTCCCGTGCGGGGTGGGGATGCTTCTGGAGCGGACCATCATTCGCTACCTCTACGGCCGTCCCCTGGAAACACTGCTGGCCACATGGGGCATCAGCCTCGGACTCATCCAGACCGTGCGCCTCATCTTCGGCGCGCAAAACGTCGAGGTGCGCAACCCGGATTGGCTTTCCGGCGGTTTCCAGCTCATCGAAGGGCTGACCATCACTTACAACCGTCTGGCCATCATCATTTTCGTCGTCTTTGTCGTGGGGCTTGTCTGGTTCCTGCTGAACAGGACTCCGCTGGGCCTGCAGGTACGCGCCGTGACCCAGAACCGCTCCACGGCTTCGGCCATGGGCATCCGCGCCTCGCGCATCGACATGTGGACCTTCGGCCTCGGCTCCGGCATCGCCGGGCTGGGTGGGCTGGCCCTGACCCAGGTGGGCAATGTCGGTCCCGAACTGGGGCAGTCCTACATTGTGGACTCCTTCATGGTCGTCGTCCTCGGCGGCGTCGGCAAGATCGCGGGCACCGTCACGGGCGCTCTGAGTCTCGGCGTGGTCAACAAGATACTTGAGCCCTTTACCGGCGCGGTGCTGGGCAAGATCATGGTCCTCGCCCTGATCATCCTGTTCATTCAAAAACGGCCGCAGGGCATCTTCGCCCTCAAGGGCCGCATGTCGGAGGATTGATCATGAGCGGGCTCCTCAATCTGCAATCAAGGCGCGCCTGGACCGGAACCCTGGCCGTGGCGGCGCTGTTCATCGTCGTCATTCCGCTGCTCAACGTCTTCACGCCGGAACAGTCTGTTCTGCATGTGCCGGACTACATCATCCAACTCCTGGGCAAGTTCCTGTGCTATGCCCTGTGCGCCCTGGCCATCGACCTCATCTGGGGCTTCACCGGCATTCTCAGCCTGGGCCACGGCGTCTTCTTCGCCCTCGGAGGCTACGCCATGGGTATGCACCTGATGCGGGCCATGGCCGGACAGGGCGTCTACAAGTCCGACCTGCCCGACTTCATGGTCTTCCTGGACTGGAAGGAACTGCCCTGGTTCTGGCACGGGTTTGACCATTTCTGGTTCGCCATGCTCATGGTCGTACTGGTGCCGGGCATCTTCGCCTTCATCTTCGGCTTCTTCGCCTTCCGTTCGCGGATCAAGGGCGTCTACTTCTCCATCATCACCCAGGCGCTGACCTACGCCATGATGCTGTTCTTCTTCCGCAACAATACGGGATTCGGCGGCAACAACGGGCTCACGGACTTCAAGACGCTGCTCGGCTTCTCGCTGCTGGAGCCGTCCACCAAGCTCGGGCTGTACATCATCACCAGCGTGGCGGTGTTCCTCGCCTTCCTGCTCTGCCGGTACATCACGTCATCCAAGCTCGGCCGGGTGCTGACGGCCATTCGCGACGCCGAGTCGCGGGTCATGTTCTCGGGCTACTCGCCGCTCCAGTACAAGCTCTTTGTCTGGACCCTGTCGGGCGTGCTGTGCGGTATTGCCGGGGCGCTTTATGTCCCGCAGGTCGGTATCATCAACCCCAGCGAGATGGCTCCGGCCAACTCCATCGAGATGGCCATCTGGGTCGCCGTGGGCGGCCGTGGCTCCCTGGTCGGTGCACTGCTCGGCTCGGGCATCGTCAACGGTGCCAAGAGCTGGTTCACGGCGGCCGCGCCGGACTATTGGCTCTACTTCCTCGGCGTTCTCTTCATTGCAACGACGCTCTTCCTGCCCAAGGGGCTGATCGGCATCGGCGGCCAGCTGCGCAGCCTGCGGCGGCGTCTGGCCCGGTCGGCCGAGGAAGAGGACGGAGAGTCGGTTTCTCCGGCGGTCAACCCCGCGCAAGCGGAGAGGAAGGGGGAATAGGCATGGCTTACGAACACACGCACTCCCATATGGACAAGGCTGAACCCATCAACACCAGCCACGGCATCCTGCTGTACGTCAACGGCGTCACCGTGAGTTTTGACGGGTTCAAGGCCTTGAACAATCTCTCCTTGTCCGTGGACAACGGGGCGCTGCACTGCATCATCGGCCCCAACGGCGCGGGTAAGACGACGATGCTCGACATCATCACCGGCAAGACCCGGCCTGATGAGGGGACCGTCTTCTTCGGCACCAATCTGGAGCTGACCAAGCTCAACGAGTTCGAGGTGGCCCGCGCGGGCGTGGGCCGCAAATTCCAGACGCCCACGGTCTTCGAGCAGCTCACCCTGTTCGAAAACCTGGAACTGGCCCTGAAGGCGGACAAGGGACTGGTCTCCAGCCTGTTCTGGAAGCTTTCGGGCGAACAGCGCGACAGAATCGAGGAAGTGTTGGAAACCATCGGTGCCAAGGACCACGGCAACATGCAGGCGGGACTCCTTTCCCATGGTCAGAAGCAGTGGCTGGAGATCGGCATGTTGCTCATGCAGGCACCCCGGCTGCTGTTGCTGGACGAACCCGCGGCAGGTATGACCCCCCAGGAGCTGGAAAACTCCATCGAACTGCTCAACTCCCTCAAGGGAGACCACACCGTGGTTGTCATCGAGCACGATATGGAGTTTGTCCGGGCCATCGCGGAGCGCGTCACCGTGCTGCACGAGGGTTCCGTCCTGGCCGAGGGGAGTATGGATTTCGTACAAAGCAACCCCAAGGTTGTGGAAGTGTATCTGGGAGAATAATCATGTTCGCGGTAAACGGACTGAATCAATATTACGGCGGCAGCCACATCCTTTGGGACGTCAACCTGAGCATTGCGAAGGGATCGTGCGTCTGCCTGATGGGACGCAACGGCGTGGGCAAGACCACTCTGCTCAAGTCCATAATGGGCCTGTTGCCCATACGGAGCGGCTCCATCCTGCTGGACGGCGAGGACCTCGCTCCGCAGCGTGCGGACATGCGGGCCCGCAAGGGCATCGGCTACGTGCCGCAGGGGCGGGAGATATTCCCCGGCCTGAGTGTTGAGGAGAACCTGCGCGTGGGGCTGACCGGACGAAGGGACGGCGTGAAGGAAATACCCGAGATGATCTATGAATTCTTCCCGGTGCTCAAGGAGATGACCCACCGCAAGGGGGGCGACCTTTCCGGCGGCCAGCAGCAACAGCTGGCCATCGGCCGCGCCCTGGCGTCGGACCCGAAGATGCTCATTCTGGACGAGCCCACCGAGGGCATTCAGCCCAACATAGTCCAGATGATCGGCGACATCATTATCCGGCTCAACAACGAGGTTGGATTGACGGTGCTGCTGGTTGAGCAGAAACTGAAATTCGCCCGCAAGGTCGGCCGCGAATTCTTTCTCATGGACCGGGGACATACCGTGGCCAACGGCCCCATGGGCGATTTGGACGAAGCCCTGATCAGTGAATATCTGACTGTTTGAGAATGCGAGGGATGGAGAGCATATCCGGCTGGACCGGGGACACGGAGTTGGGCTGGAAGGCGGAGCTGGAACTCGGCTTTGCCGCGTCCGGTGGCCGGAGCATCCTGGCCCGCCGCCGTCACTTCGGCCCGCTCACCGTGCAGCGTCCCTTTCATCCCGAAGGGGATGCGACCTGCCATGTCTACGCGCTGCATCCGCCGGGAGGCGTGGTGGGGGGCGATCAACTGCTCTTCAACGTCCACGCCGCTACAGGAGCACACGGACTGGTGACCACCCCGGCCGCGACCAAGTTCTACCGCACCGCTGGTCCCACAGCCCTTCAGGTGCAACGGTTGAGCGTTGATCCGGGCGGCGTGCTCGAATGGCTTCCGCTGGAGACGATCGTCTATCCGGGGGCCAAAGCCGAGCTTTGCACCCATGTGGAGTTGGCCGGTGACGGAATCTATTTCGGCTGGGAGGTCGTCTGTTTGGGGCTGCCCACCTCGAATGCGCCTTTTGATCATGGGGATTTCATCCAGACTCTGGCCGTGCATCGGGACGGCGAACCGGTCCTGTTGGAGCGGACGCACCTGACCGGCGGTTCCGATCTGCTGGACGAGCCATGGGGGCTGGGCGGGCATACGGTCTTCGGCACGTTGGTGGGCACGGTGGATGGAGACGGCTTGGCCGCGCACATCCGGGCGCTGGCCGGGGAGCGTGAGGACGACAATATTTTCTCCCTGACGCGGGTGGATGGCCTGACCGTGTGCCGCGTCATGGGACACAACGCCTTCCGGGTGCGTGAGCTGCTCGCCGCTGCCTGGGGCGCAATGCGAATGAAACGGCTCGGGCGGGGACCCTGTCCGCCCCGGGTCTGGAACACATAATTTACCAAGGAGCGTCGCATGAAACTCTCGCCGAGAGAAAAAGACAAACTGCTGATCTTCTGCGCCGGGCTGCTGGCCTCCCAGCGCAAGGACCGGGGCCTGAAACTCAACTATCCCGAGTCCATGGCCTACATCGCCTCGGCCATTCTGGAAGGAGCCCGCGAGGGCAGAACCGTGGCCGAGCTGATGGACTACGGCACCACGCTGCTGACCCGCGAGGACGTCATGGAAGGCATCCCGGAGATGATCCACGAGGTCCAGGTGGAAGCGACCTTTCCGGACGGCACCAAGCTGGTCACCGTCCATAATCCCATTCAATAGAGGTGCGAGCATGATACCCGGAGAGATCTTCTACGCCGAGGGCAGCATCGAACTGAACAGCGGGCGCGAGACCAAGACCGTGACCGTGGCCAATTCGGGCGACCGCCCCATTCAGGTGGGATCGCACTATCATTTTTACGAGACCAACGAGGCCTTGTCCTTTGACCGCGACGCGTGCCGGGGGTTCCGGCTGAACATCCCGGCCGGTACCGCCGTCCGCTTCGAACCGGGGCAGTCCCGCGACGTGGAACTGGTGGCGCTTGGCGGCAACCGCGAAGTGTATGGATTCAACTCCAAGGTCATGGGCAAGCTGGACTAGGGGAAGAGCATGAAAAGCATCGACAGAAAAACATACGGCGATATGTTCGGCCCCACCGTGGGCGACCGTATCCGGCTGGCGGACACGGACCTCGTCATCGAGGTGGAGGAAGACCGCGCCATCTACGGCGAGGAAGTGAAGTTCGGTGGCGGCAAGGTGCTGCGCGACGGCATGGGGCAGTCCCAGGCCGCCAACGACGTGGCCGTGGATTGCGTCATCACCAACGCTCTGATCCTGGACCACTGGGGCATCGTCAAGGCGGATATCGGCATCAAGCACGGCCGCATCCACGCCATCGGCAAGGCGGGCAACCCGGACACTCAGCCCGGCGTGGACATCGTGGTCGGCCCCGGCACCGAAGCCATTGCGGGCGAGGGGCTCATCGCCACCGCGGGCGGCATCGACTCCCACATCCATTTCATTTGTCCCCAGCAGGTGGAGGACGCCCTCATGTCGGGCATCACCACCATGATCGGCGGCGGAACCGGCCCTGCGGCCGGGACCAACGCCACCACCTGTACCCCGGGGCCGTGGAACATCATGCGGATGCTTCAGGCCTCGGACGGGCTGCCCATGAATCTGGGCTGGCTGGGCAAGGGCAACGCCTCGCTGCCCGCCTCCCTGAATGAGCAGATCGAGGCAGGCGTCATGGGCCTCAAACTGCACGAGGACTGGGGCACTACCCCGGCGGCCATCGACAACTGCCTGGACGCGGCCGAGCGCTACGACATCCAGGTCGCCATCCACACCGACACCTTGAACGAATCCGGTTTTGTGGAAAACACGCTGGCCGCCTTCAAGGGGCGGACCATCCATGCCTACCACACCGAGGGCGCGGGCGGCGGCCATGCCCCGGACATCATCAAGGCGTGCGGCGCGGCCAACGTGCTGCCGTCGTCCACCAACCCGACCCGCCCCTACACCGTGAACACAGCAGACGAGCATCTGGACATGCTCATGGTCTGCCATCACCTTGATCCATCCATCCCCGAGGACATCGCCTTTGCCGAATCGCGCATCCGCCGGGAGACCATCGCGGCCGAGGACATCCTGCACGATCTGGGCGCCTTTTCCATGATCGCCTCGGACTCCCAGGCCATGGGCCGGGTGGGCGAGGTCATCACCCGTACCTGGCAGACCGCCCACAAGATGAAGGTGCAGCGCGGTGCCCTGGCCGAGGACTCGGACCGCAACGACAACTTCCGGGCCAAGCGGTATATCGCCAAATACACCATCAACCCCGCCCTGGCCCACGGCATACAGGACGAGGTCGGCTCCCTGGAGCCGGGTAAGATGGCCGATATCGTGCTCTGGAATCCTGCATTCTTCGGCGTAAAGCCGGACATGGTCATCAAGGGCGGCGTCATCACGGCCGCGCCCATGGGCGATCCCAACGCCTCCATCCCGACCCCGCAGCCGGTTCATTACCGGCCCATGTTCGGGGCCTTTGGCCGCGCCCTGGCAAACACGTCCGTAACCTTTGTCTCCAAGGCCGCCTTCGAGGCCGGGGTTGGCGACCGCTACGGTCTGGCCAAGCGGCTTGCCCCGGTATCCGGTTCGCGCGCGGTGCAGAAGAAGGACATGATCCACAACGGGTTCATGCCGGAAATATCGGTTGACCCCCAGACCTATGAAGTACGTGCCAATGGCGAGCTGCTGACCTGCGAGCCAGCAGATATCCTTCCGTTGGCGCAACGGTACTTCCTCTTTTAGCCATGCTGCGTTTTGAACGGGTTGTTTCTCCGGCCGACCGCATGGCCGATGTTCGTACAGACGATGGACTGACGCTCCCGTACGTGTTGCGGGAGCGCTCCAGGCAGCGCGTCATGCTCGACTCCGGCCTGGAGGCAGGATTGTTCCTGCCTCGCGGTACCGTGCTGGCGGACGGCGACGTCATCGTCTCCGACGATGGTACGGCCGTTTTGGTCCGTGCCCAGGAGGAGCCGCTTTCCGAGTGCCGCATCGCCGATCCCCTGGCTTTGGCCAAGGCGTGTTTTTATCTGGGAAACCGTCATGTGCAGCTGGAGATCGCCGAGGGCCGCATCCGCTACATCTATGATCCGGTGGTGGACGATATGTTGCGCGGCATGGGCCATGAAGTGCATTCGCTCATGGCCCCGTTTCACCCGGAGACCGGCGCCTATCACATGCCGATCATCGAGGTGAACCAAAACGGCCTGCTCGCGGGGAATCGCCAGTGATGGTCTCGCCGCAACTCCTTCGGCTCATGCAGCTGGCCAGCCCGGCCCTGCCGGTGGGCGCATTCGCCTACTCTCAGGGGTTGGAACATGGCGTTGATTTGGGCGTGCAGGACGAGGCCGCCGTGACATCCTGGATTTTCGGCGTGATGGAGCACGGCCTGGCCCGTCTGGACGTGCCGCTGTTGGCCCGTCTGCATCGCGCCTGGCTGGTTGGTGATCTGGATGCGGTCAAACGCTGGTCCGCTGTCCTGCTCGCCTCGCGCGAGACCATGGAACTGCGGGGGGAAGAGGCTCAGACCGCCGCTTCCCTGGCCCGGTTGTTGCGTGATCTGGGCATTGCGGAGGCAGGGGAGTGGACCGTTTTTCCCAAGCGGACCTTCTGCGCGCTGTTCGCCCTGGCCGGGGCGCGTTGGGATATCCCCACCGACGCCCTGTGTTCGGCCCTGGTCTATGCCTGGACCGAGAATCAGGTGGCGGCCGCGCTCAAGCTGGTCTCAATGGGCCAGACCGGCGGGCAGCGCATCTTGTCCGAAGCCGCCGTCCGTATTCCCGCCCTCATCGAAACCGGGCTCGCCCTTGCGGACGAGGAGATAGGCGGTACCGTGCCCGGACAGGTCCTGGCCTCAAGCCTGCACGAAACACAACACACCCGGCTGTTCCGTTCCTGACGGAAGCCGGGAGGAGCGAAATATGTCTCAAGCCCTGCGCCTCGGCATCGGCGGGCCGGTCGGTTCCGGCAAGACAGCCCTTATCGAACAGCTCTGCCTCGCCATGCGCGACGAGTATGAAATCGCGGTGGTGACCAATGATATTTACACCCGCGAAGATGCGGAATTCCTTACCCGGCGGGAGGCCCTGCCCCCGGAGCGCATTCGGGGCGTGGAGACCGGCGGCTGCCCGCACACGGCCATTCGCGAGGACGCCTCGGCCAACCTGACCGCCGTGGAGGAGCTGTGCGACAAGTTCCCGGCCCTGCAACTGGTTATGGTGGAATCCGGCGGCGACAACCTGAGCGCCTCGTTCAGCCCGGAGCTGGCGGACCTGACCATCTACGTCATCGACGTTTCGGCCGGTGACAAGATTCCCCGCAAGGGCGGTCCCGGCATCACCCGCACGGACCTGCTCGTCATCAACAAGATCGACCTCGCGCCCATGGTCGGGGCATCGCTGGACGTGATGGACCGGGACGCGCGGAAGCAGCGCGGCGACAAGCCCTTTGTCTTTGCCAACATGAAAACGAAGCAGGGGCTGGACGAAATCCTCGCCTTCATCAAGCGGGAAGGAATGTTGCCATAAGCCCCTTGCCTGTTTTTTGCTATCCTCTTTTGATTGGATATATCCGGGTAACTGTCTGCAGAAAATGAAGTTTCATCGAGAGGCTGGGATTCGGCGCAGGCCACGGAACGTCATCGGGCAACATCGATGTATTGAATGATTGAAGAGACGGATGTCCGCAGGGAGTCCGTCTCTGTTTTTTCACTTGATCCCCCTCGGACCAGCGGGAACCAGTTTGGCTTGACAGTATGGTGCACGCTCTGTCAACAATTCGGTATGACCCCAGTAATACGCGGGAGGTGCGTGGTGAGTCGAAAGGTGCGCTCGGTAAGGGTTCCCAGGGAACTTGAGACGTTGAATCTCTCAGGACTCGTGCGGGAGTGTGAGAGACATTTGCGTGACTTGGAATCCGCCACGCTGCTGAAGCAGCAGGGCGATCCCGAAGCGGCCGAAGCCTTGATGAAGGCCCGGCAGATGGATTTGGGAAGAAAAGTGGGTCGCCTGGTTTGGGAGGCCCGCGTACAGTATGGGAAGAGTAGAGGAGAACAGTAGAATGCAGCCTAAATCTGCCAAGGAATCGGCAGTAATCATGACCCATCTGGTCATGCCCCAGGACACCAACCCGGCGGGAAATCTGCACGGGGGTGTCATATTGCGCCATCTGGACACAGCCGGTGGTGTCGTGTCCAAGCGGCACTCGCGTGCGAACACGGTGACGGCTTCCATAGACCGCATGGCATTCAAGGCTCCGGTGCATATCGGAGAACTGCTCATTTTCAAGGCCAGCTTGAATCATGTGGGCCGCACCAGCATGGAGATCGGCGTGCGTGTGGAGGCGGAGAATTTGCGTACCGGCGAGGTCCGGCACACCAATTCGGCTTACATGACGTTTGTCGCGCTTGATGAAAACGGCAAACCGACGCCGGTGCCGCCGCTGCTGCTGGACGATGATACGGCCAAGCGCAGATATCGCGAGGCCGAACTGCGTCGCGATATGCGGAAGAAGGAAATGGCGCAGGAAGCGTGCGGCAAGCCCTGTACAGGGGCGTAAGGTGCCGACCTACACCGGCATAAATCACCTGGCCATGGTCACGGGCGACATGGACGGCACTATTCGCTTCTGGCGGGATCTGCTGGGTATGCGTCTGGTGGCCGGGCTGGGCAGGCCGGGATATCGTCATTATTTCCTGGAAATCTCCGGCCATGACATGATCGCCTTTTTCGAGTGGCCGGAGGTGGAACCCATCGTGGAAAAGGATCATGGCGTTCCGGTCAAGGGCCGTCATGTTTTCGACCATATCTCGTTCGAAGTCGCGGGCGAGGATGATCTGTGGGAGATCAAGGACAAGCTGGAAGCTGCCGGTTTCTGGTGTTCCGAGGTGGTGGACCACGGCTTTATCCATTCCATTTACGCTTTTGATCCCAATAACATTCCCATCGAGTTCAGCGCGCCCGTTCCGGGTGTGAATGTTCGCGCCACACCGGTGATGGCGGATACCGAGCCCACGGCGGAAGCCCGGAAAGGGGCCGAGCCGCAGCCGGGAGTCTGGCCCGAGCCGAGGCCCACGCCAAACGAGGCCCGCGAGGTCTACGACGGCGAGGCGGAAGTCATTTTGCGCGCCATGGGGCGCATCAAGTAGAATTGTTTGCGGGGCGGGCTAGTCGCCGGGAAAGAAGGCGGCCATGATGGTGGTGGCCTGCCGTTCCGCCTTGCGGGTCAGGTCTGCCAACTGATCCGTTTTGATGTTCAGCGTATCCCAGGCCTTGGTAACCAGCTCCGGCACCAGGGTGTGCCCGCTCTCGCCGATATCCAGGCTGTGAGCCAGAAAGTCAGCCATGCAGATGACGGCGGCTTCGCGTGGAACAGGCCCTGCCATCGGGGTGTGGTGGTAGGCGACCATTGTTTCCAGGAACTCTGGCAGTCCCCATTTGCGCAGCATCCGCTCGCCTATATCCGCGTGGGTGCAGCCCCAGATGGCCTTTTCTACATTGACCAGCGACTTGCGTCCGGAAGCGGCACGGCTCAGTACCTCGGCGGCCCGGCGGGGATGGTTCCGGAGCATGACCAGCCTGCCGATATCGTGCAGCAGCCCGGCCACAAAAAATTTTTCGTCGCCTTCTATGCCCGCCTGTTCGGCCAGCAGCCGGGCGAGAATGCCGCAGATCACCGAGTGGAACCAAAAGTCCTTGAGGGTGAAGAATTTTTCCGGAATGCCGTCAAAGACGCTGATGACCGAGAGCCCCAGGGCAAGGTTGGTCAGCTGCGAGGTGCCCACAATGGTCACGGCGCGGGAGAGGGTGTCTATCTTGTGGGTGAATCCGTAGAAGGGCGTGTTGACCATCTTGAGCAGCTTGGCGGCCAGGGCCACGTCCTTGCTGATGATCTCCGCCACATAGGAAGAGGAGCTGCGCGGATTTTTGAGGCTTTCCGAAATCTGGAAAAAGATGTTGGGAAGGGAGGCCAGTTCCATTTCCCGATTGACGACCTGATCCGGGTCCAGGGTGGAGTCCGTGGGGATCGGACCGAAAAGGTCCAGATCATCGTCATGGGGGCAGGCGGAAAGCATCCACTGCGCCTTTTCCGGGGTGAGCCCCCTGGAGAGGCGCAGGACATAGAGACGGGCCAGTTCGCGCACGGCCGGATGCGTGGTGGGATTGAGCACGAACCGGCGGGCGGCCATGATCTTGCAGATATCGAGCACCTGAGGATCAATCTGACTGAAGGAAGTGGGGTAGTCGTCCTCTTCCTCGCCCTGGATGGAGGCCTCCGGGATGTTCCAGACCCGGCAGGTGCGCAGGTGAGCCTCTGTCAATACCGAGCCCTTGGGCAGCAGCATCCGTCCGTCGGGTGCGGTCAAATCTTCGGCCAGGACCATTCCCGGCTTAAGGGCATTGATGTTGACGATTGGCATGGCTGTCCTCGATATTTGTCAATCTAAGTCAATGACTGTACGTTTTTTGGCGGCTGCGGGCAACCAGGATATGCTTGCCAAGCCTGGGAATAGATGCCAAATCGCAAATTTCTAATTGCCCAAGGAATAAATCATGCCCCTTCCCCACTGCATTCTCCCTTTTTCCGCGCCGTGCAGGCGTGCGGTTTTTCTGTCCCGTCACAAGCGGTTCACGGTGCGTGCGCGAGCGCTGGACGGGCCGGATGCAGGGCAGGAGTTGCTGGCCCATACCAACAACACCGGGACCATGCTCGGCCTGCTGCGCCCGGAGTCTCAGGCACTGCTTTCGCCCGCCGCGAACCCCGCGCGCAAGCTGCCGTATACCCTGGAAGCACTGGCCCTGGACCGAGGCTGGGTGGGGGTGAATACCCTGACGCCCAACCGTATGCTCTACGCGGCCTGGCAGGCTGGTGCGCTGCCCGAGGCTGTAGGCTACGACCGCTTCAAGAAGGAGGCGGTGACTGGCGACAGCCGCTTGGATGCCCGGCTGGACGGCCCGGACGGTCCGCTCTGGGTGGAGTGCAAGAACGTGACGCTGGTGGAGGAGGACGTGGCCCTGTTCCCGGATGCGGAGACCGCGCGGGGCCGCAAGCATCTGCACGAGCTGATGCGGCTCAAGGCATCGGGCGCCCGCGTGGCCCTGTTCTTTTTGGTACAGCGCCCGGACGGCCGCTGCTTCGGCCCTGCGGACGTGATTGATCCCGAATACGCAACCCTGTTTTACGAAGCCCTTTCCGTCGGGGTGGAGGCGTGGCCCTACGTGGCCCACGTGGACGAGGCGGGAATAACGCTCGGCGAGCGGCTCAAGGTGGTGCGGCCGTGACAGGTCTCTTTTTTGGCGCGATACTCATCAGTTTTTCTTCGGTGATGGTCCGCCTTGCCGATGTCCCGCCCGATGTGGTCGGGTTCTACCGGCTGTTCGTGGGCGGGCTGGGCATGGCCGTCATCCTGTGGCGCATGGGGCGGCTTTCGCGCATGACCGGCCACATTTGGCTCTGGGGCGTGCTGTCGGCCCTGTTCTTTGCTGGCGATTTCTTCTTCTGGCACCGTTCCATCGGGCTGGTGGGGCCGGGCTTGTCCACCATGCTGGGCAATTTCCAGGTCATCATTCTGGCTGCCGTTTCCATGTTCATATTCCGGGAGGGTGTGTCCAAGCCGTTGCTGGCCGCCATCTTTCTGGCCCTGGTCGGTCTGTACCTCATGGTCGGCGTATCCTGGTCGCAATTCACGCCGGAGTACCGTGTGGGCGTGGTCTACGGCCTGCTCACCGCCCTGTTTTACGCCCTGTACCTGCTCAGTCTGAAGGTCTCGCTCAACCGGGCCGAGGCCGATCCCCTGGCCATGGCCTGCGCCGTGGCCCTCATAACCGGCCTGCTGATGGGCGGGCTTTCCGTGGCTAAGGGCGAGTCCTTCGTCATCCCGAACCTGCGCTCCCTGGCCGCGTTGGCAACACTGTCCCTGCTCTGCCATGCCGTGGGCTGGTATCTGATCACCAAGGGGTTGCAGCAGGTCCGTGCCTCCCTGGTGGGGCTCATCCTGCTCTTGCAGCCGTCGCTTTCCTTTGTCTGGGACATCCTGTTCTTCGGCAAGCCCGTGAACCCGGTGGAGATATCCGGCGTGGTCCTGGCCCTGGCCGCCATCTACATGGGGTCCATGAAGAGCGGGAAGAAGGGCGTGCGAAAGTTGAAAAAGGTATAGCCCGTCCCTGCCTTTGCCTTTCGCTCCCCCAGGTGGTAGGAGGGGCCACCCGGACGACGGACGACCCGCCGCCCCCTACCCCGGAGAATTTTCTCATGCCTGACGAAACCAAGGAATTCCTGGCCTCCCTGCCCGAGCTGGAGGAAGGCCGGACCTACCATTTTCATTGCCATCCCGGCATCAGCTGCTTCAACGCCTGCTGTAGTGATCTCACCCTGGTGCTCACTCCCTACGACATCCTGCGTTTGCGCCGCACCCTGAAGATGGGCAGCGTGGATTTCCTGTGTACGCACACCGTTGGGCACCGTGATCCGGATACCCATTTCCCCGCCTTCCAGCTGCGCATGACCGACAGTGAGAACCGAGCCTGTCCCTTTGTTCGCGAGGAAGGATGCTCCATTTATGCGGACCGGCCCGGCGCGTGCCGCATGTACCCGCTCGGCCGGGCCACCAGCCTGGACGAGAACGGCAATGTGCGCGAGCGGTTTTTCATTGTTCGTGAGGATCACTGCCAGGGCTTTCATGAAGAGAACGAGTGGACCGGCTCGGAGTGGAAACACGACCAGGGCTTTGAAGCCTATACCGGCAGCAACGACCGCTACATGCGGATTTTGGCCCGGGTCAAGGAAACCGGCCTGACCATTTCCGACAAGTTGAGCCATATGGCCGTGCTGGCCATGTACAAACTGGACGAGTTCCAGAAGTTCATTCAGATGATGCACCTCTTCGACCGTCTGGAAGTGGACGAGGAGCGGCAAAAGGCGATACTCTCCGACGAGGAGGCCTGCCTCGAGTTTGCCATGGATTGGTTCGAGGTCATGCTTTTTGAAGATGAAACCCACCTGCACGCCAAAGGAGCCGGACATGGGTCTGCCGAATAATCCCAAACTGATGAGCATCCGCACGTTTCTGAAACACAAGGCGGAGTTGGCCCCCGGTCACCGGCTGGTCTTTACCAATGGCTGCTTCGACGTGCTCCACCCCGGCCATGTGGACCTGCTGGCCCGTGCCCGTGCCCTGGGCGATTCCCTGGTACTCGGCCTCAACTCCGACGAATCGGTCAAGATGCTGGGCAAAGGCGACGACCGCCCTTTGAATACTCAGGAGGAGCGGGCCTTTGTCCTGGCCGGACTGGCCTGCGTCGACTACATCGTCATCTTTCACGAATCCACGCCGCTGGAGCTTATCAAGGCGGTCCGCCCCCAGGTGCTGGTCAAGGGCGGGGACTGGACCCCGGACAAGATCGTGGGCCGCGAAGTGGTGGAAAAAGCGGGCGGCAAGGTCGTCAGCCTGCCCCTGCTCGAAGGGTATTCGACCACGGCTTTTCTCAACCGCGTTCGCGCCTAAGGCAGGCTGTTGAAAAGCGGCGATCTGCTTTGTTAAGTGAATTGTAGGCGAGCCTTCGCGCCGTACAAGATATTATGACATTGTTATGCTGCAAGCAGCCCCCGAATCCGCACGGTAGCGGGTTCGGGGGCTGTTGCTTGCTTGGAGGACTGCCGGGATCAGGTCTTTTACCGCTTTTTCGGGTCCGGCAGCATCACGGTCATTGTCGTGCCGGATTCCTCGGAGCTTTTGCAGGCGATGGAGCCGCCCATGGCTTCAGCTATGAGCCGGGCGGAGTAGGTGCCCAGCCCGGTGCCGCGTTTCTTGCCTTCGGTCACGTATTTTTCGAACACGTTGCAGCGGATGGCTTCCGGCACCGGCTTGCTGTTGTGCATGGTCAGAATGACGGCATCCTGTGTGCGCTGGATGTTCAGAATCACCTCGCCGCCCAGCCGTGACCCTTCCACGGCGTTTTTCGCCAGATTGGAGAGCATGGAGTAGAGGAGGGACTCCTCGCAGGCAAAGGGCAGTTTTGTGCTGCCCGGTACGTTTCGTCCTTCCAGGGTGATGCGCAGCCTTACCCCGGAGGCCCGGAGGTTGTCCTGCTGGTCCCTGGCAACACCGCCCACTATGGCCATTATATCGTTTTCCCCCGGTGTATATACGTATGAGCCGGTCTCCATCTTGTAGAGATCAAGCGACATGTTGATCATCCGCAGCAGCTTGTTGCCTGCTTCCCGGATGAAGCGCAGTCCTTCGCGCTGGTCGTCGGTCAGGTTATCCCCGGCGGCGAGGATCATGGCGGGCAACCCGATGATGCCGTTGAGCGGGCCTTTGAGGTCGTGCCGCATGATCCGGTCCACGTCCTCGCGCAGGGTTTCGAGTTTTTTCTGTTCTGTTATGTCGATGAAGCTTTCCAGCAGATGCTCCCGTCCATTGATCATGACCTTGCTGACGGTCTTGAGGATGGGGATGGTCTCTCCCGAGGCCGTGCGCATGGTCCGTTCCTGGTTGGTCATGGTCTGGCCCATGTCCAGAACCGGGCAGGTCGGTTCCGGTGTCGGGCAGAAGCATCCACTGCACGGCTTGCCCACCAGTTCGTCGTGGGAGAGGCCCACCATGCGCAGCGTCTGCGGGTTTGCGTCCAGAATGATCCGGGTTTTCGGCTCCACAAGGAGCACTCCGGCCTGCATCCCGTCGATGGTGGTGCACAGCCGTTCATACGCTTCCTCCAGCTCGGCGGTGCGCTGTTTTACCTTGTCGTCCAGTTCCCTTGCGTAATTCTCCATTGCCCGGTGCATGTCCTGGTTTTCCATGGCATGGGCGGCTGCCTGCATGACAACGGCAAAGAGGCGTAAGGCAATGTCCGATATCCGATCCTTGCGTTCGGCCAGTCCCCCTACGAACATGCCGAGCACACGGAAATTCGTCTTGAGCGGGCGCAGGAGGATATGATGCGATTTGTCCCCGCTTAAAAAGAAAGTGTTGTCGTTGGCCTGCAAGGCATGGGAAAAGGAATAGTCCGCGATGAGGGCACGGATTTCGTCGTCGAGTTCGCCTGCGGCCTGAGGGGGATCGGTCAGGGCCCGGTCGAAATCGCCGGTCTCGTCGTTTGCCAGATAGATGGAGATTGCCCGAAACGGCAACATCCGGTTGGCTCTGGAACAGATGTCCTTCAGCAGTTCCGGGCAGTTGCCCCTTTCCTGTGATGCAATGGCGAAGGAAGCGAGATCCCCAGCCATGTCCAGGGCTTCCAGGGCCGCGTCCCGTTCTTCTTCCAGAAAAGCGACCTGGCGCTCCAGAAAGGTCTGCCGTTCGGAATCGCTCATATTCGCTCCAGAAAAACATTCAGCAAATCATCTACCTGGCGTCCGGCCTGAGCCAGAGTTGTGGCCAGGGAGCTTTCCGGCAAGCCTAGTCTGTCCCATGCGCCTTCGGGAATGGTATGGACCATGCCGTTGCCCCCAGTTCCGTAATGCATGGCCGTGGCCAGCACGCTGCCCATGGCACAAATGGCGGCCTCGGTATGATCCCGGACCGCCGGTTCATTCAGTCCGGTGCTGGCCGTGATGATATCCTCCGGGAAGTGCCAGGCGCGGAACAGGGTTCGGGCTGCATTCCCTTCATCGAATCCGAAAACGCGCCGCTGGGCCGCATCCAGGGGGATGCCATTGGCCAGGCTCATGCGCCGGGCCGTTTCCGATGCTTCCGAGGCCTTGCGCAGCATGATCATGCGGCCCACGCCGTGGAGGAGGCCGCTGACAAAGCAGAGGTCCTGGGAAATACCCGCCACCTGCACGCCCAGTATGCGGCATATCGCTGCTGTGGCTACGCAGTGGCAACGTATGGCGGCCATGGCTTGCCGGTCAGTTGCGTTTCGGAACGTGTTCATTACCGTCACGCCGAGGGCGAGTTGGGTCAGTCCCTGCGTGCCCACCAGGGCCACGGCCCGGCTCAGGGAATCCACCGGCTGGCTGTATCCGTACAGGGCGCTATTGACCAGTTTGAGCAGGCTGGCGGAAAGACCTGGGTCCTGAGCGATGATGTCGGCCAGGGAGCTGGATGAGGAGGCCGGGTTGTTCAGGGCTTCGACGATGCGGCGGTATATTTCCGGGAACACGCCGAGTTGCGTGTCGTTGTGAAGAAAAGCCTCCGCGTCTGCAAACAAGGGGGCGGCAGGCAGCTCCACGGATTTCAGGACGGGTTGCGGCAGGGACGGGAGAGAATCCCCCGCCGCCAGCATGTTCACATAATAGAGGATGCAGGCCCGCTTGAGTTGCTCCATGGGCACTATGGAAAGGTCTGCATGGGCAAACAGGGATTCGGCATGGGCTTCCGCCCGGGCCAGGAGATTCGGGGCAGGGACGCTTGCTTCCCCGATGGAATCCGGACGAATGTCGGCTTCGCTCACGCCCCAGATGTTCAGGACGCGGAGGTGGTTTTCTCCGACTTCGGTTCCCGCAGGGAGCAGCAGTCTGCCGTCTGTGCCCTTCACGTCGGCGTCGAGCACCATGCCCGGCTTCAAGTCGTTCACCCAGACCTTCATGCGTGTTGCTCCGTTTCTCGTGCCGGAGCGCAGAAGGTTTTCCGGTACGGGAGGGTTGCGGTTCACCCGATTATGGAACCCTACGGAACTGGGTGGAAAGGTGATATTATTTTAACGGCCGGACGGGGGGCTTAGGCGGCCCGGTTTCGTCCGGCCACGTGCGAATCGAATATTTCCCATGTTTTCAGAAAGGTGGAGTCGAAGGTGCGGCGTTCGACATGGTTGCGCGCCTTTCGGCCCATGTACTCGATGCGCTCCGGGGTATCGACGAGGTGGAGAATGGCCCGGATCAGGGCGTCCGCGTCTCCGGCCGGGAAGATCAGCCCTGTCTCGTCCTGCAGCACGTTCTCGCGCGGGCCGCCCTTGTCGCTGACGATGACCGGAAGCCCGGAGGCCTGCGCCTCCAGCACCACGTTGCCGAAGGTGTCCGTGGCCGAGGGGAAGACGAAGAGGTCGGCCGAGGCATAGGCCTGGGCCAGTGGTTCGCCCGCCAGTACACCGGTGAAGGTGGCCGGTCCGTTTTTGAGCTTGCGGCGCATCTCTTCCAGGTAGGGGCCGTCGCCCACCACCACGAGCTGGAGGTTGTCGCGCATCTTTGTCAGCTTGGCAAAGGCCTCGGCCAGCACATCCAGTCCCTTTTCCACCGACACGCGGCCCACATAGAGAATCTTGGTCCGGCTCTGGATGTCGTAGCGGTGGTAAAAGCCGTTCTTTTTGTCCGGGTGGAACCGGTCCGTGTCCACACCTCGGGGGTAGGTGACGATCTTGCCCGGATCAATGCCCCTTTCGGTCAGTTCAAGCTTGGTGGATTCGCTGGGCGCGTAGATGACCTGCATCTGGTTGTAGAACCAGCTCATGTACCGCCAGCAGCCGTCCACCAGCCCGGCATCTTCGGTAAAGGCCGCCACATACTCCGGAAAGGCGGTATGATAGGTGCCGTGAAACGGCAGCTTGAGAATCTTGGAAATGGCCAGGGCAGCCAGTCCCACCGGGCCGGGGGTGGCCGCCAGAATGCAGTCGTACTCCTGCTCGAAACAATGGGTCAGCATGTCCAGAAATGGAGGGTAGGAGAGCGTCAGCTCCGGGTATTCCGGGATGCTGAACCGGCCCACCGGGGAAAAACTTACCGCGCCCGGCACATCGGCCGCGCCGCCGCAAGTGATGACGGTCATGTCCTTGCCGTGGCGGGCCACCATCTGAAGTTGCTGCCGGATGGTCTTGGCCACGCCGTTGACCTCGTTGAAGGTGTCGGTGAAGTGGGCGATCTTGAGGTCGCGGTTCTGCCTGCCGCCGCGCTTGCCGCCCCTGAACCGTTCCAGACACTGGCGGGAGAAATCCCGCTCTCCGGCAAAGAGGTCGTAGCCGACGAAGTAGGGGGCGAGCAGGGCATAGAGCGATCCGGCCGAGCCTATGGAGTGGAAGACGTCGAAGAGGTTGGCGCCGAGCACGGAGTCCAGGGTGCGGTCCGCAAACTGGGAGATGACCCGGCTGGCGGCCATGGACACGAACCGGCTCCATTCCCGTTCCAGGACCAGCACATCGAGGGTCTTGCCCCGGGCAATGGCCAGCAGGTCCGGGTCGTGGGCGATGATGTCCGCGGCCTCCTTGAGCAGGGTGTCCTGCACGGTGTTGCTGGGGCCGTACTCCCGGTGCAGGGTGGCCTTGCCCCGGCCGATGAGACGCAGGAAGCGGTTCACCAGCCCGGTATCGTCGGTCGCGTGGCCGGGGTCCAGGGCGCCTTTGGCAAAGCGGAAACAGAGGTGTTCGCTGGCGGCATGGCTCATGGTGCGCATCCGCGAGCGGTAGAAGCGGTAGGCGATGCCGTAGAGGTTGTGGGCCATGGTCCGGGGCGTGGCCGCTGTCCCGGCGGGGCGGCATTCCCCGGAGCGGAGGCCCTGGTGCACGTTGTCCACGGTGGGGGTGCCGGGAAATGTCGTGTGCATACGTGCGATGTTCAGGGAGGAGTGGTCGTCGGACCCGCCCATGATCGCCTTGATCCACGGCTCGTCGCCCACGGGATCAATCTTGTGGGTATTGGCCAGCCGTTCGATGTCGCCGGGGGTCAGTCTGGTCAGGATGTCGCGTACCACCTGATTTTGCCGGGCGTCTCGCGTGCCGTTTTCCTCAAACGTCTTGAAAAGTAGCAACGCCTGCTCGAAGTGGGCAGGCGTCAACCGGTCGTTCACCGCGAACAGGGGGTGGGCCAGTGCGTGGGTGATGCCCTCCTCCCTGAGGTAGGGGACAAGGTCGAAGACGTTTTCCCGCACCCGTTGTATGTCCTGGTGCTGGGCTTCGGTGATATCCCACGCCAGGACGTGCAGTTTGCATCGGTCCTGGGGAAAGTAGGTGGTGATTTCCTCGGAGACGAAGGTGTGCGGCAGGTGGGCTATCTCCAGGCTGCCCTCAATGGTGTTGTGGTCGGTGATGGTCACCATGTCCATGCCCCGCGTCCTCGCTATGGCATAGAGCTCGGCAGGCTCGGTAAAGCTTTCCGGGCAGCCGATCTTCTGGAGAATCCACTGCGAGGGGCGCGTGGAGTATTTGGAGTGAACATGCAGGTCCACCTTAAAAGACGATTCGGCCATGACACGCCTCCATTTGGCTTTGCCCGCTCACGCCGAACTCCGGTGGACACACGGGCAGTTCAAAAATGCGCTGACAAGCGGCGCGTAAAAAGTTCCGGGCCGAAGCACTCCAGGCACAGCAGTCCCTATCATCATCCATCCGCAACCCGCCGTTCCCGCAGGCTGTTCAAAAATGGTGAGATGCTAGGCGCAGCGGTTGAGGCCGTCTTCGAGCTCCGACTGGCAGCGCACGCACAGCCGGGCCGAGGGATTGGCCTTGAGCCGGGCGATGCCGATGCTGTCGCCGCATTCGTCGCATATGCCGAAGTGCTTTTCGGTCACTCGTTTGAGGGCGGCTTCCAGCTCTGTGATGCGGGCGCTGCGGCGGTTGCGCACGGCCATGTTCACGCCCTGGAGGGTGAGCTGGCTGGCGAAGTCCGTTTCGTCCGGACAATTCTCCAGCACAAAGGGTTCATTGGTTTCCTGCCCGGTGAGCACGGACAGGGTGTGCATCAGATGGTTGCGGATGGCCTTTCGGTTGGTCTCGGTCATGGGTCGCTCCCGGTTGAAGTTGGTCCGTTGCCCCGGTCTACCCTCATCCCCGCCCCGTTGAATGGCGCTTGGGTTACGGAGTTTCGACAGTTTGCGCCAATTCCAATAGAGAATGTCCGTTTTGTGCCCGTCGTTCCGTTCCCTACCTTGCAAAGCCGTGGACGAACGGGCGCGTTCACTGTACCGTCGAGGTATGAAATGGATATACATCATGCTGGCCTTGGTGGCCGGTGCGGCCATGCCGGTTCAGGCCGGTATCAACCTGCGTCTCAGGTACTCTCTGGGCGATCCCGTGTTCGCCGCCTTCATCTCGTTTGCGGTGGGTACCGTGGCTTTGGCGGTCTACAGCTTTGCCACCCGGCCGGTGCCCAGCATGGCCATGGCAACCTCGGCCCCCTGGTGGGCCTGGGCCGGCGGCCTGCTCGGCGCGTTTTTCGTCTCCATCACCATCATCCTGGCGCAGCAGCTGGGGGCGGCGTCCTCCATGGCCTGGCTCTTGGCCGGTCAGTTCGTCGCGGCCCTGGTGCTGGACCACTACGGGCTGGTCAGCTATGCCGTGCATACGGTTTCCTGGCCCCGGATGGTCGGCGTGGCCCTGGTCATCGCAGGGGCGCTGCTGATGAACAAATATTGAGAAAAGGGAAGGATCAATGCCCATTGCCAAAGATCTCGGCGCCATCTGCCGCATGATCAAGATCGAACACTCGGTGTTCGCCCTGCCGTTCGCTTTCATGGGGGCGTTTCTGGCGGCGGGCGGCTGGCCCGGAATCTGGAATCTGCTGGTGCTCACCGTGGCCATGGTTGCGGTGCGTTCCTTTGCCATGGCCTTCAACCGCTATGCGGATCTTGAGATCGACCGTGAGAATCCGAGGACGCAGACTCGCCCTCTGGTGACCGGCGAGCTCTCCACCCGGTTTACGCTGCTGTTCATCGTGGTCGCGGCCCTTGTGTTCGTGGTCGCCTGCGGACTGATGAACCCCCTCTGTTTTCTGCTCTCGCCCGTGGCGCTCTGCCTCAGTGCCTTCTACAGCTTCTGCAAGCGGTTCACCTACTGGTGCCACTTCGTGCTCGGTATGGTGCTCGGCCTCGCCCCGGTGGCCGGGTGGCTGTGCGTTCACCCGGTATTTACCCCGGCGGCTGTGCTGCTCTTTGTCGGTGTCACCCTGTGGGTGGCCGGGTTTGACCTGCTCTATGCCTGCCAGGACGCGGACTTTGACCGGGAACGTGGCCTGTGGTCCATGCCTGCCCGGTTGGGCATCCCGTCGGCACTGGCGGTTTCCGTTCTGGCGCACGTCGTGGCTGCCGTGCTTTTCCTGCTGGCGGGCTGGGTGGCCGGTCTCGGCAGCATCTATTTCGAGGTGGCCAGCGTTATGGGCGTGGTCCTGGTGGCCGAACATATACTGGTCAAACCGGACGACATGAGCCGCGTCAACGTGGCCTTCTTCACCATGAACGGCGTGATCTCGGTAATCCTTTTCCTCGGCGTGGTCGTGGACCTGTGGCACGCCGCCTGATACTCGGAATATAGCCGGAGGAACCGATGGAGCAGCGACTGGCCGACGCCTACGCATTTCTGCTGAACTGGGTTCAGACCAATGTGCTGACGTGGAGCACGGCCGCCCAATGGGTGTGCGTGGCTGTGGGCTATGTGCTGACCGCATTCCTGTGGCGCGGCTATGAGCGCCGCCTGCTGGAGCGGGTGGATGCCAAGGGCATGAACAGCGTGGTCCGCGCCATTGCCCGTTCCGTGGTGGACGTGGGCAATGTGGTCGGGTTCGTGCTGGTGCTCCGCGCCTGTGCGGCCGTGTTTGCGGATATGGACCTCAAGCCCGGTGTGCTGGACGCGGCCAGTGATCTGGCCGTGGCCTGGATCATTATCCGGCTGATCACTTCCGTGATGCCGAACCGGACCCTGGCGCGAGGGGTGGTGACTCTGGTCTGGGTGGTGGCCGCCCTGTCCGTCTTCGGCCTGCTTGCTCCCATAACCGGATTCCTGAATGATTTGCGTTTCTCCATCGGCCAGACTGCCTTTACCGCCCTGGGCATGATCAAGGGTGTGGTGCTGGCCGTGATCTTTCTTCAGGCCGCCTCACTGGCTGTGCAGTTCGTCAATAGACGTATCACTTCGGCAAGCGGCCTGTCGCCCTCGCTTCAGGTCCTGCTGGCCAAGGGCTTCAAGCTGATTCTCTATACCGGGGCCGTGCTGGTGGCCATGTCCTGGGTGGGGATCGACCTGACCAGCCTGGCCATCTTCTCCAGTGCGCTCGGTGTGGGCATCGGTTTCGGGCTCAAGACGATTTTTTCCAACTACGTCGCCGGTATCCTTCTGCTCATGGACAACTCCATCAAGCCGGGCGACACCATCGAGGTGGCCGGTGTCTTTGGCGTTGTTCACGACATGCACGGCCGGTACACGTCGATCCTGGCCCGCAACGGCAAGGAATACCTGATCCCCAACGAGCAGCTCATCACCGGCGAGGTGGTCAACTGGACGTATTCCGACCGCAATATCCGGCTGTCCGTCCCGGTGGGCATCGCCTACGAGTCGGACCTGGACAAGGCCATGGCCCTGCTGCCCGAAGCCGCCAAGTCCGTCCCGCGCGTGCTGTCCAATCCGTCGCCTGCGCCCCGGCTGATCGAATTCGGCGACAGCTCCGTGAACTTGGAACTCCGTTTCTGGATAGCGGATGCCGAAGACGGATTGACCAATGTGGAGAGTGACGTGCTGGTGCGCATCTGGCACCTCTTCCATGAGAACGGCATCGCCTTCCCGTTCCCGCAGCGGGATGTGCTGCTCAAGCAGGACTCCGCCCTGACCGTGAAGCTCGACAAGGAATCGGACGCCGACTAGGCCATGGGACACCGGCCCGGGCCTCTGCTGCTTCCGTGCATTGAAAAAGAGGCTCGGCCATTGACCCGGCCCCCCGCCTGCCTTATTTTGACTGGCATGGAAACGGATAACGAACTCGGACCTTCCGTAGGGCAGGTCGAGAAAAAATATTTCACTTTCGGCGAGGATGGGGACGGGCTCAAGCTGGACTGCGGCCGTGTGCTGGCTCCGGTGACGCTGGCCTATGAGACCTGCGGCGAACTCAATGCGGACAAGTCCAACGCCATTCTGGTCTGCCATGCCCTGACCGGGGACTCCCATGTGGCGGGATACTATCATCCCGACGATGCCAAGGCGGGGTGGTGGGACCGTATGGTCGGCCCGGGCAAGCCCATTGATACCAATAAATATTTCGTCATCTGTTCCAATGTGGTCGGCGGCTGCATGGGCTCAACCGGACCCATGTCCGAAAACCCGGCCACGGGCAAACCCTACGGTACGACGTTCCCGCTGGTGACCATCGGCGACATGGTCCGCTGCCAGCGCAGGCTGATCGATCATCTTGGCATCGGGACGCTCCTGGCCGTGGCCGGAGGCTCCGTGGGCGGGATGCAGGTCCTGGAGTGGAGCGTGCGCTACCCGGAGCGGCTGCGGGCAGCCATTCCCCTGGCCACCACCTGCAAGCATTCGGCCCAGGCCATCGCCTTCAATGAGGTGGCCCGGCAGGCTATCATGGCGGACCCGGACTGGAACCACGGGAACTACTACGACAGCGGCCGCCCCGAACACGGGTTGGCCGTGGCCCGCATGATCGGCCACATCACCTATCTCTCCGACGAATCCATGCGCCAGAAGTTCGACCGCCGCCTGCAGGATCGGTGCGAGCTGTCCTTTGACTTCGAGGCGGACTTTCAGGTGGAGTCCTATCTGCGCTACCAGGGCAACAAGTTCGTGGATCGTTTCGACGCCAACTCCTTTCTCTACCTGACCAAGGCTGCCGACTATTTCAATGTGGAAAACAGCCACGGCGCAGGGTCGCTGGTGGCCGCCTTCTCCCGCTCGAAGAGCCGCAATCTGGTCGTTTCCTTCACCTCGGACTGGCTCTATCCCACCTATCAGTCCCGGGCCATGGTCAAGGCCATGAAGAAGAATGGGCTGGACGTCAGCTTTTGTGAGATAGAGGCCCCCTGGGGGCACGATGCGTTCCTGATGCCCAATGAGCGTCTGGAATCCCTGATCCGGGGATTTCTGGATCGCGTGTATACGGAAGCCGTGGAGGAAGACCGTGCGCTTTGATCTGCAAGTAATCGCCTCCTGGATAGAACCGGGCTCCAAGGTGCTCGACCTTGGCTGCCGCACCGGCTCCCTGCTGACATTCCTTACCCGAGAAAAGGGCATCAAGGGCACGGGGGTGGAGATAGACGAAGAGGCTGCCGGAGAGGCCATCGCCAAGGGGCTGACCGTCATTCACGGCGACATTTATGAGGAGATCGAGGACTATCCCGACGACGCCTTCGACTACGTGATCCTCTCCCGCACCCTGCAACAGGTGGCGGACCCCACCCGGCTCATCCGCGAGATGCTGCGCGTGGGCAAGCTCTGCGTGGTCTCATTTCCGAACTTCACCCATATCCGCAACCGGTTCCAGATGTTCTTCCTCGGCCGGGCGCCCATCTCCAGGGAGCTGCCCTACGAGTGGCACAACTCGCCCAACATCCATGTGGTGCCCATCGTGGACTTCCGCCGGTTCTGCCGCGACCTCTCGGTTCCCATCGTCAGGGAGGCGGCCATCGCCACCCATCATCACGATACTCGGGGCCGCGTCATTACCTTTCTGCCCAACCTGTTCGCCACCTTCGGCATCTTCATGCTCGGGCGTCCCGTCAAGTAGTGGACCTGTGCCGAGGCCTCTCCCATTGCCATCTCCCTTTTTGGGGTGAGGGTATATTTTATAAGGGATTGTTTTTTAAAAATACGGTATGATTGATCCCACTTATAAAATTACCCTCAAAACATGAGTCATGACCAGCGACGCCAGAAAGACTAAAGCCCAGCTGATAGAAGAGCTAAACCGGTTGCGGGCGCAGGTTCGGGGTAATCCCGTCCGCGATTTTCTGGATAAGTCGCCCCTTCCCTACATGTCCCTGAATGAGCAGGCGGAAATCGTTGCCGTCAACCGGGCCTGGCTCGACATGATGGGCTATGAGCGCGATGACGAGGTCCTTGGCAGAAAGTTCGGCGAGTTTCTGCATCCCGATTCCCTGTCCAGGCACAAAAAGATCTTCAAGACCTTTCTGGAAAAAGGGTGGGTCAAGGACCTGGAATATACCGTTGTCCGCAAGGACGGGAACACGCTGAGAATCAGTCTGGACAGCCGGATGGACGGCCCCAGGGGAAAGCGTCTTTCCCAGACCATCCTGCGCGACATCACCTCGCATTATACAAGCGAGGATGAACTGGCGCACAGTGAGGCGCGGTTTCGCGGACTGTTCAATTCCTCTGCGGACGGTATTGTTTTCACCGATATTTCGGGCAAAATCCTTGAGGTCAACCCGGCTCTGGCCAATATGGTCGGGCGCAGCCAGGAAGAGCTGATCGGTATGTACACCCATGATCTTGCTCCGGATTTATACCGGGACAATATCTTCCGTCTTTTCAGGGAAAGGGCTGTGGTTGAGGACTGCTGCGTTGAGTACGAGAAGGAGTATATCCATTCGGACGGTCACGTCGTACCGGTCCTGGCCAGAACCTGGGTGATTCGGGATGAGGATGGCAGGGCGAAAGGGGCCTGGGCCTTTATCCGGGATCTTTCCAGCCAGGAGGAAATCCTCCGTTCCCAGCGGCTGTATCGGATGCTGGCCGAGAACTCCGGCGATGTCCTATGGACGCTGGATAATGAACTGCATGTCACCTACATCAGTCCTTCCATCGAAAAATTGCGGGGATTCCGCCCCGAGGAGCTGATCGGGCAGAGTGTCCTGGAAGGCGTGACTCCCGCTACCCGCGCGCATATCGAACGGGCATACTGGCGGCTTATTGCCGATGAGGCGGAAGGGAGGGTGGCCGAACCGAAGCTGGAGGAGGCAGAGCTGCTGCGCAAGGATGGCTCCACCCTCTGGGCCGAGATCGTTGTCCGTTCCATTCGCAACGAGAAGGGCGAGCGCATCGGGTTCATGGGCGCCACGAGGGATATCTCCGAGCGCAAGAAGATGGAGCTCAGGGTTCGCGACAGCGAACGTTCCCTGCGCGCCCTTTTCGAGGCGACGGCCGATGCCATGGGATTGCTTTCACGGGACGGCACCGTACTGACCTTGAACCGGAATATGGCATCCCTGTTGCGTCTGCGGAGTGGTGCCGCCGAGGGAGAGGCCATGTTGGCCCATCTTCCCGGACGCATCGGCGACGAATGGGAAAAGGCCTTCTCGCAGGTAATCGACAAGGGGGTGCCCACTTCCTTGCGTGCCACCTTGAGAGGCCGGATGCTGGACGCGGCCCTGTACCCCGTGCCCGACGAAGCAGGGCAGATCACCAAGGTTGCCGCATACCTGAAGGACGTCACCGAAAGCATACAGGCGGAGCAGGCGCTGGAACAGCGTGCTGTCCAGTACCGGCGTATTGTCGAGACCGTCAACGAAGGCATCATGGGCCTGGATGCGGGCGGCCGGGTGACATACGCAAACCGCAGGAGCGGAGAATTCCTCGGGCGTTCAGTCAATGAACTGCTGGGCAGTCCCGTGGGCAGCCTGCTGATGCCGGATGACAGGGAGGCCAACGAGTCCCGTTTTCTGGGAGCGGGGGAGGACGGTCCGGGCCGTTTCGAGTGCCGCTTCCTGCGCGAGGACGGCGAGGTGGTCTGGGGACTGGTCTCGGCCGCGCCGCTGCGGGAGGAGAACGGCGAATTCATCGGCGTGTTCACCATGATTGCCGATATTACGGAATCCAAACGGGCCGAGGCCTTGCTGCGGGAGAGCGAGGTCCGTTATCGCAATATTTTCCAGCATTCCGTGGCTGGCCTGTACCAGAGCACGCCCGAAGGCCGCTTCCAGAGCGTCAATCTGTCCCTGGCCCGCATGCTTGGCTACGATTCCGCCGAGGAAGTCCTTGAGAATGTGACCGATATTTCGGCACAGCTCTATGTCGATCCCAGTGTGCGGCTGGAAATTGTGGCGATGTTGCGGCGCGACGGGGAGATACGTGACCACGAACTGCGGATGCGGCGGCGTAACGGCGTCATTATCTGGGTCTCCGAGAATTCCAGGATTGTATTGGATCCCGACGGCGATCAGGTCCTGTATGAAGGCAGTATTGTTGACATCACCGAGCGCAAACAAGCCGAGGAAGCCCTGCGGCTGACCCAGTATTCGGTTGATGCGGCACCTATCGACATCTTCTGGATCGATGCTACGGGCCGTATGGTTTACGTCAATGACGCGGCGGTGAACAGCCTGGGGTACAGCCGGGAAGAACTGCTGCAGATGAAGATTGGGGAGATCGACGACAAATTCAATGACCGTTACTGGAAGACGTATTGGCTGGACCGGAGGAAGATGGGCATCCGGCGGTTCGAGACCCTGTATCGGCGCAAGGACGGCTCCAGCATTCCCATGGGTCTCACCAGCCACCATCGCCGGTATGGCGGCCAGGAATTCCTCTTTGCCTACGCCTACGATCTGACGGAAAGAAAAAATTCGGAAAAACAGCTCCGTCGGAGCCAGGAACTGCTCAACGAGGTGCAGCATATCAGCCGGACGGGCGGCTGGGAGTTCGATCTCGTCTCAAACGAACTGCACTGGACCGACGGGCAGTACCGGCTACACGGAGCGGCGCCGGGAGACGGCAAACTGAGTCTGGACGAATTTCTGAACAAGTATACCCACCGGGACGACCGGCCGAAGATGGGCTCGATGTTTGCCCGCGTCATCAGCGAAAAACGACCCGTGGAAGTGGAGTACCGTCCGAATAACTCGAGCAATGAAGGCGACACCATCCTGGTGGGCAAGGCCATTCCCGAACTCAATGAGCGGGGCGTGGTCCGCCGCGTCTATGGTTCGACCCGCGACGTGACCCTGGAGCGGAGGGCGGCCAGGAGTCTGCAACAGTCCCACGAACGGCTGCTGACCATCCTCGACGCCATTGATGCCGATATTTTCGTCTCCACCCTCAACGGCGAAGTCGTCCTGTTCATGAACGCGCATATGCGGCAGGCGTTCAACGAGTCCCCTGAGGACGTTATGTGTCCGGAGCTGCTCGGCGCGGAATCGGGCAAGTGCGCTCCCGACGCTTCGTCCTGGCTGCTCAACGCGGCGGGGGAACCGGTGGAGACCGTGATCCGCGAGCGGTATCATCCCAGGACCAAGACTTGGTCACTGGACCACGACAGGGCCATTCGCTGGCTGGGCGACGAGATGGTCCGTATGCACATGAGCGCGGACATCACCGAGCTCAAGAACATGGCCGAGGACCTGCGGGTGGCCATGTCCGAGGCCAAGGCCGCCAGCCTGGCGAAAAACGAATTCCTGGCCAACATGAGCCATGAGATTCGCACGCCGCTCAACGGATTGCTCGGTATGCTCCAGGTCCTCCAGATGTCCGAGATGGACGAGGAACAGCAGGACTTTCTGGAGACAGCCGTGGACTCCGGGCGCGGCCTGCTCCAGATTTTGAACGACATTCTCGATCTTTCCAAGGTGGAGTCGGGCAAGCTGGAGTTGGAGTCCCATCCCTTCGAGCTGGGCGAATTGCTGGAGAGCGTGGTCTCGGTCTTCCGTTTCCAGGCCGAGAGCCGGGGACTGGAAATTTCCTGGAAGATCGACGAGTCGCTGCCCCGGCACTTCATTGCGGACAAGGGGCGGCTGCGGCAGATTCTCTTCAATCTGGTGGGCAATGCTTCGAAGTTTACCGAGTCCGGCAAGATTGAAGTAGCAGGATATCCGCTGGTTACGCCGACGCGTGACGGCCGGGTTCGGCTCTTTTTCTCGGTCACGGATACCGGTATCGGCATACCGGACGAAAAGATTTCCACTGTCTTCGACCCGTTCACCCAGGTGGACGGCTCCTCCACCCGCAAATATCAGGGGACAGGACTCGGCCTCGGCATTGTGCGCAGGCTTGCCGGGCTGATGGGCGGCAATGTTTCCATGGATACGGAAATAGGCAAGGGAACAACCGTGGGCTTTACCATGGTGGCCGACGGTTCGCCGGTGGAATCGGGCGATACCGTTCCCGCAGTGAATTCCGGCAGGCGGGGACTCTCCATCCTTGTTGCCGAGGATGAACGGATCAACCGTGCCGTGGTGCAGCAGTTGCTGGGCAAGCTGGGGCATCGGGTGGTCTGTGTGGAAAACGGGGAAAAGGCGCTGGAAGCGCTTCGTGCCGGTCGGTTCGACTGTGTGCTCATGGATATTCAGATGCCCGGCCTGGACGGCCTCGCGGCCACTCGCGCCATCCGCGAGGACTTGGGGCTTTCCATGCCCATCGTGGCCCTGACGGCCCATGCCATGAAAGGTGACCGCGACAGATTCCTGGACGCGGGCATGGACGGCTATGTCGCCAAGCCCTTTGAGCTGGACAAGCTTGAGGCGGAGCTGCAACGGGTCACGGCCGCGCAGGAACAGTAACCTTCCTCCTCAGATGATGCGCAGCAGGGGCGCGCCACTTTTGCGCGGCAATACCGTACCGATGTGCGCGGCCATGTCGCCCGCGCCCAACAGAATTCCCATGGCCTCGTCAAGCCGTTCCGGCGGTATGGAAAGGACCAGCCCGCCCGATGTCTGGGCATCGAACATCATGTCCACCAGCACCGGGTCCGCGCCCTCGGGAATGAACGTCTTGGGCAGATAGTGATTGCGGTTGCAGATGGACCCGGCGGGCATGAGCCCCATGCGGGCCAGATCAAGCGCCTGATCAATGAGCGGCACCTCGTTCATATGCAGTTCCACTGTCACCCCGCTGGCCTCGGCCACCTCTATGAGATGGCCGCCCAGGCCGAACCCCGTGATGTCAGTGGCCCCTTTCAGAGCGAGTTGCTGGATGACCTCGCCACCCGTTTTGTTCAGCCTGCCGCAGATCTCGAAGAGTACGTCCTCCATGGCTTCGCAGCCCGGCATCTCGCCCTTGACCGCCGTGGAGAGCACGCCGGTGCCGATGGGCTTGGTCAGCACCAGTTCGTGGCCCGGCCGGAACCCTCTGTTCGAGGCGAATCCGTCGGGATCGACCAGCCCGGAGACCGCCAGCCCGTACTTGATCTCGTCGTCCTCCACGCTGTGGCCGCCTGCTGGAACGGCTCCGGCCTCCAGCACGGTATCCAGGCCGCCGCGCAGCACCTCGGTCAGCACCGTACCCGGCAGTTTTTTCATGGGGAAGCAGACGATGTTCATGGCCGCCCACGGCGTGCCGCCCATGGCGTATACGTCGGACAGGGCGTTGGCCGCTGCAATGCGCCCGAAACGGTACGGATCGTTTACCGTGGGCGTAAAGAAATCCACGGTCTGGACCAAAGCCTTGCCGGGGGGAAAAGACAACACCACAGCGTCCTCGTTGTCGCCCGGCTTTCCGGCCAACACGCGGTCGTCCTCATGGGTCCCCAGTCCCGAAAGTGCCTGCTCCAGGTCCCCCGGAGCGATCTTGGCGGCTCAGCCGGCCGCTTTGACCATGCTCACCAATTTCAACTTGGTCATGCATATCTCCTTGTCAGATTCTTTTAGCAGAGAGGCTATGGATTGCAAAGGAGGACGCCGCCTATTGACGCATGGTTGCGTATGTGTGATCTGAATGTCGTATTCAACAAAGGAACGTGTTGTGAAATTTACGGAAAATGATTTGGGCTGGGCGGTTGGCAAAGGCCTCATTTCAGAAGAGCAGAGGACGGCTCTGACGGCGGCTTTCCGGGAGCGTGCGGGAACGCGGGCGGGACTCAACTTTACAAATCTATTGTATTATCTTGGCGGGTTGATCATCATTACCTCGCTGACGGTATATGTCGGAATGAACTGGCAGTCCCTGGGCGGTGTCGGCCATCTGGCTGTTGCCTTGGTGTACGGCCTTTCCTTTCTGGCGGCCGGACATTTCTTCTGGCACAGGACGAAGTGGAAAATTCCAGGCGGCATGTTCATCACCATCGCGGTGTGCATGATCCCGCTGCTCATTTATTCCATTCAGGAACTTTCGCATTGGGGCGGCGCGCCTTCCCCCGGTACCTATCGCAACTTCTACACCTGGATTCGCGCCGGTTGGGGGCTGATGGAGGTCGGTACGATCGCCGGATCACTGCTGGCGCTTCGGTTCTATCGGTTTCCGTTCCTGACCATGCCCCTCGCCTTCACCCTCTGGTATTTTTCCATGGATGTCACACCGGTGATTTTCGGCATGTCCTATTCGTCGTCGCAGCTCAGTTATGCCTCCATGATCGTGGGGGCGATCATTTTGTTCGGAGCCTATGCCGTTGACCGGCGCACCCGTGATGATTTCGCTTTCTGGCTCTATCTCTTCGGGCTGATGGCCTTTTGGGGTGGGCTGACCTACATGGACAGCGGCAGCGAACTCGGCAGGTTCCTTTACGCCATGATAAACTTCGGCCTCATGGTCCTGTCCATTTTGCTGCGGCGAAAGGCCTTCCTCGTCTTCGGGGCTCTCGGCATGGCAATCTACATTGGTCACCTGGCCATGGAAGTGTTCAAGGATTCCATTTCCTTTACTTTCGCCTTGAGCGGGATCGGACTGCTCATCATCCTGGGCGGTATGGTGTACCACCGAAACGAGGCCCGTCTGACCGCCTGGATGGACCGTTCACTCCCGTCCGGCTTCCGCGCCTTCTTGCCGCAATATAGGAAATAGATTTTAGGCGGAGTTCTGTCGGGCAGGGTAAGTATACCTTGTCTTTAAAACCGTTGAGGTCGGTGGCGTACTTAGGATGTAGATTTTTCCGATTATAGGTATTGATCAGATACGGGAAAAAATGGTGGCGCTGCGACAAAAACGCAACGCCACCATAAAGACGAATTCAGACTAAACGGTTAGCCGTTTACAATGTCACAATTATTCCTAAAACGGCTGCACTCCCACGACAGGTAGCGCGATACGGCTTAGAAGGCTGTTATTAAGATCTATATTTGTTTTTTGAGCCATGACTACAAGCGCACGGCTGATATGGGGATTATCCGAGCCCCACTCGATTACGGCATACCCGTGAATCCCCTTGCTGGTATTATGTATATTAGCCCCAGCCAGAATGGTTTTCCCAGACCCAAGAGAGAATGTTTCATCGCATGTTCCGATCACAGATTCAGTTGTCCCTGTGGCATTCCATGTATAAAGGGTGCAATAACTGCTAACATCGATCCCCTTATGGTCATAAAATGTAACTTTGCAATTAACATCACATCCAGAAACATTAGTAATAGCTATCTGTGTTGAAGCTGCGACTCTAGAGTTCGGCCAGATTGATTCAACACCAGGTATAATGACTTTCCCACGTGGCACAAAATCCACAGCATAAGCCGATGAACATATCAATATCGTCAACATAAAAGAGAAAACAAGAGATTTCCGGAACATAAGGTGAACTCCTGTAGTAATAAATAATTAATACCTAAACGATAGACATCAGACGATATTAATTCAGTACTGCGATTGCGGTAGTAATGCAAATCTCTTGATTATTATCAAAGCAAACAACAAATAAAAGTATATTGTATAGATAAAGTAAATGCGACATAGCGAAAAATCACAATGTAACAAGATATGCTCGTTGGACTCAAAGCCTACTTTGCCCAAAATGAATGGACATGGCCCAACCGTATTATGATTGTGGCGGTGGATATGAACGCAGATTAGACCTTATAAGGGAAGTACCGGATCGGCCATCCTGGAGATGGCATAACCCGCAGAGGGGAAAAAAGGCGGCCCGAAAGGGCCGCCTTTCGTTTACTTGGCGTATTTTTCGATGTCCGCTTCGCGGATTTCCTTTCGTTTGATCTTGCCGCTGATGGTCTTGGGCAGTTCGTCCACGTATTCTATGACGCGCGGGTATTTGTAGGGCGCGGTCAGTTCGCGGACAAAGGCCTGGAGGGCTTTGGTCAGTTTCTCGGTTGGCTCGTAGCCGGGCGCGAGGACCACGGTGGCCTTGACGAGTTGGCCGCGCACATCGTCGGGCAGGCCGGTGACGGCGGCCTCGATGACCGATTCGTGGGCCACCAGGGCGGATTCCACCTCAAAGGGCCCGATGCGGTAGCCGGAACTCTTTATGAGATCGTCGGTGCGGCCCATGAACCAGAGGTAGCCGTCCTCGTCGGCCCAGGCCTTGTCGCCGGTGTGGTACCAGCCGTCGCATTTGACGCAGGCTGTCTTTTCCGGCTCGTCCATGTAGGCGTCGAAGAGTCCCATGACCGGCTTGTCGATGCGGATGCAGATTTCGCCTTCCTCGCCCTGCGGCACCTCGCGGCACTCATCATCCATGAGCTTGATGTCCCAGCCGGGCACGGGCTTGCCGATGGAGCCGGGCTTGGGTTCCATGAACTTGAAGGTGGCGACCTGAAGCGTGGTTTCGGTCTGGCCGTAGCCTTCGAATATCTCCAGGCCCAGAGCCTCCTTCCAGGCGTAGAATACCGAGTCGTTGAGCAGCTCGCCCGCCGTGGTGCAGTGGCGCAGGGTGGAGAGGTCGTACTGCGAGAGGTCCTCGCGCACCAGGAAACGGTAGATGGTGGGCGGGGCGCAGAAGGTGGTGATCTTGTTGTCGGCCATGACCTGGAGCAGATGAGCCGGGGCGAACTTGCCACGGAAATCCCAGACAAAGATGATGGATTTGGCCATCCACTGCCCGTAGAACTTGCCCCAGACGCATTTGCCCCAGCCCGTGTCGGACACGGTCAGATGGATGTCGTCCGGCTCCAGATCGTGCCAGAGGGCACCGGTGGTGAAGTGGGAATAGGCGTACTTGTGGTTGTGAACGACCATCTTGGGCAGGCCGGTGGTGCCGGAGGAAAAGAAGATGAGCAAAGGCTCTTTGCCGCAGGGGGTATCATCGGTGCGGGGGAAGGTCGGGGCTCCTTCCTGCAGGAGGGTGTCGTAGCCGATCCAGCCGTCGCCCGGTTCGCCTTCCACCTGCACCAGGTGCTTGAGGCCGGGACAATCGGGCCGGGCGCGGTCCACCCGTTCGTGGATGGAGTCCTCGCAGATGATGGCCGAGATGTGGGCGTAGTTGACGCGTTCGACGATGTCCTTGCGGGTCAGCAGGTTGGGCGAGGGAATGGGGACGGCTCCGATGCGGTGCAGGGCGAGCATGACCGTCCAGAACTCCAGGCGGCGGTAGAGAACAAGCATGATGCGGTCGCCTTTTTTGACGCCCCGCTTTTTCAGTGCGTCGGCCAGCTTGCAGGATGTCTCCTGAAAGAAGCGGAAGTCGAGATCACGACGGTTGTAGTCGTCGTCCACATGGATCATGGCCTGTTTGTCCGGGTCCATGCGGTCCAGCACGTCGTAGGCGAAGTTGAAGGTGTCCGGGCACTCGGGTTTGTACCGGTTTACCAGGTCCTCGTAACTCTTGTATTCCTCTTTGCTATACATCCAATATCTCTCCGTGATTCCAAATGATTGCTTTTGTTCCCATACACAGACCGGCGACCCTGCGGTCCGGACTGGCCGAAACTTCCGGCCAGCCCTATAGAATCACGTCGAGGAATTTCACGTCCCGGCCGTCCAGGCCTCGCAGGGCGTGCGGAGTTTCGGAGTCGAAGTAGAGTGAATCGCCCTGTTCCACGATGATGGGTTCCCCGCCGAGGCGAACCTCCAGGCGGCCGTCCAGGACATAGATGAATTCCTGGCCCCGGTGCGTGGTTTCTGTCATGTCGTCGCCGCTCTTGGGCGGGACCGTGATGAGGAACGGCTCCATTTCGCGCCCGGCGAACTTGTAGCCGAGGCTTTTGTAATCGTAGTCCTTGCGCCTGTCCACTGCGAAACCCTCGTCCTTGCGCACCAGTGCGTAGGACTTGAGATGCGGCTCGCGGCCCGAGATGAGGGTGGTCAGGTCCACGCGACACAGCCGGGAGACGTCGAGCAGATAGCCGACCGGGATTTCCACCTTGCCGGACTCGTACTTCTCCACCTTTTCGGCGGGCATGCCGAGCAGATCGGCCATTTCCTCAACCGACCAGCCGACCCCCTCGCGCAAGCCCACCAGGCGCGGGGCTATTTCCTTGTACTGTTCCATGCCTACCTCCTGCTATGGCAATGGATGATGCGCCGGAGACTTCTCCGGTGACCCTGGAAACCTCATTATACTGAGGTTGTTGGGATTCTTCAAAACTTTTTGATGACATTCCCCGGGGTATGCCGCCCGCTTGGTCGAGCATGGCGGCGTTGAGAGAAAAAACGGGAGCCTCTGCGAGACTCCCGGACAATCAATTCGTTCATTCTAGGCGTCCGGCCACAGTTCGCCTGCCATTTCGCGCAGTTTGTACTTTTGCACCTTGCGCGAGGCGGTCATGGGGAACTCGTCCAGGAAGGTGACGTATTTGGGGATTTTGTAGCGCGCGATCTTGCCGCGGCAGTAGTCCCGCACATCCTCCGGCGTCAGGTCCGATTCGTCCTTGAGGACCACGAACGCGCCGATCTCCTCGCCGTACTTGCCGCTGGGCACGCCCGCCACCTGCACGTCGCGCACGCCGTCCAGATGATAGAGGAACTCCTCGATCTCGCGCGGGTAGACGTTCTCCCCGCCCCGGATGATCATGTCCTTGAGGCGGCCGGTAATGGTCAGGTAGCCGTCGTCGTCCATGGTGCCGAGGTCACCGGAGTGGAGCCAGCCGTCCGCGTCGATGGTCTTGGCCGTGGCTTCGGGGTTGTTGTAATACCCCTTCATCACGTTGTAGCCCCGGCAGCAGATCTCGCCGACCTCGCCGTTGGGGCTGGGCTCGCCCGTCTCGGGATCGACCACCCGGATTTCGACCTCCGGCATGGCCGGGCCAACGGTTTCGGTCATGTGTTCGATGGTGTCGCCCGGCGTGGTCTGGGACATGACCGGGCTGCTCTCGGTCAGGCCGTAGCAGATGGTGATATCCTTCATGTTCATCAATTCCATGACCTTCTTCATGGCCGATACCGGGCAGGTGGAACCGGCCATGATGCCCGTGCGCAGGCTCGAATAGTCGAACCGCTTGAACATGGGGTGCTCCAGGATGGCGATGAACATGGTGGGCACGCCGTAGAGCGCGGTACATTTCTCCACGTCCACCGCGTTCATTACGTCCAGGGTGACGAAGTCTTCCAGAATGACCATGGTCACGCCGTGGTTGACGCAGGCCATGACACCCAGCACGCAGCCGAAGCAGTGGAAGAGCGGCACGGGCAGGCAGAGCCTGTCCCCGGCCTTGAATCCCTGGTTCCGGCCGATCCAGTAGCCGTTGTTGGTAATGTTGTAGTGGGTGAGCTGCACGCCTTTGGGGAATCCTGTGGTACCCGAGGTGTACTGCATGTTGACCACGTCGTGCACGTTGAGCTCCGCCTTGCGAGCCGCGTACTGCTCGTCGGTGATGACGGCGGCCATGGCCTGGAGCTCCGGGATGGAGTACATGCCCCGGTGCTTTTCGTGGCCGAGGTAGAAGACCCTCTTTAAATGGGGAAACTTGTCGGTGCTGAGGTGGCCCCGTTCCTGGGTCCGCAGTTCCGGGATCAGGTCATAAACCGTGGTCAGGTAGTCGTGGTCCCGGTATTCGCCGATGAGGAAGAGGTTTTCGGTTTCGGAGTTTTCCAGCAGGAACTGGAGCTCGTGGGATCGGTAGTGGGTGTTGACCGTGAGCAGGATGGCCCCGATTTTGGCCGTGGCGAACTGGAGGGTGACCCAGTAGGGCACGTTGTTGGCCCATACGGCCACTTTTTCGCCCTTTTCAATGCCGAGGGCCATGAGGCCTTTGGCCACGGTGTCCACCAGATCGTCAAACTCCCGCCAGGTAAGGCGGAAATCCCGGTCCACGTAGACAACGGCTTCGTTGTCGGGATATTTCGAGGCGGTTTCTTCCAGCAGTTGTCCGAGGGTGATTTCTCTGAGCGCTGCCATGACGACCTACTCCGGGAAGTAGAGGACGGCGTAGATTTCGGCCTTGCCCCCGGCGGAGCCGATATTGTGCGGCACCACGGAATTGTAATAGACGGAGTCCCCCGGCTCCAGAATGGATTCCTCGGCCCCGTATGTCAGGCGTACCTTGCCGGAGTGGACTACTATGAATTCCTCGCCTTCGTGGGAGGAAAGGGCGGTTTCCTTGGCTGACTCCGGCAGCATTTCGATGAAGAACGGCTCCATGTGCCGGTCGGTCTTGCTCTTGCCCAGCGAGTGGAAAATCATGCCGGGTTCGGCATCGGAGGCGTGGGTGATCAACTCGTCTTCCCGTTCGGCCAGGCGGACGATGAGCGGATCGCTCGACACCTGGTCGTCCATGAATGTTCCCAGCCGGACACCGAGCGCACGGGCCAGCTTCACCAGGGGACGGAGGGAGGGGTACATGTCGTTCTCTTCCACGGCCTTGATGAAGTCGTAATCGAGCGCAGTGCGGCTCGCCAGATCTTCGATGCTCAGCTCTTGTTTCTCACGGTAGGACTTGATGCGTTCACCGACGGTGCTCATGCTGGGAATCTCCTGAAAAAACTATGACGGTTGGACAGTTATGTAATATCTTCGTGCGCTGCGGTCGAAGACTTTGACTATTGACCCTGCTGTACCTGAAACAGGAAGGAATGTCACCATTGTCAGGCGGCAATGGCGGTGGCCTACAAAAAAGTGGGAATGCTTGCGGAGAGTCTCTTTTGCCGTTCCTGGTTTGACGCGGCAGGACCGGCAGTATAGGTTTTCGCCAATCTGCAATCAGGAGTCCGACATGTACTGGATAGCCTTTGGCGACATACACGAAGCGACCGGCGCGGTGGCGTCCATTCCCGGCCTTGCCGAGGCCGAGGGCGTCATCATCACCGGCGACCTGACCAACAGGGGCGGCCGACCTGAAGGCGAGCGCGTGCTCGATGCCGTGGCAGCCGTGAATCCCCGCATTCTGGCCCTGCCCGGCAACATGGATACCGAGGCGGTTCAGGCCGTGATGCGCGACAGGGGAGTTGACCTGCACCTGAAGGCGAGCGAGCTGGCCCCGGGCTTGGGGTGTATCGGCATCGGCCTGTCCACCCCCACGCCCTTTGGCACGCCCGGCGAGGTGCCGGAGGAGACCCTGGCCGGCTGGCTGGACGACATGGCCGCCAAGGTCCCGGAGTTCGAGCACGTCATTCTGGCCATTCACCAGCCGCCGCTTGATTCCTCGCTGGACCGGGTTTCCAACGGCATGCACGTCGGCAGCCCGGCCGTGCGCCGCTTTATCGAGCAGGTTGGCCCGGACGTGGTGGTCACCGGCCATATCCACGAGTCGCGCGCGGTGGAGACGATCGGCCAGAGCCTTGTCGTCAACCCCGGTGCCCTGGCGGACGGCGGTTACGTGCGGATAGAGTTCGAGGGCGGCGCGCTCTCGGCCAAACTTTTGGGAGTCTAGATGCCGTCCATCGGATTTGTCTGGGTGGGGAAGCTCAAGGAGTCCTTTTCCAAGGACGGGTGCGCCCTGTATCACAAGAAGCTTTCCCGGTTCTATTCCCTGGATGAGAGCGTCATCAAGGACGCGCCGGGCAAGCTGCCGCCCGAGGACAAGAAGCGCAAGGAAGGCGAGGGCATCCTGGCCAAACTCGGCAAGGGCGACGTGCCGATCATCCTGGACGAGCACGGCGACCGGCTGACCTCGCGCAAGCTGGCCGGGCGGCTGCGAGGCTGGACCGAGGCCCCGAACCAGCGTCCCGTCTTCATCATAGGTGGCCCCTTCGGCCTGTCGGACGAGGTCAAGCAGGCCGCACGCGGGGCCCTGCGTCTGAGCGACCTGACCCTGCCCCATGAACTGGCGCGTCTTGTGCTGCTGGAGCAGCTCTACCGGGCCGCGACCATTCTGGCGAACATGCCCTACCATCACGACTAGGAGGCTACCCGTGCTGGATTTTGATTACCTGGACCGTCTGCAACACTACTTCGAGAGCGGCGACTGCAAGTTCGAGTTCGACAACAACGAGGACGAGCGTCGTTTCGAGATACTGGATTTTCTGGAACGGCTGATGGAGCTGGGCGAGATCGCCGACGGCATGGCCACCAAGCTGATCTTCAAGGACGCCTATGCGTCGCTGACCACCGAAGAGGGCGCGGCGGCCGCCAAGGCGGAAGAGGCGGGGCTGCCCTTTCCTCAGGCAGGGGAGAGCGACCAGAAATAGCGGGTGGTCCCGGCCGCGGGATAACTCGTACTTTGTCCGGCGCGCCACCCCTCGGGCAGGTCGTCGGGCAGCGGATCGTTGGACAGGATGACCACGGTGCCGTCGTCCGTCAGCAGCGGCCGCACCAAATCAAGCAACTCGCGCCAGGGCATGAAGGCCCGGCTCAGGATCAGGTCCGCGCGTCGGCCGTCCGTGCCGCCCGGCGCGGTCAGGACTTCCTCGGCCTTTCCCCACAGCACGCCGGTTTCCGGCAATTGCATTCGCCCCAGCACGGAGCGCATGAAGAGCGACCGCTTTTCCCGCACTTCCACCAGCAGATAGCTTCCCTCCCGCCACATGGCGCGCAGGGGGATGCCCGGCAGCCCGGCCCCGGCCCCGAGGTCCAGGGCCAGCGGCGATTCCGGCAATTCCAGCCCGGCCAAAAACTCCGCCAGATACAGGCTGTCCACCATCAGGGTGTCGAACACGGTCTTCCAGTCCGCCTTGCCCACCAGATTCATCTTCCGGTTCCATTTGACGAGCTGGTCCAGATACAGGCCCAGAAGCGCGGCCTGCTCCGGCGTCACGGTCCGGTCCAGTCTTTTGGCGGCGGCCTCAATCTGCTTCGGTGCGGGATTGGTGGATATCATGGCCCGGCAATAGCCTGTTTCCGCCCGGCGCGCCAGTGGCACCTTGCTGCCGAAGGCGGTTGGAAACGAAGAAAGGCCCCGGAGTGGGGGCCTTTCTCAATGGAGTGTAGGATGCCATCGGAATGGCTCTTGGGAGTGTGTGCGATTCCATGTTTACCTTGCCCGGGTGTCGGGTGCATTGACCTAGGTCAACGGAAGTAAAAAAGTGGTGTAGTTTTTCTACAGATAGAGGGTGCCGATTTGGTCATCCAATTCTTCTTCCGTAATTTGGCTCATGGCGAGTTTGTTGCGCCAGGACGGGGACGTGTCGTTGATGGTGAGGGCGTGTTCCGGGCAGTCGGCCACGCAGCGCAGGCAGGCGATGCAGGCCGCCGGGTCCGCAGCCCCGGTTGCCGCATCCATTGCCCCGGTGGGGCAGTTCTCTTCGCAGAGGCCGCACAGGGAGCACTCCGTTCCCATCCTTGCGGGCAGTTGCGAGACGACCTTGAAGCGGAACGCCTCGAATTGGTCGAGTTCCGCCTCTGAGAAATTTCCGGCGGGTAGTTCTCCCGGCATGGCATTGTCTTTGCCGCTGAGACGATCGTACACGGCGTCCACATAGCGTTTTGCGAGTTCGGATTCCCTCTGGTCCGGACGCTGGGGAAAGGCCCTCCAGCCGCCCAGGTTGAAGGTGTGCGCGCCGGGGAATTCGGCGGAAGCCACTAGAGAGAAGCCCCTTTCTTCCAATATTGTCCGGGTGGATTGGTGGGCGGGATGCACAATGAATCCGCCGTAGGTGAAGAAAGTCGCGCATTTTTTTCTTTGCCCGTCCAGTGTCCGCAGCCAGTCACGTACCACGCGCGGGGCGCGGAGCGAGTGGACGGGGAACCCGAAAATCACGGCATCGCAGGCGCTGCAATCAATCGGGGGCTGGTCCGCAGTATGGGCGGTAATGTCGCAGGTCTCGACCGCCGCGCCACGTTCCCTGAGCTGTGCCGCCATCTGGCTTGCGATAGTGCGGGTATTGCCGGTGGCGGAAAAGATGACCATTGTGATTTTGAGCGGTGTTTCCTGCATAGGGCCTCTCCTGTTGTGGCTTTGCATTTTTTTGTTAGTGAACCTAACCAACTGTGCAAATTTTTTAGCCTTTCTCTTCGAGACAATCCATCCAGGCTGAGATTTCCTTGATAACAGCCTTGAACAAGTTGGCTTTTTGCTCGGCCTCCTTGCCAAAGCAACGGCGGAATACGGCATACATTTGCTCATGATACGCGGCGTGGGAAGCGCAGGCCGTTTTGCCGTCCGGGGTCAGCCAAAGGGTGACGGCCTTGGCATTGTCGGGAACGGATTGCTTTTGCACCACCCCTTTGGCGACAAGTCGCTTTATGCGTTCGGAGATGGTCGGTTTGGATACCTGCATCCGCACGGCCAGTTGGGTGACGGTGATTCCTTCTCCCTCGCCTATGGCGGCAACGGTGTGGATTTCAGCCGGGAACAGGCGGGTTTCTATGCCGAACCGGACGCCCTGGTCATGGTGCTTGCCCATCTTGTCCACCAAGGTGAGCAGGGCGCTTTGCATCTGTTCGAATTCTGTCTGCCGGGTGTCCATGAACATTTTGTAAGTAAACCTAACAAAACTGTCAACCAACGTGTTCCCCGACGCATTGGAAGGAACGTCGCTTTCAGGAGGCTTGCCTTTCCGCGTCCGAGCGGCTACCACGCGGACATGGCTTCACCTTCCCGACGCAGACCCCGCAAGCGGATACTTCCGCCGCCGCCCGCACAGTCGGCGCGCCTTTACGTGCGCGTGGACCCGTCGGACATTGCGCGGTTCCGTTTTTTGCTTGAGGGGCACGACAACCTCGGCCTGTTCACGGTGGTGAACAAGTTCGACGGCGTGCTGCTGCTCCGTTTCAGCCCCCACCAGCGGCGGGAGATGGATCGGTTTCTGGTCCAGGCGGGAGAAATGATGCAGGTGGAGCGCGTCTACAAGCCCGGCGACTAGGCCGGGTCCCTCAAGCCGATGATGCCGCGCTGGCCGATGGTCCGGATGAAGGCGGTGACGCTCAGTTCCGCTTCGCGGGGCTGGACCTGATAGCGTTTGGTGAACGCCTCCGCGATGTCGCGCACCGAGCGGCTGTCGTCGATAAGATTCCAGACAAAGGTGCCCAGTTCGTCCAGCTCCACGGTCTTTGTCATGGGGCGCCCGTCCCACAGCCCGACGGCATCGGCCACCTTGCCGAACCATGGTTTGATGGCCAGGGGGTAGGAGAGTCGCACCAGTCCGTCACCAGCCGGTTCCTCCTCCACGGCCCGGTTGCGCACGGGGACCATGCTCAGGGCTTGGCCCCGAGGCATGACCGGCGCGGGCTTTTTCTTTCTAAACAAGCCCATAGCTTTCCACCACGGCCTGGAATTCGGCCCTGTCCATGGGGTCGGTGCCGGATGCGGTCACGGCGAGGATGGCGTTGTTGCCGACAAGGCGAATCCGGCCGTGGTCGTAATTCTGGCGGCGTAACACGCGTCGGAGCCTTGAGGAGCGGCTGATGCCGGACCAGGCCAGTCCGTCATCCGCAGGCTCTGGAGAGATGGTTTTAGGCAGGTCGAGAATCTCACGGGTCCAATCGGCCAGCTCGCGGCCGCGCAAAAGCACGTCCGCGGGAACGAACCGCTCGAAGGTGAGGCGGATGCCCGGGCCTTTGCCTGCCGGAACCCGGTCCTGCGTGCGCTTTGAGCGGGGCAGCCAGTACTGCACGGTGAACCGGCCGGGCTTGAAGGAAAAGGTCTCCAGCCGGAACCGGGCCGGGACGCGTGCGTTCAGCCCGAACATAGTCCAGGGGATGGTCTTGCCGCCACGGTGGTCCCGGAATGTGGCCAGGACGGAGGCGGCGGTGTTCTCGTCCGATTCGTCCCGCACGAAGAACTGGATCAGCGCCGCCAGCCCTGTGGCCGGATGGTGCAGGGCCGCGCCCAGTCCCCGCTCCTCCCCGGCGCGCCATAAAAAACTGCGCAGGGCGAGGCCGGATTGCTCAAGCTCCCCGGAAGCCGAAGCCCAGATGGGAGGCGTGTCCGCCGGGTCCACCGGCACGATGTCCACGCCCTTGTTGCGGCGGGAGAGCTGCTTGATGTGGCGGGAAAAGGAAAAGCGGCCTTGAACCATGTTCCATTTCAGTTCGCAGGCCGGTCGTCCGTCGCACTCCAGCAGCAGGGCGTCCCGTTCCAGGGAAGCTGGCTCCCATGTCTTCGGCGTGCTCAGCCCCACTCCGTTCCAGGCCAGATCGATCATGCTATCTGGGGATGAAGTCGTTCAGATTCTGGACCCTTGATGGTCCGCCGCGCTTCTTTTCCAACTGCTCCGTCTGCTTTTTGAAGTATTCGTATTCGGAATCCAGCAGGGAATCGAGCGTCATCTTGATGGACACGCCCGGACGGATTTCGTTGTCCCGGCTCCACATGAGCACCAGGCAGACTCTCTGGCCGTCCTTGGAGAAGTCCCACTGCCAGGCGATGACATTGCGGAAGGTGTCGCCCTGATAGCTGTCCGGGTTGCCGAAGGCCTTTTTGTATTGGGCCAGGAGCTTGTCGAAGAGGGCGGTGCCTCGGTCATGGAATTTCAGTTTGATGCGTACCAGCCGGTCCTTGTCCCTGGTGTTGGCAAAGGCGAGGCTGCCGCCGCGAATACCGGGCAGGATGTCGGACTTGAGGTGCACCTCGGAGAGGAAGGGAATATCCGGAATGGGGGTTGCGGACAGTTTGTCGCAGCAATCCGAATACTTGTCTATGTCCTGGCCCAGGGTGAACCCGGCGAGGGTAAGAGGGAATCCTCGCCCGGCGAAGGCTGACGACGCTGCCAGAAGCAGGAGAAGCACAACGAGAGCAACGGTTTTTTTCATATAAGACCCCCCTTTTGCTGAAAAGGAATGTTCGCTATAGTCACAGCAACTTTTAACTAAACGAGATTTCCACCGATGGCAAAGCTTGCACACCGGAAAATAACGGGATGATTTGATGAAATTCGGATCATTCTCCCTGAGGGCGATGGCCTATTATGCCATTGCCGTTGTTGGCGGCACCATTTATGGGACCCGGGTTTGTCCGCTCATGACCGCACTGCCTCCCTGGACCTTGGGGGCAGTCATTCTGGGACCGCTGGTTGTTGCCTGCGCGTTGCGGGGTGTTGCGGAACGGTACTTGGTGGACAGCGTTCCGCCTGCGCGCCGCACCCGCCGACAGTTTCGCATGGAACTCACGTTGTTCCTCCTGGCCGGGCTGCTTTCCGCCCTCGGGCTGTTGCTGGTCTTCGGCATCCCGTTTCTGGAGAGTGGCATGAAACTGGCCGTCGGCGTCTTTGCCCTCGGCATGTTCGCCGCCCTGGACCTGGCTCTGGCCCGGGAACGGGCGGTCATAGAGAACGCTACGCGGGAGGCTGCCTCCTACGTCCCTCCAGAACGGTTCGTGCCGATGACACGCACCGTGGCTCTTGCCGCCGTGTTCATCCTGTTCCTGGTTACGGTCATCATTTTGCTCGTGCTCCTGCGCGATGCCGGGTTATACGCCGTTCAGGGACCGTATCCCGACAGCGCGGCCGCTTTCGGACGTATCGTCCTGCGCGAGGTCGTCACGGTCATCGCCATCTTGTTGTTGCTCGGCATCAATCTGGTATTCTCCTATGCCCGGAACCTGCGCCTGCTCTTTGCCATGGAAACCCGCGTGCTGGAGCGGGTGAGCCGGGGCGACCTTTCGGGACAGGTGCCCGTGGTCACGGCCAATGAACTGGGCGTCATTGCCGGGCACACCAATGATATGATCCGTTCCCTGCGCGAGGGAATGCGTATGAGGGAGGGGTTGCGCATCGCCCGCGAGATTCAGCAGCACTTTCTGCCCGACCACGCTCCCCACCTGCCCGGACTTGAAATGGCCGGGACGGCACGTTTTTCGGACGAAACCGGCGGCGACTTCTTTGACTTCATCGAGTGCGAGCTGCCCGGCTGCACCCGTTACGGCGTGGTCATCGGCGATGTCTCCGGCCACGGCATCGGCGCGGCCCTGCTCATGGCCGCAGGCCGGGCCCTGGTCCGCCAGAGCGCATCCATGCCCGCGCCTCTCTCCCAGCGCATGAACATGGCCAACCGCCACCTTGCCCGCGATGTGTCGGGCAGCGGCCGGTTCATCACACTGTTCTTCATGGAAATGGACCACAAAAACGGACGCGCCGTGTGGGTCAATGCCGGGCATCAGCCGCCGGAACTCTACGATCCGGTTTCGGACTCCTTTACCGAGCTGAAGGGCGGAGACATTCCGCTGGGTGTGGAAGGCAACTGGCTGTATCATGAACTGGAAATGGACATGCCCGCGCCAGGCCAGGTTCTGGTCCTGTCCACGGACGGCGTGAGCGAGGCCGTGAACAGCAACGGCGAGATGTTCGGTAGCGAGCGGTTGCGCCAGTCTATCCGCTCCTCAGCCGGGGGGAGCGCCCGGGATATTTTGAGAAACGTGGTCCGCAGCCTGCACGAGTTTTCCGGCAAGTCCGTGCACAGGGACGACGTGACCCTGGTCGTCATCAAGGGCGTGGAACGGAAGGCGGAGGACGAGTAGGGCGAAGGCGACCCGCTTTGCCTGGACATTTGTTCCCTAAACGCGGACTATTGCCCAATGAAAACAAAAGAAGCCTATCGTTGCGCCAATTGCGGCGCGCAGTCGCCCCGGTGGCAGGGGCAGTGCCCGTCCTGCAAGGAATGGAATACCCTGGAACCGGTCACCGTGACCAAGCGTCCGGGCCGTGCCACAAACGCCGCTACTGAAGCGTCCACCCCACAGCCGCTGGAAGATCTTGCCACGGAAAACCTCAGGGCCCGGCCTACCGGCTTGCCCTCGTTGGACGGACTCCTTGGTTCAGGACTGGTGCCGGGCGCAGCCATTCTGGTCGGCGGCGAGCCGGGCATCGGCAAGTCCACGCTGCTCTTGCAACTGGCCGGGGCCCAGGCGCGCATCGGCCACACCGCGGTCTATCTTTCCGGCGAGGAATCCCTGCCCCAGCTGCGTGGTCGGGCGGAGCGGCTGGGCCTTCTCGGTCCCGGGCTGCTGGCCGTAGCCACCAACAAGGTGGAGGATGCGCTGGCTATTCTGGACCAGCCCGAACCGCCTGAGATGCTCATCGTCGACTCGGTTCAGACGCTGGCTTCGTCCATGGCCGAAGGGATTCCCGGTTCCGTGAGCCAAGTGCGGGCCGTGGCCTCCGAACTGGTGGAAAAGACCAAGCGTACCGGAACCACGCTCATCCTGGTGGGCCATGTGACCAAGGACGGCCAGATCGCAGGTCCCAAGCTGCTGGAGCACATGGTGGACACCGTTCTCTATTTGGAGGGCGACCGCAAACATTTTTCCCGTATCCTGCGTGTGCTCAAAAACCGGTTCGGCCCCAGCGACGAACTGGTTGTCTTCACCATGAAGGAGAAGGGCCTCGAAGTGGTCGAGGACCCGGCTACCTTCTTTCTTGGAGCGCGCGATCCCTCGCTTTCGGGCACGGCCATGGCCATGGCCGTGGACGGTCAGCGGCCCTTTGCCGTGGAGGTTCAGGCCCTGGTCAGCAAGTCCTATCTCTCCATTCCCCGGCGCACGGCGTTGGGGTTCGACACCAACCGGCTCAACCTGCTGCTGGCCGTGCTGGAAAAGCGGCTTCGGATCAATCTGAGCGGTCATGATATCTATGCCAAGATTTCCGGCGGGCTGGCCACACGGGACCCCGGCCTGGACCTTGCCGTTGTGGCGGCGCTTCTCTCTTCCTTTTACGACCAGCCGTTGCCCGAGACGTCGGTGTATTGGGGCGAGATCGACTTGAACGGGCAGATACGGCCCGTTGCCGCGCATGACGTGCGCCTCAAGCAGGCGAGCAGGCTGGGACATGAGCCGGTGGTGCATTCGGATACGGCTCCCACCCTGGCCGAGATGCAGCGCATGCTTTTTGGCCGCCAACACTGATTTCGCGCCTTTCTTTGCACTGCTTCAAAAAAAAGGTGGTTTCGCGTCCTCCGAATTGATAATGGTGAGTGATGCGTTCTCCGGCGTTTTGTTCCGGGGGGATAAAATTACATCCACGGGGAGGATATTATGAGGGATAAGCTCGACTGGACCGGCGCGTGCCTGAATACGCTCGATATACGGCAATACGAATCCAGGGCGGACGAAATGGTGGCGCGGCTGCGCGAGGAGACCGGAGCGGGGCGGCTGCCTTTCCTGACCATGCCCTATGCGGCGGACCTGCGTACCGAACTGGCCCGGCTGGATACCTATCTCAAACAATTCGACCACATGCTGCTGCTCGGCATCGGAGGTTCGGCCCTTGGGGCGCGCGCGCTGCAAAAGGCGTTTTTTCCCCAGCAGGATCAGCCTGGGCACGCCGGGCCCAATCTGTGGATAGCGGACAATGTGGACGCCTATGCCCTGGAGGCCTATCTGGGCAAGCTGCCCCCGGACAAGACCGTGGTCGTCACGGTGTCCAAATCCGGCGGCACCATCGAGACCGTGGGCCAGTATTTCATCATCAAGGAATGGATGAGCCAGCAGCTTGGCGAAAGCTGGGCCGAGCACATGATTCTCGTCACCGATGAAAAGAACGGATTCCTGCGCGGCGAGGCGGACCGATACGGCATCCGCTCTCTGCCCGTGCCGGATAATCTCGGCGGACGCTACTCCGTGCTCTCCGCCGTCGGGCTTGTCCCGGCCCTTTTCCTGGGTATGGATATCGAGGCGCTCATGTCCGGCGCGCGAGCCGTCGTCGATCCTTTGGCTTCAGGCGATCTGACCGGTGAGGGACTGAAAAAGCACGCCTCGTTCCAACTGGCGACCTGGGCGGCGGCGCTCATGGACAAGGGCTACTGCGAGATGATCTTTTTCACCTATATCCCCTTGTGGGCCTGCTTCGGCGACTGGTTTGCCCAGCTGTGGGCCGAGTCCCTGGGCAAGGAAGGCAAGGGCAGCCAGCCCGTCCCGGCCGTGGGCGTAACGGACCAGCATTCGGTCAACCAGATGTTCATGGACGGCGTGCGCAACAAGGCGTGTCTGTTCCTGACCTGCCAGAACCTGCCTTCGGGCCAGAAGTTCCCGGCCGATCTGCCCGACCAGTTCGCCTATGTGCGCGGCCGCAACTTCGGCGAGCTGATCCAGGCCGAGGGGCTGGGCACGCGCATGGCCCTGTCTGAAAACGGCGTGCCGCTGGTGGAACTCAACCTGGGACTCGATACCCCGCGCGAGGCGGGCAAGCTCATCGGGCTGCTCGGCGCGGCCACCATCCTTACCGGCTGGCTCATGGGCATCAATCCCCTGGATCAGCCCGCGGTGGAACTGGGCAAACGGTTGGCCAAGGCGCGCATGGACGCCGACGGACTGGAGGAAGAGAAGAAGGCACTGAACGCCTTCCTCAACGCCGAACAGGATGTGCGGGAGTTTTAAGGCGATTGTCTTCCCGCCCCGCCTGCGGTAAGAGGAGGGGCAGTCAACGCCACATGATCGGCGTGGTGCGGGGCCGACGGGACGAGCCCGTCCGGTCCCGGCCGCACCGATGCGTGCAAACCTCGGATTCACCGCTTGGCAAATCAGAACGAAACCGGCCGTCCGCTCCAATTCGTCCGGGTCATCTCCTGGAGCCTTTTCGCTATCATCCTCGGATTCAGCCTGCTGCTGTCCATTTTCATATCCAAGTATGCCGAACGCACCCTGCTGGATAAGCAGGAGGAGTTCGGCCTGCTCCTGGCGGAAAATGTCAGCCATCAGGTCTTCACCCGGTTCGTCATGCCCACGGTCATGCGCTATGGGGGCATCAGCCTGCGCCATCCGGAGCAGGCCGCCACGCTGGACGAGGTGGTCCGGTCCACTATCCACAGCTTTCACGTCACCTCCCTGCGCATTTATGATCCCAAGGGGATTATCACCTACTCGCTGAACAAGGACGAGGTGGGCGGCCAGGGCGACGCGCTGTATATGGTTACCAAGACCTGGGAGAATCCCACGTTTTCGTCGCAGATCATCGCCAAGGTCTCCAAGATGGCCTCGCTCTTCCGGTTCCGGCTCAAGCCCGGCAGCCTGATGCTGAAGGCCTACTATCCCCTGCGGGCGGAACGCAGCCTGACCGATATTTCCGAGAACCCGATCATGGGCGTGCTGGAGTTCGAGCAGGACATCACCTCCGACTTCATGGCCATGCTCAACTTCGAGCGGCTGGTCATTACCTTCTCCCTGGTCACCTCCCTGGTCCTCTTCTTCCTGGTGCTGGTCATCCTTCGCCGGGCCGAGCGGATCAGCAACCGGCAGTTCGAGGAAAGGAACCGGTTGATGGCGGAGCTTCGCCAGCAGGAAAAACTGGCGGGCATGGGCCGTATGGTGGCCGGCGTGGCTCACGAGATCCGCAACCCCCTCGGCATCATCTGCTCCAGTTCGGAGCTGGTGCTCAAGAAGGCGGAAAAGGAAAACAGTTCCTACACCCGCATCCTGCGCGCCCTGCACGAGGAGGCCAAGCGCCTGACGCGCACCGTGGCGGAATTTCTTGACTATGCCCGGCCCAAACAGCCGGTCATGCACGATGTGAACGTGGCCCGGTTGCTGGATCAGGTGTCCGTGTTCATGGAGCCGGAATGCGAGAAGCTCGGCGTCGTCATTGAACGCGATTACCCGGAAGAGCTGATGACCAAGGGCGACAAGGACCTGCTCTACCGCGCTTTCTACAATCTGGTTGCCAATGCGCTTCAGGCCATGGAGGGCGGCGGTTCCGTGTTCATCCAGGCCGGGACCGAGGAAGGGCAGCTGCATGTGGTTATCCGGGATACCGGTCCCGGATTTCCGGAGGAACACCTGGAGCAGGTGCGCGACCCGTTCTTTACCACCAAGGATGCGGGGACCGGGCTGGGACTGGCCCTGGTCTCCACCATTCTCGAAAGCCACGGCGTGGACATGGACCTGTCCAATGCGGCTGACGGCGGTGCTCGGGTGGACATCATCTTTCCGCAGCGGTAGGTAGAGGAAGAGGAGATCAGTCATGTCGAAAGCGTGGATTCAGGCCAAGCACCCGGAGTTTGTCCGGGACCTGTTCAAGTTCTTCTGCCAGACCTGCGAGCAGTTGGAGCACCAGTTCGCCTCCTTTGACGAGGACGGGCGCATTGATTTCGAGCTGCTCAAGGATCTGGTCGGCGACGAGATGAGCAAGGGGCTCCTGTGGCGGATGAAGGATACCGCCCACCACGTGTTCCGCAACGATCCCCACTCGCAGCTGGGTGGCCAATTCCTGGACTGGGCCATGGGCTACATCTTCCACGAGACCCTGAAGCTCAAGGAGGATGCCTACCAGAAGCAGAACTACGCGCCGTGGTTTCACCGGCTGCACGAAGGCGACCTGAGCAGTTCGGAAAAAGATATTACCGATCAGTTCTTTCAGGTGCTCAACCAGACGGAAGAGTCCATGCGTCGGGAGATAGACCGTATCCGGTTTATCATCGACAAGTGCCGTCGCCTGTTGCCATACTATCTGCATCGGTACAGCGACAACATGTTGCTTGCGCGGTATATTTTTTCGCAGAACGAGACGGTCCGGGCCGTTTTTAAGGATGAATACGATGCCTTGATTTACGCCATTTACGGCAGTGAGCCTGAGCGCATGTTCATTCTGGCCAGCCAGTCCCTGCGGCTGGGCGGCTGGGTGGATCAGGCCTCCGAGGCCGTGGAGTACGCGCTGCGGAAAAATCCGGGTAGCAAAATGGTCTTGCAAGAAAAGAAAATTATTGATAATTGGGCTGATAGGATGAAAGATTGACCTGTCCTGAGGCAGGTTTTAAAGCGAGAAAGAAATTTGAGGAGGCCGTCCATGAAGAAGTTGATTTTCCTCGCAATCGCCATGAGCCTTGTGTTTGCATGGGGTTGCTCCAAAAAGGTGAAGACCGAACCCGAGGTGGTTGTGGTCGAAGAACAGAAAGTTATTGTTGAAGAAGAGCCCGTTGCGGATCCCATGCAGGTCTACAAGGCCGAGTACGATGCGCTGCCCGTCTCTCACACCGTCACCAAGGGCGAGTGCCTGTGGTGGATTTCCGAGTACAAGCACATCTACAATGATCCGTTCATGTGGCCCCTCATCTACAAGGCCAACCGTGACAAGATCAAGAACCCGGATCTGATTTACCCCGGCCAGCAGTTCGAAGTGCCCCGCTACGGCTTCGATCTGGAAGAAGTGAAGGCTTCCCGCAAGCAGGCGGGCGCTCCCTGGAAGGCTCTCGAGCCCGGTCAGGACGCCATGATTCCTGCCGAGATGCGGGCCGCCCTCGGCTATAGCTTCTAATACGGCCAGTCTGGACATACATTATCCGGCTGCGGTGGCTTGTGCCGCTGCAGCCGGATTTTTGTTGCGTCCGGTGATTAGGGGCAGATCACTCTGAGGCGTTTTTTGGGCGGTTTTTAAATATGTTGTCGCTTTTCACGTAACTGGTCTTAAGTCTTAAGCCTCCGGCTCATTCTAACTGTAGGGGGGCGATGCCGCAGAATGACTTTGCAGGGCTTATCCTGATTTTTGAAAGACTGGATACTGAGGGACAACGGAATTTCTTTAACTACATCAGGCGCATGCTAGGTGAGTTGCTTCTCATTTCTGACCACTTGAAGGACATTCGCAAGACCCGTTTTGCTGATGGATTCTCCTGCCCACATTGTGGTGGCGAGAAGGTAAAGCGCAATGGGGCGTATAGTGGGCGACAACGGTATCTTTGTCATAGTTGCAAGAAAACATTCAATGATTGGACCGGCACGCCTATAGCTGGCACTCTCTATCCAGATCGTTGGATGGAATACATCCAGTTGATGCTTGAAGGGAAAACCTTGAAGCAATGCGCAAGACACTTGAGATCAGCATGCCGACAGCTTTTTACTGGCGGCATAAGGCGCTGAACGCTTTGCTACGATTGGGGGATGGTAGTCTGCTATCAGGTATCGTCGAAACTGATGAAACTTATTTCCTTGAATCCTTCAAAGGCAAGCGCAATTTGACCATTAGAAAACCCCGTAGGCGTGGCGGTAAGGCTTCCAAGCGAGGAATATCTAATGAGCAGGTAGCAGTAATGGTCGCAATATCACGGGATGGCGGGATTGTTTGCAGGACGTCGGGGCAAGGCGGAACAACTGCTCCCAAGATTCAAGCAACCGTGGGGCAAGCCCTGGATAGCAAGGCGATTCTTGTCACAGACGCGGCAGCCGCTTTCAAGCTGTATGCCGAGCAACAATCATTGGAGCATGTCGCAATCACCCCCAACAAAGGGATTCGCAAGCTCGGAATCTACCATATCCAAAGGGCAAACGGCTATCACTCACGCCTGAAGAAGTGGATGCGTCGATTTAACGGTGTGGCCACCAAGTATCTGGATCATTATTTGTTCTGGTTTAGACTGTTAGAACAAAGTAAGGATATGGGAGACAGAAGCAGACGAAAAAAACTGTTATTGGCTTCCTGTCGTATATCTCAAAAGCTATCCACCAGTGATTTTCCGCTGCCGGAGGTGGCATAAGCTAAGAAAGATGCATGCAAAGTGCTAACAGATTTACTATCTCGGAAAGGAGTAGTTCGTGGGTATTAATAAGAAGCTTGTTGCACTGCTCAGCTCTGGGGTTGCTTTGCACTCTAGCGGTATAAACAACTGGGCATTCAAGAAGAATCAAGCATTGTTAGTCCTTGATGAAATAAGGAAAATTAATGTGCCGATTTTAGGTGGTGATGTTTTTTTGTTTGAAGACGAACTCCTAGTGCCAGCCTCCGAGAATTGGTTCTGTGACCAGCTAAACAAGGAAACGTATGATGAGTATGTCTTGCGAAGCATAAATGTTGCCAAATCGTATATAGAAAAGATGCAACTGAATGGAAGGGTGCCTTATTTTGTTCTTGTGCCGGAAAGCGATTTTGCCGTTGAAACAGATGAAATACTTAACGAGCTGAAAGAACAATGGAAAAAGAATCGGGGCCACCATACGAATTAAATACCAACAGTAAACAGGGGCTATATATCTGTCACAGCAACTCCATATACCTTTTCTTATAAACAGATGGTAGCAACAAGATTTTTAAATACCGCCTTTTTTTAGGCTTTGTTCCTTGTTTTACCCCTCCGTAGTTTGGCTTCCAAACGTGATCGCCGCTGGATAAAGACGCGAACGGCAGTAAGGGGCAAGGTTGGCGTGACAGGCCCTACGGAAGACTGGAGACGCCGGATCACCTTGTAAACATCGGGGGGGGCGGAGTCGTCTTGCCTGACACGTTGGCGCCCTCAATTGTTCGGGAATTTTTGCAAACGTTCGTTACTGTTTTCATTAGAAACAGTATCGGCGTTTTTTTGTTCCTACGCTCTGGGCGTTGGGAGACTTGTACTGCGGAGAATCGCTTCCGGCTGCGATAGAGAATAAAAAAGGACGAGGTGCTGTTGCACCCCGTCCTTTTGTTCTTTGTATCAGATGGTAGAAAGCGCCCGTGCCGGTGGCCTAGCGGCGGCTGGCCTCCTCTACGAGGAAGAGGATGTTGCGGTAGTCCTTGCCGCCGTGCAGGGTCAGTCCTGCCTCGCAGGTGCGGGAGACACTGTACCCTTCGTCGCAGCCTGCGATCTGCGCCCGCAGACCGGCCAGGGACGCTGCGTTGACCTCCGGGTGCGTGAAGCCCTTGTCGCCGGAGAAGCCGCAGCAGTTGATGCCGGTGGGTACCACCACGCTTTCGGCGCAACGGGCGGCCACTTCGGCCATTTTGTCGGCCAAACCCATGGCCCGGGTGGAGCAGGTGGGGTGCAGGGCCACGGTTTTGGGCAGTTTGACGAGATGCAGCTTGTCCATCAGAAACTCGTGGACGAATTCGATGGGCTCGTACAGGGAGAGCCGTTTGTCCAGGTGCTTCTTCATGCGGGCCAGACAGGGGCTGGTATCGCACAGCACCGGGAACCGGCCGTTGTCCGATGCCTCAAGCAATGCATTGCTCAGTTCATCGGACTTGCGGTCCGCCTCTTCGGACATGCCTTTGGTCTCATAGGCCTTGCCACAGCACAGCTTCTTCATGCGCTTCGGGAAGATCACGCCGTAGCCAGCTCGCTTGAGCAGCTCCACCGTGGTATCCATGAGCGGCTTCGCGTTTTCGTCGCCGTTCGTATCATAGCCCATGGTGCGCACGGCGCAGGACGGGAAGTAGACCACCTGGCGTTCGGTGTCCTCGGCTGTGATTTTAGGGATGGGAGAGCCGCCGCGCAGTTTCATGGCCGCGAGGTCGGGCACGTTCATGCCCACGGTTTTGCAGGCGAGGCGGTCCATGAAGGCGGTCCCGGACTGGCCGATGAATTCTTCCGCACCCCGGCCGAAGCTCAGGGCTTTGGAGGCCATCCCGGCCACGCCTGCGAAGTGTTTGCCGATGGAGTGGCCGGTCCTTTGGGCAAATCCGCTGACGTTGTCATGGCGCAGGAGCCGCATGTAGGAGGCGGTGTCCACGGCCAGGGGACAGCGCAACTGGCACAGGCCGTCCGTGGCGCAGATATCCAGTCCGTACCGGCGGAAAACCTGTTCCCAGTGGTCTGCCCGTTCCGTGTCGCCCTGGGCGCGCAGCCGGTCGATGGTGCGTTTGACGTAGATGCGTTGGCGCGGGGAAAAACCGATGTCCTTCGTGGGGCAGACAAAGTCGCAGAAGCCGCATCCATTGCAGTTGTCCACCAACTCGTGCAGGCCCCACGGCTGTTTCAGGCTCTTGAAGTTGCAGTTCGGGTCGTCATTGAGGATGACGCCGGGGTTGAGGATTCCCTGCGGGTCGAGCAGCTGCTTCAGCTCCTGCATCATGCCGTAGAGTTCCGGCCCCCACTCGCGGGCCACGTATGGGGCGATGGAACGGCCGGTGCCGTGCTCCGCCTTGAGCGAGCCCTCGAAGCGGTTGATCATCACATCCACGATGTCTTCCGTCAGCCACTTGAGGTTGTCCACCGCGGCCGGGTCGCCCAGGGGGACGGACAGAATGAAGTGCATGTTGCCGTGGAATGCGTGGCCCATGATGCCGCCGTTGAAGCCGTGCTTTTCAAGCAGCTGTTGCAGCGTCTCGGCCGCTTCACCCAGCATCTTGGGCGGTACGCACCAGTCCTCTGTGACAGTGAATTCGGAAGGGCCGCCGAACCCGGCAAAGGCGGGGTAGGTGTTGCGGCGCATGTCCCACAGCCGGGAGTAGGCTGCGGGATCGGTGACGAACTCGTGCTCGGTCAGGTGCGGGATATCCTTCAGCAGTTCCAGGATAGTCTCGATCCGCTCCTTGAGGATGGTCTCGTCCGTGGCCTGGGTCTCCAGGAGCACGCCGCACGCCTTGTCGTCCAGGGTGCGGATGACGTCGTCCGTGGACGGGAAGGACTCGACGGCCTTGAGCGTCACCCGGTCCATCAGCTCGGCGGCGCGGGCAAGGCCCTTTTCCCGGCTGAGGGCGGATATGGCCTGGATTGCGTTCTCCAGCGTGGGGAAGAGCATCAAACAGGTGGCCCGGTGCGGCTCCAGCACCACGGTTTCGAGGCTGACGTTGAGAATGCAGCCCAGGGTGCCTTCGGAGCCGATCATCAGGTGCACAAGGATATCGAGCGGGTCCTCGAACTCCGTGAACGCGTTCATGCTGTAGCCCGAGGTGTTGCGGATGGAGTACTTGCGCTTGATTTTGCCTGCCAGCCTGTCGTCGGCCAGGATGCGGGCGCGGATATCGGCCAGCCCGTCCAGCAGTTCCTTGTGGCTTTTGCGGAAGGCGGCGACGGAGAGGCTGTCCGCAGTATCCAGCACCGTGCTGTCGGCCAGGACGACGCGCATGGACTGCATGGTGTGGAAGATGTTCTGATCAATGGTGCAGCACATGCCCGTGGAATTGTTGGAGGCCATTCCGCCAAGGGTGGCCACGGAAATGGACCCGGGGTCCGGGCCGATGATGCGGCCATAGGGCGCCAGTGCGGCGTTGAGGTCTTGGCCCGGAACCATGCTCTGGGCCCAGATGGAGGCACCGTTGTCCTTGACCTTGATGTCGGTCCAGGCGGGACCGATGAACCGGACCATCACGTCCTCGCCGATGGTCTGGCCGTTGATGCCGGAGCAGGCACCACGGAAGGTGATACCGGCCTGATGTTCGCGTGCCAGGGCGAGCAGCGTAACCAGCTCCGCCTCGTCGCGGACGTCAACAAGCATCTTGGCAAGGGGTTCAAAGGGGCTGGCGTCCAGGGAAAGGGCGTGGACGATCACCTCATCCAGAAAAACCTGTTCTTCAGGGAAAACACGAATAACGGCATTGATGAAATCTTGGCTCGGCATGAGCTTTCTCCATATGGGAATACAGGCCTTTCACCGGGTGCTGGCATCCGGTGAAAAGCCTGGTCGATTTTGATGTAAAGTTTGCGCCTACGCGACAACGGTACGACGGTCAATGATTCCGCCCCACCTGTCCTGGCATGGGTATCCGCCGGGAATGGGCTCGGGGTGGCTCAGCGGCCATGCGCCGGTCAGCGACTGGCTTCCTCCACCAGGTAGAGGATATTGCGGTAGTTCTTCCCACCATGCAGGGTCAGGCCTATCTCGCAGGTGCGGGACACGCTGTATCCCTCGTCGCAGTCGGCTATCTGCTCGCGCAGTCCGGCCAGGGCCGAGGCGTTGAGTTCCGGCCTGTGGAAGCCCTTGTCTCCGGAGAAGCCGCAGCAGTTGATGCCGGTGGGTGTGACCACGCGGGTGGCGCACCGTCCGGCCAGCTCGGCCATCTTTCCGGCCAGGCCCATGGCCCGGGTAGAGCAGGTGGGGTGCAGGGCAACGGTCCGCGGCAGCTTGTGCAGGGTCAGCCGGTCAACCACATGGGTCAGGGCGAACTCGATGGGGTCCATCAGGGTCAGCCGGGAGTCCAGGGTCTTCTTCATGCGGGCCAGACACGGGCTGGTATCGCAGAGCACCACGTGCTTGCCGTTTTCGCTCGCTTCCAGCAGCGCGTGGTTCAGTTCTCCGGCCAGCGCGTCGGCCTGGCGGTAGAGGCCCTTGGTCTCCATGGCCTTGCCGCAGCATAGCTTGCCCATGTCCCTGGGGAATATCACGCCATATCCGGCGCGTTCCAGCAGGCGGACCGTCACATCCATGAGCGGGTCGGACGGATCGCCCTTGGCTGGGCCCATGCTCCGCACCGCGCAGGAGGGAAAGTAGACCACTTTCTCTTCCCGGCCCGATGCCTCGGGCTGGGGCGGCCGTGCGCCTCCCTTGGGCATGGCTGGGTTCCACTGGGGAATCCGGCCGCCGGACAGGGAACGTGCCGCACCGGCCATGCGGCTCATGGCGGCGTCGCCGATGGCCCGCTGGGCGATGGATACACCGTCGAGCACCACGGAGGCGGTCTTGATTACGCCCCCGAAGTGACGGGTGACGAAGTCGGCGGTCAGCCGTTTGCCGGGGGTGCTGCTCCGGTGCCGGATGTCGCGGATCATGGTGGCCACGTCCGCACCCAGGGGGCAGGAGAGGGAACACAGTCCGTCGGTGGCGCAGAGCTGTTCACCGTACTTGTCGAAGACGGCCTGCCACTCATCGGCTTCGGCGGTCTTGCCTTGGGTGCGCAGTTTGGTGATGGCTCGGGATAGGCTGATGCGGCCGCGCGGGTTCAGGCCTATGTCCTTGGACGGGCAGACCTGCTGGCAGAAACCGCATTCCACGCACATGTCCACCTTTGGATGGGTGGCCATGGGGCTTTTCAGCCCGTCGATATGCCCGGAGGGGTTTTCGTTGATGAGCACGCCGGGGTTGAGGATGCCCTTCGGATCGAAGAGCCGCTTCACCTCGCACATGATTTCATAGAGGAAATCCCCCCACTCCTGACGGACAAAGGGAGCCATGGCGCGGCCGGTGCCGTGCTCGGCCTTGAGCGAACCGTCGAACCGCTTGGTTATCAGGTCCACGAGGTCGAGCATGAAGTGGTTGAGCCGGTCGATGGCGTCCGGGTCCGCGATCTTCACGGGCAGCGAGAAGTGCAGGTTGCCATGGAACGCGTGGCCCATGATGCCTGCATCGAACCCGTAGCGGGTAAACAATTCCTGGAAGGCGTCGCATCCCTCGGCCAGATCGGCCACCGGAATGTTGATGTCCTCGGTGAGCACGTATTCGTCCGCTTCGCGATAGTTGGCGATGGCGGGGAACAGGCCGCTCCGGACCTTCCAGTACTGTACGCAGACTTCTTCGTCCGTGCTGAAGACGTGTTCGGAGAGCTTGGGGAACCTGTTCAGGACCGCCAGAATGGCGTCCATGTTGGCCTGGAGTTCCTCCTCGTTCCACGCCTTGGTCTCAATGAGCATGCAGCAGGCGTTCTCCGGCAGGTTCTTCATCGCATCCGGGATGCCCGTCAGCTTCTGCATGGCCTTGACCGAAACCCAGTCGAAGATCTCGGCCGCTTCCACCTTGCATTCGCCCTTCATGGCAATGACCGTGTCCGTGGCGTCCTTGAGGGACGGGAAGAACATCAGTCCGGTGGCCCGCACCGGCGGGGTCGGAATGGTCTCCATGAGGGTCTCGTGGATGAAACCGAGGGTGCCCTCGGAACCTACCATCAGGTGTATCAGGATATCCACCGGATCATCGTGGTCCAGGAAGGAGTTCACGGTGTAGCCGATGGTGTTTTTCAGGATGTATTTGCGGCGGATTCTCGCAACCACGTCTTTCTCGGCGCGTACCTTGTCCCGCAGTCCGGCCAGTCCGTCCAGCAGGGCGGCGTGGGAGGTGCGGAAAGAGGCCACCGACTGTTCGTCGTCGGTATCGAGATATGTGCCGTCCGCGAGCATCAGGCGCATGCCCTTGACCGCGTGGTAGCAGTTCTGCTCCACCATGCAGCACATGCCCGCCGAGTTGTCGGCCACGATGCCGCCCATGGTGGCGGAGGTGATGGAGGCGGGGTCCGCGCCCATCTTCCGTTTGTACGGAGCGAGGGCCACGTTGACGGCCATGCCGATGAGGCCGGAACCGGCCCGGAAGGCACCGCCGTCGTTCAGGACCTCGATGCGTTTCCACACCGGGCCGCAGAGTCGGACGATGACGCCCTCGCCGCAGGCCTGGCCGCTGACGGCCGTGCCCGAACCCCGGAAGGTGACGCCCATGCTGTTTGCGGTGCAGGCGGCCAAGACCCCGGAGAGTTCCTCCAGGGTCTCGACGTCCACCACCAGCTTGGCGCGCGGTTCGAAGTAGCTGGCGTCCACCGCGTAGGTGGAGACCAGGGCCGGGTGATCGTATATCCGTTCTCTGGGGAGAACCCGTTCGATGTCGTTGATGATTTTAGTCAGCATGGCCGCCTCCGCACACTGCGCCCTTTTGGGGGAAGCGCCAGATGCCCAGCCCCCGCAGGATTACCGGGATGGTGATGAGCAGCATGGAAACCCAGCCCATGTTGCCGTATCCCTTGCCGATGAGCGGGATGAGGCCGAGCTGGGCCACCAGCCAGCAGGCAATGACCAGGATGGTCGAGGCGATGACCGAGTGGAACCGCTGCTTGCGGTCGCGCTCCGCCTGAACCATGTTGCGTCCAAAGAAGATGACCAGCCGGTTGGTGGTGCCGTAGACCAGGGCCACACCCGTGGAGACCGCGCCGATGAAGATGCACAGGGAGATCAGCGGGGTCAGCCATGCGCCGCCCACGCCGTGCATGACCACGAACAGGGCCGGGACAGCCTCCTTGAGCACTCCCTGATCCACAAAGGCGAGGATGCCGAAGTAGGTCAGGTACATGATGGCGCAGTTGATGAGGAAGCCGATGATGGCCGCCTTCTTGAGGCACTGCTTGTTCGGACATGCCTGGGTGTGCACGATGTAGGCCCCGATGGCGCAGCAGTGCAGGGTTCCGTACTTCACGCCCCACCACAGTGCATCCCAGAACGAGTTCGGCCCGGCCGTGGCGATCTCGCCGCTCTTCATGGCCGCGAGGTTGTGCACGATGTTCGGGAAGAACCGGATGATGTTCGGCAGGTAGATGATGCACATGGAGGCGATGAGGATCACCGAAACCACGGTGGCGGATTTGCGCACCAGTTCCGATCCGTAGATGGTCAGCAGGAAGATGATGGCCGCGATGACCACCGTGTTCGCCACATAGGGCGTGTGGAATGCCTTGGCCAGAGTGGCTCCGCCGGTGGCGAAGGCCACGGCCGTTGCCAGCAGCAGCACGCCGTTGACGATGACCTCGTAAATAGGCACGACGACCACGCCGAAGCGTCCGTAGAGCTTACCTGCCCAGGCGCTGTAGTCATAGGTCTTGAACTGCGCGGCCACCACCATGGAGTAGTAGAGGCACAGGCCCATGACGAACATGGAGACCGCGGGCATGAACAGCGAGGTCCAGTTATGGTTCAGGTAAAAGGCCACTATCTGGCGGCCGGAGGCGAAGCCGCCTCCAAAGTGGCCGCTGAACCAGACAAAGGCTATGGCCAGATGGCCGGGAATCAGTTTTTTCATTTCCTTGATCCTGGGATGTCGTAGTGTGGGTGGATTGTCGGTTCCCTGTTACTCCGGGGTCGGCACGGCAGCGCCGTCTTTGGAGAATCGCCAGAGCCCGATGCCGCGCAGCAGCACCGGGAGGGTGATGATGAACAGGGTGAGCCATCCCACATTGCCGTATCCCTTGCCGATGAGCGGGATGAGGCCGAGCTGGGCAACCAGCCAGCAGGCAACGACGATGATCGCGGAGGCGGTCACGGCGTGGATGTACCGCTTGGATTTGCGCTGCTCCGCCGACATGTTGCGGCCGAAGAACAGGACCATGCGGTTGGTGGTGCCGTAGACCAGAGCCACGCCCGTGGAAACCGCGCCGATGACGATGCTCATGGAGATGAGCACGGTCATCCAGGTGCCGCCCACGCCGTGCATGACCACGAAGAGCGAGGGAACCGCTTCCTTGAGCACGCCCTGATCGACAAAGGCCAGGATGCCGAAATAGGTCAGGTACAGGATGCCGGTATTGATGATGAAGCCGTAGATGGCCGCCTTCTTCAGGCAGGTCTTGTTCGTACAGGCCTGGGTATGGACGATGTAGGCCCCGATGGCACAGCACTGCAAGGCACCGTACTTGAGGCCCCACCACAGCGAATCAAGGAAGGAGCTGTCGGAGGCGGTGGCGATTTCTCCCCGGTGAATGGCGGACATGTTCGCCATGATCTTCGGGAAGAAGTGGATGATGTTGGGCAGATAGATGACGAAGATACAGGCTATGAGCAGGATTGAGACCAGGGAGGCGGTCTTGCGGACCAGGTCCGCGCCGTAGATGGTCAGGACAAAGATGAGGGCCGCGAGCACGATGGTGTTCATCATGTACGAGGTGCCCATGGCCTTGGCGAGCGTTGCTCCGCCGGTGGCAAAGGCCACGGCCGTGACCAGCACCAGCAGCAGGTTGATCAGAATCTCGTAGATCGGGGCCATGATGACGGCCGACCTGCCATAGATTTTCCTTGACCACGCGTTGTAGTCGAAGAGGTTGAAACGGGCGGCGATGACCATGGAGTAGTAAAAGGTCAGTCCCATGACGAACATGGCTACGGCCGGCATGAACAGGGAAGTCCAGTGGTGCCCGAGGAAAAAGGCCACGATCTGGCGGCCGGATGCGAAGCCGCCGCCGAAGTGTCCGCTGAACCAGACAAAGGCGATGGCCATGTATGCCGGTAAACTCTTCATGAAATCTCTCGTTTTTTAGCAATGGCGGGAGCAGCCCCTCGGGGCGCTCCAGGTTATGTTAAAGTCCGGAGTTTCCCTTAATCCGCGCGGCGTTCAGGCGGCTCTCGATGTACTGGCTGAGAGCCGTGACCGCTGTGTCCGCGGATCGGAAAATGGGGATGCCCCCGTCGGACATGGCTTTGATGAACCGTTCGTAGCCGGTTCCGGTTTTGATGGAGCAGATGAGCGGGGTTTCAGTCTCGTGGAAGAGGCGGACAATGCGGTCCACCAGCGAGCCTTCTCCTGTCAGTGCGTCCTGATTGGCCATGTTCATGGCCAGGCCGGGGCCCATGGGCAGGATGCTCAGGACCACGGCGTCCACGCAGGGGTCTTCGAGGACGGCCCTGGTGGCCTCTTCATATACTTCCTCGTCCGCAGCCGGGTTGAAGTCCAGCGGATTGCGGACATTGACCAGAGAGGAGAGGCGTTTCGCTGCAAAGAGCGTATCCAGTCGATGCGTGGTTTCCTCGCCCAGTACGGCAAGGCGCATCTCGAAATCGTCGGAGTGGATGGAATCCGCCATGCCCACGGCCTCGAACCCGGCCGAAGAGATGCCCGCCAGCCGGTTGCCGCATATCCGTTTGCTGTGCAGCCGCTGGGCCAGGAGAACGAGATTCTCGAACTCGCCGAAGTTGCGGGCCACCACGGCTCCGGCCTGCTGCACGCAGGATTCGCAGACCATGTAGTCGCCGGCCAGGGACGCGGTGTGTCCGGCCGTGGCGTTCTTGCCTTCCGGGGTCCGGCCCGCCTTGTAGAAGACCACTTCCTTTCCGGCGGTCACGGCTTCGCGCACCGCGCGGCAGAAGGCTAGGCCGTCGAGGTCCTGGAACCCTTCGGCATAGACGGCAATGACGTTCACGTCGTCACTGTCCTTGAAATACTGCACCATGTCCCCGATGGTCAGGTCCGTCTGGTTGCCCATGGAGAGCAGGTAGGCGGGGTTCATCTCCGGGCACTGCGCCATGCAGGAGGCCATGAAGGCACCGGACTGGGAGATGAAGGCCGTGGACCGATACGGTCCCTCGGGCTGGGGAATCTTGTTTTCCGGGATGAACCAGGAATCGTAGCTGCCGGGATGGGAAACCACCCCCATGCTGTTGCCGCCGAGGAAGACGGGCCCGGTTCCCTCCGCGTGGGCCGTGCGGATCTTGGCAATGACTTCGCGGGCGCGGTCCTGGCTTTCCTCCGTCTCGCCCATGCCGCCGGGGATGAGCATGACCGAGTTTATCTGCCCGCACTCAAGTATTTCGTCCACCAGGTCCGGGACCTGGGGGGCGGCCACGGCCACGATAAACAGGTCCATCGGCTCGTCCAGTTCCTTCAGGCTCGGGATGCATTTGACACCGTCGATGGTGTCGCTGCCGGGCTTGATGATGAGCAGGTCGTCGGCCGCAAAGCCGGAGCCGAGGATGCTGTTCAGGATGATCCGGCCGAAATTCATGCGCGTGGAGGAAACGCCGATGATGCCGATGCGTTTCGGCTTGACCAGGGATTTGATCTTTTCGACGGGGCGAGGAACCGGCACTTCCTGCGGCAGGCTGAACTTGCACAGTCCGTCCAGCGGGATCATCTGGTAGTCGGTGAAGGCGAAGGGGTTGACTTCCAGCTCGGTGAGCACGAACGGCGCGTCGGGATTGAGGGGAGAAAAGTGGCGCGCGGCCTGGATGGAGGCACTGAAGCACTCTATGAGCTGCTCGTCGCTGACCATCCGTTCCTGCCCACGGGTCAGCCCGGCCAGCTTGTGGTAGGAAATGGTCTTCTTGAACAACTCGAAAAATTGCTGCCCGTCGGTCATCTCCACGGAAGCGGCCACAATGGCCTGCCCCTTGCGGAAACGCTTGGCATAGAGTTCGGTATCCGTGCCGCCCAGCCCGGCGCTGATGACGGTGCCGAATTCCCGTGTCCAGCGTACACCCACAATGAGCTCGTTGCCGAACGCCTCGGAATCCGGCGGCATGAACTGCACCTGGAGCACGCCCTTGAGGTCCGCGCTGATGGCGGCCACGAGCGCCTCGCCAGCCAGTCCGCAATACGGGGCCGGAGCGGCTTTCGGGTTACGCTCGATCCAGCGGGCGTAATTTTCCGGCACTTCGTAGAGCATCCGGCGCACGCTGGCGCGAACCTTGTTCGGGTCCTTGTCCACAACGCGCACGCCCCCCACCTCGGTCTTGTGCAGGATGGTCGGCGAAACGATTTTGAGAACGGCCTTGTCGCCGGGGATGGCCATGATCTCCTCGTCTGAAGGTACTCGACCCCGCTCTATGAGTGAGCATTTGGGCGGGGTTTCCGCGCCGAGGTTGGCCTGGAAGGCGTAAACTTCATATTCGTAGAGAAAATTGCGGCCTTCCGAGTGCGCCTGTTGCAAGCAGTCGGTCAGGGCGTCCATATTCAATCGTGTAATATTGGGCATGCCGATACCTAAAGGGAGTTTGATCAAGGAAATATTCCCTATCCGCGCGGGGAGTCCCTCTTTCCCCATCGTGAAAACAACAGTTTGTCTATGGCATTATGCCGTCTATGGCAACCACTGTGACCAGCGGTCATTTTTTTGCTTGTATCTTCAGGAGGATCAAACGGTTGCGCCGCCGTCTTTTCAGCAAAAAAAAGGTGCCCCGACATGTGTCGGAGCACCCTGTTGGTGTGTGTCTGTTGTCGGGAACTATTGGTCGTCCACCGGCCGGGTGTAGCCGCATCCTTTTTTCGGACAGGCGAGGACCTCTCCCTTGTCCTTGGTGGACTTGCGGGTGAGGATGGGATGGCCGCATTCCGGGCAGGGCTCGTTGATGGGCCAGTTCCAGACCGCGTAGTCGCACTTGGGGTACTCGGAGCAGGAGTAGAAGAGTTTGCCCCGGCGCGAGGATTTTTCCACCAGCTCGCCCGTGCAGCCTTCCACCGGGCAGGGAACGCCGGTTGAGAAAGGTTCCGCGTGGGTGCAGTCCGGGTAGTTGGAACAGGCGATGAAACGGGAGCCGGTACGTGCCTTCTTGAGCAGCAGTTCGCCGCCGCATTCCGGGCAGGTGCCGACCACTTCCGGCTTTTCGCTCTCCACCACCTGGATGTTGCCGTCCTCATCGCGCTTGAAGTTGACGATGTTCTTGCAGTCCGGGTAGCCGGTGCAGCCGAGGAACTCTCCCCGGCGGGATTGCTTGACGGCCATGGGACGGCCGCATTTTTCACAGGTGACGCCGGTCTCTTCCGGCTTTTCGCGCTCAACCACCTGGATGTTGCCCTGCTCGTCTCGGGTGAAGTTCTTGATGTTGCGGCAGGTGGGGAAGCTGGTGCAGCCGAGGAACTCGCCGGTGCGGCCGAACTTGATGGCCATGTCCGCGCCGCACAGGTCGCACTTGATGTCCGTCACCTGCTGGGAGCGGGCCATCTCCGTGCGTGCCTTGTCCAGGGTGGGGTAGAAGTCGTCGCCGAAGTTCTTGAGCAGCTCGCCCCAGTCCTTTTTGCCTGCGGCCACGTCGTCGAGCATGGACTCCATCTGTGCGGTGAAGCCGACGTCCATGAGCGCCTGGAAGTGCTCGGAGAGCTGGTCGGACACGGTGAAGCCAAGCTCCGAGGGTACGAACCGCTTGTCCTCCTGCTTGGCGTATTCGCGGTCCAGCAGGGTGGAGATGATGGCGGCGTAGGTGGAGGGGCGGCCGATGCCGAGTTCCTCCAGAGTCTTGACCAGCGAGGCTTCTGAGTAGCGCGGCGGCGGCTGGGTGAACTTCTGTTCCTTTTTCAGTTCCTGCACGGTGAGCACGTCGCCCTGGGCCAGCTTGGGCAGTTCGGTGTCGCCCTCGGTGTCGCCCTTGTCCATGGCGGCCAGAAAGCCGGGGAAGAGCATACGCTCGCCCTTGGCACGCCAGATGGTGCGCGGGGCGTCCACCAGCACGGTGGTGTCCCAGAAAGTGGCCGCAGCCATCTGCGAGGCCACGAACCGCTGCCAGATGAGCCGGTAGAGCTTGTGCTGCTCGGCCGGGAGAAAGGAGCGGACGTCGTCCGGAGTGATGGCGACATCAACGGGGCGGATCGCTTCGTGGGCGTCCTGAGCGCTGCCCTTGGTCTTGAAGCTGCGCGGTTTCGACGGATAGTAATCGTCGCCGAAGCGTTCCAGGATCAGCTCGCGGGCCGCTTCCTGCGCTTCCTTGGCGATGCGCACGGAGTCGGTACGCATGTAGGTGATGAGCGCCGTGGTGCCGCGCGCGCCGAGTTCCACACCTTCGTAGAGGCGCTGGGCGATGGACATGGTCCGCTTGGCGGAAAAGCCCATGCGCCGGTTGGCGTCCTGCTGCAGGGTGGAGGTGATGTAGGGCGGCAGGGGGCTGCGCTTGCGCTGCTTCTCCTGCACGGATTCCACCACGAACTGGCCGCCGGAAAGTTCCTTTTCCAGGGTTTCGGCCTCGGACTGGCTGGAAATATGATTGGCGCCGGGCTTGACAGCCTTCTTGTCCAGCTTGTGCAGGTCCATCCAGAAGGGAGGCGGGTTGCCGCCTTCCAGCAGAACCTTGAACGGCCAGTATTCGTCCGCCTTGAAGGCGCGGCGTTCCTTCTCGCGCTCCACCAGGAGCTTGAGGGCCACGGACTGGACACGTCCGGCCGAGATGCCGCGTTTGACGTTCTTCCAGAGGATGGGGGAAATCTTGTAGCCCACGAGCCGGTCCAGAATGCGGCGGGCCTGCTGGGAGTCGAAGAGGTCCTCGTTGAGGGTCTGGGGATGCGCCAGGGCTTCCTTGACCGCGCGCGGCGTGATTTCGTTGAACTGGATACGCTGGATATTGTCGTTGACCGGCTTGAGCAGCTCGGCAACGTGCCAGGCAATGGCCTCACCCTCGCGATCCGGGTCAGGGGCCAGATAAATGGTGTCCGCCTTGCTTGCGGCGGCCTTGAGGCGTTTTACAACGTCCTCCTTGCCCTTGATGACTTGGTATTGCGGCTTGAATCCGTGTTCCTCGTCGACACCGAGGTCGCGGGTGGGCAGGTCCCGGACATGGCCGACGGAAGCGTCAACCAGATAGTCCTTGCCCAGGAACTTGGAGATGGTTTTCACTTTTGCCGGGGACTCGACGATGATCAGGTCTTTGGACATGGCGTGGCTCGTGGTCGTACTGTCGGGGGAAACGCAACCGCCTCAACGACCGGTTATGATGAGGCCGCTCGGCCGGAAGGCGGGCAGCGCGCTTTGAGGGGGAGCTATGCCCGTAAATCAGGCTTTTCGTCAACCCCACTTATATAGACTATGGGTAAAATCCGTTTCGTCAAGCGGCCTAGAAGGGCGGCTGCTCAAAGCCGAGGTCCAGGCTCAGGCAGTCCAGTTCGGCCAGTTTCTCCAGTTGAGTCGCGTGCTTGAAGAAAAATTTGATGTCGTTGCCCATGATGCTGCCAATCTTGCCCGGATCAAACTCGCTGGTGAGGACATTCGTTCCGCTGGACTGATGGTGAATGCAGGTGACCAGACCTGTGTACATGACCTTCCATCCCTTGAGGGCAAGACAGACGTCGTGGTCGATGTCGTCCACCTGTGAGGGGGAAAAACGGATGTCGAACCCGGCAGGGATGTCGTTGATAGCCTTGGTTCGGAGCAGGTGCTGGCAGCCCATGACGTTGCGACATTCGCGGACAAAGTCATAACAGTGGTTGTCGAAGTGGCGGTTGGGCGCGTTTATGCTCATCTTGAGCACGCCACGCTGGGCTATCGCTATGTAGCGGAATAGATACTGGCTCAGACTTGGCGTGCCTGGGTGTACGGTTTTGCAGCCGACCACGCCGATGTTATCGTCCGACTCGGCAATGGTCAGGAAGTGGGCGAGCCAGTCCTTCTGGATGGTCACGTCGTCGTCGAGAAAGGCAATATACTTTGCCTTCTGTACTTCGGGCAGGAACATGAGCCAGTTGCGGGCAGCCGGGGCGCCGATGTTCACGTGCAACTGGTGGATGGTGAATTCATTGTCCGGGAAGAGGGCTCTGGCCTTTTCCACCTCCGCAAGGCTATCGTCGGTGCAGCCGTTGAGCAGGACGTCGATGCGGGCGTTGCCGATATCAGAGCGGCTGAGGCTCTCCAGGGTCTGGCCGAGCATCTCGGCCTTGTTCCAGGAGTAGAGGCAGATATTGACCGGAATTTGCCCTATCAGTTCGTGGTTCGGCAGGAATGGGGAGCGCAGTTCCCGCATACGCAGCTTCACCGGCGTCTGGCGGGGGTCCATCTGTACGGATGCTTCGTAGAGCTCCAGCCCTTTGTCCAAGTCGCCCTGGGCAATGAACATCTCGGCCGCAACATTCAGTGAATGTTCCCGCAGCCTGTCCTGTTTCAGTTTGCCCCACAGCTCCATGGCCTTGTCATAGAAGCTGAGTTCCGCGTAGTGGTTGAACAGGGCTGTTTCCCAGACCTGTTTGAGGGCTATGTTGCAATGAAAGTCGTTGATCCAGGCCGGGGCTTGTCCGGCTATGCGGTCCAGGCTGAGGGCGAGTTGCGCCGCCGCCATGTTTTCCGGTGTCGTTTGAATGAGCTGGGCGATGAAAGTGCGGGCGTCTTCCCCGTCGGTCCTGAAATCCAGCCCGGATATCAGATCATAGGTCTCTTTGGCCGTATTGAGTTTGTCGATGACCTTGGCTCGTGCTTCAAGACGTTTGTCTCCCGTGAGCCGGACTGCCGCCTCGAGAAGGCCGGGACGCAGAGGGCGTTTTTGGAGCGCCTTGTCCAGAAAATAGAGCAGAGCGTTGGACGCGCCTTTGTTTCTGGCCGTTTCGCCGTCATTGGCCAGACGCTCCAGAAAACAGAGGGAAATGGCCTCGCACATGAGAAAACTTTGCAGGTGATTGCGGGCATAGTCCAGGAAGTCGGGGAGGGAGAGGTCCTGAATTTGTGCGGTCATGCCGCGCTGGAACATGTCGAAATATTTACTGGTGATCATCTGGACGGGACCTCCGGAGGTCTGGGCGCGTTCGCGAGGTGGGACGGAGGGAAAACCGTATGCGAAGAGGGCCGTCCCACTTGAAATAGATAGAGAATGTATAGAAAAATGTCAGAGAAAAAGATACTCTTTTGTGTTATAGCTGAACCGGCGGGGAAGGAACGAAATTTCGGGTGGTTGCCTCGGGAGATGTCGTGTATGAGAAAGGGCGTGCGGGATGAATGGGAAAAATGTTTCATCAACCGAGTAAACTAAATTCACATCCGGGCCGATAAAGAGTCAGACTCGACGCGCCGGATTCATTGATGATTATGACAGACAGACAGACGGAATTGATCGAACGGCGGGCCAAGCTCCTGGAGGATCTGGCCGAAGCGGCCTCCAGAGCGGGGCGCAAGCCGGGCGATGTGAGGCTGGTGGCCGTGTCCAAATACCACCCCGCCTCGGATATCAGGGACCTGGCAACGAGCGGTCAGCTGGATTTTGGCGAGAACTATGTGCAGGAGGCCCGGGACAAGCAGGACGAGCTGTCGGATTTGACGCTCAGGTGGCATTTCATCGGGGGCCTGCAATCGAACAAGGCCAAGTACGTGGCCGGAAAGTTCGCCCTGGTGCACAGCGTGGATTCGGCCAAGCTGCTGCAGGCCATGGACAAGAAGGCGACCGGCCTCGGCGTGGTCCAGGATATCCTCCTCCAGGTGAATATTGCCGGAGAGGAACAGAAGTCCGGCGTGACGGAGGAAGAGCTGCCCAGACTGGCCGAAGAGGCCATGGCTGCGGACGGCATCCGGCTGGTCGGTTTGATGACCATGCCGCCTTTTTTCGACGACCCGGAACGGGCGCGCCCCGTTTTCGCGCGGCTGCGTGAGCTCCGGGACGGACTTTCGGCGCGGCTGGGCGTGCGGTTGCCGCACCTTTCCATGGGCATGACAGGGGATTTCGTGCCCGCCGTGGAAGAGGGGGCGACATTGGTTCGGGTCGGGACGAGGATTTTCGGGCAAAGGCCCACCAAGGTATAAACCGGCGGGAAGCAAAAAAAGGGTAAGGTATGGATCTCGGGACAGTAATCGGAATTGTCCTTTCCTTCGGACTGGTTGTGTCGGCCATTTTGACCGGCTCCACTCTGATGATCTTCGTTTCCATCCCGTCGTTCCTCATCGTTGTGGGCGGCACCGTCGGCGCGGCCCTGGTCAACTATCCCATGAGCTACGTCTTCGGCGTGGTCGGCGTCATCAAGAACACCTTCTTTTCCAGCCTGGACTCCCCCCAGGACGTCATCGAGCGGTTCAAGGACTACGCCAACCGCGCCCGCCGCGAGGGCATCCTCTCGCTGGAGCCGCTCATCAAGGAAATTGACGACGACTACATGCGCAAGGGATTGCAGCTGACGGTGGACGGCCTGGAGCCGCAAACCATTCAGGAAATTCTGGAAACGGAAATATCCTATCTTTCCGAACGGCACGCCACGGGCGCTGATGTGGTTGCCGTAATGGGCACCTTGGCCCCGGCCATGGGCATAATCGGCACGGTTATCGGCCTGGTTCAGATGCTCCAGACCATGTCCGACCCTTCCACCATCGGTCCGGCCATGGCCGTGGCCCTGCTGACAACCCTGTACGGCGCCATCCTGTCCAACCTGGTGTTCAACCCCATGGCGGGCAAGCTCAAGACCCGCAGCAAGGAGGAAGTCCTGCTGCGCGAGATGATCATGGAAGGCATCCTGGCCATCTCCAAGGGCGAGAACCCGCGCATTATCGAGGAGAAGCTGAACAGCTACCTGCCGCCCAAGGATCGGGTCGTGTCCGACTAGCCCGGGCCGGGAACCCCCAGGGAGAGCGTCATGGCGAAGAAAGAGAAAAAGCTGGAATGCGAGGAGATGCCTCCTTGGATGATCACGTTTTCGGACGTGATGACCCTGATGCTGACCTTTTTCGTGCTGCTCGTTTCCATGTCGCAGATCGACGCCCGGCGGAAGCTGGTCGCCCTCGGCTCCATCATCGGTACCTTTGGCTGGAACGACGCCAGCTACGAGACGTTTTCCAAGAAGGACACCCGCCGCACCGTGGAGCCCGGCCCCATCGACTCCGGGGACCTGGAGCCGCTCAAGGAACTCAACTGGGAGGACGTGGACAAGGACCTCGATTTCCGTTCCAACCGTTTCGTCCAGATTCTGTCCATCAATTCCCGCCTGCTTTTCGCGCCCGAGTCCTCGACGCTCTCGCCCGAGGGCATGGCCCTGCTCGACAAGTTCATGCCCATCTTCGCCCAGGTGCAGTATCCGCTGCTGCTCGCCGGGCATACGTCCGAGCTGCGCGACGAACTGGGGCTCAACTACCAGCCCGACGACGACACGCAGGTGCCGGACCTCTCCTGGAAGATATCGCTTTCCCGTTCCCTGGCCGTGTACCGTTTCCTTATCGAGCGCGGTATGAAGCCGGACATGCTCCGCGTGGAGGCCTTCGGCAAGTACATGCCGTACTATTCGCGGAACAAGCCTGAGACCCGGGCCAAGAACCGCCGCGTGGACATAGTGCTGGACAAGCGGGCCATAGATACCGGCGAGCGCATCCGGGCAATCACCCCGGTGGAGAACATTCGCCGGGACAGCCTGAGCGTCGACGGATTCGAGTTCGACCTGAAGCCGCCGCCGGGGCTGGAGTAGGTCATGGCCAGGAAAAAAAGTGAAGCCTGTCCGCCGCTGGCCCTCTGGCTGGTCACGTTCTCCGATCTGGTGACGCTGCTCCTCACCTTTTTCGTGCTGCTGCTGACCATGTCATCCATGGACAACGCCGTGCTGACCCGGGTGACGCTGACCACGGCGGACCTGGGCTTGTTGGACAAGCGTGGCTCCGGCCGGGTGACGGCCAAGGAACGGCTCATTGTGGACCTCATGGATAAGCCGTGGGAAGTGCTGAACAAGAAACAGCGGCTCAAGGACCTGCTTTTCCCGGATGACCAGTTGCCGGAAGAGCTGTCCAAGTCCGAGCTGAACAAGAATCTCGAAGTCCTGGTCCGGCCGGACGGGGTGGCCCTGGTCTTTACGGACAAGTTGCTCTTTGCGCCGGATTCCTCCGAGCTGTCCGCCAAAGGCAAGTTCGTCATGAACCAGTTGGTGCCCATAATGACCCACACCCCGGCGCCCATCAACGTGGCCGGATACTCGGATGCCACGGACAACGAGGTCGATCCCTATGCCTTGTCCGGAGACCGCGCCCTGGCAGTGCTCGGTTTTTTGGTGAAGGCCGGAGTGCCCAACCGCCGTTTTTCACTTTCGGCCTATGGGCCGAACGTGCCGGTTCTGGACGAGCGGGGCCGCCCCGTTGGTTCGGCCATGAACCGGCGGGTGGAGATTCTGCTCAAGACCGCCCGGCCCGTGGGCGGGTACCAATGATCTAAACTTTGTCTGGAAAACAGGGCCGAATCCGGCTATGAACAAGTAATACAGCAAAGGAAAGGTGGCCGCCATGGCTGAAGAAGAACTGGAACAAGTAGGCAAGAAGGGCGGAAAGCTCAAATGGATCATCATCCTGGTGGTGGTGATTCTGCTCGGCGTTGGCGGCTGGTTCGGCTACAAGATGTTTCTGGCCCCCAAGGACGACGCCACTGCGGAGCAGGCTGCGGATGCCCCGGCCGAGGTCCCTGCCGACCTGCAACAGGGCCAGATGGTCCCGCTGCCGGTATTTCTGGTCAACCTGGCCGATCCGCTGGGCCGACGATATCTTAAACTCGGCATGGAAGTGGAGGTGCGGGACGAGAAGGTCTCCGGCGCCCTGACCACGGAACAGCCCAAGATCAAGGACGCGCTCTTGCTCCTGCTGTCCAGCAAGACCTACGACTCCCTCTCCACCATGGCGGACAAGGTGCAGCTCAAGCAGGAAGTGGTGGACAGGCTGAATCAGATATTGGGCAAGGGGGCTATCCTTCGGGTTTATATCACGGAGATGGTCATCCAGTAGCACGCATTTTGCATTTCCGATTGCCTACCGTCGGATTTTTTGACGGGTGCACCCTGGAAAACCGTTTCGCGAGGTATTCGAGATGAGCGAAGATCAAGACAAACTGGCACAGGAATGGGCCGACGCGCTGTTGGAAGGCGGCGACGTGACCGACCCCGCTGATGCGGGAGGCGCGGGAGCTGGCGGCGACGATGAAGCCCTGGCCGACGAGTGGGCTGCCGCTCTTGCCGAGTCCGAACAGACAGAGGTCAAGCACGAGAAGGAGCAGGCCTTCCTCTCCACCCAGACCCACGACTACGAATTCAAGGATATGGGCGATGACGCCAAGGCCAGCCCCAGCGGCAAGCGCGATCTGGACTTCATTCTGGACATCCCGCTGGACGTCTCGGCCGAGCTGGGCCGTACCAAACTGCTCATCAACGAACTGTTGCAGCTGGGCCAGGGATCGGTTGTCGAGCTGAACAAGCTGGCGGGCGAACCTCTCGAAATATACGTCAACGGCAAGCTGGTTGCACGCGGCGAGGCCGTTGTCATCAACGAAAAGTTCGGTGTCCGGCTGACGGATATCATCAGCCCCATCGAGCGGGTGAAGCAGCTTGGTTAGCCCTGCGGCGGCCAATGCCACGGCTGCCGCGACGCAGCTTCCGCATGTGGACACATGGTCCACAGTCCTGACAACGGCGGGGTACCTCTGCCTGTTGTTGGGCGTCATTTTTCTGGCTTACTGGCTGTTGCGCAGGCTGGGCTTGCCCGGTGCGACCGGCAGCGGCGGCTCCGGAGGTCCCCGGCTTATCAACAGACTGGTGCTCGGGCAGCGACAGTCCGTTGTCGTGGTCCGGTACCGGGAGCGGGATTATCTGCTCGGCGTGACCGAACAGCACATCACCCCCCTGGCCGAAGAGGATATGGAAGAACTTCCGGAAACGGAACCCGGCAAGTCCGCTTCCTTTGCAACGCTGCTCAAGAGGAGCATGGGTAAATGACGGGCCGCAGGCTCAGCATAACTTTTCTTTTGGCCGCCTTGGCCCTCATGCTGCTCCCGTCCCTGGCGGCCGCCGCTCCGACCATTCCCAAGCTGACCATGGAACTGGCCGCCGGACAGGCCGAGCCGCAGGAGGTCTCCTCGCTGCTCGAGATTATCTTCCTGCTCACGGTGCTGACCATGGCACCGGCCATCATGCTGACCATGACCTCGTTTACGCGCATCATTATCGTCTTTCACTTCCTGCGTCAGGCCATGGGCACCCAGCAGATGCCTCCCAACCAGATTCTCGCCGGGCTGGCCATCTTCATGACCATGGTCATCATGCTGCCCGTGGGCAAGGCCATCAACAACACGGCCTTTCAGCCCTACATGGACGAGGAAATTCCCTTTCAGGAAATGCTGAACCGGGCGCAGAAGCCGATCCGCGAGTTCATGTTCAAGCACACGCGGGAAAAGGACCTTTCCATTTTCTATTCCATCACCCAGGAGGCGCGACCCAAGAACAAGGAGGAGGTCTCCACCATTATGCTGGTGGCGGCTTATACCATCTCCGAGCTCAAGACCGGGTTCACCATCGGCTTCCTGATCTATGTCCCGTTCCTCATTCTGGATATGGTCGTAGCCTCCATCCTGCTCGCCATGGGCATGATGATGCTGCCGCCGGTCATGATATCGTTGCCGTTCAAGATTCTCTTGTTTATCCTTGTGGACGGCTGGAACCTGCTCGTCGGGTCGCTGGTCAATACCTTCCAGTGACGATGCGCCGCCGTGTTGCCTGGGGTGCCTTGCGCCCGAAGAACCGCATAGGAGTGAAAAATGACGCCTGAATTCGTCGTCGGCTTTGCCAAGCAGGCCATTGAGATGACTCTGGTCATTTCGCTTCCCATGCTGGGCGTTGGCATGGCGGTGGGCATCCTGGTGTCCGTGCTGCAGGCCGCCACCCAGATTCAGGAGATGACCCTGACCATGGTCCCGAAGATTCTGGCCATCTTCATCGCCCTGATCGTGGCATTTCCATGGATAATGGACAAAATGATGACCTATACGACCAATCTTTTTCTCAACCTGCCCAACTATATTCGCTGATTTGAGGGGGGATTCCCCAGCGCTTTTTTACCGACACATTGGCTGATGACAATGTTGGTGAAAATCCGTATCTTCGGGATACGGGGCCTTTCCCCCGAATACTACCGAATTTCAGAGTCTGCATGAAAAAAAACGCATCTCCCGCGCATAAGTCCCTGTCCCCGGACCGCCTTCGGGCCGTCCTCGATCCCTCCCGCGTGCCCTATGAGTACAGCACCGAGATTCCGGACCGTAACTCCTATCCCAAGTTCCAGCCGAGGGCCATTCAAGCCCTGTCCCTGGCGCTGCAAATAAAGGGCAACGAGCACAATATCTACGTGTCCGGCGAGCCGAACATGGGGCGCACCTATTTCGTCAAGTCGTTCCTGGAGCCCGCCGCTGCCAAGGACAAAGCCCCGTGCGACTGGGTCTACCTTTACAACTTCGAGGACAGCGACCAGCCTGTTGTCGTCTCCCTGCCGGCCGGAATGGGCCGTCGTCTCAAGCAGGAACAGCAGAAGGCAATGACCCTCATCCGCCAGGAGATTCCCGGCAGGTTCGAGAAGGACGCTTTCCAGAAGAAGCACGAGCGGATGCTCAAGAAGTACAACACCAAGCGCGACGACCTCTTCAACCGCATGGACGACACGGCCGCCAAGGAAAACTTCAGCCTGAACCTGGACGAGGACGGGGTGCTCACCCTCTCGCCCATAGTGGATGGCAAGGTGGTCTCGGACAAGGATTTCGAAAAGCTGGACCCACGCGTGCGCAAGCAGCTCAAGGCCAAGGGGGAGGAGCTGCTGGCCAGCGTTTCCACCCTGCTGCGGGAGGTCAACCGCAACGAGACGGCCATGCGGGAGTCCGAGAACGACCTGCACCGCGAGACCGCCCGGACCGTCATGGCCGACTGCTTTGCCCCCATGGCGGACAAGTTTAGGAAGCATGAGGGGTTGGACGAGTATTTCAAGGCCCTCGCCGATGAAGTGGTTGAGAACGTGGACCAGTTCATGCCGCGCGACAACTCCCTGGCCGGTTTGCTGCCCGAAGGCGCTGGCGGAGGAGAGGACTTTTTCACCCGGTTCGAGGTCAACCTCTTTGTGGACAACGGCAAGACCAAGGGCGCGCCCGTGGTGTCGGAGGATCACCCAACGGCCTTCAACCTCCTCGGTTCCATCGAGCGGGAGGCCGAGTTGGGAGCCCTCTACACGGACTTCACCCTGATAAAGGCAGGTTCCCTGCACCGCGCCAACGGCGGTTTCCTCATCCTGAACGTTGAGGATCTGCTCTCCAATCCCAATTCCTGGGAAGGGCTGTTGCGCGCCCTGCGTTCCGGCCAGTCGCGCATCGAGGACCCGGTGGACCCGGAGCAGGTGCGTGCCCGGACCATCCAGCCCGCGCCCATCGAACTCTCGCTCAAGGTCGTGCTCATCGGTACGGACGATCACTATGAGGCGCTGCTCCTCGGCGACGACCGCTTTGCCAAATTCTTCAAGCTCAAGGCGCATCTGCAAGCCGCCGCCACCCGTAACGCGGCCAATATCAAGAATTACTTCTACGTCATCGGCCGTATTGCTCGCGAGTCCGATCTGCTCCCCTTCAACCGCGAGGCCATGGCCGGTCTGGTGGATTTCGCCTCCCGTCTGGTGGAGGACCAGAAGCGGCTTTCCCTCTACACTCCGCTGGTGCGCGAGCGGATGATCGAGGCTTCGGCCCTGGCCCGGATGTCCGGGCGCAGCGTCGTCGGTCCGGCCGAACTGGCCGAGGCGGTCCGTGCCAAGGACTACCGGGTCAACCTCTATGAAGAGGAATTCATGGCCGACTACGATTTGCAGGTCATCAAGGTGGCCACCCGCGGCCACGAGGTAGGGCTGGCCAACGGCCTGTCCGTGACCATGTTCGGCGACTACGAGTTCGGCCTGCCGCATCAGATTTCCTGCACCGTGGGCGTGGGCCACGGCGGCATCATCGACCTGGAGCGCGAGGCCCAACTGGGCGGCCCCATCCACACCAAGGGCATGATGATCATCAAGTCCTATCTGGTCCGGCTTTTTGCCCTGGACAAGCCCATCGTGCTCACCGGCTCGCTCTGCCTCGAGCAATCCTATGCCGGTATCGAGGGCGACTCCGCTTCGGGCGCGGAGCTGGCGTCTTTGCTCTCGGCCCTGTCCGGCGTGCCGATCAATCTTTCCTACGCCATGACCGGCGCGGTCTCCCAGTCCGGGGCCGTCATGGCCGTGGGCGGCGTGAACCGCAAGATCGAAGGCTTTTTCGAGGTCTGCCGCCGCCGCAAGCTCACGGGCGAGCAGGGTGTCATTCTGCCTGCGGACAACGTGGTCAACCTCATGCTCAAGGACGAAATTGTCCAGGCCGTGGAGGAGGGCAAGTTCCGCATCTTCCCGGTGACGACCATTGAGGAGGCCCTTTACATCCTCACCGGAATGCGCTGCGGATCGCGGGGCAAGAACGGCAAGTTCCCCACGGATTCCCTGTACCACCGGGTGGACAGGCGTCTGGCCGAGCTGAGCGGCCTGGCCGCACCGGGCAACGGGGGCCAGTGCAAGTCCTGATTTATCCCCGCGCCCGAACTTGACCTTGGTCCGGTTCGGGGCTAGGCAACGCCCATGAACGAACTACTCTGGATTCTTTTCGCGCTGGGGGACCTGTGCGTGGTCCTGGTCATCTACCGGCTTTTCGGCAAGGTAGGCCTTTTCGGGCTAATGGTCTTCAACCTGATGTTGTGCAACATTCAGGTGCTTAAGACCGTTGAGCTTTTCGGCCTGACCACCACGCTCGGCAACGTGCTGTATGCCAGCGTCTTTCTGGCTACCGATCTCCTGAGCGAGTTCTACGGCAAGCGCGAGGCGCGCAAGGGCGTGCTGCTTGGCTTTGTGGCCCTGCTGATGATGGTCGCCTATATGCAGATTGCGTTGCTGTTCAAGCCTTCCGCCGATGATTTCGCCCAGCCGCATCTCCAGGCGTTGTTCGGGTTCATGCCTCGTGTGGCCTTGGCATCCATGGCCGCCTATCTGGTTTCGCAGTTGCACGATGTTTGGGCGTTTCATGCCATCAAGGCGCGGACCGGCGCGGGCAAGCTCTGGCTGCGCAACAACGCGTCCACCATGGTCAGCCAGTTTTTGGATTCCGCCATTTTCTGTTTCATCGCCTTTTGGGGATTGTTCCCCATCAACGTGTTTTGGGAGATTCTCGCTTCCACGTATCTGATCAAGTTTGTGGTGGCTGCGCTGGATACGCCGTTCATTTATCTGGCCAAGCGGATTTTCCCGGAGGACCTGCATGAGGATGAGCGTCATGAGGTAGGGCACGCCTGATTGAAAGGGTGATTTTTGTAGCTTCGCAATATTTGAAGGGGAGGTCGGGAACGGCCTCCCCTTTTTATTGTGAGAGAGGTTGAGAATTGGAAGAGGAGAGCCGGGTTTGAAGCCTGCGGCTGCAAAATCCCTCCAAATGCCCTGCGCGGGCGGCGGTTCTTTTTGCTGGGCCAAAAAGAACGAAAAAGGCCCTTGCGAGTAGCCTTACCGCCTGCGTGTTACGTTGGAAGCATCCGATCCAAGCGGGACGGCTCCATCCTTTGAAAAGTATAGTGCCGTTTCTCCGCGAACAGACCGAGGCTGCCACCGTCCGTCCGGGTGGCTGGCGGGAGCCGCCTTACCCGCTTGGTCGGCTGCTAACCGTCGAAACACAGGGCTGGTCTCAGTGAATTAGCTGTACGCCTTCCGGGACCGGACGATTGTCTTCGGAGACTTCTTTTGCGAATGCTCAGGCTCCTGCTTGCCGCTACGACATAAAGAAAGTTCCCCTTATCTCAGCCCTGCGGGGACGCGGCTTAGAAGCTGACCAAACGGCCGGAGCGAATCTTTGCGGCCCGGTGTTTTATGCTTCCCGCCTAGGGACGCGGGAGCGCAGGCCGTTTGGCTCAGATTCTTTGCCCGTCACTGGGGCGATGGGCATGGCACCCCAAGAGCGCTTTTTGCTTACTTTTGGGCGCTCTGGTCCAAAAGTAAGTCGCACCTTTAGGGTGCGAAACACTCTATAGTGAATCCCGCCGGAGGCGGCTCCACTTCTGCCTTTTCTCCTTTGATTTTGCCTTTGATTCCAAAAGGCAGAAAGCCGGGTTTGAAGCCGTGCGGCTTCAAAGTCCCCTCCATGCCCTGCGCGGGCGGCGGTTCTTTTTTGCTGGGCCAAAAAAGAACGAAAAAAGGCCCTTGCGAGTAGCCTTACCGCCTGCGTGTTACGCCGGAAGCATCCGATCCAAGCGGGACGGCTCCATCCTTTGAAAAGTATAGTGCCGTTTCTCCGCGAACAGACCGAGGCTGCCACCGTCCGTCCGGGTGGCTGACGGGAGCCGCCTTACCCGCTTGGTCGGCTGCTAACCGCCGAAACACAGGGCTGGTCTCAACGAATTAGCTGCTATGCCTTCCGGAACCGGACGATTGTCTTCGGAGACTTCTTTTGCGAATGCTCAGGCTCCTGCTTGCCGCTACGACATGAAGACAAGTTCCCTTTATCTCAGCCCTGCGGGGACGCGGCTTAGAAGCTGACCAAACGGCCGGAGCGAATCTTTGCGGCCCGGCGTTTTTCGCTTCCCGCCTGGGACGCGGGAGCGCAGGCCGTTTGGATCAGATTCTTGCTTCGTCACCGGAGCGATGGGCATGGCACCCCAAGAGCGCTTTTTGCTTACTTTTGGGCGCTCTGGTCCAAAAGTAAGTCGCACCTTTAGGGTGCGAAACACTCTATAGTGAATCCCGCCGGAGGCGGCTCCACTTCTGCCTTTTCTCCTTTGATTTTGCCTTTGATTCCAAAAGGCAGAAAGCCGGGTTTGAAGCCGTGCGGCTTCAAAGTCCCCTCCATGCCCTGCGCGGGCGGCGGTTCTTTTTTGCTGGGCCAAAAAAGAACGAAAAAAGGCCCTTGCGAGTAGCCTTACCGCCTGCGTGTTACGCCGGAAGCATCCGATCCAAGCGGGACGGCTCCATCCTTTGAAAAGTATAGTACCGTTTCTCCACGAACAGACCAAGACTACCAGCAACCTACCGGGTGACTGACGGGAGCCGCCTTACCCGCTTGGTCGGCTGCTAACCGTCGAAACACAGGGCTGGTCTCAGCGAATTAACTGTGACGCCCTCCGGGACCGGACGGTTGTCTTCGGAGACTTCTTTTGCGAATGCTCAGGCTCCTGCTCGCCGTTACGACATAAAGACAAGTTCCCCTTATCTCAGCCCTGCGGGGACGCGGCTTAGAAGCTGACCAAACGGCCGGAGCGAATCTTTGCGGCCCGGCTGTTTTGAGCTTCCCGCCTAGGGACGTGGGAGCGCAGGCCGTTTGGCTCAGATTCTTTGTCCGTCACCGGGGCGATGGGCATGGCACCCCAAGAGCGCTTTTTGCTTACTTTTGGGCGCTCTGGTCCAAAAGTAAGTCGCACCTTTAGGGTGCGAAACCCTCTGACATGAATCCCGCCGGAGGCGGCTCAACTTTTGCTTCTGCCTTTCTGCCTTTTGCAATTTCCTTTTCCAGATCAGCAGATCAGCGGAAAGGCTTATGAGCCTTTCCCGCCTACTCAGCCCATTGCAGGAGCGCCTGCTCCACCACGCGACATTTGTGATGCAGGTCGGCGGCGAGCAGTTCCTGTTCGCGGCGGGTTGCGTCCAGAATCGCCTGCCGGTCGTGCATGGTCTGCATTTTGTACTTGTTGGCAAGGGCGTTACCCATGGCCGGACCGGCCACGCGGGATGCCGCGCCGGAGCGCTTCTTGTGGTGCACGGTAAGATGCCCCTGGTAGACGGCGAAGGTTCCGGCCTCGCACAGGCGCAGGTCGTGTTCCATGTCGTCGTATTGGGTGGGGGAGAGCTGGAGGGCAAAGCCGCCCGAGGCGAGCAGGGCTGGCGTGCGGAAAAGGTGGCAGCAGCCGGTTACCGAGGCGCAGGGGCGCATGAAGTCGAACAGCCCGGTGTCGAAGGTCTGGATGTGCAGGTTCGAGAGCCGGAATGGATTGGGCTCGGTATGGGTGAGATCGGAAGGCGGCTCGTCGGGATCGGCTAGAAGATGGGCGTCCGCGCTCTGGATCATGGCCGGGTTGGCGTGGTCGGACACCTTGCAGCCCCAGACGCCTGCGTCCGGGTATTGGAGCACTGCGGAGCCAAGCCGGAGCAGCCAGTCCTGTGGCAGGATGACATCGTCGTCCAGATAGCAGGCAAAGTCATGCCGGGTGACCGCATCCAGCTGCATCAGCCAGTTGCGCGCGGCGGGTGCTCCTATGTTCACTGGCAGTCGGATGGACGTGAAACGCCCTTTGCCCAGATGGTTTTCGAAGCGAGCCTGCCAGGATTCGAGGATGTCGGGCGTCTGATCCGTGGAGCCGTTGTCCAGCACAAAGACCGAGGCCCCGGAAAGTTCGGATTCGAAGAGCGAACGCAGAGTGGCATCCAGTTCCACGGCCTTGTTCCAGGAATAGAGGAGGATGGCCACGGACCCGTTGAGCGGTTTTTGCTGCGCATCCCAGCCAGCCAGCAGATCGTGGACGCGCAGGAGCAGGCTGGCGTTCCAGGGCGCCCGGGCCAGCGTCTGGAGCAGGAGCAGGTGGGCCGATCCCGAGTCGCCCGCCGTAAGCATGGCCAAGCCGGAGCGCATGGCGGCGTAGCAGGGGCCGAAGGCCTCGCCCGTTGCCTCGAAGAGCCGGGCCGCCTCGTGGTGTCTCCCTTTGTGCAGGGCGATGGACGCGGCTACGTTGTCGCGTACGGGTTCGATGCCGGACAGGAGCGGCAGGGACGTCTGCGCCTCCACCCAGTCCGGGGCGTTGTCGATCAGGCCGAGGGAAAAGGCCTGTTCGCGCCAGAAAAGATTGTTTGGTTCAGCGGCCACACCCTGTTCGATGCGGCGGAGGATGGCCGGGAAGTCGCGCTCCGGCAGCAGGGCGAAATAGTCGGGGGCGTCCGGGCGCTGCCAATTGTCGGCAACTGCTCGCATGACGGCTCGTGTGGGCTCCGGGATCAATGCCCGGGTCGTGTCGATGGCGAGCAGATCGGCTGCCAGGGCACCATCCAGCGGATTTTCTGCAAAGGCGGTGCACAGGGCATCGCTGCCGATGGCCCGCAAAATGGGATCGCCGCTTTCCAGAACCCGCCCGGCCAGATCAAGCAGATGGCGCTTGCCGGTAAACCCGAGGCGCAGACGGTCAAGGATGGGCTCCGGCAGGGATTCCCAGAGCAAGGTCAGCGGACGGGCGGCGGCATCAGTCATGGTCGCTGTCCGGAGGAGGCGAGAAATTTTTGACCGCCTGAACGTCCAGCGGCTCGTCAACCTGTTCGCCCATGTAGACGCGCATGAGGCGGCGTCCCTTGGCTTCGGGGGAGAACTGGGAGCGGATCACCGCCCGCCCGGAGAGGCCCATGCGGTGACGGGCGACAGGGTCGTCGGCCAGGGTACGCATCTTCGCGGCCAGGCACTCGATATCCTCGCTCTCGCAGAGCAGGCCGTTCACGCCCTCGTGCACCAGTTCGGGCACGCCGCCCACCGAGGTGCACAGGCCGGGCAGGCCGAGATTGAGCGCTTCGATCAGCCCGTTGGGGAGGCTCTCCTTGCGCGAGGTCATGCACAGCACGTCGCTGAATCGCAGGGAGTCGATGACCTCGGCGTGGGGCAGCTCGCCGGCAAAGGTGAGCCGCTGGCGCAGCTCCGGGGTGATGATGTCCTCGAATTTCTTCACTTCGTCCAGGCGCAGGCCGATGACCAGGAATTCCACATCGCGGGCGTTGGCCTCACAAAACCGGGCTGCCGCACGAAGGAAGACGTCCAGCCCCTTGATCTCCGCGCCGTTGCCCACATAGGCGAAGCGTGTGCCACGCTTTTTGCGGAAGGCCGGGTCGCCGAAATCCGGCCCGTCGTAGGCGTTGTAGACCACGTTCAGCCGCTTTTTTGCCACCCGGTAGTGGGCCAGCACGTCGGCGCAGCATTTTGAATTGCAGATGACCCCGCGCGCGGCCTTGGTCCAGAGGAAAAAGATGTCGTTGGGCCGGGAAATGACGCCCCTGTTGATGAACAGGTCGAAGCGCGCACCCATGAGCCGGGCGATGACGCCCATCTTGTAGGCCCGGTTGTGAAAGGTATGGACCACGTCGATGCGGTGTTCCCGCACCATGCGGGCCAGGAACGAACCGGCGCGCAGGTAGCTGGAGAAAGCGTCGAAGGTGGCGACCTCGGCCCCCAGTTCCGTGGCCGGAGCCACCAGCGGGGAATCCGGCTGGAGCACGGCGTAGACCTCGGCTCCCATGTCGCGCATAGCCTTGATGTTGTTCAGCAGCTGGCGGCTGCCACCGGACAAACGCTGTGAGTCCGTGGCGTAGAGCACCCGCTTCACTTCGGGCTTGAGGCGTTGCAGCTTGAAGAAGACGCGGGCCGCGGGATCGGAACCGTACATGCGCAGGCGGGCCTGAATCCACTTGCCGGTCTTGGGCCGTCCCACGCCGATGCGGTTGAGCCGGAATGGATCGGTGCCCTTGGCATTGACCCACCGCTCCAGGGTGAATGCCCCGGCGAAACCGGCGGCGCGCAATTCGGCCTGGGCGTCCTCGCGGTATTGGCCCCAGGGCCAGCAGAAGAGTTGTTCGGTGAGGCCGTTGAGTTCCCGGATGCGCCGCATGGACCGGGCGAAATCCTCCCGGCAGAAACGGAGCCGTTCCTCGGGCGTGCGTATGACGAAACGGGGCTGGGTGCCGGGCCGGTCGAATACCGGCTTGAATCCGTCATAGACATAGGCACTGCCGTCGTTGAAGGTCGGCCAGGCGGGATCGTAGCCCGGGTAGATGGACCATGCAGGCCAGCGGGCGTGGCGCTCGCTCATGGTCGCCTGCGGGCTCAAGGTGCGAAACACGCCCTGGTGGCGGCAGCCGTGGGCAAAGACCTCCATGCCCTTGTCGAGCATGGCCCGGATTTCGCTTTCATTAATGAATTGGGAAAAGTCGTCGCCCTGGAGCGCGTGCTTGAATGCCTCGGGCATGGTGCGCATGGCCGGGGCCGAGTCGTGGGTGCGCGGCCGACCCGGCACGGTGAAATCCGTGAGGGCAAAGAAGGTGCCGGTCATGTCCCGGCGGGCCAGTTCGGGCACCACGGTCAGCCAGTTGGAGAGGTGGCCGTCGTCAAAGGTCAGGACCAGGGATTTGCGCGGGGCCTTGCGTTTGCCGCGCACCACGTCCAGGAGGTCCATGGCGGAAATGGTCCGCCAGCCTGCGTCGGCCATGGCATCGAGATGCTCGGCAAAGAGCTCCGGTGTGTGGCCGTCGATTTCGCTGACGTTGTGGTAGCAGAAAACGGGTATGGATGATCGGATCATTGGTTTCTCGTTCGTTCGGCATCAGGAAGTAGCAGATGGCGGAGAACAGAGCAAGAAGCTGGACGAAATCAGACGGGGGAAGCAGAACCTAGGCAGCTGGAGAAAATGGCGGGTAACGCAGCCATACCGCATGAAATTATTGCGAAAGGTTAAGATAGGCACCATGCGCTGTCGGGCAAGTTGCTTGTCTGGACTTTTTCTAGTAATGAATCCCCGGAGAGCATGTCCAGTTCAGAGGTGGTGACAAATGAAGAGTGTTTCCCTGGTTGAAGAGTGTATTTCCAAGTTCGTCAAGGGCGGCCTGGAGCGGTTCTTTCCGCGAACCTACGGCCCCGGCGCCATGAAGGAAATGAAGGCTTCCGGTCTGTTCCTGACCGATCCGGTCATCACTCTTTCCGAGGACGGCATCGAGCGTGCCTGCCACCTCGGCCTGATCTCCGAACAGAAAAAGAGGAGTATGCGCGCGGCTCTGGAGCACAGCGGGATCGAACTCAAGCGCGGCGAGAAAGGCGGCGAGGGCTCCTCGCAGGTCGCCTGATTGAAATTTTTCAGCAAACGGCAAGGCGCCGCCATCCGAAAGGTGGCGGCGCTTTTTTCTTGCTTCGTGGTGCTGCCTGCCGTTTCTTGAGGATGGAAAGGCTTGTCTACGTTTTTCCTGTTGATCGGAACTACTTGTAAACAGTTCAACTTATCGTTAATAGGGTGAAGCATGACGGCCAGAACTGTCCTTTTTATCGCCGAACCGCAGTCGGTCACAGGCATCTTCCCCACCCTCAAGGAGGCGGGGTTGCAGGCCGGGCTTGCCGATAATCTGGCCGGTGCCTTGGGATTCATAAGAAAATCCCATCCTTGCCTGGTATTTTGCCGTCCTCGGCTCCAGGGGTTCGATGCCGCTGCCCTGCTGGAGCAGGCCGCGTCCATCGAAGGTTTCCCTCCCGTTATCGTTTTCACCGCACACGGCAGTGCGGAAGAGGCCACCCGTTTTCTGGAAATGGGCGCACGGGATTTCTGGCTGGAGCCGCTGGTCTGGGATAAAATTCGCGTCATCCTGCCTGAAGAGGATGACGAACCTGCGAGTGCCGCGCCCCTTGCTTCGGCAGATCGGAGCAGCCATGGCAGCGGAACCGCGGCCGTTCCCGCCCCCAAGGGCAAGTTTCAGATCATCGGCCGCCATCAGGCTGTGCTTCGCGTCCTGGCACTGGCCAAGCGCGTGGCCCGGTCCAAGGCCACGGTGCTCATCTCCGGCGAATCCGGTACCGGTAAGGAGATGTTCGCCCGCTATCTGCACTACAACTCCGACCGCGCGGACAAGCCGTTCATCGCCATCAACTGCGCGGCCCTGCCCGAACATCTGCTGGAGAGCGAGCTCTTCGGCCACGAGAAGGGGGCATTCACCGGGGCCATCAATCGCAAGCTCGGCAAATTCGAGCTGGCCCAGGGCGGCACGATTCTGCTGGACGAAATTTCCGAAATGGACCTGGGGCTCCAGGCCAAGCTGCTGCGCGTCCTTCAGGAGTCCGAGCTCGACCGCGTGGGCGGCGTGGAGACGGTCAAGGTGGACGTCCGCGTGCTCGCCACCACCAACCGGGACATAGAGGCCACGGTGGCGGAAGGGGGGTTCCGGCAGGATCTCTTCTACCGGCTCAACGTCATCCCCCTCAAACTGCCTGCGCTGTGCGACCGTGGCGATGACGTACTGATCCTGGCCGAATTCTTTGTGAACAAATTTTGCGCCGCCTACGGCCTGCCCGGCCTGCCCTTCAGCGAGGATGCCCGGCAGTGGCTGCTGGACTATAACTGGCCCGGCAACGTGCGCGAACTGCAAAACCTCATGGAGCGCGCCGTGCTCCTGGCCGGAGACGGCCCCATCTCCACCCAGCATTTCCTCATGGGTGACGAGCAGTGGGAGCCGGACGACCTTGATGTGGTGGAAGAGGGCCAGCAGGCGAGTGCTGAAGCCCTGCCGCCGACCACACCGGAAGAGGCCATGTCCGTCATGCCCATCCACGAAATGGAAAAACGACTCATCCTCCAAAGCCTTGCCGAGACCACCGGCAACCGGACCCGCGCCGCCGAACTCCTCGGCATCTCTGTGCGCACCCTGCGCAACAAGCTCAACGAATACAAAAAACAGGGCCTGGACATATAGGCCTTCGCGGCTTAATTGAACACTGCTTCCGGGGCTTCAGTGAGTTCCCGGGACGCCTTCCCGCTTTTATTTGCGGTACAACTCTGCTAGAGTGGCCGCACCATTATCGAGAGGTGACAGTATGAAACAAATGCGGCTAATGGGTTTTGCCCTGTGCCTGGTCCTGTTGCTCATGGCCTGTTCCGGCGGTGGGGAATCCAGTGCCGGAGACGACAATAAAGCGACTGCGGCGCCTTCCGGCATCCAATCCATGGATTCCGCCGGGCTTGATGCCTATCTCAAGGCACATACGGGCAAGCCGACGCTTCTGATCTTCTGGGCCACATGGTGCCCGTCCTGCAAGCAGGCCCTTCCGGAGATGGAGGGGCTGGCCGTGTCGCGCAAGGGGAAAGCCAATGTTGTGGGCGTCTCCCTGGATGAGGCCCCGGGACAGCTTGAGGCGTATATGAAAAATCATCCCATGAAGATGGAAGTCTTCTCCGGCGGTCGTTCCCTGGCGGAACGGTTCGGGGTCGAGGCCATCCCCACCCTGGTCATCTTCGACAAACTTGGCAACCAGATTTTCGGCAAACCCGGGACCTTTCCCCAGAGCATGCTCGAAAAAGTGGTCGACGACCTGAACAGCAGGTAGACATGATTCGCAAGGCTCGCATGGATGATGTCCGCACCATCCACTCTCTGCTTATAAATAGGAAGGAACATGACGTCTTGGTCCTTCCCCGTTCATTCAGTCAGCTGTATTCCCATCTGCGGGATTTCTTCGTGGTGGTGGATGACAAACAGGTGGTTGGGTGTTGTGCCCTGAACATCATTTGGGACAATCTGGCGGAAATCCGTTCGCTGGTCGTCCTGCCCGAGTTCCGTGGCCGCAAGTACGGTCGCAAGTTGCTGGAAGCCGCCCTCAGCGAGGCGGTCACTCTCGGCATATTTAGTGTATATACCCTTACGGAGCAGACCGGTTTCTTTGCCCACCTGGGTTTTACGGAAACCGCCATGGACGGCCTCAACCAGAAGGTGTGGGCCGATTGCCTGAACTGTCCCCGTTTCCCGGATCTGTGCAACGAAGTTGCCATGGTCATGAACCTCTAGCTCTCGGACTTTGCTAACGTTATGGCTCATAAGCTGAAACCGTTCATCACAGCCGAGCAGATCGCCGGCCGGGTGGCAGAACTGGGCCGGGAGATTTCTGCCGGTTATGCCGGGGACGACCCCCTGGTGTGCATATGTGTGCTCAAGGGTGCTTTTCTTTTCTATTCTGATATCATCCGACGCATTGATCGGGAAATAGAGGTCGATTTCGTGCGGCTGGCCAGCTACGGCTCAGGTACGTCGCGCGGCGAGGATATCGTTTTCTCCAAGGATCTGGAGATATCCATTGAGGGCAAGGATGTCCTGGTGGTGGAAGATATCGTGGATTCCGGCCATTCCATGGATTTTCTGCTGCACGTACTGCGGCGGCGCAATCCGAAAAGTTTGAAAATATGTGCGCTTATTGATAAGCAGGAGCGACGGGAGATGGACGTTACCGTCGATTTCGCGGGCTTCAAGCTGAACGACGGCTTTATCGTGGGCTATGGCCTGGACTATGCCGAACGTTACAGGGAATTGGATGGAATTTACGAATTGTCCAGTGAATAAGGATAATTGGAGATAAGTTATGATCGTCACCTGTCCCAATTGCCAGACCCGGTACAACCTGCCTGATGACAAGGTCCCGCCCGGAGGGGCCAAGGTCAAATGCTCCAAATGTGCGCACGTCTTCAAGGCGGAGCCGCCTGCCACGCCTGAAGAGGAAGTGGAGACCCTGCTGGAAGAGGAAGCCCCGGTTTCTTCCGATACCAGTGCCGGGGACGCCTTTGACGAAACCTTCGACGAGGTTTCCTCCGGCAGCGACCAGGAATCTGTAAAGGACGAGCCTGCCGAGGAAGAGCCTGCGGTCGATGAGCCTGCCCCGGCGGACGACATGCCCGACTCCGAGGACATGGAAGACCTGTTCGGGAACGATGAAGAGGACGATGAGGCTTCCGGCGGTGATCCGGATGTGGATTCACTCTTTGGCGATGACGACGATATTTTTGGTGACGACGAGGACGACTCGCAGGAAGGGGAAGAACCTGAAAGCGAGACCGAGGACGCAGCCGGGGGAAAAAGCAGGATGGACGACATCTTTGCCGATGACTCGGACGATGTCGGCAGCATCTTTGCCGGAGACGACGGCGACGAGGCGGATGAGGACGAGGATGACGACGACGAGGGCGGCAGCCTGAATCTGGGTGGCAAGGGCGCAGGCCTGGACCTGGACGAAGATGAACCGGTCCGTAGCCGCAAATCCCTGGGTTGCCTGATCGTCCTGCTGATTCTGGTCCTGCTTGTCGGCGGAACCGTATGGCTCAAGGCCTGGCGCTGGTTCGGTTTCGACCCGTGCTCCTATATCCAGAACGTGCCCTATGTCGGCAAGCTCTGCCTGAACGATGCCGGGGAAGAGAAAGAGGCCGCGCCCGGCGAATCTCCGGCGGACCGGGTGCGCAACATCGTGCTCAAGAACGTCAAGCAGTATTACGTGGCCAACGAGAAGACCGGCAATCTCTTCATAGTTGAGGGCAAGGCGGTCAACCAGTTCACCACTCCCAAGGAGCGGATCAAGGTCGAGGTCGTGCTCTATGATGGAAAGGGGAATGTGCTGACCTCGCAGTCGTTCCTGTGCGGCAATATGCTCTCCCAGTTTCAGTTGCAGGTCCAGACCAGGGCCGAGATTGAGGAAGGCCTCAAAAGTGAGGTCGGCATCCTCTCGAACAACACGTTCATTCGGCCCGGTTCCTCCTCGCCGTTCATGGCCGTGTTCTTTGAACCTCCGGCCGGGGTAAAGGAATTCCTGGTCAAGGTCGTGGATGTGGCCGACCCGAAATAACGGACTGTTCCAGGAAGAATGACGCAGCTCTCCAAGCGGGGCCGAACCGGATTGCCGGTGTCGGTCCCGCATTTTTCGGGACTGGTGAATAGTGCTTTGCAGCGTATTGAATTCCTGCAGAATGCAGTGTCCTGACTTTGTGAAAAAAAGGTCCTTTTTACAGCAAAGGGCATTGACGGGAAAAGCCTCCGTGTGCTAGTCCTCATCAACTTGTGAAGGATTGCACTAATTGCGGATGGTTCCGTAACCCACCGGGGACTGTGTAAAATCCTTTACGGGAGTAAACAGTGTTCTTTTCAAAAGACGACAAGGTGGTAAGGATCGTTCAGGCGGGGGGAACCGCCGGGACGCTCGGACTGCATTTCGTGTCCGCCACTGTCGTAGGTCTGTTCATCGGCTACTGGCTCGATGACTATTTCGGGACCAAGCCCTGGTTGCTCATGATCTTCTTTCTTTTGGGGATCGTGGCCGGGTTCAAGATGGTCTGGGAAGATTTTCATCGGCTGCAGCGGCGCGAGGAAGAGGCGAGAAAGGACAGGCAACGTTCTTTGAAACAAGATGACGAAGAAGGCGGTGGAAATGATTAACCGGCCGGTGGAGCGGCTGCTTTTAAAGAGCGGCTTTGTCCATCCCGAGGTCCGGCTCATCATCCGCAATCAGATTTACGTGTCGCTGGGGACCTCTCTAGTGATCGTGCTGGTAACACTTTTTTCGCAGTGGTCGCTTTCATTTGCGGCGGGGGCGGTTCTTGCCCTCATCAACTTCTGGGCCATGGCCCGCATAGTCCAGGCGTTGATTTACGTCCGCAAGGGAGCTCCCTTCCTCTTGTTCGCTATCTTCATGGGAAAGATGACCCTGAGCGGGTTGGCCTTGTACTGGCTGATCGGGGTCCAACGCGTTCCCATCTGGGGTTTGGTTGCAGGGCTCGGCACGGTCGTGGCGAATATCGCGATAACCGGCCTGGTCCAAATGGGGCAAAAGAAAGCCTAGTTTGTTTTTCAAGGAGGCTTGGTATGGGTTTTTCCGGCGGGTTGCCGCATCCTCTTCTGTACATGGATATGCTCAAGGCTGCCACGGGCATCCACATTGCGAACCATGTACTGTACATGTGGATGGCCATGGCCATTCTGTTCATCTGTGGTCTGCTGGTTCGCAGCAGGCTGAAACTCGTTCCCGGCGGCATGCAGAACCTCTTCGAGGTCATTGTCGGCGGTCTCGAGGATTTCGTTGTTGCCAACCTTGGTCAGGAAGGCCGCCAGTTCGTTCCGCTGCTGGTTACCATTTTTCTGTTTATCCTGACCATGAACTACACCGGCCTGGTCCCGGGCTGTGACGCTCCCACCGCGAACATCAACACCAACGCCGCAATGGCTATCATCGTGTTCCTGTTCTACCAGGGTGTGGGCATCAAGAAATGGGGCTTCAAGTACATCAAGCACTTCATGGGCCCGGTCGGCTTTCTGGCCCCGCTCATGCTGATCCTGGAGCCTATCTCCCACATCGCACGGCCGCTCAGCCTCACCCTCCGTCTCTTCGGAAACATTCGTGGTGAGGAAATCGTCCTTGTGCTGCTGTTCATGCTGGCTCCGATTCTGGGTACGCTGCCCATGTACTTCCTGTTCATCCTTGCCAAGACCATCCAGGCATTCATTTTCTTCATGCTGACGATGATCTACCTGCAGGGAGCCATCGAGCACGCTCACTAGAGCCTGTTTCGTAAAATTGGGGAAATGGTCCTTGGACCACAACAATAAAGAATTCCATTGGAGGAATTTCAGATGAAAATCGCTAAGATTCTGTTCACCACCCTGGCTATGGTTCTGGTTGCTTCCGTTGCCTTCGCTGCTGAAGGTGCCGATCCCGTCATGGCCGCCAAGGCTTACGCCACTGCCATCGGCATGGGCATCGCCGCCGGTCTCTGCGGCATCGGCCAGGGCATGGGCCTGAAGGGTGCTTGCGAAGGTATCGCCCGCAACCCCGAAGCCGGTGGCCAGCTGACCACCACCCTGATCCTGGGCCTGGCCTTCATCGAGTCCCTGGCCATTTACGGCTTGGTTGTCTGCCTGATCCTGCTCTTCGTGGTCTAGTTCTTATTCGACCAATCGAGACTTCAAAGGGAGGCTTTGGCCTCCCTTTTTCCGCTAAAACCTTGTTAAAATTTTCACATAGTTGACGCTATTTATCAGCAAGAGTCATGACGATGAACATCAAGAGTGAACATATTCCCAAAGCCACCATTGGCCGGTTGGCCGTATACATCCAGGTGCTGGAAAATCTGCTCAGGGACGGCAATGACGTTATCTCCTCGGAGAAGCTTGCCCGTGCCTGTTCGGTGAACTCCTCGCAGATTCGCAAGGACCTGGCCTATTTTGGTGAGTTCGGTGTTCGCGGTGTCGGTTACTATGTCCAGGAACTCATCACCTCGATCAAGCAGTCGCTGGGTATCGACCGTGTCTGGAAATGTGCTTTGATCGGCGTGGGCAACATGGGTGCCGCGCTGCTGAGACATCACGATTTCAGCCACCGGGGTTTTGAGATCTGCGCCGCTTTCGACTGCGATCCGGACAAGATCGGACTCGAGTTCGAGGGGATGGAGATAGTCTGCCCGACTCACCTCAAGGAGCAGGCTCCAGAGCTCAACCTTGAGATCGGGATTATTGCAACCCCGCCGGACCGTGCTCAACGAGCCGCCAACCATCTGGTGGATGCCAATATTCGGGGCATCATTAACTTCGCTCCATCAAGAATCAATGTTCCCAAGCATATCCCTGTGGAGTATGTGGATTTCTTCGATCATCTGTATTCGATAGCTTTCCAGATCACGCTCGGAGAGTAAACGTCCGCGCCCTTGGCCGTTTTGGGTCAAGGGTGGCGAGGCAATTATCCTCCCAGCTTCTTAGCCCGGGTTTGTTCCGCATAGGTAACAACAAGGCTTTGGCCGGTGCCTCTCCCTTCATGGGTGAAGTACCGGCCAAAGCCTTGTTGCGGGTCTAAACACCGACCCACCCTTCAGACGTCATTCTTCTCGCCCAAATTACAACGACATTCACTGTGCTGCCACGCTAAAAAAAGCTTTCGAACAGCCCTTCGTAACAGCCTACACCTTCTCCCCATATCTCCTTGCCCTACCCGCGAAGCGAGCCAAAAAGTTTTGGAAGGAAGATAGGGTTGGGGGTCCGGGGGAAGGGGAAGAGGGGAACCTTTTCCAAAAGGTTCCCCTCTTCCCCTTCCCCCGGCCGCCGGAGGCGCCTTTCCTACGCCTTGAACCGGTAGCCCACGCCGGAGGCGCCTCTTACGCCTTGAATCTGTAGCCGACACCGCGGACGGTTTCGATCCAGTCGGCATAGGGGCCGAGCTTTTGGCGCAGCCTGCGTACGTGGGTGTCCACTGTGCGGGAGTAGCCCTCGAAATGAGTATCCCAGACCGTGTCGAGCAGATTGTCGCGGGTCTGGACTTTGCCTGTACCGGCAATGAGCACGCTGAGCAGCTTGAACTCTGTGGCGGTAAGGGTGACTTCCTCGTGATCGATGAGCACGCGGTGTGCTTCAAAGTCCACGCTCAGGCCGGAACGCTCCCAGAGCTTGGGGGTATCGGGCGAGGGGGTGCCGGAGCGGCGCAGCACGGCCTTGACGCGCAGGATGAGCTCGCGCGGGGAGAACGGCTTGACCACGTAGTCGTCCGCGCCGAGTTCGAGGCCGACGATCTTGTCCACTTCCTCACCCTTGGCGGTGAGCATGATGACGGGGATGCGGGCCAGTTCGGCATTGCCCTTGAGCTGGCGACAGACTTCGAGTCCGTCCATGCCGGGCATCATGAGGTCGAGCAGAACAATGTCGGGTTTGAAGGCGTCGGCCAGACTAAGGCCGGACTGTCCGTCCTCTGCGGCTGCAACGTCAAAGCCTGCGGATGAAAGGTTGTATTTGAGCAGTTCCCGTGTGTCTCGATGATCTTCGACGACCAGGATCTTGTGGGCTGACACGATGGCGACTCCTTGACGAACAATTGTGTTACGGCCTGCTATAGCGCAGTTCTCGTTAAGGTCGTGTTACGAACCAGTAACTTTATCCCGACGAAATGTCACTTGTCGCTTGTATAAACTGTTCGGGAAAGGAGGCGGCAGCGGATATTCCACTTGCCTGTCGCCAAATCGAGAAAAGCCGAAATTTTGTGGCAAATCCCCCTTAAGGGTTGCGGCAGCAGGGTCGATAAGGAGGCATAAGCGTTGCCGAACGGTGCACCGCAACAGGAGAATCGGACATGTACTACCACGGTTTCGACAAGAAATTCCCCTCTGGCTCCAAATACTGGACAATGTATGACGATCAGCTCATCGGAATGCTGTTTTCAAAGATCGTGAACAAGACCATGAGTGTTGAGGCCGCAACCACCGATTCCGAGGAACTGGTGGATGAAATGGTCCACAACCTGTTCGATCTCTGCTTCTACATCAACAAGGATTTTCACGACTGTTAGAAGTGACTGGTCGTGGTGAGGACATGTGAGGGAAGGCCCGGCTGATGCCGGGCCTCTTTTTTTAAGAACAGATCGAAGGAGCCGTCGGGTTTGTGCGGTGCTGCGGAACGGTCGCGAAATGCGGCTTAGTCTTCCAAGCAGCGCTTTACGGCAGTGATGACGTCCGCCACATCGTCGTCGGTCAGTTTGGGAGAAAGCGGCAGGCTGACGGTCTGGCGGCCAAGGGCAACGGCCTGCGGGGTGTCTTCCAGTTTCCAGCCAAACCGTTCCCGATAGTAGGGATGCTCGGGGATGGCGAGATAGTGCACGCCGCAGCCGATGTTCTCCTTGTTCATGCGGGTCAGGAACTGGTCGCGGTCGATGCCGCAGTAAACCGGGTCCAGCAGGAGGGTATAGAGGTGCCGGGCATGGCGGGTCTCCGGCTCTTCGGGCGCGGGCTGGCCAACGGGCAGGGGCGCAAACGCTTCCTGATACATGTCCCATATCTCGCAACGCCGTTTGAAGTTCTCTTCCACCCGTTTCAGCTGGTGGATGCCGATGGCGGCCTGAATGTCCATCATGTTGTACTTGAACCCGGCGTGAATGACCTCGTAGTGCTTGTAGCCTGCGTCGGAAAAGCGCTTCCAGGCATCTGCGGACATGCCGTGCAGGCCGAGCACCTTGATGGTGGCAATGTCGTCGGTCTTATTGGCAATGACCATGCCGCCCTCGCCGGTGCAGACGTTTTTGGTCACGTAAAAGGAAAAGCAGCCGAAGTCGCCGAAGGTGCCGGCATGGCGGCCCTTGTAGAGCGTCTCAATGGCGTGGGCGCAATCTTCCACGACCTTGAGGTCGTGCTGTTTGGCCACGGCCATGATGGCGTCCATATCGCAGGATCGCCCGGCAAAGTGCACGGGGAGAATGGCGCGGGTGCGGTCCGTGATTTTCTCCCGGATGGAGTCCGCGTCGATGTTCATGGTCTTGGGGTCCACATCAGCCAGCACCGGCGTGCATCCGGCGTGGATGATGGCATTGACCGATGCGCAGAAGGTCATGGGCGTGGTAATGACCTCATCGCCGGGCTTGAGGTTCAGCCCGACCAGGGCGAGGTGCAGGGCGGCGGTGCAGGAGTTGCAGGCCGCGGCATGATCGGAACCGATGTAGGCTCCGAAGTCCTTTTCGAACCGCGCGACCTTCGGCCCGGTGCCGAGCCAGCCGGACTTGAGGGAGTCGGTGACCTCGTCTATTTCATCCTGGGTGATGAGCGGGGCTCCGAAAACGAGAAAATTATCTTTTGAACGAACTGGCATGTCCGTGTGCTCCTTGTGCGAGTTATGATTGCCGAGGTCTAGCAAATTCGCGAGACGGGGTAAATGGCGCATAGCTATGCGCCTGGACCAGACTGTCAGAAGCTCCAGGACAGGCCTGAGGTCAGCGCAAGATCGGGGGCCGCGTAGCGGTCGTTGCCAACAGCCGCTGTGGCGCGGGAATATATCTCCACGTTGTCCGACGGCCGAAGTTTAAACCCCGCGCCGATTTCGCCCCAGTCCTGATCGATCCTTGCGCCTTGGAAGGAAAAGTCGTTGAGCCCCAGCAGATAGCCGTCCATGGAGGGCCCCTTGGACTCGAAACGATGGGACCACGCCGCCCAGCTCCAGAGATCGAGATTCTCGGCGGCGGCACAGCGCAGCTCCATGCCGAGCCGCCCCTTGCTCATGGTGTCCCGGCGTTCATTGAAATGGGCGGGGAAGGGCGTGTCGCTTTCGCTGTAGGCGTCCAGCCGGGTGAACTGCCCTTCGTATTCGACATATGGCTGAACGGAAAAGGTGTCGGAGAGCGGCAGCATCCAGCCCAGATGGGAGCTGAGTGAAAAGACCTCGCCGTCCGTGGAGCCGGAGGCAACGGTAGACCCCGCGCCATTGGGATACCCCCGGTCAAGCTTGAGGTGTGCCCGCTCATAGAGCGCACCGAGCTTGAAGCGAAGGCCCACCGGCCGCGGGGCATAGCTCAGGTACGCTCCGGGGCCGAACATGCTGGAATCCTGGCTGCCACCAAATTTTGTATCGACCGAGCGGCGGCCAAGAAAAAGCCCGGTCCCCAGTGTAAGGCCGTTCAGCAGCTCCCTGGAGACGCCTATGCCGCCTTCACCACCCTTGTCTCTGCCAGGGAGCGAGGTATCCCCGAGAAGCGAGCCGACAATCCAGAACCGGGATTTGCCGGGGGCCGGGAGGTGGTCGGCCTGGTCCATGATGCCGCGCATGGTGCCCATGGCCATGTAGGAGATATCCGAGGCCACTGCGGAGAGTTGGGTGAGGGAGAGGTTCAGGGCTGAGGGGGTGACGATTCCGGCATCACGAATGAGATAGGCGTTGTAATGCCCCAGAGCATCCTGCCCGTTGCCGACGATGGTCGTGCCGTCCCCTGAAATATTGGTGCACTCTTCCACTTTCAGACCCGCCATGTCCACGCCCGCGTCCGCCAGCATGTCGTTGACCGACTTCATGCCGAGTCCCGTCCAGACAAATCCCTCGCTCTCCATTGCGCTGTTCATTGAGAAGCCGACAACGATATTGCCGTCGTCCGATACAGCGCGGGCTTCCGTCCAGAAGCCGCCCAGGTCGCCCAGATCGACCATGCCGGTTTCTTCGGTCCAGCGAAAGGCGGCATAGCGGAAACTCACGGAAGTTGACGTGCCGACAACCACGGAACCGTCAGCATTGACGTCAAAAGCTTCGGACTCGGATGTCGTGCCGAATGGGGCGATAACGCCCAAGGAGACGGCCGTGTTTGATGCTTTAGTCCATCGGTAGGCAAGGGTGGACACGCCGTCGCTGGAGCCCACGATGACAGAGCCGTCGGCGTTGGCTCCATAGGCTCTGGAGTCCGTATCGGTTCCGACGGGGTTGATCCTGATCATGCCCAGACTGTTGGTCCAGTAGAAGGATTGTTCGTTGCCCGTCCAATCCTGATAGCCGCCGACAGCGACAAGGCCATCGGAGCTGACGGCATAGGCCTCGGAGTTTTGTGCCAGGACGACATCATGGATGTCATGCATAGTATTGGAGGCGGCTTCCCAATAGAAGGCGTGGTCCTTTCCGCCCACATCCGCGTAGCCAACGACCACGCCTCCATCCTTGCTTATGTCATCGGCTGCTGAGTCTGTGCCGCCAAGGGAAAGCTGGACGGTCCCGCCAGTGGGTGTCCAATAGAAGGCAATGCGGTTGCTTGAGGCATCTTCCCCGTTGCCGACGATGGCACCGCCGCTCGTCACGCCGTATCCGTAGGTGTGTATGTAGCCGGGGACGAGCTGCCCGGTCGAGTCAACACTTACGGCTGCCGATGTGGCGGGTGAGAGGAGAACCTGGAGCAGAAGGCAGAGGAGGGGAAAATGCAGGCGGCCGGCAGTCATGGCGCTGCTTCCCCCTTTCCGTGGAATTTCCGTAGAGGGCTGGCTCTGCCGTTCGGTTCAGCGGGCTTAAGCACAAACATGGTCACTCCATGGTTTCTTCGCATGATCATATATAAAGATATCTTTATGGCGAGAAAGTTTCAAATATGTAAAGAGCGTTACACGCAGGGTGCGGAGTTGCGCTTTGAATCGGCTTTCGTTATGTAAGCTCCCCTGGCCCATTGTCGGGCCGGGATAAACATATCTGATTAGAGGTACCGCAATGATCAGACCAGACTTTGAGAAGATGAAGGGACTCATCCCTGCCATTGCTCAGGATGCCGAAACCGGCGAAGTCCTGATGATGGCCTACATGAACGAGGAATCCTGGGACAAAACACTGGAGACCGGCGAGGCTCATTACTGGAGCCGGAGCCGTCAGGAACTATGGCACAAGGGCGGTACCTCGGGCCATACGCAGAAGGTGAAGTCCATCCGCATTGACTGCGACGACGACACCTTGGTTCTGCTTGTCGAACAGATAGGCGGCGCAGCCTGCCACAAGGGCTACCGCTCCTGCTTTTATCGCGAATTGAAGGACGGCGAGGTGAGCGAGTGCTCCCCGTATGTCTTCGACCCCAAAGAGGTATATAAAAAATGACGGAACAATTTCTTCGACTCGGCGTACCCAAAGGCTCTCTCCAGGACGCAACCCTCAAGCTGTTTGCCAAGGCGGGCTGGAAGATCAAGCTGCACGAGCGCAACTATTTTCCGGACATCGACGACGACCGCATCAAATGTTCGCTGGCCCGTGCCCAGGAAATGTCCATGTACGTGGAGAACGGCACCTTCGATGTCGGCCTGACCGGCATGGACTGGATTCGCGAGAACAAGTCCGACGTGGTGATCGTTGACGACCTGATCTACTCCAAGGCGAGCAACCGCAAGGCCCGCTGGGTGCTGTGCGTGCGGGGCGATTCTCCGTTCACCCGGCCCGAGGACCTGGAGGGCAAGAAGGTCGCAACCGAGCTGATGGGCTTCACCAAGGAGTACTTCGCCTCCCAGAACATCAACGTGGACGTCTCGTTCTCCTGGGGCACCACCGAGGCCAAGGTGGTCGAGGGACTGTGCGACGCCATTGTCGAGATCACCGAGACCGGCACCACCATCAAGGCCAACGGCCTGCGTATCATCGCGGAGCTGATGCAGACCAACACCCAGCTCATCGCCAATAGGAAGGCCTGGGAAGATCCGCAGAAGCGCCAGCTCATTCAGGAGATCAACATGCTCCTTCAGGGCGCGCTCCGTGCCGAGCGGATGGTCGGCCTCAAGATGAACCTGCCCAAGGACAAGCTGGGTGCCCTGAACGGCTCCCTGCCCAGCCTGAACTCGCCCACTGTGGCCGAGTTGCAGGACCCCAACTGGCTCTCCGTGGAGATCATGGTCGAGGAAAAGGTCGTCCGCGAGCTGATCCCCCAACTGGTCGGCCACGGTGCCGAAGGCATCATCGAGTACCCGCTGAACAAGGTTATCTAGGGTACGTTCTACATAAAAAATGAAAGGCCGGGTGAACCAGTGGTTCGCCCGGCCTTTTTTATTTTGTTGCCGAGTGTAGGGGGAAACACGTCGCCTGCCTGAACGCGGGGTTTATCCGTCCTCGGTTCCCTTGGGCAAAACCATTTTTTTGCAGTGCGGACACCAGTAGCTGTAGCGTGGTTTGGCTAGCAGGAGCAGTATTCCCGGCACCATGTACATAATGAGCCAGAGGTACGCCGACCCGGCAAACCATGCCGACCATGCCGGTTTCAGTTGCAAGCCCATCAGTATCCCCAGCCCGAGAACAATGACGGCGCCAATTTTCTTGTCAAACCTGAGGAGTCTGCCGTCACATCGGGAGCACTGCATTGGTTGATCTCTTAAATTGTTGCATGGTTTGGAGGCCGACGCCGCAGCCTTTCAGTGATTTGCGGGCAGGTTGATATGCCGCCGCAACGCTAATGTCTTTGTCCGCTCATGATCAGGGAAATATCCGTACGGGCTTTAATCTGTTTTATCGCCCGTCGATGGTGAGCCGTCCTCTCCGGGCCTGGTTTGCCTCGGGCGACGCATAATTATAGCTGCCGGCATGATCAGGATGCCGGCTGCTGTATAGACGTAGGCAACCCATGGGTATATCGGCCATCCTTTCCAGCTAAAGCCTTGCTCCGTGATCATGAGGACCCCCGTGAAGGTCAGGAGGAACCCCATGACAACTTCCCAGGCCTTGACCCGTGGTTGCACGCTTTCTTTCTTTTCCATCGTATTTCGGTTGGACCATGTTGTTCTACTTTTTAGGAGGCCTTCGGAAATACCATGCAAGCAGCGGGATGGCGATTCCTCCTGCTACAAGGAGATAGGAGGTCCATAAAGGTTAAGGATACCCATAAACAAAGGCCTTGCCCGAGCCAATCTCAAGTGCACCCACTCCAACAAGGAGTTCCCCCAATAGTATTTCTGACAGTTTGACTCTCATCCTTTATTCCAATTAGGGCGACATCTGCTATTTGTCTTTTCCTTGGACGCGTTTAGACGAGCGGAGGAACCAAGCGAGAATGGGAATTGCGATTCCTATGCCTATCATCAGATAATAAGTCCACGGATAGATTGGGTGATCTCTAAAATAAAAATTCCCCGAAAGAAGCATCTGGCCACCGTAAACAATAAGGACTATGCTAAAAGCCCATTCTCTTCCTTTCACTCTCACTTCCGTTTCCCTTCTCTCGGTCTTTAGATTATCTTCGTTTCTAAATGTGAAGCAGAAGATTCAATTCGTATAGTTCCAGAGCAAAGTTGCATCATTTATAGCATCGATAATCGGCTATTACTACGTAAGGGCGAACAGTATCCCTGTTCGCCCTTATAGTTTTCTATTTGTCGTCTTCTCCCTTCGAAGATCGTCTGGAGTACCATGCAAACAATGGAATTGCGATTCCTGTTGCCGTAAGGAGATAAGATGTCCATAAGGGCTGCGGATATCCATAAATGAAAGCCTTGCCTGCGCCGATCTCATATGCTCCCGCGCCAACAAATAATTCCCCAATAATAACTTCCGGCAACTTTATGCTCATTATTTATTCCCTGTTAGCATTTTATTTGCTGCATAGCCGGCTGCTCCTCCCCATGACATTGGCGGGGGGCCTTGGTCAAATGCACCCGATGCAAAGTCCGAAACCATTCCCGACGCTGCAGCCAACTCTGCCGGGTGCTGCATGGCTGTCCCGACGATGGCTGGTCCCGTTGTCGCACCAGCGGCTGCGACAATGGGTAGGGCTCCTGCCCCCAAAGAGATCGTCGTATATGTTTGCAAGTCCTTGTTGGTCCAAAAATTAGGGGGACAAGAATTCGATGTCCCCCTAATTCTTTTTTAAATACCCCAACGGTGAGCCCGTCAGAGCTATTTGCAATTGTTATCGTTCTTTCGAGATCTAAGGAACCAGGGAACAACAAGCCATACAATCCCGGCAATCAAGCATGCGGCACTGAAGACTTCCGGATATGGGATAGGGACATCGTAATGAAACAATTCTTTTTCTCCCATGCCCATCACGCCCATGGAGACCAACACAATCCCCATGACGATTTCTGCTGGCTTGATTTTCATATAATTCCCCTACTTTTCCCCTTTATATCTGTTGTACATCCATTTGGTACCGCCTCCAGCATAACCGGGCACCGAGGCTGGAGGCGGCCCAGGATCAAACCAGCCAGAAGCAAAGTCTGCCGCAGCTTTCGAGCCCGCCGCCGACTTATCCGGATGCTGCATCGCAGCCGCCGCAGGAGCCGCCTTTGCCGCACCTGCCGCTCCGACGATGCCGGAATTGATTCCGATCACCTTGCCCATGGCATCATGGACGCCCTCGGTGGCCGTGGGCTTGTCCTTGCCGTACTCCTTGTCGGTCTTCGTGCCGAACCAATCCGCGGTCTTGGCTGCCAGGTATGATCCGGTAGCGCCAATGGCGGTCGCGCCTGCCATGCCTGCCGCAAAGGGCAGGAGAAACACCAACAGCCCAGTCGGATCGTTGGCGTTGACAGGATCATCCAGGCAGTAGCCGTACCAGTCCGGATCGCCGCCAGCGTCTCCCAGAGGATCGGGGGCGGGCATCGCCACGCAATTAAACGCGACAACATGATTCAACTCGATTGATGGAACCTCTTCTCGGCGAGGTTGAAAGTAGTTCAGAAAAGACCGGATACGGTGTTCTCTGTGGAATGCAAAAGAAGTCGCCCTATCAGAACATGGATAGGGCGACTCTGCTATTTGTCTTTTCTTTGGACGCGTGTAGGTGAGCGGAGGAACCACGCGAGAATGGGCAGTATGATCCCACCTGCCAAGAAAATGTACTCGACCCACCCATATACAGGAAAACCTTTAAAACAGGATTTCCCTGTGAGAATGCCTAGGCTGCTCGATACTATCATTAATACACTGAGTATTATCTCTGCGGGTTTGATCCTCATGTTGTCCTCATTATTCTAAATATCCTTCGATCTTTCCTGCTAGACCGCCAATATAGCCAGACATAGACGATGGCGGCGGGCCTTCGTCTATGTAGCCCGACGCAAAGTCCGAAACCATTTCTGACGCTGCAGCCAATCCCGCCGGGTGCTGCATGGCTGTCCCGACGACGGCTGGTCCCGCTGTCGCACCAGCCGCTGCGACAATGGGCAGCGCCCCTGCGCCCAAAGCTATCGTGGAGTATTTTTGCAAGTCCTTATTGGTTGCAAAAGCGTCCGCAGTCTTGCTTATGGCCTCGCCAGCTCCTTTCGTCTCCCTGGTGATCGCCTTGCCGATGCCTGCCGGGGCCTTGTCCCACAGTTGGCCTAGCCCGGCCCCAATCTTTTTTACGCCCCCCAGAATCCTTCCAGCCCCAACGGGTCCACCCCGTTGACAGGATCGTCCAGGCAGTAGCCGTACCAGTCCGGATCGCCGCCAGCGTTCAAATCCGCTGTCCTGCGGGTTTGTCCCGCCAGCCGAATCGGACAAAGCCCAGGTCCTGGTCGTGCAGGCCTCCGGCAAAGCCGATGGGGATGCGCAGGGCGGGGGGACTGTCCGCTAAGGATGTCGCCAACGAGGTCGTGTAGATTCGATTTTTTGTCGTCTTATTCAATATGTGATTCTGATGTAAATAGCATAGATCTTTTTTCTATATTGTGTTGGTTTAAATTGTGGACCAGTTTATTCTCTTTTGTGTTTAGCATATAATAAAAGTTAAAAAATCCTGGCAGCACTATAATAACGTTTTTTTCTAACATATTAATGTAATTTGCCTGCCATATACGAGCATAGCGTATTTGACTAATACATATTTCATGTTTTCCAAACAAAGATTGATATATGATTGCATTCTCGTTGTATTCTATTGGCCTGACAATGCGTATGAATAGGCGAAGGATAAAAAGCCCAACAAGAAGAAAGAGGATGGCAAGCGGTGTGTGAGTTAAGAGCATCAACCCGAAAAAAAAAGCTCCCCCTCCGAATGCCAGAGTAAATATTCTGAAAAAACAAATGGAAAAGTGCGTGATGAATTTTTCTTGCATCATTTATCCATGGGCCGAGAGAGAATCTCTCCCGACCCATTTCGTTTTAATGGGTTCAGCGTTTACTGTTGAAGCGCTCGTTTATTCTTTTTTGGATTTGGTCATCGTACCACTCTCCGAATTTTGAGAGTGGATTTTTGACGATAACGCTTTTTTCTTGTTTTACGTGTGTCTCTAGCGGCGGGGACCAACCCGCGCCGCCACCCATGCTGACCGATTTTCCGGTGTAGCCGTTACCCTTGATCGCTTCCCCTCCGACTGCCGGTCTAATTCCAATGGGGATGGAGACCTTTCCTCCTGCCTTGTTCGACGTACCTTCCAACTGGTCAATATTTGCAGCGTTCGTTCGCTGGTGAAATATTTCTCCGGACAGACCCCATCCGGAAGAAGCTCCATAGTCTCTATAAAATTCAAGTCCGGCATCCCCATTGTCGTCGGTTACATATGCTGCCCCCGCCCCAATGCTTCCCCCAAAGCCATCCAGTGAACCGGCTATACCAGTTCCTTTTGTTTCCAGCCCTAACGGGTCCACCCCGTTGACAGAATCATCCAGGCAGTAGCCGTACCAGTCCGGATCGCCGCCAGCGTCTCCCAGAGGATCGGGGGCGGACTTCGCCACGCAATTAAACTCGACAACATGATTCAACTCGATTGATGGAACCTCTTACCGATGACGCTCCAAGTAGTTCATAAAAGATTGAACACGGTGTCCTCTGTGGAATGCAAAAGAAGTCGCCCTATCAGAACATGGATAGGGCGACTCTTCTATTTGTCTTTTCTTTGGACGCGTGTGGGTGAGCGGAGGAACCACGCGAGAATGGGGATTGTGATTCCTATGCCTATCATCAGATAGTAAGTCCACGGATAGATTGGGTGATCTATAAAATAAAAATCCCCCGAACGGAGCATCAGGCCACCATAGACAATAAGGACTATGCTAAAAGCCCATTCTTTCCCTTTTACTCTCACTTTCGTTTTCTCCGTTGATTCTTGATGTAATCATATCCTGCCTTGGCCGTCATCCCGGCTACTCCTGACCAAGATATTGGCGGAGGGCCTGGGTCAAATGCACCCGACGCAAAGTCCGAAACCATTTCTGACGCTGCAGCCAACTCTGCCGGGTGCTGCATGGCTGCCCCGACAATGGCTGGTCCCGCTGTCGCACCAGCCGCTGCGACAATGGGCAGCGCCCCTGCGCCCAAAGCTATCGCGGAGTATTTTTGCAAGTCCTTATTGGTTGCAAAAGCGTCCGCAGTCTTGCTTATGGCCTCGCCAGCTCCTTTCGTCCCCCTGGTGATCGCCTTGCCGATGCCTGCCGGGGCCTTGTCCCACAGTTGGCCTAGTCCGGCCCCAATCTTTTTTACGCCTCCCCAGAATCCTTCCAGCCCCAACGGGTCCACCCCGTTGACAGGATCGTCCAGGCAGTAGCCGTACCAGTCCGGATCGCCGCCAGCGTCTCCCAGAGGATCGGGGGCGGTCCACCTGTCGGTGAACGTGTCGTAGTCCCGCCAGCCGAATCGGACAAAGCCCAGGTCCTGGTCGTGCAGGCCTCCGGCAAAGCCGATGGGGATGCGCAGGGCAGGGTTGCTGTCCGCTATAATGCTGCCAAATGGGTCGTACAGGACTTCCTTTATCACGTTGCCATGGGCGTCGGCAACCACGCGCAGGGAACCTACCTGATCGTAAAAGAGATGAAACCCGGCGCCATCCTCGCGTTGCATGGCGTAAGGGGTGCGTTCGTCTGATCGGTAGGCGAAACGGTAGCCGGACGCGCCGTTATGGAAGCCGTCAAGCCTGAGGAGGTCGAGCCAGCGGTAGGCCGCCACGGGTTTACCGTTGCAGTACTTGACCGACCTGCGGCCCTGATCGTCGTGGGTGAACTCGAAGACCTCGCCGGTTTCGCGTTTTTCAGCCTTCAGGAGCCGGTAGTCCGGCCCGTATTCGTAGAGCGTGTAGGTACCGCCGTGGTTCCAGATGGACCGGAAACCATTCTTGTCGTGAGTAAAGGCATTGTTGCCTGCGCGTTGCAGCCGATTGTCCGGTGCGTACGTAAAGTTGCGGTAGCTGGTGTCCAGGTGCGGGAAGTAGTCGCGGGCGCGGCGGCCCTCCCGGTCATATTCGACGGCGCATACGGTCCGGCCGTCCCGCTTTGCCTCGGTCAGTCGGCCCGCTTTGTCGTAGGCGTAGGTCCAGGTGGTGGGCTTACCTGCAACGGTTTCGGTTTTCTCCCGGATGCGGCCGTCCGGGCCGCGCCGAAGTTCGCAGGAATAAGGTGCTTTCATTCAGCTGTCTCCTTGGGTTTTGTTTCCCAAACCATTTCGGGAAATCCCGCCCAGGCTACACCCGGTTTTCGGCGCAGGGGAAAAAGGCAAGAATAAGCGGGAGAACGGGTAAAAAAGGTACAACTCTGCGGATTGACACGGTTTGAGGAAGGGACTCGACGGGGTTCGTGAGCATCAATTGCAAATATGCATTGACTATCAAGATACTTTGTTATCAATGTAATTGCCGACGGAGTTCACCATCAACGCGATACGAGGTTTCCTCATGACCCACGACGTGCTTTTCCTCACCGCCCTGCAAGGCGCACTGCTTCTCGGCCTGATCCACGGCATCAATCCCTGCGGTCATTCGTGGCTGGTGCTCGCTCCCTTTACCGCCGGTTCGCGCAATCCCGGGCGGGTGGCCCGGCTCACCGCCGCGTTCGTCTCCGGCACGTCCCTTGCCTGCGTCGCCATCGGCATGACGCTGGGGGCCATCTCCATGAGCCTGCCTCCAAGCGCGGAGATGTGGGCCGACGTCATCACCTTCGGCGTGCTCCTTATTCTCGGCGTCGTGCTGCTGATCAAACCGACCTTGCTGCACCATCATGACCACGATCACGAACATGGACACGGCCACTGCCCCGGCCATGATGATCACCATGAGCACGACCACGCCCATGATGGCGGGGAAGCCCCCGGTTGCGCGGCCTGCGCCGGTCATGATCGCGATCATCATCACGCTCACGACGACCATGCCGTATCCCGTTTCAGCCATTCCACGGCCCTTGGCTTGTTTGTTTTCGGATTCGTCAATATGATCGTGCCGTGCCCCACGGCCGCCATCATGTATTCCTATGCCCTGCGCTCGGGCGATCCGTGGGCCAGCACCATTGTTTTCGCGGCTTATGCACTCGGTACGGCCGTGGCCCTGTCCGGCGTTATCTGGGGCATCTATCGGACCACCGCCGCTCTGCGCGCCCTGGACCGCCCCTGGATTGAGCCGCTCGTCATGCGGGCCACGGGCGTCCTGGTCATCGCTTTCGCCGTTTACTCCCTGTGGGCCACGGAGTCCGCAACCACGGTTTTCCCGGAGCTTCTGTCATGACCGACGATCAACACCTCACGCATCTTTTTGTCGAATTCCACGAAAAGCTTTCCTCCTGGGAGGCCTCGGTGGTGGAGGGGAAAGGGCTGACCACGACCCAGATGCACACCCTGGAGATACTGGGTGTGCATGGTCCGCTGCGAATGAAGGAACTCGCCGACCGGCTGGGCGTCACCACCGGCTCTCTGACCATTCAGGCCGACCGGCTGGAGAAAAAGGATCTGGTCCGCCGTGTGCCGCACCCCACGGACCGGCGCTCCAACGTCATTGAGATGACATCCACGGGCAAGACCCTCTTTGAGGAGCACAACCGGCTCCATCTGGAACTGACCCGCGAGATTACCGCCGGGCTTGATGAAGAGCAGCGCGAAGCCCTCGGCTGCTGTCTGGACAAGATTATCGAATCCTTTTGATGGGGGGCGTATTCTTCGCGCCCGATTTTCGATATTCGCGACGCCTAGCGTGCTCCGAACCACTCCGGCATTCCGGCTTCGGCCCCGTTCCGCTGTCCCTGCCAGACGTCTACGGTGTCCAGATGCTCACGGATGCGGTTGTGCAGGCGGCGCATGTTGCCCGCCCATTCCGGGGCCACCAGCTCGCCGAACGCGGGATTGCCGTTCAACCGGTGGACCACGGTGCGGGGGGAGAGGTGGGCGAGGGCGGCGGCGAGCTGCTCAAGGTATTCGTCGAGGGTGAGCGGGGTGTACCCGCCCTGTTCGTAGAGGCGGGTCAGCGGAGTATTGCGGCAGACGAAGGTGTTGTGGAATTTGATGCCGCTCACGGGCAACCCGTTGACCATGTCTATTGTGTCAAGCAGTTCGGTCGTGCCTTCGCGTCCGTCGGTGGTGGGGAGTCCGGCCATGACGTGGGCGACCACGGAAAGGCCTCTCTCCGCCGCGGCTTTGGCGGCGTGGGCAAAGGCTGCGGCGTCGTGCCCACGGTTGATGCAGCGCAGGGTGGCATCATTCGCGGATTGCAGTCCGAGTTCCAGGAAGAGTACCGGCAGGCCGAGGGCTTCGCGCCGTGCGGCCAGCAGGTCGAGCTTGGCCTCGTCCAGGCAGTCGGGCCTTGTGCCGATGGCGATGGCGGCCAGGCCGGGCAGCCCCTCCATGCTGGAGAGTGTGTCGGCCAGTTTCTCGATGGGGCCGTGGGTATTGGAAAAGGATTGAAGATAGGCGATGAAGAGCCGGGTGTGGTGCTTCGTACTGTGCAGGTCGTGCCAGAAGGCCCATTGCCCGGCCAGGGAAAGCCCCCGGTCCAACATGCCGGAGCCGGAGCCGTTCGGATTGCAGAAGATGCATCCTGTCCGGGAAATGGTGCCATCCCGGTTCGGGCATGAAAAGCCTGCATCCAGGGGGATTTTTCGGACGTTTTCGCCGAAAAGGCGCTTGAGGTACGTGGACAGTGCGAAGGTGCGGTTCATATTTTTTTAGAAAAAGTTGAGAAATTATGCTTAAACCGTCCTAAGCGTATTGCCTGTAGTGATGGGATTTGCTACCTATCATCCACAGAAAATGCACGCTAGCGCACTTTCCCCACCTTGGGAAGGTGCTTCGCGCCGGGCGACGCGATGGAATATTATCGAAGCTGGGGGTATACGTGGGTAGCCTGCTCAACAAAATTATCGGCTCTTTCTCCAACGATCTTGCCATCGACCTTGGCACGGCAAACACCCTTGTCTATGTAAAAGGCAAGGGCGTTATGTTGTCGGAGCCCTCGGTCGTGGCGGTCAAGAAGGACTCGCGCGGCGGCAAGGCCGTGCTGGCGGTCGGGGCCGAGGCAAAGAAAATGCTGGGACGCACCCCCGGCAACATCGTTGCCATCCGGCCCATGAAGGACGGCGTCATCGCCGACTTCGAGGTCACCGAGGCCATGCTCCGCCATTTCATTTCAAAGGTGCACAACTCCAGACGCTTGGTCCGGCCCCGCATCATGATTTGCGTGCCGACCGGCATCACGCAGGTTGAGAAACGCGCGGTCAAGGAATCGGCCCAGTCCGCCGGAGCGCGCGAGGTTTACCTCATCGAGGAGCCCATGGCCGCGGCCATTGGTGCCAACCTGCCGATCACCGAACCGACCTCCAACATGATCGTGGACATCGGAGGCGGCACCACCGAGATCGCCGTCATTTCGCTTTCCGGTATCGTTTACGCCCGCAGCGTGCGTATCGGCGGTGACAAGATGGACGAGGCGATCATGCAGCACGTCAAGCGCAAGTACAACATGCTCATCGGTGAATCCACGGCCGAGCAGATCAAGATTCACATCGGTTCCGCCTATCCGCTGGGAGACGAGGAGCCGATCATCGAGGTCAAGGGCCGCGATCTGGTTACCGGTATCCCGCAGAATCGGCCCATCACGGCCGAGGAGGTCCGCGAGGCCATCAGCGAGCAGGTGGAAGGCATTGTTCAGGGCGTACGCATCGCCCTGGAGCAGACGCCTCCCGAACTGGCCGCCGATATCGTGGACCGGGGCATCGTGCTCACCGGCGGCGGCGCTCTGCTCAAGGGGCTGGATATGCTCCTGCAGCATGAGACCCAGCTGCCCATCACCGTGGTCGAAGACCCGCTTACCGCAGTCGTGCTCGGCTCCGGCAAGGCGCTCGACAACATTGATCTGTACAAGGATATTACCACGGACTAGCCGGTCCGCCCAAACTCTTCGGACGTAGCCCATGGCCGAGCGCAAGGCGCACTTATCTATCGGATCCGCGGCGGCCCGCCCGCGCAGGGGGCCGGGGTCTACGCTGTGCCCGCGCGTGATGCGCGCGGCAGAGGGCCGGGCATGAAGCGGCCCCAGAAAATCGCGGCCGTGGTGGTAGCGGGTCTTTTCCTCTACCTGTCCATCTACACGTGGAACCTTCGCACCGGTTATCTGGACGCCCTGTCCAGTTACACCGGCTTGGATATCTCCGGCTTTGTCCTTCGTCCCGGCCTGTGGGTTTCGGATCAGGTGGTCGGGTTCTGGGAGCGCTATATCTATTTGGTGGCTCTCAAGCAGCAGAACGACGAACTGCGCGAGGAGGCGGCCAAGCTGCGCCGTGATCACATGATCATGGCCGCCAGGGCGCGTTCCGCCGAGCGGCTGGAAAAGCTGCTCGGATTCCGTGCGCCGGAGCAGTGGGATTTCAGCGGCGCCAGGGTCATAGCCCAACGCATGGGCCCGGCTGGAGTGCTGGATACCATCACGGTGGACCGCGGCAGTGCGTCCGGCGTGCAGGCGGACATGCCTGTGGTCACGCCGCTCGGCGTGGTCGGCCGCGTGCTGGAAACAGGGGGCACGACGTCCTCGGTGCTGCTCCTCACCGACGCCAACAGCCGCATCGCTGTCATCGGTGACCAGAACCGTTCCCCCGGCATGTTGGCCGGGCAGGGGTTCGGCCAGCCGCTGACCCTCAGGTTCGTCAACCTCAATGCCGCTATCGATTCGGGCGAACTTCTGCTCTCATCCGGTCTTTCCGGTCTCTATCCCAAGGGGCTTCCCGTTGCCCGCGTGACCAAGGTCCAGCGTTCGGATATTTCCCTGTTTTTGACGGTGGAGGCCGAGCCGCTGGTGGACATGGCCGGACTGGAAGAGGTCCTGCTGCTCAACCGGACGGCCGGTGCCACGATACAGGATCAGCCGTCCGACGGGGAGGCCAAGGACCGTGTTTCCCAGGAATAATATCAGCGCGGTCCTGTGGTGGGGTTTTTATACCCTGATCGGTGTGTGGGCGCAGCGGTTTGTGCCGGGCGTGGATTTTCTGGCTCCCGGCATCGTGGTCGCCCTGCAGCGGGACTACGGCGCCCGGACGTTCTGGCTCGCCGTGATCTGGATTCTGCTGCTGGAGGGTACGGGCAACCTGCCGTTCGGCTATGGCATTGCCTGGTATGGGCTGCTCGTCACCTTTTACGTGATGGGCCGATGGCTTTTTGAAGCACGGTCGTTGCTGTTCATGTGTTTGCTCGGCATCGGACTCGGGGTGCTGCATCCCATGTTGATCTATTTCCTGGCCTCCCTCGGCAATCTTGCCGTGCCCATGCAGACCACGTTGGTGGAGGGGGCCATGCAGGCCGTGACCTTCCCGGTGGTCTGGTTGATTTTGGACAAATTCTTCCCCAAGGGGCTTAGGCGGGATGTCAAATCTTTATGACAACGGCGATCAGCAGCCGCCCAGAAGCGGTCTGATACTGCTCCAGGTGCTCATCCTGGGGCTGTTCTGCCTGTTTTCCATCCGGCTCTGGTACCTGCAAATCCATCGGGGTGAGGAGTATGCCCTCAAGGCCAAGGCAAACCAGCTCCGGCAGGAGCCGATCTTTTCGCCACGCGGGCTGATTCGCGACCGCAACGGGGATCTGCTCGCCGTCAACGAGCCCGCTTATGCCCTCGGCCTGGTGCGTGAGGACTGCTCGGACATTGACGCCACCCTGCACCAGGTCTCCATGTGGACCGGCCGTGACTTTGCCGAACTGAAAAAGATTTATGGGAAAACCCGCAAACGGGTGAAACCCTTTGAGCCGCTCATTCTTGTGCCGGATCTCACATTCGGCCAGCTGGCCATCATCGACGCCAACCGTTTCCGCTGGCCCGGGCTGGAGATTCAGGTGCGGCCCCGGCGCAAGTACCGGTACGGCAAGCTGCTCGCCCATGTGCTCGGCTATGTGGCCGAGGCGGATGAAGAGGACCTGGAGCAGCGCAAGGGGCTGGACCTGGGCGACTACGTGGGCAAGCAAGGGCTGGAACTGGTGCTGGAAGAACGCATGCGAGGGGTGAAGGGCCTTTCCCAGTTTGAGGTGGACGTCAACGGTCGCCGCCTCAAGGAGCGCGTGCTCAAGCACCCTCGGGCCGGGCATGAGATATCCCTGTCCATTGATCTGGAGCTGCAAAAGTTGGCTATGGACTGGCTGGACGAAGAGGCCGGGGCCGCTGTGGTCATGGATGCTGATACCGGGCAGATTTGGGCACTCGCCACTGCGCCGTCTTACGATTCCAACGATTTTTCCACGGGACTGACGCCGGAGCAGTGGGCCCGGCTGCGGGATGACCCGCTGCACCCCATGCAGAACCGGGTCATCCAGTCCACCTATCCTCCGGGGTCGGTCTTCAAGCATGTGGTGGGCGGTGCCGGGCTGCACTACGGCACCATTGATCCGAAGGACACGGTCATGTGTCTGGGGCAGATCAAGCTGGGGCGCCATGTCTTCCGCTGCTGGCGCAAGGGCGGGCACGGCAAGGTGGACCTGGAGCGCGCCCTGGTTGAATCCTGCGACGTGTATTTCTATAAGGCGGGCAAGAAGCTCACCGTGGACCGGATGAGCGAATTCGCCAAGGCGTGCGGTTTCGGCAGCCCCACCGGCATCATCCTGCCGCACGAAAAGTCCGGCAACATTCCGACCCGGGAATGGAAGCGCAAGCGGTTCGGCGAGTCCTGGCAGGGGGGAGACAACCTGAATATGGCCATCGGACAGGGGTATGTCCTGGTTACACCGCTGCAAGTGGCTCGATTCTTCGCCTCCATCATCAATGGCGGCAAGCTGCTCAAGCCGCTGCTGCTCAAGGACGAGAAGACCGTGGTCCAAAGCCGGATTCCGCTCAAGCCCGATCAGATTGATCTACTGCACAAGGCCCTCATCGAAACCGTGGCCGGTCCGCACGGCACCTGCCGCCGTATCCGCACCAAGGGCGTGACCGTCGGCGGTAAGACGGGCACTGCGCAGGTGGTACGCCTGACCGAGGAGTTGAAGGGCCTCAAGGACGATGAAATTCCCTACCGATTCCGCGACCACGGATGGATGGCCGCCACCGCTGAAAAGGACGGCCGTCGTTTTGCCATCGCCGTGCTGGTGGAACACGGTCTGCACGGCGGCAGCGGAGCGGGGCCGGTAGTCAAGGCGATCATCGATTATCTTTTCCTCGGGAAAGTCCGCAAGAAACCCGAAGCCATGAAGGAAAAGGCGAGGGAAGCGCGGCGAATCCCCGTAAAACGCGTGAGGTCGAAAACCAATGCCCATTGATCGCAGGCTGCTCTTCTATATCAACTGGCCGCTGCTCGCGGTGGCAACCCTGCTTTTCCTGCTCGGCGTGCTCAATCTCTATTCGGCCAGTGGAACCCGCCTTGAGGACGGCATCAGTATGGCGCCCTTTTTTCAGAAGCAGCTGCTGTGGGGACTGATGGGGCTGTTCGGTATGCTGGTCTTCATGTTCTTCGACTACCGGCATCTCAAGACCCTGGCCTGGCCCCTCTTTTGGGTCACGATTGCCCTGCTTATCGGCGTGTTCGTCATGGGCAAGACCATCTACGGTGCCAAGCGGTGGCTGGACCTCGGTTTCATGAATTTTCAGCCCTCGGAGCTGGCGAAAATTTCCGTGCTTATCATCGGGGCCCGCATCCTGTCCAAGGAGAGGGAGCCGCTGGATTTCTTCCGGCTGGCCTACGTGCTCGGCGTCGGGTTGATCCTGGCCGGGCTCATCATCAAGCAGCCGGACCTGGGCTCCGGCCTTTCCGTGCTCATGATTCTGGGCGGGATGATTCTCTACCGGGGAGTGACGCCCCGTGTGTTCAAAACGGCACTTGTGGCCATTCCTTGCCTGCTGCCGCTGTCCTGGTTCTTCCTGCACGGGTATCAGAAGAAGCGGATCATGACCTTTCTGGACCCCACCACCGACCCGCTGGGGGCGGGATACCATATCATCCAGTCGGAAATCGCCATTGGTTCCGGCGGGTTCTGGGGAAAGGGCTTCCTTGAGGGCACGCAGTCGCAGCTGCGGTTCCTCCCGGAGCGGCACACTGACTTCGCCGTGGCGGTGTTCGGCGAGGAGTGGGGGTTTGTCGGCACCATGGTGCTGTTGGGCCTGTTTTGCCTCTTTTTGTATCAAATGGTGGTTATCGCTCGCGACGCGCGCGGCCTCTTCGGAAGCTATCTTGCAGCGGGCGTATTCTTCTATTTCTTCTGGCAAATCCTTATAAATACGGGTATGGTGCTAGGGCTAATGCCGGTGGTAGGCATTCCTCTGCCATTCATCAGTTACGGAGGTAGCGCCACCCTGGTCAACTTTTGTCTCGTCGGCCTGGTGCTCAACGTCTCCATGCGCAGGTTCTTGTTCAAACAGTAACAAGCGTGTGGAAAACGGGTGCCGGGCCTAGGTTATAAACGGGAGTCTTGAGGAGCGCTTCATGGCAAGAGATGAGATTAACGCGTTTTTGGGAGCAGGCACTAACTACCAGGGAAAACTGCATTTCCAGGGCGCGGTGCGCATTGATGGCAATTTCCAGGGGGAAGTGGTCTCGGATGGAACCTTGGTCGTGGGCCAGGAGGCCGTGGTCGAGGGGCAGATAAAGGTTGGGCAGCTTGTGCTTTCCGGCAATATCCATGGTGAGGTGGAAGCCGCGAGCAAGGTTGTGTTGCATAAGACTGCCAATTTACAAGGAAATATCAGGACGCCTGTCCTGGTTGTCGAAGAGGGCGCGGTGCTCGAGGGGCAGCTGCTGATGAGCAGTCCGGATGCCGTGCCGACTGAGTCGTCTTAGACGAACTCCAACTAGTGGCGCGCAGGGCCGTCAAATCGCGTTTGGGAGTGTGGTCAAAGCCAAAAAGCCTTTGACACAAGTCCTGAAATTGCGTAATTGGCAGTGACTTTGCGCATAAATTCACAACCTCTTGGGGGCATTTGGTATGGTTATACCTGACAAAACACTTTTTATCCAAGCGGCGAATTTCATCATCACGGTCTTCGTGCTGAATGTGCTGCTGATCAAACCCATTCGGGAAATCATCAAGAAACGTAAAGACTTGATGGCAGACCAGCTGGGAAAGATCGAAGGCTTCAACAGCAATGCCGAGAAGAAAGTCGCCGACTATGAGGCCCAGCTCGCCGAGGCGCGCAAGGAAGCGAATGATATTCGTTCTTCCATGAAGGATGAAGGGACTGCCGAGGAGCACAAGATTCTCGCCGCCGCCGGCGAATCCGCTTCCGGTACCATCCAGGCCGCTCGTGCCGAGATCGAGACCGAAGTCGAGACCGCCATGACTCAGCTGGCCAAAGACGTCGACAAATTCGCCGAAGCCGCTACGGCCAAGATTCTTGGTCAGGCTTAGGCGAGGGAAGGAGGGTTCATTTTGAAACGGACACTGTTTTTTACGACGCTTCTGGCCTGTCTGGCGATTGCGACCGTAGCTTTCGCCAATGAGCCCGAAGGTGCGCATCACGCGGTCTTCACGGCTGAGAACGTGAAGAACTACGGATTGCGCATGGTCAACTTCGTGCTCTTTGCCTTTGTGCTGTACAAGTTCGCGGGCAGCAAGATCAAAGACTTCTTCGTTGGTCGCCGTGATGGCATCAAGCAGGATCTGGACGATCTGCAGAGCCGCCAGGCCGAGGCCGAGAAGAAGCTGAAGGAAGTCGAAGCGGGCATCGCCAACATGGCCAAGGAGAAGGACGCCATCCTTGCCCAGGCCAAGGAGCAGGGCGAAGCCATCAAGGCTGCCATCATCGAGAAGGCCAAGAAGGATGCCGTGGCGCTGACCGAGCAGGCCAAGCGCACCGCTTCCAACGAGGCCCAGGCTGCCGTTGACCGTATTCGTGCCGATCTGGCCGAACTGGTCGTGGGCGCTGCCGAAAAGGTGGTCACCGAGAAGCTCAAGGCCGAAGACCACGACAAGCTCGTGGATGAATACTTAACAAAGGTGGTGCTCAATTGACCGGTAACGTAGTTTCCCGCCGCTACGCCAAGGCTCTCTTTGCCATAGGCGCCGCCAAAGGCGAGGCGGAACAGAAGACGTACGGCGAGCAGCTGATTTCGCTGAGCGAATCCATTACGGACGCTCCCGAGGCCGTGGGATTCTTCAAGAATCCTTCCTTCTCCGCCGAGGAGAAAAAGGCCGTCCTCAGCAAACTCGTCGAGAAGGCATCGGTGGACGCCATGGTAAAGAGCTTCTGCGACCTGCTGGCCGATAAGGGCCGGGTCGAGATGCTTCCCGCCATCGCTTCCGACTACAAGGCGATGATGGACGCCATCTCCGGCGTCATCACGGGCGAGCTCATCACGGTGGGCGAGTTGAGTGAGGAGAGAAAATCTGCAATCCAGGCAAACCTCGAAAAGCAGGCCGGCAAGAAGCTGGAGCTGTCTTTCGCCACCGACAAGGATATCCTTGGAGGTATCGTCCTCAAGGTTGGCGACAAGGTTATGGACGCCAGCCTCAAGGCGCAGCTGCAGATTTTGAAAGAAAATATTAAAAGGGGTGAGTAGGGCAATGCAGATCAAAGCAGAAGAAATCAGCAAAATCATTCAGGACCAGATTCAGAATTACGAATCTCGTGTTGAAATGAGCGAGACCGGTACCGTCCTCTACGTCGGTGACGGTATCGCACGCGTCCACGGCGTCGAGAACGTCATGGCCATGGAGCTGCTGGAATTTCCCGGTGGCGTCATGGGCATGGTGCTCAACCTCGAAGAAGACAACGTCGGTGTCGCCCTGCTGGGTTCGGACACCGGTGTTAAGGAAGGCGACCCGGTCAAGCGTACCGGTCAGATCTACTCCGTCCCGGTCGGCCCCGCCGTCATGGGCCGCGTCGTGGATCCCCTGGGACAGCCCCTGGATGGCTTGGGACCCATTGAGGCCACCGAGGTTCGCCCGGTTGAGTTGAAGGCCCCCGGCATCATCTCCCGTAAATCCGTTCACGAGCCCTGCTACACCGGCCTGAAGGCTATTGACGCCATGACCCCGGTTGGCCGCGGCCAGCGCGAACTGGTCATCGGTGACCGTCAGACCGGCAAGACCGCTGTCTGCGTTGACGCCATCATCGCCCAGAAGACCACCGACGTGCATTGTTTCTACGTCGCCATCGGCCAGAAGAAGGCGTCCGTCGCCCTGGTTGCCGACGTTCTGCGTCAGCACGGCGCCATGGAATACACCACCATCGTTTCGGCTACCGCTTCCGAGCCTGCTCCGCTGCAGTACATCGCGGCCTACACCGGCGTCACCATGGCCGAGTACTACCGCGACAGAGGCGAACATGCCCTGATCTGCTACGATGACCTTTCCAAGCAGGCCACGGCCTACCGCGAAATGTCCCTGCTGCTTCGCCGTCCTCCGGGACGTGAGGCTTTCCCGGGCGACGTCTTCTACCTGCACTCCCGCCTGCTGGAGCGTTCCTGCAAGGTCAACGACTCCCTGGGTGCCGGTTCCCTGACCGCCCTGCCGATCATTGAAACCCAGGCCGGTGACGTTTCCGCGTTTATTCCGACCAACGTTATCTCCATCACCGATGGCCAGATCTACCTGGAGCCGAACCTGTTCCTGTCCGGCGTTCGCCCGGCCATCAACGTCGGCCTCTCCGTCTCCCGCGTCGGTGGTTCCGCACAGATCAAGGCCATGAAGCAGGTCGCCGGTACCCTCCGTCTCGACCTGGCTCAGTACCGCGAGCTGGCCGCCTTCGCCTCCTTCGGTTCCGACCTGGACAAGGCGACGCAGGCCAAGCTGAATCGTGGTGCCCGCATGGTCGAGCTGCTCAAGCAGCCTCAGTACCGTCCGCAGACCGTTCAGGAGCAGGTCTCCGTTCTGTTTGCCGGTACCAAGGGGTACCTTGACGACGTTCCGGTCGAAACTGTTGTCCGGTTCGAAGCTGAATTCCTGGAATTCATGAACAATGCAAAGGCCGACGTGCTGAACTCCATTGCTGAGAAGCAGAAGATCGACGACGCCGTTGAAGCGGACCTCCGCGCCGCTATCGAAGAGTTCAAGAAAGGCTTCAGCGCCTAACCTAAGGGGTAATTGAATGGCTTCGTTAAAAGACGTCATGAATCAGATCACTGGCGTCAAGAAAACCAAGCAGATCACCAAGGCCATGAATATGGTGGCCTCGGCAAAACTGCGCAACGCGCAGGAGCGTATTGAACGCTTCCGCCCGTATGCGGACAAGTTTTACGAGATGCTTGGCGACTTGGCGGCTGGTGCTGACGAATCGGTACATCCGCTGCTGGAAGTCCGAGACGAAGTAAAGACCGTGGGTATCATGGTTGCCACTTCCGACCGCGGCTTGTGCGGCGCATTCAATATCAACATTATCAACAAGGCCAAGAAGCTGGCCCAGGCCAAGGCTGCAGAGGGCAAGACTGTCAAACTCTGGTGCATTGGCAAGAAGGCGCGCGACGCCTTCCGGAAGCTGGACTTTGAAATCGTGCGCGCCGAAGCCGACGCCATGAGCAAGTTCGACTTCACCCTGGCCGCCAGCGTCGGCAACGAGTTGATCGCCGGCTACGTGTCCGGTGAGCTCGATGAAGTCCATATCGCTTATGGCGAATTCCAGAGCATGGCGAGACAGCCTGCTGTTGAGCTTCAGGTGCTGCCCATGGCAGCGCATGAGGCCGAAGGCGAGCAGGCCGAAGAGCCTGTCGGCGGAAGCGGCGACTACCTGTACGAGCCGTCCGTTGAAGGTCTTCTTGCTGAGCTGCTGCCGCGGTTCATCAAGGTCCAGGTCTACCGCGGTCTGCTGGATACCGCCTGTTCCGAGCATGCCGCCCGCATGGCCGCTATGGATAACGCGACCAAGGCCTGCGACGAGCTCACGAATACGCTGACCTTGCTCTACAACAAGACAAGGCAGACCGCCATTACCGGCGACCTCATGGACATTGTCGGCGGCGTTGAAGCGCTGAAAGGATAAAAGGGGGCTATGAAAAATGGCTAATATTGGTAAAATCGTTCAGGTAATCGGCGCCGTTGTCGACGTCGAATTTGCCGAAGGGAATCTTCCCTACATTCTGTCTGCGTTGGAGATTAAAAACCCCAACAATACTGATGCCCCCGAGCTCGTCTGCGAAGTGGCACAGCATTTGGGCAACAACGTCGTTCGCACCATCGCCATGGACGCCACCGAAGGTCTCGTCCGCGGCATGGAAGCTGTCGACACCGAATCTCCGATCACCGTTCCTGTCGGTTCCGGTTCGCTGGGTCGCATCATGAACGTTGTGGGCAAGCCTGTGGATGAGATGGGCGAGGTGCCTTGCGAAAAGCGGCTGCCCATTCACCGTGAGGCTCCGGATTTCACTGAGCTGTCCACCAAGGTGGAACTGCTCGAAACCGGCATCAAGGTCGTTGACCTGCTCATCCCGTTCCCCAAGGGCGGCAAGATGGGCCTGTTCGGCGGCGCGGGTGTCGGCAAGACCGTTATTCTCATGGAGATGATCAACAACATCGCCAAGCAGCACGGTGGTATCTCCGTGTTCGCAGGTGTTGGTGAGCGTACTCGTGAGGGCAACGACCTTTACCACGAAATGAAAGACGCAGGCGTTCTGGAGAAAGCAGCGTTGGTTTACGGCCAGATGAACGAGCCTCCGGGAGCCCGTGCTCGTGTTGCTCTGACCGCTCTGACCTGCGCGGAATACTTCCGTGACGAAGAAGGCCAGGACGTGTTGCTCTTCATCGATAACATCTTCCGGTTCACCCAGGCGGGTTCCGAGGTTTCCGCACTGCTCGGCCGTATGCCTTCCGCAGTTGGTTACCAGCCGACCCTGGGCACCGACCTTGGTGGCCTGCAGGAACGCATCGTTTCCACCAACAAGGGTTCGATCACCTCGGTCCAGGCCGTTTACGTGCCCGCCGATGACTTGACCGACCCCGCACCGGCAACGACCTTCTCGCACCTTGACGGTACCTTGGTTCTGTCCCGTCAGATCGCCGAGTTGGGCATCTACCCTGCAGTTGACCCGCTGGACTCCACCTCCCGTATCCTCTCCCCGGATGTCTTGGGTGCAGAGCACTACGCCACGGCTCGTGAAGTCCAGTCCGTGCTCCAGAAGTACAAGGACCTGCAGGACATCATCGCCATTCTCGGTATGGATGAACTGTCCGACGACGACAAACTGACCGTTGCCCGCGCTCGTCGCATTCAGCGGTTCCTGTCGCAGCCGTTCCACGTCGCCGAGGTATTCACCGGTGTTCCCGGCGTGTACGTCAAGACGGAAGACACCGTTCAGGCCTTCCGTGACATCCTGGACGGCAAGTACGATGACCTGCCTGAGCAGGCCTTCTACATGTGCGGTTCCATTGAGGAAGCCATAGAGAAAGCCAAGCAGTAAGCGAGGTAAACCATGGCCAATACTCTGAAGCTTGAGATTGTCACCCCCGACCGGAAAGTGCTTTCCGAGGACGTGGAATACGTGGGTGCCCCCGGTATCCTCGGTGAGTTCGGTATCCTGCCGAAGCACGTTCCCTTCCTTTCCGCGTTGGGTGTGGGCAACCTCCACTACAAGCAAAACGGAAAGGCGTTCTACGTGTTCGTCGCCGGTGGCTTTGCCGAAGTTAGCCACGACCAGGTAACCATCCTGGCCGAGGTTGCTGAAAAGGCCACGGAGATCGATACTGATCGCGCCCAAAAGGCCAAGGTTCGCGCTGAAGAGCGCTCCACCAAGGCCAAGGAGAAGATCGACGCAGCCCGCAATCAGGCTGCCTTGCGCCGGGCCATCTCCCGGATCAACTGCAAGAGCAGCGGCAAGAACGCCGGAACCTGCTAGATCCATCCTCACCCTGATACAAGAGGGCGAACCCGAGAGGGTTCGCCCTTTTTTTGTATCTATCGGAAGGGGAGGCACCCGAGGAATACCTGTACCGTGGGTCTGGAGCAGCTTTCAGTCTGAGCTGTCATAGGTGTAATGGTGGGATTAATTGGGACTCATCTGGCCGAAGACGGCTATCGGAGAAGGAGATGAAATACGTAGATCTGGTAGTGAAGCAGGAATTGAAAAAGGCACCGATTTATATCACCGGGGTCTGCTTAGGCTAGAATTGTTCGAAGTTATCTTCCTCAGCGGGAAGTCTTTGACGGAAGGGCGTGTTCAGACTCTGAACCGACTGGTTTCGGTGATTGGCTGAGGTCTCCCCCATCCTTCCAGAGCTTGATGAATCCTATGGATTGTTAGAGAGACTCGGATTGTCCTGCCAGTTCCTCACAGGAAGAGGCTATCTCTTCCAATGCCGAGGCATTGGACTGGATAATGTGGTCCAACCGCTGAATGGCATTGTTGATCTGCCCCGCACCGGCGTTTTGCTCATTGCTTGCCGCAGCTATTTCCTCGACCAGTTGGGCCGTGCGGTTAATATCGGGCAATATCTTGTCCGGGAGTTCTCCGGCCTTTTGAGCAATCTACATATTGTCCGCCGAGAGTTCTTTGATTTCGGCGGCGGCAATTTTGCTCCGCTCGACCAGTTTGCGCACTTCGGCCGCCACAACTGAAAATCCCTTGCCATGCTCACCCGCTCCGGCCGTTTCAATGGCGTTATTCAGCGCGAGCAGGTCTGTCTGGCGGGCAATGTCTTCGATGATCGAGATATTGTCTGCGATCTCGTTCATAGCCGTTACCGTGTGCGCTACAGTCTTGGCCATCGGTTTTGGCATCTGGGTGGTTGTTCGGCAATAGGTTGCGTCTGGTTGGCATTCTCGGCGTTCTGTTTGATGGAACTACTCATCTCCTCCATGCTGGCTTAGACCTTCTCCACACTGGCAGGCTGTGTGGTTGTCCCTTGGAAAAGCGCCTGCGATGAGTTGGCCATTTTGTCACTTCCGGAAGCGACTTTCTCCGTTGCCGTCAACGTGGAATAAAAAAAGCCGCCGGAACAGGTCCGGCGGCTTGCATATGCGGGAAGAAGGCTGATTAGCCGCGTGTAATCAGGCCATAATTCTTTTTGCCCTTGCGCAGAACAAGCAGTTCGCCGCCGATAAAGTCGGTGTCGAGAATCTCCTGTCCTTCGTCTACACGTTCACCCATCAGATATACGCCGCCGGCTTTGATGTCCTTTCGGGCCTGACCCTTGGAACCGACCAGTTTCAGGTCAACAAGCATTTGCGGAATGTCCGGGACATCGCCAGGAGCATAATGGCGGTGCGGAGCGGACTCCAACGCGGCCCGCAGCGTGGCGGGATCGACCTTACGCAGGTCGCCGGTGCCGAAGAGGGCTTCGGAAGCGGCCAGGACACGGTCAAGCTCGGGCTGGCCGTGGATCATGCGGGTTACTTCCTCCGCCAGCCGCTTCTGTGCCGGGCGCAGGTGCGGTGCGTCCTCCATCTCCTTTTCCAAGGCTTCGATGTCGTCGGGGCCGAGGAAGGTGAAGAGTTTGAGGAAGTTGATCACGTCGCGGTCATCGGTGTTGAAGAAGTACTGGTAGAAGGCGTATGGCGAGGTGGTTTCGGCATTGAGGTAGATGGCGCCCTTTTCGGACTTGCCGAATTTCTTGCCGGAAGCGGTCATCAACAGTGGGAAGGTCAGGGCAAAGGTCTCGGCCTGCTCGCCGTCAAAGGCGGCGCGGCGGCGGATGAACTCACAGCCGGCCGTAATATTGCCCCATTGGTCGCCTCCGCCGATCTGCAAGCGGCATTTGCGATTCTTGTAGAGGTGATAGAAATCATGACTCTGCAGGATCATGTAGGAGAATTCGGTGTAGGAAATGCCGACGTCGTCGCGGTCGATGCGTCCCTTGACCGATTCTTTCTGGAGCATCCAGTTGACCGTGAAGTGCTTGCCCACATCGCGTAGCAGCTCAATGGCGGTCATATCCTTGGTCCAGTCATAGTTGTTGACGATGTCCGGACGATCCCCGGTGTTGCGCTCGACAAAACGACGGACCTGCGCCTTGATTTTCTCCAGGCGGGCTTCCATGAGTTCGGGATCGGAGAGTTCCCGCTCCTTGTCCTTGCCCGATGGGTCGCCGATGCGGCCGGTGGCTCCGCCCATAAGATAGAGGGGGTGGTGTCCGGCACGCTTCATGCGCACCAGGCAGAGCAGGGGGACGAGGTTGCCCACGTGCAGGGATTCGGCAGTAGGGTCGAAACCGCAATACATGACGGCTCCGGGAGTGCCGAGGTACTCGCGCACTTTTTCCTCGTCAGAGACCTGATTGATCAGTCCGCGCCATTTAAATTCGTCGTAAATATTCATGAGATCCTCATCGTTTGCCGCGCGTCGCCTGCCGATTCTATTCGGTGCGTACACGCGGTCGTCCCGCAGCGAAAGGCCGGGAAAAACCGCCCGTCCGGAGGTATCCTTTAAGTCAAAAATCGCGCGTTGAAAAGGGGGCCGGGAAAGATGTCACCCGGCGAATTGGCAAATGGTTTTCCTTGTCGTCCTATAGCAAGATCAGGAGGTCTTTTGGAAAACCGTGGGAGCCACCTGGCGTAGAGGAAGCGTCATTCCGGACAGGGATTCGGAATGGCCGATGAACAGGTAGCCCCCGTGCTTCAGATTGTGGCAGAACTTGTTGAAAAGAGTGACCTGGGTCTGCCGGTCAAAATAGATGACCACGTTGCGGCAGAAGATGATGTCCTGCTGATTCTGCAACTTGAAATCACCCATGAAGTTGAGCCGTTGGAAAGAGACCTTGCGCCGGATCGGCTCATCAATCTTGATGAGCGGGTTTGTGCGGCTTTTGCTCTTCAGCACGTACTTTTTCTTCATGTCCATGGGGATCTCTTCGGCCTTTTCCATGGCGTAGACGGCACGCATTGCCTTGCGCAGAATATCGTTGGAGATATCCGTGGCCAGAATAGCGAAATCGAAGCCGGACGCTTTAGCCGCGAATTCGGTCAGGAGCATGCTGAGGGTGTACGGCTCCTCGCCGCTGGAGCAGCCTGCGCTCCAAAGCCGTAGGGGGGTGCCGCGACCGATGCTGCGCTGCCACAGTTCCGGCAGAACGATGTTGTTCATGATGTCCCAATGCTTGGGCTCGCGGAAAAAGTGCGTGGTATTGGTGGTTACCACGTCGATGAGTTGCGACCGCTCGGCCTCCCGGCCCTCCGGGGAAAACACGTAGTCGCAATATTCCTTGTAGGTGGTCATGCCCAGAGCGCGCAGCCGCTTCTGGAATCTTGACTGGAGCAGGATTTTCTTGGTGGGCGGCATCTTGATGCCGAACTCGGAGTGGATCAACTGGCTGAAACGCGAAAATTCCTTGTCGCCCATGGTGGAGCGAAACAGCTGGGCCTGTTGTTCTTCAGCGTTGTTGTCAGGCTTGGCGTCTGCGGCAGTGGATGCTTTATCGGTCATATTCCTGCTCCATCTTGGAATTCTGATGGAGTGACCGTATCAAAAGTCTCCATCATTGCCATGATAAATTGCAGACCATCAGGTGATAAAATAAAAGGCCCCGGCTTCGGGTAAAGCCGGGGCCATCTGAGTGCAACTTGTTATTTTGCGTAGCCCACGGCGCGCTTTTCGCGGATGACCGTAACCCGGATTTGGCCAGGGTAGGTCATGTTGTTTTCGATCTTTTCGGCAATGTCTTTGCAGAGAACATAAGTGTTCTCGTCGCCGACCTTGTCCGAATCGACCATGACGCGGATTTCGCGCCCGGCCTGGATGGCGTAGGCCTTCTGCACGCCGTCGAAGCTGGTGGCCAAGCCTTCCAGCTCCTCAAGACGCTTCACGTAGTTCTCCAGCAACTCCTTGCGTGCGCCGGGGCGTGCGCCGGAGAGGGAGTCCGCAGCCTGGACCAGATTGGCCAGGATGGACATGGGCGGCGTGTCCTCGTGGTGAGCGGCAATGGCGTGGATGATTTCCTTGGACTCGCCGTGCTTCTTGGCCAGGTCCGCGCCGATGATGGCGTGGGGGCCTTCGATTTCGTGGTCCACGGCCTTGCCCAGGTCGTGGAGCAGGCCGGCGCGCTTGGCTTCCTTCTCGTTGAGTCCCAGCTCGGCGGCCATGACGCCACAGAGAAAGGCGACCTCCATGGAGTGCTGCAGCACGTTCTGGGAGAAGGAGGTGCGGTAGTGCAACCGGCCGAGAAGGTTGATCAGCTCCGGGTGGATGCCGTGCACGCCAACGTCGAAGGTGGCCTGCTCGCCGATCTCCTTGAGCTTGGTGTCCATTTCGGACTCGACTTTCTTGACGATCTCTTCAATGCGGGCCGGATGGATACGGCCGTCGTGAATGAGCCGTTCCAGCGCCTGCTTGGCCACCTCGCGCTTGAGGGGGCTGAAAGCGGAGAGAACGACGGTCTCGGGGGTGTCGTCGATGATCAGGTCAACGCCGGTAGCGGCTTCCAGGGCGCGGATGTTCCGGCCCTCGCGGCCGATGATGCGCCCCTTCATGTCCTCGGAGGGCAGGGTCACGGCCGTGACGGTCTGCTCGCCCGCATAGTCGCCAGCGTAGCGCTGGAGGGCGAGAGAGAGCACTTCCTTGGCCTTCTTGCTGGCGTTTTCCTTGGCTTCCATCTCAATGTTGCGGATCATGCGCGCGGCCTCGTGGCGGGTGCGCGACTCGATCTCGGTCATGAGATGTTCCTTGGCCTCCTCGACGGTGAGGCCGGATATTTCCTGCAGCTTGCGTTCGTGCTCATCAGCCTTGAGCGTCAGGTCCTCCTCCAGTTCGGAGAGGCGTTTTTCCTGTTTGATAAGCTGCTTTTCCAGCTCCACGACCTGCGCTTCCTTGTCCGCCACCTTTTCATGCTTGGCGTCCAGGCGCTCCTCCTTGGAGTGGAGGCGGCGTTCTTCGTTCTTGAGCTGGGATTCACGGTCCTTGAAATCTTTTTCCAGGTCCCTTTTCTGGGCATAGATTTCGTCTTGGGCCTGTATGCGGGTTTCTTTTTTCAGCGCTTCGCTTTCCTTGCGGGCCTCTTGCACGATTCGGTCGGCAAGTCCCCGGGAGTCGGCGATGTTCTTGTCGGAGATGTATTTATTGAGGATGAATCCCCCCCCCAGTCCGACGATGATGCCGCCGCCCAGCAGGGCTATCTCGATGATCATTGGATTGCTCCTTGGGTGTATGTTGACAGACTTTTGGCGGTCTGTTGACGCCCTTTAGCGCACTTGAGGATCGACGCATGAGGTGCGCCAGGAAGGAAATCCATTACCCGGAGCAATGGGAGGAGGGAGTTTGGAAGTGTTCTTGTCTATGTCATCCGACATTGTAGTCGGTTGAAAGCCCCGGGAGGCCGTGTTGCCTTTAGGTTTTGAACCTGGATACCAGGTGGGCATGACTCGCGGACCTTCAGGCTTCCCGCACAAGGCGGGCATGCGCACCAACCCGCTGGAGTCGTCGCCCTTTTAAAGAGCATTGGCTCAAGAACGCTCAGGGCAATCACGAACGTCCCAGGGTAATTTTTTTGCAACCTCGGGGACCCTTCCTATTATCGGCTTGGGTCTTTAAGAGGTTTTTTCCAAAATCTCTCCGATCTTTCCTTCCATCCGCTCAAGCTTTTCCACCCCGACCAGATAATCGTCAGCAAGACTAAGGAGCAGAAATGTCAGTGCCTTTTCCTTGCTCAAATCTCCGGCAGTATCACTCAGCTCCGAGTACTTCTGTTCCAGAAATGCTTGTGCGGCTTCGATGCGGTCGCTTTCCGCATCCGTCTTGAAGGATATCTCAAGTCCGAACAGATTTAACGTGTAGCGTGGCATCGTCTATCGCTGTCATTCCAGCTCGCTTTGGATTTTCTCCAATATCGTGTCGATGCGAGATTCAATGTCGCGCCGCAAGTTACGTTCGGCCTCGACTTCCTCCCTCAAATGCAGGTTTTCTTCCTTCAACTCTTTGATCTTATTTAATAAATCATTAAAGCGTTGTTCTAGTTGGCTAACAAGTTCCATATGGTCTATCTATCCTCTAACGACACACAAATCAACAGTTATTGGGCGGGCGAATCCGCTTGCCGTCAAGACCGTTTAAGGCGTCGCTTAATGGTTATCTGTTTGCCCCGCGCGATACCCGCGCTTTCATCCGGCACATCCTTGGTGATGGTCGAGCCCGCTCCCACAAGCGCGTCGCGTCCAACGGTTACCGGTGCAACCAGGGCCGTATTGGAGCCTATGAACGCGCCGTCGCTGATAACGGTTTTGAATTTGTTCTTGCCGTCATAGTTGCAGGTGATGGTGCCCGCGCCGATGTTGACTCCGGCCCCTACCTCGGTATCGCCCAGGTAGGTCAGGTGGCTCGCCTTGGAGCCTTCGCCCACCACGGACTTCTTTATTTCCACAAAATTGCCGACGCGGCAGCCCTTTTTGAGTTCCGCACCGGGACGCAGCCGGGCATAGGGGCCGACCTGTGCATCCGGGCCGACATTGGCCTTCTCCATGTGGCAGAACTCCCGAATCTCGCAGCCGGGGGCAAAGGTGCAGTCCGTAATCTGGTTGTACGATCCCAGCTTGGCCCCGGCGGCCACAAAGGACTCGCCGTAGATCTCGCAGTGGCCGAAAATTTCCGCGCCCGGCTCCACCTTCGCGCCCGGTCCGACGATCACGGTATCCGGGTTGTGGATGAGCACGCCGCTATCGATAAGTCCTTCCACGATGCGCCGTCGCAGTGCGTTTTCGGCCTCGATCAGCTCGCGCGGGCTGTTGATGCCCATCAGACTCAGGTCGTCGCCGCACTGCACGCCGCTTACCGTCAATCCTTCGGTCACCGCCAGCCCCACCAGATCGGTGACGTAGTACTCGCCGCTGGCATTGCTGTTTTTCAATTGGTCGAGGAGCGGGCCGATGGTCGCCACGTTGAGCAGATAGATGCCTGCGTTGACTTCGCCGGTAGCGTGTCCGTGGACGGCGATATCGTAATCCTTGGCCTCCACTATGGCGGTGATGCGTCGGTCCTCGTCGCGGACCACGCGGCCGAACGCGGCCGGTGACTTGGGCGTGATGGTCATGAAGGCGAGGTCCGCATTCTGTGCTTCCAGCAGCCGCTCAATGGCCTCGGGCATGACCAGCGGGGTGTCGCCGTTGATGACCAGACAATGGGTGGCGCCGGATTCCTTTACGGCGTCCCATCCGGTCTGCACGGCATGACCGGTGCCGAGTTGCTCGGCCTGCAATACGAAATTCCGGCCGGGGAAGGCCGCTGCCACCTCGTCGGCACCGTGGCCGACAATGGTGACGATGTCCGAAAATATCGGGTCCAGGGCGCGGTAGACATAGCCGAGCATGGGCTCGCGCAGCAGAGTCTGCAATACCTTGGGCCGCGGGGAATGCATACGCGTTCCTTTTCCGGCGGCCAGTACGAGGGCGGTTATCTTGGTTTCGGGCATATATTCTCCGTCTTGCGGTTTCAATCGAGTTGCCGGGGCAAAATACGCTCTCGGAAGAAAAAGGACAACCCGAACTTGCGGACGCCTCAGGCGGGCGGCGTCATTTCGGCCCGGGCCAGGACCCGGCGCACGAACCAGAAGGAGATGATGGCCGCTGTCCAGACAATAACCCCGATGGACAGCCAGAGCGCAATGGTGCCGTAGCCCATGTGGTGGACCAGGAAGGTGAAGAGCAGCCATGGGGCGATGACCTGTCGGCTTACCCCCATCCAGATGGCAAAGAGGGGGCGCTGCATCCCCTGGAGCGCGGCCGTGGACACGGAGATGATGACATAGCCGTAGAGCACGAAGGCGTCCACATGCAGGTATTCCGCACCCACCGCGATGACGGCCGGATCGCTCGTGGTCAGGCTCATGAGTTGTCGGGCGAACAGGCCGAGGGGAACGCACAGGGGGATGAGCAGCCACGCGCCGTATTTCAGGCAGCGAGCCATGGTCTCCCGAATGCGGTCGATCTTGCCCGCGCCGAAGTTCTGGGCCGTGACGGTCAGGGCGGCCACGTTGAGTCCGATGGCCGGGAGCAGAACGATCTGGTCGATGCGCGTGGCGATGCCGAAGGCTGCGGATGCCGCCGGGCCGAAGCGGGAGACGAACCGGAAGATGACGAAAAAGCCCAGAGCAATGGTCATGAAACTGAGTGAGGCCGGGAATCCCTGATGTGCGATCTGGGCATAGATGTGGGGGCGCGGGATCAGGTTGCGTCCCTTGTTGGTGTTCAGCAGGCCGGTGCGCCGGGCCTTGAATCCCAGGTACACGGCTCCGGCAGCCTGGAGGAAGACCGTGGCCCAGGCCACGCCGCCCAGCCCCATGGCAGGCAGTCCGAAGCCTCCGTAGATGAACCAGGGGTCCAGCGCCAGATTGAGCAGCGCCGTGCCCATCAGCACGTTGCGGAAACTTTTGGTGTCGCCTCTGGATTGGAGCACGGCGTTGAACAGGGAGAGAAATACCATGACGGCGTTGCAGGCAAAGATGGGATTCATGTAGGCGAGGCAGGTTGCCAGATAGCTGTCCTCGGCCCCCAACCATGCGAAGATGGGCGGCGAGAAGGTCAGCCCGAACCAGGCGAGCAGGGCGGAGACCAGCACGCCGAACCCGAGCATCTGCACCGCGGTGAGGGAGGCCTTGTCCCTGTCGCCCGCACCCAGTGCCGCGCCCATCAGTGCGGTGGAACCGGTGGCGATGCCGCTTGCCAGCGAACTGATGATGAAGAAGACCGGCAGGGAGAGCGACAGGGCGGCCACGGCCTCGGTATCGATGCGCGCGGCCCACATGGTGTCCACGATGTTGAACATGGTCTGGGAGAAGAACCCGATGGAAGCGGGCACGGCCACTTGGCGGATGACCTCCGGGATCGGTCTTCTGGTCAGGTCGGTGGAATCGGTCACGTCGTTCTCCTTATCCCTGATTTTGCCCTACTCGGACCCGCAAGTACAGCGCCGCGAAGGCTTTGACGCCGACCGGCCACTCCGCTACGCTCCGGGCATGGGAAAACCGCCTGCCAACAGCGCCGTCCGTTTCTGGCGCGACCCGGACCTGCCGGGCATCGAGTTGCGCTTCTCCAGTTACAATGAGGAGGCGTTCCGGCTCCATGTGCACGATGCCCTGTCCATGGTGCTGATGGTGACCGGGCGCACGACCTTTTTATTGGAAGGTACTCCCCACAAGGCTTCGGCCGGGCAGTTGGTGTTCATTCCGAAGGATTCGGTTCATGCCTGCAATCCCGATCCCGCCTCGAACATGACCTATTACCTGTTCCATGTGGGCGGCCCCTGGCTGGAGTCCGTGGCGGCCGAGGTCTTTGGTCCGGAGTTCAGGCCCGTTGCCTTTCCGCCCGTGGTGGATGATCCCGAGTTGTACGCGTTTCTCGACAAGCTGGTGCAGGCGATACGGGAAGGGCGGGACCGCCTGGAAAAGGAAGAACTGCTGGTGCGCGGGCTGGCGGATCTGGCCGTTCGCCACGCCATATCAGGCACAAGCCGGGAGCATGGCGAACCGGGCGAAGCCGTGCGCATCGTTCGCGACAGGTTGGCCGCCGATCCCTCGGCCCCGGCCACGCTGGACGATCTGGCCCAGGCCGCCGGAGTGAGCCGCTACCATCTGCTGCGCGTTTTTCAGGATGCCATGGGCATGCCGCCCCATGCCTATCACAATCAGCTCCGGGTCGATCTGGCCAAGCGATTGCTGGCCGAAGGGCTGGATATCAGCCGGGTGGCCGCGGAGGCCGGTTTTGCGGACCAAAGCCATTTTACCCGTGTATTCAAGCAGTACACCGGAGCCACTCCCCGCCAATATCGCGCGTCCTGATCCGGACCGCAATTTCATACCATACAGCCCCGCCGCCACGACGTATTGATGCCTTCGAAACCAAGGAGGAATCATGTTGTTGTGGCAAAAGGCGATGATCGCATTGGCCCGGAGTGAATCCATGACCCGGCGGATGCAGGGCTCTCCCCGCATGGACCGGTTCGCCAGCCGTTACGTGGGCGGCCATGATGCGGCGGGCGGTCTGGAACGCGCCGTTGTATTGCGTGGCGAGGGGATGAACGCCTCCCTCTTTTATCTGGGTGAATACGTGGAGGATCCGGCCGAGATTCGGGTCACGCTGGACGCCCTGCGCGAGACCGCTGCCAAGCTGGCCCCCGCCGGGCTCGACGTGCATATTTCCGTGGACCCCACCCAGATAGGCGCCATGCGTTCCTGGGACGACTGCCTGGAAAACGCCCGCACATTGGCCCAGGCCCTGGCCGAACAAGCGGCCGCCAAGCCGGAACCCGGCCGCGATGCGCTCATGATCGACATGGAGGATTCGTCCGTCACCGGTCCGACCCTGAAGCTGTACCGCACCCTGCACAACGAAGGTTTGCCGGTGGCCGTGACCCTCCAGGCCTACCTGCGTCGCACCCGTGTCGATCTCGACGCCTTGGTGGAGACCGGGGCCATGGTCCGCTTGGTCAAGGGCGCATTCGCCGAACCCAGGGACAAGGCCTTCACCTCCCGCCGGGAGCGCGACGACGCCTATCGCCGCTGCATCGCCACGCTGCTTTCGCCCAAGGCGCGCGAGCGGGGCGTCTATCCCGTCTTCGGCACCCACGATGATCGTATGATCGATCTGGCCACCCACATTGCCGCCGCCAATGGCTGGAAAGCGGACGAATGGGAAGTGGAAATGCTCCTCGGCGTCCGGCCGGATTACCAGCGCGAACTGGTCGCCCGAGGCGTCTCCCTGCGTCTCTACCTGCCCTTCGGCAAAGACTGGTGGCCTTATTCCATCCGCCGAGTAGGCGAGAACCCACGCAACATGCTGTTCGTAATGCGCTCCATGCTGGGCGGGAAGTAGGGAAGGGGAGAGGAAGAATGCCTCCGGCGGCTTAAGAACCCTTTGAAAAGGGTTCTTAAGAATCTCCTAAACTTTTTGGTACCGCTTCGCGGGAGGCTTTTTAAAAAGTTTATTTTCTTGGCCCCGCACCCTCCGCGCGCAGCGCAAACAAAAAGTTCTGGAGAGTCCAGAGAACCTCTTTCAAGAGGTTCTCTGGTCCCGCCGAAGGCGACCCCCGGTAGGGCCGCCGGAGGCATTCCTTTTTCTAAAAAAACAGGCCGGACGCTTGGGCGTCCGGCCTGTTTGGTGTTGTGTGCGGGTCTCGGTTATTTCAGACCGAGTTCTTTTTTCAGCAGCTGGAAATCGATGTTGTCGGCCACGAGTTCCGCGCCCTGCTTGATCTTGATGGCATCGCGCAGCTTGTGGCGGGAGAGGATGTCGTCCATTTTTTTGGCCACGGTGAAGGTGTCTTCGCGCACCATGATGATGGGCGTTTCGAGCACCTCAGAGCGGGTCAGGATGATGTCGTTCGGGTAGAGATTGCCGGTGAGGACCAGACAGGGGCAGTCGCCCTCAAGGGCCACCAGCTGAACGTCCGAGCGGTCGCCGCCGACGATGATGGCGGAGTTCTTCTTTTTGCGGAAGTGGGTCATGAAGTTCTCGACCTGCATGGTGCCGATGAGAAAGGACTCCACCACGCGCTCGCTCTTGTTGTGCGCCGAGATGATCTTGCCGCCCAGACGGTCGGCCAGGTCGCGCACTTTGATGGCGCCCATGAGCGGATCGTGCGGGATGACGCCCAGGACTCGCACGCCCTTCTTCTCCAGGGCGGGGCCGAGGAGCTGGCTGATCTCGTCCATGAACTGGGGCGGGATGTCGTTGAGAATGACGCCTGCCAGCAGGTCGCCCAGCTGCTCTTTCATGACCATGAGGTAGTCGTACTTGAGTTCCTTCTGGAACCGGTCGATGACGATGGTCTTGATGCCGAGTTTCTTGACAACGGAAATGGCGTCGGTGTCACAGTACTTGCCGGAGTACATGGAGCCGGAACCGGCCACGAGGGTCACGTCCTTGTCTTCGGATATGGCCGCGTAGCCCTCGACGATCTTATCGAGCAGGCCGTCCACGTTGCCGGTGAACGCCTTGACCTTGAAATCCTGCGTGACCACCACAGGGGTGACTTGTTCGGGATCGGCCTCCAGGCCAAGCACGTCCTGGACGAATGCGGCGTCCTCGTCGCCCAGCTTGCCGTCGATCTCCATGGGCATGGCGCCGACAGGCTTCATGTAGCCGACGTTGTAGCCTTCCTTTTGGAACTTGAGACCCAGGCCCATGATGATCATGTTCTTGCCCGAGTATCCGGTGGTCGAGCCGATATAGAGTCCAGCCATGCCTTGATTCCTCCTCAACTGTGACGGCCCCGCGGGGCGGTGGCCCATCTTTGATTCGTATCTCAGTCCAATAAAAAAGCCAAGGGTCAGCCGCAGGTAACCCGCAGGTCGGCCACCAGCGCTCCCTCGCCGTCCACCAGGATCGGGTCGAGCACGGCTTCCCGGATTTCCGGAAAGTCAGTGGCCATTTGCGAAAGGGAAAGCAGAATATCCTCAATGGCGGCCAGCTTGACCGGCTCGCCACCCGGCGCGCCCTGCAGCAACGGGAAAGAGCGTATCTCGCGCACGATGCCCTGGGCATCCTGCAGGGTCAGGGGAGCCAGCCTGTAGCTCTCGTCGTGCAACACTTCGGCCGAGGGCCCGGCGAGGCGGAACGAGATGAGCGGCCCGAACTGCGGGTCCTGTACGAGGCGGATGACCACCTCCATGGACCGGACCGGTCCCATGGCCTGCACCAGACAGCCCTGGATGTAGGCATCGGGCCGCATTCGCTGGGCGCGGATGGTGGTTTCCAGCCATGCGCGGCGCAGCTCCGCCGGGTTTTGCAGATTGACGGTCACGCCGCGCACGTCGCGCCGGCTGGGAATGTGCGGCGAGACGAGCTTGAGGGCTACGGGGTAGCCTATCTTCTTGGCCGCGCGCACGGCCTGCTCGCTGGTGCGTACCAGCCGAGATTCCGGCACGGGCAGTTCATAGGCCATGGCTACGTCCATGGCATCGGAAAAGGGCAGTTCCTTCAGCCCCAGCCGTTTGGCATCGCTCAGAATTTTTCGCGCCCGGCCCACATCGCGGCGGAAACAGACTTCGACCGGGTAGGGGCGGTTCAGCCAGCGGCGGTGGTCAAGCATGGCCGAGATGGCCCGGATTGCGGGTTCCGGGTAGCCATAGCATGGGATGCCGGCGTTTATGAGCAGGTCCCGGCCGGGGGCGATGCGCTGCTCGCCCATGAAGCAGGTGAAAATCGGTTTGTCGCATCCCTTGGTCACGTCGATGATGGCCTGGGCCGTCTCTTCTATCTGAGCCTGGGCCGTGGGGGCGAGCAGCACCAGAATGGCGTGGACGTATTTGTCGTTTACGGCGGCCTCAAGCGCCACGCGGTACCGCTCGGCCGGGGCGTCCCCGAGGATGTCCACGGGGTTGTAGATGGAGGCGATGGAGGGCAGGGCCGTGGAAAGTTTTTCCAGCGCCTTTTGCGATGGGCGCGGCAGGTGCAGGCCCGCGTTTTCGCATGCGTCCGCAGCCAGAATGCCGGAGCCTCCGGAGTTGGTTATGACGACCAGATTGGCCCCTTGCGGCAACGGCTGCCGGGCAAAAGCCCGGGCTAGGTCGAAGAGCTCCTCCAGATCGTGCACCTCGATGATGCCCGCTTGGCGGAAGGCGGCGGTGGAGGCCGCAACAGATCCGGCCATGGAACCGGTGTGGCTGGATGTGGCGCGGGCACCGGCCTGGGTGGTACCTGCCTTGATCATGATGACCGGCTTCTTTTCCGTGACGCGCCGGGCCTTGCGCAGAAATTTTTCACCGTCGTCCACACTTTCCAGGTAGCCGATGATGACGCTGGTTTCGGGATCGTCGCCGAGGGCCTCCAGCATGTCGGCCTCGGAAAGCCCCGCCTTGTTGCCCAGGGAGACGAATTTGGAGAAGCCGAGGTTTTCCCCGTCCGCCCAGTCGAGAATGGCGGAACAGAGCGCGCCGGACTGGGAGAAGAAAGCGATGGGGCCGGGGGCGGGCAGCGCCTGGGCTATGGTGGCGTTCAGGCCGCAGGCGGTATTGATGACGCCGAGGGAATTGGGGCCGAGCAGGGTGATGTTCCTGCGCCGGGCCAGGGCGGTCATGGCGGCTTCCAGTTCAAATCCGTCACGGCCGGTCTCGCGGAATCCGGCCGAGATGACGCAGACCGCACCTACCTTGGCATCGGCCAGCTCCACCATGGCCGGGAGAACCTGTTCGCGCGGGAGCACGACCACGGCCAGGTCCGGTGACGAGGGCAGGGTCGCGGCATTTTCATATGCCTTGATCCCCAGAATTTCACCTCCGGCAGGATTGACGGGAAACAATTTCCCCCTGTACCCTGCGCGCAACAGATTCGCCAGAATCTGATGACCGAGTTTGGCTGGGTTGCTCGACGCACCGACAACGGCAATGGAGTCGGGATCGAGAAGTGCGTTGAGACGAGAGCCGGAAAGCATGGACCTCGGAGGGGTTTAATGAATGTAAATGGCCTGCAAGAGTGTATCCACCATAGGTTTGCCCAAGTCAAGCTCCTGGAGACAGCGCTCACGCACAGTTCTTACGCCAATGAACAGGAGTGCAACGCCGACAACGAGCGGCTTGAGTTCCTGGGCGATGCCGTATTGGAGCTGTGTATATCGGAAGAGGGATTCAAACGGTTCCCGGAGGCTCCGGAAGGGCATCTGACGCGCATCCGTTCGCAACTGGTCATGGAAAAGAGTCTGGCCGCCATTGCGCGGGAGCTTGAGCTGGATCGGTATGTATTGCTGGGCAAGGGCGAGGAGCAGCAGGGTGGGCGCGATCGCGATGCCCTGCTGGCCGATGCCTTCGAGGCAGTTCTGGGTGCCGTGTTTCTGGATGCGGGATTTGAGACGGCCAAGCGCGTTATCCTGAATATCTTTGACGGGCGCTGGCCGGAGCCTGCCTCGTTGACCGAGGTGAAGGATTACAAAAGCCGGTTGCAGGAAGTTGCTCAGGAACGGTTCAGGGACCGGCCTGTCTACGTACTTTCGGGCACCAGCGGACCCGAGCACGAAAAGGTTTTCATCGTAGATTCCACCCTGCCTGGGGGCGAGGTGTTTCGCGGGGAGGGCTCCAGCGTCAAACGTGCCGAACAGGAAGCCGCCAAGCTGGCACTCGTCTCTCTGGGCGAGGAATAGTCTTCCCCCATCCATCAAAACAACCGGACCGACCCGGCAGCCCAAGGGCTGCCGGGATGGATTCCGATTGTCTTCAGTCGATAGGCTGAGTGTGTCTACGGCTAACCGCCGATCAACTGCATGGCCATTCTCGGCAGCGAGTTGGCCTGGGCGAGCATGGCGACTGCAGACTGGGTGAGAATCTGGTTGCGGACGAATTCCGTCATTTCCTGCGCCACATCGACGTCGGAGATTCGGGATTCGGCAGCCGACAGGTTCTCGGCCTGGATTTCCAGGTTGGTAATGGTGTTTTCCAGGCGGTTCTGCATGGAACCGAGGTTGGCGCGGATCTTGTCCTTGGAGATGATGGCCTGGTTCAAGGCCTCCATGGCGGCCTGAGCCAGCGCCTGGGTGGAAATGGTCTTGCCTGCGTTGATTTCTTCGGTTGTGGCACCGTTCTTGGCCGCGGCTGACATGCCGATGCCGAAGGCGGAAGCCGTGGCTCCCTGGATGGCGACGTAGTAGTAGTCCTCGGCGCAGTCGTTGCCGGTACCGAAGTGAATCTTCAGGGGACCGGTGGAGAGCAGGCCATGACCATTGTGCGGGTTTGTGGCCGCGCCAAGGTCGCCGGAAAGATTTCCGTTGAGCAGATAGATGCCGTTGAAGTCCGTCGCGTTGGCGATTCGGCTGATTTCCGAGGACATTGCCTGGTATTCCGAATCAATGATCAGACGCTGGTCGGAGTTGTAGGTACCGGTGGACGCCTGCATGGCCAGCTCTTTCATGCGGATGAGCTTTTCATCAATGACCTGGAGCGCGCCGTCGGCGGTCTGGATCAAGGAAATGGCGTCGTTGGCGTTACGGATGCCCTGGTGCATGGAGTTGACTTCCGAGCGCATGAGCTCGCGAATTGCCAGACCTGCGGCATCGTCGGCGGCGGTATCGACGCGAAGGCCGGATGACAGGCGCCGGGTCGAAGTGTTGAGACGGCTGTAGTGTTCCGTCAGGTTCCTCTGGGCGTTCATCGCCATGAGGTTGTGGTTGATGACTAAAGACATTTGAACCCTCCTTGTTCAATCTCGAAATCCATTTGGCGAATCTTAAGCAGCAAGCGTGCCAAATTATGTTTATTAAGTCGTATTAATAAGTTAAGTGTCTAAATAAAGTCTAGATGGCTGATTTTTCCGGGGAAAACGAAGAGGGAAAAAGATGCTGCGTCAACGAGGTGGCGGCGTTGAAGGGCAAAAGTTGCCTGTTTGAGGAAAGTTTGACGGAGGGGGAGGGCGCTGGGGCGCGGCCTGGGAGTAGCTGGTGCTATGTTAAAAATATGAAGCGCCGGAATTGCTGCTTCATATTCATATTATATAGGGGGAGGGGAGAGCCGGGTTTGAAGCCGTTCGGCTTCAAAATTCCTCCGATGCCCTTCGCGGGCGGCGGTTCTTTTTGCTGGGCCAAAAAGAACCAAAAAGGCCCTTGCGGGTAGCTTGGCCGCCTTCGTGTTACGCCGGAAGCATCCGATCCAAGCGGGACGGCTCCATCCCAGAGAAAATATAGTGCCGTTTCTCCGCGAATAGATCGAGGTTGCCACCATCCTTCCGGGTGGTCGACGAGAGCCGCCTTACCCGCTTGGTCGGCTGCTAACCGCCGAAACACAGGGCTGGTCTCAGCGAATTAACAGCAACGCCTTTCGGGACCGGACGGTTGTCTTCAGGACTTTCTTTTGCGGATATTCAGACTTTTGCTTGCCGCAGCGGCGAATATCCAAGCTGTTTCGAAGAAGCCCTGCGGGGACGCGGCTTAGAAGCTGACCAAACGGCCGGAGCGAATCTTTGCGGCCCGGCGGTTTTGAGCTTCCCGCCTTGGGTCGCAGGAGCGCAGGCCGTTTGGATCAGATTCTTTGCCCGTCACCGGGGCGCTGGGCATGGCACCCCAAGAGCGCTTTTTGCTTACTTTTGGGCGCTCTGGTCCAAAAGTAAGTCGCACCTTTAGGGTGCGAAACACTCTAAAGAGAATCCCGCCGGAGGCGGCTCCACTGCTGTATTTTGTCTTTTTCTTCTGCTTCTGCTTTTGCCTTTAATACCAAGAGCAGAGAGCCGGGTTTGAAGCCCTTCGGCTTCAAAGTCCCCTCCATGCCCTGCGCGGGCGGCGGTTCTTTTTGCTGGGCCAAAAAGAACGAAAAAGGCCCTTGGGGGTAGACTGGCCGCCTTCGTGTTACGCCGGAAGCATCCGATCCAAGCGGGACGGCTCCATCTCAGGAAAAGTATAGTGCCGTTTCTCCGCGAACAGATCGAGGCTGTCACCATCCGTCCGGGTGGCTCACAGGAGCCGCCTTACCCGCTTGGTCGGCTGCTAACCGCCGAAACACAGGGCTGGTCTCAGCGAATTAACTGTTACGATTTGCGAGATCGAACGGTTGTCTTCAAGACCTTCTTTTGCGGATGTTCAGACTTTTGCTTGCCGCAATGGCGCATAGCCAAGCTACTTCGAAGAAGCCCTACGGTGACGCGGCTTAGAAGCTGACCAAACGGCCGGAGCGAATCTTCGCGGCCCGGCGGTTTTGAGCTTCTCGCCTTGGGTCGCGGGAGCGCAGGCCGTTTGGATCAGATTCTTTGCCCGTCACCGGGGCGATGGGCGTGGCACACCAAGAGCGCTTTTTGGTTACTTTTGGGCGCTCTGGTCCAAAAGTAACTCGCACCTTTAGGGTGCGAAACCCTCTGAAATGAATCCCGCCGGAGGCGGCTCAACTTTGGCTTTTCCCCTTTTGATTTTGCCTTTGATTTTCTAGAAGCAGAGAGCCGGGTTTGAAGCCATTCGGCTTCAAAATCCCTCCAATGCCCTGCGCGGGCGGCGCTACTTTTTGCTGGGCCAAAAAGTAGGAAAAAGGCCCTTGCGGGTAGCTTGGCCGCCTGCGTGTTTCGCCGGAAGCATCCGATCCAAGCGGGACGTCTCCATCTCAGGAAAAGTATAGTGCCGTTTCTCCACGAACAGATCGAGGTTACCACCATCCGTCCGGGTGGCCGACGAGAGCCGCCTTACCCGCTTGGTCGGTTGCTAACCGCCGAAACACAGGGCTGGTCTCAGCGAATTGGCTGCTGCGCCTTCCGGGACCGGACGAGTGTCTTCGGAGACTTCTTTTGCGAATGTTCAGGCTCCTGCTTGCCGCTACGACATAAAAACAAGTTCACCCTATCTCAGCCCTGCGGGGACGCGGCTTAGAAGCTGACCAAACGGCCGGAGCGAATTTTCGCGGCCCGGCTTTTTTAGCTTCCCGCCTTGGGCCACGGGAGCGGAGGCCGTTTGGATCAGATTCTTGCCCCGTCACCGGGTCGATGGGCATGGCACCCCAAGAGCGCTTTTTGGTTACTTTTGGGCGCTCTGGTCCAAAAGTAACTCGCACCTTTAGGGTGCGAAACACTCTAAAAAGAATCCCGCCGGAGGCGGCTCCACTTCTGTATTTTATCTTTTGTATTTCTCTTCTGTTTTGTTTTTTTCTCCTGGAGAGAAAAGCCGGGGGTGAAACCGTTCGCCCCCCCCTCTTTTCTCTTTATTGCTGAATCCAAAAATGAAAACGGTCCGGCATATTTTGCCGGACCGTTTCGTTTTTGTTGCCCCGCGCGGGTCAAACGCGGAGCGTCTATGGAGAAGAAGTCAAACAGTATCGGGTCAGTATACTTTCGACTTTTTATCTTATCCTTTATCGCTTCAGGGCGATCACCTCGCCGAGCATGGAGTCTGTGGTGGTGATAACCTTGGTGTTGGCCTGGAAGCCGCGCTGCGTGGTGATCATGCGCACGAACTCTGTGGCCATGTCCACGTTGGACATCTCAAGGGAGTTGCCGTCCACCGTACCCTTGCCCGTGGAGCCTGCCTGTCCGGTCAGGGCCGGACCCGATTCAAGAGTCTCCGAGAAGAGATTACCGCCTTCGCGTCGCAGCCCGTGCTGGTTGGTGAAGGTGGAGAGCGTCAGGGCAAACAGTTCCAGGACCTGGCCGTTGGAATAATGGCCGCTCAATATGCCCTCCCGGCTGACCGAAACGTTCTGCAATACTCCGGCCGCGTATCCGTCCTGGCTCTGGAACAGCGTGGACACGCCGTTATCATAACTCTGCGTGGGCTGTGCGGCGATTGACGCATCCTTGAAGTTCGGAATCCAGGAAGTGTTGCTGGTGTAGGACAACTGGGCCGCATTGGCGTGGACCGGCAAAGTGCCGAGTCCCACGGACCAGCCCTTGGTGTCCGCGCCGCCGCCGTTACTGGAGAGGTCCTTGTTGGAGATACCGAAATCCAGCTGTATGGGTGACGCATTGGCCGCTTGGGCCGTGGAAGCGTTGGACTTGCCCAGGAAGTTTGCCGTGAATACCGGATACCCGCTAGTGGAGAAGTCCGCCAGGGTCCAGTTGGCCAAGTTCTTCGGCCCGCCGTTGTTGCCGCCGTTGGACTTGAGAGTGTAGGCGCTCATGCCGGAGATATGGCCGCCGGAAAAGGACATTGTGCCGATCATGAGTACACCGGCCGCGGATGTTGCGGCTTGACCTACGCCGGTCACATTGCCGTCCGCACCGCTGAGCATACGCTTGTCCGCAGAGGGATCCACGGTAACCATGTACTCCCACACGGTCTCGCCGCCCGCATTGCTCAGAGTGACCGGATCGAAGTAGACGGTCAGGTTGTGAGCGGTGCCTATTTCGTCGAAAACCTTGATGGTATTTGCATAGGCGTACCGGGAGGAGGCAAGAGGCGTATCCGCCGATCCGTCCCAGTTGCTGAACATGGCGAAATACGGATTGGTCGGATTGGTCGAGCTGTCGGGCAATGTCGGATCCAGATTGGTAATCATGGAAATGGACGTTGTCGCTTTCGGCGGGGACTGGAAATTGTCGAGTCGAATGTCCTTGGGGACGCCGACAATACGGGTGGCTTGCGCCGCCTCGTCTGTAGTGGAGGCAGAGGTGGAGACCGTGGTGGCGGATTGCTGCACTTCCCATCCCTGGAGAATATATCCATGTGGATCGCACAGATAACCGTCGTTGTCGAACCGGAAGTTACCGGCACGGGTGTAGAACTTGTCCTCCTGCCCCTTGGGGGAGACGACAAAGAACCCCTCACCCGAGATGGCCATATCCGTGGCCGAAGTGGAGGCCTCGTATGCCCCCTGGCTGAAATCCGAGTAAACGGTGGATACACGCACGCCTCGGCCGATCTGTCCGACGCCGTTGACCGTGGTGTAGTTCTGGCTCATAAGATCCTCGAAGTGCATCCGGGACCCCTTGAAACCGATAGTGTTTACGTTGGCAAGGTTGTTGCCGATAACTGTCATGCGTTCGGAGTGGGCCGACAAGCCCGAGATACCCGAATACAGTGATGCTCCTAAACCCATGGTGACCTCCTATATCTTCTCCATGTATATCCGGGGATTACCCGGCGTTTGTCTCTTGACCCTTATTTGCCGTCCTGACCGTCCTGGCCGTCATCTGGGGGCACGACGTCCGGGGCTCCGGGATTAACGACTTCCGTAATGTTTGCGAAGTTCAGGTAACGTCCGTCCTTGAGGCGCAGGTATTGGGTGCCACCCTCATTGACCACGGCGTCCACTTCGCCCGAGATTTCCGTCTGCACCAACACCGGTCCACCCTCAAGGTCCGTACCGAGGATACCCACACCGTAGGTTCCGTCGGGCAGCAGAGTCCCGGATTCGTTCTTGCCATCCCATTTATACTGGTAGGTTCCGGCTTCCTTGCTTCCCAGATCGACAGTGCGGACGATGGCGCCATCTTTGTCGTAGATGTTCATGGTTATTTTGGTGACTGTTTCGCCGAATCCGTAGTAAATGGTGGAGGCATCGCCTGTATCCAGGCTGATGTTGTATCCGTCGGCCTTGACTTCCTTGCCGATGAAGCTGACCGCGCTGAGCAGATCGTTGCCACTCAGAGATTCCTTGAGATCCTTTACACTCTGATTGATGCTTGTCAGCTGCTCCAGACTGGAGAACTGAGCCATCTGCGCCGTCATGTCGGAGTCCTCCATGGGATTCATGGGGTCCTGGTGGGTGAGCTGGGCCACAAGCAGCGTGAGAAAATCTTCCTGTTTCAGGGAATCGGAATGCTTTGGGGAATTGGAGGCGGCCAAATAGGCCTCCTGCTGTCCCAGCACACTTCTCGCAGCATCTACGTAAGGCATGACTTGTTCCCTTTAGGCGACGATATGCAGACCGTCGGTATGGACTTGCCGGACCACGTTTACGGCTTCGCCGAGGTCCACTCCGCCGGCATCCGTTCGCATGGCACGCATGTGGTTGCGCATTGCCGCCATGGCTTCACGATCCCGGGCCATGTTGTGCTCATTCTGGCCGAACCAGTTGTTTTCGTTGTAGTCGCCCGTCAGCCCGGTCTGGACGTCCATCTTGTCCACCTTCAGTCCCTGGTCTTGCAGCGCCTGCTTGATGACATCGACATTCTGGTGGATGAGCTTGGCTGCCTCGTGGGACTCGGCCTTGATGACGGCGCTGACTTCCTTGCCGTTCACCTGCAGGGAGACGCTCAGCTTGCCCAGGTTTTCCGGGGCGAGCTGCAGGGTCAGCTGCTTGGCGCCGTTGGACATGGTCTTGATGACCGCGTTCTGGACCTGGCGAAGGACCTTGGGGGCGTTGACCTTTTCCCACACGGTGTTGGACTTGGCGGTGGAGTCGGTCAGGGCCGCACTCAGGGCCTGGGCCGCATTTTCCGTCTTGCCCATGGTATGGGTGGAAAGGGAAGCGGAGGAAGAGTCGTCGTGCAGCTTGCCGAAGAAATCCTTCCAGGTCTTGTCGGAGTCGGTGTCGGTGTCCGGCTTCTGTTCCTGATTCTGCGTCTGGGATTCCGCCTGCTTGGGCAGGCCCTTCTGCTGGGCGTGCTTGGCATTGGATTCGGCCATGTTGTCGCGGCGGTTGTCCATGGCCTGCTTGAGGTCTTCCTTGACCGTCGTATCGGCACCGCCGTTTTCCGCGACGCGAGGCTTGAGGTCCACGGCTTCCTGAATATCCTTGGCAGCCGAACTCTCGCCGACTTCCTTGCCGGTGGCTGCGGCGAATGCCTTGCCCACGGCCTTGACCAGCTTTTGGTCCTTGGCGTCCAGAGTGGTCATTTCCTTGTTCAGCATGGTGAAGGCGGCCTTCATGTCCTTGCCGGTGGCGTTCTGCCCGAGCATGGATTGAATCTTGGAAGCCAGCGTATCCGAGCACTGCATGGCCGAAGTGAATGCGGTCACCTCGTCGTGAGTCAGCAGCAGTTGCTTGCCGTCGCCCAAGGCTTTCATCTGGGCCTTCAGGGCCTTCATGACCTTGTCGGATTCGCCCTTTTCAATCTGGGAGATAAGCTTGGCCGACTGTTTGTCGGAGAATCCCAGCTTGGAGAAAAATGAGGAGAGATCGGCCTTCTGCGCGTCACCCAGCGTAACCTTGCGCCCGGCGGCCATCTTGGCGGCCAGGGTGGATACTAATTCGTTCCAGGTCATCCCTTCTTCGCTGTTGACCTTGTCTTCCAGTTCGGAAATTTCCTTTTTGGAAAGGCCGTATTCCTTGAGGTCGTCCTTGACCTTGTCGAAATCTTCCTGCGTCATGCGCTGTTCGCGGGCGTCGGAAGTGGCAGCCTTTTCCTCGCTGACGGCATTTCCCTCGGCGGTCGTGCTCTTGCTCGCCTTGCCCACATGGTTTTCTTCCCGGCTCTGGGCCACGCTGTCCTTAGCCGTGGTGTTGCTTGCGTCGGTGGTGGCCGTGGTGGAGTCCATCACGGAGGCAACCATCTTGTCCTTGTTGGTAACCGGGGAAAGAGCCAGCCCATTTTCGACCGTATCGGAATGCCGCTTGAACAGCTCTTCGAACAGCGACTCCTTGTCGCTGGCCGAAGCCACCCTCGAAGTCTTCGAGGCTGCATACCGTTCTGCGGTGTTATCCGAATCGATGGCAGGAATATTTTGCATGGTTTTCTCCTTCGGCATCCTTTTCATCAAAAGGCGTGCCAAAAGTTGAAAACCTGGAATTTCGATAAGTTAATGTTTCTTTAGGTAGGCAGAAAGGGCCACTTTGGTTAGGCGCAGGCCCGAATGAGAGCTTCCAGATGATCGAGAACGGCAAGCCATGCCGGTTTGCCGTAGTTGCCGTTTTCAAGCTGCATCTGGGCCAGTCCGGTCAGGGGACGGACCTGGACCGGACACGCCTTCCAGAAGTCGGCGTCAAGTATGTTGCCGGTCTTGAGGCCGTGCCGAAGCTGGCGACTCATGGAAGGTATATGGGCGAGCAGGACCTGTGCCTCCTCCGGGAATTGCCGTGACAGATCGTCCCAGGCTGCGGAAGCCTGATCCTCATGTCCCAACCCGAACCGTGCGTTGAAATAGGCCTGCCAGAACCGGGAGAGCAACCGCTCCTCGTCCGGCGGCGCGTTGTCCAGCCTTTGCAGGTGATACAGTCCGTTTGCCCCCTTGCCCGTGCGGAACAACGCCAGGTCGGGCAGGGACATCTTCGCAAGCTTGTCGGGCCTGTCGTCGGTTACGATGCGGGCGATCAGCCCCGCCACTCTTTTCGGGGTAAAGGGTTCGCGGCACAGCAGGCGATCCTGATGGCACTGCCAGCACCCCGTGGCGCAGTCCATATCCGAGCGCAGGACATAGTGGCCGGGCGCGTGCGGTCCGGTCTCCCAGGGATTGACCGGTCCCATGGAGAGGTTGAGGCACTTGAGGCCGGTCCAGGCGGCCAGATGCATCGGGCCGGTATCCGGGGTGACGAACAGGGCCAGGGTCTGCCCCACAGCCCCCAGCTCGTCCAGACCCAACGTGCCGCACAGGTCGAGGACCGGGGCCTGGGCCATGCGCCTCACTTCCGCGCCCAGTTCCTTTTCCGCCGGACCGCCGAAAAGCGCGGGGCGCAGGCCTCGCGCCAGCAGCTCCCGCGCCAGCTCCGCCCAGAAGGCAGCGGGGGGACGTTTGGCCTTTTCGCTGGCGCCCAGGAAAAGCCCCACCTTGTTTACACCCCTGGGCTGGGTGCGCGGCTCGTCGAACCGGGTGGCCCGGATGGCTTCTGCCGGGATGACGTCCAGGCCATTGAGTTCGGCCCAGTGAAAACGGTTGTAGCGGTTGTTGGCTACCAGCGAGGTCCGGTAAAGCTGCCACGGGCCGTGGACGAACCTGCCGCCGCCGGACGACAGGACCGGCCCGAAGACCGCCTCGGACTTGACCTGCCCGGCCAGAGCGGCCGCCTTTTCCTGGATGGAAAGGTTGATGACCAGCTCGAAATCGTGCTGGCGGAGCACGTCCGCTCCCTCCCACGGAAAGTAGGTCACGGCTGGCGAAAATCCCATCAACGGCTTGTAGAACAACTCCTCGGCGGCCACAAAGATGGGATGGCCGGGGTATTGCCGCGTCAGCCAGAGCATCAGGGGGTAGGAAAGGATCAGGTCTCCCATCCGCTGCATCTGGAGTATCAGGATCGGCCGCTTGCCCATGTTTTATGCGAAGGTTTGGCGCATGATTTCCATGAGTGCGGTCATGCGGTGGTCGTAGGTGTGTTCGGCCAGAATGCGGCGGCGGGCGGCTTTTGCCACGGCGCGCCGTTTCTCCGGCGCTTCCAGATACATTTCCACCAGCCCGGGAATTTCGTCCGGATGGCTGTAGTAAGCCACCTCGCTGCCCGGCTCAAAGAGGTCTTCCAGGCCGCGCCGGTAGTCGGTGAGCAGGAAGGCCTCGCAGCAGGGCACGTCGAACACCCGCTGGTTAACCGCGCCGAGCATCTGGCGGCTCGTGCAGTTGAAGTTGATGTCGGACAGGGGATAGAAGTCCGGCAGTTCATCATAATAGGAAAGCTCCGGCTTGTACCGCCAGCCAGTCCGCCCCTTGAGCAGTTCCTTCCATCCCTGGTCGCCGACGATGAGCGGCTCGAAATCCAGGATGCGCAGCACGCAATCCAGCCGGTACATCAGCGTGGCCTGCCATGTCATGAAGGTCTCGAAGGCCTGCTTACGGGCGTTGGAACCGAGGGCTTCGAATTCTTCCCGCAGCTCCGGATAATTTTTTGTCAGGAAACGGCCGGAACAGAGTTCACCCGATTCGGCAAAGGCTTTGGCCACGATTAACCCGGCCTCGACCAGCCGTTCGCTCGGTTGCGAAGCTTCCAGCCGCTTCAGGGTCTTGGTTAGCATGGAATTGCCTACAAAGGATATGGACGCACTCCACGACGCATCGATATCCCTGCCCCGATGGGGCGCAAAGCGGGTGGGATCGGCCCCCAGTGGCAGGTGAAAAACATTGGGGAAACCCATGGCCCGGAGCGAGTCGAGATTGTCCAGGTCCCAGGTAAACAGGGCGGTCCGTCCGGCGTGCAGGTTGTGGTAGGAGCCGAGGATGAGGTGCGGATTGTCCACGAACCAGGACGCAAGCGGCACGTCCAACTGTTCCAGCAGCGTGGTCAGCACGCCCTCATGGTCCACGCCGAGGTGGTTTACCGTGAGCACGAAGTCCGGCTTGAACGAGGTCAGCGTGCTCATTATCCAGGAAACGAAGGTGTCGAGGTCCATCTCCTTGGTCCCGAAGTCCAGGAGCCGGTGCTCCACCCCCAACCGCTCGCACGCCGCCTGCAACTCGCCGATCAGAAAATACTGGCTGGTGAGCAGAAGGATGCGCGGTTTTTCCGATCTGAATTTCGGCCACTTGTTTCCCGGATTCTGCATGTTCACTTCGTAGCGGCCCGGTGGGGTTTTGTCCATAGGAAGGCAACGTTGACGACTGTGCGTTCGGTGCAGAAAAATAAAATGTCATCAATGGTTGCGATATATTCTTCTATTATGCTAAGCGAAACATAAATCTCCTGCCCGTGGGAGAGACGGCCAAAGGCCGTGCCGGGGCAGGGTACGATCCGGCACCTGAGCGACCAGAACGCCCGCCTTGCCGTTCCGTTTCATCACTGCGGAAGGAACGGGCTGGTTCGCAGTGCGCCCGACCGAGACTTCAGGGAGAACTCGCGCACCTCTCCAAACGAAAGGAGTCGGCATGAACAGTCAAGTGGACAAACATTACAAGCTCTTCATCAACGGGGAATGGGCGGACGCCAGCAACGGACAAACCTTCGCTTCCACCAACCCTTCCAACGGAGAGGATCTGGCGATCTGCTCCAACGCCACCCCGGAGGATGTGGACCGTGCCGTGAATGCGGCCTGGACCGCCTTTGCCTCCTGGAAAAAGACGAGTCCGCAGGAACGCGCGGCGGTTCTGATGCGCATAGCGGACCTCATCGACGAAAACGCCGAGCATCTCGCCATGGTCGAGACGCTGGACAACGGCAAGCCGATCCGCGAGACCTCGGCCATCGACGTCCCGCTCTCCTCGGACCATTTCCGCTACTTCGCCGCCGCGGTGCGCACCGAAGAGGGGCTGGCCACCATGATTGACGACCAGACCATGAGCATCGTGCTCAAGGAACCCATCGGCGTGGTCGGTCAGATCATCCCCTGGAACTTCCCGCTGCTCATGGCCGCATGGAAGATCGCGCCCGCGCTGGCGGCGGGCAATTGCGTGGTCATCAAGCCGTCCATCGAGACTTCCCTGAGCGTTCTGGAGCTGGCCAAGCTCATGGCCGAGGTCGTGCCCGCAGGTGTGGTCAACGTGCTTTCCGGCAAGGGCTCCCAGGTGGGCAACGCCATGCTCGGCCATAGCGGCTTTTCCAAGCTGGCCTTCACCGGCTCCACCGAGGTGGGCTACACCGTGGCCGAGGCAGCGGCCAAGCTCATCGTGCCCAGCACCCTGGAGCTTGGCGGCAAGTCGGCCAACATCTTCTTCCCGGATGCGCCGTGGGACAAGGCTCTGGAGGGATTGCAGCTCGGCATCCTGTTCAACCAGGGGCAGGTCTGCTGCGCCGGTTCGCGCGCCTTTGTCCATGAGGACATTTATGACGACTTCATCGAGGCGGCGGCAGAGGCCTTCAACAATGTCAAGGTCGGCCTCCCCTGGGAAGCGGATACGCAGATGGGCTCCCAGATCAATGGTCGGCAGCTGGAGAAGATCCTTGCCTATGTCGAGGTTGGCCGCAAGGAAGGCGCAAAGGTTGTAACCGGCGGCAATAGGTTGACCGACGGTCCGTTGGGACAGGGCTGCTTCATGCGGCCCACGCTGCTGGCCGATGTGGACAACTCCATGCGCGTTGCCCGCGAGGAAATCTTCGGCCCCGTGGTCTGCTGCATCAAGTTCAAGGACGAGGACGAGGTCGTGGCCATGGCCAACGACAACGACTACGGCCTGGGCGGCGCGGTCTGGACCAAGGACATCAACCGCGCCCTGCGTGTGGCGCGCGGCGTGGAGACCGGCCGCATGTGGGTCAATACCTACAACGTCCTGCCCGCACACGCTCCGTTCGGTGGATACAAGAAATCCGGCATAGGCAGGGAGAACCACCGCATGATGCTCGACCACTACTCCCAGACCAAGAACATCTTCATCAGCATGTCCGAGGATAAGCTGGGACTGTACTAGAACACTACCCGGCCCCGGCGGAACCTGTCACCGCCGGGGCCGTTCCATTTTCAGGAGGCGCGTATGGGCGATTCAAAAACTCGCATCACGGCCGAAACTCTGGTGGAGGACATCCTCGACATACCGGGGGTGATAACCTTCTGCATCGGCGAGGGGTTTTCGCCTTATCAATGTTCGGGAAGCTACCCATGCAGTTTGGGGAAGTTGCTGGCAACCCGTAATATTCCCGACCCCGATGGATTTATTGAGAGGATGAATGCGTTTGTGGAGGAGAAAGGGGAATAATTTTCTATTTGTGGGATAGGAATGGAGAGACAAGAGGCAGAAGAAAAAGACAGAAAGGCTGAAGTGGAGCCGCCTCCGGCGGGACTTATGTCAGAGTGTTTCGCACCCTAAAGGTGCGACTTACTTTTGGACCAGAGCGCCCAAAAGTAAGCAAAAAGCGCTCTTGGGGTGCCATGCCCATCGCCCCGGTGACGAGGCAAGAATCTGATCCAAACGGCCTTCGCTCCCGCGTCCCATGGCGGGAAGCGAAAACCGCCGGGCCGCGAAGATTCGCTCCGGCCGTTTGGTCAGCTTCTAAGCCACGTCCCCGCAGGGCTGAGATAAGGGGAACTTGTTTTTATGTCGTAGCGGCAAGCAGGAGCCTGAACATTCGCAAAAGAAGTCTCCAAAGACAACCGTCCGGTCCCGAAAGGCGTTGCTGTTAACTCGCTGAGACCAGCCCTGTGTTTCGACGGTTAGCAACCGACCAAGCGGGTAAGGCGGCTCCTGCAAGCCACCCGGTAAGTTGGTGGCAACCTCAATGTGTTCGTGGAGAAACGGGACTATACTTTTCATTTGATGGAGCCGTCCCGCTTGGATCGGATGCTTCCGACGTAACACGCAGGCGGCCAAGCTACCCGCAAGGGCCTTTTTCCTACTTTTTGGCCCAGCAAAAAGTAGCGCCGCCCGCGCAGGGCATTGGAGGGATTTTGAAGCCGAACGGCTTCAACCCCGGCTCTCTGCTTCTGGGAAATCAAAGATAAAAACATAAGAGAAAGGCAAAATTGAAGCCGCCTCCGGCGGAACTCATGTCAGAGTGTTTCGCACCCTAAAGGTGCGAGTTACTTTTGGACCAGAGCGCCCAAAAGTAACCAAAAATCGCTCTTGGGGTGCCATGCCCATCGCCCCGGTGACGAAGCAAGAATCTGATCCAAACGGCCTTCGCTCCCACGGCCCAAGGCGAGAAACTGAAAATCGCCGGGCCGCGAAGATTCGCTCCGGCCGTTTGGTCAGCTTCTAAGCCGCGTCCCCGCAGGGCTGAGATAAGGGGAACTTGTCTTTATGTCGTAGCGGCAAGCAGGAGCCTGAGCATTCGCAAAAGAAGTCTCCAAAGACAATCGTCCGGTCCCGGAAAGCGTAGCAGTTAATTCGCTGATAGCAGCCCTGTGTTTCGGCGGTTAGCAACCGACCAAGCGGGTAAGGCGGCTCCCGTCGGCCACCCGGACGGATGGTGGTAACCTCGATCGGTTCGTGGAGAAACGGCTTTATACTTTTCCTGAGATGGAGCCGTCCCGCTTGGATCGGATGCTTCCGGCGTAACACGCAGGCGGTCAAGCTACTCCCAAGGGCCTTTTGGGTTCTTTTTGGCCCAGCAAAAAGAACCGCCGCCCGCGCAGGGCATTGGAGGGATTTTGAAGCCGAACGGCTTCAACCCCGGCTCTCTGCCTTTCAGACTTTTCTTTTTCTCAGAAATAAAAAAGGCCGCTCCCATAAGAAGCAGCCTTTTTCCATTTTTCCAAAAAAAATTAATCCGCCAACAAATAATCCACAGTCGTAACCACGCGAATGCGCTTTATCTCCGGGGTCAGCTGATCCCGATCCTGCAGACTGAAGTAGCCCTGGGTCGCTCGCCGAATAGCCCCCACGTGCGAGCCGGAATCGGCTGCGAACTGCTGCGCCGCCGCCCGCGCATTGCGCGTCGCCTCGGCAATCATCTCCGGCTTGATGGCATTGAGGCCGGTAAAGGCGAATGTGGGACGGAATTCATAATTCTGCACGAGCAGAACGCCCTTGGCCACGAGGTTGCCTGATGCGGCGATGGCCTGCTTGACCTTGGCAATATCGCCGGAACGTACAGTCAGCACAGCATTTGCCCGGTAGCGGAACTCGGGCGGCCGGTTGGGATTCATGGCCTGCATGTCATCAATACGGGGCGTCGCGTTAATGATTTCGGCATCGCCCAATCCCTGTTCCTGGAGAAAGGCAATGACCTTGGCCCGGTCCCGCTTGAGAGCGGCGTCCATTTCGGTCAACGTATTGGCGCTCACGCTGTAGGAAACCGGCCACATGGCCAGATCCGCCGGGACCTCGCGCTCTGCCAGTCCCTTGACCGTGACATAGCGGTCCATGGACCGGAAGGTGATGAGGGATTGACCCAACACCGCACAGCCGAAGACAAAGCCGACGGCCAGAATTACGGTCAGAACCAGCTTTTTGGTGAAACTTGCCTTTTCCATCTTTTACTCTTGAAATAGCGGGGTATATTCTTTGACGATACGATTAGGGATATGAGATATTTCCGATTTTGATAATGGTTATGGCATAAAACGCCAAGTCAATTCAACGTACCTAGTAATCGCTGCTTACAATTTCATGTTGCCGAGAATGCTTTATTAGTTTATAAATATATCAGAGTTGTTAAAAATATATAAAGTTACCGAGAGGACAATGTCAATATTTTCGGAAAACTGTATAAAAACAATTTTGAATGTCCGCGTAAAAATTTTAGTGCCCACGCTGGCAGTATTTGGCATTATTCTCTTTATTGGTGGAGCTTACCTTATTAGTGGGCCTACAACCTCAAGAATTGCTCATTCCTTTTCAATTCTTATAACTAACGTAGGAGGGTCTATTGTCGCATCTGCAATTGTAGGTGCTTTTCTAATTATATATGAAATTTTACAAAACAAAACGCACCTGCGCTGCCTCAGTAAACTGCTAGAAATTGATAACATTGAGTCAGCGGCAAGAGATAAAAAAATTGCCATTATATTACCTAGGTTCAATTATGAAAATCACATCCAAACTGGGGATAGAATCAAAAATGAAACAGAAAGAAAATGTAAAGCTTCAAAAGATAGTAGGCTGACAAGCAGGTATAGTCTTGGATTTGATGACATAGTCGCAATGCGACATATTTCTCGCACGTTTACCTCTCGGGGCTTACGGCCGCCATTTATCGTGTTTGATGACGACATGTATGAAGAATTGTACACTCGGGGAAAAGCCGAATATGAAGCCTACATTTCTATTGGGCTGTTCTCAAATTGCGTTACTATGGAACTTGCATCCAGTGTCCACGCAAGTAGTGAAAGATGTTTCGCACTGTCTACTCGCGATGAACTTGAAAATAATCTAAGAAAAATTGCAATATGCCCATCAGGAAGAAATCCTTCTGAATGGATATCTACACCACCTTGCAAGTGGGATACAGAACTGGGTGTAGATATTAATGCACAACCTGATGTTTTAGAAACAGAGGATGACTTTGGGCTATTAGCTAAGTGCAAAACTCCACAAGGCAAGCCTTGTATTATCATTGGTGGGGCAAAAGCTAGAGCAACAAGAAAACTCGCATCATATTTTTTTCAGAGTTTGGAGAATATCCTTATATTAAATGATGGCCATGGGGAAAATGTTAATACCAATTGTTTTGCTGCTTATTATTTTTTGGAGGGGAAAAGACTCAACAATCTGCAAAGGAATGATGATTACAAGCTGGATATGAAAAGAATTAAAATATCAAATAACTCCCAAGCAAAAAAGACTAAATAATTATCTAACCAGCTACTGCATCAGCCCCTGGGCCAGCTTGACGGCGGCCATGGCATCCGTGGACCAGCCGTCCGCGCCGATGGCCGTGCAGAACTTCTCTGTAACAACCGCGCCGCCGATGATGACCTTGGCGTTCAGGCCACGCTCGCGCACCAGCTTCACGGTGTCCCCCATACGGACCATGGTGGTGGTCATCAGCGCGGAAAGGCCGATGATGGATGCTTTATGCTCCTCGGCCGCGTCAACGATGGCGGAGGCAGGGACATCCTTGCCCAAATCGACCACCTCGAACCCGTAGTTCTTGAGCATCAGGCAGACGATGTTCTTGCCGATGTCGTGGATGTCGCCTTCAACTGTAGCCATGATGATGACCGGCTTGTGTCCTGCGGCCTCGTCCTCTTCCAGGAGGGGCTTGAGCCGGGCAAAAGCGGTCTGCATGGTCTCGGCGGACTGGAGCAGCTGGGGCAGGAAGTATTCCTTGCGCTCGTACTTTTCGCCCACGGAAAGAATGCCGGGAATGAGCAGATCGTTGACGATGTCCATGGCGCTCTTGTCGGCCGCCAGTTCGGCCTCCACCAGGGCGACGATGCCGTCCCGGTCTCCCTTGACCACGGCGGCCTGCACCGGGGGCATGTCCACACCGCCGGATGCTGCCGGTGAATTGCCAGCCGGATTCTGGGCGGTGGAACCGCCGGTCCAGCCCGTGAACTTAGAGATGTACCGCTCGGCCTGTGGGTCGCGGTTCAGCAGAACCTCGACGGAATGCAGGGTCTCCTGCAACCGGGCCGAGTTGGGATTGGCGATGAAGGACGCCAGTCCCGCGCCCATGGCCAGAGCCAGAAAATTGGAATTGAGCAACTCGCGCGCAGGCAGGCCAAAGGAAATGTTGGACAGGCCGATGGTGCAGGGCAGTCCCCATTCCTCGCGGCAATGGCGGATGACGCCAAGCGCGTGACGGGCGGCCTCGGGCTTGGACGAAACGGTCAGGGCCAGTGCGTCCACCAGAATGAGGCGGTCCGGGATGCCCAGATCACGGGCGCGGCGCAGCAATCCTTCGATGACCTCAATGCGCTCCTTGGCGGTAACTGGCAGCTTCTTGCCCACGATGGGGAGCAGGATGAAGGGCGCGCCGAACATCTTGCACAGGGGACCCAGCTCTTCCATCTTGCCGGGCTCGCCGGAGATGGAGTTGACCAACGGGGAACCGGGGTAGACCCACAGCCCGGCCTCCACGGCCTTGGCGTCGTTGGAGTCCAGGGTAAGCGGCGCGGTGAACCGACCGACCAGCGTCTTGACCAGTTCGGGCAGCAGGGTCACCTCGTCCACCAGCGGCGCGCCGACGTTGACGTCCAGGATGGGGGCACCGAGATCAAGCTGCTCCCCGGCAAACCGCAAGGCTTCGGTAAAAATGCCGTCCTGCAACTCGGCGGTGAGCTGTTTCTTGCCGGTGGGGTTAATCCGCTCGCCGATGATCCGGCCGGGGTGGTTGAAGCCCACGGGCACGGACAGGGCGCGGGAGGTCAGGACCAGCTGGGCGTCGTCGGTCTTTTCCGGCTTCCGCCAGGTGGCATCGCCCACCTTGGCGCGCAGGGCACGGATGTGGTCGGGCGTGGTGCCGCAGCAGCCGCCCACGTATTTGACGCCGAGGTCGATGAACTTGGACGCGTGCTCGGCAAAGGCTTCGGGCGCAAGGCGGAAGACGGTCTTGCCGTTGTCGTCCAGCTCGGGCAGCCCCGCGTTGGCCTCGGCCAGAGTCGGCGTATCCAGGCGGGAAGACCATGCCTTCAGGGTCTCCTGCATCTGCTCCGGCCCGGCCGAACAGTTGGTGCCGATAAGCTCCACACCCAGGTTCTGCATGGTGTCCACAAAGGTCAGCGGGGACGTGCCGGTCAGGGAGGCCGCGCCCTCGAAAGTCATGGACATGGCAACGGGCAGATTGCAGACCATGCGCGCGGCCACGACCACGGCCTTGGCCTCGGCCAGGTCGAAGTGGGTCTCGCCCAGGATGAGGTCCGCCCCGCCATCCACGCAGCCGCGAATCTGTTCCTTGTATATCTCGACCAGCTCGCGGAAGGTCAGGTCGCCCAGCGGCTCGACAAAATGGCCGGTGGGTCCGATGGACGCGGCCACAAAGGCGTTGTCACCGGCAACCTCACGAGCCAGACCGGTCATGAACCGATTCAGTTCGTAAGCGTCGGCATCCAGGCCCAGCTTGGGCCGGGAGCCGCCGAATGTGTTGGTGGTCAAGACGTTGGTGCCTGCTTCCAGATAGTCGCGGTGCACGCCGCGAATAACGTCCGGCTCCTTCATGCCCCACAGTTCGGGCGAGAGCCCGGCGGGCAATCCCCGGCTTTGCAGCAAGGTTCCGTAGCCGCCGTCAAAGAAGTAGATCAGGTTGTCGCGAAGTGTGGCTCTGAAATCAGGCAAGGTCGTCCTCCAGCAGCCCGAAGAGCGGCCGAAGGGTTCCGGCACACACGATTCAGGCATTGAATTCTTATATCAAGATATTTCAATATAGATATTTTTCACGGAGATGGCAAGTAATTTCCACTCCCCTGTCACAGCCGGAAAAACGGCCCGGCATGCGGGTTCTCCGCTGATGTGGGGTACCGAAAAACATTGAAAAGGACAAACAAAAACTATAGGCTTAATTCTTTGCCTCGTATATATAAGCATTGATCGGGGCTCAAATCCCGACCCCAAGCAATATGATATCTTCAAAAAACGATAAGACTCTCACACCAGAAATCTCCGATCCGGAGGAGCAGGAAGGCCTTGGGCCGGAAGCCCTGGACGATGACGAGATCACAGAGGAAGACCTGGAGACCGGCAGCGATGACGACAGCGCCGTGCCGATAAATCTTCCTGCCGATAAAGACGACGGCGAAGACCGCCTGCCCGTCGAGTTCAAGTCCACCTCACGGGAGGTGCGGGTACGCGATCCCTTGCAGCTCTACCTACGGGAGATCGCCCGGTTCCCCCTGCTCAAGCCGGAGGAGGAATACGAACTGGCCAAACGGGTGCAGGAAAACAATGATCAGGACGCCGCATTCAAGCTGGTTTCGTCCCACCTGCGGCTGGTGGTCAAGATCGCCATGGATTTCCAGCGCCGCTGGATGCAGAACGCCCTGGACCTGGTACAGGAAGGCAACGTGGGCCTGCTCAAGGCAGTGACCAAATTCGACCCCGAAAAGGGCATCAAGTTTTCCTACTACGCCGCTTTCTGGGTCAAGGCCTACATTCTCAAGTACATCATGGACAACTGGCGCATGGTCAAGGTGGGCACCACCCAGACCCAGCGCAAGCTCTTTTACAATCTGAACAAGGAACGCCAGCGTCTCCAGGCCATGGGGTTCGACCCCACCACCGAAGTGCTGAGCGAACGCCTCGGCGTCAGCACCCAGGACATCGAGGAAATGGACCAGCGGCTTTCACGCAACGACATGTCCCTGGATACCCCGCTCGGCGACGACTCGGACTCCACGCGCATGGATTTCCTCCCGGCCATAGGCCCCGGTGTGGAGGAAAAGATCGCCACCAGCCAGATTCTGGACATGTTGCTGGAGAATCTGAAGGAAATCCGGCCGACACTTTCCGATAAGGAACAGGTCATCCTGGACGACCGGCTGCTCTCCGACGACCCGGTGACACTGCGAGAGATCGGCGAATCCTTCGGGGTGACCCGCGAGCGTGTCCGCCAGATCGAGGCACGGCTGATTGGCAAGATCCGCGATCATCTGGCAAGTAAAATAAAAGACTTTTCCAAAGACTGGGTTATGGAGCACGAATGACAACCATTTTTTGTCGAAATACCTTTTCCGCCGTCCGCACGGCCGCGTTGCTCTCCCTGCTATTCATCCTGGCGGCCTGTTCCGCCCGGCAGCAAAGCACCGCCACATCCCCGGCGCCCAATCCCCTCTCGCCCGAAGCGGAGCTCAACTACGACTACCTGCTCTATCAGGACCAGTTGCAGCAGTTGCAAAAGCACGCCTCCATGGGCAAGGCCAGCCCGCTGACTCAGGCTGACGTGGCAGCCATCACCGCCCGGGCGGAAGGCGCACTGGACAATCTGCTCCAGGCCGACCCCACCCCTCAGCTCTACCTCGAAAAAGCTGGCCTGCACTGGAATGACCCCAACGGCACCGCCGTTGCCCGGGATATTCTGCGCAAGGGGCTGGGCGCATTCCCGGACGACCGGATGCTGACCATATACATGGCCAACTCCTATGCCATGGACAACCAGGTGGACGCGGCCATAGACGTCATGGACGACTACCTCGGCCGCCACAAGGACGACTACGAGGCCACGGAACGGACCGGCCAGATGCTGATGGACGCCGACCGCAACACCCAGGCCCTGGACATGCTCAAGCGAATTCCGCCCGAAAAGCGGAGCCCCGATGCCCTGTACACCATGGGGCGGGTCCAGGCCGAGCTGGGTATGCGCAAGGCGGCCATAGCCAACCTGAAACGGGCCGTAGAGAAGGACCCCGGTTTTACCGAGGCACTGGTGGAGCTGGCCTATCAGTATGAACTGGCCAAGGATTATATAGCTGCGGAAAAAATCTACGGCCGCATCCTGGACCAGGAGGCATTCCCCGAGGCGCGGCTGCGCATGGTCAACCTCAACCTCAAGCTGAACAACCCGGCCAAGGCACTCCAGATAGCCCTGGACGGACCGCACACCAAATCCTTCATCCTCGACGCCACGCTCATGTTCGTCAACGAGCATTTCTACGCCCAGGGTTCCACTGTGCTGGACATGCTGGCGGTGGGCGGCCAGATCCCGGCCGAGTACTATTTCTACAAGGCGGTCATTGCCGACGAGGGCGAAAAGGATTTGCAAAAGGCCCTGGGCTACCTGGACAAGGTGGACCCCAAGGACAAGCTCTATCCGCACGCGTTGCGCTTCAAGGCCCAGATATACAACGCCGAGGGCGACACGGCCAAGGCCCTGTCCATTGCCGAGGAGGGCAAAAAGCTCTTCCCCGAAGGCGCGATCTTCTACATCCTGGAATCCTCCCTGCGCGCGGGTGAAAAGGACTTGGCCGGAGCCGAAGCAGCCCTGCGGGAAGGGCTGAAGGTCCTGCCCGGCAATCCGCAGCTGACCTACGAGCTGGCCATGCTGCTGGACAGCTCCGACCGGCGTGCCGAGGGGCTGGAAATGATGGAGCAGGTGATCCGGTCCCACCCGGACAACGCCAACGCCCTGAACTACGTGGGCTACACCCTGGCCGAAGAGGGCAAGGACCTGCAACGCGCCCTGGTGCTGGTGGAAAAAGCCGCCGCCCTTGACCCCGAAAGCGGGTTCATTCTCGATTCCGTGGCCTGGGTACACTTCCACATGAAGAACTACGACAAGGCGTGGGAGAACATCGGCTACGCCGTCGAGATCGTGGACAACGACCCCACCCTCTGGGAGCACTACGGCGACATAGCCAAGGCCATGGGCAAAACCAGAGAGGCGCGCAAGGGCTACAACTACGCGCTGAAGTTCAAGACACCGCGACCCAAGGCCATTCGGGCAAAGCTAAAATCGTTATGATCCGATCCCAACGGCTGACGCTCTCCTGCGCGGCGCTGGCCGTGCTCTTGCTTTCCGTGCTGCCAGGGTGCACTCCCAAGCACGCTACGGACGCGACTGCCGATGCCCCGGCTTCGGCATGGATAGCCTTCCGTCAGCACTATTGCGTGCCGCCCGCGGCACCGGGCCTGCTGGTCAAGGCATCCCTCTACTATACCCGGCTCACGCCCGTGCGCCGGACCAATCGGACAATAGTCACCCTCTGGGGCGACTTCTCCGAGCCCATGCGGCTCGACCTTGCCGCCGGAATCGGCAAGCTTTTGGCACATATCCGTGAAGACAGGCACGGCCTGCTGGTCTACTACCCAACCGAGGGCAAGGCCTTCACCCACACGGACCCCGTGCTGGGGGCCACCCGGCTCGGTATGCCCTTCCCCTTTTCCCTGACCGAACTGGCCAGGGTTACGGCCGGAGATTTTTCCGGCCTGCTGCCCCGCCGGGCGGACAGCGGAGAGTGGACCGGCAAGGGATACCGCTTCACCTTTGCCAAAGGTCTGGTCTCGGAAATAGCGCTCGACACTGACGGCAGACCTGTTCTGCTCAAGGGACGGACCACCGAGGAAGAGGCGACGGCGCGGGACTGGACCCTGGAAATCGGCAGCTACGGGGAGCCCGTGGACGGCAAGCCGCCGCTGCCGGGACGCATCAGCCTCGCCCTTGAGGACGGGGAAACAGGCGTCTTGCGCATCCGCTCCCGAGCGCTTAGACTGGCCCCCTGGTCGGCCAAGGCGCTGGCGCTTCCACTTCCGGACGGCACGGTGTCGCGCCGGCTGGACTCCGGCGGGCAAACCGGAGGGAATGACGATATTCCCATTATTTACGAGGACAAATGATGACGCGCGAAACCACCCATGAATCGATTATGGACGTTTTTCTGCTCGGCCTGAAGACCTGGCTGGCAGAGATAAAGTGGCTCACCCGCACCGTGCTCGGCCGGTTCGAGATCAGCAGACTTGAAAAAGAGCTGGAGAGGGAATATGCCTCCCTCGGACGCATCGCCGAGGCCCCTCGGGGCAGAATGGAGGAAAAGGATCTCTGCTTGAAGCAGATCGCCTTCCTCAAGGATGAAATAGAGACACTTCGAAACGAGCTGGCGCGCGACCGAGAGGAACGCATGTCCAAGCTGCACAAAGACGAAAAAACCGGAGAGCAAGCATCGTGAAAACCATCGTCATCGGTTCCGACCACGGCGGCTATCATCTCAAACAGGCGTGCATCAAGGCCCTGAATGAATGGGGCTACGACGTACAGGACCAGGGGCCGGACTGCCTCGATTCTTGTGACTATCCCGTCTACGCGGCCAAGGTCGTGGACCTGATCAAGGCGGACGATGTCAAGCTCGGCGTGCTCATCTGCGGCACAGGGCAGGGCATGACCATGACCGCCAACCGCCTCGGTGTCCGCTCCGCCCTGTGCACCAATGAATATCACGCCCGCATGGCTCGCGAGCACAACGACGCCCGCATCCTGTGCATGGGCGAGCGCGTCACCGGACTTGGCGTCGCCCTCGAAATTCTCAAGGCTTTTCTGGAAACCGGATTCGGAGGCGAGCGGCACCAGCGGCGCATCGACCTCATCGATTCCCTGGCTGAAAAATAACCAATAAAGGGTTTTATCAATGAGCACCGCAACGGACAAAACCATAGCCGTGGTCAAGGGTCTGATCATGGACGGCATCGCCAAGGCCAACTCCGGCCATCCCGGCGGAGCAATGTCTTCCTCCGACTACGCCACCATCCTTTTTTCCGAATTTTTGAACTTCAACCCGGATGACGCCGGCTGGTTCAACCGCGACCGGTTCATCCTGTCCGCCGGTCATGAGTCCATGCTGCTCTACAGCCTGCTGCACCTGTGCGGATTCGTCTCCATGGACGATCTCAAGCAGTTCCGCCAGCTCGGCTCGCTCACGCCCGGCCACCCCGAGGTTCACCTGACCCCCGGCGTCGAGGCCACCACAGGTCCGCTGGGCCAGGGCTTCGCCATGTCCGTGGGCTTTGCCTCGGCCGAGGCCTACCTGCGCGAAAAGCTGGGCGACGATGTCATGAACCACTACACCTACGTCCTTTCCAGCGACGGCGACCTGCAGGAGCCCATTGCCCTTGGTGCCGCTTCCCTGGCCGGACTATGGGGTCTTGGCAAGCTCATCGTCTACTACGATTCCAACATGATCCAGCTGGCCGGTCCCTGCGCCAAGTCGGACTGCACCGACCACCGCAAGGTTTTCGAAGGCATGTGCTGGCACGTCATCGACGTGGACGGCCACAACCATGACGAGATTCGCGCTGCCATCAAGGCGGGCCAGGCCGAAACGGCCAAGCCGACCCTGATCATCGGCCACACGACCATGGCCAAGGGCTGCGCCACCATGGAAGGCAGCCACGAGACCCACGGTGCGCCCCTCAAGGCGGACGAGATCGCGGCCACCAAGAAGAAGCTCGGCCTGCCCCAGGATGAATTCTACGCTCCGGCCGATGTGGTCGAGGGCTTCCGCGCCCGTTTCGAAGGACTGCGCGCCACGGCTGCCGACTGGCAGAAGACCGTGGACGCCAAGCTGTCCGCCGACGCCGCTTTTGCCGAGATGTGGGGACACGTGACCCTGCCTCGCCCGGAACTCAAGATCAACTGGCCGACCTTTACCCCCGGCGAATCCGTCGCCACCCGCAAGGCATGGGGAACCTGCCTGAACGAGGTCATGGACTCCCTGCCCACTTTGGTGGGCGGCTCGGCCGACCTGGACCCGTCCAACCAGACCCTGAAGTTCCGCAACACCTACGGTGACTTCGGCGTGGACGGCTACGACCGCCGCAACTTCGCCTTCGGCGTGCGCGAGTTCCCCATGGCCGCGATAATGAACGGTATGCAGCTGCACGGCGGCCTGCTGCCCTTCGGCGCCACCTTCCTGACTTTTTCCGACTACTGCCGCAACGCCATCCGCATGTCCGCGCTGCAGGATCTGCCGGTCCTCTACGTCTTTACCCATGATTCCTTCTGGGTGGGCGAGGACGGCCCGACCCACCAGCCCATCGAGCACGTCAGCTCCCTCCGCCTCATTCCGGAGCTGATCGACCTTCGCCCGGCGGACGCCAACGAGACTGCCGTCTGCCTGGATGTGGCCCTCAAGCAGGAGAAACACCCCTCGGTCATTTTCCTGACCCGCCAGGGATTGCCTGTTCTGGACCCTGCCGAGTACCCGGCCATCGTGGACGGCCCGCGCAAGGGCGGCTACGTGCTCAAGGATTGCGACGGCACCCCGGAGCTAATCCTCATCGCATCCGGTTCCGAGGTCTCCCTGGCCCTGGAGACGGCCAAGCTGTTCAAGCGCAAAGTACGCGTTGTATCCATGCCGTCGTCCAAGCTGTTTGACGCACAGCCGGAATCGTATAAGAATGCCGTATTGCCGCCGGAAGTCACTGCCCGCGCGGCTGCCGAGGCCGGACGTACCGATGGTTGGTACAAGTACGTGGGCCTCAATGGCGTCGTCCTTGGTCTGGATCACTTCGGCGCCAGCGCACCGGGCAAGATTCTGTCCGACAAGTACGGCTTCACGCCTGAAAACTTTGCCCGAATGATTCGGGAGAAATTCTAGGAGAATGATAATGGAAGCCCCTCAAAAAAATCTCGCTCTGGACCTTGTCCGCGTTACCGAAGCCGCGGCGCTCGCCTGCGCCCGTTGGCTCGGCAAAGGCGACAAGATCGCTGCCGACCAGGCCGCCGTAGACGCCATGCGGCTCTGCTTCAACACCTTGGAAATCGAAGGCCAGGTGATGATCGGCGAAGGCGAGAAGGACGATGCGCCCATGCTCTTCAACGGTGAGAAACTCGGCCTGGGCGTCGGTCCCAAGGTCGACATCGCCGTGGATCCGCTGGAAGGCACCAACCTGCTTGCCAACGGTCGCCCCAACGCCATTTCCGTTGTCGGCGTAGCACCTGCCGGTTCCATGTACGATCCGGGCCCGAGCTTCTACATGCAGAAGCTGGTTGTCCCCGCCGACGCCAAGGACGTGGTGGACATCGAGGCCCCCACCGGCCACAACCTCAAGCTCATTGCCCGCGCCCTGGACAAGGACGTCGACGACCTGGTCGTCTTTGTGCTCGACAAGCCGCGCCACAAGAAGCTGATCTCCGACATCCGCGAGGCGGGAGCCCGTATTCAGCTGCACACCGACGGTGACATCACCGGCTCGCTCATGGCTATCGACCCGCGCAGCGAAGTCGACGTCATGATGGGTACCGGCGGCACTCCCGAGGGCGTGCTCTCCGCCATCGCCATCCGCATCATGGGCGGCGAGATGTTCGCCAAGCTGGACCCGCAGAAGCAGGACGAAAAGAACGCCCTGGCCGAGTTCGGTATGGATGCCCGGCGCGTGTTGACCGTCAGCGATCTGGTCCGCTCCGAGGACCTGTTCTTCGCGGCCACCGGCATCTCCGGCGGCACCTTCCTCAAGGGCGTGTCCTATCACGGCCACGGCGCCGAGACTTCCTCGCTGGTCATGCGCGGCAAGACCGGCACCATCCGGTATGTGGAGGCCATCCACAACTGGAACTCGCTGATGAAGTTCTCTGCCGTTGAATACGACTAGGCTGCCAGCGGCTAAATGAAAATAAAAAGGCCGGAGCATTGCTGCTCCGGCCTTTTTTATTTCTGTGAAAAAGAAAAGTCTGAAAGGCAGAGAGCCGGGTTTGAAGCCGTTCGGCTTCAAAGTTCCCTCCATGCCCTGCGCGGGCGGCGGTTCTTTTTGCTGGGCCAAAAAGAACCAAAAAAGCCCTTGGGAGTAGCTTGGCCGCCGACGTGTTACGACGGAAGCATCCGATCCAAGCGGGACGGCTCCATCAAATGAAAAGTATAGTCCCGTTTCTCCGCGAACAGACCGAGGCTACCACCAATTTACCGGGTGGCTTACGGGAGCCGCCTTACCCGCTTGGTCGGTTGCTAACCGTCGAAACACAGGGCTGGTCTCAACGAATTAGTTGGAAGATGCTTCGGGACCGGACAGTTGTCTTCGGAGACTTCTTTTGCGAATGTTCGGCTCCTGCTTGCCGCTACGACATAAAAACAAGTTCACCCTATCTCAGCCCTGCGGGGACGCGGCTTAGAAGCTGACCAAACGGCCGGAGCGAATCTTCGCGGCCCGGCGTTTTCCGCTTCCCGCCTTGGACCACGGGAGCGCAGGCCGTTTGAATCAGATTCTTTGTCCGTCACCGGGGCGATGGGCATGGCACCCCAAGAGCGCTTTTTGGTTACTTTTGGGCGCTCTGGTCCAAAAGTAACTCGCACCTTTAGGGTGCGAAACACTCTAAAGAGAATCCCGCCGGAGGCGGCTCCACTTCTGCCTTTTCTCTTTTGATTTTGCCTTTGATGCCAAAAGGCAGAAAGCCGGGTTTGAAGCCGTTCGGCTTCAAAATGCCCTCCATGCCCTGCGCGGGCGGCGGTTCTTTTTTGCTGGGCCAAAAAAGAACGAAAAAAGGCCCTTGCGGGTAGCCTTACCGCCGACGTGCTTCGCCGGAAGTATCCGATCCAAGCGGGACGGCTCCATCTCTGGAAAAGTAAAGTCCCGTTTCTCCGCGAACAGACCGAGGCTACCACCATCCGTCCGGGTGGCCGACAAGAGCCGCCTTACCCGCTTGGTCGGTTGCTAACCGTCGAAACACAGGGCTGGTCTCAGCGAATTAGCTGCTACGCTTTCCGGGACCGGACGGTTGTCTTCAGGACTTCTTTTGCCAATGTTTAGGTCTCTGCTTGCCGCAGCGGCGCATAGCCAAACGGCTTCGAAGAAACCATGCGGGGGCGCGGCTTCAATTCTGCCTTTTCTTTTTTCGCTTCGTTCTCCAGCGTTCACTCGCCTACAATCCAAAGAATCTGCGGGCGTTGTCACCCGTAATCTGCCAGATGTCAGCGAGGGAACGGCCCTTGATCTCGGCGATGCGCTTGGCCGTGAAACCTACTAAGGCTGGGTGGTTGCGCTTGCCGCGCCACGGCTCCGGCGTGAGGTAGGGGCTGTCGGTCTCGACCAGTAGCCGGTCCAGCGGGATCCTGGCTACGGCGGCCTGAAGGTCGTCGGTCTTGCGGAAGGAGACGAGGCCGGGCACCGAAATGTGCCAGCCGTTGTCCAAAATTTTCGTAGCCAGTGGGATATCCGCACCAAAACAGTGCCAGAGCAGCGGATAATCGCGGAATTCCTCGGCTTCCAGGATATCCACGCAGTCCGCATTGGCATCCCGCGAGTGGATGATGACCGGCCGCTCAACTTCCCGCGCCAGATGCAGCTGGCGGACAAAAGCTTTCTTTTGCAGGGCGGGCGGCGCGTCGTCCCAATAGTAGTCGAGACCAATCTCCCCCACGCCCTTGAGGCGCGGATCGGCCAGAAAATGGGCGCGCATACGGTCGAAAACTTCGTCGGTGAGTTTCTGGGCGTCGTTGGGATGTACGCCGAGCAGGAAGAAAACCTCGGGATGGGCGTCGAAGAGCGAGCGGTTGCGCTCATACGCATCAGGCCCGAGAAAAACGTTCATGATGTTGGCCAGCCCACTCTGCCTGGCTCGCTCCAGGATGGTCTCCCGGTCTTCGTCATAGTCTTCGAGATCGATATGGGCGTGGGAGTCCACCCCGACCGGGGCCAGCTCCAGTGATTCGGGTTCGGGACGATTCTTGTTTTTTGCCATGATCTAGCGGCTCACAGGGTTCCCCACAGTTTGGTGAGGGCTTTGGCCTGCTCCTGCGTGGAGTGGGCATCCGCGGTTTCCTGCCCCGCCCGGAGCACGGCGTCAAGGGCAGGGCCCAGGTTTTCGATGAGATTGATGGCGTCTTCCAGGCACAGGGCCGCGTCCAGCACGTCGCCGTCCGCGCACCACAGGCCGTTGCCGTTCCAGGGAACTTCGCGCAGGGGCGTCCAAGGCGTATAACGCGGATTTTCCTGTGCCTGACGCATGTAATCCCAGCCGCCAAGGCCGGAATAGCCCACAGGCAGGCAGCCGCAGGCCATGGCCTCAAGGGGCGGCAACGGGCATCCTTCCGGGTATCCTGTCATGAGAAAGATGTGCGCGGCACCGAGGGCCTTGGCCACGCCATAGGCGTCCAGTCCTTCCAGCGGACGCCAGCGGACACGGTCAGGGCCGTTACGATGTTCGAACACAGCCCGGATCTGGTCGGCAATCGCCTTGTTCTTGCGCGGCATGAACGCGATGGTCGGCTTGCCGACGGGCTTGGCTTCGGGCGCATGAAAAATGGTCCGGTCTATGCCGGGGCGCAGTACCGGCGCAGGGCGGCCCGTGGCAGTCTCCACATAATTGGCCACGGGTTCGGACACGGCGAGGAAACGGACGGGCAGGCGATTCCAGAGCACGCCTTTGGGCAGTGAGGAGAAAAGATAGGCCCAGTTCTGAACGTAACTGATGCAGTCCGCATGTGCCTCCAGCCCTGGGGTGAGGCCGTTGACCCATCCCTCGGGCACGACCCAGCGGTCGCCGGGCTTCAGGTCCAGGTCCGCCCACTCCATGACCGGCGCGGCATTTGCCAGTCCCTCGGGCCGCCAGCCGGTGTGGTCCCGCGCAACAAGACAGGCATCGTATCCGGACTGGTGCAGGATGTCGGCCATCTGCCGCAGTACGGTGACGCCGCCTGTGGGCTTCTTTACGGGAGGAAGAAAAATTCGCGTCTTCATGGATATAGGAGAGAACACACTCCCGAAAGTTTGGCAAGACGGAGAGGAGGAGGTGCGGAACGGCTTGGGGGAGTCGCCGCTCCGCACCGGGGAGAGGAATGATTCCGTTTGAAGCAGGCTACACTCCCCTGCCTGGGACGAGGTAACGGACGTGTGACGATTTTCCGGCTTCCGCGCAAAGAAAGAACTTGTGCAGGATTGGTCGTGCGCTTAGATTGCGCCGATGCACAAATGGTTTACTCCGGGTATGCGTATCATGCTGCTCGGCACCTTTCTCTTCTCCCTCGGTTCGCTTTGCATCAAGCTGGCGGGCGGACACGTGCCCACTTCCGAAATCCTTTTCGTACGTGGCGTGGTCGGCATCGGCTTCTGTTGGGCCATCGTCCGGCGCGCCGGGGTGGGCATGTTCGGCAACCGGCGGCTCCTGCTTTTTACACGCGGGCTGTTCGGCTTCCTGTCCCTCTTTGCCGAGTTCTACGCCATTGTGCATCTGCCGCTGGCCGATGCCACGGTCATCATCTTCACTCACCCGGCCGTGGTCGCTCTTGCCGCCTGGGTGGTTCTGCGGGAAAAATTAAGCGGCCCGGCGCTGCTTGCCATCGCCATCAGCCTGTCGGGAATAATCCTCGTCTGCCGTCCGGGGTTCATCTTCGGTGCGCACAGTTCCGTCCTTGATCCGATGGCTCTCGGCATCGGACTGCTCAGTGTGGTTTTTACCGCCGTGGCCATCATCGCGGTCCGCCTGCTGGCTTCAACCGAGCATCCGGCCGTCATCATGTTCTACCCGCCCCTAATGATTCTGGTGGCCTGTCCGCTTTTCGGCCTGAACTGGGTGGTCCCCAACTGGAAGGAGTGGCTCATGCTGCTCGGCGTGGCGGGATTCATGAATGCGGGTCAATATTTCATGACCGTGGGCTATGCCAAGGACTCCGCCGCACGCATCAGCGCCGTGACCTGCCTGGAGGTCGTTTTCGTGGCCCTGTGGGGGGCGATGTTCCTTGGGGAAATCCCCAATCTGTGGACCATTGGCGGCGGCATCCTCATCGTCATCGGCACCCTGGCCCTGGGCCGCACGGGCGACGACACGCCTGCCGAGCCAACGCCCGAACACGTCTAGCGGAATTCCCTTCTTGGGTTATGTGAGGGAGTGCTCCAACTCCTCGTCTATGGCATCGGGGTCATCGGCATTGAGCTGCACCAGCCGGTGCAGTGCGGAAAAACTGAGGTCGTCCATTTCCCTGAACATCATGCCTGCGCCCTGTTCGCCCACTCGCACCACCTCGCCGGTTACCACAATGCGCACGCCGGGTGAGAGCGGAATGTTCAGCTCACAGGGGGTCCCGGGCGCGCAATCGTCGCACCCTTCTATCAATGCACCCTTGAGGCTCAGGTTGCGCGTTTCCACGGGGATGACAACTTCCCCGACTGTGACATAGGCCTCGAAATCGGCGGTGACGCGCGTACCGCGCCGCTTTTCATTGCTCATGGCAGTCCTCCGTTTCTGCCGTATACCATAAAATGAAGACGACTTGAAGAAAAGACCGTGCGCAGCCGGGCCAGGAGGCATTTCCGAGCTTGGATTGCATGGGCAAACATGCTAATGGCCCCTCCACAAGGTTCGTGCAAGGAGCGACAAATCAGATGAGAGCGAAGCAACACCTGGAAAAGGCATTGAAGGCCGTATTGGCCGATAAGGGCTGGGCATGGCCGGAAAAGGCCGTTATTGAGCCGCCCAAGGACAAGCAGTTCGGCGACATGTCCGCCAACGTGGCCATGATGCTGGCCAAGGAGGCCAAGAAGGCCCCCCGCGCCATTGCCGAGGATATTGCTGCGGCACTGTCCGGAGACGAACTCATCGAAAAAATCGACATCGCCGGTCCGGGATTCCTGAATTTCACCCTTTCCCCCTCCTTCTGGCGGGAGACCGTGGGCGTAATCCGCGAGGCAGGCGAGGCCTTCGGCAACTCCACCATGGGCAACGGCACCAAGGTGCAGGTCGAATACGTCTCGGCCAACCCCACCGGTCCCCTGCACATCGGTCACGGCCGGGGCGCGGCCCTGGGCGATTCCCTGGTGCGCATCATGGAGAAGGCCGGATACGACGTGGAAGCCGAATATTACATCAATGACGCCGGTCGTCAGATGCTCATTCTGGGCAACTCCATCCTGTACCGCGCCCGCGAGCTGGGCGGCCTGAACCCGGCCGAACCGGAAGACTACTACCGCGGCGAATACATCATCGACATCGCCAAGGCTTGCATGGATCTTAACCCCGGCCTGCTCGACATGCCGGAGGCCGAGGCAGTGGAAATCTGCAAGGTCTACGGCAAGGACGACATTCTCCAGGGCATCAAGGACGATCTGGCCGCTTTCGGCGTGCGCCACGATGTCTGGTTCTCCGAGAAATCCCTGGTGGACGACGGCAAGGTCGAGGAGACCTTTGCCGACCTCACCGCTTCGGGCATGGGCTATGAGCAGGATGGCGCGTTCTGGTTCCGCTCCACCCAGCTGGGGGATGACAAGGACCGCGTGCTGCGCAAGAGCAACGGCGACAACACCTATTTCGCTTCGGACATCGCCTACCACGACAACAAATTCAAGCGCGGCTTCGATCTCGTTGTGGACATCTGGGGCGCGGACCATCACGGCTATGTGCCGCGCATGATGGCCGCGTGCGAGGCCCTGGGCAAGAAAGGCGGCCTGGCCGTCATCCTGGTCAACCTCGTCAACCTGCTCAAGAACGGCGAGCCCATCGCCATGTCCACCCGCGCCGGTCAGTTCGAGACTCTCAAGGACGTTGTGGACGAGGTCGGGGCCGATGCTTCCCGCTTCATGTTCCTTTCCCGCAAGTCCGACTCCAAGCTGGATTTCGACCTTGAACTGGTCAAGCAGCACTCCATGGAAAACCCGGTGTACTACGTGCAGTACGCCCACGCCCGCATCTGCTCCCTGCAAAAGAAGGCGGACGAGGCCGGAACCAAGGCGTCCTATACGCCCGAGTCCCTGACCCTGCTGGATACCGAGCACGACATGGAACTGCTCCGTCTGCTGGACCAGTATTCGGACTATGTGGAGAGCGCCGCGCGCACCCAGTCGCCGCACTTGATCAGCATGTATCTCCAGGAACTTGCCTCAACGCTCCACAGATACTATACCAATTGTCATGTTCTTTCCGCAGGCGAGGATGTGGCCGCTGCCCGGCTCGCACTGCTCGGCTGCGTGGCCACCGTGCTCGAAAATGGCCTGGGTCTACTCGGTGTGAGCGCCCCGGAATCCATGTAGGAGAATCATGGCTGGAGAAAGCGCCTCTAAAATCAAGGTCAAGAAACCGCCCATCAAGGCCAAGACCTTTACCGTCACCCTGTCCCTGCCCGCCATGATCAGCGCGGTGGGGTCGGGTATTCTGGCGCTATCCTTCTTCTTTGTCATGGGCATCCTCATCGGCCGTGGCTACCGACCCGAGGCAGATGTTCCCCGACTGAGCGAGATCATGCCCAGCAGGGAGCATGGACAGTCCGCAGAGGCAGCCAAGCCGGAGATACTCAAGGCCGAGGAACTCGGCTATCCCGACCGGCTCAAGGCACAGCCGGAGAAGGTCATGGATGCAATGGAGGACGCTGCGTCTTCCAAACCCGAGCCCGGACCGACCCCCAAGGCCAAACCGGTGCCGACTCCGGCAGCCGCGCAAGAAACGCCCGAGAAACCGGCCGCGTTCCAGCCCGATGCCGCCAATCCGGACGAGCCGGTGTATAACTACGTTTATCAGGTGGCATCCTTCCGCAAGGCGGATATGGCCGACAGTCTGGCCGACAAGCTGGCTGCGGCAGGCCTGCGCACCGATGTCGCGTCGGGTGATGTCAGTGGTTCGGTCTGGTATCGCGTTCAGGTGCTTTACCATGGCACTCCGGCTTCCACGTCTTCCATGAAGGACGTCCTCGCCAAATTCGGCATAAAAAAACCCCTGCTCAAGAAAAAAACGCCCGCCCAATAATTCGGGCAATGGCCCACAATCTCCTTTTCAGTTCATTCGCAGAATCGTTGCGATGATCAGTATTCTCTATCGACATTCCGTCGCACCGGACGTACTTTATAACGGCTTGCCATTTTGCAAGATGTCCATCCCTCATACGAGACAAGGAGTCAACATGCCATATTATCTTCTCACTCTTTTACTCGCGCTAGCGCTTTTTGCCGCTCCCGCATCCGCCTGTTCGGACTTTGTGGTCAAGGCCAAGGACGGCACGGTGCTCAACGCCCGTTCCATGGATTTCGGCATTGAGGACGAGGCCCAGGTCGCCATCTACCCCAGAGGCAAACAGTGGAGTTCCGCAGCTCCGGGCAAGGCCAAGGGCTTGCAGTGGAAGCAGCGCTACGGTTTTGTGGCCATGGCTGCCCTCAAGTCGCAGATTTCTTCCGATGGCATGAACGAGAAAGGCCTCTCGGCCAAGTTCCTGTGGCTGCCCTCGGTCGGTTACCAGACTGTTCCCAATGGTAAGGAAGCCCAGGCACTGGCCGCCTCACTGGTGCCGGATTGGATTCTCGGCAACTTTGCCACCGTGGCAGAGGTCAAGAAGGCGCTGCCCAAGGTTCTGGTCTGGGGTGACACGTTGCCTCAACTGAACGGCATCCTCACCATCCACATCGCCGTACATGACGCGGCGGGCAACAGCATCGTGGTGGAGTGGATAGACGGCAAGCTGAACATCTACGACAACCAGCTCGGCATCATGACCAACGAGCCGCCGTTTCCCGGCCACCTCGCCAACCTGCGCAACTACGTCAATCTGTCCCCTTGGATGACCGACAAGGCCGATTTCAACGGCCAGACCGTCAAGGGCACGGGCAATGGCTCCGGCATGATCGGCCTGCCCGGCGACTGCACGCCGCCGTCCCGTTTCATTCGCCTCGCCGTGCTCGAGACCTTCGCCTATCAGCCGGAGAAGACTGACGACGCCATTGTCCTGGCGCGCCGTCTTCTGGAGCAGATTTATGTGATGAAGGGCATCAGCCGCGACAAGACCCCGCAGGGTGTCATGGCGGACTACACGCAGTGGACGAGCATCTATGACCTCACCCACCGCATGATGTATTTTGCCGATTACGGCGATCAGACCCTCCGGGCCATTGATCTGACAAAGCTGGACTTTACCCGTTCGGATTACGCGCCGATTCCGGTTCGGAAGGCCACCGGCAATGCCATCAAGGATGTGACTCCGTAGGGAGTCGTTGCAACGGATTCAGACAGCCCGGCTCTTTCGAGAGCCGGGCTTTTTGTTTTGAAGATTGGGAGAGAGTCAGAAAGAAAAGGCAAAAGTGGAGCCGCCTCCGGCGGGATTCATTTCAGAGGATTTCGCACCCTAAAGGTGCGAGTTACTTTTGGACCAGAGCGCCCAAAAGTAACCAAAAAGCGCTCTTGGGGTGCCATGCCCACCGCCCCGGTGACGGGGCAAGAATCTGATCCAAACGGCCTCCGCTCCCGCGACCCAGGGCGGGAAGCTAAAAACCACCGGGCCGCAAAGATTCGCTCCGGCCGTTTGGTCAGCTTCTAAGCCGCGTCACCGTAGGGCTTCTTCGAAGTAGCTTGGCTATGCGCCATTGCGGCAAGCAAAAGTCTGAACATCCGCAAAAGAAGGTCTTGAAGACAACCGTTCGATCTCGCAAATCGTAACAGTTAATTCGCTGAGACCAGCCCTGTGTTTCGGCGGTTAGCAGCCGACCAAGCGGGTAAGGCGGCTCCTGTGAGCCACCCGGACGGATGGTGACAGCCTCGATCTGTTCGCGGAGAAACGGCACTATACTTTTCCTGAGATGGAGCCGTCCCGCTTGGATCGGATGCTTCCGGCGAAGCTCGTAGGCGGTCAGTCTACCACCAAGGGCCTTTTTGGTTTTTTTTGGCCCAGCAAAAAGAACCGCCGCCCGCGCAGGGCATTGGAGGGATTTTGAAGCCGAACGGCTTCAACCCCGGCTCTCTGCCTTTTGGAATCAAAGGCAAAATCAAAAGAGAAAATACAGAAGAGGAGTCGCCTCCGGCGGGATTCATTTCAGAGGGTTTCGCACCCTAAAGGTGCGAGTTACTTTTGGACCAGAGCGCCCAAAAGTAACCAAAAAGCGCTCTTGGGGTGCCACGCCCATCGCCCCGGTGACGGGCAAAGAATCTGATCCAAACGGCCTGCGCTCCTGCGCCCCAGGGCGGGAAGCGAGAAAAAAACGGGCCGCGAAGATTCGCTCCGGCCGTTTGGTCAGCTTCTAAGCCGCGTCCCCGCAGGGCTGAGATAGGGTGAACTTGTTTTTATGTCGTAGCGGCAAGCAGGAGCCTGAACATTCGCAAAAGAAGTCTCCGAAGACAATCGTCCGGTCCCGGAAAGCGTAGCAGTTAATTCGCTGAGAGCAGCCCTGTGTTTCGACGGTTAGCAACCGACCAAGCGGGTAAGGCGGCTCTCGTCAGCCACCCGGACGGATGGTGGTAACCTCGATCTGTTCGTGGAGAAACGGCACTATACTTTTCCTGAGATGGAGACGTCCCGCTTGGATCGGATGCTTCCGGCGAAACACGCAGGCGGCCAAGCTACCCGCAAGGGCCTTTTTCCTACTTTTTGGCCCAGCAAAAAGTAGCGCCGCCCGCGCAGGGCATTGGAGGGATTTTGAAGCCGAATGGCTTCAAACCCGGCTCTCTGCTTCTAGAAAATCAAAGGCAAAATCAAAAGGGGAAAAGCCAAAGTTGAGCCGCCTCCGGCGGGATTCATTTCAGAGGGTTTCGCACCCTAAAGGTGCGAGTTACTTTTGGACCAGAGCGCCCAAAAGTAACCAAAAAGCGCTCTTGGGGTGCCACGCCCATCGCCCCGGTGACGGGCAAAGAATCTGATCCAAACGGCCTGCGCTCCCGCGACCCAAGGCGAGAAGCTCAAAACCGCCGGGCCGCGAAGATTCGCTCCGGCCGTTTGGTCAGCTTCTAAGCCGCGTCCCCGCAGGGCTTAAGTGAAGTAGCTTGTTTCTTCGACGTTGCGGCAAGCAGGAACCTGAATAATTGCAAAAGAAGAGTCTGAAGAAAAACATCCAGTCCCGGAAGGCGTAGCAGCAAATTCGCTGAGAACCAGCCCTGTGTTTCGGAGATTTGCCCAGACAGCGTTTATTCGTTGTTTCGTTTTGCGGAATGCCGGGAAACGAGATAAATTTCAAATGAACCGATTTCCCCGCCTGGCAGGGGGCCTAGGGTCTCAACTGACTCAGCAACATGCCCGCCAGCATGAGTCCGCAGCCGATGAGGGCGCGCAGGGTGAGCGTCTCGTCCAGCATGAGGCAGCCGCCGATAGCGGCAAAAACCGCCTCCAGCGAGAGGATGATGGCGGCGTGGGCCGAGGGTGCGTCGCGCTGAGCAATGACCTGGAGCGTGTAGGCCACGCCCACGGACATGAGGCCGCCGTAGAGGATGGGCACCGCGGCGGCGCTGATGGAGGCTATGGCCACGGGCTCGGTGGCGAAGGCGCCGATGAGGCTGAATACGGCGCAGGCCATGAATTGGATGATGGAGAGCTTGATGGCGTCCGCCGCATCCATGCCGGGCGAAAGTTTGCCCACCAGCAGGACGTGGGCGGTCCAGAAAAAGGCGCTGAACAGGACGAGCAGGTCACCGAAGGCAACCGTCAGGTCGGCCGTGACCGAGAGCAGGTACATGCCAAAGACGGCCAGCAGGGCGCCCACCCAGGTCCCCCAGCCGGGGCGTTCGGCCAGGAAGAGGCCGCAGATAGGCACGAGCACCACATAGAGGCCGGTGATGAATCCCGCTTTGCCCGCCGTGGTGGCGGTGAGGCCGAACTGGGCGAGCTGGGGACCGGCCAGGCCGATTTGTTGCAGGGATGCGCCGCAGAACAGGGCGATGCCGAGGACCCCGCCGCCGATGGCGAGGCGCTTGTTCGAGGTGGGGGAATAGGTGGTGGCGCGATTGCGCTCCAGGCGCAGGGCCAGCGGAATGAGGGCAAGGCCGCCCAGGGCGAATCGGATGCCGTTGAAGGTCAGGGGGCCGACATGGTCCATGCCGACACGCTGGGCAACAAAGGCGAGCCCCCAGATGGCGGCGGTGAGAAACAGCAGGATATCGGCACGCAGGGCGCGGTTGTTCATGGAAATCCCCGAGGTTGCGGTTGCGGCGTTCCGCCTTGCCGGTGATTCCTGATTATGGCGTGCAAGTCAACCGGATTTGTGCCGGTTAATTGTCCGGGTTCTCGTTTGCCTTGCGTTCCTTGAGGGCTTCGGCCTCGGCGTTGGCTCGCTCCGCCAGGAGCTTTATCAGGTCCAGAAGGTAGGTGTCCGCTTCCTCGGTGCCTTCCCGCGGTGCCCAGTCCGGCATGTTCTTGTCCGTGTCATGGGCATAGGGGCCTGTCTTGATCTCGAAGATGAGGGTGTCCGCCTTGAGCGCGATATAGGTGTGGTATACGTGCGGGGCCACATCCACGCCAAATATCTCGGTGCCGGGCTGGAGCAGGGTGTGGCGCAGGAACTTGCCGTTCTCATCGAACTCCACGAAGAGCAGGGCGCCCGCTATGGTCAGAATGGTTTCTGTTTTGGCCGGGTGCAGGTGGCGGTGCGGCGTGACGTAGGTGCCGGGCTGGAGCGCATTGAACATGCGGTGCACGGTCTCGCCGTCCTCCTTGTGGATGCGCTGGAGCATTCGCTTGCGCGGGCTTTCCTGCGATGCCTTCAGCAGGTTGCCGACCATGGACAGGGTGAGGGGAATGACATCCTCTTTCGGAGCCGGAAGGGCCGTGGGGTATTTTTTTTCTTCGGTCATGGCCATTTATGTACATGCACCGGCCGGTTTGGGCAAGATGTCGTCCGCAGGGCCTGTGGCTGGTCCTTGATACCCAGTATGCGCAGATAGAGACGGAAGAGTGTTTTGGAGATAATTTCATCATGTTGCGCTATGAATATAGCTTCGTCGCAGCCGCCTCGGTAGCTGTGAAACGTGCCCTTTGCCCATGTATCAGTCAGGGCAGCGGCAGATTGCCAAGGCCCAGGCAAGGTGCCCGATCCGATGGTCTCGCTCCCCCCGGATACCGCTGTGAAACTGGGACTGGAAAATGGTGACCGGGCCGCCATCCCGACCCCGCTGGGTTCCATCCGCCAGCGCGTGAACATACCGAGGCGATGCAGTCCGGCATGGCCGACGCGTCACACTCCTGGTGGTTTTCGGAGCGCAGCCCCAAGCTGCCGGAGCTGTTCGGCGTCTTCGCATCGAACACTAATGTTTTGGCCCGGACAATCCCGAGTTTTGCAGCCCGGAGATTGGCAGTTGGCCGCACACCGCACTGATGTACCGTATTGAATAAGGAAGAGGTCGCGTCGGAGGCGTTCTTTACCCCTGCCGAATAGGCAGAACATAATATTCTGTAAACGCAGTGCGGCCGGGCATGATTCATCCATGTCCGGCTGCTTTTTTTCGAGGAAATGCGTGGTTGTCTATGGCTCGTTGATCATGCCGGTCAGGTCGCCGAGTTCCTCTCCCAGCTCTTCGGCCTTGAGCACGCGGCGCATGATCTTTCCCGAGGTCGTCTTGGGCAACTGGTCCCGGAATTCGATAGACTTGATGACCGCCACCGGACCGAGTTCGTTGCGGATGGTCCGCTTCAGGTCCTTGATGAGGTCGTCGTCCACAATGGCATCGGGCACGGGGATGACAAAGGCCTTGGCCGCCTCGCCCTTGATCTTGTCCGGCACGCCGATGACCGCGCATTCATTCACGGCCGGGTGGGTGCCGAAGGCCGCTTCCAGTTCGGCGGAGCCGATGCGGTGGCCCGCGATGTTGATGACGTCGTCGGCCCGTCCCTGAATCCAGATGTAGCCGTCCTCGTCCTTTCGGGCCACGTCGCCCGCGTAGTACACGCCGGGGATGGTCTCCCAGTATTTGCGGTAGCGGTCGTTGTCGTTCCACAGGCCGGTCATCATGGCGGGCCAAGGTTTGGTGATGACCAGCAGGCCGCCCTTGCCGGGCGGAACGGGCTGACCGTCACCATCCACCACGTCGCATTCCACGCCGGGCAGGGGCTTGGTCACCGAGCCGGGCTTGAGCAGGGAGATGGGCATGGGAGAGATCATGAACATGCCGGTCTCGGTCTGCCACCATGTGTCGATGACCGGGCATTCGGAGCGGCCGATGTTCTTGTAGAGCCAGATCCACGCTTCCGGGCTGATGGGCTCGCCCACGCTGCCGAGCAGGCGCAGGGAGGAGAGGTCGTGGGTCTTGGGATACTGGGTGCCGAAACGCATGAGCATCCGGATCATGGTCGGCGCGGTATAGAAGATGGTCACGCCGTAACGGGCCACGATGGACCAGAGTCGGTCGGCCTGCGGGTAGTTCGGGTGTCCCTCGTACATGACCGAGGTGGTGCCCGCCATGAGGGGGCCGTATACGCCTGCCGAGTGGCCGGTGACCCAGCCCGTGTCGGCCGCGCACCAGAAAATGTCCGTGGGCTTGATGTCGAAGACCGTGGTCAGTGTGCGGTGCACGCCGACCATGTAGCCTGCATGGGAGTGGACAATGCCCTTGGGCTTGCCCGTGGTGCCCGAGGTGTAGAGCACGAAGAGCGGGTCGTCCGCGTCCATGACCTCGGTGGGGGCCTCGTTGCGCTCCTGGCGGATGAGGTCCTCGTAGTGGAAGTCCCGTCCGTCCGCCATCTCCACGTTGATGTTGCAGCGCCGGACAACAACCATGGACTCCACGCAGTCGGTACAGGCGCCGACCAGGGCCTGATCCGCGATGTCCTTGAGGTTGATGATTCGGCCGTTGCGGTAAAAGCCGTCTGCGGTGACCACCAGTTTGGCCTGGGCATCGTTGATCCGTTGGCGGAGCGCCTTGGCCGAGAACCCGGCAAAGACCGAGGTGTGGATGGCACCGATCTTGGCCGTGGCCAGCATGGCGATGACGGTCTCCGGCAGCTGGGGCATGTAGATGACAACCCGGTCGCCTTTGCGGATGCCGAGGGTGCGCAGGGCGTTGGCGAACCGGTTCACCTCGCGGTAGAGTTCGAAATAGGTGTATTTGCGGGTGTCGCCCGGCTCGCCCTCCCAGATGAGGGCCAGCTTGTTCTTGCTTACGGTCTCGATGTGGCGGTCCAGGGCGTTGTACACGATATTGCAGCGTGAGCCGGGGAACCATTTGTAGAACGGGGCGTCCTTGTCGTCGAAGACCTGGTCCCACTTCTTGAACCAGTCCAGTTCGTCCGCGGCCTCTTCCCAGTAGGCGAGCGGGTCCGTGGCGGCGAGTTTGCGCGCGGCCTCCAGCTCCTGGGGATTGACGTTGGCCTCGATGACCAATTGCGGCAGGGGGCGGAAGACCCGTTCCTCCTGAAGCAGATTGTCGAGTTGCATTGACTGGTCCATATTTCCTCCTCGCACTGCGGGCCGGAAAATCCGGTCCGGCGAGTTTCATTCATAACAGGTTTGCGCCGCAACGCTCCGCCTTTTCGGTGGGCGGCAAATGCGGCTGGTTGAACGGTTACAGGCCGATGATCTTTTTGAGCTCGGCGATCCTCCGTCGGCTGATGGGCAGTTCGATGCGGGTGCGGCCCGCGGTGCGCAGCATGAAGTTCGATCCGGGCATGCTGGCAATCTCGGTGACCATGTCCAGATTGACCAGATATTTGCGGTGTACGCGGAAAAAGCGGTGCGGTTCCAGCCGGTCCTCCAGGTTCTTGAGCCGGTGGGAGGAGAGGTATTTCTGATTGGCCGTGTGCACGTATGAGTAGTCCTCGAACGCCTCCACAAAGATGATCTGGTCGTAGGGGATGAGGATGGTGCGTCCGTCCTGGGTTACGGCCAGCTTTTCGATCTCGGGCCTGCGTCCGGCGGTCTGATCCCAGGCCACCTTGAGCGCGGCCAGGAAGGTGTCCTGCTCCTCGTCGGGCAGAGGGAGCTGTACGGTCTGCTCGTCGTCCAGTTCCACCGGTTCGTTGTCCGCCGGGTCATAGGCCGGTGGTGTGGGCACCTCGCGGAACCGGGTCTTGAAGTTCTGGAGCCGGTCCACAGTCCGGGCCATGCGTCCCGGCGCGGGCGGCCAGAGCAGGTAGTCCGTGGCCCCCAGCTCAAAGGCGGCATAGGCCTGGGTCTCGGCGTCGGAGATGAAAACCAGTGCCGGTTTGTGTTTTCGTCCGGCGAGCATCTGGGCCATCTCGATGCCGGAGGTGCCGCCCGGCAGGTCCACGCCCAGAAAAAAGACACCGTAGGGGATGGATTCCAGCAGCTCCATTGCCTCAAAGGCTGTCACCGCCTCGCCCAGCACCTGCACGAACGGCACATCCTCCAGGGCGTCGCGCAGGGCGGTACGCACTTCCGGATCGGGATGAATCAGCAGGGTTTTGAGCTTGGGCATGGTCGGTTCGGCCTCGGCTGTTGAAAAACGGCGATCTGCGTCGTTGCTGCAAGAAGTTCAAAATCTCGCGTACAGGGAGTACGCTTTGATTTTGTACTTCCTTCGCGCCTAGCATCTTGCCATTATTAAACAGCCTCTGATGTTGTTTTTGCGGTTGGCTAGGGCCATGGAGGATCGGTATCCTCCATTATCCCGTAACCTTATTCGCGGCCGGGTGCAAGGCTCGGATGTGTCTTGGATTGACGCGCCGGTCAATTGGATCGTCTGTGGGCGGGATCGATGCGTATGGGCCGGGCCTTGTCCACGCCCTTGAGCGCACCGTCGTGGTCGAACACCGGGGCCCACTCCGGGAACTTACCGGACAGTATGCGCTCCCGCATGTCGGCCAGAAAATTTTTGGCCTGTTCGTCGGTAACGGGCGAGTCGTCCGCGTTGCGCGCGGTCATGATGAAGACCACGTCCCACTTGTCGCAGTAGGCATCGGCATGGGCGCGCATGGTCTCGAAGGTCAGTCCGGGCTTTACCGGCTCGTGGGCGTCGAAGAGGATGACCCCGAGGGAATCCACGCCGGACATATCCTGATCGGGAAAGAGTTCCGCCAGCGTGGCGTCGCCTTCCGGCCGCGCCAGCCGCAGGTAGACGTAGAGCAAATGAAAGCGGCGGCCCGTTTCCAGGCAGCCGCTTATGAGGTCTTCGAAGGTGCGCACGGGAAGGCGCCTATTTGTAGTCGGAGAGTTGCCGCTCGGTGTCGCGGGCAATGTCGCGCGCCTTGAGGTCTTCCTTTTTGGAGTGGACGTTCTTGCCCCGTCCCAGGCCGATTTCGAGTTTTACCTTGCCGTGGGAGAAGTAGAGCTTCATAGGCACCACGGTCAGGCCCTTCTGGTCCGTCTTGGCGGTCAGGGTTTCAATCTCGTGCTTGTGCAGCAGCAGGCGGCGCGGCCGTTCCGGGTCGTGCTGGTCGTAGATGCCGGTCTTTTCATAGGGAGCGATGTGAATGCCCACCAGAAAGGCCGAGCCGTCACGAAACGAGACATAGCCGTCCTTGAAGGAAACCTGGCTGCCGCGCAGTGACTTCACCTCGCTGCCGAGCAGGGAGATTCCCGCCTCGAAGGTTTCCATAATCTCGTAGAGGCGTCGGGCCTGCTTGTTGACCGCGATGGAGTTGGGCGATGTGGATTTGTTTTTTTTCTTGGCCATGGGTCTATGACGGGGCCTCGTCGTTTTCCAGCAGGGAGGTAAAGAAGGTCACCTCGTCCGGGAAGTGTTTGAAAATGTTGTCCATCACCAAATTGTTGATCCGGCTGACCGTGCGGCACCCCAGCACTTCCTTGAGCAGCTTGCGGCAGTCGTGCATGTTGGTCTGCCGGATGATGCGCTTGATGCCGGGGATGGCCTGGGGCGTCAGCGAGATGGAGTCGATGCCCATGCCGAGCAGGATGGGCACGCAGAACGGGTCGGACGCGACCTCGCCGCAGAGCGAGACTTCTATGCCTGCCTGATGGGCCGCGTCAACCACCAGCTTGATGGAGCGCAGGGTGGCCGGGTGGAGCGGCTGGTAGAGGTAGGATACATGGTGGTTGGTTCGGTCCACGCCGATGGAATACTGGATCAGGTCGTTGGTGCCGATGGAAAAGAAGTCCACCTCGTGGGCCAGATACTCCGCAATCATCACGGCTGCGGGCAGTTCGATCATGATGCCCACCGGCATCTCCGGGTCGTACTCCAAGCCCTCGCGCCGTAGTTCTGCCTTGGCCTGTGCCAGCCACGCCTTGGCCTGGCGGACCTCCTTCACCCCGGAGATCATGGGGAACATGAGCGAGACGTTGCCGAAGGCCGAGGCGCGCAGGATGGCCCGGAGCTGCGTCTTGAAAAGTTGCGGATTCTTGAGGCAGAAGCGGATGGCCCGCAGCCCCATGGCCGGGTTGGCCTCGCCCAGCTCGCCATAGGCGGAGATGAACTTGTCCGCGCCGAGGTCCAGGGTGCGGAAGACCATCTTTCGCGGATTCATGATGGCCGCGAGGTCGATGTATTTTTCGGTCAGTTCCTCCTCCGTGGGGAGGTCGGTGCGGTTCATGTAGGCGTATTCCGTCCGGTAGAGTCCCACGCCCTCGCCGCCGTTGTCTATGACCGAGGCCACTTCCTCCACCAGTTCGATATTGGCCATGACCTGGACGCGGGAGCCGTCAAAGGTTTCGGCCGGGAGGTGGCAGTGCCTTTTTATTTTGCGGGTGTAGTCCTCGAAGAGCGAGGCCCGCTCGTTGTACTCCGCCAGCTCGCTTTCGGAGGGATTGACCACGATTTTGCCGGACAGGCCGTCCATGACCACGAGGTCGCCGTCGCGGACCATGTCCTCCAGCTTTTCCACGCCCACCAGGGCCGGGATGCCCAGGGAACGGGCCATGATGCCGGTGTGGGACGTCTTGCCGCCGCGCACGGTGGCAAAGCCGATGATCTTGTCCACCTGGAGTTCCACGGTGTCGGCCGGGCTCAGGTCGTGGGCCATGATGATGGCCCGGCCCTTCATGGCGGCCAGGTCGGTCTCGGCACCCAGCAGTTTGGCCTGCACCTTGTCCGCCATCACGCGTACGTCCTGCATCCGCTCGCGGATGTACGGATCGTGGATGGCGCCGAATACGGCTTCCTGGTCGGCCACGGCCTTTTCCAGGGCCCAGGCCGCGTTGAGCCCGAGGGTGCGGATGTGCTCCTCGGCCGCGCCGGAAAGTTTGGGGTCCTTGAGCATGAGCAGGTGGGTGTCGATGAGCAGGCCGTATTCCTTGAGCTCGGCCGGAACCTGCTCGCGGATGGCTGTCAGTTCGGATTCCACATCGGTAAAGGCCTGATGCAGGGTCTCCACCTCGGCGGGAACCTGTGCAGCGCCCACGGTCTGCCGGGGCAGATGCGCCTTGTGGTTTCGGTTGACGAAGAACGCCTTGCCGATGGCGATGCCCGTTGCGACCGGTATGCCCGTCAGGACCTTGTGTGCCATGCCTATTCTTCCAGATTGCTCTCGAAGAGCCTTTTCAGGGCGTCCAGGGCCTGATCGGCGTCGTCGCCCTTGGCCTGGATTTCCACAATCTCACCCGGCCCGGCGGCCAAGGTGAGCACATCCAGGATGGACTTGGCGTCCGCCCTGTTTTCGCCTGCCAGAAGGTAGATGTCGGAGCTGAAGGACTGTGCCTTCTGGGCAAGCTTGCCCGCTGGCCGGGCATGCAGGCCGTGCTCGCCGCGGATGATTATCCGCACCGAGGAAAAGTCCTGCTCCGAGTCTGTTGTCTGCGTGTTTTCCGTCATTGCCTTGTCCGTTGTTGTACCCGCTTTTCAATGGTTGATCGACAAAAAAATATCAGGCTAAAGCAGGCTGCGTATCCACTGCTCAACCATTTCGAACCGGTCGATGGCCACCACGAAGACGGCGGCCGCCAGCGCGCGTGACATGATGCCGGTGCGCACGAACCGCGCAAAGAGCATGAGCGCGGCCACTCCGCCCAGCCATTCCCACCAGTCGAAGGGCCGCGGCCAGATGAGAATCCACAGCCAGAGCAGGAGCAGGGCGTTTACGTATTTGACCCGGCGGCCCCAGTTGATCAGGTCCAGCCGTTTGAGCCGCTCCAAAAATTTGAATCCCTGCCGCAGGCCCCCCACAAAGGTGTAGATGCGGAACACCTGGAGCGCCACGAAGAATGCCACTCCCAGTATGAGGGAGGCGGTCGTCTGGCCGGAGAGCAGCAGGCATATGGTCAGCAGCGCCCAGAAGATGAGCATACTGCCCGCAAATACCGAATCGCCCAGCGCGGACAGGGTGTAGGAGGTGGTATCCTTGACCTTGGACAGCATCTTGGGCGGGAACCGTCCCGCTGCGATGGCCAGCTCCACGTTCAGGAATATGCCCGCCAGACACGCGGCCCAAAAGGGGTGGGACTGGTGGTGGCCCGCATATCGCTTGTAGGCCGCCTTGAGCGCCGTGGGATCGTCCCGGTATATGGCCCGCAGGCCGGGCTGCATGGCGAAGATCAGGCCGATGTTCTGCATACCGCGCGTATTGAATCCGGTACCGGAAAGATAGCTGCGCACGAAACAGCGCAGAAAGGCCATGGCTTGGGACTCGGCTCCGGGGATATGCAGACTCTTGGGATGCATGACAATTCTCCGGAGATCAGCGCTGGCCCGGCAGCAGGCCGTGTCGATAGAGGTGCCGGGCGCCGAACAGGGGGTGCAGGGAAACCGGCAGCGGACCGATGGGCACGATGAGAAAGGCCCCCGCTGCCACCAGAGCGGCCATGAGCGCTGTCCATGTCAGCCCGTGCAGGTCGGTGAGCGATTTCTCGGACATTCCTATCTATCCTTGTTCCCCACGTCCGGGACCAGCCCGGCGAGTTGCATTTCTTCCATATCCGACCCGGCGTCGCTGCCGCGCGTGGTCAGGTAGTCGCCGATCATCAGCCCGGATGACCCGGCCGTGAGCAGCTCCCGCTTGCGTTCCTGCCCAAAGACGATGGGGCGGCCGCCGCAGATGCGTAACGCCCTGTCCGGCAGCAGGAACCGGTAAAGCGCCACGATTCGCAGCGCCTCCTCGGGCGGAAGCGGTTTGCGCCCTTCCAGCGGTGTGCCCGGCACGGGATGCAGAAAATTGATCGGCACCGAATGCACGCCGAGGTCGCGCAGCAGCAGGGCCAATTCCACCCGGTCGTCCCAGCTTTCGCCAATGCCGAAGATGCCGCCGGAGCAGACGTGCAGCCCGGCCTTCAGCGCCGTGCGCACCGCGTCCACGTCCTCTTCGTATCGGTGGGTGGTGCACATGTGCGGGAAAAAGGAGGCTGACGTTTCCAGGTTGTGATGATACCCCGCAAGCCCCGCCTTTTTCAATGTATTTAATTGTTCGGGGGCCAGGATTCCGGCCGAAAGGTCCGGTGCCAGACCGATGCGTGTCAGCCGCCCTATGGCCTCGGCCAGGGTGTCCATGTCCCGTGTCGACCGGGTCTTGCCGCTCATGACCACGCCGAAACGGGTGGCTCCCGCCTCCCAGGCGGCGCGCCCGGACTTTTCGATCTCGTCCGGGGAAATGAGCGGATAGGTCGGGCTTTCGGCATGGTGATGGCCCGACTGGGCGCAGAAGGAACAGTCCTCGGAGCAGCGGCCGGAACAGGCGTTGACGATGGCGCACAGGGAGATGCGGTTGCCGAATCGGGCCAGCCGGATCTGGTGGGCCGCGTCCAGCAGTTCACTCAGGCGCTCGTCCGGCAGGTCCAGGAGGAACCGGATATCGGCGTCGGACGGGGTGCCGCCGTCCAGAACCTTGCGAAGAATTGAAGAGAGGCTCATGCGTCGCGCATCAAAGCATAGACCGCCTTGGCTGTCCAGCCGGGAGCCCGCTCCGCCACACGGCGTGCGATCTCCTTGGGCTTGCCTCCGGCCTTGCTTTCTTCCTCGATGATTTGGGCGATATCCTCGGCTTCCGCCTTGTCTGTGCCTTCGGGCGGGCCGATGAGCACTGTGATTTCGCCGCGCAATTCCGGGTCCACGCCCGATACATCGGCCAGCGTGCCGGGAATGAACTCCTCGAAATCCTTGGTCAGCTCGCGGGCGATGCAGAAGGGCCGGTCGCCCAGCACCTCTCGGCAAATTTTCAATGACCCGAGGAGCCGGGTCTTGCGTTCGAAAAAGATCAGCGTGGCCCCGGTATCTCGATGGGCGGCCAGGAGCTTTTCGGTCTGCCCCTTGCGCCGGGGCAGGAAGCCCAGAAACGTATACGGCAGCGGCGGCAGCCCGGAAGCGGAAAGGGCCGTTACCGGCGCGCTGGGGCCGGGCACGGGCGTCACCCGGATGCCCCGCTCGCGGCAGGCGCGTACCAGGGTATAGCCTGGGTCCGAGAGCAGCGGCGTCCCGGCATCGGAAATCAGGGCCACGGACGCGCCGTCCTCCAGCGCGGCCAGCACCCTCGGCAGCCGCTTCTCCTCATTGTGGTCGTAGAAGCTCATCAGTCTGCCGGAATGCGTCAGTCCGATGCGGGCAAAAAGTGCGCCGGACCGGCGGGTGTCCTCGGCCAGGATGAGGTCCGCGTTGGCCAGCACGTGCCGGGCGCGGGGCGAAAGGTCGTCCGTATTGCCCAGCGGCGTGGCGACAACGTGGAGTATCCCGCCTGCGTTGTATGAAATGTCTGTCTCGGAATTCGTCATCTCTGGATTCACCATCCGGGGCCGAGGCCTTCCGCGTCGAAAGCGTTCCTTATATGTTGCACGTCCATGGACGTGCCGGTGTCGGTCACCCCGGCTAGATCAAAGCGGCAGGGGGCATCCCACAAATCCTTTTCACTCAGGTAGAGCGCCGCGGCCTTGACCAGTCGGGCGCGTTTCGTCCTGGTCAGCCCGTCCGCCGGAGACCCCATGGTCCCGGCCCCGCGCGTCTTGACCTCCACAAAGACCAGGGTGTCGCCCTCGCGGCAGATCAGGTCCAGTTCCCACTGGCGGTGCCGCCAGTTGCGCTCAATGATGCGCAATCCGCATGATTCGAGGTACCGCGCGGCCGCGTCCTCGCCGAGATTGCCGCGCCGCTTTGAGGGTATCACCTTGGATAACAGGCCCATGGCAATCATCCTATCACAGGGGGCCCGGAGACGCTACAGCGCGGACCACCCGGATGTCGGGGCGTCAGAACAGGCTCGCCTGCCGCTGTTCCTTTTCCTCCGGCTTCACGCCGCGAAAGGTCAGCCGGTGTTGCTTGCAGGGGCCCAATTCCCGAATAGCCGCCATGTGCACTTCGGTGCCGTATCCCATATGCGCCTCCAGCCCATAGCCGGGATATCTGTGCCCCAGCTTGACCATCAGCCGGTCGCGAAATGTCTTGGCCATGATCGAGGCCGCCGAAATGGCCGGTATCAGCCCGTCGCCCTTGATGACCCATTCCTGCGGAATGTCCAGCTTGAGAGCATGGCTCGGTATAGTCTTGTTGCCGTCGATGCGCAAAAAGCGCGGCACCCGTTTCAGCCCCCGCACAGCCCGGCCCATGGCCAGGAACGTGGCCTGCAAAATATTCACCCGGTCGATCTCCGGCGCCCAGGCTACCCCAACAGCCCAGGTAACAGCCTGCTCGCGGATCATATCATATAATGTTTCCCGCTTCGCCGCCGTCAGCTTCTTGGAGTCGTTCAGCCCCGGCAGGTCATACTCCTCCGGCAAAATACACGCTCCGGCCACCACCGGCCCGGCCAGGCAGCCGCGTCCGGCCTCGTCCACACCCGCTATGAATTCGGCGGCGTGGGCTGCCGGGGTAAAAAGAGATGTCTCAGTCATGGGGGCCGTTCTGCCCGAAATCCGGGCCAAAGGGAAGTTGGCGGAGGAGATGCCTCCGGCGGCCCTACCGGGGGTCGCCTCGCCGGCGGGGCGTCTCCGACGGCCAGGACGCTGTCCTGGACCTGCCTAAGGCCGAGGGCCTTAGGAATCCCATTTCCGCTTTCGCGGGGGCGTAGCCTGCCAGAGCGTCTCATGCTAACGGTTTGCGTCGAAAAAATCGGGCTGGAAGCCGTGCTGCTTACCGACTTTTTTGTCAGCCGATTTTTTCGACGCAAACCGGGAGGTTTTAAAAAAGACAAATATAGTTTGAGTAAAACAATTTGACCTTTGCCTTTGTTTCAACCCGCCGTCTCGACAATATTTTCAGGCTCTTCCTTTTTCCCTGACGGCGGGGGCTACTGTCCGTGAAGATTCGGGCGGGGCGCTTTTCGTCCCGTGAGGGCGAAAAGCGCCCCGCCCGAAGATTTGCGGACGCCGTATAGCCGGTACCCGCCAAGCTCCCTGCCAACCAGCTCCAAATCCGCAAGCTCCTCCCCCGCGTAGCGGCGAAAGGGATCCAAGGGCCATAGCCCTTGGCAGGTCCAGGGCAGCGCCCTGGTCTCCACGAAGTGGTCCCCCGGAAGGGCCGCCGGAGGCATTCCCGGTTCCCCTTTTCAAGCGGTGCGACTTGCTGTACTACGGGGGGCGAATCGAACCGAGGAGATAGGGGAATGCTTGATCTCAAACTGATGCAGAAGGACCCGGAGCTTGTCCGTGCGAGCCTGGCGAACCGGAATTCCAAGATTGACGTGGCCGAGTTTACGGCCATGGACGAGCGGCGCAAGGCGCTGATTGCCGAAGTTGAGGCGCTGAAGGCTGAGAAAAACCGGGTGGGCCCGGAGATTGCCAAGCGCAAGAAGGCTGGCGAGGACGCTGCCGACCTGCTGGAGAAGATGGGCCAGGTGGCCGCGCGCACCAAGGAACTCGACGCCGAGCTTTCCGAGGTGGAGGCTGCCGAGAAGGAATGGATGATGTCGGTGCCGAACATCCCGCACGCGTCTGTTCCGGTAGGTAAGAGCGAGGATGACAACCCGGTGGTCCGGGTGGTCGGCGACGTTCCGTCCTTTGATTTTCAGCCCAAGGAGCACTGGGAGCTGGGCACCGCTCTGGGCGGCCTGGACTTCGAGTGCGCGGCCAAGCTTGCCGGGGCGCGGTTTTCTGTCAGCTTTGGCTGGTGCGCCCGGCTGGAACGCGCCCTGGCGCAGTTCATGCTGGATACCCAGACCTCGCTGCACGGCTATACCGAGGTCATTCCGCCGTACATCGTCAACAAGCGGACGATGACCGGCACGGGCCAGCTACCCAAGTTCGAGGAGGACCTGTTCAAGCTGACGGACGAGCGGGAGTTTTATCTCATTCCCACGGCCGAGGTCCCGCTGACCAATATTTATGCGGGCGAGGTGCTGGACGAGGCGGACTTGCCGATCAAGTTCTGCGCCTTCACCCCGTGCTTCCGGTCCGAAGCCGGTTCCTACGGCAAGGACACCCGGGGGCTGATCCGCCAGCACCAGTTCCACAAGGTGGAGATGGTCAACTTTGCCCATCCCGACCATTCCTACGAGGCGCTGGAGAACATGACCAATGCCGCAGAGAAGATTTTGCAGCTGCTGAACCTGCCGTACCGGGTCATCACCCTGTGCACGGGCGACATGGGCTTCGGCGCGGCCAAGACCTATGATATTGAGGTCTGGGTACCGGGCCAAGACAAGTACCGCGAGATATCCTCCTGCTCAAACTGCGAGGACTTCCAGGCTCGCCGGGCCGATATCCGGTTCCAGCCCAGAGATTCCAAGAAGAAACAGTACGTCCATACCTTGAACGGCTCCGGCTTGGCCGTTGGCCGCTGCCTGGTGGCGGTCATGGAAAATTATCAGCGCAAGGACGGCGCCATCGTCATCCCCGAGGCGCTGAAGCCCTACATGGGCGGCCTTGAGGTCGTGGAGCCAAAATAGGCTGACGTGATTTCATCGAAAAAAACAGGCCCCCGGCGCAATGCGTCGGGGGCCTTTGTTTTTGGCACGGTTTGCAGCCGTGTTTTGATTTGACGGTTGTATTCTCGATTTAATCAAGAGCGAATATAAAGATTCTTAATATTTATTCCGATAATAAAATACATAGACTGTTGTAATAACTTCTTTGCGAGGTTGCCATGAAAATAGGAAATGATCCCGGTTTTGGCTTGAATGTGGCTATCTTGAAGAATTCCAATGTCGCAGATGAGCCGGTGCAGTCCGAAGTGGACGGTGCCGTGCGGGAGGTGCTCACCGGGCATCAGGCTCGGAAGAGTCTCATGGCGGGCAATTTTGTCCATATGAACAGCGAACGCTCCCGGTACATCCAGGGGACGATGATCGGGCTTCAGGTCCAGAACGATTTCAAGAACAAGATGGACGCCGTGGTCAGCCAGTACAAGCTCCAGGCCCAGGCGGCGGACAGCTATGCGGAGAAGGCGCTTGCCGGGCAAAAAACCGCCAGAGCCATGGGTGAAACGGTGAAGGGAGAGGTTTCCGAAAAGGAAACCGACCGTATGGCCAAGGAACGCGAGGAAGATGAGGCCCGGATAGAGGAACGGCAGACCGAGAAGGCCGAGGAGAAAAAGGCCGAGTCAAAGGATGCGGAGGCTGCCGGGGACGAGACTGTCGAGACGAAGGCAGCTCCTGGGGAAAGCAAGGAAGTCCCAAAAGCGGAGGCGGTTCCCGTGGAAAGCAAGGAGACTCCGACAGTAAAGGAAGAGCCCTCTTCGGAAGCCGGCAACGCGTCGGCTCCGGCTGTGGACCTTGATGTATAGCGGAAACGTGTAGTGACTTTTGGGAAAAGAGTCGTTTCGTCAAATACAAAAACGTATTCGCATAGAGCCTTTTTTGTCATATCGCAACGGGCGAATATAAAAATTCTTAAGATAATTACCGGTACTAATAGATATATGCCTCGTCAATGACGCTTTGCGAGGTTGCGATGAAGATAGGAAACGGTTCCGAATTCAGTTTGAATGTTGAGATGATGAAGCAGATGCCCTCGGTGGAGGAGACTCTACAGTCCAGTTTGGAAGAAAATCTGACGGACGAGCTTGCTGATATGGAGGCATTCCTGCCGGATGATCTTATTGGGCACCAGGTTCGGGATAACCTCATGTCGGAGAATCAGTTCCATAACAATATGGAGCGTTCCCGATATCTCCAGGGGACAATGATCGGGCTCAAGGTTCACAACGACTACATGGACAAGTTGAATGGCATAATCAGCAAGTATCGGCTTGAGTCCTCCGGGGCTGGCACTCTCGAGAGTGCGGCTGCCGGGCGCAAGGCCGCGCGAGAGGCTGTTGCCTTTGTCAAAAGCGAGGTCTCGAGAACGCAATCCGAGCGAATGGAGCAGGAGCGCGAGGATGATGAGGAGACGGTCGAAGAAAAGCGTGAGGAAAAGGTAGAGAAAAAGCTTGTTGCAAAGGCCAAGGAAAGTTTGGGGAAGAAAAAGGGCGGGGAAGACTCGGATGATGAGGCTGTAGCCGGGCAGGAGGGGACGATACCGACAGCCGCAGAGGCCTCAGCTGATGGCGGTGCCGGGGCGGATTCCGGTATTGACTTGCATGTGTGAGATCCACACCGTTGGGATTTTCATGAAAAAGGGCCGCTCCATTGGGAGCGGCCCTTTTTCTTCCATGATTCGTCCCGGTTCAGCCGTCCAGTTCCTTTTCCAGCCAGTCGCGGACAGCGGGGGTGAGGGCGAGGATGCCCTTGATGCCGCCCAGTTCCTTTTCCAGGTCTTTGGCCAGATCGTCGGGAATTTTTTTGGAGCAGAGTACGGTGGAGCCGTAGTTGTTCATGCGCATGAGCACCACCTTGGGGGCTTCCCAGGTGTCGATGGCGAAATATATCGAGTATTCGCCGCTCCGTGTGACCGGGGAGCGCATGGCGTCGCGATAGTTGTTGTTGCCCCACTCCAGATACAGGGTCACGGCATCTTCGTGGATCATGTCCCAGTTGACTTCATTGAGCCACTGCTTGCAGGTGTTGGCGTCTTCGCTCATGTCGTTCTCCATGTTTTTTGCTCTGATTGCGAATATGATGAATATAGGGCGGTTTCGTTTTTTCGTCCAGCCGTTACGGATCAATGCCGTTCTCTTTGTTCTCCTTGCGCACGCGCAGCAGCACGGCAAAACCGATGAGCAGGGCAAGGGAAGCGAGTTCCCGGACCCAGAGTGCCCAGAGAATGTAGCCGCCAATCAGCAGTGCGGCCAGGAACGGAATCCACTTGCGGCGGTTCCACGGTGCGGCGATCCAGTCCTTTTCCCACTCGATACCTGCGCGGACGAAGCGTTGCCAGCGGCCGTCTGTATGGGGCGGCTCCGGCCAGGAGAAGAAACCGGCTCCCAGCAGGATAAGTCCGGCCGAGGCAGTGAGCGGTCCGTGCAGTAGAAGCGATAGGGCAAGCACGACCAGCCCGGCGAGATGCAGGGTCCAGTTCCAGTGGCTCCTGTGGCGCGCGAGGGCGAGGGCGGCGAGCCCGGATGACGTATCGTTTTTTCCCATTGTGAGAGAATGATACCCCGGCAGGCGAGGTGATTGCAACCGGTCCGGCTCTCGGGTAATGAATACGCCATGGATACCCTCCTCATCTCCCGCGCCGTGGCCGAACTGGGCGAATGCCTGCGGGTCAACGGCAACTTTATGGCAACGGCCGAATCCTGCACAGGCGGATTCCTGGCTTCCACCCTGACCGACCTGCCCGGCAGCTCCGAGTGGTTCAAGGGGTCGGTGGTGGCCTATTCCAATGAAGTGAAGCAAGGCCTGCTCGGCGTTCCCGCCGATGTGCTGGAGGCCAACGGCGCTGTTTCCGAGCCCGTGGTCCTGGCCATGGCGCAGGGCGTGCTGAAGGCCGTGGGCGCGGATGTTTCCGTGGCCATCTCCGGCGTGGCCGGACCCGGCGGCGGCACACCGGGAAAACCCGTGGGCACGGTCTGGATGGCCTGGGCATGGCCCGGCGGCACCCGCGCCCGGCGCTATGACTTTTCGGGCGACCGCGCGGCGGTCAAGGCCCAGTCGGTTATGAGTGCCATCAACGGCCTGCTGTCCGTGGTGCGCTAGCCCGCGGGGAGAGGCGGTGGCCAAACCGAGGCCCTGGAACACCCGTAATCCGGCTTTGGCACTTTTACTCCCGCAGGTGAGATTGTATGTGTGTCCCGATGATTCGGGGGACCTCGGATGCGGTCGAATACTCGCCGTTGAATACACTGTTTTGCCAAAAATAATTCAACAAACTGAATTAACTAATATTATTCATCATTGCCAAGTAAAGGCAAACACAGTAACAGTAACGGTCTTGTGTAACTGTCCGAAACGCTTGAATCATGAGAGAGGTTTGTGATGAAACGCATATTTTTTGCCTTCCTTTTGTTGGCCCTGGCCCTGAGTGCGGCAACAGCTTTTGCCGCTGACGATTCCTGGAACCGCGTCAAGGAGTCCGGCAAGCTGGTCATCGGCCTGGACGATGCCTTCCCGCCCATGGGATTCCGTGACGACAAGGGTGTTCTGATCGGTTTTGACGTGGACGCGGCCGAAGCTGTCGGCAAGCGGCTGGGCATCACCATTGTCTGGCAGCCCACCGAGTGGAAGGGTGTCATCAACTCCCTGTACGCCAAGAAGTTCGACTGTATCTGGAACGGCATGACCATCACTCCCGAGCGTGAGAAGAAGGTAGCCTTCTCCAAGCCGTACCTGATGGACGGCCAGATCGCCACCGTGAGCGTCAACGAGAAGGCCATCAAGACTCTGGACGATCTGGGCGGCAAGAAGGTTGGCGTGCAGGCTGGTTCCCCGGCTCTGGAAGCGGCCAAGGAGCTGCCCAAGAAGGCTGGCGAGATTCGCGAGTACGACACCAACCCCAAGGCTTTCCTTGACCTTGAGGCCGGTCGCATCAATTCCGTGGTCGTGGACAACGTCACCGGCCGCTACTACATGGCCTCCCGCGCCGGTAAGTACCGCGCCCTGCCCGGCTTCATCACCAAGGAGCCCTTCGGCGTCGCCTTCCGTCTGGAAGACGTGGCCCTGCGCAGCATGATCCAGAAGGCCATCGACGAGATGATCGCGGACGGCACCATGGGCACCATCTCCCGCAAGTGGTTCGGCGAGGATGTGACCAATCCGGCCCAGTGGTAGCAGATATCGTGCGGTTTAGAATTCAAATGGTGGGGAGCGTCCTTGCGGCGCTCCTCGTTTTTGCCTTTATTGCCGGAGGGACGGCCCGGGCCGCCGGTCATGAGGAGGCCGACGCCCTGTTGCGTCGGGCCGGCGACATCATGATCACCGGCGACCTCAAGGGGGCGGCCGAGGTATTTCTTCAGGTTGCCGTACCGGGGCCGGAAGGGGACGCCGGACAGTTTGCCACCAGCCGGATGCAGGCGGCCAAGCTGGAGTTTGCCACCAAGGACTATCAGGCGGCGCTGAAAGCCGTGGACGAGCTGCTGGCCGTCTACCCGGACAATATCGAGGCCAAGCAGTTCCGTGCTTCGGTGGAGGACGCCATGCTGCCCCAGTGGCGGCGGCTGGTGCGGGACACGGTCAAGTTCGTGCCCCATCTGCTCAAGGGCAGCATCATGACCTTGATGCTCGTCTTTTTCACCATCATTGTTTCGCCGGTGGGCGGCTTGGCCATTGCGCTTGGGCGCATCTCGAATTTCAGCCCGGTCAGTAAGTTCTGCTGGTTCGTCATCTGGTTGTTTCGGGGTACGCCGCTGCTCCTGCAGCTCTTTTTCATCTACTACGGCCTGCCTGCCATAGGCATTACCCTGAAGCCCATTCCGGCCGCGCTCATCGGTCTGGGGCTCAACTATTCGGCCTATCTGGCGGAGATCATCCGTTCCGGCATTCTCTCCATCGACCGGGGGCAGATGGAGGCGGCCGAAGCCATGGGCATGAGCTACTGGCAAGCCATGCGCCGGGTCATTATTCCCCAGACCTACCGGGTCATTCTGCCTCCCGTGGGCAATGAATTCATCGCGCTGATCAAGGATACCGCCCTGGTCTCCACCATCGCCATGGTGGAACTGATGCGGACCGCCGACCAGCTGTTCAACGCCTCGTTCAACGTCACGGTGCTGGCCCTGGCCGCCCTGATCTACCTCGCCTTTACCACGGTCTTCACCTTTGCCTTCCAGTGGCTTGAAGTCCGGGTCGGGGCCTACGAGCAACGCTGATGCACGCACTCCTGGAACTCAAGAATATCGTCAAGACCTTCGGCGAGCATCGGGCCGTGGACAACGTCTCGCTCTCCCTGGCCCCAGGGGAAAAGACCGTCATCATCGGCCCTTCCGGGTCGGGCAAGTCCACGCTGCTGCGCGCCATCAATTTCCTGGAAACCATCGACTCCGGTTCCATCGGGTTTGACGGCAAGGATGTGGGTTACCGTACGGTCAAGGGACAGCTCGTCCTGGACAAGCCCAAGAACATCTGCCGCCTGCGCACCCAGATCGGCATGGTCTTTCAGCACTTTCACCTCTTCCCGCACATGACCGTGCTGGGCAACGCCATGGAAGGGCCGGTGACCGTGCTGCGCACTCCCAAGGCAGAGGCGCGTGAGATAGCGCTTTCCATGCTGGAAAAGGTGGGCATGGCCGAGTTTGCGGACCGGTATCCCGCCTCCCTTTCCGGCGGGCAGAAGCAGCGCGTGGCTATTGCCCGCGCCCTGGCCATGCAGCCCAGGCTGATGCTTTTTGACGAGCCTACCTCGGCCCTGGACCCGGAGCTGGTGGGCGAGGTCTTCGCCACCATCAAGCAGTTGGCGGACGAGGGCATGACCATGATTATCGTCACCCACAACATGGGCTTTGCGCGCGAGGTTGCGGATCAGGTTGTGTTCATGGAAAACGGTTCCCTGCTGGCGCAGGGCGCGCCGGACGAGTTCTTCGGCACCCATTGCGAAGACCCGCGCATTCAGAGCTTCATCGACCGTATCTTTTAGCATAACCCGGCAGTAGGGGTGTCCGGCCACGGTGTTGCGGGGCGATCTCCTGCACCTGCTGAGGGCGAAAAGCACAATATTCAAGAGGCTGCGCGATGTTTTCGCGCAGCCTCTTTATTCATCGATTCCATTTGGTACAGATGGACTGTAGTTCGAGGTCGCAGTTCCCAGCCTCGCCCATTGCCATTCCACGCTCCTTGAACGTCAACGAAGAATCGCCCAGTTGAACCGTGGCGTCGAAGTGGAATTGCAGGGTTTCCTTGAGCAGCATCCTGTCGCCTTGCCATTTGGCTGTTCCCTTCTCGATGTTGATTGTTTTGCAAACCCGCCTGTCGACTGCGTCCGGGTACTCGGCGTATATTTTGTAGCTGCTGCCGGACTTCGTTATGGTCACCGGGCTGGCGGGATAGATGGTGCCCTCGTAAAAACCGCATGTTTCATGGGGGGGCGGAGCAGGAGTATGTACCTGTATACGGTTCCTCCTAAGCCCGAGCCGTGGCGGTGCAAAGAAATAGAAAAATGACTAAAAATGACAGGTGAATGTTTTTCATCTGCTCCTTCTTCGTCCCTATCCAAGCCTGGGATTGCGTTTTGGCTGCACTAACAGGATATTCATCTTCATATATCTCGTTCCAGTTTGGAGCAAGACACGGTACGGTTTTTTGTCTGTTGGGACATTGGTTTCGGTTCATTTTGGGTATTTCGTTGGAAATCCCGTCATGGCACTGAAACAAAATGATTTATCGAAACATCCAGTGAAATGTCGGTACAAAGCCGTACTGGTTTTGGAGGGATTAGCTGAAGGGCCTGTTGTCAGTGAGAGGAAACAAGGAGACTGAAATGAACCGATTGATGTTGCTGCTGTTTTTACCCCTGGTCCTGTTCGCTTCGACTGCATTGGCTGAAGATAAGATCGGCGTCGATCTCATGAATGACTCCGGCGCTACTCGTGTGGTTAAGGTCAGCATATACTCGTCCCCGGGCGGAAGTGATTATATGGAGGAGACGCTCGGGGATACCCGGCAAACCCGTTTTGCCATCCCTTCCGGGCCGAAAACCGAAAGTGAATTGACGTTTGAGATTCGAAACGATCGGTCCGAGATACTATCGCATGTCTATGTCACGTGCAGCGAGGGGAAATGCCAGCCCACTCAGGTTGGTGAGGGCGTGCAGTATTACGTCGTGGAGGGCGGCAAAAGCTTTGCCCTGCACTTGGTCAAGGACGATGTGCCTACCAAGCAATAGCATGATGGGAGTGGCGTTTTAACAACACAAATCCACAAAGCCAGTTTAAACAACTGAAACAGTGGGTTAAGGGACATATAGGCTAGTTATCTGGTACAGCCCCTAAATTTACGTTGATTTTGAGGCTGACCCTGAACAGACCTCGCCGGGATTGCCTAGCGAGGTCTGTTCCTTTTGACTGGATGCAATCAGCCCATTCTTTCAGACTGTCACACTTGTAATCGTAAATTTTAGAGCAGGTAAAAAATAAAGGTAATGGGGTGTCCAATACTTGAGCTTGGTGGTATGCTTTCTTTCCCGGCCCTGTCGGGCCTAGTAGATACCAAGGAGACCGTATGCTACCTGCACCGTATGATGCCATTCATAGCGAATTACTTCGTTTTTTACCTGAGCAACGCGTTTACACCGATCCGTTGCGGACCCTTGCCTATGGCACGGATGCCAGCTTTTACCGGCTCATTCCAAAAATCGTTGTCGATACGGACAGCGAGGACGAGGTCGTGCGCATTCTGCAGGTGATCAATGCCCATCATGTCCCTGTAACCTTCCGCGCCGCAGGCACCAGCCTTTCCGGGCAGGCCATCAGCGATTCCGTGCTGGTCCGGCTGGGAGACGGCTGGCGTCATTTCCGCATCTTCGACGATGCGGCCAAGATAGAACTGGAGCCCGGCATTATCGGCAGCCATGCCAACAAGTTGCTCGCCCCCCACGGCAAGAAGATCGGCCCGGACCCGGCCAGCATCGATACCTGCAAGATCGGCGGCATCGTGGCCAACAACGCCTCCGGCATGTGCTGCGGCGTGGCCGAGAACAGCTACAAGACCCTGCACTCCATGCGGGTGGTCCTGGTGGACGGCACCCCGCTGGATACCGCCGACCCGTCCAGCCGCGACGCCTTTGCCGCTAGTCACTCCCATATCCTCGACGGACTGGCGGAAATGCGCGCCAAGGTCATGGCCAACAAGAAATTGGCCGAGCGCATTCACCACAAATTCAAGATCAAGAACACCACGGGCTACAGCCTGAACGCCATTGTGGATTTCGAGGACCCCTTTGATATCCTCCAGCACCTGCTGGTGGGCAGCGAGGGCACCTTGGCCTTCATTTCCAAGGTCGTCTACAACACCGTGGTGGAGCATCCGCACAAGGCCTCGGCCCTGATGCGCTTCCCGGATATCCGCTCCGCCTGCGAGGCGGCCACGGCCTTGCGCGGCGGCGCTGTTTCCGCTGCCGAGATCATGGATCGCGCGTCCATCTCCTCGGTGCAGGACAAGCCCGGAATGCCCGAGGGGCTGGACAAGCTGGGACCGGATGCCGCCGCCCTGCTGGTGGAGGTCCGCGCCGGTTCCGCTAGCGAGTTGAAGAAGAAGATCACCAAGGTCAAGGAGACCATCAAGGGCATCAAACCCCTTGAGCCGCACAACTTTACCGACATCCCCGCCGAGTTCAACAAGCTGTGGAACGTGCGGCGCGGCCTGTTCCCGGCCGTGGGTGCGGTGCGCGAGGCGGGTACCACGGTCATCATCGAGGACGTGGCCTTCCCCATCGAGTCCCTGGCCGACGGCGCGCTGGATCTGCAGGAGCTCTTCCGCAAGCACGGTTACGACAAGGCGATCATCTTCGGCCACGCCCTGGAGGGCAATCTCCACTTCGTGTTCACCCAGGACTTCAACAGCCAGTCTGAAATCGACCGCTACGAGGCCTTCATGGAAGACGTCACCGACATGGTGGCGAACAAGTATCAGGGATCGCTCAAGGCGGAACACGGCACCGGCCGGAACATGGCCCATTTCGTGGAATTGGAATGGGGTCGCGACGCCTTTGCCCTTATGCGCGAGATCAAGGATTTGTTCGATCCCGAAGGATTGCTCAACCCGGGCGTCATCATCAATGACGATCCCAAGGCGCACCTGAAGGACCTGAAGCCGCTGCCCGTGGCGGACGGTTTGGTGGATCGCTGTATCGAATGCGGATTCTGCGAGCCGACCTGTCCGTCGCGCGATCTGACGCTTACGCCGCGTCAGCGCATCGTCACCTTCCGTGAGCTGGCCCGGAAACAGCAGGCGGGCGAGGGCGAGGAAGCCATGCGCGCCTTCCAGAAAAGTTTCGATTACGACGGCGAGGCCACCTGCGCCGCGGACGGCCTGTGCGCCCTGCGTTGTCCGGTATCCATCGATACCGGAAAGTTCATCAAGCATTATCGCAGCTTGGGACATGGCAAGTGGGAGAACCGCCTTGCCTCCCTCACCGCATCGCAAATGGGACTGGCCGTGCACGGTGTGTCCGGCGCGTTGCGCGTGGCCGGAGCCGCGCATGACGTCCTGGGCGACAAGGCCATGGACGGGCTGACCGGCGGCCTGCACAAGGTGTCGGGCAAGCGGATTCCGCGCTGGAACGTCTCCATGCCCCGAGCCGCGTCGCCGTCCCGGTTCAAGCCCTCGCGCAAGCCGGACCGGCAGGTGGTTTACTTCCCCAGCTGTGTAGCCCGGCACATGGGGGCGGAAAAGCACGACCCGGACAAGACCGCCATTCGGGACAAGACCCTCAGTCTGCTATCCAAGGCCGGGTACGAGGTTATCTACCCGGACCGCATGAACAGCCTGTGCTGCGGCCAGCCGTGGGAGTCCAAGGGCTTCATGGATCAGGCCGACGCCAAGCTCAGCGAGTTGGAATGCGCCCTGCGCGCGGCCAGCAAGGGCGGGGAACTGCCCATTCTCTGCGACACCAGCCCGTGCCTCTATCGCATGAAGGAGCACATCAAGGGATTGGAGCTCTTCGAGCCGGTCCAGTTCGCGGTCAAATTCCTGGCCGATCGGCTGGATTTCACGCCCGTCAACGAGCGCATCGCCCTGCACATCACTTGCAGTTCGCGCAAGATGGGGCTGGCCGATCAGATGGAGGCTCTGGCCCGCAAATGTGCCCGCGAGGTGGTGGTGCCGGAGGAAGTCTTTTGCTGCGGCTTTGCCGGAGACAGGGGATTCAACTATCCCGAACTGAACGAGTCCGCCCTGAAACATCTGCATGAGCAGTTGGAAGGATGCACCCACGGGTATTCCACCTCCCGGACCTGCGAGGTCGGCCTCTCGCTCCACGGCAAGGTCCCGTACAAGAACCTTATCTTCCTGTTGGATGCGGCCAGTTGGCCCAAGGAGGATGCTGCGGACTAGGGACGCAGCGCAAATAGTGCCTAATGAAAGACCCCGCCGGACATGGTCCGGCGGGGTCATTAGTTCTGTTGCGGATGAAACTAGAAGCGTTCGAAGTCGCCGTCGTCATCGCCGCCCATGTCCAGGGCCAGTCCGCTGCCCTTGGCGGATGCGGGCTTGGCCGGGGCCGGCTTGTCCTTGGCCTTGGCCTTGGAATTGGACTTGGCTTGGGGCAGGGCAGCCGGTGCCTTGCTGGTGGCCCGGACCGTTGTGCGGCGGGCGCCCCCGTGGTCGTCCACCTGGAAGAAGGCCATGACCTTTTGCAGATCCTGTCCCTGTCCAGCCAACTGGTCGCTGGTGGAGGCCATTTCCTCGGCTGCGGCCGCGTTCTGCTGGATAACCGTATCCAGCTGGCCGATGGCAGAGGTGATCTGCTTGGCCCCGGAATCCTGCTCGTTGCAGGCCGCGCTGATCTCCTGGACCAGCGAGGCGGTCTTTTCGATGTCGGGCACCAGGGTTTCCAACATGCCGCCCGCCTTTTCGGCCACAGCCATGCTGCTGCTGGAGAGCTCGCTGATCTCGGCCGCTGCCGTACCGCTGCGTTCGGCCAGCTTGCGAACTTCGGCCGCCACGACGGCGAAGCCCTTGCCGTGTTCGCCTGCCCGGGCCGCTTCGATGGCCGCGTTCAGGGCCAGCAGGTTGGTCTGGCGGGCGATCTCTTCCACTATGGATATCTTTTCTGCGATGCTGCGCATGGATTCGACGGTTTGCATGACCGCTTTGCCGCTTTCCTTGGCATCGGCGGCCGCCTTGGTGGCCAGCTCGTCCGTCTGGAGAGCGTTTTGCGCGTTCTGTTCGATGTTGGAGGTCATCTGTTCCATGGAGGAAGTGACCTCCTCGATGGATGCGGCCTGTTCCGTGGCGCCTTCGGACACGGTATTGGAGGATGCCGACATTTCGGCACTGCCCTCGGCCACGTTTTCGGACGCGGTCTTGACCTGGACGACGACGTCCTTGAGATTGTCCGCCATTTCCTTGAGGGTGTTGGAGAGTGCTCCGACCTCATCCTTTTGCTTCACGTCGATCTGGTTGTTGCGGAAGTCGCCGCTGGCGATCTTTTCCGTAAAGGCAACCGCAGTGCGGATGGGCCTGACGATGCCGCCCGCCAGCAACCAGATGACCAGACAGGCGAGGATGGCCATGACCGCACCGGCTCCGATGGCGATCATCGCGTTGGTGTTGGTGTCGGCTTCCATTTCATGGTTGAGTTCAACCGCGTCCGCAAAGACCAGGGCGCGGTCTACGGTGATGCGAATGGACCACGGGGTTTGGGTCCGGCCCAGCGCGATGGGAGCGCCCGCCTCAACCAGGTTGTTGGTGTCGGCAATCCTGACGTAAGGCTTGGCGTCACGTACGTTTTGGATAATGGCGTCGGCCTCTGCGCCGATGACGTCACGCAGCGGCTTGCCAACGGTGTCCGGCTTCACGCTGTCGGCCACCACGATACCCATGTTACTGATGACCTGTACGATCGCTTTGCCGTCGTACAAGGTCTTGGCCACATGCTCACTCAACTTTTGCACAAAGGCCAGACGAAGGTCCGTACCGGCGATGCCAAGGAACTTGCCGTCCACAACAATGGGAGCGGACATGGTGGTCAGCCAATCCTGCTTGCCCTGTACAATATACGGGAACGGATCAAGGATGTTTTCCCGGAGTTTCTCACGGGGGAAGAGGAACCAGCCACCCTTGGTGACGCCGTTGGGATGCTTGGAGGCATCTTCGTAACCCACCAGGGCTTGCCGGGCGATGTTGCCGTTTTCATCCCGGTTCCAGTACGGCACGAACCGGCCGGTCTGGTCATGACCGCTTTCCGTGTCACCTGCGTACATGGCATCCTTGCCGTCCAGGGCATTGGGCATCCAGGCGCTGTAGGCGCCGAGGAACTCAGGGTTGTCCTTCAAAACGGTGAGCAAAATATCGCTATAAGTCTTGCGCAGATCCATCTCTGCGGGAATTGTCTTGTCCTGAACGATGGACTTGAACACGGCTGCGATGGTGCGGGCCGTATCCAGGTTGATGTTCAGCTTTTCACTGATGGCGTCGGCTTCGCGCTGGGCTACCGCCTGCAGACGCTGCTCGGTCTGGTCTTCAATGAGTGCATTGATTTTGGCTGAAACAAATTTGGCCGAACTTTGCTGCGAGTAAATTTGCAAGGCCACGAGTACCGCCACAGTGACTAAGAGACATACTCCCGAGATCAGAACGATCTTTGTCTTGATGGATTTGAATTGCATTGGCAGTTCCGCCTGGTTGAAGTGAAACGGTTGCTATTACTACTTCTATTGGCGTTTCTATCAACACGTCTTTTTATATTCCATTATAATTCTGCGTTAAAATATATAGAGAAAGGCGAATGAGGAGCATTTTCGCCGAGCGAGCGTCAAGACCCCTGCCCGAATGCCGGGCGGAGAAAGAGAGGAGTATGGGCGGTTCGCCTAGTCGAGCTTCAGGCCGAGCAGGACGATTTCGGAGTAGGCCAGGTCGATATCGGCCGGTAAAACACGCGAGGATTTGTAGAAGCGCGGAGAGGGGAGTTGTTCCACTTCTGCCTCGGGGGCGTCGTCCTCCACAAAACGGCGGTCCGCCGCCAGCACGCAGTCGCCGTCCGGCAGCAGGGCGCGGGCAATGTCCGCCGCCCGTTCGGTAAACAGGCCAGGATTGCTGCGGTAGAGCACATCGTAGTAAAGGGTGTCGTCACCTTTTTTCGAGACCGAGAGCAGCAGCAGGCAGAGGCAGCAGCGGGTGGAGACCAGGACAGGGACGGCGGACAGTCCGGTGTGGTGTTCCAGCACCAGGGCGTCGGGCGGCGAGGCGAGCCGGGCTATCTCCGCCGGATCGGTGAAAAGCTCCAGGTTCTCTACTGGTTTGCCGTCGTCGCGCCAGACCAGTCGTTCGGTATCCAGCACATCCAGTCCCAGCCGCTTGAAGAAATCCACCCGTTTGGGGGAGAGGGAGCAGACCACATAGGTGGAGTCCGGGTCGCTTGTGGCCATTTCGACCATGGCCCGGCCAAGCCCCTGGCCCCGGTATTCCTTTTTGAGATACCAGGACGAAAAATTTACGAAGCGTTCGCGCTTCAGTCCCATCGGGCGGGAGGAGCAGACATGACCGTGGAAACCGACAATCGTTCCTTCATCCTCCACTACCAGGCCGATATCCGGCTTGCGGCCGCACCACTTGGCGGAGAAAAGCGCGCGCCATCGCTCGGGCGGGAAATCGGGATTCATGTAGGTGGAAAGCAGATTGCAGATTGCGTCGATGTCCCGGGTTTCGGCCCGGCGGAGAATGGGATTCATGCGGTGGTCCTTGGTGTCCGGCCTCAGGCAGGCCAGATGTCTGCAGGGCTGACCCAGGTTGCGGCCGGATGGGCCGTGACAAGAGTCAGCAGTTCGTCCATGAACGCCCATGCGGCGTCGTCCATGTCCTTGTGATGGGTAAGGATGCCCGTGGGCTCGTCCTGATCCACGGTGCCTGCGCGCTTCTGTTGCAGATGGGAAACAATGCTGTCCACGCACTTTTGGGCACCGGCAAAGGCGGCCGGTTTCCGCTTCCAGGTGAGCAGGTCGCAGTGGGCGTCTGCCACGCGCAGCCCCTCTGGGGGCGTCGGACGGTCCATATGAAAGCTGGCCGAAAGTCCCCGGTAGCCGAGTACGGGCAGGTAGGGCAGCAGGCCGGAATCCAGCCTGTTCCACGGCGGCACGATCACCGGCAGAAAATGATCCTTGAAAAGCTGGGAGAGTTTGCCCATGCCCTGGCGCATTTCCTCCATGACCACGGACTTGGGGCGGTGCATCCCCAGTTCCCAGGCACCTTGCCCTTTTTCGGCATGGTTGACGTGGGCCCAGCCGTGCTGGAGTACCCAGATATTGTGCTGGGCTGAAACGTTCTTGCGCAGCGGTTCGCCTGTTTCGGCAGGAATGACCGCAAGGCCGCAGGCAACGCCGTGAACGTTGCTGAGCTTGAAGAGATGGTCCAGCGCGGAGGAAGGTATGGCGGCATCGTCATCGCGCCACCAGAGAGTGGCGGGTCTTTCGAAACCGACCCAGGCATCCAGTTCGCTGGTCAGAATTTTTAGGGCTTCCGCTGTCATGGGAGATGCATCATAGCAGAGGTCTTTGAAAACGCCAAGCAGGATACTGGCCTTTTGCCCCAATACGTGGCAGGAAGATGCGCGAGAGGAAATACCATGAAAGAGCAAGAAAACAGCATCATCTGGAACATGACCCGCAAATGCAATTTTCGTTGTGAATACTGCTATTTCCCTCACGACAATTCTCCCGTCACCGAGACCCTGCCCGTGGGCCGCATCACCGGTTTTCTCGATGGAACCGGCCGGTCCTGGACCGTGGGCCTGACCGGGGGCGAGCCGTTCATCTACCCCGGTTTTGTCGATATCTGTTTGGCGCTCACCAGGAATCACCGCATCGGCGTGGATACCAACCTCTCGGTTTCCTCCAAGGTTCGGGACTTTGCCGAGCGGGTGGACCCGTCCAGGGTGCAGGACCTCTATGTTGCCCTTCATATTGAGGAGCGGGAGCGCGTGAAGGGCGTGCCCGCCTTTATCGAAAACGCCCGGCTGCTCATGGACAAGGGGTTCAAGGTCATCGTCAATTACGTGGTGCATCCAACGTTGGAAGCCCGTTTTTTGAAGGATCGCGATTTTTTTGCGGAACACGGCATTCCGCTCACGCCCCGGCCCTTCCGGGGGAGCTTTGAAGGTCGTCGTTATCCCGAGGCCTATGGCGAACGCGCCAAGGTCATCTTTGCCGACCATCCCGAGCAGGGACTCAAAATCGCCTTCAATTTTTTTGGGATGCCCTGCTCCGCCGGGCGAACCCTGCTGCGCATGGAGCCGGACGGCACCATCTTCCGCTGCCCCGGCGACAAGACCGTGCTTGGCAACGTCATGGACGAGGTGAGGCTGTATGAAGGCGATCAACCGTGCACGCGCAAGCGCTGCCCCTGCCGGGGGCTGGACCGCGTAACCCTCACGCCGGTGCAGCAGGAGCTGATCAAGGGCGTTAAATTTGCCGTTGTGGGTGAGGGCGGGGAGGCCTCCGAGGCCTTTACCCGTGCGCTGGTCCTCAATCCCGGACATCCCTGTGCGGAAAACAATCTGGGCGTGCTTGCCTGGAGGACGGGAGACCGGGCGGAAGCTGTCCGCCGTTTCGCCAATGCATTGAAGGCGCGCCCCGACCATGTCACTTATGTGAAAAATGTGGCTGATGCTGAGGCCGGGGGTGAATTCGACGCCCAGCTGTGTCTGGACGTCAACCCGGAAGCGGCCGTCCTGTAAGGCTCAGTCGCGCCTGATGTATGTTGCAGGATGATTATCCTCTTTTCTGGACAGAATTCAGAGAACCCGATAGGCTTTGTCTCATTATATCGGGGTTGGAATGCAGCCAGCCCTGTTTTTTTTGTGTGACGAGAGGGTATGGCACCGAAATCCTATAATATCCTGATGTACTCCCACGACACTTACGGTCTGGGACACATCCGCCGCACCATGGCCATTGCGCGAACTCTCGTGCGGCCAGGGGTAAATATCCTTATCGTCACCGGCTCGCCCATCGCCGGACGCTATACCATGCCCGCTGGCGTGGATTTCGTGCGTATGCCCGGCATGATCAAGAAGACCAATTCGGTCTATGTGCCGCATTCCATCAAGGTCGAGCCCAAGATAGCCATCGCCATCCGCAAGAACATCATCCTTTCCACGTGCAAGGCCTTCAAACCGGACCTGTTCATCGTGGACAAGGTGCCCTCCGGTCTCAAGAACGAGGTTCTGCCCACCCTCAAGTGGATTCACAAGAGCCTCCCGTGCACCCGGGTCGTCCTCGGCCTGCGCGATATCCTGGATGACGCCGAGTCCACCCGCAAGGACTGGGCGAGGAAGAAATTTCATGAAATCCTGCGCGATTACTATTCCGAAATATGGGTCTATGGCGAGCAGAGCCTGTATGATCCCATCAAGGAATACGCCTTCCCGGAAGACATTGCGGCCAAGACCGTTTTTACGGGCTATATTCCCCGCAAGGTCCCGTCCACACGCAAGAGCGTCCGGCGGCGGCACAAGCAGGTGCTCGTCACCATCGGCGGCGGTGGCGACGGCTACACCGTGCTGGACAACTACCTCAAGATGCTGGAGACCAACGGCACCGTGGATTTCAACACCGTGATGATCACCGGCCCCTTCCTGGAACTGAAACGGCTGGACGAGCTGGCCGACCGTGCCCGCGCTCTCAAGGTGCGAATCAAGCCGTTCATCAAGAACATAGAAAAGCAGATGGCCCAGGCAGACCTCGTGGTTACCATGGGCGGATACAATACCCTGTGTGAACTGCTTTCCCTGCGCAAACCCTCCCTGGTAATCCCGCGTGACAAGCCTCGCAAGGAACAGCTGCTGCGCGCCCAGGTCTTCAAGGGCCGGGGACTGTGCGACTATATCCGCTGGGGCGACGTGACCCCGGAGCTGCTGCGCGAGAAGGTCAACGCCCTGCTGCAAGACCCGGGACAGTGCGTGGCCGATCTGGATCAGTTCCGTATGACCGGACTCGACGTCATGCGCGAGCGGCTTTCGCATTTCCGGAAACATTGCAATGATTGAGACTCCGCACCAGGGGCAGACGCTGGGCATGGTCCTCAAGGGCTATCCCCGCATCTCCGAGACCTTTATTTCCAACGAGATTCGCCTGCTGGAAGAGATGGGATTCAGAATCCACATCTACTCCATGCGCGCACCCCGTGAAAATTTTACCCATGCCTCGGTCAAGCAGATCAAGGCAAAAGTGACCTACCTGCCGGAATCCATGATCTGGGGGTTGCCTGCGCTGCTCTGGTACAACCTGCGATTTGTCCTGCGCCATCCCCTGCGCTACTGGAAGTGCGTGAAGCTCATGCTGCCGCGTTTTCGGCTGGCTCCCAAAAAACATACGTGGCTCAAGCACCTGTTGCAGGGCGGCTATATCGTCCAGAAAACCGTGATAGACGAAGGTGTGGACCTGGGCCATCTGCATGGCCACTTTGCCCATACTCCAACCACCGTGACCATGTGCGCCGCCTGCCTGGCCGGGGTGCCGTTCTCCTTTACCGCCCACGCCAAGGATATTTATACCCAGGACCCGCGCCGTATCGCCGACAAGCTCGACATGGCCCGTTTTGTGGTCACCTGCACCAAATACAACGCGGCGCACCTCGAGCGGATCGCCCACGACAAGCCGATCCACTGCGTCTACCATGGTATCAATGTCGATCTCTTTTCTCCCGAAGGCCGGTCCCCGGAGGCCAGACAGCCCTATCGCATCCTGACCGTGGCCCGGTTTGTGGAAAAGAAGGGCATCGATATCATACTGAAGGCCCTTGCCGGATTGCGCAAAGAAGGGCTGGATTTTCGATTCACTCTGGTGGGCGAGGGCAAGGCCGCCTTCAACCGCAATGTCCGTGATCTGATCAATGAACTGGGGCTGGAGGATGTGACGGACCTGCCGGGCACCATCACCCACGATGAGGTCATCCACCTGCTTCAGGACGCCGATTGCTTCACCCTGGGGTGCCGACAGGCGGCGGACGGGGACCGCGACGGCATCCCCAATGTCGTAGCCGAGGCCATGGCTACCGGCGTGCCTGTGGCAGCCACCAATATTTCCGGCGTACCCGAGCTGGTGGTCCATGAAAAGACCGGCCTGCTCTGTCCACCCGAAGACCCCGCCGCCCTGACCGATATCCTGTGCCGTATCCTCACCGATCAGGAACTGCGCAGGATGATCATTCCGGCCGCGCGCGAAAAGGTGCTGGCCGTGTTCGACAACAAACAACTCATTCGCGATTTGGGTGAGATTTATATCACCCACGGCGTGCCGTGCCCGGGCCGGATCAAGGATTAGACGGACTTTTTTTGCCCTGCGGAATTTACTGCGGTGGTTGATGACGAAGTACGAAGGTGGACCTCCCGAAGGAGGTCCACCTTTTTTATACTGCGGACTATAGTCTGGGTTACCTAGATGTCCGGTCCGGACTGCAGGTAGTCAAGCAGGATGAGGGGAACATGGTATACGCTGTCCCAGGAGAAGTAGTATTTGTTGAAGGTGTCTACTGACGAAATCCCGCGCTTGCATCCATTATCGATCAGATAGACAGGGCCGCCCGCCAACGGAGTGGCCAGGATTGCGCCGTTCGTGATGTCCGGTCCGGCAGGAATCTGCAGTACGTCGATATTGGTGATGATGTTGTTCCAGTCTTTGAACAGGTTGTTGTAAGTGGACGGATTGGGAATCCAGCGCCTCAGTCCCTGATCAATGAGGTAAATACCGGCGGAGTTGGGGAGCGTAAGGCGCAATCCGTTCAGTTCCGGGCGCGGCTTTGGGCATTTCTCGAAATGGGTACTGTCGATGCCCATGGTGATTCCTGTGGGTCTTTGACCGGTGTCCAGAGACGATAAATCAGCTGTTTCGTACTGAGACATACGTACCTCCTATACGTTATAACAATACTAGATATAGAACTTTTGTATAAGTCAAGAGCTTGGGTCGAGATATTTTGTCATATGCTTGGTGTATTTCGCAACTATGCTTTTTTCCATGTAAAAATAAATTGTATTTTAACAAAAAAGCGTGCCTCCCGGCTGGGAGGCACGCTTTTTTTCACTGTGTATGGATCGAATGTTACTTTGCGGTGGTTCCGGCCTTTGGCACGTTGCCGACGAGCTTCGGCGTGCCGTTGTCGTCAAAGACCAGCGGCTTGCCTTCGTCCATGGATTCGTCCCAGCCGCCGCCGAGGGCCTTGGCCAGGGCTATGTAGCTCTCGGTGATGGCGGTGCGGCTCTGCACGTAGGCGTCTTCCGCATTGTAGAGCGACCGCTCGGCGTCCAGCACATCGAGGATGGCGGACGCGCCGTTCTGGTAGAGCAGTCGGGAGAGGTACGCGGCCTCGCGATAGTGCTTCACGGCCAGGGCGAGGCTCTGGGCCCGGTCCTTGGCCCGGGACAGAGCCACAGTGTCGTTTTCCACATCCTCAAGCGCGGTCAGCACGGCAGCCTTGTAGGCGAAGTAGGACTGGTCCCGCTGGGCAGCGGCAATGTCCACCGCAGCCTTGAGCTGGCCGCCGTTGAAGATGGGCAGGCTGAGGGAAGGACCGACAATCCAGCCGATGGAAGTGCCCTTGGACAGATCGTGCAGCTGGTTTCCGCTGGTATTGATGGTGCCGGAAAGGGAGATGTCCGGGTAACGGGCAGCCTCCGCCTCTCCGATCTGGGCCGTGTTCTGGGCCAGTCGGCGTTCCGCCATGCGTACATCCGGGCGGTTGCGCAGGATATCGGCCGGGACACCGGCGGGCAGTTCCTTTTGTGGAACGGGCACCGGTGCCGTTTTATCCATCAGCGAGAGCAGGGTGGCCGGGGGCTGGCCCAGAAGAATGGACAGGCGGTGGACCGCCTCGGCGTAGTACGCCTCGTAGCCGGGAATGTTCGCTTCGGTGTTGTTTACGTCCGCAGAGGCCTTGTCCATGTCCACGGCGGAGCTGGAACCCACCTGATATTTCTCGCGGGTGAGACGGGCCGTCTCCCGCTGGGAATCCGCAGTGCGTTTGGCCAGATTTATCTGGGCCTGATAGCCACGGGCATCCACGTAGTTCAACGCCACGTCGCCGATAAGGGTCAGCAGGGTTGAGCGCAGGTCCTCGTGGGCAGCATCCAGCCCGTACTTGGCGGCTTCGCGGGCGCGCTTGTTGGCGCCGAAGAGATCCAGCTCCCAACTGGCGTCAAAGCCTGCGTTGAAGGAGTTGTAGTAATTGGATTTGCCATTGGTGGCGGAGGCGGACGTTTTGCCATAGCCGTTGCGGGTGGCGGCAGCGTTGCCGTCCAGGCTGGGAAGCAGAGCCCCGCCTGCCTGCCGGTAGGCCGCGCGGGCCTCGCGGACCCGGGCCTGGGCCGAGGCCACGTCGAGGTTGCCGTCCACGGCGCGTTCAATGAGCTGGTTCAGAACCGGGTCGCCCAGGCTGGTCCACCATTTCTTCAGATCGGCCAGAGGTTCCTTGCCCGAGTCCTGAATCTCATTCCAGGCTTTCGGCGTATCCATGGCAGGCTGCCGGTAGTTTGGTCCCACGGTGCAGCCCGTCATCAGAACGAGCGTCAAAAGGGTGACCACCAGCGCTCCGCTCCGGAGAGCGGGTCTATTTTGAAACCTATGTAGCATTTTAGTCCTTATACTTGGCCGTTTCCGGCCTCTGGTCCTGTCGGCTCGTCGTGGTCGTCACGGGGCTTGAACTTGAACACCTTTCTCAGCCCGACATAGAGCAGCGGGATGAAGAAAACGCCGAGTATGGTTGCCGCGATCATACCGCCCATGACGCCGATACCAACGGAGTTCTGCGCGCCGGAACCGGCCCCGGAGGCCACGGCCAGCGGCAGTACGCCGAGGATGAAGGCGAAGGAGGTCATCAGGATGGGGCGCAATCGCTGCTTGGCGGCGATAAGCGTGGCTTCGACCACGCCTTTGCCCTCTTCCTGCTGGGCCACGGCGAACTCCACGATCAGAATGGCGTTCTTTGCCGCCAGACCGATGGTGGTCAGCAGGCCGACCTTGAAGTAGACGTCGTTGTTCTGTCCGAACAGGGTCGCGGCAGCCAGGGCACCGAAGATACCGATGGGTACCGAGAGGATAACGGCGAACGGGATGGACCAGCTTTCGTACAGGGCTGCCAGGCAGAGGAAGACCACCAACACCGAGATGGCGTAGAGCGGCGCGGCCTGGTTGCCGGAGAGTTTCTCCTGTGCGGACAGGCCTGTCCACTCCAGGGAGAACCCGGCAGGGAGCTTGGAGACGAGCCTTTCCATTTCGAGCATGGCGTCACCGGAGCTGACTCCCTGGGCCGCCTGTCCCTGAATTTCCACTGCGGAGGAACCGTCATACCGTTCCAGTCGCGGAGAGTTGAACATCCATCGCCCGGAAGAGAAGGATGAGAACGGGACCATGCCGCCGGACGAGTTGCGCACAAACCAGCGGTTCACGTCTTCGGGCTGCATACGGAACGGGCCGTCACCCTGGACATAGACCGGCTTGACGCGGCCACGGTCAATGAAGTCGTTGACGTAGTCACTGCCCCATGCCGTGGAGAGTGTGGTGTTGATATCGGCAAAGGAGAGCCCCAGGGCGCTCGCCTTTCCCTGATCGATGTCGATATGATACTGCGGCTGATCCTCCTGCCCGTTGGGTCGGGAGTTGGCCAGCAGAGGGCTCTGAGCCGCCATGCCGAGCAACTGGTTGCGGACTTCCATCAATTTGTGGTGTCCGGCACCGTTGATGTCTTTCAGGTAGAAGTCGAAACCGTTGGAGTTACCCATGCCGTGAATGGCCGGAGGAGCCAGGGCGAATATTCTGGCCGACTTGTTCTGGAAGAAGTGGCGCATGGCACGTCCGGCCACAGCCTGGGCCGAGAGGGCCGGATTGTCGCGCTCGTCAAACGGCTTCAGCCGAATGAAGGCGATGGCCACATTCTGTCCGGAGCCGCTGAAGTTGAAGCCGAGAACGCTCAAGATGCCTTCCACGGCGTCCTTTTCGTCATTGAGGAAATAGTCGCGCACCTGTTTCATGACACGGACGGTGCGGTTCTTGGTGGATCCAACCGGCAACTGCACGCTGGCGATGAGGATACCCTGGTCTTCCAGCGGGAGGAAGGAGCTGGGCAGTTTGACGAACAACCAGCCCATGGCCACGGTGATCAGCAGGAAGATCGCGATGAAGCGGCCTGTCCGGCGCAGAATCCAGGCCGTGCCGTTGGTGTAGGCTTCGGTGCTTTTGTCGAAGACGCGGTTGAACCAGCTGAAGAAACGGAACTTGGTCTCGCCCTGCTTGTGCGGCTTCAGGATGGAGGCGCACAGGGCGGGGGTCAGGATCAAGGCCACCAGAACCGAGAGTACCATTGCCGAAACGATGGTGATGGAGAACTGGCGGTAGATGACGCCGACCGAGCCGCCGAAGAAGGCCATGGGCACGAACACGGCGGACAGGACGGTGGCGATGCCCACCAGGGCGCCGGATATTTCCTTCATGGATTTTCGGGTGGCCTCTCGTGGTGAGAGACCTTCCGTGGCCATGACGCGTTCCACGTTTTCGACGACGACGATGGCATCATCGACCAGCAGGCCGATGGCCAGGACCATGGCGAACATGGTCAGTGTGTTTAGTGAGTACCCAAAGATGGAGAGGACGGCGAATGTGCCGAGCAAAACAACTGGGACGGCGATGGTCGGAATAAACGTCGCCCGTATGTTCTGCAAAAAGAGCAGCATGACAAGGAACACCAGAATGATGGCCTCAACCAGCGTCTCCAGCACGTCGTGGATGGAAAGAAGGACGAAAGGCGTGGTGTCATAAGGGTAGACGACATCAATCCCGGGGGGGAAGGTCGGCTTGAGCTTGACGATGGCTTCTTCAACGGCTTTGGCGGTCTGGATGGCGTTGGCGCCGGTGGCAAGCTGGATGGCCAGACTCGCGGTGGGCAGGCCGTTGTAGTCGGAAGTCGTCGTATAGCTCTCGGCTCCCAGCTCAACCCGGGCCACATCGCCGAGTTGAACAACCGACCCGTCAGAGGAACTCTTGAGGATGATCTTGCGGAACTGTTCCGGGGTCTGGAGACGGCTGCGCGCCGTGATGGTGGCGTTAAGCTGCTGTCCTTTGATAGTGGGAAGGCCGCCGAGCTGGCCTGCCGAAATCTGGGTGTTCTGGGCCTGGATGGCCGTGGCCACGTCACCAGGCATCAGCTGGTATTCCGCCAGCTTGTCCGGGTCGAGCCAGACACGCATGGCATAGGCGGAGGAGAACAGGCGGGTATCACCCACGCCTTCGACGCGCTTCAGGGTATCGTTGAGCGAGCTGTCCACGAAGTCGGCGATATCCACGGAGTTCATCTGGCCGTCCGTGGAGACGAAACCGGCAACCATAAGGAAGCTGGCCGAGGATTTCGTGACACTGAGCCCGTTGCTCTGCACCACGTCCGGGAGCTGGGCTTCGATTTGCTGGAGCTTGTTCTGGACCTGCATCTGGGCCACGTCGGGGTTGGCCGCGTTGGTGAAGGTCAGGGAGATTTCCGTCCGCCCCGTGGAGGTCGAGGTGGAGGTCATGTAATCCAGATTATCGATACCGGTCATGCCCTGCTCGATGACCTTGGTCACCGAGTTTTCCACCGTAACTGCGTCGGCACCGGGGTAGGAGCTGGTGATTCGGACCGTGGTTGGGGCAATGTCCGGATACTGGGAGATAGACAGGGTGTCGAGGGCCAGCAGGCCCGACAACATGATGACAATGGCGATAACCCACGCAAAGATGGGCCGCCGAATAAAGAATTCCGACATGCGGTCTTAGCCTTCCTTACCCTTTCCAGCCTCGGGAGCATTGCCTTCGGCCTGGATGGGATGGACTTCGCCGGTGGCGTCGTCCACAGTCATTTCCTTGGTGTTGACGGGCTGTCCAGGTCTTACGAACTGGGAGCCGTCAACGATGATCTTGTCGCCGTCGCTCAGGCCTCCATCGACCAGCCAGGAGTTGCCGATGCTCTTGCGTACGGACAGCACCCGCTGGGCAACCTTGCCGTCCTTTTCAACGGTCAGGGCTATGGGCTCACCCTTGGTGTTCCGGCTCACGGCGCGTTGCGGCACCAGATAGCAGTTGTTTACCAGGCCGTCGCTGACGATGGCCCGGACATACATGCCGGGCAGCAGCAGCCTGTCGGGGTTCGGGAATTCGGCACGCAGAGTATAGGTGCCGGTTCCCTCGTCCACCTTGGCCTCGGAGAATTCCAGCTTGCCGGGGTAAGGATAGATGGTGCCGTTTTCAAGCTTGAGCTGCACGGTCATGGTCGGCCCGACGGTGATGCGTCCGGCTGCAATGGCCTGGCGCACGGTCAGGTAGCTGGAACTGGACTGGGTGAGGTCCACGTTGATGGGATCCATCTGGCGAATGGTGGTCAGAGCCGAACTCTGATTGGCCGTGACCAGCGCGCCCGGAGTCAGCTCGGACTTTTCGATGCGGCCGCTGATGGGTGCCTTGATATCCGTGTAGTCCAGATTGATTTTGGCGGTCTGAACCTCTGCCCGGGCCGAAGCCACGGCGGCAAGGTCGGACTCGTACACGGACTTGGCATCCTCGTAGTCCTGGTTGCTGATCGCCTTGTGCTGGATCAGTTCGGAGTAGCGCTTGGCCTTGCTGGCGGAGCTGGGCAGAGAGGCTTCCGCCTTTTTCAGGGCGGCCAGGGCGCTGTTGTAGGCAGCCCGGTACGGGGCGGGATCAATGCGGTACAGCACGTCGCCCGCATTGACCTCGCTGCCTTCGCGGAAGAGCCGCTCCAGGACGATGCCGTCCACCTGGGGGCGAACGACGGCCACGGTGGCGGACGTGGTCCGACCGGGCAGTTCCGTGGTCAGCGGCACGGACTGGGGGTGCATGACGATCACGCCGACCTCTACCGGGGTAGGCTTGGCCTTGGCCTCGGAGGCCTTTTCCCCGCAGCCGGACAGTGCGAAAAGCACCAGCAGGCAGGCAAGCGCGAGCAATCCGGCGGCCGGGTTGCGCCGGCTGGGAGAGATGCGGGACGTTTTTGAAATTTCATTGTTCAGCAATGCTGATTCCTCCTTGACGCCCAAAAGTGGCGTCATTTATGGTACTCGCCAGTACCTTTATTTACGGTTTGTCCGGTAGTCAATCCCGTGTTTGTAAAAAAATGTTAAAAAATGGAGTTGCGCAATGGAGGTCGAGACCAAAACGAAAAGGGGCCGACCCAAGACAATGACCGACGAGGCCCGACGTGCGATGATCGTGGCCGAAGCGGAAAAATTGTTTGTCGCACAAGGATTTTGCGGGACGGGAACAGGACAGATTGCCACCCGTTGCAAGATGTCCAAGCGGACGATGTACAGGCTTTTCCCCGGTAAGTTGGAGTTGTTTACGGCCGTGGTGGAAAGCCACAGGATGCGAATGATGGATTTTGGTGACGGCCATGACAGTCTACCTCTAGATCAGGCTCTTGCCAAGATATTCATGATTGATCTGGACCAGCACGCCTATGAGGTCCGGGCCTCCTTTCTACGCGCCGCAAATGTGGATTCGCTGCAATGCCCGGAACTGCGAAATATCCTCCGCCGTCACGGCGGGGAGAAAAATCGTGCCGACCTGAGCGCATGGCTGACGCGCCAGTGTAGAAACGGAAGGCTGGTCATAAAAGACGTGAACAGCGCTTCCCAGATGTTGATGGATATGCTCACCGGTTCCGTCATTTTTGACGCCTTGGGTGGATTCAGCTGGGGCAGTCCCGATGAACGCGTTGCCCATTTCCGTCAGTGTATTGATATTTTCCTAAAAGGTGCACTTCCGGATCGCCCTGTTTCCGCTCCATCCCATTGATAGGAGACAAGCGGGTTTGTCGCATCACCTTCCTTGGCCGTTGCCTTTCCCCGGCCGTCGTATCATGATGCAACCATGAAGCGTTCTGTCTCCCCGGAGTCCGCTTCCATGACCATCCTGCCGTTTCTCGGCGGGGTGAATATGCTGCGGGCTCGTTACGTCACCCAGAATTTTTCCCGGCATTTTCATGAGGGATATGCCGTGGGCTGCATTGTGGACGGTGCCATGCGCTTTCGCTACCAAGGCGAGAACATAGTGGCCCCGCGCGGGCAGATCAATCTGGTGGTGCCGGGCGAGCCGCACGACGGCCACGCCGCGGACGCATCGGGCTGGGCCTACCGGATGTTCTACCTGCCGCCGGGCGCTCTGCTGGAGGCTGCCGCCGCAGTGCTGCCCCGGCCGGACCTGCCTCATTTCCGTGCCGGGGTCATCGACGACCCGGCGCTGGCAGGATGCATCTGCCGGACACATGCCATACTGGAGCGGCCCGAGACTTCCGCGCTGGAAAAGGAAACCCGGTTGCTGTGGCTGCTGACCCACTGGATTTCCCGCCATGCCGTGGGCCGGGGTTCTCTGCCCCGCACGGGGCGCGAGCATCGGGCGGTGGCCCGGGCCACGGAGTGCCTGTGGGACCGGTTTGCCGAGGACCTGCCGCTTTCGGAACTGGCGCGCGAGGCAGGACTTTCCCCGTTTCATCTGGCCCGCGTCTTCGAGCAGGGTATGGGCATTACGCCCCACGCCTATCTGACGCAGGTGCGGGTGGAGCAGGCCCGGGCACGGCTCGCCGGGCCGGATAGGCTGGCGGACATCGCCCTTGATTGCGGGTTTGCCGACCAGGCGCATCTGACCCGGCTCTTTAAGCGGCATGTGGGTGTTACACCCGGACAATACCGCAAGATGCTTCAAAACAACTGACCCCGAGTCGGACTAGGGTGCGGCCATGTTCGCATCCATATTGCCTTATATATACCTGTCGTCGGCCATGGTTTTGGTCGGCAGTTCGGTGGTGGCCGGAAAGATCATGGTCGCCGAGCTGCCCGTGCATCTGGCCTCTGCCCTGCGGTTTGCCCTTGCCCTGGCCATCCTCGTCCCGCTGTTGCGCCTGCGCGAGGGCGGTCTGCCGCGCATTTCACTCCGCTCCTGGTTGCTGATGGGGTTACAGTCCCTGTGCGGCTCGTTCCTGTTCACGGTGTTTCTGCTGCATGGCCTGGAGTGGACCGGACCAGCCTCGGCCGGAGTCATTACCGCCACCACTCCGGCCTGCATGGGAATCGTGGCCTGGCTATTCCTGCGCGACAAGCCCACGCTCCGCATCGGGGTGGGCATCCTGCTCTCGGTGCTCGGCGTGGCTGCGGTCAATGTGGGAAGCTTGACGGGGCAAGCGGAAGCCGTTGTCGGCGGTGGGCCTTTGGCGGGCAATCTGTTCGTGCTCGGGGCCGTGTTTTTCGAATCCCTGTTTCTGCTTCTGCGAAAGACCGTGCCGGAACCACTTTCCCCGCTGGCCGTATCCACGATCATCTCCTTTTTCGGTCTGCTCTGGTTCCTGCCGGGCGGGGTCGCCGAGGCCTGCTCGATGCACTTTTCAGACGTGAGTTCCGTGGGCTGGCTGACCGTGGCCTACTACGGGGTATTTGTCACCGTGCTGGCCTACCTGTTCTGGTTCGCGGGCATCGTCCGGGTGGCCGCATCCACTGCCGGAGTCTTTACGGCGGTCATGCCGGTTTCCGCCCTTATATTGTCCGCCTTGGTGCTCGATGAACCGGTGGGATGGCCGCAGATTGCGGGGTGCGGACTGGTTCTCGGGTCCATTTTATTGCTTTCCGGCGGCCGGGCAAAGTAAGGTATCGGTTGACACGCTGCGAGAACGAAGGATAATAACACCGCTCCAGAGCGACGGGCCAGTAGCTCAGTTGGCAGAGCCACCGGCTCATAACCGGTCGGTCCCAGGTTCGAATCCTGGTTGGCCCACCATGGAATATGGGAGGCTCCGGCAGATGTCGGAGCCTCTTTCCTCTTTACCGCACGAAATGCTTTCCGATTTGGCTGCGGAGGCTCTGCCTTGCGTTTTATCCATATTAGTAGTATGTAATTCGACCCACAAGCGGATAGGTGGTCCGGGAATGATCTTCCGGCCCATGGCGGCATTTGCGCCGTTCCGCCAACTCCCCGAACGGGAGCAGTGATTGCAGACGATAGATGCACTTTTTTACGCAGCTGTCCTGAAGTTTCCCGCAAAGGCCGATGGCCGGGTTACAGAAGAGGAATTTCGATGCTCCCGCAGGGGATACCCTACGGGAGCATTCTCTTTCCGTTAGGAGTGGGTAAGCGTATGAAAATACAGGATATTTTAACATTACTTCGCAGTCTCGCACCAGAGGAAAACCAAAGCTCCTGGGATAATTCCGGGGTGCAGGTGGCCGGTGTGGCGGAAGAGACGGCAAAGGTGGCGGTCTGCCTGGAGCCCACGCCGGAGATGGTGGAACGCTGTCTTGAGTGGGGCGCGGGCGTGGTTGTTACCCACCACCCGCTGTACATGAAACCCAAGCCGCTTTCGGCCGAGGGCATGTTTCTGGATGTCGTCCGGCTGACGGTGGGACGTGGTGCATGGCTGTACGCGGCCCATACCTCGCTCGATACCCGGCCCGGTGGCCCGGCCTTCTGGCTGGGGCAGGAGCTTGGGCTGGTCGCGTCCCGGCTGCTGGAGCCGGAGCATCGCCGTACTCCCATCGAGGCGTCGTTTTTCTGCGAAAAGCCCATTGATCGCGCCACGGCGACTATCTGGGCCGATAATCCGCGTATTCATTCGGTGTCTCAGACCCAGGCGGGCGAGGTCCGCATTGTCTGCGATGAAGCAGGGTGGTCCGATATTGCCGGTTCCATAGAATTTTCCCTCGGCACCCGGCCCCTTTTCTACCTGCGTCCGATGACGGCGCCGGTGGATGTGGTCGGATTCGGGGAAGTGGGCGAACTGCCCAAGCCCATGGAATTTGAGGCCTTTGCCGCCCGGCTGGCCGAATTGACAGGGCTTTCCGGATTTTCCGTTGCCGGTCCCAAACCGGATACAGTGGCCAAGGTCGCCTACTGCGGTGGTTCCGGCGCATCCTTGGTGGATGCCGCCGCCGATGCCGGGGCTGACGTCTTCGTCACCGGAGACATGAAATATCACCCGGCCGTGGAGGCACGGACCTGTGTGGTCGACGTTGGGCATTTTGCCTATGAAGAAGAGATGATGCGCCGTTTCGCCGGAGAACTCTCCGCGGCCCTGGCCGATGCCGAGGTGGCGTTTTTTACGGGCACGAACCCGTTTTGGCGATACGAAGCCGAGTAACCAACGCGCCTTGCGCATATTTCAAATGGAGACAATGAGGTAACCATGTACGAAAAACAGATTGAACAGCTGATCATCCTGCAGCAGGTGGATGATGAAATCCTTGTTCTTCGCGAAGAGGCCGAGAAGGCTCCCATGGAGTTGGCTAAACTTGAAGGGAAGATGGCCGAGCATGACGAGCGCCAGTCCCAGATTAAGGAACGCGTGGACCTGTTGAAGGAACAGAAGAAAAGACTTGCCGACGAGATTGAGGAAGATGCGGGCAAGATCAAGAAGTCCAAGAATAAGCTGATGCTGGTGGGCAACACCAAGGAATATCACGCCATGATGCGCGAGATGGATTCCCTGGAAAAGCTGAACCGGATGCGCGAGGACGAGCAGAAGGCCGTTGACGAGGAACTGAACCGCCAGACCGATGCCACGGAAGACCTGAGCAGCGATCTCGGCGAGGTGAAGGAACAGTACGCCGCGCTCAAGGAGACCCTGGACGCGCGCCTGGAGGAAGCCGAGAAGAAGCTGGCCTCCCTGGACCGCAAGCGCAAGAAGGCGTGTAAGGTCGTACCCCCGCCCATCCTCGGCCGTTACGAATTCATTCGCTCCCGCATGGAAAACCCGGTCATCGTCCCGGTTGTGGGCGGCGTGTGCAAGGGCTGCAACATCATGATTCCGCCGCAGGACTACAATGAGTTGCAGAAGGGCAAGCAGATTCTGAGCTGCCCCAACTGCCAGCGTTTGATCTACTGGCAGGAATCCGAGTCCGACGTTGTGGACTAACACTCTCGGCTGGACGTTGCCCCGCCGGGAACTATCTTTTCGGCAAGGCTCCCCGGAATCCGAAATGCCGGATTCCCTGAACTGACAATACGAGGCTGGCGAGAGTGGTGTAGCCGCAAGGCGGATGCTTTGCGCTTTCCGCAGGCGTAGCGGCGCTACGTCGGGAACCTCTGCCAGCTCCCCGGAATCCGAAATGCCGGATTCCCTGAACTGACAATACGAGGCTGGCGAGAGTGGTGTAGCCGCAAGGCGGATGCTTTGCGCTTTCCGCAGGCGTAGCAGCGCTACGTCGAGGAAAAGCGTCAAGCATCCAACGCAGCGGATGCGCCGCTATCGCCAGCCGACCGGACATGAGACATATTTCGGAGTTGGCTGGATTGCCGCTACGTGTAGAGGAAAGTCCGGGCTCCATAGGGCAGGACGCTGGGTAACTCCCAGGGGGAGCGATCCCCGCCACGTGCAACAGAGAGTAGACCGCCTCCGGGTTTCGGCCCGGCGGTAAGGGTGAAAGGGTGGGGTAAGAGCCCACCGGCTGTCGCGGTGACGCGGCAGGCCAGGTGAACTCCGTCCGGAGCAAGACCGAATAGGGCAGCGTTTGAGGCCGGCCCGGCCGAAGCTGTCGGGTAGGTTGCTTGAGGCGTCCGGTAACGGCCGTCCGAGATGAATGGCAGTCACCCCGCAAGGGGAACAGAACCCGGCTTACAGGCCGACTCCGATTATTGTAAACGGTGCGGGAGAGGAGATTCCTTTCCCGCACCGCCCAATAGAGAACTGTATGGAACGATCGCTGAAAAATCCGTGGGGCGTCATCCTGGCCGCAGGGGCGGGCACGCGCCTGGCCGAAGCCGCCGGGGGGCTGCGCAAGCAATTCCTGGAATACCGGGGCGTGCCGCTTTTCTGGCACTCGGCCCGGACTTTCGCGCGCGTGGCCGGAATGCGCGGTTTGGTCTTTGTTTTTCCGCCCGATGTGGCGGACGAGATGGCCAAGCGCGTCCGCCAATATGACAGGAGCGAAAGCCTCGGCCTCAAGTGGGCCGTGTGCGCTGGCGGTGAGCGCCGCCAGGATTCCGTCCGCAACGGCTTGGCTCAATTGCCCAAGGATTGCGACGCGGTGCTGGTCCATGACTCGGCCCGGCCTTTTGTCTCGGCCCGGCTGATCCAGGATTTGCTGGATGCTTTGACTCAGGGCGCAAAGGGCGCCATCCCGGCCGTCGAAGTGACGGATACGGTCAAGCGGGTGCGGGACGGTGCGGTGGCCGAGACCCTGGTCCGGTCCGAACTGCGCGCCGTGCAGACGCCGCAGGCCTTCGAAACCGCCATTTTGCGCGAGGCCCATGAGCGGGCCGTTGCCGAGGGCTGGGAGGTCACGGACGACGCCAGTATGGTCGAGCGTCTGGCCGAAGTGGCGGTGGTCCCCGGCGAGCACGGCAACGTCAAGATCACGACCCCGGAGGATTTGACTCGGCTCGAAGAGGCCAAAGTCACAATCCCCTGCGTGGGGTGGGGCTATGATGTCCACCGCTTCGGCGGTACGGGCGACCGGCCCATGCGGCTTGGCGGCGTGCCCATTCCAGGCGGCCCGGAGATCGTGGCTCATTCCGACGGTGATGTGCTGCTGCACGCCCTGGCCGATGCGGTGCTCGGCACCTTCGGCGGCGGCGACATCGGCAGGCATTTCCCGGATACCGATGCGAAATTTTCCGGCGCGGACAGTGCCGTGCTGTTCAAGGAAGTCCTGCTGATGGCCGAGGCCGCGGGCGTGCACATTGTGCAGGCGGACCTGACGGTCGTCACCCAGGTTCCCCGGCTGTCCCCCCACGCGGACCAGATAGCCAAGAATGTCTGCCGCTTGCTCGGGCTGGAGTCCAGCCGTGTCAATTTCAAGGCCACCACCGAGGAAAAACTCGGATTCACAGGGGAAAAGAGGGGCATCAAAGCCGTGGCGTCGGTCACGGGTCTGAGGGAGCTGTAGCGTGCGCGCGTTGAAGAAATTTCTGCTCTCTTTCGTGGTTTTCCTGGTCGTGTGCGGCTTGGGCCTCAAATGGTACGTGAATTATGAGGTGAACCGCGAACTGCGTCGGGCCGTTGCCGAGGTAGATGGGCTGGCATTGCAGTGGGACGGTCTGTCCGTCTCCATCCTGCACCCGGCCGTGACTCTGGAGGGCGTGGCCGGAGTTCTGCCCACGGGCGACAGCTTCACGGCGGATCAGATTCGCGTCACCTCGTTTGATCAGCGCAATACCATCCCGCATTATGCGACGGCCGAGGCCATTGGCGTGCGCATGGATCAGGCCCCGGGGCTGCACCACTGGTGGCCGGGACTGGCCAAGCCGGTGGAAGGGCAGGAGAATCCATGCAATCTTTCGTTGGATTATACTTATGATCCCGGCAACAAGAAGCTGATGATAAAGAAGGCCAGCATGGAGTCCTCCGAACTGGGGCGGATCGAGCTGGCCTGCACCCTGACCGGTCTCGACCTGGCCGATCCACGACCCGAGCAAATCGTCGGGCTGCGCATAGCCGGGGCAAAAGTCCGGTTTATCGAAGGTGCGCTGGTGGAGTCCATGCTGCGTGATACGGCCTGTGCCCTTAACTCGGATACGGAGCAGGTGCGCTGCCAGATTTGCGACGAACTGACGGCCCTGGCCGACTATGCGGACGGCAACCAGAACCCGGAAGCCGCTGACGCCCTGCGCGGGTTCGAGCAGTTTGTACGCAAACCGCGTGTCGTCACCATCACGGCCCGGCCGGATGAGCCTGTCCCGGTGCCGTATTTTTTCATGGGCCGGGATCTGTGCGACAACATCCGGTTGCTCAACCTTTCAGTGACGACGGAAGAAAAGGTAGAATTGGATCAAAATTCCATTAAATCAAATTAATAGAGATGGAGCATTTTAATGAGACTCTATAACACGCTACACCGCAAGAAGCAGGAATTCACTCCCCTGAACGATAACCGGGTCAATATGTACGTGTGCGGCATTACCGCCTACGATCTCTGCCATATCGGCCATGCGCGCTCCAGTGTGGTCTTCGACGTGCTTTACCGCTATCTGGAGCACAAGGGGTACGACGTCAATTTCATCCGCAACTTCACTGACGTGGACGACAAGATCATCAAGCGCGCCGCCGAGGTGGGCAAGGAATCTTCGGCCATTGCCGAAAAGTTCATCGGTGAATTCTATGTGGATATGGACCGCCTCGCCATCAAGCGTCCCACCGTGGAGCCCAAGTGCACCGAGCATATCCCGGAGATGATCAAGCTCACCCAGGAGCTTATCGAAAAGGACCACGCCTACGCCACGCCGTCCGGCGATGTCTACTTCAAGGTCCGTTCCTTTGAAGGCTACGGCAAGCTCTCCGGCCGTAATATCGACGAGTTGGAATCCGGGGCGCGGATCGAGCCCGGCGAGGAAAAGCAGGACCCCCTTGATTTCGCCCTGTGGAAGGCTGCCAAGCCCGGTGAGCCGTCCTGGGAATCCCCGTGGGGCCTGGGCCGTCCCGGCTGGCATTTGGAGTGCTCCGCCATGAGCGAAAAGTACGCCGATCTGCCCCTGGACATCCATGGCGGCGGACAAGACCTTTCCTTCCCGCACCACGAGAATGAAATCGCCCAGTCCGAAGCCGCCACGGGCAAGCCCTTTGCCAATTTTTGGGTGCACAACGGTTTTGTCCAGATCAACTCCGAGAAGATGTCCAAGTCGCTTGGCAACTTCTTCACCATCCGCGATATTCTGGACAAATTTCTGCCTGAGACCCTGCGCTACTTCCTGCTGACCATGCACTACCGTAGCCCGCTCGACTTCTCCTTCGATGCCCTCGAAGAAGCGGAAAAGGGCGTGCGTCGCATCTATGCCGCGCTGGCGCAGGTGGATGTGGAGCTGGCCAAGACTTCCTGGAAGAAGTCTCCGTTCCCGGAAGAAATTCCGGCCGAACTCGAAACCCTGGTCGCCAGCTTCACCGAGGCCATGGAAGATGATCTCAACACCGCCGGTGCTTTGGGGCACATCTTCTCCGCCGTGCGTCTCGCCGGTCGGGTCTGCGAGGACAAGAACCTGCGCAAGTCCGAAGATGCCAAGACCTTCTTCCTGCGTTTCAAGGAAGCCTTCAAGGAATGGGGGACCATCCTCGGCATCTTTGAGCAGGAACCCTCCGCCTTCCTGACCGAGTTGCGCGACAATCGCGCCGCCCGCGCCGGTATCGACCCGGCCAAGGTGCAGGAGCTGCTGGATGCCCGCCAGACCGCGCGCAAGGACAAGGACTTCGCCAAGTCCGATGCCATTCGCGACGAGCTTCTCTCCATGAACGTCGAGGTCAAGGACACCCCCCAGGGCGCGACCTGGGACGTTGCCTAGCACCCGGCGCACGAACCAAATCAACAAGCCCCCGCATGATCCGTCATGCGGGGGCTTTGTGTTTGGTCTGAAGGGTGGTGGTAGGGGGGAGGAGGCCTCCGGCGGCGCTTGCCAGCGGGGCCGCCTCGCCGGCGGGGCGTCTCCGACGGCCAGGGCGCTGCCCTGGACCTGCCAAGGGCCGAGGGCCCTTGGATCCCCGGTCCGCTGCGCGGGGTAGGAGTTTGCGGGTTGGGAGTTGGTTGGCTGAGGGGGAGGCTGGGCCAGGCTATGCGGCGTCCGTAAATCTTTGTCGATACCGCTTTCCGCCCTGCCGGGACGGAAAGTGGCATCGACAAATCTTCACGGACAGTAGCCCCCGCCGAGTGGGCTGGTGGGAGGAGCTTGAGGGGGGGCATGTCGGCGGGTTGGAAAAGGGGTGTAGTTGGGGAAATTGAGTTGGGTTTGGTTCTTTGAAAAAAAGCTTCGGTTTGGGACGAAAAAAGTGGCGGATGGTGTTTGGGTGAGCCGCAGGAAATCCTATCCACTTTTTTCGGCGCAAACCGTTAACCGGGACGGAGGGGCAGGGCCGTCTGTCCTTGCAGGCATGAGCAGGCTGCCGAGCTACGCGAAAGCGGCAAATGGATTCTCAAGGCCATAGCCTTGAGCAGGTCCAGGGCGGCGCCCTGGTCCCGCCGAAGGCGACCCCCGGTAGGGGTGCCGGAGGCTTCCCTTTTGCCCAAAAAACAGCCCCGCAACCTTTCGGATGCGGGGCTGTGGTTGTTTCGGCCGGATGGTCGGTTACTTACCGGTCAGGACTTTGCCGACCTTGGTCAGGGCGTCCGTGAGAGTGTTGTCATCCACAGCGTAGGAGAAGCGGATGCACTTGTCGTCGCCGAAGGCGGAGCCGGGCACCAGGGCGACGCCGGCCTGCTCCAGGATTTTGGTACACATGGCGGCGGAATCCGGGGCGTCGTTGGTGAAGAACTTGTTGAGCACCGGGAAGAGGTAGAAGGCGCCGTCGGGCTTGGGACAGGGAGCGCCCCAGCCGTTGGTGATGATGTCGTAGGCGAGGTCGCGCCGACGGGCAAAGGACTGCTTCATTTCGTCCACGATGTCCCAGGACCCGTTGAGAGCGGCCAGCGCGGCTTTCTGGGTGATGGAGTTGATGTTGGAGGTGGACTGTCCCTGGATCTTGGACATGGCCTTTATCAGGTCCTCGTGTGCCAGGGCGCTGCCCACGCGCCAGCCGGTCATGCAAAAGGACTTGGAGAGAGCTCCGACAATGGCGATGGTCTCGGGATGAGCTTCCCAGGTCTTGGCCAGGGATACCGACTCGAACGGGGCGTAGACCAGCCGGTCGTAGACCTCGTCGGCGATGATGAAGATATTGTTTTTGCGCGCCCAGGCAGCGATATCCTCAAGCTGGGCGGCGGTGTAGCAGCAGCCCGTGGGATTGGAGGGCGAGTTGAGAATGAGCATGGTGGTCTTGTCCGTGCGCGCGGCTTCCAGGGCATCGACAGTAGCCAGATAGCCCTGCTCGGCAGTGGTGGGCACAAAGACGGAGACGCCTTCCGCAAGCTGGACCATGGCCGGGTAGGAGACCCAGTAGGGCGAGGGGATGAGCACCTCGTCGCCGGGGTTCACCAGGGCCAGGAGCAGGTTGTAGAGCACCTGCTTGCCGCCGTTGCTGAGGATGGTGTTGTCGCCGGATGCTTCGGCTCCGTAAAATTTTTTGTAATATCCGGCCACGGCGGCGCGCAGCTCGGGAATGCCGGGAACCGGGGTGTATCGGGTGAACCCTTCGTCCAGGGCGGCCTTGGCTGCCTGGCAGACGTGGTTGGGTGTGCCGAAATCGGGTTGTCCTACTGCCAGGGAAATGATCTCGCGACCGGCCGCGCGCATTTCTTGCGCCTTGGTGTTGATGGCGAGGGTTGCGGACGGCTGGATTCGTGCAAGACGTTCGGAAATCTTCATGAGCCTGCTCTCAATTGTTGTTGGTTGGACGCTTCTCGCCCCATAGACCAAAAGACGGCGGAGGTAAATCGCTTTTGGCCGTGTGAGGAAAAAAGTTGTGGGATTGTTCTGTTTCAGTGAGTGAATTCAGGCGAGTGGGACCCTTGTCTGACAAAGGGATAAGGGGAATTCGGAGCTTTATAATTTTCTTCGGCTGTTTGTCGCAAAGTCGAAAGTGCGGTATGCGTTAAATTCCCTTCGCCGCGTCGTGCGTATGGAAGGGGTCAAAGGGAGCGTGCCGTTGCAGATCGTCCGTCGAGTCTCTTTGCTTATTGCCTTAGCTGTTTGCCTCGCAGCGGGGCCGCGTGTTTTGGCTTCGGGTGAAATCCTTACGGAGGATGTGGAACCCATTTCGATAAGTATTGCGGAGCGGGCGTGGCTGGCCGCGCACTCGGATATGCGTCTGGGGATGTGGATGGGGTCGCCTCCGGTCATGTATCGGGGCGACGATGGTTTGTTGCAGGGGCTGGTGCCAACCTATGTTGATCTGGTGACGGCCAAGCTGGGCATCCGCCCCCGGCGCGTCCGAGCCTCCGGGCTGACTGCCATGAACGGATTGGCCACGGCGCGTGAAGTGGATATGGTGGCGGCCCTGCCTACCCGACGTGTCAATTCCGAGAACATGGTCCTGTCCGATCCCTATATTTTTCTGCCCATTGTTGTCGTCACACGGGGAGACCACCGGTTTGTAGACGGCTTGTCCGACCTGACCGGAGCTGTGGTTGCCGTGCCCCGGGAGGGTGTCTCGGTGCAGCGGCTGGAGGAGGATTACCCGGAACTGAAAGTCCGGGCAGTCGATGATCTTGCCGAGGCCATGCTGGCGTTGAAGGACAGGGAAGCGGACGCGCTGGTGGCACCCAAACCCGCCGTCACCTTTCTGGCCGAACAGTTGGGCATCGTGGATATTCGCATCGCAGCCATTACCGAGTATTCTCACTCCCTGGCCATGGGCGTGCGGCGCGACTGGCCGGTGTTGGTCGATCTGGTCAATCGTGCGTTGGCGTCCATTTCCGTGGAGGAACGAAAGGCGATCGAAGACTACTGGGTCGTTCTGCGCCAGGGCCGTTGGGTGCCCCAGCCCAAGGTCTGGGAAATGGTCGGGGCGGTGGCGCTGGTGGCCGGAGTGGTGTTGTGCGGCATGTTATTCTGGATGTTTCGCCTGTTCCGGGAGGTGCGGCTGGGGAAACGGAATGAGATGGCGTTGCAGCAGTCCTATGAGGCGACCCGGCAGATTCTCGAATCTGCGGATGTTGTCATCGTCGGTCTGGACTATGAGGGACGGGTGTGCCTGTTCAACCGGGCAGGGGAGGCGACCACGGGCTATTCCCGGGAAGAGCTGGAGGGGAAGAACTGGTTCGATACCGTGGTGCCGAGGGAACGGTATCTTTTTGTCTGGGACGAATTCAACCGTTTGATGCGGGAGGGGATGAAGTCCCGGTCCGAAACCTTTGAATCGCCCATAGTGACCAAGGACGGTGAGGTGCGACAGATATTGTGGCGCAACTCCTCCATTGGTTCCCTGCACGGCAATGGGGCGAAAATCCTTTCGTTCGGCACGGATATCACGCATCGGCTGGAGGCGGAGGAGGAACTGCGCCTCACGCAGTTTGCCATGGACAACGCGGCACTCGGCATTTTGCGCATCCAGCCATCCGGCAACGTGGCCTATGCCAACCGGACCGCTGCCAAACTGCTTGGAAAATACCGTAGCCAGTTGCGGGGCATGCCTTTGAAAATGCTCGGCACGTTTCCTGGCATGGACCCTTGGCCGCCGTTCTGGGCCCGCCTGGTCCAGGCGCAGGAACTCGAACTGGAGGCGGAACTGGAGGGGGACCGTGTCACACCGCTGGTGGTGGAACTTCGCCTGCACCACTTCCGCTACAAGGGGGCGGAACAAGCCATTTGTTTCATCTCGGACATTGCGGAGCGCAAGCGGGTGGATCAACTGCGTGCCGATGTGGATCGGATGATGCGTCATGACCTCCGCTCGCCCACCCTGGCCGTGCAGACCATGCTTTTGCTGCTCGAACGTCGGGGCGAGCTGACGGTCAAGCAGCGGGAGCTGCTGGACATCGCTTCCGGGGCGAGCAAGCGGATGCTGGGAATAATTGACCTCTCCCGGGCACTGTACCGGATGGAGCAGGGCATATATGAACCGAACCCCGTATACATGGACCTGCTGACCGTGGTCTCTTCCGTTGCCGAGGAACTGGGGCCGCTGCTGCGGTCGCGTCGGGTCACCCTGGATGTGCATGTGGGCGGACGGCCCGTCGGACAGCGCACTGCCTTTGCCATTCGCTCCGAGGAACTGCCCTGTTATGCCCTGCTGCTCAACCTGATCAAGAACGCGGTGGAGGCATCTCCCGAAGACAATGTGGTGACCTTGAACCTCAAGACAGCAGAGCACCATATCATAACGGTCCACAACCAGGGCGTGATTCCGGAATCCATCCGGGACGTGTTTTTCGATAAATACGTTACCTCGGGCAAACGGAACGGGACCGGGCTCGGTACCTATACGGCCCGACTCATCGCCACATCACTCGGTGGTGACATATCCTTCTTTTCGTCATGGGAACAGGGCACGACTCTGACCGTGACCCTCCCACTTTTGCGTGAGACTGATTCCTAGATAGACTCATTTTGTATTGTCAATCAGGACAAGGGGTTGCCCCGTTTTTCCTTTGAAAAGGCAATTTAGGCTGGCTTTTCAGGTTCTGTCTGTGTAGTCTAGACATTCTCTAGCGCCATCGTGCAAGATGGACTGATTGTATAATTTACTCCCAATATTTCAATGTGTTAAAAGAGGTTGCCGTATGCCGCAATTCAAGATGCCTGCCCGTTTGCCAGAACCGATCATTAACGAAAACGCCAAGATAGTCCTGCAGAGGCGGTACCTGCGCAAGGACACCGAAGGCGTTGCCTACGAGACACCCAAGGAACTGTTCTGGCGGGTGGCTTCGGCCATTGCCGAGGAAGAGGAGAAGTACAAGGATTCCTCCTACAAGCCCGCCGCTCTGGCGCGCGAGTTCTATGACCTGATGACTTCATACCGCTTTCTGCCCAACTCGCCCACGCTGATGAACGCGGGCACCGGCCTGGGCCAGCTGGCGGCCTGTTTCGTCCTGCCTGTGGGCGACTCCATCGAGGATATTTTCGACGCGGTGAAGCACGCGGCCATGATCCACAAGTCCGGCGGCGGCACGGGCTTTTCCTTTTCACGGCTGCGGGCCAAGGATTCCGTGGTCGGCTCCACCGGCGGCGTGGCTTCCGGCCCTCTCTCCTTCCTGCGCATCTTCAACTGCGCCACCGAGCAGATCAAGCAGGGCGGCACCCGGCGCGGGGCCAACATGGGCATCCTGCGCGTGGATCACCCGGACATCATGGAATTCATCAAGGCCAAGGAGCGGGACGGCGAGCTGAACAACTTCAACCTCTCCGTGGGACTGACCGAAAACTTCATGCGCGCGGTGGAGAAGAAAGAGGACTACGACCTCGTCGCCCCCAATAGCGGCAAGGCAATCGCCTCCCTCAATGCACGCGAGGTCTTCAACCTGCTGGTGCACAAGGCGTGGGAATCCGGCGACCCGGGCATTGTCTTCCTGGACCGCATCAATCGCGACAATCCCACCCCCAAGCAGGGCGAGATAGAATCCACCAATCCTTGCGGCGAGCAGCCGCTGCTGCCCTACGAAGCCTGCAACCTTGGCTCCATCAACCTCGGCACCTGCTATGCCAAGGGGCAGAACGGCCATGACGGCGAGATCAACTGGGAAGAACTGAAACGGATCATCCATCTTTCGGTCCGCTTCCTGGACAACGTCATCGACGCCTCCATCTACCCCCTGCCGCAGATCACCGAGACCGTGGGCAAGAACCGCAAGATCGGTCTGGGCGTCATGGGCTGGGCCGACCTGCTCTACCAGCTGCGCATTCCCTACAACTCCCAGACCGCCGTGGACCTGGGCGAGCGCATCATGAAGTTCGTCCACGACGAGGCCCGCAGCGCCTCCAAGGTGCTGGCGGCGGAACGCGGTGCCTTCCCGGCCTATGCGGAGTCCATCTTCGGCGACGCCAACCTCGGACCCTACCGCAACGCCACGACCACGACCATTGCGCCCACCGGCACGCTCTCCATCATTGCGGGCTGTTCCTCCGGTGTCGAGCCGCTCTTCGCCCTCAGCTTTGTCCGCAATGTCATGGACAACGACAAGCTTGTGGAGACCAACCCGTTCTTCGAGGCCGCGCTGAAAGAGGCTGACGCCTATTCCCCCAGCCTGATGGAGAAGATCGCCAAGGTCGGCACCATCCGCAAGATGGACCATCTGCCCGAGGAAATCCGCACGGTCTACGTCACTGCCATGGATATCGAGCCTATCTGGCACCTCAAGATGCAGGCCTCTTTCCAGAAATTCACCGACAACGCCGTGTCCAAGACCGTCAACCTGCCGAACTCGGCCACTAAGGAAGACATCTGGGACATCTACTGGAAGGCCTATGAATACGGCTGCAAGGGCGTGACCGTCTACCGTGACGGCTCCAAGACCTCCCAGGTGCTCTGCACCGGCGACGGCGACAAGAAAAAGGACGCTGCCAAGGCGGGTGGTTCCGTGGTCAAGGGACGTCCCGACGTCATCTACGGCTTTACCCAGAAGATCCCCACCGGCCTGGGGATGCTCTTCCTTACCGTCAACGAGATGGACAACAAGCCGTTCGAGGTCTTCGCCACCATCGGCAAGTCCGGCGGTTCCATCACGGCCAAGGCCGAAGCCATCGGCCGCCTCGTCTCCCTGGCCCTGCGCTCCGGCGTGGAGGTGCGGGAGATCGTCCAGCAACTCAAGGGTATCGGCGGCGAGAATCCCAAGTTCATGAAAAAGCATCTGGTCAAGTCCATCCCGGACGCCATTGCCTATGTGTTCGAGTCCCGCTACCTGCAGGGCGAGCACATCGACGGCGAAGTGGCCTCGCTCAACCGCGAACTCTGCCCGGAATGCGGCGAGCCCCTCGTTTTCGAGGAAGGCTGCCACATCTGCAAGTCCTGCGCGTATACCAAGTGCGGCTAGCTCCGCGCCCAGCGAAATGAGAAAGGCCGCTCCCGATAAACGGGGGCGGCCTTTTTATGTTGGTATCGGATTTTGCCGGTTCAGCGATCGACGCGTCCCATCATCTTTTCATTCACCTCCCGCAGGATGGCGATGGATTTCTTGAAGGCGTCCAGCTCGTCGTCCTCCAGATGGTAGGTGACCAGCTCCTTGATGCCGTTGCGGGTGATGACGGCCGGGACTCCGGCATAGACGTCGGTTTCGTCATACTCGCCGTTGAGCATGACCGAGGCGGGCATGACGATGTTCTCATCCTTGATGATCGCCTTGATCATCCTGGCGGCCACCGAGGCGATGCCGTAGGCCGTCGATCCCTTGGCCTTGACTATCCTGTAGGCGATCTGACTGGTTTCCTTCAGCACCTGGGCCGGGTCCACCCCCTTGAGCCGTTCCGCGTTGTCCTCGAGAATCTGGTGAAACTGCTTGGCTCCCACCGTCACCCGGCTCCAGGGAATCATCTGGGAGTCTCCGTGCTCGCCCATGCAGACCGCCTCCACGCTGCGCGGGTCCACCTCCATGGTTTCGGCCAGGAAGTATCTGAGCCGGGCGGAATCCAGGGAGGTGCCCGTGCCGATGACATGGCTGGAGGGCAGGCCGGACAGCTTGTGCGTCAGGTAGCTCAGGGCGTCCACCGGGTTGGTGATGACGATGAAGATGCCGGAAAAGCCGCTCTTCATCACCTGGGGGACGATGTCCGCCAGCATGGCGGTCGCCTTGTCCACCATATCCAGCCGGGTAAAGCCCTCGGCATAGGGGGCGGCCACGGCCAGCACCACGATATCGGCGTCCGCGCAGTCCGCGTATTTTCCGGCACGGATGCGCATCCGGGTTTCGGAAAATCCCAGGGAGTGTTTCAGGTCTTCCGCCTCCCCCCAGGCTGTGTCAGGGTTGCGGTTGATCAGCACCAGCTCGTCGCAGGTGTTGCCGATGGTCAGATGATGTGCCAGTGCGCGGCCGACATTGCCCATGCCGATTATTGCCAGCTTGCTTCTGCATAATGCCATGTATTCGTCTCGTCTTAATTCCGTTCTGGTTGTTGCTTTGCTGGTCGTCTACCGGTTCTCCAACCGGCAGACCTGGCTGTAGTAGGCGCAGGCGTGGCCCATGTCCGTGGGCTGGGATGCGATGACCACATTGGGCACGCGGCCGAATTTCATCCAGCCGGAGCGGCGGAACAGCACCACGTCCGGGTGCAGGGTTTCGTCAAAGCGGACGAGGACCCGCATGGCTCCCAGCGGGGTGACGAGGTAGGTGTCCTCCTCCGGGGCCACGCCGTCGCAGGCCTGGCTGGCTGGGGAGATGAGCACTTCGGGATAGCCCGCCTGATCCGCTTCCGGCACCTGGGACTGGAGGTACTTGCCGTCCACCAGGGAGAGAAGCTGGAGTGGGTAGTCCGGGTTACGCTCCGGTTCGGCCGAGAGTTCCTCGGGGAACCGGTACAGGCCGTCCAGGTGGCCGAAGTGCAGGTCGGCAAAGGCGATGGGCGGATGGTTCGCCTTGACGAATCCACGCGAGCGCAGCTCATCCAGGGAAATGCCGGACTTCTTGAGTCCCTCGCGCAGGCAGTCGTCCTGCTCGGGCAGGCGGACGGGTTGTTCGAGGCGCAGGCCGAGGTCGGTGAGGAAGTCGAAGTCCACGCGCACGTCGCCGCGCGGCTGCACGGCCTGGGCGCAGTGATTGACGTAGTTGTGCAGACAGGAGCCGATGACGTCCTCGCGCTCGAACATGAGGGCCGGGGGCAGGATGACGTCCGCGAGCAGGGCGGTGTCGGTCATGAAGCAGTCCTGGCAGACCACGAAGGGGCGGCGGAAGGCGTCGGCCACGGCCAGGGAATCCGGATTCTGGTTGATGACGTTGGTGCCGTCCACCCAGATGAAGTCAATGGGCGGATCGGCGCGGCGAATCTCTTCTGCCAGATCGTGAATAAGGAGCGTGCGGCGGTCGGCGTGGGCGTCGAATCCGTCCACGAGGTGCCCCCAGGAATCGAAATTCCGGGCGGAAGATATATTGTAGTAGGCCCCGCCGCCGGGCTGGCCCACGTTGCCGGATATCATGGCCAGGGCATTGATGAAGCGGACGTTCTGGCCTCCGAAGGTATAACGTTGCAGCCCCCAGCCGATGAGGGTGGCGGCGTTGCCGGTGTCCGCGTACCAGTCGTAGAGCATTTCCACGTCGTCGGTGGAGACCTGACAGGCGGCGCAGAGGTCTTTCAGCTTCAGTCCGTCCACCAGGCCGCGCAGGGCGGGCCAGTTGGCGGTGCGGGTCAGCACCCAGGGGTTGAGATCGCCCGCTTCCAGGTAGAGCTTGAGCACGGCGGCGGCCAGGAAACGGTCCGTGCCGGGCTTGATGCGGATGATCTCGTCCGAGTACTCGGCCATGGCGTCACCGCCGGGTGAGATGGAGAGGACCTCGGTGCCGTTCTTGCGCGCCCGCCTGACGATATCCAGCATGTGGATGGAGGAGCGTTCCATATCGCGTCCCCAGTTGATGATGCGCGAGGCGTTCAGCAGGTCCTCCGGCTCGTTCTGGTGCAGCACGCCGAAGTCGCGGATGGAGGCGGCAATGCCGGTCTCGTCGCAGACCGAGCCATAGGTGCCGGTGGCTCCCAGGGCCTGGAAGAAGACCGTGCTGGCCATGGCCAGGATGCCCCGGTAGCCGTATCCATGAATGTGCAGCATGGATTCGGGAACGGTCCGGGCCGCATTGATGCGGGTGGCCACCAGATTCAGGGCCTCGTCCCAGCCCGCTTCGCGGAACCCTTCTCCCACGCGGATCAGCGGTGTGGTGATGCGTTCCTCCGCATCGATGCGGTCAAAGTAATTTCTGCCCTTGCGGCAGCACAGACCACGGGTGAAGGGATGGTCCGGGTTGCCCTTGACGGTCCGTTTTTCCCTGTCCACCACAAGGGAACAGGAATCGCCGCAGTCCATGCTGCAAGCCGCTATTGTCATGATCATCTCTCCGGTTGCGGGGCGGGCCCCGTCTTATTGTTCAAGCGTCCGGTTTTGTTCCCGGTGCTGTTTTCTGTTTGCCGTCATCAGATCGTCCGCGTCGTTCCATACGGTGCGGACCACGTCCCGAAATTCGCGCAGCGGGGAATTGTAGCCGCCCCCTGCGGCGTAGGAAAGGCAGAGCGGGACCTGGAGGGTGTCCGGCCAGAGCACGGCCCGTCCCTTTTCGGTCAGCTTGTTGGCGTCGTACTCGCGCAGCACGGCCACGCCCACGCCCTCGGCCACCAGTTCGCGCATGATGTTTTCGTCCTGCGTCTGTTCCACCTGGTTCGGCTCAACGCCATGCGCGGACATGCGTTCGCGCACGGCCAGATGGAACGGGCAGCCCCTAAACGAGTGAATCCACGGCAGGGCGGCCAGCCCTTTCCAGTCGCCCGGCTCCACTTCCTTTGCCCATTTGACCGGGATGGCGATGCGCAGGATCACGGGTGCCACATATTCATCGTAGATACCTTCCTCGCCCCACATGCCGAAACGGAAACCCGCGTTCATTTCGCCCGAGCGCAGGGCGTCCGCAGTGTATCGGCTTTGGGAGACGATGAAGGAGAGTTGGGCATCCTGCATGGCCGTGCGCATCCGGCGCGAGAGTTCGGCCATGCGCAGAAAGGCGGGGTCGGTGTTCAGCCCGACGATCAGCCGTGTGGATTCCGCGCTCTTGAGGGTGGCGGCGCGGGTCTGGAATTCCTCCATGGCCCGGATGGCCGACCGGGCGTAGGGGAGCAGCGCCTCGCCCTCGCTGGTCAGGGCCATGCCTCTGGCCCGTCGTTCGAAGAGGGGAAATTCCAGTTCCTCCTCCAGCTGTTTGATCTGCCCGCTCAGGGCGGACTGGCTCAGAAACAGGGTCTCGGCCGCCCGCGTCAGGTTGCCTTCAAAGGCAACGGCCAAAAAGCACTCCAGCTTGCGCAGGTCCATGTTCCCTCCTGCCGAGCCTTCGGTGAAACCGAACGCTCCATCTGAGATTTTCAATTGGATTTTCCGAGCTTGTTGCATGATAGATCGTATAAATCAAGAAAAGGACACTCCATGAGCCAACGGAAAATCGGAACCATGCCTTTGGTTTTTATGATGACGGGCGCCGTGCTCGGGTCCGGGATAATCATCCTGCCGCCTCTGGCGCTGGAGAGCGCCGGACCATGGGCGCTGGTCGGTTGGGCGCTCATCGCCTGTTTCGGTCTGGCGTTCGCCTATGTTTTCGCTCATGTGGGGACGCTGTTTCCCGGAGAGGGCGGGGCGTCCAATGCGGTGGAGCGGGCCTTCGGCCCTGCGGCCAAGCGGCTGGCGGCCTTCACCTTCACGGGCGCCATCCTGTTCGGTCCGGCTGCGGTCATGTTGACTATCGTGGACTATCTGCCGCCCGGATTGCGGCCCAGTTCGCCCTCCGGTCCCTACGTGGCCGCCGGGTGCGTGCAGGTTGTCTGCGCCCTGTTGCTGGCAAGCGGTTTGCGCAATGTGGGGCGCGCGTCCATGCTCCTTTCCTCCACTGCCACGGTGCTGTTGTTGGCCGGGGCTTCCGTTACTTTGCTCTTTCATGCCGGACCGGTCCAGCCGTTGCCGTCTTTCAATGCGGGAGCCATGGGCTACACGCTCCTGCTCCTGTTCTTCGCCGTGGTCGGCTGGGAAGTGGTGGGCAACTATGGGGCCGAGGTGGAGGACCCGCAACGGACCGTGCCGCGCGCGGCCGTGCTGGCGGCGACGGTCATTGCCCTGGTTTTTCTGGCCGTTGGCGCGGCCATGCAATACGGCGTTTTCCCGGCTGATGCCGCGCCGGGCGTCGGGGCGTTGCTCCAGCCGGTCTTTGGTCCGGCCGCCTCGTTTGTCACCAGTGGTATTGTCATCGCCCTCTGCGTGATTACCTATCTGGTCGTGGTCGGCGGCGTAGTCCGTCTGGTCGGCCACTTGGCACAGGAAGGCGCGCTTCCCGCCATTCTGGACCGGCGCAACCGATGCGGTGTCCCGTGGATAGCCGTGACCGGGTACACCGTGATCCACCTCTTTGAAATTTATCTGGCTTCGCGGCATATCCTGGAGCTGGATGTAGTGGTGGCCGTGGCCGACGGATTTTTCCTGACCAATGCGCTGTTGTGTGCCTTGGCGGCGGTAAAGCTCTTCCCACGCTTCCTGCCCCGGCTGGTGGCCGGGGTACTTGGCCTGGGGCTGGCCGTAGTGCTCTCCCGTTCCCACTGGCCGGTGCTGGCGGCCATTGCACTGATGGGCGTGTTCTCGCTGTGGCAGGCAAGGCGCAGGCTGCGGAAGGCTCCCGCACTTGACAACATCACGGTTTCCATCAAGGATTCCGGTACGCGGCAATAAGCGCCGCATGACAACAAATATTATTCCATGGAGAAAATAATGACCCTTTTCGGCACTCCCGTTCCCTTTTACAAGATGCAGGGTTGCGGCAACGATTTCATCGTCATCGACAACCGCGAGCGCAAGATTCCCGTGGCCGACATGGAGCAGTGGGCGAAAAAGGTCTGTGCCCGTGCCTTCGGCGTTTATGGTGACGGCATTTTTTTCCTTGAGGAGAGCGACGATCCCGCGCTTGCCTACCGTTGGCATTTCTACAACAGCGACGGTTCCCGCGCCGAGATGTGCGGCAATGCCTCGCGTTGCGCCGGGCGTCTGGCCCATGCCATCGGGCTGGCACCGGCAGAGCATGTCTTCGGCACCGACGCCGGACCCATCAAGGCCAAGGTACTGACCGAAGGCGAGGACGCCGGACGGGTCAAGGTCCAGCTCACCCCGCCCACCGGCATCGAGACCGACATCGAACTGACCGTGGACGGCAAGCCGCTCACCGCGCATTTTGCCAATACCGGCGTACCCCATGTCGTGGTGTTCGTGGACGATGTGAAGGCCGTGGACATCATGGATATGGGTCCCAAGCTGCGTTACCACGAGCGGTTCGCGCCTGCCGGAACCAACGTCAACTTCGCCCAGGTGGTGGATGACTCGACCATGCTGCTGCGCACCTATGAGCGCGGTGTGGAGGGCGAGACTTTTGCCTGTGGCACCGGCGCGTCGGCCACGCAGTTGCTGGCCCACAAGCTGGGGCTGACCGGCCCGGCGGCGACGCTGACCACCACGGCCGGCGAGCAGCTCAAGGTTTTTGTCGAGGGCGACAACCTGTTCCTGCAAGGTGCTGCCGAACTGACCTTCAAGGGCGAATTGTACCTTGAGGCGATGGGGTTGAAGTAGGCTGACGCTGCGAATTTGAAATTCGGGAAAGGCCGCCTCAGTGATGGGGTGGCCTTTCTTTTTTTTGTTTGAGGGGGAGAGAGGCAGAGAGCCGGGTTTGAAGCCTGCGGCTTCAAAATCCCTCCAATGCCCTTCGCGGGCGGCGGTTCTTTTTGCTGGGCCAAAAAGAACCAAAAAGGCCCTTGGGTGTAGCTTTGCCGCCTACGTGTTACGCCGGAAGCATCCGATCCAAGCGGGACGGCTCCATCCTTTGAAAAGTATAGTACCGTTTCTCCCTGTTGGTGTCGGGATTACCACCAACTTACCGGGTGGCTTACGGGAGCCGCCTTACCCGCTTGGTCGGCTGCTAACCGCCGAAACACAGGGCTGGTCTCAGCGAATTAACAACAACACCTTTCGGGACCGGACGGTTGTCTTCAGGACCTTCTTTTGCGGATAATCACGCTGTTGCTTGCCTTAATGGCGCATAGCTAAGCTGCTTCGAAGAAGCCCTGTGGGGACGCGGCTTAGAAGCTGACCAAACGGCCGGAGCGAATCTTCGCGGCCCGGCGGTTTTGAGCTTCCCGCCTTGGGACGCGGGAGCGCAGGCCGTTTGGATCAGATTCTTTGCCCGTCACCGGGGCGGTGGGCATGGTACCTCAAGAGCGCTTTTTGGTTACTTTTGGGCGCTCTGGTCCAAAAGTAACTCGCACCTTTAGGGTGCGAAACCCTCTGAAATAAATCCCGCCGGAGGCGGCTCAACTTCTGCCTTTTTGTCTTTCTCTTATGTTTTTATCTTTGATTTCCCAGAAGCAGAGATCCGGGTTTGAAGCCTGCGGCTTCAAAGTCCCCTCCATGCCCTGCGCGGGCGGCGGTTCTTTTTGCTGGGCCAAAAAGAACGAAAAAGGCCCTTGGGAGTAGCTTTGCCGCCTGCGTGTTTCGCCGGAAGCAGCCGATCCAAGCGGGACGGCTCCATCTCAGGAAAAGTATAGTGCCGTTCCTCCGCGAATAGATCGAGGTTGCCACCCTCCGTCCTGGTGGCTTACGGGAGCCGCCTTACCCGCTTGGTCGGTTGCTAACCGCCGAAACACAGGGCTGGTCTCTGCGAATTAACTGTGACGCCCTCCGGGACCGGACGGTTGTCTTCGGAGACTTCTTTTGCGGATATTCAGATTTCTGCTTGCCGCAGCGGCGCATAGCTAAGCTGCTTCGAAAAAGCCCTGTGGGGACGCGGCTTAGAAGCTGACCAAACGGCCGGAGCGAATCTTCGCGGCCTGGCGGTTTTGAGCTTCCCGCCTTGGGACGCGGGAGCGCAGGCCGTTTGGATCAGATTCTTTGCCCGTCACCGGGGCGGTGGGCATGGCACCCCAAGAGCGCTTTTTGGTTACTTTTGGGCGCTCTGGTCCAAAAGTAACTCGCACCTTTAGGGTGCGAAACACTCTGAAATAAATCCCGCCGGAGGCGGCTCCACTTCTGCCTTTTTGTCTTTCTCTTATGTTTTTATCTTTGATTTCCCAGAAGCAGAGAGCCGGGTTTGAAGCCTGCGGCTTCAAAATGCCCTCCAATTGCCCTGCGCGGGCGGCGGTTCTTTTTGCTGGGCCAAAAAGAACGAAAAAGGCCCTTGGGAGTAGCTTTGCCGCCTGCGTGTTTCGCCGGAAGCATCCGATCCAAGCGGGACGGCTCCATCTCAGGAAAAGTATAGTGCCGTTTCTCCCTGTTGGTGTCGGGATTACCACCAACTTACCGGGTGGCTTACGGGAGCCGCCTTACCCGCTTGGTCGGCTGCTAACCGCCGAAACACAGGGCTGGTCTCTGCGAATTAACAACAACACCTTTCGGGACCGGACGGTTGTCTTCAGGACCTTCTTTTGCGGATAATCACGCTGTTGCTTGCCTTAATGGCGCATAGCTAAGCTGCTTCGAAGAAGCCCTGTGGGGACGCGGCTTAGAAGCTGACCAAACGGCCGGAGCGAATCTTCGCGGCCCGGCGGTTTTGAGCTTCCCGCCTTGGGACGCGGGAGCGCAGGCCGTTTGGATCAGATTCTTTGCCCGTCACCGGGGCGGTGGGCATGGCACCCCAAGAGCGCTTTTTGGTTACTTTTGGGCGCTCTGGTCCAAAAGTAACTCGCACCTTTAGGGTGCGAAACACTCTGAAATAAATCCCGCCGGAGGCGGCTCCACTTCTGCCTTTCAATCTTTCTCTTCTGCTTTCGTCTTTTCTCCGAAAGGAACAGACAAAAAAGGCGCGGGCGTCCATGGACGTCCGCGCCTTGATTGGCCTGTCAGGCGTTCAGACTAGAGCTTCTCGGCGCGCTTCTCGCGCAACCAGCTGTACCAGTCCTCCAGGTTCTCGCCGGTACGGGCGGAAACCGGAAATACCTTGATGTCCTTGTTCAGCTTGGTGGCGTGGCCCTTGGCCTTGTCCATGTCGAAGTCCACGTAGGGGAGCAGGTCCACCTTGTTCAGGATCATCACTGCGGAAATATGGAACATGAGGGGGTACTTCTCCGGCTTGTCGTCGCCTTCGGCCACGGAAAGCAGGGTGACCTTGTAGTCCTCGCCCACGTCGAACTCGGCGGGACAGACCAGATTGCCCACGTTTTCCACAAAGAGGATGTCCAGACCGTCCAGGTCGAGGGCCTTGATGGCGTCCAGAACCATGCCGGAGTCCAGATGGCAGCCGCCCTCCGTGTTGATCTGTACGGCCTGGGCCCCGGTGGAGGCCACGCGCTGGGCGTCGTTGTCCGTCTGCAGGTCGCCTTCGACAACGGCCATCTTGAACTCGTCGCGCAGGTCGGAGAGGGTGCGCTCCAGCAGAGTGGTTTTGCCTGCGCCCGGAGAACTCATGAGGTTGATGCACAGGATCTTGCGCACCCTGAATTTATTCTTGAGTTCTTCCGCCAAGCGATCGTTGGCCTCAAGCACATTGCGGACGATGGTAACTTCCTGTGACATTTCCTTCATTCTCCTGTGTTAATCGCCGTCATCTATTTCGATGGAATCGATGAGCATTTCCTTGCCCTGAAGTACGGTGTGGCCGAGGAGCTGGTCGCATTTAGGGCAGGGCATGCACCTGGTATGCTCCGGGGTGAACTCCTCTCCGCAATCACCGCACTTTACCCGAAGCGGTATTTCCACAACTTCGAGCTGTGCGCCGTCAAATTCGGTATCCGGGGTCAGTGCCTCCCAGGCGAACTCAAGGGATTCGGTAACGACTCCGGCCAGGGCGCCATTTTTGATGACCACTTTTTTCAGCCGGTGGCCTTCATACTTGACCATTTCCTCGTGCAGGATGCCGAGGATTGATTGGACGATGGACATTTCGTGCATGAGGTTGACGCTTACCCGTTTTTTTCAAGACGGGCAAGGGGGATGGGCTCTTCGACAACCCGTCTTCCGGAGTAGGAAATAGGCGTGATTTGCCCATTTGATGCCCTCTTTCGGAGGTTTTCGGCCTTTGTAACTTTCGTCCAATATCGGGCTTGACTTATTATGTTCCAGTGAGCACTATAGTCCTTATAGGTCACGAATTTAAAAATATTCGTGACACTAACTTGGCAGGACGTGCGATAATGCACAGCACATCTTTATCTCATGAGGAGATTCATCATGGAACTGAGCGCAAGAAATCTGATTGCCGGCAAGGTCAAGGAACTCACCGTTGGCATGGTCAACGCCGAAGTGGTCATCGAGGTCGCCCCGGGTGTCGAGGTTGTCTCCGTCATCACCAAGAATTCGGTTGAGCGCATGAACATCAAGGTCGGTGACGACGTCAAGGCCATGGTCAAGGCCACCAGCGTCATGATCGCCAAATAGTATCGGTGAAAACACCTCTCTGAAAGGCACTCCTCGGGGTGTCTTTTTTTATGCACGGTATTTTGAAATCCGGCAGGAATTCGAGTTCCTCCTGGAAATAACGCTGCTCTTTCTCCGGGTTGACATTCACGGCCCTGGGAGTATCTTTCTTCCCGAACTTGTTCTCAGGGCGGGGTGCAATTCCCCACCGGCGGTGATTCCGGCGATATGTCGGAAAGCCCGCGAGCGCTTCCCCGGGTGGGGAAGGTCAGCAGACCCGGTGTGATTCCGGGGCCGACGGTGACAGTCCGGATGTGAGAGACCAAGGCAGCTTCCGCGTTGCGCTTTTGCGTGCGCCCGTCCGTGTGCGTCCTGCACCGGGTGTTCCCCTGTCTTCGCGCCCTGATTCAATCATCCTCTCATGACAAGGAGTTGCATGATGGATCAGTCTTTGCTCAGTCGCTTCGGCGACGCCACCCGCCGGGTGGAAAACGGAATTGCGGCCCTCAAGGCCGGAAAAGGCATTCTGGTAACCGACGACGAGGATCGTGAAAACGAGGGTGACCTCATTTTTGCGGCCGAACCCATGACCACCGATCAGATGGCCATGCTCATCCGCGAGTGCAGCGGCATTGTCTGCCTGTGCATGACGGATGAGAAAGTCGATTCCCTTGGATTGCCCATGATGGTGGCCGAGAACACCAGCCGCTACCAGACCGCGTTTACCATCTCCATCGAAGCCGCCGAGGGTGTCACCACAGGCGTTTCCGCTGCCGACCGTCTGACCACGGTCAAGGCCGCGTCCGCTGCGGGTTCCTCGGCTGTGAACATCGCCAGCCCCGGCCATGTCTTCCCCCTGCGTGCTAAAAAGGGCGGCGTGCTTGAGCGTGGCGGCCACACCGAGGCCACAGTGGATATGGCCCGTTTGGCCGGATACGAGCCCTGCGGCGTGCTCTGCGAGCTGACCAATCCGGACGGCACCATGGCTCGCTTGCCCGAAATCGTGGCCTTTGCCGAAAAACACGACTTCCCGGTCCTGACCGTGGAAGACATCCGCGCCTACCGGCGTCAGCAGGAGAAGATCGCGGCATAGTTCTCCCTCTCCTCCGGTTCTCTGCCGATGCAAAAAAGTAATGGCCCCGTTTCGTATCGCCCGAAACGGGGCCTTTTTCATCGCTGACTTCAGGGGGAATCGCGCTGCTGCACGGAAATGGATTCGGGCTATTTCCTCCTGAAGAAGTTCACTTTTTCCCTGTTCGAATTTGGAGTAAGCTCTCTGGAAAACTCGGCCCGACCCACTATCCGGACGGACCAAAACCACTGGAGTATTTTCATGTCGCAACCACATCCCACCTGCGCCCTCTGCCCCTACGACTGGTCTGAACGCTACTGTCGCAAGCCCGGTGGCAAGGCTCCCAAAAATTGTCCTTCCGTGCTGCTCAAGGATGCCAAACAGCGCGCTCATGACACGACCTGCGGCGAGCTGCTGAACTTCGCTTGCGAGGCCTCGCGTCAGGAAGCCGCCGGATACGAGAACAGCGAGCTGGGCTATGCTGCGGTCAAGCCGTGCAAGCCGCGTATTCAGGAGATCATCGAGTTTGCCCGGCGCATGGGCTACAAGCGGCTCGGTCTGACCTTCTGCGTCGGCGTCCGCTTTGAGGCCAAGAAGGTGCACGAGCTTTTCGAGTCCGCCGGATTCGAGGTCGTTTCCGTTGTGTGCAAGTCGGGCCGCGTGCCCAAGTCGGATCTGGGCATCACCCAGGCGGAGCAAGTGGACGCCACCCAGGAAGTGGAAACCATGTGCAACCCGGTCTTTCAGGCCGAGGTGGCCAACGAATCCGGCGTGGAATTAAATGTACTGATGGGTCTTTGCGTGGGCCACGACTCGCTCTTCATCATGCGGGCCAAGGCCCCGGTAACGGTCCTGGCGGTCAAGGATCGGGTGCTCGGCCATAATCCCATGGCCGCCGTCTACCAGCTGGACACCTATTACAGGTATTTGAAGAACATCTGATCCGCTACAGGGGTGTGGTGAGAATCTGGGGGGATGCCGCAACTGCATCCCCCTTTTCTTTTGGCGGGTGTGACGGCCCTATGCCTTGCGGCAATCCGGCTGGGGATCGCCGATGTGGGTGAAGGCGATCTGCCAGAGCTGAATGTCGCGGGCGCGGAAGGCTCCGGCGCAGGACTGGAGATAGTACTCCCACATTCGGCGGAAGGACTCGCCGTACTTGTCCTTGAGCCGGGGCCAGGACTGGCGGAAGTTGTGCAGCCAGCTCAGGAGGGTGCGGTCGTAGTCCGGCCCGAAGTTGTGGCAGTCCTCCATGACGAAGAGGGACTCCGAGGCCTTGGCTATTTGTTCCAGGCTCGGCAGGTTGCCGTTGGGGAAGACGTATTTTTCGATCCAGGGGTCGATCTCGGGACCGGTGACGTTGGTGCCGATGGTGTGAAGCAGGAAGGTGCCGCCCGGCTTCAGGCAGCGGGATACGGTCTTCATGTAGTCCGTATAGTTCTTTTGGCCCACATGTTCGAACATGCCCACGGACACGATCTTGTCGAAGGGTTCGTTCAGGTCGCGGTAGTCCTGCTCGCGAATCTCCACCGGCAGGCCGGAGCAGAACTTGCGGGCAAAGGTGATCTGCTCGCGCGAGATGTTCACGCCGACCACTTCGCAGCCGTATTTGCCGGCCGCGAACCGGGCCAGCCCGCCCCAGCCGCAGCCGATATCCAGGAGGCGCTCGCGTGGCTTGAGTCCCAGCTTCTCGCAGATCAGCCGGAGTTTGGCCTGCTGGGCTTTTTCCAGATCGGCTCGCACTTCCTCGTTGGTGGCGGTGTCGAAATCCCGCTTCGGGATGCCCTTGAAGTAGCCGCAGCTGTATTGAAGATAGGGGTCCAGGAATGCCTGGAAGAGGTCGTTGCCCAGATCGTAGTGCTTTTTTGCCACGGTGCGGGCGCGTGAGGGGCTTTGCAGGTTGAAGGCGAGGGCGGGCAGTACCCTGGCGGCCAGTTTCCAGTTGCCGTGGACATGGTTGGCCGCGCCGGATTTGAGTACCCGGCAAATGAACTCGTCCACATGGTCGCAGTTCCACCAGCCATGCACGTAGCCCTCGCCCAGTGCGAGGTTCTTTGTGCGCAGTACTTCCCGGAACAGTCTTTCGTCTTCGACGCTGATATCCCAGGGGTTTTGTCCGTTGATGTGGATGTCGGCCTCATCGAGCAGGTGGGTGACCACCTTTTTGCATGTTGTCATTATAAAACTCCTTTGTCGGTGCGGGGCGTATCCTCCTTGCGTCCTGCGTGTTATGAATGGGGAAAGTGTATCAACGCATGAGTAGAGTCACAAGATGTCGTGGGGGGGAGATGTGCCGGCCAGGGGGTGCTGCCGGTGATGGACAACCCCACCCAAATCCTTTAATGAGTTTGCCACATGCCTGGGGTAGGGGGTCTTGGCCCATTCCCGGCGAACATCAGCCGCTTTGACGGAACGTATGAGCAAGATCGAAAAAATACGAAATTTCAGCATTATCGCGCACATCGACCATGGCAAGTCGACGCTGGCCGACCGCATCCTGGAACTGACCGGTCTGGTCGGAGAGAGGGAGAAGAAAGACCAGTATCTCGACAAGATGGACCTTGAGCGCGAGCGCGGCATCACCATCAAGGCGCAGACCGTCCGTATCCCGTATACCGATTCGGACGGCGAGAAGTATATTCTCAACCTTATTGATACGCCCGGTCACGTCGATTTTTCCTATGAGGTCTCCCGTTCCCTGGCCGCCTGCGAGGGCGCGCTGCTGGTGGTGGACGCCACCCAGGGCGTGGAGGCCCAGACACTGGCCAACGTCTATCTCGCCCTGGACAACGACCTGGAAGTCCTTCCAGTCCTGAACAAGATCGACCTGCCCAGCGCTGACCCCGAGGCCATCAGCCGCGAGATCGAGGACGTCATCGGGCTCGACTGCTCGAATCCCCTGGCCGTTTCCGCCAAGACCGGGCTCAATGTGGATCAGGTCATAGAAGCCGTGGTCCATCTGCTGCCTGCGCCCAAGGGCGACCCGGAAGCCCCGCTCAAGGCGCTTATTTTCGATTCCTGGTACGATTCCTACCAGGGCGTTGTCGTGCTCTTCCGTATTTTCGACGGCACGCTGAAGCTTAAGAACGACATCCAGATTTTCTCCACCGGCAAGGTGTTCGAGGTCACCCGGCTTGGCGCGTTCATGCCCGAGGCCGTGGACATCAAGACGATGGGCCCCGGCGAAGTCGGCTTTTTGTGCGCTTCCATGAAGGAGCTGGGCGACGCGCCCGTTGGCGATACCTTCACCCTGGCCGACAATCCGGTCAAGGAACCGTATCCCGGATTCAAGCCGGTCAAGCCCATGGTCTTCTCCGGCCTCTATCCGGTGGAGCCCAGCGAGTACGAGACCCTCAAGAATGCCCTGGAAAAGCTCCAGCTCAACGACGCGGCCTTCAGCTACGAGCCGGAGACCTCGCAGGCCCTCGGTTTCGGCTTCCGCTGCGGTTTTCTGGGGCTGCTGCACATTGAGATCATTCAGGAGCGGCTTGAACGCGAGTTCGAGGCCCGGCTCATCACCACGGCCCCCTCGGTCATCTACGAGGTGGAGACCGTCACCGGCGAGGAGTTGCGCATCGACAACCCGTCCAAGCTGCCGGACCCGACCCGCATCAAGTCCGTCCGGGAGCCGTTCGTGCGGTTGGAAGTCCATGTGCCCAGTGAGTACGTGGGCGCTGTCCTGGCCCTGTGCGAGGAGAAGCGTGGCATCCAGAAGGACATGAAGTTCGTCACCTCGACCCGCGTCATCATTACCTACGAGATTCCGTTCGCCGAGGTCATGTACGACTTCTTCGACAAGCTCAAGTCGTCCACCAAGGGCTATGCCAGCCTCGACTACGAAGTCATCGACTACCGCGAGGCTGACCTTGTGCGCCTCGATATCCTCATCAACGGCGACCCCGTGGATGCCTTCTCCTGCATCGTGCATCGAGAGAACTCCGCGCGCATAGGCCGCTCCCTCGCCCTCAAGCTCAAGCGTTCCATCCCGCGCCAGATGTTCGAGGTGGTCATCCAGGCCGCCATCGGCAACAAGATTGTGGCCAAGGAGCGCAACGCCCCGTTCCGCAAGGACGTGACGGCCAAGTGCTATGGCGGCGACATCACCCGCAAGCGCAAGCTGCTGGAGAAACAGAAGGAAGGAAAGAAGCGGATGCGTCGCATGGGCAACGTTGAGATTCCGCAGGAGGCTTTCCTTTCCGTGCTGAAGGCCGACGAGGACTGATCATTATCCATTCAAGGAACTATCGAGAAAAATGACCAACAAATCATTGAAATCATTCAGGGACACCGTGGAAGCAATCATAGTAGCCCTGCTGCTAGCCTTTTTTATCCGTGCCTTTATCGTTCAGGCCTTCAAGATCCCCTCCGGCTCCATGCTGGAGACGTTGCAGATCGGCGACCACCTGCTGGTCTCCAAGTTCGCCTATGACGTGCGGCTGCCGTCCTCCATCCTGTTCAAGGAGACACCGTCCGGGCAACGCTACTTTTCCGTGCTGGACACCACGGACGGCAAGGAGCTCTACAAGGTTGGCGATCCGCAGCGTGGCGACATCGCTGTCTTCAAATTCCCGGAGGACGAGTCCAAGGACTTCATCAAGCGCGTCATCGGCCTGCCGGGCGAGACCATCGAGGTGAAGGACAAGGTCGTCTACATCGACGGCAAGGCGCTGGATGAGCCGTATGTCCACCACACCAAAGCTGGCAGCATGCCGGTGCGGGACAATTTTGGCCCCTACGTGATTCCGCAGGGACAATACTTCATGATGGGCGACAACCGGGAAGGCTCCTACGACTCCCGCTGGTGGGGAACCGTGAAGCGCGAGAAGATCGTGGGCAAGGCCCTGATCATCTACTGGTCCTGGGATGGCCCGACCAACATCCGCCTGGGCCGCATCGGCCGGGTCTTCCACCATCCGTTCGCCAATTAACGGTAATACTTAGACTCCATTTCTGAAAAGAAACAAACAGCGGCCTCTGCCCACATTGTGGTGCAGAGGCCGTTCTTTTTTTGCGTCGCGAATGTTGGTCACAAAGCATAGCTCCGGCTGATAAATCTCGGGCTGGTGCCCCGCCGCAGACTGCAAGGCTTGTCTCGGATCAGTATGAAAAGGGGAACTTGCGGCCGTCCTTCTCGTATTTTTTCTGCTTGTCGAAATTGAAGGTGTCCAGGGGAAGCCTGTTCCGCTTCGGCCTGCGTCGTGTCAGAATCAGGACGGCGCACGCGGCTATTGCCACGAGTCCTATGCCTGCCAGAATATATGTCGACATGGTGACCTCTTGTCCTATGTATGTCCGCTGCGCGGCGCGGATGCTGTTTGTTGCAAATGGTTTATCTTTACCCGGCGGACGGTTTTGCGGCAAGATTATTAGATATTTTTTTTATTCTGATAAAACAGTATATTATACATGTAACGTTGATGTTTGTAACAAATTTAGCACAAGTAATATGGCAAAAATGTCGGTTGTGGCAGGTTGCTTGAGGCCGGGGTTGCCCGGTAGAGGCCTTCCACAGCGGGCTGAGGGTAATTGCATCGTATTTGGAAAAAGTGTATCGGTTCCCAGCGGGTTTTATCCGTATCATACAGCAAACGGCACAGCCGGAAAGTGGGAGGAATCATATGTTCGTCGGACTAAAAATGTTGCGCGACTTCGTCAAGGTAAAGCCTGAGACGCTGGTCAAGGACGCCCAGAAGCTGTTGGAAGATAACAAGCTGTGGATGCTTCTGGTGGTCGACGACAAGGATAACCTGCTGGGGTACGTCCGCAAGGAAGACATCACGGGCGCGCTCCCTTCCCTCATCACTTCGCTGGCCAAGCATGAAATCAGCTTTTTGATGAGCAAGCTGACGATCAAGGAAATTTTCCACACCGACATCAAGACCGTTGCCCCGGATACCGAGATAGAAGGCGCGGCGGACATGATGTACGAGATGAACCTGGCCGGATTGGCCGTGGTGGACGACAACGGCAAGCTGATCGGCTACATCAACCGCAACGTTCTCCTGGATGTCCTGGCCGAGGAAATGGGCTACCGCGAGGGTGGCAGCCGTTTGACCCTCGACGTGGACGACCGATCCGGCGTGCTCTACGAGGTGGCGGGCGTCATAGCCAATATGAAGATTTCCATCATCTCCACAGGCACCTTCTTCTACAAGGGACGCCGCATCGTGGTTGTCCGCATCGATACCGAGGATACCGCTCCGGTGGAGGAAGCGCTCAAGGAGCGTGGCTACAAGCTGGTGGCGGCCGAGGATTTCCGGCAGGACTGGTCCTAGCGGACTCCGATGCAGGCGGGCTTGCCGCCAGAAAATTTACAGGCCGGGACGTACACTCATGTATGCCCCGGCCTTCTTTATCCTCCGTCCCGCTTGCCGCTTGCCGTCAAACCCCAAGCAGGGCGGGTAGGTCTTCCACAAACTCGCGGATTTCATCTCGGCTCCGTCGGTACTCACGGAGTTTTGCCTTCTCGGAGTCAACACTCCTGGCTATTCGGGCGGGTTCTCAGAGGTCTTGTTCCTCATGCGGATTGATAGCGGAAAGGTTGGGCTCTACCTGGCCGTCTGGGGGCAGACCGTGATGACGAAGTCCATATTCTTGTCCAGGAAGTCCTGAACCCTGTGGGTCTCCTGGCCGTATATGTCGATACTTAGCTCGTGCATGGCCGTGACGGCCAGTTTGTCGATAGGGTTGTTTTATTCCTGCGGGCAAGGCGTTTATGGTGTCCGGGAGCAAAAATCCGGCAAAGCCTTCGTCCATCTGGCTGCGGCAGGAGTATGATTCACAGATGAAAACGACATTCCTTTTTTACACGGTGCTCTCCCTGGCCTTGAAAATTGATTGGGTCGGTCTGGCGTCAACGTTTCATCCTGCCTCTCAAGGCGTTTTGCGAAGGTTGCGGTTGGAAGGCAGGTTGGCGACGTGTCCGCCCGTCAGAGTGTGAGGAGGGATCGAGGCTCTGGGGCGTCAAGGTTCGCTGCCGGTACCTAGGCTGCTGATTCAGCTTTTTTCATGATAATGCGATTTATTGGAACTTTAATGGGGGAAAGCGGGTAGACGTGAGCGGCCTGTCGTGCTAAAAGATTTCCCACAATAACGGTCGATACCGGCATTCCAGTCGAATTGGCCGTGACAACACAACAAGTCATTGCCGTGGTGTATCGGGGAGGACCCGACATATGCATCAGGGCGTAAGGACTTCGTATTAACCCGGCTCAAGGTCGGGATTGCGGTCCTAATCGGATGGGTCGGTACCAGGCGTGCCGGCCCTTTTGGTTTTTTGGGGGAGCGGGGTGCAATCGGGCAGGGGGCTGCTAGAAACCTTGCGAGTTGCGATAGCCGAAGCCGTCTTCGGTCGGTTCATCGCAAACCACACGATTTTGAGATTCGAGCTCCAACCCTGTTTCGGTCATGTTGATCCGCAGGTCGCCGGTAAGACCGATAAGGTCGCGATCAACAACGAAAGTATACCCCTCCGTCTCAAATATCCGGTCACCGCCCACGGCGTGATCCTCGCCCCAGGCCAGCCTCATTCCCGCGCTGGTATCCAGAAATATTCGCAATTGCGGTTTCTTGTCCCCAAAGATTCTGTCGAGTTCCTTTTTGGCATTTCCCGTGATGATTACCATATGCCCCTCGTGTTGTGTCGTGGCTTTGGACTGAAGGGGCTGATCCTGGCGGAAAGTCCGACTATCTCACATATTGTATTCCGAAATGACAAGGGCGGCCCCTCTTGTCGAGGAAGCCGCCCATGTTCGCTTGGTATATACTTGGTCCTAGCAGGAGCAACTGCCGGAACCGCAACCGCCGTCGCCGCAGCTGCAGGAACAACCGCCGCTGCCGCCAACGGGATTTTCGGACTCAACCACGAAACCGTACGGAGTCATGTTGATCGAGATATTACCAGTCGCTTCCATCAGGTCCTTGGCAATGGCGAAGGTGAATCCGCCGGCCTCGAAGGTGTTGTCCTTCTCGTTGGGCTCGTCCAGGGCAAGGGTCAGGCGCGGACCGGCGCAACCGCCGTCGGCCAGGTATACCCGAATGGGCGAAACGGTATTTTCCTTGAAGTATTCCTCAAGTTGTTTCTGGGCGCTTTCCGTGACTTCGATCATGTGATTCTCCTGATCTAGAGGTGCATGTGGGCCGACAGAGGACGGTCCGTCCTGCGTGCCGAGTGGTATTTGTCCAATGAGAAGGCGCCTTGCGGCCTGGCCGGGAAAAACAAGGGGCGGTCTCCCCCCCGGAGGGGAAGCCGCCCATGTTGTTTCGTGGTGTGCCCTGCCTTAGCAGGAGCAGCTGCCTGTGGAGCAGCCACCATCGGTGCTGCAGCTGCCGCCAGAGCAGCCACCGTCACCGCCAACCGGATTTTCGGAATCGACCGTGAACCCGTAGTAGGTCATGTCGATTCGGATGTTACCGGCTTCGGCCATGAGCGCCTTTTCTATCAAAAAGGTGAATCCACCCGCCTCAAACGTCTCATCCTTGTCGTTAGGCTCATCCAGAGCCAATGTCAGCCGAGGGCCGGATCAGCCGCCTGCTGCAAGATAAACCCGGATGGGCGAGGCTTCCTTGTCCTGGAAGTAGCCTTGGAGCTGCTTCTGGGCGCTTTCTGTTACTTCAATCATTCAATTCCTCCTGTTGGTGGTCGGGAACTGAAGAGGTAGGTACTCTCCGGGGGTTTGTCAAATCCAAACTCCGTAAATGGTTTCGTGCGAGTTGACCGGGCCGGGACTATTGGGCTAATTTGCCGGTCTGCGCGAGGTTTAAAGCATCACGAGGTTTTTCCTATGCAAGAATGCGGCACCATCCTGAATGAAAAGGAAATGAGCCGGACCCTGGAGCGATTGGCCGTCGAGATCATCGAGCGGCGCGGGGACGATCCGTCCCTGGCCATCATCGGTGTGCAGCGGCGTGGCGCGGATTTGGCCGAGCGGCTCAAGAAGCTGCTGGACGAACGGCTGGGCCGCAAGATTCCCCTGGGCAAGCTCGATATCAATCTCTACCGCGACGATTGGACCACCAATCTGGAGCTGGCTCCGACCATCAACTGTTCGGAAATCGGTTTCGAGATCGGAGGCGCGTCCATCGTGCTGGTGGACGACGTACTCTACTCCGGCCGCACCACGCGCGCCGCGCTGGAGGCTGTGCTGGACTACGGCCGCCCGCGCCGTGTGGAGCTGCTGGTCCTGGTGGACCGGGGGCACCGCGAGCTGCCCATCCAGGCCGACTATGTGGGTAAGCGGGTGGAGACTCACGACAAGGAACACGTGGATGTGCGTGTGGTGGAACGCGACGGCGAGGACAAGGTCTGCCTCGTGAGGAGTTGAGCCACGTGACGTTCACTCCCATCGTCCGCGACGAAGTGCCCGATCCCTGCATCACCCTGGTGGGCATGGCCGGGGCGGGCAAGTCCACCCTGGGCAAATTGCTGGCCCACCGTCTGGAATGGGGCCAGCTCGACACGGATCGTCATATCGAGTCCTACTATGCCATGCCGCTCCAGGCCATAATGGACAAGTACGGACTGGAAATGTTTTTGAATATCGAGGGCAGGTTGGTCAGCGAACTGCGCCTGACCCGGACCGTTATTTCCACCGGCGGCAGCGTCATCTATGATGCCGATGCCGTGGCCCGGCTCAAGGAGCTTGGCCCTATGGTCATGCTGGATGTGGACGAGGAAACCTTCCTCAAGCGCGTGGGCGCTGCCGAGGGCCGTGCCCTGGCGCTCGCGCCCGGCAAGACCATGCGCGCGCTGTATGCCGAGCGCCAGCCCCTCTACCGGGCTGCCGCGGACATCGTGATCCGCACCGACGGGGATACGCCCGAGCAGTGTGTGGATCGAATTATCGAACAGATCGACCTGCCATGAAAAGACTGACTCCCAAGGCCGCTTTCCGCAAATTGGCTTCCATCTACGACCGGATGGTGGACCAGTATGCCGATGCCGCCTCGACCATAGGACTGACCTGCGAGGGTTGTACCGACAACTGTTGCCTTTCCTTTTTTCAGCACCATACCTACGTGGAGTGGGCCTATCTGTGGGAAGGACTGAATGAACTCCCCGCCGACCGGCTGGAGGCCGTCAAGGACAGGGCCCGGGCCTATGTGGACGAGGCCCTTGCCGCCCAGGCGCGCGGCGAACGGCCGCACATCATGTGTCCGCTCAATATCGACGAGAAACAGGGCATCTGCGGCCTGTACAAGCACCGGTTGATGATCTGCCGAATGCACGGCGTACCCAACGCCCTGCGTCGGCCAAGCGGCGGCGGGGTGCAGTTTCCGGGTTGCTACCGCTGCCAGGAGCTGACTGCCGGGTTGGAGGCCGAAGGCCGGGAAGCACCGCTGGTGGACCGTACCCCTCTGTACCGCGACCTCGCGACCCTTGAGATGCAGTTCGTGGGTGCCAACCTGCGCCAGCTTCCCAAGGTGGACCACACCATTGCCGAGATGATCGTCCTGGGACCGCCCCGACTCCGATAACCGGCTGATTTTGCGACGCACATAACGGGCGGAGCCCCGCGTATCGATACGCGGGGCTCCGCCCTTTGCTTGCGTCTTCCGCATGTTTTCAGGGCAACTTGTTGCACTGGCGCTGAAGGCGTGATGTAGTTCGGGCGAACAACGCAAACGTCAGCGCAGGGGGCTGCCATGCGAAAAGTGTTTTTGTCCGCCTTGCTCCTGTTGGCCCTGATCCTGGCCGGAACAGCGACCGATCTGGCCCGGCTTGCCCCGGTTTCCGAGGCGAGCGCCGCCGTCTTTCTCTATCACGGGAACCGCAATTCGCACGTCTTCCACCGGCCGGGCTGTCGGTATTACAACTGCAAGAACTGCATCGTGGATTTTTCGTCCAGAGAAGAGGCGCTGGAGGCGGGGTATCGTCCCTGCAAGATTTGCAAGCCGTAGCCTCGGCCACGGAATTCCAGTCTAAATGGAAAGGGGAAATCCCGCCTTGGCAAAGGTGTACTGACCAGCCTGGAGCAGGGCTATTTCATTCTTTTTGGCCGATATCTGCCGATCCTTTTCCGAGTCAGACATGGCGGAGTTCCATACCTGATTGATCTCGGTGCGGACCGTGTTGATGCGGCGTTGCAGCCCGTCCAGGCTGAATGTGCCGTTCTTTATCGGCTCTATGGCCGCTTCCTTGAAGGCCGCTATGGCCGCCTCGGAAAAGATCGCGCTGTCGCCCAGGTGTGGCTTTGCCTCTCCAGAAGCTTCCGCTTCCGCGTCCGGCCGGGTGCCGGTTGTCGGGTACGCAAGCCCCAGGTCCTCCGCCGTGGCGGTGGGATCATATTCCGGTGGATATCCCCATGCTGCGTATGCTGCCAGATTCATGACCGACCCTCCGTGGTGGTTCCATCCGTCTTATCGTCAGACGGGCCGGAATCTGAAGGGGGAGGTCAGGCTTTATTGCAGCCCAGCAGGAAGGAAATGAAGTCGGTGACACCTGATTTGCGGGCCGTGACATAGTCGGCCGCGTATCCGGCAAAGCTCAGTTGGCGTCCATAGACGTTGTAACGGGTGTCCGGCTTTGCAAAATTCCACCCAAAGAACGCACCCACATGGGGGTGAATAGGCTGCTCGAATTCAGGAAACGGGTTTCCCCGTGCCTGCATGGCGTCGGGTTCCACCTGTGGCAGGCCCAGCTCATGCAGGACGCCGTTTGCCACATGATTCATCAGCAGCGGGCCGGGGTGGTTGACGGTGTTGAACAGCCGCTCATGCCCCCAGAGGGATTCGATGAGGTGGACATATTTGACGGGCGTGTGTGTTTCCCGTTGCCGCTCCGTCTTCAGGGATTCTTCTGCAATGGCGGCCAGATCGTATTCGTCTGTCAGATTGCGCCGCAGATAGAGGATCAGGGTCTCTTCGGGCGGAAGCCCCAGGTTCAGCAGTTTGTCCAATACCTCGCAGCGGTAGTCGAACCCCGGGGCGCCGCTCCAGGTGGGCCAGTATCCCTTGAAGAACAGATTGGGCACGCACAGGGCGCGTGTCGTATGCGGGATTTTGCCGAGCAGGTGGTCCGAGGCCAGATCGTTCCAGCCCGGGGAGAGGTGCTGATAAAGAAAGAGCGAACAGTCCGCCAGCACCTGATCCGGGATGGCCTCGCGGATGTAGTTGGTAAAAATCCGCGTTTCATAGCGCCGGGAAAAGTCCGGGCACAGGTTCAGACGCTCAAGGAGCGGTTCGCCCTGACAGTTGGCGTGGAGGATGCAGAGTTCCTTTGTCATGTAATATCCAAGGGCTTGCCGTTGCGGAATTGTCCGACTCCTAGCACCGGAGGCTCCCTCCGGCAAGGGGGCGGGCCTGTTTACACCCGGCAGGAGGCAGTGTATCTCACCGGAACACCATTTTATCTAGACATGAGGGAATTATGCAAAAACGTTTTAGCGACGCTATAGACGCCATTCGGCCCGTGGACCGCTCGTTGGCCCCTGCCGGACAGGAACATATCGACAACCTGACCAAGCCCAAGGGAAGTCTCGGCCGTCTGGAGGAGCTGGCCCTTCAGCTGTATCTGATTCAGGAAGGGGCGCCCGTGGCCGACCCCATGCGCATCTACACCATCGCGGGCGACCACGGCGTGGTCGAGGAGGGCGTCAGCCTGTTCCCGCAGGAGGTCACCCGGCAGATGCTGCTCAATTTTCTTGCCGGTGGCGCGGGCATTAACGTGCTGGCCGGAACCGCCGGAGTCCAGCTCTACATGGTGGACGCCGGAGCCTGCGGCGGTCCCTTTGACGAGCATCCGCTGCTCATTCAGGAAAAGGTCGCCCCCGGCACCGCCAACATGACCAAGGGGCCGGCCATGACCCGCGAGCAGTGCCTGCAGGCTCTTCTGCTGGGTATTTCCCTGGCCGACCGTGCCGCCGAGGCCGGGGTCAAGGTCCTGGGCACCGGCGACATGGGCATCGGCAATACCACGCCGTCCACGGCCCTGTACTGCGCCTATCTCGGACTGGAGCCCCTCGAGGTGACCGGCCCCGGCACAGGGCTGGACAAAAAGGGCGTCGCCTTCAAGGCGGCAGCCGTGACCCGTGGACTGGAGGCCAACCGTGCCGCCGTGGAATCCGGCGATCCGGTGGATATCCTGGCCGCCCTCGGCGGACTGGAAATCGCCGCCCTGGCCGGTCTGATTCTGGGCGGTGCCAAGAATCGGCAGCTGGTCTGCGTGGATGGCTTCATCTCCACCGCAGCCTATGCCGCCGCCTGGAAGATCTGCCCGGCCGTGGCGGACTACAGCGTCCTGAGCCACGCCTCGGCCGAACCTGGCCATAAGAAGGCCGTGGCCTCCATGGGCCTTGTTCCTTTGCTCGATCTCGGCTTCCGCCTGGGCGAGGGCACGGGCGCGGCCTGCGCCATGTATCTCGTGCGCAGCGCGGCGGACATGTACAACAAGATGGCTTCCTTCGCCTCGGCAGGCGTTTCCGAAGCCTAGTCTGAAAGATATCGCTTCAAATGGAAGCCCCGGTCCGTGGTACTGCGGATCGGGGCTTTTTCAAATCGGAATCAGGCCGGATTCCAGGCCATTCCGGCCGACGGTTTTATCGGATAGACTATTTTTGTGTGGCATAACAAAACAATAGGCCGGGCGAAATGTTTCGCCCGGCCTATTGTGTCGTGATGTCGTGTCTCCCATTCATGCGCTATGCCTCACCCAGGCTGCCCACGGACTGTATGATGTCGCCCTTGGCGTTGTAGGTGCCGGTGGACTGGATCTTGACGAGGTCCCGCGCCATTTCCGGGTTCTCCAGGACCTTTCGCTGCAAACGAACCTTGCGCATGGCCTTCATTTGGTCGGCAACGTTCGAGCCGTGTACTTCCAAGCTGGTTGCTTCCATGATTCGTACCTCCTTCCATGGAGTTTTCAGCGTGTAGCTTACACTCCTTATCGGATGCTCGTTGGAAAACTTTATGGAAGATAACGGAAGGCCCAGGCGGGAGCAGCCGACCACTCTGATTTTCTTTACTCTTTCCAGGACCACCATTTGAGTTTCTCCGGGTCGTGCCGCTTGTTTGAGGCAAAATAGACGGCACAGCGAAATACATAGAGGACGCAACGGTCCACATGACATCCCATCTGCTCCATGAGCCGGGCGTACATGGCCTCCGGGTCCTGTCCCTTGAGCTCGGGTACGGATCGGTACCCCAGTGAGATGAGGTCCGCCGCCATGCTGGGGCCTATACCCGGAATGACTTGGAGTCGTTTAAGGGCGTCCTTGTCCATTAGCGGGATTCGCGGGCATAGACTTCGTCGAGGATGGCCTTGCCACCGGCGGCCAGCACGCGTTCGGCCAGCCCTGTTCCCACTTCCCACGCCTGTGCGACAGGGCCTTCGGCCTCCATGCGGATGGGGCGCGAACCGTCCACGTCCGCCACAAAGCCGGTGAGGTGAACGCGGTCGCCCTTGAGCTGGGACCATGCCGCGATGGGCACCTGGCAGCCGCCGTCCAGTCCGGTGAGGAATCCCCGTTCGGCCAGAACCTGCTGTTTGGTTGGCTCGTGGTCCAGGAACTGGAGGAGTGCGGCGACCTCGGTGTTGCTCTTGGCGTACTCGATGCCGAGAGCGCCCTGGGCAACAGCGGGGAGAAAGCTGGGCGGTCCGAGAATCTCCTGCTTGGGGGCGGAAAGCTCCAGCCGGTTGAGTCCGGCGGTGGCTACGACGATAGCGTCGAACTCGCCGTCCAGCAGCTTGCGGACGCGGGTGTCCAGGTTGCCGCGCAGGGATTTGATTTCCAGGTCGGGACGCAACGTGGCCAGCTGAGACTGACGGCGCAGGCTCGATGTGCCGACCAGTGCACCTTGGGGCAATCCGTCCAGTCCTTCGTATTTTACGGAGAGCAGGGAATCCGTGGAGGCTTCGCGTTCGGGAATGATGCCGACCTCCAGCCCATCGGGCAATTCGGTGGGCACATCCTTCATGGAGTGGACCGCTATGTGGGCGCGCCCATCCAATAGAGCCTCTTCGATTTCCTTGACAAAAAGCCCTTTCCCCCCCACCTTGGCTAAAGGAACATCAAGAATTTTATCGCCTTTGGTTTTGATCTTCAGCAGGTCGATTCTCAGGCCCGGGTGCTCGGTCTCCAGCAGATCCTTGATGTGGTTGGCCTGCCAAAGGGCCAGGGCGCTGCCTCGGGTGGCGATGACGAGTTCTTTCATGTGATGTCCTGTTTTTCTGTGAGGGGCTAGCTGCCGCAGCTGGAACAGTTGCCGCCGGAGCATCCGGCGCAGGGGCTGGATGAGGCGGCCGGAACCGCGCTGCTTTCCGACGCCCCTTCCGAGGGGGCTGCATCGCCGCCGACACGACAGCGGCAGGCGCTCATGAGTTTGCCTGTTTTTTCCGACCCGCACTTGGGGCAGGGGGGGCAGTCGTCGCGATCAAAGACGAGTTCTTCGAATTCGTGGCCGCAGTCGTCGCATTTGTATTCGAAAATTGGCATGGTACGCTCCAATGGCTTTATCCGTGTGCCCGCATACGCAGGCAGAGGGAATGCATAGCGAAAAAGGACCCGGCTGGCAACGCCCGGCCGGAACGGTACGAAAAGTAATACCTGTAGCGAAAATGTCCAGTAATAGTATTATAACGGACTCCCAAGTCGGCATTGGTTATGGTATTCGGACTGGCTCGTAGACGTCAGGACAAGGTCTGGATGCAAAGTAAGCCGCACCCGGACAACAACCAGCAAGCGGCTTTCGGGATTTATGGCGGAGATTCGAATTCATAGCAGTGCGGACCGGCGCAGAGTAGCGGTTGTTCCGGAAATCGGACCCGACTTTCTCAAGTGTGCGTTTTCAACGGTCAGAATCATCAAGGTGGGTACCGGCACCACGGCGAGAAAGCAGGAGACCCGCCAACTGTGGCTTGTAGAGCATCGGGAGGGTGAATCCTTTGCCGTGCGTAAGCTCAACACCCAGTTTGTGCCTGTGGGGGAACAGACCGTCATCAACCGGGAAGTGCTGCTTGCCGACTATTTCCCGGAAGTGGACATCTACAATACCCGCGTTAAACCTGCCATGTCCATGCTGGACGAGACCCTGGCCGTAGCCGACGAGCACAGGGAAAACCGCAAGCCTCTCTCCGCCGAGATGGAGTACACCCGCGCCCTGGATGTGGATGAACGCAACGTGCGCGCCACCTTCGGTCTCGGGCTGGTTTATCTGGAGCGGGACGATCTGGACAAGTCCCGAATGATCTTTGCGGAACTGGTGGAGATGGACGCCGCCTTTGAAAACCGTCACAAACATCTTTTCAACGAATTCGGGATTTTTCTGCGCAAGAGGAACCTCTTCGAGGAAGCGGTTCGCTATTATTCCCGCGCCCTGGAAATAAACGGGGAGCTCTACGGGGAAGACGAGAATCTGTATTACAATCTGGCCCGGGCCTATTACGAAAAAGGGGAATGGGGGCCCTGCGTGGAATTTGCCGGGCGCGCTCTTGCCGTCAACCAGCAGCATGAGCACGCTATGGTGTTGTGCCGACTTGCAGTGATTCTGGCCGCAAAGCCGGAGCTGCTTTCCCGGTATGGCAAGCCTTCGGTTCCCGCAGAGGTCGCGGCACGGGCGTCAGAGTTTTTGGGAGTGGATGAAGAAGAGAGCCGCAGCCTGGCGGAAGCGGCCGAAAAAACGGATGGCAACGCGGACGTATTGCTGAACTTGTGAGGAGAGGTGGTGGGTAAACGGCTAGAGATAACAATTTTCGGCACCTTTTATCGGATTGCCGTGATGCGGATAACACGCGCATTGGCCAAAGCTGGCATGAACACATACGGCACCAGCGACTGGAACCATATCGTCAGCGATATAGCGCTCGGCACCGGACGGTCGAATTTGCTCAGCGAAGTGCGGCATACCTTGGGGCATGACATGTCGGTGGACTACCGCATTGACGGGTTGCTCATGCAGGACCACGCCTTCGGGCTGGAAATATTTCATGGCGGCCTGCCGAATGATGTGGATGTGGTGGACGCCGAGAGCCGTACCCTCATGCCGGAGCGGATGGTGGAAAACGTCAAGCATGGCGACCTGCTCGGAGTATTCTGGGGGCGTTGCGACGGCGTACTCTTTTTTCGATGGGACGAAGCCGACGAAGTGCGCGGCGAAGACCTGACTCTGTGTTATGACCGGATTCCCCGCTTGATCGACCGCAAAACCCCTTTTGATCTGGCAACCAACGTCACCTGGAAGGGCCAGTGTGGCCGCCGCCGTCTCGGCTCCGGTATCCCGGAAGATCTGCATCTGCTCAAGCCCGTCTTCCACATGTTCGACTGATCGCATCGCCTGCCGCCGCGCGTTTTCCGATGCGCCGGTTGCATTATGTGCAAAAAAGGCCCCCGGCTGTCTGCCGGGGGCCTTTTTGTCATTTATCTGTGGCGTGTTATTTCGCCTTGGCCAGGGGCCAGATTTCGTCGACCTTTTCGATGGTTTTGATGGAGATGCGTTTGAGCACTTCCTCGGGAATCTCGGAGAGGTCCTTCTTGTTCTGGGCCGGGATGAGCACGCGCTTCATGCCTCGGGATACGGCGGCGAGGATTTTTTCCTTCACGCCGCCCACGGGCAGCACTCGGCCGCGCAGGCTGATTTCGCCGGTCATGGCCAGGTCCGGGCTGATCGGGGTGTCGGTCAGGGCGGATATGAGGGCCGTGACCAGAGTGACGCCAGCCGAAGGGCCATCCTTGGGGGTGGCACCGGCCGGAACGTGGACGTGGATGTCCATTTTGTCGGCAAAGGACGGGTCGATACCATACCTGTCGGCATGGGCGCGGGCGATGGACAGGGCGGCCTGGGCCGATTCCTTCATCACGTCGCCGAGCTTGCCGGTCAGGGTCAGCTTGCCCTTGCCGGGCATGGTCGTCACCTCGATGTGCAGGATCTCGCCGCCCACGGGGGTCCAGGCAAGGCCGACCGCCACACCGGGCGGCAGAGTCAGTTCCTTTTCGTCATCCAGGAAACGGGGCGGTCCGAGCAGCTCATAGAGGTTCTTGGCCGTGACGCTGAAGGGACCCTTCTCGCCTTCGGCCTTGCGGCGTGCCATCTTGCGGCACAGGGTGCCTATCTCGCGTTCCACGTTGCGCAGTCCGGCTTCCCGGGTGTACTCGCGTATGACCTTGGTCACCAGCTTGTCGCTGATCTTGAACTCGTCCTCGTTCAGGCCGTTTTCCTCCACCTGGCGCGGAATGATGTAGCGTCGGGTGATGACGGTTTTTTCCTGCTCGGTGTAGCCCGGAATGCGGATGACCTCCATGCGGTCGAGCAGCGGGCCGGGAATGGAATCGAGCATGTTGGACGTGCAGACGAACATGACCTTGGACAGGTCGAAGGGCACGTTCAGATAGTGGTCCGTGAACGAGAAGTTCTGTTCCGGGTCCAGCACCTCCAGCAGGGCGGACGACGGGTCACCCCGGAAGTCGTTGCCCAGCTTGTCGATCTCGTCGAGCATGATGACGGGGTTGCGGGTGCCGCACTGCTTGATGGCCTGGATGATGCGGCCTGGCATGGCGCCGATGTAAGTGCGCCGATGGCCCCGGATCTCCGCCTCGTCGCGCATTCCGCCCAGGGACATGCGGTGGAATTTGCGGCCCAGGGAGCGGGCGATGGAACGGCCGAGCGAGGTCTTGCCCACGCCCGGAGGCCCCACGAAACAGAGAATGGGCCCTTTCATCTTAGGATTGAGCTTGCGCACGCTCAGGTATTCGAGGATGCGCTCCTTGACCTTTTCCAGGTCGTAGTGGTCCTCGTTGAGGATCGACTCGGCCTTCTTGATGTCCAGGCGGTCGCGGGAAAGTTTCTTCCACGGCAGGTCGACCATCCAGTCGAGATAGGTCCGGATGACCGTGGCCTCGCTGGATTCGGCGTGCATGGATTCCAGTCGTTTGAGCTGCTTGATGGCTTCCTTGAGGACTTCCTTGGGCATGCCTGATTTCATCAGGGCCTTGCGCAGGTCCTCCATCTCTTCGCTCTCGTCGCCCTCATCGCCCAGCTCGCGCTTGATGGCCTTGAGCTGTTCGCGCAGGTAGAAGTCGCGCTGCGCCTTGTCCATGCCTTCCTTGGCCATGGTCTGAATCTTGTGCTGCATGGAGGCGACCTCCACTTCGCGCAGCAACTGTTTATTGACCATTTCCAGTCGGTCGATGGGATCCTCGCATTCCAGAATGCGCTGGGCCGCGCCAACCTTCATGCGCAGGTTGGAGGCGATGAGGTCGGCCAGCCTGCCGGGCTCGTTGACGTTATTCAGGACACTCATGATGTCCTGGCTGGAGATGCCACGCAGGGAAAGGATGCGCTCCGACTGCTCGCGGGAAGAGCGGATCAGGGCTTCCTGCTCATTGGTCAGGCGTCCTGTCTCCGGTTCCATGATCGGTTCCAGCTCGGCAACGAGGTGGGTCTGGTTGGGAACGAATTTCTTCACCCGGGCGCGGGCCAGCCCCTGCACCAATACCTTGAGCCTGCCGTCGGGCATTTTCAGCATACGCATGATCATGCCCACGGTGCCGGTCTGGTAGAGGTCGTCGGGGTCGGGGTCTTCCACATTCTCGTCCTTTTGGGTGAGGATGAAGATGTAGCGGTCGCCGGACAGGGCCGCGTCCACGGCCTGTACGGATTTTTCGCGGCCCACGAAGAGGGGCAGAATCATGTAGTTGAAGACCACGATATCGCGCACGGCCAGAACGGGCAGTACCTCGGGTATGTCCGCAGCCGAGGCCCCTGGCATTTCTTGGCCGTCGCCGAAAAGATTTGCCGTACCGTCCGCACCGGTCAGGGCTTCGATGATATCGGGCAGGTCTTCGCCCGACTTGGGAGCTTCTTCCGCCGGTTCCGGCTGCTTCGGTTCCTCGTCCAGCGGCTTGCGCTGAATTCGGACGGGGCGGATGGGGCTTTTATTTTTTTTCCTGCTCAAGGCGTTGTCCTTTGATTGAAGTGAAATTTGTGTTTCTAACCCCATATATGTCGTCAATTCGCCTTGGCAAGGGTATTATTAATGTAAAATGGCCCGTTTTAATAACAGGTCGGCAGGAAGAGACGGAAGGCGGCAGGAGGCAGAGATGGGTCAGTGGCGGACTTCGAATCCGGGGGGAAAAGGGGCGGCATCGTCGGCCGGATCGGCCCAGGTTGCGTCTACCTGGGAGACTCTCGCCAACGGCGGCCCGTCGTGAAGCCGGGCCAGGAAACGCCTGAGAGAAGCCTGCTCACCGCGTGCGGCCAGCTCCACCGAGCCGTCGCGCCGGTTGCGCACCCAGCCCCTCAGTCCCAGCTCGCGGGCGGCATCGCGCGTCCAGCCCCGGAACCAGACGCTCTGGACCAGGCCGTGCACCACCGCCCTGAGCTCGGTCATCTCACAGCCGTCCGTGTTCGTTGAAGCTGTAGTAGCTCTGGTCCGTGACCACGATGTGGTCCAGGATGCGGATATCCAGCCCCTCGGCCGAGTCTCGGATCTTTTCGGTCAGCAGGACGTCTTCCACCGACGGAGTGGGATCGCCGCCGGGATGGTTGTGGGCCAGGATGACTCCTGCCGCGTCCAGGCGAAGGGCTGTTGCCACTATCTCTCGCGGGAATACCGGAGTGGCGTTGATGGTGCCCTTGCTGACCTGTTCCCAGGCGATGAGCCGGTTCTTGGTGTCCACGAAAGCGGCCCAGAATTCTTCCGTGCTCTTGCCGCCGATGCGGGCCATGGCCGCCTCGGCCACCAGCGACGGGTCCGAGAGCGGAGTTCCGCGCCGGGCTGTGTCCTCGCCCAGCCGGGCGAAGAGTTCCTGCAACAGGGCCCATTGGGCCTTGACGGCGTTGCCCGTACCCTTGACGTCGTCCAGCCTTTCGGGCCGGGCCATGACCGCGTCCTTGAGGGAACCAAAACGGTTGATGAGGTCCTTGGCAAGGGGCTTGGTGTCCCGCCGCGGCAGTACGGAGGCCAGGAGCAGTTCCAGAATTTCGTAGTCGGCCAGCGACCTGCCGTCGCGCAACAGTTTTTCGCGCAGGCGGCTTCGGTGGCCCAGATAGTGCGGTTTTTCCTGCTTGGCTTCGGCCATGGCTGTGCTCCGGGCTAGCGTCCTGCCCTGGCTGGACGAAAGAGTTCGACCAAGTCGGCGGTCAGGCTGTCCAAAATTTCCTCATAGCGGCGTTCGCCCGTTTTCAGGGCCAGCTCCGCTCCCATGAGCAGGTCGATGAGCCGGGCCACGCCGCGCGCTCCCAGCCGCTGGGCCAGGGGTGTGTTCTTGCGCACCAGAAAAGGCGCGCCTCCCGCCCTTTCGTTGTGGGCTATCTGCCAGAGCATTCTCGCCTGCCCGGCCAGAAAGCCGATGAGATTGAAAAGCATCTGATCCTTGGCCGCCTTGTCGTGGTCGCCGAGTATGCGCTTCCAGACCGCTCCTTCCGCACCGGGGCGTCCCAGGGCGTCCATGAGATCAAAGAAGGCCATTTCCCCGGTGTGCGGAATCAGCTCCGCGTGGTCACGGCGGACGGTCTTCGAGTCTCCGGCGGCCAGTTCGATCTTGTCCAGCTCCAGCCGGGCTGCCGCGCCGTCCGTGGGCAGGGCCATGACCAAAGCTTGGTCCGCGCCCGGCTCCAGGGTGAGCCCGTGTTTTTTTGCCCATTGGGTGACAAAGGGCTTGAGCGACTGCCGGGTGAGGCCCGGGGACTCCCATATCCAGCCGTTGTCCTTGGCCGCCTTGAAAAATTTGCGCCGAGTGAGGGGGGCGGGGATCGGAGCGGTTTTGCCCTTCCATTCGCTTTCCAGACAGAACAGGGGATAGACGTCCGAGGAGACGGCCTTGAGCGCGCCGTCGAGCTTGTCCCAGTGTTCGGCCTTGAGCGTATGGGCACGGCGTACGACCAGCGCCTTGGGTTGGGCGAACAGGGACTTGATGGTCAGTTCGGTCCAGAAGGCCGGGGGCAGCGGTTCATCGTCGTCCCCCCAAAATGTGCGGGTCTCCCATTCCTGCTGGCCGGAACCGTCGAGCAGCTCGCGGATGCGGGCCTTGATCAGCTGCGGGTCCGGACATGCCAGAAAAAGGTACTTGGGGCGGCTCATGAATAGTATGGGTTAATAGTTCTGGGCCATGCGGTCCGCCAGGGTGCGGATGCCAAGCATGGTGACCTCCATATCCGCTTCTTTTTCCTGCCCGGAAAAGAAGGGCCAGCTCTGGCTGATGCGCCCGGAGTTCCAGAGAACGGAGCTGTCCAGCGCGGATTTGATGGTCGCTTCAAAGGTAAAATTGGCCGAAGATTCGAGGGTCTCGTCGTTGGAACCACTGACAGCGGTGGGACGGTTGTAGCGCACTATTGTCAGGTAGAGCAGGGCATCGGCGTCCTTGCGCTCGTCTGTCCAGGTAATGCTGCCGCGCCGGGTCAGTTCGTCGCGCAACAGCTTGCGCAACCGTGGCTCCAGCCAGGACATGGTGGTGGGGTTGTCGATGGAGGCAATGGCCAGGGTGCGGTTGTGTTCGGGGAGCACTGATTGACCGGATTCGCCAAAGGAATAGCCGCAACCGCACAGCATGAGCAGGCCGAACAGGGGGAGCAGCACCTGGAAAAGCTTGGCAAAAAAACGTTTCTGGCACACGGATTTCGTCATGGCGCGGATACTACGTGGAATCGGGAAAAAGGTCCACAGGGGGGTAAAGGAGGCGGTGGGTTCTGCCGATAGGAAAAATGACGTGCCCCGCCATGGATGGCGCGTACAGTTTGAAATATGGGGTTAGCCCCCACCAGGTCCCGCATGGACGCGGGAAGGGAGCGAAAGTGTATGGCCAGGGACGGCGATAGGCTTTTTTCGGTGATAATCCCTTCCACCGGCAGGCGGCCCAAGGCGCTGGCACAGGCAGTGAGGTCTGTGGAGCGTGCGGCCGAGTTCGCCGGACTGGAAAGGGATCAGTTGGAAATACTTATAGGTTTCGATGGGGTGAGAGGCAAGGCACCGGCCTGCGTACATCCCATTATAGCATTCAACCTGTCTCAGGATAATGACTGGGGCAACGGCATTCGCAAGACGCTGATGAAAGTTGCCGCCGGGGACAAGCTGTTGTTCCTGGATGACGACAACTCGCTCAAACCTGCGGCCCTCCATCTGTTTCTCCGCTATTTCGATGCAGAGATGATCGTGGGGCGCATCGATACCCAGCTTGCCTTTGACAAGCCGTATCTTCCTGTAGTGGATTCCGGTTCGTTGGTCCGGCCGGGGAATATCGATCCCCTGTGCCTGTGCGTGTCTCGCCGTCTGGTGATGGATCGCTGCGACGGATGGGATTACTGCGGAGAAAGAGATGCCGATTATCTGAATATTCACAAATGGTACCGTCGCGCCCAGAGCGTTACCGTCATGGAGGAGGTCGTCGGCGTCTACGACAGTGGCCGCAGCCTGGACAACAACGCGTTGTCACCAAGGCAGCAGGATCTGCTCGACAGTATGGCCGCCGAGCGTGGTATCAGGGTTTCGGAACGCGCCCTTTTCAAGGTCGGGAGCGCGTCCCTGACGTTGGCCTGAGCCTTTGGCAAAATGAAGAATAAATGCCGGATCGGGATCTCCCGGTCCGGCATTTCCTGTTTGTGCAGGGAATATGCGCAAGGGGGGTAAGGCCGAAAATAGCGGGGGCCTCACGCAGGGGCCGGGGTCCGGCTTGCCATCATTGGCGAAGTGATTATGTTGGCCCCGTGGCCGCCTCCTTTGGATGCCGGCTTGGGCGGAATGATGTATCTCGCTGATTAAACAGCAAATTCTCCATAAAAAAATCTCCTTTCCCCTGCCGCCCATTACTGATAGTAGTTGGGTCCGCGTAAGCTGGGCCGGTTGCGCCCGTGCGCCAATCATCGAAAACGCAAGGAATTTGAGCATGGCACTGTGCACGATAGAAGAAGCCATTGAGGAAATCCGCCAGGGCCGGATGGTCATTATGGTGGATGACGAGGACCGCGAGAACGAAGGCGATTTGGTCTGCGCGGCCGAGAAAGTGACACCTGAGGCGATCAACTTCATGGCCACCTACGGCCGTGGGCTCATCTGCCTGCCCATGAGCAACAACATGGCGGACCGCCTCGGCCTGGAGCTCATGACTCAGAAAAACGAGTCCGGGTTCGGCACCAATTTTACCGTGTCCATCGAGGCTCGCGACGGTGTAACCACCGGTATCTCCGCCGCAGACCGCGCCACCACGGTGCTGGCCGCGGTGGCGGACGATGCCACTGCCGACTCCATTGTTACGCCGGGCCACATTTTCCCCCTGCGCGCCAAGGATGGCGGCGTCCTGGTTCGCGCCGGGCAGACCGAGGGCGGTAGCGACATCGCGCGTCTTGCCGGGTTCAAGCCCGCAGCCGTGATCTGCGAGATCATGAACGAGGACGGGACCATGGCCCGTATGCCCGACCTTGAGGAATATTCCGAGAAGCACAACATCAAGATTTGTTCCGTGGCGGACCTCATTGCCTACCGCATGAAGTTCGACGGCAAGTCCGTGGAAAAGGTGGCCGAGGCCGACCTGCCCACCCGTTGGGGGCACTTCAAGTCCGCCGCCTTCAAATCCGAGGCCGACGGCAAGACCCACATCGCGCTCTGGATGGGCGACATCCACCCGGACGAGCCCACCCTGGTCCGCGTACACTCCGAGTGCCTGACCGGCGACGTGTTCGGTTCCCTGCGTTGCGACTGCGGCCCCCAGCTTCAGGACGCCATGTGCATGATTCACAACGAGGGCAAGGGCGTGCTGGTCTACATGCGCCAGGAAGGACGCGGCATCGGCTTGGGCAACAAGATCAGGGCCTACCACTTGCAGGACATGGGCCTGGATACCGTCGAAGCCAACGTCAAGCTCGGTTTTCCGCCGGACATGCGCGAGTATGGCACCGGTGCCCAGATTCTGGTGGCCCTCGGTGTTTCCAAGATGAAGCTGATGACCAACAATCCCAAGAAAATGGTCGGTCTGGAAGGGTATGGCCTCAAGGTTACGGAGCGCGTGCCCATTGAGGTCGGTGCCTGCCAGATCAACGAGAAGTACCTGAAGACCAAGCGGGACAAGATGCATCACATGATCAAGGTGGACCACGTGGAGCACCTTGATAACGTGGATTAGTCCCCGCAACATTGACTTTTGCCGAACCATTGCCGTATGAGCGCAATATAGTTCATTACATTTTGGAGATATGACCATGCCCGTTAAGACCATCGAAGGACAGTTGAACGCCCAGGGGCTGAAAGTCGCCCTGGTGGCCGCCCGCTTCAATGATTTCATTGTCGACCGCCTCATTTCCGGCGCTGTCGATTACCTCGTCCGCCACGGAGGCAGTGAGGAAAACCTGACGCTGGTTCGACTACCCGGTGCCTTCGAACTACCCCTCGCCGCCCAGAAGCTGGCCCAGTCCGGCAAGTATGACGGCGTGGTCGTGCTTGGCGCGGTCATTCGCGGTGCCACGCCCCATTTCGACTACGTCTGCAACGAGTGCGCAAAGGGTGTTGCCCAGGCCTCCATGGCCTCCGGCGTGCCCATGGGCTTCGGCCTGCTGACCTGCGATACCCTGGACCAGGCCATTGAGCGGGCAGGGAGCAAGGGCGGCAACAAGGGCGTCGAAGCCGCTTCCGCCATGCTCGAGACCGTCCGCGTGCTGGAACAGCTCTAAATATGACCGCCAGCAAGAAGGGCAACAAGCCCGGTATCCGCAGGGTGGGCCGTACTTTGGCCTTCCAGGTGCTCTTTGGTGCATGCTTCGATGATCCGAAGCACCCCGTGGACATCAAGACCCAGTTCGACGTCAATCCGCTCGTTATAGAGCAGGATGCCGAAGCCGCTCTGGACTTCGCCCGTGAACTGGTGCTCGGTGTCACCGCCAACCTGAGCGATCTGGACAAGACCATTGAGGGACACTCCCAGCACTGGAAGATCGAACGCATCGCCGTAGTGGAGCGGACCATCCTCCGTCTTTCCCTCTACGAGATGCAGCACACCGATATTCCGGTCAAGGCCGCCATCAATGAAGCCATCGAACTGTCCAAGACGTTCGGCGACAACAAGTCGCGTTCGTTCGTCAACGGCATTCTCGACGGCGCGGCCAAGCAGATGAAGAAATAGCCAACTTACAGATTTTCATAAGGATATAGCCATGGCCTTAGGCAAGTACGATCCGGAAGGCATTGAGGGAAAGTGGCAGCGGACCTGGTCCGAGTCCCGCTGTTTCGAGGTGGAGGCCGATCCGGCCAAGCCCAAATACTACGTGCTCGAGATGTTTCCCTATCCCTCGGGCAAGATTCACATGGGGCACGTTCGCAACTATTCCATCGGCGACGTGGTGGCCCGCTTCAAGTCCATGCAAGGCTTCAATGTGCTGCACCCCATGGGGTGGGACGCCTTCGGCCTGCCTGCCGAAAACGCGGCCATCAAGCATGGCACGCACCCGGCCAAGTGGACCTACCAGAACATCGCCGACATGCGCGCCCAGCTCAGCCGCCTCGGCTACTCCTACGACTGGCGGCGCGAGGTGGCCACCTGCCGCCCCGAGTACTACAAGTGGGAACAGAAATTCTTCCTCAAGTTCCTTGAAAAAGGCTTGGCCTACCGCAAGAATTCGCCGCAGAACTGGTGCCCCGGCTGCAATACCGTGCTCGCCAACGAGCAGGTCGAGGACGGCCTGTGCTGGCGTTGTGATTCCGAGGTGGAGCAGAAGGACATGGAACAGTGGTTCCTGCGCATCACCGACTATGCCGACGAGCTGCTCAAGGATCTTGACCAGTTGGAGGGCGGCTGGCCCGAGCGTGTGCTGACCATGCAGCGCAACTGGATCGGCAAGTCCTACGGTGCGGAGCTGACTTTCCAGGTTAAGGATATGGACGAGACCATCACGGTCTTCACCACCCGGCCCGACACCTTGTACGGCGCGACCTTCATGTCCATCGCGGCAGAGCATCCCATGGTCGAGAAACTGACCGCGGACGCGCCCAACAAGGACGAGATAGACGCTTTTGTCTCCCGTATCCGGAACATGGACCGCATCAAGCGCGGGGCCGATGATCTGGAGAAGGAAGGCATCTTCACCGGCAAGTACTGCATTAACCCGGTCACCGGCGTGGCACTGCCCGTGTACGTGGCCAACTTCGTGCTCATGGGCTACGGCACCGGCGCCGTCATGGCCGTTCCCGCCCACGACCAGCGCGATTTCGAATTTGCCCGCAAGTACGACCTGCCGCTCAAGGTGGTCATCAACCCGCGCGAGCTGAGCGAGAAGGGCGAGGTCCTGGATGTTGCCTCCTTGGACGCTGCCTACGGTGATCCCGGCATTCTGGTGAACTCCGGCGAGTTCGACGGCATGGAGAACGAACCTGCCAAAAAGGCCATTGTCGAGCACTTGGACGCGTCTGGACTGGGTAAGATGGCCGTCAACTACCGCCTGCGCGACTGGAACGTCTCCCGCCAGCGGTTCTGGGGCGCGCCCATTCCGGTCATCTACTGCAAGGAGTGCGGCGTGGTGCCGGTGCCCGAAGAGGACCTGCCCATCCTGCTGCCGGAAAACGCCCAGGTACGCCCGGACGGCCGTTCCCCGCTGCCGGAGATGGACGAGTTCGTCAACTGCACCTGTCCCAAGTGTGGCAAGCCCGCCCGGCGCGAGACAGACACCTTCGACACTTTCTTCGAGTCCTCCTGGTACTACATGCGCTATTGCGATCCGCGCAACGAGGACGCCCCGTTCGACCCCGAGACCGCAGGGTACTGGATGAACGTGGACCAGTACATCGGCGGCATCGAGCACGCCATTCTGCACCTGCTCTATTCCCGCTTCTTTACCAAGGCACTGCGCGATACCGGGTTCATCAAGTGTGACGAGCCCTTCGCCAACCTGCTGACCCAGGGCATGGTGCTCAAGGATGGCGGCAAGATGTCCAAGTCCAAGGGCAACGTGGTTGATCCGGCCGCGATGATCGCCCAGTATGGTGCGGATGCCACCCGGCTGTTCATCCTGTTCGCTTCCCCGCCGGTCAAGGAACTGGAGTGGTCCGATCAGGGCATCGAGGGCGCATTCCGTTTCCTCGCCCGCCTGTGGCGGTTGGTGGAGGATCTGGAAGACACCTTGATTCCGGTCATGCCCGCATCCTACGGCGCACCCAAGTCCGACGCGTCCAAGCAGCTTCGGTTCAAGGAGCACGACACCATCCGTCGCGTTACCCGCGATATCGAGAACGAGTTCCAGTTCAACACGGCCATTGCCGCCGTCATGGAGCTGGTCAACGAAATCTATTCACTCAAGGATCAGCTGGGCGACGAGGCCGAGGCCCTGTCTTCCGCCGTTGCCACGGCGATCACCTTGCTTTCGCCCGTCACCCCGCACATCTGCGAGGAACTGTGGCAGGCCATGGGCCACAAGGACCCGATGGCCGGGCAATCCTGGCCGACCTACGATGAGAAGGCCCTGATCAAGGATCAGGTGACCATGGTCGTGCAGGTGAACGGAAAGGTTCGCGGCAAGTTTGAGGCCGCGAACAATGCGCCCAAAGATGAGGTTGAGGCGACGGCGCTCGGCCAGGAGAACGTTGCACGTTTTCTGGAAGGGAAGACCGTCCGCAAGGTGATTGTTATTCCCAACAAGCTGGTTAACATTGTTGTTGGCTAGTTGGGGTTCATTTGATGTTTGAGGAAGGGCCACCCGAGCGGGTGGCCCTTTTTTTATTTATTGTTGAAGGCAGAGAGCCGGGTTTGAAGCCGTTCGGCTTCAAAATACCTCCATTGCCCTGCGCGGGCGGCGGTTCTTTTTTGCTGGGCCAAAAAAGAACGAAAAAAGGCCCTTGCGAGTAGCCTTGCCGCCTGCGTGTTTCGTCGGAAGCATCCGATCCAAGCGGGACGGCTCCATCTCAGGAAAAGTATAGTTCCGTTTCTCCGCGAACAGACCGAGGCTGCCACCAACCTACCGGGTGGCTCACGGGAGCCGCCTTACCCGCTTGGTCGGCTGCTAACCGCCGAAACACAGGGCTGGTATCAGCGAATTAACTGTGCCGCCCTCCGGGACCGGACGGTTGTCTTCGGAGACTTCTTTTGCGAATGCTCAGGCTCCTGCTTGCCGCTACGACATAAAGACAAGTTCCCCTTATCTCAGCCCTGCGGGGACGCGGCTTAGAAGCTGACCAAACGGCCGGAGCGAATTTTCGCGGCCCGGCGGTTTTAAGCTTCCCGCAATGGGCCACGGGAGCGCAGGCCGTTTGGATCAGATTCTTAGCCCGTCACCGGGGCGATGGACATGGCACCCCGAGAGCGCTTTTTGCTTACTTTTGGGCGCTCTGGTCCAAAAGTAAGTCGCACCTTTAGGGTGAGAAACCCTCTGATAAAAATCCCGCCGGAGGCGGCTTCAACTTTGTATTTTTCTTATGTTTTTATCTTTGATTATCCAGAAGCAGAAAGCCGGGTTTGAAGCCATTCGGCTTCAAAAGCCCTCCATTGCCCTGCGCGGGCGGCGCTACTTTTTGCTGGGCCAAAAAGTAGGAAAAAGGCCCTTGCGAGTAGCCTTGCCGCCTGCGTGTTTCGCCGGAAGCAGCCGATCCAAGCGGGACGGCTCCATCTCAGGAAAAGTATAGTTCCGTTTCTCCGCGAACAGACCGAGGCTGCCACCGTCCGTCCGGGTGGCTTACGGGAGCCGCCTTACCCGCTTGGTCGGCTGCTAACCGCCGAAACACAGGGCTGGTCTCGCCCAAATTAGTTGGAAGATGTTTTTGGGGCCAGAGTCTTTTCTTCAGGACATTTTTGGACAGATGTTCAGGCTCCTGCTTGTCTCAACGGCGTACCGCAAAGCTGCTTCGAAGAAGCTCTGCGGGGACGCGGCTTAGAAGCTGACCAAACGGCCGGAGCGAATCTTCGCGGCCCGGCCGTTTTCGCTTCCCGCCTTGGGACGCGGGAGCGCAGGCCGTTTGGATCAGATTCTTGGCCCGTCACCGGGGCGATGGACGTGGCACCCCGAGAGCGCTTTTTGCTTACTTTTGGGCGCTCTGGTCCAAAAGTAAGTCGCACCTTTAGGGTGCGAAACACTCTAGAGTGAATCCCGCCGGAGGCGGCTCCAACTTTGTCTTTTATCTTTCTCTTCAGCTTTTGTTTTCTATGATTCTTCTTTTGGATTCACCATTTTTAGCCTGCAAAATTTAAGGGCAGCCCTTTCGCCGGGCTGCCCTTGAAAAAAATACAGGATTAGGCCTGTGAGACAGGAACAAGGGCTCGGATTCGCTCCGGGAGGCGCTTTGCCTTGACAAAGTTGGCAATTCTCAAAAGGGCCGTCTCGGTGAGTTCCGTGCCTTCGGCAATGAGGTGAACCTCATCCAAACTGAACAGCGGTTCGTCCAGAATCATGCCGGGCTTGAGATCCGGCAGGGCGAGGTGACGGCGGACATATCCCTTGTCCCCGGCGGTGCCGCGCTCCAGCACATTCACGACCTTCTGGTCGTAGACAGCCCCCTTGCGGCGCAACACGTCAATGGCATCCTGTTTGCCCATACCCTGCTGGACCAGTTCATCGTAGTCCAGGCAGGCCTTGAGGATGCGAGCCTCAGGGGAAAGCGTGGGGTTGTCCAGCAATGCATCGTTCTGATGCTGAATGATTTCGGAAACCCGCTCCATTCTGGGGATGTGGGCCAGCATACCGGCCGTCACCGAGGGGTGCATGGCGTATATCTGCGCCTCCTCAGCCGTAAGCCGCTGCCGGGTAAAGACCTTCGTCATTACTGTATCGGTGAGTGTGACGCAGCCAAGCTGGCTGAGCATGGCCGCCAGATCAAGGTCCAGAGCGGATTTAAGGCCGATGTTTTGTCCCACATATGAGGCGAGCCGCCGCACCCGTTCGCTCCGGCCGAATGCTTCGGGATTAACCAAGCCGAGAATATCGGTGAGGATGCGAATGGATCCCCTGAGCGTGCCGCGCAAGAGCTCCCGTTCGGCCACCACCAGGGAATACTGCTTCATGGCGATGTCCAGGGTGCGGATCATCTCGTCGATGGGGCTGGGCTTGGTCAGAAAACGAAAAACCGACCCTTCGTTGACGGCTGATATGGCGGACTGCAAGTCGGCGTGCCCGGTGAGCATGACCCGCACCGTATCCGGCGACATCTCCTGTACCTTTGCCAGGAAGGTGATGCCGTCCATCTTTGGCATCTTGAGGTCTGAGACAACCACGGCATATGGGCCGCTCTCCTTGACTGCCCGCAATCCTTCGCCTGGTCCGAGCGCCGTTTCCACCTTGTACCGCTTGCGCAGCGAGGCACGGTAGGAGTCCAAAATATTCTGCTCGTCATCTACAAAAAGCACTTTGCGGTCGTTTTTCATGACTGCTCCATATAGCTTTTGCATGCTTCCCGCCACGAGTCTATGTGATCGGCAAGTCCCAAATTCTTAAGCATCTCAAGGTCAAGCGGCTCAAATTGATAGCCGGAGTATTGCCGCAGTTCGTGTTGCAGCACGTTGGCCGTGTGGACGATAATCGTCACCGTGCAGTCCTCGGTGCAGACAATGGGCAGGTGGTGGCCGTGCACGGCCTCCACCACTCGCGCCTTGAATCCCCAGAGGCCGAGCAGGTAGGCGCCAACCTCCGCATGAGTGACCCCGAATTCCAGAGCCTCCGCCTCATGAACAGAGACGCTGTTTGCCCTTACGTATTCCAAAACGTCATTGTACCTGTCCGGCATCTCCGTGGCGAGAACCAGCTTGCCCACGTCATGGAGCATGCCGCTGATGAAGCAATCCTCCACAAACGTATCGTCCTGTTTCTCAAGCGAGGCTATGGCCTTGGAAAAATAGGCCGTTTCCATGCTATGCTCCCAGAGCTTGTGAACCGAATACCCGGCCAGGGAATCGCATTGAATTTCCCGCAGCAGGCTTTCGCCGATGATAAGCCCCTTGAGCGCTTCCACACCGAGCAGGACCACGGCCCGTGCCGGTGACGAAACCTTGTCGTAAAATCCGAAGAATGAGGAATTGACCACCCGCATGAGCGTGGCGGTGATGCCCATATCCTTCTCCACCAGCGCGGCTACGCGCTTGAGGTCCGGTTCCGCCTTGTTCAACTCCTCGGAGAGTCGGACATACAGGTCCGGAATGGCGGGCAGGGAATCGACCCCGGCCACTACCTGACGGACGCCGTCATGGTTTAGAATGTGGCTCAGTTCGGTGACGCGGCGAATGGTGTCCACCACGGTGTCGGAACTGCACGGCTTGCTCAGGAATTGGTGCGCGTGCTTGACCGACTTGAGCAGCAACTGCATTTCTGAATATCCGGAAAGGATCATGCGGACCGCACCGGGCTGCCGCCGCTCCACCTCCTTCAAAAAATCAGCGCCATCCATGCCGGGCATACGCATGTCCGCAATGACCACGTCGAGGGGGTGCTTGTCCACGATCTCAAGCCCGGCGGGTCCGTCGGGTGCGAAATAGCACTTCCATTCCTTGCGCTTGAAATGGAGCATGGTACGGAAACTGTCGAGTATGGACTGGTCGTCGTCCACAAACAGAATCTTTCTTTTCATTGTCTATCCTTGTCGTTATCTCTCCGCTGGCAGGGCAATGACGAAGGTTGTGCCTACACCCACCTCGGACTCAAAATCTATGGACCCGCCGTGTCTTTCCACGATGATGTCATGCACAATGGCAAGTCCCTGTCCCGTCCCACGCCCAACCTCCTTGGTCGTGAAAAACGGATTGAATATTTTCTCCCTGTTTTCCGGCGGGATTCCGCCGCCGGTATCGGCTATGCGAATGACCACTTTCCCGTTCTCCAGCCTGGTGGATACGGTGATGGTTCCCTTGTCGCCGGTGTTGCCGACCACATCGCCGATGGCGTGCGCGGCATTGACGATAATATTGAGAAACACCTGATTGATATCCCCGGCCAGACAATTGACAATGGGGATATCCCCATAATCTTTTACCATATTGGCCACGTATTTCCACTCATTCTTGGCAACGGTGATTGTGTTGGAGAGGGACTCGTTTATGTCGACTCCCTTCATTTTCCCATCACCGGGATGGGCGAAGTTCTTCATGGCCCGGACAATGACGGCCACCCGCTCCGATCCATCCAGGGCGCGGGCGCACGCCTTGGGCACCTCGCGCAGCATGAACTCCATGTCCGCCTCGTCCTCAAGTTCGTCGATGCGTTTGATCATATCCGGGAAGAGCCCCTGCTCCTTGCAGAGGCGAGTCAGCGCTCGTGCCATGGTTATGATGACTGTCAGGTCGGAAAAGGCGTCGTTGACGAACCGGACGGAGTCGCCGATGTACTGGATAGGGGTGTTGATTTCGTGGGCGATGCCAGAGGCGAGTTCACCCACACTTTCCAGCTTCTGGGCAATGTTCAGCCGTCTTTCCAGTGCCGTTCGTTTCGATATGTCGAGGACGATGACGCCGATGTGGTCTTCGCCCCGAATTTCCATATCCACCAGATAGCGGCCCATGGGGAACGTGGTGCCGTCCACGCGGCTGCCCACGCCTTCGGCATATCCCGAATCCACCCCTTCCGGACAAAGCAGGAGTCGGGTGTCTTCCGTAGTGGCGGCAAAGGCTTTACGGCAATCAGTATCCAGGAGTTCCTCAGGGACCAGACCGAACATGGTTTTGATGACCGAATTTGCCCGGATGATTTTTTTGGTGGCCGGATGCAGGATGTAGAATGCCGCGTTGATCCCTTCCAGCAGTGCCGTCACCAGTTGCCCGATCTCCCTGGCGTCGATTTCGGCCTGACGCCGCTCCTGAATTTCCTGAGAAAGTTGGGCGGTCTGCCTCTCCAGGTCTGCCGTTCGAGACGCCATGTCCTGCTCCAGTTCGTCACTCATGGCCTGGAGTCTGTCGTGGGAAATGACGAGCAGCTTGCGTCCGGCCACCTTGATGGCCAGGATGAGCAGGAACATCCCGCAAAACAATACTCCAACGAGGAGCAGTTCAACGTTTCGGATGCTTTTGCCCACAACCCCGCGGTCGACCATTTGCTCCATGGTAATGCCCGGATAGCCGGTTTCGACTTGCATGGTCATTCCGGAAAACGGCGGCAATCCGGCCGTGGTCAGCGTATGACCATGCCACAGAAGCGAGACACTCACGGAGCCGTCCTCCGGAACGTAGAGGAACCGGCACGAAGCAATGTGAATGAACGCGGTCAGCACGCCGGTGTCTTCGCCGTTCGCCATAACCGGAACGGAGAGCTGCCAATAGGCTTCCGGCATTTCTCCTTCTCCCAGCATGACGCTCAGCGTCGGGCCGTGCCCTTTTATCCGCAGCGGTTCATTGCCGCGAGTCAATCGGGAATGGAGGGGGCCCGGCGCACAGATCACACGTCCTTTCGGCACCTGGAGGCAGAAACAAGCCGTGTCGCCGAGCATGGACAGCGAGCTTAATTTCGTTTCCGTATCCGCTTCGGCCCGGCCGGAAACCGCTTCCTTCACCCAGTCCAGAGCCGCGTATTGCTCCAGCTGTGTCATGCGAACCTGGATGTAGTTTCTGAACGCGTGCCGGTGAATGTCCAGCTCACTGCCGAGATTCTTCTTTTGCATGGCGGACATCTCTTTGCCCACCACCCAGACGGATACAGCCATGCCCAGCCCTGTCTGGACAAGGAAAAATGCCGCCAGCAGCAACGTGAACATTCGGTCAAAAGTGGGCTTTCGTCTCTTCTCAAGACGGCCATCGCTGTTTTCCCCTTGTGTTGTGCGGCGGTCCTGTGCTTCCGGCTGCATGCCCATTCTCCTGTTTACACCTTTTCCGCTTGCGGACAATTGTTGCATGAGGGTTGTCTATTCTTACGTTGTACAGGACTTTCAGGGAATTATATTCCATTTTTATCTGGCATGTGGGACTTGCTCCCTTGACAACTGGTAACGCTTGGCTATATTGCCAAATAAAAACGAAGGGGAATCCATGGCAACCAAGAAGGATATCGTCCTGAAAGAACGCTTTGTGGCAAGGGCAGAGGTTATGAAATCCCTGGCCCATCCCTCGCGTTTGATGATGATCGACGAACTCTCGCGCGGCGAACGGTGCGTTTGTGAGCTGCAAGCTCTGGTCGGGCACGATATTTCGACTGTTTCCAAGCATCTTCGGGTGCTTAAGGATGCAGGAGTGGTCATTGACGAGCGGCGGGGGAAACAGGTCTTTTACCGCCTCAAGGTACCTTGTATACTCAACTTTTTTCACTGCATCGAGTCCGTCATCGACGCAGCGGACAAATAGTTTTTTTTCACCTTTTATTTGGCGAAATAGCCAAAAGATAATGCTATGAAAGATTTGCCGAACCAAACTCCATGCAGTTGCTCCAAGTCTCCGGAACCGGAGCAGGAGAAGGAAATGTCCCTGGCACTGCAACTCCTGATCGGGATAGCGGGACTGGCCGTCTGGTATGTCCTGTATCTTCAGCTGCTGCCGTTTGCCGATTGGCTGGCCTATAATCTCTTTGGTCTTGCGCCCGAAAGCCATCTGGGCTCGGCGGTCCAGTTCTTTGCCTATGATACGCCCAAGGTGCTCATGCTGCTGTTGCTGGTGGTTTTTCTGGTGGGCATCCTGCGCTCCTTTGTCACTGTGGAGTGGACCCGGCGCGTACTGGCCGGGCGTCGGGAGTCCGCAGGTAATGTGCTTGCCGCGCTGCTCGGCGTGGTCACACCGTTTTGTTCCTGCTCGGCCGTGCCGCTGTTCATCGGTTTCATGACCGCCGGAGTTCCGCTTGGGGTAACCCTTTCCTTCCTCATCTCCGCGCCCATGGTCAACGAGATAGCCCTGGTGCTGCTTTACGGTTTGTTGGGCTGGAAAGTGGCGGCCCTGTATTTCGGCACAGGCATTGCCGTCGCCGTGGTTTCGGGCTGGGTGCTGGGCCGGATGCGGCTGGAGGGGCACATCGAGGACTGGGTACGGGAAATCCGGGCCGGTGAGGCCGCCATGGTCGACCAGCATATGAACTGGCCCCAGCGTTTCAGCTACGCCCTGGACTCGGTAAAGGACATCGTGGGCCGGGTCTGGAAATACGTGGTTCTCGGCATCGCGGCCGGTGCGGCCATTCATGGCTATGTGCCGGAAGGATACCTGGCCACCATCATGGGCAAGGCCACATGGTGGTCCGTGCCGCTTTCGGTTGTCATCGGCGTGCCCATGTACACCAATGCCGCAGGCATCATCCCCGTAGTGGAGGCCCTGCTGGGCAAGGGCGCGGCTCTGGGCACGGTGCTGGCCTTCATGATGAGCGTCATCGCCCTCTCGTTTCCCGAGATGGTCATTCTGCGCAAGGTGCTCAAGCCGAAACTTATCGCCATTTTCATCTCAGTGGTCGCCTGCGGCATCCTGCTGGTGGGCTACCTTTTTAACGCAATAATCTAAATCAAGGAGTATTCGTATGAAGATTCATGTCATGGGTCCCGGCTGCGCCAAGTGTGTCCAGGCCGAAAAGACGGTCAAGGAAGCGGTGGCGGAAGCCGGTATCGACGCCGAAGTGATCAAAGTTGCCGATTTTCAGGAAATCGCCAAGTTCGGCGTGTTCTCCACCCCGGCCGTGGCCGTGGACGGTGAGGTCAAGGTGGTGGGCAAGGCTCCGAGCAAGAAAGAAGTACTCGGCTGGATCAAGTAACGGCGAATCAAGGAGTGGCAGTCATGTCGGAATGTTCCTGTAGTTGTGGTGCGGCCCCGAAATTCGTCTTTTCCTGTTCCGGTGCCGCTGACGTTGGTGAGGTGGCCGACCAGGCCGCCCGAACGCTGAACCGGAAGGGCGCCCTTAAAATGTTCTGCCTGGCCGGCATAGGCGGCGGGATTTCCGGAATCGTGGAGTCCACCAAAGCGGCTGAAAAAATCGTGGCCGTGGACGGCTGCCCGTTGCACTGCGCCCTCAAGACGCTGGAAAAGGCCGGTTTCACCGAGGTGGAACACGTCCGTCTCGCCGACCTCGGTTTTGCCAAGGGAGAGAGCCCGGCGACGGAAGAGAATATTCAGAAAGTGGTAGCGGCCGTGGAGAAACAGATCGGCTGATCACCGTTGCTTTGCAATAAAAAGGCCCCCGTTCGATACCGAGCGGGGGCCTTTTTATTGCGGCAAAATCTAGAACGGCTTGAACATGCCCCATGACACGCACAGCGCTGCCATGGCGTGGCTCCAGTTGCGGGTCTTGATGCATTCCTTGACCAGCGCTTCCTTCATCACGCACTGGAAATCGCGAAGGAGGCGGAAATTGTCGGCCAGGGCGCGGCGGTCCGGCTGCTCCAGCAGATGGGGAGTGAACCGGACCCGCTGTTTTAGAAAATCGAACACGTTCTCGTCCGGTCGCGGTTCCTGGTCCGTCCGGCCAACCACGAACTGCTCGCCGGGATAGTGGGCGTCTGAACTGACGGCCCAGCCCAGCCCGAAACCACGATCCTCACTGGGCAGGTTCAGGGTCTTGTCCAGCTTGGCTTGCGTCTGGGGAAAATAGTTCTGCGCGCGGGCCGCGTTGATGCGGTTGTCCACGTTCATGGCCGATCCGTTGTGGATTTCCACATAGTCGGCCATGGAGAGCAACCGATGGTAGGCCCGGCGGCTCAGGATATTGCCCGCCGAGGTCCGGCCCATGTGGAAGGGATGGGGAACTATGGAGATGGCCCCGGTCTCGCGGCAGATGGTCCCCACGTCGCGCACCGACCAGCTGAAGGTGCGGTACTCGGCCAGGGCGCGAGCCAGGGCTTCGCGCGTGGGATAGAGGAAAAGGATGTCGATCCCTTCGGACGAGATGCCTTCCACCCCCGGGATGATCTGCAAAGGCAGGTCGGCCGTGGCTTCGGCCAGCCGGTCGTATGCTTCCAGGGGTTTCTTGTAGGCGTGTTCGGTGCACGCCAGATAGTCGAGGTCCAGATGTTTCAGGTACCGGGCGATCTTACGCAGCCGCAGGCGCTTGTTGCGCTCCGGCATACGGTGGATGTTGGTATGGAAATGCAGATCGAAAGTCGCCATGTGTTCGGATTCCCCGGTCCTTATGCCGTCATTCGGCATTGTCGTGCCCCGCATATGCAGGGCAACATTTAAATCGAACCCTCGAATCTTTTCAAATAGCCATTGAGCATCCGCTTGTCCAGAGCCATGTAATAATTTTTCTCGAATGAAGCGGGTGCGAAAACCTGAGTGAGTGGGGACAGGCTTGCGTCATCCAGGAATTTTCCATAGACGGAACATTCATCCACGGATAGAGACAGTCAATGTGGAACTGGCCTATGAGATCGACCAACATAGAGAGGGAAGAACATGACGGATTCCGTGCATAAGGAAATGTGGGAAAAGCTGGACCTGGACCTAAGCGCGCACGATGCGCTGCTCGAAGTGCTCGGCAAATTTTACGGCGATATTTTCCTTTCTCAGGAAGGACGGCTCAAGGGCGCTGAATATCTCGATTTCGTATTATCCGAGGTACACGGCCTGCGCATCAAGGAACTGCAGGATGCCAAGGCGCAGGGCCGCAAGGTCATCGGTTCGTTCTGCGTGTTTGTCCCCGAGGAAATTTCCCTGGCCGCCGATGCCATCCACGTCGGGCTGTGTGCCGGTGCCGATGCCGGGACCGAACTGGCCGAGCAGTTGGTGCCGCGCAATACCTGTGCCCTGATCAAATCCTTCATCGGCTTCAAGATGGCCCGTCTGTGTCCCTACCTTGAGTCCAGCGACATGATCGTGGGCGAGACCACCTGCGACGGCAAGAAAAAGGCCTACGAAGCATTCAACGAGATCGCCCCCACCTACGTCATGGAAGTGCCGCAGACCAAGAGCAAGGCTGCCCGTGACCTATGGCGGACCGAGATCGTCCGCTACATGCACGCCGTGGAGGAACTGACCGGCAAGACCATCACCGCCGAAAAGCTTAAGGAGGGTATCCGTGTCCTCAACGCCCGGCGCAAGGCCCTGCAACGGCTGACCGCCCTGCGCGCGGCCGACCCGGCGCCCATCTCCGGCCGCGACTCCCTGTTGGTCAACCAAATCAGCTTCTACGACGATCCGGTCCGGTTCACAGCCAAGATCAACGAGCTGTGCGACGAACTGGAGGCGCGCATCGCCAAGGGCGAGGGCGTAGCCCCCAAGAAGGCTCCCCGCCTGCTTATTTCCGGCTGTCCCATGGCCGTGCCCAACTGGAAGCTGCCTTTCGTGATCGAAAGCACCGGCGCGGTCATCGTAGGCGAGGAATCCTGCATCGGCACCCGCAGCTCGCGCGATCTGGTGGACGAAACCCCGGATACCCTGGACGGTCTGCTTGACGCCCTGGCCGATCGCTACATGAAAATCGACTGTGCCTGCTTCACGCCCAATACGGAGCGGCTGGACAACATCACCAACCTGGCCAAGCAGGTCAACGCGGACGGCGTGATCCACTACAGCCTCCTCTTCTGCCAGCCTTACACCCATGAGGCGCTGAAAGTGGACAAGCGGATGACGGCGGAAGGTCTGCCCATGCTCTCCATCGAGACGGATTACTCCATGGAGGATGTGGAACAGCTCAAGACCCGCGTCGAGGCCTTTGTGGAGACCCTTGGATGATCCTCGGACTCGACATTGGTTCGCGTTCCATAGAGCTGGTCGGGGTGGAGGACGGAGCCGTGACCCTTTCGCGGCGGCTGCCAACTACATTCGACCCGCTCGCACAATGTTCCAACTTGCTGGATGGGTTGCATCCTTCCTCCTTGGTCGGGACCGGTTACGGACGCAATCTCATCCAGCGTTTGGGGCTGGGCTGCCCGATCTCGACCATCACCGAGATCAAGGCCCATGCCCTGGGCGCGGCGCACCACTTCCCGGAAGCGTGTACCGTGCTCGATATCGGCGGTCAGGACACCAAGGCCATGTCCATCAAGAACGGCCGGGTGCTCAAGTTTGAAATGAACGACCGTTGCGCCGCAGGGACCGGCAAGTTTCTGGAGTACACCGCCGGCGTCTTTCAGATTCCGGTGGAGGAGTTCGGCGAGTATGCCCTGAAAGGGGACAACCCGCCGGAAATCAGCTCCATCTGCACGGTCTTTGCCGAGACCGAGGCCACCTCGCTCATGGCACGCGGGGAAAAGCCCGAGTCCATCGCGCTGGGGCTGCACAAGGCCATCGTCAAGCGCACGGTTAACATGCTGAATAGGGTGCGCCTCACCTTTCCGCTGGTTTTCAGCGGCGGTGTGGCGAATAACCCGTGTGTGCGCAATCTGCTCTCCGAAGCCACCGGTGGCGTGGTCGGCAGCGACATTCTCATTCCGGACGTGCCTGATATGGTCGGGGCGCTGGGAGCGGCCCTTCATGGAGCCTCGGGCTGATAGTTTTAGATTGGATTTCGCCATCCCCTCAGAAGCGGTCGTGAAAGTTCATCTTTCAAGGCTGTTTTCTTTTTTTGTTGGCACGGTTGGAGGAGAAAACAGAAGCGGAAGAGAAAGGCAAAATATAGAAGTTGAGCCGCCTCCGGCGGGATTCACTTTAGAGTGTTTCGCACCCTCAAGGTGCGAGTTACTTTTTGACCAAGGCGCCAAAAAGTAACCAAAAACCGCCTTTGGTGTGCCACTCCTGTCGCCCCGGTGACGGGGCAAGAATCTGATCCAAACGGCCTGCGCTCCCGCGTCCCAAGGCGGGAAGCAAAAAAAGCCGGGCCGCGAAGATTCGCTCCGGCCGTTTGGTCAGCTTCTAAGCCGCGTCCCCGCAGGGCTGAGATAAGGGGAACTTGTCTTTATGTCGTAGCGGCAAGCAGGAGCCTGAGCATTCGCAAAAGAAGTCTCCAAAGACAACCGTCTGGTCCCGAAAGGCGTTGCTGTTAATTCGCTGATACCAGCCCTGTGTTTCGGCGGTTAGCAGCCGACCAAGCGGGTAAGGCGGCTCCCGTCAGCCACCCGGTAGGTTGGTGGCAGCCTCGCTCTATTCGTGGAGAAACGTCACTATACTTTTCAAAGGATGGAGCCGTCCCGCTTGGATCGGATGCTTCCGGCGTAACACGCAGGCGGCAAGGCTACTCGCAAGGGCCTTTTTCCTACTTTTTGGCCCAGCAAAAAGTAGCGCCGCCCGCGCAGGGCAATGGAGGGCTTTTGAAGCCGCAGGCTTCAAGCCCGGCTCTCTGCTTCTGGAAAATCAAAGATAAAAACATAAGAGAAATACAAAGTTGGAGCCGCTTCCAGCGGGATTTATATCAGAGTGTTTCGCACCCTAAAGGTGCGACTTACTTTTGGACCAGAGCGCCCAAAAGTAAGCAAAAAGCGCTCTCGGGGTGCCATGCCCATCGCCCCGGTGACGGGCAAAGAATCTGATCCAAACGGCCTGCGCTCCCGCGTCCCAAGGCGGGAAGCAAAAAAAGCCGGGCCGCGAAGATTCGCTCCGGCCGTTTGGTCAGCTTCTAAGCCGCGTCCCCGCAGGGCTGAGATAAGGGGAACTTGTCTTTATGTCGTAGCGGCAAGCAGGAGCCTGAGCATTCGCAAAAGAAGTCTCCGAGGACAACCGTCCGGTCTCGGAAAGCGTAACAATTAATTCGCTGAGGCCAGCCCTGTGTTTCGACGGTTAGCAGCCGACCAAGCGGGTAAGGCGGCTCCCGTAAGCCACCCGGTAGGTTGGTGGCAGCCTCGCTCTATTCGTGGAGAAACGTCACTATACTTTTCAAAGGATGGAGCCGTCCCGCTTGGATCGGATGCTTCCGGCGTAACACGCAGGCGGCAAGGCTACTCGCAAGGGCCTTTTTCCTACTTTTTGGCCCAGCAAAAAGTAGCGCCGCCCGCGCAGGGCAATGGAGGGCTTTTGAAGCCACAGGCTTCAAACCCGGCTCTCAGCTTTTGGAAAATCAAAGATAAAAACATAAGAGAAATACAAAGTTGGAGCCGCTTCCAGCGGGATTTATATCAGAGTGTTTCGCACCCTAAAGGTGCGACTTACTTTTGGACCAGAGCGCCCAAAAGTAAGCAAAAAGCGCTCTCGGGGTGCCATGCCCATCGCCCCGGTGACGGGCAAAGAATCTGATCCAAACGGCCTGCGCTCCCGCGTCCCAAGGCGGGAAGCAAAAAAAGCCGGGCCGCGAAGATTCGCTCCGGCCGTTTGGTCAGCTTCTAAGCCGCGTCCCCGCAGGGCTGAGATAAGGGGAACTTGTCTTTATGTCGTAGCGGCAAGCAGGAGCCTGAGCATTCGCAAAAGAAGTCTCCGAGGACAACCGTCCGGTCTCGGAAAGCGTAACAATTAATTCGCTGAGGCCAGCCCTGTGTTTCGACGGTTAGCAGCCGACCAAGCGGGTAAGGCGGCTCCCGTAAGCCACCCGGACGGATGGGGCAGCCTCGATCTGTTCGCGGAGAAACGTCACTATACTTTTCAAAGGATGGAGCCGTCCCGCTTGGATCGGATGCTTCCGGCGAAACACGCAGGCGGCCAAGCTACTCGCAGGGGCCTTTTTCCTACTTTTTGGCCCAGCAAAAAGTAGCGCCGCCCGCGCAGGGCATGGAGGGAACTTTGAAGCCGAACGGCTTCAAACCCGGCTCTCTGCCTTTCCCCATACGGAGTATTAAACAGAAACCATCCCCTCCCGCCGATGGCGGAAGGCGCAAGCCCCCACCCTCGTCTACAATCCTTTTTTCGGGTCGAAATCCTGCCCCAGCGCAGCTGGCGATTCAATCGGCCAGCTGCCGGAAAGCTTGCCAAGGAATGGATGCCGACGCACCAAGTCCTGGACCCAGCCGACCCGGCCGAGATTTACGGCCAACAGCGTCAAGATCATCATGGGGAACGGGGCCACCTGGAAGACCGGGGCCGGAATGGAGGGGAAAATCTCCTGCAAATAGATGCCGGAAACCTGCAACGCGGCAAAGAAGAATGCGCCTAGCGCCGCGCGAACAGGGTGCCAGCCGCCGAAAATGACGATGGCCAGCGCTATCCAGCCCGCGCCTTCGCACCCTTGGGGACGGCCCCAGCCGGGCTTGACGGCAAGGGAATAGGCGGCTCCGGCCATTCCGACCAGCGCGCCGCCTGCCAGACAGTAGGCAAAACGCGTCAGCCTGACACGGATGCCGCGTCCGAAAGCCGCGCGCGGGGATTCACCCACGGCGCGCAACCTCATGCCACCCTCGGTGCGGTACATCCACCACCAGCACAGGGCGATGGCGCCCAGCCCAAGATAGATGACCGGCGAGGCATTGGCGAGGATCGGGCCGAGGAAGGGGACGCCTTTCAGGCCGGGGATGGTCCACAGGCCGAGGTCCGGGCCGGGCTGCCGGGAATAGTTGTGGCCCAGGAAGTAGGCAAGGTCGCGGCAGAGCAGGGTGAGGATGAAGCCGATGGCGAGCTGGGACTGGCCCAGATAGATGCCGATGATGCCGAGTACACCCGCAGTGGCAGCGCCCACGCAGGCACCGCCGATGACGCCGAGCCAGGGGCTGCCTGTGATGGAGGCAACGGCAAAAGCGGCCATTGCCGAGAGCAGGATGGCTCCGTCCAGGGAAAGGTTGATGATGCCCGCCTTCTCGGTGAGGGTCTCGCCCAGGGTAGCCAGCACCAGGGGCGCGCCCGCCATGAGAACGGCGGCAACGGTCAGGGCAAAGGTTTCCATTATGCTTCCTCCCTGCGTTTTTTCAGCCAGAGCCGGATGCCCTGGACGATGAACACCGAGAGGACCATCACGCCCTGGATGACACCGGAGAGCGAGGAATCCAGGCCGAGCTGCAACGGGAGCTGGATGGACCCCACATTGAGCACGGCGAAGAACAGACAGATGAGTGGTACCAGCCCGAGGCGGAAGGATGCCATCATTCCCACCAGCAAGCCGGTGTAGCCATAGCTGCTGGAGATGGAGGGCAGCAGTCGGTGATAGACCGCCAGCACCTGTGTGGCTCCGGCCAGTCCGGCCATGGCACCGCAGAGCATGAAGGCCTGGAGCAGACGGCGGCGCGGTCCAAGGGCAAAGAGGGTGGCCGCCTTGGGGTTTTCGCCCACGGCGCGGAGCTTGAGGCCCCAGCCGGTGTGATGCAGGAGTATGGCCGCCAGAATGAGGGCAGCGGCGGCCAGCCCGAGGCCGACCCAGGTGACGGACATGCTGCCGACTTTGGTCAGCCACAGCGAGATGTCCAGCGGTTCGGTGCCGGACATGGAGGCGATGCCGGGGCGTTTCCACGGGCCGAAGATGAGCCAGAGGATGATGCCCAGGGCCACGAAGTTGAGGCCCAGCCCGGAAAAGATTTCGTGCACGCGGCCGAAGACGCGCAGCAGGCCGGAAAGCAATGCCCAGAGCGCACCGCCCAGTGCCGCGGCCGCAAGGGCCAGAATGATCTGCCCGGTGCCGCCGCCGTCAAAGGGACGCAGGGCGGCGGTGCAGAAGATGGCACCCATGATGACCTGTCCTTCCACGCCGATGTTCCACAGCCGGGCGGTGAAGGGGATGAGCAGGCCGACGGAGCAGAGGGTGAGCGGCACCCAGACCGACAGTACCTGTCCGAATTTGGACAGGGAGCCGAGTCCGCCCTGGAAGAGGATGGCAATGGTCTTGAACGGCGGCGCACCCGTGGGCAGGGCGACCAGCACGGTCAGAAGCAGGGCCAGCACCACGGCGGCGGCGAACCAGCCTATCTGTTTGAGCAGGGATTCGCGGCTCATTGGCGGCCTCCGGTGCCGAGGATTTCCTCGGGCGGTTTGCCCGCCATGAGCGCGCCGATGGTCTCCATGTTGGCCTGTTCGCGGTCCACCACGGCGGCCAGCTTGCGGTCATAGAAAACGGCAACCCGATGGCTGTGCTCCAGCACTTCCTCCAGGTCGGGCGAGAAATAGATCAGGGTTGCGCCGTGCTCGCACCGTTCCTTCAGATGATTCCATACCTGACGGGCCGAACCGGCGTCCAAGCCGCGCGTGGGGTGTTCCATGAGCATGAGCGTGGCGTTGTCCGGGATGAGCGAGAGCAGCAGGCGCTGCTGGTTGCCGCCGGAGAGTTCGCTGGCGTGGGTGTCGGGGTGGGCGCGCAGGTTGAAGCGGTCCACACATTGTTCGTCGTAGAATTTCTGCCGGTCCCGGTTTTGTTCCGGAAAGGCGAGGGTGATGTGTTCCATGAGGTTCAGTGCCGGAAACAGGGCGAGTTGCAACCGGTCCGCCGGGACGAACTGCACACCGGCCCGGCGCAGGGTCTTGAAGTCGTTGGAGCCGTATGCGTGGCCGTCCAGAATCAGTTTGCCGCCGGGCATACGGTCCAGGCCGCACAGGCCGCGCAGAAAGAGTTCCTGGCCCGATCCGTCCAGCCCTGCCAGACCGATACACTCGCCGGGACGGGCGGTAAAATCGAGTTGATCCATGGAGTATTTCGGACCTGCGAAGAGGACGTCATCCAGAACCAGCCGGGGCGGTTTGGTCTCGTCGATCCTGGGCAGAGGGGCGACTTCGCCATTGGCGGCCTCGCCGAACATGCGGTTTACGAGGTCCCGCTCGTCGTAGGGCGGGGTCAGGGTGCTGACCAGCTGGCCCTGGCGCATGACGAAGATGGCGTCGGCCATTTCCAGCGCTTCGGAGAGCTTGTGCGTGACGATGACCACGGTGTGGTTTTCCTCGCGCGCCAGCTGGATGAGCAGATTGAAAAGGTCACGCTTCTGCTCCGGGGTGATGCCCGTGGTGGGCTCGTCCAGGATGAGCGTGGTGGCGCCCAGGTCGAGGAGGCGGAGCAGTTCCAGCAGCTGACGCTCGCCCACAGTGAGGGACGAGACAGGCTCGTCGGGCAGGAAACAGGCGTCCAGCCGGTAGGAGAGCTCGCCGATGACGTCCACCACCTCGCGCTTGGTGCGGTGAGGCGCGCCGAGCTGGAAATTTTCCCAGACAGGCATGGCCGGAAAGTCCAGCGGGTCCTGGTAGAGCATACCCACACCATGCTGCCGCGCCAGGGCGGGAGTGAGGTGGGTCAGGGATTCGCCGTCGATCTCTATGCTGCCGGATGTGGGGCGGGTGTGGCCCGCCAGAATGCGCATGAGCGTGGACTTGCCTGCGCCGTTTTCACCGACCAGGGCATAGATGCGGCCGGGTTCGAGGGTGAGGCTGATGCCGTCATTGGCCCGAACCCGGCCGTAATGTTTATGTATATCGTTTAGGACGATCATTTATTTGGGGCTGGAGAGTCCTTCCATGCCTTCGAGCAGCTGCGGCATGTACCAGATCTGCTTGTCGGTAGCGGTCTCGCCGTCCTTGAGGAAGACGGAACCGTCCTGGTAGTTGAGGGGGCCCTTGAACAGGTTGACCTCGCCGGTGCCCAGCTTGGCCACGAACTCGTCCAGGGCCTTCTTGACGTCGGCGGACATGCCTTCGCCGGGCATGAAGCCAACGGGAGACTTGTCGTGGTCGTTGATGTCGGCCCAGTAGGGGGCTTCCCACTCAAAGGAGGACTTGTAGGTACCGGCCTTCACTTCCTGGGCGACCTTCAGGAGCATCGGACCCCAGTTGAAGTAGGGCACGCCCACGCAGACGCCGCCCTGGCCCTCGCAGGCCTTCTCGTAGTCGTAGGGCAGGGCCCAGACGTTCTTGCCCGCATCGCGGCGCTGCTGGGCCACGGTGACGACTTCGGGGGTGTCGATGCCGGAGAGGACCACGTCGCAGCCGCTGTCATAGAGGGAACCGGCCATCTGGGTCGGGTCGGCGGTAACGCCGGGGATGTTGAACCAGAAACCGATCCACTTGACGCTGAAGGTCAGATCCTTGGCATCCTTGCCGCGCACCTGGGTCCAGGCGTAGCGCGCGCCCAGGTAGGCGGAGACGATGAGGCGGCGGGTCTCGGCGTTGATGAGCGGGCCGACGATACCGATCTTGCCGGTCTGGGTGGTCATGCCCGCGGAGAATCCGGCCATCATCTTGGGGTAGATCATGCGGGCGAAGACGTTGCCCAGGTTCTTGGGCCCCTTGCCGGTCAGCGCCGCATCGCCGGAAGCGTGGATGAAAATCGTATCCGGGTGCTGGGCGGCGGCTTCCAGGATACCGTCGGTCATGTCGTCGCTACCCGCTACGATGAAGTCGGCACCCTTGGAGAGCAGATCGTCCACCACTTGGGGAATGGTCAGGCCGGGACGGTCGGCAGGGTTGACCTTGTCAAGGTAGATGAGCTTGCCGCCCATCTTGTTCTCAACGTATTTGCCGCCCTCGTACTGAGCCTGGCTGTAACCCTTGTCATTGTAGGGGCCGACCAGGATAAGACCCATGGTCAGGGGCTTGGCGTCGGCTTTTGCCTCGGTGGCAGCGGGAGCAGGGGCTTCGGTCTTGGCCGGAGCCTTGTCCTCGGCTTTCTTCTCGGGTTCGGAAGCGCAGCCCAGGGCGAAGAGCAGGGACAGGCACAGGGCCAGCGCCGCCATCATGCGAAATGTCTTCATCCTCATCCTCCGGTGTGCCGATGCCCGCAGGGGCGGGACGGCGGTTTCTGCGGCCGAAACCGGGCCGCGACGGCGGGACCCGGGGCAAGCCCGGAACCCGAAAAAAAAGGTATTGAATCAGATACGCCGCCGGTGTCAACCGCTTGTGTCCGGTGCCGCGGCGTATTCGGTCCCCCGTCCGGCCGTGCCGGACCGGATTTTCATTTATCACGGAGTGCCGCATCCCTCTACTATAAAAAGAAGGGGTGTCCGGATGCGCGGCGTTGCCGCAACCTACTTGACCGTTTATTCCGGATGTATTAGGTAGGAGGTTCGTCAACACGATGTGACACTGTTGCAGGGGCGCGGTCCTTGATTTTTTGATAACCGCGCCATCTGCTCTTTTTTTTATTCTGTTTCACGTGCGAGGTAGACACTATGGAACGCATACCCATCTCCAAGCAGGGATTCGAAAAAATCAAGAATGAACTTGAGGAACTCAAGGCGCAACGTCCGGCCATCATCCAGGCCATCAAGGAAGCGCGGGAGGAGGGCGATCTCTCCGAGAACGCCGGGTACGATGCCGCCCGCGAGCGTCAGGGCATGTTGGAGGCACGCATCACCTACATCAACTCCCACATGCCGCTTTTCGACGTGCTCGATCTGGACACGCTGGGGGGCGAACGTGCCATCTTCGGTGCAACCGTAGAGGTTGAGGATATCGATACCGGAGATACCCGGACCTTTACTCTGCTCGGACCGGATGACGCCAATCACAAGAAAGGCTCCATCTCCGTGCTTTCCCCCATGGGCAAGGCCGTGCTCGGCAAGGAAGAGGGCGACGAAGTTATTGTGGACGCACCCCGGGGCAAGATCGAATACGAGATCGTTTCCGTGAAATTCCTCGGCTCCGCCGCGGTTGATTTCGACTGATTTCACTTGTCCTATATTCTTAAAGAAGTGTATATTGGCCTCGCCGCCTCCGGGTGGCGAGGTCTTTTATGATGCTTGAATACATTAAACTGCAAGGCGACTTCGACAAACGGACATCCTGCGAAGCCCAATGCCGGGTTTGTGGGAGAAAACACGCTCTCCCCCTGGGGCCCTCGCTGCCGGAAGCCTACCGTCTGATCAAGAGCCTGCTCCATACCGGGCGGGTGGACTATGACGCGCCCGAAGACCGGGCCGATCCCAGACTCTCCACAGCACCGCTTTTCGGCGAAGCTCGCGGCCAGATGTTCGGCGTGCTCGTCTGTCGGGACAAGCAGGGAAGAACCGGTGTGCTCAAGGCCTTCTCCGGCCAGATGAACGGAGTATGGCAGGTGCCGGGCTGGGTGCCGCCCCTGGTCGATACCCGGCAGATGGCGGCCATGAGCTGGGGGCCGGAGAAGCTTATTAAGAAGTATGGAAGCCGCATCGCCTCCCTGCCCGTGGACTCCCCGGAGCGGAACAAGCTTATCGAACGGCGTCGGGGGCTTTCCCGGGCACTGACAAAGGATATTCACGCGCTGTATCTCCTCCCGAATTTCAGGCGTCAGCTCAAGCCGATGGTGGAAGTCGTAGGTCCGGACCGGGGCATTCCCACAGGCACGGGCGACTGCTGCGCGCCAAAGCTCATCGGCTATGCCGCCCGTTACGGACTGGTGCCCCTCGGCATTTCGGAGTTCTATCTCGGCCGCGAAAATCGGTCCAAGACCCGGATAAACGGGGCCGTATACCCCGCATGCAGCAGCAAATGCGGACTTATTCTCGGTCATATGCTCTGTGGCCTGGAGGACCTGTGACCTCGGCCGACAACGATCTGACCATCCTTTTTTCCGACGACCATCTGGTGGTGGTGGACAAGCCGTCCGGACTGCTCTCCGTACCCGGCAAGGGAGAGGCGAACCAGGATTGCGTGGTTTCCCGCGTGCGTTCCCTTTTCCCCGAATGTATTGAACAGCCTTCTGTGCATCGGCTGGATCAGGATACCTCCGGGTTGCTGCTGCTCGCGCTGACGACTTCTGCGCATCGCAATCTTTCCAAGCAGTTCATGGACAGGCTGGTGGGCAAGCGGTATGTCGCATTGCTGGAAGGCGTGCTGGGCGAGACGGGCGGGGTGGTTGAACTCAAGTTCCGTCTGGACCCGGATGACCGGCCCCGCCAGGTTTACGATCCGGTCAACGGCAAGCGTGGCTTGACCCGCTGGCGCCGCCTTGGAGTGGAGGGCGGATTGACGCGCGTGGAGTTCATGCCTCAGACCGGGCGGACCCATCAGCTCCGGCTGCACTCCGCCCATGAAAAAGGACTCGGCTGCCCCATTGTGGGCGATCGTCTGTACGGTTCAGGTACTGGGCCTGGTCAACTGAAGCTTCATGCCTCTCTTCTCCGTTTTCGGCATCCCGCCACGGGACGCCCCATGGAGTTTGCCTCAACGCCCCCTTTTTGATTTGATTTTCCTTTTGGCATTTTGTTGATTTTGTCGTCCTGAAATACGCTTTTTGTCGACGGCATGTTCCGAATTTGTCTATTTTCTTCGTATTGGCAGTTGGAAATTCTTCTGGACTGCCCTATGATTCACCGGACAGCGCTTTTTGCTGTTCCCAATAATGTCATTGTTTTATTCAGCTTATACAGCTGATTGTGAATATTACGAAAAAAAATTGCAAAATTGGCACGCCGAAGGGAGGAAAAAGCGGACTCAAACTACAATTTCGTATGATTTTTGAGGGTTCAGAAAAAGGTCAAACCTGCAATTCGTTGAAATAAAAGTATTTTTTATATTTGGCATGGACCTTGGTATAAGTGCTGAGACAACAAGGGCCAGGCTATCCCAGGTCCGGGTTGAGCCGGAAAATCCATTTTGCCCGCAAGGAGAATTTTAATGAGCGGATACCAGACGCGTCAGACCGCCATCGCCGCGGTGACCAATTACACCCCGAATGTCAAACCCCTGAATTTTGCCGAGACCAAGCCTACGGATGTCTTCGGTTCCAATGTCTTCAGCGACAAGGTCATGAGGGACATGCTGCCCAAGGAGATTTACAAATCTCTGATGAAGACCAAGAAGTCCGGGGAAAAACTCGATCCCTCGATCGCCGGTCCCGTTGCCGCAGCCATGAAGGAGTGGGCCATTTCCAAAGGTGCCACCCACTACACCCACGTGTTCTACCCCATGACCGGCCTGACCGCCGAAAAGCACGACAGCTTCCTGAACCCCGCCGGTGACGGTGAGGCCATTGCCGAGTTCGAGGGCAAGCTGCTGATCCAGGGTGAGCCTGATGCTTCCTCCTTCCCGTCCGGCGGCCTGCGCGCGACCTTCGAAGCCCGCGGCTACACCGCCTGGGACGTGACCAACCCGGCCTACATCCTGGAGAACCCCAACGGTACCTTCCTGTGCATCCCCACCGCGTTCGTTTCCTGGAAAGGACACGCGCTGGACAAAAAGACCCCGCTGCTGCGCGCCAATCAGGCCCTGAACAAGGCCGGCCGCCGTCTGCTGGCTCTCTTCGGCACCGACGATGGCTCCATGGTCGTCTCCAACGCCGGTCCCGAGCAGGAGTACTTCCTGGTCGATCGTAATTTCTACTTCGCCCGCCCGGACCTGATGGTCTGCGGACGCACGCTGTTCGGTGCCAAGCCCGCCAAGGGCCAGGAGCTGGACGACCATTACTTCGGCGCCATTCCCCGCCGCGTGCTGGCCTTCATGATGGAAGTCGAGCGCGAGCTGTACAAGCTGGGCGTGCCGGTCAAGACCCGTCACAACGAGGTTGCTCCCGGCCAGTTCGAGATCGCTCCGGTCTACGAGCAGTCCAATCTGGCCACCGACCACAACCAGATGGTCATGACCACCCTGCGCAGCGTTGCCAAACGTTACGGCATGGCCTGCCTGCTGCACGAAAAGCCGTTTGCCAACATCAACGGTTCCGGCAAGCACCTGAACTACTCCATCTCCACCAGCACGCAGGGCTCCCTGTACTCCCCGGGTGCCACCCCGCACGAGAACATGCAGTTCCTGGCCATCACCGCCGCCACCATCCGTGCGGTCGAGAAGTACGGCAAGCTGCTGCGCGCCGCCGTTGCCAGCGCCGGTAACGACCACCGCCTGGGCGCCAACGAGGCCCCGCCGGCCATCATCTCCATCTTCCTGGGTGAAGAGCTGGCCGAAATCTTCAACCAGATCGAGCTGGGCGACCTCAAGGGCTGCAAGGCCAAGGGCTGCCTGGAGCTGGGTGTCGACACCCTGCCCGCTCTGCCCATGGATTCCGGCGACCGTAACCGTACTTCCCCGTTCGCCTTCACCGGCAACCGCTTCGAGTTCCGCGCCGTGGGTTCCAACCAGTCCATCGCCGGTGCCCAGGTTGTCCTGAACACCATCCTGTCCGAGTCCCTGGACTTCGTCACCGACGAGATCGAGAAGATCACCAAGGGCGATGCCTCCAAGCTGAGCGCCGCCTGCCAGAAGGTCCTCCAGGGCATCATGAAGAAGCACGGCCACGTCATCTTCAACGGTGACGGTTACGCCGACGCATGGCAGAAGGAAGCCGCCAAGCGCGGTCTGCCCAACCTGAAGTCCACTCCGGACGCCCTGCCGGCTTTGACCGACAAGGACGTTGTGGATGTCTACGCCAAGTACGGCGTCCTCTCCAGGGATGAGCTGCACGCCCGTCAGGAAATTGCCTACGAGCAGTACAATCAGCTGATCCTCACCGAGTCCCTGCTGGTGGAAAAGATCGCCAAGACGATCATCATGCCCGCCGCCGTCCGTTACCAGGGCGAGCTGGCCGGTGTGGCCGCCAACCTGAAGGCTGCCGGTGTCACCGGCGGTACCCCGGGTCTCAAGGAAGTCACCGCCCTGATCGGCAAGCTGGAAAAGGCCATTGTGGCCCTGGACAAGCTGATGGCCAAGGACGACTTCAAGACCATGGCTGACGAGGCTGAGTACAAGCAGAGCAAGATTCTGCCCGCCATGCTGACCGTCCGCGAAGTGGCCGACGAGATGGAGGGTCTGGTTGCCGACGATATGTGGCCCCTGCCCACTTACCAGGAAATGCTCTTCATCAAGTAGTTCCCGGTTTATTCCGAAATATGGAAAGGCCCGCCTCGGCGGGCCTTTCTTTTTGTCCTGAGTCTGATTCCGCACCGGAACCGTTTCTGCTATGTTGTCGGTGAACCTGTTATGGAGCATGTCATGAAGCGAACCGTTCTGACTTTTCTTATTCTGCTAACGCTGCTTGCCACCCCGGCGGTGGCGTTCAAACTGACTGTCCTGCATGTCAACGACACCCACTCCTATCTGGCCGGGACCAACGATGCGATTTCGGTTAATGGTGAGGAAAACCGCGCGACTCTCGGCGGCTGGCCGCAACTTGCGGCACAGGTGCGGAAGGTCCGCCGATCCGTGCCGAACGTGGCCTTGCTCCATGCGGGAGATGTGGTTCAGGGTGGACTCTATTTCATGAAGTTTGGCGGCAGGCCGGAAATGGAGTTGCTGGACCGACTCGGGTTCGATGCCATGACCCTCGGCAACCATGAGTTCGACAAGGGGGCGGAACTGCTGTCCGGGATGCTGGAATACACCGATGTCCCGGTGCTGGGCGCCAATGTCGAAACTCCGGGTGTGCCTTGCCTGGCCGAGCGCATCAAGCCGTACGTCATCCTGGGTTATGGCGGCGAGCGGGTCGGCGTCATCGGACTGACCACGCCGGATACCGCGTTCATATCCAGCCCCGGACCGGGCGTGTCTTTTGACGATGCGGCGGCTACCGCACGAAAATATGTGGCGGAGCTTACGAAACAGGGGGTCAACAAGATCATCCTGCTCACGCATGTGGGGTATGCGGAGGACCAACAACTGGCAGCCGAGGTCCACGGTGTGGACGTTATTGTCGGCGGCCATTCGCATACACTTCTCGGCGAGCACGGCCAATCTTATTTCGGCGTGGTCGGGCTGCACGCCTCGGGACCGTATCCCACCGTGGTCAAGGGTGCGGACGGCAACCCCGTCTATGTGGTCACGGCCTGGGAGTGGAGCCGGGTGCTCGGCAGGCTGGACCTCACCTTTGACCGGGAGGGGAGGGTGACCTCGGCGGTGCCCAGGCCGCTGCTCCTGGTCGATGCCGGAACGCTCGTCCGCAAGAAGGACGGCAAGTGGAAGGCTCTGGAGCAGAAGGAGAATAAGGCTGCCATACGTTGGATGGATGAACACCCTCCGGTTGCATCCGTGGGGCCGGACAAAGCTATAGCCGCCTACCTCGCGCCATTTACCGCCGGGCTGGAAGCCTTGCGCCGGGAGGTTATCGGCAAGGCATCGGCTGCCTTGACGCACACGCGGGTGCCCGGTGTTTCCGATTCCGGCATCAGCTTGCCCCATGGCAGTTTGCTGGCTCCGCTGGTTGCCAGGTCCATGCTCGCCCGACTGGCGCGTACGGGCAGGCCTGCGGATATGGCGCTGATAAACGGTGGCGGGGTCCGAGAGTCCATTCCCCAGGGCGATATCTCCGTCGGAACCATCTATTCGGTACTGCCTTTCAACAATTCCCTTGTTGTGTTGTCCCTCAAGGGGAAAACGATTTGTGATGCACTGGAATATGGCGTGACCCGTGGCGGCGGCGCTTTCCCGTATGTGGCGAACGCCCGGTACACGGCGGACATGAATCGCCCGGAAGGGAACCGCATCACGCAACTGGATATCCGGCAAAACGGGGCGTGGGGGGCGCTCAATCCGGACCGAAACTATCGGGTGGTGACCAACGCCTATCTGGCCGGAGGCGGCGACGGATACACCATGTTTAAAGGGGAGGCCGGACATGAGGACACCGGGTTTGTGGATGCCCAGGCATTTATGGATTACGTCAAGGCCAGCTCGCCGCTGGCACCGCCCAAGGAGATGGACGTGACCTACATTCCGGCGCGGTAGCCGACGCGGGATTGTTTTTCGGGACGGAGGTCTTATCTCTATGGGAGGAGGTTCCGGTCCAACCCGCCGGAAAGCTGCCCATGACCGCCATTCCGTTCGACAACACCTATGCCCGTCTGCCGGAGCAATTCTACGAGCGCATTGATCCCGTGCCGGTGCTTGCGCCCCGGCTCATTCGCCTGAACCTTGCCCTGGCCGACCGGCTCGGACTGCGGTTCCCGGAGGATGAGGCGGTTCTGGCAGATATGTTCTCCGGCAACAAGCCGATTGAGGGCGCGGAACCATTGGCGCAGGCCTATGCCGGGCATCAGTTCGGCCATTTTGTGCCCCAGCTGGGCGATGGCCGGGCCGTGCTGCTGGGTGAGGTGGGCGCGCCGGACGGCCAGCGGTTCGATATTCAGCTCAAGGGATCAGGCCGGACACGATTTTCGCGCGGAGGCGACGGCCGTTCGCCCTTGGGACCGGTCATCCGCGAATATGTGGTAAGCGAGGCCATGCACGCACTGGGTATTCCCAGTTCACGTGCTCTGGCCATGGTCGCCACGGGTGAGACCGTGCATCGGGAAAACGAGCTGCCCGGTGGTGTGCTGACGCGGGTGGCGGCCAGCCATATTCGGGTGGGCACCTTTGAATATTTCGCGGCCAGGGGCGATACTGCCTCGCTGCGACTGCTGGCGGATTACGTCATTGACCGCCACTATCCGGTGTGCCGGGATGCGGCCGATCCCTATGCCGAGCTGTTTCGGCAGATTGCCGACCGGGTGGCCGGACTGGTGGCGCAGTGGATGGGCGTTGGATTCATCCACGGCGTGATGAACACGGACAACACCTCGGTTGCCGGGGAAACCATCGACTTCGGCCCCTGTGCCTTCATGGATGTGTATTCGCCCTCCACGGTCTTCAGCTCCATCGACGGGCAGGGGCGCTATGCCTATGAAAATCAGTCCGCCATTGCCCAGTGGAACCTGTCCAGCCTGGGCGGCTGTCTGGCTCCGCTCATGGCCAACGGAGCGGAAGGGGAGGCCGGTCGCGAGACCGCCGAGGCAGTGCTGGCCGAATTCCCGGCTATCTTCGCCCGGCATCTTCATAAGACCATGTCCCGCAAGATCGGCATTGAAAACGGCAACGCGGCCGACTACGCCGTTGTCCGGGACCTGTTGCGCCGTTTGCACGAGCAGGAGGTGGATTTCACCGTCGCCTTTCGGGAACTGGCCCGCTGGCGGCAGGACGGGGCATCCTTCCTTGCGCTTTTCACCGAGGCTGCGGAAATGCCCGACTGGGTCGGATTCTGGCGCGCTCATCTGGGCGGGCTGGGCATCGACTTCGAGGACGCCCTCATAGCCATGCGTGCCGCCAACCCCGCGCGTATCCCCCGCAATCACCGCCTGGAGCAGGCCATCCGGGCCGCCGAAGACCATGGCGACTTCGCCCCCGCACACCAACTCATCAAGGCACTTTCCGCTCCCTACGAGGACCTCCCCGAATTCACTGAATACGAAATCCCACCTGAACCGAGCGAAGTAGTCCACCGCACCTTCTGCGGCACCTAACAATTCGTCCTTTCTTACAGCTCTCTTCCTCCCTCCCCCCGCGAAGCGGCACCAAAAAGTTTTGGAAGGGAGATAGGATGGGGGTCTGGGGGAAGGGAAGAGGGGAACCTTTTCCAAAAGGTTCCCCTCTTCCCTTCCCCCAGCCGCCGGAGGCCGCCTTTACTCCACCGGTTCCACTTCCACCCGGTTGCAGTGGAAGGCGCAGGTTTCACCCATGTCGGTGAGGCGCTGGCTGGTGAGCTGGTTGGCCCCGCCGCCGGGAGTGAGGGAGGGCCAGCGGAGTCCTTCGATGACGAGCAGGTCCGGGCGGGTGTCCTCGGTGACTTCGGCCTGGAGGCGGCATTCGCCCCGGTCGTTGAATACGCGGACCGGATCGCCCTGGTTGATGCTCCGGGCCGCTGCGGTCTCCGGGTGTATCTTGACTGTGGCCGGTCCGATTTTTTCGCGCAGCTCGGCCACCTCGTTGAAGGCGGAGTTGAGCAGCAGCCGGTGGGGCGGGGTGATGCACTCCAGCGGATAGCGCACGCCGTCCGGGTCGCGCACCGGCGTGCCGTCCGGCAGCGGGTCGAGGCCCTTCGCGGCCATGGTCTCGGAATAGAATTCCACCTTGCCGGAGGGCGTGCCGAAACCCTGCGCATAGGGCGAGGCCGGGATGTTCAGCCGTACCGGATATCCTTCGCGCAGCCGGTCGAGGTCGATACCCTGCATGGCGGGCGCGTCCTTGTTGTCGGCAATGAGCTGTTCCATAAGCTCCGGCTGGGTCATGGAAAAGATTGCATCGTCAAAGCCGAGACGTTTTGCGAGGGACTGGAAAATGTCCAGGGTCGGTCGGCACTGGCCCACAGGTTCGATGACCGGCTCGGCGGCCTGGATGTAGTTGTGGCCGTATGCCTTATAGATGTCCCCCACTTCCATGAAGGTGGCGCCAGGCAGAATGATGTCCGCGTACTTGGCCGTATCGGTCATGTACAGTTCCTGCACCACGGTGAAGAGGTCCTCGCGCGCCATGCCCCGGAGTACCCGGCGGGACTGGGGCGCCACGGCTGCGGGGTTGGAAAGGTAGACGTACAGGAGTTTGACCGGCGGATCGTCCAGCCGGGTCAGGGCGTCGCCCAGCTCGACCATGTTGATCTCGCGGGTCCCGGCCGGACGCAGATCGGGCAGGGTCAGGGAGGTCAGGTTGGAGATACCGCCGCCCACGCTGCGGGAAAAGCCGCCGCCCGGTTTTTCGAATGCGCCGACCAGGGCCGGGAGCAGGCTGATGGTGCGTGTGGCCATGGCTCCGGCCAGTTGGCGCGCGGGGCCCATGCCGCCCCGGATGAAGGGGGCCTTGGCCGTGCCGTATTGCCGGGCCAGATTCACTATCTGCTCAGGCTCCACGCCGCAGAGGCGGGCCGCTGATTCCGGCGGATACTCGGCCACCCGCTCCTTGAGTTGGTCGAACCCCACGGTCATGCGTTTGATGTAGTCGCGGTCGATCAAATCCTCGGAGATAAGGACGTGCATCATGGCCAGGGCGAGGGCCGCGTCTGAACCGGGGCGGAGCATGATGTGCTCGTCGGCAGCCTGTGCCGTCTGGTTGCGGTAGGGGTCGATGACCACGAGTTTCGCACCGTTCTTGCGGGCGGCCTGGAAGAAGGGCCAGGCGTGCACGTTGGTGGTGCGGGTGTTGCTGCCCCAGATGATGATGAAGTCGGAGTCGATTGTTCCTTCCAGGTCCGCGCCCGGTCCGGTGCCGAGACTGACCCGAAGTCCGGCCGTGGCCGCTGCCGCACAGATGGTGTATTTGAGCGAACTGGCTCCCAGCCGGTTGAAAAAGGCATGGCCGGAGTGGCGGTGAACGATGCCCATGTGCCCGGCGTAGGAATAGGGGAGAATGGCCTCTGGTCCGAACTCGTCGGCCACGGCGCGCATGTGTTCGGCTATTTCGTCCAACGCCTCGTCCCAGGTGATGGGCGCGAACTGGCCGCTCCCCTTCACCCCGGTGCGCTTTAGCGGGACGGTCAGCCTGTCGGGCGAATGTACATGGGCCGGAAAGGTCGCTCCCTTGCGGCAGATGAACCCTTTGGTGAAGGGATGTTCCGGGTCGCCCTTGACCGCCACGACGCGGCCGTTTTCAACTTTGGCCAGAAGGCCGCAGGTATCCGGGCAGTCCTTGGTGCAGACTGTGCGTTTCCACATGGTCGTCTCCTTGCGGGATTGACGGCACAGGGGCCGGTGAAAGAAATTAGTCCGTAGCGGTGTGCCGGACTCCCTCGCAGTATGTTTCCACAATATCAATGGCGGCAATGGTTTCGGGTGCCATCAGGAAGGGGTCTTCGGCCAGCACAACCATATCGGCGGCCTTGCCCGGTTCGATGGAACCTCGTTCGTCTTCCTCGAATCCCGCATAGGCCGCGTCCGAGGTGAACAGGCGGATTGCCTCCTCCGGTGTGAGCCGTTCGGACTCGACGGGGTGGAGCACCGCAGCCTGGATGCCGGTGAGCGGGGTGTACGGAGTAATGGGGCAGTCCGAACCGCCGCACATGTGTATGCCCTTGTTGAGCATGGTTCGGTAGGGATGGATGCGCTGCATGCGCTCCTTGCCGAAACGGGAGACATAGTCGTCCCAATCCACCAGGAAGGGAAAGAAGGAGGGTTGCATGGCCGCGATGATGCCCGCCCGGGCCATGCGGTCCAGCTGGTCCATGGTCGGAATTTCGCAGTGTTCGATGCGGTGGCGGTGATTTTCGCGGGGCATGGCCGCGAGCGCTCGCTCCATGGAAGTCAGCACCTGTTCGATGGCACCGTCGGTCTCGCAATGCACTGCCACCTGAAGGTTTGCCTTGTGGGCGGCCATGATGAAGTCGTCCATCTGCTCCTGGGTGTAGTTCAGCGCGCCGTAGTTTTCGGGATCGTCGCTGTACGGTTCCAGCAGGGCGGCGGTGCGGGCGGACATGGCTCCATCCGCGCAGATGCAGCCGCCGATGCGCGGCAGGCCGAGGGAGAGGGTCTCCGGGATATCCATGACCTGATTCCAGATCACGGCGTTGACGGGCAGGGTCGCTTTGTTTTTGACCACCACCGGGGTGTCGCCTGGGCCGAAGTCGCCGCCCTCCAGGCAGTGCAGGGTGGTGATGCCCTGGCGGATGGCCGCGCGGCAGGCGGCGCGGAACCGCTCCAGCTTCACCTCGTCCGGGGTAAGGCGGCTGACAGTGGGAAAGACGTGGGTGAGGGTGCCGGGGTCGCGGATCACACCCGTGGGGCGGCCGTCCTTGAGGTCCATGCCGGGCAGGTTGGGCGGCAGGTCGAGGATCTCAAGCGCCTTGGAATTGAGCACACAGAGATGCCAGGAGGCGTGGACGAGCATGGCCGGGCGGTCCGGGCAGGCCGCGTCGATGTCCTCACGCAGGGGGAGGCGCCGTTCCTTCAGGTCCAGCTCGTTGAGGACGCAGCCGAGGACCCAGTGGTCTGCATCGCCGTTGGCATATCCCTCGGCCACGATGGCGCGGATGTCGCTCATGTCCGCCGCCTTGCTCAGGTCCAGGCCGCCCAGCACCTGCGCGGTCAGCCCGAGGTGCTGATGGGTGTCGATGAAGCCGGGGAGCATGGTCCTGCCTTGCAGGTCGCGCACGGGCCAGCCCGCATCTATCTGTGCGGAGACGGCGTCCGGGCCGCCCACGGCCACGATGCGGCCGTCCTCCATGGCAAGGGAGGAGAACCGGGTGTTCCCGCCGTCCAGCGAGTACCCGTTGACATTGACGAAACAGCAGCGATTTGGAGTAGGCATGACCCATTTTTCCCGCTTTTCGCCGGGGGCGTCAATCTTTGATTTTGGCTCTGTCGCAGGCTTGGTCAGCAAGCCTCCCACTGCCCTGTGGCCGAGCTTTCCCTGATGGCGTCGATGACGTGCATGTTGGCCCAGGCATCGGTCAGGCCGACGGGCGCCGGGGTGTCGTCCAATATGGATTTGGCAAAGCGGTCGGCCATGGTGGTGTACTGGTCGCAGATGGGGAAGGTCACGGTCTTCAGCGCGTGGGCCGGGTCGTCGATGTGGTCCCGCTGGAGCAGGAACTGGGCCGGGCTGTCCGGCAGGGGATTGAAGGGCAGGGGAATGTCTATGCGGCCGGTGGTTCCGACGATGGAGACGTGCTGGTGCCTCGCCCCCTGGGTGGAGCAGGAAAAGGTGGAGATGCGGCCGGAGAAATCGAGCATGGCGGTGGCAGTCTTGTCCGTGCCGAAGGCCGGGTCCATGTCCAGCAGGCCGAACACGCGCCGGGGTTCGGCATCGAGCAGGAAACGGGATAGGGCTATGGCGTAGCAGCCGATATCCATGAGCGCGCCGCCGCCCGATTCCGCGTTGTTGCGGATATTGGCGGGATCGGCGTTGAAATAGGAGAATTCGGTATGGATGGAGACGAGTTCGCCGATCTCCTTCGCGTCGACCAGCCGTTTTATCTCCTCCCACTGGGGATGGTGGCGGTACATGAACGCCTCCATGACCTTGATGTCGGGGTAGCGGCTGGTGGCGTCGATGAGCCGGTTGACCTCGTCGTCGCACATGCCCAGGGGCTTTTCGCACAGCACGTGCTTGCCAGCGGCCATGGCCCGGATGGTCCAGTCCACATGCAGGTGGTTGGGCAGGGGGATGTAGACGGCGTCCACCTTTGAATCCTTGAGTAGCTTTTCGTAGGAGGCGTGGGCTTTGGGGATGCCGAGGAGTTCGGCCGTTTTGTCGGCGGCCGCCTTGGACCGGGAGGCAATGGCCGTGACTTCGATGCATTGGGCCTTTTGCAAGGCGGGGATGACTTTCTCGCGGGCGATTTTTGCGGTGCCGAGGATGCCGAAACGTACTTTTTCCATGCGCTGAGCCCTATCAAGGTTGACGGTGTCCGGGAGCGGTCAGTATACCTTGATACCGTTTCCATGCAAGGGGCGGTTTACCCATGAACATCCATTCACCCGAACAGGAGCAGGCATGTCCGAATTCACAGGCGTCACGGTGACCATCGAGGCCAATATCTACTTTGACGGCAAGGTCACCAGCCGGGCCGTCACTTTCCCCGACGGAAGCGTCAAGACCCTGGGCATCATGCTGCCGGGCGAATACGAGTTCGGTACGGACAAATCGGAGATCATGGAGATTACCACCGGAGACATGGAAGTGCTGCTTCCCGGTTCCGAGGAGTGGGTGAAGATTTCGGGCGGGCAGCGTTTCGAGGTGCCCGGCAAGTCCCGGTTCCAGCTCAAGGTGGCGTCCGTGGTCGATTACTGCTGTTCCTACGTAGACTAAAAGGGAGACGAGACCATGTCCGAAGAAGGCCAGAGAATCGAATTCGACGACCAGGGCCCGTATCTGCTGGAGTTTCCCGATGGGCCGGGCCAGGCCATGCTGCTGGAGGAACATCCGGTATGCCTGTTCCAATTCGGCCCGGTCTACCTGCCCGTGAGCCTGGACGTGGCCGCTGCCATGGCGGCTGGACTGTCCAATATGAGCCAGGCCTCCATGGGGCCGGAGCGTGAGGGCATGACCCCCATCGGTTTCGATGAGGACGCACCTACCGAGCTGCCCCTGGTGACGGGAACGGCCGCTGAAAGCTTCCAGCACGGCGAGACCGTGTACATGGATGTCCTCTTCGGGGAGACGCAGGCGCGCCTGTGCTTTTCCATCCCGGCAGCCGCCCTGGTGGGGCAGGTGCTGTCCCAGGTTGTCGCCCAGTAGCGGTTAGCCCTCAAAAAAATGCAAATCGGCGTAACCGCACTGTTTCTTTGCGGCCGCGCATGAATCGGGACGGTTTTTGTTAAAACGCCGCCAGGATGTGTTCCGGCGGCGTTTTTCGCCGTTCCGCCTTGACACTTTCGCATCCGTATGGTTTGTTTCAGGGCGGTGTCGCAAACGTTTGCGGCAACGTTTGCGGTGAGCCGGAAGTACGCCGCTTTTTTCGTGGGAACAGCAGGGGAAAAAATGTTTTTTGATGAGTGTCCGCATCGGCGGCTGAACCAGCTCACAGGCGAGTGGGTGCTGGTGTCGCCCCATCGTACCAAGCGGCCCTGGCAGGGGCAGCAGGAAAACCCCGACCTGGAAGAGCGGCCAACGCACGATCCCGACTGCTACCTGTGCCCCGGCAATCATCGCGCCGGAGGGGCGGTCAACCCCGACTACGACGGCACCTATGTCTTTACCAACGACTTCGCGGCGCTGCTGCCCGAGTCGCCATCCGAAGATTTTGCATCCGACGATTTGCTCGTGGCCGAGCCCGAAACCGGCACCTGCCGTGTGATCTGCTATTCTCCCCGCCATGATCTCTCCATGGCCCGGCTGGGCGTGGACCGCGCGGCCGCTGTGGTGGATCGCTGGTGCGAGGAGTACCGCGACCTCGGCGCGCGCGAGGAGATCGGCCACGTCCAGATTTTCGAGAACCGGGGCGCTGTCATGGGCTGTTCCAATCCGCATCCCCACGGCCAGATCTGGGCCACGAGGTCCGTACCCATGCTGCCCGGCCTGGAGGATGTCCGCCAGCGCAGCCACCTGGACGAGCGGGGCGAGTGCCTGCTCTGCCGCTACCTGCGCCGGGAGCTGGAGAGCGGGGAGCGCGTGGTGCTGGAAAACGAGCATTTCGTGGTCCTGGTTCCGTTCTGGGCCACCTGGCCGTTTGAGACCATGATTCTGCCCCGGACGCACATGACGTCCATCCTCGAAATGAATGCGGCCGTCCGCCGTTCCCTGGCCGATGCCATGGTCAGGCTGAATATCCGCTACGACAATCTGTTTCAGACCTCGTTCCCTTTTTCTATGGGTATCCATCAGCAGCCCACGGACGGGGCGGAGCACCCTCACTGGCATTTCCATTTGCATTACTATCCCCCGCTGCTGCGGTCCAAGTCCGTGAAAAAGTTCATGGTCGGCTTTGAGATGCTGGCCATGCCCCAGCGCGATCTGACCCCCGAAGCCGCCGCCGACCGGCTGCGCGGCCTGTCCGAGATTCACTACCTGGAGGGTGCGTGAAAAAGACCGTGACCGCCTACCGTCGCCACCTTGAGGATGGCGACATGGACGAACTGCTGTCTGAATTTTACGGACCGGAGGAATTGGCCGTACAGCGCCAGCGTTATCTGGCGTTGCTGGGGCGCATGGAGCGTTCCGAGCAAATGGGGCTCGCCGCGCTGGTCAGTGTGCCGGGCCGGACGGAACTGGGCGGCAACCATACGGATCACAACCACGGTGTCGTGCTGGCCGCCGGGGTGCATTTCGATTGCCTCGCCCTGGCTATCCGCGCGGAGGGGCCGCTCATCCGTATTCGGTCGGAAGGTGTTTCCGGCACAATAGAGGTAAATCTGGACGATCTGGCCCCCCGGCCGGAGGAGCACGGAACGCCCACCGCACTGGTGCGTGGCGTGGCCCATGCCCTGCGTCGCAGCGGGTTTGTTGTCGGCGGATTTGATGCCTGCGTGTCCGGCATGGTTCCCATGGGTGCGGGACTGAGTTCCTCGGCAGCCTTCGAGGTTTGTCTGGGGCGGGTCCTCAGCCATCTGTACAATGACGGAAAGGTCGACAGTCTGACCCTTGCCCGGTGTGGCCGCGCTGCCGAAAACGTGCATTTCGGCAAACCTTGCGGGCTCATGGATCAGCTGGCCTGCGCCTGCCAGGGCGTGGTCTCCATCGACTTTGCCGATCCGGAACATCCGGTGGTGCGCAATGTGGATTTCGATTTCGAGAAAACGGGCTACCGGCTGACCGTGGTGGATACCGGCGGCAGCCATGCGGACCTGACCCCCGACTATGCGGCCATTCCCGATGAGATGGGCCGGGCGGCGCGGGTGCTGGGCCGGGACTTCGCCCGTGGGCTGACCGTGGAGCAGGTGCTGGCGGCGGCTCCGAAGCTGCGGCGAGAGGCGGGTGACCGTGCGGTGTTGCGGCTGCTGCATTTCATCGAAGAATCCGACCGGGCCGCGGAGGAGACGGCCACCCTGGAACAAGGCGATATGGCCCGGTTTCTTGAGCTGGTCACGGCTTCGGGCGACTCCTCCTTGCGGCTGCTGCAAAATTGTTTCAGCCCGTCCCGTCCGCTCAGCCAGCCCATTCCACTGGCCCTGGAACTGACCAAGCGGTTCCTGAACGGCGAGGGTGCCTGCCGAATTCAGGGCGGCGGATTTGCCGGGACCATCCAGGCCTACGTGCCGGAGGCGCGGTTCGAGGAGTACCGTGCGTTCATGGAAGGGGTATTCGGGCCGAGGTCCGTGCTGCCGCTGCACGTTCGCAAGCCCGGCAACGAAGTCATTTTTCTTCGGGACTGCGAGGAGTAGAGCGCCGTGTCCCAGTTCACCATCAAAGACCTCGCCCGGGAACTGGATATTTCCGCGTCCACGGTTTCCCGCGCCTTGCGGGACCATCCTGATATCAGCGCCGCCACGAAAAAACGTGTCACCGAAGCTGCGGAGTTGTACAACTATCACCCCAACCAGCTGGCCCAGTCCCTGCAAAAACGCCGTTCCAACACCATCGGGGTCATCGTCCCGGAGATCGGCCACGACTTTTTTTCCACGGTCATCAGCGGCATAGAGGAAGTGGCCTACGAGAACGGTTACACCATCATGGTCTGCCAGTCCGGGGAGACGCTGCGCCGCGAGATCATCAATACCCAGGCCCTGGTAGCCAACCGGGTGGCCGGGCTGCTCATCGCCATTTCCTCCCAGACCACGACCTACGAGCACCTTGCGGGCGCCATCCGCCAGGGCGTGCCCCTGGTCCAGTTCGACCGCGTGGTGGAAGGGCTGGATACCAGCAAGGTGGTGGTTGACGACTACAAGGCTGCCTATGTGGCTACCTCCCATCTGGCCGAGGCCGGGTATCGGCACATCGGTCACATGGCGGGGCAGGACGGCATCGCCCTGAATCGGAAAAGGTTCGAGGGATACCGTGACGCCCTGCGCGACCATGGGCTGGACTATGAGGCGCGGTTCCACCTGCATGGGGGATACGGCGAAGAGGAAGGCCGTCGGGGCGCGGCCAAGTTCCTGGCCATGCCGGAGCGGCCGGACGCGGTGCTCGCCATCAACGATCCCGTGGCGGTGGGCATGTACACCGAATTCAAGAAGGCCGGGCTCCGCATCCCGGACGACATCGCTCTGGTGGGCTTTTCCGATACGCCCATTGCCGCGCTTATCGACCCGGCCCTGACCTCCATGTACCAGCCCGCGTTCACCATGGGCCGGACGGCCGCTTCGCTTTTACTGAAGCAATTCGACACGGATAATGCTATGGTCACGCCCGAGACAGTGGTGCTCAATACCGAACTGCGGGTTCGGGGATCATCCGCCAGGAGCCATTGCTAATGCCTGTTTTACAACAATCCTGGGGCACTGGGCCGGAAGGCTATGCCGTACGTCTGTTCACCCTGGAGCGGGAGAACGGCCTGCGTGCGCAGGTCTCGGAGTATGGGGCGACCCTGGTCTCTCTGCTGGTGCCTGATCGGGACGGCGCTTTGGGCGAGGTCGTCCTTGGCTATGACGGGCTGGAGGAATATGTTCGCGGTCAGGCATGTTTGGGTGCAACCATCGGAAGGGTGGCCAATCGCGTGGCCCATGCCCGGTTTGCGCTGGACGGCTGCACCTGGCAGCTGGTTCCCAATTGGCGTGGACATCAACTGCATGGCGGCCCTCGCGGGTTCAATCGTCGTGTCTGGATGGGCGAGATCGTTCGGCATCCCGATGGTCCGGCCCTTTCCCTCAAGCTTTTCAGCGGCCATGGCGATCAGGGATATCCGGGCAATCTGAGCGTTGTCGTGACCTATGTACTCCTTGCCGATGGTTTGCGTATCGAGTATCGGGCCCAGAGCCGGGATTTGCCAACGCCCGTCAGCATGACCTCCCATCCCTATTTCAATCTGGCCGGGGCTGGCCGTGGCACGGTGCTGGACCACACGGCCGAATTGGCCTCTTCCAACTATCTGGCGACGGACGGGGACCTGATCCCGACCGGCGAGGTTGTGCCCGTGGCCGGGACGCCGATGGACTTTTCAGAGCCCAGGCCCGTTGGCAGCCGGATCGGCGAGAAATATCCCGCCCTGGAAATGGCCGGAGGGTATGACCACTACTACGTGCTGGATGGCGAAACGGGCGGTTTGTGCCGCGCGGCAACGGTTCATGCCCCGGTTTCCGGGCGGACCCTCACGGTTTGGACAACCCAGCCCGGATTCCAGTTTTACACCGGCAATTCGTTGGACGAGACCGGCAGAAGCGGGGAACATTACGGACGCTATGCCGCGTTTTGCGTGGAGCCAAGCGGATATGTGGATGCCCCCAACCACCCGGAATTTCCTTCCGTGATCGTGGACGCGAGCGCGGAATATGTGCAGAAAACAGAATACCGCTTCTCCGCCGAGTAAGCGGCAAACGACAGATATCAAGGTGACAGTATGGCAGATGTGGAGTTGAAGCAGATCGTCAAACGGTACGGGAAAGTCGAGGTGGTGCCCGGCATCGACCTCAAGATCGAGGATGAGGAATTCATCGTCCTGGTAGGCCCTTCGGGGTGCGGCAAGTCCACGGTGCTGCGTATGATAGCCGGGTTGGAAGAAATCTCCGGCGGTGAAATCTCCATTGGCGGACGGGTGGTAAACCAGGTTTCGCCCAAGGACCGCAACGTGGCCATGGTCTTCCAGAACTATGCCCTGTATCCGCATATGACGGTCTGCGAGAACATGGGTTTTTCCCTGAAGATGCGCGGACATTCCAAGACGGAAATCGAGGAGCGGGTGACCGAGGCCGCCCGTATCCTGGAGCTGGCGCCGTACCTGGAGCGCAAGCCCTCCGAACTTTCCGGCGGTCAGCGGCAGCGCGTGGCCATGGGCCGGGCCATTGTCCGCGACCCGGATGTATTTCTCTTTGACGAGCCGCTTTCCAACCTGGATGCCCAGCTGCGCACCCAGATGCGCATGGAGCTGCGGAAAATGCACCTCCGGCTCAAGACCACCACCATCTACGTTACCCACGACCAGATCGAGGCCATGACCCTGGCCGACCGCATCGTCATCCTCAAGGGCGGCGAGATTCAGCAGGTGGGCACACCCATCGAGGTCTTCGAGAAACCGGCCAACGTCTTTGTGGCCCGGTTCATCGGCAACCCGCCCATGAATATTCTGGAGGGTACGGTGCGGCTGCGGGACAGCAAGACGTTTGTGGAAGTGGGGAAATCCGTTTTTCCGGTGCCGGAAGGCCGTTACGGTTCCCTGTCCGACGGCATGGAGGTGCTCGTCGGTATCCGGCCCGACTCCATCAAGATGGGCGATTCCATTGAAAAGCTGCCCAAGGAATGGTGGTGCCGGGGCGAGGTCGTGGTTTCGGAGATTCTGGGCGGCCAGTCTCATCTGGAGATCGTCATTGACGGCGAGAACGAACTTTTGGCCGAGGTGGAAGGCCGCGTGGTGGCCAATCCGGGCGAGATCGTACCCATCGGGTTCGAGTTCAACCGCATGGTCCTGTTCGACGCGAAGACCACTTTGGCTCTGGATTGATTTTTCGGGTGCACAAGCTATTGATTCGGGAATTTTGATTGTCGAATTCGTTTTTGTTCAACATTAGGAGGTATGTGATGAAAACGCTTGCCAAGTTGTGCGTGGCGCTGATTGCGGCCCTGCTGCTTTCCGCTCCGCAGGCCGTTCAGGCCAAGGAATTGTCCGGCGATCTGGAGATCTTCTCCTGGTGGGCCGGTGACGAAGGTCCTGCCCTGCAGGCACTGATCGACATGTACAAACAGCAGAATCCCAAGGTGAAGGTGATCAACGCCACGGTCACCGGCGGTTCCGGCGTCAATGCCAAGGCCGTGCTCAAGACCCGTATGCTGGGCAACGAGCCTCCGGATTCCTTCCAGGTCCACGCCGGGCAGGAATTGATCGGCACCTGGGTCAAGGCCGGCCGCATGGAAGACCTGACCCCGATGTTCAAAAAAGAGGGGCTGATGGAAGTCTTCCCCGAGGGCCTGCTCAAGCTGATCGGCACCGACGAGGGCATCTGGTCCGTGCCGGTGAACATCCACCGCTCCAACGTGATGTGGTACATCCCCGCCAACCTGAAGAAGTGGGGCGTCGAGGCTCCCAAGACCTGGGATGATTTCTTCGCCATCGCACCCAAGCTGAAGGCGCAGGGCATCGTGCCCCTGGCCCTGGCTCAGAACTGGACCGCCAACCACCTGTGGGAATCCGTTGCCGTGGCCGCCATGGGCGCCGACAACTGGGACGCCCTGTGGGCCGGCAAGCTGAAGTTTACCTCCCCCGAGGTCGTCAAGGCCTGGGAGCTCTTCGGCAAGGTTCTGGAATACACCAATGCGGACGCTTCCTCCCTGTCCTGGCAGCAGGCCACGGATATGGTCATCGACGGCCGTGCCGCCTTCAACATCATGGGTGACTGGGCCGCCGGCTACATGTCCACCACCAAGAAGATGCAGCCCGGCAAGGACTTCGGCTGGATCGCCTCTCCCGGCACCACCGGCGACTTCGTGTTCCTGGCCGACTCCTTCGGCCTGCCCAAGGGCGCGCCGCATCGCGACAACGCCATTGCCTGGCTGGCGCTTCTCGGCTCCAAGAAGGGCAGTGATGCCTTCAACCCGCTCAAGGGTTCCATCTCGGCCCGCAAGGACTCCGACCTGTCCCTGTACAACGTGTACTCCCAGTCCGCCGCCAAGGATTGGAAGTCCAACCGCGTACTCGGTTCCCTGGCCCACGGCGTTGCCGCCAACGAGACCTTCATGGGCGGGTTCGCCTCAGTCATGGAGATGTTCCTGAAGACCAAGAACCCCAAGGCCGCGGCCGCTGCCTGCCAGCAGCTCGCCGACAAGGCCGGTATCTAATCGAATAACAACGGGCGCCTGCGCCGGGGACGGTACGTCCCCGGCGCGCCCCAAGCAGCAGGTTTATTTTTCATGCGGGAAGCATCGCGAGACAGGATAAAGGCCTTTTTGACGCTCTTGCCCTCTATGATTCTCATAGGGGTCTTCGTCTACGGGTTCATCGGCGACACAGTCTGGACGTCCATGACCGACTGGGGCGGATCGGGTTCTCTGGCCCTGGATCCGGAAAAGCATTTCATCGGCCTGGGCAACTACGTGGACCTGTTCACCGGGTTCCTCAGTGCCGGATTCCGGCAGGATCTTGTCAACGCGGTCTATTATTCGCTCATGCTTCTGGGCGGCGCGGTCGGGCTCGGCATGTTCATTGCCATCCTGCTGGACCGCAAGCCCAAGGGCGAAGACATCCTGCGCACCATTTTCCTTTACCCCATGTCCCTGTCGTTCATCGTTTCCGGCACCATCTGGCGCTGGCTCCTCGCGCCGCAGGGCGGGGTCAATGTTCTGCCCACCTATGCGGGGGCCGAGCCGCTGAAGTTCGACTGGCTGTCCAGCACCAAGGCGGTGCTGGTCTTCGACTGGCAGAACCTGTTCAGCGTGCTGCTCTATGTCGTGGCCTTCATCATGATCGTTCTCGGGCTGTGGAAATTGCGCAAGGACGCGCGCAAGGCCATGAAGCGCTGGCTGATCCCCGGCATCGTTGTCGGCGTCGCCACCTGGATATTTGGCGGGATGCTCCCCAGCGCCCTGTTCATGGAGGAGGAACACGGCTTCAACCTGGCGACCCTCGGCATCATCATCGCCACCATCTGGCAGTACTCCGGCTACACCATGGCCCTGTATCTGGCCGGGTTCAACGGCATATCCCAGGACCTGCGCGACGCCGCCATGCTGGACGGCGCGGGCGAGGTCGGCTACTACCGCCACGTGGCCATTCCCATGCTCAAACCCATCACCATTTCCGCGGTCATCATCCTCTCGCACATCTCGCTCAAGATGTTCGACCTCATCTTTGCCATGACCGGCCCGGACAACGGGGAAACCGGCCACCCGGCCCTGAACATGTACCTGACCACCTTCCGGGCCAACGACTTTGCCCGAGGCGCGGCCATTGCCGTGGTCCTGTTCCTGGTGGCGGCCACCTTCATCATCCCCTACCTGGTCAGCCAGTACAAGCAGCAGCGGAGGAGGGGATAGACCATGGTCGCACGCAAAATCACTCCGGGCTCGTTCCTGCTCTACGGCATCCTGATCGTACTGTCCCTGTTCTTCCTGATGCCCGCCTACATGGCGGTGGTCACGGCCCTGAAGTTCCCGGCGGACATCTCCCTGCCTACGGCATGGGAGTTTCCGGCAACGCTTAACTGGTCAAGTTTTGCCCAGGCAATCGATCTGCTGAAGCCCAACTTCGTCAACTCCATCATTCTGACCATTACGGCCACGGCGGGTTCCACCCTGCTTGGTTCGCTCAACGGCTACGTCTTCGCCAAGTGGAAGTTTAAGGGCAGCGAGGTGATCTTTACCCTGTTCCTGTTCGGCATGTTCATCCCGTATCAGGTCATCCTCATCCCGCTCTTCCAGACCCTGCGCGCCGTGCATCTCTACGGCGGCCTGCCGGGGTTGATCCTGGCCCACATCGTCTACGGCGTGCCCATCACCTCGCTCATCTTCCGCAATTTCTATGCGCAGATACCCACGGCGCTCATCGAGTCCGCCCGGCTGGACGGCGCGGGATTCTTCAGCGTCTACCTGCGCATCGTGTTTCCGCTTTCGGTGCCGGGTTTCGTGGTCACCAGCCTGTGGCAGTTCACCCAGATATGGAACGAGTTCCTTTGGGGCATCTGCCTGACCCGCCATGCGGACAACCCCATCACCGTGGGGCTGGCCCAGCTGGCTGGCGGACAGGCCGTAAGCTGGAACCTGCCCATGGCCGGTTCCATCATGGCCGCTGTGCCGGTTCTGGCCATTTACATCTTCCTGGGACGCTACTTCATCCGGGGGCTGCTGGCCGGTTCGGTCAAGGAGTAACCCTCTCCCGATTGCCGGAGCGTGGCCTATTCACTCCCCACCGGGAGGGAAAGTCTGCACGCAGGCGGGGCACCTTTGGCGGTGGCTTTTCATTCGTCAATGATTCCCATCCAGTCCCCCGACAGCTCACAGCCGTCGGGGGACTTTCATATTGCGCAAGTTTTGCAAAACAATCGTGCGGCATCTGGCAACGCGTGACGGTTTGCCGCATTGTTTTTTGCAATATACCGCCGTGACAACCGTGGTGATATTTTCCTGTGCTTTTTTTCGACCGTGAAAAGGGGGGTGCCTGAAAAAGGGCTGCAACCGTTTCCTTCATGGTGGACAATCTCGGGATTGATTATTCAATTGATAGAAAGCCGTGAAGCCGGATTTTCGGGGGCAGGCGTCGGCACGGGGGGGGGAGTTGTCTCTCGCAGAGGCAACCGAATGGAACCGGCAATTTCTCGCAACGGAAAAAGGTGGGCATGTTCTATGCACAATGAAGATCATTCCATGCAAGGAGGAATGACGATGGAACTCACTTTCAACGTACACGGCAATTCCTGTGATCTGGCTTTGCATCCCATATCCACAAAGACCGCGCAGCTCATCCACCAATATGGCGCAGAGGTCTATTCCATGAAGCCGCTTGAATGGTGGCGCAAGGGGAACACAGCCACCTGGGGCATGAGAATCAACGATGAATGCCATATCCAGGTTGCCCTGGACGACAAGCCCGTGGAATTCGACTACAAGGCGATCACGGCCAATCCGCTGAAGATTCGTCGCCGGATGTACCTGGACAGCAAGGCCAAGTTCCTGTGTGTCCTCGGATTCGATAATGAGATCTGCAATTTTTCCTGGCAATGGGACAACATCGAGAATTTTGATCCGTCCAAGTTCGAATTCATGGTTCATCAATGGGACCGGGTCATGGGACAGAAGGACTACTTCATCCTGGATGAGGTGCGATATGACGGCATGTTCGCGGACCGGCACGACTGGTGCGATCCGTCCGGGTTCTCTCTGGTGGCGCCTCGCGTCATCGACCTCGCAGAGGTCCGGCGGGAGCTGAACCAGGGTGCTTCCGAACATGCCGGAGCGCCTTTCCCGGCTCCGGCTATAGCTTGATAAATAGGGTGGTTCGGTTGCGGATAGCCCACTCCTTTCCCCTCTCGTCACGTTGCTTCCCGCCATTCGGGCGGGAAGCGGACCGGAGGGGATGCGAAGAAACTCCGCACAAGCGGGGCGGCAATGGGGCTGCGGGTGCGCAAGTGTTCAAAGGCGGCTGAACGTAACTCGGGACTCCTCCCCGAAAGCCCCGGCTGCGTGCGCTGACTAGCGGCGTGGTCGGGGCTACTTCGGTTCCACGAAATAGGAAATACGAGCCCTCGGCGAAAGGTAATTGACCACCTCCGGGGACAGGTGCGCCAGCCGGATGGATTTTTCCACCCGAAGTTCCTCTTCATCCACCAGGTCCACGATGAGCGCCTCCTTGCGGGGCACGCTCTCGTCGTAGAGGACCACGCTCGGGTTGAGCTGATTGCGAGGATTGACGGACATGACCATGCCCACCATGCCGTTGGACAACTCAACCACGGTGCCTGGCGGGTAGACCCCCAGGCAGCGAATGAACAGGGTGAGCAGTTCCATGTCGAAAAGGTGCTTCTGCTGGCCGAACATGTAGGAGAGGGCCAGGTAGGGTGTCAGGCTTTGCTCCGGGGCCAGCCGGTTGGTGTGGTTGTCGTAGATGTCCGTAATGGCGACGATGCGTGCCAGCCTGTTTATGGCGTTTCCACTGAGCCGGTCGGGATAGCCCGAGCCGTCCATGCGCTCGTGGTGTTCTCCCACCACGCTCAGGGCTGCGGCCGGAATGGTGGCGAAGTTTCTCAGCAGAGCGACTCCCTGCGCCGTATGCCGTTCCAGCGCTTCCCGTTCCGGGTGGCTAAGATCGCCCTGCTTGTGCAGGATCATCTTTGAAATGCCCGCCTTTCCGATGTCGTGGAACAATGCGCCAATGCCGAGAGCGATCATGTCGTCTTCTGCAAGCCCGACCTCGCTGCCGATCATCAGTGAGAGAACGGCCACGTTCATGGGGTGGGAATACGTGGCCTCGGCCCGATCCATTGTGTTCATCAGGTGCAGGGTGGATTCGCGGTCGTCCAGAAAAGTATCCACCAGTTGCCGGACGAAATCGACCGCCTGTTCAACCGCGCTGGGAACGCCGCCCGCTATGGACGCCAGGATGGCGTTGAAGGTCTTGATGCTGGAGTTGAACCGCTTTTCGCAGCGGGCGATCCGTTCCTTTTTTTCCCTCAGCCGCAGGGTTCGTTCCCGTTTGATCTCCCAGAGGCGCTCCATGCTCCGGCGCGATTCCTCATCGGTCGGTTGCACCGAAGCCGGGTTGCCGCTTTGGGGTTTCAGCGGCAGGACGTCGCACCGTTCGGGGATGCAGACAAGCCGCCTTACTCCCACACGACGGAGCAGGGTGATCTGCTTCTCGTCCCTGATCTTGAAGGCATTGAAGAGAAAGGGGTGCGCGAACCAGTTGGATGCCTCCAGGCGAACGAAAACTCCGGGGCGGAGCTGGTCTATTTCGATGGGGTATTCGGGCTGGCTGGGGTTTGTCATGACTGTCGTACCCGATAGCGCATCGTTGTACGGTGTACAACCTTAATCGGTTTGGAAAGAGGCTTGGATCACAAAGTCGGATCATAGACTAAAATGATATACTTGCTTGTGCGAAATTTAGATATGATATATGATATTAAATTTGGCAAATATTGCCGAATGTTGCCGCAGGCAGGCGCGAAAACGGCTGTGCACAAGGATTGCCAAGTAGCTTCAAATAAGATACCTGTCATTTGCGTTTTATCTTTCCACATTGTTTCCTTCTGGAAAGATTGATTTTTTGAGAAAGGCAAGATTGAATGAGCAAAAACAGGCCACAGTCGCGCTCCCGGTTTAGAATCGGGATTATTGTCGTGGCTTTCGTGATAATGATAGGTGCCATGGCCGCACGCATTGGTGTATTCAGCGGGAGTGGGAGCGAAACGGCTTTGTCCGATGTCGTGGCCGTCAAGGGCACGGTCAAGGTGGATGATCTTCGCCTGACCGGCGGCGAGGTCCGCAAGCTCAACCGGGCGGTGGAAGAGCATCGCGGAATGTTCCCCGAGGTGGATCTCTTTCTCGACGTCAAGGACAAGTCTCACAACATGGAGCCCGACACCGTCCTGGTTTGGGCCATGATCCTCAAGGCCAACGGCGAGTGCGAGGTGCGCTCCTGGAGCCGGAAGGTTTCCCGGACGGATCTGGTGCCTCAAATGATTCTCTATATGGACCGCGCGGCAAAGGAATATCAGGAATTCATGAAACACCCGGATGTGAAGCAGAGCTTCAAGTGCCTGTATATCTGACGGGAATGCAACTGTCGTTTCAAGAGCCCGGACCAATGGTCCGGGCTCTTTTTTTGGGGGAAATAAAAATCATTGTTAAATGGAAAGTGGCTGGATATGCAATGGTGAGTGCCGCCGTAACCGAATTGGCGTTACGGGCGGATTTTTTTTGTCGACATATGGTGGAGACTACCAACGTGAACGACAGCTCGGCCTTGGGCAGATATCTCTTTCTTTTGACACTGTTTCTGGTGGCAGTGGGCACTCTTGCGTTTTTTCGGACAGAGGTCTTCAGCGCCCTGGGGCCTTCCGCTCCCACCTATGACAAGGCGTTGCTGGACTCGGTGAGCGTCAGCGGCGTCTACTCTGCCGACGAGCTCAAACTCTCCCGGGCCGAGACGCGCAAACTGAATTATGCGATGTTGCGCAACAAGAAAATTTTCCCTCAAATGGATATTTCCCTCAACCCGCCATCCAGATTTCAGCGTACCCGGATAGACACGCCGACCAGCATCATTAATCTGGGGCTGACCTTCAAGACCGACGATGACTCCGAAGTATGCTGCTGGGAGCGGAGCATAAAGAGGCGGGACCTGGTTATTGTCGTGGTCGAATCGCTGAAGCGCGCCAAGAAGTTCTACACGCACTATCGCAATGTCATGGGCAAGAACCGGTCCATCAAGCGTCTGTACCTTTAGTCCCTGCCGGGCGGGGACGTCAGCCCTGTTCCATGTCTTCGAGCAGAATGTCCAGTGCCCGGACGGAGATTCTGATTTCCATGAAGGACAGCACCAGGGAGATGACCAGAAAGAGCAGACTCCCCGCAAAAAGCACGGCTCCGGCCAGATTCAATTCCTGAAACAGGCATACCATCGAAAAAATGCAGCAGAGCATGGAGATGATGGCATACCCCTGCATTCGCCGGATCAGGTGGATGCGCACCCGCAGATTTTCTATTTGCATCAAGATGGAGTCGTGGGGTTCCTTGCGGTATTGGTCATGGAGCGAACGCACCCTGCCTCCCAGCGAAAGGAATCGGTTGGTGAAGGCCAGCATGAAGAGTGAAATGGCCGGAAACAGCAAAGCGGGAGTGGTGACGGATATCTGCATGGTTCATCTTTACAGGGCGGAAGCCCGAACGTCCAGCGGGAGAAAGCATGGCAAAACGGAATTGTCACGACTTGCGTCCTGTGAGTGAACCGCATACCGTACAGAATCCGTCACACTGAAACAGCGAGGTTTCCCATGTCAGAAACAGCAAAGACAGGCGTATTCGACGCCATTCTCAAGCGCCATAGCGTACGCACCTTCACCGATGAACCCGTGACTCCGGCCGAACTGGACGCGTTGATCGATGCGGCCCGGTTGGCCCCTTCCAGCCTCAACTCGCAGCCCTGGCGGTACAAACTGGTCACCGATCCGGAGCAGCTCGCCAAATTCGGGCTCAAGGAATACACCCGGACCCAGACCTGGATGGCCGAAGCAGGGGCTATCATCGTCTGCTGCGCCGACCTGACAGGATATGTGCGCGATTCCCAGGCCAGTGCCTTCTTCTTCCGCGAGAACAAGCTGATTGAGGGCGACAGCATGGACGGCATTGACGATTACGTTGCCCGCGAGACCGCAGCCGCCGAGGCGGCCAAATTCGGCGCGGCGGCCATGAACGTCGGCATTGCCAATGCCTTTTTGATGCTGCGGGCCGTCGAGCTCGGTCTCGGTGTCTGCTGGGTGGGCATGTTCAACGAGGCCAACGTCAAGGAACTGCTCGGCATTGATCCCGGCCTGCGTGTTGTCGGCCTCATTGCGGTGGGGCATCCCGCGCCGGGCCAGGCCACGGAACACAACCGTAAGCCAAAGGAAGATATCCTGCTGCCGTAGAGTGTCTGTCCGCATCCCTTGCCGAGTGTTGAGGGCGGCATCGCACCAATACGGTTTTCAGCAAACGACAAGGCCGGTTCCTTCAGAGGACCGGTCTTTATTTTTTCGAACAACCGTGTGAACCACGTTGACTATTTCTGTAACTGTTCAACATTTGAACAGCTTTTAAATATTCCTTTCAAAATATTTCCAGCTTCAGTACGGATAGGTATTTCCTAGAAGGAGGAGCCGGATGTCTGTACTGAGCAAGCAACTTGCCACACATACCAAGGAGATCAAGGCCAGGGCCTCGGCCGAGGCTCTGCAGGTCATTGAGGACACCACTCAAGCGTTGCAGGAAAGCGGTATAGCGGACCGGGCCGTTCAGGCCGGGGGCCGCGTGCCCGGTTTTTGCCTGACAAACCAGCAGGGGAGCGAGCGTTCGCTGGAGCAATACCTGGCTGCCGGGCCGCTGGTCCTGAGTTTTTACCGGGGCGGTTGGTGCCCGTATTGCGGCATGGAGCTTGGGGCGCTGCAGAAGGAACTGCCCCGCATCGCGGCCGCCGGAGGGCAGGTGGCGGCCATTGCGCCCGAAACTCCGGAAAGTTCGCTCCTCAACCGGGAGCGGTTCGGCATTACCTATGATGTCTTGTTCGATCAGGGCGCGCAGGTAGCGTCGGACTTCCGGCTCGCCTTTGTCGTTCCCGAACCCTTGCGGTCCATATACGCAGACTTCGGCATAGATATCCCTGCCTGTAACGGGGATGACTCCTATCGTCTGCCGGTTTCCGCCACATACATCATAGACCGGGACAGCACCGTGGCCTACCGCTATTTTGACGTGGACTACGCCCATCGGCTGGAGCCGGAAATTATCGTCGAGGAACTCGAAAAGCTGTAGCGCCATGGTGAGGGTGGGGGAATCTGCCGGACAACTGTCTTGCTATTCTCCTTGTGTCTTGCCTGTGTGAAGTCTGTCGCTCCGTCCCGATTTTGGGGCGGAGTTTCTTTTACTATTTTTTCGGTGCATGCTGTGCCGCGCTGCTTAAATTACTGATATTTCAAGCATAATGCGCCATGCGTGCCTTTTTTGGTACCCGGAGTCATTGGTTGACGGGAGATAAAAATGGAGCGTAATACGGGCTCTCTAAAACTGACCGGTCAGTTCTGAGGGGGCCGGGAGTGAAAAGCTCCGGCTGGACCGCCGGAACATGGAAGCGAGAACCGAATGGAATATACGGATAAACAGACACGGATTCTTGATTCGGCCGCGGATCATTTTGCGAGACAGCCATTTCACAAAGTATTGCTGAGTGACGTGGCGCGCACGGCCGCCGTGGGCAAAGGGACGCTGTACCTCTATTTTAACAGCAAGGAAGACCTCTATTTCGCGGTTCTTTACCGGGAGTTCGACGACCTGCTTAGTCGGCTCAAGGGAGTTGTGGCCGATGAGAGTCTGGACCCGAAAGCGCAGCTTGAAGCCCTCGTGCGAGGGCTGGCCCGCCATTTTCTCAAGAAAGCGGCGAATATGGACATGCAGGGCGTGGTCCTGACCTGTCCGTCCACCGAAGACTGGCGGCTCAGGCGTGCCGAGCTGTTGTCGCTCATGGAGTCAATCATCAGGCGGGGGGTGGAGATGGGGATTTTCCATGACGACAATCCTCACCTGACGGCAAAATACATACCGGGCCTGTTGCGCGGAGCCTGTCACTTCGAGCCACAGGATACGGATATTGATGCGGTCAGCCGCCATGCCCTTTGTTTTGTGTTGCAGGGATTGACCGGAGAAAAATAGACCGCTGCCGGGCCGGGGTGCCGCCCTGTCCGGACAAGCAAAACCTTTTCATAGCAAGAGACGATGGAAAACACGACGAACGAGAGCGGCCGGATGGCCGCCGTAAAACGATTTTTTACAGGCAAAAGCCCCCGTGGCGGCAAGAAGCCGCTCTACCTGTTTGCCGCCGGAGCGCTGATGGTCTGCGTTGCCGCAGGATATCCTGTTTATCAGCACATCATGACCCATGAGTCCACGGACGACGCCTTTGTCGAAGGCAAGATCATCTCCATCAGCCCCCGAGTGGCCGGGCATATCGCCCGCGTTCTGGTAACGGACAACCAGCGGGTGAAAAAGGGCGAGCTGCTGGCAGAGGTCGATCCTCGTGATTTCGAGGTTGCCCTTGAGATAGCCGAAGCCAAACGCCAGGCAGCCGCAGCATCCTTGGAGGAAGGGCAGGCCGAGGTGGCCGCCGCTCGCAACACGCTGCTCCAGCAGGGGGCGTCGCTTTCCTCGGTGGAAGCGGAACTGGCCCAGGCCAGGGCTGGCGTGGCCGAGGTCAAGGCGAGCACCGATCGCGACGAGAGCGACCTGGACCGGATGCGTCGCATTGCCGCTGCCGGAGCTGTCAGCCGCCAGGAATACGACCATGCCAAGGCACAGGCGGACATGAGCCGGGCCAAGCTGAATTCGGCCGAACGGCAGGTGGATACGCAGGCCGCGCGTATAACCCAGGCCAAGGCGTCGGTTGGTACGGCTGGCGACGAACTGCGCCAGGCAGAGGCCAAGGTGCAGATGCGTACCGCTGATCTGCGCGAGGCCGAGGCCGAGGTCGAGCGCGCCCGGCTTAATCTTTCCTATGCCCGCATCACCGCTCCGAGCGATGGGTATGTGACCAAAAAGTCCGTTGAACCCGGTGCCTACGTGCAGGTGGGGCAAAAGCTTTTTTCCCTGGTCAGTCAGGACATCTGGATTGTGGCCAACTTCAAGGAGACGCAGATTTCCGACATGCGGCCCGGACAGCTCGTGGAGATAGAGGTGGACGCCTACCCGTCCACTACCTTCAAGGGACGCGTGGATTCCATCCAGCGCGGCACCGGTTCCCGGTTCACCCTGCTGCCGCCGGAGAACGCCACCGGCAATTTCGTCAAGGTGGTGCAGCGTGTACCGGTGAAGATTGTGCTGGATGAGACCAACGCCAGGTCCGAAGGCGGCCCGCTGCTGGTGCCCGGCATGTCCGTGGTGCCCAGCGTGAATGTCGGTTCTCCCGATGCCTCCGGTGTTCTCAGCGCCCGGGCCGAGGCCGCGAAGACCGCGTTGCAATAAGATGAACGGATACAAACCTTCCGAGGAGACTTCCTCGGCCGAGCGGTGGACCATCGGTGGCACTGTGGTGTTCGGTGCGTTCATGGCGGTCATGGATACCAGCGTGGTCAATGTCTCCATGCGCCACATGATGGGCAGTTTCGGAACGGACCTGTCTTCCATCACCTGGGTGGCCACCAGCTACTCCATCGCCGAGATCATCATGGTCACCATGTCGGGCTGGTGGAGTTCGCTGCTGGGGCGCAAGAATTTCTATCTGGCCTCGTTCGCACTTTTTACCGGCGGTTCGGTGCTTTGTGGCATGGCGTCGAATTTCCCGGAGATGATAATTTTCCGTGTCATTCAGGGGATCGGAGGTGGCGCCCTCATTCCGGTTTCGCTGGCCATATTGCGCGAAACGTTTCCTCCGGCCCAGCAGGGCATGGCCATGGCCGTATACGGCATGGGCGTGGTTCTGGCCCCGGCGCTCGGTCCCATCGCGGGCGGCTGGCTGACGGATGCCTGGGGCTGGCCCTGGATTTTTTACATCAACGTCCCCTTCTGCGCGGTGGGTATGTTGCTGACCATGAAGTTCGTCTGGGACCCGCCGTATCTGAAGCGGGGCATCCGCTCGGTGGACTGGCTGGGCATCATCCTGCTTTCGGTCTGCCTGACCGGAATGCAGGTGGTGCTGGAGCGCGGCCAGGAGGAACAGTGGTTCGATTCCGATCTGATCCGCTGGTGGACTGCCGCGACGTTGATTTCGCTGGTCATCCTTATTTATTGGGAGCTGCGCTACAAGGAACCGGTGGTCAACCTGCGGGTGCTCAAGAATCGCAATCTCACTCTGGGATCGGTCATGGGGTTGATTTTCGGTGTGTCCCTGTTCGGCACCACGTTTATCCTGCCGCAATATACCCAGAACATTCTCGGCTACCCGGCCTTTGAATCCGGGCTGGCGCTTGCGCCGCGCGCATTGGTGCTGCTGTGCGTCATGCCGATCGTAGGGTGGGCCTATCCGCGAGTCGGCGCACGGGCCATGGTCATGGGCGGCATCGTCATCATCATGTATTCCTACTGGGAGCTGACCAAGCTGACCGTGACCGCCGGGTTCGACGATCTGGTGCTGCCGTTGCTGGTCATGGGCGTGGGGATGCCGTGCATGTTCGTGCCGCTTTCCACCGTTTCGCTCAGTACGTTGGAAAAAAGCCAGATGACGGACGCTTCGGCCCTGTACACCCTGGCCCGGCGCGTGGGCGGCAACATTGGCTACAGTCTGGTGGCCGTGCTGCTGGACCGGGGGCAGGCCATTCACCGCGCTTATCTGGCCGGGCACATCAGCGAGTTGAGTCAGGTTACGCGGGACCAGCTGACGGTCCTGACCAACGGCCTTGTCGCCAGGGGGCTTGATGCCATTCAGGCGAGTCAGGTGGCCGTCGGTATGTTGGAACAGAAGCTGATGCGTCAGGCCACCATGCTCGCCTACAACGACATCTCGTTCATTTTCGGCGGACTCTTTCTGGTCCTGGTGCCCATGGTTTTCCTGCTGCCTCGTAAGGCCAAACCCGAGGCCGACACCGGAAAAGGCTAGCATTTTTTCACGTCGGCAATGCATCGGGAAAAATGAATTCGAATTTTGGCGGGAGCAGGTAACCAAAAAGTGCCTGCTTGTCTTTGTAGCAACGTAGTGTAGGCTGGATATCCCAACCCATCACAGGAGGAGCCATGTTGGATTTCAAGGCGGATTCGGAGAAATGTATCGGTTGCGGCGCTTGTGTGCGCGACTGTTTTGCCCATGTGCTGGAAGCGGATGCTGACGGCGTTCCTTATGTTTTGCCCGAGCGGGAGGAGCTGTGCATCGAGTGCCAGCACTGTCTGGCCGTGTGCCCCACCGGCGCGGTATCCATCTTCGGGCTGGACCCCGATGATTCCCTGCCGCTCAAGGGCAATATGCCTGATCCCGGGAAGATGGAAACGCTCATCATGGGCCGACGTTCCATCCGCCATTACAAGAAGGAAGGTGTTGATCCGGCACTTATCCATCACTTGCTGGAAGTGGCGTCCCACGCGCCCACGGCTGTGAACCTGCGGCCCGCGACCCTGACAGTGGTGGATGATCCCGCAGCCATGGACCGGCTGCGCAAGGCTGCCATGGATGCGGCCATGCAGCGGTTGAACGACGGGACCCTTCCGGCCGGATACGAGCGCATGGGCGATTATTTTCGCGATGCAGAGCCGGACGAGGACGTTATCTTCCGTGGTGCGCCTCACGTCCTCATCGCCACGGCCCCGAAGACCGCGCTGGCTCCCATGGCGGATTGCCATATCGTCATGAGCTATTTTGATTTGCTTGCCTCAAGCCACGGACTGGGCACGGTCTGGGACGGCATCGCCCGTGCCTTTATCGACGCCATCTGCCCGGAGTTGCGCGAGCTGCTCGGCATCCCTGCGGATCACGTCGTGGCCTGCGTCATGGCCTTCGGCAAGTCTGCCGTGAAGCACCACCGCACGGTGCAGCGCCCCGGTTGCGTTATCAATAGCGCGAAAATCTGATTTCGTTTTAATATCAGACTACTAGAAAAGGCCGCCTTCGGATATTCGAGGGCGGCCTTTTCTTGCATGCGGGTAGTAAACAAGGCCTCCGGTTTTTGCCGTCATATGATTCACTGAACATTACAACCCATCATAAATTGGTGTTTTCTTTTTGCGCAAAGCCGACTAGCTTTTCGATATTTGTTGTGAATATGAAGGCAAGGAGTTGAGATGTCTGAGATGCGAAAAGATAAGGGAGATGGAATTGAACTGCTTTCGGCTTCGTTGGATGTCGTTTCATCCAAGCCAGCCCGCCGAGTACTGAAGGCCATCATGAATCTTCCGTTGGTGTTTGGCGAAAAAACGCAGAAAGCATATCTTCATTATGTGGCCGAAATGAATAAGACTAAATTGGATTTCAACGCCCGGCAAAAAGATATCGAATTCCAAGATGCGGTTAGGCGACGGTGGCTTGAAGACCAAAAGGATGTATCCTCGGATCAGGCGGATTTGATTTTTCAGGAAGTGAAAAAACTTGCGATCTATGGAGAGGTTTTCGAGGGGTTGCATTCCGTTTCGGCGGAACAGGAGACAGATGAGCCTTTCGATGACCATTGGTTTGGGATTTTCAATAATTTTTTCATGCTGCGCAATGAGCCTTGGCGATCGGAGTTGCTCAAAAATTGTATCATGTTGGAAGCCATAAAGCCGGGGACGACTAAGAATAAGACTGTCTTCAATATAGCAATGATGGAATATTCGAATTTCATGGACATTTATGACTTTTTGTCAAACTCTGCCCAATTGAAGATAAACGGCGAGGATCACGGATATGTTTGGGTGGGTTACTATGCTGAAATTGCTAATCATAGATATACTCGTCTGGACACTTCGCGAGGGAGTGCGGGAGAGCTGCTTGCCCGTCTGGAAGCCGAAGGATTGTTGGCCATAGGAGATGGCTGTATCAATTTAGGGGGCGGAGATCGGGTTGCCATTAGTACGCCTAACAAGGAGTACCAGTTTGTCGCCGCTGGCCTTCCAGAAAATCATCCTGAAATAAAATTTTTGGAAAGCAAGGGAGTTCCTGTCGAAGAGGAAATGAAAAAGGGAGCCCAGCTGTTCGGGATGCGTTTCAATGACACTGGAAAGCAGGTCGCCAGATTATGCACATGGAAGATGTCCATGGAAGCTGAACAACGGGCGACCTCGACCCTGACTGCCCGCGCCGGGGAGTGGGGGTTGCAGACGGAGTGATTCCGAATCGCCAGCTGTCCGACCTGCCGGGAAGTACGGTGTGGAGTTGATTCGCTTGTGTTCGGTTGCCATTGTGGAGAGCTGAGGTGGATCAACCCGAACACAAAAATTCCTTGCTACTTGTTGAGCCGCAGCAACCCTACGCCGGTGAGGGTGCAGGCCGTGGCAAAGACCTTCATGATGTCCAGCCGTTCCTTGAGGCAGAACACGCCGAAGAGCAGGGCGAAGACGATGCTGGTTTCGCGCAGGGCGGTGACAAGCGGGATAGGGGCCATGGTGAAGGCCCAGGTGACCATGGCGTAGGCCAGGAATGAAGCGCCGCCGCCGCGCAGGGCCAGCCCCTTGTTGCGGCGGATTACGCTGGTAACGAGGCCGGGATGGGCCGCGCGCATGTATGCGGCCAGCACCAGGGCATCCACAATGGCCAGCCAGCCGTAAAAGCCGAGCGAAGTGCCTGCAAGGCGTGCGCCGAGGCCGTCCACCAGGGAGTAGGAGGCGATGAATCCGCCCGTGGCCAGGGAGAGCAGGGCGGCCCGTCCGTTGCGCAGCCCGTCGCTGCGCCGGACCAGAACCAGGCTCATGATGCCGGTGGCGATGGCGGCCACCGAAGTGATCTCCATGGAAGTCAGATGCACCCCGAGCATGGTGATGGATACCCCGGCCACGATGAGCGGGGCCGAACCGCGCGCCAGGGGATAGACCTGGCTCAGGTCGCCCAGCCGATAGGAATTCAGGAGGAAGAGCTGGTAGCCCACATGGAGCAAGGCACCGGTCAGGATGTACGGCAGGGCGGCCATGTCCGGCATGGGCGCGATGCACAGGGCAGCGACCGCAAAGGGCGTGTGGCCGAGGACCACGGCGGTCATGCTCAGGTGCTTGTCGGCAGTGTTCTTGACGAAGAAATTCCAGGTGGCGTGCAGCAGGGCGGCCAGCAGAACCACGGTCATGACAGATATGGACATGGGCTTTCTTTTGGTTGGAGGTTGGCCTTTCTGGAATGGGAATTATACCTGTTTCATATTGTTGCCAATCCTTTGCATGGGCGTCCCGGCGGTCAGACGAAAGAAGGACCGTGGCCGATCGGGTCAAGGTCCTTCTTGTTCATTCGTTTCCGGGCTGTATGCTACTGCCGCATGTCATCCACCCTTTTGAGGAGTGATCTTGCGAAATCTGTCCCGATATCCAGTGTTTCCGGCGTGATGTCTTTGGGAGTAAGGCATTCTCCTATATGAAGTTCTCCAATGTTTTCGGCCAGCAGGGCCTTTGCGATTTTATCAAATTCCTTGAAGAGCAGAATGTTGTTTTCATACACACCGCCGCCCGTGGCCATGAGGGCGAGCGGCTTTTCCCGGATCAGGGATGTTTGGTCCGGCTCGCCGTAATTGGTGATGAGCGCATTGGTGCGGTCCACCAGCGCCTTGAGTTGTGCCGTCATTCCCCAATAATATACTGGGGTGGCAAACAGGACCATGTCCGCCGAGATCATTCTCTGTAAAACATCGGTGGCGTCATCCTGTTGCACGCAACCGATTGCATCCGATGCACGTCGGCATTTGTTGCAACCAAGACACCCGTTTATCTTTTTTTGCGGTATATTTATTCTTTCCACCGCATGGCCGTTGCGGGTGAATTCCGCTTCTATGGTTTTTAGTACCGTCGCCGTGTTTCCGTTGGGCCTCGGGCTGCCGAGAAGTGTCAATATATTCATTGTTTCCTCTTGGTTAAGTTGTGTTTTGAAGCGTGCTATCCTCGTTGACAAGCCAATGTAGATCAGCCAGGATGAAAATAGAAACGAATCGTTTTTATTAGAATGATCAAAAAAAATTATCATCATGCAACTGAACATCGAATATTTGCGGACATTCATTGCGGTAGCCACTTCGCAAAGTTTTACCAGGGCTGCGGAGCAGGTTAATCGCTCCCAGTCCGCGGTAAGTATGCAGATCAAGCGGCTTGAGGATGAGGTCGGCAGGCCGCTGTTTGTGCGTGACGGCAAAACCGCCAGACTGACTTCGGATGGCAAGCTGCTCATGAGTCTGGCTCGCAGCCTTGTCCGTTCGCATGATGAAGCCGTGGTTTCACTGAAGAATGCACAGCTGGAAGGTGTGATTCGTTTCGGGGCCCCGGAGCATTATACGATAGGTGTTTTGCCGAAGCTGTTGGTGGACTTCTCCCGGAATTACCCGGATGTTCTGGTCAGAATGCAGAGTATAACCAGTGATAAGGTAGGCAACGCCCTTGAAGCCGGCGAGTTGGACCTCGGGCTGTGCATTCCTCTGGAGGAAGGCGAGCAGGTCATTGCCCGGGAACCATTGGTTTGGGTGACCAGCCCGGAATTCGATCTGAAGCGGCTGCCTTATATCCCCCTGGCTGTGGAGGAAGGGTGTATTTTCCAGGAGTGGACGCTGCGTGCCTTGGCCGAGGCAGGCCTTCCCTATCGCATAGTGTATGTGAGCCAGGGATTGTCGGGCGTATTGGATGCGGCCCGAGCCGGGTTGGCCGTTGCCACCGCCATCAAGCGGACCGTTCCGCCCGATCTTGTGGCCATAGGCTCAGAGCAGGGGCTCCCGGAACTGCCTCTGTCGGAAATGGCGCTTCATATGGGGCGCGGCCCGGCTTCGGTACATGTCAAATGTTTTGCGGAGCATGTCATTGCCGCTTTTCGAGACTGCGATTGAAGGACCATACGTGAATTGTCGCGCGGATAGGCGGGTGATCCGCGCCCCAGGTTTTTCATCATGAGACGTTTGCCTCTGTAGTTCGGGCCTCTACCTAAGAACTTTGGCGGCGCGCCCTTTTTTAATTCGTCGGGCACCCTTGGGCCAAGGGTGCCCGGACTAATGTCTTTACCTGTCAGGACTCTTCCCCCTGTTTCAGACAGACCTGTGCCATGGAGAGCACCGGTTCGTCTTCCACATCGAAGAAGTCCGTGGCGTCAGTGAGCCGCTTGGATTTTTGGGCGAGTCCCTTTGCCGTGGCCGATATTTCCTCTGCCGCGGACGCATTCTGGTGGATCACGCTGCCCAGCTGGCGGATCGCCTCGTTGATCTGCCGCGCTGTTTCGTCCTGGACGGAGCTGGCTGCGGCGATCTCTTCAATGAGTTCCGCCGTGTGCTGTATTTCGGGGATCATTTCGGCAAGCTGGTTGCCCGCGTCGTCGGCCACTTTCACGCTTGCCTCAGATATATGAATGATTTCCTGCGCCGCTTTGCCGCTCTTTTCCGCGAGTTGGCGGACCTCGGAGGCCACCACGGCAAATCCCTTGCCGTGCTCGCCCGCCCGGGCCGCCTCTATGGCCGCGTTCAGGGCCAGCAGGTTGGTCTGCCGGGCTATTTCCTCGATGACCTGAATCTTGTCCGCTATTTCCTTGAGGACACTGAGTCCCTCCACCAGGGCCTTGCCGCTGCTTTCGGCATGGTTGGCGGTCTTTACTGCAATCTCCTTTGTTGTCGCCGAGTGCTGGGCCGTTTTGGTGATGTTGTGGGTCATGGAATCCATGCTGGCGGAGATTTCCTCCACGCTGGCGGCCTGTTGTTCCGCACCGGCGGACACGCTGTTGGCAGCCGTGGCCAGTTCGCGGCTGCCGATACTGACATCCTCGGCAGACCCGGTGACGGTTCGGATGACCCCGCTGAGGCTGGCGATCATGATGTTGAGGGAATTACCGACCTTGCCGATTTCATCACCGGCGGTTTTTGCTATTCCGCCCACGAAGCGGCCTTCGGACATGGAACCGGTCAGAGCTGTGATTTCCAGCAGCGGGCGCAGCACGGATGAACGCAGCACCCAGGTCACGATCACCCCGAGGATGACCAGGATCAGGAGCGTCCAGAGCGAAAAGGATATTGCCGCGTTTCTGGAGTCCGCCTTGACGGCGGCAAGTGAACTGATGATTTCGAATGCGCCATGGATTTGGCCGGTTTTCCATCCTTCCTTGACGCCCCCGGTCACGTCCTTTTCTCCGGCTGGATTCCCGTGGCAGTAAAGGCATTCCTGAGTGAGGCGTATGGCCTTGAAATAGCGGATGTGGTCGGCGTCGATGATGGTGGCTTCGTCCTTGTTCGTTGCCTTCATTTCGGCCAGAATCTTCGCTTCCAGCTCTGTCGGTTCGTTTTTCGGATTGCGTGGAGATTCCTTGGGAACGCGGAATTCATATCCCGCTTCCTTCGCGTTTTTCATGGCCATCCGAATGGCTGTGATGACTGGCACCGCGTTGACGACCTGGTCGTTGGGAATCTGATCGAACGGTTTGATGATGCCTGATTCGATCTTGGCGCTCATCTCGTTTCGGGCCGCCTCGGCCATAAGGACGATGGCCTTGCTCTGCATGAGCAGGGCTTCTTCGCTCTTGTCATGAATGGTCTTTATTTGCTGTGTTCCGAGCACCAGTGCAATGATCACCGGCCCGGCGAGGGCCGGGATAACTGTTTTCAATTTGACGCTGATGTTTTGTAGCATACTGACCTGCCGGGCTTGTTCGTTGTTGGGATGCCTAGGGATGGTTCTACGTTGATTTCATACCACAAAACGAGGATGGCTTTGAAGATGGAGCGTGGGTTTTATAACCTGAACGGGGTATTTGCCTGCATTCGTTTGCATTTGTTCGGATGCAACCGGCCAATGGCGATTCGGACCTCGCCGGACCGGGTGGAGCGAACCGGTTCGGGAAATGAATTTTCTCTGTCCGGATCGGGATTGCGGTGCGTGTCCGATATGATAAACGGGAGGTTGTAACGACAAACCTGGCTGGAGGACTTGCAACACATGCGAATCATCACCACTCACACCGGAACGGATTTCGACGCCCTGGCCTCCATGGTGGCCTGTACCCTGCTGTACCCCGGATCATTCGGATTGCTGCCCGGCATGGTCAATCCTGAGGTGAAGCGTTTTATGGGTATTCACGCCGATCTCTTCCATATCGGGCCGCGGCGTGGTTTTGACCTGGACGAGGCGTCCTCGCTGGTTGTGGTGGATGCCAACAGCTGGAAACGACTGGACAAGATGGATGCCCTGGCCGCCAGGGACGGTCTGGAAGTGATCTGCTGGGACCACCACATGGAGGGCGGTGACATTGAAGGCGCAGAGACCCACCGGGAGGAGGTGGGCGCGGCCGTGACGTTGTTGCTGGAAGAGATCAGTCGGCGCGATCTTCCGCTGTCGCCCATGCACGCCACCTTGTTTCTGCTCGGCATCTATTCTGATACCGGGTGCCTGACCTATCCTTCGGTCACGGGCAGGGACGCGGCCATGGTGGCCTTTCTCATCGACAACGGCGCGGACCTGAACGTGGTTGCCGCCTATCTGGACGACTCGGTGGACGACGATCACGCCGAGGTCTATACCCAGATGTTGGAAGCGGCCGAGACCTTCAGCGTGGATGCCGTGACCGTCGGACTCTGCGCCCTGCAAATCAAATCCGGCCTCACCTCCCTTGCTCGCCTTGTGGAACGTTTCCGTCGGCTCAAGGGATTGGACGCTGCCTTCGGCGTGTTTCAGGCGGACTCGCAGAAGTGCATGGTCATCGGACGCGGTTCGCCCAAATTCATCGATATTGGACAGGTCATGCGGTCGCTGGGAGGCGGCGGACATCCTGGTGCGGGCTCTGCCATCATCAAGCGAACAGGCCCGGAGGAAGCGGCCCGGCAGGTGCGGGAGCTCGTCTCCCGAGGATGCAAGGACGAGGTGTGCGTGGGCGATGTCATGTCTTTGCCGTCGCGTTTTCTGGTGGACGAACTGGCCACGATGGAGCAGGCGGCGGCACTGATTCGGGACAACAAGGTCTCCGGTCTGCTCGTTCTCGGCGAGTCCGGACTTGTGGGCGGCCTTTCCGCCGAGGAGTGCCGCAAGGCGGAGAATACAGGCCGGGGCAACGTGCCGGTCAAGGGATACATCCGTCGCAACATTGCGCGTCTGGACAGGGATACCGGCTGTCGGGAGGCCGTGACGCTCATGGCCGACGCACGGGAAGGCATTCTCGCCGTGGTGGATGGCGGAAAACTTGTCGGCGTGGTGACGAAAACGGACCTGCTGCTTCAGGTCTACGAATTTTAGCCTTTCTCAGGCGGGACAGGAGAAAGTCCGGTCATCGCCGGTAGTTTATTATCCAGCCCTTGGCACGAAGCTCAGTACATGCAATAAGACAGACATTATCGCAACCTTCGGGAGATTAAATGCTGCGTCGTGTCCTCTTTGCCCTGGTACTTCTGTTTCTTTTGCCATTGCCTGCTTCAGCTTCCACCATTTTCCCGCTGGAGCCGCCGGATACATCCAGTCCGCAGGCCACATTAAACAGTTTTATCACATATACGGACAAGCTTTATGAAGCTGCGAGGGCCAGCAAGGAAGATATTTATCTGGAGCGGGAATACATGCAGCGGGCCATACGCTGTTTTGATCTCAGCCAGGTGCCTCCGACCCTGAGGAAAGAGGCGGGCATCGAATCCATGCTGATGATGCGTGAAATTCTCGACCGCATCGAGATGCCGGACATGGCTCATGTGCCTGATAGATATGATCTGAAACAAAACAAGATGGAGCGGTGGCGCATTCCGCATACGGAAATCTTCATCGAGAGAATGGCCACCGGTCCCCGCATGGGGTCTTTTCTCTTTACCGCCGGAACGGTTGATCAGCTGGAAGAGTTCTACAATGAGGTAAAGTCGTTACCCTACCGAAGCGACAAGGGCGAGAACTACACCGGCTTTTACGAACAATACATCTATTCATCCGGCTGGATGATCCCGGACGGTTTCTTGAAGCAGATGCCCGGATGGGCACTCGTGGGAATTCATGGACAGGCGGTCTGGCAGTGGGGCGGCCTTTTGTTGGTCATTGTCCTCTGCGGCTTTTCCGTGTGGCTTGTCTGGCGGTGGAACCGGTCGCGTCAGGCCAGGGCAAAACAAGGCAGCATCAATCCTGGTCGGTTGATATTCCCGCTGTACGCCATGGGCATGTGCACGTTCATCAAGTACATCGCTGTCGAACAGATTAACATTACCGGCGACATCCTTCGCTATCTGACTGTGGGACTTGGCGCTTCCTTTGCGATATTTGCAGGCGTGGCTATCATCAATGCAGGCAGTATTGCCATGCGCATGATCATCAGTTCCGCAAAAATCAAGGAAGAGGCTCTGGACGCCGACGTGGTCAAACTCATGTGTCGGCTGGTCACCTTCTGTCTGCTTTTCATCCTTTTCTACAATGTCGGCAGCCATTTCGGCATCCCTGTAACAGCCATCTTCGCCTCCGCCGGTATTGCCGGCGTGGCCGTGGCCCTGGCCGCGAGGGAAACGCTGGCCAACTTTTTCGGCGGCATCTCCATTTTTCTGGACCGGCCGTTCCGCGCGGGGGACTATATTGTTTTGGAGAGCGGGGAGCGGGGTGAGGTAAAGGCTGTGGGTATGCGCAGTACCCGGCTCCTGACGCGGGACGACATCCTTATTTCCATTCCGAATTCCCTTATCACCAACGCCAAGGTCGTCAACCAGAGCATGCCCCATTCTTCCTTCCGGGTCCGGGTCAAGATCGGTGTCGCCTACGGTTCGGATATCGAACTGGTGGAGTCCACACTCATGGATCTGGCAGACAGAAATGAACTGGCGGTTGCCACTCCTGAGCCGCGGGTGCGGTTTCGCGCCTTCGGCGATTCGGCCCTTGATTTCGAACTGCTCTGCTGGGCGGCTTGCCCTCAGGACCGTGGACGGCTCGTGCATACGCTGTGCAAGGAAATTTACCACGCGTTCAACGAGAAAGGCATTTCCATTCCCTTCCCGCAGCGGGATATCCACATCCACAAGGCGGAGTGCTAGGCGGTTTCCCGGGCTTTACACGGCAGCTTCGTTCTGAGGAGCTGCCATGGGCTTTCCGGTCAGGCAAAGTGCCGGATGATAAGCTCCGCCAGTTCGGACAGATCAATGGGTTTGGTAATGTAGGCGTCGGCCTCGCATTCGTGCAGGGCGGCGTGCCGTGTCGCGGGATCGTCCAGGGCCGTGGCGATGAACAGTTTTGCCATGGCTTCGGGAGGCGTCCCCTTGGCCCGCTCCAGTGCGCGTATGGCTCGCGAAGCCTGCAATCCGCCGATGAAGGGCATTATGACGTCCATGATGATCAGCGAGAACGGCTCCGGATTCTCCCCCATGTAACTTTCGGTCACGGCCTGGATGGCCTCGCTGCCGTCCTTTGCCACATGGCAGGTCGTGAATTTGGAGAGAAAGGAAAAGAGGGGCTTCCGGGCCGCGAAGTCGTTTTCCACTATCAGCGTCTTACCTATCTTGACGGTCTTGATGCGGGAAAACAGGCTCTCCGAGTCCCAGGCAACTGGTTGACCGACGGAATCGGGCAATGCTTCCTGCCGAAGGGAAGAGACAGGGGAAGGCGTGCATTCATTTTGACGCAGTGCGTTCAGGCACGCTGCGGCAAGGGCCGTGTCGTCGGCTTCCTGGTGGGTTGCGCGGATGCTGTTCAATTGCGCACGGATGACGTCCAGGCACCGGAGCAGGTTATCCGCCGTATGCCGTTCCACCGTGCGTTTGCCGGAGCGAATGTCCGCGCAGACGTCCTCAAAGGAATGAAGAAAATCGGCCAGGGCGGTGAAGTTCAATATAGCCGCAGAGCCCTTGAGGGTGTGTGCGGTTCGGAAGAGACTGTCGATGGCCTCCTGGTCCGGTCCCTGCTCCAGGCAGAGAACATCATCGATGGCCCGGTCCAGGCATTCGTCCGACTCGGCCACGAATTCCTCTATCAGGATAGCGAGATCGAAATCGCAGCCCGTCACCGGGCCCCCTCTATTCTGGAGAGGGTATGGTGGATCGTGGCCGCTTTCCAGGGTTTGGGCAGGTACTCGGTTGCCTGGCCGTCGTGATATGCCCGGATAACGGTCTTGGCATCGCGTAGTGCTGAGGTCATGATGATTTTCGCTTCATCCTTGGGAGCGATGCCGTACTCTCTTTCGAGCTCCCGGATTTTTTTGGTCGCTTCCAGCCCGTCCATTTCCGGCATGATGATGTCCATGAATATGAGATCGTACGCCTCTCCCTCATCAAGCGCGGCCTTGACCGCCTGCACGCTTTCAAGGCCGTTAACGGCCACATCCACTTCTCCGTAGGGGATCAGTTGGGTTGTGAGGGTGTATCTGCTGACGTATTCGTCTTCGGCTACCAGAATCTTCATGCTGTTTTCTTATCTCCAGGTGCTCGTCTTTCTGATCGCTTTCGCCCTTTTTACGTACCGCTTCGTCTTTTGTGAGGGATGCGGAGAGCGGTAGTCGATGGATGTTAATCCTAAATGATACAATTATTGCATCGGATTATCGTGCGGTTGAGTCCCATTATCGACGACTCCCGGGAAAATCAAGATCAGGCGGATGTAGTACGGAATTTGATGTATTATGTCGGTTTAATTGAAGAACTTGTTTTTGAATCGTCGTATTCGATGTCGCAAATTCGTAATCAAGTCGTTCCGCGTCGCGCCCTCCTTGGTTCAGAAGACGGTTTGAGTCAAGTGGAATTTCTTTGCTCCGGCGGGGTGGTCGTTCTTACGGGTAAGAAACGAAACAGGGACATGAAGGGGGATGCGCGGCGGTGTACGGTGGAAAGAAGTGACGAACAATCAGGTTGCGCTCTGAAATCATTGAATTGTCTTTCGGTTGGTTCCGTCGTGTTCTGCGGTAATATTTGTGCAACAACGAATACTGGGAGAAATCCTTTACTCGCCTTCCGGGACTGTGCCACAACACCGGGGTAACGCCTTCCTCGCGTGATACGGGACTTCAGGTGCTCCATTGTTCCATTATTACCGTAGCCGGATCGCTGGAGGATCGGGCAAAATTCGCCCAGAAATGAGTATTGTCCCGATCCATATCACTGCGTATTTTGCGGGACTGCCGGTGGATGGCCCCGGCCTGTTTAAACGTCCAGCCAAGGATATACCATTGCTTTACAGAACCATGCCGAAAAACGGCGATAAGCTTTCCGCCCTGGGGTTCGGCTGTATGCGCCTCCCCATGACTGACGGCCATATCGACGAAGACCGGGCCATCGCCCAGATTCGCAGCGCCATAGACAACGGCGTCAACTACCTGGATACCGCCTGGCCCTACCACGACGGCGAGAGCGAGCCGCTGCTGGGCAAGGCGCTGAAGGACGGGTACCGGGAAAAGGTCAAGGTCGCCACCAAGCTTCCGACCTGGCTGGTCGAATCGCGCGAGGACATGGACAAGTTCCTCAATGCCCAGCTGGAACGCCTGGGAATGGATCATATCGACTATTATCTGATCCATGCCCTTTCCGGCCAGTCCTGGAAGACCATCCGCGACCTCGGTTGCGGGGATTTTCTGGACAAGGCCATGGCGGACGGGCGCATCGTCAATTCCGGTTTCTCCTTTCACGGCCATTCCGAGGACTTCCAGTCCATCATTGATTCTTACCCCTGGGTATTCTGCCAGATTCAGTACAATTATCTGGATACCGATTTTCAGGCAGGCATAAAGGGGCTTGAGTATGCTGCCTCCAAGGATATTGGCGTCGTCATCATGGAACCCCTGCGGGGCGGCAACCTTGCCCTCCCCACAGCTCCCAAAGCCATTGCGGACATCTGGGCGCAGGCCGATACGAAACGGACGCCTGCGGAATGGGGATTGCGCTGGGTCTGGAATCATCCCGAAGTGACCGTGGTCCTCTCCGGCATGAACGATGGGCAGCAGGTTCGCGAGAACATGGCGGTGGCCGCCGAGGCCGAGCCGGGTTCGTTGAGCGGCAAGGAGCTTGACCTCATCGGGCTGGTGGCCGACACCTACCGGAAGCTCATGCAGGTGGGCTGCACCGGTTGTGGCTATTGCCTGCCGTGTCCGGCCGGGGTGCAGATCCCAACCTGTTTTGATTTCTTCAACAAACTTCATATGTTCGACAGCCTGGAAGCCAAGCGGTTGTATAACATATTCAACTCCGGCGCTCTGTTGAAGCGCGAGCCCGGTTTTGCCTCCCAATGTGTGGAGTGCGGCCAGTGCCTGGAAAAGTGTCCCCAGGGGATAGAGATTCCAGAGGTCCTGAAACGGGTCGTCGCTGAAATGGAAGTATAGGGGTGTTGCCTGGGATTGTCCCGGCAACGCGTATGCGGCAGCGGCGGAACTCAACACGGTCAAAAAATAATGGAATGACAATGAATATAATCTATTACGATTGCTTTGCCGGAATCAGCGGCGATATGAACCTGGCTGCCATGATAGACCTTGGTGTTGAGCCGGATTACCTCCGGTCCGAGTTGGACAAGCTCGGCCTCGGCGATGAATTTGAGCTCGTGGTCAGCCGTGACGTCCGCAACGGGATTTACGGCACCCGCGTGGATGTCCGCCTTGCCGCCGAACCGCATGACCACGACCATGCTCCTGCCGCACATGGGCATGAACACGCGCACGAAGCGCATGACCATGACCACCATCACGACGACCACAAGCACCATCACGACCACCATGGCGACCACGACCACGACCACCATCATGACCACGAGCACGAGCGCGAGCATGAGCACGGCCATGACCACGGGCACGAACATGCGCATCACCACGGCCATGACCATGGGCACGATCATGCCGGGGGTGGTCATGTGCACGGTCCGCATCGCAGCTTTGCGGACATCCGCGAGATCATCCTGTCCAGCTCTCTGGCCGAAGCGGTGAAGGAGACCAGCCTGCGCATCTTTCGTAAGGTGGCCGAGGCCGAGGCCAAGGTGCACGGCAAGTCCGTGGATGAGGTTCATTTCCATGAAGTCGGTGCCACGGACTCCATCGTGGATATCGTGGGAGCGGCTATTTGCCTGCACAAGCTGGACGTGGGAGGCGTCTGGGCTTCCCCCGTTGAGCTGGGGGGCGGATTCGTCCGTTGCGCTCACGGCGTCATGCCGGTGCCCGCTCCGGCCACGGCGGCCATCCTGCATGGTGTGCCGACCACCCGGGGCGGCACGGACCACGAGGCCACCACGCCTACGGGCGCGGCCATTCTTGCGGCGCTTGTCGATCAGTTTACGGCAAAGCCGGCTATGGTGGTCACGCAAACCGCTTACGGCATCGGCCACCGGGAAACGGAACTGCCAAACATGCTGCGCGTCCATCTCGCCGAGGTCCGGGACATGGGCCGCGTGCGCACGGCCCGGCTGCTGCAATGCAATGTGGACGACATGACCGGCGAACAGCTGGGCGACGTCATGGAACTGTTTATGGAGCAGGGCGCAATGGATGTCCATTTCACGTCCATCATCATGAAGAAGAACCGTCCGGCCATCATGATCTCGCTGCTGTGCGGCGAAGAGGACGAGGCCCGGTTCAAGACGCTGCTGTTCCGCCACACCGCCACCCTCGGTGTGAAGTCCATGTTGTTGGAAAAGACCGAGTTGGAGCGGCGAATGGACACGGTGGAGACGGTGTACGGGCCTGTGACCGTCAAGCGGGCCCTGCTGGACGGAAAGGTCATCCGGTCCAAGCCGGAGTATGAAGAATGCCGGGCCATAGCCAGACGGGAAAATCTGCCGCTGGCCGAGGTGAGCGCGCTGGTGAACGACGCGGACCGGGAGTAGATATGGCGTTGACGGATTTGCAAAAGGAACAATATCAGGTACTTGTTTCCGAAATCGCGAGCATGAAACGGGTTGTCGTGGCCTTTTCCGGCGGTGTGGACAGTACCCTGCTGCTTCATGCCGCGTATCAGGCGCTGGGTGACGGTGCCCTGGCGGTCTCGTTGGTCACCCCCTATTCTCCCAAGGCTGAGATTGCCGGTGCCCGGCGGATTGCCGAAGCAATGGGTGCCAGCCACCGGCTGGTGGAAATGCCCATCCCCGATGCCATTCGGGAGAATCCGCCCGAGCGGTGCTATCTGTGCAAGCGATCCCTGTTCGGCAAGCTGCGCAGCATCGCGAAGGAGGAAGGGAGCGCGTTCGTCATCGACGGCAGCAACATGGATGATCTGGACGACTACCGGCCGGGATTCAAGGCCGTGCGGGAGCTGGACGTCCGCAGCCCGCTCATTGATGCCGGGCTGACCAAGCAGGATATCCGCGACCTGTCGCGGGAGCATGGCCTGATGACCTGGAACAAGCCCGCCGGAGCCTGTCTCCTCACCCGTCTGCCCCATGGGGTGACCGTGGACGAGACGGAGCTTGCCCGCATCGATACCGGGGAGGATTTTTTACGGTCGCAGGGTTTTCCGGCCGTGCGCCTGCGCAGCCATGGCGATCTGGCGCGCATCGAACTGCCGGCGGATGCCATTTCAGGGCTGCTGGCTCCCGAGGTCAGGAGCGTCATCGACGCCCGCCTCAGGGAATTGGGCTACCGCCATGTGGCCGTGGACCTGCGGGGTTACCGCATGGGGAGCCTGAACGAGCCGGTGAGCGACGCCGACTCCAAGGAGTAACAGGATAAATGACGAATGATGCTTTGAACGCCTTGCTGGCCGACATTCGCGACGGCAAGGTCTCTGTGGATGAAGGGAGCGCCGTGCTGCGCGACCTGCCGTATATGGATCTGGGCCATACCAAGTTCGACCTGCACCGCGCCCTGCGCAACGGTTTCCCGGAAGTGGTGTATGGCGAGGGCAAGACTCCGGAACAGGTCGGTGAGATATTTTCCAAGGTAAATGGCCGGGCGAATATCCTGGCCACCCGTGTTTCGGCCGAGATGGCCGAGCATGTGCAGTCCGTGTGCCCGGCGGCGGGATACAACGCCATGGGCCGCACCCTGTCGATGGTCTGCGAACCCATCGCCTATCGCGAGGGCAAGATTGCCATTGTCACGGCCGGGACTTCGGACCTGCCGGTGGCGGAAGAGGCGAGGGCCACCTGCGAAATGCTCGGCAGCCATGCCTTTGTCATTTCTGATGTCGGTGTGGCCGGGATTCATCGATTGCTCGACCGGCTGAAGGATATCCGCGAGGCGCGGGTGATCGTGGTCATAGCCGGGATGGAGGGCGCCTTGGCGAGCGTCATCGGCGGTCTGGTTTCCCAGCCCATCGTGGCCGTGCCCACCTCGGTCGGCTATGGAGCATCATTCTCCGGCCTCTCCGCGCTGCTCGGTATGCTTACCTCCTGCGCCAGCGGCGTCACGGTGGTCAACATCGACAACGGCTTCGGTGCCGCCTGCGCCGCCTGCAAGATCAATAATCTCGGGGAATAGGCCCGTGGTGTTTCATGGGATCTGGTTTTAAATCGGACCAAGTCCCTGAATTCCGCCAAGACAAAAAGGGGTCCCATTGGGACCCCTTTTTGTCTTGTATAGTCAGCTTGCTAGAAGCGTTCAAACTCGTCGTCATCCTCATATGGAGCAGCCAGGGCTTTCGGAGCCGTGCGGCTTGCAGCGGGCTTCTTCCGGCTCTTCTTGATCTCTCTTCTTTCCCTTGGCCGGACGCTATTGCCGCCGTCGTTGAGGCGGAAATAGGCAAAGGCCTTTTCCAGGGAGCTTGCGTGGGAGGCCAGGTCATCGGCAGTGGAAGAGACCTCTTCCGATGCGGCCGCGTTTTGCTGGGTGACGGAATTCAACCCCTGTACGGCGGTGTTGACCTGCCTTGCTCCCTCATTTTGCTCGCTGCTTGTGGCGGAAATAGCTTGGACCAACTCGGCCGTCTGCCTGATGTCCGGCAGCATTTCGGTCAACATGGAACCAGCCTTTTTCGCCACGGCAACGCTTGAGGCTGAGAGCTCGCTGATCTCCGAGGCGGCCGCGCCGCTTCGTTCCGCCAGCTTGCGGACTTCCGCCGCAACCACGGCAAAGCCCTTGCCGTGCTCGCCCGCCCGGGCGGCCTCGATGGCCGCGTTCAGGGCCAGAAGGTTGGTCTGGCGTGCTATTTCCTCAATGATGGTGATCTTTTCGGCAATGTCGCTCATGGCCACAACGGTCTGGCTGACGGCGGCACCACCTTCTTCCGCAACCTGGGCCGACTTGGTTGCTATGGCATCGGTCTGGTGCGCGTTCTGCGAATTCTGGCTGATGCTCGCGCCTATCTGCTCCAGTGACGCGGACATTTCCTCGATGGACGCAGCCTGCTGGGAAGCTCCCTGAGAGAGCGAGGCGGCCGCATCACTCAGCGAATTGCTGCCCGTGGATACATCCATGGCAATGCCTTTCGCCTTGCTGACCACTTCTCCCAATCGTTCCGCCATCTTGTTGAGTGCGCTGGCCAGAATGCCGATCTCGTCCTTCTGGTTCAACTCAAGGAAGACATTCAGATTTCCTTCGGCTATCTCGGTGGTCGTATCTTTGATTTTTACAAGCGGAGCCAGGACATTGAAGCGGAGAATGAAGAAGATGCCGAGGCCCAGAATTATGATGATGGAAATGGATGAGATGATGATGAACCATGTCAGGCTGATGGACTCGCTGTAGAAATCACTGAAGGGAGCGGTGGAGTAGACCAGCCAGCCCAATTTGTCCGATTTTTGGAAGTAGACCAGCTGCTTGGCTCCGTCCGCTTCGTAAACAACGGAGCCGGAGGTCTTCCCGGCGATCTGTTTGCCCCATTCGAAATCCTTGAAGATGTTCGCCTTGCAGATAAGTTTGGCATCCTTGTGGGCCAAAACAAGGCCGTTGTTGTCCGTGATGTAGATAAAGCCTGTCTTGGCGACCTTGATTTTGTCGATGAATTGTTTGGCAAAATCATCCACACGGATATTGAACATCACCATGCCGATGGCCTTTCCGTTTCGGCGAACCGTGTGAATGGCCAGAACAACGGGCATGTGTGTTTTGCTGCTGACCAGCGGATGGGAGAAATAGGTCCCCGTCGAGGCCATTGCCTCCGCATAGTATGGCCGCTTGGAATAATCGCTGCCCACGGTCTTGGGATCAATGCTGGCCACCACCACGCCCTTGGCGTTGAAGAGGTGCATACGGCCCATTATCGGGCTGTTTTCAATGGTTCTTTTCAAAACTTTGGTTGCCTGTCGCAGAATCTCTTCATTCGAGGTCGATTCATCGGCGGCATCCTTGATGACATCCAGATTGACGGCCAGGTTCAGCACCCGGTCCACTCCGCCACACCATGTTTCGATGAGAGATATGACGGACGTCAGTTTTGCATTGTTGAGGCCCACGGCACCTTCTTCCGCCAGATTTGACGACTTATGATAGGTAACCGAGGACAGGCCCGCCATACACACCAGAATCAACAACATGGATGGAATGAGAAATTTAGCAGTCAGTGAACGCATACAATCCCCTTTAGCTCAAGGTATTCCTGATATCTGAAACAACGGAACTTCCAATCTTCTCGCCTGCAAATCCGCCCCGCAGTCATCCAGCCTCTTGTCCCTGCTTTCCTCTTTTCTGTGGCGATGACCAAGGCAACCTCCTCATATTTTCAAATCGTATCCACCTACATCTATAAAGTCAGGCTGTCATACAAATGAAAAAATTAATTTTTCATATACGGAAATACATTTCAAGCCATTATAAGTTGTGAGGCCACAAATATGTAGGAGCTAGGAAGGGGTATTCGATGAAAATTCAAAGTTATTGAGATGATAAGGCGGATATTGGCAGGGCGTTTTTTAAAGGGGCCGTACCAGATAATTCCTCTGGGTTATCGGTAGGCAATGCGAAAAAGTCGTTTGAGTCAAAAAACAGCTCCGATTGATTGAGCATTTTGTGGCTGGCACCACGGCTCGTTGTGTCGCCGATCTGGTTGGAGTGAATGTCAAAACAGCCGTCTTCTATTTTCATCGGCTCCGGGAAATCATAGCCATAGAAGAGGCCTATGAAAGGTAACACACAGGTGATTGCTGACAAGCAAAGCCATATCAATGGAATTGAGATTTTTTGGAACCTGGCCAAGCGTCAAATGAGGAAATTTAACGGCATCCCGACCACGAATTTCCCTCTATCTTTAAAGGAATGTGAGTGGCGTTTTAACAATTCAAATCCACAAAGTTAGTTTAAACAGCTGAAACAGTGGGATAAGAAGCATGTGGGCTAATTATCTGGTACAGCCCCAAAAACAATGGCGTTACTACTCAGGTACAAACTTCTCCCAACCAAATGGATCAGCAAAGGAAAACTGGACAGGCCCCTTCTAGCGTCATACGTGTTGATAAAGGAAAGTTACCTGGCGAAAAGCCTCATGTCCATTTTGATGACGGTAATGCGATTAATAATGATGGTACATGGAAACATGGGGGTAGGGAATTGACTAATAGGGAAAAAAAGTGGCTGGAAAATAATGGATGGAGAATTCCCAATGAATGATTTACTTAAGAAAAGGATTGATGATCGGCTTTGTGCCCTAGATCAGAGTGATTGTAATTACAATGATCATGTTAATCAGTTTATCAAAAAAGATGAATGGAATAACATTTACGACGATTGTATTAAATTGGTTGTATGCACGAATAAATATATTCTCGAAAAGGGAGTAACTGACGTAGTCGTGTTTTTAAGTATTGCACTCGTTCAAAGGCATAATTTTTGGGTAGATTACGGATTTGACTTGGCAATAGATATCCCTAATTTTGTTTTTGATAGTGGTAACACCCCACCATCGCTCTATATTTACAGAGATAGGCCACAGCTATTTAGAAATGATAATAGTGAATATTATGTTCGGCCGCTTCCGGTTGATAAAAGATTGAAAAAGTACGATTGTGTTGCGCTATATAAATGTGAGAGAGATATTAGTGATATCAAAAGTGATTTGCCTTTTTACCGTGATATAGAAATAAAATGCTATTTATAAAGATATATTTGAAATATGGTGACAGTCACCTAATTATTGACGCGTAACCGAATACTCAATAATCGTTTCCCATGCCCCGTGTCGCCCGAATTGTTGTCCCCGAGGAACCACACCATGTGATCCAGCGCGGAAATCGTCGTCTGCCCACTTTTTTTTTGCTAGGACGATCACTGCCGATATCTTGATCTTGCGGGAGTGTGTGTGGAGCATTCCGATGAGGTCTTTATTCTCATGTCTACCTCCGCCTTGCTTTAGCTTTCGCTGATGCCCTCCTTACCATAAAAACCGCCCCGGTTGCCAAGTTCATGGCAATCGGGGCGGTTTGACTCAACAACTTTATTACTCACCCACAAATCCTGTGGGTGAGTAATAAAGTTGTTAAGTAAAAAAGCTCACTCACCATTTTGCATTCAAATTTAAGTAATATGGTGGTTATTCCGAGCCTGCGCTGTTTAAGTCCTAATTCCAGCTAAAATAAAACTCACATATGTTTGAGATGGAATGCGCTCGTTGTTGGGATGCTATATAGAGTAATATTGGTGCTTTTGGGAATCGTTATTAGATATGTCAATGTTATTGACGCTTTAATAATTAGAGAGCAAGTCAGCACAAAATTCAAAAAAGATTTGGTGCTCCCCAGGGGGGCGTCGCCGATAATCTTTATCCACAAAGCCAAATCCATCGTGAGGTGGAGACGGAAAGCCTACGGGTCTCGCTGTCGAGATAGCCGGGTTGCCGGGTGGAACAACGTCAACGTTCCATTATCTCCTTATTCCCCTGGTTGGTTAATGTGACGGCTAATTGGCTTCGCCTTTTTGTCGTTTGAGGGTTGTATCATGCGTAATGCGATGGGAGGATTCCTGTCCGTGCTGTTGCGCACGGTCAGGGGCGTTGCCTTTCGGGGGATATTGGTCGGGATATTTCTGGCGTTTGCCAGCGGTGTTTTTCCCGGGAGCGCCTTGAGCGCTCCCGTGGATGAAGCTATTCGGCAACAGCAGCAGATTCAGATGCAGGAGGAGCAGCGGCGGCAGGAGCTGCAACGTCAGCATCTGAAGGAATTGCAGAGGCCGCCCTCAGGTGAAGAGCAGCGACTTCCCAAAGGTCCCAAGTCAGAACCTGGCGCTCCGTGTTTCGAGGCCAAGTCCATTGAACTTTCGGGTGCTACATTGCTTTCGCAGCGGGAAATTGCGAAGTTGATCGGCCCGTACATTGGGAAATGTCTGACCTTGGCCGATGTGAACAACCTTGTCCGCGACGTGACCAATGCCTATGTGGACAAGGGGTATGTCACCACCCGTGTGGCCGTCCCGGAGCAGGATTTTTCCACCGGCAAGCTGGTCCTGTTGGTGGTCGAAGGCAAAGTGGAGGGCATCGAGTCCAAGGATGGTCAGGAAAGTTCGCGTGAGCTGAAGGGGGCGTTTCCGGGGCTGTCGGGCAAGTATCTGAACCTGCGTGATATCGAGCAGGGGCTGGATCAGATGAACCGGCTTCCTTCCAACAGCGTCAAGATGGAACTGGCACCGGGCAGCACTCCCGGGACCAGTCGAGTCATGGTTTCCAACAAGCGCGATCGCACCTGGCGGTTTTCGGCCGGGTTGGATAATTCCGGGCAGGACTCCACCGGTCGCAGCCAATATGTGCTTTCGCTGGGCAAGGACAATCTGCTTGGAATCAACGATCTGCTCAGCGTGACGCTGAACGGCGACGCCCAGGCATGGATGAACGACGAGCACCAGCGGAGCGCCACCTGGAACGCCTTCTACTCCGTGCCGGTCGGTTATTGGACCTTCTCCGGTTCCCTCAGTTACTATGATTACCGCACCAATATCTTTGGCGGCGGCATGGACTACAGTTCCTATGGTGACACGACCACGACGTCACTGACGGCGGACAGGGTGATCCAGCGGGACAGCAACGGCAAGACCTCTCTGGCACTCTCCCTGACGCATCGTAATATCCGAAATTATTTCAACGGGGAACGGTTGGACGCCACCAGCCACCTCTTGTCGTCCCTTGGGGCCACGCTGGGGCACAATCGACGCATCCTCGGCGGTGTAGCCACGGTCCAGCTCGGCATCAGCCAAGGTGTCCCGATCCTTGGCGCAAAGCGTGATCGCACCCCCTCTCTGGACACCCCGCGCAACCAGTTCAGTAAAATCACATATTACGGGAGTTTTTACCGTCCCTTTCAAGTCCAGGGAACCGATTTCTCCTGGAGTACCCAGGTCTCCGGGCAATGGGCTCCGCACACCCTGTATAGCGCCGAGCGTATCAGCATCGGCAGCCGATACACGGTGCGCGGTTTTCATGACGACAGCCTGAGCGGCGATATCGGCGGCTATGTCCGCAACGAACTGGCGCTGAACATTCCGGCCGACCAGATGAAGTCTCCATTCGCGGCCGACTGGTTCGGCTCCCTTCAGTTCTATGCCGGGTATGATGCTGGCTACATCCGGCGCGATCCCAAAGAGGATGAGGAGCAGGGCTCATTGCAGGGCGCTGTTGTCGGCCTACGCACTTCTGGCGGACGGCTTCTGCTGGACCTGGCTGTGTCCCGGCCCATTTCGGCTCCTACCTTCCTGAAGCACAGCGACCTCGAATTTTATACTTCCCTCAAATATTCCTTCTAGGCGGATTTTGTCATGATCAAAGCCATTAAGCACCTGTTCATCGCCTTTCTCATTGGTCTCATCCTGTGTCCTCCCTCGATGGCGCTGGCCGGAGGCATCACGCCTGACGCAGCAGCTCCTGCCGCCAATCAGGCCACCATGGACGCGGCACCGAACGGCGTGCCTGTGGTCAACATTGTTGCTCCACAGGGGGGCATGTCCCACAACAAGTTTTCCGACTTCAACGTGGGCACCCAAGGCGTGATCCTCAACAACGGCGTGGCCCCCGGCGTCTCGCAGCTTGGCGGAGCTTTGGCGCCCAATCCCAATTTTCATGGGCAGGCTGCCTCCACCATCCTCAACGAGGTCACCGGCACCGGCCGTACCTCCATCAACGGGTACACCGAGATATTCGGCCAGTCCGCCAATTATGTCCTGTCCAATCCCAACGGCATTTCCATCAACGGCGGCGGGTTCATCAACACGCCACGGGCAACCCTGACCACGGGCGTTCCGCAGTATTCCGGCGGCGCGTTTCAGGGCATCGACGTTCGGACCGGCGACGTGCTGGTAGAGGGCGCGGGTGTCAACGCCAACAATATCGACGCCTTTGCCATCGTCACCCGCGCCACGCGGATTAATGCCGCCATCTATGCCAAGGCGCTGCATATCGTCACTGGCCAGAATCGGCTTAATCCCGCCACCGGGGCGACTACGCCGCTTGCGCCCGATGGTTCGGCAGCCCCGTCCGTAGCCATCGATTCCTCCGCGCTGGGCGGTATGTACGCTGGGCGCATCACCCTGGTCGGAACCGAGGCTGGCGTTGGCGTCAACACCTTGGGGCCGGTCCAGGCCACCGATCATCTGGAAATGACGGCGGACGGTAAAATCCAGATCAAGGGAACCGTCTCGTCCGGCAATGACCTCGCCCTGACCTCTGCCAGCGGCGAAGTGGCGGTGTCCGGCAAGGTCCGCGCGGCAGGCACGGCCACCCTGACCGGCCAGACCGTGACCGTGGCCAAGGAAGATGCGGACGATGCCGCCATCGTCAGCGCTGATACCATGGTCGTGAACGGCGGCACGCTGAACAACGCGGCCACCGTGGCCGGGGATTCCCGAACCGTCATTGCCACTAATGCCGTCACCAATACGGGCACCATTTATTCGGGTGGTACGGCTCTTTTCCGCATCGGCGACACGCTCTACAACAACCAGGGCGTCATTCTCGCCAAGGGCGATATGGTGCTGGAGGGAGCTACCGACGGCAGCCGGATGGCAACCCTGCAAAACGACTCGGGCAACATCGAATCCCTGGACGGCGGCCTGACTTTCCGGGCAGGGACCTTCGTCAATAACAACTCGCACTTTACCCTTGTCGAAGGAGCCGAGGAGCTTGGATATTCCGAGGGTGGGTATTGGTACTACGGCGACGAAGGCGACGAGTGCTATAGCCTGTTCCTGAGTTATATCGGCTCGCCCCGCCATGGTGTCGGCAATGTCGCGCATCAACTGACGCCGTTGCAGTTCTCGGTTATCGGCATTGATGATTCGCGCCATGTGATTACGCATGATGAGTTGGTGGCAGCCATTGCGGAAACCGACCAAAAACTTGCCGATGACCCGGATTATCTCAACGCCTCCGAAAAGTGGAACCTTGAACGGGCGCGGGGCGTTGCGAACAGCAATCGGCAATACATCATTACGGGAACGGGCAGCGGCGTGGTCTATTCCGCCACCACCACGCAGGATACCGCCTCCGGGCAGGAACTCGGTTCCACCATTGCGGCCCAGGGCAATGTCCTTATTGAGGCGGGTGACGCGAAGAACATCGTCAGCAGGATATCCTCGGCCACTGGCAATATCGAGATCAACGCGGACACGTTTGCAAACGTTGGCCAAGGGATCTACGAGCGCACCACCTACAAGTGGGGCAGCGGGATATTCCAGAACCACAGTTCGCCGTCGGTCATTCCGTTGGGCGGCGGAACCGAGGTCGCGCTCAAGGCCACGGACTATGCCTACGGCACGCTCGACGCAGGCAACAAGGTACTCATTTCCTCCGGGGTAGTGGCCAACGGCGTCACGGAGCGCAACGGTATCCTCAACCCGCCGGACCCGGCTGCGCAGCAGCGGAAGGTGGCGGATATCACTGCGTTGACGGACGGCCTGCCGTCCAACGGCCTATTTCAGGCCAACACGAATCCGGCGCAGAACTATCTTGTCGAGACCAACCCGGCCCTGACCAATCTCGATACCTTTTACGGGTCGGACTACGCCCTCTCGCGCATGGGGTTCAATCCCAACGACGAGGCGAACAAGCGGCTGGGTGACGGCTTTTACGAGACCCGGCTGGTGCGCGACCAGCTTTTCGAGCTCACCGGCAGGCGTTTCCTTAGTACTTCGGGCACGGATACCGATCAGTTCGTCGAGTTGATGGACAACGCGGTCCAGGCCCATTCCGACCTCAACCTCACCGTGGGACTGTCCTTGACCGCCGATCAGGTCGCGGCGCTGACCGACGATATCGTCTGGTTCGAGTACCAGGAGGTTGACGGCCAGCAGGTGCTGGTGCCCGTTGTCTACCTCTGCTCCGCCAGCCTGGACAAGATCGCCCAGGGCGGTTCGGTCATTGCCGCCGGGGAGGTCAAAATCGAGACCACCGGCGACACCGCCAACGCGGGCCTTATTGCCTCGCGTGGCCAGACGACCATCACGGCTGACAACTTCTTCAACAACAAGGGGACCCTCTCCGGCCAGAACGTGGCCGTCACCGCGACGGATTCCATCCGCAATACCGGCGGCGACATTCGCGGGACCGACGTTGCCCTCACGGCCGGAAAGGATGTTGTGATCGCCGCGGCAACAACGGAGCACACGAACAGCGATACGGCCTATACCCAGATATCCAAGGCCGGTGGCGTCAAAGCGGAAAACTCTCTGCATGTGGAGGCGGGGCGGGATATCGGCATCATCGGTGCCGACGTCCAGTCCGGGGGCGATACCACCCTCAAGGCGGACGGCAACGTGGCCGTATCCTCGGCGGAGACCACCTTCCATCACAGCGCTTCGGGTTCCGATTTCAACACGCACTCCGATGTTGCCATCAACCGCAAAAGTACTGTCACCACCGGCGGTGCGCTCAACATAGAAGCGGGCGAGGACGTGGCCGTTCACGGCAGCGAACTCGCGTCCAATGGCGACACCACCCTCCACGCCGGAGGCAGCGTCGCCATAACCGCCGCCACGGACAATAGCGAACTCTACTCACACAGCGAAGGCCACTCCGGCGGCTTCTTTGGCGGCAAGAAGTCCACCACGATTGATCGCAAGGAGCAGTCCACGTTGGCCTCAAAGGTCAAGTCCGGCGGATCGGTGACCGTGGAGGCCGGTACTGCCGGTTCCGGCGATGTCTCGTTGCACGGCAGCCATGTCAAGGCGGACGGCGACGTAACCCTTAAGGCTGAGGGCGACATCCAGGTTACGCCGAACCAGGTCGAAAATTACAGCAATTTTCAGGAAGATAAATCGGGCTTCATGAACACGAAGTCCTCAGAGCAGGACGATGCCCGAACTATTACCAACGACCGCCCTGAAATCGAGGCAGGACACAAGGTGGCGCTCGACGCCAAGCAGGACGTAATCCTTCAGTCCGCCCGCATCACCTCCGGCGACGAGACTGAAATTACGGCCCGTGAGGGGCAGGTCGCCATGCTCGTCAGCAAAGATAGTGAGTATAAGCGTAAGGTCTCATCAAATAATGGCTTTTTCTCTTGGTCTACAAAGGATGAAGGCTCAACCGACGAGACCGTCCAGCACACGGAGATCAACGCCGGGAAAGGACTTACCATCACCACTGCCGAGGGAGTGACGGTTCAGTACAAGGAAACGGGCGACGTCCGCGAGGACATCGCACAGTTGGCTCAGGCTCCGGGGCTGAAGTGGATGGCTAAAATCGCCGACCGCGACGACGTGGACTGGCAGGCCGTGCAGGAGGTCCACAACCAGTGGAGCGAGTCCGACAGCGGCGTAGGCGGGCCGGGCATGCAGCTCGTCTCGCTCGCCATGGCCGTGGCCTTGTCCCTCACACCGGGCGGTCAGGGCGTTGCGGGCGCGTTAATGACCACGAGCACCGGGCAAGCCACTGCTTTCGGAGCCTGGGCGACTTCGCTGGGCATCAAGGAAGGACTTACCGCTGCCATCGCGGCCGGTTTCAATTCGCTTGTACTTCAAGCAGGTACGCAAATTATCGGCAATGGCGGCGACATCGGTGCCGCGCTCAAAGCCCTGGCGTCCATGGATACTGTCCGTTCGCTCGCCACCACCATGTTGACGGCGGGGCTTACCCAAGGTGCTCTGGACAGGTTCGCAAAATCAACTTTGGCAGGCCGTATCGACGGTTTGGCTAAGGAGTTGACCAAAGGCGCAATCTCCGCAGGCATCAATACCGGTGTCGGCACCGCCATCAATGGCGGAAGACTGGATGAAAATTTGATTGCCAATCTACGCAGCTCGGCTGTTTCTGTGTTGGGAGCAGAGGCTGCACGCGATATCGGTGAGGCCTATAAGAACAATAAGCTTGATTACGTTGTTCATAAAATAGCCCACGCTGCGCTCGGTGGTGCAATGGCGGCGGCCAATGGTGATGATATTGCCAGTGGAGCTGTTGGTGGGGCAGTAGGCGAGATTACGGGCGAAGTGTTGATGGGGCAAATAAAGGAGGCAATGTTAACAGGCAAGATTTCTCCTAAGGCGGCTCAGAGTTGGATTGAAACTGGAGTTGATCTATCAAAGCTTGCCGCTGGATTTGCTGCTGCGGCGACTGGTGGAGATGTGGATGTGGCCGCTTCCGCCGGAGGAAACGCGGCCAGAAACAATAGTGCTGTAGCTGTTATGGAAACCGCTGGGGCTCTTATTGCCCTTGCAGAAGCAGCTCCTATTGTTGCTACGGCAGCAATCGTTTTATGTCTTGCAGGATTGGTAACATCAGAAGAATTTAATGAAATGCTAAAAAGGGGCACTACTTCCCTTACGGCTTTTATAAAAGAGAAATATCAGGCGCTGACAGAAAAGCAGAAGGCGCAACTTAAAATCCCAGGCTATACGGCGACCGAAATAGACGCTGCGTTAGAAGGGGCGCCAATAGATGCGGGCGACGATGTTGGTTCCACGATGACAACGCCGGTAAATGAGGTTGATAAGGAGCAGGTAACTTCAGTTCCGGCCAGCGAAGATCAAAATGGGCAGGTCGATGACAGTGGTGTTATATCTTCATCATACACCCCAGATCAACTTGCGACTGCGACAAGACTAGGTGTGAGTCCCAAATGGATTAAGTCTGATGGAACTATTGATTGGCCTCCTGATAATGGTTTTGATGGTGGCGAGTATGAAAATACGACTTTGCAGCCAGGAGTATTGATCGACAGGTATGGTGAAGATACGGGCAACTTTTTATCTCCAGTTGGAACCTCTTTTGGAGAACGGGCCTTGCCTGCTGCCAAAGAAAATGACAGCCCTATAGTGTATGAAGTAATCAAGCCTCTTCAAGTTAAAGAAGGGAAAACCGCAGCATGGTTTGATCAGCCAGGCGGCGGTACACAGTATGAAACGGAGATGTCTGTAAAGGAATTAAAGGACCACGGATATATTCGTGAGGTGAAATAATGAAGTCAGTAAATGAACTGCAAAATGAGATAATTCGACTTGGAAAAATCATTGATGCTCCAGAGTCGTATTTGAAAATTGGTGATGGATTTGAGGTCGTTTGTAATGTCGAAATTCATGATGATGAATATCATTATGTTCTAGTGGAGCGTGGCATTGAACGAAAGAGAATCATTAGCAAGTCGGCATCAGACATAATGTACTTGTTTGTCGAAAGTGCATCGCATGGCCTTGCATCTAATTATGAATTGGAAAATCGGATTCCGGGGCAAGACTTTAGACGCCTCTTATTCAAAAAACAATTGGAATTGCTGGAGAAAATATGTCCCGAATGGGCAAGGAAGCGGCAGGAAGAATTAACTGAAATTTTAGAGAGTCATCCCTATGATGACAAGTAAACAACCGGGACATTTAACGGGTTTGATTCCACGAATAATGAAAGGCCCGGCTTAGCCGGGCCTCTTTTTTTGCTCTTTGACATACCCGACCATCACCACTGCCGAGGGAGTGACGGTCCAGTACAAGGAAGCGGGCGACGTCCGCGAGGACATCGCACAGTTGGCTCAGGCTCCGGGGCTGAAGTGGATGGCTGAAATCGCCGATCGCGACGACGTGGACTGGCAGGCCGTGCAGGAGGTCCACAACCAGTGGAGCGAGTCCGACAGCGGCGTAGGCGGGCCGGGAGTGTCGTTGGTCGCTCTGGCCGTTGCAGTCGCGCTCACATGGACGGGGGCCGGAAGCGCCTTCGCTTCTTGGGCCATGGGCGTTGAGACCGGAACCGGTGCAGCCGTTGGTTCGGCCGGTGCAACGGCTGCCGCGGGTTCTGTAGGAGGAGCTGCGGGTGCAGGAGTGGCGGCAGGCGCCACGAGTGCTGCGGCCGGTGCAACCGGAGCTGCGGCTCTTGAAGGGACCTCACTTGCCATTCATACGGCGATTGCCGCTGGGTTTAATTCGCTGGTGACCCAGGCCGCGATCCAACTCGTCGGCAACTGTGGAGACGTTGGAGCCGCCATGAAGGCCTTGGTCTCCATCGACACCGTTCGTTCTCTTGCTACGACCATGCTGACAGCGGGTCTGACGCAGGGGGCACTGGATGTCGCAGGCGTCGCCAAGGATCCAGCCTTGCTCAGTCAGGCGAAGAATGTGGGAGAAGCGACAAAGATTCTTAATGCAGAACTTCTCAGGGCAGCCCTTCGTACAAGTATTGGGGCTGGCGTCAATACGGCGGTCAATGGCGGAAAGCTTAACGAGAATGTCATAACGAGTCTTAAAGTCGCTGCCGCCGCGTCCCTCGGCAGTCAGGGGGCCAAGGCCATTGGCACAGCCTTTGCGAAAGGCCAAATCGATGTCGGTGTGAAGTACATCGCTCATGCCGCTCTTGGCGGTGTGCTGGGCGAGATCTCAAGTGAAAATGCCGCATCCGGTGCGTTGGGTGCGGTGGTCGGTGAGTTCACAGGGGGGATACTGAAGGGTGAAATCGAAGAGGCCTTACTGGCTCGAGAGATCACACCTGCACAAGCTCTCAAATGGACTGATGCCGGGGTTGATCTTTCAAAGTTGGCGGCCGGACTCGTTGCCGCTGGCGTCGGGGCAAATGTCGATGTCGCTGCTGATACAAGCGGCAATGCTGTCAAGAATAATGTGTTATTCATTTTAGGCGCAGCAATTGCTGGGCTGGCCACTCTAAGCGAGGCGGAGTTGGCCTTGCTGGCAACGGGTGCAGGATTAGTCCTGTGGGAAAACTACAAGGCTTGGATAGCATCTGGTGGGCCTGAAAAAGCAGGTGCGCTGCTACAACAGGCCCTCGACAGCCTGTACGCGAGTTTGTCGGATGAGGAAAAGCAGCAAATAGAAGGGATTCCCGGTAGTACGGCGACAGATGTCGATACGGGCCTTGATGGATCGCCTGAGACTCATCACGATAATGGCCCTACGGTTACTACCCCGGTAGATGGGGATAATGTCGGTTCCCTGCCGGCCAGCGAGCAGAATGATATTAAAAATGATGGCGTTATTACTCAGGTGGAGGACACCTGGCATAAAGGAACATTCTCTGATACCACCAGTTCTATTGATTATCATTTGGCCAAGCATGGCAAGGGGCGCAGCGCAGAAGAGTACACCAATGATGCCATGGCATTTTTTGAGAAAAACAAAAATAGCGCACAGGATGTTGTTCTAAAAGACGGGACGCCTGGGCTCAAAATTCAGACCGAAAAAACCGTTAATGGTAAGAGGATTAAGCAAGGCGGCTATTGGACTAAGGACGGTAAATTGGTAACCTATTGGGATTAACTATGCATAATCTAAAACAAATTATCGAATATCACTTTCGAATTCCGTTTCCAGATAAAGTTGGAAGTGATAATTACGAACTATTTATAAACGAACTTATCGAGACAGATGAGTACTATGTTGGACTAGCAGACTCTTACGTACATGGAATAGATATTGATGTTGATATGAGTTACTTTAACGTTTTAAATGATACGTATAACGTGTTAAGCGATATCGAAAAAAGCCAATGTATAGACTATATGGATTCTTTGTCTCGCATAGTGGAAGCTTTACCATCAGCGCATAAAAATGAATGACACACCTAATCCCTTCCCATAGCCCGGCTCAGTCCGGGCCTCTCTTTTGCTCTTTGACATCACCCGACCATCCCCCCCCCCCAAGGGCGTAGCTGTGGAGTTCAAGGAATCCACGGGGGACGTGCGCAAGGACGCCGAACTACTCTCTAACGTCGAAGGCCTGGAGTGGATGGGCGATCTCCTGAAGCGTGACGATGTAGACTGGCAGGCCGTTCAGGAAATCCACGATAAATGGAGCAAATCCGACGGCGGCCTTGGCCCCGGCGGCATGCTCATTATCTCCATCATTGCCTCGGCGGTAACGGCTGGGGCGGCGTCGAGTTTGGCGCTTGCCGCAACAGGGCTTGAGATGGCAACGGTCAACGGTGTCTCGACCATTGTGGTGTCAGGGACGACAACGGCAGCCTCCACCGCGCAACTTGCCATGTACACCGCTTTAACCGCCGGGATAACTTCCATCGGCACACAAGTGATAACTGCCGCAGCCGATGCAGCGGCTGGCGGTGATTTTGGAAAGAATTTTGGCAGGATCGCCTCCATCGAAGGGGTTCGCTCTCTGGCCGCCACCATGCTATTGGCAGGGACGCTCAATGCGGGGGCGACCTCTGGAACGTTCGCCCAAATGGGAAAGGCTGGCGAGTATATGGCTACCGTGGCAATTCAGGCGGCGACGGGCGCGATTGTTGGTGGAGAGGATTTGAAGGAATCGCTCTTGTCCGCTGTAGGTTCCGCCTTTGGCCGGTATTCGGCCGGAAAGATCGACGCCAGCGAATTGGACATGGAAATGAAAATTATCATGCACGGCGCGGCAGGGGCGGCAGGGGCAGCCCTTGTCGGCGGTGATCCTTACGCTGGCGCAATGGGAGCCATTGTTGCCGAGCTTGCCGCTCCCGCGATTGACAACTTACTGTTCGACGGGGCTGGTGTTGATGGCGGAACCGGGACGGTGGCGGGAAAGACGATCTTGGCAGGTAGCCAGATAGCGTCTGTGCTGGGCTCGGCTCTTGCTGGTTTGGACAGCGGCGATGCCGCTAATGCTGGCCGCAATGCTATTATGAATAATTACCTGATGCCCCAGGAAAAGAAAGAATTGGTGGATAAGCTGGAGGCCTGTGGCACTGATACTTCTTGCAAGCGGGAGGTCATGGTGCCTTATGAAGAGATTAGTGAGCAGAGGGATAATGAGTTCCAACTAGCTTATGTTGTTTGTAAAGATTCAGGGAATTGTGATTCGTTTTTAGATTTGCATTATAAGTTAAGACTAGAACTGACGAAAGAAGGAAATGCGTACTATTCTAGCCATCATGAAGAGTTCGTAAAACTTTCTGCGAGTCAATCAATTTGGCATACAATACAAATAAACGAAGAAACGGGAGAGCCGCAATATATAATATGGGGTTCAAATGGAAATACAAAATTTGTACATCCAATATATGGGTATGAAGTGGTAATAAATAAACATGGAGATATCGTGACAAACGCTCTTAATGTAGGCACATATAATTTTTATAACCCAGATGCGGCATTGGGCATTAGTCTCTTGGGTGGATTCTTCTCTCATAAGGAATTTGATGTGAATCCATATTTCGATTTTGGCAACAGTTATGATGATCCTTCGAGTAAGGCTGAGCGATATTTGAGGGTATTAAATCTTCTTTTCCCCAATTGATGACACGACAATGATGAAGGATGCTGTTAACTACCTGTTTTTTATCGTGTATGCTGTTGTGGCTGGTGTGGCTGCTATGCCCGTTTTTACATTTATCTCTGTGCGCTTTGGGATAGGGTGTATCGTTTGGGCACTAGTTGCTCTCTTGGGCAGTGTGTTTTTTTCGATGTTAAAAAAACGATTTTTGCTTGCAGCATTCCTTGCTATTTCATTTACTGCGAGCGTGTGGGGGAGTGTTTTTACATATTGGATTTTGCCTGGATTGATGTGAAACTGCATTAGATAGTTTTCCCCTGTACAGTATATATGAAAACTATGCCCGGATATCCCGGGCCTCTTCATTTGTTCTTTGACATAACCCGATCATCACGACCCGGAGGGCGTGGTTGTGGAATTCGAGGAATCCACCGGCGACGTGCGCAACGACGCTGAACTACTCTCTAACGTCGAAGGCCTGGAGTGGATGGGCGATCTCCTGGAGCGTGACGATGTAGACTGGCAGGCCGTGCAGGAGGTCCACAACCAGTGGAGCGAGTCCGACAGCGGCGTAGGCGGGCCGGGCATGCAGCTCGTCTCGCTCGCCATGGCCGTGGCCTTGTCCCTCACACCGGGCGGCCAGGGCGTGGCGGGCGCGTTAATGACCACGAGCACCGGGCAAGCCACTGCTTTCGGAGCCTGGGCGACTTCGCTGGGCATCAAGGAAGGACTTACCGCTGCCATCGCGGCCGGTTTCAATTCGCTTGTACTTCAAGCAGGTACGCAGATTATCGGCAATGGCGGCGACATCGGTGCCGCGCTCAAAGCCTTGGCGTCCATGGATACTGTCCGTTCGCTCGCTACCACCATGTTGACGGCGGGGCTCACCCAAGGCGCTCTGGACAGGTTCGCAAAATCAACTTTGGCAGGCCGTATCGACGGTTTGGCTAAGGAGTTGACCAAAGGCGCAATCTCCGCAGGCATCAACACCGGTGTCGGCACCGCCATCAATGGCGGAAGACTGGATGAAAATCTGATCGCCAATCTACGCAGTTCGGCTGTTTCTGTGTTGGGAGCAGAGGCTGCACACGATATCGGTGAGGCCTATAAGAACAATAAGCTTGATTACGTTGCTCATAAAATAGCCCACGCTGCGCTGGGTGGTGCAATGGCGGCGGCCAATGGTGATGATATCGCCAGTGAAGCTGTTGGTGGGGCAGTAGGCGAGATTACGGGCGAAGTGTTGATGAGGCAAATAAAGGAGGCAATGGTTAACAGGCAAGATTTCTCCTAAGGCAGCTCAGAGTTGGATTGAAACTGGAGTTGATCTATCAAAGCTTGCCGCTGGATTTGCTGCTGCGGCGACTGGTGGAGATGTGGATGTGGCCGCCTCCGCCGGAGGAAACGCGGCCAGAAACAATAGTGCTGTAGCTGTTATGGAAACCGCTGGGGCTCTTATTGCCCTTGCAGAAGCAGCTCCTATTGTTGCTACGGCAGCAATCGTTTTATGTCTTGCTGGATTGGTAGCATCAGAAGAATTTAATGAAATGCTAAAAAGGGGCACTACTTCCCTTACGGCTTTTATAAAGGGGCTGTACCAGATAACTAGCCCATATGTTTCTTAACCCACTGTTTCAGTTGTTTAAACTGGCTTTGTGGATTTGTGTTGTTAAAACGCCACTCGCATTCCTTCAAAAATAGAGGGAAGTTCTTGGTCGGGATGCCGTTAAATTTTCTCATATGGCGCTTGGCCTGGTTCCAAAAGTTCTCAATTCCATTGATGTGGTTTTGCCTGTCGGCAAACAGCTTCGAATGGTTGATCCTGAAATGTTTGAATTCGGAAACGTCGAGGACATTGTAGCTGTAAAGAGCATCTGAGTACACGATACTGTCTGGTTGCACTTTCTCGCGAATAATGGGCAACAAGGTTTTGCTCTTGGCGTCAGGAATCACCTGTGTGTATACCTTTCCGCCTCTTTTCAAAATTCCAAAGACAGGCACCTTGCCTGCGGCCCCTCGGCCTCGTTTGCCCTTCCGCTTTCCTCCGAAGTAACTTTCATCGACTTCAAATTCACCAAAATCCATCCCTTCACAGGCCTCTTCTTCGGCTATGATTTCCCGGAGCCGATGAAAGAAAAAGGCGGCCGTTTTGACATTCACTCCAACCAGACCGGCGGCACAACGGGCAGTGCTGCCAGCCACAAAATGCTCAATCAATCGGAGTTGCTTATTCTGACTCAAACGACTTTTTCGCATTGCCATACCGATAACCCAGAGGAGTTATCTGGTACAGCCCCTTTATAAAAGAGAAATATCAGGCGCTGACAGAAAAGCAGAAGGCGCAACTTAAAATCCCAGGCTATACGGCGACCGAAATAGACGCTGCGTTAGAAGGTTCGCCAATAGATACGGGCTACGATGTTGGCTCCACGACGACAACGCCGGTAAATGAGGTTGATAAGGAGCAGGCAACTTCAGTTCCGGCCAGCGAAGATCAAAGCGGGCAGGTCGATGACAATGGCGTTATTACGCAGGATTCATCAGAGGATATTGCGAATGGAATTGCAAATGGGCATGCTTGGGATGATCATGTTGATGATCCCTATGGTGATCTTTCTGGAGAGTTTTCTTCACCGGAAGAGTTTGCTGAGATAATACGGGATGTGATTGAATGCCCAGATGATATAAAACAGTTAAAGAATGGCAGAACTGCTTGGTGGGATGAGAAGTTAGGCATAGTTGTAATATATGACCCGACAAGCCCAGATAAGGGCACTGCTTTTCGCCCAGACGAAGGGAAAGATTACTTTAATACAAAAATTAAATAAGAGGATCTGGCGAATGGCCTGTTGTAAAAATAAATATAGAAAAATTTGTTTTACACGCGATGAGATTTATTTAATCCATGGTGTGATAGTGGAGGTGTTTTTTGGGTTTAAATTAAATAAAAATGAAATGAAGATTGTCAAAAGCAAGGAAAGAGGAAAGTCTTTTCAAAGAAAAATTTCGTCTTTAATGGATGAAAACATATCAGAATATTATATTTTATTGTCGCTATATGATGTTTTTATGATCAGAAATGCACTGTTTGTTGCAATGATGAGATTTAATAAAAACGATTTGTATCATATACATTTGGGATGTGAAGTTGATGAATGCCTAGAATTGTTGCGACGTATTGATTGGGAACTGTTGAGCTGGAATTATGGGGACAGTCACCTAATTGTTGACGCGTAATTGCGTACTTAATAATTGTTCACAATGCCCCGTGTAGCTCGAATTGTTGTCTCTGAGGAGCACACCATGTGATCCAACGCGGAAATCGTCGTCTTCCCACTTTCTTTTGCTAGGACGATTACTGCCGATATCTTGATCTGTTGCGGGAGTGATGTGTGGAGCATTCCGTTGAAGTCTTTATTCTCATGTCTACCTCCGCCTTGCTTTAGCTCTCGCTGATGACCTTCTTACCATAAAAACCGCCCCGGTTGCCAAGTTCATGGCAATCGGGGCGGTTTGGTTTAACAACGTTATTACTCACCCACATCTGAGATGGCCGAAATAACGACGACGTGGATTGGCAGGCCGTATCCGCCGCTCAGCAGGTGTCCAATCCCAGTGCTTCCATTTCGCTAACGGCCGGGCTTTCCATGACGGAAAGTAACTTCTCCAGCGATTCCGCAACAGCCGTCACATCTCAAATCCAATCCGGGCGCGACACAAAGCTTGATGCAGACCAGGATCTGGCCATCGAAGGCGGGCAGGTAGTCGCGCAAAATGACGTTTCCCTGACTGCGGGGCGCGATATCTCCGTCGAGTCCGCCAAGAATAATAGTCAGACATCGTCCAGTTCCAACTCAATTTCCGCCAGTGGCGGAGTCGGGCTTTCAGCCAGCGCCGCAAATGGTGTGGCTGCGGGCGTACAGGTTTCGGGCGCGGCTTCCGGTTTCAATGGCAATTCCCGGTCCGATTCCAATACCAATGCCGAGGTTGCAGCAGGGCAAAATCTGACCGTCAAGTCCGGGCAGGACACGACTATTGCCGGTGCCAACTTGGAGGGCAACAAAGTCGGCATGGATGTTGGCGGGAATCTCACGGTTGCCAGCAGACAGGATACCAGCGAGTCCAAAAGTTCCAACTGGAGCGTCGGCGGCACAGCCACAGTGGGGGCCGGGGCTTCGTTTGTTTCGCATTTTGGTATTAAAGCGGATGATAAAACCGGGAATTCCGCCAGCATCGGCTCCGGTAAGAGTGAAGCTTCGTCGGCTTGGGTGGGCAGACAGACCTCTATCAAGGGCAAGGAAGAGGTTGATATCCATGTGGATATGAACACCCATGTGGAAGGTGCCGTCATTGCGGCGGAAAACGGCAACCTCAAGCTTGATACCGACACGCTGACCTACAAGGACATATACGACCACGACAAGGCCTCGAACTACCAGGCCAGCGTGTCCGTCTCCAAGAGCGCGGAGAACGCCGAGAACAGCAAGAACCGCCAAGGCTCGGATAACAAGCATGCCCCGGCTTCTCCTCAGGAAGGCGCTTCCAAGGATGGCGGCAAGGACGCCAAGCAGGAGGGCAACCCCTATTCCGGCACCCTGGACGGCTCCGCTTCCTCCCACGACCGCCGCCAGATCAACCGCGCCACCATCGGCGAAGGCGAAATCATCATCCGCTCCGACCCCGACGCCGGGCTGGAGGGCTTGAATCGCGATTTGGCCAAGGCACAGGAGATCACTAAGGACGAGAAGACCTCGGTCTCAGTGTATATCGACGGCGCGGCGATTGATGAGGTCGCGAGTGGTGGTGCGGGGATAAAAGGTAACATCAAAAAGCTTGTTGATGCCTATGAAGCCTATAAAACCGATTTGCCGGATGACATTAAGAGTGCATTGGACAGCGAGGTGGAGGGCCTTGGGGAATCCGCTGAAGGCAATATGAAAGAGATGATCCGGCAAGGGATTGATCCGGATGTGGCTCTTGAATTGCTCCACGACGAACAGTATCAAAAGTATCTTATTAATAACGCCAAGATCGAAGCGAAGTACAAAGAGAATCCTAAACAATTCCTCCAGGATTGCGGCATCGCCGTTAAAGACGGGGAAACTGCTGCCGATATTGAGGCAAAGGCGGCAAAGGCATTACAATGGTTAGCGTCCCTGCCGGATAACGACACCCTAGACGGGACTGCTGAAAGTGGTGACATAAATTCTGGTGAGAATGTTAAATATGGGCTCGGGCAAACTAAGACCGGTGAGTACGTAGTAACAGTAGAGGAAAAAGGAAAGGAATCAATCCTCGAAAACGATGAGTCGCGACTCTTGCGCAACGTTCTGATGTCTATCGATTCAAGTGGCACTATAGAATATGTGTCATCTGATTTGAAAAGTTTGACATTGCAGGGACTGATGGACGCGAGAAGGTTTATTGACAGTATCCCAGCTGAGTATGTCAATAAAGCACAGGCTGCCTTGCTTGGTATGCAGCTTGCCACCGGAGGCCCGGCCAAAGTCCTTATTGGTTATGCCATTGCAATGGTTGTCGAGAAGGCTGTTGGCGATAAAATAGAAATGGCCAAGGATGCCATTGCCGAAGAAGTTGCGGTCTTTCTCGATTCGGCAGGTATGACGAATGAAGAGTACAAGCTGATCAATTGTCCTAATGGCGATTGTTCAGATAAGTTTGCTTCAGCGGGTAGCTACAATATTAGCCTAGACAAGGATAACCTCAAGTTCGGGATGAACATCATTGCCGGGACTGTTGGAAGTATATTAAGTAAGAAAGTATTTAAAAGTAAATATGGGAAAAAGGTGTCTGCGGCGCTTAAGCGGTTCCCCGATGACGCCAAGCCGAATCTTGTCGTAAATGGCAATAAACAAAAAAAGCATATACTGGGGACAAATGAGTATAAGACAGCGACGTCCAGTGGAAAAGTGAAAAGCCCGATTGATCCTGATATTGATATCCAAGGGTTGGTTGCAAAGTATGCAGGAACAGGCATTGGCAAAGGAATCAAAGGGCAGCCTGGGTATACGGAAGTGGTTTGTTCTAATGTGACTGTCAGTGAATATATTGCTAATGGGGTTAACTGGGGACCGACCAAAAACTTTACGATTCATTGCGCTAAGGATGGTGTGCATATTGTCCCAGCAAAACCTTAAAAGGAGATATTGTGCCAATCGATTTTGATAACATCAGAAACAATCGAAAATTGTATGAAGATGTCAAGATGGTGTCTGTGGACGCTTTGCTTGGAGTGATCCCTGGCAACCTGCGAGCCTATGGAATTGGTTTTGCTGAAACACCAGTATTTGTTACTATATTTGATAAAGAGCCAAGCTATGAGGAGAAAGAAGACATTAGTTGTGCAATTACTGAGGTGATATCCCACATCGTTCAGCCTGTTGAAGAGAAGTACTTGACAGTCCCTTACCCGGAGTCGCTTGGACCATATTGCCCAAATTGGGGATGGGTTTATTTACGTAAGGAGGACCAATTTGAAATCAATTTTAGTCATGATGAACTGCAGACAATATCAAAGTTATGTTTAGAAGTTGTTCATAAAATCAAGTTAAATGAACATCAACAGAAGATGTTGGTTCATGCTGATCTTGGGGTAGGTACAGAGGAAAAAGTCAACCAACTCTTGAATGGCCATCCAGGCTATAGGCCACTTTTTTTAATTGAAGAGCTCCTTTTTATTCGTGAAGCAATAATGGTTTTGTTTGCGAATTCAATTGAGGGAGACGTCAGACGCTTTGGGGGTACCGTTGAAGACTTGATCCTTGTAAACCATCGTCTTGATCAGGCTTTTTTAAGGTATAGCAGATAATTATAGTGCATTGGGGGAATCTGAGGCCATAGTACAGTCTTTTGAGCGAAGGGTGTACTGCGGCAAAATTTGCGAGAGTCGTGGCCCGGGATGCCTGCGGCATATACCGCAGCGTGTAACCGCAGGCAGCAAGTCTTCTTCTGTGAGGAAGAGTACCAGGAATTAGGGGGACACCTCCCTAATTGTTGATATTGAATAAGTGGCGTTGATACGAAGTGGCATGTCAAGAATTGCACGGATAGTAGTTCCAGGAGAACCCCATCACATTATTCAGCGTGGGAACCGACGCCTTCCGACTTTTTTCAAGGATGATGATTACATTCATTATTTGAAGAGCATGCGCTTTTGGTGTGACAAGCATGAAGTCGAAATATGGGCATATTGCTTGATGACAAATCATGTCCATTTAATTGGTTCATCCGGTCAGAGCAGAAGTGGGTCTAAGAAACTGGACCACAGTTTAAGGTGGACGTAAGAAGCCCGAAGGAGGCTTTTGATGTCCAAGAAAAGGAAAAGATTTACTGCTGAATTTAAGACCCGTGTAGCCCTCGACGCACTTACCGGCGAACTCACGCTTTCCGAGCTGGCCAGCAAATACGGCGTTCACGCCAACCAAATATCCAAATGGAAGAAGCAGGCCAAAGAGCAAGTTGCTGCTGGCTTTGCAGGTAAGGCCCAAAAGGTCCAGAAAAGTGACGAAGTATTGATTAAAGAGCTTCACGCTAAAATCGGGCAACTCACCGTGGAGAAGGATTTTTTGCAACAAGCCTTCGCCAAAATCTGAGCTGCGAGCGGAGGCGTGAGATAGTCGACAAGGAGCATCCCGTGCTCAGTGTTCGGCATCAGTGCAGAATTCTCAAGCTGCAACGCTCAACATACTACTACCAGCCGACCGGCGAGTCTCCGTACAACCTGGAGCTGATGCAACGCATCGATGAGTTGTTCATGGCGTTGCCGTTCTTCGGCTCTCGACAGATGCGCAACATCCTGCGGGATGAGGGGCATCAGATCGGACGTGGCCGAGTCCGTCGACTTATGCGCAGGATGGGGTTGATGGCGATTTATCAAAAGCCGAAAACAAGTCATCCCCACCCGCAGCACAAGATATATCCATACCTGTTGCGGCACCGAGCAATCACGAAGCCCAATCAGGTTTGGTGTGCGGACATTACGTACATTCCGATGAAACGAGGCTTTTTGTACCTCGTGGCGATCATGGACTGGCACAGCCGTGCTGTTCTGTCTTGGCGTTTATCGAATACGATGGACGCCGATTTCTGCGTCTCAGCCTTGGAGGATGCCATGAATCGTTATGGGGTACCGGAGATATTCAATACGGATCAGGTAGTCAGTTTACTAGCTATGAGTTCACAAAGGCTCTGCGGAATGCAGGCGTCCGTATCTCAATGGATGGCCGAGGCCGTTGGATGGACAATGTGATGATCGAACGACTTTGGAAGTCGCTCAAATACGAATGCGTCTATGTGCGGGAGTTGGAGACAGGTAGTGATCTGCGTGGGGCTCTGGCCTGGTGGTTTGATTTCTACAACTACCGTCGTCCTCACAAGACCTTTGACGGCAGGAAGCCGATGGAGATATATCAAACGCGACCCAAGCCAGAGGGGGTACCCCCTCTGGCTTGGCCCCGCCAAGCAGCGTAGCCCGTTAAACTGTCCACCTTAAAAGCGCTGCTCAATGGTCCAACAAAGTGGACCCACTTCTCCAGGATGTGGTGTGGTCGAGTAATAAAGTTGTTTAGTCAGTGATGCGCTGATCCATTACTTGCAGAGCTCCGAGTCGGTTATGGAAAAATAAAGTTGCCAAGTGAAGTGGCGGGCCGGGGCTGAGGAGACTGCATTTTGAGTAATAAAGTTGTTAAGTCCATGCCGAGCTTCTCCAGGACTTGAGCTGTTCCGTCTTTCGGGCCTTTAACCTGGTTGATAGCCCCACCTTTCTACCCGGCAGGTTCATCCTCCGTGGGCATGTTGCTTCGTTTGGGCAGGGCGACCGTTACCTCGGTCTGCTCACCCGGAGCACTCCGGAATGCAGCTGTTCCGCCATGCAATTCCACGATACGCTTGACGATGGCCAGCCCCAGCCCCGATCCTCCGAGCTTCTGGGATCTGGATTTGTCGACCCTGTAGAACTGCTCGAAGATGCGGGGGATGTCGGATTCCGGCACGCCGGGGCCGGTGTTGGACACAGTGATGGCCAGTCCGTCGTCGGACTGTTCTCCTTTTACCGTAACGCTCCCGCCGTCCTCGTTGTACTTGATGGCGTTGTCCAGGAGGTTGGAAAAAGCCCGGGTCAGTTTTTCCTCGTCACCCTCCATGGTTAGCCTGTCCGGCAGATCGACTCGTATGCAGATGCCCCTTGTGTCACCCAGAAAACTGTAGTCGTCGATAAGGGATCGCAAAACAGACGCTAGGTCCAGCGCCTTCCTTGCGGCAGAGGCTTCTATCTCCAGCGCGGACAGGTCCAGCAACCCCTTGACCAGCCGGTCCATGCGCAGGACCTGTTCCGTCATTCGCGTATGGCTTTCCGCCTGCGGGTCCTGGCCGTTTTCGCCTGCGCCCGTGCGGATTTCATCCAGGCCAAGCCGCATCATGGTCAAGGGCGTCTTTAGCTCGTGGGAAGCGTCGGCAAGCAGCCGCTTTTGCCGCAGGAAGGCGTGCTGGAGGCGGTCGAAAACATTGTTGAGCGTCTGGGCCAGCCGGTTGAATTCATCCCGGTCGCCGGTGGTGGGCAGCCGTTTGTCCAGATGTTTCTCGCTGATGTCCCGCGCCCGTGCATCGATCTCCCGGATGGGCTTGAGCATGAAGCCCGCCAGGAGATAGCTGATCCCCGCAAGCAGAAGGACCGAGATGATCAGGCCCCAGGCAACTCCGAACGCCGTGTCTTTCAGTTCTTCCGCCAGATGCTCCATTGGCCGTCCCACGGTGACCATGTATTGCTTCCCGTCAAGAGCAAGCTCGGAAGTCCGTGCCCGGATGGCCATCCTGCCGTGCTCACCCTTTTCCAGCGGCACCTGTGGCGGCACTATTGCGGAAACAGTTACGGCCCGGCCCGTCGGCGGCATGGGAATTTGAAACAGTCGCGCCAATTGTGAGCGATAGATCGCGCTGCCTGAAGCCGGGTCTTTGACCTCAATCCAGTAGTGCGCGTCACCCATCGAGGAAGGGGCTGCTTGCCCGATTTCGCGAGCGGCAACGACCTGAACGACCCGTTGCCCTGTGGATGCCAGGTCCGCGTCGATCAGTCGGAAGGGCTGTTCCATCATCTCCCAAAGGATGATGCAGGAAAAAAACAGGCTGGCCAGGAACCCGGCAGCAGTTATTAGTACGGTTATCTTCAGGCGAACCGTCATGGTCCTTCATCCTTGACGATGTAGCCGACGCCCCGGATGGTCTGGATAACGGAGCCGTTGGTGTCGCCGATCTTCTTCCGCAGGTTCTTGATGTGGACGTCCATGAAGTTGGACATGCTGAAGGGGTCGAAGGCATCGCCCCAGACGTGCTCGGCAAGGCTGAAGCGCGATACGGCTCGGTTTTTGTTGTAGAGGAAAAATTCGAGGATGGAGAATTCCCGGGCCGTCAAGTCCACTGGGCCGCCCGCCCTGCTTACTTCCCGGCTCACGGTGTCCAGCCGCAGGTCGCCTACTTGGAGCACGGATTCCGACTGTCCGCCGGAGCGTCGGAGCAAGGCCCGGACGCGCGCCAGCAGTTCGTCGAACGAAAAGGGCTTGGCCAAATAGTCGTCCGCTCCCAGGTCGAGTCCCTTGATTTTGTCCTCAATGTCGCCCTTGGCGGTGAGCATGAGCACCGGGGTGGCGTCGCCTTCGCGGCGGAGGGCGCGCAGAACCTCCAGTCCGTCCACGCCCGGGAGCATGATGTCGAGGATGACCAAGTCTGCGGGCGATTCGAACAGCTTGTCCAGAGCCTCTTCTCCGTCCAGGGCGGTGTCGACCATGTATCGCTGGGCTTCCAGGGCCGTTCGGAGCTGGTCTAGCAGGATTTGTTCATCATCGACGATCAATATGCGCATAGTGGTATCTTGGGCCAAAAAGTTGAATAGTTCAACCTGCGGACGATGGCGTCGCGGACGTCAGGCTTCGGGGCGCTGCGCCGTATTTGGGGCAGTGCGCTTTTTCCACCGTTTCCGGTAGAGCAGGAGAATGGTTCCGCAGACAGCGGCCAGGATCAGGCTAACCCAATGCAGGTTGCGAAGGACCATCTGTTCGTTTTGGCCAAACCCGTAGCCCAGGGCCGCCAGAATCAGCACCCAAATCCCGGCACCCAGGGCTGTGGCGGCGCAGAAGGCAGGGAAATTCATTCGGGCCAGCCCTGCGGGGAGGGAGATGTACTGGCGGATAACCGGGAGCAGGCGGCCGGTGAACGTGCTGATGTTCCCGTGTCGGGCGAAGAAACGGTCGGCCTTTGCCAGCGATTCCGGGTTTATCAGCATTCGGCGGACGTTGCGTTCGAAGAACGGTCTCCCGAGCTTCATGGCCAGCCAATAGTTGAAGACGGCCCCCAGAAGGCTCCCGAGGATGCTGCAGAGAATGACCAGACCGATGTTCATTTGGCCGCAGGCAGCCAGGTAGGCGGCGGGGGGGATTACCACCTCGCTGGGAAACGGAAAGAAGGATGACTCCAGGGCCATGAGGATCACGATTCCGGGATACCCCCAGTGGCCCACTGCAGCCACAAGTCCTGCAATGACATGATGCAGCATTTCAGAATCCTTGTTGGAGAGTTCTTGTCAGCACCGATCGTTGAAGTTGTAGCCGCACCGGCCACCGCATTTGCCGACCTCGTCGATGTCCCGCTGGTCGATGGGAAAAACCCGGTATGAACCGGGGCGGCAAACGCCATAGGCGATACAGCGTCCGGTGTTCGTCAGCAGGGGGCAGGTGAAGAGCATATTGCAGCAGGCGCCGCATTGTCGGCAGTTCCCCTCGCGGGCCGATAGCTGCGTGCGGACGTACTTCTTGCGAAAATGCACCAGGAAGAAGCGCCGGGCCTTTCCCGTGGCGTGCAGAAAGACGCGCGAGTTCGCGACCGACTGGGGCCGCAGGACGCTGACAAAACCGATAAGGCGTGATGCGGCGTCGTTGGTCCGGCGCAGTGCGGGGTTGATGCGATGCATGTCAGTTCTCCTTGTCGGCCACGGTCTTGGCCGCGGCACCGTTGGCTTCGGCGGAGGCCCAGGCGTCGAAGAATTCGTCGAGGACCTGGGTAGGTCCCACGGGCATGTGCCCGTACCGCAGGGAAAGCTGTTTGCGAGCTTCCGCTGCCGTGGTTCCGTCTATCTCTTCCTTCCATATGGCCGCCGCCAGTCCAGACCGGTCGGCCCCGGCCTGGCAGTGCAGGAGGACAGGGCGCGGGGCCGAGGCGAACAGCGTCAGTAGTTCGGCCAGCTCCTTGGGCGTCGGCGGACGGACCGCCCCTATTCCGCCATAGTCGAAATGACGGACGCCCAGCTCGCGGGATGTTGCGATTTCCTGGCGATACCAGTCCTTGCCCGGCCTTTTCCCGCGCAGGTTGATGATGGACCGGATGCCGTGCTCGTGGACGTAGTGCTTCAACTCGTCCCTATCCAGTTGTGCCGATCGGTACGCCTCGCCGGGCGTTATCGTGTGGAAGTTGCCCTGTTCCTGAATGTACCAGACGTAGGACCACGTCGTGACTGCCAGGATGCCGAGAATCCCGAGAACCACATATGCCGTCATTTTTTGGCGGAAAGTCATTTTTTCTTGCTCCTTCAATGAGTCCGGGCCTCCGGCTCCCCGCATTACGGTGAGCCGGAGGCGGGGCTGCTTAATTCCCCGCCGCCATGGCCGTTCTGCGGATTCGCAGCCATTCGTATCCGGCGAATGCGAGGATGGCGGTGCAAAAGATCATGTTGATGGTCGCCATGCTGATACCGAGGCCGCCGTCGGACGGTGCCTGGATCATGAAGTCGCCCAGAGAGGCGCCCAGGGGCCGGGTCAGGACATAGGCGATCCAGAATGCGGTCACCGCGTTCAGGTTGAGGGCATAGTAGGCCACGGCGACCAGTCCTATAAGACCGGCAAAGAGCAGCAGCGCGGCGTCATAGCCCAGGGCTAACTGCTCGGAGATCAGATCGCCCACGCCGGTGCCCAGAGCGAAGGCCAGCAGGATAACCACCCAGTAGTAGAATTCCCGTTTGCCCGTGTCGATGGAGTGAATGGAAAGCGTGCCTTCGTTGCGGTACCAGACATAGAACCCGGCCAGCATCATCACAGTGAAGGCGATGCTGAGCGAAATGAGGCTCACCCCGGCGAGATCGACGAGCATGTCGGTCACCAGCGTGCCGATGACGCTCATCAGGACGACGAGCGACCAATAGCTTGCCACCACGTATCGTTTGAACCGGAAGAACTGCAGGTACAGCCCGAGTGCCATGAAACCGGCCATGAGAACGGTGGTCAGAGGCATGCCCCAGCCGAGATCAAAGGAAAGAAAGTCCGCGCCGGTTTCGCCGACTGTGGTCGAAAGGGTTTTGATGATCCAGAAGACCAGGGTCACTTCCGGCACGCGCAAGATTCCGGCCTTCCCGAAAGAAGAGATTGCGGTCGTCATAGAGGATACTCCTTAGCGACGGATAAATTGGTTGTGTGAGGAGGGCGAAGACGCCCTCGAGCGATCATGCGGACCGCAGGGCCCTCAGCCCGGGCGAGTGTCCCGGCCGCGCCACTGAGGGGCGGCCGGGACTCGGGGGAGGCTACTCGTCGTCCTCATGCTCTTCATGCTTGTGGTGTTCTCGGTCATCCCTCTCGTCATGGTGATCCACCTTGTCCTGGCGCGTAAGCAGCACCTTTCCGGAACCGGCATCGAGCATCACGTCCATGATGGTCTGGTCGGGGGTGACAACCTCAACCCTGTAGACGAGGAATCCGTCTTCCTCCTTGAGTCCGGCCTTGAGCACCTTGCCCTGGTTGGATTCGATGGCGTTCTCCATCGCCCGGTTGAGGGTGACCTTGGCCATGGCGGGGTATTCGGCTTCGGTTTGGTTGGTGATCGGAATGGAACCGTTGATGCGCGGGGATTCTTCGGCATTCGCGAAACCAATTCCGAAAGTCATCAGGCTGATGGCCAGTGCGCCGCTTCCGATAAATGCGATCATTTGCTTCTTCATGGCAATTCCTCCAGGAATCGATTGTTGCGGCAGGGGAACCGCCGGGGCGGCGGCATTCTGTCCCTGTCGTTCGATGCCAGAATACGGAGGCACCATGAAGAGAAGATGAAGGAAGACACGACGGGCGAGAAAAAAAAGGGAGGTTGACTGTGACCAGCATTAACTGACCCTATGTCCGGTCACTGAAGGGGGATCTGTCTAGGTCACAGATTAAGGTGGACGCAAGAAGTTCGAAGGCGGCTTTTGGCGGTAAGTCTCTACTATTGAATAGTCCTAACACGCTGACTTTACAGATTTTGTGCCTTGTGCCCGAACACGCGGTGTGACCGGCCTTGTGACGGGAGATCGCGTACCGTCAGCCATGGCTTGTAGTCACGGCCCCAGCCGGCGCCGTGTCCCTCTTTGATCCATTTTCGGATTGTGGGCTCTGTCAGAGAATACTTGTTGTTGGCCAGAAGAAAACCGCTCCTGGTTTGCTCATCATGAACAACATACCAGAAGCGGTTTCACTTAACAACTTTATTACTCACTAAACAACTTTATTACTCTCCTACAAATCCAATTATCCCTGTGGCCTGCTGATACCGACGGTCACGGTCTTTGCCTGGTGGCGGATGGTGTCGATGGGGCGGGTCATTTCTTCGATGGCCTTGTTCAGGATGGCCAGGATGTCGGCCAGGCGGGCTTCGCTTGCACAGACGGCCTGGGACTGGTTCATCAGCCAGAGCATGTAGTTGGCCAGGGATGCGGCGATGCGTGCGGGCAGGGCCGAATCCGTGGCGCCGGAGGCGATGCGGTCCACGCAGGCGTTGAGCGAGGTGAGCAGGGCGGTGCGATCCCACTTGGACGGGGTCTCGATCATTTTACCCAGCAGGGCGCGCGCTTCGCGGAAGGGCTCGGCATGGCCGTCGATGGCCTTGGCCGCGGAGATGCCCCACCAGTGTCCGGCAACGGTTTCGGTCACGAAGTCCAGGCCGCCGCCGACGCGCGGGACTTTGATGGTCGCCTCGGCCACACCGTCGAAACGGGTCTCGTCCTCGGCGCAGAAGACGATGGGTGAACCGTTGTGTGCCTTGAAGATTGTGGTTTCCTTGACCGTATCCATGACGACCATCTCCGGCAGGTCCGAGGCCATGACCAGAGTCAACGGCTCGGTGGAGAGGTCGATGTGTTTCTTGTCCTCGGTGACGTCGCAGGGGATGGACTTGTAGCATAGCTCCGAAAGCTTGATGCGGACCTCCTGCGCGGCGGTGCAGTTGGCTCCGTTGCCCACCAGCGCCCAGTAGCGGTGGACGGGGGCGTATTTCTTTGCGACTTCGGCAATGCTGTCCTTGCCCGCCAGCACGGTGTCGATGGCCTCGGGCAGGCGCTCCAGGGCATCCATGTCCTGGTTGACGGCTTGCTTGTCCATGGTACCCATGGCGTCGGCCAGCCACAGGGAGAGCAGCTTGCCCGCCGCCACCTGGGAGTAGAACGCCTTGGTGGAGGCTACGGCCATTTCCACATCGCGGCCGTTGCTGGTGTAGATGTAGGAATCCGACTTTTGGACCAGGGGGGAGTTGCGTCGGTTGACGATGCAGTTGACCCACGCGCCGCGGTCGCGGCAGAGGTCCACCACCCGGTTGGTATCCGTGGTGGTGCCGGACTGCGAGACCGGGATGAGCAGCACGTCGTGCATGGGTTCGTCGCCCATGAAGCCGATGAGCTCGCTGCCGGTGTAGGATTCTATGGAAAGGTCACTGCCTTTGAGTGCGCGCCGCAGCAGATGGGCCACGGCCATGGCGGCCACGGCGGCCGTGCCCTGGCCCACGCAGATGATGCGGTTGATCGGCGGCTGGCCGCTCTTGAAGCGCTCCACCAGGGCCGGGCCGTTGCCGAACCCTTCGGGCAGGAAGTGGACCTCGCCGTTTTCGCGCACATATTTGCCGTGCAGGGTGTTGCGGACGCTGCCCGCCGCCTCGTGCACTTCTTTTTCTATGTAGTGGGCATACTCGCCGCGGAATATGTCGCGGGAGAAAATCTCGATCTTCTCTTCCTTGAGCGGGGCCGATCCGCTGCCGTCCAGATACCTTGCCTCGGGCACGGCGTCGGCCGGGTCGGTGTCGCGCAGGATGACGGAGACGCCGCCCTGGTGATGCACGGCCATGGGGTAGGAGGAGCGGGCGCGTGCGGCCATGCCGTAGGCCTCGCTGGCCACCAGCCAACCGTCGTCGGTGCGGCCTACGTAGAAGGACTGGCCCGATCCCTTCTGGGCCAGGAACTGGGAATCGAAATTGTTCAGGTTCTGCATGACCACGGCCAGGGAGCCCTCGCACCGGTTGAGCGTGTTGCGGAACCGCTCCTCGGCGTTCTTTGACTGCGGGCCGTCCAGGTGGAAGAGCACGGGCAGGATTTTGGCGTCCGTGGAAATGACGGGCGGGATGTATGCGCCCTTGGATAGGACGGTTTCTTCGACCAGGGTGCGGTAGTTGTCCACATCGCCGTTGAGGACGAACATGGTCTTTTCCAGACCGGTGGAGACGTCGCCTTCCACCAGCCCGTCCACCGGGTGGCAGTTGGGCACGGAGATGATGCCGTTGGAAGCCCAGCGGGTGTGGGCGATGATGTTCACGGTGACGGCACCCTCGGCCATGCCCCACAGCAGGTGGTCCGAGGCGATGGAGGCACGCAGGGCCGCGCCGTTGTCGCCCAGCTGGCCTACGAGCTGCGCTACCTTGTAGAGGAAGCGGCAGGCGGTGCGCCCGTCGTCCAGCTTGCGTACCAGCACCTGGCGGGTGTCGGCGTTGGCAATGGAGCAGCGGTCGCAGAATTCCGCCTTTTGGGCGGCGTCGAGGGCCAGCTCCGGATCGCAGTCCGCAGGCAGGATGAAGGCTACGGCAATGCCTGCCGAGTCCCGGCCCCGGACTTCGAGCTTGTCGATGGATTCCAAGACCATCTCGGTGGCCCAGGCCAGGAAATGCCGGTCGCGAGCCTCGGCGTTGTTCCGCAGGGCGGTGGGCATGAGGGCCAGGGTGCGGTCCATGTTGTTGAGCATCTCGCGTTCGAGCTGCCAGAGGTAGTCGTCGAGGGATTCGCGCAGCGCTTCCAGGGCGTCGGTGCGGGGCCCCTGCTCCAGCTTGACGGCGGCGGCATTGCGCAGCTTGCGCAGGCTGTCGCGAATGGCGCTCAGCCGACCCTTCACTTCGGGATCGGCCACGGCAGCCATGTGCAGGCTGAAGGACATAAGGTCATGGAAATGGGAGGCCAGTTCGCCCAGGGGGGCGGCGGCGTCCTCTATGTCGCCGACAAGGGCGTCGGCAAAAGCGGTCTCAAGGGGGGCGAGCCACCGGGTGTCGGCAGGCTTGGCCCACTGCCGGTTGCTCAGAAAACTAGCGATGCCACACATTGAATACGAGCTCCTGGTGGACGTTGGGTTCTAGGGAGGCTACAGGCCGCAAAGCGGTTGTCCGCGCGGCCTGAGAGTTACGTTACCTGCCGGTTCTTTGCAAGGCAAAGAGGAGAGGGCCATTGTGTCTGAGGAAGCATGCTGGACAACTTTGCACAGATGGTCTAGGGAGGAGGATTGCCGGAATAGGGGGGGAGCTGAGGCGGCGCATCCGGCAGGCGGCGTGATCCGGGGCGCAAGGTCCTGGCGGTATGCCGAAGGGGAGTGGGACAGGGATGAACCCGATCGAACACATCTATATCACATGGCGTTCCATGGGCGTGGTCCGCAAGTTCGCGGTCGCGCTTGGTTCCATGTTGGCCCTCATACTTTTTGTGGCGGCCATCGGCTTTGTCGCGCTCAATGTTCTGGAGCAGAAGGCCGGAGATATCGTGGCTGATTCCATGCGTATGCAGCGGCTCGCCCTGGAGGTGGACTCCCGGCTGCAACTGGCCCGGCAGGCCGAGCGGGATTTCACCCTGCGTCTGGAAGACCTGGGGCTGCAAAACGCGCGCAATGCCTATGCCTCGGAGTTCGCGGAACGTATCGGTGAGGCCCGGCGCAACATTATATGGCTTCAGGAAATGGGGCGTTTTGCCGAGGTCCGGAAGGACCGTTCTCCCTCGGCTGCCAGGCTGGCCGATCTGCACAGATCCATCGACCGCTACTCGGCGGATTTCAACTCCCTGGTGGAAGCGGCGCTCATGGGCGGGCGCGAGTCGGATTTCAGCAGGTTGGGGGGAGAGCTGGACACCGATTATCTGGATCTTTCCTCCCAGGTGCGGCAATTGGCCATTTCGGCTACGGACACGGCCTACCGGGCGCATGTTGCCATTGAGCGCAACAGCCGGTTGGTCAAGTACGGTCTGGTGGCGAGCGTGGTGTTTGCATTGCTCTTGGCTTGCAGCATCATCTTTGTACTCAACCGGACCGTGGCCAGGTGTATTTTGAAGTTGAGCGATGCCGCCACCGAATTGAGCCTGGGCAACCTTGAGGCACGCGTGTCCGTCGCTTCGGCGGATGAATTCGGCCAGTTGGGGGAGGCCCTCAATACCATGGCCGAACGGATGACGGCGCTGGTTGGCGAGCTGGAGGGGGCTGCCGCTGTCGCCAGCGACCGGCTCCTTGAGGCTATCGATTCCATTTCGGAGGGCTTTTTGCTCTACGACCAGAGCGGCAGGATCGTGCTGACCAACCGTCAGGTGCGGGAGGGGGTGGTCTGGCAGTCCGCGCCGATGTACGCGGGCATGGGCATTGAGCAGAGCCTGCGCCAGCTTGCGGAAAACGGTCTGTTCGTCAACGCCATCGGCCGAGAGGAAGATTGGGTGAAGGGCCATCTTGCCCATTTTCGTACCGCCGGGCCGGAGCTGGAGGAACCGTTGAATGACGGCTCCTGGGTGGCGATCAACGTTTACCGCACCGGCCAGGGCGAAACCGTGGTGGTGCTGAACGACGTGACCGAGCGCAAGCGGCACGACTTGGACATGGCTTCCATGAATTCCGACCTGGAGGACCTGGTGCGGCAGCGCACCAAGGTCCTGGTGGAGAAGGCCATGGAGCTTCGCCAGGCCAATCGGCGGCTCATGGAACTGGACAAGCTCAAATCTTCCTTCCTTTCCTCGGTCTCCCACGAACTGCGCACGCCCCTGACCTCGCTCCTCGGATTCTCCAAGCTCATCAAACGCGATTTTTCCCGTATCTTCATGCCGCTGGCCAGTGAGCAGGAGCAGAGGCGCCGGGGCAAACGCATTGAAGCAAACCTGGACATCATCGGCAGCGAGGGAGAACGGCTCACCCGTCTGATCAATGATGTACTGGACCTCAGCCGTATCGAATCCGGCCGCGAGGCCTGGCCGTTCATGGATGTCGATCCCGGTGAGGTGGTGGGCGGTGCCATGGAGGCGGCCAGCGGACTTTTCTCGGCGCGTCCCGAGGTCAAACTGGTGGCGCGTCGGTTTGATCGCGTCCCCTCGGTCCATTTCGATCCGGATCGGTTGCAGCAGGTTATCATCAATCTGCTGAGTAATGCCGCCAAGTTTACGCGAGTGGGCGAGGTTGCGCTCGATCTTTATGTTGATGAACGGGAGCTCGTGCACATCTGCGTGCAGGATACAGGGTGTGGCATTGATAGCGACAACCTGGAAAGCATTTTCGACAAGTTCCATCAGGTTCAGCAGGGTGACACGCTGATCCACAAACCGGCGGGCACCGGCCTGGGGCTGGCCATTTCCCGGCAGATCGTCGAACACTACGGCGGTGCCATATGGGCGGAGTCCGACGGCAGGCATGGAGCCGCAATGCATGTGACCCTGCCCATGGCCGCGCCGTTGTCCTGCCCACTGGTGCTGGTGGTGGATGACGACCCTATTGTGCGGGAGCATCTTTCCCTGCTGCTCAAACGGGCTGGCTACGGCGTACAGGTGGCCGGAGACGGCCGTGACGCCCTGGAAAAGGCCAGTGCCCGCAGGCCGGATCTGGTGACCATGGACCTGCTCATGCCGGGGATGGACGGGCGGGCGGCCATCGAGGCGTTCAAAGCGGACCCGGATCTGGCTGCCATCCCGATAATCGTCATTTCGGCAGTGGATGGTCAGCATGATGCCCTAGGGGACGTTGTGCTGCTCAAGCCCATTGAGAACGAGGCCTTTGTGGATACGGTTCGCGCCCTGCTGGGGGACGGCTGCCATTGCCGTCCCATGCTGGCCCTGACCGGCCAGGAACCCGGCCCCGCCTGTTCCCTGGCGGAGGTGGATACGGAGCAGATCACCCCTTGTTCGACAAGCGATCTCCTGCAGTATCTGGACGGCGGCTTTGCCGGGACCGTTTTGGTTCCCCGGTCGCAGGCGACAACTGTGGACCTGCCGCATATCTGTTCCTTGCCCGGAGTGCAGGTGTTGCTGTTGCCCGATCCCGCTGGGGCTGATCCGTCCGCGCTCTCTCCCGTTCATTCCTGATTCCACCCTGACATTGGGAATATAATCATCTTCTCATAGGGAAGCTTCGGTGGTACTGTCTTAATAGGGCAGGGATGCCGTACCATTCGCTTTTTTGTCCTTTTTCGGTCGCTTGGCAGCGGAGTGCGGGATATCTTAGTGATAATGCAATGTTAACGTTGCGAATCCATCCTGTTTCGTGCAATATCTTTTTTTAGTTGAACTGGAATAGGCATGGTGGCGTCGAAGGAGGAACAAGTGCCGAAGAAAATTCTCATCGTTGATGATGAAGTCCATATCAAAATGCTCCTGGAACAGACACTGGAGGAGTTGGAAGACGAATTCGGTGTGGAGTTGCTGACCGCTTCCGATGGCGAGGAAGGACTTGAGATAATCAAGAATGAACAGCCCGATCTGGTCTTTCTCGATATCATGATGCCCAAGATGAACGGTTACGAGGTATGCCGTATCGTCATGGAGGATGATGCATTGAAAGGCATCAAGATCATCCTGCTCACGGCAAAGGGTCAGGAGGTGGATCGTAAACAGGGGCTGGAACTCGGTGCGAAGATGTACATGACCAAGCCGTTCGATCCCGATGAAATCCTGAAGGTCTCCAAAGACTTGCTGCAACTGTAATTCGCCAGGACTACCGCCGCCTCTCTCCATGACACCGCTAAAGAAGTTCATACGCCCCAAGGCACTGCGCGAATTCCTGAGCAAGGCGGTTCACCTTGTGGGCTGCAATTGCGCATTGGGCATTGCCTATGAGGGCGAAGTGCTGATTGTCGAAGGGGCGGAAGGGCTCGACGGCTTCGGCGTGGACCGTGAGGACGTGCTTTTCGCGGTTCTGCACTTTGACGGTGGGCATCAGGGACAGCTGCTGATGCGCCTGTCGGGAGACGCGGACCGCAAGCAGTGTGCCCGGCAACTCGAATTTTTTGCCTATTCCCTTCAGGAATTGTTGGACATGGAGTGGGCACGCCGTTCCATAGCCGACGAGGCGCTTTCCAAATACCGTGAACTGGCCCTGCTGCATCGTTCCGTTCCGGCCATTAATACCTCACTCAGAATGCGTGACGTGGTGGGCGCGCTCATTGATGAATGCCGACGGGAGAACTATCCTGGGGAATTCGGCATGGTTTTTCTTTCCGAGCCGGGGAGCAGCCATTTCCGGCTGGCCGTGCAGTTCGGTTTTCCTTTTGGTGCCGACCTTGAGGCCGTAGTGGCGAGCCGCTTGTTCCGCGAGGTTGTGACTACGGGCAAGCGGGAGATCGTCAACAACCTGAAGGACGATGAACGCTGGTCCGATGAATTGCCGAACCTTGGGTCCATGGCGCTCATTCCTCTGTCTTCCCCCAACAGGTGCGAAGGCATGTTGCTCCTCGCCTCCCACAATGAGGGCCTCTTCGAGGCCGCCCACAGCAAGAGCCTGGGGACGTTGGCCTCGGTTGCTGGAATTTCCGTGAGCAACGCTTTCAATTTCGAGGGCGTACAGACGTTGATGAACGCCATCCTGCGCGCTTTGGCCGAAGCCATTGATTCGCGGGACCCGTTTACCGCAGGCCACTCCGAACGGGTAGCGCATCTGGTGGTGGCCTTTGCCTCATTGCTCAACGGCGCACGTGAATTCCCGGATGTGCGGTTCTCAGACCAGAATCTGCGCGAGCTTTTTTATGCAGGCATCCTGCATGATGTCGGCAAGATCGGTATCAAGGAAGATGTGCTGACCAAGAAGACGCGGCTGCCAAAGCGCCGGATGGAAGTCATTCGCGCCCGGTTCAGGCTGCTTGGGCAGGTCAGTGATTTTGATTGGCGGGGAGCCTTTGACCACATTCGGCGGGTCAACCGTTCCATGACGCCCGAGCCTGCGGACCTGGATTATGTGCGCGAGCTGGGCAGCCGGTCCTGGCCTGCGGGCAAGGACTCCTTCCCGTTGCTCTATGACGACGAGCTGGATGTCCTGCTGCTGGAATACGGCAACCTGACCCCGGACGAGCGCAAGGAGATTCAGCGCCATCCGGCGGAGAGCGAACGCATCCTTCAGCACATTCCCATGCTGGAAGGCTTTACCCATATGCTGCCCATCATTCGCCAGCACCACGAGCGTATGGATGGTTCCGGGTATCCCGACGGCCTGAGCGGCGACGCCATTTTGATGCAGAGCCGCCTGATGTCCATTGTTGACATCTACGACGCCGTGACCCAGGAGCGGCACTACAAGCCAGCCTTCACCCGCAGCGAGGCCATGAACATCCTGGCCCGCGAAGCCGAGGAGGGCAAGCTGGACAACCGGCTCGTCCATTTCTTCATGGAAAACGTGGAGCGTGTCGAACAGCTCTCCGAACGGGTCAAGGGCACCCGTGTGAACCACCTGTCCGAAATCGTCAATTTAGCTGGCCTTTGATCAGCCCTTCAAAATCAACCATACGGGAATCATGATCCAGGCGAGGCTCGGAATGAAGTCTCTCGCATTGAAGGGTCATTCCTTTTCCCCGGATTCCCTCCCCTGGCGGGAGGCAGCTGTCAGGAAAGAATGCCGGTCATGTCGTCCGGGGGAAGCTGCCCTGCGGCGAACAGACGCTGGCAGAATTCCGCTGTGTCCATTCCGGAGGTCTTGCGCAGGCCGTTCATCTCGGCCAGTCCCAGAATGGGCATGACCCGGCTGGCCGGATTCAGGCGGATTGACCGTACCCGATCCAGGGCCTCCTCGCGCGAATATCCGGCATCTTCCAGAATGGTCAGGCAGCGGTCCTGATCCAGGTCCCCTTTGGCCAGCCCGGCGTCGATCATGGCCAGCGCGGCCCGGCACAACCCTCGGTGGTGGTGCACCAGCCGGTCGAGGTCCGAGGTCAAATAGCCAAGTTCCTCCAGCATATCCTCGGCCATGGCGAGCCAGCCCGCCATGAAGAGCGGATTGGTAATCTGTGCCATGGGAGTGTCTTCCAGGGCGCGTCGCTGGGAGTCGAGCAGGTGGCGGCCGGGGTACGTCTGACGGGCCGTCATGAAAATATATTCGCGGCGCATGCGCCGGAGCCGGGCTTCGTCGTCGCGGAAACCCCGTCCGGTGAAAAGTTGTGCGCTGACGTGACAGTGCGACTGTTCGCCCGGCCACGCGCCCAGTGCCGGGTCATAGTGGATGGGCCGCAGGGTGGACGCCAGATGGACGGGCAGCGAGTCCACACGCAGGCCGCTGTCCTGAAATACGCCGGGCATGGCGTTCTGGAAGATAAAAGAACGGAGCCTGTGCATCTCCCGAACCACGGCATCCAGGGCGGAGATATCCGGCTCTGCCGGGCCGTTGTACTCGGCCAGGGCATCCTGCCACGGCTGGCCCAGGCTCGTTTCCAGCTGCCTGAGCGCATCCAGCCTGTGGTGATATTCGGTTTCCGCAACGGTAAAGATGTCTCCGGCGTGGCGGTCCGCGCCGACCATTTCTGAAACCATGCGGTCAAAGGGCGGGCCTCCGAGTTCCGGCACCTCGGGACAGGAGGCCACGAAACGATCATATTCGCGCAGGGCGTGCAGGGCTTCGGCCAGATAGCGCGGTGCCTTGCCCATCTTGCCAAGGTCGTCCCGCTCCAGTCCGGAAAGGAAACGGGCGCAGTCGCGGATCATGGTCTGAGCCGTTCCACGGCTTGTCGGGCTGACGGCTTCGATGCTCTGCGGTGCAAGGTCGAGCAGGGCGGGGATGCCGCGCAGTCGTTTGACGAATCGTTTTTCCCGCGCGGCCGTGTCCTTGCTCGGCAGGGTTACGGCCTGCTCCAGACCTGTGAAGGCGACCTGGAGGAAAAATTCCGGCGCCCGTTCCCACGGACGGACAAGATCCAGCACGCTGGCGGCCCATCCGGCGCTGATGGTCAGGGCACGGGCCGTGGCCCGTTCCAGGTCCGTGGTCGCTCCCGAACGCGCGATGTCGAATTCCTTCTGGAATTTGCGCAGCCGGGTGGCATGCTTGGCCAAGCCGGATTGGGATAGATCATCGAACCGGTCCAGCCAGCGGGCGGCTTCGTTGACCGGGGGCAGGAACTCGAACGCTCCCGAGGCGCACATCACAGGAAAGTGCTTGCCTACATAGGCGAAATATTTACCGGCGGCTTTCATTTTCATGACAGGTGACTCGGATCAGTTCGCGGCGGCGGGCTGCTGGTCCAGAAGAGTTCGGATGCGCGGCACCAGGTCGCCGAGTTCGGCCTTGGAAATCTGCGCGTCGGCGCCGACTGATTCGCCCATGTGGTGGAGCGTCTTGGTGATGATGGAGGAGCAGAGGACCACCGGCAGGTGGCGAAGCTGGCCGTCTTCCTTGATGTTGCGGGTCAGGGTGTGGCCGTCCATGACGGGCATCTCGATATCCGTGACCATCACATCCACGAAATCGTTGAGAGGTCGGCCGGAGTCATGCGACTTGTCGGCGTATTGCCTGAGCAGCTTCAGCGCCTCCTCGCCGTTTTCCACGGGCGTGACCAGAAAACCCGCCTTCTCCAGAATACCCGCGATCATCTTGCGGGCCATGGTGGAGTCGTCCGCCACGACGGCCCGGATTTCCCGGGCTTGAATTTCCTGCCGGATGTTTTCCGGTATCTCCTTGATCTGGGTATGCTCCGGGTCGAGATCCATGCATATTTTCTCCATATCCAGAATGAAGACGATGCGGTCGGGAAATTTGACGACGCCGGTAATGGAGTTGACCGTGAGCGAGGAAACATAGCCAGTGGGCGCTTCGACCTGACGCCAGTTGATGCGGTGGATACGGGTGACGCCGGAGACCAGAAAGGCGCTTTTTGTCTGGTTGAATTCGGTGACGATGACCTTGGGCGGTTCCTGCTCCTGGCGGTGCTTTTTGAGCCAGACGGCCAGGTCCACCAGAGGAATGATTTCCTTGCGCAGATTGAAGGCTCCGAGCACGGCGGGATGAGCGGCCTCAGGCATGTCGGTCAGTTCCGGCAATTGGAGTATTTCCAGGACCTTGGCTACGTTGATTCCGTAGAATCCCCGGTAGGTGCGTCCTTGTTTCTGCTCTTCCAGGTAGAACTCGACAATTTCGAGTTCATTGGTCCCGGATTCCAGCAGGATATTGGTCTCAGGCATCGGCTCTCCCTGGGCGCGAGGAAGCCGCGCCATTTACGTGCTCTACTACATATACCAAGGGATTGGGCGGTTGCAAGCCCGCATTGCCTGAAAATAGTGTCAATTCCCGGCTCATTCACCGGGATCTCCGATACCGTATCGGCTAATATTGTGGCGAATGGCACGGCGGCTTATCCCCGCGGCACTCTGCCTGTCCGGCTGTCTTTTCGACAGGGGTGGGGAACCCGTCCGGCGGCCACTTCGGGGCGTGGTATTTTAGGCGAAAGAGAAAGTGGCGGCGATAAAAAGAGGACCCGATCTGTGCAAGTCGCCGACGGGTCCTCCGGGAAATTGTCCGATCGGGTTTCGTTATCCCCGAATGGCGAAGTCCGTATGTTCTTTATCGTACTCGATGGGGTTGCAGGAAATGTCGACGAGGTCGATGATCGGAGCTTCGGTCTTCAGCTTTTCACGAAAAGCCGCGTAGGCCTGCGCGTCGCCCTGGAGCAGGATTTCGGCTTTGCCGTCCGCGATGTTGCGAACCCATCCGGTGAGGCCGAGCTGTTGGGCTGTGTCCTGTGCCCAGGATTGAAAGTTGGTGCCCGCAACCTTGCCTTCCACTATGCAAGTGTAACTGATCATTCGTACTTCCTCCCAATGAGTGTGATTTTTCAAACAGCTGACCGAGTATACGGGAAAAACGCGGTTATGAAAAGGGTCCTGGCCCGGCAAAATCGTGTGAACACAGCGGTGGAACCCGTATCTCCATATTGCCATCGGCGTCTGCTCCGGATAATTTCCCCTGGCTCAGGCTGCTTCTAAACCCGATGCAGAGGTTTCGCATGCGCTCTCTTCCTGCTGGTCTCCAAGCTCCCCGGTCGTGTCGTCTCCCGTGCCGGGATGGCCAATTTCAACCAGTTTGTCATTCGCGGGCTGCTTCGGTGTGATGGCGAGGACGGAGGTCGGTTGCTTGAGGCGAATTTCCTGTTGGAAAAGCCCATGCTCAGGCTGGTGCTGAAACAGGATGCCGAAAGAACGTCCGTCGTCTATTTGGTCTATATGGGGATTCGGACGGCGTCCTGGCCATGGACCAGGCCGTGACGACGCTGTGTCTCGGCCAGGGGCTGGTCGGAGCGGAAAGGCGCTGAGTCGGTTGCAACGGGCTGACAACGCTGGCCGGACACGGCAGGACCGAATGAAATCGGCAGAGAATAAAATGAAGCCCCCGAAGCTGTCGCTTGGGGGGCTTTCCTTTTTGTATGGGCGGGAGCCTACTGGGCGGTGCCGCAGGTCGGAATGTTGGGATCGGTTCCGTTTTCAATCAGTTTCTTGCGGTATTCCTTGACCTGATCCAGGGAGTTCCAGCCTTCCCACATCTCCAGCCACTGGCCGAAATCCATGTATTCTTCGTCCAGGTGCTGCTCGTGCATCTTGAGCCAGACATTGAAGATGTACATTTCAATCTTAAAGGTGGCGTTGTCGAACACCTGGGGCAGGATGGTGGGGTCGTACTTCTGTCCGTCCAGGCGGGCGGCAACATGGGCGCAGACGTTTTCCTGCGAGCGTTGGTAATCTATGGGGGCGTTGTTCATCATGTCGGCCAGGCCGTGCAGATTGGGAAAATCCTTCTCCACCTGCTGCATGATTTCCTCGGGAATTTCGACCCGAAGATCATCGCCATCCTGTTTGACGAAGTAAAAGCGAATCCACTGGTCGAACTGAAAGATTTTGATGGTATCCTTGACGGCGCTTTTGATGCTGACGCTTTTTAGCATGATATCCGATCCCCCGTACGGTTGTCTTTTGGGAGGGAAATATGGTCATCCGGGCGGGTTGCGTCAAGGGAAAATATGGATGGAAGGGGGTGGACAAAGGGGGATGCATTGTTATATGAAGTGCGGCTCGCAAGAAAAAAAGCCCCACAGGGGCCGAAATATTAAGGAGACCATCATGGCACGCCACAAGAAGCACGAACGCAAAAAGGAACTGGACCGTAAACGTCACCGTCGCCAGAAGGCCCTCAAGGCCGCTGTCAAGGAGGCGAAGGCCGCCGCCAAATAGGCTCGGCCCGTCCTTCGGATTTCAAACTATCGGAAAACCGCAGGTCATAAAGCAATGCCCATCTACGAATATCAGTGCGAAGACTGCCAGGCTGTTTTCGAGGACTGGCAGTCCGGTTTTGAGGAAAAAGAACAGGAATGCCCCCATTGCGGAGGCAAATCCAAGCGGCTTATTTCCCACTCTTCCTTTCATTTGAAGGGAGGCGGCTGGTTTGCGGATGGTTACGGCGGACAGCACTCCGGCTCGCAGCCGGGAGAGGCGGAAAAACCCGCTGAAGCATCCGATTGCCCGGCCAAGTCGGGATCTGGAGGGGCGGAAGCAGCCCCCGCAAAAAAAACCTCGGACACATCGTCCGCAGGTTCGGCATCATAAGTCGTGAAAAGGCAGCCGCGGCTGCCTTTTTCATATTCGACACCGTACATCCGAGGAAGAGAGAGACATGCTCGAACGTTATTCCCGCCCGGCGATGAGGGCGCTTTGGACCCTGGAGAACAAGTTCCGGGTCTGGCTGGAAGTGGAATTGGCCGTCACCAAGGCCTGGACTGAAATGGGCCGGGTGCCCCAGGAGGCGTGCGACGAGATCCTCGCCAAGGCGGATTTCGATACGGACCGCATCCTGGAGATCGAAGAGACCACCAAGCACGACGTTATCGCCTTCCTGACCTCGGTCGAGGAAAAGGTGGGCCCGAGCTCGCGCTACATCCACCTGGGTTGTACTTCCTCGGATATCGTGGATACGGCCAACGGCGTTCTGCTTACCCGCGCCGGGGATATCCTGGCCGAGGGCATCGACCGCATTCTGGGCGTTCTCTCGGATATGGCCCACCAGCACAAGGGACTGCTCTGCATGGGCCGGACCCACGGCATCCACGCCGAACCCACCACCTACGGCCTGAAATTCGCCGGTTTCCACGCCGAGTTCCAGCGCCACAAGGAACGGTTCGACGCTGCCCGCGAGAACATCCGCGTCGGCAAGCTCTCCGGCGCCGTGGGCACCTTTGCCCACCTGAGCCCCGAATTGGAGGAGCGCGCCTGCGCCATTCTCGGACTCAAGGCCGACCCCCACTCCACCCAGATAGTCCAGCGCGACCGCTATGCCCAGTTCTTTACCTCGCTGGCCATGCTCGCCGGCGGCATCGAACGGCTGGGCCTGGAGCTGCGCCATCTGCAGCGCACCGAGGTGCTGGAAGTGGAGGAGGGATTCTCCAAGGGGCAGAAGGGCTCCTCGGCCATGCCGCACAAGAAGAACCCCATTTCCGCCGAGAACCTTTGCGGCCTCTCCCGCGTCATTCGCGGCAACGCCCTGGCTTCCATGGAAAATCAGGCCCTGTGGCACGAGCGCGATATCTCCCACTCCTCGGTGGAGCGGGTCATCATGCCGGACACCACCGCCCTGGTGGACTACATGCTGCACCGCATGTGCGGCGTGCTGGAACGGCTGGTGGTCAAAAAGGACAACATCCAGCGCAACATGATGAGTTCCTTCGGCCTGTTCTACTCGCAGCGGGTGCTCAACAAGCTCATTGCCACCGGCCTCAAGCGCCAGGAAGCCTACGAGATGGTCCAGAAGGTGGCCATGCGCTGCTGGGAGAACAAGGTCCAGTTCGAGGATGAGATTCGTAACGATTTGGAAATAAAGAAGCATCTCGTTGCCAACGATCTTGACGAAGCCTTTGATCCTTCGTACTACAAACGCTATGAAGACGTGATCTTCAAACGAGTTTTTGGAGAATAGAAAGGATGACTGAACTCAAAGCCAGACTGGCACGGCTGCTGCTCCAGCTCTCCTACCACGAAGGTGACTTCACATTGACCTCGGGCAGAAAAAGCGATTATTATTTCGACTGCAAGCAGACGGCCCTGCACCCGGAAGGGGGCTACCTGATCGGTCGCCTTTTTGTTGAAATGCTCAAGGAATACGACTGCAAGGGCGTGGGCGGCATGACGTTGGGAGCGGACCCCCTGGTGACCAGCACCACGGTGGTCTCGTTTCTCGAAGGCCGTCCGGTCCCGGGATTCATCATTCGCAAGAAGTCGAAGGGGCATGGCACCGACCAATATCTGGAGGGGCTGGCCAACTTTGAAAAAGGTGACCGGGTCGTATTGCTGGAGGATGTCTGCACCACAGGCGGCACACTGCTGACCGCCGCCGAGCGGGTGCGTGATGCCGGGCTTGAGATCGCGGGAGTACTGGCCGTTCTCGACAGAGAGGAAGGCGGCCGGGAAAATCTTGAGCAGGCCGGACTGAACCTTTCGGCCATCTTCACCCGGCAGGCCCTGCTTGCCGCGGGAGGCAGATAGGCTGTTTGGGCGGTCCGGGCAAGGGATCCAGTCAGGAGTCGACAGAGTCTCTCATGCGCATACTTGTTGCGGTTATCATGTTTATTTTGGGATGTACCCCGGCGTTTGCCGACGGGTGGTCTCCTCGGCTTTCCTCTCATGACTATGGTCCAAAGCGTATTCTTGCCGTGGACAAGGCGGCCCAGACGCTGATTATGCTGGAGCGCAAGTCACCTCTGCACGCGGTTCGTCGTTTCCCCTGCACCACCGGACAGTCCCTGGGTGACAAGCTGGTGGAGGGAGACCTGCGGACCCCGGAGGGCGTCTACTTCGTGGGCCACAAGATCAACAGAAAGCTCGACTGGGGACTGTATGGCGACCTTGCCTATGCCCTCAATTATCCCAATCCCGTAGACCGTATTCAGGGGAAAACCGGCGGTGGCATCTGGCTTCATGGTCGTGGCAAGGAGTTCCTGCCCCGCGACACGCGTGGCTGCGTGGCCCTCAAGGTTCCCGATATGCGCGACATGGCGCGGGAACTTGACTTCGGAATGCCTGTCGTCATTGCCTCGAACCTCACCTGGACGCCGGAGCAGGGCGAGAGCGAAGCCACAGCCAAGCTGCTGGCGGACCGGTTGCGCGACTGGGCTCAGGATTGGGCCGGGGAGAGCGACCGGTTTTTCAGTTATTATGATCCAGCTCTCATGAGCCTTTCCGAAGGACAGGACTTCACTCAGTTTGTCAGCCACAAGCGGAATGTGTTTGCAGCCAAGCCGTGGATACACGTCATGGTGGACAACATAAAGGCCGTTGCCGGTCCCGGCTATTGGGTGACCTGGTTTGACCAGTACTACCGGACCACCGGGATGGCATCCACCACAGGCAAGCGGTTCTATTGGAAACTTGAACCGGATGGAACGTGGCGCATTGTCGGCCGTGAGTATACTCCCCCCAGCGAGGATTTGACCGACAAGTATATGGCCGTTGTGACCGACGAGGCCAAGGCCTTTGTCGAAAAGTGGCGTGACACCTGGCTTTCGATGAATGCTGAGGAGTACGTGGATTTGTACGCTTCCTCGGCCATGCAGGGGGGGCGTAAGGGCGCAACCAACATTATTGATTACAAAAAGGCGTTGTGGGCGAAGGCTGCTCCTGTTACAGTTAAAATCGACGATTTGAAGGTTTCGCAGGCAAGAGATGGTCTGCAGGTGGCTTTCCTGCAGACTTTCGCGGACGCGACCGGCTACTCGGATGTCGGACGCAAAACCATGATCCTTACCCCGGAGAACGGTACCTGGAAGATTGAGAGCGAGCAGTGGAGACGCGGAAGATGAGTGATTCGAAATATAGCGTCCTGTTTATGCGGGACGACCGAGACGTGAGCCGGTACCGCGTCAGCCCCTTTTGGCTCAAGATGTTTATCTTTGCCCAGGTTTTCCTTCTGCTTTGCGCGGTTGGCGGAATCTACATGGGAGTGCGTGGCCTGAAGGTCAATGCCGGGCTGCGGGAAGTCAACAGGGACATGGAGCAGCGGCTGGTCGACGCGGAAGTCCGCCTTGAACGGCTCTCCAACATGGAGAAAATCCTCCAGTCCTACGATCCTGCGGAGTTGCAGTCCCTGCTTGCCGCCGCCACAAGCGAGGTGGAGAAAAAGGATGAACAGGCCCCAGTCGATCTCAACAAGATTTTTACCCGTGTGGATACGCAGCAGGTCGGCGTAGAGAACTTGCAGGCCAAGGAAGCGGGACGCAAGGTCAACGTCAGCTTCGAATTGAACAATCTTCAATCCTCCAACAAGGTCATTTCCGGTCTGGCTGATTTCTCCTTTGTCACCAAAGATGGCAAGACGGTGGTGGCCAAGACCAATAAGCGGGATCTCGCATTCCAGATTCAGCGTTTCAAGCGCATCCAGACAGCCTTCAATTTGCCCGACGGCATGGGGAAAAAGGATATTTTCGGCCTGCGTCTGGAGATCAAGGGAAGTGACGGCGGCATCATCTTCGCCGAAACCTATCCCCTGTATCATATTCTCGCCTAGACAAGGCTTTCCGTTTGCCGTCCTGCCTCTGCGCGGGACGTTTGCCGCACCGGGGACGGCCTTCATTCCGTCTTACGGTTAGTGGAATTGAAAGGAGCTGGTTTGGTGAAGCGCATCCTTCTCGCCCTTGTTTGCATAGTGTCCGTTGCCGCCCCGGCTTTGGCAGGGTCTTGGGAACACTCTTTCTTTACCGGTACGCAGTATCCGCTCAGGGTCGTGTATCTGGAGGGAGAACAGCCCGGGCCGACCATTATGGTCCAGGGGGGGATTCAGGGCGACGAATCGTCCGGCTTCATCACTGCGCAGCTTCTCAGCCGTTCCACGGTTACGCGGGGCAATCTCATCGTTCTGCCGCGGGCCAACGTCCCGTCCATCAATCTGCACAAGCGGCAGATAAATGTGGATATGAACCGCCGTTTCGACAAGGACTACAATCGGTTCTATGAGGACCGGGTTGCCCGTGTCATCCGCTATTTCCTGTGCAAGTCCGATGCATTCATCCACCTGCACGAAGGGAGCGGCTTCTACGACCCGATCTATGTGGATAAGTTGCGCAACCCCATGCGCTACGGTCAGTCCATTATTGTGGACACCCTGGTCTACAACAAGATCAATCTGGCCCATACGGTCAATCCCGTGCTGAAGGAACTGAATGACGCCATCCCCACCCAGGCGTATCGGTTCAAGCTCTTCAATACCAAAACTTTCGAGCAGGGAACCAAGTATGCGGAGATGCGCAAGTCGCTGACCTGCTATGCCCTGGCCGAGCATCATATCCCGGCGATGGCCGTGGAGGTGAGCAAGGATATCCGGCAGATCGGCTGGAAGGTGCGGCAGCAGCTTTCCGCCACTATTCTGCTCCTTTCCCGCCTGGGCGTGCATGTTACGCCGCCGGAGTTCACTAATGCGGACGTGCGGGCCTATGCGCAGCGCGACATAAAGGTAAGCGTCAATGGGCGGCCTATGTCCAGTGGCAGGGTCATCAATCTGGTTCCAGGCTCAACTCTGGCTGTACGGACTCTTGCCGACGGCCCTCGCGAATTTTCGCCCGAGCTTGCTCTGTTTGCTTCAGATCGTCCAGGCGTCAACCTGATGCAGGCCCGGCGCATGGCCCTGGAGCCCTTTTCAGAATTGGAACTGCGCAGCGATGGTGAGCGCGTGGCAAAGGCCAGTGTGCACTGGACCGGCAAGCTGCCCAGCCCGCCCAAGGACGACAAGCCGGTCTTTGTCTGCTGGCTCAACGGCAACCCGCTTTTTGTTCATGCCGGGGAGGTGCTGCATGCCGTGCTTGGCGATCAGCTCATCCTGGAGGGCATCTGGGGAAGCAACCTGCAGGAAGTGGTCAACTTCAAGGGCTTTGTCGCCATCCCCTGGGCCAACAACGGCCAGGACATGGGTTGGGAGATCATTCTCGATCCGGACAACTTCATCGGCCGCTACGATCTGAAGGCCGAGACTCCGGGCGCTTCCCGTTTCCGCGTGGTGCGCGAGACACCGGGCGCCAAGAAATACGAATTTTATGTGGATATAGTCCCTCGCACGGTGATGGCCTTGCGTCTGGAGGGGGAAATGGGGCAGTCTCTGCTTATTCCCTGGAATTCCGGCGGGAGCTATCATCTGCCGGAGGGAAAGTATGTGCTGAAGGACGCGTGGTCCAACGGCCCTGGTGACAAGATTCTGGCCACTACCGATGACCAGCCCCTGTCTTTGGGCAGTGCTTTTCAGGTGGATTACGCCAAGCCGCTCAAGCTGACGGTGCGGCAGGCAACGACCTTCGGCGACATCGGCTCCATGACCTTCACGGCGGGAGGCCTGGCCGAGCGGTAGCTTTTCCTTATCCTTTTTACAGGAGGTTGGCGACATGACGGTGGAACGTATCCTGCGTGGCATGGCCGGATTTTTTGTCCTTGCAAGTCTGCTTCTTGCCTATTTCCATAGCCCCTACTGGCTTTGGGTGACGGCATTCGTCGGCTTCAACCTGCTCCAATCATCCATGACCGGCTGGTGCCCGGCCATGACCATCCTTAAGAAGCTTGGCTTCAAAAGCTGCGACGATTAAGCCCTGTTGCGCGTGTCCCGGTACATGAGCCGCCATGCCCAGACTGCGGCTGTAATGCCTATGAACGCCCCGAAGAGCACGTCTGAAGGATAATGCTTGAGCGCGGCCACTCGTGCCATGCCGACCAGCACGGCCAGGCCCAGTGCCGGATAGCGCAGTGCGGGCAAGATGAAGCCCAAAGCTGTCATGCTGGAGAAAATGCGCAACGAGTGTCCGGATGGAAACGAGAAGTGCAGGTAATCTCCTGCTAGCGGAAAGAATCCGTACTCCCCTTTTTCAAAAAGCAGCTGTGGACGGGCCCGACCGAAGATTTCCTTGAGCACGTCGCCGCACAGCATGGCTGCGCTGACAGCAATGCAAAAGTAGAAGACGGCACGCGTCCGGTCCGTCATGCCGTTCTGCAGGCCATACGCGGCACCCAGGACGAACCCGACGGCGAGCAGGACGTTGAAGAACATATGGTTTGCAGCCTGGGAAATGACGCCTGCCACGTAATGCCACACAGGGGGCAGGGCATGGGCCGCCTCAGAAACGGGGCGGTCTACGAGAAAATAACAGATGACGATGACAGCTGCCACTATCGCGCCTGCCATTGCTGTCCTGCCGAGTATCCGTTTCATTGCAATCCTCTGCTCCATGTTGCCCGCGCCGTTGCCCGAGACCTTCCGGTTGCCGTTGTGAGGGCTAAACCTTCCTCCTGGCAACCTACCGCAGTTTTGGCTCCTGGGGCAACACTCGTGGTTTACAGCCTCTCGTCGTTCCTGTGTCTCTAAACTCAAGAGGATAGCGGGCTTTCAGGCCGGTGAAACTGACCCACGAAAAAAGCCCTTTATCTGATTTGATAAAGGGCTTTTATTCTCTGGTGCGCCCGGCACGATTCGAACGTGCGATCTTTCGGTTCGTAGCCGAATGCTCTATCCAGCTGAGCCACGGGCGCGTTGTGGAAAAAGGATTTATGCCCTCGCGGCGCAACCGTCAAGCAGTTTTTCAGGAATTCTTAAATTTAGTAGTGAATTTTTCTCCCTTTATGTCCACAAGCTGGGCTGTGCGCGCTTCGATGCGGATCAGGCGGGTGTCCGGATTCTCGGCAAAGTCCTTGAATTGCGGGTGGCGGAGAACGAACAGTTTGATGATTGCCTCGGCCGTCTGCTTGCGGCGTATCGGGGAGTAGACGCCTTCGATGGTCAGGGCCAGCCCCTCTTCGCGCTGGTCTATGACCATGCTGACATGAGGACATTTGGCGAGATTGCGGATTTTCTGCGACCCTTCAAGGGAAATGAAGTAAAACTTCATGGCGGCATGGTCCAGGAAGTAATACATGAGCGTAGCGTGGGGCTTGAATCCGTCGGAAGTTGCCAATACGCAGATATCCTTGCTCAGGATCATGCTGTCTATGCGGTGGAGTTGCTCATTGGTCATGTGAAATTTCCTACTCGCATCATCATCCGTAATCCATTATAAACAGCGCCACGATGTCCACTCTTGAAACTCATATAGAGACGGCTGAGGCGCTCCTGATCTCCCTGGCGGAAACCGTTGCTCCGGGAGGGATACGTGTAGCCTGGACAGGGGGCAAGGACTCCACGGCGGCTCTGTTCATCTGGAAAACGATTCTAGAGCACTACGGCCTGGGGCCTGTCCAGGCCATCAACCTGGATACCGGGTGCAAATTCCCGGAGGTGATGGCCTTTCGGGACCGCATGGCGGCAGAGTGGGGCATAGACCTGTACGTGGCCCGGCCCGTGGTGGAGCTGCAAGGCTACCCTCTGGCCAAAGACCCGGTGACCTGCTGCCGCGAGCTGAAGGTCGAACCGCTCAAGGCGGCCATCCGGACGACCGGCGCGACCCATCTGATTTCCGGCATCCGGCGGGATGAACACCCGGACAGGGGCGGCAGGCAGGGGCTGGAGCAGCGGCGGAATCCCGACTACATCATGGTCAATCCGCTCCTGGATTGGACCGAGCAGGACATCTGGGCCTTCCACCATCGTTTCGGGCTGCCCCATTGCGAGCTTTACGATCGGGGATATCGCTCTTTGGGGTGCCGTCCCTGCACCACGCTCCCGGTACGGGGGGCGGGGGAGCGCGCCGGACGGAACCAGGACAAGGAAAAGGTCCTTTCCCGGCTGACCGGACTCGGCTATTTTTAAAAAAATAATGTTATCTATTTCACATGAAGGGTATACTGGGATTTTTTCCCGGTTTTTTCTCTCCTACATTCTTGAAGCGTCTTGAAAACCAAATCGTCGGGAATGACGCAACGACGCCACCTAGAAAGAATTTACAAAAATGAAAGGCTGTTACCGAGGTCCTGATTGAGCCTTTTTTCACAGGAAGGGGCCTTGACCTGGGTACGGACTTCCCCTATTGACCTAGTTTTACTAGGCTAAGGGTTTGGTGCATTCGCTCCCGATTTCCGGTTGGAGGTGAACCGGAAATCGAGTGTCCGTTGTACTCGTCTTCAATCTTCTGAAACGAGGTCATCATGTCGAATCTGCTTACGCTTCTCATCCTTCTGCCAGTCGTTGCGGCACTGGTCTGCTATTTCGTACGGTCGAGTGCCGTGCGGAATCTGACCGTCGTGGCGACGGGTGCGATCCTTGCGGCATCGTCCCTGGGATTGCTGGGGCAGGGGACATTCGAACCGCTTGCAGTCGGTTCCATCCTCGGCATCAGCAGCGATTTTCTGGTTACCATACTGGATTTCGCTTTGCTGGCTGTCATTTTCTTTTACGGCTTGAAACACCGTAATCTGTTGATCCAGGGGTTCACCCTGGCGCAGTTCGTGTTGCTTGCCTGGTTCGAGATCATCATGGTGGAACATGCTGAAGTCCCGGCGCTGGCCGGGGACAAGCTGTCCCTGATCATGGTGCTGGTCATTTCCATCGTCGGCTCGCTCATCTGTATCTTCGCCATTCCTTATATGAAGGAACACGAAGAACATCTGCATCTGAAGAAATCCCGCCAGCCGCGGTTCTTTTTCTTCCTGCTGCTCTTCCTGGGCGCAATGAACGGGCTGGTCCTGGCCAATAACATTCTGTGGCTTTACTTCTTCTTCGAGGTAACCACCCTGTGTTCGTTCGTGCTCATCGGCCATGACGCCACCGACATCGCCACCAAGAATTCCGTCCGCGCCTTGTGGATGAACTCTCTGGGCGGCCTTGCCTTCGTCATCGGCATGATGCTCATCTACATGCAGGCTCATACGCTGAACATCTCTGCTCTGCTGGCGGGTGCGCCCCAGGGCGCGTTGATGATCACCGGTGTGGGCTTCCTGTGTCTGGCGGGATTCACCAAGGCGGCCCAGGTGCCGTTTCAGAGCTGGCTGCTCGGTGCCATGGTTGCGCCGACCCCGGTTTCCGCGCTGCTTCACTCGTCCACCATGGTCAAGGCCGGTGTCTACGTCATCCTGCGCTTCGCCCCGCTTTATGCAGGGACGTTGCTCTCCGACGGCGTGGCGCTTTGCGGAGCCTTCACCTTCCTGGCCTGTGCAGCCCTCGGTGTGGGGCAGTCCAACGGCAAGAAGATTCTTGCCTACTCCACCGTCTCCAACCTCGGACTGATCATCTGCTGCGCAGGCATCAATACGCCGCTGGCCATCTCGGCCGCCGTGCTGCTGATCCTCTTCCATGCCGTTTCCAAGTCCCTGCTCTTCCTGTGCGTCGGCACCATCGAGCAGGCCATCGGTTCTCGCGACATTGAGGACATGCGTGGTTTGTATGCACGCAATCCCCGTACCGCGCTCATCACCATCATCGGTATTCTGACCATGATGCTGCCGCCTTTCGGCGTGCTGATGGGCAAGTGGATGGCCATCGAGTCCGCCGCGAACAACATCTGGGTCATTGTCATGCTGGCCATTGGTTCCGCCATGATGGTGGTCTATCTGGCTCGCTGGGCCGGTTCGCTCATGGCTACCCGCGCGGCGGGTGCCGCTCCCGAGCGCCAGGCCGCACTGACCCGGTTCACGCTCACATTGCTGTGTGCAGGTTCCGTGGTTCTCTCCCTGCTCTCTCCGTGGATCTACAATTCCATGGTGGCGCCCATGTTCAACGCTCCGCCGTTCGTCATCGAGTTCGGCTCCTTCGAGAGCCCGACCGGTGTGTTCCTGGTGGTCCCGCTGTTCATCGTGCTCGGGCTGGGGTTGATCTACGCGATGAAGGCCGCCTCCGGTTTCCGCAAGGTCAAGATCGTGGCTCCCTACGTTGCCGGTTCCAATATCGGTGAAGAGGGTACCTACATCGGTCCCATGAACGTGCCGGTGCCGTTCTCCTGCGGCAACCTGTACCTGGGCGAGCTGTTCGCCGAAGGCAAGCTCACTCCGATCTTCAACGCGCTTGCGGTCGCACTGATCGTTCTCATGCTAGGAGGGGCTCTCTAATGGATACGCTCATTCTTGTTATCATTGGCCTTGTGGCCGGTCCGCTGCTCGGCGGCCTGATCGCAGGTCTGGACCGTCGCGTCACCGCCTGGTTCCAGTCCCGCCAGGGACCACCGATCCTCCAAGCCTTCTATGACGTGGCCAAGCTGTTCGGCAAAGAAAAGATGGTGGTCAACCAGTGGCAGATCCTCTGTTCCTGGGTGTACCTCATCGCGGCCGCGACCTCGCTGGCCATGTTCTTCGCACAGACCGACCTGCTGCTGATCTTCTTCGTGCAGGCCATCGGTGCGGTCTTCCTGGTCATGGGCGCCATGTCCGCCAAGTCCCCGTACTCGCAGGTCGGTGCACAGCGCGAGCTGTTGCAAATCCTGGCCTACGAGCCGATCCTGATTCTGGTCTTCGTCGGGTTCTATCTGGCGACCGGCAGCTTCTCGGTAAGCGCCGTTTGGGGCCTGGACCAGCCGTTGCTGGCCAAGATGCCGCTGCTTTACCTGGCCTTGGGTTATGCCCTGACCATCAAGCTGCGGAAATCTCCCTTCGACTTCTCCACTTCGCATCATGGACACCAGGAATTGGTCAAGGGCGTACTCACCGAGTACTCCGGCCCCTACCTGGGCCTTATTGAGGTTGCCCACTGGTACGAGACCATTCTGGTGCTCGGCCTTTGCGCAATGTTCTGGTCCACCAACGTGCTCTGGATGCTCGTGCTGATCGTTTTGACCTACATGCTCGAAATCCTGGTGGACAACACCATGGCCCGCATGACCTGGCGCTGGATGCTCAAGCGCGTCTGGTTGCTCGGCATAGGGATGTCCATCGTTAACCTCATCTGGCTGTACGCGGGGTAAGTCATGTTCGGTTCATTCATCAAGAAATCTCGCGCCAAGTCCCCGTGGATCATGCACTTTGACTGCGGTAGCTGTAATGGTTGCGATATCGAGGTCCTGGCCTGCCTGACCCCTCTCTACGACGTGGAGCGGTTCGGCGTCATCAATGTCGGCAACCCCAAGCACGCAGACGTGCTGCTGGTTACCGGTACGGTCAACCACCGGAACAAGAAGGTGCTCAAGAACATCTACGATCAGATGCCCGAGCCCAAAGCCGTCATCGCCATCGGCGCCTGCGGCAATACCGGCGGTGTTTTCCGCGAGGCCTACAACGTGGTGGGCGGCGTCGACAAGGTTATTCCCGTCGATGTCTATGTCCCCGGTTGTCCGGCCAAGCCCGAGGCCATCATCGACGGCGTTGTCGCCGGTCTGGCCAAGTTCGCGCAAAAAGTGGAAGAAGCCGGTTAGGCGTCCGCACGAGGTGAAACATGAAAGGTAAAGTTATCGACGTGACCCTCGACACCGTTGTCGGTGAGGTCATGAATATGAAAAATGACGGGCAGCGCCTGGTCACCTTCTCCACGTACAATGCGGGAGATGGCAAGATCGGCATCCTGTACCATTTCGACAAGGCTCTCGAAACGACCCACCTGCGTCTCGTTGCGGACATGGACAAGCCCATTCCCAGCGTTTCCGGTGTGTATTTTTCCGCCATGCTGGTGGAAAACGAGATTCGTGACCAGTGGGACGTCGTCTTCGACGGCCTGGTCCTTGACTTCAACCGTACGCTCCTTCTTGATCCGGAAGTTACCAGGATTCCTCTGGCCAACAACCTCAAGATCGGGCCCAAGAACTAGGGAGGGCTGAACATGGCAACTACCGTAATTCCCTTCGGCCCGCAGCATCCCGTTCTGCCGGAGCCTGTCCACTTGACCCTCAAGGTCGAGGACGAGATCGTCAAGGAAGCCATTCCCGCGTTGGGGTATGTCCACCGCGGCCTGGAAAAACTCTGTGAAATTCGCGACTTCAACCAGATGATCACCGTGTGCGAGCGCGTGTGCGGCATCTGCTCCATGATCCACGGTGCCTGCTTCTCGCAGTCCATCGAGGAACTCATGGGCATCGAGATTTCCGACCGCGCCAAGTTCCTGCGCGTCATCTGGAGCGAGCTGCACCGTATGCACTCCCACCTGCTGTGGCTGGGCCTCTTTGCCGACGCTTTCGGCTTCGAGTCCCTGTTCATGCAGTTCTGGAAGATTCGCGAGCGCATCATGGATATCAACGAAGCCACGGCGGGCAGCCGCGTCATCGTGTCCGTGAACATCATCGGCGGCGTGCGTGCCGATCTCTCCCCGGACCAGCTGCGCTGGATTCTGTCCGAGCTGGACATCGTGGAGAAGGAAGTCCGTGCCCTGCAGGATACCATGATGAACGACTACACCGTCAAGAGCCGTACCGTGGGCATCGGCGTGATGACCAAGGATCAGGCCTGGGAGCTCGGTGCCGCCGGTCCGACCCTGCGCGGTTCCGGTGTGGCGCAGGATATGCGCCAGTTGGGATATGGCGCCTACCAGTCCCTCGACTTCGAACCTGTTGTCGAGACCTCGGGTGACTGCTGGGCTCGTTCCACGGTCCGTTTTCGCGAAGTGCTCCAGTCCGTCGACCTGGTTCGCCAGGCCATCGGCAAGCTCCCCGAGGGCGAACTGGCGGTCAAGGTCAAGGGCAACCCGCCCGAGGGCGAGGTCTACCATCGGGTGGAGCAGCCGCGCGGCGAGTGCATCTACTACATCCGCGGCAATGGCACCAAGCATCTGGACCGGTTGCGTATCCGCACCCCCACGTTTGCCAACATCCCGCCGCTCTTGGCCATGCTGCCGGAGTGCGAGCTGGCCGACGTGCCGGTCATCGTCCTGTCCATCGACCCGTGCATCAGTTGCACTGAACGCTAAGGAGGATGCGCCATGCTGTTTACGCCTACTGTCGTAAAAAACCTGCTGAAGAAGCCTGCCACGAGGAAATACCCCTTCGAGGTGCGTGAGCCGTTCCCGAACTATCGCGGCGAACTGGTCATCGACATCGAAAAGTGCATCTTCTGCGGTACCTGCCAGCGCAAGTGCCCCAGCCAGTGCATCACCGTGGACAAGAACGCGGCTACCTGGCAGTGCGATCCCCATGCCTGCATCTATTGCGCGTATTGCGTGGATGCCTGCCCCACCAAGTGTTTGTCCATGAAGGACGTGCACCGCAAGCCGGTGACCGAGAAGGTCATCTGGATCGAGCAGGGCACCCCGCGCAAGCCGAAGAAAAAGGTTTCGGCGGCGGACAAGCCCGAAGAGGGCAAGGCCGACGCTCCGGCCAAGGAAGCCGGGGTGGAGACTCCTGCCACGGAAGCCAAGGCCGAAGCTCCGGCCAAGGAAGCCAAGGTCGAGACTCCGGCTCCGGAGGCCAAGGTCGAGGCTCCTGCCGAGGAAGCCAAGGTCGAGACTCCTGCCACGGAAGCCAAGACCGAGGCCAAGGCTGAGCCCAAGCAAGAAGCGCCCAAGAAGGGCGGCAAAAAGGGCGGCAAAAAGGGCGGCAAGAAGGGCGGCAAGAAATAGTCGCCTGATGTAATGAAAAAATAAGGCCCCGGCTCACATGAGCCGGGGCCTTTTCGTATGCGTTTTTGCTATGCCCGGATACGTCCGGGCTGCCGGAGAGACCTTAGTAGCGTTCGAATTCGGAATCGCTCTCAGTACCCATATCCAGTGTGACGCCGCGGACGGGGTGAGGGGGTTCCAAGGCTTTGGGGGCCGTCTTCTTGCTTTGCGGCATGGTTTTTTTGTGAACCGATGGCCCGGCCATGGAATTGGTGGCGCGGCGGGACGGTGCCGTATGCTTGACCTTGAAGAAGGCGATGATTTCCTGCAACTCGGCGGCCTGGTCCGAAAGCGCGGTGGTTGTGGAGGCCATTTCCTCGGATACCGCTGCGTTCTGCTGTACCACGCGATCGAGCTGTTGCAGGGCCTCGTTGATTTGCTCCGCCCCAGTCTGTTGTTCGTTGCTTGCTCCGGATATCTCCTGGATGAGTTCCGCTGTTTTTTCGATATCCGGGACAATCTTGTACAGCAGGTCCCCGGCCTTTTCGGCCACGGCCATGCTGGAGGATGAGAGTTCGCTGATTTCGGATGCGGCCTTGCCGCTGCGTTCCGCCAGCTTCCGCACCTCGGCGGCCACCACGGCAAATCCCTTGCCGTGCTCACCGGCCCGGGCGGCTTCGATGGCGGCATTGAGGGCAAGGAGATTGGTCTGCCGCGCAATTTCCTCGACAATGTTGATCTTGTCCGCAATCTGGCGCATGGCGTCCACGGTCTGGCTTACGGCCTCACCTCCGCTCTTGGCATTCCGGGCGGCTTTGGTTGCAAACCCTTCCGTCTCCCGCGCATTGTCGGCATTGGCGCTGATGTTGGCGGCCATCTCTTCCATGGAGGATGATATCTCCTCCAGCGACGCGGCCTGCTGGGTGGCACCTTGGGAAAGAGCCTTGGCCGTGGCGGAAAGTTCCTCGCTGCCGTTGGATACGTTGGTGCTGTCGTCGATGACCCGGCCTATGACACCGTTCACCTTGTCGGCCATGGTATTGAGCGCCCGGAAAATTCCGCCCATGTCGTCCTTGCGGTTGTTCGCAATGCGTTTGGTGTAGTCGCCCTTGGCCGCGTATCTCAGCATGGCCGCGACCCTTGCCAAAGGATTGATGATCAGCCTGTTCAGGTAGAGCCAGATGCCCACGGCGATAAGCAGCAGCGCGACCAGGGAAATGCCCGCCGTGGTCATGCCGTTGGACCAGACCGGGGCCATGATCTCCGCCATGTCGATAAAGGCGATGAATTTCCACTGCAGGTCCGGGGAGGTGCGCACTATGGCCATGTACTCCTTGCCGTTCAGCTCGCCGCGCAAGGAGCCGCTCTGCATGGCAAAGGCCTTGCCGTACATGGACTGATCCAGTCTGTTAATGTCCTTGAAATTATGCTCCTTGTCTGCCGGGTCGGCGATAATCACGCCGTCGTCCTGCACCAGCATCACATAGCCGGTCTTGCCCAGCCGCACCTGTTCTATCTGCTTGGTCAGTTGGGAGAGCGATATATCCATGGCGGCAACACCCAGTATGTCGCCGTTTTTCGTGATGGCCTTGGCCGTGGAGACCATGGCGTTGCCGTTGGTGGAGACATACGCCTTGGAGATGACGGGCAGGTCGGGATGGTTGGCCGCCTCCTGGTACCAGGGGCGGGTCCGAGGATCGTAGCCCGAGGGCATCGGGTCATTGCCGCCGATGATGAAACAGCCGGTTTTGGTGCCTACGTAACAGTCCATGTAGCTGGGGTGGGAGCGGAGAACCATTTGGTAGAGCCGCCGGATTTCCTTGCCGAGAGTGTCCTCCGGGAACGGTTCGTTGCTGTCTCGTTGTTCTCCCAGGAAGTTGCTGGTAATTTCTTCCACTCTACGGACGCGAGGGTCTTCGGCCAGCATGGTCGTGTTGTTTTTCGCTTCATTGAGGAACATGGAGATGGTGCCGTCTATGTGTTCCAACTGGCCCGAGGCCGAGGCTTGGCTCTCCGTCAGCGACTCGTCGTAGATGGACGTCAGGCTGATCGTTAGGGTGGCCACACTGAGCGCGACAAGCGAGACAGTGAAGGCGAGTAGGATTTTTGTACGGATATTGAGTTGGATCATCGGAATCTCCTTTGTCGGTAAGTACGTGGAATGAGCGGTGAAAAGCTAAGCGACTTGCTCAAGATAATCCACATAAAATGAGTGCCGGTTTCGTGAAAATCCGGTTTGTTTCCGGCCGCGCGGCAGGGGGCCGGGACGCTTGGCTTGCACAACGAAATCGAGTAATGTCCCTCTCCTTATGCAGCGCAAGCAGACAAGAGCCGTGCAGGTGGGCACCGTGGGCGTGGGCGGGGATAACCCGGTCCGGGTCCAGTCCATGTGCAATACCGACACGCGGGATGTGGAAGCCACTCTGGCGCAGATACGCGAACTGGCAGAGGCCGGGTGTGAGATCGTGCGTCTTGCCGTGCCCGATGACAAGGCCGCGGCCGTGCTGGCCGACATCCGGCACGAGTCCCCGGTGCCGCTCATCGCGGATATTCATTTCGACTACCGGCTGGCCCTGGCCGCCATGGACGCGGGTTTTGACGGCCTGCGCATCAACCCCGGCAATATCGGCGGGGAGGAAAAGGTGGACGCGGTGGTTCGCGCTGCCAAGGAACGCGGAACGCCCATTCGCATCGGCGTCAATTCCGGCTCGCTGGAAAAGGACCTGCTGAAGCAGTACGGCGGCCCCGCGCCGGAAGCCATGGTCGAGTCCGGCCTGCGCCATGTGGCCATGCTGGAAAAGCGCGGTTTCCACGACATCAAGATTTCGCTCAAGTCGTCTTCCGTGCTGAATACCGTGGCCGCCTACCGGCTGATGTCGCAGCGGGTGGATTACCCCCTGCATATCGGCGTCACCGAAGCGGGAACCCTGGTGCGCGGCGCGGTCAAGTCTGCGGTTGGCCTCGGCATTCTGCTCTCGGAGGGCATAGGCGACACCCTGCGTGTCTCCCTGACCCACGATCCCGTGGCCGAGATCGGCGTGGCCTATGAAATTTTGCGCTCTCTGGGACTGAGGGAGCGTGGGCCGGAGATCGTCTCCTGCCCCACCTGCGGCCGCACCGAGATCAACCTCATAGGCCTGGCCGAACAGGTCGAGGAGGCATTGCGCGGTGTGGAAGAGGTGTTCACCGTGGCCGTAATGGGCTGCGTGGTAAACGGACCCGGCGAGGCGCGGGAAGCGGACATCGGCATTGCCGGCGGCCGCGATCTCGGCATCATCTTCCGCAAGGGAGAGGTGGTACGCAAGGTCCACGGCGACGGGAACCTGTTGCCGGAATTCATGAAAGAAATCGATAAATTCCTGGAAGAAAGGAGAGGTTGAACAATGCGTCTTTCCCGGTACTACATTCCCACCCTCAAGGAGAGCCCGGCCGACGCCGAGGTGGTCTCCCACAAACTGCTGATGCGCGCGGGCATGATCCGCAAGCTTACCAGCGGCATCTACAACTATCTGCCGCTCGGCCTGCGCTCCATCAACAAGGTGGCGAACATCGTGCGCGAGGAAATGAACCGCGCCGGGGCCCTGGAGGTCCTGCTGCCCATGGTTCAGCCCGCCGACCTGTGGCAGGAAACCGGCCGTTGGGACTACTACGGCAAGGAACTGCTCCGCTTCAACGATCGTCACGACCGCGACTACTGCCTCGGACCCACCCACGAGGAGGTCATGACCGATCTGGTGCGCGGCGAGATCAAGTCCTACAAGCAACTGCCCATCAATCTCTACCAGATTCAGACCAAGTTCCGCGACGAGATCCGTCCCCGCTTCGGTCTGATGCGCGGCCGCGAGTTCATCATGAAGGACGGCTACTCCTTTGACCGGGACGAAGCCGGTGCCGAGGCCTCCTACTGGAACATGTTCGAGGCATACAAGAAGGCCTTTTCCCGCATTGGCCTGCGTTTCAAGCCGGTCCAGGCCGATTCCGGCGCCATCGGCGGCGATTTTTCCCACGAGTTCATGGTCCTGGCCGATACCGGCGAGGACACCATCGCCTCCTGCCATTCCTGCGAGTTTGCGGCCAACCTGGAGAAGGCCCGTGTTGTCACGCCCGAGGGCGAGGATATGACCAACGCGGACTGTCCGGCCATGGAGCCGGTGGCCACCCCCGGTTCCCACACCGTGGACGAGGTGTGCGCCTTCCTCTCCATCAGCCCGGACAAGCTTATAAAGACCCTGCTGCTGGTGGTGGACGGCGACAAGCCCGTGGCCGCTCTGGTACGGGGAGACCGAGAACTGAACGAGATCAAGCTGCGTAATTTGGTCGGCGGCAATGAGATCGAGTTTGCGGACGAGGCCACCGTCAAGCGGATTACCGGTGCCCCTGTTGGTTTTGCCGGTCCCGCCGGTCTGGCCGAGGACGTTCCGGTCTATGCGGACAACGAGCTGCGTCTGGCAACCGACTGGGTTGCTGGCGGCAACAAGGCCGACACCCACGTCCAGCATCTTTCCCTGGGCCGTGACTGCACCGTCGAGGCATTCGCGGACCTGCGCGTCATCGAGCCCACGGACGTTTGTCCGGAGTGCGGCGGCGAAATCGAATTCACCAAGGGCATTGAGGTCGGCCATGTCTTCAAACTCGGCCTCAAGTACTCTGCCAAGATGGAAGCCACCTTCCTGGACGAGAACGGCAAGACCCAGCCCATGGTCATGGGTTGCTACGGCATCGGCGTTTCGCGCATCGTGGCCTCGGCCATCGAGCAGAACAACGACGAGAACGGCTGCTGCTTCCCCCCGGCCATCGCACCATTCGAGGTCTGCCTGATCTCGCTGGGCGGCAAGGACGAGGCCGTGGAGGCCAAGGCCGAGGACCTGTACGAAACCATCCTCGGCATGGGCGTGGACGTTGCCTACGACGACCGCAAGGAACGTCCCGGCGTCAAGTTTGCCGAGGCTGACCTCATCGGCTACCCCATGCAGCTCGTGCTGGGTGGCAAGGGGCTCAAAAACGGCATCATCGAAGCCAAGGACCGCAAGACCAGCGAGAAGATCGAACTCCCGCTGGAAGGCTTTGCCGAGGCTTTTGCCGAGTGGCGCAAGGACATCTGGAGCAAGTGGGGGCTTTCCCTGTAAGCTGGCTCAACACGGCGATCTGCCTCATTATATGAGGTGTTGAATTATAAAATAAGGCCGAAGCGCATGTTGTGTGCTTCGGCCTTTGATTTTGTCATTGCCGCCATTCCGCTTTCCGGAATGGCGGCAATGTTTTTATCTGTGCGTCAGGATTGCTGGTCCTTGTCGGCATTGCTTACCAGAGAAGCGATGCTTTCCAGGGTCTTGCCCCTGGACTGGGCCAGTTTCTTCCATTTGCGTTTTTCCTGCTTGAGCGCCTCTATGGTGTGCAGCAGGTTCTTGACGGTCTGCGCCGGGTAGCCGTGTGTACCGCGGTTGCCCTGGCGCAACTCCTCGTCGTTGCGTTGCCGGATAGAGGCAATCTGGTTGGCGTCGAGGATCATGGCCGTATTGTTTCCGATTAAACGGCGGCGTTGCAGCAGAAGCTGTCGGCCGTGTATTCCACGCGTTCCTTGTACTCTTCCTGCTTACCCTTGTTCCAGCGGCTCACCGGGCGGTAGTAGCCCACCACACGGGTGTAGACTTCGGCTTCCTTGCCGCAGGTCGGGCAATTGAAGTGCTCGCCGTACAAGTAGCCGTGGTCCTCGCACACCGAGAAGGTCGGGGTGATCGAGATGTAGGGAATCTTGGTTTTGCTCATGGCCTTGAGCAGGAAGTTCTTCACGCTCTCCTCATCCGGAGCGGCCTCGCCCAGGAAGGTGTGGAAGACCGTGCCGCCGTTGTACAGCGTCTGGAGCGCGTCCTGGTGCTCCAGGGCGAAGAACGCATCGGAGCTGACGCCCACGGGCAGCAGGGTGGAGTTGGTGTAGTAAGGCGTGTCGCCACCGGAGGTCTTGATGTCCGAGTACAGCTCGCGGTCGATCTTGGCCAGACGGTAGCAGGTGCCTTCACCCGGCGTGGCTTCGAGGTTGTACAGGTTGCCGGTCTCCTCCTGGAACTTGACCACCAGACGGCGCAGGTGGCGCAGCACACGCTGCATCAGCGCGGAGCCGGAGCGGGTCTCGATGCCCTTGCCGAGCAGGTTGAGGCATGCCTCGTGCCCGCCGATGAGGCCGATGGTGGAGAAGTGGCCCTTGAGCCCGTTCTTCAGGTAGCGGCGGGAGTAGGGGAACATGCCCGCGTCCATGTTCTTCTCGACGATCTTGCGCTTGTACTCCAGGGATTGGCTTGCCAACTGGGCGTACTCGGATACCAGATCCAGGAAGTCCTCCTCGTTGTGCGCCAGATAGGCGAGCTTGGGGAGGTTCAGGGTGACCACGCCGATGGAGCCGGTCAGGTCTCCGGCGCCGAAGAGGCCGCCGGTCTTTTTGCGGATTTCGCGCAGGTCCATCTGGAGACGGCAGCACATGGAGCGCACGTCTTCCGGATTGAGGTCGGAATTGATGAAGTTCTGGAAATACGGCGCGCCGTATTTGGCCGTCATCTGAAGCAGGAGGTGGCCCACCTCGGAATCCCAGGGGAAGTCCTTGGTCACGTTGTAGGTAGGGATGGGGAAGGAGAAGATGCGGCCGTCCGCGTCGCCTTCCAGCATGACCTCAAGGAACGCCTTGTTGATCAGGGCCATTTCCTCCGCATATTCGCCGTAGGTGGAATCCACCAGCTGGCCGCCCAGAATTACCGCTTCCTTGGCGATGTGCGCCGGGGGCACCACATCGAAGGTGAAGTTGGTGAACGGGCTCTGGCCGCCCCAGCGGGAAGTGGCGTTCAGGTTGTGAAGCAGCTTCTGAATCTGCTGCTTGATATCGTGGTAGCTCAGGCTGTCGTGGCGGACGAACGGGGCAAGGTAGGTATCCACATTGTTGAAGGCCTGGGCACCGGCCCACTCATTCTGCAACGTGCCGAGGAAGTTGACGATCTGACCGCAGGCCGCGTCAAAGTGCTTGGCGGGGTGGGAGGAGCAGCGGTCACGCAGGTTGAAGCCTTCCAGCAGCAGGTCGCGCAGGGACCAGCCGGAGCAGTATCCGGCCAGGCCGAAGGAGAGGTCGTGGATGTGAAAATAGCCGTGGTTGTGCGCCAGCCGCACTTCCTCGGGGTACTTCTCCAGCACGTAGCGGGCCTGGACCGATCCGGCCATGTGCAGGATCAGGCCCTGGAAGGAATGGACCATGTTGGAGTTTTCGCTGACGCGCCAGTCGATGTTGTCCAGGTAGCTTTCCGTAACCCGGGTGATGTCAAGGTAGGCATCGTTCTGGGAGCGCAGCTCGCGCCGCTTTTCGCGATAGATGATGTAGCGTTCGGCCACCTTGTACAGCCGGGCTTCCATGAGCACCTGCTGGACGATGTCCTGGACTTGTTCCTGCTCGGGAATGTCCACGCCTGCGAGTTTCTTTTCAACCTTTCCGGCCAGTCGGTCGGCAAGGAGCGGATCTTTGATTCCGCTACCGTTGAGAGCCTTGAAGATGGCGGCTCCGATACGTTTGGTGGACCAGGTTTCGATGCATCCGTCGCGTTTAAGAATCTGTTTTGGCATTGAGGCTCTTGCGGCAAACAGCCTGTGCGGAGAACGGCCGGGGCCGTTGTCGGCTGGTTGCCCGATTGTCTGTTGGAAGGCCGTGGCAGTACCGCAGCGATCCGGCAATCGGTTGTCGTGTAAATGATGCGCTTCTCCATCGGCGGTCTCCGCGAACCGCTTCCGGTGAGGTGCGCTTCAGGTAGGTCTTCTGGCTTTCCCCAGCCGTTTCGCCTTCCCGTCCCAAGGACAGTGGCTTTCGAAACGGCCTTTCAAGGGGGATCACAGCGGCGGGACCGCTCCGGTTTTACACCGGATTCCCTGTTATGGCCTGACGGCCACCCGAAGGACTTCGTTGATCGCACAAGACTAGCTCAAGCGTTCGTCGAGTGCAATACGGTTAGGTGTTCACCACCTGGGTTTGGTGGGTTGGAGGGGGACAATCGCTTGAAACGAAAAGTGATTTTTTCTAGATAAATTTTGACTCACTCAAGGTAGGTAAACGAGAGGTCTTGATTTGGTTTTTGGGGAAAAGGCTGGAGGGAACGGAAAAATGTGAAAGATAAAAAGGCAGATAAGGAGTCGCCTCCGGCGGGATTTATGTGAGAGTGTTTCGCACCCTCAAGGTGCGAGTTACTTTTGGACCAGAGCGCCCAAAAGTAACCAAAAAGCGCTCTTGGGGTGCCATGCCCATCACCCCGGTGACGGGCCAAGAATCTGATCCAAGCGGCCTACGCTCCCGCGTCCCAAGGCAGGAAGCACTAAACCGCCGGGCCGCGAAGATTCGCTCCGGCCGTTTGGTCAGCTTCTAAGCCGCATCCCCGAAGGGCTTCTTCGAAGCAGCTTGGCTATTCGCCATTAAGGCAAGTAACAGCGTGATTATCCGCAAAAGAAGGTCCTGAAGACAACCGTCCGGTCCCGAAAGGCGTTGTTGTTAATTCGGATGAGACTAGCCCTGTGTTTCGGCGGTTAGCAACCGACCAAGCGGGTAAGGCGGCTCCCGTCAGCCACCCGGACGGATAGTGGCAACCTCGATCTGTTCGCGGAGAAACGGGACTATACTTTTCATGAGATGGAGCCGTCCCGCTTGGATCGGGTGCTTCGGGCGAAGCACGTAGGCGGTCAAGCTACCCGCAAGGGCCTTTTTGCTTCTTTTTGGCCCAGCAAAAAGAAAGCGCCGCCCGCAACCAACGGGAATGCAGCGATGCACGCAGTGCACCTGCCCGAATGGGCAGGAAGACGCGAAGCGGCTTGAGCGGCCGTAGGGCATTGGAGTGATTTTGAAGCCGAACGGCTTCAAACCCGGCTCTCCTTCCCCGATCCAGAAGAAAGGACCGCCCCCAATCCCGAGTGCGGCCCTTCCGTTTATATTAGACGGCTGCGTGATCCTCCCGCAGCCGCTTCGCCGCCGCAACCATATTCCGCAGCGACGGGATCACCTCCTCCCAATGGCGGGTTTTCAACCCGCAGTCAGGATTGACCCACAGCCGGTCGGCGGGGATGACCTTGAGCGCATGTTGCAGCAGCCCGAGGATTTCGTCCTCGTCCGGCACACGCGGACTGTGGATGTCGTACACCCCCGGCCCGATCTCGGCCGGATAGTCGAAGGTCTCGAACGCGTCGAGCAACTCCATGCGGCTCCGGCTCGCCTCGATGCTGATGACGTCCGCGTCCATCGCCGCTATCCAAGGCAGGATGGCGTTGAACTCGCTGTAGCACATGTGGGAGTGAATCTGTGTTGCGTCGGCCACGCCGCCCGAGGTGAGGCGGAAGCAGTCCACGGCCCAGCGCAGGTAGGTTTCCTGTTCGGCCTTGCGCAGGGGCAGCCCTTCGCGCAGGGCGGCCTCGTCGATCTGGATGATGTGGATGCCCGCCTTTTCCAGGTCCAGCACCTCGTCGCGCATAGCCAGGGCGAGCTGGCGGCAGACCTCGGCGCGGGGCAGGTCGTCGCGCACGAAACTCCAGCACAGGATGGTCACCGGACCGGTTATCATCCCCTTCATGGGCCTATCCGTGAGCGACTGGGCGTAGAGCGCCCACTCCACCGTCATGGATGCCGGGCGGGATACGTCGCCGTAGATGACCGGCGGCTTGACGCAGCGGCTGCCGTAGCTCTGCACCCATCCGTTGCCGGTGAAGCAGAAACCGTCGAGCTGCTGGCCGAAGTACTCGACCATGTCGTTGCGTTCCGGTTCGCCGTGCACCAAAACGTCGAGGCCCAGCTCGTGCTGCCGGTCCACCACCTCGGCGATGTAGCCGCGCATGGCGTCTTTATATGTGGTTTCGTCGATCTCGCCTTTTTTGAAACGCAGACGGTCCCGGCGGATTTCCGTGGTCTGCGGATAGGAGCCGATGGTCGTGGTGGGGAACTTCGGCAGGCCGAGGTTGGCGTGTTGGGTGGCCAACCGCTCGGCCACGGGGGTGCTTCTTGTCAGCATGGAACCGGTCACGGAATCGGCCCGGCCCCGCACCGCCGGATCATTGACCCCGGGGTGGGCGGCACGCGCCGAGAGTGCGGCGGCGTTCTCCTCGAACAGGGGGGTAGCGCTTCCCTCCGCATGTCGTTTGAGGGCAGCCACTTCGGCGCACTTCTGTACGGCAAAGGCCATCCATGACTTGATGTTGGGGTCAAGCCCGGTCTCAGCTTCGATGTCCACCGGCGTGTGCAGCAGGGAGCAACTGGTGGCTATCATGATGTTGTCGCCGCCGCGCTGCGCTCGAGCGGTTTCCAGCTTTTTTGCCGCGCCGTTCAGGTCCGTGCGCCAGATGTTTCGGCCGTCCACCAACCCGAGGGAGAGGACTTTGTCTTTGGGCAGGGTGTCGAGCACAGTGCCGAATTCGCCCATGCCGCGGATCAGGTCCACATGCAGGCCCTCCACGGGCAGGGAGCAGGCGAGTTTCAAGTTGTCGCCCATGCCGCCGAAATAGGTGGTGAGCAACAGGCGGGCGTCGCCCATGGCCTTGCTCAACCGTCCGTAGGCAAAGGGAAAGGCGTCGATTGCGCCGGGTGGGAGATCGGTGCAGAGCACGGGCTCATCGATCTGGACCCAGCTGCACCGGCCTGACAGGGCGTTGAGCACGGTTGCGTATGCGTCTATCAGGTCCGGCAACAGGTCGTAGCGATCACCCCCAAGCTCCTTGGCCAGCAGCAGGAAGGTAAATGGACCGACCAGGACCGGCTTGGGGCGGCACCCCATGGCGGCCACGGCCTCGGCATCCGCCAGCAGGCGGGAGGGATCGGCCGCGAAACGGGTGTCCGGCGTCAGTTCCGGCGCAATGTAGTGGTAGTTGGTGTCGAACCACTTGGTCATTTCCATGGCCGGGATGGAGCGCGGAGCATCGCCCCGCGCCATGCGGAAATAGGTGGCGAGGTCCACGCCGCCACCGGCATGCTCGAATCGTTCGGGTACGGCCCCGAGCAGGGCGGCGGTGTCCAGGACGTGGTCGTAGAAGGAAAAGTCCCCCACGGGCAGCAGGTCCATGCCAGCCTCGGCCTGGATGGCCCAGTGGCGTTTCTTGAGCTCATCCGCCGTTTCCAGCAGATCGGTCTCGGAAATCTCGCCGCGCCAGAATTTTTCCAGCGCCCACTTCAATTCACGGTTGCTCCCCATCCGGGGAAATCCCAAAACGTGCGCGTTCATGTCTTCTCCATGTCACAGAGGTCACAGGGTGTACGACGTGGAGCGCCCGTCCCGCAGCGCAGGGTACGCAGCGACGTGCCGATCGGGGATGCGGTCCCCGATCGGATTACGTGCGATGCCGGTCTGGTCGCGAGACCGTTCGCTCCTGGCGGGACGTCTTCTGGCTCCCGGCCCCATCATGTTGAGAACCTTCCCGATTCCGGTGATTCTCAACGGGTTTGTGCCGGTTACAGCGGCGCGTCCGCAGCGGTTTTTCACCGCTTTCCGTTTCCCGCCAAATTCCTATATCTGGATTTATTGATATAGAAGACGGGTCCATCTGGCAAGCGATTTGTCCTGAGGGTGATCGGTGTGAGCGGCGCATGGCGGTTCCGGTCAGACATGATTGCGCAACATCAGTTCCGCGGGGTAGGGCGTGAGGTAGTATTGCTTGGCGAGGTAGTCCTTGCCGTACTTGCGTACATAGTGGTTGAGAAGCGTTATGGGTACGATGAGCGGGAGTAGTCCGATGCGGAATTGGTCGATGAGGGTGCCCAGTTCTTCCTTCTCCTCCGGGGTGAGTTCCTTCTTGAAATAGCCCATGGCGTGTTGCAGCACGTTGGCGTGCTTGCCGGGAGTGGGCTTGAGGGTGAGGGCGGCGAGCAACCCTTCCAGGTAGTTTTTGCAGACTTGCTCCAGCGGGTCGGTCCCGGCTGTGGCCACCAGCTTGCCGAGGGAACGGTAGCGGTCCACGGAATGAGCCATGACCAACAGCTTATGCCGGGAGTGGAAGTCCACCAGCTTGCCCGGCGTGGCCTGCGGCCCCATGGCCTCGCGCCAGCGGCGCAGGGTAAAGAGTCGGGAGATGAAATTTTCGCGGATGGCGGGATCGCGCAACCGGCCGTCGTCCTCGAAGGGAAGCAGTGGGAAGCGGTCCATGACCATGCGCCCCCACATGCCGATTCCGGACCGGGTGGCCGCACCCTTGCCGCTGTAGACCTTCACCCGCGACATGCCGCAGGTGGGCGAGCCGAATTGAAAGACATAGCCGTCCAGATTCAGCCGGTTCAGTTCCTCCAGCCTGACTTTTGCCCAGTCCAGCATGGTGGTCGTCCAGTCCGCGCCGGACTTGCGCCCTACCAGAAGCGGGTTTTCCGGATCGCCGGCAAGACGGATGGCCTCGCGCGGCACGGACATGCCGCATTCCACTTCCGGGCATACGGGCACCCATTCCACGAACTGGCCGAGGGTGTCCCGCAAGTAGCGGTCCAGCTTGTGCGTGCCGTCGTAGCGCACCTCCTCACCCAGCAGGCAACGGGCGATTCCCAGGCGCGGCCTCGGCGATTCAATGGTCATCGAGGTGCTCCGAGTTTTTTGATCATGGGGTGAAGGTAGGGCAATGGGGCGAGGACGGGAATTATTCTTTCTCTTTTCTTGCGTCTGATCGGGAGGCAAAAGCTCCATAAAAACAAGGGGCGCACTCACGTGCACCCCTCGTTTTTGATTAGTTCAGGCCTGTACTCGTTACTTGGCTCCGGCGGGTAGGAAGCCGAACGGCTTTGCCGTCTGGCCGAGCTTCGCTGCATCTCCGGCAAAGGGCTTGCCGTCAACCTTCAGGACCGATCCTTCGGTCAACGGGATTCTCCGGGTGGACGCCTTGGCGGAGAAATCGATTTCCTTGAGCGGAATCCAAATCAGATACGGGCTGCGCGGCGACTCGAAGTAGTAGACCTTGTTTTTCTGGTCCGAGACCACACGCCACTGGGTGGAGCTGATGTTGGGCTGGCCCGGCGTGCTGATGCCCAGTGGGACCGAGACATTGCGGATGACGCCGAAGGTGCTGGCCAGCGCCTCGTTGATGTCGCTGGTTTGGGGAATGATCTTGATATAGAACGAGGCGCGGACAAAGCGGTCGCTCGCGCGGTTGGTGCCGGGGAGCATGGTCGTGCCGCCGATGTTCTCCCAGTAGGCGGTGAGGGCCAACTGCTGGTCGTAGGTCGGGGAGTTGGTCATGACCTGATACTGGCGGCCATGGTGGATGACGAGGCGGCCGTCGATGTATTCGAGAATGGCGGAATCCCCGCTGGGGTCGGAGAGGGCCAGATGCGCGGTCCCGGCCTGTCCGTCGGGCGTCTTCGGCTCCACCAGGTAGAATTCTTCTTTTTTGAGTGCCTTCACTGCCTCGGCCACGGTGCCGAAGTTGTCCAGCACGTACTGGCCCCATGCGGAGACGGACATGGCCTTTTTGCCCTTCACCGGCTTGCCGTAATCCGACTCGGCCAGATAGAGCACATCGACCACCAGTCCGGCTTCGTTCATGCCGTCGATGGTGGTCACGTCCCACCCGCCCACGGTCACGCTGCCGTATTTCGAGGTCCAGGAGAATCCGTCGGCCCCGCCGCTGCTGTTACGGGACAAGCCCCGGGGGTAAATCCAGAGATTGGAGTGCTGCGATCCCTTCCAGTCATTGGAGCGGGAAGTGAGCACGATATTGTCCGGGCCGAGGTAGGTCGCCCGGCTGCACGCGGAGGCCGAAGAGGTGAAGACCGTCGATACGAGAACAAGGGCAAGGAGCGCCGTTGAAAGTGCCAGAGCTGTCGTCCACATGGCGGGTGTCTCCATTTTACTGTGTTGCACTGTTGCTGTCCTTTTATGCCGTGTTTGGAATGTTGCGGGTTAATGGTTGCGCGGACAATGGTGTCTCTCTTGTATCGGGATAAGCGTTGCCCGTGCTGCTGTTCAATTCATCTTGCTGAGATGTTAACCAAAATGGTTACGGATAGAATAGGCTGGCAGCCAAAGGGTTGCAAGACGGGAGTGGTGTTTATTCGTATATTCCGTGGAAACGGCTTGGGGCGCGGCAAGAGCATAAAAAAAGACCCGCCCGCTTCCCGTGTGGGAAAGCGGGCGGGCCGAATCTATGGGGTTATTTCCAGTACATGGATTCTTCCACGGCGGTCAGCAGCTCCTTGATGCCGTCGGGATCGACATCGCCGATGTTGCCGATGCGAAAGGTGTCCGCGCCGGTAACCTTGCCGGGGTAGACCACCCAGCCGCGCGACTTGAGCTCCTCATAAAACTCCTTGAAGTCGTAAGAGGGGGCGGAGGGGTTGATGAAGGAAGTGATGATCGGGGACTGGAAATCGTCGGGCAGCAGGCACTCGTAGCCCAGGGCGCGCATCCCCGCCACCAGGGTGTCGTGGTTCTCGCTGTAGCGGGCATGGCGCGCGGCCACGCCGCCTTCCTCGTCCAGCTCGTTCATGGCCTGGGCAAAGGCCCGGACCACGTGGGTGGGGGAGGTGAAGCGCCACTTGCCGTTCTTGTATTCCATCTCGTGCCACTGGTGGTACAGGTCCAGGCTCAGGGAACGGGCGTTGCCCTCGCATTTCTCCAGTTCGCTGCGGCGGGCGACGACGAAACCGAATCCGGGTACGCCCTGGATGCACTTGTTGGCGCTGGAAATGAGGAAGTCCGCGTCCAGGGTCTTGATGTCGATGGGAATGCCGCCGAAGCTGGACATGGCGTCCACGATGTAGATCTTGCCCTTGCCCTTGACCACCTTGCCGATGGCTTCCACCGGGTTGAGCATGCCGGTGGTGGTCTCGCAGTGGACCACGGCCACGTGGGTGATGGCCGGATCGGCGTCCAGGGCTTTTTCAATATCCTCGGGCGTGGGGCGGCCCACTTCGCTCAGCTGCATGACCGTTGTCGGGATGGCCAGCCGCTCCGCAATGACGCCGATGCGGTCGCCGTAGTGGCCGTTTGCCACCACCAGGAGCTTGCCGCCCTCGCGGGGCAGGGTCGTGCCGATGGTGGATTCCACGGCAAAGGTGCCGCTGCCCTGCATAAGCACGGAGGTGAACTCGTCTCCGCCGCCGGCCAGCGTGACCAGCCGGGCGCGGATGTCCTGGACTATGGAATTGTAGTCGTTATCCCAGGTACACCAGTCGCGCAGCATGGTCGCCTTGACAGACTTGGTGGTGGAGAGCGGGCCCGGGGTCAGGAGAACATAGGGATTGTCGGGAAGCTGTTTCAGATCCATGGTCATATCCTCATTTGTTCAGTCCGCGTTCCCGCTCCACGTCCGCGATGGACGTTTCGAGAATTTCGAGGGCGCGAACCATCTCTTCGTCGGTTATTGTCAGGGGCGGGGTCAGCGTTAGAAAGTTCCCGCCCGATATCTTGAAACTCAGGCCGCGTTCCAGGCAGCGGTAGAGCACCTTGTCCGCTTCGGCCGTGGCCGGGTTGCCGTTCTCGTGCACCAGCTCCACGCCCATGGACAGGCCGATGCCGCGTGCGTCGCCCACCAGCGTGTGGTTGGCGGCCATGGCGCGCAGCCGGTCCAAGATGGCCGCGCCCAGCGCGCGGGAGCGGCAGCACAGCCCCTCGCGTTCGATGACCTCGATGGCGGCCAGTCCGGCGGCGCAGGCAACCGGGCTTTTTTCATGGGTATAGTGGCCCAGCGCGATATCTCCGGCCTGGTCGAAGTCCCGCCGGGCGATGATGGCCGCCAGCGGGAAGATGCCGCCGCCCAGCCCCTTGCCCAGGGTGACGATGTCCGGCACCACGCCGAAGTTCTCGAAGGCGAACATGGTCCCGGTGCGACCCAGGCACACGGCGGTCTCGTCAAAGATGAGCAGCGCCCCATGGCGGTCGCACGCTTCGCGGATAAACGCCCAGTACCCTTTGGGCGGCGGGTTGACCGTGGTGCAGCGCACTGGCTCGGCCAGCACGCAGGCCACGTCGCCTTCCTTCTCCAGCACGTAGTCCACATACTTGGCGCAGCGCAGGTCGCAGTTTTCACACTTGCCGCCTGGGTTGAACAGGCAGCGGTACGGTTCGGCCGGGGGCACGTGTTCCGTGCCGGGCATCAGCGGCCCGATCCCGGCACGAAAGAGTGCCTCGCCGCCCACGGAGATGGCGTCCAGCGACGCCCCATGGAACGAGTCCCACATGGAAAGGGTCTTGAATCGGCCGGTGACTACGCGGGCGAGCTTGAGCGCCATGCCGATGGCCGAGGTCCCGCCCGGAGCAAAGAGCACTTTGCCCAAGTCTCCGGGGGCCAGTTCCACCAATTTCTGGGCCAGCCGTACTGCCGGTTCGTTGGTGTAGCGGCGCGGCGAAAACGACAGGGTGTCGAGCTGGTCGCGCACCGCCTCCATGACATACGGGTTGGCATAGCCCACCTGATGTACGGAGTTGCCGTGGAAATCGAGCAGCTCGCGGCCGTCCATGTCGCGCAGCAGGCTGCCCGCGCATCCGGTCAGCGCGTCCAGGCAGGGCGTGGAAAGCGACTGGTGCAGGAACACCGCCGCATCCTCGTCCAGCAGGGCGCGCGTCCGGTCCGACAGGGTGTCTATCCACCGTTGCCGGTTGGGGGAGAGGTTGACGTCCCCCTCGGTGAGGCGTGGCTTCTTGCCGGTCATGGTTTTTACCTCGGCTTACGGAGCCGGGGTTTCGCCGTCGGCCAGCCGCTCATTGATCTCGCGGATGATGGCCGGGCATTCGGCGATGGATTCGGCCGTATAGTGCGCGCCCGCAGCCTTGAACCTGGCATCGTTGTCCGCAATGCGCTTTGCGACGTCCTCGTCCGACAGTCCCTTGATTTCATCCAGGGTCAGTCCCATTTCATTGCCGGATTTGGTCAGGCCGATGGTCCACATTCCGGCGTTCAGGCCTTCCTGCACGTCGCTGATGGAGTCGCCAATCTTGACCATGGCTTCCATGGGGTAGACCTCCAGATTGATGGCGTTCTGGTAACACATATACGGATAGGGGCGGCCGCGCGGCACGTCTGTGGAGCAGACCACGGAGTCCGGGCTGTACCCTTTCTTGGCGGCTTCCGGCACCAGCACGTCCATCATCGGGCCGGTATAGCCGGTGCATGAGCCGATCTTGACACCCATGTTGCGCAGGACCGCGATGGCGTCCAGCAAACCGGGGATGGGATCGGAATGTTTGGCGATGCAGGCGACCATGAGCTTTTCGGTCTCGACGTACATGACGTCGATATCTTCCTCGGTAGGGTTCGTGCCTTTGGCAGCCAGCCACTTGGTCAGTACGTCCGGGTCCTGGCACATGGAAATGATGTGGTCCCGTTTCATCAGTCCCATGGGCCGCCGGGCCTCCGCCCACGTTACGTCCACGCCCTGATTGGCGAAGACCTCCACGAATACGGCCACCGGGCCGACAGAGCCGTAGTCAACAGCCGTGCCTGCCCAATCGAGAACAACGGCCTGAACCGGGCCGGTATATTTGGTGTTGCGGATGAATGCGTTCATTGCCTGTCTCCATGCAACCCGGATGAACCGGGGTCTGTGTTGGCGAAAATGGGACCGCCCCGGGGGAAGCGGTCCAAACCAGCATACGCTTGGCACAAAAGAGTAGAACAGATGAATTCTCCAATTTGTACGTGTGCAGCGCAAAAAAATATGAGAAGAAGTGCCTCCGGCGGCCAGGGGGGAAAGGGAGAGAGGGAACCCTTTGGGAAAGGGCTTCCCTCTCTCCCTTTCCCCCCTGGACCCCCCAATCCCTCTCACCTTCCTAAACTTTTTATTTCGCTTCGCGGGAGAGGGGGCGTCCTTGATGAGACCCTTCGCCGAAGGCGAGAACGGGATTCTCAAGGGCCATAGCCCTTGAGCCGCCGGAGGCGAAATCACCTGTTATCGCCGCGCAGCGGCATCCCTATCTGCCTTTTCCTTCTCTCTTATCTTCTGGTCCAGGCTTGGGTGCGTTTGTTCACTTTTCTGGTGAGCAGGCCATAGAGCAGGCGTACCGCGACGTTGGCCAGGACCACGAGCACGGACATGGCGCAGGCCGGGGCGATGTCGCCTGCGTCGTCCATATTGGCGATGGCCACCGAGGCGAGCGGAATGTCTGCCGAATAGAGGAAGATGACCGCCGAGACGGTCGCCATGGAGTTGACGAAGTAATACATGGCGATTTCCAGGATGGCGGGCAGGCAGACCGGCACGGTGACGCGAAAGAAGGTGATGTGGAACGGTACGCCCAGGGATTCGGACACGGTCTCGAACTCCTTGTCCAGCTGCTTCAGGGCGGTGGTGGCCGTGAGGAAACTGACGGAATAGAAGTGAACCATGTTGGAGAGGATGAGGATGCCCATGGTGCCGTATATCCAGCCGAACGGGTTGGGGATGGTGATGGGGCCGAAGGTCCAGCCCGGCGCGTTGAAGAAGAAGATGTAGGCGAGGCCGATGACCAGTCCGGGCAGAGCCAGGGGGAGAATGGACAGGAAGTAGCTGGTCTGCCGGAGGGTGCGCAGGCCTCGCGTTTTTTCTATGAGATAGGCGCTGAAGAAGGTGACGGCCGTGCCGATCACGGCGGAGTAGCTGGCCAGGCGCACGGAGTTGAAGAACGCGCCGTAGCCGCCTCCGCCGGTTCCCCGGAATTTGTAGTGCCACAGGCCGAGGTCCAGTTTGTAGGGCCAGACCTTGACCAATGAGGCGTAGATCGCGGTTGCGAAGAATCCGATGATGAGCAGGGAGATGAAGGTGCAATACGTCAGGTAGAATCCGTCCACGCCCTTGTCGTGCTTGGGAATGAGCGGGACGGATTTGGCCTGGATGAGCGAGACCTGCCGCCGCTGGGCGATGCGGTCCACGATGAAGGCGAGCACTGTGGGGATGAGCAGGACCACGCTGACCACCGCGCCCATGGTGAAGTTCTGTTGGCCGATGACCTGCTTGTAGATGTCGGTGGCCAGAATGTTGAACTGGCCGCCCACGACCTTTGGCGCGCCGAAGTCGGTAAAGGCGAGGATGAAGCAGACGAAGATCGCGCTGATGAGGCCGTATTTGATGCCCGGCAGGGTGACGTTGAAGAAGGTGCGCATCCGTGACGCGCCCATGGACTGGGAGGCTTCGTAGAGCCGGGCATCCGTCATGCGCAGGGCCACGGAGAGAATGAGCATGGCCTGCGGGAAGGTGAAGATGACCTCGGAAATGATGATGCCCGTGGAACCGTAGAGTCCGATGTCGAAGCCGGGAATGGTACCGAAGAATCCGCGTGTAATCAGTCCCTTGCGCCCGAAGAGATAGATGAGCGCGATGCCGTTGAGCAGAGTGGGCGCAAAGATCGGCATCATGGCCAGCCCCCGGAATACCCCTTTGAAAGGCATACAGGTCCGGGTCAGGGCGTAGGCGAAGAGAAAGCCGAGGGATACTGAGATGATGGTGGTCGTCACCGAGACGAAGAGGGAGTTGCCGATGGACTGCCTGAGCTCCGGGGTGGTGAAGTACTCCACATAGTTGGCAAGGCCTATGAAGGTGCCCTGATTGTCGAACAGGCTCTTGGAGAGCAGCTGGAGAAGGGGCAGGATGACCACGACCACCAGCCAGGCCGAGACCAGGAGGATGAGGGCGCGCTTGAGCCACAGCTCGCGGTCAAAGGTGCTTGTTGTGGGAGAGATGGCCTGAGCCGCCTGTGTCGCCTGGGCCATGAACTACGCCTCCGCCCGGAAGAGATGGACCCGGTCCGCCGGGAAGATGGCCTTGGCGCGCATGTTGCCGGTGACGCCGGTCCGCCGCACCTGTTCCGCCGATATGTCCGCCACCAGGGGGAGGGCTTCGCCGCCGCCGGAGGGCAGCCGCATGGACACGCGGTAGATGGGGCCGCGATATTCCACGTTGTCCACCTCGACCTCGAAGACGTTGGGCCCGGCCTCGCCGTTGGTGGAGACGCGGATGTCCTCGGGCCGGATGGCGGCCATGGCGTTCTTGCCGAAGGGGGACATTTCCCGTTCCACCTGTACGGCCAGATTGCCGCGTCGGAAGGTGTTGCTGTCCCAGTGCATGTCGCCTTTCAGGAAATTCATGGAGCCGATGAAGGAGGCGACGAACGGAGTGGCCGGAGCCTCGTATATTTCCGAGGGGGAGCCATTCTGGATCAGCTTGCCCTGGTTCATTATCAGGATGCGGTCGGCCATGGTCAGTGCCTCTTCCTGGTCGTGGGTGACCATGATGGTGGTCATGCCGAGGCGCTGGGTGAGGGCGCGGATTTCGGTGCGAAGCATGACGCGGACCTGGGCGTCCAGAGCGGAGAGCGGCTCGTCGAGCAGGAGCAGGTCCGGCGAGAGGGCCAGGGCACGGGCCAGGGCCACGCGCTGCTGCTGCCCGCCGGAGAGCTGGGACGGGAATTTGTTGCCTGCCGAGGCCAGTCCCACCAGTGTGAGGAGCTTATCCACCCGTTCATTGAGGGCGCGTTTGTCCTTCAGGTCCTTGCGCAGGCCGTAGGCCACGTTGTCTTTGGCCGAGAGGTTCGGGAACAGGGCGTAGGACTGGAAGACGATGCCCACGTGGCGCTTGGACACGGGCAGGGTGGAGACGTCGCGGCCCTTGAGCCGGACCTGTCCGTCATCCTGCGGGTCCAGCCCGGCCACGGCGCGGAGGATGGTGGTTTTTCCGCAGCCGCTGGGGCCGAGGATGGAAATAAATTCCCCGCGTCGGGCCGTGAAGCTGACATCGGAGAGGGCCGTGAACGAGCCGAAGCGCTTGGTGATGCGCTCCACGCTCAGGTAGGTATCTGTTACACCAGTCATAAAAAATGCCTCATGGGCGGCCCGGAGAGTCCCGGGCCGCCCGAGTTCGAATCGTTGGGTTTTGCCTGTTATTTGGGATCGGACTTGCCGTCGTAGCGCGCGGACCACTCCTTGAGGATGCGGGTGCGATTCTTGGCGGCCCAGTTGAAGTCGTTCTTGATCATCTGTGCGGCCGGGTCCTTGGGGTAGCCGTCGGGGATGGGGTTGCCGCTGGCGTAGGCGGTGACGGGGTAGACCTTGCCGTAGGCGTGCATGACCTCGGGGCTGATAGCCCAGTCCAGGAAGATCTTGGCCTCGGGCTTGATGTCCTTTTTCTTGATCAGGGCGTTGGCCTCCACATCCCAGCCGGAGCCTTCCTTGGGGAAGGTGGTCACGACCGGCTCGCCCTTGGCCTTTTGCATGAAGCCGCGGTAGGCGAAGGAGATGCCCACGGCGGCCTCGCCCGCACCTGCCAGCTTGGCGGGCTTGGAGCCGGAGTGGGTGTAGCGCAGGATGTTTTCATGCAGCTTGTCCAGGTAGGCCCAGCCCTGCTTCTCGCCCATGAGCTGGAGAATGGCGGAGACGGTCAGGAAGCCGGTGCCGGAAGAGGCGGGGTTGGGCATGATCAGCTGGCCCTTGTAGATGGGCTTGATCAGGTCGGCGTAGGACTGGGGGATGGGCATGTTGAGGCGTTTGGCCTCGATGGTGTTGGTCACGAAACCGGTCATCCAGGCCTTGATGCCGACCCAGTGGGGCACCTTGTTGGTGTCGCGCATGTTGGCGGAGACCTTGTCCAGGTACTTGGGAGCGTAGGGCTCGACCATACCGGCCTGGTCGCAGAGCATCAGGGAGGTGGCGGCGGTGCCCCACACCACGTCGGCGCGCGGGTTGTCCTTTTCGGCCAGCAGCTTGGCAGTGACGATGCCGGTGGAATCGCGGATGATCTTCACGTCGATGTCCGGGTGGGACTTCTTGAAGATGTCGAGGTAAATGGGAATTTCATCGTCTTCCAGGGCGGTGTAGACCAGGATTTCTCCGGCCAGCGCCAGGGAGGACATCATCAGGACCATGGCCGCAGCCAGGGCGGCGACGATAAACGAGCAGCGTTTCATCACGTTTTTCTCCTGCGTGGTTTGTTTTCCGCAAGGCTGGCGCGCTCCCGATCCGGGAGAAAATTGGCAAGACTTCCGTGCCGCCTCGGCAGCTCCGAAACGTTTTCGGAACTGCCTGAATGATAGGCTGGCACAGGGTTTTCAGAACAGACAACTGGCGGTACTTGTCTATTCTTTCGGTAACGGTTGCGTGAAGCTTGGTTTCGCCTGCGTGACGTGCGCAGGTTCTTCCGGGAGAAAAGGGGAAGAGGGTGTTTTCGTCTCCGGGATGACACTGCCAAATTTTGGTCGAAAAAAAGGCCACCCGCAGGACGGGGGGCCTTTTATGGCAGGATGGGACGTTATCGGTTATTTGCCGTAGTAGGCCAGTTCAAAGAGCTGGCGCATCTTTTCGTTGTTGCTGTCGCGGGGGTTGGTACCGGTGCAGGAATCTTCCACTGCGCCTTCGGCCATGCGCTCCAGGTTGTCCTTGAAGAGCTTTTCGTCCACGCCGTAGGCCGCGAGGGTGGCGGGAATGTCGTTCATGCCGGTATGGGATACCAGTTTGCACGTCAGGCTCCCGGACAGGTCGGTGTCCACAATGGCCACGTCCGGGGTCAGGTTGTAGTCCGCGATATCGACACGCCGCATGTGCCGCTGCCGGAAGCAGCTTCGTCTCATCGAGGCACGGCGGTTCATGGTGGCGGAGAAGAAGGGCGCGGCGGAAGCCGCCTATCATGTGGGCTACGAGAGCGCCTCGCAGTTCAGCCGCGAATATACGCGGATGTTCGGCAACCCGCCGGGGCGTGATGCGGAAAATTTCCTGCGGGAAAGGGAGCTGGCTTAGGGGGGTGATTGGAGCGCGGTCCGGTCCTCAGGCGCCTTCGACCACGATTTCCATGCGATCACCTGAAAAGCGGGTGATGCCGAACTCGATGGGGCGGCCCGAGGGATCGACGTTGACGTACTCGACCACCAGGAGCGGCTGCTTCTGCTTGAGCTTCAGGAGCCGGGTCTCTTCGGGGTTGGAGAGGCGGGTGGTGATGCGGCTTACCTTGCGGAAATAGTCCTTGATGCCGTAGTGACGGTACGCCTTGGTCAGGGAGCCGGTCTTGCGGAACACGCCGATGAGGTCTTCCATATCCACGTATGGAATGTACTGGGAGGCCACGAACACGCGCTTACCCTCGGCCTCGCCGTACATTTCTATGTAGCTGACCCGGCTGCGGGGCCTGAGCTCCAGTTGTCCGGCCACCAGCTCGGACGCGGTGATGACGTCGCCGTAGAGGAAGTGGGAGCGCGCCTTGAGCCGGTTGAGGCTCATGTTTTCGCTGAACCGGGTGCGGCGGCCCATCTTGTATTCGAACGGCTGCTCCAGCACCACGGTGCCGCGTCCCTGCTCGGTGCGGACCAGCCCCTGCTCGCGCAGTTCCTGCAAGGCGCGGCGGATGGTGTGGCGGTGCACGCCGAACCGTTCGCCCAACAGTTTTTCCGTGGGCAGCAGCTCGCCGGGATAGACCTGTCCTCCCTTGATATCGTGAACCAGGGTGTCCCGGACCTGTTGCCACAGTGGTGGTTTGGTGTCGGCCATTGTATTTCCCCCTGCGGACAACTTGCCATAATTTGTCCGTATTGTCTTCCCCTGGGCGGTTGACCGGACAGGGCGTATCGGGCGACAAGCAAAGGGCGAGGTGAATATGAAAGAAATGGTGCTCAGGAACGGCCTGGTCGTGACCGAAGGCGAAGTGGTGGCAGGCAGTGTGGTGGTTCGCGACGGCGTCATTGCAGGCATAGACGCAGGGGCCACCTCCGTGCGCGGGGCTTTGGATCTGGAAGGGGACTATCTGATCCCCGGACTCATCGACGTGCACACCGACAGCCTGGAGCGGCAGTTTACCCCGCGTCCCGGCGTATACTGGCCGTCGCCCCTCTCCGCCGCCGTGGCCAACGACGCCATGATGCACGGCTGCGGCATCACCACCGTGCTCGACTCCATCTGCGCCGAGGCGTTCCCGGAAGAGGAAACGCGGCGACGTATGTTCAACGACGCGGTCCGGGCCGTGACCGACGGCGAGGCGGCCCGGTTGTTCCGTTCGCGCCACCTGCTGCATTTGCGCTGCGAGACCGCCGACCCCAAGACCCCGGCCATTCTGGGTGAGCATCTGGAGAACCCGCTGGTCCGCCTTGTCTCGCTCATGGACCACACGCCCGGCCAGCGGCAGTACAAGGACGAGAATAAATTCCGGCAGTATTACAGCGATATGGCCTGGACCGACAGTGAGTTCGCCCAGGTGGTGGAGCGGCTGAAGGACGAGCAGGCCCGATATGCCGAACCGCAGCGGGCAGCCATCATCGGCAGAGCCACCGAACATGGCATCCCGCTGGCGTCCCACGATGATGCAACGCCGGAGCATGTAGCCGAGGCCCGCGCAGCCAGCATCTCCATCAGCGAGTTCCCCACGACTTTGGAGGCGGCTTTTGCCGCGCGCAAGGCGGGCATGGCCGTGGTTATGGGTGCGCCCAACATTGTTCTCGGCGGGTCCCATTCCGGCAATGTTTCCGCCCTGGAAGTGCTGGATGCGGGGCAGCTTACGGTGCTGGCGTCGGACTACGTTCCGGCCAGCCTGCTGCTGGCTCCCTTCCTTGTCTCCCGGCTGCTTTCCCGTCCATTGCCCGACTGTATGGCCCTGGTCTCGGCCAATCCCGCCGCCATGCTTGGGCTGGACGACCGGGGCGTCATCGCGCCCGGCCGGTTGGCCGATCTGGTGCGGGTGCGGATGGCGGATGAGCAGCCTGTGCCCGTAGCCGTCTGGACCGGCGGCGCGGTGGATGCGCCTGCCGCCTGATTCGAGGGCTTTCTTTGGTGTTGAATCGGCACCAAGTTTCTTTATTGTTGTCATAGAAGGCGCCAATGCTTAAGGTGACCGGATTGGCGGGGCGGCCTTGCATCGTCCCTGAGAGTCAACGCGCAACCATAGGGAGAGGTTAATGAAAAAAGGATTGTTCACACTCGGCATATTGCTGGCGCTGTGCTCCATGGCCTTCGGCTCCGGGCTGGATGCCTTCAAGGGACAGAAAGGCGAGATATCCATTGCCGGTGGTACGGCTCACATCCCCGTGATGGAAAAGGCGGCCCGTAACGTAATGACGGCCAACCCGGACATCCGCGTTTCCGTGGCCGGTGGCGGCTCGGGCGTGGGTATCCAGAAGGTGGGCGAGGGGCTGGTGAACATCGGTAACTCCGGCCGCAAGGCGAGCGACGCCGAGGTTGCCAAGTACGGTCTGGCCATGTTCGCTTTTGCCGTGGACGGCGTGGCCACCATCGTCAACCCGGAGAACCCTGTAGGCGCTTTGACCGGGGATCAGGTACGGAAAATTTTCGCCGGTGAGATCACCAATTGGAAGCAAGTAGGGGGCAACGACGCGTCCATCAACCTCTACACCCGCGACGAAGCCAGCGGCACCCGCGAGGTGTACTGGAAGAAGCTCCTCAAAAAGGGCACCATCGCTTCCGCCGCCAACGTGGTTGCCTCCAACGGCGCCATGAAAACCGCTATTTCCCGCGACCCGGACGGCATCGGCTACGCCAGCATCGGCTATCTGGACAAGACTGTGAAGGCCCCGTCCCTGGACGGCGTGCATCCGACGCAGGCGGCCGCCAAGGACGGCTCCTATCCGGTGGTCCGCAAGCTCTACATGAACACCAAGGGCGAGCCCACCGGCATCGTCAAGGCGTTCGTGGACTACATCATGGGCCCGGATTGCGTGCAGATCATCAAGGACAGCGGCTACATCCCGCTGCACTAAGTAAAACCGGGGCGGATGGCTTGGCCGTCCGCCCCTTATCTTGTCGTGCATTCATTTCATCGAGGACCCGGGGAACGTATCGCCCAGGGCGCGGTGCGCCTGTCCGCGCTCCTGTCTGGCTGCGTGGTGGTGGCGCTGCTCGCCTTTCTGGTGCATTTCTGCCTGCCGCTGCTTGATCCCGAGGCGTTGTCCGGGCTGCTCTCCGTCAAGTGGGACCCCTTCCACGGCGGGTTCGGCATCCTGACCATGGTCGTGGGCTCGCTGTTGCTCGCCTGTACCGCCGTGCCGCTGGCCTTTCCGCTGGCCGTGGGCATCTGCTGCTTTATCCACGGCATCGGGTCGCCCCGCGCTTCCCGCATCGTACTGCGCACCGTGCAGCTCATGACCAGCGTGCCCACCGTGGTCTACGGCTTTGTGGCCGTGTTCGTCATGGTGCCGCTGCTTCGGACCACCTTTCATCACGGCAGCGGTTTTTCCTGGCTGGCCGCCTCCCTCGGGCTGGTGGTCCTGGCCCTGCCCACCATGACGCTGATGATTCACAGCCAGTTCCAGGTGGCCGAACCCCGGGTCCGGCTGGCTGCGGCAGCCCTTGGCCTGACCCGGCAGCAGCGGCTGATCCATCTTGTCATTCCCCTGTCCCGCCGCGGTTTTTCCGCCGCGTTGGTCCTTGGATTCGGCCGGGCTGTGGGCGATACCATGATCCCCCTCATGCTCTCGGGCAATGCCGCCCAGATGCCGGGTTCCATGCTCGATTCCGTGCGCGCCCTGACCGCGCACATCGCCCTGGTGGTGGCCACGGACAGCCACAGCCTCGCCTATCTTTCGCTCTTTGCCGCCGGGCTTTTCCTGTTCATGACCACGGCCGCCGTGACCATTGCCCTGCGCTGGATTCAGGGCCGGGGGGGCCGTCCGTGAACCGTCAGCCCGTATTTACGCTTTTCTGCCGCCTGAGTGCCGTGTTGCCCGTGCTCATCGTGGTCGGGCTGCTCGGATTTCTCTGGATGCAATCCCGGCCAGCCATTGGCCTGTCACTCTTTTTTGGCGACACGCCGCCGCTTGAGGCCCTGTTCCGTTTCGCGCCGGTCTGGGACGGCATCTGGCCCGCTTGCGTGGGTACGTTCTGCCTGGTGGGAATTGCCGCGCTCACGGCCGTACCCATGGGCATCCTCAGCGGCGTTTATCTGAGCGAATACGCCACCGGGCGGTCCGCGCGCGTGCTTTCCGTGCTGGTGGATATTCTGGCCGGAGCGCCGTCCATTCTCATGGGACTGTTCGGGTTCGCCCTGATTCTCTACCTGCGCCACTCCATCGCGCCCGCCGCCAATACCGGCATGTTGCTCTCCGGCGTCTGTCTGGGGCTTCTGGTGCTGCCCTACATGATCAATGCCACGTCCACCACGCTGGAGGCCCTGCCTGCGGACTTGCGTCTGGTCGGGCCGAGTCTGGGACTGACCCGCTGGCAGTCCATTCGCCATATTTTGCTTCCCTCCGCCGGGCGGGGGATCATGAGCGGCGTGGTCCTTTCCATCGGCCGGGCGGCGGAGGACACGGCGGTAATCATGCTTACCGGCGTGGTGGCCAACGCTGGATTGCCGCGCTCCGTGCTCGGCGTGTATGAGGCCCTGCCGTTTTACATCTACACCACGGCGGCGGAGTATCGCGGCCCGGAGGACCTGCAACGCGGATTCGGCGCGGCGTTGGTGCTGCTGGGGCTGACGACGCTGCTCTTCCTGGCCGCCGGGACATTGCACCGGGCCATGGAATATCGCTGGAGGAAAGGCGCGTGAACATCGCCACCATCCGCAACCTGACCGTTGCCTTCAAGGACAAACCCGCCTGCCGCAGTGTGGATCTGGACATCCCGGCAGGAAAAATATCCGTGCTCGTTGGCCGTTCCGGCTCGGGCAAGACCACGCTGCTGCGCGCTGTCAATCGGCTGAACGAGTGCCTGGAACATTGCCGTACCACCGGCTCGGTCCGTCTCGATCTGCCGTCCGGGCCGCTGGATGCCTATGCGCCGTCCACGGATGTGGAGGACCTGCGCCGTCGGGTGGGTATGGTTTTTCAGACCCCGGCGGTCTTGCCGGTCTCCATTGAGCGTAACATCCTGCTGCCGCTCCGTCTGGTGCTCGGCGTGGACGGCAGAAAGGCCCGCGACCGGGCCGAGGCCGCCCTGCGCGACGTGGGATTGCTGGACGAGGTGGCCGACCGGCTGGACAACGACGCCACGACCTTGTCCGGCGGACAGCAACAGCGACTTTGTCTGGCCCGTGCCCTGGCGCTGGACCCGGAGGTCCTGCTGCTGGACGAGCCGACGGCTTCGGTGGATCACCGTTCCGCTGAGATCATAGAAGATTTGCTGCGTTCGCTGGTGCCGCGCCTGACCTTGGTGGTGGTCTCCCACAGCCTGCGGCAGGCGCGCAAGCTGGCCGACCGGTTGCTGCTCATGCGCGACGGCAGCCTTGTGGCCGATTGGGATCGGGAACAGGGCGACGAGCAGTCGCTTGACGCGCTGCTCGAAGAGGCGTTCTAGCCCGGCTGCCTACTCGGAGGGAAAGGAAAAGGTCTTCATGATGGAGACGAGCTTTTCCCAGCAGGCCTTCTTGTCGAATTCCTTCACCGTACCGGGCGTGTACGCACCCATGTCGGTATAGCTCAGGGAGAGCAGTACCTCAAAGCGGTGCCCGTTGCGGATGGTCCAGTACTTTCTGGCCTCCAGCCGGTGTCCCACGGCGGCGTCCTCAATGGTGGCGAGCTTGAAGGGAATGGCGTTGATGATGACGTCGCCCACGCCCTCGTCCGACTTGCAGACCGTGTCTCCGTCAAACTCCGTACAGCTGTCGTCGCCCGATTCCGCAGGCGTCTCGGTGACGGCCACGATTGCGCCGCTGAAGTTGGTATTGGCGTAGGCCTTGCCGGAATAGTAACCGCCGAGGACCATGTCCTCCGCATCCACGGGGAAATAGCTTTTTGCCGCCAGGGCTTCGCTATCATTGGTGGCAGTGAAGTCCTTGGGAAACTGCATGGTGAATTTCGGGGCGGCCGGTGCCTCGGAAATCGATGCGGCCGGGGCCGTGGCGGAAAGGCAGGGGAGAGCGGCCAGTGCCGTCAGGATCAGTGTCAGAGTGAAAATGTGCAGCTTGTTCAAGGCGTACCTCCGCGGCGCTCCGTTCTCGGGGCTGTTTTGTGGGACAATACAGTGAGCGGGGGCCAGTTGCAATGGCCGGGAGGTGCCGTTTTTCCGGCTTGCGGAAGGTTCGCGTTTGTCTGTATGAGACACCTGCGTCCGGCGTTGCGGTGCCGGGCGGCCTTCCCTTCAATCAATTTTCCTCGTGGTGGATCATGCAAGGCGATTTGAAATCCTGGTTCCTGGCCATTCGTCCCAAGACCCTTCCGGCTGCCATCGGGCCGGTGCTGGTCGGCAGCGCCCTGGCGTATCAGGCGGACGGCTTCCGGTGGGTGCCCGCGTCGCTCTGCCTGCTCTTTGCCCTGCTTATTCAGATCGGAACCAACTTCGCCAACGACTACTATGACTTCATCAAGGGGGCGGACACCGAGGAACGGCAGGGACCCCGGCGCATGACCGCCACCGGGCGCATCTCCCTCACTCAGATGAAGTGGATGACCGCCGGAATTTTCCTTGTGGCCTTTTTTGTGGGACTGGGGCTTGTGCCCTATGCCGGGCTGTGGCTGCTGGTGCTGGGCATTCTCTCCATCCTGCTTGGCTACGGTTACACCGCCGGACCGTTTCCGCTGGCCTATCTGGGGCTGGGCGAAATTTTCGTGATGCTCTTTTTCGGCTGGGTGGCCGTGTGCTGCACCTACCGGGTCCAGGCCGGGGACTTCAGTCTGCTTTCCTTTTTGGGCGGAACGGCGGTGGGTGCCCTGAGCACCAACCTGCTGGTGGTCAACAATCATCGTGACGTGGAGACGGACATCAAGGCGAACAAGCGCACGCTGGCCGTCCGTCTCGGCCGTGGTTTTTCCGCCTTCGAGTATCGGGCGTGGTTCGCTGTGGCCCTTGGCTGCGCCGTGGTCATGGCCACGATGCTGCATTCGGCATGGCTGCTGTTGCCTCTGGCCGTTTTGCCGTTGGGCCTGAAGCTCTGCGTGATGATCGGCAAGCCGCAGACCGGGCCGGTCTATATTCGGATGTTGGGCAAAACCGCTGCCGTCATGGTGCTGTATTGCCTGCTGATGAGTCTCGGACTGGTCCTGAGCTGATTTTTTCCTTGTTCCGCCCTTTGGTGGACTCCGGCAGTTCCTTGAAGGGATCGAACCATAATTCCTTTCTCTGTAGCGGCGTTTCCGGCGGCAGGTCGGGATTTTCCAATTCGATGAGTCTCCTTTGGTTCAGTCGCGCCCGAAGAATCGTTTCCTGGTAGTGCTTTCGGAACATGGCGTCGAACGTGCCGTCGGCGATCATGGATTCCAGCCCCTTGGCGATGCGCTCCCGCAGCAACGCCCCCCGCTTGCTATTGGCGGTCCAAACGTAGCGGGCAAAGGGATAGTGGAGCAGCAGGGTTGTTTCGACATGCAGCTCCGGGAACTTTGCATGGCGCTCATCCCACTCTGCGAAGGCCTCGACAATGCTGCGCGGGAAGACCTCGAAACGGTTGGAAAGCAGCATGGCGAAGAGGCCTTCGTAATCGCCTCCGGTAATAACCTTCAGGCCATTGTGCCGCAGTATTCCAATATCGCTCCAGCCCAGCCCCTGTCCGAAACGGAACGGCTTGAGCCCTTCCTTGTCCATCACCTTTGCCAGCCCGTGCTGAAGGTCCCGGCGGACGAGCAGAATCCGCCAGCCGACCACGCCCTTGCCCAGGGGGATGCGCACCGGCGTCAGCCGTTGTTCCCGCTCCCTGGAGGTCGGCTTGATGGCTATGTCCAGCATCGGGCTGCCGTTCTCAAGCAGGTCCAGCTGACGGAGCTGGTTCATGGCCAGATGCGTGGGGCGCAACTCAAAGGGACCATATTCCGGGACGGTCCTTTCCAGCGCTTTCCGGACTAGTGAAAGGTGGTATTCGAAGCGGGTGTCACCTGCGGAGAGCGGCTGTGGATAGGTAATGACGTCCGGTTCCCCGGCCAGGGCGACGTGGGCCAGTATGACCACTAAGATGACGGATAGGGTGGCGGCTTTCATATTGATTGTAATGACATTATTACTTGTGGGGAAAAGCGGCAACCTGAATTTGTAACAGGAATGTTCGTATCGGTGGCGTATTCGCGGCTTTGCGGTTGGGGAATCCAAAGCGTCGGGTAACACGTTGTTGGTACGCGTATGCGATACAGTTGATGAAATCTTTTTTTGTCACGGTCTTGTCAATGGCTCAGATAGAGGCGATAAATAAAGGGAGAGAAGGGGAAACCTCAAGCAAGGAGTTTGCATATGTGCAAGACCTGCGGCTGCAATATAGGCAAGGACAAGCGAACCCATCAGCACGCCCATGGCAAGGGCGAGGTCCACGAACATTCCCATGAGCATGAACACACCCACGTGCATGAGCATACCCATGAGGACGGCACAACCCATAGCCATGAACACACCCATGTGCACAGCCACGAGCACGCCCATGGACACGAGCACGGCCCGGACGGCGAGCATGTGCACGAGCACGGTTCGCACAGCCATGATGATGGCCATGCCCACGAGGCCGGTGACGGCCACAGTCACAACCACGGCTAGTCGGAAGCAAGGCGGTGCGGCAACTGGCCACACCGCCTTTTTTGCGTCCGGTGATCAGCCAACCGGTGTGGCTGCCACTCTTTCCGCCTGCGTCATCCCGGAGAGGCGGACCACCTCTGTCTTGTCCAGTCCCAATCCTTCGGCGACGCGGGTTCCATAGTCCTCGTCGGTCAGATAAAACAGCGCGCACTGCCGCAGCTGGATCGGATTCGGAACACTTCTCATGTTCCCCACGATGTTGCTTATCAGGTTGGTTCTGTCCTGGTCGGTCATGACCTTGCGGTATAGATTTCCAGGCTGGATGAAGTCGTCGTTGGGGTGGGTGTAGGGGTGCCTGTCGCCCACTCCCTGCAATGGAATTACCGGCTCGACGTATGCCTCATCCGGTTCTGGTCCGTGGAAGCTGTTGGGCCAGTAGTTCGGCCCTCCGCCGCCGTTGTGATCCACGCGCATTGCGCCGTCGCGCTGGTAGTTCATCTCCGGGGCGTTTTTCGGCTGGTTGACCGGAATGAGATGGTAGTTTGGCCCGAGCCGGTGCAGATGGGTGTCATGGTAGGAAAAGAGACGTCCCTGGAGCATCTTGTCCGGTGAGGCGGCAACGCCTGGAACGAAGTTGCTGGGGTTGAAGGCCGCCTGCTCCACTTCCGCAAAGTAGTTTTCCGGGTTGCGGTTCAGCACCAGCCGCCCCACGGTGATGGGCGGCACTTCGCTGTGCGGCCATACCTTGGTGATGTCGAAGATGTCCCACTGGAAATTCTCTGCCTGCGTTGGGGAAAGAATCTGCATCTCAAGGGTCCAGGACGGATTGTCGCCCCGGGCGATGGCGTCGTACAGGTCGCGGGTGGCGTGGTCCGGGTCCTTGCCGCACATCTCGGCGGCCTGGGGGCCGGTCAGATTTTTTATCCCCTGGTCTGTTTTGAAGTGATACTGCACCCAGAAGTAGTCTCCCTTGGCATTGTACCACTTGTAGGTGTGGCTGGAGTATCCGTTCATGTGGCGGTAGGAGGCCGGGGTTCCCCTGTCGGAAAAGAGTATGGTCACCTGATGCATGGATTCCGGGGTCAGGGACCAGAAATCCCAGGCCATGGTCGGGCTCTTGAGGTTGGTGGCGGGGTCTCTTTTCTGGGTGTGGATGAAGTCCGGAAATTTGAGCGGGTCGCGGATGAAGAAGACCGGGGTGTTATTGCCGGTCATGTCGTAGTTGCCTTCCTCGGTGTAGAATTTGAGGGCAAAGCCGCGAGGGTCGCGCTCGGCATCGGCACTGCCTTTTTCACCTCCAACCGTGGAAAATCTGGCGAATACCTCTGTCTTTTTGCCAGCTTGCGAAAGAAAGGCCGCCTTAGTGTATTGCCTTACGTCGGCCGTGACTTCAAAATAGCCGTAGGCCCCGGCTCCCTTGGCGTGCACCACCCGTTCCGGAATCCGCTCCCTGTCGAAGTGGGACAATTTTTCCAGCAGATGGACATCCTGCATCATCGTGGGGCCGCGCGCTCCGGCGGTGGCGGTATGCAGATCGTTGCCCACGGGGCAGCCGAAGGCGCCCGTCATTCGCTTCTTCCCTGTTGCCATGGTACTCTCCTGTGGTCATGCGGTTTGGACCTGCCCTGTGGCTAAGGTCCTGAAAAATGGTATTTTGATAAAAATTATCATATGTATGGTTTTTGAAAAAGGAGAATATGGAATTGGTTTCCTCCCCAGGGGTATTTTTTTTATAAGGGCGGAGATAATTTTGTTTGTTTATGCTATTGGCTGAAGTGGAAACTCGGAGGGGTGCCTCATGCCGCTGAAATGTTTTATGAACAAGTCCGTCTGGACGGGAGCGCTGCTCTCGGTTTTCCTGTTTGCCTGGGCCACGCCGGGACTGGCGACAGATCTGGATGACATCCGTGCCCGGGGAGAGCTGCGCCATCTCGGCATTCCCTACGCCAACTTCGTGACGGGGCATGGCGACGGCCTGAGCGTGGAGCTGATGAAGCGGTTTGCCGACTATCTGGGCGTGAGATACCGGTTTGTCGAGTCGGCGGGGTGGGGAGAGATTCTCGGCGAATTGACCGGCACCCGGATCAAACCCGTCGGCGACGGGGTGAAAAAACTGGGCAAGGTGGAGATTCGCGGAGACGTCATTGCCAACGGCCTCACTGTGCTGGCCTGGCGGGAAAAGGTCATCGACTATTCCGAACCCACCTTTCCCACGCAGGTCTGGTGTATCTCCCGTGCGGACTTTCCGGCCATGCCCATTGTCTCGTCGGGTGAAGTGGTCAAGGATATCAAGGCGGTTAAGGCATTGTTAAAGGGGCACCATGTGCTGGGCAAAGACGGAACATGTCTGGCACCCGGGCTGTATGGCATAGAGCGCTTGACGGACCGTATTACCAGCTTTCCCGGGAGCCTTAACGACATAGCTCCGGCGGTCATCAAGGGTGATGCCGACCTTGCGCTGCTGGACGTGCCGGACTCCCTGGTCGCGCTTGAGAAGTGGCCGGGCAAGATCAAGGTGCTGGGGCCGATCTCTCCGGAGCAGACCATGGCCGTGGGGTTCCGAAAGAGTTCTCCTCGGCTGCGCGAAACGTTCAACACTTTTTTGGCACAGCAGAAGGCCAGCGGAGAATACCGCAGACTGGTTGTGAAGTATTATCCGGCCGTACTCGGCTACTACAAATCGTTTTTTGAAGAACGGTAGACAGGACGACAAGGAGTAAGGAAGTTGCTGCGCCGGAATGTCATTATATCGGGGGCTGTTGTCCCGCTTGCCATCCTGCTCATGTTCATGGTCTGGGGCAATTACAGTTCCCAGGTCAAACTGCAACAGGCGGCGAGAGATCGCTTTGTCAATTATTCGGCCAGGGAAGCGAATGCGCTGGGGCATTTCCTGCTTGATCGCCGAAACGACTTGGAGGACCTGGCTTCCAGCCGGGAACTGTACGCCTATTATGAAAACAAGGCACTTGGCATGTCCCGGGAGTATGGGCTGTGGGCGAGCCAGGTGGCCATAGCCGAACTCCTGGACCGTTTCGTCCGTCGCAAGTCCATGCATGGCAAGCGGGTATATCGGCGAATGGCCTACCTGGACGAGAATGGCGATCTTCTGGCCGACGATCAGGGTGTGCCCGAGGACCCGCATTGTTGCGGCGTGAATATCCCCGGCGCGCTGGATGCCTCCAAACCCAGGATCATAATGAAGAACGGCGACGACGGCGAAAAACACCTCGTCATCTACCTTCCTTTTCTCTTCAAGGGCAAACTGACCGGCACGCTCGTGGCATGGCTGAACACACAGGATATTCTGGCCTCCCTCATGGAGGATATGGGCCGGACGCATACCGGCTGGTTCAGCTTCCTTGTCTACGGTCCCTTCGTCTATTGCCCGGTACATGCCATTCCGGAACAGCTCAAGGAGCTGGTTGCCTCCGGCTGGCCGAAAAAAACGGGTGAAGCCGTTACCCATCTTCTCCGTGTGGATTCCGGTGAACAGATCAAGTTCCTGGCTGTCCGTTCCAAGGTGGCGGATACGGAATTCAGCCTGCTCTGTCTGGCTCCGGAGTCGAAATTGCTGGGAGGACTCTCCCCACGCAGTCTTTTCCTTTATACGCTTTTGCTGGCGTTGTTCCTGCTGGCCGGCGCCGTGACCATCCTCTGGTTCAGCGCCCGGAACCTGGTGCTGCATACCAAGGTGGAAGAGGCGGCCCGCCAGGCAGAGCGCATTGAGGATAAAAACCGCCAGTTGGAGGAGGAGGTCCGTGCGCGCAAGACAGCGGAGACCGCCCTGCGTGAAAACAACGACGTCCTGGAAGAACGGGTTGCCGCGCGGACGGCGGCGCTCGAGGAACAGGCACAGGCCCTGAGCAGGGAAGTGACCGAACGCCGTGAGGCCGAATCGGCCATGCGCTTCATTTTCAACAGTACCCACGATGCCGTCATCATTCATGATCTGAACGGCAATATAGTGGATATCAACGAGCGTATGCTCACCATGTATCATCTTACGCGGGAAGAGGCCCTTTCCATGTCCATTGCCGGGGACCTTTCGACTCCGGAGGCGGATATCGCCTTTGTTGATGAAAACTGGAGGCGCGTGGTGGCGGGAGAAAGCGTCGGGTTCGACTGGAAGGCCCGGCGGCCGCTGAGCGGGGAGACGTTCGACGTCCAGGTGACCCTGAACCGCATCGAGATGGGCGGCCAGGCGTTTGTGTTCGCCAATGTCCATGATGTGTCAGAGGAAAAAAGGCGGTTGGACGAACAGCAGGAGCACCAGGAGTTCCTCAATACTATTTTTGAAGGCATCGGGGCGGCCTTTTTCGTTTTTGACCCGGAGAAAGGAGAGATCGTGGACTGCAATGTCGTCGGCGAGCAGCTGCTTTCGTTGACCCGGCAGGAAATATTGGAGGCGTCCTGCAATGTTAAAATTCAATTTTCCGGGCGGGTCTCACAGGATTTATTGTGTCCGGACACCACGGTGGTGACGGAATACGAGGAGGGAATGCTGATCTATTTGGACGGTACGTCGCTGCCGGTTGCGCTCCATTCCTTTGAGATTCCCATCGGCGGCAGGCCCCATCTTGTTCAGGTCGTGTTCAACATTGCCGAGCGAAAGACGCTGGAGCGCAAGCTGAACATCGCCCAAAAGCTGGAATCGCTGGGCCAGCTTGCCTCCGGTATCGCGCACGAGATCAATACACCCATCCAGTACGTGGGTGACTCCATTCGGTTCGTCAAGGACGCGCTGGAGGAGATGTTCCAGCTCATCGACTTGTATGAGAAGGGTGAGGGCAAGGAAGAGGACATAGAGGAACTTAGGGAAGATATGGACTACGAGTTCGTATATGAAGAGATGCCCAAGGCCTGCGACCGCGCTTTGGAAGGCGTGCAGCGCGTGGCCTCCATTGTACTGGCCATGAAGAATTTTTCGCACCCGGGCGAAGAGGAGGCAAAGCCCGTGGACATCAACAAGGCCATCGAGAACACGGTTACGGTCACCCGCAATGAATGGAAGTACACGGCGGATTTGGAAACGAAGCTTGATCCCGAACTGCCGCTGGTCAATTGTTTCCCCGGTGGCCTGAACCAGGTCCTGCTCAATATCATCATCAACGCCTCTCACGCCATTGCCGGGAATGAAGCCACCGGCGAGCGTGGGACCATCTTCGTGAAGACATCCCACGACGATACCAATGTTGAAATCCGCATAGGCGACACGGGATGCGGCATACCCAAGGAAAATCTGGCCAAGATATTCGATCCCTTCTTCACCACCAAGGAAGTGGGCAAGGGAACAGGCCAGGGACTGGCCATCGTCTACGACATCGTGGTCGAGAAGCACGGCGGCACCATCGACGTGGAGTCCGAGGTGGACAAGGGCACAACCTTTATCCTGCGGCTACTCATCGACGGCCCGCCCGAGTAACGGCCAATCCAGGGCGGCGATGAGGCTTTCCACCATATCGCCCCGGCTCTCGTAGATGCTGAGCAAGGCGTTGAGGGCCGCATATTTCCGGTTACACGACGTTTCCGGGGCGTCCCGTCTCGACTTTTCGTTGTATATCTGGTTGTCCCGGCTGGTGACGGTTTCCTCGTAGTGTTCGATAAGGACGGTCAGGCTGCCGGATTCCCCCTTGTCCCGCTCGGCAAGGAGGGCCGCCACTGCCGCCGGATCGGTCTCCAAGGCATCCGCCAACCCGCCCTCGTTGAGTAGGATCTGGCCGTAGTGTCCGAGTCCTCGTCGGTATCCGTGGAAAAGCCTGTCTGGGAAAGAGTGTTGTAGTAGCCCCCTCCTCTTCTTCGTCAGAGCCCAGAAATCCCAGGGCGCTCGATGCAACGACGGATTTGATCTGGTTGTAGATCATGCCCGGTGTGCTGCGGTTGATGGTGTAGTCCAGTTCCTCTCCCTCTTCTTCCGTGTGATCCTTTTCTTGTGGACCTACCCATTCTGCGCGCACCAGCCGGGAGACGGGAACGGTCGTCAGTGTCGTGTTATGGAAATCGCGAGGGAGCAGACAACACTGATCCCGACGTGAAGCCGCATCCGACCACGCGTCCGTATGGTCGACTGCGGCTTCTCGCCGGAGGCTAGGGATTTTCGTCTTTGGTGTTTGCTACGTTGTGCCGGCAGTCCCGTCTATACGCCGCAGCGCAGATCGGGCATCCCCATGGACAGACCCGGCAGATGGGGCTCGGCAAAGAGCGGCGAGCGCTCCATGTCGATGGTCACTGGCGGTTGCTTGGGCTTGATCTGGATGCTGGCGGTCTTGCCGTCGAATGAAATGCTCATGGGCACGACTTCCTTGTCGCTTTCCCCACACAGGCTGTCCCGGAATTCCGGGGCGTAGCGGGTGACCGTACCGTCCGTGTCGACAGCCTTGATGCCGGTAAGGGTGGTGACCACATGGGCTACGGAGCCGTTTTCGTGAAAGCGCAGGGAGTTTATGTCCCCGTTCACGCCCACGGCATCGGGATCATAGGCCGTGACTTCCCCGGCAGGCGTCAGCACTGTGCACGGTTCGGCCGGTTCCATGGAGCGGAGTCTGCCGTCCGGCGCAAAGCTGATCCCCATGCGCGCCTTGAGGCCGCCTACCGGAGTGGCGATCATGACGGACTCATCCGGCCACAATGTGACGGAACGCAATGTGCCGTCCTCGTAAAAGCAGACATTGATGATGTGCGTGGTGATTTCTCCGGCCGGAGTGGCCAGGGTGACGGGCTTGGAAAACCCTTTTTCATCTTCCTGTGACCAATAGCCGGTGAGTTTGCCGTTCAGGGGAAAGACTCGATTGACGGCCCCGTTGGCGTGGAAGGTGATCATCTCCGCAGGGATGGGGCCCGCCGGAGTATCGACCACGGTCTGTTTTTCCAGCGGCAGGGAGCGCAGGGTGCCGTCCTTGCGGAAGGTCACCGGCAGAACCTCCTTCTTGCGCAGATCGTCGGTGGTGAACTGGGGTATGAGTTCACCCACGGGCGTGACGAGCGGACTCGCCTTGGCCGTAGTGCAGGCGAGGGGAGAGCCGTCTTCGGTCAGTTCCATATGCCGTGTGCAGTGCAGGATTCCATAATTGGTTGTGATGTCGGGCATGGTGATCACCTCGCGATAGATGTTGCAGGCGCATCAACGTGGTGTGCCGGTGTTGTGGTTGTGGTTGTGGTTGTGGTTGTGGTTGTGGGGACGGGCAGTGTCTGGGCCGTACCGGCCAGGGCGCAGAGCCAGAGAAATGCAAAAAAGAGTTTTCGTATCAGCATGGCAGATCCTTTCCGGCAGTCCGGGCCAGCCGGGCAAACTCGTCCGGGGTCAGGGGACGGCGGAGGCGGTGGGCGTGTTCCCTTACCGCCTGGAGAAGGGCCGGGATGTCGTGGTCCTGATGCGCCATTCCCGTCTTGCTGAGGGCGTCCGCAATGGCTGCCCGGCCGCTCTTTCCGCCAACGGCGACTGTGCGGTTCGCCCCGATACGATCCGGATTGTAGGGTTCGAAAAGGGCGGGAGACTTGGTGAGCGCGTGGGCATGAATGCCCGATTCGCAGGCGAAAATATCCTTGCCAGCCACGGCCTTGGTGCGCGGGATGGGAATTCCGGCAGCCTGGGAAACCGTGTCGCACAGATCGCGGATCGCTTCGGTGCAATAGCCATGTGTTGCCTCCTCTCTTAACGTAATATGGGCGGCCAGCTCCTCCGTGGCCGCAATGCCGGAACGCTCGCCGATGCCGAGGACCGACACGTCCGCATAGTCTGCGCCCGAGGCAAGGGCCGTGATGGCGTTGGCCGTGGCCATGCCGAAGTCGTCGTGGCAATGCACGGCAAGGTCGATATCCAGCTCCGCACGAAAGGTGCGGACGATATCCGCCGTGTCCAGCGGAGTGAGCAGCCCCAGCGAGTCGGCGAGCCGGACACGGGACGCGCCCATCTCGGCCGCCAGCTTGGCGGTCTCCAGGGCAAAGGCGCGGTCGGCGCGGGAAATGTCCTCAAGGCCTACGGAAATGTAGGAGATGCCCATGAGCTTGGCGGTGAGAACCGTTGAGGCGAGGCGCTCCTTGAGCGTGTCGCGGTCCGCATCAAGCCGTTGGGCCATGTGTTTTTCAGACACGGGTACGCCGATGTTGACGCGGTCCACGCCCAGGACGGAGGCCGCCCGGATGTCGGTCTCGCGGCAGGGCGTCCAGACACTGAGTTTGGTCTGGCCGCACCGGGGGCGGACGGAGCGGATAAACTCCAGCAACCCGTCCTGGCCGACCCAGCCTATCTCCAATTCATCAATGCCGAGTGCGAGCAGGCCACTGACGATGGCATCCTTTGCCGGAGTGGTGAAATAGGCCCCGAAAAGCTGTGCTCCCTCTCTGAGTGTCGTATCTAACAGCATCGCTTCCTCCAACCGTTGGTTGTTGCGCGTAGTAAGTTGTATATGAAGCAGAAATAGTGCCAAATACTCATATTTAAACAATATCAATAAAAATCAGTATATTGTCATAGTATTGCCTACAATTGAAGTCTGAATACGTTTTTGTAGGAGCCTACACCTTTGTGGAGGGTAATGGTGTTTTCCTACACTTTGTGTCGGTAGTTAGAATTATCGTGACATTAATTAAAACATAATAAAATCAAATAGATAGTCTTTTTATAATCAAATGGCACGCCCTTTGCCTTAGGGGAAGCATCTAGCGCAAGTTAACCCCATAGGAGGATTATCATGAGGAAAGTAGCTATTTACGGGAAGGGCGGCATCGGCAAGTCCACCACCACTCAGAACACGGTTGCAGGTTTGGCTGAGATGGGCCGCAAGGTCATGGTTGTAGGTTGTGACCCCAAGGCTGACTCCACCCGTCTGCTGCTCGGCGGACTGGCCCAGAAGTCCGTTCTCGATACCCTTCGTGAAGAAGGCGAGGATGTGGAGCTTGAGGATATCCGCAAGCCCGGCTTCGGCGGAACCTGGTGTGTCGAGTCCGGCGGACCGGAACCCGGTGTCGGTTGTGCGGGCCGTGGCATCATCACTTCCATCAACATGCTTGAGTCCCTGGGTGCCTATGAGGAATCCGAGGGCCTGGACTACGCCTTCTACGACGTCCTCGGCGACGTTGTCTGCGGTGGATTCGCCATGCCTATCCGCGATGGCAAGGCCCAGGAAATCTACATCGTCTGTTCCGGCGAGATGATGGCCATGTACGCCGCCAACAACATTTGCAAGGGCATCATGAAGTACGCCGAATCCGGCGGAGTCCGCCTGGGCGGCCTGATCTGCAACTCCCGCAACACCGACCGCGAGGCCGATCTGATCACCGAGCTGGCTGCCAAGCTGGGCACCCAGATGATCTACTTCGTCCCCCGCGACAACGACGTGCAGCGCGCGGAAATCAACCGCAAAACCGTCATCGAATGGGATGGCGCCGTACCGCAGGCCAACGAATACCGGGGCTTGGCCCAGGCCATCGACAATAACGAAATGTTCACCATTCCCACTCCCCTGGAGATTGAGGACCTTGAGCAGTTGCTGATGGATTACGGCATCATGGAAGCCTAGCTCCGGCTTGGCATATCGACGGCGAGAATAACCAACACCTAACGATTCCAAGCTAATAGGAGATCCCTGAAATGATGATCATGATTCGAGCGATTGTGCGGCCCGAGAAAGTGGATGATGTATTGGCCGCCCTTATGGACAACGGCTTTCCTGCCGTCACCAAGTACTCCGTCGCCGGTCGCGGCAAGCAGCGCGGCATCAAGATCGGCGAGGTCACCTACGACGAGATCCCCAAGACGATGCTCATGAGCGTGGTCAACGCCACCGACAAGGACTTCGTCATCAACACCATCATGGACGCCGCCCGTTCCGGCACCAAGGGCGCCTTCGGCGACGGCAAGATCTTCGTCAATGAGGTTGAAGACGTCTACACCATCAGCTCTGGTGTCAACGAGACCGCCGAAGCCAGCGAGGGGGCGTAATAATGAAGGAAGTCATCGCAGTTGTTCGCATGAACATGATGAACAAGACCAAGACCGCTCTTACCGAGGCCGGTGTGGGCGCCTTCTTTGTCCACGAGGCCCAGGGGCGGGGCAAGGGGTTCGTCAATGCGGATATCCTCTCCGGAGTAGAGAAAGGCTATGAGGAGGCGGCCGAAGTACTGGGTGAAAAAGGCAAGCTCTATGCCAAGCGCGTCGTGACCATCGTGGTTCCGGACGACACCGTCGAGGACGTGGTGGAAGCCATCATGGGGGTCAACCGGAGCGGCAAGCCCGGCGACGGCAAGATCTTCGTACTGCCCCTCAGTGACGCCGTACGCGTCAGGACCCATGAAACCGGTGAAAAGGCTATAGTCTAGCGCCGCTTTTGAAGGAGACAATACACATGGCTAAGACGAAAAAGCTCGTGCAGCTCAAGCCCACCGACATCAAGGAAGAGCTTCTCGCGAAGTATCCTCCAAAGGTGGCCCGCAAGCGCGCAAAGCAGATAATGATCAACGAGGCCACTGGCAGCGACTCCGCTCCCGAAATCCTCGCCAACGTCCGCACCATCCCGGGCATCATCACCATGCGCGGCTGCACCTACGCAGGTTGCAAGGGCGTTATCATGGGGCCCACCCGTGACATCGTGAACATCACCCACGGCCCCATCGGCTGTGGCTTCTACTCCTGGCTCACCCGCCGCAACCAGACCGAGGCGGGCGAGACCGGAGATAACTACATGCCTTACTGCTTCTCCACGGACATGCAGGATCAGGACATCATCTTCGGGGGTGAGAAGAAGCTCGCCGCCGCCATTCAGGAGGCCTACGACCTGCTGCATCCCAAGGGGATTTGCGTGTTCGCCACCTGCCCGGTCGGCCTGATCGGCGATGATATCCACGCCGTGTCCAAGAAGATGAAGGAGAAGTTCGGGGACTGCAACGTGTTCGCCTTCTCCTGCGAAGGCTACAAGGGCGTCTCCCAGTCCGCCGGTCACCACATCGCCAACAACCAGGTCTTCACGCACCTCGTCGGTGAGAGCTCGAAGGAGGAAGAGGGCGAGTTCAAGATCAACCTGCTGGGTGAGTACAACATCGGTGGTGACGGTTTCGAGATCGACCGCATCCTCAAGAAGTGCGGCATCACCTGCCTGTCCACCTTCTCCGGCAACTCCTCCTACGACCAGTTTGCCCGGTCCCACCATGCCGACCTCAACCTCGTCATGTGTCACCGGTCCATCAACTACGTGGCCGACATGATGGAGACCAAGTACGGTATCCCGTGGTTCAAGGTGAACTTCATCAGCGCCAAGGGTACCATCAAGTCCCTGCGCAAGATCGGCCAGTACTTTGGCGACAAGAAGCTCATCGACCAGATCGAAGCTGTCATTGCCGAAGAGATGCCCGCTGTCGAGGCCGCCCTGGCCGGGGCCAAGCCGCGCACCGAAGGCAAGACCGCCATGCTGTTCGTCGGCGGCTCCCGCGCCCACCACTATCAGGACCTGTTCACCGAGCTTGGCATGAAGACCCTGTCCGCCGGTTATGAGTTCGCCCACCGCGACGACTACGAAGGCCGCCAGGTCATTCCGGACCTCGTCCCGGATGCCGACTCCCGCAACATCGAGGAAATCGAGGTTTCGGCTGATCCGGAACTCTACAACCCGCGCAAGACCGCCGAGGAAATCAAGGCCCTCGAGGACACCGGGTTCGAGTTCAAGGATTACGAAGGCATGAACGAGCAGATGGAGCAGGGTACCATCGTCATCGACGACCTGAACCAGTACGAAGCCGAAAAGCTGGTGGAGCTCTACCATCCGGACATCTTCTGCGCCGGTATCAAGGAAAAGTACTCCATCCAGAAGTGCGGTGTGCCCATGAAGCAGCTCCACAGCTATGACTACGGCGGACCTTACGCCGGTTTCAAGGGCGCGATCAACTTCTACGACGAGATCGCCCGTCTCGTAAGCAGCAAGGTCTGGTCTTACACGAAGTCTCCCTGGCAGGAGTCTACCGAACTCACCGGCACCTTTGTGTGGGAATAAGGAAGGTTAAGAGATATGGCATTACTCAGACATACCCCAGTTGAAGTGATGGAGCGCAAGGCGCTGACCATCAACCCGGCCAAGACGTGCCAGCCCATCGGCGCCATGTACGCCGCCCTCGGGATTCACGGCTGCCTGCCGCACTCCCATGGTTCGCAGGGCTGCTGCGCCTACCATCGCTCCACGCTGACCCGGCACTACAAGGAACCCATCTCCGCGTCCACCAGCTCGTTCACGGAAGGTGCGTCCGTCTTCGGCGGTCATGCCAACCTGATCCAGGCGATCAACAACATCTTTACGGTTTACAACCCGGATGTGATCGCCGTGCACACCACCTGCCTGTCCGAGACCATCGGCGATGACCTGAAACAGATCTTCGCCAAGGCCGAGAAGGACGGCAAGGTGCCCGAGGGCAAGACCCTCCTCGGCGCCGCCACCCCGAGCTACGTCGGTTCCCACGTCACCGGTTTCTCCAACATGGTCAAGTCCATGGCCATGCTGGCCGAGCCGTCCGGCAAGAAGTCGCGCAAGGTCAACGTCATCCCCGGTTGGGTCGAACCTTCCGACATGGCCGAGATCAAGCGTCTGGCCGCTCTGGTCGGTGTGGACATCACCCTGTTCCCGGACACCTCCGGCGTGCTCGATGCGCCCCTGACCGGTGAATACAAGATGTTCCCCGAAGGCGGCGTGACCATCAACGAACTCAAGGCCTGCGGCGACGCCATGGGCACCCTGGCCCTGGGCGAGTGGTGTTCGGCCGACGCGGCCCGTTGGCTCGACGCCAAGTGCAAGGTTCCCTGCACCGTTCTCGACATGCCCTTCGGCCTGGCCGCCACCGACCGCTTCATTGACGTGCTGCGCACCGTGGCCGGCGTGCCGGTTCCGGATGCCGTGGACACCGAACGCGGTCAGCTCGTGGATATGATTTCCGACATGCACCAGTACTTCTACGGCAAGCGCGTAGCCATCTGGGGCGATCCGGATCAGCTCATCTCCATGTGCGAGTTCCTGGTTTCCCTGGATATGCAGCCTGTCTACGTCGTCACCGGCACCCCGGGCAAGGCGTTCGAGAAGCGCATCAAGGAAATCTGCGAAGGCCAGCCCTTCGAGGTCAAGGTCAAGGCAAAGGGTGACATGTTCCTGATGCACCAGTGGATCAAGAACGAGCCCGTCGACCTGCTCATCGGCAATACCTACGGCAAGTATATCGCCCGCGACGAGGACATTCCTCTGCTCCGGTGGGGCTTCCCCATCCTGGACCGCCAGGGCCACCAGTACTTCCCGACAGTCGGCTACAAGGGCGGCCTCCGGTTGCTCGAAAAAATGTTGGATCTGTTGCTGGAACGCAAGGACCGCGACTCCTCCGAACGTTCCTTCGAGCTCGTCCTGTAGCATCATTCGTCCCGCGGCGGAGTTCTTCCCCCTCCGCCGCGGGGCACATACCCCATCGACCCCAGGCCCGGCCGCTTTGGCGGCTCGACCCGAAAAACCAAGGATGAAGGCAGCCATGACACCTACCGCAGTCTCATATGAATCCCACCCCTGCTTCGGGTTGACCTCCCGCAGCAAGATCGGCCGCCTGCACCTGCCCGTGGCCCCGCGCGCCAACGTCCGCATCAAGTTTGAGCCCACAAAGAAGGCCCCGCCCGCCATGGTTCCGGAAGAGGCTCTCTCCTGGCTGGAGAACACCCTTGCCACCGAAGGTGCCAACGTCGGCATCGTGGGCATCACCGGCCCAGGCGACCCCATGGCCACGCCCGATATCACCATCCGGACCCTGGAACTGGTGCGGGAGCGGTACCCCGAAATTTCCCTGTGTCTGACCACGGCGGGCATTGGCGTGGACCGCTATGCCGAGACCTTTGCCAAGCTGAAAATTTCCCACGTCACCCTCCTGGTGGAGGCTGTCGATCCCGAGGTGGTCCAGAGGCTGTATGCCTGGGTCCGCCCGTCCACCAAGACCATGCCCCTGGCTGCCGCCTCCCACATCCTTGTGGAAGAGCAGACCAAGGCGGTCAAGGCCCTCAAGGCCGCCGGCGTCTCCGTCAAGGTCAATACCACGGTCTACCCCGGCTACAACGACGACCATGTGGAGACCATCGCCATGACCATGGCCGAACTGGGCGCGGACATCATGGCCGTGGTTCCCTTCTGGCCCGACAAGGACAATGACGAGTTTCCGACCACGCCGGACATGGATCTGCTGGCCTCTGTCCGCGACAAGGTTGCCGGACACATCAATCTCATGCCTTCCTGGGAGGAGTGCGGCGAGGCCAATGTCGGCCTTGAGCAGCGCGGCTCCGAGGGGGACGCGGTGCCGACGCTGCCCCGTCCCACGGAGGCGCGGCCCAACGTGGCCGTCGTCAGCGAGACGGGCATGGAGGTCGATCTGCATCTGGGCCAGGCGTCCAAGGTGCTCGTCTACGGTCCGCGTGAGGACGGGCTGCCCTGCCTCCTGGAAGTGCGCAACGCGCCTGAGGCGGGCACCGGAGTCACGCGCTGGGAGGAACTCGGCAAGCTGCTTTCCGATTGCTTCGTGCTCCTGGCCGCCAGTGCCGGGCCGAGCCCGAGGGAGCTGCTGGCCCGCAGCGGGCTGACTGTTTTTATTACCGATGGCGAAATTGCTCCCACCGTGGATGTGCTCTACGGCGGGGGTAAGGGCAAGAAGTGTAAGAAATAAACAAGACATCATGAGGAGTTGAACATGGCTGTACCCCAGAGGATGATCATTTGCTGCCAGTCCTTCCGCGCTGCTGGCGACAAGAAGGGCATCTGCCACAAGCAGAGTGAAGGCTTCCTGCAGTATATCGAGGAAGAGATTCTGGACCGAGGGCTGGATGCGCTTGTGGTGGCCTCCACTTGCCTCAAGCAGTGTGAGAACGGACCCATCATGGTGGTCCAGCCCGACAACTACTGGTTCAAGGGCGTGGATTCCGAAGAGGCCATTGATGCAATTTTGGACGGTCTTGAAGACGGCGAAGCGTGCGCCGACTACCTGCTGTCCTAAGCGAGAGAGAGTCGCCCGATGCCCGAAGCCACAGTCATTCGTTTCGCAAGCACGATGCCCGCGACCCGCAACGCGTGCGGACGGCCCGGAACTGATGCCGAACATTGGTCGGGGACGCATCCCGGCCGCCCGCTCAGCCGGAAGGACGGTTTCCGGCACGCAAGCGGGGCGGTTGACGCTCACTACGGCTGAAGGCGGCCCCGCCGCTCCCGCAAGGGAGACGGGCGGGGCCAGGGCAGGGGCGATGCACGCCGGAATAACGGACCGGAGCCCGTACATTTCGGCGGCACGAGGACGACAAATCCCCAAATCATAACCGATTGGAACCAAGGGGGAAGCATGACGACAACAACCATACTCGAAGAAAGAAAGGATCAGATCCACATGACCGGCCAGGGCGCCATCGACATCGCCTGCAACCGGGAATCCCTGGCCGGGGCGGTGAGTCAGCGTGCCTGCGTATTCTGTGGATCGCGCGTGGTCCTGTACCCCATAGCCGACGCCCTGCACTTGGTGCACGGCCCCATCGGCTGCGCGGTCTATACCTGGGATATCCGGGGTTCGCTCTCCAGCGGGCCTATGCTGCACCGGCTTTCCTTTTCCACGGATCTTCAGGAGACCGATGTAATTTTCGGCGGCGAGAAAAAGCTCGAAGCCGCCCTCGACGAACTCATTGACCGTCATCACCCCAATGCGGCCTTTGTCTACTCCACCTGCATCGTTGGCATCATCGGCGATGATGTGCAGGCGGTCTGCCGCCGGATGAGCGAGAAGAAGGACATCCCGGTGCTGCCGGTCCAGTCCGAAGGTTTCAAGGGCAACAAACGTGCCGGTTACGAGGCCGCCTGCAAGGCTATGTTCCAGCTGGTCGGCACCGGCGACGTCAGTGATCTTTCCCCGGTTTCCATCAATATCCTCGGCGATTTCAACCTGGCTGGAGAAATCTGGATCATTCGGGAATATCTGGAAAAGATGGGCGTGCAGGTAGTGGCCAACATCACCGGAGACGGCCGGGTTGCGGACATCCGCCGCTGCCATGGCGCCGCCCTCAATCTGGTCCAGTGCTCCGGCGCCACGCTGGAGCTGGCCAAGATGATGGAAGAGAAATACGGCACGCCGTACGAGCGGGTCTCCTACCTCGGCATCGAGGATATGGCCGACTCCCTGTACAAGGTGGCCGATTTCTTCAAGGACAAGGACCCCGGCATTGTCGAGCGCACCCAGAAGCTGGTCAAGGAAGAGCTGGAAAAGCTCATGCCGGAACTGGCGCGCTATCGCAAGGACCTGGAGGGCAAGAAGGTCGCCATGTATGTGGGCGGTTCCTTCAAGGCGTTCTCCCTGGTCAAGGCGTTCCGTCACCTGGGCATGAAGGTCGTCATGGTCGGCTCCCAGACCGGCACCAAGGAAGACTACGCCGAACTGGAACAGATCACCGATCCCGGCACCGTCATCATTGACGACGCCAACCCGCTGGAGCTGTCCCATTTCATCAAGGAAAAGGACGTGGACGTGTTCGTCGGCGGCGTCAAGGAACGGCCCATCGCCTACAAGCTGGGTGTGGGATTCTGCGACCACAACCACGAGCGCAAGGAAGCCCTGGAAGGATTCGTGGGTATGCTCAACTTTGCCCGCGAAATTCACTCCTCGGCCATGTCCCCTGTCTGGCAGTTCGCGCCCCGGCGCGCCAGCCGCATTGCCGCCGCGAAGAAGGAGGCCGTCAATGAGTAGCTCCGCCACCATCCAGAAGAAGCCCAACTACGTTTCCACGACAAACGCCTGCAAGCTGTGTACACCGCTCGGTGCCTCTCTGGCCTTCCGCGGTGTGGAGGGGGCCATTCCCTTCCTGCACGGCTCGCAGGGCTGCGCCACCTACATGCGGCGCTATATCATCTCCCATTTCCGGGAGCCGGTGGACATCGCGTCCTCGGCCCTGGGCGAAAAGCAGGCCATTTACGGCGGTGGTCCCAATCTCAAGAAGGGCATCCTCAATGTGATGAAGAAGTATGAGCCCGCCCTGGTTGGCATTGCCACCACCTGCCTTACCGAGACCATCGGCGACGACGTGCCCCGCGCACTCCACGAATTTCACAAGGAATTCGGCGATCTGGAACTGCCGGAAACCGTTTACGTCAACACGCCGAGCTACAGCGGCACGCATATGGACGGCTGGCACGGCGCGGTACGTTCCCTGGTGGAGCAGCTGTGCACCGAGAGGACCCCGGACAACGGTCGCGTGAACATCCTGCCCAACATGGTTTCCTGCGAGGATATCCGCCTGCTTTTCGATATCTGCCGCGACTTCGGCATCAAGGCGACCATCCTGCCTGATATCTCCGAGACCCTCGATGGCCCGGCTCTGGAGGACTATGTCAAGATTCCCTCCGGCGGCACGCCCATCCAGGAGATCAAGGAAATGTCCGGCTCACGGGCGACCATCGAGTTTGGCCGCTGCATGCCTCCGCAGTCCGGCGGCACCAGCCTCGCGGACCGTTTTGATGTGCCCAACTACCGCATCGGTCTGCCCATCGGCCTGCGCGAGTCCGACAAGTTCTACGAGACCCTGGAGAGCGTGTCCGGCACGCCCGTGCCCAGGCGGTACGAACTGGAGCGCGGACGGCTGATCGACGCCTATGTGGACGGTCACAAGTACATTTTCGGCAAGCGCGCCGTTGTTTACGGCGAAGAGGACCTGGTGGTCGGCATGACCTCCTTCCTGTCCGAGATCGGTGTTGACGTCGTGCTGGTCGGAACCGGTGCCCGCAAGAAGGGCTTGTCCGACGCCATAGCCCGCGTCACCGACGGCGTGGCGCGCATCGCCCCCGAAGTGCGCGAGGGTGTGGATTTCCACGACATCGCCTCCGAGGCCGAGACCCTGGCGCCGGACCTGATGGTCGGCCATTCCAAGGGCTACAAGTACGCCAAGGAATGGAAGGTGCCCCTCATTCGCGTGGGATTCCCGATCCACGACCGTTTCGGTGGGCAGCGCACGCTGCACCTCGGCTACAAGGGCGCGCTCACATTGTTCGATCGCGTGGTCAACGCCGTACTCGAAAAGAAGCAGGCCGATTCTCCCATCGGCTACGGATATCTTTAAACCGGAAGGAATCAAGGAGCCCGTTATGATCAAGGATACGACCCGCCACCCGTGCTTCAACAAGGAATCGTCCGGCAGCTGCGGCCGCGTGCATCTTCCGGTTGCCCCCAAGTGCAATATCCAGTGCAACTACTGCAATCGCAAATACGACTGTGTCAACGAGTCCCGTCCCGGCGTGACCAGCGGCGTGCTCAAGCCGTTCCAGGCTGCGGAATACATGGGCAAGGTCCTGGAGAAGGAGCCGCGCATCACCGTGGCGGGCATCGCCGGTCCCGGCGATCCCTTCGCCAACCCGTCCGAAACCCTGGAGACCATGCGCCGCATCAACAAGGATCATCCCGAGCTGCTTTACTGTCTTTCCACCAACGGCATGGGCATCCTGCCGTACCTGGACGACATTGCGGAGATAGGTGTTTCCCACGTCACCATCACCATCTCGGCCGTTGACCCGGCCATCGGTGCTCGGATCTATGCCTGGGTCAAGGACGGCAATGTTGTCTATCGCGGCGAGCAGGGCGCGGCCCTGTTGCTGGAGCGCCAGCTTGCGGCCATAAAGGGCCTCAAGGAACGCGGCATCACCGTCAAGATCAATTCCATCATCATCCCCGGCGTCAATGACCACCACATCGTCGAGGTGGCCAGGGTGTGTGCCGAACTGGGGGCGGACATCCAGAACATGATTCCGATCAAGCCCACGGCGGACACGCCTTTTGCCCACCTGCCCGAGCCGGGCAAGGAGACGGTCCTGCCCCTGCGCAAGGAAGCTGGCAAGGTCATCGCCCAGATGACTCACTGCCGCCGCTGCCGCGCCGATGCCGTCGGCCTGCTGGGCAACGACCAGTCCGCCGCGCTGTGCGGCACGCTTCAGGCGTGTTCCAAGCTCAAGCCCCTGGAGGCCGATGCGGTCAAGCCGTATGTGGCCGTCGCCACCCGCGAGGGCCTGTTGGTCAACCAGCATCTGGGCGAGGCCAAGTCGTTCCAGATCTGGGGCGAGGCCGAAAACGGTCTGTTCCGTCTCATCGGCGAGCGCCCGGCCCCGGAAGCGGGGTGCGGTCCCCAACGATGGACCGAGCTGGCCGCCACCCTGCATGACTGCCGGGCCGTGTTGAGTGCCGCCATCGGCGAGACCCCGCGGCTCATGTTGGAAGAACACGGCATTGCCGCCCACGTGGTGGACGGATTTATTCAGGATTCTTTGGGGGCCGTCTTTTCCGGTGGCGACCTGCGGTTGTTCAAGGGACGCCGCGCCGGAATCGGCGGAGCCTGCGCCGGAGGCGGAGGCGGCTGCGGCTAAGGCCGGATATCGGCACGATGGCTGCGTTGCTGCGCTGCCGCCGGACCCTCGCGTAGGAGGACTACGCGTCGGCCCCGGCGGCAGCTTGCGCCTTGCCCTCGCACCGATCTCCGGCCTTAGCCGGGGTAGGTGCGTTTCGGACGGAGGGCGGCGGTTGCCGGGTTGGTGCCGGACCCTCGCGTAGGAGGACTACGCGTCGGCCCCGGCGGCAGCTTGCGCCTTGCCCTCGCACCGATCTCCGGCCTTAGCCGGGGTAGGTGCGTTTCGGACGGAGGGTGGCGGTTGCCGGGTTGGTGCCGGGCTCTTGCGCAGGATGACTGCGCGTCGGCCCCGGCGGCAGCTTGCGTCTTGCCCTCGCACCGATTTCCGGCCTTAGCCGGGTAGGTGCGTTTCGGACGGAGGGCGGCGGTTGTCGGGTTGGTGCCGGGCCCTTGCGCAGGATGACTGCGCGTCGGCCCCGGCGGCAGCTTGCGTCTTGCCCTCGCACCGATTTCCGGCCTTAGCCGGGTAGGTGCGTTTCGGACGGAGGGCGGCGGTTGTCGGGTTGGTGCCGGGCCCTTGCGCAGGATGACTGCGCGTCGGCCCCGGCGGCAGCTTGCGTCTTGCCCTCGCACCGATCTCCGGCCTTAGCCGGGGTAAGTACGTTTCGGACGGAGGGTGGCGGTTGCCGGGTTGGTGCCGGGCTCTTGCGCAGGATGACTGCGCGTCGGCCTAGGCGGCAGCTTGCGCCTTGCCGGGGGCGCTTTGGATGCCGACGGATGGAAGTCCGCTGGATATGACGATCCTTTCGGACCCGTTGAAAATTTTGCCATGCCGAAAGCTGGTCCGCGTCTTCAGGGAAGTCGCGCAACCCGGACCTGTTTGCTGCCGGTGTGGTTCGACACTAACCCAAGGAGGAACCGAATGAACAAGGCGACGTTGGAAAAAGTGTTCGAGTATGCGTCCAAACCGGTGCAGGGGACCATGTCCCGCAAGCTCAGGAAGGACATCCAGATTCAGGTCAACGAAGGCACCGTATATGACGGTGCCACGCTGTTTCTTGGCGAGGAATTTGTGCGGGTGACCTGCGTCAAGGATGGCGTCACCATCAACACCTACTATGACTGGGAAAAGATCGCTTCTGTTCGGACTCTCGGCCCTGTGGAATAGGGGCGTTTCCGATCTTGTAATGGAAAGTCCTGTTCATCCCAGAGCGGCCCCGCCTGTCACATGACTGGCGGGGCCGCTCGTTTGGGGGGAGGTGTATGTCGGGAAATTCTAGTTTTCCTTTTTGCGGCGTCGCAGTCTGGCGCGCCCTTCGGCAATCATCGATTCCAGATTGTACTTCTTGACCCGGTAGCCCATCTGTCTGGCGGTGAGCCCCAGGGCCTCCGCAGCCTTGTACTGGAGCCAGTCGTTGCGTTCCAGGGCGGCCAGCACTTCGTTTCTCTCCACTTCCTTGAGCGAAGCCTGATGTGCGGGCGGGGCCGTTGTGCCGAGTGTCTCCTGGGTTGTGGAAGACTGTCCGGGAGCCAGGTAGGACTTGAGAAATTCCAGGCTGATACGTTCGGATTCGGCCATGATGACCAGCCGTTCGATCAGGTTCTGCATCTCGCGAACATTGCCCGGCCAGTCGTAGCGGATGAGCGCATCCAGGGCCGTGGGCGTAAAGTGCATGACCCGGCCATAATCATCGGCCATGCGGCGCATGAAGTGGTTGAGCAGACCGGGGATGTCCTCCTTGCGCTCGCGCAGGGCGGGCACCCGGATGGGAAAGACGTTGAGCCGGTAGTAGAGGTCCAGGCGGAACTTGCCCCGCTCGACCAGGTCGCCGAGATCGCGGTTGGTGGCGGCCAGGATGCGCACGTCGATGTGGCGGGTGCGGTTGCTGCCGAGCCGTTCCAGTTCCTTGTCCTGGAGCACGCGCAGAAGCTTGGCCTGGAGCGCCATGGGCAGTTCGCCGATTTCGTCCAGAAAGATGGTGCCCGAATCCGCTTCCTCGAACCGGCCCGGCCGGGAATTGGTGGCGCCGGTAAACGCGCCCTTCTCATGGCCGAAGAGTTCGGATTCCAGTAGATTCTCGGGAATCGAGGCACAGTTGACCTTGATGAAGGGATACTGCGTGCGTTCGGAAAGCTCGTGGATGATTTTGGCGATAAGCGTCTTGCCCACGCCGGATTCGCCCAGCAGCAGCACCGTGGCGCGGGTGGGCGACACCTTCTCCATCTGGCGCTGCACCTCGACCATGGCCTGGCTCTGGCCGACGATGTAGGGGCCCTTGGTGCTCTTGGAAATCTGGTATTTCAGGGAGGTGTTTTCGCGCTTGAGCACGGCCTCCCGCTGCATGATCTTTTCGTTGAGGCTGATGAACTGGCTGATGAGCGTGGCCACGATCTTGAGGAAATCGACGTCTTCCTCGAAACCTATGTCGTCCGAAAAGAGACGGTCCACATTGAGTACACCGATGGGGATGCCGTGCAGCATGATGGGAACGCCGATGAACGAGATCATGCCCCGCTTCAGGCGGCGGGCACCGGTCCTGTCCAGGAAGAGCGGCTCCTTGTTGATATCCGGTACAAAGAAGGGCTCGCCTGTCTGGAAGATACGGCCGGTGATGCCCTCATCCAACCGGTAGACGCCACGCTGTTTCTCCTCCGGGGTCAGGCCGTAGGAGGCACTGATGGAGAGCTGGCCTGTTTCCGGGGCATAGAGGGTTACGGTGGCGCGCTGCATGGACAGCTCGTCTGACATGATTCGAAGCACGTGCTCCAGGGCCGACTCCAACTCAATGGACTGGTCGATTACCTGACAGATCGCCAACAGGGCGCCGTGTTTCATTCCGTGGACGCTTTGGGTCATGACGACGTCGAAGCAAGCATAATGCCAGATGCTGTTTGGCCTTGTTTTATAAGGATAATACCAATCAGTCTGGCGAAAATATGATTATTTTATGACAAAAAAGTAAAAAATAAACTACAAAATGAACATTGATGCTATTTGTGTCATTTCACCGGGAGATGATGGGAGCAGCCCCAAAGTGAGGCTTGGAAAGGAGGGAAGGGGGCAAGACAGGGAAGTGAAGGATCGTATTGCCTTTGGCCGGGCTAGGACATATATTGTATAATGGCGTCAAAACCTTCAAATACGGAGAAACGGCATGTTGCAACGTTCCATCTTGTCGCTGTTTATGGCCATATCTCTCCTTTGCCTCGCTGGCGTTCCGGCCGGGGCAGCCGATGCCTTTCCGGATTTGCCGCTGACAGGTCCGTTGGACGAGGAACAGAAGGAGTATCTCGGACTTTCCGACGAGGCGCGGCCCTCCGCCATCGGAGCGCGATACCTTTTTATCGAACTTTTCAGCATGTATTGTCCCATCTGCCAGCGCAACGCGCCCAAGGTCAATGCCCTCTACCAGAAGGTAAGCTCGGCGGGCTTTGGCAAGAACGTGCGTTTTATCGGCATAGGAGCGGGCAACACGGCCTTCGAAGTAAAGGTTTATGGTGAAAAGTTCGGGGTTGCGTTCCCCTTGTTCGACGACCCCAATTATGTCTGGCACAAGGCCCTCGGCGAGGTCGGGACCCCGACGTTTTACCTGGTTGACATGCAGGAAGGCCGTACCGTGCGCTACCGCCATGAGGGGGCCATTGACGACGTCAACGTCCTCCTGGCCTTGATAAAGGGTTTTGCTACACCGTAGGAGACGGCAATGCGTTTTGTTCTTTTGCTTTTCATGATGGTGGCCCTGCTGCCTTCGGCGGCATGGGCCGACCATCTCCATGTTTATGATACAGGGAAATTGAAACCCGTGGATTCCGTGCTCAAGGTGGCGGAGGGAGACCCCGCACCGGACTTCGACCTGCCCAGCTTTGACGGCAAACGGTACCGCCTGAGTGACTTTCGGGGCAAGGCAGTAGTGCTGACCTTTGTCCCGGCCGCCTGGACGCCGGTCTGTTCCGACCAGTGGCCGGGCTATAATCTGGTGTTGGACATGTTTGCCAAACGGGGCGCCCAACTCATCGGCATCAGCGAAGACAACTGGCCGAGCCAGCACGCCTGGGTCGAGGCCATGGGCGGGCTCGGCTTTCCGGTGCTTTCGGATTTCTGGCCGCACGGTGCGGCGGCGTCGGCCTATGGCGTTCTGCGATCAAACGGCATGGCCGAGCGGGCACTGTTCATCATCGATGCGAAGGGTATCATCCGCTGGATTCACGTCGGCGATATCAACAAGCGGCCGGACCTCGGGATGCTCATCCAGGCCCTGGACCGGGTGGTGGGCAAGGCGCAGTAGTCCTCACGGCAGAGGCGGGCGTTGTCCGGCTGTCAGTGCGAGGCCAAGGCTTCATCCCGGTTGTCGAAAATCTCCGCGATGCGGCTGATGCCCATGGATTCGAACACGGCCCGGAAATTCTCCGTGAGGCCCGCCAGGATGACCCGCCTGCCTTCCGCGTGCTGTTTTTCCAGCAGTTCCTTGAGGCCGGTCAGGCCCGCCCCGTTGATGGAAGCGTTTTCGTCAAAATCAAGCAGTATGACACCCGGTCCCAAGGCCGATCCCCGCTCCAGGGCTTCCGCCAGATGGGGAATGGAGTGGGTGGAGAGATTGCCCCGGATGCTGATGACGGCGGCGTCCGGCCGTTCCTCCAGGTGAACCTGTCCTTCTTCATTCTTGGCAATGGCCAGCCGCTGGCTGGCGCGGCGCAGGGCGAGTTCCAGATCATTGCGCCGGAGCGGCTTGTTGATGAAGTCCGTGGCGTCCAGGTTCAGGGCCTGAATGGCCAGGTCCATATCGCCGTGGCCCGTGATGACGATGACCTCGGTCTGCGGGTTGATCTTCTTGATCGCCTTGAGCACCTCTATGCCGTCCATGACCGGCATCTTGATGTCGGTAAGGACAAGCCCCGGGGATTCCCGCTTGAATGCTTCCAGCCCCTCGCGGCCGTTCTCCGCCGTGACGATGTTGTACCCGTATGCCGAGAGGAGCAGGGTGAACATCTTCAGGGTAGGCTGCTCGTCGTCGATGACCAGTACTTTTTCCTTTTTCATGCCTTGCTGCCTCCGCGGGCTGAAATGGTCGGAAATTCCACCCGGAACACCGTGCCTTTGCCCATTTCACTCTGAATGCGGATTTCTCCGCCGTAATCTTTGACTATACCGTAGGTTATGGCCAATCCCAGGCCCATGCCCTGTCCCGTCTCCTTGGTGGTGAAGAAGGGCTCGAAAATCTTGTCCTGCGCTTTCGGGCTGATGCCCACTCCGGTATCCGCCACCTCGACAAAGATGATGTCCTCGTCTTGGCCCGTCCTGATGGTGATGCGCCTGTCCGGCTCCCCGTCCTGCTGTCTCGCCGCGTCGTCAATGGCGTCCCGGGCATTGGTCACCAGATTGAACAGGACCTGCTGGACGCGGTTGGAATGCGCCATGATGATGGGCAGGTTCTCCTTGAGTTGCAGGTCGAACCGGATGTCGTCCAGCTCGAACTGCCTGCGAATCATGGACAGGACCGCCTTGACCGGCTGGTTGAGGTTGACCTGCTCCTCCATGATACCCGACTTGCGGCCAAAGGAGCGGAGCGTGTTGATGATTTCCGTGGCCCTGTCCACCTGAATGGATATCTCGTTGACCACGTCCAGGAAGTGATCGCGGGGCACTTCCATCTCCTCCTCGGCCATCATGCCGAGGAATTCGCTGCCCATCTTGATGGCGTTGAGGGGCTGGTTCAACTCGTGGGCCACGCCTGCTGACATCTCGCCCAGGGATTTCATCTTGCCCGCCTGGATGAGCTGCGCATCCTTTTCGATGAGCTCCGTAATGTCCGCTACCGCGATGATGATGGCGTGGCGGCCCCGGTAGGAGATGGGGCAGGCGTGCATGTTGACGAAAAAGGGATCGCCGCCCCGTTTGTAGTTGAGCCGCTTTGGATAATAGACACACCCGGAGCCATCTCCGCGAAAATAGTTCAGGCAGTCCAGGTTGTGCTCCGGGCCCAGGGCCAGGAACTTCATGCCCAGCATCTCTTCCTTGCTGTAGCCGTATAGCTCCTGGGCGCGCGGATTGGCGTCCTGGATTTCGCCGCTGTCCAGCTCCACAACAAAGATGGGGTCCGGGCCGGAATCGAACAGAGAACGGTATTTTTCCTCGGATTCCCTCAGCCGGTGGCGGTAGAGCTTGATGGACCAGACCATGTTGCGGAACGAGTCGCCCAGCTGGACCACTTCGTCACCTTCATGCTTGCGATAAAAGGCGCAGTCCGCGCAGTGGCGGTAGACCTCGCCCGGCGTCTCTCCGCTACGGGACTGGTCAAAGTGCCAGCATGGCAGGTCCGTATTGCTAAAGGCCGGGCATTGGGACGTGTCCCAGTCCTTCTCCGGCCCTACCTGGAGGGGAATGTCGAAATTCCCCCGGCTGATTTCGTCGGAAAGCATGGTCAGGTCGGATACCGGCTTAGAGATATACTTGGAGAGCCAGGAGCTGAGGATGAAGCTGATGATGATAACTGCGGAAATGAAGCCGAAGAAGGCGACCCTGAGTTTGCCCACCAGGGAGTCGATATGCTTTTTGTTCAGGCCCACGTGGACTGTGCCGATGCGGTAGAGGCCTTCGTGAATGGCGGCGGCAATGTCGTAAATGGCCTGTCCGTTGAGGCTGACCAGCTTGACCGATTCGTTTTGTCCGGCGGGCATGGTGTTGGCCCGCAGGCTGTCCGGCAGGTTCGTGGTCAGGGTATGGGCCAGCACCCTGCCGTGCTGGTCTTCCACAAAGATATAGGCAATGAGCTGCCTGCGTTGGCGGATGCGCGTCTCATCGAAGATGAGGCTCAGGAGTTGGGGCATGTCGTCGTCCAGAATTGCCGAGCCGCCCCGTTCCGCCACGGAATGGGCAATGGCGTAGCCGCGCATCTCCAGTTCGTGGGTCAGCGAGCTGATGAGGATGTACCTGGAGATGAGCGCAATGGCCACGCTGATGAACAGCACGGCCGCCAGCATGGAAAAGAGCAGCTTTTCGCGCAGGCTGATGCGGGAGAACCGTGCCGTCAGCCGGGAACCGTAGGTCATGGGGCGACCTCCAGTTCCTTTCGCAGCTTGGCCCAGTCGTCAAAGGGTACGAAACTCCCGTCCTGCAACCGCGTGAAATAGATGGTGTCCAGCCCCTGCCTGTCGTGCGGTCCGTAGTTGATGGTCAGGCCCGGGCCCAGCTTGAGATTGTGGATGGACTCGATGGCGTCCACCAGCCGTTCCCGCGTCAGGTCACGTCCGGCGCGCCGGAGCCCCTCCACCATGATGCGGGCGTTGAGGAATCCCTCAAGCCCGACGAAACTCGGTGCATCATCGGGATAATACTTGGCGAGCAGGTGGACGTATTGGGCGGCGGCGGACGCATCGTCCTTGCTCGCCACGGGCTGGGGCATGACCTGGGACATGAGCACGGTCGTGCCGTCTCTCTTTTCGATGCGGCGGGCCAGCTCCTCCGCGCCCACAAAGGATACGGTGTAGAAAACCGGGTTGTAGTGCCGGTCCCGGGCCAGATTGATGAACCGGGCGCAGGCGTCGTAGGTGCCGATCATGACCACGGCCTGTGCGCCGGAGCGGCGGATGCGCTCCAGCCCGTCGGCCACCTTCTGCGTGCCCCGGATGTAGGAGCCGCGCCCGACAGGTTCGATACCGTATTTCTTGAGTGCCAGTTCCGCACCGATGAGCCCGTCGAAACCGTAGGCGTCGTATTGGTAGAACACGGCGATATTGTGCAGGTCCAGGTCCCGGACCAGATGCCCCACCGCCGCCTCGGTCTCCTGGTAATAGGAGGCCCGGATGTTGATGACATAGCGGTTGAAGGGCTGGCGCAGGGCGTTTGCTCCGGTGAACATGCCGACAAGCGGGATGCGTGCGTCCTCCACCAGGGTCAGTACCTTGACCGTGGTGGGGGTGCCCACATAGCAGAACAGGGCCAAAATGTCGTTGCCGATAATGAACCGCTGGGTGTTGGCCAGGCAGCGGGGCGGATCATAGGAGTCGTCCATGACCCGGAGGGTTATCCGGCGGCCGTGCACTCCGCCGTTGTCATTGATGTAGCGGAGATAGGCCTCGGCCCCGCGCAGGGTCTGGGTGCCCAGATAGCCGGCATGGCCGGTCAGCGGCAGGGAGGAGCCCAGGCGGATTTCGAAATCGCTGACGCCGGGAGTCTGCGGCGGCACTTCCTCGGAGCTATCATGGCTGTCGCAACCCGGGACGAGCAGGACCAGACATAGTAGAAATATCCAAAGGAAATGACGCAATTCGGACTCCGATTCATGGTTGAGAATATTGCTTTTAAGCTTAGGTTCTTATTGGTGAATTGACAAGCGCCCCCCTTCTCTATCCGTTACGGCACCAATGAAAAAAAGGCCCCGGCGCAGGGATGCCGGGGCCTGGAAACTCCGCGCGCACGGCGCTACGGAGGTGTTCCGCATGAAAGCGTCCCGGCGCGGCATTTGCCACGCCGGGACGTCCATGATTCAGCTGCGCACACGCCGTATGGGAGCGGTCAGTCCGGCCAGGAACTGCTTCCTGGTCATGGGGCCGCGCCTGACCGGCGCTGCTTCCGCGGACAGGTACTCGTAGTAGTTGTCGGAGTCGGACTTGGCGAGGTAGATGACGCGCACCTCCTCGTAGTCCACGAGTTCCGCGTCCGGGTACTTCTCCTGGACCACGGCCAGTCTTTCTTCGGCCAGGGCGAGCATCTCGTCGCGGTCGCCGAAGTTCATGGTGCCGGTGGGACAGGTCTGGACGCAGGCGGGCAGCAACCCCATCTTGACCCGGTCGTTGCACATGTCGCACTTGACCACCTGGCCGGTTTCCTTGTTCACCCGGGGGATGTTGTAGGGGCAGGCCATGCCGAAGGCCTCCTTGTCCGGTTCCTGGGCCGTCAGCTCGGTGTAGACCACGGCTCCGGTCTCGGGATCATGGACGATGGCGCCGGGCACGGTCATGGCGTCGAGGCAGGGCGGCTCGATGCAGTGGCGGCACTGCTCCGGGAAGAACAGCCATTCCAGCTTGCCCTCGTTGTTTTCCACCTCATTGAACCGGACCACCTTGAGGGTGACCCCGGAGAGGTCCTTGGGGTTCTGGTGGGAGCCCCAGTTTTCGGTCTTTTCCGCCGGAAGCTTCTTCCATTGCTTGCAGGCAATCTGGCAGCCGCGGCAGGCGGTGCAACGGGTCAGGTCGATGAAGAAGGTCTTGCTCATGTCGTTCCTCCCTTACGCCTTGACGACGTTGACCATGAAGGCCTTGGTTTCGGGGATACCGGTATTCGGATCACCCACGGACGGAGTAAGGATGTTGGCCGAGTCGCCGCCGTCCTTTGGCCAGCTCCAGCCGAAGTGCCAGGGCAGGCCCACCTGATGGACCTCGGCCCCCGCGACGGTGAAGGGCTTGAGCCGCTTGGTGACGATGGCGATGGCCCAGATGGCCCCGCGCACGGATTCCACGCGGACTCTCTCGCCGTTGTCGAATCCCCGCATCTTTGCCAGTTCCTCGCTCATTTCCACGAACACCTGCGGTTCCGCCTCAAGGAGCCACGGACAGTTGCGGGTCATGACGCCCGTCTGCCAGTGCTCGGTGACGCGGTAGGTGGTGCCCACGAACGGGAACTTGGGATCGCACACGGCCTTGTGTTCGTTGTCGAAGGCCAGGGCCGTGGGGTTGTGCAGGGTCTTGGAGAACGGATGTTCCTTGACCGGGCATTCCAGGGGTTCGTAGTACTCGGGGAATGGACCGTCGGCCCGGCCGGGGCCGAATATCTGCCCGAACCCGTGCTTGCGCATGATGAAGGCGTACTTGGTGCCGGGGGCCCAGCCGCCGTCGGGCACGTCGCCTACCCACTTCTTGGTCTCGGGATTCCATTCGATGACCGGCTTGTTCGGAGCAAAGGGCTTGCCTTGCAGGTCCACGGAGGCGCGATTGTACAGGATGCGCCGGTTGACCGGCCAGCACCAGGAGAAGTTCGGGTAGAGGCCGATCTTCGCCTGTTCGGGTGTCTGGGCCAAGTCGCGCCGGGCGGCCATGTTGCCCTTGTCCGTGTATGAGTTGCAGTACAGCCAGTTGCCGGAGGCGGTGGAACCGTCGTCCTGCAGGAAGGCGAAACTCGGGACCTGCTGTCCCTTCTTGTACTCCTTGCCCTTGATGGTCACATCGCGGGTGAAGAAGCCGTTGATGAGCTTGGCCGTCTTGTGCGGGTCGAACACGCCGTTTGTGGCGATGCCGTCCCAGGTCAGCCGGGTGATGGGGGCGGAGTGGACGCCGCCTTCCTTTCTGTACAGCTTGCGTACCTCTTCCATCAGTTCATACATCAGGTCGCCGTCCGGCTTCTGGCCGTTGGGCGCGTCGGGACCTTTGTAGCGCCACTGCATCCAGCGGCCGGAGTTGGTAACGGACCCTTCCTTTTCGATGGACACGGCGCAGGGCAGGAAGAAGACCTCGGTCTTGATCTTGGTGGGATCCTGATTCGGTCCTTCCCAGAACCAGCCGGTCTCGTTGGGGAAGATGTTGACGTTCACCAGCCAGTCGAGCTTGCCGAGGGCCTGGCGGTTCTTGCCCGCGTTGGCCCCGGAGCAGGCCGGGTTCATGCCCCAGGAGAGCAGTCCCTTGAACTGGCCCTTGTCCATCTTGTCGAACAGGGTCAGCCAGGAATACTCGCTCGCCTTGAGGGAATCGAGGCGCGGCAGGTAGTTGTAGGCGGTGGCCGGGTCGTCATCCTGCCACATGGACTTGAGGAGGGACGCGGAATACTTCGGGAAGTTCTGCCACCAGTTGGCCGACTTGGGGTCGTTGGAAACCGGGGTGCGTACCCTGTTGTATTCTTCCAGGGTGGGCTGGGACGCCAGAGGCGTGCCGAGGTAGCCGGGCAGAATGTGGTAGAGCAGGCAGTGGTCCGTGGAGCCCTGGACGTTGGATTCGCCGCGCAGGGCGTTGACGCCGCCGCCGGCCACGCCGATGTTGCCCAGCAGCAGCTGGATCATGGCCATGGTGCGGATGTTCTGCACGCCCACGGTGTGCTGGGTCCAGCCCATGGCGTACATGATGGTTCCGGCCTTGTCCGGCTTGCCGGTGGCCGCGAAGGTCTCGTACAGCGTGGTCAGCTCTTCCTCGGACATGCCGGACATGGAAGAGACCTTGTCCATGCTGTAGCGCTCGTAGTGCTTTTTCAGCAGCTGATACACGCAGCGGGGATGCTTGAGGGTCGGGTCCTTCTGCGGATTCCCGTCCTTGTCCATGGCAAAGGCCCACTTGGACTTGTCGTAGGACCGGGTCTTGGAATCGTATCCCGCGAAGACGCCGTCCTCGAAGTCAAAGGAATCGCCCACGATGAACGAGGCGTTGGTGTAGTCCACCACGTACTCGCGGAAGATCAGGTTGTTGTCCAGAATGTACTTGATCATGCCGCCAAGCACGGCGATATCCGAACCGGAACGGATACCTGCATAGATGTCCGCCTTGGCCGAAGTTCTGGTGAAGCGCGGGTCCACGTGGATCAGGGTAGCGCCCTTTTCCTTGGCCCGGGTCACCCACTTGAAGGAAATGGGATGGTTTTCGGCAGCGTTGCTGCCCATGATAAGCACACAATCACTGTTCTGGATGTCGATCCAGTGATTGGTCATCGCGCCGCGTCCGAACGACTCTGCCAGAGCCGCGACTGTTGCGCTGTGTCAGATACGTGCCTGATGCTCTATGTACACCAGGCCGAGGCTGCGGAGCATGGTCTGGTAGGCCCAGCACTCCTCGTTGTCCAGGGCGGCGGAGCCCAGGGAGGCGATGTTGTCACACCGGTTGACCACCTGGCCCTTGGCGTTGGTGGTGGTAAAGTCCGAGTCGCGGGTGTCCTTGATCCTGCGGGCTATCTGTTCGAGCGCCCAGTGCAGGGAGACTTCCTTGAATTCCTTGGAATAGGGGGCGCGGTACAGCGCGGACTTGGGGCGGCGTTCATTGCCGCTCAGCTGCCAGATGGATGCGCCCTTGGCACAGAGGGCGCCCTCGTTGACCGGATGGTCCGGGTCGCCTTCCACATTGACGGCCTTTCTGTCCTTGAGGGACGTGTTTACGAGCAGACCACAGCCAACGGCGCAGTAACAGCAGATCGACGTGGTCTGTTGGCTCCATTGCGGTGACATGGCCGTCGCCCTGTCGACGGTGGTCGACTTGGGTGTGCAGCCGATGCCCAACCCACCGAAAGCCGTTGCGGCGGCAGCGGCGGCGGAGAGCTGGAGGAACTTTCTTCGATTGGTGTTCATTCTACCTCCTGGGTTGGGGGCGCGTCAGCGCCCTCGGATCTCGCGGCCCTGGGCCACGAGCAGTCCATAGCCGCCGAGGTGCCGCATGGCGTCCCGGGTGGGGCGGGTAAAGACGGGCGTAGTTACATCGTTGCGATGAATCTTCGGCCGCATCCACCGGCTTGCCACCCGGACGGACGCCATGGACATTCCCAGCCCGGCAAAAGGCATGGGGGAGGAGGCTATGGTCCGGTTGTGTGATGTGCGCATCGTGCGTACTCCTTTTCCACTTGTTACCCGTTATGGGAAAATGCGGGGAAGCGGGCAATGATATCGGTCTTCTCCCGAGTCCTACACAGCAAAAATACAATGTGTTATTTACAACATATTAATTTAACTATCTATTCTTTATGCCAATTTTGGCATAATTTGTTTTCTTTACCACGGTTTGGCACCTGCTGGGCCAGCATCGGCAGGCTATTGCCGCAAGGCAGGCCCGGGGAATGAGCTGTGTGGAATACGAATGGCGAGAGGCAGGTGGACTGCCTCTCGCCATTTACTCCACAGTGCAATATCGAGAGAATCTTTGCGCCGGTGCCTAGATCAATTGAGCCGCATGCAGGGTCTTGGCCCCCATGTTTTGCATGTCGAGCAGGTTGGCCTCGTGAATGGCCGGGGTCTGCGCAGTGATGGCGTCCTCTATCAGCACGACGTCATAATCATAGGCCAGGGCATCCATGGTGGTGGCGCGGATGCAGTTCGGCGTCTGGACGCCGCAGATGACCAGCGTCTGGATGCCGAGCCGGGTCAGCATCAATTGCAGATCGGTCTGGAAGAAACCGCTGAACCGGGTTCCCCTGACGATGTGCTCGTCTTGCCGGGGAGCCAGCTCCGGGAATATTTCCGCCCCCGGTGTCCCCTCCACCAGAAAGGGGGTTTGCTCGAAGAGTTTCATGCGGAAGCGTTCTACATCCACGCCGCTTGCCCGCTGTACCCTTTTTTTGAAGATGACGGGCAGTCCGGCCTGCCTCCAGGCGGCGAGCACCTCACCGATGGTGGGGATGATGCCGGAGACCGTGGGGACCATGGCCCGGCCGTCGCATTGCATGTCGATGATCAGCAGGGCGGCGTTTTTCGTGAGGCGGGGGAAGGCATGTCCGGATTCATTGTGTACAGTTTCCATTGTACAGACTCCATTTGCGTTGCTTGAAAGGAAGGCCGCCCGCCCGCAACGGCAGCGGGGAGATGCGGCGGCAGTTTTGCGATATGGAGAATGCGCCGGGTGGGGCGGGAAAGTAAATTGCAATGATCGCAAGCAATCATTGCGGGAAATGCAATCCGGTCAGGCTGGCTGGAACATGCGGTGCACCTGCCCCCGGAACCAGCAGTGGGCAGCGTCGGATTCGAACCTCGGGTGCCAGGCCATGGAAACGACCAGCGGCGGCGTGGTGACCGGGAGCGGGAAAGTGAACATGCCGCGCCGGGCCTCCCGCGTGAGCCGCTCCGGCATGGAGGCCACCAAGTCGGAAGCACGCGCCATGAGGATGGCGTCGGCAAAGGTTGGAACCGCTATCGGAACATTTCGGAACAGTCCCATGGCCTCCAGGGCGGTATCCAGCGGGCCGCGCAGGAGTCCCCGGCGGGAAACCGAAATGTGCCGTGCCCCGGCAAACCGCTCCGGCGTCACGGCCTGCTCGGCAAACGGATGCTCGGCCCGGACAACGCCGATGAAGCGATCCTCAAACAAGGTCTCGTTCAGCAGCTCAGGCCCTGTCCCACTCAGCACGCCGATGTCGAAGTCCACGAGTCCTTCCCGCAGGTCATCGACATTTTCATCACCCTGGGCCAGGAAACGGAGTTTAGCCAGAGGGGCCTGGCGTGCCATGGCTGAGGTCAGGTCCAGCCCGAACGCGGCCACGAAGCTGTCCGTGGCGCGGATGGTGAACACGCGGTCCAGCCTCGCCATGTCCAGAGCCGCGTCTGATGCAAGGAGGGAATGTGCATTTTCCGCAATCTCCCGAACCAGCGGTCGCAGGGACTCGGCCTTGGCAGTGGGGCACAGCCGTTGCCCCGCCCGTACCAGAATGGGGTCGTCGAACAGCAGGCGGATCTGGCTGAGGATACGGCTCATGGCGGAGGAGCTGATATGGAGCCGTTCCGCCGCCGCTGCCACGCTCTCTTCTGCCAGGAGAACATCCAGGGCGATAAGCAGGGAAAAGTCCTTGTAGTGCATCGGGCGGAGAATTCTACAAGCCCAGCGGAAAAGCAAGAGGTCTTGCCTGCTGGAATTCAGTACCGGGATTGAGGCTGCGGCGCTATTCCTCGGAGGGGGGCAGAGCGCGGATGTAGGCTGCAAACCGCCCGATCAACGCGCGGCTGTTGAACCGGAATACCCGCTCCTTCATGTGGAGCGGAAACCGCTGGCAGAATGGCGCATTTGACATTATTCTCGCAGGGCACTATTTTTTTATTTTACTGCTAATTTTTTATCGAAGAGGAGCAAACGATTTGGTCAGGAAAAGCGATTCATCCCGATCGGTGGTGCAGCGGTTCATTCCTTTGGTCTCCTTTCTGGGTACTTTTTTCGGCGAGAATTGCGAGGTGGTGCTGCACGATACCTCCGCCAAGGAGAAATCCGTGCTTGCCATAGCCAACGGGCATATTTCCGGGCGCAGAGAAGGGGCTCCACTGACGGATCTGGCCCTCAAGTTCGTGGTGAACAAGGAGTACGAAAAGCAGGATTGGGTCATGGGGTATACCACTCGTTCAAGTGATGGCAGACCTCTTCACTCAGCCACGTATTTTATTCGGGGAGACAACGGAGAACTGGCCGGAATGATGTGCCTGAACATGGATACCTCGGAGCTGATGCAGGCCAGGGATCTGTTGGACAAGGTCATTGCCGCCGCCGGTATCGAGTCTGCCAAGGCAAAGGACGTATCCATCAACGCGGCGCACACCGAGACTTTTTCCGGCTCCATGGAAGAGTTGACCGAAGAGCTTATCCGCCGGGTGGTGTCGGAGGCGCACATTCCTCCGGAGCGTATGACAACCGCCGAGAAGATGGGGGTCATGTCCATTCTCAATTCGCATGGGGTGTTTCTGCTTAAAGGGTCCATTCGAGTGGTTGCCGAGCATCTTGTCGCATCGGAGGCCACTATTTATCGCTATTTGCAAAAGCTGAACGAACAGTAGCCTTCTGTAATCATATATTTTTTTGAACCGGCACATCCCCGCCACAACAGTGGGGTGTGCCGGTTTCGCTTTGGCTTAATAAAATATTATCAGTCTGTGATAATATTTTATTGACGCAGTCCATTTTTCTCATTACAAAAAAATTATTGCAATGCGAAAAAAACGCATAGCACACGATAACCCTTTTAAGGATAAGGAGATATACCATGCCCAAAGCTATTAAAAGCGATAAAGCCCCAGCTGCCGTAGGTCCGTACTCACACGGATGTGAGACCGGCGGCTTAATCTTTACTTCGGGACAACTGCCCATTGACGCGGCAACCGGTGAAATGCCGGGTGACGCCGCCGGGCAGGCGAAGCAGTCCCTGGAGAATGTCCGCCACACCCTTGAGGCGGCAGGCTCGTCCATGGCGAAAGTCGTCAAGACGACCGTGTTTCTGAAGGACATCGCCGACTTCGGTGCTGTCAACGAGGTGTACGCTTCCTTTTTTGCAGAGCCGTATCCGGCGCGCAGCTGTTTCGAGGTAGCCCGTCTGCCCAAGGATGCGTTGGTTGAGATCGAAGTCGTCGCGGAAAAATAGCAACTGCAAAGCGCACCCGCTTCAACCGGCCGTTGCGCTGGGTCGTCAGGCCCGTCGGGACGGCATACCAAGGTAGGATATAAGCCATGTCATCCAAGAGCAGATTCGGAGAGTTCGGACTGATCTTCAAGCTCGTGTTCGGTATCATCGTTGGCGTGATTATCGGCCTGATGGCCAATGAAGCCGTCATGAACGTCGTTATCACCGCGAAATACGTCATGGGACAATTCATTTACTACACTGTCCCATTGGTTATCATCGCCTTCATCGCCCCGGCCATTACCAATCTTGGAAGCAACGCCAACAAAATGCTCGGTGCGGGAGTAGCCTTCGCCTACATTTCAGCCGCCGGAGCTGCGACTATGGCCACCGTGGCCGGGTACGCCATTATTCCGCACCTTTCCATCGCCACGCAGGTCGCGGGATTGCGCGAACTGCCCAAGGTGGTTTTCCAGCTCAGTATTCCGCCCGTCATGCCGGTTATGACCGCCCTGGTGACGGCTGTGCTGCTGGGTGTCGCCACCATCTGGACCAACGCCCGGACGTTCCGGGCTGTTCTGGGCGAGTTCGAGAAAATCATGATGCAGGTGGTCATCCGCATCGTCATCCCCGTGCTGCCGTTCTTTATCGCCGCCACTTTTGCCGGTTTGGCCTATGAAGGCAGCCTGACCCGTCAGCTTCCCGTGTTCCTGGAGGTCATCCTGATCGTCCTGGTGGGCCACTGGATCTGGCTGACCTTGCTTTACACTGTGGCTGGCCTCATCTCCGGCCGCAACCCCATTGAGGTTATCAGGCATTACGGTCCCGCGTATCTTACCGCCGTGGGCACCATGTCCAGCGCTGCCACTCTGCCTGTCTCCCTTGAATGTGCAAGCAAGTCCAAGGTGCTCAGCAAGGATACCGTGGAGTTCATGGTTCCCCTCGGAGCCACCATTCATCTGTGTGGATCGGTGCTTACCGAGACCTTTTTTGCAATGACCATTTCCATGATGCTTTACGGGCACTTACCCGCAGTCGGCACCATGGTGCTCTTTGTCCTGCTCTTCGGCATCTTTGCCATCGGCGCTCCCGGTGTTCCCGGCGGCACTGTCATGGCCTCCCTCGGCATCGTGGTCGGTGTGCTGAACTTCGACCCGGCGGGCGTGGCTCTGCTCCTGGCGGTCTTTGCCTTGCAGGACAGCTTTGGAACCGCCTGCAACGTTACCGGCGACGGGGCCCTTGCCCTTATGCTCGAAGGCCTGTTCAACCGGCACGGCGAGCTGAGTGCAAGCCGCCGCATGGAAGAAGCCGCCGCAGAGGGGCAGTTGCAGGTTGAGCACGAACACGTGCGGAATTAACCAACGCAACAGGAGAGTTGCATCATGTCGAAAAATGATTGGCCTCGATACAGATCCATCATCAATAAGGAAGTGGTGCCCGCCCTCGGCTGCACCGAACCGATAACCATATCCTTGGCAGCTGCCCGTGCGACGGAGACGCTGGGGGTGCTTCCCGAACAGGTTACTGTTCGGGTGAGCGGCAACCTGCTTAAGAACGGCATGGGCGTGGGTGTTCCCGGCACCGGTGCCACCGGCCTGGACATTGCCGCGGCCGTGGGCGTCACCGGCGGGCAGTCGGATCTGGCGTTGGAAGTATTGCGGGATTTGACTCAGGAACAGGTGGATCTTGCCCGTACGTTGTTGGACGAAGGCAGGGTCGACGTCGGCGTCGCGGACACCAACGAATTGTTGTACGCGGAAGTGACCGTGGCTGCGGCTGGTGAAACCGCCCGCTGCGCCATTGCGCGCGAACACACCTCCATTGTTCTGGTGGAGCGGAACGGAGCTGTCCTTCTTGATGAGCGGCGGCCTTCGGCTGCGGCAATAAGCGAGGACTGGCCTATGACTGTCCGCGAGATCTTCGAGTACGCCACCGAGGCACCTCTGGAGGATCTTGAATTCATCCTGGAGGCCGCGCGAATGAATGAGGCCGCCGCCGCTCTGGGGCTGAAGGACGACTGGGGCCTTCGGGTGGGGCGTTCCATGGAAAAAGACCTGGAAATGGGTTTGCGGTCGGATGACATCATCAATTATGCCACCAAGCTGACCGCCGCAGCCGCTGATGCCCGCATGGAGGGAGCCCCCCTGCCCGTCATGAGCAATTCAGGCAGCGGCAATCAGGGGTTGACCGCCACCTTGCCCGTGGTTGCCTTCGCCCGGCGGCGGGGAGATTCCGAAGAGGCGTTGGTTCGTTCCCTGATTATGAGCCATCTCACCGCCATCCATCTCAAGCACAACCTTGGCAGGCTCTCTGCGCTTTGCGGCGCGAGTCTGGCGGCCACCGCCGCTGGCTGCGGCATCGTGCTGCTGCTCGGCGGGGGACTCAAGGAAGTGGAGAGCACCATCCGCAATACCGTGGGGGATGTCGCGGGCATGATCTGCGACGGTGCCAAGACTTCCTGCGCACTCAAGGTGGCTTCCTGCGTCGAGGCCGCCATCAATGGAGCCTTCCTGGCCATGAAGGGGATTTCCATTCCCGGACGGGACGGCATCGTGGCGGACGACATAGAGGCCTGTATCGGCAATATCGGTCGTCTGGGTTCCGTTGGTATGGTCGAAACCGATAAGGTTATTTTGGACATCATGACCAGCAAGACACGGGTACCAACCGCCAAGGCGGTTTAATCACCGTTTTATGGTGAGGGGATTTCTCTCACCCCTCATCCCCAGCGGGAATCGGCCAAGGCCGGTTCCCGTTTTTCGTTTGAGAGCACCGGTAGTTATTGTCCCGGCTGCGGTGGGGCGCGGCCTATTCCACCGAGGGAACCAGGGCGCAGAGATAGGCCGCCAACTGGCCGACCAGCGGCTTGTCGCGGTTGTTGAACCGGAATTCCAGCTCCTTCATGTAGAGCGGGAACCGCTGGCAGGAGATGCCGCGGAAGCGCTTGATGCGATCCCGCGCAAACTCCCAGAATTCGTCGTTGACCGCGTCGATGTAGGGCAATTCGTCGTAGCGTCGGATGACCTCGTAGGGCAGGGATTCGTTGCCGCAGAACATGAGAGCGTCGTAGTCCTTGTATCGGTCGGTGTAGACGAGGTTGCCGGTGCGGATGAGCTTCAGGTGGAAGTTCATGTGGAAGTGGAACAGGGTCTCTGCCTGGAACCCGGGCACCAGATCGATGAAGACCATGTCGTCCCGGCGCAGGATGCCGTAGACCGGGATGGTGTCCATGCGCATCTCTCGCGGGCCGCCGGTGAGGCGGTTGCCGTTGAGGTAGGAGTCCAGTCCCGTGGCCGAACTGATGAGCTGGCGCGCGTCGATGGCGTGGGCCAGGATGGCGAAGCGCATGGCGGTCAGCGCCTTGTAGACGGTGTTGTAGGAGAGTCCTATTTCCTCCTTCATCTGGTGGACGGACTTTTCCTCGACGAACATGGTGATGAGCTGAAGCCACTCGGCAGGGCTGAGGGCGCCGTTGTTGATCCAGCGGCAGGAGAAGGGCTGAAAGGTGTATTTGCAGCCTGCGCAACGCAGCCTGTCGCCGGAAAGGGTATAGATGCGGTGATTGCCGCAGCGGGGGCAGAAGGGGTCTCCCGTGGGCCATGCCAGGTCAAGGAGATAGGCGCGGGCCTTTTCCTCGTCGTGGAGCAACGACCCGAAATCACGGGTGTTGTCAGGGAATCGGACTGTGGCGATCCGCTTGGCGGTGTCTCGATGCATCTCCGGCATAGTCCCTCCGGTCAGAATCCCCAGGCTGAAAGTGTTGCCCGTTTGTATCCCTGCCCTGCGGCGACATAGTCGAGGGCCAGGGAGTCCAGATCATCCAGCACCGGTATGGCAATGCGGTCCAGCTTGCGAAAGTCCAGGGTCTTCACATAGGTCTTGCATGTTTCGCAAACGTCCACGCGAAACCCGGGCTCTTCGTCCACCGTGAAAAAAGTCAGCTTTTTCTGATCCTCCTCGCCGCAGACCGGGCAGGCGATGCGCTTGATCCGGTAGTCGTGCCGACAGAACGAACAGGTGGCGCGGCGGAATCCCTCCGTCTGCTCCAGCGAGGAAATGAGGGGAAGGCTGCCGCACAGCGGGCAGGTGCCCACGGCCGGGACCTTCATTTCCGGCAGCTTGTCGGCAAGCTCGTCGGCAGCCGCCTCTATGGACGGGCTGAGGGCGGCAAAGGCGAGGAAAGAGAGCGTCTTGGGCGCGCCGTGGGTGCGCTCCGCCCAGGGGGCGAAAAAGGCGTGGTCGTCGCGCATGAACCGTTCAAAAAGTTCGGAAGGAACCAGAGAACCTGATTTCACGGCCTTGGCAACGGCCTTGGCGCCGTCCGCCAGAGGGCCTTCGCCCCGGCTGACCAGCTCCAGGAGTTTCCCAAGAAGCTGTTCGGCCTGTTTCGCATCATAGGGGAACCGCTCGCGGCCGACGAGGGGGGCGCCCTGAATGACCGCTTCCATGGAAGCCAGCTCGCTGTCGCCCGGCAGGACGACCTCGGCCTCAAGACGGGCGGCAAGCTGCAAATGGGCCACTGCGTCAAGCAGATCGATGATCTCGCCCGAAAGATAGGATTTGGTCCTGAGCTGCGCGAATTTTTTGTCCAGACGCCGTTCGGCGGTTTCCATGTTGAAAGTCATAGTCAGTCCTTTTTGGATTTCCCAAGATGGAAAAATACTAGGTGCATAGACAGAACATGCCAAAGGTCTGACACTTACTCAAGGTTTGACACTATAACTTGTAGTAACCCGATTTTATAGGCTATTTGGTTGTGGCATTATGCCAAGTTTGGCATATTTGTAAAAATATGTGGCGCGAATTCAAGGTGTTCCGCAAATGTCATGATTTTAATTTTTTACGTGAACATTGGCGGAAAGGACGCATTTGGGCCCAAAGTCGGAGCAGGGTGCGTCAGTATCCGATGATGCGCCCCTGGTCATTGTAGACCCAGAAGCTGTCGCGGGAGACGTTGCCCACCAGGGTGATGCCGGTCTTTCGGGCCAGCTCCACCGAAAAACTGGTGGCAACAGCGGTGGAAACCATGATCGGCACGCCGATGCGGATGGTTTTGAGCAGGATTTCCGAGGCCACGCGCCCGGTGGAGACGATCATCTTGTCGTCCACGGCCACGTCGTCCAGAAAGCATTGGCCGCAGATCATGTCGATGGCGTTGTGTCGGCCGATGTCCTCGCGGAAGAGAAGCATCTCGTCCGGTGTGCAGAGGGAGGAATTGTGGCAGCCGCGCGTGGCGTTGTAGAGGGTTGAGCGCTCGTGCAGCTCTGCGGCGCGGGCCAGAATCTGTTCCGGCGTGACGCGGATGGTGCCGGTGACGACGCGCTTGGAGATGGCGGCCACATTGCGGCCGAAGTTGGTGCCCTTGCCGCATCCCGAAGTGATGGACCGTTCCATGGTCCGTCCTTTCCACGGATCGTGGCAGGTTTCCACATGGACGATGATTCGCTCGTCGTTCTCGTTCACGTTCAGATCGGTGATCTGCTCCGGTCCGGAGAGAAACGCATCGGACTTGAGAAAGCCGATGGCGAGGTAGTCAGGGTACTTGGCCGTACACATGAGGGTAACGACCTCGCGGCCATTGAGCACGATGGTTAGGGGCACCTCGCGGATGGCCCGAATGGGAGTGGGGCTGAATCCCGACTTGTATTCCCTGATCTCGTAGTCGAAGCTGTCCATATCGCCTCCGGGCGGGGAGTTGGGCAAAGGCCCGTCCGCCTGTATGCGAGGAATAGCCAACCCGGCCTCCCCGATGCAACGGACAGGCTTTTGCCCCGGATTTTACACTGGCCGGGGCAGGAAAAGAACTAACGCAACTTCGGCGAAACGAGCACGGCGGCCACGTCCATGACGTTGGTCCGGGTGGGACCGGTCTTCAGCAGGGTGCCTGCGGCATCAAGAAACGTATAGGCGTCGTTGACATCCAGGGCGGCGCGGGCCGCGTTCAGCCTGTCCGCCACGGCGGTGTCCGGCAGGGCCAGTCCTCCGGCCGCGTCGGTCGGGCCGTCGGTGCCGTCCGTTCCCAGAGAGAGGGCGGCGAGCCGTTGCCCGGTGGCCCCCAGCGCGGCCAATTCCAGCGCGGCGGCCAGTGCGAATTCCTGATTGCGTCCGCCCTTGCCGTTGCCCCGGATGGTCACGGTGGTCTCGCCACCGGCCAGCAGGCAGACGGGACCGGCGATTCCCTTTTTCCCCTCGGCGTACTCGGCGGCCAGTCGGATCATTTCAGACGCCTTGTCGCGAGCCTCGCCGCACAGGGCCGGGTCCACGATCACCGGCTCGTAGCCAAGCTGACGCGCCGCATTGGCCGCACCGTTGAGGGCCATGCCGTTGCCGGCCACGATGACGTTGCGCACTCGGGCGAAGCAGTCGTCAGTCGCCTTGCAGGTCTCGCCCATTCCGCCTTTGCATCCGGTGCTGATCAGTTGTTCCACGCTCTGCGGCACCTGATGGCAGAGCCGGTAGCGGTCCAGGATGGCCCGGCAGTCCGCATAGGTGGAACTGTCCGGGGCCGTGGGGCCGGAGGCGATGACGTCCAGGTCGTCGCCCACCACATCGGAAATAATCAGGGAAGCCACCGTGGCCGGGGCCAGCGCACGGGCCAGCCGCCCGCCCTTGAGGCGCGAGAGATGCTTGCGCACGGCATTGATTTCGTGGATGTCCGCGCCGCAGGCCAGCAGGCAGCGGGTGGCTTCCTGCTTGTCGGCCAGGGTGACGGGCGATTGCGGAGCCGGGATGAGGGCGCTGGCACCGCCGGAAATAATGCAGAGGACAAGGTCGTCCTCGCGGGCGGATTCGGCCAAATCCAGCAGTCGTTCGGCACCGCGCACGCCAGCCTCGTCCGGTACCGGATGGGCCGCTTCCAGCACTTCGGTCTTAACCAGAGGCAGGCCGTGGCCGTATTTGGTCACTACCAGCCCATGGTCCAGCCGGTCTCCCAGGATGGATTCCATGGCCTCGGCCATGGCCGCCGCCCCCTTGCCCGCGCCGAGCAGCAATACGCGCCGGTAGCGGTTCAGGTCATAGGTCTCGCCGTCCACGGTCAGCCGGTCGCCATCCAGCCGGACGGCGGCCCGCAGGGCTGGGCCGGGGGAAACCGCGGCCACCGCCTGTCGGGCGATGGTCAGCAGTGCTTCGCGCTCTCTTTGGTATCCGGGCATGTCTAGTTGTCGTAGATTTCCGGGTTGAGGCAGGTCTCGGGCTTTTCGCCTTTCAGCATGGCCAGCATGTTGCGCACGGCCAGCACGGCCATGTCGGCGCGGGTCTTGGCCGTGCCGGAACCGACGTGGGGCAGGACCACGGCGTTGTCCAGCTCCGCCAGGCCGGGGGCCATGGCCGGTTCGTTCTCGTACACGTCCAGTCCGGCACCGGCGATCTGTCCCTGGCGCAGGGCTTCCACCAGAGCGGCTTCGTCGATTATCGGCCCACGACCGGTATTGACCAGAATGGCGCTGGATTTCATCCGGGTAAATGTTTCGGCATTGAAAATGTGCCGGGTGCCCTCGGTGAGCGGGGCGTGGATGGAAATGAAATCGGCGCGCTCCACCAGATCGTCGAAGGAGACCAACTCGGCCCCGAGTTCCTTGTCCAGGGTCTCGTTTCGGTGGCCGGAGCCGGTGGTGTAGATGACCGGCATCCGGAACCCCTTGGACATCATGGCCGCCGCCGTGCCGATGCGTCCCGCACCGACAATGCCAAGGGTTTTACCGGTGACGCCCGTTCCCAGAAACTGGAGCGGTCCCCATCCCTTCCACTTGCCGGAGCGCATGGTGCGGTCGGCCTCGACCACCTTTCGGGCCACGGCAAAGATCAGGGCCCAGGCGCATTCCGCCGTGGCGTCGGTCAGCACGTCCGGGGTGTTTGATACCGGGATGCCCCGCCGGGTGGCTTCGGGGACGTCGATATTGTCGAACCCGACGGCATAGTTGGCAAATCCTTTGAGTTTGGGCGCTGCGTCGAAAAATCCCGCGTCCACGCGTTCCGTCAGTAGGCCGATAACGCCCTCGCAATCCGCTATCTTGGCCAGAAGTTCGGCGCGGGGCAGCGGGCCGTCCAGGAGATTGACCTCAACCTCGGCGACCTCGCGCAGCATGTCGATGCCTTCACGGGGGAGGTCGCGGGTGACGAATACTTTGGGTTTGCTCATCATATGCTCCTTGCGGCTTAGCGGATATTGTGCTTCTTCATGAACGGGCCGTACTGGGCGTCGGTGCCCATGATGTGGTCGACCAGCCAGTCCTTGAGGAAACGCATGATGTCCAGTGAAACGGTAGCCCGCCCGGCGCTGAGGTCCTTGCGGAAGTTGACCACCTGCTCGACGAATTGCCGGTGAAGGGCCTTGTGCGACTCGGTGTTCGGGTAGTGAAACTTGTCGAAGATCTTTTCCTCAAAGTCGAAGTGGACGGCCACGTATTCTTCCAGCCCCTTGACGATATCCATGAGGACATTCTGTGACTTGCGTTCCTTCATGGCCGTGTTCAGCTGGTTGATCATCCGGACCAGCTTCTTGTGCTGTTCGTCGATGGAGTTGATGCCCACCGAGAGCTTGTCCGACCAGACCATGAGCTGGCCGCCGCCGTCCAAGGAGGCTTCACCTGCAGCCATCTTCTGGACCGTGGCGTCCAGTTCGCTGACCAGGGCGGTGATGCTGGCAAGGTTCTCGGCCGAGCGGCGCATCCCTTCGGCGGAATCCGCCGCGATGGTATTGACGTCGCTCACCGCGCGATTGATCTCCTCGGAGGTGGCGGACTGCTCTTCGGACGCCGTGGCAATGGAATCCACCTGCCCGGCGGTTTCCTCAACGATGGCCACGATCTCCTCCATGAACCGTCCGGCTTCGTTGGAAGCCTCGGTGGAGCGGGTGATGTCTTCGGCCGCGGCCTCGACCGCCTTGACGTTTTCCATGGCAGCCTCCTGAATGGAGATAATGACCTTTTCCACTTCCTTGGTGGCGTCCATGGTCTTTTCCGCCAGCTTGCGCACCTCGTCGGCAACCACGGCAAATCCTCGTCCGGCCTCGCCCGCGCGGGCCGCCTCGATGGCAGCGTTCAGGGCCAGGAGGTTGGTCTGGTCCGCAATCTCGGTGATGACGCCCAGCACCTTGCCGATGGACGAGGCCTGCTCGCCCAGCCGGTGCATGGTGTCCTTGAGGTCCAGAATGCGTTTTTCGATCTGGCCGATGGAGGCAACGGCCCTGCGGACACCCTCGGCTCCAGTGGTCGCCTTTTCATGCGATGCCGAGGCGTTCACCGCCGCGTGGGAGGCGTTGCGGGCCACTTCGGCCACGGTGGAGTTCATCTCTTCCATGGCGGTGGCGGTTTCCATCATGCGGTCGTGCTGTACTTCCACGCCGCGCGCAACCAGATCCACCTCGCGGGTCAGTTCGTTGACGGCGTCCAGGGCGCGGTGGGAAATATCCTCGGCCTGGGAGGACGCGTTTTGCAGTGCGGTCAGCAGCTTGCCCACATGCTCCTCGCCCGCGCTGGCCTGCTTCATGGCCTCCTCCGCTTCCAGGCTCTTGGCGTGAGCCTGGTGCGCCTGCTCCTGCGCCTCGGCCGTGCGCTCGCGCATCCCTTTGATCATGGTCATGATCGTATCGGCCAGGACTTTGAGCTCATAACGGGTGGAGGTGGAGAACTTGCGGTCCATGTCGCCCTCGGAAACGCTCCGGGCAAAATTCGCAAGCTGGTGCATGGGGGCGAGCAGGACCCTGTTGAGCATGAGCAGGACGAAGACGCCGAGCAGGCAGAAACCCACTGCCATGAATATGATGAAATGCATCGCAGTGGATGTCGCGGCGTCGATGCGTATCTGGACGGCCTCCCGAGGCTCGGCCAAGATGTGATAGCCGAGGATCTGTCCCTCCTCGTCTTTTTGCGGCACGGCTATGGCGAAATAGTCGTCGTTGATCTGATAGCGGGCATGGATCAGGCTGGAAATGTCGAGGGCGGAGAGTGCATCGCGAATCGCATCGGAATAGCCTTCCCCATCGGCCGGGATCAGGCCGTCGTAATCGGTTTTTCCCAAAAGCTTCGGGTGTTCGCTGGCGGCTTCTGGCGTCAGCAGCAGGGCATAGTCTATGTCCTCGTCGGCAAAGTCGCGGGCGACTGCTTCGGATTCGGCAATGACGGCGGCGGGAGATGAAAGCTCTTCCTTGCCGAGGCGTAGCGAGATGTGGCTTTTCAGTATGGCCGCATGTTGGGTGCAGATGTCTTTGGCCATCGTATCAGATTTATATATATAATAGCCGAAACACGCGGCAACCAGCAGAACAATGAGAATGCCGATGCGAAGGGCCAGAAAATTGCGAAAGGACGTTGACATGAAGTGCTCCGATAAGGGGAATCTTTCGAAAGGAGGTTGTTGGACACGGTCTTTTTATTCGAACCGCTGCGGGCGCGCCCGTACGCCGGATAGCAACACGTTTAATCTGTTTTGTCTAGTACCACAGCCTGCTAGGCCCTTGGAATGATTTCCTTGCGAGCCGTGGCTTCCGGCGTTTTGTAACATGTCACGCAAGCGTAACAATCGGCTCATTCTGTTGTAACAGTCATTATCTAATCTCGCATCCAACCAACCTGGAATTACGTTTTTTAAACCATAGTTGCGAGGAGAGACCAAGATGCCAAAATTTATGAAAATGCTCATTGTCGCTGCGGCCGTCATCGCGTTCGGCGCCGGCATGGCTCAGGCCCGTGATCAGGTCAAGATCGTCGGTTCGTCCACCGTGTACCCGTTTTCCAGCTATGTTGCTGAAGAACTGGGCGCCACCACCAAATTCAAGTCCCCGGTCGTCGAGTCCACCGGTTCCGGCGGCGGTCACAAGCTGTTCGGCAACGGTGACGGTCTGGATACCCCGGATATCACCAACTCCTCCCGCCGCATGAAGCCCAGCGAGTTCGAGCGTGACCAGAAGGCCGGTATCACCGAGATCACCGAGGCCCTCATCGGCTATGACGGCATCGCCATTGCCCAGAACGGTGCCAATCCCGATTTCTCCGTTACCAAGGACGAACTGGCCATGGCCGTGTCCGCCGATGTTCCCGTGAACGGCAAGCTGGTCAAGAACCCTTACAAGACCTGGAACCAGATCAATCCGGCCCTGCCCAAGCGCAATATTCTCATCTACGGTCCCCCGACCTCTTCCGGTACCCGCGACGCCTTTGCCGAGATGGTGCTGGGCAAGTTCGCCAAGAAGCACAAGGACCTGTACAACGCCATCGCCCCCAAGGGTAAGGCCGACAAGTACGAGGCCGTGCGTGAGGACGGCGTGTATGTGCCCGCCGGTGAAAACGACAACCTCATTGTCCAGAAGCTGACCAAGGACAAGGACGCCTTCGGTATCTTCGGCTACTCCTACCTTGAGGAGAACTCCGACCGCATCAAGGGTGCCAAGATCGACGGCGTGTACCCGGAACCCAATACCATCGCTTCCGGCGAATACCCGATCTCCCGTTCCCTGTACTTCTACATCAAGAAGTCCCACCTGGATAAGGTGCCCGGCATGCGCGAGTACATCGAGCTCTTCATGTCCGACAAGATGATCGGTTCCCGTGGCCTGCTCAAGCGCATCGGCCTGATCCCGCTGGCCGACGAGCTGCGCGCCAAGGTTCAGAAGGACGTGCTGGCCTACAAGAACCTGACCCTGGATGATCTTAAGTAAGCAGTAAACCACGCACGAAGGAGACCGGTCCGTGCGGCCGGTCTCTTTCGGCGTTTATTCTACGGGGAAAACTTTGGATACAGGTACCGTTTTTCTCTACCTCTTCTGCGGCGTGTTGCCGCTGGCGGTAATTGCCTACTTTCTGGCCACACGCAAAACCTTCTCCTTTACGGGGGAGCAGATGCGCGCCACACCTGGAAGCTATGGCTGGTACGCCGTGATTTGTACGCTCTCCCCGGCCTTGCTCGGCTCCCTGGTGGCGGCCTTGTTGCAGGCGACCGGGGTTGCGGAGGTGCCGGGCGGAGCCCTTGTCGCCGCCGCCATCATCCTTGCGGCCGCCGGCCTTTCGGTGGGCGTGGCCACGGTAAAGCCGAGCTTGCGGGCCCGGCAGGTTGTAGAGAAACTTATCGTCAAGTTGCTTTTCGTCGCCTCGTTGGTGTCCATCTTCACCACCCTTGGCATCGTGCTTTCGGTCACATTCGAAGCCATCAAGTTTTTCGACATGGTCAGTCTGTGGGACTTTCTGACAGGCACGACCTGGAATCCCGACGAGGCGGTTCCCGGCAGGGGCACCTCGGGTGTGTTCGGCTCCGTGCCGCTGTTTGCCGGTACGTTCATGGTCACGGCCATCGCCATGCTGGTCGCCGTGCCCGTCGGCCTGTTCTCGGCCATCTGCATGGCCGAGTACGCCACGCCCACTTTCCGCAAGGTGGCCAAACCGGCCCTGGAGATCCTGGCGGGTATTCCCACCGTCGTGTACGGCTTTTTCGCGGCCATTACCGTCAGCCCGTTGGTGGTCAACATTGCCGAATATTTCGGATTGCAGGCCGACTTTACCAACGCGCTTTCCCCCGGACTGGTCATGGGCGTGATGATTATTCCGCTCATTTCCTCGCTCTCGGACGACGTCATCAACTCCGTGCCCAGCTCCCTGCGCGAGGGAGCACTGGCCATGGGGGCTTACAGGTCCGAGACCATCAAGACCGTTATCCTGCCCGCGGCACTGCCCGGTATTGTTTCGGCCTTCCTGCTGGCCGTCTCCCGCGCGGTGGGCGAAACCATGATCGTGGTCATGGCCGCCGGTCTGCGCGCCAACCTCAGCTGGAATCCGCTGGAAGGCATGACCACGGTCACCGTGCGCATAGTGGACGCCTTTACCGGCGATCAGGCCTTCGACAGTCCCGAGACCCTGTCCGCCTTCGGCCTCGGGCTCGTGCTCCTCGTCGTCACCCTGGCCCTCAATGTCATTTCGCTGGTGGTTATCCGCCGGTTTAGGCAACAGTACGAATAGGCGGTCGTCATGCAGATACCTATCGATCACAAATACCTGAAGCGGCGCGAGCGTAAGGACAAGCGGTTCATCGCATTCTCCTATGCCGCCATCCTGCTTGCCGGTGCGTTTCTGGTTTTCTTCTTTCTGGATATCGTCAAGTCCGCCTGGCCCGCATTCGAGCAGGCCGAGCTGCGGGTGGAGGTCAACTACACCGACCAGGCAAGAAAAATGGGCGACTACGCCCTGGATGAGGATATGAGCTATCTGGTCAGCCGTGGTTTTACCAGGCTCATTCCCAACAGGATAAAAGCGGACCCGTCGTTGCTCGGCACCACCGAGGACAAATGGGTTCTGGCCGATTCCGAGGTGGACCAGTACCTGAAGGGCAAGCCCAACCGGCTGCACAAGGCCGAACGGCAGTTGGTGGACACGCTGCGAGCCGAGGGCAGGGCCAGGCTGGCCTTCAATACCGGATTTTTCCTCAACGGCGATTCCAAGTTGCCCGAAATGGCGGGTATATGGTCCGCCGCCGTCGGCTCCTTTTACGTGCTTCTCATCACCCTGGTCTTCAGCTTCCCGCTGGGCGTGGCCACGGCGATTTACCTTGAGGAGTTCGCGCCGGACAACAGGCTGATGCAGCTCATCGAGGTCAACATCAATAACCTTGCGGCCATTCCGTCCATCCTGTTCGGTCTGCTCGGCCTGTCCATCTTCATCAACTTCATGGGCGTGCCGCGTTCCAGCGCCATGGTCGGCGGTCTGACCCTCTCGCTCATGACCCTGCCGGTCATCATCATCTCGACACGCGCGGCCATTCTGGCCATTCCGGACTCCATCCGGGAGGGCGCGCTCGCCCTGGGTGCCACGCGCTGGCAGATGGTCGTGACCAACATCCTGCCCCTCTCGCTGCCCGGCATCCTGACCGGCACCATCATCGGTCTGGCCCGCGCCATAGGTGAGACCGCGCCGCTGATGATCGTCGGCATGATGGCCTATATCCCGGAAGCGCCCGACGGATTCACCTCCGCCGCAACAGTCCTGCCCGCCCAGATTTATACATGGTCGTCGGACTCCATGCGCGCCTTCACCGAGCGCACCAGCGCTGGCATCATCGTCCTGCTGGCGGTCATGCTGGTGATGAACGGTGCGGCCATCTACCTGCGCAACAAGTATGAGACGAAGTGGTAGAATAATCAGATTCGACTGAATTGTAGAGAAGCCCTGGACCGTATGGTTCGGGGCTTCTCTATTTTTTGCTCCCCGCCTGGGTGGGACATAGGGCTTGATCCGGGCGATTATTCAGGAAAAGGGCATATGATTTGGCGGAAGCCGGTCACGGTTCAATGTCTGGCAATCCCCCATGGACGGTGGCGCCGGTAAGGAGGCCGTGATAGAGAGTCGCTTCGTCAGGCAGAGATTCTCTCCAGACGAAGCAATAATCGCTCATGTAAAAAAACAGGGAAATAAGTTTGAACGACAAACATATCCAGCGCATCTCGCAAGAACTGGCGCTCTCCGACAAGCATGTAAAAGCCGTGGCATCTCTCATCGACGAGGGGGCCACGGTTCCTTTCATTTCCCGCTATCGCAAGGAAGCCACGGGCAGCATGGACGAAGTGGCCGTCGGCAAAGTCCGTGACCGGCTCATCGAGTTGGCCGAGCTGGATAAGCGCCGCGACTCCATCCTTTCTTCTCTGGCCGAACGTGATCTTCTCACCGATGAACTGAAAACCGCCATTGAGAACGCCAAGGACAAGACCCTCCTTGAGGACCTTTACCTCCCGTACCGGCCCAAGCGCCAGACGCGCGCGAGTATCGCCAGGGAACGCGGCCTGGAGCCATTGGCAAAGCTGATTTTCAAGCAGCAGGGCGTCAATCCCGAATTGGAAGCGAAAAAATTTATCAACGCCGACAAGGATGTCCCCGACATTGAGATCGCCCTTGCCGGTGCACGAGACATCATTGCCGAAGACGTCAGCGAGCAATCCAAGATACGGGGAGCCCTCCGCATTCTGTTCGTAAAGCGGGGGCGTTTCAAATCCTCGGTCATCAAGAAGATGATGGAAGAAGGGCAGAAGTTCCGGGATTGGTTCGAGTGGGACGAGCCGCTCGTGCGTGTTCCGGGGCATCGGGCTTTGGCCATGTTCAGGGGAGAGAACGAAAAGGTTCTCCGGCTCTCCTTGCGACCTGCCGATGAGGAAGGCGTGGACCTGCTGATCCGGGAACTGGTCCACGGTTCCGGCCCTGACGCCCGGGAGGTCAAGCTGGCGCTTGAGGACAGTTACAAACGACTGCTTCGTCCTTCGATCGAAAACGAGGTCCGTGCAGAAATCAAGAAGCGGGCGGATGCCGAAGCCATTGGCGTATTCGCCTCGAACTTGCGCGAGTTGTTGCTGGCGGCGCCGCTTGGCCAGAAGCGTGTACTGGCGCTTGATCCCGGTTTCCGAACCGGTGCCAAGCTGACCGTCCTCGACGCACAGGGCGCGCTTCAGGATCACACCACGATTTATCCGACCGGCTCAAAGAAGCAGCAGGCCGACGCGGCGCACATACTCCGCAATCTTTGCTCGCGGTATGATGTCGAAGCCATAGCCATAGGCAACGGCACGGCAGGCCGCGAGACCGAGGCCTTCGTGCGCGAGCTTGGCCTTGGTATTCCCGTCGTCCTGGTCAACGAGTCCGGGGCCTCCATCTATTCGGCCTCGGAAGTGGCCCGGCGTGAGTTCCCGGACCTTGACCTTACTGTGCGCGGCTCTGTTTCCATCGGCCGCAGGCTCATGGACCCGCTGGCTGAACTGGTCAAGATTGATCCCAAATCGATCGGGGTGGGACAGTATCAGCACGACGTGGATCAGGCCGCGTTGAAGAAGGAGCTTGATGACGTGGTGGAGCGGTGCGTCAATTCTGTGGGCATCGACCTGAACACGGCCAGCGCCGAACTGCTCACCCATGTTTCCGGCCTCGGGCCTGTCTTGGCCGAGAACATCGTGGGGTATCGGGACGAGAACGGATCGTTTTCTTCACGGCGCGAGCTGCTCAAGGTGGCTCGGCTTGGCCCCAAAGCCTTTGAGCAGGCCGCAGGATTCCTGCGCGTCAAAGGCAAGGAGATTCTCGATAACAGTGCCGTCCACCCCGAGCGATATGCCTTGGTGAAAAAGATGGCCAAGGACGCGGGATGCTCTGTTGCCGAACTGGTTGCGGATGAGGACGCCCGGGCTCGCGTGGACATCAAATCGTATGTTTCGGATGATGTAGGCCTGCCGACCCTCCGGGACATCATGAATGAACTAGCCAAGCCCGGTCGTGATCCTCGGGCGGAGTTCAGCGTGTTTTCCTTTGCCGAAGGGGTGAACGACATTAAGGATCTTCACGAGGGCATGAAGCTGCCCGGCATCGTCACCAACGTCACCAAGTTCGGCGCCTTCGTTGATATCGGTGTCCACCAGGACGGCCTGGTACACATCAGCCAGCTCTCGGACAGCTTTGTCCGCGACCCTTCCGACGTCGTGGCCGCAGGCAAAGAGGTAGAAGTAACGGTACTCAGCGTAGATGTTCAAAGACGGCGCATTGGGCTGAGCATGAAAAACGGATAATCCCGTCGTTGGATAAGTAGTGAAGTTCGTGCGCAGGCTGGCCTGGGGCACAATCTGTTGTTTTAAAAGGAAAGAGGCAGCCTAAAGGCTGCCTCTTTTTGTTGGAGAATTTGTTAAAAATTTGATCGTACCCGTCTTCATCTGTGGCCGATGAATTCTTAGGCCTTGCGAGAGGTGGATGGACATATGTGATAGAGTGATTCGTTTGTGCTTGATTTGTCCACTGGACGGATGGGCATACCCACAGGTCCATCAGCCCGTTTTCGCCCTGCAGACAATAGGTTGACCTACGTCAGCATAAAATCCTATATGCCGACTTACATTTACGCGACAATCAGCGAGGCAACAATGAGCTACAGGGACAAAGCGCTAGTAGCGGACATGATCCGGCCCAAACTGGGCGAGTATGCCGACGGTCCAGTCGAGCTGGAACTCAAGCCCAGAGAGAACCACTACCATTTCCTCAAGAACGGAAAACCCGTCCACTTGGTCGTCTACCCCAAAAACAACGGCCTCTTCACCTTACAAGCAGCCGGAAAGAACCAAGACCTTGCGAACGAAGCGGCAGAGTACGTTATTGAACATGCCTCGTCCGTAAAAATGAAGAACTTCTCTTTGACCCTTCACGATTACACAAAAGACAAACTCGAAACCTTGGTTGCCTACCTCACAGAGGAATGCAGCGCCACAACGGATGATCCTGTTGAGATTCCGCACGGATTGTCCCTCAAGGTGAAGGGGAAGCAAGGGGATGTACTTACATTCACTCTCTACAAGAAGGGGACCCTGCTCATCCAAGGCCGCCCTGTCGTCCTTGCCCTAGATGTCGTTCAGTTCTTGGCAGAGGACGACGCAATTTCTCAAGACGATGTCTTGAAGCACTTAGGCACGATTTTCTCCACGCCCACATCTGCCGCCGAAGCTACCAAGCAGTTGACGAATGAGTATCCACATGCTTATGCCTACGCGGGTGAAAATTTGACCAAACTCCTTGGTACGGCCATCAGCATGCGCGGCCTACCGATGGAAGTCGATGACTACTCGGTGATCTCTTACCCTGCGTTACGCGCACTTGAGGCGTTCATGCGGAAATCTGTCCTGAACGCATGCGGAGAATATTGGAGAGAGTTCGACCAATTTCACAAGACATGCCAATCACCGTTAACCTACAAGCTCAACGCGGACGCGAAAGTAAGGATAGGTTGCGATACTACTTGCTGTTTACTGGAGGAATGTTACTCTTACTACAATCCGAACCGACATGGAACATTTCATGCTAGCGGAGTCGATGCGGAGATAAGAACTATCGGAGATAGAACAGAGGCTGTTCTCATCTCCTCAAACTGTCTCGATTTAATTAACAACTACAGTGAGTTATTACTTGAAAAATGATGAAACTCTACAGAATGAGAAAAACTGACCAACCCGAATATGGGTATGTCATTTTTTCCGCTTCTCACCTCAGCCCATTTGAACAGTTGGGGCAACTTGAAACTGAACTGGCCCAAAAGGGTTATGAAGGGCCAGTACTCATTGACTTGTTGCTAACCACGGGCAACCGAACATCTCGTTTCCATGAGACCTCATTCAATGGGAAGTCTCTTGCTCTAAACTCTTTGCAACCCGCTCGGCACATCCGCGAAGAATTATCCAAGTTTATCAAGGGCTTCTACCTCAAGCATATCAGCAAGCTTGACACCTCCATCCTCACAAAGCCAACTTGCTACAAGCTTCGCAAGGGACTTGAGGTCTAGTTCAACTCCACACACGCCCCCTCCGGTTTCCTCCTGCTCGTCCACCATCGGTCCATCCTCTGGTAAAATATCCTCGAAGAATTCGATCTGTTGTCGGAAAACAATACGCGATGGCGTTGGCGGCTTCATGGATGCCGTGGTTCTCAACCGGGATTCTTGTTCTGGAACCGAATTCACGCTAACTTTCCGAGTACAAGATGCGGATACAAAGCACGGGCACAAGTCTCGCGAACCGTCCTTGTATTTCAACATGTTAAGCAGCAGTTTGTATGGAGGCGATTTTCCCCTGGCCTCCACCTGTTAGCCCTTGTATTTCGACTTTTTGAGGTTGGTGAGGTCGACTTCAATCTTCACCTTTACCATCAACTCCTCGTGCCTGATCTTTTCCGTGTAGTGGCTGGCGTAGTAGTCGCCCGACATCGACTGTAGGCGATTTCCCAAGCTGCTGGCGTGGCCTGCGGTCTCCTCGATCATTTCTACGGGCACACGGGCCTGCTTCGCTGCATTAATGAAGGTGTTGCGGAAGCTATGGAATTCCTTCCTGAGTCCGGCCCTCGGCGGTTGGAGATCGAGCTTCTTCTTGAACCTGTCATTGAACCACTGCGACACGGCCTTGCCGTATTTGCCCTGCCTCGGCTTGATCTCTGGGAAGACTCTGTCGTGTCCGGCCTTGTGCACTCGTTCGGCGAAGGCGGGGAAGTTTCGTTTCGGGGGTGAATCTGTAGCAGAAAAAGTAGTTGCCACCGTGTTGAAAGAGAAAGGACATTTTAAGGGGCTGTACCAGATAACCCAGAGGGGGTATCTGGTACAGCCCCTTAAAAAAGGCAACTGGATCGGAAAGGATGGAGTCAAGTTCAAAGAGGAATTTCTCAATTCTCCATAAGCTCAGGAAAACGCATTTGATGCATATAAGCGCGCTCAATGGAAAGATATCAAGCACAGAAAGCTTGATGTTTATATAGGTAAAACGGTAGGAGGTATAAAAATTACCGCCTCGGGCCTCCTCGCCGGTGCGCACTTGAGGGGAGTGAACGGCGGCATCAAAAAATATCTTGAATCAAATGGACAGGACGATCCTCATGACGCTAATGGCACCCATGTCTCGGAGTATCTGCGTAAATTTCAAGGGTATGACATCCCATACGTTCATGAATGAAGAAGATGAAGTATGCCGGGAGATAACGGTTCCGTGCAGGTGTCTCCCGGCACTATTGCACCCCATGTCTTGTCTCCTTTTAGCTATTTGTATTTTCGCAATCTGTGGGTCGGCTGATGCATCGGGAGACTTCAAGAAAATCAGCCGTAAAGAATTAGATAAAATAACCACGTACTATGACCAGGATCTCAACGATATTGCGCAAACCTACATCAACAAGCACCCCGATATTTACGTCCTTGAGTATGACATTGACGGCGATGGGAAAGACGAACTTCTGATCACCATTGGTCACTCCGTCTATTGCGGCACCGGAGGATGCTGTGTCGATATTTTTAAAAAGACGCCGCAAGGATGGAAATTACTTGATCTAGGATACCCTTCTATGCACCGCATCCCCCAGAAGACAGGGACAAGCACAAATGGGATGCCTGATTATGTGTTTGATGACAACCTATGGAAATATGATGGGGAAAAATACCAATGGAATCGAAAGGTCAAGATGGGAGAATTTGGCATTACCAGCCCAAGTAAACCCCTGCCCCAACTGAGAGGGCAAACCAAGTGATTTTGGTGGAATTTCGGGGAAATCATCAATTTGCAGCCCCTAAATATCCATAAAATAACAAAAAGAAGAATACGAAAAGAGAGCCGCCAGCTTTATGCCAGCGGCACTTTATCCTTAAATGGCGGAAGCGTACAGGAGTCGAACCTGCCCGTGACATCACTGCCACACATTGGTTTTGAAGACCATTCGGTGTGGTTGTCCTCAATTTACATCGTTTAACATTGTTTCAATTATTGCAGGGTCTAAAGTGCGTTGACTTGCCCTCTATTACCACTTATTAACTTAGCTGGTGTTGGGGATAGTGTTGGGGATGCTGTTGGGGACAATGGCAAAACACGAAGGTAGTCATGCCTAAGCAAAAACGAAACAAGACGAAATATCCAGGTGTATACTTCATAGAAAGTGCTCAAGGCTCTTCTGGGCGCTTGGAGCGTGTTTACTACATCATGTATCGCAGAAACGGTAAGCTGATCGAAGAGAAGGCTGGCCGACAAAAGCGAGATGACATGACCCCAGCAAAGGCCGCAAAGCTGAGAGCTTTGAGGATCGATGGAGATCAAAGCTCTAACAAAGAGCAACGAGTAGAGAAGCAAGGTCAGTGGACAATTGAAATGCTCTGGAAAGAGTATCGCAATCAAAGAAAGGATCTCAAAGGGCTGCTTCCCGACAAAAGTCGCTACAAGTGTTATCTGAAATCGGCCGTAGGATCTAAGGCACCCGCCGATCTAGTAACTCTGGATATTGACCGGATCCGAATCAGACTTCTTAAAAGCAAATCTCCTCAGACCGTCAAACTAGTTTTGGCTCTTCTCAAACGAATCATCAATTTTGGGGTAAAAAAAGGTCTCTGTCCTATTCCAGACCCTTCTCGTCTTCATATTGAAATGCCCAAAGTGGATAACGTTAGAACAGAGGATCTTGATGCTGACCAACTGAAGGCTTTGATGAAGGCCATAGATGCGGATTCCAATCGCCAAGTAGCTAACATGATGAAGTTGGCTTTGTTTACTGGGATGCGCCGCGGCGAATTGTTTCGGCTGAAATGGGATCATGTCAATTTCAAACGCAACTTCATATATATTGAGAATCCCAAAGGCGGAAAGAGTCAGAGCATTCCGTTGAATGGCGTTGCCAAGAGTTTGCTAGAGAGCCATGAACGGCTTAACAGCCCATACGTTTTCCCTGGGCAAAGTGGGAACCAGAGGACAGATGCTCGCGGCCCAGTTTGTCGCATAAAGAAGAGGGCAAAACTTCCTGCTGATTTTCGTCCGCTTCATGGGTTGCGTCACGTATACGCCTCAATGTTAGCTAGTTCTGGTGAGGTGGACATGTACACCCTTCAGAAATTGCTAACTCATAAGAGTCCTCAAATGACTCAGCGGTATGCACATCTTCGCGATGAAGCTTTGCAGAAAGCATCAAATGTAGCTGGCGATATGTTCCATGATATCGCCAAGGAAGAGGATGAGCAGAATAAAGTCATTCAGATTCGTTCAAGTCAGGAATAAGGAAGATGACACTAATAGAAAACGACCTTGCCAGGCCTTGCTCCTATAAAGATGAAGCTAAGGACGCCCACTACTTGTGGTATCAGTGCCTTTTGAGGAATGAGCATTATCTCGGTGGAGTTCATTTGCTCTCGTTAATCAAGGGAGGAAACACTGATTATGACAAGTACCGAAGTGAGGCCGATAGGTTAGACGACAAGTTCTTTTTGCTTTTCCATTTAAATGAGCAACCAAGACCTGGTCCCTGTTCAACTGATTCGAATGTGTACAGGTATGCGCTATCCGCAATTGAATGGTTTTCAATTCCATTGGAAGGATTTGATAATGTCTGGCCAGAACTCGGAGCCATTTCTCACTTCCCTTTTCAGCCTATCGAAAAAGTCGAAAAGATAATGAAGGTGGAAAGTAAAAGGTTGGCTCTGCGCAACGATTTGAATGAAACGTCCATATATCGAGACCAGTTTGTTTCTGAATTAGAAGCAGGATGCCGAACAAGGTTTTGGCAAAGCAGATTGAACATTTCCATAGATCCATATGCTTTGCCCCTTAAAGATATGGTCAAACAAATAAGGGCTGAAATTAAAGAGTTTAGGGAGGATGAGGAGGTTGTTTTGCGCAACAGATGGAAAAACTGTTGCCGAAAAGTAAAGCCTAACCTCATAGACCGCTTGATCGGTGTGTATGATTTAAAGCAGATGGGTAAAACAGAAAATGAGATACTGACAGGGCGCTTCAACAAGATTAATCGTTTTACTGGTGAAGTGTTGAATCATTATGTGGGCGCTGGCAGAGACCCTAAAAGCGATACCACCCGTAGGCAATTATACAAAGATTATGAGAACGCTCAGGTGCTGATTTTCAATGCCTCCAATGGAGTTTTTCCATACTACCCCGAGAAGTTTAGGGAAACTATCTTATGTTAAATTGGGTGCCCTTTTTTGCAGAGTAAAAAAAGGGCACTTACGCTTCATACCCAAAGGCCTTTAAGCCTCCAGTAGATAACAAAACTACTGGAGGTTTTTTAATGTCAAATAAAGGGAATAGAAAGTTGATCGACGAGCATGAAGCCGCAAGACTTCTTTGCATCAGTGTCTCAAAGATCCGGACAGACAGGCAGAATGGAATTGGTCTGCCTTACGTCAAGAATGGTAGATCCGTCCGTTACGACATCAAAGACATTGATGAATTCATTGAAAATCAAAAAGTGACTCCTCCTCAAACGTATTAGTCACCCCTTCCCCCTGATTCACTGAACAGAGCCGAACCTGAAAAACTGAGCCTTGAATAGGAGTCACCAATGAAAAACAATCTCACCTTTGAAACTCATCTTGAATATGGTGCAAAATTTCAACTTTGCTTTGATTTCATAATCCACTTCAGAGTGCTGCTAGGCGATGTCTACGGCATTAACCACCCCGTTACCCGTCTGAGCAAGAAGGCCTATGAAGCGCTTTGGGAAATGAAGGATGGTCTGGACAATCTGGTCATATCTGAAAATCGCGAACTACCTATGGCAGATCTGGACGGCGTCTATCGCTGTGCGAAATCCAGAATGAGCATTTCAGACCCTCTTCACCTTCTGAACGCACAGGATAAGTAGGCGGCTTACTTATGGGGGAGCATCGCAAGACGGCTGAAGAAGCTGCAAAGCTAACTAAAGCCAGGATTCAGGAGTCTCAAAAGAAGTATGGCCGGGATCAGGGGCAAAAAACAGTCAGCTTCTCCTCCATTGAACGATTGAGGATGTTGGCTGAGAATGAACGAGGGGACGGAAGGCTTGTAACAAAAGCCCTCAAGGGAAAGTTCTGCCTGGATAAGCAGAGAAGCCAGATGTTTTACTTTAACGAGCATTGGCACGAAGACCTCCTTGAACAGTTCTTTCAAGCGGCAAACCAAGCTGCCGTTGGCCAATACCATGAAGAGATTGGTGTCCAGCGAAGGATCAGTAACGACCCTAATCGATCCCAGGAAGACACCAAAGCTGCCATCGAAAAAGAGGGCAAGTTAAGAAAGCGGATAGACAGTCTTAACAGCGCAACTCGTATGCGGAACGTAATCAATTGGGCTTGTAAAGGGCAAGATTCTTTAGCAATTACAGGCGATGAATGGAATCAGGATCCGTATGCACTTCAGACTAAAAATGCATTGATAAATCTGAGGACTGGAGAAGCTCGCCCTGGGCGCCCAGAGGATTATATCAACAAGGCCTGTCCCATTGAGTGGAAGGGGCCTGACCAAGAAGCGCCAACCTGGGTGGAAGCTTTTAATGAGATATTCACTACAAAGGAAACGGCTCACTATTTCCATAAAGTTCTTGGCGCCTCTTTGATAGGCAAACCTCTTCAAGAGTTCTTTATTCTTTGGGGAGAAGGTGCCAACGGAAAATCCACACTACTTGAGACTGCTAAGAAAATTATGGGGCCTCTCTCTGGTGCTGTGTCCGCTGAAATGATTGTGGGATATCGTCCGAAAGTTGGTGGGGCTGACCCAGAGTTACTAGACCTCCAAGGGAAAAGGCTGGTTTGGACCTCAGAAACGAAAGACGGGGCGAAGCTCAACGTTGAGACCATCAAGCAATTTACCGGAAACGATACCCTGAAGGGCCGCTACAACTACTCCAATGCTATCGTGGAGTTTCGGCCTCAGTTCAGCATTTTTCTCCTGACAAACAATAAGCCAGTGATCCATTCAGTTGATTATGGAACTTGGCGGAGAGTTCGTCTCATCCCCTTCGCTTATCGGTTTGTAGATGAGCCTTCAGCGGAAGATGAAAAAGCCAAAATCTCGGACCTTGAAGATAGGATTGAAGAAGAATTGCCCGGGATCCTCGCGTGGTTAGTCCAGGGGTGCCTCCTCTATCAGCAGGAAGGCCTCAAGCCGCCGAATGAGATATTGGTTGCAACACAAGAATACCAAACTCAAGAAGATATGCTTCAGCAGTTCGTTGAAGAACGATGCGTCCCTGGCGGCCTTGTTAGGGCGGGAGCTTTCCGAGAAGCCTACCAAAAGTGGGTCAAAGATGAGCATGGTCAATCAACAAAGGTCCCAGGCTCTGCAAAGCTCAAAGCGGCAATGATTGCCAAAGGCTATAAGCACTCCTCTGAAGGGCGTCATTCAACATTCTCAGGGCTTTCTCTTCGCGAAGGGGGATCACTGTGATTAGCTGCTCTACCTGTACGCCAACACACCAGGTGTCTGCTGCCCTGAAAGCCGCAATAAAACAAAGTGTTAGACCTTCTGAATTTACAGTGGTTGCAGATATGCAGATATGCTTTGGAAAGATTTTCAATCTCTACTGTTACATCTTATTATTTACAGTTTACTTATTGTTCATACTTTATCTGCAATACCTGCATTTAGAAGAGAAAAGAGAAGGCAACTCTCTTAAATATAAGACTTTGTTTTCTTGGAACGATGTCTGTGTGTCCACAAAGCCGAAGCGTGGCAAGCTGCTTGATATCACTGAAAAATATCCCCAGTCAGTCTTTTGCAGGGATATGCAGGTTTTGCGGATTCATCCATCTTTTGGCGGTTGTGAGGTTGGGAAATGACAATCCTCGACCTTTATCAATCTCTAGGGCTGGTCTCAAAATCAAAAACGTCAAAGGAGTATTGCGGTCCATGTCCTCATTGTGGTGGTGAAGATCGCTTCACCCTATTCCTTGAACAGGGGAAAGATGGCCTTGGGCGTTTTTGGTGTCGGCAATGCTCAGTATCCGGGGATAGGATCCAGTTTTTACGGGAATTCAAGGGGCTGAGCTATCCAGAAGCTTGTAGGGAGTTGAATTTGGATAGTGCCAGATCAGCACTTGATCCTCCAACAACGCCCAAGCGTTCATCTGAGCATCCAACCAGGGCTTGGAAACCCAAAAACAACCAAAGCCCTCCTGCGGTTTGGCAAAGCCAGACTATGAAGCTGATTCAATGGGCTGCAAGTAGTCTTCAATCGTTTCCAGGGATAATCCAGTGGCTTCAAGAAGCCCGGGGCTTGTCGTTTGAAACGATCAAAAAGGCCAGGTTGGGCTGGTGTCCAAAGACCTACTACCGCCACAGATCCACTTGGGGATTACCTCCCGAAATTAAGAAGAACGGCAAAGCCAAGAGGATACGAATTCCACATGGACTGGTTATTCCGATCCCTGCTTCGACAGGGCATATAGCCAGAGTGAAGTTTAGGTGCGCTGAGGGAGAACCGAAGTATTTTCCTTTGCCAACGGTCCCCACGAATACAGCACCTCTCATACTTCAATCTGAAGCAAAGCCCTGGGTTGTAGTGGAAAGTGAACTAGATGCACTGCTTCTCTACCAAGAGGCTGGATCCATCGTGAACGTGATGGCTCTCGGGAGCGTGTCTTACCCCCCTGACCTGGAGGCTAGTAAGCTGCTGAAGGCTGCGCCAATAATACTGGTTTGCTTGGATTATGACGAGGCTGGTCAGAAAAGGACCTATCAGTGGTGGAAGTCTCATTTTCCAAACTCAATGGCATGGCCAGTTCCTAAGGGCAAAGATATTTGTGACGCTTGGTTGGCAGGATATCCGCTTGATGGTTGGATTTATGAAGGACTTCCAGGGTGCAGGAGAGGGCTTGAGCGGCCTTCATCCCCCACCCCCGAAATCCCTACAAAACAAAACCTGAGTCCCTGGCATGAATTGCAAGACCTCCTCGTTGAATACGCTAGTGACGGTTTCAGAATTGTTGGTGATGGGCTGGGTGGCTTCTATCCGATTTATCCCGAATCATGGTCCATGGGTATGAGGGACAAAGTGTTTTCTCTATTCATTCAGTCCCTTAATCAGGTGCAACTATTTGCAAAGGATTGGCCAAAAGAAAGAGGAAGCTATGGGCAGTGACACCTTGTTTAGTAGACGTGGCACATATGGTGTCGCCGGAGAAGGAGTTTCCGTTTTTCCGTCCGATTTTCAATTTTTCGTGTGGGCAAGAACCGCGGCCGCAAGCACCCTTGTAGTTAAAGCATCTAGGAAGGACCCGCGGATTGTCCGCATATAATCATGTTTTGCCCTGACTTCCTCAATTGGGGGGAGGGGAAAGCAACAATGAAAGCCAGGAGGTAACATGGCTGATGGCATTACTACTATTCCAAATGACCTCGGTGAGTGGGCGAGTGTAAAGGAAACTGTTCACGAACTGTTGTTCCCTTTGCACACCTTCACCGGAACGTTGGAGCGGGAGGACGACAATCTATTGGTAAACAACATCCAAGGCGTTTATGAAACTCTACTTGAAAAGCTAGAGAAGGATCTGGTGGGACTATTTGATGTCGTAGAAAAGGAAGTTGGCATTGTTGGAGCTACTCGCCCTGAACAAGGTGACCCCAAAGCGTTCCTCATACCATTGGGCAAAACGATGTTAGCCACTGAAGATGTTGAAGAGGGCTTCCGAGTATTGAGATTGGCACCAAGGACTATGGAGTAGAAACGGGTTCATCCGAATATTGCGTACTTCAATTCATGAGTCCCACAATACTGAACTCAAATAATGACCTACTAGGGAGCGACTTCACCAATTGCAAAAGACACTATCGTCTAGCTCTGGCCGGTTCGTATTGTATATAAATCCGCCGATTAGCAAAGTCGCAATAAATAAACCGATGCCAACAATCTCACTTAGGAACGGAACTATGTCGCTTGCTATGGATTTTGCGAAAAGTCCCACAAGAAAGGAACAAGTAACCAAAACCGCTCCATACAGTTTACCATTCATCTTATGGAAAGCTTTATGCTCTGCAATGACAAGAACTGCTTTTTGGGCCATATCCGCCAATTCCGTATCGGTAAAACTTCGGTAAGTGATGCTGTCCATATCCTCAATAACAAAACGTAGCCACTTGCCATTGTAGGGATATAAATTCCAACGATTTTGTTGGTTGAATTCATGAAGGTGACTGACGAACTCTTTGTAATCAGTTGGGTATTCATCAAAAAATATATAACCACGCTCAGTGCACCAAGATTCATAAACTGGAATAACAAGCTCGTCGTAAATCTCTTGAACGTTCATTGTTCCTCCTGTTTTGCCGTCCTATATAGCACATGTCTTGAGTCTTGAGTATGTCTCTCTTCTGATTAGGTGAAGCCCTTGGCAAAGGGCGTATCTCGTGAAATTTGTACAATACGTTAATGCACAGAGTCGTGGGCACCCACAGGTCCAAGTACGCTTTATTCGGATGAACCAAAAGAAGGGCCACACTAAATGTGTGGCCCGAAATGTTTTAATGCAGAGTGTGGCTTGTAGCGCCTGAGGATTAGCCTTGTCGCTATTTTGAGGCAGAATCTGACACTGGGTGTAATGGCGGATATAAAAAGCGCTCCTGCAAAAAGCCCCACAACGACCTGTGCGTCATCCGGCACGTATTGATCTATTGGAAGAAGGGCCAGCGTAACAAGCGCCAGGACAAAAAGAACGAATACCCAAAGCCCTGTTGCCGATAATAAGTAACCAGCCCATCCAGGAAGTGGTGGCTTGAAGGGCGGGAGTTGAGAGTCGGTCATATACACTCCATCACTGGCGGTTCAAACCAAGGATTAGCGTCCTCACGAAATCATCTTGACTCATAGACAGCCGCTCGTCCAATTCCAACTTGGATCTTGAACTATTGGGGCGCATAATCTTTAGGTCAATCTGGCCTGGTACACGCGGAACAAAAGCCAACAGTTTGAACTCTGGATTCTTCCTATTTGTATTGTCTTTGGTTTCCGTCCCAATTCCTTTTGAGCGCCACTTTTCGATATGATCGGCAAGATTCTCTGGCTTGGCTTCCCACGTTTGAGTTTCCACCTTAGCTGGCGCTGCTGCATATCCAGAGGCAACTTGAATTGCCACTTCAATCTCCTCTAAAGCGGATCCCCACTTAACACCAGACTGGCGGGCAATTGCGTGTCATAGACTAAGCAACCTTCTGTGAAATTGAACTCACTGCCTTGAGTCCAATAAGGCTTTGGTTTGATTTTCTTTTCAGGAGGGAGAGTTTTGTTTATCTTTTTCTCCTCCTCTGTGAGCTTCAAAGTTATTTTGACATCAAGCGCCTCACAGAAACAAGCAGGAGTATGAAATACCCACCCTGCGCCATGCCCGTTCATAGGCTTATCAGCGCTAACAGCATGAAACCCTGGGAAGAAATCAAAACCTCTTTCAAAGCGTCCGTACACAATCTCAGGTGTTATGGACTCCATAAACCCTATGGCCACCAGCCTTTTGTGGTTACTCATGCAGACACCCCTTCACCAAGCATCCTGGCAAGCCGCGCCTTTTCATTCCTTACTTGCTTTTGGAGCCGTTTTTTTTCAGCTTCCAACTTTTTCAAGCGTTCTCTGAAATCTGTGACAAGCTCATCCACGCCGGACTCTTTGATCCACTTCATGGCTTTGGCCCACTTGTCCAGAGGAAAACCGCCATCCTCCATCTCAGGATCGTAGACAGAACCATCTCCATCAATGAGTGCAAGTTTATGTTTGCAGAGTTGGCCATGGATCCCCGCAGGGCAATCGCAAATTACACTAAGACCGTCCTTCATTTCAAATTCGACTAAGTATCCACCGTTCCCAGAGCTACTAACTACATGAAAGCCGATTCTACCTGCTTTGCTCATAAACCCTACTTTTTGAGTGTGTATTATGTGTTTTGATAGTCTTTGCTTTACCAGTTTTTTCTACTATGCACATAGAGACATTTTTGCAATCCTACTCTTTCAAATTACACGATTAAAAAATGAAAGAATCAGCGAGTAGAGTTCTAGTTGTCAGGAGATAATGACTCTTATCCCTCCCCGTTGGGCCGAAACTATCGTTTCGACGTACCTCTTAATGCCACATTTCCTTAGGAGCAGATCAATGCAGATAGAATCGATCACACTAAAAGGTTTCCAATCCGCAGGAGACATCCCTGTTGTCGTAAATTTAGCTAAAGACTTAACTGCATTTGTTGGGGGAAATGGTGCAGGTAAAACCGCGGTTTTGGCTGCGCTTCAGCGGATGTTTGGGACATCGTCAAAACAGCGGCGCATAAGAAAGACGGATTTTCATATCCCTCCAGGAAAGACTCTGGATGACTATGAACTGCTTGATTTGTGGGTTGAAGTTAAGGTGGTTTTTCCTGAATTAGAGGAAGACGAGGAAGGAGCGGCTGTTCCTACTTGCTTTAGGCAGATGTTGGTTCTTGAGCCGGGAGGCGCCCCCTATTGTCGTATTCGGCTGAAAGCTACCTGGGAGGATGACGCTACAACCGATGGAGCAATTGAAGAGCAGCTTTGGTGGATGCCAGCCATAGAGGGCGAGGAGCCAACCCGGGTTACAGCACCCGAGCGTGGGCTAATCCAAATCCACTATATACCGGCCACAAGGAATGAATCTGAGTTGTTGAGTCAGCAAACTCGGTTGATGAAAAAGCGCCTTTTCAAAGCGATCAAATGGACAGACGATTTTGGAAGGGCGTTGGCTAAATCCGCAGAGACTATTGAAGAGACCTTAAACAAAGAAGTGGCCGTAGCCACCACCAATAAACTTTTAAAAAGGAAGTGGAAGGAGCTGAGTGGAGCGAAGCTACTGGCCAACCCTGTGCTAAGTGTTATCTCTAGTGATATTAAAGATGTATCAAACAGAATCACAATAACACTTAGCCCGTCAGAGGACGGAGGGGTTCGCTCTATAGACGAGTTGAGCGATGGGCATACTTCTCTTTTTTATTTTGCATTAACAGCGGCTGTTTTTGAGATAGAGCGCGAAGTGGCCAAGGCTTGCACTCTACAAGAGGATACTGGATTTTGCGAAGAACTGTTGCGGACCCCAGCCTTGACTTTCTTTGCGATAGAAGAGCCTGAAAACCATCTTTCACCGTACTATCTCTGCCGAGTCTTGAACGCGGTAAAAAACATCTCTGAATATGATGTGTCACAAACTATCGTGACCAGCCATTCCAGTTCAATACTAGGGAGGGTTAGTCCTGACTCTGTGCGGCACTTTAGGCTTGCCCAAGAGACTCGTACAACACTTGTAAACCCCATTTTGTTTCCGGAGGAAGACGTTGAGGCTGCGAAATTTATGCGTAATGCAGTCCTTGCCTTTCCAGAGTTGTACTTCGCAAAGTGCGTAGTGTTGTGCGAAGGGGACTCGGAGCAAGTCGTGATCCCTCAGGTCGCAGGGGCGTTAAACGTAGACTTAGACCCATCCTTTGTTGCTGTTGTTCCCCTTGGGGGAAGGCATGTGAACCACTTTTGGCGCCTACTACATAATCTTGGAATCCCATACGTGACATTGCTCGATTTGGACCTGGGGCGCGATACAGGAGGATGGAGCCGCTTGTCATACTTGGCGAAGCAACTTGTCGAAAATGGCGTAGATCAAGAGTTTTTCAGAATTCAAGATGGAGAACTTGCTTTTGTTGAGAAAGAAGATTTCGCCATCAATGTGGCAAACATTAAATCGTGGGTTAATCACATCAGGACTAAAGGTGTTTACTGCTCATGGCCGTTAGATCTAGATATGGCCATGTTGAACGCTTTTCCCGAAGCATATCAGACCTTGCCTGAAGGAGCGCGTGGCCCACGTATTGATGTAGAGCAGGCAATTCCTCATGTGTTGAAAGATGGGAGAACAGAAGCGTGGTACGATGGTGAGTTGGCTGACCTTAAGCAGTATTTTCCATTCTACAACTATCTCTTTCTCGGTAAGAGCAAGCCTGTAAGCCACATTAGAGCGATAGGCCTTCTTGAGGATGCTGACATTGCTCAGAATTGTCCGGAGGAGCTTAAAGCGCTAATTGAAGCTGTAAAAAACATAGTTGAGCAGCCTGGGGAATAGCATGGCAAGAATATCTCCAGAAGAATGGCAGCCTGCTGGCGTAGAAGGCCTAGAGGATAACGCTTGGCATACTGTGAAGTCGGAGCAGAACTCTGCCGTTATTGCTGGCCCAGGGGCAGGAAAAACCGAACTGTTAGCTCAAAAGGCTTGCTACCTTTTGGAGACTGGGATCTGTCCATATCCTAAGAGAATTCTTGCTATCAGTTTTAAAAGAGATGCAGCAAAGAACCTTAGAGAACGAGTTTCCATTCGTGTGCCTAAAGAAGCAGCACGATTTGACTCTCTCACATTCGATGCCTTTTCAAAGGGGGTGTTAGACAGGTTTTCTCGTTCTTTACCTTCTCCTTGGAAAATTCATCCGGATTATGAGGTGGCTTTATTTAAACGCCGCGACTGGGATGACTTTGTGAGAGGGCTTAACGTTCCAGCAGAGTTTGGTAACAGTAATATCCTTCACCAAACAAGGTGGGATGATTTCTACAAGTATTACGTGTTGGGTGAACCGCTTCCGCTTATTGGTTTTGAACCAACTTCTACCCTTGAGTGGGCCGCTGCCGAATGGTGGAGAAGGTGGTTAAACAACCTTGGTGAAACTCGGCTCGGTTTTCCAATGATTGGTCGTCTAGTAGAATTGCTACTGCGAACCAATCCATTAATCCTAAAAGCAATTCGAGCAACATATAGCCATGTATTTCTGGATGAATTCCAAGACACAACGCATGTTCAGTATGGATTGGTGAAAACAGCTTTTGCCGTTCCCACATGCCGTTTGACTGCTGTAGGAGATCACAAACAGCAGATTATGAGATGGGCGATGGCTTTAGATGACCCATTCGGATTGTTTTGTGATGATTTTGGGGCTGAGGTTGTACCACTTATTAGGAACTACAGGTCTTCACCTGAATTGGTAAGGATTCAGGACAGGATAGCAAGGATCGTTGATCCGAATCCGCAAGAGACCCAGGCCATGCAGGAAGATTCCATTTGGGAAGAGTCATGCTCAGTTATGGAGTTTAGAAACAGGCAACATGAAGCTGAACATATAGCTTCAATTGTGAATGGTTACATTGAAGACTATGATTTAAGTCCTCGCGATTTTGTTGTGCTGGTGAAGCAGACAACTGACCAGTTCTCTCCGCCCCTGATAAGAGCCTTTGAGGCAGCAGGACTAAAGGCAAGAGATGAATCTCTTTTGCAAGACCTTCTTACAGAGAATTTGACAACGATCATTCTCAGCTATTTTAAACTGGCAGCTAATGCAGAAAACAAAGGTCAGGCTTGGAGGAACTGTCTTGATATAACAGCGCTGCTTAAAGGACTGGATCCCAATGAGGATAGTATTTTACCCTTGCAGGAAAAAATTGGTGACCTTGTGAGACAACTTGCGACTTCGTTTGATCATGTCCCTAACAACAATGGAGATGTGGCAGACCTCGTTCGCGTGGTTACTGATTTTCTTGGCGAAGGATATATTAAGTCTTTTTATCCAGAGTATCGTCGGGGAGATTGGTACGACAAGGTCAAAGAGGATTTAATAACAAACCTGTTTGAGCAGTTTGAAGTCGCAACCACATGGGGAGAGGCTATTGCTTACCTTGAAGGAGAGGATGCTGTTCCAATTATGACTATCCACAAAAGCAAAGGACTTGAGTTTCACACCGTCTTCTTTGTTGGGCTTGAAGATGAGTCATGGTGGAGCTTTAGAATAGACCCAGCCGAATCACGGTCCGCTTTCTTTGTTGCTTTCTCTCGCGCAAGGCAACGCGCAATTTTTACATATTGCGCCAACAATCAGCGAGCAGAAGTCAATAGCTTGTATCAAGTCTTAGAGGATGCAGGGGTGCCGCAAGTTATAGTGCCGTGAGGTTAGCTCCTACACAAGTTAGAAAGTTGGATCTCCAAATCTTTCGTAAGGCACTGAAGGTCGTACTCAGTGATAATATCCGAATGTGTACGAGCTGCTCTTTCTAAGAGTATTGATCGACTTTGCTTTTCGATTTTTGATGTTGCTGCTTCCCCAATCTCTTTCTGAATTTCACTTAGATCGAAGTTGAAAACAGGTTGATTTACTTCATTTGTCTTTGAGTAGCAGAATTTAGCATCAATAGTCATAAGTTGCCCAAATTCAATTAATTTGTGCTCGCAGGATGCGATGTACCCCATAGATATTTCAGGGAGATTTGAAACTGTCAAAAGGTCCATTGGGAGTCTGAGTAGAAAAAGATCCCATGCCGTCGAGTAGGCTGAAGATATCGCTTTCGTTAGCTTCATGTTGGGTTGAATATTCACGAATCGACCCGCGAGGTTGGCGAAATAGTACAATGCGAGGTTGTGTTCGTAGGCTAGCCTTAATCCTAGCTGGTCTGTCATAAACGATTCAAATCGTTCTAGTTTATCTATTACACCTTTTTTGTCTTTGTGCTTGATTAATACCATCTTAATCAAGCACGCATATGTCAGTGACACAGGATCGACTGTTGGCAGATTAGATTGAATTCTCCCAACTAACTTGCGACTGCATTCACTAAATGAAGTAGCTTCATATTTATGAAAGAGTTCTTCTTCTAGTCTAGCATCAATTCTAACAGATGATTTTTCCTTGAAATAGTCACTGTCCATTGATTGGAGTTTAAGAATCGACTCAATGACAGGTGGTGTGTTGCGCCAAAAGTCTTCTTCACTGCTCTTTCTATATGATTCAATAATGTAGAATATTGGGTTGTAATCATATCCTGTCTCTACAAGGTGATTTAGAAAACTATGAGTACAAGTATGCATGCTGGGGTTTGTTGGATTGGGAACTGACAAGTACGAATGCAGGTGAAATGCAACATGGCTATCCAGTATTACCGATGGGAATATTTCAAAAGTAAAGTGTCCCGGGTAGCAGGTTTGATTGTTAAGAACAAAGGGCCTTCTCCCATTGAATTGATCAACAATATGTATTGCGTTCTTCCCCTCTTGAAAGCTCCGTGGCCCGCTGTAAGGAGAATCCTGGTTAGGAGAATCTTTAACTATGAAAACAGTAGTTTCAGGGTCCTTGGTTTGCTGGAAATAGTCTGCAATATCTCGAATCATTGTATTAGGCCTTTTGTCTTCAGTGCTTCATATCGCGCAGTTTAACGTCCTTATCCATCCTGATTGCCGAATCACTGTATGACTCAGCAACTTGCTGTAATAGTCTAGCTACTCGCGGCCATTTCACCTGACACTCTTTAGCCCACTCTCGATATTGTTTGGCAATCGCCCTCTCTTGTTTCCCTCCCTCATTCGCTGAACGTGTCCAGGTTCCACGCTTGTTATGAATTCCTGCTACAAACCCACCTTCCAGTTCTTCTGTACTTAATTCTTCTATAGTGTTTCGAACTTCTAAACAGGGGAACAGGCCATTCTTGTCGCATGGAGAGTGAGCAAGGACACCGCCGATGCGTGAATCAACCATTCCGTTCTCGTCGATGTTTTTGCAAACAGAGCGAGCCTCAGCAATCCAGCCTCTTAAGGCTGCTTCATCAATGGAAGCGTCTTCTCTTGAGCCTGGAACAGTCTGCCAATTGTCAAAAAGTTTTTCGGCCTTCCAGACCATGTCGATATTGGCATCAGCCCCATTATCAGTGTTAATACTTATTATCTCTTTGAAGGCGTTCACATCACTAGCCATTTTTTGATGAATAGTTAGCTGAGTAGCTTCTAAATCGAATACTGATGAAAACACCCACTCCAATCCTATGAGCTCGTTTTCATTTTTCTCCTCAGCCTCGTAAAGCCTTGCAAAGATTTCTCTTATTTCGTGTCCAGAAGTTCTTTCTTTCTCTGGGCTTTCTATGAAAGCCGTTAGCGCTTTGACGCGTTGGTTGTAGGAGAGAGGCATGTTTTCTTGACAGGCAATACTAATCATTGTGGATGATCGTCCGGCATCGAATAGTTTGTCCCAAAGCATGTCGATGTCTTCTTCTGGCGAAGTTGGGCTGATTAGCACATATGGATTAACCATGCGCCAATACTCGCGTTCACAATTTTCTCCAAGGTCTGCAACGGTTGTCCATGTAGAAACACATGGAGGTAGAGTTAAACATAGTCTTGCGCAAACTTGTGGACCCCAGTTGGCAGTTTGAGCATGGGTTAGTGTTTCATGTATCCAGTTGGATCCAAGTTTGCCCTTCGCATAAAAAACAAAGGCTCTTGAAAAATCCTCAAGTTTACCTTCTTGCGTGAGGAGGCACTCGCTTACCTCAAGTGGAATGTCAGAGCAGATTTCAACGTATGCTTTTGCAACTGCGTCAAGATTCTCGGAGCATTTTGCTAATTCAACGATACCTGCAATCCCTTTGCTTTTAATGATGCTGTGGGCTGCTTCGGTTTGTAGGCGAAATTTTTCTTGCTCTGTTTCTTGCCAGTTTTGATTTTGTCCCATCGGAAGGCATGTGCGTAATCCGAACAGCCACTCGTATCTTTCAATGGTATCTGCTGGCTCTAAACGATCATATACTTCTTGAAATAGCCGAAGCTCCTGTTCTGGAATTGCCCAATTAGTATCTGGATACGATCTATGCCTATGTAGCGTGGCTCGTAGTGAATCTCTCAACTCTTTGTGGTGCTTTATTCGACTCTGAGTGGATGTGTCCAACTCTTGTTGAACTAGCTTCCTTGAATCTGGTCGTAGCTTCTCGTAATTCTCAATAATTGCAGCCCACTTTCTGCCATCGTTCTCGGCTTTCTCCACAAGCAGACTTGTTATTTGGTGCATCCCTCTCCATATATCTCCATAGGTTGATGGTACACCGTCATTAACCTCGCGCCAAAGAGGGCGAACGGAACGGGTAAAGGTTGTCCTATGTGGAGATGGTATAAGCTGAAGTAAAAGATCCGGAACTGTTGTTGGATTTTTATCCAAAAGAGCCTCAAGGAGTTCCAGTCGATGTTCTGCGTCCATATTGGTTTGCGGGATAACAAGATTGAAAATCCTACCAAAACAGTCCGCTGGCCTGGGGTGATGATTGCCACCTGGATCGTAGGAATGCAATTTAACTAACATCTGGGCAGCTCTAGCTAAATGTTCGGGCTGCCATGCGATAATTTCAAGCGCCCACATAAGAGTTACGTGGGCATTTTTCATCCCCATTGCATCACCTGCTGTGGTAAAGATGCTTGTTAAAACCTCAGGTGTATTTATGTCTTTCCTCTCAAGTTCATTCAGGAATGTATTTGGAGAAGCTTCGGCGAGTAATCTGTAATATGGCGATAGAGAATCCCATTTTTTACGGTCTTTGCATTGGGTCAGGATGGTTCCAATAAGCCTATCAACCCAAGCAGAAGGAGAACTAATTCCGGATATCCTGAATTGTTCACCGAATATTGAGATAATAAGCAATGATTGCAGGAGTCCGTTACGTATGAAATTGGAATAGGGTGTTGTTTTGCCAAACAAGGGGGCCATTGCGCGTTGTTCTTCAGGAAGATCCATAACGGGGTCTTCTACTGTGAATGCTTCAATAATAACAGATTCTAGCTTCTCGAAGTCAGATTGGGTTAAATTTGGCCCGAGGCAACGCCAAACATCCATTGGCGAAATGAGTTTCCAATATGGTGAGATATACTGAATAGGGGGTTCTGGAGTGACTAGTACTCGCTTTAGATTGTTCTCAATTTTTTCGTAGGGCAAACCGCTTAAGCGCTCTAGGGCTATGCGATCTTCAGGGCGTTCTTCAGACCACCCAGAAGCAAATATTATCGTTGCCATTATCGCTTTTAGTTCAGGAGTGGCCCAGCAAGGGTGCTCACCAGTAATCTCATTCCTAAGAGCCATAAGCATGCGGCCAGAGCTTCTTAGCAATTTGTCCGCTTTGCCCTCTGCCATACCCAAGCTTGTCAACGCTTTCGTTGCTTCGAAGGCGCCAACCCGTAAAGGGACTTCAACAACCGCCAGGTCGCTTTGTTCAGGGTGATAGTTGTGTGGAGTCAATACACAGTACTTATGCCCATTTGCTATTGCATTTTTTGCTATCCCAATGTTGTCGTTAGAGGTGATAATTAACTGTGGATGGGGATTTGCGGCCAATTGGCGTAAAGTGTTTTCGTTATCTGCGTGGATGCCTCTAACCAGCCAGTGACCGAGCCCATCATAATGCAACAATGCTGCAGCTATAAATAACAAGCCTTCTTTGGGGGAGAATGTTTTCAGCCGTAAAATGTTTCTCCCTTCTTCAAGCCAATCCCAAATGAGATCTCGTGTCTTGATACGTTCATAACTAGATAGAACCAGGGATGGGCTAAGATAGCCATCAACCGCTTCCTTCCATTCATTCCAGTGGTAAACTAATGGAAGAGTCCCTTCTGGTGCTATGTGTGCTACGCGCTCAATCCAATTAAATGCGACAGAAGGAGTCTGGCTCAACCAATCTTCAAGGTCGTCGCAATCGAGTACTCTGACGTCTTTCCAGATACCTAGTCGCCGTTTCTCTTCGCACCACTCTTCTTTCTTATCGAAGTACCTTTGAGTTACGAAAATAAATGTCTTCTCTTGACTGGCGTCATCAATGCGTTTGTTGAAGTCTTTGTTCGCCTTAGTCCTAGGCTTGTCATCGGTGCCAATTTCCCAGACCGACTGTCCACTGGGAATAAAGGCTGATTCGCCTGAAGTTACTACGACTCCATCGAATCCAGGGCGGTATACGCTGTCTCCAGATGGTATTGCGATGTGAGACAGGTCTTTAGCAGATGCCCAGATCAAATCTCTCGTAAGGAGAGGCAAATACCCCTGAGGGGACCTACCGATCCAGGATTTTAGTTGGCTGGCTGTGATCAGTTGCATCGGGCTGACTTTGAGGTAGGTGGGCTTTGATCGTTAGGATAATTGAGAATAGGTTGTCTCTTTGGGTTGTTAAAAGCTCATTATTACGGTTATTAGATTTTGTCTATTGATGATTCTGTTTTGCCTGTTTTGTTTATGGACCGTTTTTTAAAGGAACATGAACAAAGTTAAATAATGGAGTTTTTTATGTCTAATCAGAAGTGTTCCTTTATTCCCCCTTATTTAGAAGAGGATTACAATGAGAGTAATAATACTGCAGCGTCTCTAAAATCTAGAGCCACGGCAATCAGGAGGTGTGCAGAGGGTTATGTTAAGGCATTTCTTTGGGATGAGATTCTAGCATTTGCTCCTAAAGCCTCTAAAGGTCTTTTGTTCCGCTGGATTAGTGAATTAAAAAAAATGGGATATACAGGGTTGGCTTTAGAGCTTGAGGAGATGAGGGTCGTCGGCAACCCAGGGGCACATTTTGGGCCAAATCCCAGTGAGGAAGACCTTACAAAAGCAATAGAAGTTCTTCCGAGGATATTATCTGAATTGTTTTATATTCATTTCTCCAAGGCGAAAGGAGAGGTGGAATTGCTTGGGGCAGACTTGGTGCTTTTCAGCACTTTGCCGCCGGAACTTCGTGTAATCGTATGGGAAAAATATACTCGACAGTATGCAAACGACTTGTTTGCCCTTGAGAAATATCTTTTAGCATTAGTAAAATCTGGAAGAAAAATAGATGCAGACAAAATCATAGACCAAAAGGTTGAAACTGGTGTTGTAGATGCTCGCATAGAGGCCCATTATCGTGAAAAAATCGATTTGATTAATCGCGAATTGCATAGATTGCCAATTGCTGAGGATATGGTCACTGCTCGGGCTAATTTTGAAACTGTTATGAGGGAGTGTGGCAATGTTGGCTCTGAAAGATTTAGTGAGCTTGCAGAGCGCCTTTGTAAAGAAGTGTTGAACTGATTAGAATCAGCTAAGTGTCGCTTCTAGGCGAATCAATGTGCTTGGCTTTGGTGCAGTGTGAGGTAAGAAATGCAAGATCAATTAACGATGACTAAAATCGAAGCTGGATGGGATCAACTAATCGCTGCCGCTAAGTTGTACTTCCAAGGAGAGAGCTTAATAGCTGTTCATGGTCTTGCAGCGTCTGCTGTTCAAGTTTTTGATGATTTGTCTAAGGGGACTCCATACGAGGACTATAACCTTATTGGGCATATGATGTCCCCGTTCCCACCTGAACAACGAGCCAGGGTAATAAGGGAGTTCAGAAAACCCCAGAATTTTATAAAACATGCAGATAGAGATAGGGATGAATCTCTCACGCTGAAGGCAAGCCACACAGAGTTCTTATTGTTATGCGGTGTTTTTTTGGCAGGCACTCTCGCTAGTGAGTGTTGGGCAAACTCTTTGAGAAAAGATCCGCCCATATTATTTGCCTATCAAATTTGGTTTTGCAAAGAGTACCCTGAAGTGGGAGGTCTTGATCTTGACCAGCAGCACTGGGAGTTGTTGCTTGTACTGTTGCCAAAGATGTTTCCCTTCATCCCTCCTCTTTCCCCCACTTGCACTTGACCTGCTCCCATGAAATAGGTCCACCGACAATGTGAGTTTTCCGGCGAAATCGACTATCAGAAAGTAGGAGGATTTCGTCGTGAAGAAATCAAGGTACACAGAAGAACAAATCGCCTTTGCCCTACGCCAGGCCGAGCATGGGACTCCCGTGAAGGAAGTGATCCGCAAAATGGGGATCAGCGAGCAGACCTTCTATCGCTGGAAAAAGAAGTTCGGAGGCCTCGGCACCAGCGAGCTTCGCCGTCTGAAGATGCTCGGAGAGGAAAACCGCAAGCTCAAGCAGATGGTAGCGGATTTGAGTCTCGACAAAGTCATGCTTCAGGACGTGCTGTCAAAAAAGCTCTGAGGCCTGGTCGTCGTCGGGAGTTGGTGGACCACCTCCGGGTCGATTATGACGTGAGCATCCGTCGGGCATGCCGCATCGCACTCATATCCCGGTCGCTGTATACTTACCGACGAAAGAGCGACGATCAGGCCGAGCTCCGCATGAGAATTTGTGAAATTGCCGCAACCCGAGTTCGATATGGTTATCGGCGCATTCACGTCTTACTTTGTCGAGAAGGCTGGGAAATCAACCACAAGCGCGTATACCGCCTCTATAAGGAGGAGGGACTGTTGCTCCGCAGCAAACGCCCCAAACGCATCGTAAGTGCTATGCACCGTGAAAAAACAGAAAGCGCAACGCGGCCCGATGAGGTGTGGTCCATGGACTTCATGAGCGATGCTCTTTTTGATGGCCGTAGGCTCAAGCTGATGACGGTGGTCGACAACTATACGCGGGAAAGTCTGGCCATCAAAGCCGGCCAGGGTATTACCGGTGAGCAAGTGACCGAGGTACTGGAAAAGATAGCCTGTGATCGCTCGCTGCCAACTCGTATCAAGTGCGACAATGGACCGGAATTCACATCAAAGGCCTTGGATAAATGGGCCTATGAACACCACGTTGAATTGGACTTTTCCAGACCGGGAAAGCCTACAGACAACGGATATATTGAATCTTTCAACGGTCGTTTCAGAGACGAATGCCTCAATGTGAACTGGTTCTTGTCTCTGGAGGATGCCCAGCGTAAAGTCGAGGCATGGCGACGGGACTATAATGAGAGTCGTCCTCACTCGTCACTGGGCAACCTGACACCCATTGAGTTCGCCATCCATTCCGGGCAATTGCCCGGAATGGATGGGCTGGAAAGACGCCGGGAACTCACACAAGCCCGGACCTAAAACGGGGGCATCTCCACACTAAGCAAGAGTATTATCGTTGGTTTGAACTAGTTTGGGGGCATATCAAGAGCGAAATAGAGACTTGGGTTGCTGGTATTGATGTCGATACGGAGCTTAATAAGTTGTTAAAAAATCCCGAGTATGCAGAGCTAGCCTCTTTGGTGGCAATGATCCTTGAACAGGAGGACGATCAAGCCTACTCCCCCTCCGGAAAGGTTAAGGAATAGTGTTGTCGTGTTGGGGATAGTGTTGGGGGCAGCTTCAGAAAAACAAAGGGACAACCATGCGGTTGTCCCTTTTTGTTCAATAATGGCGGAAGCGTACAGGAGTCGAACCTGCCTACGACATCACTGCCGTACATTGGTTTTGAAGACCAAGCGCCACACCGGTGACGACACGCTTCCTTTTGGGTCGGACGTCTGCTGGCGGGGTACGCCGCAGGGTGCCACAGTATTTAGCAGCTTTGCCTGAGGGGGACAAGCTGATGATTTTTACTCCCAAAGCGGTACGGGATATGCTGTACTTTTGAGGGTCGCTGCCGTAAACAGTACGCATTACCACAAAAGGGTTCCTCAGGGAGGTTCTATGAAACGTTTGGTATTGGCTTTGCTGTTTGTTCTGGCTGGCGCATTGGTTGTCTCCGCCGGTAGCACAGAGATTGGTGCAACCGTCAAAACGGTCTGTTCCGCCTGTCATCCTTTGAAGCCTGTCTGCCGCCAAATGGGGGTAAAGGATCGTGCTGCTTGGGATAAAACCGTAAAACGGATGGTGACCAATGGTGCCAAGCTGACCGATGCCCAGGTTGAGCCCACTGTGGACTATCTGGCTACCGTAAAGCCGGATCAGGCTGCCGTTTGCCGCTAAATAGCTAGGGAAGGGGAGGCGGCGGGGCCAGCAGGCCGGGGCCGTGTCCTCTCTCCTTCATTCTTTGGTCGAACCGCTGCGCCTGCTCCGGAGTGAGCATGGCCCGTATCCGTTTCTCCAGGCCGGTCGGCGCAAGCACCAGCCTGTCCAGGGGGGCGAGCCGGTCCAGTACGAGCGAGAGCGCCTCTCTCGCTTCACTGGCGCTTGCCAGACGTTCGAATTTCTCTTGCGAGTCGGCTTGCCAGGGCGTTTTTCAGCAACCGCTGGCCGTCTTCGTTCAGGTCGCTTGCGGGTGCTTCCCTGCACCGATAGCGCTCCCGCCAGAAGTCATGGCAGGTCATGAGCGTGAGGGGGGCAGCCCGTTTACGAAAGGGGCCTTCGGCCGATAGCCGGGCAGGGCCTTGAAGGCGCGCACAAATGTCTCATGGGCCACTTCGCCAACGCAATCTCCCGGAACATGGGCGGCGGCCAAGTGGCTCACATGCGCTTCATAGCGTTCGAGCAACTGCCCGAAGGCATTCACATCGCCGCTGACGACGGCGGCGATGATCGACATGTCGTCCGATTTACCGGCTTTACCTTACCGTTGGCTTCCTCCCCGGACCGAGTCCGGTTTCGCGCAGGCGGACAAGGGCGAGGCCTATGAGTTCAGGAGGCCGCGTCCCAAATGACGCGGCCCGGAGAGATTGACCCTTTTCGTGTGGGACGGGGCCGTTGATAGGAGACGGTCCCCGGGAGTAACTCCGCAACGGATTCGGGCCGGGTGTTCGCCTGCTCCAGAAGTTCCCGGGCCGTCATTGGACGACGTTGCCGAGGCGTTTTCTGCGGCCGTGGTCCCTATGGTGGACTGAAGATAGGCCAGCAATTCCTCCTGCGTGACAATGCCGTTGTCGTTGGCGTCAGCCGCGTCTGTGGTGCTGCTGGAACTCCCGCCGCTCTCTCCTTCCGCGCTTTGCCGGAATTCTGCTGCCCCGATGCCAAGGCCGAGATTTGGGTCCCGTCATCAACCATGGATGAAAGAGACGTTGTGTCACCTGGTACTTTGTTTTCAAAGTTCGCCTGCATTTCTGCGATGTTGGCCTTTGCGTCGCTCAGCAGCTCTTCCTGAGAGAGGGACCTGTCACTGTTGTTGTCCTCAAGGAATTTGGCCGACATTTCTGTGGCAAAATCGTCCGATCCCTCACTAGTGTTTTGGCGTATCCTACCGAGATTAAACCCCATCTGCATTCCGCTGACGGAAGTGATTTTCATGGCCAATCTCCTGGAACCGTGGATGCTCCGGGATCGCACTCCCGGGACGCCGCAGCCGTGTCCCCTCTCCCCAGAGGCGGCAGGGCGGGGAGCATTCGGTACAATCCGTATATCGTGCGCGCGGGATGTCCGGTTACACTTTGCGAAAAAAGTCGGGGCAGGCTGGTTGGGATTCGCCGCAAGCGTATCGGGAGGATTGTCGAAATCGAGGCGGCCTTGCCGGGGGTACTGGGGATTAAAATCGGGAAAAAGGGTATTCTGTGAAACCATTGGCTCTGTGGCGGCATCTGGTGGTATGCGTGAAGCGATATGACGCGACGTATGACCCGGCTCCCTTACGCGGCTGGTCGGATGTTAAAAACAGTGTACAAGAGGGAGAGCTGTAATCGTTGTATGTTATGGCAAGTCCTTCAGCTGCATGAGACGGAAAGGGAAACAGGACTGACGTGAAGCAACTGAAAAGACTTCAACGCTGGCGGCTTGGTTGAACAAATAGACTGAAGGAGAATCCGATGAAAAAGATGATGCTTTTGATCATGGCTTTGACCCTGTTCATATCGGTTCCGGCCGCCTTTGCCGAAGGCCTGTCCGCCTCCCTGTTCAACAGCGCCAGGGAAAGCCGGAAGGTGGAACTGCGCATTACCACGGCTTCGGGCTCCGGGAGTATGCAGGCCAGGGATATTTCGCCGATGGCCGACGCCTTTTGCGATTACTGGGGCCATGATGACGAGGACCAGACCTGGGAATTCAAGGTCTCCGGTAAGCAGAACAAGGGCAATACACAGGCCACCATCTATTACTCCGGGGGCAAGTTCAAGGCCGGGCAAATCGGCGACGGTCTCGTCTTCACTCCGTTCGAAGACAAGGAATTCAAGCTGGAGATAACCAAGTAGCCAAAGTCGGGAAAAACGACATTGCTGCTATCCGGCTCCTGTCGAAAGCGGCGATGAACCAATACACCGCAAGGAGAAGAGAATGAAAAAACTTATGATGTTGTTTGCGGCGCTTGCCCTTGTTCTGTCCGCTTCGGCCGCCTTTGCCGGGTTCAGCACTTCCCCTTCGTCCGACAAGGACGTGAACATACATTTTGTCAACGATACAGATGAAATGCGGGTAGTTGTGCTGACGGTCGAGTTCTCCCAGGGGACCGAAAAGGAAGAGATACTCGTTGTTCCGCACAGTTACCTCGATGCGTACTACAGCCAGGCCATGAGCGCCGATTTCAAGTTCGATGTCCTGATTACCGACAAGGGCGGCGAGGCGCTTTCGGAAGCAAAACTGTCCTTTTCCAAGGGGAAGTTTACGCCGGAAGCGATTGGTGAAGGCATTACTTGCGAAAAAACAGCTCCCGACAGGGTCGTATTGACCCTCAAGCGGTAAATTGCAGGGAGCGTACTCCTGCAAACCGCAACTAATTCCATGGCAAAGTGACCTCTAACTGAAAAGGAGATCAAAATGAAGAAAATGGTAATGTTGTTCGGTGTGTTGGCACTGGTTCTGTCCGCTTCCATCTCGTTTGCCGGACTTGTACAAGGCAGCGGTCCCAATGGTTCCGAGACCGCTACCCTTGTCAATCAGGCCCCTGATAATCGCATTTTTAACTGCGAAGTCTCCACCAGCATGGGGCCAGACTCGTTGACAACCAAGATTACGGGGCATGGGGGAGAGGAAACCTACTATTGTGACGACGAATTGGCTGATCTGGACCAGCAGTGGACAGTGACGGTAACCGATGAAAGTGGAACCACCATAGCCACTGCCACTGCCAGTTATACCAATGGTCAGTTCTCTCCGGGACAGATCGGCGAAGGCCTGACCTTCGAGATCCTCGCACCCAACGTTGTCAAACTCACGGTGACGAAGTAACCGGAGGACGTTTCCCTGTCGGGTTCTCAGATGGAAGGCATGTGAAGGCCTGTTGTCTCCTCCGACGAAAAGAACAGATCGTCATATGTCTCGGAAAGTAAGGAGTGTACTGTGAAGAGGTTTTGTACCCCATTGGTGATGTTTGCCCTGAGCCTGTTTGTTGCGGCTTTGGTTGCCGGTATTTCCTACGCCGGCACGGCAGATGATCCAGAAATGATCGTACTGTCCAATCCGACCAAGGAAGTACGCAAATTCGACGTAGTCATCGAATGCATCGAGGAAACGGATGAATACATCCAGGTAATGCAGCCCGGTCAGGTTTTGCAAAAGCCTTATACCGGCCATTATGGCAGTTTGGACCAGAAGTGGTACATCAAGGTGACCAATGAAGCTGATGAGATGATTACCGATGCCCGCGTCAACTACTCGGATGGGAAGTTCTCTCCCGGCACGATTGGCGAAGGCTTGGAATACAGGAGCGACTCGCCCAGGCAGTTCACCCTTACCATCACTAAATAACGGACCGAACGCCCCTGTCCCGACCGGCAGGGGCGTTTGCCGTTACAAGGTTTTCCTATTGGGATTATTGTGTTAATGGGAAAAATGTGAACCTGGATGAAGCTGTTTGAAGTTGCCGATGGGCTATAGAGGTTAGCCCTATATGGTTGTTGTTATTGTTTTTTCGTTGGGTGTTTTGGCCTGCCTGGATGCAAACTGTCCGTCGGGCCACTCCCTCTGGATGATGTTGAGATTGGGTGTAATGTTGGTATCCTGCAAAGAATACGGGTTGATGAGGGGCGTTTCAGTCATGCTGCAGGCATATCGGATCGGGAAATAATCGGATGCGCTTGCCGTCGGTAGCCCTTTTTTTGTGCCTGTTGGCCGTGCTGCTTCCGCTAGCCGCCGCTGCCGAGGATGGGAGCACGGTCGGTTCCGGTGAAGCCTTGGCCACAGATGGCGCCAAGACTCTTCGCATGAGCATGGCGGATGTGGTGAGCCTGACCCTGCGCAACAACCTGAGCGTCAAGACCAGCTATCTGGACCGCGTGTTGCAAAAATTCGATCTGGAGATAGCCGACGACAAGTATGTGCCCACGGTGAACATTGACGGCAGCCTCAATCTGGATGCGGTGCAGAAGAATCGCAGCGCCAGCGGCCATGCCAAGTCCGGGTCCGACTCCACACAAAATGCGGGGGTGAACGCCACGGTGAAGCAGGCGATCCCGACCGGAGCCACTCTGACCTTCGGCTGGGAAAATACGTACAAGAACGATGCCGAATCCTCCCTCGCCTACAGTTCAACGGCCGGTGACGTCACCAGGAGCAACACCCGGTCCGACAGTATACAGTCGACGTTGTCCGCCGAACTCTCCCAGCCGCTGCTCAAGGACGCGGGGCTCGACTACAACAACGCCTCCATCACTCTTGCGCATTTGCAGGAGGAGCGGAACATCCTTTCCCTGCGCGATTCCCTGAGCGCCCTGATAAATTCCGGCGTGAACTATTTTTTTTCGTTCGTGCAGGCCAAGGAGAATCTGGAGATTCAGCGGCAGGCTCTGGCGCGTTCCAGACGGTTGCTCGAGATAAATCAGCTCAAGATGAGCCTTGGCCGCATGGCCCGAAGCGACGTGACCCAGGCCGAGGCGGATGAGGCCTCGCAGGAGCTTTCGCTGGAGCAGGCGATCAACGACTATGACCAGGCGCGCAGGAATCTGCTGAACCATCTCAATCTGGACCCGAACCTGCAAATTGATCCGGCTATGCAGGGGTATCGCGAGCTGCATCCCAAGCTGGACGAGTGCCTGGCCGTGGCCCGCAAGCGCAATCAGGACTACATGAACCGGGTGTTTGATGTGGACGAGGCGGATATCCGCAACATGATGGCCGAAAACGACCGTGAATGGGATCTTTCCGTCAAGGCGGGAGTGGGGCAAACCAACGCCAAGGAGAACCCCGGCCGGGCATACAGGGAAAATGAGTCGCACGTCGGGCTGGAGCTGAAAGCTCCCATCAATCTGTGGGGTGCCGACTACATGGACCGCAAGCAGGCATTGCTAGCGACAGCCACGGCCAAGCGCAAGGCGCGGGTGGCGCTGAACAAGGCGGAAACGGACTTGCAGACCCAGGTGGCCAACACGGTGCGCAATGTGAACATGCGCCTCAAGTTCATCGGGCTGGCCAAGCGCAACACCGAATTGCAGCGGGAACAGCTGGACAACGAGCACGTTAAGCTCATGGCCGGGCGTTCGACAAATTTTCAGGTCGTGACCTATCAGGATCAGCTTGTCCAGGCCCAGCAGGCGGAGGTGCAGAGCATCATCTCCTACCTCCAGGCGCTGCTGGAGCTGGACCAGTTGCTGGGCACGACCATGAAGACCTGGAATGTCGAGTTCAAGCACGACGACGAGCAACTGGAACAAGAGCTGAATGACGAAGTCAGGCCGCTCGTATGGAGTTGGTGGTAGCCATGGACGCAATGCATTTCGATAATCTGTTCTCGGACGGCATACTGCAAAGCATGGGGGACGGCGTCCTCGTGCTGCGCGCCGACGGCAGCGTGGCCGTGGCCAACAACGCCGCCTGCGCCATAATGGGCATGGACGTTCAGGACAAGGCGTTCGTTCTGGCGCACATGATGGAGCATGGGGGCGGCAACGATGCCTTTCTGCAGGTGCTGCTCGACTCGATATACGAGGGCGTTACCATCCATGACCGGCTTGCGGACTTCATCCGGCCCGACGGCGAGAAACGGCTGCTTTCCGTCACCGCCTCCCACCTGCGCGACGGGCAGGGCGGCATTCAGGGCGCGTTCATCGTCCTCAAGGACATGACCGAGGTGGAGCACCTCAAGCAGAGCGAGGAGCATCTTGCCGAAAAGTTGAAAAAGGCGCTTCGGGTGGCGGATGACAAGGCGAAGGAGCTGGAGTCCGCTCTGCGGCACGGCCAGAAATTCCGCCTGTGGCTGACCTTGGGCATCATCGTCCTTTTCGTTACACTGGGTGCCATCCACTGGTTTTCCAGTTCGAGCGACACGCCCGGGCGGAAGATTAAAACGGCGGCCAAGGCAGGCTCCGTGACAGTGACCCCGCGTCCGCTGAACCACTATATTTCCCTTTCCGGCACCGTGGCCCCGCTGGAGGAGGTCGTCTTTACAGCTCCGTTCCAGGGCATGGTCAAGAAACTGAGTTTCCACTACGGCGAGCATGTGAAGGAAGGGCAGGTCCTGATAGAGCTGATTGCTTCGGACATGGAGGCCGCGGTGCGCAACGCCAGGGCCGACTACATCAAGGCCCGCAAGTCGTACATGGAGCTGGAGGACTGGGGCAAGGCCGTGGAGGTCTCCCGCGCCCGGCGCGAGGTCAGCCAGGCCAAGAGCCAGCTCGCCACCACCCAGGGCAAGGCGGAGGAAGACAAGCAGCTGTTCGACAAGGGCGTCATCCCCAAGACCGAGTACGACAACACGCTCCAGCAACTGCGCGAAAAGAAGATGCAGTATGCCGCCAGCATGGAGACACTGAATTCCGTTCTGAACAAGGGCGACGCCGAGTACAAGGAAATCGGCCGGATGGAGATGGAAAACGCAGAGGCCAAGCTCAAGGCCGCCGAGGAGAAGCTGGCCGGAGCGGTGATCAAGGCCACGGTTTCCGGCGTGGCTATCCGTCCCACGGCCGCCGCAAAAGGGGACGACAACAAATTGGCCGTCGGCATCGTGGTCAACGAAGGCCAACCGCTGGTCTCCGTCGGCAGCCTGGAGGGGCTTTCCATCATCACCGAGGTGGACGAGCTGGATATCAACAGCCTGAGCAAGGGCCAGCCCGTGCAGGTCTCCGGCGACTCTTTCCCCGGCATCACCCTCAAGGGGCGCATCGACCAGATTTCCTACCAGGCCAACGACGGCCAGGTGCCGACCTTTACCGCCACCATCAAGCTGGCCGAACTACCGTCGGACGTGGGCGACAAGGTGCGCCTGGGCATGACGGCCAACATGCAGGTGCAGACCTATTCCAATCCCAATGCGCTGCTCGTGCCCATCGCCGCCGTCATCAACAAGGGCGGCAAGAGCGTGGTGCGCGTCAAGGGCGAGAAGGGGGTGGAGGAACGGACCGTCACGACCGGACACACCACGTTGAGCGACGTGGAAGTCCTTACCGGGCTCAAGGCCGGGGAGACCGTCCTGATCGGGGTGGCTTCGTGAGGCGGACATGCTGGATTTGAAGAATATTCATAAATCCTACCTGCTCGGTACGGTGGAGGTGGAAATCCTCAAGGGCGTGGACCTGCACGTGGGCGAGGGCGAGATGCTTGCCGTGGTCGGGGCCTCGGGCTGCGGCAAAAGCACGCTGATGAACATCATGGGGTTTCTGGATATGCCCACTTCGGGCGAATATCTCTTTCGCGGACAGGCGGCTCAGGGGCTTTCGGACAGCGAGCTTTCCCACATCCGCAATACCGACATCGGCTTTGTGTTCCAGCAGTTCAACCTGCTCCCCCGGCTGACCGCGCTGGACAATGTCTGCCTGCCCCTGATCTATCGGGGAGTACCACTCAGGGAACGGCAGAAGCGGGGGCGGGAGATGCTTGCGCGCGTCGGTATGGACGAGCGGTGGCATCACCGTCCCGGCGAACTCTCCGGCGGCCAGCAGCAGCGGGTGGCTATTGCCCGTGCCCTGTGTGGTCAGCCCTCCATTATATTGGCGGATGAACCTACCGGCGCGCTGGACACCGCCACAAGCAACGACATCATGGAACTGTTCGATTCCCTGAACCGGGACGAGGGCATAACCGTGGTCCTCATCACCCATGATCCCGGCCTGGCCAAGCGGTGCGCCAGGTCCGTGTGCATGCGCGACGGGCTGGTGGAGAAGGTATGATACTCGGCGAGAACATAAAGGAATCCCTGCACTCGCTGTGGGCGGCCAAGCAACGCTCCCTGCTGGCGCTCATCGGTATCGTCATCGGCATCGGATCGGTCATCGCCATGGTCGCCGTCGGCCAGATCGTGGAGAATGAATCCCTGCGTCAGTTCAAGGAAATGGGAACGGATATCTGCATGGTCCGGCAGGTCTCGAAGCCGGGCGCGGGATTTCGCACCGGCGGGATGCCGTTTGACGACGTGATGAAGGTGCCGGGCCAGTGCCCGGCCATCCGAAGCGTGGCCCCGTTCGTGAATCTCTATGCCAATCTGACCTATGTCGGTAAACGGGTTCCCTGCCCCGGACTGGGCGTGACGGGCGGATTCCTGGACATGTTCAAGGTGCCGATTACGGCCGGGCGGTTCGTTTCCGACCTGGACGGGTATGAGAATTTCTGCGTGCTCGGCCATACCAAGGCGGACTGGCTGCGCAAGCAGGGCGTGGCCGAGCCGGTGGGTGCCCGGGTTGTTTTCGGGGGTAAGCAGTACACTGTGGTGGGGGTGGCCGGTCCCGTGCCCTCCGGGTCGTTTTGCCCCTATGAGATCAATGAGGGTATCCTGGTGCCTATCGCCCTTGCCATGCGGCTGCCGGACCGGCCCCGGATAACCCAGTTCGGGGCGCGGATGGTCGACAATGACGCCAGCCCCGAGGCTACCGTGCAGCTCAAGAAATTTTTTCAGTACGCCAAGCGGATAGACGTGCAGGTGACCAGCGCCGAGGAGCTCGTGCTGCAAATGGAGCGGCAGATGCGCATGTTTACCCTGATGCTCGGGGCCATCGGCTCCATTGCCCTGATCGTGGGTGGGGTGGGGGTGATGAACGTCATGCTCGTGTCCGTCTCCGAGCGCCGCCGGGAGATCGGCATCCGCCGGGCCATCGGCGCGGAGCAGAAGGACATCCAGATTCAGTTCCTGGTGGAGTGTGTGGTGCTCTCCTTTGTCGGTGGCTTCATAGGCCTGATCCTCGGCGTCGGCACCGTGGCCATCATCTGCCGGTTCACGGGCTGGGAATTCTTTGTCTCCATCGAGGCCGTGCTTCTCGGCGTGGGCGTGTCCGCCGCCGTGGGCATCTTTTTCGGCTACTATCCCGCCCGGCAGGCCGCCCGGCTCAGCCCCATCGACGCGCTTCGGGCGGAATAGCCACGGCAGCGAATCAGCCATTCCCTTTGGCCGATCGCTTGAAGGCTGGCTTTATCGCAACTACCCGATTCCGAAAGTTGGATGCAGGCTCCGGATGGCGTTCTAACCAGGTTGCCCTTTCATCGACATACTGTATTATGCTTGGTGGAATTGTAAAAAAGATGAATGGGAGGATGACGGATGGGCAAGCTGATAAAGGAAAAGGGCGAAAAGGGCAGGCTGCATATCGAGACGCGGCTGCTGGGTGAATCCCTGGTGGACAAGGGATTGCTGCGCAGCACCGAGTCGGACGACTATTTCCGTATGCAGCCGGAGGTGAACGTGCTCAAAATCGGCGGCCAGTCCATCATGGACCGTGGTGCCAAAGCGCTTTTCCCGATCCTCGATGAACTTATCAAAGCCAAGGAAAAGCACAAGATTCTGCTCATGTGCGGTGGCGGCACCAGGGCTCGTCATGTCTACAATATCGGCATCGACCTCGGTATGCCCACAGGCGTTCTCTCCAAGCTGGGCGACAAGGTCTCTGCCCAGAACGCGGAGATGCTCACCGTCCTGCTGGCCAAGCACGGCGGGGCCATGATCGGCCACGGCGCACACATGGAACAGCTGCACATGTACTGCCAGCTCGGCTATCTGCCCATCACCACCGGCATACCGCCCTACGGCTGGTTCGAGCAGCCTGCGGAGGTGGGGTCCATCCCGCCCCACCGCACTGACTCCGGGGCGTTTCTCCTGGCCGAGAATATCGGAGCCAAGTCCCTGATCTACCTCAAGGATGAAAAGGGGATGTACGAGAACGACCCGAAGAAGGGTGACCGCGAATCAATGAAATTTTTCGACAAGATACACGTTGATGAACTGATCGAGATGGACCTGGAGGATCTCATTGTCGAACGGCCGGTGCTGACTTTCCTCAAGAACGCCAAGACCCTCAAGTCGTTCCAGATCATTGACGTGTTGCGCCACCCTGAGCATCTGCATGCCGCGCTCAATGGCGAACATGTGGGGACCATCATCTACAAGGATTGATGGGAATTGAACAATGAAAGCAAGAGGCCGGGAGCTTGGTGCCCCCGGCCTCTTTTTTGCGGATTATGCCTGCTTGCCTTCCGCTCCCTCGCCGTCCCGGCTCAGGTAAACGATTTCGGCACCGGTGTGCTGCGCCATTTCCTCAAGCTCACGCTTGCGGATGCGCTTGGCGTAAATCTTCAGACCGCCGTCTGTAACACCGACAACACGGAACCGAGGCTTCCTGGTTCCTTCCTCTGCCCTGTTGCGCTCTCTGACAAAAATCTTCATAGCCGCCTCCCATTGGTTGTGTCTCTAAGGATCATGGTGTATATTAGATATATATCCTCAAAGAACATATAGTCAATAAGGGAATAGCAAAAATGTCGAAAAATGTTGGTGGGAGCAAACCGCAGCGCTACGTGCAGGCCTCGCTCTTGATGGCTCTCAGCCAGGGCAAGTCCTACGGATATCAGTTGATTCAGGAAATAGGGGGATACGGATTTTTGCGAGGCGATGCGCCTCCGGGCATGATCTATCGGCACCTGCGCCAGATGGACGAGGAGGGGCTGGTGACCTCAACCTGGGATGCCGATGGCGACGGCCCGGCCAAGCGGGTCTACGCCATCACACCGGAGGGAAGTGAGGTGCTGGAGGCGTGGGTTGTCCACATGGAGCGTCAGCGCGACAGGCTGGATGCTTTTATCCGGCGGTACAAGGAGGCGTAGCGATGCGGCCCTAGTCTCCGCCGTGCTGTTCCTTCCGTTTGCCATGGGCGGGCTGCCAAACACCTGGTTCCACCAGTCTGACCTGTAATGCAGGAGCCCCGGCCCAGAGCGAGGGGCGCATCCACTGCGCGTTGATTAGTCTGTCCGTGGGCTGCGGAACCAGCGGGTCCCGGTCTGTTGAAAGAACCCGGATGCCCGTGTTGGTCACGTCGCTGACGGCAAGTTCGCTGCCCAGGGAGCGGAGTGCTCCGTATTCGATGAACCGGCCGCACCAGCCGTACTTGGTCAGGCCCACGGCCGCGCAGGCGCCGATGATCCCGTCGTTGGTGCCGCCGAGTCCGTACAGTTCGACATTGCGGGCAATGCCCATCGCTGTCTTCTGTGTGGTGCGGCGGCCGGTCGTCATTTTCCCGAATTCGATCATCTCGGCAGCCACGGCGTCTTCCCGCGCCACGCAAAGCCCGGGATCACTGCCGGGCGCACAATGGGTGCGCAGGTGTTCCATTGCCAGATCGCGCAGTGTCTCCATCGAACCCTCGGCGCTCATCTCGATGATGGCGCAGGCCGAACTGTTGTTCGAGGTAAAGGGAATGTCCGCCAGCCGGGGGTGCTGGTGCCGCACCACGCCGACAGTGCGAAATGCATCCGGCAGGTGTCCGATAAATTCCCTGACCAGTCTGCCGGTTCCCATCTTGGCGTTCAGGTCGTCGGTGTCGTCGAAGCCGAGGAGTATATTCATGGACGATGCAGTACACCGGCTGGCAGGGTGAAGCAACTTCGGAGATTCGGGTTGCGATTCTGCACCACCGCTCTTTGAGAGCGGATTGAATTGTTTCGGGCTAGCTGCTTGGCCGAGGAAGGGAGTTAAATCCAACTTTGAAAAAGCGGGCTGTACCGGGGCAATCTGGCAATTATCCGGTACAGCCCTACAGGCTACCCCAACCGGGAGTGGCTATGCTTTTGCTGAAGCGAGTTTCTGTGTCATTCCTGCCGGAGGACAAGGAACCCGCTTCGAGGCCGGGACCTCCAGCGGGCCGTCCGGCACACGGCTGCCGTCCGTGTCATGTTGTTGAAAGTCTTACCTGTGCATTTTTGTCGCCATTCTTGCTTGCAAAATATCTTTTCTGTTCTCTCCGCGTCAAAGCTATCCCCGGTGAATCAACGTGAAAATCGTTCAATCGATCTGTATTCTAGCCGGTTGAATACGCCCATTCTATTGAGAGTGGATATTGGTGCGATGGAGGCGGAGAAACATTCTCTGTGGGGAGAATCCCTTTACCTGTGTCTGTTTCAGCTATATCATTTGGCAAATTATGAAAGCCAAGGAGTATCCAATGACATCGCAGGGAAAATTCAATGCTTCCAAGCTGTCCACCGGAATGCGCATCAATCGGGCGGAAGAGGACCCCTCGGCGCTGGCGGTAAATCCGGCTTCCACTTCCGGAGCTGGGGTGCCAGTGGATATGCTTCCGCTCACCGAGGAGATAATGGAGCTGTTTCCCTTTATTGAGGAAATGCGCGCACAGACATCTTGCGCGAGTGCCCTGGGAGACGACTTGCAACGATTGATGGCCACGGGAAGGGCTGCGCTGGCGAAAGCTCAGGGCTATATGGCGGGAACGAGTGACACGGCTGTGATGGCGAAGGAAGATTTGGAACAGTCGATCCGCGAGCTGCGACAGATTTCTGATGAAATCAGAGAAAAGGCGGAAAGCTGCCAGGTTACCTATGAATCGGACACAAACACCGCGTTCCTCTTTTACTGCATCGCCGATCGCTGCTTACAGACAACAGCTCTGGCGGAAAAAATTGATGAACAACTGCGCCCCACGGTGAAAGAGGATTCCAGCCCGATACGTGAAGTCGTCCAGGCCGGGACCGATGAATTGGCGGCAAGTTGCGGCTGCTCAGTCAAGCTCGACTTGTTGGGGGACGACGAGTGACGATGAATAGGCAGGATATTTATTACGTTCAACCTGCTCCCTGAGGTGGAGGGGAGCTGTCTTGAAAGCGGCTGAGGCTGCAAAATTTCGAACGGGCGCTCATCCTCCTATGGCAGCCAAAGGCTGAGGGCCGTCAGAAGGTTGGTTGCCATGCGATTTGACAACCGGCATTACGTGGAGAGTACGACCTGCGAGGCAAATCTCCTGTCAGGCTTGTTGTAGCAAATTCAATATGGCTCGTTTCACTTGCGGTTTTGCCCATGTTGCGATGAACACAACTTCCGGTCGAATCCGAGTCAGTTCCTGTGGTGGGTGGATGTCAAATCCATCAAATTTTTCCCCCCACAGAGCCTTGTTCTTATCCAGAAAACCGAGGCAGTTTTCCTTCGCCTGATGCACCAGGGCTTGGTAGTAATCACGGTAGTTTTGGGAGCACCCCCAGACCATATAAGGGGGCAGACTCTCAGGATTCTTGTGGAATTGCAGCAGCTCCTCTGTTGAAAGAGGCTTCGTGTCGTTTGACTCGTAGTTTACCCTGACACCTTCTGTCATTGGGTACTCTTTGCTGAAAAAACGGGGGTCAGCGGGAAATCGTAGTCTGGCGATTGACATAAGTACGGTGAAATTTTCTTTTTTCTCCTGGGCAAGATCGTACCATGAATTCGGGTTGCTCCAGTCTCCGCTGATGTAGTCGCGATCAAAAGTGATCCAATCTTTTCCTGACTGTCCATATGCCAGCGATGTGACCGTGTCCGCCAGTGTGGAATATGCATTCCCATAATTGAGCAGATATCTTTCGCGATACCTCGCAACTTTTGCGTCCCATTCTGTTTGGGAATCGAGAAAATGGTTGAGCGCCTTTGAGATATGCTCTTTCTTGTGTGTGATTACGCCCCCGTCAAATTCCTCCATCTCCTTGCCATTGGGGTTGTACATAATGTGCGGGAGCCCGCTGGCCATTGTAAACGTAACGCGTCCCAGAGAGCTATCCGTTATGATGGTTCTTGCTGCGGAAAAAGAAGGAAGGGTTGATGAGAGTGAGTCGAAGATGAATTTGTCGTTTGCCGCAAAGAGGCTTTTGATTTCGTTGGTGTCGTCATTTTCCTGGTCGCTGGGGAACGGCCTGAAAGTGACCGTAAAATCATTCATGGTCTCGGCTACTTCGAGTGAAGCCTTAATCATGTCGATGCATCTCTGTTTATAGGTGTTTTTCTGGAAAATACTGATTGTGGGCAAAACCAGTATGGTAGATCGTTTTTGGGGGCTCTTCTGAAATTTTTCGGCGAGGAGGTCAATTTTAAGATAGCCACCGGGGACGATTGAGAACGGCCCTTTACGTCGGTCCAGACAGTCAGGGTAACGGTTGGAAAGTGCTGCCTTATATTCCTCTGGAGAAAGAGTTGAGACCGAGGACTGACCCAAGAACAGGACGTCTGAATACAGTAGGGTGAAATCAAATGTTCTCAAAGCGTCTTGTCGCTGTTCGTTATCTTTGTCCCACAACGGAAAGGCATGGGGGATATCAATGACCTTTGTCTTCACCGGAAAATCAAACGTTGTGTCGACGACTATAGCCACCGACAGATTGGCCACCTTTTGAAAATCCTCGGAAGCGACTGAAAAAGTCGGAATGTTCCCCTCAAGCTCTTTCACCAGATCTTTATCAGTTGTTACGACTATGGGAAGAACCGGGTAGTCCTTCAACGATTTGATCGTTCGGTACAGCATTTCCCTCCAGCGTCTGTTAATGACAATGGCGGCGACCGGAAGTCGGGCTTCTTTGCAATAGGCGTTTAACGCGTCGATTCCATTCATTTTGTTCCCTTCTTTAATTGAAGTGTATGTAAGCATATTCAAAGGGAAAAGACAATTTTTAAGACGCTCGTCACTCATGAGAATTTGATGGTTTTTACTCAGAAGGCAGGAAATAAATCATGGGAATATGAGGAAGTGGCTCACATCTTGCTTTGGCTTAAAAAAACTGTCATTTTTCTTACATAGATATCCGGGGAATTGTTTATGCAATGTTTTAGTTTCGGAACCAAGGCGGAAACATTGGAGGCGCTTCAACCGTATGGTTTCGCCATTCCTCAGCTATTCTATTTTGACGTAGCCCGCTGGAACAAAGAACCGGATTCGGTACTGGAGGAACTCCAGGCCATCTTTGACGACTCTAAAGTAATAATACGCTCAAGTTCCCATGCCGAGGACAGTGACACAGCTTCCATGGCCGGGGCATTTGAGTCCATTTTGGACATCGACAGCCATGATCGGAGAGCTTTGAGTCAGGCTATTGATCTTGTTGTGAGATCCTATGGGGGCAACCGTGACGACCAGGTCCTTGTGCAACCCATGGTCAAAGACATCGTGGTCAGCGGCGTGATCATGACCCGCTGTCTGGATAACGGGTCTCCATACTACGCGATCAATTACGATGACGAATCCGGCCGTACCGACTCCGTAACCGGGGGTACCGGCGTGAGCAAGACGGTATACGTGTACCGAGGCGTCAAGGATTCGGATTTTGATTCCGGCCGAATCCGAAGCATGGTCAGCCTTGCCAGGGATCTGGAAGGGGTTTTCGGCCAGATTCCTCTGGACATTGAATTCGGAATGGATGTGCGGGAAAAAATCCATCTGTTCCAGGTGCGGCAGATATGTACGCGTGACGGCTGGCTTCCGGATGCCGAAAAACAGGTTTCCGAATCCATTCGGCACGTTGAGCATTTTGTGGACGCCTGCCTTCGGCCTCGTCCCTCCATATTCGGGTCAACGTCCATCCTCGGCGTTATGCCGGACTGGAATCCAGCGGAAATAATAGGTATTACTCCCCGTCCACTGGCCGCATCCCTCTATCGTGATATCGTCACCCGCAAAGTGTGGAGGAAGGCCCGGGAGGATATGGGGTATCGGCCCATGCCGCCCGAGGAATTGATGGTTTCCGTGGCCGGGCGTCCATATATCGACGTGCGGAACTCCTTTAATTCCTTCCTGCCTGCCGGGTTATCTGATTCCGTGAGCGGGAAGCTGGTCGAGGCCTGGCTGTTTCAGCTTTCAAACCATCCGGAACTGCATGACAAGGTGGAGTTCGAAGTCGCTCTTACCGTGCATGACTTTCGTTTCACGGAGCGGATGGAGGAGCGCTACCCTGGGCTTCTATCCCCAACAGAACTGGCGGAGTTCAAGGAAAAGATGCTGATTTTGACGAATCGGAATCTCGATCTTTCCGAGTCGGGCACGCTGGCTCGGGCGGAGGCGGCCATTGACCACCTCAAATCGCTTCAGGATGACGGCATGTCCTCGTTTGCAGGCCTGTCGGCCGTGGAAATTCTCTGCCGGGTAAAAAAGATGCTGGAGGAATGCCGTTGTTTCGGCACCAGGCCTTTCTCCATACTTGCAAGGCACGGGTTCATCGCGGAAACTCTGCTCCGCTCTGCCGTGGAAAAAAGCGTTCTCAGTGCGGAACGCCTGGCCTGTTTCAAACGGACCATTCGTACCATTTCCAGTGATATCTCGGATGATTTTCAGGCCGTGCTCGACGGAGCCATGGACCAATCCATATTCGTGTCGCGGTATGGGCATCTCCGCCCCGGCACATACGACATCCTTTCGCCCCGGTACGCGGACCGTGAAGATCTGTTTGACAACAGTGTGTCGCAAACCAGGGAAGGCGGGAGTATGGCCTCCTTTAGCCTTTCCCGACAGGAAGAGGACGGATTGAACTCCTTGTTGCACCACAGCGGCATAACCTCGGTGGATGCAAAAGGCTTACTCGCATACGCGCGTCGGGCTGTGGCTGGGAGGGAATACGGCAAATTTGTTTTTTCGAAGAATCTGTCTGCCGTGCTGGAAGGGATAGCCGCATGGGGGGATACTCTGTCCCTGTCCCGTGACCATGTTTCCTACCTTACGGTGCATGATATCCTGGAAAGTCTGGTCTCTCCCGTCAGCACCGAAGCAAGAGCACATTTCCTTGGCCTTGTGCAGAGCGGAGAAAAATTGTGCCGGTTGGCAAAAAGCTTTCGATTTAACTACATTATCCGTTCCCCTTCGGACGTGTATATCGTCCCGCAGCATCGAAGTGCTCCGAATTTCATCGCATCGGGTCGTATCGAAGGCCCGGTCGTGGAGGTGGGGCCGCATAGCCGTGACGCATCGCGCCTGCGGGGCGGCATTGTCTGCATTGAAAATGCCGACCCCGGATACGACTGGATTTTTACCAAGGGAGTTGCCGGGCTGGTGACCAAGTACGGTGGTACCAACTCGCATATGGCCATCCGATGCGCCGAGTTCGGCCTGCCCGCAGCTATCGGTTGCGGCGAGATGCTTTATGAACGTATCGTGGCTGCCTCCCGGTGCGAACTTAATCCCAGTGACAACATCCTCAGGCCGTTATGAGTACTTTTGTGCGGATCGCCATCACTACACGTATCGTAAATGCCGAGGGGTATGACGAATCTCGAGATGCCCTGGCCCACGATTGGGCTGACTTTATGCAGGCGGTCCTGCCCGAAGCCGTATGGATGCCTTTCCCGAATGTAGGCCCCGGTGCCGCTTCCATGGCTGAGGCCTGGGGACTCGACGGCATTATTCTTTCCGGCGGCAACGATATAGGCGAACAGCCCCTTCGTGACGCAACGGAAGCTTCATTACTGCAATGGGCTCTTTCCCGCTCCAAGCCTGTTTTCGGCGTGTGCCGTGGACTTCAGATGCTCCAGACATTTTTTGGTGGGGACCTCGTTTCGTGCCGGAATCATGTTGCCACGCGGCATGAAGTTCTGCTGTGTGCGCACTCGGCACTCGGAGAGTCCGGCATCACAATGGATGTCAATTCCTTCCACACCCGGGCCATAGCAACTCCGGCACCGGATCTGGATCCACTGGCGATGGCGGATGATCACGCAGAGGCTATGCGCCATTCGGTTCATCCTGTCGCAGGAGTAATGTGGCATCCTGAACGGGAGACCTCTCCTTCAAAATTTGACATCACTTTTATTCGAAAACTATTCCTTGGAGACAAATGATGAGCACAACCCGTGCGATAATCCTTGCCGCAGGACGTGGATCACGGATGCATTCGCTGACACAGGACCGTCCAAAGTGCCTTGTGGAGTTGGGAGGGCGTCCTCTGCTGGAGTGGCAGCTCAATGCTCTGCGTGTCGGAGGCATCAGCGATATTTTGGTTGTTACCGGTTATATGGGGCATAAGCTCAGCGGAAATTTCAAAACACTGGAAAATCCCGATTGGGCCACGTCCAACATGGTCACAACCCTGACCAAGGCGAATCAATGGCTTCGCGAGGGACCGACCCTTATTGCCTATTCCGATATCCTTTACCGGCCGGAACACGTCAGAGCGTTGGCTTGTGCCGATGGCGATCTCGCCATGACATACGACACGCTTTGGAGGGAACTGTGGGGATTGCGATTCGAGGACCCGCTTTCCGATGCCGAGACATTTCGCCAGGAGGGCGGGATACTACGGGAAATCGGGGCCCATACCGATTCGTATGCCGACATTCAGGGCCAATATATGGGACTGCTCAAGTGTACCCCGGCAGGCTGGGAACGAGTTCATGGCATTTTGTCGGGTCTGGGCAGTGAAGGCGTTGCCGGATTGGACGTGACCGCTTTGTTCAAGATGCTTCTTTCCCATGGTGTGGCTATCCAGACCATCCCAGTGAAGGGAGGTTGGTGTGAAGCGGATTCCGGTGACGATCTGGCGCAATATGAGGAGAAGCTCAAGGAAGCTGATGCCGGACTTGCCTGGAGCCATGATTTTCGTGTTGGATATGGCGGATAAAAGCAGCGCATCTTGGTAAGAGATGCCTGATAGTTTGATAATTCAGAAGGAGAAGAGGTTAATATTATGAAAACGAAATGGGATTATTCCGATCTGGCCAAGGCCTATCTCAAACGTCCCGAATACGCGCCCGAAGTATTGCGTATCCTTTTTGAAATGGCGGGGGCCAAAAAAGGGACCAAGGTCTGTGACGTGGGAGCAGGAGTGGCCCATTTGACGATTCCCATGGCGAAAAAGGGGTATGACGTTACTGCCGTGGAACCGAATGACTCCATGCGTGAACTGGGACAGGACAGGACGGAACAGTATGATAACGTCCGTTGGTTTGAGGCTACGGGGGAAGATACGGGACAGGCCGATGGAGAATTCGGAATAGTGACGTTCGGTTCCTCATTCAATGTTTGCGACAGGCAGAAGGCCCTGGCCGAAGCGGCCCGAATTCTCACCCCCGGCGGTTGGTTTGTCTGCATGTGGAATCATCGGGATCTTGATGACCCGATCCAGAAGGGGATCGAGGAGATCATTAAGGCAAATATTGAAGGGTACGGGTACGGAACGCGCCGGGAAGATCAGACAGAGGTCATCGACGAAAGCGGGCTTTTCGAAACCGTGTACCCGGTGTCAGGTACGATTCTTCACACCCAGACGAAAAAGGATTGCATTGAGGCCTGGCGTTCCCACGCCACCTTGCAGCGCCAAGCGGGCGATGCTTTTCCCCGGATTGTCGAAGAGATCGAACGGTTCGTAAACGGACAACCTGATGATATCATCCAGATTCCCTATACGACTCGCGCATGGGCTGCCCGGAAAAAATAGGAGCGGTCCGGTGGGTACTGGTAAAATGGGACGCGTTGTCTGGATTACCGGCCTTTCAGCAACGGGTAAATCAACCATAGCGCGTTTTCTGAAGAATGAACTCGATTCCTCGGGGCATCCTGCCGTCATTGTGGACGGCGACGAAGTGCGGGAAATGGTGGCGGATGACTGTTGCGGCCATGACCGGGGCAGCCGCATCAAGAACGCCTATCGAATCTGCCGCCTTGCCCGAATGATCGCACGCCAGGGCTTTACGGTTTTGGTGGCTACCATGAGCCTATACCACGAGGTTCATGCCTGGAACCGTCTGCATTTGCCGGGCTATATCGAGGTATTCATCGAGGCGGATATAGAGACGCTCAGAAAACGTGATCCCAAGGGGTTGTATGCAAAACTTGAGAATGGCGAAGAGCGCAACCTCGGAGGGGTGGATATTGCGGCAGAGTTCCCTGAAAAACCGGATTTGCATATCCGCAACAACGGTGGGCCTGATGATATCCCGAAGGTGGCGGGACAAATCCTGGGACTGCTATAGGCGGGATTGCAGGACAGCGGGTTAGGTCTTCTACTGGCTAGTTCTTGTCGGTAGTGGGAGATTGCTCCCAGCGGTCTCTCTGTCAACCTGATCAAAATGCAAGACAGAAACATGTGCTTGAATTCTTGAAGCCAGAGGGACGTCGGTTCTCCTGGCTTCAGTTTTTTGGGCTCAAGTAACGTATGCAGCCAGTGCCATCGCCTTCTTTTGTCAAAAGACAGCCATTGCATGATACATCCAAAGCTTGAGTGGAAAAATGTCATCCTGCTTTTGAGAAATGACTCCCCGGTTTGAGAAAAGGAAAAGGCCTTACGCAGTGTGCGTAAGGCCTTTTGTTTCCTTGGCGTCCCCAAGGGGATTTGAACCCCTGTTAACGGCGTGAAAGGCCGTCGTCCTGGACCAGGCTAGACGATGGGGACAGTTTGCTTTGGCTGGGCTGCAAGGACTCGAACCTTGATTAACGGAGCCAGAACCCGTCGTCCTGCCAATTGAACGACAGCCCAGCAAGCGAGAAGATGATTTAAGGGGTTAACGTCCTTATGTCAACTTCTTTTTTGCGTAATTATTAAACTGCTTTGGCCAGCTGACGAGTGCGCTTCTTCAACTTGTTGATCTTGCGGCGCAAACGGTCGCGCTGAGCGCGGTCAGCCAGAGCGTCTTTCTCAACGCGCATGGCGCGAATCTGACGCTTGATTTCACAGATCTGCTTCTTGTAGGGAGAGGTCTGTTCCTCTTCGACAATGCCGAAGACGTCCTTGATCTCCTGCACCAGGGCGTCCTTGTCCTTGCCGGAAGCGCCGGTGATCATGGGCAGCTTCCCGATGCAAAGAGCACGCAGCTCCTTGGTGGTCATCTTTTCCAGCGGCTTGGTCAGGCCAAGCTCGTCAAAGGAAATTTCTTTCACTTCTTCACTCATGGTGTACTCCTTAAAAATTTTTCACCGGCTGCCGTTCAATCTTTGTCGAACATCCGCCTGTAAGCCCGGTAGCATTTCCCCATCGGGGATTCCGGGTCCATTTCCAACGTACCCAATTTCTCGGGCTTTTTAAGTTTCCTCAGAGGCCCGGAGGCCTCCGGCCGGATTGCTCCGTCCAAAGGAGTTCTGCCGTTTAGCAGCTCGAAGGTGACTTTGTCAAAGAATTCCTCACCTAAAAATTCAGTTATTTTCTGCAGGATCATCGGGCCAAGGAACTGAGCCTCCTGCATGACCATGGGATCGCCCGCCGCCAGGATGAGGGTGCGGCGGCGGTGTCCCAGCGGACGGGCCATGGGGGCCATTTCGCCCAGCAGTTCGTCCCAGTGCGCCCATAGACGCACCAGCGCCATTCCACCTGTGGTGTCCAGGCTGTCCAGAAAGCGGGGCAGGGTATTTTGCAGGCTGACGGTGCGGTTTGCGCGGCCTGCGCGGCTGTGGTGCCGCAGGTAACGGGCCATGGCTATCGGGTGGGTTGCAGGGTTATGGAGACTACCGGCGGCATCAGTTCATAGGCCTCGCCGCTGCGCTCCTGTTCGTCCACTTCGCGGGCCACTTCCTGGCCGAGGTCCTTGGGATCGCCACCCTTGAGGATACCGCCGATGAGACCGTCGCGCACGGCCCGGTCCGGCTTGAAACGGCGGGTGATGGTCAGGTCCACCTGTTCGTAGCCCTCCTTGGCGATGGTCAGGAGATGGTCGCCCTGGCGGTCCAGTCGGACGGCGCAGGGTGTGGTGCAGATATTGCGGCCGTCGGCCCAGACCGTTGCACCGAGGGGATTGGTGGAGACGGGGATTTTCTGTTTGGGCACGCCGCAGGCGGAAAGTGCGCAAACAAGTATGAGAAAAACAAGGAGTCGTTTCACCACGTCGGCCTCTCGAGGTTTCACCGTTCCGGCGGAACTGCCGCCTCGTCCCACTATCGCAGGATCGGCGGTTTGGGGCAAGTGGGCGGAGGCCCTGCCTGTGGCGGGGCCTCCGGGCTGTCTCCTAATTGGATTCCGTGGACTGTTCCGCAGGTTTTTCCGCATTTTTGAGCAGGTCCAGCACGCCGAGTCCGGCCTCGACCGGATTGACGCTTACACCTACGCTCGCCTTGGTGGAGGTGGTCGTCTTGTTGTAGGAGCCGTCACTGCCGTAGGATTCCGAACTCTTTTCGCTTTTCCAGCTTTTACCCGTGCCCACGGTCGGGGCGGCCACAGCCGCGCCTTTGGCCACGTCCTCAAGCGCGTCAACGGGATTTTCCTCCACCGCGCTTCCCATGGTGGCGGGCTCGGTTGTGTGGACATCCGCTTGTTCCGCATCCTTGAAGCGCTTCTGGTCGGCCGGATCAAGCTGGTCCGGGGAGATGACGATGGGAGCCTCTCCTTCCGCGAGCTGGTGATTCCCGCCCATGGGCTTGAGGTTCACCACCACCGAGGAGGGGGAGAGGACGTAGGCATTGCCCGACTGTTCGTCCGCGCTGACGTTCATTAGGGCATTTGCCACGGCGCCCTGGGTGTTGGCCCCGTTGGAGCTGGTCCACATCCCGGCTTGGGTCGCGTCGCGGGTGACGGTAGCAGTGTCGTACTTGCGGGATATCTGGACATCGACCTGTCGGTATCCATCCTTGTGGATGGTCAGAATATGCGGCTGGGTTTTCTCCAGGGAGACATTGCACGGCGTGGTCCCGGCGGGTTGGCCGTCGGCCAGGACGGTGGCGCCGTCCGGGTTGCTGCTCACCGGAATGTTCTGGGTTGCGGCGGAGCAGGCTCCCAGCAGAAGGATCAGCCCGAGGGCCATGATTCGAGTCGTTTTCATGCGTCACTCCATAGGACGGTAGCAGGTGGATATATATAAGTAATGATCGTCATGGCGGAGAATAGTTTCAGGTCGGTTCATCTTTGTTTGTCCCAGGATAAAAAAGGCACTCCCGGTTGTCCGGGAGTGCTTCGAATCAGGCTGGATGCTACATGCAGACTCTGGCCCTGTAATTGACGATGAGTACCGGGCAGCCCGGTGACAACGCCACCTGGATGACCGTGGACCCGACGGAAGCCGTGGCCGGTTCCTGGCTGGAAGAGTACTGGGCCATGACCACTGCATCGGCTCCGGACCACCGGGCCCGCTTGAGAATTTCCGTATAGGGCACCCCCTCCCAGCATTCGTAGGAATGGTCGATATCCCGAAGCGGCTTGGCGTAGCGCTTTGCCATCCGCTCCTTGGCTTCCTCGATGAAAATGTTCATGTCCTGCATGTAATATTTTGGGTCCGGGCAGCGGCTGCCGATATCCAGTACATGGAAGACATCCAGGTGGGCGCCGGTGTGCCGGGCGAGTTGCACGGCATAGCACAAGGCCGAGTCCGAAGGCGTGGAGAAATCCGTGGCCATGAGGATGCGCTTCAGTTCCGGGAGTGCCGGTGTTGGCTGGGTAACCACCAGTACAGGACTGAAGATGTTCGAGCAGACCCGTCGGATGGACGTGTCCACCATGCCCCACATGCGGTCGGTCCGGGGGGTGCCGCCTGTGTGGTGGCCCATGACGACCAGATCCACGCCTTCCGTATGTATGATCTTGAGCAACTTCTCGTGCGAGGGTTCCGTCACCACGCGAACACTGTGGCGGATGCCTTCCAGGCGGTCCGCATAGGTCTCGGATATCTTGCAGCGCGCGGCTTCGATCAGTCTTTCCTCGGAAACGACATCGTCGAAGGTACACCATGCGTTCTTGCCGATGGGCAGCGCGTGGTAGAGGATCAACTCGGCGTCGTTTTTGCGGGCGAACTCGAAGGCGGTTTCCGGAGCGGCTTCGGCGTCTATCTGCGGAGTTGCGGCCAGAAGTATCTTCTTGAACATGCGGTCTCCTTGTAGTCTGGGGGAACGTTCGGGTGTCGTATCTACTTACTTATGCTTATCGCAAGTTCAGACAGTGTGGGCAAGCTATAATTGGAAAAATGACAGGTCCCTTGTCCCAAAAAACACTGCGTGGCACAGGTCTGGCTTTTTCCCCTTGACTGGTCCGGTCTGGTAAGCTAGAAAACGAATATTCCGTATATCAAGATATCCTGATATAGGCGAAAAAAATGGAAATTATCAAATATTGCAAAGCACTTGCCGATGAAACCCGGGTCCGACTGGTCAATGTATTGCTGGCCTATGAGCTGAACGTGGGCGAAATCGTCCAGGTGATGGATATGGGGCAGTCGCGCATCTCGCGGCACCTCAAGATATTGGCCGAGTCCGGCCTGGTGGATGTGCGCCGGGAAGGTCTGTGGGCATTTTATCGCGCCAGCGACGAAGGCCCCGGGCGCCACTTTCTGGATGGTGTGGCCTCACTGCTGGATGGTGAGGAGCTGCGGCGCGACCGCAACCGGGCCGACAAGGTCATCCGCGAACGCACGGCGGCCACGCGCCGGTTCTTCGACGACATCGCGCCCGAGTGGGGCCGCATGACAGCCGAGATTCTGGGCGAGCTGGACCTGAGCCGGGAGATTCGCAAGCGGTTGCCCCGTTGCGGCACGGCGGCGGATATCGGCTGCGGAACCGGCGATCTGCTGGAAATCATGGCCGAGCACGCCGATATGGTTATAGGTGTGGATAACTCGCCGCGTATGCTGGAGCTGGCCGGGGAGCGTTTCCCGGACGATACGCACATGAGTCTGCGCATCGGTGAGACCACGCATCTGCCCCTGCGTGACCATGAGGCTGACTGCACGGTCATGTCGCTGGTGTTGCACCATCTGGCGAGGCCGGAGGATGCCCTGCGCGAGGCGGCCCGTGTGCTGCGGCCCGACGGCAAGCTGCTCATTGCCGAGTTCGATCAGCACGAGGTGGAGGTCATGCGCAGCGATTATGGCGACCGACGCCTCGGCATTCCGCGCGAGAAAATGCGCGTCTGGCTGGAACAGGAAGGTTTTTCTCTGGTGAAGTCCACGGATTTTGCCGTTAACAAGGGCCTCGTCGTAGTAGTCTACGAGGCCGTCAAACTATAGCTTTTAACCTCAAGAAGGGAGGGACAAATGTCCAATACCGTCAAAGCCCTGGAGCCCGATCTCGACCACAAGGTCGCCGACATGAAGCTGGCCGAATGGGGCCTCATGGAAATGCAGCTCTCCGAGCGCGAGATGCCGGGCCTTATGGCCATCATCGAGAAATACGGAGACGAGAAGCCCCTGAAGGGTTTCAAGGTCACCGGTTCCCTGCACATGACCATCCAGACGGCCATGCTCATCAAGTGCCTGCATGCACTGGGTGCGGACATCCGCTGGGCGTCCTGCAACATTTTTTCCACTCAGGACCACGCCGCGGCAGCCATTGTCGAGGCTGGCCTGGCCAAGGTCTTTGCCTGGAAGGGCGAGACCCTGGAAGATTACTGGTGGTGCACCGAGCAGGCCCTGACCTGGCCCGACGGCTCCGGCCCGGATCTGATCGTGGATGACGGCGGCGACGCCACCCTGCTGATTCACCAGGGCGTGAAGGTCGAGAAAGATCCTTCCCTGTGCGACCAGGAATACGACGTGCACGAGTTCCAGATCATTATGGATCGTCTGGCCGCTTCGGTGAAGGCCGATCCCTCCAAGTGGACCCGCATTGCCGAAAAGGTGCGCGGTGTGTCCGAGGAAACCACCACCGGCGTGCATCGTCTCTATGAAATGCAGCGCACCGGCGAGCTGCTTTTCCCGGCCATCAACGTCAACGATTCCGTGACCAAGTCCAAGTTCGACAACCTGTACGGCTGCCGTGAGTCCCTGGCCGACGGCATCAAGCGCGCCACCGACGTCATGGTGGCGGGCAAGGTCGTCGTCGTGGTCGGTTACGGCGACGTGGGCAAGGGCTGCGCCCAGTCCATGCGCGGCTTCGGCGCCCGTGTGGTGGTTACCGAGATCGATCCCATTTGCGCCCTGCAGGCCGCCATGGAAGGCTTTGAAGTCACGACCATGGAAGACGCCGCACCGCGTGGCGATATCTTCGTGACCTGCACCGGCAACTACCATGTTGTTACCGGCGCGCACATGGAAGCCATGAAGGACGAGGCTATTCTCTGCAATATCGGCCACTTCGACTCCGAGATCGAGATGGTCTACCTGGAGAAGACTTCCGGCTGCGTCCGCAAGGAGATCAAGCCGCAGGTGGACAAGTGGATCATGCCTTCCGGCAAGTCCATCATCATCCTGGCCGAGGGCCGTCTGGTCAACCTGGGTTGCGCCACCGGCCACCCGAGCTTCGTCATGTCCAACTCCTTCACCAACCAGGCGTTGGCCCAGCTGGATCTGGCAAAGAACGACTATGATCCCAAGGTCATGATCCTGCCCAAGAAGCTGGACGAGGAAGTGGCCCGGCTGCACCTCGCCCGTCTCGGCGTCAAGCTGGAAAAGCTGACCCAAAAGCAGGCGGACTATATCGGCGTGGATGTGGAAGGCCCGTTCAAGCCTGACCACTACCGCTACTAGAAGTATCGAAAATGGGGGAGCCGAAAGGCTCCCCTTTTGTTTTTATCAAAGGAGAAGCCATGCGCAGGTTGTTTATTCTGTTTTTGCTTGCCTGTTGCCTGGTCGCGCCGGGGAGCGTATTCGCCGGGGAGGTGACCGGACTCAAGGCTGGAGCCGACAGTTTCAAGAGATGGGGCGCACCGGACCGGCTGGTGGACGGCGATCTTTCCACGGCCTGGGTTGCCGGGCGTAGCGGCGAAGGTACGGGCGATACCCTGAATTTCACACTTCCCGCCTCGCGCACCATTTCCCGGCTGCGCATCGCCAACGGCAACCAGGAGCCGGGTAAGTTCGCACGGTTTCGTTGCGTTACCTCCGCGGTGCTCGTCCTGCCCGACCGCGCCGTGCACTGGTTTCATCTCCGGCCGGAGCAGGGGGAGCAGGAAGTGGTTTTTCCGCCGGTAACGGTGAAATCCTTCACCATCGTCATTGCCGGGGTCTCCGGTCCACCGGCAAACGTTTTCAAAGGCGCGGACAAAGTCGCTTTGTCCGAAGTTCGCGTCTTCGACGATGCCGGGGGGCTGAAGGCGAATGTAGCTTCCGGCCCGGTGCCGTCGGCCAATCTTCCCGTGGAAAAGGCTCCGGCCGTCAAGCCCGGCGGCATGGATTACTTCTCCGCCATCAAACCCGGTGCGGCATGGTTGCGGACGGCTGTTCCGGCGGGCAAAAAGACTTCGGCCCCCAAGCCTGTGTCGTCCGATGTCCAGCCGTGGATGCGCGACCTCGTGCATGGGTATTTCAATGGACTGGCTTCCTTGGATGATGCGTATCTCGATATTTTTGCCGAATCCATCAGAGAGCGGGAGGCGCGAGCCCTGAGCCTGCTGCGTGAAGACCGTGCGGCTGGGCGGCTGCCGGTGTCGGGACCGGCCAAAGGCGATGCCACCGCCCTTGTCTTCGGCAAGCCCATCGTCCGGGGCAACGCGGCCATGGTTGCGGTAAAAGGGATATTCCGTTTTACCGGCGAGGGGCGGACTTTCGAGTTTCGGGTAAATGCCAAGTTTTCTTTTGTCCGGGAAGGGACAACGTGGCGTATAAACGGGGTTTCCGACTGATGGGCCGGTCCGGTTTTGTGAAGACGGGGCAGGGGCGCTCGTGTTAGACTCCGCCATGCTGCAACGCATATTCCCCATACCGATCCTGCTGGCCTGCCTGTTTGGCTGTCTGACTGCTTCTCCGGCAATTGCCATGGACGTTACGGTCAGTGTCTCCAGCGTGAAGGTGGATTTCGGGCTGCCCGGCGCGCCCGAGAATCTGCTGGACGGCGATCCTGAATCCGCCTGGATCGGCGGCGGCATCGGATCGGGAAAAGGACAGTGGATAGACCTCGACTTCGGAATGCCCGTTCGGGTGGTCAAACTCGGTATCTTCAACGGTAATCAGGCCAAAGGTGAATTCGAGAATTATCGACGCATCCGGTCGGGCCGTATCATTTACCCGGATGGCGTGGAGACGCAGTTCTGGCTGCGTGACGAGTCGGGTGAGCAGCTCGTAGAGTGCCGGAACCGGCCCTTCAAGAAATTGCGTATCCAAGTGGATCAGGTTTTTCCCAAGGGTGATTTTACTTCCAAGATGAAGCTGGCTGTGTCCGAGATAAAACTTTACCTCAGCCTGACCGCTCCCCCAGGTGGAGACAAGGCCGAGGTCCTGCCCGAATCCGGCTTTATCCCGGCTCCTCCGCCTCCTGATCCGGAACGGGCCGTGCCCCCGGAGATCATCTCCCTGCTGCGTGAATTTTATGTGCGCCAGACCGCCATGTCCGACGACTACGCCGAGCTCTTTGCCGCGGATGTGCGTGATCGCAACGATTTCCGCATGGAAGTCTTCAAGGAGATGCAGCGGCAGCGCGGTACGCTCAATCTGCTGCGCGAGGCGCAGGTAGATACCTCCAACCTCGGTTTCGAGATGGTGGAACGCGAGGGCGGCTGGGCCAAGGTGCGCGTCTTCGGCGTCTACCGGGTGCAGATTCCCAAGGGCGACAAGATCATCCTGGACAAAAACCTGGAAGATGATTCGACCTTCGTGCTCTCCAAGGAAGCCGATGGCTGGCGCATCGTGGAGCTCGAAGGCGAGGAGTCGCTTTTTTAGGATGCCTCCGGCGGCCGGGGGAAGAGGGAAGGGGAACCCTTTGAGAAGGGCTTCCCCTTCCCTCTTCCCCCGGACATCCATCTCCCTTTCCCTCCTGAACTTTTTGTCTCGCTTCGCGGGGGGGAGGGTGGATGATGGGGAAGAAACTTGATTTTGTAGGGAAATAAAAAAGCCGAAGCGCATCGCACTTCGGCTTTCGGTCATTGATGGGGACGGGATTGGTCGGAATTCTATTGGTCTACCGAGGTATAGGCTGATTCGGCGATGTCCAGCGTCTTCACCAGTCGGCCTTCCAGAGCCAGGAACTTGTAGAGCGTGAAGTTACGGTTGGAGATGGACGTTTCCAGCTGCACGCTGTTGCTGAACACCTCGTTGATGGAGTCGAGAACATCAAGCAGGGAGCGTTGGCCCACGTTGAACTGCATGAGGTACATATCCCGGGATTCCATACTGTACTGGAGCGCTTCCTGATGCTTGGCAACCTGGCCCAGTGCGGTCTGGTACCCCACCCATGTCATTGAGGCCTGTTCGCCCAGTTCGTCCAGGGTGTTTTGCAGATCGGCCTGCGCCTGACGAACCTGCGCCTTGGCAGCCATGATGTTCTGGAAATCGGAAGTGCCGTTGAATAAATTCCAGGAGAGGGCGAGCATGGCCCGGTCGTCGCGCAGGTAGGTGTCGGAACTGTCGATATTGTTGGTGTACCGGCTGCTGACTTCGATATCCACATTGGGCATCATGGAAGAAGCCGTCATGCTCTTGTCTTCTTGCGAGGCTTGCACTTCAGCTTGATAGACCTTTACCTTGGGATTTTCCTTCAGGACGATTTCCATGAAGGGAGGCAATCCCTCGGGGGCCAAATCCTCTTTGAATTCCAAGGGAGCCAGCGGGCCGGGCTCATGGCCGACCATGCGGTTGTAGGTTGCCTCCGCTGATTTCAGGTCGCCCTGGTAGGTGATCAGGGTCGTCTCGGCCCTGGCCACGCGGCCACGGGCCTGCATTTCGTCGGCCAGGCTGCCTGCGCCGCCCGCCACGCGTTCGGCGATGGACTCCAGAACTTCCTGGTGAGAGGCCACGTTCTCCTTGGCCAGATTGACCAGCTTCCGCAACCTGACCACGTCCACATGTGCGCGGATGGAATCCAGCGCAACGGTCTCCACATTGTCGAGCAGCCGGTATTCGGCGGAGGTAAGCCGGGCCTTGGATCCATAGTAGTCGCTTATCCGGTTCATGCCGTCGAACACATTCTGAGTCAGAGTGGCCGTCGAGTCGGAAGCGGTACGTGTTCTGTCCTCCGTACCAGCCTGACGCTGGCTCGAAGAGTTGTATTGCTGGAATCCGTAATTGCTGTTCAGGTTCAGGGCAGGGAAAAAGCGGCCTATGGCAGCGGCAAGGTTTCTGCTGACAGCCTCACGGTTGAATACGAGGGATTTGATTTGGGCATGGTGACCCACAGCCTCCTTGACGGTCTCTGTCAGGGATTGCGTACCATCGGTCTCCGCAAGTGCGGGAGCCGTAAAAACTAGCAGGAGCATGGAGATGGCCAAAACGGCCGCCAGCTCGATCTTTTTCATCATGTGGTACTTTTTTTAACGAGTCAGTGTTTATTGAACTAAGTTATCAATCTTATACTGAACGTATTATTCTGGCAAGAAATAGTAAATGTGGAAGGCCCGGTACCATCAAGGCGCCGGGCCTTCCTTTTATCTTTAGAAATCGGACTTGTGGTCCGCGTCAATGAGCATCTGGATGAGGTGCTCTGAGTGGGTATCCGGTTCAACGACATTGGCATCCATATCAAAGGCCACTGGGGTGGCTCCATCCAGATTGATGGTCAGATGCCCGCCCGTGTCATTGGTGACGATGAGCTGGGAGATATCCTGCGAATCTCCCTGGAGGACCGGTTCTATATGCAGGCCAGAATCCAGGCTGATGGCGTCGTGAGCGGCGTCGAAGTCGGATATGGTCAGGGTATGGTCACCACCGGACAGGACGGAAGAGTCTATGAAGATGGTATCGCTTCCGTCTCCTGTGTAGACCGTGTCGTCACCCATCGAGGCATAGATGGTGTCGTTACCCGCGCCTCCGTCGATGCTGTCGTTACCCGCGCCTCCGATCAGAAGGTCGTCTCCGTCTCCACCGACCAGGATGTTGTGGTCGTAGGTGTGGCCCGGGCCATTGATGTAGTCGGCAAAGATGGTGTCGTTGCCACTGCCGCCTTCCAGCGTGTCGCTGCCGGCCCCGCCGACGATCAGGTCGTTGCCGTCCCCACCGTTGATGAAGTCGTTCCCTGTGTGTGCGGTAAGGGAGTAATGATCTCCGTAGATGGTGTCGTTGCCGGTACCTCCATCAATGACGTCATGACCGACGCCGCCGATAATCAGGTCGTTGCCGTCGCCGCCGGTAATATGGTCGTCGCCGTGGTCGGTTCGGGCTTCCATATGATCACCATAAATGGTGTCGTTGCCGGCACCTCCATCAATGGTGTCATGACCGACGCCGCCGATGATCAGGTCATTGCCGTCGCCGCCGTAGAGATGGTCGTCGCCGTAGGAGATGTTGTTATTTGAATGATCTCCGTAGATGGTGTCGTTCCCTTCTCCGCCGTAGATAGTGTCATGACCAGCTCCACCGACAAGCAGGTCGTTGCCCGTGCCGCCGTAGATACTGTCATCACCCCAACCGCTCTGGTTGTTGGCATAATCTCCATAAATGGTGTCGTTGCCTTCACCTCCATAGATTGTGTCGCTGGCGCTGCCGCCCACAATCAGGTCGTTTCCGGCTCCGCCGTAAAGCTCGTTGTCGGACCAGTCGTAGCCGTTGCGGTTACCGCCGTAGATGGTGTCGTTTCCGGCTCCGCCATAGATGGTATCGCTGCCTGCCTGGCCTGCGATGTCGTCGTCGGCACTGCCACCAGTGAAGGAACCGTCAAGCTTGGTTTGGACTGTGAGCTTGACGTCATCGAAATCGTCGTCATCGTCGCCGTTGTGGTCAGTCCAATAGGGATGGGGATCCTGTTCGTCGCCGGTGGAATTATTCGGTCCACGGGTCTGGTCATCCACACCGATCTGGACATTCTGGCCGTTGGCCATGGTGATGCCGTCGAGATCGGTTTGCCAGCTGTGGAAGGAAGCTTCAACGCCTTCACCGTTGAAGTTGGCGTTGTCGAATTGCACAAGCTGGGTGGGCCCGTTCTCACTGTTGAATGCCAGGACCCAATGGCCGTTGTCCTTGACGAAGTAAAGGTCGGCATTGAGGTCCAGGTTCTTGTTGGCTCCGTCGGAGATCAGGAAGAAGCGGATTTCCGCATCTTGCGCAAACGTCTTGAGAACCTCGCTCTGCGTGGCCTTGTTGGCGTTGAAGAGGATGATCTCCGGATCACTCGGTTCTCCGGCCTCATTTACGGTGTAGACGCCGATGACGTTGTTGTAGGTGGCATTGGCACCATCAAAGACGACTTCCTGGCTGTACACGTCGTCGACGACCATCGGAGCATCCTCGGTCACGGAGACGGTAGTGGTGCCTATGTTGCTGAGTTCGGACTGGCTGCCTTCGGCATCCTGTGCCTGCACCGTGATGGTGCGGTCCGCCTCGACATCGCTGGTGGTGGAGAAGGTTATCGACTTGATGGCGTTTTCATAATCCGCGAGGGAGGCGTTTTCGCCGCTCAGGGTTATGACGGTATGGTCTTCGTTTATCTCCACGAACAGTCCGCCCGAAATCGAGTCCGCATTGAGGCTGTCGCCGTCCAATGCGTTTTCAAGGGTGATGACTACGTGGTTCAGGTGCGTGGAATCCACATCGGTTATGGACACATCGCCCGCGATGGAAACCGCGTCGTGCCCCATCGAGTAGGAGGTGCTGTAGTTTGTTGTTGCGGCATCCATGGAGAGGACCGGCGCGTCATTCACTGCGCCGACATCAATGGAGCCGGTGCCCTGAACTTCGGTGGTTCCATCGGTGACGGAGTAGTGCAGATCCAGATTGCCGTTGAAATCGGCGTCCGGGGTGAAGGTCCAGGTTCCGTTGCCGTTGTCCGTCAGGGTGCCGTCGCTGACGCTAAGGCCCGTAATGGTCAGATCGTCGCCATCAAGGTCTGTTACATGCGAGAGGATGTCGTCTTCCGAGATGGTCAGCGGCACATCCTCGACAGCGTGCAGTGCCACGTCGCCCGCTTCAGGGGCGGTGTAGCCCATGGGAATATCCAGGGTAACGGTGGCGGTGGAGTGGCCGCCGTGTCCGTCGCTGACGGTGTAGGTAAAGCTGGCCTGCCCGCTGAATCCGTCGGCCGGGTCAAACACAACGTTGTGGTTTGCGTCGAATCCTACCGTACCGCCTTCCGCATCGCCGACAGCGGTGATGGTCAGGTTGGGATCGTTCAAATCGATATCGTGATCGTTGGCCAGCAGGTCGGCAGCCGCTATGGTAACGGTGCCGTCGTCCGCCATGATCAGGGAACCTGCATCGACTTCGCCGGTTTCAACCACGGCGACGGTGCCGGAAACTCCGCGCAGAGCGAAATCGGAGTTGTCCCATCCGTTTCCGTCATCGGTCGGTACTATCTGAATGGAGCCGATGGCCGTTCCGCCCAGATCGCTGGCGCTGATGTCCACTGAGAACTGTCCGCCGTGCGACGACGCGGTGATATCCACGGCGCCCAGCAGATTGCCGTCGGTATCGTAGGCAAAGACCTTTCCGATTTCCCCCTCTCCGCTGTAGAAGTAGGAGAGATCAAGAGACACGTTGGTCATGCCGTTGCCGGCGAAGGAGAGGGCAATCAGCTCATGGCCGTTGTAGTCCACCTCATGGCCGTGGTCGCCGCCGGCTATGCCGAATCCGCCCTGGCCGTACAGGGTCAGTTGGGCCGTATCCGAGACATGCACGGTATTGTCGGCCGCAATGTACCCATGATGGCCGGTGACGGTTATTCCTTCGCCTTCCCAGGCGTTTCTTACGGAGTTCAGAGAGCCATGACCAACCGCTACGGACACGGTGTCGCCGCCCGTAACCGTGGTGGGCTCTTCCAGAACCACCGTGAAGTGGTCGTTGCCCACTATCGGGTTGTCGTTCGTGCCGTTGATGGTCACGGTAATGGTTTGTTCCGTATGGTCGGCCGACGTAACCGTAAACGTATCGGTCAGTGACTGACCTGCGCCCAACTGCTGGACGGCCTCAGACTGGTTGTCCGCCGTATAGGTCCAGTGGCCGGATTCGTCGATAACCAGCGTTCCATGGTGATCCCCGCCCGACAGGGTGTCCGCCAGGAAGTGATCTTCGCCGGCGTCGGGATCGTCAATGGTCAACTGGCCTTGCGTGGTCAGCTCGTGGTCTGCAGTGACCTCGGTGTCTTCCTTGACGCTGCCGGTAATATCGCCGTCGATGCCAGCGACATCCGCCACGGCGGTGATGTTCAGGGTGACGGTGGCCGTGTCCTCGCCGCCGTGGCCGTCGCTCACCGTGTAGGTGAAGCTGGCCGGGCCGTTGTAGTCCTCGGCAGGGGTGAAGATGATATGCCCGTGTTCATCAATAGTGACCTCGCCATGGGTGGCATTACCCACATTGGTTATAGACAGGGGGTCGCCGTCGGCGTCCGTGTCGTTGCCCAGCAGTGTGGCCGGATCGATGTCCACCGGATGGTCTTCCAGGAAAGTGCCGACCTGTGCGACGGTTTCGCCGGTGACGGCGGCAAGCAGGAAGTCGCTGTTGTGGGACGAAGAGTTCGCATTGTTGTCAACGGGGCTTACCGTCACTTCCGCAATGGGAGTCGAAGAACCGAGCGTTGAGGCATCGAGAGTAATGTTGACGATGCCGTTGGCGGTTCCGTTTACCTCAACCTGTCCAATCTGGTGCCCGTTGGCATCATAGGCAATAACAAGCGCCTTCTCTATGTCGTTGCCGTCAAACTGGGATTGCGTGCCGTCGAAAAGAGCGTGCAGAGTTATCGTCACCGAACTCATCTGCTTGTCGTCGAAGGTCATATCAATGAACTCCGTGCGGCCGCTTTGTCCCTTGAGGGTATCGATTTCTCCGCCGTCCCGGCCGTTCTGCGCATTAACGCCGAATCCGGAGTAGGTGTAGTGCTCCCCAGCCTCGGAAAAGGCTACATTCTTGCTGCTCAGGGTGGAGGCGTTCCACTCGTTATCCTTGCTCAGATCCTCCCTGTCCGCATAGCCGGTCATGGCGCGAATCGTCACGCCGTTATCCGCCCAGGACTGGGCAACCTGCTGGACGTCGGAAATCGTCGCCCCTGTAGTTACGGAGATGGTTTCACTTTCCACTGCGCCGGAGCCGAGATTGTCGTCGCCCGCGACGGGGTTCTCATTGGTGTCGATTACGGTAACCGTGGCGGTCTGCGTCTGCGTCACGGTGCCGTCGGAGGCTTCGTAGGAGAAGGTGGCCGTTCCGTTGAAGTTGTCGTTGGGCGTGAACTGTACTTCGTTGTCCACGATGGTGGCGGTGCCGACCACATTGCCAGCGCCGTCAACCACATCGCCGACTCCGGTGAGGGTGAGGGGGTTGCCGTCCACATCGGTATCATTGGCAAGCACGTCGAGCATGGTGTGGCCGGAATCCTCACTCACGGTGAAGGAATCAGCAGCCAGGACCGGCGCGTCGTTTACCGGATCAACGGTGATGGTGGCGGTCTGGGTCTGCGTCACGGTGCCGTCGGAGGCTTCGTAGGAGAATGTCGCCGTACCATTGAAGTTGTCGTTGGGCGTGAACTGCACTTCGTTGTCCACGATGGTGGCGGTGCCGACCACATTGCCAGCGCCGTCAACCACGTCGCCGACCCCGGTGAGGGTGAGGGGGTTGCCGTCCACATCGGTATCATTGGCAAGCACGTCGAGCATGGTGTGGCCGGAATCCTCACTCACGGTGAAGGAATCAGCAGCCAGGACCGGCGCGTCGTTTACCGGATCAACGGTGATGGTGGCGGTCTGCGTCTGCGTCACGGTGCCGTCGGAGGCTTCGTAGGAGAAGGTCGCCGTTCCATTGAAGTTGTCGTTGGGCGTGAACTGCACTTCGTTGTCCACGATGGTGGCGGTGCCGACCACATTGCCAGCGCTGTCAACCACGTCGCTGACCCCGGTGAGGGTGAGGGTGTTGCCGTCCACATCGGTATCATTGGCAAGCACGTCGAGCATGGTGTGGCCGGAGTCTTCACTCACGGTGAAGGAATCAGCGGCCAGAACCGGGGCGTCGTTTACCGGATCAACGGTGATGGTGGCGGTCTGCGTCTGCGTCACGGTGCCGTCGGAGGCTTCGTAGGAGAAGGTGGCCGTTCCATTGAAGTTGTCGTTGGGCGTGAACTGTACTTCGTTGTCCACGATGGTGGCGGTTCCGACCACATTGCCAGCGCTGTCAACCACGTCGCCGACCCCGGTGAGGGTGAGGGGGTTGCCGTCCACATCAGTATCATTGGCAAGTACGTCGAGCATGGTGTGGCCGGAGTCCTCACTCACGGTGAAGGAATCAGCGGCCAGGACCGGGGCGTCGTTTACCGGATCAACGGTGATGGTGGCGGTCTGCGTCTGCGTCACGGTGCCGTCGGAGGCTTCGTAGGAGAAGGTGGCCGTTCCATTGAAGTTGTCGTTGGGCGTGAACTGTACTTCGTTGTCCACGATGGTGGCGGTTCCGACCACATTGCCAGCGCTGTCAACCACGTCGCCGACCCCGGTGAGGGTGAGGGTGTTGCCGTCCACATCGGTATCATTGGCAAGCACGTCGAGCATGGTGTGGCCGGAGTCCTCACTCACGGTGAAGGAATCAGCGGCCAGGACCGGCGCGTCGTTTACCGGATCAACGGTGATGGTGGCGGTCTGCGTCTGCGTCTCGGTGCCGTCGGAGGCTTCGTAGGAGAAGGTGGCCGTTCCGTTGAAGTTGTCGTTGGGCGTGAACTGTACTTCGTTGTCCACGATGGTGGCGGTGCCGACCACATTGCCAGCGCCGTCAACCACATCGCCGACCCCGGTGAGGGTGAGGGTGTTGCCGTCCACATCGGTATCATTGGCAAGTACGTCGAGCATGGTGTGGCCGGAGTCTTCACTCACGGTGAAGGAATCAGCGGCCAGGACCGGCGCGTCGTTTACCGGATCAACGGTGATGGTGGCGGTCTGCGTCTGCGTCACGGTGCCGTCGGAGGCTTCGTAGGAGAAGGTGGCCGTTCCGTTGAAGTTGTCGTTGGGCGTGAACTGTACTTCGTTGTCCACGATGGTGGCGGTGCCGACTATTTCACCGGCGCTGTTCACCACGTCGCCGACCCCGGTGAGGGTGAGGGTGTTGCCGTCCACATCGGTATCATTGGCGAGCACGTCGAGCATGGTGTGGCCGGAATCCTCACTCACGGTGAAGGAATCAGCGGCCAGGACCGGCGCGTCGTTTACCGGATCAACGGTGATGGTGGCGGTCTGCGTCTGCGTCACGGTGCCGTCGGAGGCTTCGTAGGAGAAGGTGGCCGTTCCGTTGAAGTTGTCGTTGGGCGTGAACTGTACTTCGTTGTCCACGATGGTGGCGGTGCCGACTATTTCACCGGCGCTGTTCACCACGTCGCCGACCCCGGTGAGGGTGAGGGGGTTGCCGTCCACATCGGTATCATTGGCGAGCACGTCGAGCATGGTGTGGCCGGAGTCCTCACTCACGGTGAAGGAATCAGCGGCCAGGACCGGCGCGTCGTTTACCGGATCAACGGTGATGGTGGCGGTCTGCGTCTGCGTCACGGTGCCGTCGGAGGCTTCGTAGGAGAAGGTCGCCGTTCCATTGAAGTTGTCGTTGGGCGTGAACTGCACTTCGTTGTCCACGATGGTGGCGGTGCCGACCACATTGCCAGCGCTGTCAACCACATCGCTGACCCCGGTGAGGGTGAGGGTGTTGCCGTCCACATCGGTATCATTGGCAAGCACGTCGAGCATGGTGTGGCCGGAGTCCTCACTCACGGTGAAGGAATCAGCGGCCAGGACCGGCGCGTCGTTTACCGGATCAACGGTGATGGTGGCGGTCTGCGTCTGCGTCACGGTGCCGTCGGAGGCTTCGTAGGAGAAGGTCGCCGTTCCATTGAAGTTGTCGTTGGGCGTGAACTGCACTTCGTTGTCCACGATGGTGGCGGTGCCGACCACATTGCCAGCGCTGTCAACCACGTCGCTGACCCCGGTGAGGGTGAGGGTGTTGCCGTCCACATCGGTATCATTGGCAAGCACGTCGAGCATGGTGTGGCCGGAGTCCTCACTCACGGTGAAGGAATCAGCGGCCAGAACCGGGGCGTCGTTTACCGGATCAACGGTGATGGTGGCGGTCTGCGTCTGCGTCACGGTGCCGTCGGAGGCTTCGTAGGAGAATGTCGCCGTACCATTGAAGTTGTCGTTGGGCGTGAACTGTACTTCGTTGTCCACGATGGTGGCGGTGCCGACCACATTGCCAGCGCTGTCAACCACAGCGCCGACCCCGGTGAGGGTGAGGGGGTTGCCGTCCACATCGGAGTCATTGGCGAGCACGTCGAGCATGGTGTGGCCGGAATCCTCACTCACGGTGAAGGAATCAGCGGCCAGGACCGGCGCGTCGTTTACCGGATCAACGGTGATGGTGGCGGTCTGGGTCTGCGTCACGGTGCCGTCGGAGGCTTCGTAGGAGAAGGTGGCCGTTCCGTTGAAGTTGTCGTTGGGCGTGAACTGTACTTCGTTGTCCACGATGGTGGCGGTGCCGACCACATTGCCAGCGCTGTCAACCACAGCGCCGACCCCGGTGAGGGTGAGGGTGTTGCCGTCCACATCGGTATCATTGGCAAGCACGTCGAGCATGGTGTGGCCGGAGTCCTCACTCACGGTGAAGGAATCAGCGGCCAGGACCGGCGCGTCGTTTACCGGATCAACGGTGATGGTGGCGGTCTGCGTCTGCGTCACGGTGCCGTCGGAGGCTTCGTAGGAGAAGGTGGCCGTTCCATTGAAGTTGTCGTTGGGCGTGAACTGTACTTCGTTGTCCACGATGGTGGCGGTGCCGACTATTTCACCGGCGCTGTTCACCACGTCGCCGACCCCGGTGAGGGTGAGGGTGTTGCCGTCCACATCGGTATCATTGGCGAGCACGTCGAGCATGGTGTGGCCGGAATCCTCACTCACGGTGAAGGAATCAGCGGCCAGGACCGGCGCGTCGTTTACCGGATCAACGGTGATGGTGGCGGTCTGCGTCTGCGTCACGGTGCCGTCGGAGGCTTCGTAGGAGAAGGTGGCCGTTCCGTTGAAGTTGTCGTTGGGCGTGAACTGTACTTCGTTGTCCACGATGGTGGCGGTGCCGACTATTTCACCGGCGCTGTTCACCACGTCGCCGACCCCGGTGAGGGTGAGGGGGTTGCCGTCCACATCGGTATCATTGGCGAGCACGTCGAGCATGGTGTGGCCGGAGTCCTCACTCACGGTGAAGGAATCAGCGGCCAGGACCGGCGCGTCGTTTACCGGATCAACGGTGATGGTGGCGGTCTGCGTCTGCGTCACGGTGCCGTCGGAGGCTTCGTAGGAGAAGGTCGCCGTTCCATTGAAGTTGTCGTTGGGCGTGAACTGCACTTCGTTGTCCACGATGGTGGCGGTGCCGACCACATTGCCAGCGCTGTCAACCACATCGCTGACCCCGGTGAGGGTGAGGGGGTTGCCGTCCACATCGGAGTCATTGGCGAGCACGTCGAGCATGGTGTGGCCGGAATCCTCACTCACGGTGAAGGAATCAGCGGCCAGGACCGGCGCGTCGTTTACCGGATCAACGGTGATGGTGGCGGTCTGGGTCTGCGTCACGGTGCCGTCGGAGGCTTCGTAGGAGAAGGTGGCCGTTCCGTTGAAGTTGTCGTTGGGCGTGAACTGTACTTCGTTGTCCACGATGGTGGCGGTGCCGACCACATTGCCAGCGCTGTCAACCACAGCGCCGACCCCGGTGAGGGTGAGGGTGTTGCCGTCCACATCGGTATCATTGGCAAGCACGTCGAGCATGGTGTGGCCGGAGTCCTCACTCACGGTGAAGGAATCAGCGGCCAGGACCGGCGCGTCGTTTACCGGATCAACGGTGATGGTGGCGGTCTGCGTCTGCGTCACGGTGCCGTCGGAGGCTTCGTAGGAGAAGGTGGCCGTTCCATTGAAGTTGTCGTTGGGCGTGAACTGTACTTCGTTGTCCACGATGGTGGCGGTGCCGACTATTTCACCGGCGCTGTTCACCACGTCGCCGACCCCGGTGAGGGTGAGGGTGTTGCCGTCCACATCGGTATCATTGGCGAGCACGTCGAGCATGGTGTGGCCGGAATCCTCACTCACGGTGAAGGAATCAGCGGCCAGGACCGGCGCGTCGTTTACCGGATCAACGGTGATGGTGGCGGTCTGCGTCTGCGTCACGGTGCCGTCGGAGGCTTCGTAGGAGAAGGTGGCCGTTCCGTTGAAGTTGTCGTTGGGCGTGAACTGTACTTCGTTGTCCACGATGGTGGCGGTGCCGACTATTTCACCGGCGCTGTTCACCACGTCGCCGACCCCGGTGAGGGTGAGGGGGTTGCCGTCCACATCGGTATCATTGGCGAGCACGTCGAGCATGGTGTGGCCGGAGTCCTCACTCACGGTGAAGGAATCAGCGGCCAGGACCGGCGCGTCGTTTACCGGATCAACGGTGATGGTGGCGGTCTGCGTCTGCGTCACGGTGCCGTCGGAGGCTTCGTAGGAGAAGGTCGCCGTTCCATTGAAGTTGTCGTTGGGCGTGAACTGCACTTCGTTGTCCACGATGGTGGCGGTGCCGACCACATTGCCAGCGCTGTCAACCACATCGCTGACCCCGGTGAGGGTGAGGGGGTTGCCGTCCACATCGGTATCATTGGCAAGCACGTCGAGCATGGTGTGGCCGGAGTCTTCACTCACGGTGAAGGAATCAGCGGCCAGAACCGGGGCGTCGTTTACCGGATCAACGGTGATGGTGGCGGTCTGGGTCTGCGTCACGGTGCCGTCGGAGGCTTCGTAGGAGAATGTCGCCGTACCATTGAAGTTGTCGTTGGGCGTGAACTGCACTTCGTTGTCCACGATGGTGGCGGTGCCGACCACATTGCCAGCGCCGTCAACCACGTCGCCGACCCCGGTGAGGGTGAGGGGGTTGCCGTCCACATCGGTATCATTGGCAAGCACGTCGAGCATGGTGTGGCCGGAATCCTCACTCACGGTGAAGGAATCAGCAGCCAGGACCGGCGCGTCGTTTACCGGATCAACGGTGATGGTGGCGGTCTGCGTCTGCGTCACGGTGCCGTCGGAGGCTTCGTAGGAGAAGGTCGCCGTTCCATTGAAGTTGTCGTTGGGCGTGAACTGTACTTCGTTGTCCACGATGGTGGCGGTTCCGACCACATTGCCAGCGCTGTCAACCACAGCGCCGACCCCGGTGAGGGTGAGGGGGTTGCCGTCCACATCGGAATCGTTGGCGAGCACGTCGAGCATGGTGTGGCCGGAGTCCTCACTCACGGTGAAGGAATCAGCGGCCAGGACCGGCGCGTCGTTTACCGGATCAACGGTGATGGTGGCGGTCTGCGTCTGCGTCACGGTGCCGTCGGAGGCTTCGTAGGAGAAGGTGGCCGTTCCATTGAAGTTGTCGTTGGGCGTGAACTGTACTTCGTTGTCCACGATGGTGGCGGTGCCGACCACATTGCCAGCGCTGTCAACCACGTCGCTGACCCCGGTGAGGGTGAGGGTGTTGCCGTCCACATCGGTATCATTGGCAAGCACGTCGAGCATGGTGTGGCCGGAATCCTCACTCACGGTGAAGGAATCAGCAGCCAGGACCGGCGCGTCGTTTACCGGATCAACGGTGATGGTGGCGGTCTGCGTCTGCGTCACGGTGCCGTCGGAGGCTTCGTAGGAGAAGGTGGCCGTTCCGTTGAAGTTGTCGTTGGGCGTGAACTGTACTTCGTTGTCCACGATGGTGGCGGTGCCGACCACATTGCCAGCGCCGTCAACCACATCGCCGACCCCGGTGAGGGTGAGGGTGTTGCCGTCCACATCGGTATCATTGGCAAGCACGTCGAGCATGGTGTGGCCGGAGTCTTCACTCACGGTGAAGGAATCAGCGGCCAGGACCGGCGCGTCGTTTACCGGATCAACGGTGATGGTGGCGGTCTGGGTCTGCGTCACGGTGCCGTCGGAGGCTTCGTAGGAGAATGTGGCCGTTCCATTGAAGTTGTCGTTGGGCGTGAACTGTACTTCATTGTCCACGATGGTGGCGGTGCCGACCACATTGCCAGTGCTGTCAACCACATCGCCGACCCCGGTGAGGGTGAGGGGGGTGCCGTCCACATCGGAGTCATTGGCAAGCACGTCGAGCATGGTGTGGCCGGAATCCTCACTCACGGTGAAGGAATCAGCGGCCAGGACCGGTGCGTCGTTTACCGGATCAACGGTGATGGTGGCGGTCTGGGTCTGCGTCACGGTGCCGTCAGAGGCTTCGTAGGAGAAGGTGGCCGTTCCATTGAAGTTGTCGTTGGGCGTGAACTGTACTTCGTTGTCCACGATGGTGGCGGTGCCGACCACATTGCCAGCGCTGTCAACCACATCGCCGACCCCGGTGAGGGTGAGGGGGTTGCCGTCCACATCGGTATCATTGGCGAGCACGTCGAGCATGGTGTGGCCGGAGTCTTCACTCACGGTGAAGGAATCAGCGGCCAGGACCGGCGCGTCGTTTACCGGATCAACGGTGATGGTGGCGGTCTGCGTCTGCGTCACGGTGCCGTCGGAGGCTTCGTAGGAGAAGGTGGCCGTACCATTGAAGTTGTCGTTGGGCGTGAACTGTACTTCATTGTCCACGATGGTGGCGGTGCCGACCACATTGCCAGCGCCGTCAACCACATCGCCGACCCCGGTGAGGGTGAGGGTGTTGCCGTCCACATCGGTATCATTGGCAAGCACGTCGAGCATGGTGTGGCCGGAATCCTCACTCACGGTGAAGGAATCAGCGGCCAGAACCGGGGCGTCGTTTACCGGGGTGATGGTCAGATCAACGGTCGCGGTGCTGTATCCGCCGTTCGCATCCTGCACGCCGTAGGTAAAGTTAGCGCTGCCGTTGTAGTCGGCGTCCGGGGTGAAGGTCACGGTGCGGGCATCCTGGTCGATAACCACGGTGCCGTGAGTATCGTCGGAGGTGCCCACGGTGATGATGCGCAGTTCGCTGTTCGGGGTCTCGGCATCGCTGTCGTTACCCAGCAACTGGTCGAAAGTGAAGGTGGTGCTCTGGTCTTCCGCGATGGTGAACTGGTCACCCACGGTTACCGGCCGATCGTTGACGCCCACCATGTCGATAGTGGTCTCGGCGCTGGCGCTCAGGCCGCCGTTGTCCGTGACGGTTACGGCCACGGTACGGGCTGAGGTGTCGAAGTTGTCCAGGCCGTTGGAGAAGGTGATGGACTGGATGGCGCTTTCAAAGTCGGCCGGAGAGCCAGCACCGTCGGTCGCCGTCAGAGTGATGCCGGTAATGGCACCTGTCTCGGCGTCCGTGATGGTGGTGGCGGTGATGCCGTCGGGCAGGTTGCCGAGATTCAGCTGATCCCCGTCCTGCGGGTTGTCGATGGTGATGGTGGCATGGTCGATGGCCCCTTCGACATCCGTGATGGAGATGCCGGCGGAGGCAATATGCACGCCGCTGGTATTCTCCACAAAAGTGGCCGTGTAGCCGGTGCCGTCGGCTCCGTCCACGGGCTGGATGTGCAGAACCACGTCCGAGAAGTCGTGGTCTCCGCCGTTCCAGATGTCCTCCATGGCAATGGTCGTGGAGCCGTCCGGGTTCTCGGTGATGTGGAAGTGGCCGCCTTCCAGGTTGTCCGGATCGTTGTTGGAATCGGAGAAGAAGACGCTTGCCGTGGAGGGCGAGCCATCCACGTTCAGCACCAGCTTGCCGTCTTCGACAGAGAACGAAAGGTCACTGTCCGTGAGGCCAGGGTACTTGCTCGCACCATCGGACATGATGAAGAATTCGTAGTGTTGGCCTTCGGCCAGCGTAGTCAGAACCGTGCCTGGATCAATACCGGCATTCTGGTTGTACACCAGGATCTGCGGATCGGAGGCGTGTCCCTCGTCATCGACGATGTAGGCACCGACGACGTTGTTGAGGGTTGCACTTTCGCTGACGAAACTTACCTGCATGTGGCTGCCGCCGTCGAGATCAAGGGTGGGCGCGTCGTTTACCGGATCAACGGTGATGGTGGCGGTCTGGGTCTGCGTCACGGTGCCGTCGGAGGCTTCGTAGGAGAATGTCGCCGTACCATTGAAGTTGTCGTTGGGCGTGAACTGTACCTCGTTGTCCACGATGGTGGCGGTGCCGACCACATTGCCGTCGCCGTCAACCACGTCGCCGACCCCGGTGAGGGTGAGCTTGTCGTTGTCCGCATCGGAATCGTTGGCGAGCACGTCGAGTATGGTGTGGCCGGAGTCTTCATTCACGGTGAAGGAATCGGCAGCCAGAATCGGCGCGTCGTTTACCGGATCAACAGTGACCGTGCCTGAGCCGTTTACGGAATGTTCGCCGTCACTCACGGTGTAGGAGATATCCACGGAGCCGTTGAAATTGGCATCCGGGGTAAAGGTCCAGGAGCCGTCACTGACATCCACACTATGTCCGTTGATGGTCAGGGAAGTCAGCTCTCGCGCATCGCCGTCCGCATCCGATGTCTGGGCCAGGATGTCGGCTGCCGTAATGGTGAGGGGGGTGTCTTCATTAGTAGTGAAGGTGACGTCGCCAGCCACCGGGGCGTTGTCGTTGACGTTGCCTACGTTGATGGTCAGATCTTCGGTGGTATACCCGCCGTCGCCGTCGTCCACTCGGACGGTCACGGTGTAGCCGGTGGTGGTTTCGTAATCGAGGTTGCCGGTCAGGGAAATTTCGCCGGTCTCCGAATTGATGGAGAACGGGGAGTTGTTGTCCACGATTGAGTAGGTCAGGTCCGTGGAGTCCACATCGGAACCGACTGCCGTGGCAATGACGGAACCTGCGGCCGCGTCTTCGGCAACGACTACCGTATCGCCCGCGGTCGGGGTGACCGAATGCATACTAATGTTGTCGATGACATTGCCGTAGCTGTCGGCATCATGCGAGACCAGCGTCAGGGTGCCGGAGGTTTCGCCTTCGCCCACAGTGACGAGGATGGAGCCTGTTTCCCATGCCGTGTCGCCTGGATTGATGGTTGCGACCACTTCGCCGTTCCACAGGACGTCGATATTGCCGGAGTCTTCGCCTTCCCAGTTGTCGCCACGGTCGAACAGATCGAGATTGATGACGTATTCGCCTTCGCTCAGCCCGTTTACAACTTGAGAGATTACCAAGGCTTCGTTGTTGCCTACCCCGGTGTCGATGACGTTGTCACCGTCGCTGGCGCCGTTGATGCCGAAGCGGTCACCGCTCATGACTTCCCAACGGTCGCCTTCCACCCGGGTCCAGCCCTCGGGGGCCTGGCCGTTTGCCCAGTCTCCTTCGGCAATGGTGATGCCTTCTTCAAAACTGCCGTTGTGGATCAGGTTCTCGGAGCCAACCGTGCTGGCGAATTCAAGGGTGGGCCCGTCGTTGACTGCTTCTACCTGGAAATTGGCGGTGGCGGGAGTGGAGAGCTCCCCGTCACTGACGGAATAGGTGAGCTGCACGTCACCGTTCCAGTTGTGCGAAGGGGTGAAGGTCCAGGTGTGGTCACCGTTGTCCGTCAGGGTGCCGGAGCCATCGGCCAGGGTCAGGTCGGTGACATGCATGGTGTCGCTGTCCGGATCCGAGGCGTTGGCCAGCAATTGGGCTTCGGTAATGACGATGGGCTGGCCGTCTTCGTCCATACCCGCGAGGGTCATGGCCGCCGAGACTTCCGGGGTCTCGTTCACATCACCCACGTTGATGACGAGTTCCTTGGTGGTGGTCAGATCGCCGTCGCTTACACTTACATTAATAGTATAACTGGTGGAATCTTCGTAATTGAGACCAGCGGCCAGGGTGATGACGCCGGTATTGGCATCGATGGTGAAAGGTGTGCCGTCTTCAACAATGGAGTAGGTCAGGCCGGTGGAATCCACGTCCGACCCCACGGCCGTGGCGACGACCGTTCCGAGGTCCGTGTCCTCGGGCACGAGGACCGGAACGTTGTCGCCGGTGTTCACGGAGTGCATGGAGACATTGTCGATGACGTTGCCATAGTCGTCGGCGTTGCTCGATTCTATGGTCAGCGTGCCGTTGGTCTCGCCATCTGCCACGTTGACGGTGAAGGTGGCGGTTTCCCAACTCTCGGTGCCGGGATTGAAGCGGCCGACTTCCTCGCCGTTCCAGTAGACAACGATATCGCCGGAATCAGCTTCGCCCCGGTTGGCGCCCCGGTCGAATCCTTCGAGGGAAATTACGTACTCCCCCGCCTCGGGCAAAGACACGTCCTGGGCTATAACCATGGCCTGGCCGTGTCCAACGCCCATGTCGACCACATTGCGCCCGTCCGCGCCGTCTTCTATGCCGAAACGGTCCCCGCTCATGACCTCCCAACGGTCGCCTTCGACCTTGGTCCAGCCCTCGGGAGCCTGATTGTGGCCCCAATCGCCATCGGCGATGGGAATATCCTCGAAGCTGCCATTCTGGACGTAGTTGGTCGTCGTGTCCGTCGCTTCAAAGGTCAGTTCCGGCGCATCATTCGCCCCGTTGACGGTCACGGTAATGGTTTCGGTCACAGTCTCTGTGCCGTCGGTGGCGGTGACGGTGAAGGTGTCGGTCTTATGGTCGCCGTCGCCCAGCGCCTGGGCCGCTTCGTTGGGTGTGTAAGTCCAGTTGCCGTCGGCGTCGATGGTCAGGGAACCGTAATCGCCCTGTATATTGTCGGCCGGGATGAAGTGGGGATTGTCCTCAATGTCGGCATCGGTAACGGTCAGAACTCCGGATATGGAACCGTCATCTTCATTGATGGTCACGGCGTTGGTGCCGGATATGACCGCGGCATCCTCAACCGGGGTGATATCGATGGCGCCGGAGCCCTGCACTGTATAGGTGCCGTCGGAAACCGAAAAATTGACCGATACTTCGCCGTTGAAGTCCTGGTCGGGCATGTAGGACCATACCCCGGCTGCGATCTGGGTCAGGGTTCCGCCGGAGACGGACAGGTCGGTAACGGCCACGTAACTGCCGGGGTCGGGGTCGCTGACCAGGGAAAGGATGTCCGTGTCATGAATGATCAGGGGGGATGCCGTACCGGTTTCAGCATTATAGCCGTCCTCGGCCATTTGCAGGGAAAGATGCCCGTTGATGGTCGGCGGATTGTTCGAGTCGCCGAACTGTATCTCCGGCTGGTCCTGAATATTGCGGACGAACAGCAGCCGCGAATCGTCGCGTGCCTGAATATCCTGGCCGTCCAGCCCGGTCAGGCCACGGTAAAGGTTGCCATCGTCGTCAGTGTATACACCGGCTCCGCTACCCGTTTGCGCTGCATTGGCGGCGGTTTCGGACTCGTTCTGGTTAACGTTTTCGAATGCGAAGAGGTAGACCTCGCCGGGAACCTGCTCCCCGCTGATGAGCTGGAAGACCGGGAGTCCGCCATCGTGCGCCAGATCCAGGAATCCTTCGAAGACCAGGGTGCCGCCATTCTGCGCGTTGAGCACCAGATCCGAGCCGTTGTGCGAGAACGTGACGTCGGCAACGTCAAAGTTGTACTCGATCAACATATTGGGCGTGAGCTTCACGACCTGGGTCTGGTTGGGGCCGGGGAGATTCACGGATGTCGGAGTGAGGTTTATGGGCGTATCAGTCATGACTTCCTCCTGGAAGGGCATATGGCGTATATAGTCTAAAGGCGTATACAGCACTCAATGATATAATATATAAGTTCTGGCCTGCTCAGAGTCAATGCAATAAAATTACGTTAATCTAATATGTTACTATGTGGATAAAATTCGAAACCAACATGAAACCCCTTTCTGCACGGGGATAACATAGGATGGCTATTTTGGGCGATTATGAGCAGTTATTAAAGTTATCAACAGGATATTGTTAAAAAAATGATGGGATAATTTAGAGTTTTCCCCGTACCGGACAAGCGAATAAACGTTGCACAACATACTAATAATGAAAGGTTAGTTCTATCTAGGAATGGAGTGCAAAGAAACTTGCACGAATTTTGATTAGGTCAAGCGAGGTGTAATGCGCCGGGTCCGAACCTGGGAATCTGAGTTAACTCAATTTTTATGCTGCGGGCGCGTGATTTCCTATTGACAAGAATCCGTCTTTTTTGCAGATTGTGCTTCCCAAAACGTGGGGCTGTAGCTCAGTTGGGAGAGCGCTTGAATGGCATTCAAGAGGTCGTGGGTTCGATTCCCTCCAGCTCCACCAATGAATGTAAAGGCTTAGAAGGTTTTCCTTCTAAGCCTTTTTTTGTGGAATATACAAAAGAATATACAAATGAAATCGGGTGGATGGAAAATTGGTTTTTGGAGAGGGACAATTAGGTATGGTGTCCCCCTGATTCTACTTCTATTAAAGGCTGATGCAAAGAGCATCCTCAACGATTTGGAAGATGGCTTCGTCTCGTTTGAAGTGAGATGAGAACGATCTGTACCCAATTTGATTTGTTATGATGTTCTTGTGTTTACTCCACACGTCTGAAGGGATGTTGCCACCATAAGTATGGGACAGTAATCCTTCAGCTGCACGGACCCGTCGATACCAGGGAGTCCCAGTGGCGGTGAGATTCGTTAAGTTGGAAACGAATTGGTCGTCAGATCCCTTTGATGGCTTGAACTCAATAGATAAGGCCGCTGTCGCTGTATTTATGGTTTTCATGATAAAGTCGTAGCTAGGGCAATTATGTGGCTTTCTTTGCCTATATGCATGTTTGGCTTCCCGTATGACTTTCATCATTTGCCAGACTTCAGCCCCAAAGCTTGATGCCAGAGTCTTGGGTGAGAAAATGTATTTTCCTTGATCTGCTAAGTGCGTGATCATTAAATTCCTAAAAATTACGAAAAGAACATCTGAGTACCATAGTCTTGAATGATTTTGCTCTGGTATAACAGAAAGTAATTTAAGCAAAGATTGGGTTTCATCGAAATCTTTGCGGTAGCTGCTTTTGGGTGAAAAGGAAGTGAATAACTTTTCAAGTCGCTTGCCCTCATCTGAAAGGATTACCCCCTCCTGCTTGAGGTGCTGAATGAAGAGCATCTTTTTATCGACTAATTCATTGAATTCCACCCAGGTGTACTTGGATGTTGACGCATTGGGTAAGTCGCATTTGATGGATGCTTCTGCTTTATCTGAAACAACTAAATAATCTATGTCGCTATTTTCAGAATTGTCACCTCTTGCAACTGACCCAAACAGCATGATTGATGTGCTGCTCATGAGGCCCTCACTATTTTTTTGACTATAACGCTGGCACAAGCTGTGAGCCACACAACACCAGTTATGGCTTGAAATGCAACCCATAGTTTTCCTTCAGGATTTGTAGGAGTAATAGTTCCATAGCCTAGTGTTGTTATTGTCATTACAGAAAAGTATAGAGAATCTATGCCTCTTGCGAATCCATCCGTGTTGTTTGAGATGCCATCAATTAATGTCCCAAACTGGTAGTTCATGTAGGTAAGTATGCAAATAAATGAGATGCCAGAAAATACAACATGCCGAGAACGCATTCCATAACCTGAGATGAGCATCCAAATAAAATCAGCTATAAATGTAGCTCCGAAACGAATGAGTTTGAGTATCGATTGGATCGATACTCGCTTTTGTTGCTCTTTGACCCTTAGACTGAATCTTTTTTGATATCTTTGATAAACCTTGTAGTAAAATTCGGCATCAGACTGAAAGTTTGAACTCTCAATTTGTTTAGCATTTTTGATGAGTTCAGAAAAGATACTCAAAGCTATGTTGGAGTGTGTGATTTTGCTAATTCCCTTGATAGATTTAGGGTTGAGGTAGCAATTGTCCAATGTCGCTTTGAAAAAATTGCAACCAATAAATTTACAATCATGGAACTCACATTTGTCAAAGTGGGTGCCGATGAAGAGGCAGTTAATAAATTTGCATGAAACAAAGTAGAGCCCTTTTAAAGTTGTTTTGCTAAGGCTGCAATTTTCGAAGTGGAGTTCTTTTAGCGATGGGGTTTCGCCTTCAGAGTATTCCCAAATATCAGGCCTATAGATCCCATTGTGAAATCCCTTTCCATTTCGTAACACGGCAGAAAGGTCAGTTGGGCTATCAACATGGTTGCAATTCCCCTGAAGTGAGAAGAAAGGATCTTGAGCCACAACTCGTCTCCCATAAGCAGTTTTGCTCGATTATGAATATCAAAATATCTGTACACAATGGGACTTGTTAATTCAAGCGTTTTGCGCGAGAAGGTGAGGTAATGAGGCCGGTAGTTAAGTAGCATCTGAGCTAAAGGGGGGCATACTTGATGAAGGTCTCATCAGGTCATCCTAGAAGATCTCTCCAAGTTGCTCGTGAGTCCGATTGTGGCTATCGGATTGAGGACTCCCTCACTAACCAACAAGATGAGAATAGGAATGCCCTACATCGGATGTACCCAAAACTTTTGACCGAGATCAATCCAGCACAAATCCTAGAGCCTACTAGCCAGCGTGGACTACAAGGCTGGCATACCAACATCTTCAGATTCTTTCGTAGAAAATCCGTTCTTTTGGTCAACGATGAAACCCGGTTTGCCGTGTTTATTTCCGGTTTGGTCAAGAAGGACTTCCAGAACTTCGACAAGGTATTCATCAAGCATTTCGAGATAGCCCTTGCTGGTGCCGGAACGACGTGTCGTTCCGCATGCGGGTCAGGGTGTCTTGGAAGACTTCCGGGCTCACTGCACGGGATGTCGCATTGGCGATGGACCCGCGTTTTACCCCGAAGGTCGCGTTGCTTTTGTTGATCTGGTCGTTTCCGTATGCGCGGCAGATATGGCGCGCGGCGCTGAAGACTTCGGCAATCCTGCCGTCACCCACGCCGTCCGCACGCATGGCGTCCGCCACACGCTGGAAATGTTTGTTGGTCACCTTGGTCCACTTCTGGGCTCCCAGGTTCGCCTGGCGCAAGACCTTGACGAAATGTTGGGCCGTCTGGCGAATCCGGTGTTGTTTCGATTTCGGGCCGGACAAGGTTGCCCGGTTGATCCCATACTTGAGGCTGCCGGATTTTCCCATTGGGATTCTCCTTCCGTTAAAGGTTCGGGGCAGCGCCCCGGGGCCAAGCAGATCGGACTTTTCCCGTTATCCGGGAAAGACCTGCCTGTGGCGGTAAACCCGCCACGCATCACCAGCTAAGGGAAGAATGAATGCCCGTTTCCCATTGGAAAGAAGATTCCGGAAGACCCAGTCAATAAGGGGTGCTGTCCCGCAAGCGCGTACGTCTTGCGGATTGGATGGCAGCCGTAGGGGAAGTGCGGCAATGACAAGCGTAGATACTTGCCATTCCACCATCGGCGGGTGCTGCGTTACAGCCTGCGTGTTTGGATTTGGAAATGGCCGTTTGTTTGGAAAACGGCGCGTGGATCGTTGAAGCACAAGGCTTCTTCATGCGTCATCAGTTCGGACTTCGTCACGAACTTATGACGCGCAGTACAAGCGTTTTACCTCCTTCTGGTTACAGAATTATCCGGTGGATATGCCTAACCATATGACGCCGTGAAACATTCGCGCAAGCTCCGGCGGCACGATATCTTCCTACCCCCCGCCGTTTTTTCGCGAGCGTGACGCAAGCAGCCGCCGGGGCAAGGCCAAGCCCTTCGGGCGGACGCTTCGCGTTCCGGCCTTGCCCCGACGACTTTGCTTGCGTCGTCATCCACGCAGGCGATGGCGAGAGGGATGGCGGTTTTGACTCCGACTCAAGGGATTGAAGGCCGTGGTTGCAAATCCGTCATAAATTCGTTTGAAAATGAATAGGTGCTGCTTGGCTTCCATGGTTGTTCAATTGGTTGATGAATCAGTTTACTAGAGAGAAATGGAAGGGTAACAATCAGAAGCATCTTTTGAATCACATAAAATGAATTCAACGCATAGCCCATTAAGTTAGACAAGAACTAGGAGTGAGAATCCAATGGGTAACTCTCAATCGCGTCGCCAATGCTGCGAATCAGTCCATGAATCCGTCTCTGTATCATTTGACCTCCTATTGCCACTGGGCGCTTTAAGTCCCGAGAGTTTTGAGTACTTCTCTCTTGATTTTTTAACTGCCTTGTATCGGGAAAAGGCCGAAGTTCATCAAGCGGGGAAAACCGGACACAAACAATGTGGTATAGACCTCAAAGCCGTATTCATTGATGGCGCAAACTTTACCTTTCAGTGCAAGCGGGAAGCTCAGTTCGGCCCAGCCAAAGTGCGGGAAGCCGTCAAGGCGCAAACAATCCCAGCTAAAAAAAAGTACATCCTGCTCTCACGCATCGCGAGTCCTAAAGCAAGAGAGGAGATCAAGAAGGCCAGGAGGTGGGATATATGGGATCAGTCTGATATAACGAGCAAATTCCGTACACTGCCTAAAACTGAACAGGTCCGTATTGTCGATACCTTTTTCCCTTTCCAGCGATTTGCGTTGACCGGACAGATGGGGCCTGGTCCATGGCTTACCGTTAAGGGCTTCTTCACACCGCAACTCGTTAAAGGCAGAATTTTTAACCAAGGATGGGAACTCGTCGGACGAAGTTCAGAACTTGGTCAACTCAGTGCAGCGTTTGCTGATCATAACGTGGTTGTGACGAGCCTTATAGGCCCAGCAGGTGGCGGCAAGTCACGTGTGCTTCGTTCTGCACTTGAATATTTTTCAGCTAACCATCCTTTTGTTCGGGTGGCTGTAGCTTCTCCAACTGAGGTGATTGACGCGAAAGGGTTAGAAGACCTTGGAACAGGGGAAAAACTCTTGGTGGTAGATGATGCCCACGATCGCGACGACTTGAATCAATTAATACGATATGCGGGAGATGAACGAAACACTACGCGACTGTTGCTTGTCTATCGCCCCTACTGGGTAGATGTCATCCAAGGGGAGCTAGCTCGAGAAGGGCTAACGGGGGAGTACGTCGCGTCTGTCCCGCTGGAGAAACCAACGGAAAAAAATGCCATCGAACTCGCCTCGCAAGTCCTGAAAGAGCATGGCGCATCCACTAAACTTGCGCCAATGATTGCGGACATGGCGTACGATAGTCCGCTTGCTGTGGTGGTCGGAGCGCAAATCGTTGCGAAGGAGGGACTGCACCCCGAGCTTTTAGGATCGAATGAAGAGTTCAGTGCAGCCGTACTCAAACGTTATGAGCAAGTAATTACAAGGGATATTGCGCAGGGGAAAGATCGAGAACGCATCAGCGCAATGCTGCGCATTCTTGTTTTAATTCAGCCGATGATGCCTGATGATATTCATGTTAGAGGACTTCTTAGTGAAAAAGAAGGGATTAATGCCCCGGACGCGTCGCGGCTGGCTCGGCTCCTTATAGACTCTGGTGTCCTGTTCAAACGAGGTGCGCTGTACCGTTTGTCACCGGATCTACTTGCTGATTCAATAATCGAGAGGGCTTGTATTACATCAAGTGGTGAATCCAACGGCTACGCTGAAACCATTTTCAATGCGACCATTCCTGAGCATAAGGAACATATACTTCTTAATCTCGGTAGACTCGATTGGCGTCGTAACAAGGGAGACACCTTTGCGAGCCATTTGCTTGATAGAATTTGGTCGAATCTTGAATGGGAGAACGGCTATCAAAATTCTCAAGTGAAGGCTGCGGCTTCTGTTGCCTACTTTCAGCCCCGCCAAGCTTTGGAATTTGCCCAGCGCCTCGTTGAAGAAGGGCATGGCCTCGACGAATACGTCTGTCGTATGATTCGTAATGCGGCATATAATCTCAAATTCTTGCCTAACGCATGCGAGTTGTTGTGGGATGTCGGGAAAGGAGATGCGAGGCCAATGCACCAACATCCTAACCATCCACTTCGACTGCTCACGGAGCTTGCGACTCCTGAGCCAGGAAAGGCAATCGCATACTGCGAAACGGTTGTTGATTTTGGGCTTTCCCTCGTGCCTTATGGGGACAGCTGGACCGAAGTGGCAACGCCATTTGACGTCCTCAAAGGATCGCTTGCGACGGAAGGGCATACTTCCGAGGCCGCAAAGCGTTCGGTTGTTTTTACGCCCTACGGAGTGAACCCCAAAGCAGTCGCTTCCATGCGCCAACGTGTCATCGGTATGATCCTCGAAAGTCTTACCAGTAGCAACAGGCGGCGGGCATTTGCTGCCGCGAAGTTGCTTGAAAGCACTGTTCGAGGTCCGATGGGAATAATGAACCACAAGCCTTCGGACGCAGCCCATGCAGCCTGGTTTCAGGAGTTCGCCGACACATTGTCGCGCATAACTGCTGTCGTCGAAGCGAATTCTCTCCCGGCGATAGTCCTGGTTCGTCTAGGACAGACGGTATCCAGGTTTGTTCGGTATTCTGAAGAATCTCTTTCCGAGCCCGCAAAATGTATTCTTGCTCGACTCGACCGCGATCTCGAGACGCGGGTAATTCGTGTCCTTATGGATGGATGGGGACAAGACACTTGGCCCTTTGAACCAGATGACCTCTATCACAACGAACAACGGCAAGAACAATTGGCGAAGGAATTGGAGGCCACATTCCCGAATGCTGTGGATTTGGTTCGGTTTCTTGAAGAACGCCTTGTTGACCTGGAGAGTTATCATGAAGATCTGCTTCATTCCACGCACATCTTTCTCGACCGGCTGATCAGAAGCCAGGCAGCCGTGGCTCGGGAAATCTTTGCAGTAGGACAACGGAATCCCGAGTCACCTTTGGCTGAATATGTCCCATCTGCGCTTTCTTCGCTGTTGGTGCATGAGCCAAGTAAGGCGCATGAGCGTATCCATTCACTACTTGAGTCCGGAGATAACTGTTTACCTTTAATCGCCCGAGCCTATGCAAACGGGATTTTTGGGGCACGACAAATCAACGGGTCCGACAAAGATATTCTTAGACGAATATTTTGTTCGGAGGATGCCGCCGTGCTTAAATCCGCATCGTGGATTTTGCGAGAGGTTGCACAGAAAGATAAACGACTTGCGATCGACCTTATCGCCCATGGAAATTCGACTTTGGCACAGGCCTCTGATGGCGAAGTCTTTATGTGGCTTGATGATGACCAGTACATCCCGTTCGACATGATCAACGAAGAAAATTTGGAGTGTATCCTCCAGCTTTTGATTATCCCCAACAACCTCGACAACCACTTTGTCCGGAGGTTCCTCGCAAGAGTAACCACTCGGAATCCGGGCCAAGTTTTCAAATTGGCAAAGGCAAGGTTGAAACGAGCGACCACTTTGAACGACTGGACCTACAGATCCGTAGGAATTGATAGCGAAGCGTCATTCAACTTTCTGGAACTCCCAGAAGGAGGCGCAATGCTTCATGAGGTGCTGGACTGGGCGTTACTGAAAATTTCGGATCATCATTTTATGTATCAAGTTACGGATATGGTTGTCGGGCTATTTGGGGTCGCCAGCAAAGCCTTTGCTCCTGCGCTTGAAGCTTGGGGAGCAGGGGGAACCTCCGCACATTTTGCAGTGCTTGCCGCCCTGCTAAGAGAAGTGCCAGACGAGTTTATATTCAGCGAGCACACTTTTATTTCTCGAATTCTGTATGTGGCAAGAACCGTTGGGAAAGATGCTTATATGGAGATCTTCTCATCCTTACATGCGTCCGCCCTTAACGGTGTTCGTTCGGGCACCTTGGGGCAGCCATTTCCGCGAGATGTTGAGATGAAAGAGCGTGCTGAAAAATTGCTTGCATCTATGAGTAAGACAAATCCAGCATATAATCTTTACAAGGCTCTCCTGAGGTCTGCAATAAATAACATAGAACGTTCGCTTGCCAAGGGACGGGCCTTTGACGAAGAAGACGCTGACGCATAGGGCCTCATGTTATCCATATTAGCCCTATTTCCTCCTGTTCACTAGCTTCGCGGTTCAGTAACACCTTGGCGCAGGGAGAAGGGTGACTAACGGCTCAACTCACATAAACGCAAACTCATTTTAATATTGAATGGCTTGAGGGAATTCCCTTGTGTGTACCTGTGTATAAACTGATGAACTTGTCTAATAGCCAGAAAACTTCGTTCGGTGTGTCCGCCGGGTATACCATGTCATCGGGGATGGATTTGTATCGACGTCGATTGTCTATGGGCTGACCCGCAAGGCGCTCGCTCCAACCTCCGCAACGGACGCCAATAACCAGTCGCTTATGCGCCCAAGCAAGAGCCATTTCCGACAATGTTCCTGCTCCTCCGCCCACGGCAACAACTGCGTCGGCTTGTGCGACAAGTATATTACGACCATGATCCAACGAAGAAGGGATAGCTATGTCCACATAGGGGTTCGCGTCGCCAGGATCGCTGCCCGGTAGAACTCCGATGATGGAGCCATCTGCCCAATTGAGAGATTTGCGCCCTCCACGGCAAGCAGCTTCCATGACACCTCCAAGCCCTCCTGTCATGAGTCGGTAGCCACCATCAATGACCCTTTTACCAATTTCAAAGGCCAGCCCCTCCTGAACGGAATCTGGCTCAATCCTGGCGTTGCCAATGACTGCCACCGTTGCGCGACGTTTAGCCTGCGTCATATTGTCATGCATCATTTTAGGTTGCCTGAGTAGGTTGTGCACTCAGTGGCTCTTTGGCCACAATTTGTGCAATGATATCCTCACGCCGTTGTGTGTCTGCGCCTTTGCCTGTTCCCGATGGCTCATACAGATACAAAGGGTGTCGTATGTGAACAGGCTTTTTGGCCAGTTCGACCATCGGCAACATGTAGGCCCAGTCCGTGGCTAGATCAATATGCTTTCCTTTTAACTCGAACATGGATTCGGGGACGGCATCAAAGAGATACTTGCGGAAGGAGCGTAAGTGTTGCCATACATTTCCGCCCCGGTTGCCCCTTGGGTCATTAAAGTCGATAGGGTAATGCACATGCTTGTCCGTACGCAGCATAGACCCCACGGTGAGGTCGGCGCCCCTCTGATACACTTCATGCAATCGGTCGAGAGTTCTATCCGAGAGAAGCATGTCGTCGGCGTCCACAGTGACAATGATCGATCGAGGATTAGCGCAGGCTAATCGGATGGTCCAGATCATGTTAGCCAGTAAGCCTCGCCTTTTTCGGATGTTGAAAACGGATATTTTATCTGAATACTTCGAACAACTGCGCTGGATGTATTGTGCCAACTCAGGGGATGATGCATCGTCAATTACGATACATCCCCAATCTTTTCGCTGCTGTTTGGTTATCGAGTTCAGACAGCGCATGAATCGTCCCGGAGAAACGTCTTTTCCTCCGATGATGAATATAAACCTTTCATCGCGTAACGGAGCGAACCAGTCCTCCAGTGTGCCCTGCAGGTCGACATGCCCATTCTGTCTTGAAGGGATCATTCCCTTTTCCACTCTATCTAAAATCGCCAACCAGGTATCCGTGTCGGCCTTTCTCTCGTTGGGAGGGTGGATAAAGAAAGTTCTTTTGTCGCCTCCACGCCAGGAGCAGCCTTTTTCAATCCTCATGCGCTGATCCGCAGCGCGATACCATGTCTGTTCAAGGCCGTCTTGCGTCACGGCGTTGGGGAAAGGTGCCAGGGCCCTGAATCGTTCCATGTGTATCATCGATCCGCGCACCTCGGTACGCCAAGGTCCGTTGAAACTTTGGCTTGTGTATGGCTTGTTCTCGGTGTTGCATATATTAAAAGCCACTGTGGCTGCAGTGGGATTATCGGCAAAAACCTGTAGCATGTCAGCCAAGTAATCGTGGGTGTGGTCTTTACGTCCGACCATTAAGTCGCTGTCAACCTGAAGGAGGAATTGCGTTCTGCATTCCTCAAATCCGGACAGGGTGGAGGCCGTTTGGGGGCCGGCTTGCGAGTGGGTGGCATCTGTCCGGATTCCAAACCAGCGAGTATTCAGAGCGACAATGTCTTCCTTCTTTTGGGGGCCGTAGACAATCCTGTCGATCCAGCCGCCTTCAAGCAGTCTAGCGCATGCCTCTTCCAATGCCCGCATGTTACCTGAGGCATATTGGCGAAGAAAACCTTCTGCGCGTTCATCCACTACCAGGAGTCGTTCTGCAAAGGCACGGGGCCCTTCCAGTTGCCTGATCAGGTGCTGAACTTGGACCTCCAGCGTGGCGGTCTCCATGGCGCAGCATTTTATCATGACGGATATTTCGGGAAGGCGGGGCAATGCCTTTAAAACGAATACGCGTACTTCGGATGCAGGTTCGAAACGGTCCATGTCTATGGTCGGGATTTCAAATTCATCGACCATAGTCAGCCCAACCAGTGCCAAGTCCCTGATGAGTTTCCTTCTCGGCCTGTAAAATTCAATGCGTGTCTTGCCTGAAGCTAGAAGTTTCTCCCACCGGAGAGAGCCATCATTTTCGGAAATTGTTCTATTCAAACTTTTGGTCGCCTCCGCTGTATGCCGCACATTGATAAATTCAGGATCACAGACAGACACCACGACTGTTCCCCCCGTCTTGGTCATTTGGCGAAGGTCGCTTATTGCCTGTGTATATGCGTCATCATCGAGAGCGCAAAGCACCCGGGTGCAGATGACGGTGTCAAATTTCATATCATTGAGGGAGGAACGTTCTGATAGGAATCCAACATGCCTAGCTATTTCATTCCATCGGGAATCCCATATTGGCCGAAGGCATGGGTCGGGATCGTAACCTATTCCAGAAATCCCGTTACGTCCCAGTTGGCCTAGTATGTTTCCCTTGCCGCAGCCGTAGTCCAGCACCCTCTCAGGAGACAAGCGTTCCACGATGTCTACTATTTTGTTGTAGTACCCAATTCCCGGCTGGATACGTTGCCTAACGGCTTCCATAAAATACTCAAATCCAGCTAATTCTGGCAGACTGTCATCCGTGAGAGCGGCCTTCATCACCTCGCTTAGGTCATTACGGTGGGGATATCTCCAACTTAACCATGCTCGACGGCACATCATTTCAAATTCGGATTCCGAATGAAGCTGATGGATGTCGGAACCGTAATCGATGAGCCTTACCTTCTCATCCACTTTACGCAGATTCTTGGGATGGATATTCCGGCACACGATACCGTTCTCATGGCATTCGACCAGCAAGTCGATTAATCCCGGGCCGTTCCCGCCCGTATACGGAGTCGAATCCTCATAGGGGTATGTAAGAATTGCTATACCGTCTTCCTTGATGAGCGATTCCAACGGATACAGGCCTTTCGTGCCAGTCCAACCGCACACCTTCGAGGCCAGAAACTGAATCTGCCGCCGAGCTTCCCTGCTTTTCCAGTAATCGAAGACTTTGAAGACCTTGCAGCCGTCTGTGAGTGCAACCCCCTCACAGCCATGCCCCAGTATTCGAAGATCGCCGTTGATTCCTAGCAAACGCCGTACATGATGTTGAGCAGACTGCATCCGCTGAGAGTGTATTCTGCTAACCAAAGGAGTGATGTCCTTGAGGCGGCGGCGGTGTGCCCTGTATTGTTGGGGCAGTTCTTCCAAAAGACTCTCGACATGTGCCGAGTCAAGGGCGTCAATGCCTTGGGTGATGCGGCGTAGCTCTTCTGGGTTGTACATTGCGAGAATTCGTTGAAGAACGGCACCCAACTTTGTGCGTTCTTTTACGAACTCGTTGCCATGTATCCAACTTGTGTCTTGCAAGTCAGGATGTTCAAGGAAGTGAAGTGCTGATTTCGCGCAGCCTCTCACGCGCCAAAAGGAAAGCGTAAATGCCGCCAACCGTTCCTTGGCGTATTTCTCGACCAGAGACGTAAATGCGTCGATGTCGGGGTGGGATATCCAGGATGACCCCACTTTGCCCTTTTGGTCTCCTTCGTTGAGTCGATCCTGTAAGGCAGAATAGAAGGCGTAGCCGCGGATGTCATCGATGACTTTTTCCGAGTCTAAACCTTCGACCTGCAACCCGGATCTGTCATGGTAAACGGGTAGAGAAAGAGTCCGGACCGTTCGTCCATTCAAGTGTTGTTGAGCAAGCGACCACAACATGTCGGAGCGGCGCATAGGTCGGCCTTGAGTCAACAGACACGGGTTCGGGATATCTGCGAGGACTTCAGGATTGAAAATGAATGTGTTTCCGCCTCGCTGTAGCGGAGAGCCATCTGGCATACAATGTCCATTTTGTCCTTGCTGTATGAGGGGACGGAAGAGCTGTTCTCCTGCTAAAATGCGTTCAAATCTCTTGGCCAATTGGGAAAAAACTTCGGCCACAGATTCCTCAGGGCGGGCGAAAGTGAAATTGAAAGGGGTTTCCAGACGATCCGTTTCAATTCTGGAGAGGTCATAATAGAAATCCCTTCGACCTTCAGCCAGTCGGGTGTTCATCCCAAGCGCGGGCGGAAGAAGCGCCTTGGAGGATAGCCGAGACCAGCGGCGTAGCGTGTGAACCAAGTCCACCATTTGTCCCCTTAGGCACGAGGCAAATGGTAGGGGAGGGGCTCCTGTATATGGACCTATGCCAATATCAGTAACACCCTCTGCCTTTGCTCGAGCCAATGTTTGCACATAGGGTGGCTTCCATCGGATCGCCTCGCCCTGTTGTTGTGTGAGGGCCTCAAGGTGCATGTCATCGTCCAGAATCCACCCCACCGCTCCCGGTCGTCGGCACAACAGTGCGTATAGATAGGATTGGAGTACGGTCCGAGCACGGGCTATCCCCATGCGCTCTCCTTGGGCGCATTCAGGGGCCTCTATCCTCCCTGCCTCGTGATCTTCTCGGATGATGTCTCTGGTCATGGCATAGACGTTCAGACCCTTTGACCTAGTGCTTTTTACGAGTTCAACAAACGGTCGGGATATTTCCCAGCCAGCTCCGTTCTCGATCAAAAGGACATCAAGCCCCACCACTGCCGGGTCGCAGGACAAAATATGTAGATCCTCCAAGAGGCGGGCTGCCGATCCAACCCTATTGGGGTCAACAATTACACCAACTGCCAAGGCGAGTTGGTGATCAACATGTAGCTCAGAGAGATCTGCGAGGATAACTTCATTTGGGGTGGGCGAAGAGGGGGCTGTAGGTTCCCAAGAAAAATATCGAAGAGCCCTGTCGAGGAATCTTTGCTTCTGACTGTTTGTCATCTGAGGGGCGTATTTCTGGTAAAAGCATTCCAGTCCCTTTCGTTTAGCAGGGAGGTTCGGCGATGAAAGGCGGGGCCGGGTAGAGGATGCGTGATGCCTAACCGTTGTTATCGGTTGATTAGCGTAGCAAATATCCGGCAATTCACACAGTCGAATGCATAAATCGCGGTCAGTACAACTGGCGAGGTTTTCATCGAACAATCCAGCTTCGAGGATTGTGGATAGCTTAATGAAAAGGTTTGATCCCTGTATCCCTGGGTTCCCAGTTAAGAAATCATCCCGGCGGAGTGTTTCGGGAGGGACAACGATCTTTGGTTCTCTACACTTTTCCTGGCGGATGAATGCGCTCGAAACCATATCGGCCTGTGATTCAGAAGCTATCATGGCGCATCGACGCAAGTAGTCAGGAGTCCATTCGTCATCATCATCCAAGATAGCTACAAAAACGGACCGGGGGTCGGAGCTTGTCCGCAGGATGTGGTCGAGGCCTGAATTCCAGGCGCCTGAAGCTCCAGGGGTACGACGATTTCGAAGCAACTCTATACGATCTGAGTGCTTGGTCTTGGCTATGGCACGCTGTGTTTTGGGGTGGGACTTTAGCTCAGAGTCGTCCACAACCACGATTCGGTTTGGTGTTAATGTTTGCGTTAAAATGGAAGGTAATGATCGGGTTGCGAGAAGCTGCGGACGATTTGCAGTAGCAACAAGCGCCACAAGCTCAAATGGAAATGTGCGCATCTACTCCTCCGGATGATAGAGAATGCCTTGTCTCCATCGTTCCCGTAAAGGAGTGACGACTGCGGACATTCGCAAGCACGACGATCAGTCATCCCCGATCCAATGCTTTTGGTGTCATCCGATACGTACGATGTGATGAAAATTTATATCAAGCAGTTGAATTGATCAATTGTTTCTCAATTAAAATAAAAGCGTTTTCGAACAATGAGGCGGAGCCTTGTAATTTTCCCGTGTCCGCTATGTGTCCGCTTTTTCCTCGACGCCATGCGAAAGTAGCGACATCCCGCGCCTTCCGCACATCATGCTACATTGTGTTCGAATAGACTTGGCGACAAATAAGTCCAGTTTTATTAGTGTGTTATGCTGTCGTGTTGGCTGAAGACCCTCAAGAATGGCATTCAAGAGGTCGTGGGTTCGATTCCCTCCAGCTCCACCAATGAATCTAAAGGCTTAGAAGGTTTTCCTTCTAAGCCTTTTTTCGTGGAATATACAAATGAATATACAAATGATATCGGGTGGATGAAGAGTGTCGCTTACAGCGTAGCTCGTTAAACTTTCCACCTTAAAAACGCTGCTCAGTGCTCCAACAAAGTGGACCCACTTCTTTCTTTATGTGCTTGCTGAGCATCCGGCCATCACCGCCACGATGCGGAAATGGAGTAGAATAATAGAGTGATTTTTCGGCGTTCGAGATGGTCAAGAAAGAGAGGCTCCGTCGGAGCCTCTCTTTTTTTCATCTGGTTAGAATCGCTCAAACTCATCGTCATCATTTTGCGGCGAGCCCAGGGCGCGGGGCGTCGTGCGAGCCGCGATGGGCTTTGCCTGATTTTTTTTGCGTTCTTTAGGTGTCGGTGTCCTTGGTTTTGCCGCGTGCTCGTTTTCGTTGAGGCGGAAATAGGCAAAGGCCTTTTCAAGCGAGTTCGCGTGAGAGGCAAGATCATCGGCAGTGGAAGAGACCTCTTCCGATGCGGCCGCATTCTGCTGGGTCACGGAATTCAGCCCTTGCACCGCTGTGTTGACCTGTCTTGCCCCATCGTCCTGCTCGTTGCTTGTTGTTGAAATGGCTTGCACCAACTCGGCCGTATGCTGGATGTCGGGCAGCATTTCATTCAGCATCGTGCCCGCTTTTTTCGCCACGGCAACGCTTGAAGCCGAAAGCTCGCTGATTTCCAAGGCAGCCGCGCCACTGCGCTCCGCCAGCTTGCGGACCTCTGCGGCAACCACGGCAAAGCCCTTGCCGTGTTCACCCGCCCGAGCAGCCTCGATGGCGGCGTTCAACGCCAACAAGTTGGTCTGCCTGGCGATTTCCTCGATGATGGTAATCTTTTCGGCAATGTCGCTCATGGCCACAACGGTCTGGCTGACGGCGGCTCCACCTTCTTCCGCGATCTGGGCGGACTTGGAGGCTATGGCGTCCGTTTGCTGCGCATTCTTGGAATTCAGGCTGATGCTCGCGCCGATTTGCTCCATTGATGCGGACATTTCCTCAATGGAGGCCGCCTGCTGGGAGGCCCCCTGAGAGAGCGAAGAAGCCGCGTCGCTCAGAGAGTGGCTGCCGGTAGATACATCCATGGCAATGGCTTTCGCCTTGCTGACGACTTCTCCCAATCTTTCAGCCATCTGATTAAGCGCATTGGCCAGGATGCCGATTTCATCCTTCTGGTTCAGCTCCAGGAACACGTTGAGGTTGCCATCGGCAATTTCGGTTGTCGTGTCCTTGATTTTAACAAGCGGTATCAGGACGTTGAGGCGCAGAATAAAGAATATCCCAATCCCCAAAACGATGACGATGGAAATGGAGGAGATGACTATGAACCATGTCAGACCGATGGATTCACTGTAAAAATCGCTGAAGGGGGCGGTGGAGTATATCAGCCAACCCAATTTGTCCGATTTCTTAAAATAGACCAGCTGCTTGTCGCCGTTGGACTTATATGCGACATTCCCGGATGTTTTCCCTGCAACTTGTTTGCCCCAATCGAAATCCTTGAAGATGTTCGCCTTGCAGATGAGACTTTCGTCCTTGTGGGCCAGAACCAATCCGTTATCATCCGTGATGAAGACAAACCCCGTCTTGGCAACCTGTATGTCGTCGATGAATTGTTTGGCAAAATTATCGACTTGAATATTGAACATCACCATGCCGATGGCTTTCTCGTTCCGGAGAATCTTGAGGAGGACAAGAACCACGGGCTTTTGCGTTTTTTTGCCGATCAGAGGATGAGAGTAATAGGTGCCGGTGGCAGCCTTTGCTCCCGCATAATATGGCCGCTTTGAATAATCACTGCCGACGGTTTTGGGATCGGTGCTGGCGACAACTATGCCATTCGCGTTCATGAGGTGCGCGCGGCCTATTATCGGGCTGTCCTTGATCGCTTTTTTCAGGACCTTGCTGGCTTGCCCCAGGATCTCTTGGTTGGAGGTCGATTCGTCTGCCGCATCCTTGATCACATCAAGGCCGACCACCAAGTCCATCAGTCGGTCCACACCACCACACCAAGTTTCTATCAGTGATATTACGGAAGTCAGTTTCGCATCGTTGAGACCAATGGCTCCCTCCTCAGCCAAGTTTGAAGATTTGTAATAGATTACTGACGACAAGCCCGCCATACACATCAAAATCAACAACATGGATGGAATGAGAAATTTAGCAGTCAGTGAGCGCATACAATCCCCTTTTCCTCAAGGTCTTCCTAATCGTTGAAAGAATGGAACGTCCAATCTTGTCATGGGCAATCCCGTTGTACATCCACCAAGCCATTTTATCCCGGAACTCATCTTTATCATGTCGATGGTGACATGACATTTTTCCATCGCTCTTAAATCCAACCAGCATATTATCATAAAGTTATGCAGTCACACAAATGAAAGAGTTGATTTTTCATATACGAAAATACATTTCAAACGATTTTAATTAGTAGTTGTCGGTGGGGTTGTGGGAGATTTTAATCAAGTGTGCTGTTCATATAATTAGTTGTAACTATAGCACATCGGAATGTTTTCGACAACCTCAAGGAGTACGTCGATTCTAGGTTGAATAGTGTACTCTTGATATAAGAAGTATGCTATTCTATCGGGAATATCAGTGCATACGGGCAGAATTCTAGCCATCGTTCAATCCAGAGGATACCGTCATGAGAATTCTGACGAGTACAGGGTTGGTCTATGTCCGTCCGTTCTATGAAAACTAGCGAGGTGGGGTATGAAGTCCAAGGACAACTTTGACAGAAGTGCCGAGTCCGAAACCTTTGACCGTGAGATCAAACGAGTGAACGTGGATTGCCCGGAATGGATGGTCAATGAGATGGACGAGAAGGCCCGGAGGCTTGGTATTTCCAGACAGGCTTTGGTCAAGGGCGGGATATCCGATTGCCTCCGGTCCGAGAACAAAATGGCCTTGTAGAGTAGGGCAACTGGGAGGCTGGATATACCATTTCTATACCTCCCAAGAATATACAAAAAATATACCTGTTGTCCGCCAATATATCCTCGATGTGTATTCCTCTCTAAAAAAGATAAGTATTCAAGATAACAACGAATAATGACCTTGAATGACATTCAAGAGGTCGTGGGTTCGATTCCCTCCAGCTCCACCACCATTTTTCTTTTGGTGGTCAACCGTTTGGTCAACCGGTTGTTGGTCAAACCACTTGAGATTACAGATTAATAATGTATATGAACTGTGTTTGAGGATGTGTGAGGTGCGATGGGGTTACTCTGTGTTGGAGGTTGAGGGAATATGTATGGTGTACTCTAATTTCAAATTTTAGGTTGGTGGTCACCGAGCGAGACCTAGTTAGCCCTATCCTGGGTGGCAGGGGCATTTGTTCTATTCTTTACACTTGTGAATTAGTTGGGTTTCCTCGCGTATTACCTTCGAGCATAGCTTTCTCAATTTATCAAATAATATGCTTTGTTCACTGCTCAACTTGCTGTGTCCCTTATGTACAATTTCAGAGCGGACATCATATATTTTGTCAAAATCTTCCATAATCTCGTTTCGGCTGTTGTGATCTTTGCCGACCAAGTAGGCGCACCGGTTCTTCAACAGTTCAGTAAGCCCAACTTTTTTTGAAATTTCTTTGTTCCTTTCGCCCAAGAGAATCTCAATTGTGATAGTGGCTTGCAGGAAAGAGAGCAATTGATTCGTGCCAGTGTAACTGTCGAAATACCACTGGCAAGCCCTGCACACTCTGTCTGACATCTCGTCTTTTGAGAAAATGGATTTCAATAACCATAGGCAGTGGCCAATATGTTTGTCATACCATTTTGTGTCGTCCCTTCCACCATTCCAGTCGTCCAAGGCAAGGGAATGAATCGTTTCTGAGAGCTCTTTGTCGATCTTGTGGGTGTTGTCGATGATCCATTTTGAGCCGTATCTTCGAAAAACAATTCTACTCATCTGAGAGTAAAATGAGTCATATTTCTTATCAAATTTGATTAGGCCATGCGCTATGAAAAAGCCAAAAATCGTCTTTATGACCTCAGCAATTTTATCGTGAATGATACCGTTTCCGTAATATTCAGAGTACCCATCAATGCTCACCGCTAAATAGTATGAGTCCAACTCCCATACATTTTTATTGTTTCCAATTGCGAGGATCGGAGTGTTCCATATTATATCATCAATCTTATCATCTCCGGTGACTGTTTTGTACGTTTGTACATGGGCATCATCGGGCTTAAAAATGTATATTGAATCACAAAGATGGAAATTATCAAAACCTGCCGGAATAATATTTGAGATATATCCAGGCAGCTTTACGAAAAACTCATAATTGTTTGGGAGGTTAAGGAAGCCATTAAGGAGTTTTACTGAAAGGTCATCAATATTGGAGAACTTTGGGACGTTGGGCAATTCCACCGCTTCCGTGTTTTTATCATACACCCCGAGGAATGTGAGGAGGCGTGAAATCTCAGACATATAGTAATTATACAGGGGGTATTCGCCTATGTATTCATTCGCCTTTTTGAGTTCTGCTCCTTTTTTGGGGAGTTGGGCTTCAAGTAAGAACAGCGGCGCACTTGAGTAGGCGTTTAGGAACATGCCATTGCTCACTTTGAGTTGTGGCAGCACTTCTTTGCTTTTTTTGAGCAAGTATTCAACTTTGGGGTCGGGTAAATTTATCGGCATGGGAATTCTCCTGAAAAGAGGGTTACCATACTATATAGCTTGCTAGTAGTCGAGTTGAGCTGGTCTTGGGTGTTCCCTTTCGTATTAAGTCTTCTATTCTTCCCTTGCCCTAGTCGCATTTCTTTTTGAAAATTCTTCTTTGAATTGGGACCCAATACCTATCTGTCGAGAGTCGTGGTTGGTTTGAGATGCTTGGAGGCGATATATTCATTATTCGTTAGCGCCGACTCTTAGTTCAAAAAAAATGGTCAACCATCCGGTCAACCAAATACCTTCAACACATCTCCAACATCACTGATTTTCTGTTGACTACAAAATAAAAAATCAAAGTATTTCAATTCTTACGCGCCAGTCCTCGTGCATGGCATTCAAGAGGTCGTGGGTTCGATTCCCTCCAGCTCCACCAAGAATTTTAAAGGCTTAGAAGGTTTTCCTTCTAAGCCTTTTTTTGTGTAATATACAAAAGAATATACAAAATTAATCGGTTGGGCAGGAATTAGATCTTATGTCCTCCTGATTCCTATTGAGCGGGCGAGGGTTAATACCGGTCAAAGTCGTCGGTCTCGTCGGCCGGGGGAAGTTCGGCGGTGGGCTGACGGACTGTTCGCGGTTTTGTCTCCGAGTCCACGGTGAAGAAGGATATGGTCTCTTGCATGCCGCCCGCAAGCTGGGACATGGCGTGTGAAGAGGCGGCCATTTCCTCGGCCGCCGAGGCATACTGCTGCACGATCGTGTCGAGTTCCCGCACCGTGGAGTTTATCTGCCCGGCTCCGGCGTTCTGTTCTTTGCTCGCAACGCTGATTTCATGCACGAGTTCAGAGGTTCGTTGAATCTCCGGGACGAGATCTGCGAGCATCCTGCCGGCTTCGTCGGCAACTTTCACGCTGGAACTGGAGAGCTCACTGATTTCCGCCGCCGCTGTGCCGCTTCGTTCGGCAAGTTTGCGCACTTCCGCCGCCACGACTGCGAATCCCTTGCCGTGTTCGCCTGCGCGGGCTGCCTCAATGGCCGCATTGAGTGCAAGCAGGTTCGTCTGGCGGGCGATATCCTCGACAATGGAGATTTTGTCCGCGATCTGCTTCATGACTTCCACGGTCTTGCCGACGACATTGCCGCCTTCTTCCGCTTTTTTGGCGGTAGCTGTGGAGATGTGCTCCGTTTCCTGGGCATTTTCAGCATTTTTGCTGATGTTGTTCGCCATCTCTTCCATGGAAGTGGAGACTTCCTCGACCGAAGCCGCCTGTCTCGTGGCGCCTTCGGAGATACTGGAGGCGGTTTCGCTGAACTCCTCACTGCTGGTGGAGACGTTGGCCGATGCCTGGGCTATGTGCGTGACAACCGCTTTGACTTGTTTGACCATGTCGCCAAGGGCCAATGTAAGGGTGGCTATCTCGTCCCTTTTATTGGTTTCAACCAATGCGGTCAGGTCGCCTGCGGCAAGGCGTTTTGCGATGTTCACAAGTCCATTTACCGGCTTGATTACGTTGATGTTCAAAAGGAGCGAGATACCCACGCCGATCACCAACACCAGGATCACGGCGGCGATGGCGATGAACAGGCCAATGGCGTAGGCCTGGGCGAACAATTCCTTTTCCGGGATGATGGAGATGATAATCCAACTGGTTGCGTCTGATTTCTTGAAGAAGAGAATCTTATTCTCTCCTTCGAAGGAATAGGAAACCATGCCGGACGGTTTGGTGATAACATCCTTGCCCCAGGAGAACGTGTCGGGAATGTTGAGTTTCGCGATTTTGGTTTTGTCCGGGTGCGAGATGACCGTTCCTTTGTCATCAAGTACGGTGAGATATCCGGATTCTCCTATCTTAACGGTATCTATGAATTTGGTGGCAAAGGTTTGAATGCTGATGATGGAAACCAGGGCCCCTGTGATTTTCCCTTCGTGGCGAACAGGGCAGGCAATGCTGAATATGGCCTTGCCAGTTGTGCGGCTTATGAGTGCCTTGGAGACATATACCTCGCCGTTTATGGCAGCTTTGAAATATCCTCGGTCAGCATAGTTCTTGCCAATAAGTTTCGGATTCGACGAAGATATGACGTCGCCCTGGCTGCTGATCAGGTTGATATAGTCCGGGATTTGTGAATTTTTCACGGCCTGAGTCAGTGCTTCCGTTGCAGATGCCAAAGCTTGGCTGTCGTTATTGTCGGCAAGAACTGAATTCTGAACGGAAGGAAGCGTGGCAAGGTCGAGCATCTGGACCTTGAGTCCACTCACCCAGACGTCGACGAGATCGGTGAGGCTCGTCAATGAGGCGTTGTTGCTTTTTTGAGCTTGATCTTTGAGGGCCGCAGTCGTTTTGGAATAGGTCGAGGCGGCCATGATGCCCATCCCTATAATGATCAGACCAAGTGTTGGCACCAAAAATTTTGATTTAAGCGAACGTAACATTTTTCCCTCATATTGGTTAGTGATATTGTCGCTTGATGCAGTATCCCCTCGGCGGAAGGGACCGTTCACATCTTGGGAACCATTGTATGTTAGGACATGGTGGGTGATGTAGATCAATTATAAAGATGCCTGACTTGCAAAGTCCCCGTGAAGTCGGTCCGTTGCAAAGTAGATACTTCTGGCCCAATGGAGACGCCGGGAACTTACACAAGCCATGCTTTATTTTACGGGGACTTTACAAATCCCTTGCCAACATCAAAAAAGGCGGTTCCCGTAAATCGGTCGCATTTGCCTAAACCGGATCGAAAAACGGTTTTCGGCCCGGTTTAGGCAAATGCGTCCATTTCATGGGAACTGGTCGTTTTCGATCAAAAATGACCATTTTTTCATTGTCCGATCCGGGGATCTGGAAGTGTTGTCAGCAACTCCAAGAAGAGGATTCAAAGATTGCTATCAACGGTTCGGACGCCTCTGAGCAAATCGGGATCGGCAAAACCGGAAATCTTCGGCACGCAGTGCAAGACAATTTTCCCTACCGCCGTAAGATTCGCTACTGACCATTCCATCGACATCGCCGTTTTTCGGCCGTTTTGGCCGGAAGTCCCTTAATACGCTCTTCGCAAATAACGACAGTGCTGTCGGTTCAGTGACCCGCAGGAGATGCATATGGGCGTAGTTGAAATCAGGTTGAAGCCTGACCGGGACGGTCGAATTGTGGACAAAATGGAACTTGTGATCGGTCGGCCCGTTGTTTGGAAGTATGCCTACAGCAAGGCCGGAAGGCTTTTCGAGGCGCACCAGGACAACAGGTGTTTCTGCCAATGTTACTACGACCGGGGCGGCCGCCGCCAGCGGGCCGACTTCTCGGATACCGTTGGGGCCAGCTACTGCGACTACCGGAACAATCTGGAATGAGGGCGGGAAATAATGGGTTCACGCATGACGGAAATGGGTTCCGTTCCATCTGGGCGAACGGCGGTACGTACTATCTGGAGGAATACGCGCCGGACTACCGGCTGCTCAAGATAAAAGTGGAGAATTAGAACCGCGTCTACACCTTTCGCCACGACGAATAGGGCAGACGGGCCGCCAGATTCTTCAGCGGCCAGTTTGTTGAGGCCTGCCAGTGGCTCGACTCCATCCGGCTCGGCGCGTTTCAGACCTGGGGGATGGGGGGCCGATTTGAGTCGGCCCCCCGTGCATGCTGCGCTCCCGGACCGGCAAGGTGGCCATTCCGCGCGCCTTGCCGGTTCGTAGCGTTGGGGAATCGTCTAGTCTTCGGCGTATGAATTGATCAGGCAGCCCGCTTGGATGATCTTGCGTTCTTGGGGGGTCATGTCCGGCAACTGAAGTGGAATCTTGAACGTTCCCTTTGCACCGATGACTGTGGCTTCAATGGCCTCGCCCCCCGAAGAAAGGACTTGCTTGATGCTGGGCAAAACGACGAGATCGCCGGTTTGGATGTCCAGTTGCTCGATGTTTTCAGTGACGAACGGGAGCAGTCCCCAGTTTATCATGTTGCTGCGATAGCGTTTGGTTGCATATGCCCCGGCGATGTTCGCCCATCCTCCAAGCACCTTTTGAGAAGAAGCGGCTTGCTCGCGGGCCGATCCGTCACCTGGCTTGTACGCGAAAAGGAGGCTTCCGAGACCGGTCTCCGCCATCTGGCCGTCGAGTCCCGCCTTGGTCAACAGGGCCTCGACCTCGGGGCAGGCGGATTTTGTTTTGACCGCCTCCACCCGTTGGGCTTCGAGAGCTTGCGCCGCTTTGGCCCGCGCCACGTATCCGGGGTCGCGGCCGCTGAGCGTGAATTCCGCAAGGCGCTGCGGATTGGACCGTAGCGATGAGGTCTCCCCGGACGGGATCAGCTCATCGGTGGTGGTGACCGGATCACGCAGTGTGGAACAGACCGTGAGCACCAGGTTTTCAGGCAGGGGCGCCATATCGGGCCAGTCCGTGATGTTGGGGCCGTATACGAGTTCAACCTCCGGCTCGGGTGCCCCGAAGCCGTAGTATACGCGCTTGGCGTAGACGTTTTGGTCAAAATGATAGGGCGTGTCCTTTTCGGCGGGGACATCCGGCAACTCTGTCGCGGCCGTCAGGATGCCCTTGTTGCGGGCCGTTGCCGCGATGGACCGGGCGTCCATGAGGGCCACATAGGCGATCTGCCCATTGGCGGGTTTCGAGCCTTCGCGGTTGGCGAAGTTTCGCGTGGTATGCCTGATGGAGAGCCGGTTGTTGGCCGGAACGTCGCCGACTCCGAAACAGGGGCCGCAAAAGGAGGTTTGCAGGGTGGCGCCTGACTCCATGAGGGTCTCGGCCATGCCGTTTCGCACCAGCTCCATGCGCTGGGGTTGGCTTGACGGATAGAGCGAAAGCCAGAAATCGTCCCGGCCGGTGCTGTGTCCCTTGAGAATCTCGGCCATGCGAGCCATGTTTTCGAACAACCCTCCTGAACAACCGGCTACTGAGGCCTGGTCCACTTTGAGACGTCCGTTATGCAACTTTTGTCGCAGGTTGAGCGGCGGGGTGTCACGGTTGAGGATGCCCATGGCCTTTTTTTCCACGTCTGCCAGGATGTCCTCCGCATTCTCGTGAAATTCCTCGATGGTGAAGGCGTTGCTCGGGTGGAAGGGCAAGGCGATCATGGGCCTGACAGCGCCCAGGTCGATACGAATCACTGCATCATAATAGGCTGTTTGGGCCGGGGCCATGGGCTTGAAGTCTTGTTCGCGCCCATGGATGGTCAGATAGTCGCGAACCCGATCGTCGGTGAGCCAGATGGAAGACAGGCACGCTGTTTCGGTCGTCATGACGTCGATCCCGATCCGGAACTCCGTTGAGAGGTTGGCGACGCCGGGTCCGATGAATTCCAGGACTTTGTTTTTGACGAGGCCATCCTTGAATACCGTGCGAATCAGGTCTAGGGCCACGTCATGGGGGCCAACGCCTGGAACGGGGCTTCCCTCAAGCCACACGGCCACGACTTCAGGCCTGGGGAGGTCGTAGGTGCGCCCAAGCAGTTGCTTTGCCAGTTCGCCGCCGCCCTCGCCGAAGCCCATGCATCCTAAGGCCCCGTAACGGGTGTGGCTGTCCGAGCCGAGGATCATTTTGCCGCAACCGGCCATGGTCTCCCGGGCGAATTGGTGGATGACGGCCATATGGCCGGGAACGAATATGCCACCGTACTTTTTGGCTGCGGAGAGGCCGAAGGCATGGTCATCTTCGTTGATGGTGCCGCCCACGGCACAGAGGGTGTTGTGGCAATTGGTCAAAGCGTAGGGCACCGGGAACTCTGTCAGCCCGCTCGCCCTGGCCGTCTGGATTATGCCGACATAGCTGATGTCGTGGGACATCATGGAGTCGAATACGATATTCAGCTCTTCGTCTGTTTCGGACCGGTTGTGGGCTTCGAGTATCCGGCAGGCCATGGTGCCGCTTTTGGCCTCCGCCGGGGACGGCAGGCCGGATGATTCCGGTACGAGAGTTCCGTCGACAAGGTAGGCTGGACCTTCAATGGTAATCATGGTGTTCCTCCAAAAAAGTTGGGACGGGCCCCCGTATGGTTTTCCGTTCTGGCCAATATCCCCGAAGAGGCATGGGGGGCCGACATGTTGGCCCGTTCGGGGAGCGGATGTTTCATCTGGCTGGATGTTTCAGGTGTTTCACTGCAACGGTAATGAAAGACCCAATCGGGGCGGCGGCCATGCCGCCGCCCCGGCAGTTGTCAGTTCGTGTGGGACAAGCCCAGCTCGTAGCCGACTTCAAGGGCTTGGCGGTTGATGTCCATCAGATGTTCGGGGAGCCTTTTTTTCAGGGACTCCATAATTGATTCCGGTTTGACGTCCAGGTCCGCGAGCGCAAGGAGGGCTCCCAGCATACAGATGTTGAAAACCACAGGTTTGCCTATGCGTTCCATGACCGTTGCGTACATCGGCAGGGAGACGTGCCGGGCATCTTCATTGTCCCCGACCGTGACGTATCTGGAGTCGGTGAGCATGATACCGCCGGGCCTAAGGGTGTTGCCGTATTTCTCGTAGGCTTCCTGGGTCAGGCATACGAGGATATTGGGCGTCGTTACTTTGGGGTAGAGAATGTTGTCGTCGGAGATAATGACGTCCGTGCGCGTTGCGCCGCCTCGGGCCGCGGGGCCGTAGGTTTGCGACTGAACGGCGTACAGCCCTTCGTTGAGGGCAGCGGATTCTGCCAGTATGATGGCCGCAGTGATCACTCCCTGACCGCCGGACCCCGAGAAAACCAGTCGTTGTGTTCGCATTGTGTTACCTCGTCATGAAGCGTCACAGACCGTTATTTGGCCTGTGCCTGCTGGATGATCGTGTCATATTGTTCGCAGTATTCAGGGGCCTCCCTGTCCAGGAAGATTCCGCGTTCTATCAGGTCGGGATTTTCCTTCTTTGCCTTCGAACCTATAGGTGTGGTGATTTCCTTGTAGTGCATCAGCATGTCAACCGCGCTTCCGGCGCGGTTTTTCCGGCCGTAATACGTGGGACACTGGCTGAGGACTTCCACCACGGAAAACCCTTTGTGTTGGATGGCTTTGGCTATGAGCTTGGAAAGCTCCATGACGTGGAAGGTCGTGGTTCTGGCCACAAAGGTGGCTCCGGCGGCCATGGCGAGGCTGGTGACGTCGAACCCGGGATCAATGGTTCCCATGGTCGCGGTGGTCGCCTTTTTGCCCGGCCCGGTCAGGGGAGAGAACTGCCCCCCGGTCATGCCGTATATCCGGTTGTTCATGACCACGGCCGTGATGTCGATATTGCGCCTGGCCGCATGAATGAAGTGGTTGCCGCCAATGGCGAGCGCGTCGCCATCGCCCATGGGCACGATGACGTTGACGTCAGGCCGGCTCAGTTTCGCACCGGTGGCGAAGGCCAAAGCCCGGCCGTGAAGGGTATGCAGGGTATGAAAGTCCACGTATCCCGAAATGCGGGAGGAGCACCCGATCCCCGAAACCATGATCACGTCGTTTTTGTTTATACCCAAGTCATCCACTGCGTGCAGCAGCCCGTTGAGCACCGTGCCGTGTCCGCATCCTGCACACCAGAGATGGGGGAAAAACCTTTTCCGAATATAGTTTTGTATTGCCATGCTAGAGCCCCTTTCCTTGGATGACCCGCAAGAGATTGAGAACGTCTTCAGGCTTGATGAACACGCCGTCGAACCGGTTGATGAGAAACACCCGTTCCTTGTCGGGCAACGCCAGTTTCACCTGTTCGACTATCTGGCCCTGGTTCATTTCCACGACCATGATCGATTTGGCGTTCGCACACAGCTCGCCTACGAGTTCGTGTGGGAAGGGCCACAGGGTTTGCAGTTCGAGCAAGCCATATTTTTCGCCTGCCTTTCTGCTCTGCTCGACGACTTGCCGCACGGTGCGGGCGGCCGAGCCGTACGACACGAAGATGTGTTTCGCGTCTTCGAGATAGAGGGTCTTGTAGCGGGTGATGGCCGAGATGCTGTTGTTGATCTTGCTCGTCAGGTGCAGGGCCAGCTCATGGACGAGTTTCGGGTTGTCCGTGGGGAATCCCCACATGTCGTGATACAGCCCGGTGACGTTGTAGCGGTGAACGCCTCCGAAGTCCGACATGGGCAGCCGGCCGTCTTCCCGGGGAAGATACGGATGGTAGTTGATGCCGGCCTTGACCGAAGTCCGGAGGCGGTCGATCAGAGGCAGCTCCCCGGGTTCCGGTATGGTCAGCTTCTCCCGCATGTGCCCGACGACCTCGTCCAGCAGCAGGAGGACAGGCGTCCGGTATGTTTCGGCCATGTTGAAGGCCTCAACCGTCATGGCGAAAACGTCCTGATGGTTCGAGGCGGTCAGACAGATGATCGAGTGGTCTCCGTGCGTGCCCCAGCGCGCCTGATTGACGTCGCCCTGGCTGACATGGGTCGGGATGCCCGTCGAAGGCCCGCCGCGCATTACGCTTGTTATAACGCACGGCACTTCGGCCATCACGGCGTAACCAAGCGCTTCCTGCATAAGGGAGAAGCCTGGGCCGGAAGTGGCGGTCATGACTTTTTGGCCCGAAAGCGCCGCCGCGATAATCGAACACATGGAGGCGAGCTCGTCCTCCATTTGGATGAATTTCCCGCCATGCGCCGGAAGGCGCTCGGAAAGCAATTCGGCTATTTCGGTGGACGGAGTGATGGGATATCCGGCAAAAAATTGCAGGCCGGCATACAGCGCCCCCTCCACGCACGCTTCATTGCCTTGGACGAATTTGGTGTTGTTCATGACAAACTCCATTGCTTCGGACATGAGAGAAGGAAAGGATAGGATGCGTTCATTGTGCGGTCTCCGTTTGGCAAGGAGCCGAATCCGTTTCCACAATGCTTATGGCCAGATCCGGGCAATAGCGTTCACACATGCCACATGCGATACAGAGCTCTTCATCGAGCTCGGCCTTGTCGTGAGCGTTCAGGGTCAGAGCGTTTTTGGGGCAGATATGAATGCAGATTCCGCAGCCCTTGCAGTACGCCTGGTTGACCATCACTCGTTCGAGTTTCTGTTCATCCATACATTTTTCCTCAGTTTTTTTGGTTGAATAGAACCCCGACATGCATCGCCTCCCGCGGGCCGTTCCCAGCGGGATGTGCGGTGTTTCGAAGCGCTGCGCTCTGCACAGGCGGAAAGACCGGAAGCGGGCATAAAATCGAGGGTGGGGTAAAGGATCGGCTCCGCCCGGACGGTCGGGTTCTTCAGAAAGAACGGCCGTGGGGGCGTGGGGCAGGTCCTGTAGCGCTTGGTGTGTTCCGCAGGGGGCGGTGCGTGGCCGAGTAAGCTGGGGTACGGCTGACGCACCGCCCGATGGGGACGAAGGCGTAGTCCCCGCGGCAAGAGAGGTGAGCCCGCGGGGCTCGCCAGGTATGGTTTCAAAAATCCGTAAGCGAGTAGATCGAAGGTGGCGTCGGACGAGACGCGATGGCGTGGGCGCAAAGGGCCGACCCGGTCGGCGGAGAGCCGGTCGCTTGGGAGAAGGGGAAGCCGGATCGGAACTTGAACGGACCGTAGGCCGGGGCCCTATCCCGCCGGGTGTTTCACAGCTTGTTGCAAATGTTTCTCGGTGTTGCATGATAGCCTCGATCTCAAAGAATCGAGCCTATCAGTGCAACTCATATGCCACGTAGTCAGGCCCCGGCTATCCCCCATTTTTGCATCCGGCGCCAAAGCGTCGTCCTGCTGATTCCGAGGGCCTCGGCCGCCTTGTTTTTCGAGTTGCCCATGGCGACGAGGACTCTGATGACGCGCTCCCGGGTCAGGTTTTCCGGTTCGATCATCGCTTCCGGATATTCCGCATTGGCCGGGGACCATCCTTCGTTCGAAGGCGGCTCTCCCGATATCGGCGCAGGAGGCGGGGCGTGCAGGGAACAGACCATTTCCGCAATCAGGTCATCAAACACTTCGGAGTCGAATTTATCGCCGCAAAGTACCACCAGGCGTTCAGCGAAATGCTCCAGTTGTCGGGCGTTGCCCGGCCAGGGGAGGTCCGCAAGCCTCTTCAAATAGCGGGCAGGTACGTTGAGGTTCTTTCGTCCATATTGCGACTTCACCCTGAGGGCGAGGCGTTTGAAAAGCGGACCGATGTCCTCGGGCCTCGTACGCAGGGGAGGCAGGGTGATGGGCAGGATGTCCAGCCTGAAGAACAGGTCCTCCCGCATTCGTCCCGCGCGGACTTCGTCCCGGAGGTTCTTGTTGGTGGCGGCGACCACCCTTGCGTCGATGGGGATGACGGTGTCGCCGCCAATGCGCATGACCTCCTTTTCCTGCAAGACCCTGAGAAGACGTGTCTGGACGTTCATGGGGGTGGAGCCAATTTCATCCAGAAAGATGGTTCCCTCGTGGGCCAGTTCAAACAACCCCGCCTTGCCTCCCCGTCGGCTGCCGGTGAACGCCCCCTCCTCATACCCGAACAGTTCGCTCTCAAGCAGTTGATCGGGCAGGGCCGAACAGTTGATGGAGACGAAAGGCCCCTTTTCTCGTTTTGAGGCGAGGTGGATGCCGTGGGCGATGATTTCCTTGCCCGTCCCTGTTTCGCCCGTGATCAGCACCGAAGATTCGCTGGCCGCGTACGTCCTGGCTTTTTTGATCATATCCCGGATGATTTTGCTTGTGTGATAATAATCTTCAAGCCGGTACTTTGCCCTGAGGCCCTTGGTTTGTGACCTGCGGACAGCGCTTTCGGCCTTGCTGATGTGCGAGGCCTCCTGAAACGTGGAAACGCCCCCCACCACTTCGTCGCCCGAAAGAACCGGGACGCTGTTGACGACATACGAAGAAGAACCGATCTGCTGCAGCTTGTTGATGGATGGGCGCCCCCTCTTGACCGTGTCGAGCAGGTCCGTGTCCGGCAGCAGGTCGGTAATGCTGCCCTCGGCGTGCTGGGACTCAGGAAGGCGCAGCATCGATCGGGCGGCCCGGTTTATGGAGGTGATGCGGCCGGTGTTGTCCGTGGCCAGGATGCCGTCGGACACAGCGTCCATGATGGTGCGGTACTGTTCATAGCGGGCCGCCTCTTCCCGGCGGGACACCGCGATGCTCCTTGCGTCTTCCAGGACCGAGAGAATGGTTTCATCCGGGATTTGGAAATTCATGCTTCGAATGCCGTGCCGCCTGGCGAGCCTGTTGGTAACCCCCCCTCCGACTACGATGTCATGTCCCCTGCTCTTGGCCTCCATGAGGGCATTCTCAAGGCTTTCACGATCCCGGTAGGTCAGGGGGATGAGCCTCACCCCAAGAATGTCCTCGAAAAGCGTTAGATCGGTGAGGCTCTTATAGAAGAAGGTTATGAGAATACGTTTGCTGATCTTGGATGCGTCCCAGAGGGTCTTGAGCATGTTCATGGAAGTGTCGGGAATACTCACGACCGGCACCGCACAGTGCTCCCTTAGCATGTGGGCGGTTCCCCGGCGCGATATGAGGACCTCGACCCCTCGCTCCTCAACCATTTTCCGGCCGGGGATACGCGCGTCCTCAAGCCCGGAAAGAGCGCACTCCAGATGCTGTCCCATTTGCAAAGCCAGGGCTTGGGCCCTGTCTATGCTTTCCCGCGATGTACCTATGAAGCCCAGAGATATTTCATGCATGGTATTAAGGGTTCGCAAAAGTTTCGGTGTTGCAACGTGGTTACTAAAACTAAAAATGTACCTATGACGCATGACGATATTTCATGATTAGCATCAAGGGTTACACAAAAGTTTCATTGTTGCAACATGGTCGCTGGGATTGAAACGGTTGAAACATACTGCGGCGCTTGTCTGAAAAAGGCGCGTAAGAATATGTCTACGTGTTTCTTAGTGGCTGTTATTACAGGCGATTAGTACCTCCAAGCAGCCTCTCGCGATGCCCGAAAATCACTCTGAAATGCTCCAAAACAGCGTGGCATGGAATTTGTTTTAGAGAGCTACGAAAAGACACAACCCATCTACGTTTAAGGAGTCTGCTGTGTTAGAAAAAGGTGAGTATATTCAGTTGAATGAAGACAAGAAGCTCGTTGTTCCCAACCACCCGATCATTCCTTTCATTGAGGGAGACGGGGTTGGCCCGGATATCTGGAACGCCGCATCGGCCGTTTTCGACGCCGCAGTGGCCAAGGCCTACGGCGATGAGCGGAGTGTCGTTTGGAGCGAGGTTCTTGCCGGCGAAAAGGCCCATGCACAAACAGGTGAATGGCTGCCCAAGGAAACCATAGACCAGATCCGCAAGTGTCGGGTGGCCATCAAGGGCCCTCTTTCCACGCCCGTCGGCAAGGGGATGCGGAGCCTGAACGTCGCCTTGCGCCAGATTCTGGATCTGTATGCATGCGTCCGCCCGACCAGGGCCCTTGCCGGCGTGCCGTCTCCGGTAAAGCATCCCGAGCGCGTGAACATGATCATTTTTCGCGAAAACACCGAGGACGTTTACGCCGGTGTGGAATGGGAATCCGGCAGCGACGAGGCCGGCAAGCTGATCGATTTTCTCGACTCGCAGCTGGGTGTCCATCTTTCCGCTGAAGCGGGCATCGGGGTCAAACCCATGAGCCCGAAGGGATCGAAACGTCTCATCCGCAGAGCCTTGCGCTGGGCTCTCGACCATGGAGAGAAGAGCGTCACCTTGGTTCACAAGGGCAACATCATGAAGCACACGGAGGGCGCGTTCCGGGAGTGGGGCTATGAACTGGCTCGCGATGAATTCTCCGACACCGTCGTGGCCGAGGCGAGCATGAACGGGAACGGCCCAGGGAACAAGGTCGTCATCAAGGATCGCATCGCGGACTCGATGTTCCAGCAGGTGCTGCTGCGTCCGGACGAATACAGCGTCCTGGCAACCCCCAATCTCAACGGCGACTACATCTCCGACGCGCTGGCCGCCCAGGTCGGCGGCCTGGGCCTGGCTCCGGGCGCAAACATCGGGGATGAGGCGGCTGTATTCGAGGCCACGCACGGGACCGCTCCCAAATACGCCGGGCAGGACAAGATCAACCCCGGTTCCGTCATCCTTTCCGGGGTGATGATGTTCGAACACCTCGGCTGGCAGGAGCCCGCCGACCTCATTCGCGGCGGCATTGAAAAAGCGATCGTGGACAAGGTCGTCACATACGACCTTGCCCGCCAGTTGGAAGGCGCGAAAGAGGTCAAGTGCTCCGAGTTCGGCCAAGCCATCATTGAACGTCTTTAGAGCTACGCCGACCAGGACCGCGGTCGTCGCAGTTTGTGGGTCAGCCTGTTGCAAATACCCTCATTCAAACCCAGGGGAGGGCGAACCTAGCGCCCTCCCCCCCATGGGGACGAACGCTGCGGATCCGAATGTCGGATAACATAATTTGGAGGAAATTCAGAATGTTACTTGATGAACGGCAAAGCAAAAAAATATTCGGGTCAGCTAAGATTCCGGTGCCGCCTTCTCTGGAAGTGCGTCCGGAGGACGACCCGGCACCGGGCTTCCCGGCCCCCTGGATGCTGAAGTCCCAGGTCCTTTCGGGAGGCCGCGGCAAAGCTGGAGGAGTGGTCAAGGTGCAGGGGCGTGACGCCCTGCACGACACCATGCGGAAACTGTTCGATCTTCCCATCAAGGGATCGCGCCCGCCGTTGCTGCTTTTGGAGCCTGCCGCCGAGATCGAGCGGGAGTTTTACGTCAGCATGGCGGTTTCCCGTGATCGCGAAAGCCTGCTTTTCACCGTGAAGGCAGCAGGGGGCATGGAGGTCGAAGCCGACGGCATCATCCCGGCGCTGATCCAAAAAGTCCGCCTTCCGGGAGGGCCCACCGCCGCACAGATTCGGTGCGCCTTTTTCCATATGGGACTTGAGCGGGAGCAGCTGGATGAATTCGCCGGCATTGTCAACAGCCTGTTCGAGGCCGTCATAGAGAACGGATTGCTCCTCGCCGAGATCAACCCCCTGGCGCAGGTCAAGGACAATGGATTGATGGCCCTGGACGCCAAGGTCGAAGTGGACGACAGCGTCGCCGATCTTCGGGAGGACCTGTCCAATCTTCGAGAGCCCGGGCACTACGGCGAAAAAGAGCTTACCGCCAAGCTGGCCGGTCTGAGCTACGTGGGCCTGGACGGAAGCGTCGGCTGCGTGGTGAACGGTGCCGGATTGTCCATGGCCACCATGGATGCGCTCAATTTCGCAGGCATCGCGCCCGCCAACTTCCTCGACCTTGGCGGCGCGGCCGATTCCGAACGCATGCAAACGGCCATGGAGCTGCTCCTCGACGACGACAAGGTTGAAGCGCTGTTCATCAATCTCTACGGCGGCATTCTTTCATGTTCCGCCGTTGCGGATGCGTTGCTGGAGGTGCTGGACGGCGAGGAACCCAAAAAACCGATTGTCGCGAGAATCTCCGGCAACAATGCCGAATTAGGCCGGAAAAAGCTCCGGGACGTCGGCCTGAAAGGGTTGGTCCTTGCCGAGGACATGGCCCACGCGCTGTCGCTGCTGGGCGCGCTTGTCCCGCACGAAGGCGGTCGGCGGTTCGAGGAACTGGGAACGGCCGACGCAACCTATAACTTTGAACGCCGTCCGGTCAGGCGCCCTCTGGATGTGCCCAATCCCCTGGATTTCGGGCCGCACACCAAGGTCCTGGTCCAGGGCTTGACCGGCCGGGCCGGCAAGCTTCACGCCGGGCTCATGCGCCAATACGGCGCGAATATCGTGGCCGGAGTGACGCCCTTCAAGGGCGGTTGCTTCGCGGACTCCACTCCCATCTACGACAATGTGCAGGAAGCCGCCGCCGACCATCAGATCGACCTGAGCATCATCTTCGTGCCGGCACCTTTTGTGGCCGACGCGATAATGGAAGCCGCCGATGCAAAGGTCCCCTGGATTGTCTGCATCACCGAAGGAACGCCGCAACTGGATATGCTCAAGATCCTGCCGGCCCTCCGGGAAAGCGGTTCAAGCCTCATCGGCCCCAACACGCCCGGGCTGATCGTGCCCGGCCGGTTCAAGGCGGGCATTATGCCTACCGATCCGTTCAGCCCTGGCTCTGTCGCGGTTCTTTCCCGCAGCGGAACCCTTACCTATGAGGCCTCGGCCCGGCTGACCGCGGCCGGACTGGGCCAGGCCATCGCCTGCGGCGTGGGCGGAGACCCCTTCATCGGCCTCGGGTTCGCCGAGATGCTCGACATCGTCCGCGATGACCCTCGCGTCGAATCCGTGTTGCTCCTCGGCGAGATCGGCGGCCGCGCTGAAGAAGATGCGGCGGCGTATATCTCCTCGACTTCCTTTGCAAAGCCTGTGGTCAGTTTTGTCGCCGGTCTGACCGCTCCTCCCGGACGGCGTATGGGCCATGCCGGAGCCATCCTCGAAGAGGGCGGCGGCGTGGAACGTAAGCTTTCGGCCTTGCGCAGCGCGGGAATCGAAGTCTGCGCCAGTCTCGATGAACTGCCTGAAGCCGTCCGTCGGGGAATGTCGAAATAGGCCGACGGCCGATAATTTGGGACCGTGCAGCCGGAGAAGGCCGGATGCCGAGGCCCGCCACGGAATCGCCGACAGGGCGGCCATGAGCAACGCCCTGTCGGGGGGCACCCGGCCGGGTCAGTCCCATTGAATCTTTAACTCAGGAAGAGTGTTATGAAAACGTTACTAGACCCAGCACATCTTAGTGAAATGTATGATGTATTGGTCATCGGGGGCGGAAACGCGGCGTTGTGCGCTGCCATCACCGCCCGCGAGGGTGGAGCCAGCGTATTGTTGCTTGAAGCCTCGCCTTGGGAATACAGGGGCGGTAATAGTCGGCACACCCGGAACCTGCGGTACATGCACCAGAACGCCACTGCGTTTCTCACCGGTCCCTATCAGGAAGACGAGTTCTTTCAGGACCTGATGATGGTAACCAAGGGTAATACCGACGAGGAACTGGCCCGGTTCACGATCCGGGAATCGGGCGAGGTCGGCGAGTGGATGATGAAGCAGGGCGTTCGGTTCCAGCCGTCCATGCGCGGAACGCTCCATCTTTCCAGGACCAATGCCTTCTTCCGCGGAGGCGGAAAGGCGCTGGTCAACGCCTACTACGCCACCTGCGAAAAGCTCGGCGTCAAGATCGCCTATGAAGCCAAGGTCACGGATTTGGACATCCAGGGAGGCCGTTTCGAATCGGCCACCGTCGAATACATGGGCAGCGAGCATTTGGTCCGGGCCCATGCCGTGGTAGCGGCTTCTGGCGGTTTTCAGGCCGATCTGGACTGGCTCCGTCGTTCCTGGGGAGAGGCCGCCGAGAACTTCATCGTCCGCGGGTCCCCCTATGACAAGGGCGTAGTGCTCAAGGTGCTTATCGACAAGGGCGTTCAATCCAAGGGCGACCCCAGCCAATGCCACTGCGTGGCCATCGATGCACGCGCGCCGAAGTACGACGGCGGAATCGTCACGCGGCTGGACTGTGTCCCGTTTGGCGTCAGCGTGAACCGGGAAGGCAAGCGGTTCTACAATGAAGGCGAAGAGTTCTGGCCCAAACGGTACGCCATATGGGGACGACTCGTCGCACAACAGCCGGGGCAGATCGCCTATTCCATCATCGATTCCAAGTCTATTGATCTGTTCATGCCCTCCGTGTTCCCCCCCGTGGAGGCGGGGTCCGTGCGCGAGCTTGCGGAAAAGCTTGAAATCGATCCCGACGCGGTCGAAGGCACCATCAACGAATACAATGCGGCCACGCGGCCCGGTCCTTTTGACTCCAACGCCCTGGACGGTCTGGGCACTACGGGACTGGAACCCGTAAAGACCAACTGGGCGCGCCCGATAGATACACCGCCTTTCTACGGTTACCCGCTGCGTCCGGGCATCACTTTCACCTACCTCAGCCTGAAAATCGACAAACAGGCGCGCGTCGTCATGGAGGATGGCACTCCTGCGGAGAACATATTCGCAGCAGGCGAACTTGTATCCGGCAACGTGCTCGGCCAGGGCTACATGGCCGGTTTTGGAATGACCATAGGAACTGTTTTTGGACGTATAGCAGGAAAGGAGTCTGCAAAATGTATTCGCAAAGCCTAGACGAAGCCAACAGAGTCATGACCATTTGCAATGCCTGCAGGTACTGCGAGGGGTTCTGCGCAGTTTTTCCGGCCATGGAGCTCCGCAGGGTCTTCACCGAAGCGGACCTGAAGTACATGGCCAACCTCTGTCATAACTGCCGCGGATGCTATTATGCGTGCCAGTACGCACCGCCGCACGAGTTCAACCTGAATGTCCCGAAAACTCTCGGACGGCTGCGCACCGAGACATACGAGGAATTTGCTTGGCCTGCTTCTTTCAAGGGACTCTTCCGCAGAAACGGCCTGGCCGTATCGCTCATAACCTTGCTCTGTGTGGCCGGATTCACGCTGTTCGCCCTGTTGTCCAATGGCCGCGACTCGTTCTTTTCCCCCCACGAGGGGCCCGGGGCGTTTTACGACCTGATTCCCTACTCTGTGATGGTGGGAGTATTCTCGCTTGCGGCGTTGTTCGCTGTTGTCGCCTTCTGGAAAGGCGCGTGCAACCTCTGGAAGGCCACGGCAGGATCGTCCGAGATAGGCCGGAGCGGTAAGTTCCACCTCGGCGCCATATGGGACGTCCTGCGACTTCGGTACCTTGAAGGCGGCGGTGATGGGTGCAACTATCCCGACGAAGAGTTCAGCATGCAGCGCAGGTATATGCACCATCTGACCTTCTACGGCTTCATGCTTTGTTTCGCGGCAACCGTCGTCGCCATGTTCTATGACGACGTCCTCGGTATTCCCGCTCCGTTCGACATCTTCAGCCTGCCTGTCGTGCTCGGTATGCTCGGCGGAGTATCCCTCACCCTGGGCGTTGGCGGACTGTTCATCCTCAAGCGGGTCATGGATACCGAACCGGCCTACAAGCCGGCTTTCCCCATGGATATGTCGTTCATCCTGCTTTTGTTCTTCGTCACATTGAGCGGTCTGGCTCTGCTCTTCTTCCGCTCAAGCTGGGGCATGGGTGTGCTCCTGTGCCTCCATCTGGGATTTGTATTGGCATTATTCCTGACTATGCCTTATGGCAAGTTTGTGCATAGCATTTATCGCTATACTGCCCTTGTTCGTTACAATGGTGAACAGTATTTGGCTGAACATTCTGATAAATAAACGAAGTTAAGTTGCGGTCCATTCTGTTGCGAGAAAGATTTTTCAGCTCTTTCTCGATATTGTTAAGCGCTGTTTTCGTCATAATGCAGTGCTTTGATACATCTGCTGTATTGGCTATGTCGCCATTTTGGAGGTTGTATGCTAGCTTTATTCGGACTTATAATAATTATTGCGCTTCTGGCGTCCATCATGACGAAACGAGTTTCGCCATTGATTGCGCTTATACTCATACCTTATGTCGGGGCCATGCTCAGCGGGGTCGATACGTTCACGACCAGTGAATACATCATCGAAGGCCTTCGCTCGATAGTGCCCGCTGCCGGGATGTTCGTCTTCGCCATCCTGTTCTTTGGTATCATGTCTGACGCAGGCATGTTGGACCCGATCATCAACGGTGTTCTCAAGATCGTCGGCGTCAAGCCCACGCGCATCATCCTGGGAACGCTTTTCCTGACTCTGATTATCCACCTGGACGGCTCGGGCGCCGTAACATTCATGCTGGTGGTCCCGGCCATGCTGCCCCTGTATCAAAGGCTCGGGATAGACAAACGGATATTAGGCCTGATGGCCGCGCTTGGAGCGGGCATCAACTTCCTGCCTTGGGTCGGCCCTATGATCCGGGCCTCTGCGGTGCTGCACTCTTCGGCCATTGATATCTTCAATCCTCTGATCCCGGTCCAATGTGTAGGCCTGGTCTTTGCCGCGTTGGTGGGGATTTTCCTGGGCAGACGTGAAGAAAAACGGCTCGGATTGACAAATGGCCACAAGCCCATTGACATGAAAATGCCGAAGCTGACAGAGGAGAGTCTTGCTTTACGTCGTCCGAAACTGTTCTGGCTTAATATCGCCATAACCATAGCGGTTATCGCGGTGATGGTCGCAGGCGGGCTGCACGCCGCCGTGTCCTTCATGCTGGGAACAGTGCTTGCCCTGCTGATCAACTATCCCAATGCGAGCATGCAACGGAAACGGCTGGACGCGCATGCCCGTCCCGCTCTTATGATGGCCAGCATCCTCATGGCTGCGGGCGCTTTCGTCGGCATCATGCGGGGCACGGGGATGACCGTGGCCATGGCCAAGGCGGTAATCGACGTACTCCCGCCGGACCTGGCTCACTACATCCCCGCCACGCTGGGCGTCCTCGGCATGCCGCTGACGCTGTTCTTTGACCCCGACTCTTTCTACTTCGGGGTTATGCCGGTGATCGCCGAGGTCTTCAAAAGCGTCGGTGGCGATCCGATTCAGGTCGCCCAGGCGGCTCTGCTTGGGGCCTGTACCACCGGATTCCCGGTCAGCCCGTTGACGCCCGCTCCGTTCCTGCTCGTTGGCCTGTTGGGCATCGAATTCGGAGAGCACCAACGCTACTGCATACCGTTTCTGTGGATGGGCTCCATAATCATGACTGGGGCGGCCCTCTTATTCGGTGTCCTGCCGTTTTAACAATCAATAATCATCAACATCAACATGGGCCATGATCCATTCATGGCCCATGTTGATTATGCCTTGACCAGCAGCAGTCGCGGCATCCCGGAACGCGATCTTGCGGACGAAAGGCTTCTGTCATCCGACACCCGTTGTCCGCATGGATGCCACCGGAAGGCAATGGCCTGTCCGCCTGAAAATCATTCGGCACCTCCCCCCCCAAAAAAAACACGGTCCAGGTCCGGCCCTATGCAAGGACGGCATGGAGCACTGCGGCAAGGGCTCGATCCCTTCCGTCCATTTCCCTGCACGGTTTAGGTACTATCGGGCCCATTGCCGCTCCGGTCGCTACGCCTGAATTCGACCCTGTATTCAGCTGCACCTTCTCCTTGCGGGGTGGGGATACCCCTTAAATGGTTACAGCACGTTTCAAATAGGCGTGGCGGCGAATGAGTCCTGTTTAATTAGCTAATTGATGTGTTGATTAAGTTGAGTGCCAACAAGAATGGCATTCAAGAAGTCGTGGGTTCGATTCCCTCCAGCTCCACCAGTGAATTTAAAGGCTTAGAAGGTTTTCCTTCTAAGCCTTTTTCGTGGGATGTACGGAAGAATATTCAGCTGCAATTGGTTGGGGGAAGGGTAAGGACTCCCGGATTCCATGCCAAGTCATTGTTATATTTGTTCTAATAACCAAAGCTGTTTCTGGGTAAAGTTGGTCAGGTCTTAACACGTGTTTTCAACCTGTTGCTGCCAGGCAGAGCTGGCGAGTACAGCCTACAGTAGTAAAAGGCGTAAAGAATCGCTTGTTTGTTCAATAATCGCAGTTGTATTTTTGAGATTTCTTGCAATGGCGTCATCCATAACGCCGTGTATTGCCGAGTAGATTATTGTGGCGGTCAGGTGGGGGGAAGAAAGCGTCCATGCTCCCCGCGCAACACCTTCCTTTAACAACTGCTCAATCTGTCGGCTGATTGCAATGCGGTCTTCATTGGTTTTTTGGGTATGCACCGAGTGGTAGACCAAATCATGTAAAGCGACTGTTGAGAGATATGTCTCCGCATAGGCGTGAATCCAGGCCTGAAACCTTTTGTCTGCCAGGCTGGGGGGAAAGGCGTTGACTTTAGCATCGACGGTATCCAGGAACCATCGGGTGTAGCGATTCCTGAGCGCGTCGAGAACTTCGTTTTTGGACTTGAAATAATGGTAAAAACCTCCCTTTGAGAGATTTGCTGCCTCAAGGATATCGTTTACCGTTGCAGCTTCGTATCCCTTTTTCAAGAAGATTGCCTCAGCCGTGTCGAGCAGGAACATGCGGCGTGTTTCCCTGACTTTTGGCTGCGCATCCATCTGCTCGGGCGCTGTACGCCCACTGTCTTTCTGGCTCATGCTGGATATACCTCGTATCAATTAGGATTTAATTCTCACAACCAAGCAGGGAAATCAAAGTGAAACGTATTTACAGACCGACCGTCGGTTTGTTATGACCCGCTCGAATAAACCAACCTGAAAGCCAATTCTATTTGGGGTTTTAGATGAATAAAAAAAAGCTGGCACTCGTCTCGGCTGCCTATCTTGGAACCTTCATGGCAACTTTGGACATCAGTATCGTAAACGTCGCTCTTCCCGCTATCCAACAAAGTCTCAATGTATCCATGGGGGGGATGCAATGGATTATTGATGCCTACGCAGTTTGTCTTGCCGCCTTTTTGCTTGCCGCTGGCGGATTAAGTTGCAGGTTCGGCATGAAGCGGGTTTGGATGGTAGGCATAGCGGGTTTTGTTTTTTCTTCATTTGCATGCTCGGTGGCTGACAGTCTCGACCTGTTACTCCTTGGACGAGGTTTCCAGGGGGGCTTTGCGGCTTTGATTATTCCAGGTGCGCTTACGATTATTTTTCATTCCATCAAAGATGCGCGGGCGAGATCGCGCATTGTCGGCGGCTGGTCCGCATGCACGGCAATCGCTTTGATCTGCGGACCTGGGCTTGGAGGCGTCCTGGTTGATACTGTCGGGTGGGAGGGAATCTTTATTCTCAATATTCCGATTGGGGCCATTACACTGTTTCTTGGTGCCTGGGGAATACACGAATCTGTCGCGGAAGAGCATCTTCCCCTTGATATCGCCGGGCAAGTGTTAAGCGTTTTGTTCATTGGCGGCATGGTTTACGCTTTGATTGAAGCCGGTGGCGCAAACGGTGGCCTGTCGCCGGTGGTTTTGGCCACTTTTTCAATCTCCCTCGTCTTGGTGCCGGTGTTCTTTTACGTTGAAAAAAGAGCTGTTCAGCCTCTGGTCCCTTTTTCACTTTTCAAGTCCTCGGGATTCTCTTTGTCGAACATCGCGTCTTTTGTTTTGGGATTTTCATATTATAGCAGCCTGTTCTTTTTGTCCCTTTTTTTCCAAGAGGCTCAAGGGTTGACCGCGACACAAGCCGGTAGTCGGATGGTGCCGGCTTTTGCGTTTACCGGGATAGCATCGTTCCTGTTCGGAAGGCTGAGCGCACGGTTCTCAGGCCACAAGCTTTTCGTGGCAAGCTATCTCCTGATCGGAATCGCCATGAGTGCGCTTGGGTTCTCGATTGCGACAACGCCATATTGGTATACCGGACTTTGCCTCTGCCTACTGGGAGTTGGAAGTGGGCTTGCTGTTCCTGCGACCAGTATCAGTGTGCTGAATCATGCGGATAGCGGAAACCTTTCGATTGCATCATCTGTCATGAACGCGCTCAGGCAGGCAGGGATGGCATTCGGCATTGCAATTCTGGGCTCGATAATGAATGTCGTGTCTCTTTTTTCCGCTAGGGAAAAATTGTCTGCGGCAGGTGTGGAAGATACTGTCTCTATGGCCCATTCACTCATGATGGGAAGGCATCCAATTGGACAGCATGAAATTGATATTTATCACACTGCCACTGCATATGGTTTCAATTGGGCCATGTTCCTTGCCGGAGGACTTTGTCTCACCGTCGGAGTAGCTCTTGCTCTACACGGGAGTCGATGCAGACAAAATTGACGCTTTCAGATGGGGGCTAGGTATGGCAACGCGAAAAAGTCGTTTGAGTCCAAAAAAAACAGCTCCGATGGATTGAGCATTTTGTGGCTGGCATTATTGCTTGTTGTGCCGCGGATCTGGTTGGATTGAATGTCGAAACAGCCGCCTTTTACTTTCATTGACTCCGGGAAATCATAGCCGAAGAAGAGGCCTATGAAGGGATGGATTTTGGCGAATTTGAAGTCGATGAAAGTTACTTCGTAGTAAAGCGGAAGGGTAAACGAAGTCGAGGAGCCGCAGGCAAGGTGCCTGTTTTGGAGATTCTGATAAGAGGCGGAAAGGTATACACACAGGTGATTGCTGACGCCAAAAGCAAAACTTTGTTGCCGATTATTCGTGAGAAAGTACAACCAGACAGTATCGTGTACTCAGATGAGGAAATTTAACGACGTCCCGACCACGAATTCCCTTCAATTCTTAAAGGAATGCGAGTGGCGTTTTAACAACACAAGTCCATAAAGTTAGTTTAACAAAATTAAATAGTTGATTAAGAAGCATGTGGGTTAGTTGTCTGGTATAGCCCCTTTTAAAATCCTTTCGTCTGAAAGGATCTTTGATTCATTCAGGCAAGCACGAGAATAAAACCCGTGGGCTGGAATGGTTGAGAGCTGGGAACCTTTTTGCCAAGAGTACTGGGACCGGTACGCGGACAGGAGGATCTTGTTTGGGCGGGCTTACCAGCTTCGCTTGCGGGCAAAGAATGGGTGGCCTTGCAGCCACTCCCCGGTGTAGTCCAACAGTCCTTTCTCTGCTCCGGCTTCCAGCAGCAGCGATGTGGCGCGTGTCATGAGCAGGTAACCCGCCTCCAGGCCCAACGCCTTTGAACCCCGCAGGATTCCCTGCTGGATGCTTTCGGCTATCTGGCGAATGATGGCGTGGTTTTCAATGGGCGTCATGGCGTCCTCGGTGATGTTGCTGAGCTCGCACATGTTGACGTTCACCGAGTTCCAGCCTCGGCAGGCAAAGGGGCGGGCCGGGTATATGGAGCAGTTGCCGTTTTCCAGGAAAAGGCAGGGCAGGCGGTGCCGGGCCATGCCGATTTCCTGCCAGCTCTTGCCGTTCAGCTTCTCCGTAAGAGTCAGCGCCCTGGCCGTCAGGTCCTTCAGCTGTTCCGGGGTGCGGGTTTCCAGCAGGTGCATTCCCAGATACAGGGCCTCCGGCTCGGTTAGGGCCACCTGATTGTAGCAGCAGTGAATGCACCCCCTCTGGCAGGCTATGGGCGGATCAAGTTCCAACTCACCCAGCATGGAGTCCATGAGTTCGTAGGACTCCCGCATCAATGTGTGGAGCGCCTTGATGCGCTCGCCCGAAATTTTTGTCAGATCCCCGTTGCCGGAAATATCCATGCAGGAAATGAAGGCTTCCGATCGTTCAAGCGAGAGCCGGGCGGTCAGGGCTTCTTCGTGGGCTGATCCCTGCGGCGGAACGTTTTGCCCGCCACGGAGTGAACGCTTGGGAAATCGTTTTGTCCTGCCCGATTTTGAGCGTGTGCGAGAGGTCATGGATCACCTCGTAATGAGGCTGAAGTGGGTGACGGGAACCGTCCATTCACTGCATTCGTTTCTTTGGGGTCATGTTGTCAAGATATTGTTCATCTGAGTCGGGGGATGGGCCGTACGGCAATGGCTCGGCCGGTGGCAGGGGAGGGCGTTCCGACTTAAATCGGCTACAGTTGTTGCCGCTATAATGTAATCTGGAAGCCAAAACGTACCATTATGTACGACTTTGCTGACGGGCATCCGCGATGCATCCTCGGGGACCTCCATGTTTTTCCCTTTTATTTAAATGGATAACCGCGAATACACACAAACCTTCGGGCACAGGAAATATCGGCTTGATTATCGCCATTCATTCGTTTGACTCTCCGTGGGATCGTATTCGCAAACGGTCTTCTTATTGAATTCGGCCTTCTGCACGATGCTGTCGCGGGGAACGAAGTGGAGCATCTGGGTGCCGATGACCAAGGTGAACTCGTCCAGGAAGTCGCGTTCCTGCCTCTGTTTCTCCGCATTGGGGACGTCTTTTGAGGTATGTTTGATTCTCGGAAAAACACGGGCCATGCCAGAAGAGGTAAATTGGGCCAAATTGGCAGGAAATGGCGTATCAAGTAGGGAAAAAGGCAATTCCAGCAGGTAATGACGAATTGTCATTTCTGGTGAAAAGAAGCATGATGCATTGTTTCATTTGGGAAAAGTTGGCGGAAGTCTGGTTGCGAAGGTTTGGGTGTGTGTCGCCTCGCCTCGGTGCCTTCCATTGATGGTGTTCGGAAGGAATGCCGTGGTTTGGGTCAATTGTGTCAGAGAGGCTTTGGGTGAATACAGCTGTGCCGAGTATCCATATTCAGCTACCGGCCGATGCCGCCTGGGCAGGGCTCATGCAGGCCGCAGCAGAGCAGGGTGGCGCCGTTTTCGGGCTGGACCCTTCCAAGAGAATGAGATTGGTCCAGTGCGCGGAGGAACTGCTGCTGTTTCTTGCTGCGGCGGAAGTCGGGGAGATAGAGACGACCATCCGGCCCATTGCCACCGGCGTGGAGATAGGGTGTTCCTTTGCTTCGGCGGGCGTCAATCTCTCAGCCCTAAATTTTGTCTCCGCCCCATCGGGCGAGGACGATGGCGACTGGACCTCCCTGCCGCTGTTGTTGGCCTCCCGGATGACGGACGGATTCCGGGTGGGGCTTGAGGCCCGACGCATGGAGATGGTCTTCCGCGTGGACAAGGCCTACCCTGAGCCGGATTTCTTTCCGGCAAAGCGCGTGTCGGTGCAGGGAAAACCGATTTTTGCCGAGGCCGGTGACGCCGGGCTGCTGCTGGAGGCGTGCAGCTCCATTAAGGGCTTCTATCCGATGCATGTTGTCCCGGAGTGGTGTTCCAGCCCGGGCCGGACGGCGGACCTCGTGCGTGCCGGAGAGCTTTCGGCCCTTGCCGCGCGGGACAGCGGAGACCGTTTGTGCGGTATCATTTTCTGGCGAATGCGATCCGAGCAGAGTGTGACCTTCTTCGGGCCCTATGATTTTTCCTCGGACGGCACCATGGCCGGAGAACTCATTACCGCCATGTTGCGGCAGGTCGGACGGACTCGCGCCCGTACCATCTTTAGCAGTCTGGCCACGGAACCGCTGGACGTGCATGGTTTTGAAAAGTTGGCCGAGCTGCCCTACCAACTGGAAGGGCAGGCTGAACCGGTCGTCCATCCCGTTTGGGGACGGATGCTTCAGGAGGACTTCGGGGCCGCTGTCTGGACGCAGGATGCGCTGACGGATTTTCTGCGTGATCGTTATGACTCCCTGGAGTTGATGCGAGACTTGCGGCCGGTGAGCGATCTTGGCGAGGCCGTGCCGTCTGGATCGGTTATTGGGGTTCGTCTTGTTCCGGCCCTGAGCGAGGTCTTTCTGCACCCGGAGCTTAACGGCGCGGATATGGGCGACAACATTGCCCGGCACGTTTCCTCCCTTGCGTCGGCAGGGTATAAAAATATTTTTTTTGAAATCGACCTTGGCAAGGGATGGCATGTCGCCATGGGAGAGCCCCTCCTGCAGTGCGGATTCCGTCCCGAACTCCTGTTGCCCCACGGTGGGCAGGCCGATACGCTGATTTTCCGATATGCCTCTGAATCTTGATAGCCTCATTCCGGAGCACATCCGGCTCTTCGATCCGTACAGACCAAGTCCGCCTGACGCCGAACTCATGCGTCTCAACGGCCTGGATTATCTGCACCGGCTGAACAACAACGAGAACATGCTCGGCCCCGCACCTGCCGTGCGCGAGCTGTTGGCCGGGATCCAGTCCGGCATCGTGCCCATATATCCGCATGGCGACAGCCAGGATCTGCGGGAGGCGCTGGCCGAGACACTTGGCCCGGACCGGTCGCAATTTCTGGTGGGCAACGGATCGTGTGAGCTGATTTCGAGCGTGGTCAAGGCGTTCTGTGAGCCGGGCGACAACATCGTCACTGCGGACAAAACCTTTGCCGTGTATGAGTGGGTGGCGGAGTTTTCCGGCCTTGAGGCCCGATTGATTCCGCTGGACCAGAACCTGCGGTTCGACCCGGAAGGCATGTTGGCCGCCATTGACGAGCGGACCAAGCTGGTCTTTGTCTGCAATCCCAATAACCCGACCGGGAGCTACTGGGACGAGGCCACCATGCGCCGTTTTCTGGACGAGGTGGATGGCCGGTGCATCGTGGTGGCGGACGAGGCCTATTTCGAATACGTGGAGCGTCCCGACTATCCGGACTGCATCAAACTGCTGAGTGAATACCCCAACCTCGTGGTCTTTCGGACTTTTTCAAAGATGTACGCACTGGCCGCGCTGCGGGTGGGCTATCTCTGTGCCGGAGAGGATGTAACAGACATCATCACCCGCGCCCATGTCGCCTATTCCGTGAATACCATGGCCCAGATGGCGGCTCGGGCCGCGCTGCTGGACCGCTCGCCGTTTATTGAAGAGACGCGGGCCATGGTCCGTCGCGGCCGGGAGATCATCCGTGCAACCTGCGAAACCCTCGGGTTGGAGCACGTCATCGGCGAGGGCAATTACGCCATGATCCGCACGCCTGTTTCCGACACCCTGCTGCAACGCAGGTTGTTGCGGCGGGGCCTGCTGGTCCGCACCATGACGGGTTTCCGCTTCCCCAACTGGATTCGTGTCAGCCTGGTGCGCACGCCGGTGCTGGAAGAGTTTGCCGAGGTCATGAAGGACTTGTTCCGCTAATAATCCAACCTGATATCGAGTTGAGTGGAGGGCAGTTGCGTCTGCCTTGTGCTCTTTCCCTGCGGGGACAGTTGAGACGAACGGAGATTGAAAATGAGCCATAGCAGAGAAGAAAATTTGAGACGGTTGCGGGAAGAGGCCTATGTCATTGCGCCGGGACAGAAGTTCGAGGTGGACTACTTCCGGCCCGAGGATGCCATCGGTGTCGCGCGGCTTTATTATGCCATCTACGGAGAGATATTCCCCGTGGATCATGTGTACGATCCCGAGGAATTGGTCCGTATCAATCAGGGGGACGATCTCTTTCAGGTTGTCGGCCGTACGCCGGGGGGAGATATTGTGGGTCTCTATGCCCTGTTCCGCTCGGCTCCGGGCCGCCGGATCATGGAAGCTGGGTCCTGGATGGTTCATCCCGACTACCGGAACACGTCCGTCGGTCTGCGGATGGTACGCCAAATACACAACAATCCCCCCGAGCACCTGGGACTCAACGCCATATATGGTCAGAGCGTGTGTGATATCCTGACGACGCAGAAGCTCGCCCGGGTCGTCAGCGGCCATCACTGCGCACTGGAAATAGAACCGATGCCGCCCCGTCCGGGCGAGGCCGGCGCCTATGGGCGCATCTCCCTCCTGGACGGCTTGGTCCTGATGGGCGATCGGCCGGACGAGATATATCTGCCCGAACAATATGACGCGCAGCTCAGGGGGATATATAAGGATTTGGAGCTGGAGCGGACCTTTGTCCGGGATATGGCGGGTGCGGAAGGCCTGGCTGCCTCCGGGCCGGTGGAGTATTCGGTACAGGCATTCGGCGAGTCGGATGTGGCCAAAATGGAAGTATCGACCCTGGGCAGCGATTTGGCCGAACGTATTGCCGAAATGGAACGGGACTACCCGGGCAGGCACGCGTATCAACTCGTGCTGCCATTGTGGCTCCCCGGCTCTTCCACGGCCGTGGCTGCCGCCAAGAAACAGGGATATTTCTTCGGCGGTCTGCTCCCCCTGTGGTTTGATAGGGACGCCCTGCTGATGCAGAAGGTGGCAGGCTCCCCGGATTTGTCCAAGCCGCTCCTGCTTACGGACATGGCCAAGGCGATCATGCAAATGATCGAGTCCGACTTGCGGACGTTGCCTTCGGCCGCTTCCTAAGGGCGTAGCCTGACGCTGAGGGGTGACATCCCCTGTGTCTTTTGCATTTGGTCAAGAAAAAGGACTTCAGGCAAATAACCTGAAGTCCTTTTTTATTGGCAGATGATTTTCGGGGAAGTGCCGTCTGGCCTAGGCGAAGTGGCAGGCCACGCGGCCGCCGTTGTCGCAGGTGGCGAGTTCCGGCTCTTCCACGGAGCAGATGGGCTGGGCCTTGGGGCAGCGGGTGTGGAACCGGCAGCCGGATGGCGGATTGACCGGGCTCGGGATTTCTCCTTCGAGCAGGATGCGGTTGCACTTGCGCGTTGGGTCGGGCACCGGCAGGGCCGAGAGTAGGGCCTGGGTATAGGGGTGCCGGGGGTTGGAGTAGAGTTCCTTTTTGGGCGCTATCTCCACCAGCTTGCCCAGGTACATGACGCCCACCCGGTCGCAGATGTGTTTTACCACGGCCAGGTCGTGGGCGATGAAGAGCAGGGTCAGGTCCAGCTTTTCCCGCAGGCGCGCCAGCAGGTTGATGATCTGTGCCTGGATGGAAACGTCCAGGGCGGAGACCGGCTCGTCGCAGACCACGACCTTGGGCTGGATGATCAGCGAGCGGGCGATGCCGATGCGCTGGCGCTGGCCGCCGCTGAATTCGTGGGGGAACTTGTTCTGGTCCGCGCGCTGCAACCCCACGAGGTCCATGTAGTGGTTGATCAGCTCGGCCGACGCCTTGCGCGAGTCGGTCAGCTTGTAGACCCGGATGATCTCGCTGAACATCTGGGACACGGTCTGGCGAGGGTTCAGGGAGCCGTAGGGGTTCTGAAAGACGATCTGGGCGTGTTTGCGGATGGCCCGGCACTGCCGGGGGCTCAGGGACGCGATGTCGATCTGCTCCTGGCCGGGCAGGTTCAGGATGACGTTGCCTTCGGTGGCCTGTTCCAGATTGATCATGGTCTTGCCCGTGGTGGTCTTGCCGCAGCCGGATTCGCCCACCAGGCCGAGGATTTCGCCGGGGTAGAGCTTGAAGGACACATCGTCAACGGCCTTGACCCAGCCAACCCGCCGCTGGAACAGCCCAGCGTAGATCGGAAAATATTTCTTGAGATTGCGTACGTCGATTATCGGTTCCATGGTCTGTATCCGTGTTAGCCGTTGTTTTCCTGGGCAAAGAGATTTTCATTCCAGCGGTGGCAGGCCACCTTGTGTCCTGGTTCCACCTCGGCAAGGGGAGGGAGTTCGTTCATGCACCGTTCCTGCGCATAGGGGCAGCGGGTGTTGAACTTGCACCCCTTGGTCAGTTCCAGCGGGCTGGGGACGATGCCCTTGATGGTGTAGAGTTCCTCCTCTTCCTCATCGATGCTGGGCAGGCAGCGCAGCAATCCCCAGGAATAGGGGTGGAGCGGCTTTTTGAAGAAGGTGTGCACCTCGGCGGACTCCACCACCTTGCCGCCGTACATGACGATGACGTCGTCGGCCAGCTCGGCAATGACGCCGAGGTCGTGGGTGATGAAGATGATGGTGGTGCCCAGCTCCTCCTGCAGGTCCCGCAGCAGTTCCAGAATCTGGGCCTGGATGGTCACGTCCAGGGCCGTGGTGGGTTCGTCCGCGATGAGCAGTTCCGGCTTGCAGAGCAGGGCCATGGCGATCATGCACCGCTGCTGGATGCCGCCCGAGAGGTTATGCACGTACTGGTCGAGCCGTTTCGCCGGTTCGGTGATGCCGACCTTGGCGAGCATGTCCACAACCAGATCCAGGGCCTTTTTCTTGCCCATGCCGTGGTGGGTGATGAGCACCTCGCTGAGCTGGTCGCCGATGGTCAGGACCGGGTTCAGCGCGGTCATGGGGTCCTGGAAAATGACGGATATCTGATTGCCGCGCAGGGTGCGCAGTTCCTCGTCGCCCATGGCCAGGATGGATTTGTCCTTGAAGGTGATGTCCCCGCCGACCACGCGGCCGGGCTTGTCCACCAGCCGGAGGATGGACAGAGTGGTCATCGACTTGCCGCAGCCGGACTCGCCGACCACGCCGAGGGTCTTGCCCTTGCGCACGTCGAAGGAGACCTTGTCCACGGCCTTGATGACCCCTTCGTCCGTAAAGAAATGGGTCTGCAGGTCTTTGACGGATAACAGAATGTCTTCCATGAGAATATGCCTTGGCTCTTAGGCCTTGATTTTGGGATCGAACACGTCGCGCAGGGCGTCGCCGATAAGGTTCCAGGAGAGGACGAACAGGACCATGGCCAGGGCAGGGAAGAATACCGCGTACCAGTATTCGAGCCCCTGCCAGTTGCGGGAGTAGCTGATGATCTGCCCCCAGTCCGCGTAGTCCTGCGACGCGCCGAGGCCCAGGAAGCTCAGGGCCGAGGCCGTGACCACCAGGGTGCCTATGCGCATACTGGCCTGGATGATGACCGGGAAGATGGTGTTTGGCAGCAGGTGGTTGCAGATGATCCGCATGTTGCTGAACCCGAGGGCTCTGGCCGCCTGGATGTATTCCTCTTCGCGCGCCTGCATGATGTTGCCCCGGATGAGCCGGGCCGTATCCATCCAGTCAAAGGCGATGAGGGCGATGACCACTTTGTCCAGCCCTTTGCCGAGCAGGGTGGTCAGTACCATGACCGCGATCAGGAACGGGATGGACATGAAGATATCCGTCACGCGCATGATGCACTCGTCGATTTTTCCCCGGAAATAGCCGGAGATGGAGCCGAGTATGATGCCGATGAGCGTGGTGGTGAGCACCACGGCGAAGCCGACGGCAAAGGCGGTACGGGTGCCCCATACGCAGGCATAGTAGATGTCGTACTGCCCCTCGGTTGTGCCGAAAATCAGGTCGGCGGTGGGCGGCTTGGGCGTGGTCAGGAACCCGTGCCGTGGGATGATATACGGGCTGATCCCCTCGGTGGGCGGTGCCAGCAGGGGGGCGAAGATGGCCACCAGGACGAAGAACAGCAACAGGGCGAATCCGATGACGGCCGTCGGGTTCGTGAACAGTTTCCGAAGTTTGCGTTTGGTTTCTCGATCAAGTCTCATGATGCCGTTCTCTTACTTCAATTGGATGCGCGGATCGTAGAACGCGTACAGCACATCGATGATCAGGTTGCCGAGGACCAGGAGCAGGGCGAAGAACAGGGTGCCGCCGAGAATGCCGGAATAGTCCAGCTGCTGGGCGGCGTGGGCAATGAACTTGCCCATGCCCGGCCGGTTGAAGATGGTCTCGATGATGACGGTCTGGGCCAGCATGTAGATGACCAGCCTGCCGGCCACGGTGACCACGGGGATCATGGCGTTCTTGGCCGCGTGCTTGTTGACGATCTGCTTTTCCGGCAGCCCTTTGGCGCGGGCCGTGCGGATGTAGTCCTTGTGCAGCACGTCCAGCATGCCGGAGCGGGTGATGCGGATCAGGAAGGCGGACCACAGGTAGGTCATGACGATGATCGGCCCCATCAGGTGGCGCAGCCCGTCCAGGAAGATGTCCACCCGTCCGTTGAGCAGGGCGTCCAGGGTAATGAGGCCGGTGTAGGACGCGTAGCCCGGAGCGTTGGTGGCCTGCTCGGCCCAGTTGCTCAGCACCCCCGGTGGAAACCACCCCAGTGCGCTGTAGAAGATCATGATGATGATCAGCCCGAACACGAAGTCCGGAAAGGACCAGCCTGTTATGACAAATATTCGTGTGGCGTAGTCGAAGAACGAGTTGTGTTTGACCGCCGTCTTCTTGCCTATCCAGATGCCGCCGAGAATGATGGGGAAAAAGGCGTACAGGGCAAGTTCCAGGGTCAGGGGAAATTTCTTTTTGATGGCCGTGGAGACCGGCATACTGGCGGATTCCGCCCAGCCGAGGTCTCCCTCAAGCACGTTGCCCGCCCAGCGGGCGTATTTGATGGGCAGCGGTTGGTCCAGGCCGTATTTGGCGATGAGCCGTTCGGCGTTGTCCCCCTTGAGTTCCGCCGGGGAGCTTACGTAGGCGCTCAGCAACTGGTACGGATTGAGCAGTTGCATCATGCCGAAAACGAATATGGACACTCCGAAGAGGGTCACGGGGATAAGCAGCAGCCGTCTGATGATGTAGGTAAACATGGCGTAAAATGGGGTCCCGGTGCGGCGGGCCGCACCGGGACTCCGGGTTGGTCGTTATTTGCTCAGCAGGTAGAAGTGGCGGCCGTGGCTTTCATTGATGGCGTTGTTGAACCATCCCTTGACCCAGTCGCGTTCCACGTGGATGCGGGTCGGCTGGTACAGGAACATGATTACGGCATCGTCCTCGGACTTCTTGCAGATCTCCTTGTACAGGGCCTCGCGCTTGGTCTGGTCGAACTCGCGAATACCCTGGTCCAGCAGAGGCTCCACGTTCTTCTTGGCCCACTCGGCATACGGAGCGCCCAGGGCGGAACCGTAGAAACCGGTGTGGTGCAGGATGGGGTAGGCCATGTTGTGCGGGTCCGGGTAGTCGGCGTTCCATTCCAGGGCCCACATGGGGTAGAAGCCCTGGAGGTAGTCGGCCAGCAGCGTGTTCCAGGCAAAGCTCTGGGACTCGATCTTGAACTTGGGATTGATGGCGCGGGCGTTGTAGGTCAGCATGTCGATGACGGCCTTGGTATCGGTACGGCCGGTGGCATAGGCGATGGTGAACTTGAAGCCCTTTTCCCACAGCTGGCCGCCCAGGGCGAGCTTGAACTCTTCCTTGGCCTTCTGCAGGTTGTAGCGGGCGCTGGCGGCACCTTCGGCATCATAGCCCAGCAGGGGCTTGACGACCGGGCCGTAGGCCTGCTGGGCGTTGCCGCCCATGACGTCCTTGATGATGGTGTTGGCGTCGTACATGTACTTGAAGGCGCGGCGCACATGGACATCGGCAAAGAAGTCGGCCGGGATGCCCTCGCCGTCCAGTTTGCCGGAACCGATGTAGCGGTTGCCGCCCTTGGTGGTGATCTCCTGATTGAAGAAGAGCATGTACAGGGAGAGCTGATCCAGTCCCTTGTAGACGCGGATGCCGTCCTTGCCTTCGACCTGGGAAACGTACTGGGCGTCCACGTCCGCCATGTCCACGTCACCGGCCAGCAGGGCCGCCTTGCGGGTGGACCATTCGGGCATGGTGACGATCTTGACGTTCTTGACCGCGGGTTTCTTGCCCCAGTAGTTGTCGTTGCGGGTCAGGGTCAGGCTGACGCCGTTGTTCCATTCCACCAGCTTGTAGGGACCGGTGCCGTTCATCTTGTCGTACAGGGGGTCCTTTTCGGCCTTGGGATCATGGAATTCCCACCAGTCGTCGGCCTTGCCGTCCCAGGCACCAACCTCGGCACACCATTCCTTGTCCAGGATGGAGCACCAGCCCGCGCCCTGCGGCAACTCGGACAGGAACGGAGCATAGGGGGCGGCCAGTTTGACGACCACGTCGTCGCCGTCAACGGAAACGGTGGGGGCGATGTACTTCTTGAACACGTCGGTCAGCACGGACTTGTACTGGGGCAGAATCTTGCCGTCCGCATCGAACATCTTGGCGTAGGGAGTGCCGGTCTTGTCCTCCACCAGGGCCTCTATGGAAGAGTAGCCGGTGATGGGCTCCAGCAGCATCCAGGAAGGACCGCCCGCGCGGTCGAAAATCATGGCGCGCTCAAAGGTGTATTTCACGTCGGAGGGGGTGAAGGCATTGCCGTTCTGGAAGGTCACGCCCTTGCGGATCGGGAAACGGTAGGTCTTGCCGTCCTTGGAGATCAGGCCGTTTTCCATGGTCGGGACCTTGGTGGCCAGATGTGGCAGCAGCTTGGTGACGCTTTCGCCGTCCCATGCGAGCAGGTTCTCGTAGACGTTCTTGACCGGCTCGTTGGAGGAAAGGTCGTATTGGAAGTATGGGTCCAGGGATTGCTGGTTGGCGCTTACCGCCTCGATCAGCGTATCGGGATTTTTGACAGCCCAGGCAGTGGTGCAGAACAGCATCGTGCACAGGGCGCCCAACAACAGTTTTTTCATCATTCTCTCATCCTCTTTTAAGGTTTGCACTACATCCTCCGCGAACGGAGAATGCATTCTCATAGGGCAAAATATCGGGTGCGCGGCAACTAGAGGGTCAGGGCGCGGGCGATGCTCTCCGCCGCCTTGGCCGTTTTTGCTATGCGGTCGGGATCGACCTTGTCGTAGGTGTCCGTGCTCTGGTGGTAGTAGTCATAGGGCCAGAACAGGAGCATGACCGAGGGGATGCCTTCCATATGGAAGGGGTAGTGGTCGCTGACCTGGAACTGGCGGTCGCCCCAGGCGATGTCGAATTCGCCTTCGATGGTTTCCGCAAAGGCCGCCTGGACCTGCTGCTGGAAACTGGCCGGTGATACCGTGGTCATCAGGGTCTCGCCCTGTCCCACCATGTCCAGGTTGATGACGTTCTTGACCCGGGCCAGTTCGCCCCGCTCCTTGAGGGTGGAGACAAAATAGTTGGAACCGTAGGAGACGTTTTCCTCGGCTCCGAAGGCGATGAAGCGGATGGTCTTTTTGACCCCGGCGTCGATCATCTTTTGGGCCACCAGGAGCATGGCGTCCACGCCGCTGGCATTGTCGCAGGCACCCGGGGAATCCGGGCTGCTGTCATAGTGGCCGCAGACCACGATTTCCTCATCGGGCAGAGCGCTGCCCTTCAGGGTGCCGATGACGTTGCGGGAGACCTTGCCGGGAGCGATGTGGCCTGCGATGTCCACGGTCACGGTGATCTCCGCGCCCTTGGCCAACTGCTCGTTGAAATACTCGTGATCCTCTTTGGCTATGACCACATAGGGGGCGCATCCGTAATTATGCCCTAAATCGTAAAGTACAAAATTGTTGGCTGGCCCGTCCACGTGGGCCACGATGTAGGCCAGGTGATTGCCGTCGTCGTCCACCACCGCGTATTTGGGCCATTCGAAGAAGCCGGTGGCGATGTACATGGTGCCCACATATTCCAGCTTGCCGGTCACGCCGCCTTCCGGGGTCGAGTCGCTATACATGAAAAGGCCCACGTCCATTGTTTTCTTTTCGGGCGTGAGCATTGTCAGGGACGGGTGGCGGTCCACTTCCCAACCGATGAATTTGAATTCCTGGGTAGAGACTTCGAGGCCGAGTGTCTCCATTTGGTCAGCGATGTATTCGGCGGCCTTTTTCTCTCCTTCCGAACCGGCGTAACGCGGACCGATGGCTTCGGAAAGATGTTTTGTGATTTCACCAGCTTTCAGCATGAACTTCTCCTTGGAACAGGTCGCGGACATGGGTGCCGGGCCATTTCTTATGTGTAGTAGATCAACCCTGTGTTGCGGTCTGTGATAACCCCGAGCATTCGTACGGCGTGGCAACAAGGAAAAACGCCCGAGTCGATTTGGTTTCAAGACGCTTCAGGGATTTTTGCATTACATGATGCCGGGTCCCAAGCAAGATGGGGGCCAGATGGCGGTTTTTGGGTCTGTTAAAAAATATTACCTTTATATTCAGGTGTGTTGAATGTGACGACTGATTGCCGATGCGCAAAAAACAGTGAATTGTCACAGCTGGACTGCTCGTTTTGTTACGTTTTTGTGAGGATACATTTTTGGCTGTTCGCATTTTGGCCACAAGAAAGGGGAGAATTACCTTGCGGTAACTTGGTCTATCGGCAATGTCATCAGCGGATTCCCGGGGATTTGCAGGGGGGTAGGATCGCTTTCTTACGGCGTGATGAAGCCTGAAAAGGCTGTTTCCCGTTTTCGTTATTTTTTTGTGCGGTTGAGGCGGCCGGGCTTCCTGGTGCGGCGCACATCTTTTGCCTCTGCAAAGTAAAAGGCGGGTATCCGCAAGTGTGCTGATACCCGCCTGTAGGCGTTTCATTCCCGATCACTTACCGGGGGGCGTAATGACGCAGAGCTATGGCCTGTCCTTGTTGATGCGCTTGATTCGCTTGGCAATGCCACGCCAGCGTTCCTTCTCAACGCGGTCCGCACTCTTGGCGCTGCGTTCGGAAAGGAAGTCGAGCTCGCGTTTCATCTTCTGGTAGTTTTCCAGACGTGCGGGGGAGAGGTCGCCAAGTTCCACGGCGGCCAGGACGGCGCAACCCGGTTCGTTCCGGTGCGAGCAATCTGCGAAACGGCACGACTCGGCCAATTGCCGGATATCCGCAAACGATGCGTCCACCCCTTGGCCGGTCTCATGGAAGGCGATCTCGCGGATGCCGGGGTTGTCCATGAGCAGGCCTCCTCCCGGCAGGAGGATAATCTCCCGCGCGGTGGTCGTATGGCGACCCTTGCCCACGCTCTGGCTTACGTTGCCGGTCGGCTGGATGTCGCTGCCGTGCAGCATGTTGGCGAGGGTGGACTTGCCTGCGCCGGACGAACCGATCATGGCAACGGTGCGGCCGGGGGGGAGGAGGTCCTTGATCTCCTGTTTCCCCCTTCCGTCCAGCATGGACGTCACTATGACGGGCGTGCCCAAGGCGATGCTTTCCGCTTCCAGTTGAAAGGGCGTCGTGTCCGCGTGCAGATCGGCCTTGGTCAGCACCACCACGGCGGAGAGTGCGCAGTTCTGGACGAGGGTCAGGTAGCGCTCCAGCCGCCTGACGTTGTAATCCCGGTCCAGCCCGCAGACGATGAACACCATATCAAGATTGGCGGCAATGGCCTGCTCGCGCTGTGCCGTCCCTGCCCGGCCTCCGCGCGAACCGGCCTCGCCACGGGTAAGGAGGCTCTTGCGCGGGATCACCTCGGTGACGACGGCGTCATCAAAGAAGACCCAGTCTCCGGTAACGGGATAGTCTCGTCCCTGTCCGTGCAGCAGTCTCCCGGCAGGGGCGCAGAGCCGTTCCTCCTGCCCGTCCGTTACCAGAAACCGTCCTCGCCGGACACTGAGCACGCGGCCTATTTGACCAGGGTGTCCGCCCATGTCCGCCACTGCGTGGTCGAAGTCTTCGTTCCAGCCCAGGGCATGGAGTTGTTTCGTTTCATGAGATGTATATGTCGGTGTTTCCATTCGATTGGTCATTTGTCTCACCATTTTCAGTGCGGCCGCCGAGAGCGGCCATGTGATAGCTGTCGAAGTCCGTGGCGTGTGGCTGCGGACTTCGGGTACTTGGGGATGGTGGGGGCGTTGCGGAAACAAAGGGAACGACAAAAGGCTTGTTTCAGGCGAAACAAGGATCAAACCGGCCGATGCAGCCGGGGCGCAACACTGACTGGTTGCGGGGGAAGGGCGGTTTAATCCTGTCGATTGCCGTTTGTTTCGGCAACGTCGGACACAAGATCAATAAACCGGGTGAACATCCAGACTCCTTGGTGGTTATGAACGCACACTGTCCGAATACCCGATAGGTGTCAATCGTTATGGTTTTTGGGTGGTTGGAGGACGCGGTCCAGTGTGCCCTCCCTCTGCCGGTAGCCGGAGGAAAAGCACGGCCGCAACGGCACAGTGTCCGGACAGGCAATAAGTTCTGAGCGCATACAAATAAAATATTCGTAGCAAAAATGCAGCATACAGGATTGACTCGTGTTACGATTGGGACTAGCGTGTCACCTCCACAACCAAGTTGTGAACGCATCCTGCGGGAAGGGAGTTTCTGACCCTAGGGCGAGCGCGTCTCGACGTGACTTTCGCCCTGTCAGCGTCGCCGCTCCCCCTCCTTCCTCGTCGGGATTACCGAGGAGGCTTAATGACACAAGCAATGACCGCCCGAATGGTCGAATCTGATATCCGGACCGGTGCCGGAGAACCGCAGGTCGTCGCCTGCCGTGGCAATGCGTTCGTCACCCGCGTTCGTCTTGTGGGCGGCAGGGTGGACGAGGCCTGGAGCACGGGGCGTATGATGCGCAACATGGACGTGCTGCTCAAGGGGAAGCTGGATGCCAAGGGTCGACCCGACTTTGTGCATCAGGCGCACTGCCTGTGCAATGACGGCCATGCTCTGGCCGCCATCCGGGCCGTGGAGAATCTGGCCGGAGTGACGTTGCCGCACTGCGCGGTCCTGGTTCGAAGACTGGTCCAGTCCCTGCGGTGTATTCAGGAGCATCTGCTCCATGTCTATCAATTCCATTTTTCCGATTGGGTCAGTCTGGACCGGGCCTTGCGTGCCGATACGGCCGAAGCCGCCGTTCTGGCAGGGCCTTTGGGACAGGACGCGGACCATTTTCGGCTGATACAGGATCGGTTGCGGCTGGTGGCCGAGTCGCGTGAGTCGCGCCTGCCGGAAAGCGCATATGAAGGATCGGACGCTTGGCACCTGCTTCTTTACGCGCATTCCCTGGAATCGATTCGGGCCGGGGCGTCCATCCAGGCTGCACTGGCTCTGCTGGAGTGCGGTCCCAAGGGGTTCAAGGCGTACCGTATAGGCGGGCTGCCTGATGATCTGGACCTTGGCTGTGGCATTCTGGAGCAGTTACGCGGTGCGCTTGCCGACTGTCGTGATTTTATCTGTACGGTCTTTCCTGCCGACATGGCCCGATTGGCCGGGATGTATCCGACCTGGTCCGGAATTGGCGGGGGAGGGGCTTTTCTGACCTGGGACGATGTGGCGGGGAGCGGCTTGGTTGCTCCCACCGCCGGCACTCAATCCTGGAGATCGGCGGTCCCTGACGCCGGTGCGGTCCGCGAGGAGCGAAACCCGGATTGGAGTTTGCCCGACCGCCAGCGGTATCGGTTGGTGGCGAATGGGGATGATCCCTCGTTTCTTTGGGGCGAGGGTGCCTATTTCTGGCTGCCCGCCCCACGGCATGGAACTGCGGCCTGCGAGGTCGGACCGCTCGCACGGGTTATGGGCGGCTGGCTCCTCGGGGATCAGGCCATTTCCCTTCATTTACAGAACATGCTGGATACCTCCGGTCTCACCTCCGGGGCCATGAATTCCACCATGGGGCGGCTCGTTTCCCGGGCCGTGGAATCCGCCGCTTTGGTGGACTCCGTCGATGGCTGGCTGGATGAACTGGAACGCACCCTTGCCACGGAAAAAATCCGATCGGTTGATTTCAGCCTGCCTGCATCGGGCATCGGTGTCGGCCGGGTCGAGGTCCCGCGCGGTACTCTGGCGCACACCATCCGTTGGGGCGAAGGGCGAATCCTTGATCACGACTACCTGATCCCTTCACTTTGGAACTTCTCGACGCGTGACACCGGTGGCGTTCGCGGTCCGCTTGAGCGTGCCCTGTTGGGCACTTCTGTGGCCGATGCGAACCATCCCGTGGAAATACTGCGCACCCTGCACGAACTGGACCCCTGTAACGGGTGCCATGTGGTGGTCGAGGACCGGGATACCGGCCGCATCACCCTGACCTTAGCCTAGCGGAACAAAGGAACCGGAAAATGAATCGGGCAATGATACTGGATGGTTTGAAAGACGAGGCGGGGCAGGCGGCGCTGTTCGACACGGCCGATGCGGTGCGCCACGATCAGGTGGGCGACGATGTGCAGTTGCGCGGCGTTGTCCATTTTTCCAACTACTGCCGATGCAATGATATTTACTGCGGACTGCTGAGGGACAACCATCAGTGCAAGCGGTTCCGCATGACCGAGGACGAGATCGTGGATACCGCACTGGCCATCGCGGATGCGGGACTGCACACCGTGGTCCTGCAATCAGGCGAGGACTCGTATTTCACCCGGGCCAGGATGTGCTCCATCATCGAGCGCATTCTCAGTGAGGCGGATGTGGCCATCACCCTGAGTCTCGGCATGCGGTCCCGCGAGGACCTGACCGCCTTTCGGGACGCCGGGGCCGAGCGGTACCTGATGAAGCATGAGACCATGAACCCGGAGCTGTATACGCGTATGCGCTCCGGGCTGCGACTCGACGACCGCCTCAAGCTGATCGCACTGCTGCGCGAGGTCGGCTTCCAGGTGGGTGTGGGCAACATCGTCGGCCTGCCGGGCCAGACCTTGGAAGACCTGTGCGAGGATATCCTCTTTTTTCAGGACTTTCAGCCGGACATGATCAACATCGGCCCGTTCATTCCCCATGCCCAAACCCCGCTCAAGGATGATCCGGCAGGCGACATCGAACTGATGCTCCGGGTCTTTGCCCTGACGCGGATGGTCACCGGCAACACGCATATGGCGGCGGCCAATACCGTGGCCACGCTGGACCCTGATGACGGGCAGTATCGCGCTCTTACCCAGGGCGGGGCCAATGTCATCATGCCCAACTGCAATCCGTTCCTGAAGAGCAAAAACGACAAGATCGAATACGAATTTCAGATCACCACCCACAAGCGCTATGTCTCGGTGGAAGAGGCGAAGAGCGTGGTGGCACGGGCCGGAAGAAACATTGGCGGGAGCAAGGGGCACTCACTCAAACTGGAAGGAGCACTGCATTGATAAAGGTAGCGATTTACGGAAAGGGCGGCATCGGCAAATCCACGGTGACCTCCGGGATATCGGCCGCGCTCGGCATGGACGGGCAGCGTGTCATGCAGATCGGCTGCGATCCCAAGACCGACTCGACCATCAACCTGCTGGGCGGGGTCCCACCCATGCCCATCCTGCAATACCTTCAGGAACACGGCAAGCCGGAGACCCTGGACGCCATTGCCAAACAGGGATTTGGCAACGTCACCTGCATGGAAGTGGGCGGCCCCACGCCGGGAGTGGGCTGCTTCGGCCGGGGAATGCTGACGGCCTTTGAACTGCTCGAAGAGATGGGAGCCTATGATATCTACAAGCCGGACGTGGTCCTTTACGACATCCTGGCCGACGTGGTCTGCGGCGGCATTGCCGTGCCCATGCGCGAGGGGTTCGCGGACAAGGTGTGCATCGTTACTTCGGGGGAGAAAATGGCCTTGCTCGCGGCCCGAAACATCATTCTGGCCCTGCGCAATTTTGCGGACCGCAACTATGCGGAGCTTGGCGGCCTGATCCTCAACTGCCGCGACATGGCCGACGAAGTGGAGCGGGTGGAGGCGTTCGCCCACGAGATGGAGACCTCGATCATCGGCGTCATCCCTCGTGATACGGCCATTCATCGGTTCGAGGAGGACGGCAAGTCCATTGTGGAGGGGGATGCCTCGCTGCCCACGGCGCAGCGTTTCATTGATCTGGCCCGGACCATTTCCGGTTTTGCCGAAGAACGGAACGCCGCCTGAGCCCGGCCAACGCAAGGAGACTAGAATCATGGATTTGGATAGCACCCGCATCCGGGTGAAAGACCTCAAGGAAAAGGCTGATTTCCCCTTTGCCCCGCTGGAGGGCGTCGGCCCCAATCTGGCAGGCTGGGGTGTCATAGAGACCTGCCTGCTGTTGCCGGAATCCGTGGCCATCATGGTCGGCCCCTCGGCCTGTCTGCGCCACTCCGCGTTCATGGCCCACGCCCGTGGATTCACTGAACGGTTCTTCATGCTCTGCGTGTCGGAGTTGGACATGACCATGGGCAACCATCTGTCCAAGGTGGAGCAGGGCATGGCCGATATACTGGCCCGGCGTGATGAAAAGGTAGCATTCCTCATCGTCGGCTGCCCGGACTACATACTGGGCACTGACTTTACCGGCGTCATCAACCGACTGGAGGAGAAGACCGGCAAGAAGATCATCCTCGGTGCCATGGCCCCCATTACCATCGGCATGAAGGAATCGCCCTTTACCTCCGCCTATACCTCGTTTTTCGACTTCCTGAAGGACGAGAAGCGCGAACCGGATGAAAACCGGCTCAACCTGCTCGGCACCTTCATGCCCCTGTCCGATTCCGGGGAGTTCTACAAGATTCTGTCCGACGCGGGCGTGGATGATGTGGTGCAGATTCCACTTTGTCCGGACCTCAAGACCTTTTCGCGCATGGCCCATGGCCGTGCGTCGGTGGTCATGCACCCGCTGGCCAACGGCTTGAGCGGCAAGCTGGAAAGCGAGATGGGCATTCCCACCTGTTTCGCCCCCATGGCCTACGGTTTCTCGACCATCCGGGAGCAGTACGAGCGAATTGGCGAGGCCATGGGCCGCACGCTGTCCGTGGACAAGGTGGAGGCGGACGCCCGCGAGGCGGCCCGGCCCATGCTGGACACCTTGCGCGGCAAGTCCGTGGCCGTGGGTTGCTCCATCAACGGCAGCCCCTTTGAGCTGGCCCTGTTCCTGGTGGATAGCGGGGTGGACGTGAACACCTTGTTCGCACGCGGCACCATTAAGCCATATGAATGGAAACTTATCGATCAGTTGCGGATGGTCAAGCCGGATATCCAGGTCTACAACGCCTCCCACCCGGCCCTGTGCGGCCAGACCGCGCCGTTCGACGACGTGGATGTGGCCTACGGCGTGGACGCGGGCATGTTCTGCGTCAATGCGGCCAACGTGCCGCTCTCCCGGTATCAGGAACAGAAGTACGGCTACGAGGCCACGCTCTGGATGCTGGACCAGACCCGCGAGGCCATGGAGCACCCGGTGGCGAACCGCGACTGGATCTACGCCCACGACTTTCTCATCTAAGGAATTGCAATGAAAGAATATCATCACCTTCTTCCCCTGGCCACGGGCTACTTCGGCGTCAGCTCGGCCCTGTACGATTACGAGGGACTCGTGGTCGTCTACGGCCCGGCTGGCGGGGCATGGCACATCAATATCGAAGACGAGCCCCGCTGGTATCGCGGTCCGGCCACCGTGGTCGGTGCCGGGCTGCTGGAAATGGACGTCATCCTCGGCAACGACGACAAGTTCATCGACAACATCGTCAAGACGGCCAAGGGACTGAACCGCAAGTTCGTGGCCCTGTCCGGCACGCCCATATCCGAGATCATCGGCACGGACCTCAAGGGCTTTGCCCGGACCATCGCGGCCCGCACCGACATGCCGGTGTTCATGGTGCCCACTGCCGGTTCCGAGCCGTACCCCGAGGGTGCCTCCAAGGCGTTCCTCGCCCTGGCCGAGAAGTTTATGGACGCGGACGCGCCCAAGATCGGCAATGGGCTGAACGTGCTGGGTGCCATTCACCTGTCCGTGGGCAAGGAAACCCACCTCGACCCGCTGTACAAGGCGTTGCAGGAGGACGGCTATTGGCTGGAGGGGCTTTTCTCCGGGCCGCTGCTTGGTCGGCTCGATCCGCTGGAGGGCGTGCGCAACGCACCGGGAGCTTCGGTCAATGCTGTGGTTTCCAGCAGCGGGCTGGCCCTGGCCGAGCGCATGTATGCGGACTACGGCATCCCTTTCGTGGTGGGTATGCCTGTGGGACTGGCCGGTTATGAGAAGTTTCTCGACATGCTCGGCGGTTCCGATCCCAAATCGGCCGAGGACGGCGAACCCGTCCGCCACAAGCACGCGGTGGTCATCGGCGAGCCGGTGATGAGTTACGGCATGAAGTATTGCCTGGAGCACGACTTTGGTGTGGACAGGGTGGATGTACTCTCGGTTACGCCGAGCGACCCGATGTTTCGCAACAGCGAAGGCTGCGCCGGGGTGTTGGGCGAAAAGGGCGAGCATGACCGCGACACTGACGACGAGCGCGAGATTGGCGAATTGATGAATGCGGATGGAGTGGACCTGATCGTGGCCGATCCCTGCTATCGTCCGCTGCTTGAGGGCGACGCCCTGTTTGTGCCCCTGCCGCACACCGCCATGAGCGCGCGGATCAATTGGGACATGGACTACGAATACGCCGTGGACAAGGGCTACGAATATCTGGCTTCGCAACTGCTGGACGACTGACGTCCGCGTGATGAGGAGGAAAATATGTGTCTTGCCGTTCCCGCCGAAGTGCTTTCCGTTGCAAATGAAATGGCCGTCTGCCGGGTGGATCAGGGCCAGACCACGGTCAAGGCGTCCCTGATGCTGCTGCCGGAACCTCCCGCCGTGGGAGAATTCCTGATAATCCATGCCGGGTTCGCCCTGCGCGTTCTGGATAGCGAGGAGGCGGAGGAGAGCTTGCGCGCCCTCAATCTGGCTGTGGAATGTCCCCTTGGCATCGGGACCCAGGGGTAGCCATGAGCTTTGCCCTATTGGAGAAATTCCGCGACCCCGGCCTGTGTCGAAAAATGCTGGACCGGATGGAGGCCGGACTCGACCGGGACCTCCGGTTCATGGAGGTCTGCGGCACGCACACTGTAGCCATATTCCAGACCGGACTGCGTTCGCTGCTGCCGGAAAAAGTCATCCATCTGAGTGGGCCCGGCTGTCCGGTCTGCGTCACGCACGAGTCCGAGGTCAACGCCTTCATTGACCTGGCGGGGCGGGAGAATGTGATCCTGGCCACCTTCGGCGACCTGATGCGCGTACCCGGCAATGATGGCCGCAATCTGAAGAAGGCCGTGGCCGACGGTGCGCGGGTCAAGGTGGTCTACTCGCCTTTCGACACCCTCAAGCTGGCCGAGGAGAACCCCGGCGATCTGGTTGTGTTCATCGGCGTGGGGTTCGAGACAACTGCCCCCACCATTGCCGCAACCATGAAGATGGCGCTGGACATGGGTATCGCCAACCTGCGCATCCTCTGCTTTCACAAGACCGTGCCGCCAGCGCTGGACGTGCTTCTGGCCGATCAGGCCACCGATGTGGACGGCTTTATTTTGCCGGGCCACGTCTCGGCCGTCATCGGCGTGGATCCGTACGACTTCATTGCCGAAAAATACGGCAAGTCTGCCATTGTCACCGGGTTTGAACCCGTGGACATCCTCCAGTCGCTCACGCAGATGATCGACTGGCGGAATAAAGGCGAGGCGCATGTGACCAACAACTATGCCCGAGTAGTGGGAGAGCGGGGCAACCCGCACGCCATGGAGATCATGTATGAAGTCTTTGAACCGGCCGACGCCCTGTGGCGCGGTCTGGGCATGATCCCCGGTTCCGGCCTGGAAATCCGTCCGGAGTGGGAGCAGTTCGACGCCAAAAAGGAATTCGGCATCGTCATCAAGGAAGGTCCGGCCCTCAAGGGTTGCAAATGCGGCGACATTCTCAAGGGCGTCAAACGTCCCGACGAATGTCCACTCTTTGCCAAGGCCTGCACTCCGGCCAATCCGGTGGGACCGTGTATGGTCTCCACCGAGGGCAGTTGCGCGGCTTACTATAAATACAAAGTGGATTGATACATGTCCGACAAGGTACTTCTCGATTACGGCAGTGGCGGGCGCGCTTCCCAGCGCCTCATCTCGGAACTCTTTCTGAAATATCTCGGCAACGACGAACTGGACCGCCTGAACGACGCTGCCGTGCTGGATATGTCCGGCAGGATAGCCATGTCCACCGACTCTTTTACCGTAGACCCTATCTTCTTTCCCGGTGGCAACATCGGTTCTCTGGCCGTGCACGGAACGGTCAATGACGTGGCCATGATGGGTGCGGTGCCGCGCTACATCACTTGCGGCTACATTATCGAGGAGGGGTTGCCAATGGCCGACCTCGAAAGAATCGTCGAAGCTATGGGCGAGGCCGTCCGCAATGCGGGCGTCAAAGTGGTCACCGGCGATACCAAGGTGGTGCCCAAGGGGGCCTGCGACAAGATATTCATCAACACCACCGGCATCGGCGAGGTCATTGTCGATCCCTCGCCAAGCGGTGACCGTGCCCGGCCCGGCGATGCCGTCCTCATCTCCGGCACCATCGGCGATCATGGTCTGACCGTGCTTGGCACCCGCGAAGGGTTGGATTTCGAGGCCAAGGTGGAGTCCGATTCCGCCGCCCTGAACCACCTGCTGGTCCGCCTGGTGCAGGAGCTGCCGGACGTGCACGTCCTGCGCGATCCCACGCGCGGCGGTCTGGCCACCACCCTGAACGAGATCACGGCCAGCTCGAACGTCTGCTGCGAGTTGACGGAGACCAACCTGCCCGTGCGGCCCGAAGTACGCGGCGGCTGTTCCATCCTCGGCCTGGACCCGCTCTATCTCGCCAACGAGGGCAAGTTCATCTGCATCGTGCCCGGCGAGGACGCGGACAAGGCACTAGAGATCATGCGCGCCGATCCGCTAGGCCGGGACGCCTGCCGCATCGGCACCATGACCGACGCCAACCCCGGCAAGGTCGTGTTGATAACCCAGCTCGGCGGCAAGCGGCTACTCGGTATGCTCGAAGGTGAGCAGTTGCCCCGAATCTGTTAGGGAGAGAATGAAGATACCTCCGACAGGCGGGAAGGGGAGAAGGGAACTCTTTTAAATAGTAACAACATTAGAGTGTTGCCGTTTATCCTTCCCTTATGTTTTTAATGGCTTGCAGGACTTGTCCTGCAAGCCGTCTTGTCGTCGTGTGTTAATAACCGCATGTGTGAAATTGTCAGGCTACCTTATCATCGTCCTTGCGGTTTTCCCTGTTCATAGATGTCCATGGGGTTGCGTTCCATGTCACGGAGCTTTTTCAGATAGATTGTCGTGCTCCGCCGGTCCGCATGACCAAGGATGCACTGAATGCCAGGAAGCGGTAATCCCTTTGGAAAGAGGGGGGGCTTAAGCCAATTTTGCAGGAGTATTTATTATAATAAAGAAGGCTTAGAAGATTTCTCTTCTAAGCCTTCTTTCATGGAATATGGAGATGGTCTCTTGGATTAGATGTCAGTTCTCAGGAGGATAATCAGATGCGGTATCCCCGTAATATCCAGTTGACATTGTGTCCTTAGCTTGAAACGGAGCACCACCCTACTGCCTCAGTGTTTAGTATAGGTCAAAATCACTGGCCTCAGGTAAAGCGGCTGGTTTAGCCGTGACAACCTTCGGGTTGTTCACACTTTCTTCCTTTTTGGCTTGCCCAAAATTCTCAAGGTCCTTGAATACGGTCGATAAGTTTTCAGCAATGGAATTTGACTCCTGGGCGACCGAACTGACCATTTGGATAGCTTGGTTAATCTGCTCAATTGCTGTCTTTTGTTCCAGAATTGATGCGTTGATCTCGCTAACGAGCTTTACTGTCTCCTGAATGTTGGGGACAAGTTCCCTCAAGTTATTACCAGCTTCTTCAGATACGTTTTTGGTTGACTTGGTAAGTTCTTCTATTTCATTTGCGGCAACTTGGCTTTTCTCAGCAAGTGATCTTACTTCTCCCGCTACAACAGCAAAGCCCTTTCCACTTTCGCCTGCTCTGGCGGCTTCGATTGCCGCGTTCAAAGCCAATAAATTGGTTTGACGGGCTATTTCCTGTATCAGTCCAACTTTATTGACAATGTCCTGAACGGCACTGATGGAGTTCTCAAGGTTTGCTCGCGTTTCATCGGCTTGGTTGGCTACTCCATTTGTTTTTGTTTCTGTCTTTTGAGAATTTTTGAAGCTTGTTTCAATTGAGGCGAATATTTCTTCGATTGAGGAACTCACTTCCTCTGTGGAAGCAGCCAAGCTGGTCGACCCTTCATTTAACTCGCGAAGCAATTTGTTCACATCGGTGCTCATTTTGGTCTTCATATCGCGAAACTGTACCTTCTCGGTGATGTCGGTAACGATTTCGATGTGGCCCATCTTCTTGCCGCGCAGACTGTATAAATAATTAGTGTTGACTCGAAAGTTCATTCCAAATTGGTCGAAGAACGTTTCACTCTTGTCTTTTCTCAGGCAATGCACGCCGCAATCTTCAGTATTGCAAATTTTAGCACCCCAATTCGAACAGTGTTTTCCTAACATGTTCGTTCTTTTGACGTTGAGCATACCTTCAACGGGTTTGTTGATGAACGTCCAGTTCATCTTGAGGTCGGTGATGGAGAGCGGCTGCTCCATCAAATCAAGAATTTGGCTGAACCAGCTGTGAGTTTCTAAAAAATAATAGGCCATGTAGCCAGCAACCAGCAGAAATGAAGTCAAAATTATGGCTATTGAAGTGTATATTTCAATTGTCCCATTGGTGAGGAGGTACTGTGCTCCTGCAACTGAAGCACAAAAGATAATAGATAATATAACTGAAACGACAACGAATTTTCTTCTGTTCATGAGGCCTCCCGAGTAATTAGGTTAAAATTTTATCACATACGCGAATGAAGGAGGCTATTATAAATGAGTGTCGTTTTTCTTCAAATTTAGATTGACAATCCAGGTTACAAGCTAGTTGCGAAATTGAAATATGGTACATATGGAACTTGCCGAAAATTATACGGCTTCGGGGGTTAAATCTCCGCAGGGGATTTAGTAACACAGGGAGTCAAGAGGTGACAGTCATTCGTTCATCTGCTTTGACGGAAGGTTCGAAGGGACAAGTTTTGGCCATTTCCCATTTTTATTATCAGGATAGATCCGCACTTTACTGTCCCCCGAGATTGACAGTCTGCTCTTGCTTGAAACGGGTCAAGATGCCAGGTCACTATTTAAACAGGAAGAACACACTTACAATAAATATTGTAATAAAATCAAGCTGGTAACGCAATACTAAGATCCAGAAGCTCCCGAGTCTTTTTTCCGGCACCGGATAGGAAGAGCAATATACTCTTGTCCTCGTCACAAGCCTAGTGGTGGCATTGACCTCCCGTGTTGTCGCAACGTTACCTTATGACTTCAATGATTTTAAATGATAGAGTTGTTTTTTATATGTCAGCATGTGGATGAATGCGTAAATTCTGTCTCAGAATTGCCATAAATGTGCTGAGATTACCAATAGTCACCGAAAATAAGTCCCCGCCACGTCTGGTAACATGGCGGGGACTAGGTTCTCCAATACGTGGTGGGTGCTTTTTGAAAAGGACTTCCCTTCTCCCTTTCCCAGGGCCTTATCCACTCAGCCCGCCTCAACTTTTGGGTGCCGCTTTGCGGAGAAGAGTTGGTTTAATAAGAAGAAAGAGCACTTCGGCATCCGTGCAAGAGTGCCGGAGGCAATCAAAAAGTTCTGGAAGGGGAGTCCAGAGGGGGAACCTCTTCCAAGAGGTTCCCCCTCTGGCCGCCGGAGGCATCCATTCTTCACATGCCGAACGGTCGCAGCACGCGGTCGAGGACGCCTTGCAGCTTGGAGATGGCAACTCCGTAGTTGGTGATGGGCACGCCGCGCCGTTCGCATTCGGTGATGCGCCGGAGCATTTCGGTACGGTTTATCATGCAGGCACCGCAGTGGACGACCAGTGCGAACCGTTCCAGGTCTTCGGGAAAGTCGTGGCCGGAGTATACTTCGAATTTCAGGTCCTTGCCCGTGTACTGGATCATCCAGCGCGGGATTTTGACCCTGCCTATGTCGTCGGCCACGTCGTGATGGGAGCACGCCTCGCCGATGAGTACGGTGTCGCCGTCCTTGAGGGCGTCGATGGCCGAGGCTCCAGCCACCAGCCGATTCAGGTCGCCCTTGTAGCGGGCGAAGAGCGTGGAAAAAGTGGTCATGGGAATGTCGTCCGGCACGTCGCCCGCCACGCTTAGCACGACTTGCGAGTCCGTGACGACAAGGGCTGGCTTGCCATTGAAGCCGGAGAGCGCGGCTTCGATTTCCCGTTCCTTGACGGTAACGCCGATGGCGTCGCAGTCCAGAATCTCGCGCAGCACCTGTACCTGGGGGAGGATGAGACGTCCCTTGGGCGCGGCCAGATCAATGGGCACCACCAGCACCACCCGGTCGCCTTCGGAGATGAGGTCGCCGAGGATGAGCCTTTCCTGACGGTATTCGGCGGGTGCGCTGTCGATGATCCGCTGCTTGAGCCGGTCCACGCCCAAGCCGGTGGCGGCGGATACCGGGAGGAGCGGAAGTCCTGCCGTATCGGGAGCTGCGGTTTTTTCGGGCCGCAGGTCCGCCTTGTTCCAGACCACGATGCAGGGCACGCCCAGTTCGTCAATGGCGGCAAGCAAGTTTCGTTCATGGTCGGTCATCCCTTCTTCGCCCAGCACGACCACGGCCACGTCGCAGCGGCAAAGCACCTTGCGGGTCGCTTTGATGCGCAGTTCGCCCAGTTCGCCTTCGTCGTCCAGCCCTGCGGTGTCGTAGAACGTCACCGGGCCGAGGGGCAGCAACTCGTAGTGCTTGGCCACCGGGTCCGTGGTGGTGCCCGGCGTGTCCGATACAATGGCTGTTTCCTGGCCGGTCAGGGCGTTGATGAGCGAGGATTTTCCTGCGTTGCGCCTTCCCGCCAGGGCGATGACCAGCCGTACCCCGCGTGGAGCCTTATCCGACATGCTCTCTCCCCGATGCTTTGGTTTTGGATGCGGAAGGCACAAGCCCCTTCGCGGCTATGGTCCGGTGAAGCGGGGCCAGGGAAGCCATGTCGTTCTCAAGGGATGGAGTCGCAACCACCCGCACGGCGTTGGCGGTCATTTTGTCAGCAGGAATCATATCTGCCATGAGGACGTTGCAGCCCCGTTCCAGGGACTCGGCACACGAGCCGGGGCGCAGGGCGTCCAGGGTCGGCGGGGCCGGTATGTCGGCCAGGGGATTGAGCAGACGAAGCAGGGCCGCGACACGCTGGGAAAGAATGATGGAGCCCGGAGGATTGCCGGCCAGCGGGGTGTCAGCCTGGGGCACGAAGGGACCGGTCTCTATGAGGTCGAGATGCAGGTCGGTGAGAAAGAGAATGTCCCGCAATGCATCGATGGGCGTGGTGCCGGGCAGTCCTGCGATGATCCCGGAACCGAGTGAATAGCCGAGGTTGCGCAGTCCCTCCAGCCGATGCAGCCGGGAGGCGAGGTCTTCGCTTTCATGCAGCTGTTTGTAGCGGTTTCGGTCACAGGTTTCCAGCTTGAGCAGACACGCGTCCGCGCCGCAGTCGCGGAGGTAGGCGTACTCGTCCAGGGACCTGTCCCCCAGCGCGAGGGTGACGGACACGCCGCAATCCGTCTTTATTTTTCGGGTCAACTCCCCGATGAGCTCCACTGAAAGCCCTGTATCTTCGCCTGATTGCAGGACCACAGTGGTGGCGTCCTGGGCAGCAGCCTTGCGGGCGGCGTCAAGGACGTCCTTGGCTTTCAGCCGGTAGCGCGGCAGGGCACGATTGTCCGCGCGCAAGGTGCAGTACGTACATTGGCGGGTACAGACATTGGAAATGGAAATGACGGCCTGAAGGCAGACCGTGTTGCCGAAGGTGTATTGTCGGGTGTCGTCTGCGCGCGCAAAGAGGTCGGCGTCGTCCGTTCCGGTCAGGAGCGCGAGGATGTCGTCTGGAGTCACGGAAGTTTTACCTCGTCGAATTCATCGGGCGAAAAGCCCAGTTTGCAGAGATTTCTGGGGGAGAGGAGCCGGGCCACGGTCTCGGCCGGGGCGATGCCGTCGGCCTCCACCTGTTCGGCCACGGTGCGCCCGGCAGCGCGGGCGTCGGCCAGCAATCGCTCGACCCGGCTGTAGCCCAGGGCGGGGACCAGAACGGTGGCCAGGGCCGCGCTTTGCTCCACGTGCTTTTGGCAGATGCCCGTACAGGCCTTGATACCGTCTATGCAATTCGTGGTCAGGCCCCGGCAGCCGTTGGTCAGCAGGGTCAGGGATTCCGGCAGGGAATGGGCAATAAGGGGCAGCAAATGGTTCAGCTCCAGCTGGCCCATGCCCGAGGCCAGGGCGATGGTCTGGTCGTTGGACATTACCCGGAGTGCGATCTGGGTGACGGCTTCGGGCATGACCGGGTTGATCTTGCCCGCCATGATGGAGGAACCTGCCTGAAGCGGGGGGAGGCGAATCTCTCCGAACCCGGTTGCCGGTCCGCTGGAGAGCAGGCGCAGGTCCGAGGCGATCTTGAGCAGGTTGGCGGCAAACGCCTTGAGCATGCCGGAGACCTCGACAAAGACGTCCGTATTCTGGGTGGCATCCACCAGATTCTCGGCACGGGAGACCGGCAGACCGGTGATGGCGGCCAGATTGCCTGCCGCAGCCATGATATAGTCGCGCGGGGCGCCCAGCCCGGTGCCGATGGCTGTGCCGCCCAGGTTGACCCGTTTCAGCCGTTCCCGGCACTTGAAGATGCGCCAGCGGTCGCGGGCAATGGCGTCGGCAAAGGCGGAAAAGGTCATGCCCAGCGTCATGGGCACCGCGTCGGTCAGTTCGGTGCGGGCCACCTTCACCACGTCGCGGAATTCCGCTTCCTTGTCCTGCAACGAGGCCTGGAGGGCGGAGACGGCGTCCTCCAGGTCCTCGAGCAGGTAAAGGACGGCTATCCGCAGTGCCGTGGGATAGACGTCATTTGTCGACTGATGCATGTTGACGTGGCGGATGGGATCGACCAGTTCGCGGTCGTTCCGTTTACCGCCGAGCAGTTCGGCGGCCCGTCCGGCAATGACCTCGTTGAAATTCATGTTGGTCGAGGTCCCTGCCCCGCCCTGGAAAGGGTCCACCACGATCTGGTCGTGCAGTGCGCCACCGGCTATTTCGGCACAGGCGTCAACCACGGCCAGGCCGCGCTCCCCGGTCAGATACCCGAGGAGCGCGTTGGTCCTGGCGCAGGCCTGCTTGACCTGGGCGAAGGCGCGGATGAAAGCCGGGTGCAGTCGGTACCCGGAAAACGGGAAATTGCGTACGGCCCGTGAGGTGTGGATGCCCCAATAGGCATCCTCGGGCAGCCGCATCTCGCCGATTCCGTCCCGCTCGATCCGGGTTCCCTCCGGCTCGACCTTCCGCATTTTCGCCTCCGTTTCGTCCATGCAGGCTTGCTTCCCGCCGTTTGACGGGCTGTCCGTTTCGTCCTGTGATCCTGCCGCACGCTTCTCAAAGCGGCGGATCACGCCTCTGTTGTCAGACCAGCAGAGATTTGACCTGGACGCCTTCGAGCATACCGAGTTTGCCCGTCAGCGCGCCCACCTCGTCGGTGGTGGCCTCAATAATGAGGTCGATAATGCTGAGTTCCCGCTCCCGAAACGGCAACCCCATCCTGCCGACGATCATCTGGCCGTGGTCGCTCAGGATGGTGTTGACCTTGGCAGCGGCCTTGTTCCGGTCCTTTATGATGATGCCGATGATCCCGAGACGTTTTTGCATCGGGTTCCTCCCCGTGGGTAAATTTTCTCCGTAAAGAGAAGAGCCCGGTTTAGCACTCCCGGGCTCTCCGCTGCGGGGTGCCGGAGCGAAGCCGCCGGGTCCCGGAATGCCGGGCAGGCCGTTAACTCCCCTTTGGCTTAGGCTGTCCTGCCCGCAGACGGTGACTCCTTACGGAGGTGTTCTACGTGTCATTTTTACGAGAATCTGTGTCACTAATCAAGAAAAAATTATACCGAACGCATAACTTTTAAAAATAAATAATACAAATCGTGCGGTGTGAAAAATGCGGATATCGGGGAGAGAGGTAGGAAGGAGATAAGCTTTCGGCCCTAGGATCAGATGACGTCCTTGCCGCAGGTCGAAGCTGTCGGGTGCGGGTTAGATGTTGAACTTGTATCCCTTGGCCTTGAGGGCCTTCACCCGCGCGCTGCGATCCACGTAGTGGGTGTGCAGCAGGTGGTGGGACATGTGGCCACAGGGCCCTTCATGCAGGAAGCCGGTCTTGGGATCATAGAGCTTCTTGATCATGGGGTTATCCTGGGACTTGCGCAACTTGTATATCTTGGGGTTGGCATCGGCATCGTACACCTGTTTCTGGCGCAGGCCGACGAACTCCATGCTGGCGGCAACGGCTTCCTTGGTCATGTTGAAGCCGAGGACGGTGTATCCGGCCATCACACCGCAACACTTGATGAATCCGCGTCTGTTGAGTTTCATTGTTCATCCCTCCTTATGCGCCGACCCGGCGGGCCCGGAAGCGCTTGTTGATCTGGGCCACGGTGGACCGGAACAGGGACGCCCTGATTTCGGGATCAAGCGGCTGGCCGCCGCCGTTCACGCAACCGCCGGGGCAGGTCATGATCTCGATGAAGTGATACGGGGATTTGCCCGCCCGCACTTCGTCGCAGAGCTTGGCGGCGTTATTCAGGCCGCTGGCCACGGCAACCTTCACCGTACCGAAACCGGGAACCTTGACGTCTGCCGTCTTGATGCCCTCGTGGGTGCGGACGACCTTGATGTCGGGATTCTTGAGCTTCTTGCCGGAGAGTACCTCGTAGGCAAGGCGCAGGGCAGCTTCCATGACGCCGCCGCTGGTGCCGAAGAGGGTGGCCGCACCGGTGGAGTCGCCCAGGACCGGATCGGGGTCTTGCGAGGGCAGGGAGTTGAAGTCGATGCCCGCGGTCTTGATCATGTAGGCAAGTTCGCGGGTGTTGATGGTTGCGTCGATGTCGCGGAATCCGCTATCGGCCAGTTCCTGGCGCATCCCTTCGTATTTTTTGGCAATACAGGGCATGATGGAGACCGTGTAGATCTTCTGCGCCGGGACGTGGGTCTCATGGGCGCCGTATGTCTTGGCCAAGGGGCCGAGCATACCGATGGGAGACTTGCAGCTCGACAGGTTCGGCAGCAGATCGGGATAGAAGGTCTCCGCGAACTTGGCCCAACCGGGGCAGCAGGATGTGAACTGCGGCAGGGGACGGGCGCCCTTTTTACCCTGTTCCTTGACGCGCTGGATGAGTTCGGTGCCTTCTTCCATGATGGTCACATCGGCGGTGAACTCGTTGTCCCAGATGTAGTCGAAGCCGAGCTGGCGCAGGGCCGCGTGCATCTTGCCGCCCACATAGGTGCCGGTGGCGGCCCCGAAGCATTCGCCCAGGCCGTAGCGGACCGCCGGGGCGGGCATGGACACGACGATGGTATCCGGGTCTTTCAGCTTTTCGAAGATCTCGTCCACATAGGACACGCCTTCGTAGATGGCGCCGTAGGGACAGTTGACCAGGCACTGCCCGCAGTTCATGCAGGCTGCCGGATCCACGACCGCGCGGATGCCGTCTTCATTGATGGACTGGATTGCGCCGGTAGCGCAATGCTCCTCACACGTCCCACAGGCTTCGCACTTGGTGGGATCGACCTGGACAAAGAAAATGGAGTCCGGATCAATTCCATGGGGTGCGTTTGTCTGGGTCATCACGCCTTCAATCTGTTTCATCGTTCCCTCCTTGTTGGGGTGGATTGAAGACAAGTCCACCGGCTGGACAACCGGTGCGGACTTTGGTGTGCTTCCTGACATTGGAAACCCTCCTCCTTAGGCTAACGGTCGATATGATTACCGACACTTGTTAGCACGAAACACAAAATAGTAACACAGTACAGCTACTATTTTAAAATGAATAGCTGTGTCAAGGCATGTGAATAGAAATGTGGAGAGCTTTGGCTGTGGAATGTCAGCCGGTATGCGTCCGGAAGTTCGGGTGGTGGGAAGGGGGGGGCTGTTGGTCCGAATCAGCGCTGCGGTTCGCCCGGCAGGCGGGGGGCGCAAATAATGGTGGCAACCCCGCACAAAACGAGGATGCTGCCGAAAACGAACAGAGGGGTTATGCCCTCTCCAAGCATGAGATAGGCGAAATACCCGGAGAAAATGGGAATGAAGAGGGAGATGGTCGATGTCAGGATGGCGGGCAGCCGGTTGGAGACAATGGCGAAGCCCAATGTGGGCAGCGCAGTGGAAAAGATCCCCAGCGCCAGGAAGATGAGTATGCCGCTTTGCGAAGGCATGAAGGCTGGCGCTGTCTGTTGCGCCACGGCGAGCAGTCCGGTTCCCGCTCCACCTATCAGGAAGGTGAGCAATGTAACGGACCCTGCATCCGGGCAGGTTCCTTTACGGGTCAGCCGTTGATATACATGCGCATAAAGCGCTGTCAGCATTGCGGCGCACAGGGCGAGAACGTCGCCGAGAAACCGCTGCCCGGTGACGCTTCCGGCAGAGGTCAGGCCCGGGGAAAGGGTAACGGCGATGCCTACAGTGGCCAGAACAACCCCCCACAACGTTGCCTTGGGCGGGACATCGCCTTGCACCCTGGCGATGGCGATGACGAACAGGGGCGGCGTGCTCAACAGCAGCGCCACTTCGGCGACGGGTGCCATCTGGAATGCGGAGGTTGCCAGAAAGTAATATCCGGCTAGGAGCGAGGCCAGGATATAGCTGTGCGGCCGGGCAAGTGTGTTTCGTAGCCGGTCGGCCGAAGGATGCAGCAGGTACATGGGTATGGCGGCGGCCGGGAGGGCTATCAGCAGCCGTGCCGATGTGATGGCGGCCGGGTGCATGTGGGGGAGCTTGCGTACCAGAACGCCCGTCATGCCCCATGCCAGGGCGGTGACGGCTGCCAGGGCGAACGAGTTCCAGTCGCGCGGATGCACTGGGGCCTGCTTGAAACTACGCATTGAACTGTGCCGACGCGGGGAACTTGTCATCGAGAATGTCCGCGATGATCTTTCGGGCCGTGCGGATTTTGTCGCTGTTGCCGTCCAGGCCTGAGCGGACCATGGCGCCTTCCAGAATAAAGGAGAACATCTCCGCCAATTCCGAGGCCTGTCCGGCAGTAGCGGTCCGGATTTCCAGAATGTGTTTTTCCAGCGATCCCTTCACCCCATCCTTGTGTCGCTTGATCGCCGCTCGCACCGGAGAGTCGGCGTCCAGTTCCGCCGCCGCGTTGAACATGCCGCATCCCTTGAATCCATGGGTCGAGGCTTCCCGATCCGCGTGGTCCGCATAGGCGTCGACTACCGCGAGAATCCGCTCTTTGGGCGATGTCGCCTTGGCCGCTCTGCGCTCGTACAGAGCCATCCATGTAAGGTCTCTTTCGGCAACGTAGGCGGCCACCAGATCGGCCTTGGAAGAAAAGTTGTTGTACAGACTCATCTTTGCGACCCCGGCACTTTGGGTGATGGTGTCTATGCCGGTCGCCGTTATACCCTTGGCATAAAAGAGATCACCGGCAGCTTCGAGAAGCCGCTCGCGAGCCGTAGTCCTTTTTTGCGTCATGGAAACACTCCTTACTGTGTAGACCAGTCTACCTATCAATGGTGTAGAGTCAATGGGAATTGTTTTTTGCATTTAACAAATGTGATATCAGATAGTTAAACCAGAGGTGGACACGGCCGGAGAAGGTGAGGATGACTTGAGATTACTTTTTGACGAAGGCGACTGCCTGCCCCCGGCCGAATGGAGTACTAGCGGTACTTGGCAAGAATTCTATTTATTTCGCCCGACTTCAGCAACTGCCGGATGGCGGCGTCGAATCTTTTCAGAGCGTGCTTTTTTTGGGGATGCAGCCGTATCATGATGTCCCTCTCGTCCAGGGCCGGACCGACTTCCAGCTGTCGGTACCAGGAAACGTTGTTTATCCAGTACAATGCCAGGGTTTCGTTCATGAATGCCTGATCTATGCGTCCATGGCGCAGCATTTCCAGCAGTTGGCGTTCATCCGTGGCGACGACTTTATTGATCAGTCCCAGCTCGAACCATGGATCGCAGGTGGGATAGGTGTATCCCCTGACCACGCCCACCGCACGGTTTTCCAGTGACAAAGGGGATTCCACCGGGATTCGTTTACCTTTTCCGAAGACAACGACATTGCGCACTCTCCCGTGGGGGATCGTATACACGCCGGGTACTTTTGCCTTGCTCCGCCACAGCGGGTTGACGCATGTCTCCAGGTCTATTCGGCCGTTGTCGAACATGAGCTGTGCCCGGAGAAATGGCAGGTACTCGTAGGTGAAGGTGTCGTGGGTGATCTTGCCTATTGCCGCCAGCAGATCCCGGTTGATGCCGGTCCTGGTGTCGTCCGGGGTAAAAAAATAGGGCGGGAAGGAGTGATGGTAAAACATCACGCGGAATTCCTCGGCAACGGCGGTGCCCGTGCCGAGGCCGAGGATCAGGCAGGTTGCAGCAGTCAGCAATCCGCCCATGATCCGGATTTTGGAAAGGTTCGAGCAAGACATAAAAGAGCCTTGTTTTCAAGCTGGTTATACAATTAATGCAAGCTGAATATAACAAGCGTGAATTTTAGACAAGATGTAACACCCCTCAAGTATGCGCTGTCCGTATTTGCGTGTCGCGGTCATCTGGGATAGGAAATCGGGCCGTCCGTTGGCGGTGGGATACAATTCAACCAAGAGGAAGGAATGGGAAAGCACATCCTTGAAGAGGCTGCGCGCTGCCTGCAGTGCAAGCGGCCCATGTGCAGCAAGGGCTGCCCGATATCGACCCCGGCCAATCTGGTGATCGAGGCGTTGCTCGCCGGTGACATGCAGAAGGCTGGGGCCATGCTGTTTGAGAACAACCCGCTGACGGCGGTCTGTTCCTTGATCTGCCCGCACGAAAATTTCTGCGAGGGCCATTGCATTCTGGGCAAAAAAAGCGCCCCGGTACAGATCAGCGACATCGAGCAATACATTTCTCGCTACTATCTGGAGCAGTTCCAGCCCGAACGTCCTGTAAACGGCAACAACGGAAAACGCATCGCCATCATTGGCTCCGGCCCGGCCGGAATCACCGTTGCCTTCATCCTGGCACGCCAAGGGTTCGACATCACTTTGTTTGAATCCAAAGATCGCATCGGCGGCGTGCTCCAGTATGGCATCCCGGACTTTCGTCTGCCCAAGGACATTTTGGAAAAGCTCAAGGAAAAGCTGCTCGGCCTGGGCGTCAAGATCCGGCCGAACACGCTCATCGGCCCGGTCATCAGCATCGACGATCTCTTCCGTGACGACTACAAGGCCGTGTTCATCGGCACCGGGGTGTGGAATCCGAAATCGCTCAAACTCAAGGGCGAGACCCTGGGCCATGTGCACTACGCCATCCACTACCTCAAAAATCCCAACGTCTATTCCCTGGGGCGCAAGGTCGCCGTCATCGGCGCGGGCAATGTGGCCATGGATGTGGCCCGCACCGCCCTGCGCAAGGGCGCTCAGGAGGTCTCTATCCTGTACCGTCGGGGCGAGGACGACATTTCAGCCACCAAATATGAATATGAGTATGCCAAGATGGACGGCGTGCGCTTCCATTTTTATACTGCCCCTGTCGAAATCGTCGACGAGGGCGTCATTGTGGAAGACACCCGGATCGTCGAGGGCGAGGACGGGCGCAAGCGCGTGGAGGTCATAGAGGGCTCCCGCTCCCTGTTCGAAGTCGACTCCGTGTTCATTGCCGTAAGCCAGGCCCCGCGCAGCAATCTCTCCGGCCTGGAAGTCGGCAGGACCGGCCTGGTCATCACCGATGAGGATGGCCGCACCACCCGTCCCGGCGTGTTCGCATCCGGCGACGTGGTCACCGGGGCAAAGACCGTGGCCGAGGCCGTTAGCTTCTCCAAACGGTCCGCCCGGGCCATTGTGGATTATGTGAAAGGGCTGGACGACTGATCCGCCGGTTCATGACGAGTTGAGAAACGGCTTGCGGGGTATCTCGCAAGCCGTTTTTTGTCTGCTTCGGTTGGTGGACGGGGGCGTGCCGTTCCTTCTCCTTTTACGGTTGAACCCCCGCATTCCCTGTTGTACCATCCGCCGACTGGTCGAAAACAACCGCCGGAGGCCCCTACTTGTCCGCCATTTTTTCCGTTTCCGAACTGACCCGCTCCGTCAAGAACCTGCTTGAGGCGGAGTTCCCCTTTGTCTGGGTGCGGGGGCAGGTGACCAACGTGGCGCGACCGGCCAGCGGCCATGTCTATTTCACACTGACCGATGGTGACGCCGCGCTCTCCGTGGTCTGGTTCAAGTCCGCGCAGTCCTCTGCCGCGACCGTTGATCGGGACGGAGAACGGATCAATCCCCTGACCGGCGAGGTCGAGGAGATGGACGGGGCGACGGCCCTGTCCGGGGCCGCCCTGGAGGATGGTCAGGAAGTGCTGTGCGCCGGGCGGCTCAATGTCTACGAGCCGCGAGGCCAGTATCAATTGGTAGCCGAACTGGTGCAGGACCAGGGCATGGGCGGGCTGGCCATGGCCTTCGAGGCCCTGAAGCGCAAGCTGGCTGGCAAGGGATATTTTGATACGGAGCGCAAACTGGAGCTGCCCCGGGACCCGGCGCGGGTGGCGGTGATTACCTCGCCATCGGGCGCGGCCATTCGCGATTTTCTCCGACTGGCCCAGACGCGCGGAACCGGGGCGGAAATCCGCATCTATCCGACGCTGGTGCAGGGTGACGCGGCCCCGGAGCGCATCGCGGCCGCGCTGGATCAGGCGGATGAGGATGGATGGGCCGAGGTGGCGGTCCTGATTCGCGGCGGCGGTTCCCTGGAGGACCTTTGGGCGTTCAATACCGAACCGGTGGCCGATGCGATTTTTCGGGCGCGTCTGCCCGTGGTCAGCGGAGTAGGGCATGAGCCGGATGTGTCCATTGCCGATCTGGTGGCGGACCGCCGTGCGGCCACGCCGAGCCATGCGGCCCAGGAGCTCTGGCCTAGGCGCGAAACCCTGGCCCAGCGCGTGGACGTGCTGGACCTCGCGCTGAACAGGGCTTATGCCGGGCTGTTGTCCGGCAAGGTCGCGGCCTTCGAGCATCTGCGCAAGGGGTTGGCCTGGCTCTCCCCGGTCCGGCGGCTGGAGCGGGTGGAGGACGCCTATGGGCGGCTGCTCTCCCGGCTGGATGACGCCGGGCGCGATATTTTTTATAACGGCCTGCTGGATGTGCGATCCTGTGTGGACCGGCTGGACCGGTCCTTCGGTACACACCGGCTGGACGTGGCGGCGCGGGAGGTTGCCGGGCTGACACGGCGGCTGGCGCGCGCCTTTGGTCCCCGCGCGGTGGATGAGGCCGGGCGGGAGACGGCCGGGTTGCTGCGCCGTCTGAACGGGAGCGCGAACCAGTTGGCCGAAGCCCGGGAGCGGCGCCTGGAAGTGACCGAAACGGCCTTGCGCGGCCTGGACCCGGAGCGGCCGCTGGAACGCGGCTATTCCCTGGTGCGTATCGTCGGCACCGGCGGGTTCCTGCGGGACCCGTCAGAGGTCTCGCCCGGAGACGGACTGGATATTCGAGTGCGTGGCGGCCGGGTTGCCGCTGTTGTTACGGAAGGAAAGAACGAGAGCGAGGAGATAGGATGAAACGGTTGTTGCTGTTGGTGATGCTGGTCGCTGCCCTGACCCTTCCCCTGACGCCGGTTTCCGGCACGGCCCAGGATTTCGGGCTGCAAGACGGGGATGGCGCCGCCCTCGGCCTGCCGGGCGAGGCACAGGCGGCCAAGGCCGGTCAGGCTCCGGCCGAGTCCGGCACGGCGCTGGTGCTGGCCGCACCTTCCCGCATCGGCGTGGGACAGCCTTTCCTCGTTCGTCTGACCTCGGACCGCCCCATGGACAGTGTTGCCATTCACTGGGAAGGCAAGGTGGTCGTTCCGTCCATATCGGTGTGGAACAACCGCCATGTGGCCCTGGCCATGCTCGGTACCGACGTGCTGAGCGCCAAGCCGGGCAAGGAAGACCTTTCTGTCATCGCCTCCATAGACGGCAAGGAGAACACCCTGCGCCGTACCGTGCAACTGACCGGAGTTGATTACCCCAAGCAGGAACTGACCCTGCCGACCAAAATGGTCACGCCGCCGACCAAGGTCTATGATCGCATAAAAGAGGACCGGGCTGCCGTGCACAAGGCGCTGGCTACGAACTCGGCCGTTCGGATGTGGCGGCTGCCCCTGGAACGCCCCGTGGACGGGCGGATCACCAGCCTGTACGGGCTGCGGCGCATTCTCAACGGCAAGCCCAAGAACCCGCATCGGGGGTTGGACTTCAGCTCGCCCATGGGCAATCCGGTCAAGAGCGTGGCCGACGGCATCGTCATCCTCACCGGCAGCCACTACTATGCGGGAAATTCCGTTTATATCGACCACGGAAACGGCGTGGTCTCCATGTATTTCCATCTCTCAAAGATCTTGGTGAAGGAGGGCGACCACGTGGCGCGCGGCCAGGTCTTCGCCCTCTCCGGCAAGTCCGGCCGGGCCACCGGTCCCCACCTGCATCTGTCCGTAGCCGTACTCGGCAAACTGGTCGATCCGCAGCCGCTTATTGAAAGCGATACCGACACCCTCTTACATGTTCGTTAATCGGAGTTCCTTTTGCAATTCATCCGTTCCGCCTCTCTCGGTCTCCTGCTGTTGCTCTTCGCTTGCCCGGCCCTGGCCGGGGAATGGCTCGACCAGTCCGTCCCGGCCAAAGTGGGGGTGGGCAAACCGTTTGTCGTTCGCGTCGTCTCCCGTTTCCCTGCCGATGATATGTCCGTGGAATGGATGGGCCGCACCGTGCACGTCAAGCCTGTGCGCGTCGGCGATGCCTTTGAGGCCGAGTTCCTGCTCGGCACTGGAGTGCGCCGCAAACTGGGCGCGTATCCGCTTGCGCTGAATGTCCATTTGTGGGCCTGTTCCTATCGCTTTGACCATTCGGTGGAAGTGGTGGAATCCGCCTGGGATCACGAGACCCTGACCGTTGCCCCGAAGATGGTCCGGCCACCCAAGAAGTCCCTGGACCGGATTCAGAAGGAACGCAAACTGGTCCATGCCGTCTTGTCCACGGTCTCGCCCGTTCGTTACTGGAGCCTGCCCTTTACCCGGCCGGTCAAGGGGAAGATGCTGAGTCGGTTCGGCCTGTACAGGGTGTTCAACGGCAATGTGAAATCCCGCCATACCGGGCAGGATTTCCGTGCCTATGCCGGAACGCCCATCCGGGCCATGGCACCCGGAACGGTCATTTTCACCCATTCCCTTTATTTTGCCGGAAACGCGGTCTACATAGATCACGGACAGGGGCTGATCTCCATGTCCTGCCACCTCTCCAAGCAGATGGTAAAGGAAGGGGATCATGTGGAGGCCGGGCAGGTCATCGGCCTTTCCGGCGCCACGGGTCGGGTGACCGGCGCGCATCTGCACCTCAGTGTGTACATCCTCGGCGAGGTGGTTGATCCGCTGCCGTTCTTCGATGGCACATTGGATAATGAATTTAATGAAAACGCTTTGATATCAAGTGGTAATAAATAGCCATGAACAATCAACCCAAGTGGTGAACCCCTATGGCGAAAGCGACCTTTGAAGAGCGGTTGGAACGGCTCAAGGCCATTGTCGAGCGGCTGGAGCGCGGCGATCTCCCCCTGGAAGAGGGAGTGGAGCTGTACAAGGAAGGCCTGACCCTGGCCCAGGCGTGTTCCAAGCAGCTGGAGACGGCCCGGCACGAGGTCAAGATCGTGTCCGACGGGCTGGTCAAGGAGTTCGAGGCCCTGGAGTCTTTGGGCGCGGAGGATGACGATGAACGTTAAGGAAAAGCTGGCGGCCCGGGGACGGGACGTGGAAGCGTATCTGGGCGACTGTCTGCGCGGCAAGGGCGCGCCGGAGCGGCTGCTCGCGGCCATGGAGTATTCCCTGCTGGCGGGCGGTAAACGCCTCCGCCCGGTGCTGGTACTGACCTGGGCCGAGATGTTGGGTGGCGATGCCGAGGCGGTCATGCCCTTTGCGGCCAGCCTGGAACTGATCCATACATATTCCCTTATTCATGATGATTTGCCCGCCATGGATGACGACGATCTGCGGCGGGGACGCCCCTCCAACCACAAGCAGTTCGACGAACCCACGGCCATTCTGGCCGGAGACGGTCTGCTCACCGAGGCTTTTGGGCTGATGACCGACGCATCGTTGGTCAAGGGGTTGCCCGCGGACCGGGTGCTGCGGGCCGTGAGCGTGCTGGCTGCGGCGGCCGGTGCCGGAGGCATGGTCGGCGGACAGGTGGTGGATATGGAATTTACCGGCCGGACCGGCGTGGAGCTGGACGAACTGCGGGCCATGCACGCCATGAAGACCGGTGCGCTGATCACTGCCGCCTGCGAGTGCGGGGCCATCCTGGCCGGCGCGGGCGAGGCGGACGTGGAAAACGCGCGGGAATACGGGCGCAGCGTCGGCGTGGCTTTTCAGATAGTGGACGACGTGCTGGACGTGGTGGGCGACACCGCCACGCTGGGCAAACCTGCGGGCAGCGACGAGGCCCAGGGCAAGTCCACCTATCCCGCCCTTGTCGGGCTGGACCGCTCCAAGGAGTTGGCTTCGAACCATGCCGATACGGCAATAGGACGGCTAAGTTCCTACTCCGGCAGGGAAAAGGAGTTCCTTTCGGCGCTGGCCCGATACATAGTGGACAGGGTGTGTTGATTGACTTAGAGTTTCTGCCCTATGATCCAAACGACCAATACCATTCTCCCTCGCATCCATCGGCCCGGAGATGTCAAGAAGCTCACCCCGGAAGAGGTTGAGGCCCTGGCTGCCGATCTGCGGCGGACCATCATACGTCAGGTGGCTGCCCATGGCGGCCATCTCGCCCCGTCACTCGGGGTTGTCGAACTGACACTGGCTCTGTTCCGCGCCTTTGATCTCGAGGAGGATAAACTTGTCTGGGATGTCGGCCATCAGGCCTATGCCCACAAGCTGCTCACCGGTCGGGCGGATCGCTTCCATACCCTGCGCCAGAAGGACGGACTGAGCGGGTTTCCCCGTTTGGCGGAATCCCCATACGATCATTTCGGTGTCGGTCACTCCTCCACCTCCATCTCCGCAGCGCTGGGCATGGCCATGGCGCGGGACCTGAAGGGCGAGGACCACGAGGTTGTGGCCGTCATCGGCGACGGTTCGTTGACCGCCGGGCTCGCCTTCGAGGGGTTGAATCAGGCCGGAGACCTGGGCCGTAAGATGGTGGTGGTGCTCAACGACAACGAGATGTCCATCTCGCGCAATGTGGGTGCGCTCTCCCAGTTCCTGAGCCGCAAGATGACCACGCCGTTTTTGCAGCGCCTCAAAAGCGATGTGGAAGGACTGCTCGCAACCATCCCCAAGATCGGTGACGATCTGGCTGGATATGCCAAGCGGTACGGCGATTCTGTCAAATCCTTCTTCACCCCCGGCATCCTGTTCGAGGCCTTCCATTTTACTTACGTGGGGCCCATCGACGGCCACAACGTGCCGCTGATGACCAAGGTCTTCAAAGAGGTGAGCAAGCTCGACAAGCCCGTACTGGTCCACGTCATGACTACCAAGGGCAAGGGGTATGAACCGGCCGAGTCCGATCCCACGCACTTTCACGGCGTGGGTGAGTTCGTGCCCGAGACCGGGCTGGCGCGCAAATTTTCCGGTACCTCGCTGCCCAGCTATACCGATGTATTTGGTCAAACCCTGTGCCGTCTGGCGGACAAGGACGAGACCATCGTGGCCATTACCGCCGCCATGCCGGAGGGTACCGGTACGGAGTGTTTCCGTCTCTCCCACCCGGACCGCTTCGTGGATGTGGGCATTTGCGAGCAGCACGCCGTAACCTTCGCGGCCGGGCTGGCCGTGGACGGGTACAAGCCTGCCGTGGCCATTTATTCCACCTTTCTGCAGCGTGCCTATGACCAGATCGTGCACGACGTCTGCCTGCAAAATCTCAACGTCAATTTCTTCCTGGACCGCTGCGGTCTGGTGGGCGAGGACGGGGCGACCCACCACGGCGTTTTTGACTTCAGCTATCTGCGCCACATCCCGAATATCGTGGTCATGGCACCCAAGGACGAGGCGGAGCTGGCCCGGATGATGGCTACCGCTTTTGCTCATGACGGCCCATGCGCCGTGCGCTATCCGCGCGGTACCGGCGTCGGGGCCAAGGTCAGCCCGAACCCGCAGCCCATAGCCCTGGGCCGGGGCGAAGTGGTGCACAAGGGCGAGGATGTCCTGGTCATCACCCTCGGTTCCCGCGTCTATCCGTCCATCGAGGCCGCCATGGAATTGGCGGAATCAGGTGGTCCAAACGCTACCGTGTTCAACGCAAGATTCGTCAAGCCGCTGCCGGAGAAACAGCTCAAGCAGCTGGTGACCAAACACGACCGGATTCTGGTGGTGGAAGAGAACGCCCGGGCCGGAGGTTTCGGCTCTGCCGTGCTTGAGTTCCTGAGCGATGTAGATCTGCTGGGTGGAAAGAAAATCCGCTGCATGGGCATCCCGGATGTCTTTGTGGAACACGGCGCCCAGAAGGAACTGCGCGCCATGCTCGGCATAGACAAGGACGGCATCAAGCGCGCCCTGCGCAAACTCTGCAAGTAACCTGAATTACGGAAATGAAAGGCCGCACAACGGAGACCCGTTGTGCGGCTTTTTTTGTCCTATTGAATCTGTGCCGATCTCTTGCGCCGCATCAGATAGGCGTCCGCTACAAAGAAGAGGGACACCAGCTGTTGGGCCATGAGAATGTAGTACCCCTGAATGAGCATCAGGGCCGCGCAGCTGAGGTTGCCCAGGACATACCAGAAGTAGCCTTGGGGCCGGTCCTTGGCCAGCTGGTAAGTTCCTATCAGGAATCCGGCGGCGATGAGCAGCTCGAATACCTGGTTGAGCGTGTTGATCCCGCCGAAGTCGTAGAAGCTGGCCGCCAGTCCGAAGACAACGGAGAACTTGGCCAGCAAGTCGAGCCAACGGGGTTCCGAGCCATGGCCGCGTAGGGCGATGATCAGCCCCACGAGCATGGCCGGAGCACCGCCCGCCTCGACGGCGGTGGCGATCCAGTTGTGCTTGAAGGCAAAGACGATGACCCATGCGGGCACACCGGCCAGAAAAACGCCCCAGCACCACAGGCGTCGGACGCGGTAGGTCTGGCTGTCCTGGCTGCGTTCGGCCAGCGAGAAGAGTATCTTGTTCAAGAGGTAGGCGGAGCCTGCCCAGATTTGCAGAAAGGTAACCATAACGTTCCCTCCCGAGGGAAGTGAGGTTGTATGCGGTATGCCGCACCGGCCGGACAGGAATGGCGTCCGGCAGCAAAATACGTGAATGGAGTGGCGACCCCAGCATAGAGCGCGGTCACGGCAATGGTGCCGGACCGGTGTCGTTCCTTGATCGACCGGAAATCGCCTAGGCGAAGTGCGGCGGGGGAGGGGTGTTCATGTAATGGAATCTAGGCATTCGTCTCGATACCTGATTGGCGTTTGCCTCGCAACATCAAATAGATGCCCAGGGCGAGCATGGGGATGCACAGCACCTGTCCCATGGACATCCAGTGCAGGGCTACGAAACCAAGCTGGGCGTCCGGCTCGCGGGTGAACTCGATGAGAAAGCGGAAGATACCGTAGGCAATGAGGAACAGGCCGCTCACACTCCCGGTGGGGCGTTGTTTGCGGGAGTAGAACCAGAGGATGAGGAAGAGGGCCACGCCTTCCAGCCCGGCTTCGTAGAGCTGCGAGGGGTGGCGGGGCAGACCGTCGGAGCCGGGAAAGACCATGGCCCAGTCCACATGGGTGCGGCGGCCCCACAGCTCGGAGTTGATGAAATTGCCGATGCGGCCGAAGAACAGGCCCGGCGGCACCAGCGGAGCGACAAAGTCGGTGATCTGCATCAGGCTGAGACCCTGGCGTCGGGCAAAGAACCAGCTCATGAGGATGACGCCGATGAGGCCGCCGTGGAACGACATGCCCCCTTGCCATACGGCAAAGACATCTAGCGGATTCGCAATGTAATACGACAGGTTGTAGAAGAGCACGTAGCCGATGCGTCCGCCCAGTACCACGCCGATGACGGCCCAGGTGATGTAGTCGTCAAACTGCCCCGGGGTTACCACGGACCAGGACTTGCGCGCCCGGCTGCGCCCCAGCAGCCAGCCCGATACCACGCCGAAAACGTACATCATTCCGTACCAGCGGAAGTGTAGCGGACCTATGGAAAACATGATTGGATCGAAACGTGGGTAGAGAAGCATCGGCGGGCTCCGGGCCTGTCGGGCGTATTTGTTTTCTGTAAAAATTAGGGTAAGCTGTGACTCGGCCACAAGTTGTGCCTTTTTATCTGCCACGTCAACCCCGGGACTGGGACATGGAGCTGCCGCAGGAATTCGATATTCTGGAAATGCCCTTCGAGGGGTTGTGCGCCTATTGGTTGTCGGTGAAGAAGATCCTGGATTCACGCAAGGGGCGTCTGATCATCGACGAGGAGATCGCGCATACGGATGAGCCGTTCATCCTCTATCTCCTGGAATCGGCCTTCTCCTCCCTGAAAAAGGAGACGATCCGCAGGCTGGTCCAGGTAAAGCGGGATATCCTGCTGGAAGACTACGAGCGGAAGATCGACCTCATGCGGCTGGCCGTGTACGCCATCGCCTCGGGCGAGAATCCGCGCGTTACGCTGGTGCGGATGGATTCCAAATTCGCCTCGCCGCTCATGACCGAGCGCAAGGCCTTTGACATGGCCACGGCCATGTTCGACGCGATCAAGCCCAAGGGGGTGGATTTGGATATTCTGCTTGGTGTGGACCACAAGCTCCAAGAGGACCGACTGCTGGTCAAGCTGCTGTTCTACGTCATGTATTCGCGCCGGGAGTCCAAGCAGTCCCTGGATCGGTTCATGCCCCACCTTGGATCACATTTTTTTGCTGAGGGCATTTCGCTTGCCATCGACAATTTCGAGGCTGACTTTTTGGCCCATCACATGGCGGATATCCGGGACCGGACCATTGTGGAAACCGGGCGCAAGATGGACATGGCACTTGATATGGCACTGGCGATTCGTGAAAAATTTTCCTATGATGACGTATTCCGAGTCGGACGCGCCTATATGCCTTAACATACAGCGAGATTCATATGCGCAAACTATTCATCTTTTTCGCGGCAGTTCTGTTCGTCGCCGTTGTATCCACTCCCGATGCCCATGCCTGGCGCAACGTGCGAACGGGCAAAAGCAATTTCGAACGGGCGTGGTCCGCTTTCATGTTCAAACGTCCGGAGAAGGCAAAGCCCTATTTCGTGGAGGCCGCCGATGCGTTCGGGCAGGCTCTGGCGGAAAATCCGCCGAGCCGGACCGCTCTGTTTCCTTCCAACCTGACCATGGCGGGGATTTCCTCTTACTATGCGGGGCGCTACGAGCAGTCGCTTGCCGCCATGCAGCGTGCCACGGACAAGGACGACTCCATCTGGGAGGCGTACATCTACAGCGCCCTGGCGCAGGCTCGGCAGGGGGACAAGGCGAAAACCGTGGAGTCCCTGAAGGCATACATCCGGTCCAATCCGTCGCAGTCCATCCTTTCGAGCGAGGTGCAGCGGCAGATTACTGATCTGGAAACGGATTCCGCCTCGTTGGAAAAGGTCATCACTCCGCTTGAGGATGCTCTGTCCCGGCAATTCCATAATAACGTCATTTTTGTGGGGCCAAGGGCCGACAATCCTTCCGAGCTGTGCAGCGGCCCCTTCTGGTGGCGGAACAACCGCAAGCCGTGCGAGCACGACATGTATTATAACAACTGGTAGCAGCGACGAACGTCCCTTTTTGGGGTTTCCGCCGGTTCTTTGGCAACCGGGACTTGACGAAACAGGTAAAAAAAGACAACCATCAGCACCCGACTGGGCATGATGCCCTAAAGCTACGCATTGAATTCATGACAATCGTCACCGACATACCGGAACAGTACCTACGCGCCATCTCCAAGGATGAGATCAACGCCATGCCTCTTCGCCGCTACGAGGGGCCTGTCTCCGTTGTCCGTACCGACAAGCAGCGCACCCAGGCCCTGCGGGAAATGGAAGGGGAGACGCTGCTCGGCTTTGATACCGAGACCCGGCCAGTGTTTCGGAAAGGGAAAAAACCCGGTCCGCCTTCTCTGGTCCAGCTTGCTACGGCCGAAAAGGCGTATGTGTTTCAGATTGGAGTGCTGCCCATGTGCAACGGGTTGTGCGATCTGATGGCCGACGGCAGCGTGATAAAGACCGGCGTGGCCGTGCGCGACGACGTGATCGGCCTCCAGCGGCTGGCCGAATTCACCCCTGCGGGATTCATTGATCTCTCGGATATTTCGGCCGGGGCCAACATGCAGACCCACGGCCTGCGCAATCTGGCTGCCAACCTGCTCGGATTCCGCATCTCCAAGTCCTCCCAGTGTTCCAACTGGGCCAAGGACAAACTCTCTCCCCAGCAGATCACCTATGCGGCCACCGATGCCTGGCTGAGCCGCGAACTCTACCTTGCCTTCGAAAGCCTCGGACTGACCGGCTCCTAACCTTCCGCAATGCAGACGGAGTGGCCGTCTTGTCCTGTCCCTGCGCTTAGATCGTGGTACAGCAGTTTGAAGGCACCGTCGGGGCGACGGCAAGATGGGCCAGCGTCTCCGCGTGCACCGAAGGCGGCGCTGATCGAGTCAGTTCCTCAATGACAGACTGCCGTTTTTCCTCGCTGCATCCCTTCAGGTAGGTGATGTGGTTCTTGATATCCCAGGGGTTTTCCCTGCCGCGCGAGCAGTTGCGGCATTCATTCGGCGGATTGTCGGAGTTGACGCGTGCCCTGAATTCCTGGAGCCGCTTTGAGTTCCAGACCTGTTGAAAACCGGACTCGAAAAGATTACCCATGATCCCGCAACCGCCGCAGCATACCGTTACGGCACCCTGCTGGCTGATGTTCATGTGCGTCCAGGGCTGATAGCACGGGCCTGAATCGGATTTCAGGCCTTCGGAAAAGAGGCGCTGGTGGCCGACGCGGATGCCGAATCGCGCACCCAGCCGTTTGGCCTCTATGACCATGCTGTCGTAGAGTTCGGGGTGAAAGCACATCGCCTCGTGTTCCAGGCCGGTGCCTTCCTTGGTCACCAGCAGATAATTGATCTGGATGTTTTTGGCACCCACCCGATGGGCCAGGGCCATGTAGCGCGGCAGTTCCTCGATATTCCTTCGCATGGCGCAGAAGACCAGCGTCAGTTCGAAATTGAGATTATGTTTGCGGCTGAAATGCTTCATGTGCATGAGGTTGGCCAGGACCTGTTCGTAGTCCGAGCCCTTCATGATGGAGTCGTATGTTTTGCGTTCCGCGCCGTGGAATGAGCACCACAGGGATGTCAGGCCGTTGGCGAGCAGGAATTCGGAAAGTTCCGGCGTCAGCCCCTTGCCGTTGGAAAACAGCTGAAAGGGGGTGTAGTGCCTTCTCAGTCGCGCAATGAACTGGTCCAGCCAAGGGTTGAGCAATGCCTCGTAGGACGACAGCGTTGCATGGCTTACAAAGGGAAGGATCGGTTCGAAATGATCCATCAGGTCCGGAGTGCGGAACGCGCCGGGATCCGACGCCCGCTTGCGGTTTTGATGCGCCAGGCAGAATATGCAGTTCACATTGCAGACATTGGAAATGTCGAGCCCCATGTACAGTGGGCGAGAGTTCGCCACAGGCAGGTTGTTCAGGTGCTCGCTTTCGTTGATCTGTCTGTTGATGTTGCGTGCCGTGGCGAAATGTTCCGCTCTGACCAGTTGGCTCATGGGGAAGCTCCCTTTGTTCATAAAATTGACTATCGGCGCATCTTTTCCGTCTTATCGGTACCATAAAGCAAATTATGTACCATCGGAAAATATATCCCTCCTTGCCATGGATGCGCCACACGGCCCTTGCGGGGGTTTCGCGCTGGGTGGTTTCAGTGTATGTGAAATAGCCAGCATGTCCGCATGGAAAGGAGGGGAAATTGTCAGCAGGACTGATCGCCTGGATTGGCGGGATATATTTCAGCCGCCGTTTTGCGCAGGAGCGTGGCTTCGAGGTCGAATATATTCCCCTGACCGAACCCGCCGTGTTCACCTGGGATGACATTGTTGCCCGGTGCGGCCGCGAGCCGGACTATGTATTGTATACCGACCGCTCCATGCCGCCGCCGCTGCTCGGAGTGGAGCGCTTCCCTTGTCCGACGGCCATTTACGCCGTGGATTCACATATCCATTCCTGGCTGCCCCTGTATGCGCAGGGATTCGACCTTGCGCTGGTGAGCCTGCGCGATCATCTGCCGCTTTTCCGTCGCAGGTTGGATCATGACCATGTCGTCTGGCTTCCGCCATACCCGCTCCGGGACGAACATCCGCCGGAGAACCCCGTGCCCAGGAAATGGGACGTGCTCTTTGCTGGCAACGTGGACGCGGAAACAACGCCGAAGCGGTATGCCTTCCTCCGGGAGCTGGGCGCGCGCCTGCCCAACCTGGAAGTCCGGGCTGGCGATTTTGCCGAATTGTTTCCGCAAGCCCGTGTGGTTTTGAACTATGCCGAACACGGCGATCTCAACTTTCGGGTTTTCGAGGCTCTGGCAACGCGTTCCTGTCTGGTCACGCCGAGGGTCGGGCACGGCCTGGACAAACTGTTCCGGGATGGCGAGCACCTTGTCACTTACGATCCCGACGACATGGACGGATTGGTGGAAACACTCTGCCTGCTACTGGCCGACGAGTCCCGGCGTGAGGCCCTTGCCGACGCCGGTTACGCCGAGGTCAATGCCCGTCATAGGCCGGAGCACAGAGCTGCGGTCCTCCTGGATGCGCTGGACGCTCTCGGTTCCGCCGAAGTGGGCAGGCGGCTCGGCGTCGCCGATTCGTTGCATGCCCACTATCTGAAGCTTGTGTATCTGCATTGGGCCGAGGCCCTGGGAGACTGCGACCTCGCCAGACGCTATCTTCGTGCCGCCATCAGCTAGGGAGCCGGTCAACGGGTGCCAAGACCTTCCATCAGGCTGGTGACATAGCTGCTCACCGTGCGTTCATCCATGGGGTCGAAGCCGATCATCTGCCGGTAGATCATGGGAGCGTAGATGAGGTCGATCATCAGATCGATGTCTATGTCGTCGCGCAATTCGCCGCGTTTTACGCCCCGGGCCAGCATCTCGGACATGGCTTTTCGGCGTATCGTGAGAAATCGGTCCCATAAATCCTTTTGGAAGTCCGGGTCGGTCTGGCCTTCGGCCAGGAAGTGGACCAAGGCCTGGCCGGGGCGGGTTTGGTGGAAATGCGTCAGTGCGTTTATGTGCTTCAGAAGATCCTGCTTCGTTGAGCCCGTGTTCGGGATAGGCGCGTTTCGGTATTTGCTTTCCAAAAAGACTTCCAGGACCAGATGGGCCTTGCTTTGCCACCATTTATAGATGGTGGCCTTGCCCACCTTGGCGCGGCGGGCAATGGCCTCGATGCTTATTTCGCCGAGGGATTGTTCCTCCAGCAAGTCCAGTGTAGCCTGGATGATGGCCTCGCGCGATTGCTTGCTGCGCGGTCTCCCGGGACTTCTTTGGCTACACTCGGCTTTGCTTTGGGTCACGAAACAGCGTCCTCCTTGCCGGATTTTGGTTCCAGTTGAAACAGCATCAGTGCCAACAGACCCAGGGTGGTACCGCCTCCGGCAACGGCGGTCCAACCTTGCCAGTGATAGAGCAGGGTTCCCAGCACCGAACCCAACGCACCGCCCGCGAACATGATGGTCATATAGATCCCATTGGCCCGCCCACCTATGGCGGTGGGTACGGAAAACACGATGCGCTGGCTTAGAATTTGGTTGGTCTGCACGCCTGCGTCAAGCAAAATAGTGCACGCCAGCAGGCCTGATACCGTGGCCAGGGCTGCGGCGATGCCGGAGAACGCCAGGACGGCAGCCACTATACTTATGGCCCACAGCGATGTTGTGGTGGTTCGCCCTTTGTCGGCCTGACGGCCCGCCCAGGGTGCGGCCACCACGCTTCCGGCCCCGGCCAGCGCAAAAAGACCTATTTGATAGGACCCCATGCCGAACCGGTCCGCCAGCAGCAGGGGGATCGAGGTCCAGAATATATTGAAAATGCAGAACAACAGCCCCTGGTAGATTGCGCGGCGGCGTACGGCGGGCAGTTGTATCAGCAACCGGAGCATGGAGGTGAGAATACGGCCGTAGTGCATGCCTCCTTGCGGCTTGTTGCGGGGCATGACAAACGCCAGCGCTACGCCCAGGCAAAACAGCAGCGTGCCGGAAGCGTAGAATATGCCACGCCAGCCAAAGTATCCGGCAACGAAAAGCGAAAATGAGCGGGCGAGCATAATGCCGCCCAGCAGTCCGGCCATGACGCATCCCACCACTCTTCCGCGCCGTTCAAGTGGGGTGATGTGGGCGATGGTCAGCATCAGGACTTGTCCCACGGTGGAGCAGAGGCCGATAATGAAGGATGACAGGAAGAATACCTCTGCCGAGTGTGCCAGAGCCACGCCGAAGAGTCCGGCGATTGTTCCTGTCAGACAAAGCAGGACCAACAGTCGGTTTTCCACCTGATCCGCCAGGGAAAGCAGAAAGAACAGTCCCAGTCCGTATCCGATTTGGGTAATGCTGGCCACGGAACCGGCGAGCCCTGCCGATACCCCGATGTCCGGGGCGATGGAGGCGACCAGGGGCTGGGCGTAATACAGATTACTCACCAGCGCGGCGATGGACAGGGTGAAAAGAGGCAGCATGAGCGCTGAGTTAAAGCCTTTTTCAGGCTTATTGGCTTGGTTGGTTGAAGGCATTGAATTCCTCTTATGCGATTCTCTCGCAGTCTGCCGGAGCGGAGACTCGGTTGGTTCCCGCTTCCGGTCGTATAAAAACTGAACGTTCAGTTTCGTAATTATGAAGTGCTGCGCGGTCAAGAACAAATTGACAAAAGTTTCTTTGACGAACGCGATGACGTTTTAGCGAGGGCGGTGGAGATAATGCAGCCGGGCGGTGGGAGGTGAGGGAATGGAAGTCGTGCCTGACGTCGGAGCTTGTGTGTTTGTCCGCCTTTGGCTTGCTAGGGAGGGTGACATTCTCATTCCGGTCGTTCTTAGAGGAATGTAGAGACGGCGTGGCCGCCTGACCCGGACCAGATGGTTACTGTTGCAGTGGCCTGCTTATTCCGACTAACTGATCCCCGGCATACAACCGATTATTCAGACCGCGAAATCGGTTTGGCGGGGATCTGGTTTGTCATTTCCCCAAGTCCGTTGGGATAGTTTGTTCTTTTATGGTCCTGCGGCATTTATCTTGCTAAATCTATTGCCATGTTTGAATTGCCGCTGTCTTCTTGTGCCCATCCTGTCGGGCATAACGTTATGTGTGCATTCGAGAAATCGTTGCGGGACAGGCAATATCACGAATTGCCGTTCCTGCATGCAGGCGGAAGCGTGCTGCCAAAAAAAAGGCGGGGCCTGGGCGGGCACGGCCAAGTTCTGAAAAGAGAGCGGCTGGAATGGTCCAATTGTGTCGGAACATCGGTTCCGCGAGTTGCGACCTGGGGAAACAAAGGGAGAATCCATGTTGAATGAGGACAGCTTGAGCGCATAGACCGGATTGTCGATGACCGTATCAGGAGCGACAATTTCCGTTTTGGGGTCTCGCATTTTGTCGAAGAAGGCTCCACCAACATCTTGGAGTATGGATTCGGCGACGGTTCTCTGCCGCTGGGCCTGCGTCGGAACAAGGGCTGCCGGGGCATATACGGTATTGAGGTCAATCAGGCTGCAAGGGACGCCGTGGACGATCTCTTCGACAAGACCTGGCTTATCGGACTGCGCTCCGACCCCCCGAGGGTGTTATCTGGAGAAATACCGGCTTGCCAGCCCCAATCCGTTCAAGGCGATAACATCCCTTATTTCAGACCCTATTTTGCCTTATCTCATAGCTAATGCCAATGAGGAGGCCAAGAAACTCCAAGTGAAGATAGAGGAGAAGATGGCCGAGCTGACCAAATAGGGAGTGTGAAGAACTTGCCGTTGAAGAAGAGCGTTTTCAACCCGATATTCTTACGGGTTAATACTCGTTGCTCGTATTGGGCGAGCGGCGCAACCGTTTGCGTTCCGCCGTGCGTTTTTTGCGGTCGAGCCTGCGGCGCTTGGAGCTTCGGGGCACGGCGGTTTCCTTGCGCTCCGTTATCGGGGTGAGTGCCCAGCGCATGAGTTCCACGAACCGTTCAATGGCCGAGTCCTTGTTGGACTTCTGGGAGCGAAAAATCTGGGATGAGACCTGGAGCACGCCGTTTTTGTCCATGCGGCGGCGCAATTTTCCCTTGATGACCACCTTTTGGAGCTGAGTCAGGCTCGGGCTGTTGTCCACATCAAAAAACAGCGTGACCCGGCTGTCCGTGGTATTGACGTGCTGGCCGCCCGGGCCGGAACTGCGCGAGGTGGCGAAGCGTATTTCCCCGTATGGAATGGCAACGGTTTCCGTAATGCGAATCATGCGGCGCAGGGTGCCACGGAAGGGGCTTTGGGGCAAGTGCCTGACCGATTGACACGGCGGCCGCTTTCTATACAATCCGCCCGACAAACCCGAGGGAGGATACCCGTCATGACCAAGCCCTGTCCGTGCGGTTCCGGCAAGGAACACGCCGAGTGCTGTGCACCTATTATTTCCGGGAGCAAACCCGCTTCCACTGCTGAGGCGCTGATGCGTTCTCGCTACACCGCCTATGTGGACAAGGAGATCGAGTACCTGACCGAATCCCTTGCTCCCGAGGCGCGCAAGGATAACGATGAAAATGCTGTTCGCGAATGGGCCGATACCGCCGAATGGCTCGGCCTGGAGATTACCGATACCGAAGCCGGTGGCGAGGACGACGAGGAAGGTATCGTCGAGTTTTCCGCCACGTATGCGGTGAACGGCCAGGAACAGATTCACAGGGAACGGTCCAGTTTTCGTCGCGTGGACGGCCAGTGGCGCTATGTGGAAGGCGAGATGGTTTCTCCGCCCAACGTGCGCAAGGGCCCCAAGATCGGCCGCAACGATCCCTGCCCGTGCGGCTCCGGCAAAAAATACAAGAAGTGCTGCGGCCGATAAAACGGCACTACCGAGCAAAACAACATCAGCCCCCATGCATCCGCCTGGGGGCTTCTTTCTTATGCGGCCCCATGTCAAGGACTCCCGTATTTCTTGAGTTTGTCTTTCCGTAGGCCGAGCTTCACCCTCACCATCTTGGCTAATTTATTGTATTCCTTTTCTTATTCGTGCTCTGTGGCACCAAGTACCGATTCGGTACGGTAGTTGTTTTGGATCGCAATTTTTGTTCGTAGTCGAAGCTACCTAAAGCCCCCCCGCGATCCGTTCAGGCCGTTGCCGGTGGCAAGCTGAGCTTCCACAGCACTGCGGCCAGCTTTCGAGCCAACGCGGTAATCGCCTTTTGCGGCACGCCGTGTCGGCTCAAAATCCGGTTGTAAAATTCCCGCGCCCACTCATCCCGTTGCTTCCAGCCCCAGGCCGCTTCCACGAGCAGGCTTCGTAATCGACGTTGTCCCACCGGTCGGATGAACGATTTTCCCTTTCCGCCGCCGCTTTGCCGGACTACCGGAGCCAGCCCGAGGTACGCCGTCACCTCCTCGCTGCGGGTAAACCGTTCGGGCCGATAGATCTCGGCGGCAAAGGCCGTCGCCACCACCTCGCCGACGCCGGGAACGGACCTCATGGCGGCGATGCGTCGCGCCTCGTCTTGTTCCCTGGCGTGCAGGCGCAGCAACGCGTCCACTTCTTGCTGAGCCGATTTAAGATAATGTAACTCACTGAGAAGACTGTTTTTTTGTCTCATTAGCGCAGTGGGGAAATTCGATGCGGGAAACCGAAGCGACCGCAGCCTTGCCCCAATGGTCGATGTCGGGCGGTTCTGAAATGTTGAAGCTCAAAAACAGAGCGCGAATCCGTTGCTTGACCTTGCGAATCGAATCCGTGAGCTGGTGGCGTCTGCGTTGCAGCGAACGGAATGCCTCCTCTTTTTCTGTGGGAATCGCAATCGGGCGAATCAAGCCGGAGGCAACCCATTCAGCCAGCTTGCGGCAATCGAGGCTGTCCGTTTTGTTGGTCGCGGCCACCGGACGCGGAATTCGGCTCGGCGCTGCGACGACGACGGGAATGCCTTCGACCTCAAGCGCCCGAGCCAGGCCGAATCCCGTAGGTCCGGCCTCGTAGCAAACCGCGCCAATCCGCACGGGCAGGGACAAAATCGTCCCGACCAGGGCCTGATTGTCGGCTGGACAGGTCCAATCCTTCACCATGCCGTCGGGCCTGAAAGCCCTACGCTGTAGCTGCGTTTGTGGACGTCGACGCCGATCCAAATCTCTTCGCCACGAAAAGCTTCTACAAACCGATGGACTGATGATACCTTGAGCTTTGCCATGTCGGCCTCCTGGTTGTTTTGGTTTCACTGGTGTTGTTACCAGCAAAACTCGGGAGTGCCGACATGGTATTTTTTTCGCGAAGCGACACCAAAAAGTTTTGGAGATTCTCAAGAACCTTTTCCAAAAGGTTCTTGAGCCCCCGGAGGGCAGCCGGAGGCCTCCCGTCCCCGATTACTCCCGGTCCGGAGTGGTACGATGCCAGGCGTTGAAGTCTGCTTTGATCTCGAAGAGGCTGTCCCAGTGCTTGCCGGTGACGAAAAGGCGCTTTGTCTTGCGGTCGTAGGCGATGCCGTTGGCCACGCCCGCGCCGGGGCCGAGTAGACGGCGCAGCGGCGAGAGGTCGATCCAGGCCACGACGGTGCCGTCCGCCGGGTCGATGACCGCTATCCGGTCCTGTTTCCAGACATTCGCCAGGATCATGTTCTCGACAAATTCCAGTTCATTGAGTTGGTAGACTGGTTTTTTCCCGTCGTGGACCTTGATTTCGCCCACGGGGGAGAAATCTTCCGGCTCCCGGAGGGAGAGCCTGTCCGAGCCGGAACTGAGCAGGAACAGGGAACCGTCAAAGGTCAGCCCCCACGCCTCGTTGCGTTCGTCGGGAAGACGGTAGTCAAAGGAGCCGATGGGTGAAAGGTCGTCCAGGGAATAAATGGAACCCGAACCCGAGCGCCAGGTCAGCATGTAGAGACCGCCGTTTGCCGCGACTATTCCCTCGGCAAAACGATGCTCGTCCACTTTGTGTACCTTCCGTTGGCGCCCTGTATTCAGGTCCACCTCGGCGAGATAGGATTTCCCCCAGCCGCCTGAGGATTCGTACATGCGTTCATTCTCCAGGCATAGCCCCTCGGTGAACGCATCCTTGTCGTGGGGAAACTGGGCGATGACCCGGCAGGGGAAGGTGTGAGCTCCGGCCAGAGCGGGAAGCGGAGCGAGGACCAGCGCTGTGAGCAGCACTGCCGGTATGAGAAATTTTGTCCGAGGTTTGCGGGCGGAAACAAGACACGCGAAAATGCGGGGCATTCGCTTCTCCGGGGAAGGTACTCGGTGTGGCGGGGCCGGTTAGGCTTCCAGGCTCGCCTTGACCGCCAGGAGGCCGCCCATGGCAAATGTTGTCACATGGCCTACGAGGTCTTCAATGTCCTGAGGGACCGGACGGGTGGGGGTGAGACGGTCCTGAATGGGCTGGGTCAGCAGGTGGTCGAGCATGAGGGCCCATATGTTGGTACAGCTGAGGGCCAGAACGGTGTCCGGTGCCTTTGGGCCAAGCACTTCGGCCACAATGCGGCGCAGCACGTCCGTCAGCGGCTGGATTTGGCGGCGGATGAGAAAGTCGAGGTTGTGGCTCGGCTTGGCCATTTCGCGCAGAAAGATGGCCCAGCGCTGGGTGATGATTTCGTTGTGGCGCTCGTAGATTTCCCCGGCCAGTTCGCGCAGGAATATGCGCAGCCGCTCTTCGGGCGACAGCGACGAATCCTCTTCCGGCTCGCGTTCCTCCTTGGGGAAGACCTCTTCCAGCACGGCGGCGTACAGGGCGTCCTTGCCGCCGAAGTGGTAGTTGACCGCGGCCACGTTGGCGTTCGCCAAGCCGCAGATATCGCGGACCGTCGCCGCATCGAATCCCTTGTCCGCAAAGACCCGAATAGCTGCGGTCAGGAGTGCTTCTTTGGTATTGACGTCAGGCTTTCCGTTCATAATGATGGTCCGGGCGCAGCCGCGCCGTTTTTGTTTTAAACAAGCGTGTAGCACACTCGCCAACATGGCAACCTCCGTCAAGTTTTTTCTCGGCAGGCGGCGGGTGGATGCGCGGGACAAGGAGCAAACCGTGGAAGTAAAACTCGCTGAAACCGCCGGGTTCTGCATGGGCGTGGATATGGCTCTCAAACGGCTGGACAAGCTGGTGGCTGAGGCGGCCGGCCGGCCTCTCTTCATCCTGGGGCCGATTATTCACAACCCGCAGGTGCTGGAGAGCTATGCCGCAAAGGGCGTGACTACCGTGGAGAGGCCGGACGAGGTGCCGGACGGTGCCTGCGTGGTCATCCGGGCCCACGGTATCCCCCGGCAGGTGGAGGAAGACCTCGTATCCCGCAACGTGATCGTCAAGGACGCCACCTGTCCCCGGGTCAAGAAGGCCCAGCTGCTTATCGCCCGGCACACGGCCGACCGCAGTGTTCTGCTGCTCTACGGCGAGGCGGATCATCCCGAGGTCAAGGGGTTGGTCAGCTATGCCGGGGACGGACATTTCGTCTTCGATTCCCCGGAAGAACTGGCCGCTTATGGTTTTGAGCCGGGCAAATCCTATGTCCTGGCAGCCCAGACGACCCAGGACAGGGCTGTTTTCGAAAAACTGGCCGAGCGGTTTGAGAATGATGACACTTTGGACGTCACCATATTGCGAACGATCTGCGACGCCACGCGGCTTCGGCAGAAGGAAGCCAGCGAACTGGCCGCCGAGGTGGATTCCATGGTCGTTGTGGGTGGCTACAACAGCGGCAATACCCGCCGTCTTGTCCAGGTCGTTGCCGAACGAGGAACACCCTGTGTCCATGTGGAGACCGCATCCGAACTCGACACCGCGCAGTTTTCCGGTTGCAGGCGGGTGGGAGTCACGGCAGGGGCCTCCACTCCCCATCACCTGATACATGAAGTGATCGAGCTCTTGGCCGGGCTGTAGTTTCTCGTTTTTCCCGAACAAAAGGACGGGGCCAGGGTGGTCCGGTTTTGGATCGGTGCTCCCGGAAGCATCCCTGGCCCCTTGCAGGACGTCCGCTCCTGTCGTTGTTAGCCGCCTGGAGGTGTCATGCCGGGCCCGGACAGTGGAGGGCGTCGGTCCGGCTTTCAAGCGGCCTTGCCTGGCCTGGTGACGACATGGCGGACAGCAACCGTGATGAGGAGTGCCGGTTGACTAGGTACCATTTATAGCTACCCTACCATATTTTTGTGCCCAAGACATTATAATATGTGTTGGCCGAGGCCCCCGAGGCGGGAGATTCCGGTGCAGGAACCGGGGGAAATGCGCCCGGGGTTGCCTGCATCCCCGGAGGTGCTTATGGTACTCGGACCACCAAGCAAACCCCAGGAGGTTACAGTGGATATCAATAAGGTCATCGCCGAACTCAAGAGCGAATCCGGTTTTGCCGACAACGTGGGTATGATTCTCGTACACAACGGGGTCGTGCGCGGTTGGTCCAGGGCCGATCATTCGCAAGTTACCGATATCGAGATTCAGAGTGATCCTGAGAAGATAGAGGAGATCAGAAAGGAAATCGAAGCCCGCGAAGGCATCTACCGGGCCGTGGCCCACGCCAACTCCGGCCGGATGAAGCCCGGGGACGACGTCCTGCTGCTCGTCGTTGCCGGAGATATCCGCGAGAACGTCAAACCCGCGCTGGCCGACTTCCTTGACAGGGTCAAGTCCGAGGCCGTGAGCAAGCGCGAAATTCTGGCCTGATAGCTATGCGTTCCATTCTGGAGGACAGCCACGGTCGCAAGGCCAGCTACATGCGCGTCAGCGTCACCGACCGTTGCAACCTGCGCTGCGTCTACTGTGCGGGCGCGGGAGATTTCATCCCACACCCGAATATCCTGCGCTACGAGGAGATTCTCGAACTCATGGATATGGCGCAGCGGATGTCCATAGAAAAAATCCGGTTCACCGGCGGCGAACCGTTTGTGCGCAAGGGGTTTGGCGACTTTCTGGTCAAGGCGGCAGGCCGGTTCCCGGATCTGGAACTGTGCGTCACCACCAATGCCACGCTGCTTGGCGATCAGGTGGAGCGACTGGCCGCTGCCGGAGTGCGGCGTATCAATATCTCCCTGGACACCATGGACCCGGAAAAGTTCGCCCGCATCACCGGGCGTGATCTTTTTTCCCGCGTCCGGGAGAGCATCGACCGCTGCCTGGCGACGGATGTCTGCCTCAAAGTGAACGCCGTGGCCATGAAGGGCGTCAACGATGACGAGGTGAGCGCTTTTGTGGAACTGGCCCGGACCCATCCCATGGATGTGCGGTTCATCGAGTTCATGCCCGTGGGGCTGGAAAACGGCTGGAAGGACAGCGCGGTCTGGAAGGCCGATGATATCCTGAAGCAGGTCGGCCAGTTCGCGGACATCACCCCGGTGGATACCACCTGCATCCGCACGCGCGGTCCGGCCCGCATGTACGCCATTGAGGGCGGCCTCGGCCGCATCGGTGTCATCTCCGCCTATTCCAACCATTTTTGCGATACCTGCAACCGACTTCGGCTGACATCGGACGGCAAGCTCAGGACATGCCTGTTTTCCGACAAGGTCTACCGGCTGCGTCCGGCCCTGCGCCATCCCAAGCTCGGCATCGAAGCCGTGGAGCGCATCATCCGCAAGGCGGGGCGGCACAAGCCCATAGGGCATGAACTGCTGGAACGCACGCCCAAGGATCACGGCGTTTGCCGAACCCGCATGGCTTCCATCGGCGGCTGATGGATACCGGCCGCCATTTTCAATCCGATACTAAAACGGCCCTGCGCAGTTGCTGCGCAGGGCCGTTTCTCGTTTGTGTGGTCGGTCAATTACTTGATGCCCAGGTCCGCCCGGTGCAGGGGCACGCCGGTCTTGCCCCGGCGGTCCTTCTTGCGGTCCAGCAGGAAGACGCGTTCCGTCAGTTCCGGAGCCTTGTCGATGATGTATCCCTTCACCGCCTTGGCCCGGGCCACGGAGAGTTCCTCCAGATCCGCGTCGGTGACGTGAATGCGGTCCATGATGAACTTCTCCATGACATCGATGGGCTGCTCGTCCACCACGAAGAGGGTGGTGGGCCGCACGTCTTCGGGATCGTCCTCCTCCTTGTAGGCGTCAAAGAGGTATTCCTTGTACTCGTCCGGTAGCACCCGCACCTGATCCACTGTGGTGGCGGCCCGTTCCTTGCGGGACAGGTCGTCGTACTTCTGCTGGCGAATCTTGTGCTCGAATATCGCCTTCATCAATCCCTTGCGGTCCGTGTCGGGATCAACGACGCCGTCAACTTCCAGCTTGAGCTTGGTTCGTTCGGTCAGCGCCTTGATGATGGTGTCCAGCTTGCTTTTCGCCTGTATGCCCAGCGTGCTGTACCCGGGGTCGAAGACAACGAAGTCCATGTTGCCGCCGCTGCCCCCGCCGAAGATGGAACCGATAAGCGAGAACGGTGATGTCAGCGCCTTGAAGAACAGATTGATGATCGCTTTGAAGACGATGGGGCCGATGCGGAAATCCGGGTCGTCCAGACGCCCCCTGATCGGCAGGTTGATCTGTATGTCGCCTTTGCTGTCCTGCAGGAGGGAGAGGCCGAACTGAACCGGGACATTGGGCGCGTTGGGGCGCTTGTCCTTGGACCCCAGCACCAGTTGTTCCACAAAGAACTTGTTTTCTGCGGTCAGTTCCCATGCGTCGGTCTTGAACTTGACGTCGGCGTAGAGACGGCCCTTTTCCACCGGGTAGGCGAGGTAGGCCAGCGTGTACGGCGTCAGGGGAACCATCTCCATGCCGCTGACCGAAATTGCCAGATTGAAATGGGGCGGCGAGATCAGTGGGTTGCAGGTGCCGATGATCGTGATGGGCGTCGGCCCGAACTTGCCCTTGAAGTCAAACTTGGGTCGGGCGTTCTCCGCGCGATGCAGATCCGTGGCCGACAACTGCATTTCGGAGAGAGTCGAGGTGTATGCCGGTTTGACGCTGGCGTCATGGAATCGGACCTTACCATCTGTCATGGTCACTCTGCCTATGGAAATGGTATCCTCTTCGGGCTGTTCGGCCTGATCCTTCTTTTGTGTGTCTCCCTTTGCAGCTTCCGGTGCGGGGCTGGCCGCGGGCTGGGCGTTCTCTTCCGCTTTGGCCTCGGCGGCCAATTGCTCGGGCGACTGTTGTTCCCCCTGCGGAATGCGCAATGCGTAGCGGAAGTTGGATTCGCCTTTTTCATTGATCTCGATGGAGATGCTCGGGTCGCGCAGACTGACGGTTCCGAGGCGCAGGCGATAGGGCTCGCCGGTTAATCGGATATCTTTGACCTCCAACAGGTTCAACCCGGCGAATTCGCCGGAACCACGGTTGTCCCGCAGTTGGACGTTGGTCAGGGAGACTTGCCCCGTCACCCGGGTGCTTTCCTTTGCGTTCGCCGCGTATTCATAGGCGAGGTCGGCATTCATTGCGCCATTTGCAAAGAGCAGTTCCGAGAACTCGCCCAGATAGCCGTCCAGCGGCCGGAGCCCCAGGGCGTTCACCTTCAGGGTTCCGTTCACCTTGAGCGGATCGAGGAGCGCCTTGCCTTTTGCCTCCAGTCCGCCGTTTTTCCCCCACCGTGCGTTCAGGCGGAAGGGCATGGTGGCCCCGGACCGGGTGGTAATGTCGTCCATGTCCAACGCAAGGTCGTGGACCGACAGCGTGGTCGGATTGGCTATGGCCAGATCACGGAAGGCCACGGAACCATCGGTAACGCGCACCATCTCAATGTTGGCCGTCCAGCCCGAAGCCTCTTCCTCCTTTGGCTTTTCCGCACTGTCTTCCTTGTTCTCCAGAGCCACGGCTTCGGCTGCGGGTGCCTCGGCATTGTTCGCAAAGACCTGTGCCAGATCGATGTCGCCGGATTTTTCCCGGACAAGTTTTACGTCCGGCTTGCTGAGCCGTACTTCCCGGATCGTCAGGTCCTGTCCTTTGAGGTCCAGCGTGGTGCCGGATACGGCCAGTTCGGCCAGGGAGAGGGAGGGCTCCTTCGCGTCCGGCTTGCGCAGGGCGAGGTTGGTCAGCGATGCCGTGCCCGCCACCACATCGACGTCCGTGGCCCCGGCTTCGGGCCGCAGGACAACGGTCACGGAGAAGTTGGCGTTGCCGGAATCCAGCTCCATGGGCAGGGCTTCGGCATAGTAGGGCTTGAGCATGGGCAGGCTGATATTCTTGCCGGTAAGGGTGGCATTGCCATCCAGGGACGGCGCAAGGGCGAGTGAACCCGTGATGCCGAACTGCTCCTGCTTGCCCAATGTCCCCTTGAAGGCGCTCACTTCGCCATCACGGGTGGAGATGTGCTCGCAATTGACGGTAAGGCCTTTGAAAACCCGTTTGAATCCCCCTGCTACGGCTCGGTCCTGCCAGTCCAGGTCCCCGTTCGCCATGGTCAGGTTCTGGATGTCCATGGTGAAGTCTCCGCCTGTCCCGGGATCGTTTGTCCGGGTCGCGTTTTCCGCCGCGGAAGGTTCCTCCTTTGGGGCTGGAAAGTAGGCGGCCCAGTTGATTTCGTCGCCGACAGTGCGGATCAGTTTGCAGTAGGGATGCTCCAGGCTCACATTTTTGATGGAGAGGTGGTTGTCTCCCAAGGAGTATTCGTTCATCTGGAACGAGACCTTGTCCAGGGAGAGGACAGTCCCTTCCTTGCTGTCTTTGAGCTTGAGGTCGGCCAATGAGCCGCCCCCGCCCAGGAGAAGGTTGAGGCGCTGGGCGTCCGGCCGTTCGAAGAAAAGGGAAATGTCCGAGGTGAACCGGCCGCTCTCAAGAATGAGCGGCGTCTCTATGGGCAGATAGGCCCAGTACTGGTGCAGGTCCACGTTGACCGCGCCGAGTTTGAATTCGGTTCGCAGGGTGTTGTCGAAGGGCAGGGTGCGCCCGGTGATTTCTATGGGGTCGCCGTTGACCTCGGCCGTGAACTTGGGCTGGGTGTATTCCTTGCGCAGGCTGGAGAAGCTGGAGGTGAAGGGCACCACCAGATTCATGGAAGATATGACGTGTCGTTTCTCATGCGGCCGGTCGTCAAAGACGATGGTGGCGTTGCTCATCTCGAACCCATACAGGGCAAAGGGAAATACCGCAGTGCTTTCCTCCTTCTTTTCCGGCGACTTCTTGGTTTCATCCCGTGCGCCGATGAGGTCAGAGAAGGAATATTTGCCGTTGCCGAAGAAGGTGATGTCCAGGCTGGGATTGACCAGCTTGAGTTCGGTGATGACGGGCGCCAGCCGCCAGATGGAGGAGAGCCCGGCTGTCGCTTCTATCTTGTCCACGGACAAGATATTGCCCTCGCCCTGGCGTTTTGCCACGGCGATGCCGTCCGCTTCCAGCCGCAGTGTCAAGGGGTTGAAGGCCACGCGTTCCACGGTGCCCTTGCGGTTCAGCGCGGACTGGCACTGGTCCGTTATGACGGTTTTGAGCACCGGGGGCACGACCAGAAAACCGACCAGCACGTAGACGATGAAGATGGAGAGCAGCCAGAAGAGAATACGCCGGATGAGCGGCGTTCCGTAAGAAATTTTGTCGAGAAAGGCCAACATGCGCAACCTCGTCGGTTATGGGGTTCGACGTAATGCAATCGTAGAGCATTTTTACGCGATTCGCCAGTTATGATATATGGTGATTGTATGTAGATGCCTCAATATGGGGATTGTGGCTGTCGTCTTCTTCAGCCGTAGCGGCGCACAGGAACCTGTGGGAACCCTTTGCATTTCATTTTGGTGGATGGTATATTTATAAAAGGATAGACGCGTGTCCGTGAGGGATGCGTCCACGCTGCGGCGGGGCGCATGGATGCCGCAAGCCCGGGAGAATGCCGTGTCGGACGCCCCGTATTATCAGGGTCTTGCCAAAAGCATGATGTTCACCATCGCGCTGGTCTCACTGGCGCCTCTGTTGGGTTACGCCCTGCTTTCCGGATATCAGTACACCACCGCCTACAAGGAAAAGGTCGAGGCCCACCTGCGCGAGCTGGTGCTCAAACATGACCAGTCCGTGGATACCTACCTGCGCGAGAAAGTCGCCGAGGTCCAGGTGCTGGGCGAGGTGGTTGGCGGTGACCGGCTCAAGGCCGAGGCTGAGATAACCTCCCTGCACAACGCCCTGGTACGCAGCCACGGTTCCGACTTTGTGGACCTGGGCATCGTCAATGCCGACGGCGTTCAGGTGGCCTATGCCGGGCCATACCCCCTGCAGGGCGCGGACTATTCCGATGCCGAGTGGTTCCAGGCGGTCAAGCGCCGCCGCGTCTATGTCTCAGACGTCATCTTCGGCCTGCGCGGCGTTCCCCATTTCATCATTGCCCTGCTGGTGGACGTGGGCGACGAGCAGTGGGTGCTCAAGGCCACTCTGGATTTCATGGCCATCAACGATCTTGTCGAGGATATCCGCATCGGCGAGACCGGACTGGCATTCATTACCAATCAGTCGGGGCAATTCCAGACCACCCCCCGCCGGGACATGACCGGCGAGGTCCCTCTGTTGCAGACCATTCTTTCCCGCCGGGGAGACGACTCGCTGCTTGGGCGGGGAAGGGCGGGTATCTCCATCGTCGATGATCCGGTCTCCGGACGCAACGTGCTTTTTGTCACCAGCCCGCTCAAGGATGGGGACTGGTACATGGTCTATCAGCAGGACACTGCCGACGCCTTTGCCGCTCTCTACCGCATCCGCAACGTGGGGCTCTCCATACTTCTGCTCGGAACCGTCTGCATTCTGGTTATGGCCTACCTCCTCTCCCGGCGCATGGCGCGCAAGGTGGAGGAGGCGGACAAGGAAAAGGAGATGATGAACGACCAGGTGGTGGAGGCGGGCAAGCTGGCCAGTGTGGGCGAGCTGGCAGCGGGCATTGCCCACGAGATCAACAATCCGGTGGCCATCATGGTCGAGGAGGCCGGGTGGATTCAGGATCTTCTGGAAGAGGGGCTGGAGGCTGACGATAACGAGCGGGAAGTGCAGCGCGCCCTGACCCAGATACGCGACCAGGGCGTCCGCTGCCGCGAGATCACCCACAAACTGCTCAGTTTTGCGCGCAAGATAGACCCCACGGTGGAGATGCTGTGCGTCAATGATCTGATTCGCGAGATGGCCCGGTTCAGCGAACAGCGGGCCAAGTACGGCAACGTGCGGATCGAGACCAGCCTGGAGGACGGCGTGCCCCAGGTGGAGGCGAGCGAATCCGAGATGCAGCAGGTGCTCCTCAACCTCATCAACAACGCCATCGATGCCATGGATCAGGGCGGGGGCGAACTGGACATCATGAGTCGCGTTGAAGGCGACGATGTGATCATTTCCATATCCGATACCGGATGCGGCATCCCCAGGGCGAACCTGCAACGTATTTTCGATCCATTCTTCACCACCAAGCCCGTGGGCAAGGGGACCGGACTCGGCCTGTCCATCATCTACGGCATCATCAACAAGATGGGCGGTGAAATTTCGGTGCGCTCCGTGGTGGACAAGGGAACGGTCTTTACCATCCGCCTGCCCGCTGCCGGGGAAGGTATGCGCTGCACGGCCGTGGACGGATTGACCGAGGGAGAAAAACCTGTGGATACGGGAGGTTGATATGCCTGCTAGCATTCTGCTCGTAGACGATGAAAAGGGGTTTGTGGACACCATGGCCAAGCGGCTCGGCAAGCGCGGTCTCACGGTGGCCACGGCCGATAGCGGACAGGCCGGACTGGCTGTTCTCGACGGGCCCGGCAACGTGGACGTGGTCATACTGGACGTGAAGATGCCCGGCATGGACGGCATCGAGACACTGAAGACCATAAAGGCGGCGTATCCTCTGGTGGAAGTGATCATGCTCACCGGCCACGCCACGGTGGAAAACGCGATTGAGGGCATGAAGCTCGGAGCATACGACTACATGATGAAGCCGTGCGAAATGGACGAGTTGCTTGCCAAGGTGGAGGAGGCCTACCAGAAGAAGCAGGCCCAGGAAACGCGTATTCTTGAGGCGCGTGCCCGGCATATCGAACTCAGGCGGGGGGACTAGAACCCATGCCCGAAGCTCCCTTGCGCCTCTTGCTGGTGGATGACGAGACCGGCTTTCTCGACGTTTTGGGCAAACGGCTCGCCAAGCGCGGTTTTCAGGTCGCCACGGCTCCCGGCGGGGCCGAGGCCATCCGCATTTTGCGTGATCGGGACTTTGACGTGGCCGTGCTCGATCTCAAGCTGGGCGACATGGACGGCATTGAGGTCCTTGACGTTTTCAAGAAAATGGTGCCGGAATTGCCGGTAATCATGCTGACGGGACACGGCTCCGAGCAGGCTGCACGGGACGGCCTTGGGCACGGGGCCTTCGACTACCTGCTCAAGCCCTGCGATCTGGATGCCCTGCTGGCCAAGATTCGGGAGGCCGTGGGCCGGGAGGAAACGGAATGAGTGGAACTGTGCATGTATTGCTGGTGGATGATGAGACGGATTTTACCGCCACCCTGGCGCGGAGGCTCTCCCGCCGGGGAATGGCCGTGGAAACGGCGGACAGCGGTGAGGCCGGGCTGGAGAAGTTGGAGCATTTCGCGGCCGATGTTGTGCTGCTTGACGTGCGTATGCCCGGCATGGACGGGTTGAGCGTGCTGCACCGCATCAAGGAGTCGGACCCGCTAATTGAAGTGGTTATGCTGACCGGACACGCCTCCATGGAGGTTGCCATTCGCGGCATGGAACTTGGGGCCTTCGACTACATGATGAAGCCGGTGGCCTTTGAGGAATTGTTGTACAAAGTGGAGGACGCGGCCGCTCGCAAGCGGTTGCAGGAAGGGCGCATCGAGGGCAGGCGCCGGGCTGAATAATGCTCCGGCCGGATTTTGATGTGCCTGACGGTGTTTTGAACCAAGGATGTTCGGCAAGCTGATGTTGAAGAATATGCTGGACGCCCTGCGGCGTCCGCTCAAGGATTTTTTCGGGGGGCATGAGCCGACCCGCGAGGAACGGGCCGAAATCCGCAAGGCTTTTTCCGCGCGGTACAATCATTTCCGTCTGCTCATCCAGGCCAACACCCGCGCGCACGATGCCATGGGCGAGCTGGAGGAGGCGCTTCGGGGCTTTCACCCTTACAGTATGCAGTATGTGCGCGCCCTGTGCACGCGCATATCCACCCTCATTTTTCAGATGATCCGCCATTTGGACAGTCTGCATCCCGAGACCTACACCCGGCTGTTCGAGGTGTTTCAGGATATCCAGGAGCGCATCCAGCCGCACATCGAGCCGGAGACCCCGCCGGATATCGGCCAGCCCTCGGTGCTGGACCTGCGCCAGGTGGGAAGGGGCGATGTGGAGACCTGCGGCCCAAAGGTTGCCATGCTGGGCGAGGCGGGAAACCGGCTCGGCCTGCGCATCCCTCAAGGGTTTGTAATCACCACGGCGGCCTATGCCCGCGTCATGCGCGCCGGGGATCTGGGCGAGGAGATCAACCGGTTGATCCAGATGACCAACTCGGATGATAGGGAGGGAATGTACCAGCTTTCCTCGCGCATCATGCAGCTCATTATGTCCTCGCCGCTGCCCGGAGAACTTGAGGCCGACATCCTGGCCGCCTACGACGCCCTGGCCGCGCGAATCGGCCACCAGCCCAAGCTGGCCGTGCGTTCCAGCGCATTGGGTGAGGATGTGGAAGGGGCGACTTTTGCCGGACAATATCGCTCCCTGCTCAACATTAGCCGCTCCGGACTGCTCGATGCCTACCGCGAGGTTCTGGCATCCAAGTATTCGATGCAGGCCATGGCCTATCGCATGAACCGGGGGCTGCGGGACGAGGATGTGGCCATGAGCGTGGGTTGCATGGTCATGGTTTCCGCCCTGGCCGGGGGCGTGGCCTACTCGCGCAGCCCGGTGAATATCCGGGACGATCGCGTCTCCATCCATGCGGTGTGGGGGTTGCCCCGCGCGGTGGTGGACGGCACGGCCGCCACCGATATCTTTGTGGTGGACCGGCACGAGCCCATGCAGCTGGTCGAACGGATCGTGGCAGACAAAAACGAGAAATACGTCTGCCATGAGGAAGAGGGCGTCTGCCGGGGCGATATGCTGGACGAGGAACGGACTACGCCGTCGCTTACCGACGAACAGGCGGTCAAGGTTGCCCGCCGGGCCGTGTCCATCGAGGAATATTTCGGCACCCCGCAGGATATCGAGTGGGCCGTCACGCCGGATGGTGCGTTCCACCTCTTGCAGTGCCGACCCTTGATGCTGGTGGGCAACGGTGAGGCTCCGGTGCATCGTCTCTCCGACCTGCCGGAGCCGCTGCTGGCCGGGGGGCGTACCGCCAGTCCCGGTGTCGGCGTGGGGCCTGTGCATGTGGTTCTCAAGAGCGCCGATGCCTTGACATTCCCGGACGGCGGAGTGCTCATCTTGCGTCAGGCCCGTCCCAGTCGGGCGGCCCTGCTGGACCGGTGCAGCGCCGTCATCTCCGAGCAGGGCGGCATTGCCGGGCATCTGGCCAATGTGGCCCGTGAGTTCGGTGTTCCGGCGTTGTTCGGTGTGGAGGGAGCGGTGCAGTCCGTGAAAAACGGCCAGATCGTCACCGTGGATGCCGACGGCCGGGCGTTTTACGCCGGGGCCGTGGAGGCGTTGCTCACGGAAAAGCCGAAGGAACGGATTATGCGCGGCAGTCCGGTGCAGGCGGCTCTGCGCAAGGCTGCGCGCCATATCGTGCGGCTCAACCTGACCGATCCCGATTCGCCCAGGTTCCGGCCTTCCGAATGCCGGACCCTGCACGACATCATGCGCTTTTGCCACGAGATGGCCGTGCGCGAGATGTTCGAGTATGGCACGCAGGACGATGTGGTCCAGTCCGCTTCGCGCCAGCTCATCTGCGACGTGCCCAAGCAATTTTGGGTGCTCAACCTTGACGATGGGTTCACCGAGGCCGGGGCTGCCCGTACGGATCGGTGCATCGGGCTGGAGGAAATCGATTCCTTCCCCCTGCGCAAGTTGTGGGCGGGGATGCACGCCGTGCCGTGGGAAGGTCCGCCGCCCGTGCATACGGGCGGCCTCATGTCCGTGATGTTCGAGGCGACCATGAACCCCAACCTCACAGTGGGCGGGGGCACCAAATACACCCAGAAGAATTACTTCATGGTTTCGAAGAACTATTGCAGCCTGCAATCGCGTTTCGGATTCCATTTCTGTGGGGTGGAATCTCTGGTGGGCGACCGCATCAGCGAGAATTATTGCAGTTTTCAGTTCAAGGGTGGGGCCGCCAATCTGGAGCGGCGCATCCGGCGCGCCCGGTTTGTTGGCGAATTCCTGGAGGGCTTCGACTTCCGGGCCAGGGTGCGGGAGGACAATCTCTTCGCCCGGGTGGAAGGCATGGACCGCAAGACCATGGGCCATCGGCTTCAGGTGGTGGGCTACCTCATTACCCATACCCGCCAGCTGGATATGATCATGTCCAGCAGTGCGGAGGTGGAAAAGCGGCGGCAGCAGTTCCTGGCCGACATAGCCAAGTTCGACAATCCCGCCTGATCTGCGCAGGTCTTGCCCCTGAGGGGCGGGCGAACCAGGACACGGTCCCGGCCCGTCCGCCAGGATGGGGTCCTAAAAGACCTTTTCCGGCGTATAGGGATGGGTTCCCTCAATGACGTCGATGCCCGCCTTTACCTGTATCTTGGTAATCACGTCGTCCACATAGGGACAGTGGTCCGACAGGCAGGGACCGACGTGAATCTTGGTGGGCAGTTCGCCAAGCGGCATGTTCCACAGCTTGAGCTGGGCAAGCCGCTGCACGATGCTGCTGCCGGGGCAGCCGCCGCAGCTCAGAATGCCGAGCAGTTCCGCTTCCATATCCTTGTACTGGGCGAACATGCCCTCCCGCCTGTTGAAGGCGACCATACATCGCGAACAGCCGATACACACGTCGTCCATGGTGTTTTTGCACCCGATGATGAGAATTTTTTCCATCCCGACCTCCACTATGTTGAGTGACGATTTTCCCACTGTATCCTTTCGATCATCTCGGTCAATTTTCATACCTCGGTAAGATGCAATGCGGCATATACATGCTTGCGGCTTGGGAGGAGGCCTCGGGGAGTCGGCAATGACCCGGGTGTGGAAATACTCGGTCAGCATTGTGACCGGGAGACACGACTCCGCCTGCCTGCGTAAAAATGGGCTTTTTTACGGGGAATTAGGGGCGAACAGGGCAATCTTCTTTACAATTTGTTTACATTCGGTTCGAATAAAAAATATGTCCGAAGCCGCTCTCCAATTAGACATTTCCTCGCTGTATCATAGCCCCAGGCTACGCGACGGGGTTGCCGTCATCCACTCCACCCCCATCACATTCATCCATGCCCCCATGGGATATGGAAAGACGGTCGCGGTGCGGGAATATCTGCGCGATAAGAATGTTTCGCCGATCTGGACATTTGTGCTGACACAGGACGGAAATGCTTTCTGGCAGGATTTTTGCCGGGTGTTGCGCGGAAGCCTTCCGGATATGGCGAAGGTTGCGGACTCGCTGGAGGATCTGGGATTTCCGGGAGATCCGGCGCGATTGGATGCGGCCCGGGGCATGTTTGCCCGTCTTTCATTTCCCCCGGAAACCGTTCTTGTCTTTGACGACGTCCATATCCTTGCGTCACCGGCTGCCGACAGGCTTTTTGAATTGTGCCTGCTCCTTGTCCGGCAGGGGGGATTGTTTCCTCCCATCGTGCTCATCTCCCGCCATGCGCCGGGAAAGATTTTCGCGGTCTCTATGCTCAAGGGAATGGCGGCGGAAATCGGTCCGGCATTTTTCGCCCTTACCGCTGAGGAAATACGCTCCTATTACGCCTGTTGCGGAGTTGTCTTGGACGACGCCGAAGCCGTGCGGCTGCATACTCTGACGGGCGGATGGATCAGTGCCCTTTATTTGTCTCTGCTGCACTACACCCGGCATGGAAGCCTCTCTTCCAGCGTGGAGCCCCATACCCTGCTGGCAGATCAGATTTTTGACCCGCTTCCGGCCAAGACCCGGACACTGTTGACGCGATTGGCTCCGCTTGAGCGGTTTCCCGTCACACTGGCAAAGCTTTTTTCGGATGATGCCGAAGCTGTTTTTTTAGAACTGCTGCGGCGTAACGCGTTCATCCAGTATGATCCGGCCACGGCGTGTTATGCCTTTCACGCCCTGTTCAGGACGTTTCTCAGAAAACGGTTTGACGAATTGTCCGCAGAAGACCGTCAGGATGTTTATCTGCGCAGTGCCGAATGGATGATCCGGCATGGCGAGATAGGCGGCGCCGTCAAAATGCTCGGCAATGTGGATGACTGCGCCAGGATGCTTGAGCTTTTGAACAGAATTGCGGACCGGATGCTGGTTACCGAGGGCAGGGATTTGCGGCTCGCCCTGTTTCGGGCCTGTCCTCCCGATCTGCTGGAGCAGTATCCCGGCGTCATGTTTCGGTATGCCATGGCCGCCCTCAGCGGCAAGGATGCGGCAACATTTACGGAGCTGCTCGGCCGTCTGCGTAACTACTGTGCCTCCCTGCCGGATGACAACGCGGAAGCCAACAGCTGGCGGGGTGAATTGGAATTGCTGAGCGCGTTCACCCGATACAACGACATCCTCGGAATGTCCGAGTGCCACACACGCGCCGCCGAATATTTTCGGAAGGCGAATACGCCGCAGAGTCGTTTTTTCGGCAAGGACCCCTGGACGTTGGGGTCGCCGTCCGTGCTGTACATGTTTCACCGCAAGAGCGGCGCTCTGGCGGAAGAATTGCAGCAGATGCAGGACTGCCTGCCGCTCTATCAACGCCTGACCGGAATGCACGGGGCCGGTGCCGAGGACCTCATGCTCGGCGAGGTTCGGTACAATGCCGGCGAGATCGATGCAGCGTCCATTGCCGCCTTCCGGGCCCTGGCCACGGCCCAGGGCAATGACCAGACAGGCATCGAGGTCAGTGCTTTGTTCCTGCTGGCCCGGCTGGATATATGGAACGGTGATTTCGACAAGGCATTGACCAGAATTGAAACAATGGCGGAGCGGGTGAAGGAAAAGCGCGCCTTTTCCCTGCTGCAGACGGTCGATCTTTGCAAGGCCTTTTTGTTTAACAACCTCAATCGGCCGGAGGGAATTCCGGAATGGCTGGTGAAAGGCGGGGAGGACAAACTCTACGCCTTTGCGGGCGGGGCGGCTTATATCGCGCTGGGCGGCTCTCTGCTGTTGGCCGGGGGGCACGCCGAGCTGGTGGCCCGGTTCAGCCTGCTGTTACAGGAGGGGCGATTCGGCAATAATCTCATGTTCGAGATTTACGCCAGGATATTCCTCGCCGCCGGCAATATGGGAATGGGAATGCTGGCCAAGGGGGACACCTCACTGCTGGCCGCGCTGGACCTCGCTTTGCCCGACAATCTGTTGATGCCGTTTGTAGGGCCATCGGTTTTTCTGCCCCAGCTGAAAAGTCTGAAAGACGATCCTACCTATGGCTATGGCGTCTCCCGTATCCTGCATCTGGCCTCAATGTTTGAGAAGAATCGTAACAAGATCATGTCCTGGCATTTTGCCGAGGGGAAAGTTCAGCTCACTCCCCGGGAGCGGAGTCTGGTTCGTCTGGCTCTGACAGGGATGCCATACAGGAAAATAGCCGAGGCCACAGGCTTGGCTCCGAATTCAATCAAGCGCTACTTCGCCACCCTGTATAAGAAACTCGGCATCAGCAACCAGGAGCAGTTGAAGCAATATTTCCAGTCGGAAGAGTCGGCGCGAGGCGTTGGCGGACCGTTGTTTTCGGTCCCCTTTTCCCCCTAGTCAGGCCCCGGCATCTTTTTGGCCGCTGGCCCGAAGAATGGTATCCCACAATTTTTCCAGGGCCACTGGTTTGGATAGGAACTCAAAGGCCCCGGCATCCCTCGCCCGCAGGGCTTCGTGCACTGAACCATGGCCTGTCAGGAGGATGATGGCCAGATCCGGCTGTTCGTGGCGCAACGCCTTGCACAGTTGCACGCCATCTACACCGGGCATGAGGAGGGCCAGCACGGCCACGTCCAAGGGGCGGGACCTGACCTGCTCCAGAGCCTCTCCTCCATCGAGTGCAGTGCAGACGGTCATGCCCCGTCTGACCAGTCGTTTTGCCAGAGCGTTTACAAAGCCGGGTTCGTCATCCACCAGCAGGATGTTCGTTGAAGCGTGCATATTGGTTTTTCTTACAATGCACATGCCACTTCCCCGTCTGCACCGATACTTTTTTTCTCAGTTCTCAATATTACTGCAATATATTGAATCAAAAGGATATGTATAGCAATTGATCCGTATTTCTCAGATGGATTCGTTGATTTTTTATTCTATACGGATTTGGTCGGGAAAAACGTTTGGTACAAAATGTACCGCATCGTTTGGCCCCACCTTATGTAGTTCCCAATAAAAGGGGGTTTGCCCTCTTGGCATAACATGGTACATTTTGTATCATTGGGACAAAATGTATCGTTTCTGGGTTAAAAATGGAAAAAACAGTGTGGATTCGCGGATGTTCCACTCGGGAAAATCAGGAATCAAGGAAAAGGTTGCGAGTATAAGATTAAATATTTCAGCTTAGTATGAATTCAGCTCTGTCAGGGTCCGGCGGGGCGGTTCAGGTGGAATGGCACACGCCTTGCCTAATGGGGTGCAATCACCCCGAGTGAGGGGGCGATGCCAAAAAGAGAGGAAGCGGCGTGCATCCAGATCAAAAGTCCACCTACGACAAGTTGTCCCGCAACATCGCGCTGGTCGTCATTACGGTGTCCATCGCGCCGCTTCTCCTTGTCGGCGGACTCATCTTCGATCAGTTCCGCTCCATCTATCGCGCCAAGACCTACTCCCATCTGGCCGAGGTGGTGGATAAGCACAAGGACACCATTGACTCCTTTCTGAATTCCAAGCTGCATGAGATACGCTACCTGGACCGGGCCTATACCAGTGAGCAGCTGACCGACAACGCCTTCCTCGCCAAGATTCTGCGCGGGATGCAGCAGGAATACGGCCGCATCTTCGTGGATCTGGGCGTCATAGACAGCTCCGGCAGACAGATTGCCTATGCCGGTCCCTTCGACCTGCTGGGCGCGGACTATTCCGAGGCGGAGTGGTATCTGGATACCCGGCATCGGGCCTCCTCCATCAGTGATGTGTTTCTCGGCCTCCGGCAATCCCCCCATTTCATCATCACCGTCAATAACGGCACGGGCGAACACAAGTGGACGCTTCGCGCCACCATCGATTTTCTCGCCTTCACCCATCTGGTGGAAAATATCCGAATCGGCGAGACCGGATCGGCATATATCCTTAATAGTAAGGGCGTGTTTCAGACTCGGCCCCAGGAGCAGACCGGGAGTCTCGTACTGACGCCGGTGAGCGTGGTTCCCTATCCCGCGCTCAAGGACGTGAGCATCGGGTTCTCCCGAGACGACAAGGGGGAGGAGTATCTGACCATATCCGCCCCCCTCAAGGGCGGCGACTGGAAGCTGGTCTACCGCCAGCGCGCCTCGGACGCCTTTTCGGCCATGACCCGGACGGAATACGTGACCCTGGCCATCTTCCTGCTCGGCGGTCTGGCCATCGTGATCATGGCCGTGCTCGTTTCGCGCAAGCTGGTGGTCCGCTTCCAGTCCATAGACCGGGAATCCGAGATGCTGACCAAGCAGATGGCCGAGACCGGCAAGCTCGCCGCCATCGGCGAGCTTGCGGCAGGCATCGCCCACGAGATCAACAACCCGGTGGCCATCATGATCGAGGAAGCCGGGTGGGTGCGCGACCTGATGGAGGACGAGGGGCGGGAACTGTCCTCCTACGGCGAGATAGAGCGCGCCCTGAATCAGGTGCGGACCCAGGGCCGCCGCTGCAAGGACATCACCCACAAGCTGCTCAGCTTTGCGCGCCAGACGGATTCGCTGACCGGCGACGTCTCCCTGCCCCAGCTTATTCGCGAGGTGGTGGACATTTCCATGCAGCAGGCGCGGTACGCCCAGGTGGATTTCAGCCTCGCCCTGGATGCGGACCTCCGTCCTGTCCACGCCTCGGTCACCGAACTCCATCAGGTTATTCTCAATCTGGTGAACAACGCCATCCAGGCCATGGAGCCGCACGGCGGCACCCTCTCCATCGCCTGCCGCGAGGAAGACGGCAGGGCCGTGGTGGAGGTCGGGGATACCGGCCCGGGCATTCCGGCCGCCAATCTGCCCAAGATTTTCGATCCCTTCTTCACGACCAAGCCGGTGGGCAAGGGGAGTGGGCTGGGACTGTCCATCTGTTTTGGCATTATCCACCAGCTTGGTGGTGAAATCGATGTGGAAAGCGCGGTGGGAAAGGGAACACGGTTCTTTATCCGGTTGCCTTTCCCGCCCACCGCCCCGGGTGGGGAAAACCTAAAGGAGAACGACCATGACTGATGCCCACGTGTTGATCGTGGACGATGAGGCGGGTTTCGTCGAAACCATGGCCAAGCGTCTTTCCAAGCGGAACATGAGTGTCTTCAAGGCGTATGACGGGCAGGAGGCCTTGGCGCGCCTGAACGAACATCCCGAAATCCAGGTCGTGATTCTGGACATGAAGATGCCCGGCAAGGATGGCTTGGTCGTTCTGCAGGACATCAAGGAAGCGCGTCCGCTGGTGGAGGTAATCATGCTTACCGGACACGCCACGGTGCCCACGGCCGTGGAGGGTATTCAGCAGGGAGCCTACGACTACCTGATGAAGCCCTGCGATTTCAGCCTGCTGGTGAACAAGATCATGGAAGCCGTCCAGCTCAAGGCGGAGCACGAGGAAGAGGCGATCATGGAGCGTGTGGGCGACATTGCCCAGCGCATGGCCTAGGGCGGGAGTTCCGGAGTCGGATCATGAGCGAGGGAAACGCGGTCAGACTGCTCATCGTGGATGATGAGATCGGGTTCGCCGAGGTGCTGCGCAAGCGCATGGCTCGTCGGGGCGTGGATGTCTCGACGGCTGCGAGCGGCGAGGAGGCCGTTCGTACCCTGCGCCGCGTGGATTTCGACGTGGCCGTGGTGGACCTCAAGCTCGAAGGTATGGACGGCCTGGAGATTCTCAAGGTGTTCAAGCTCATGGTGCCCGAGATGCCGGTTCTGATGCTTACTGGACACGGCAGCGAGGAGGCGCGTGATGCCTGTATGCAGCAGGGGGCGAACGGATATCTGTCGAAGCCGATGGAATTCGAGCAGCTCCTGGAAACCGTGCTGCGGACGGCGGGCCGTGCCGGGGAGGCGTTATGAGGGAAATTCGGGTGCTTCATGTCGATGACGAACCCGACTTCGCGTCGGCCGTGGGCAAGCGGCTAACCCGGCGGGGTGTGTGTCTGCGCACCGCTCCGGGCGGCAACGAGGCCCTGGAAGCCCTCGCCTCGGAACACTTCGATGTGGTCCTGCTCGACATCAAGATGCCGGGCATCGACGGGATCAAGGTCCTGGGCGAGATCAAGCGGCAGTATCCACGGGTGGAGGTGATCATGTTCACGGCGCACGCCACTACGGACATCGTCATTTCAAGCCTGGCCATGGGAGCCTGCGACTACCTGCTTAAACCGGCGGCCATGGATGAGTTGATGGAAAAGATCCAGGCTGCTGCGCGGCACGGTAGAGGAAACGGTGAGGCCGGTGCGTAACCGAGCGGACGGGCTTCGGGAAAACAAGCAACATTTATAAGGAAGCGAGGAGAGTATGCACTTCTTCAAGGATTGGGGACGATTCATGATGGCGGGGGCCGAATCGCTCGCCCGCTGGGAGATCGAAAATGCAAGGTCGATCGTCAGCAGCCGGAAAAAGCTGATTATTATTGGGCTGATGCTGATTCCGGTGATCCTGGGCGGCATCTGTTTCGCCGATGATCTCGGCCCGGTTCTGCCCACGCTGTTGGGCGGCAAAAAGGCCTACAGCCCGGCCTTCTACAGCCTGGGTATCTTCCTGGTGTCCATCGCCATCGGCGTGGGTGCGGGACTCATTACCGGCTGCATCGGCGCGGGTGGCGGCTTCATCATCGCTCCGGCACTGATGAGTGCGGGCATCAAGGGCATCCTGGCGGTCGGTACCGACCTGTTCCACATCTTCGCCAAGGCGATCATGGGCAGCGTCATCCACCGCAAGCTCGGCAACGTCTCCGTTAGCCTGGCCTTCGTCTTCCTCATAGGCGCGGTGCTGGGAGCCACTGCGGGCGGCATCATCAACCGATTGCTCTACGAGATCAATCCGGTGCTCAGTGACGCCTTCATCACCACTGTCTACTCCCTGATGCTCGGTTTCCTCGGCTTCTACGCCCTGACCGACTTCCTGCGCTCGCGCAAGGCTGCGTCCGGCGGTGACGCCCACGGCGGCGAAGGGGTCGAGATTGGCGCCCTGTCCCGCAACCTGCAGTCCGTCAAGGTGCCTCCGATGATCAGCTTCGATCAGGACCTGGTTCCCGGCGGCCGTCGCATTTCCTGGATATTCCTGGTTCTCTCCGGCGTGCTGGTCGGTCTGGCAGCGGGCATCATGGGCGTTGGCGGCGGGTTCCTGACCTTCCCCATCTTCGTCTATGTGCTCGGCGTGTCCTCCATGACCACGGTCGGTACCGATATCTTCCAGATCGTGTTCACGGCGGGCTTCGCGTCCATCAGCCAGTATGCCATTTACGGCTTCATCTTCTACACCCTGGCCATGGGTATGCTCATCGGTTCCCTGCTGGGCATTCAGATCGGCGCACTGGTCACCAAGGTCGTGCCCGGCATCACCATCCGCGGTTTTTACGCCATGGCCGTGCTGGCCGGTTTCATGAACCGGATTTTCGCTCTGCCGAGCAAGCTGGCGGAAATGGAGGTCATTTCCCTATCACCCGCAACAGGCGCTCTGTTGAACAACATAGGTATATGGGCGTTCTTCATAGTCATCGGCGGATTCTCGGTCTGGGTTATCGGAACGTTTTTGAAGAACTTGGGCACGCTCAAGAGAGAGGAGGTTCGCTAACATGATTGCCAACAAGAAGGAATTCGGAACCGGAATCGGCCTGCTTGTGGTCTTCTTCGTGGTAATGGTGATCATGTTCCAGCCCATCTACCACGGCCATAACGGGATGCAGTATCTGGATCACCTGTACAACTCCATATCAAAGGGTTCCGTGGACTACGCGGCCAGCCTGAAGCCGGACGCCGCCGGATTGGCGGACCGCAATGTGACCCTGAATCTGAAGTACAAGGACATCAATGTCGCCACGCAGTCGGCCGCCATGCTCACCGCTGCCGGGGCCGAAGTGGCCGTGGACGGACAGGCGCTTACCGTGACCGGTTCCCTGGGAACCATTCTCGATGTGTGTCTGACCGACTCCAAGTCCCTATATGACAACGACGGCGACACGCTCAAGGGCAAGTATGGTGTGGAGGGCCGCCGTGTGCTCTACAACTGGTGGATGACCCTGAGCCAGATGGATAATTCCCTCAAGAAGCAGAAGGCGTTTGATGCGGCCAAGACCGTGCTGACCATCCAGAAGAAGGCGGTCGAGGCGGCATACAACTACTTCGGCATCGATGCGGAACACATATCGGAGCGCATGGGATTGGTTATCTTCTCCCTGGTGTTCTATGTTTTCTACACCCTGTGGTACGGCTTCGCCATCCTCTTCCTCTTCGAGGGCTGGGGATTGCGTCTCAGCCATTAATCTGGGAATCAGCCTAATGCCCCAACCCAGTACGGTCCGGCCCCCCGCAAGGTCGGGCCGTACGCCCCTGGGGCGGGGCATTTCGCCCCGGTTTTTGTTTACGCATCTGTCTATTTCTCGTATTGACGTCCGGTGAGGTCGCTTGGATGAATTTTCAGGATTATTACGACACTGTCATGCAGCTCAGCCACGGCATCGTGGTCACTCTGGACCTCCGGGGACGGGTGGTGCATGGCAATTCCGAGCTGGAAGCCCTCACCGGGTATTCCATGGATGAACTGGCGGGACTGGACTGGTTCGACACCTTCATCCCGGGACCGGAGCGCGCCGCGGCCCGCCGGGCCGTGCTGGAACACACCAACAGCCAGGGCGTTTCGGCCATGGCCGGCGTCATCAAGGACCGCGACGGCGACAAGGTCTACATCAACTGGAATCTCAAGCCGCTGGCCGATTCCGAAGGGTCCATCGTCTCGGTGCTCTGCGTGGGGCAGGATGTTACCGACCACACCCTGCGCGAGGACGGCCTGCTGCGCGAGCGTTCCTCCCTCATGGAGCGCAACCGGGAACTGAACTGCCTGTTCCAGATCAGCCAGATGGTCACTCGGGTGGACCGTGAACTGGCTCCCGTGTTCGAGGAGCTGATGCCCATCCTGCCGCCCGCCTTTCAGGACCCCTCCAATACTTTTTTGCGCCTCACCGTGGATCGCGACGTGTGGGAAACACCGGGATACTGCGACTTCGAAGCGGGCCAGTTGCTTAAGGAACCCATCCTGATCCTGGGTGAAAAGCGCGGCTCGCTGCGTGCGGTGCTGCGGCCCGGCGGACTGGGCGGCGGCCGATTCACCCCGGATGAACGGGACCTGCTGACGGCCGTGGCCCAGCAGGTTGCGGTCATGGTGGCCCGCAAGGAGACCCGTGTCGCCAAGCGGACGCTGGAGGCGCAGCTCAGGCGTGCGGACCGTCTGGCCAAGATCGGCCAGTTTTCCGCCGGAGTGGCCCACGAGATCAACGAACCGCTCGCCAACATTCTGGGGTTTGCCGAGCTGGCGCTTCAGTCACCGGGATTGCCGGAGCAGGTGGCCAGCGATCTCGGGAGCATAGTGGAATCGTCCCTGCACGCCAGGGAGATAATCCGCAAGCTCATGTTTTTTGCCCGCCAGTTGCCGCCGCAGCTCTTGCCCGTTGACCTCAACGAGGTGGTGGAGCAGGGACTCGGCATCACCCAGTCCGGAGCCAAGCGGGGCAACGTGGAACTGGTGCGCGACTATGCGGAGGGGATGCCCGTCATCATGGCCGACCCGCAGCACCTCAAGCAGGTGGTGGTCAATCTGGTCTCCAACGCCATTCAGGCCATGGAGCAGGGCGGGCAGGTCACCATCTCCACCCTCTCCGACGGCGAGGACGCCTACCTCATCGTGGAGGACACCGGGCCGGGCATGGACCGCGATGCCCTCAAGCAGATTTTCACGCCGTTCTACACCACCAAGGACGTGGACCGGGGCACCGGCCTCGGCCTCTCCGTGGTGCACGGCATCGTCAAGGCGCACGGCGGCGTCATCCAGGTGGACAGCGAGCCCGGCCGGGGCACGCGTGTCGAGGTGGTGCTGCCCTGTCAATCCATAAGCAATACGGCGGAATCATGAGTCAAGCCACGCGAATTCTCGCTGTTGACGACAGCCGGGCCACCCTGGAGGTCATCAAGCGCAATCTGGTGCCGGAAGGGTATGAGGTCCACACCTGCGAGCGGGTGAGCGACGCCCTGCCCCTGCTCGAAGACATGGCCATTGATCTGGTCATTACCGACTACCGAATGCCCCAGTCCACGGGCATGGACCTGATCCGCCACGTCCGGGCCAACTATCCGGATACCGAGATCATGATGATCACCGGATATCCGTCCATTCCCGGCGCGGTGGAGGCCATCAAGGACGGAGCTGGTGAGTATCTGGCCAAGCCGTTCACCACCGAGGAACTGCTCTCGGCCGTGGAGCGCATCGTGGAGCGGTTGCAGCGGCGTCGGGTCCTTTCCTCGTCCGATACCCCGCCCGACAACTTCGGCATCATCGGCAGCTCACCGGAGATGGAACATGTGTTCCAGCGTATCGGCAAGGCCGCGCGGACGGACGCCAACGTGCTCATTGCCGGAGACTCCGGCACCGGCAAGGAACTGGTGGCCCGGGCCGTGCACTACAACAGCGTACGCCGCGCCTCCTCGTTCGTGCCGGTCAACTGCACGGCCATCCCGGACAGTCTGGTGGAGAGCGAGCTTTTCGGCCACGTCAAGGGTGCCTTTACCGGGGCCAAGGACGGACGGGCCGGGTTCTTCGAGATCGCCAGCGGTGGTTCCATCTTTCTGGACGAGATAGGCGACGCCAGCCCGAACATGCAGGCCAAGCTGCTTCGGGTCATCCAGTCCAAGGAATTTTCCAAGGTGGGATCGAGCCGGGTGCATAAAGTGGATACCCGCATCATCGCCGCCACCCACAAGGATTTGCGGCGTATGGTGGAGGAGGGGACTTTCCGCGAGGACCTCTTCTACCGCATCAACGTGGTGGACATCCCGGTGCCTTCCCTGTGCGAGCGCGGGGACGACATATTGGTGCTGGTCAACCACTTCCTGACCAAGTTTTCCAAGGCCATGCACCGCACGCCGCCCCGGCTCACGGACGAGGCCCTGGGCGTGTTGCGCGGATATTCCTGGCCCGGCAATGTGCGGGAGCTGGAGAATCTGATTCAGCGGGTTGTGGTCATCGTGGACCACGACCCCATCGACGTGACCGACCTGCCGGACGCCATGCGCTTCTGCCTGCCGCGCGAGGCCGGAAGCAATCGCTCTCTGGCCGAGGTGGAGAGCGAGCACATCCAGCGCGTGCTGATGACGGTGAGGGGCAACAAGACCCGGGCTGCGGAAATCCTTGGCATCAACCGCAAGACTCTGCGCGAGAAACTGCGCCGCATAGAGGGCGTGGAGGATTGATCCCCACCCTCCCCCAAAAAAGGGGGAGGTGTTGTGCCCCCCTTTTCGGGCGCGTCGCGAAGTGCTGTTTTGTTGTCAGTCTGCTAAAGTTCGCAGGCTGCTCTGGGGAAGGATATCTCGAAACAGGCTCCGCCGGGTTCCCAGTCGCGGGCCGTGATGTCTCCGCCGTAGTCGGTGACGATGCCGTAGGAGATGGACAGGCCGAGGCCCGTGCCCTTGCCCACGTTCTTGGTGGTAAAGAATGGCTCGAAAAGCCTGTCGCGGATGGCCGTGGGAATGCCCATGCCCGTATCGCAGATGCGGAAACAGACCCGGTCGCCCTTTGTAAAGGAACGGATGTGGATGCGTTTGTCCGCTTCGCTGTTCTTGCCCGCCCATTTTTCCTCTATGGCATCGCGGGCGTTGAGCAGCAGATTGACCACTACTTGCTCCAACCGGTTTGAGTCGGCCATGATCATTGGCAGGCCGCCCTTCAGGTCCCAAATGACTTCAATATTGTGGATCGTCAGTTGCTGGCTGAAGAATTCGAAACCGCGTTGCAGCACATCGTTGACCTGTACCGGCATGGTCTTCATGTCGGATTTGCGTCCGAATTCGCGCATATGCTCGATGATCTTGGCGGCTCGCTCCACATGAGTGGAGATGCCTTCCGCCATTTCCTCCAATATTTCCGGTTCAATGGGGGCCTTTCGCTGCACCTTGCGCGTCAGCAGGTTGGAGATGGCCTGGAGGATGGTCAGGGGCTGATTCAGTTCGTGGGCCACACCGGTGGACATTTCGCCCAGGGTGGACATCTTGCTCGCCTGGATGACCTGCTGTTCGGCCACCACCTTGCGGGTGACGTCGGTGCAGACCACGATCAGGGCGTCCCGTTTGTCGAAGTCGGCCGGGGAGATGCGCGCGAACACGAAGATGGGATCGCCCTCCTGGGTGACATGCGTGCACAGCTCTATTTCCGGCCAGGTTCTGATGGGCTCGGCCCAGCCGTCCGCCTCCTCGGGCCGGAAAAGGCTCAGGAAGGAGCGTCCCAGCAGTTCCTCGCGCGGCCAGCCGTATATCTCTGTTGCCGATTCATTGCAGTTGATGATCTCCAGATTCTTTCTGTCCAGGACGAATACCGCGCCGGGAATGGAGTCGAAAATAGCGTGGTAGCGGTGCTCTGAAATGGCCAGCCGTTGCTCCAGTTCCTTCCGCCAGGTAATGTCCACCATCATTTCCATGGCGGCCACTACTTTTCCCTCCGGGTTGCGCACCGGCGAGGTGTAGACGATCCAATAAGTGGGGTGGCCGTCTTTTGACATGCCTGATTCTTCGCTCATGTGCGAACCGCCGTCGGCAAAGGTGCGGTCCACTGGGCATACCCGGCATTTTTCCAGCCGCCCCTTGTTCACCTGCCAGCACCGTTTGCCCTCCGGGGTGCCAAAGTGCTTTTCATAGGCCGAGTTGTGCTGGACGATCCGGTAGTCTCCGTCCACCACGCTGACCAGACAGGGCACGTTGTCGAACAGGTTGCGGAATTCCTCGCGTTGCTCCCGCAGGGCATGGTGGTTTTCAGAGATGCGTCTGGCCATGCCGTTGAAGGCGCGGCCCAGGGTGCCTATCTCATCGTTCTGGTCAAGGTCGATCTCGGTGAAGTGTTCGGTTGCGCCGTATTCCCTTGTTGCGCCGACAACCCGACGGATAGGCCGGAAGATGAAGCGGTAGGTAAACAGGAACAGGGCAGCGAAGGTGGCGATGAAGACCAGCAGCGAGCTTGTGATATTGGCCCGCTCGAAGGTGGAGATCATGGCGTTTTTGTCGTCCATGGCCACAGTCACGTCCAGCAAACCCAGGATTTTTTCGTCCTTGTTGTGGACGTGGCAGGGACCGGGCGAACACCCCTCGGAATTGGGGATGGGTGTCATGATGGCCATGTGCTGCGCGCCGTCCTTGTCCTCTATGAGCCGGGTGCGCTGTTTGAGCGGCATGACGGGCGGGGTGGGCGTATACTGGTGGCAGGTCCAGCATGGCTTGGCGTGGCGGTCGATGACCGTATCCACTTCTTCCGGCACGTTGGAAAAGACGATGCGCCCCTGCTTGTTGTAGACGCGTATGTTGCGGATCTCTTCCTGGCGGCTGATATTGTTGATGTTCTCTTTTATATCGTCTTCGGAATCCAGCATCATGGCGTAGTGCAGGGCGAGCATGATGGTGTCCGAGATCATGTTTATGTCGGACATGACCCCGGAGACGACGTTGCGTTTGAAATACCAGACGTTGAAGCCGGTCCAGAGGAAGGCGCACAGCAGGAGCGTGACCCCGCCGGACAGGATCATTTTGGCGATCAGGCTTGTTCGCACTCTTTTCAGGAACATCGGGCCTCCCTCCCGCCCGGCTGGCGCACGTTACTTTGCCGGCGGATGGTCCATCGGGCAGAGGCGGGCATCCTTGACCAGGTCGGCTAGGGAGTAGGAGTCGAGCATCTTGTACATGGCCATGCTGGCGTCCTCCCAAATGGAGCGGCGCAGGCACACGGCCGCGCGCGGGCAGGTGGATACATCGCCTTCACAGCCCGGCGACGGTTCTTCGCCGTCCAGCAGCCGGGCCACTTCGCCGATGGAGATGTCCTCGGGCTTACGCATGAGCACGTTGCCGCCGTTGGGGCCGCGTTTGCCTTTCACGTAGCCTGCCTGTTTTAAAACTTTAACAAGTTTTTCCAGATACTTGAGTGAAAGGTTTTCCCGCTCGGCCGAATCCTTGCTCGGCACGGGGTGGCCGTCTTCGGAGTGGAGCGCGATATCCAGGAGGAGGCGGGTTCCGTATTTGCTGCGCGTGGTCAGTTTCATGGCTGTCGATTCCCTGTAACCGGGGCTTCTTGCCCCTTATTGGTCCGCAACATAGCAGAAACCCCCTTACAATCAAATGGGTCGATAACGGCCTTTCCTAGCGGCTGTCGCCCCGCGGCAGGGTAATGGTGAAGGTCGTGCCCTCGCCCGGCGCGGAATCCACGGCAATGGAACCGCCGTGCTGTTCGATGGTCTGGTTGGAAATGAACAGGCCGATGCCCGTGCCGCGCTTGCCCTTGGATGAGAAAAACAAGGTGAAAATCTTTTCCCGGGTTTCTTGGTCCATGCCCATGCCGTTGTCCGTTATCTTGATGACCAGATTGTCATCGCCGCAGGATGCTGAGAAGGTCAGCAGTCCACCGCCGTGAGATCCGAGTCCTTCGCAGGCGTCCACGCCGTTTTCCAGAAAGTTGACCAGCGCGGCGGAAAGGGCGGCGGTGTCGGCATTGATCTGCCCCAGTCCATCCGGGAGATCCTCCACGAATTCGACTCCGGCCGAGGTTGCCTTGGTCGCGCCGATGGCGGCTGTTTCGCGCAGGAATTCCGTTGCGTCCACGGCCTCGGCTTCCAGCTCGCGGGACTTGGCGTAGTACAGGATGTCCAGGACCATCTTTTTGACCCGGCCGATCATGGACTTGAGGGTCTTGGTGGCCGCGTCAACCCGCTGGGCGTCTCCCTTGCGCAGGCCGGACTCCAGGCGGTAGATGCCGCCGTCCAGCGAGGTGAGCATCCCCTTGACGCCGTGGGACATGGAACCAAGCATGATGCCCAGCGAGGTCAGGTGATCCTGCAACCGCCGGATCTCGGTAATATCTGTGGACAACTCCATGGCCTGGAAGACCCGGCCCGATGCGTCGTGCAGAGGGGCGGACTGGACAAGCATGTTTTTGCGTTCGCCGGTAAGGGTGGTGACCACGGTCTCGCGCTGGCGGGCCTCGCCGTCCAGAAGCGTCTTGTCCACCAGACACCCCTCGCAGGGTTCGTTCCGGTGCTTGTACGCTTCGAAACAGAAGTGGCCTTCCACCTCGCCGAAGTCCCGCTTGAAGAGTCGGTTGGCCTCGACGATGTTCAAATCCGAGTCCTGCACCGTGATGTAGCAGGGGGCCTCATCGAAGAGTCTCTGGTATTTGTACTGGGTGGCGAGCAGTTCGTCCTTGAGGCGTTGCAGCTCGGTCATGTCCACTGAAATGTCGAGGACCAGCTCGATTTCGCCGTCCTTGTTCGGGAGCGGGGCGGTGTAAACCGTGACGGGGATTTCCTCGCCGTCCTTGCCCAGAAAGGTCTCGCGGCTGCGCTGGCCCTTGCCGGTCTGGAAGGTGCGCTGCACCGGGCAGGCATTGCCCGGCGAGGTGCGGTCGGAGTAGATATCGAAGCTGTTGTCGCCCACGTGCTCGCCCAGCCGTTCCGCAAAGAGGGTATTGTGGGCCACGATCTCAAGATAACGGTTGTGAATGGAGACGAGGCAGGGCAGTTCGTTGAACATGCCGGAGCCGGTTTCCACTTCGCGGGCCGCGCTTTCCAGGGCGGAGGAGAGGCCGTTGACCACCTGGCAGGCGGCGTTTTGCCGTTCCAGTTCGATGATGCGGCTGGTCTTCTCTTCCACGAGGCGTTCCAGGTTCTCCGTGTGTTCGCGGAGCTGGCGCTTCATGGTGTGCCGCTCCTTGGCGCGTTCCAGGGAGACTTCGAGGACGTCGTTGTTGATCGGTTTGGTGATGAAATCCGAGGCATCGAATTTCAAGGACTCGATGGCCAGATCAAGATCGCCGTGACCGGTGATCATGACCACTTCGGTATCCGGCGAAATTTTCTTTACATGCCGGAGCAGCTCAATGCCGTCCATGACCGGCATCTTGATGTCGGTAAAGATGATGTCGGGCTGAAACTTGTCGAATATGTCCAAGGCTTCACGGCCGTTTGCCGCGGTCTTGACCTCGTAGCCGAGGTCCATCAGGGACAGGCCGAGAAACCGGCGAACCCCCTCCTCGTCATCCACGAGCAGCAACTTGTTGAAATCCATCACAGCCTCCCGGCATGGCCGGAGGAGCATCCGTTCATGACGAATCTACTCCTCCGGATTCCGCAGCCTCCCCCAAGGATGCGGTGGGCTATTCGCCCAGTGCTTCACGCACTATCTGGATAACGTCCGCCGGGTCAAAGGGCTTCTTGATGGTCGCCACGGCCCGGCGAATGGCCAGATGTATCCCGGACAGGCCGCTGATGACGATCACCGGGATGTCCGAGAATTCCTTCTCGCTGGTCAACCGACGGTAGAAACGCGGTCCCCACTCGTGGGGCATTTCAATATCCAGCGTGATGAGGTCCGGCTTTTCGGCCATGGCCACATCATAGGCGGATATACCGTCGGATGCGCGGCAGGTGTCGTATCCGTGGTCTTCGAATACGCTGATGAGGTAGTCGACGATATCCGGATCGTCATCCACCACCATGATCTTTTTCGACATGCTTTCAACCTGGTGTTCAAGGCCGGGGATTATTCCACGGTGCCCGACACCGTATACTCAACCTGCGCGCAAGTTCAAGTCGGAAAACCCAGCCGATGCGGTGGCCGCGCCGACCGGGTTTTCCCTGTAACGTCATCGGCACTAGCCGATGTTATCCTTCACGATCTTGAGAAGCTGCTCGGGCTCGAAGGGCTTGGTCAGACTGGCCACGGCCTTGGGAATGGCGTACTTGATGGCATTCAGGCCGCTGATGACCACCACGGGCGTACGCTTCAGGGCGTCGTCCTGGCTGATCTTGCGGTAGAACCTCGGACCCCATTCATTGGGCATCTCCAGGTCCAGGGTGATCAGGTCCGGGGTTTCGGCCTTGGCGATGTCCACGGCTTCTGCGCCGTCGCTCGCGGTTACGGTCTCATACCCATTATCTCCCAGCAGTTCGGACAGATACGAACGAATCTCCACGTCGTCATCGACAATCAGGATCTTCTTTGTCATAATAGCCTCCTGGTTCGCACGAATCCCATCGTGCCATTTGCCGTGACCACTCCCGCCAAGGCTGGTCGCGGCATTTTAATTTCTGGCGTCCGGCCCCCGCCGAACGCCAGCTCAACGCTTATACCTTGTCGGGCTTGCTCACGCTCACAACGGGGCAGCCCGCGCGCAGGATAACTTGCTCCATGGTGGAGCCGATGCGCGCCATTTCCGGGTTCAGCTCCTGGGAGTGGTGCGCCATGACGATGAGGTCGGCGGACCGCTCGCGAGCCATCTTGACTATCTCCACATAGGGGACGCCCTCCCAGACTTCGATATCGCAATTCTTGAAGTCGCCAAGATCGTAGGTGGTGCGGATGCGCTCGCGCGCGGCGATGATCCGGTCCTCAATCTCGTTCTGGCCCAGCACCTTGCCGCTGATATCCAGGGCATGGAGGATGGTCAGGTCGCAATCAAGTTCCTTGGCCGTGGCCAGGGCGAACTTGAAGGCGCTGTCCGCCTGCCTGGAGAAGTCCGTGGCAAAGACGATGTGGCCGAACCCGCCCCAGTAGGAGGCGGTCTCGCGGTGGACGGTCAGCACCGGGCAGCGTGCGGCCTTGGCCACGCGTTGCAGGGTGGAGCCCGGGTATCCCTTGTGGTACACGGACTCGTTGCCGGAACTGGCGCCCATGACGATCAAGTCCACATCGTTTTCCCGGGCCGCGCGCAGAATCTCGCGGTGGGGCACGCCGGTGGTCGTGATGATCCGGGAGTACTCCACAGCCTCGATCTGCTTCTCGAAGGTGCTCTTCAGCTCCTCTTCGACCCAGGCGCGGTACTCGTCGTCCACTTCGACCTCTTCGCCGGTGCGGGTGTCGTTCACGACCTGGGAGTATGCCTTGGTAGGCACGCCCATGACGTTGAACACCAGCACCTCGGCGCCATAGCGTTTGGCCATGTCGAAGGCGACGCGGGCCGCGCCGAAAGTGGACGGAGCGCCGCTGGTCGCCAGCAGAATTTTCTTGAACATATTCACCTCGCTCCTTGGTTACTCGTCCTCTTCCTTGGGCAGCAGATGCTCGGGCACGTCAAGCATGCCGATGATCAGCGGCTTGAGGAACGACCAGCGGATGCCGATCTTGTATTCTTCCTCCAGGTCGCGGATGGCGTCCCAGCAGTTGTGGCAGGGGGCTATAACCAGCTTGCAGCCGGTCGCCAGGATTTGCTCCATCTTCTTGCGCAGGGCCACGTTGCGCTGCTCGCGGTACAGGCCGATTCCGTTGAATCCGCCACCGCCGCCGCAGCAGTAGTTGTGTTCCTTGTTGGGGGACATCTCCACGAAATAGCCCGGCTCAACGATGTAGCTGATGATTTCGCGCGTGATGTTCTTGAGACCCTGGTTGCGCACGTAGTTGCAGGAGTCCTGCAGGGTGACGGGCTCCTTGATGCGCTTGGCCGGGTCGATCTTGAGCTTGCCGGTGCGCAGGCACTCGGCCAGCCATTCTACATAGTGAATATAGGGCACCGGCGGCTGTCCGTCCTCGCGTCCGGCCCAGTAGGGGCCTTCGATGACCGTGGCGCGGTGTGCGTGGCCGCACTCGGTACCGATGGCCCGCTTGGGGTTCAGCCGCTCAATGGCGTTGTACACGTTGATGACGTTGTCCTTGCAGCATTCCCAGTCGCCGGCGAACATGGAAAGCGAGGTCTGCTCCCAGCCCTCGGAGGGTACGGTCCAGTTCTCGCCCGCCACATGGAAGAGAATGGCCGCTTCGGCGATATCCTCGGGGTAGTGCTTGGGCTCACGGGCGTTGCAGGTGTACATTATGTCCGCATTGGGCTTGTCCACGGGGATTTCCAGACCCGGCCATTCTTCCTCGGTCTCCTCGGCCATCCACTCGCAGGTCTCCACCCAATCCTCGGTGGTCACGTCCATCTGGGCGCGGTAGACGCGGTGCATACCGGCGCCGATCTTCAGCTCCCACGGCACGAAGCCCTGGGAGTAGAGAACGCCGCGCAGGTAGCTGAACATGACGCCCATGTCGATGCCATGGGGGCAGTACATGCCGCAGCGGTTGCAGCAGGTGCACTTGGACCAGGCCGTCTCCATGCACATCTGCATGAAGGCGTTGTCCACCTTGCCCTTCTTCTTCCACATCACGCCCAGCGTGGACTGGATCTTATAGGAAGGCACCTGCTCGGGCACCCGGCCGTTGACCTGGTACAGGAAGCAGGACTCGGCACACAGGCCGCAGTGGGCACAGATCTCAAGCCAGGTCTTGGTCTTGGATTTCATGGTGCTCTGGAGGGTGGCCCACAGCTTGTCGGTGTCCACATCCAGATGGTTCATCTCTTCGTAGTATAACTTGCCGCCCTTGTCGGCGAGGGTCAGCTTCAGCTGTTCCTCGGTCTTGACGGGCATCTTGTTACAAATAGTTCCTTCGGGCATTTCAATATCTCCCTTAAATAGACGATGCGGCTACCACGCCATGTCCGTTCCCTTCATGCCGCCGCGCTTGATGCCGTAGTCCATGCCGAGCTGCATGCGGGACATGAAGAACAGGATGACGTGGCTGAGCTTGGTGAAGGGCAGGCAGATGAGCCAGATTTCCCCGGTCAGGATGTGCGCGTTGAGCCAGAAGGCGTAGTCGCCGAGCTCGTAGCGGGCGATGAGGGCCGTGGCAAAGGGCAGCACACTGATGATCAGGAGCAGGTAGTCGTAGAAGGTGGTGATAATGCGTACTTCGGGGAAGGCGATCCGGCGCAGGGCCAGGAACAGGCCGCCCACAAGGCAGACCCAGGCAAGGCCGTCCGCCACGCCGGTGGGCAGGGTGGGCAGGCTGAAGCCGAAGGCCTGTTTGAACATCACGTTGTGCGCCTCCAGGAAGATCGGGGTGACGAGCAGCCCGATGTGGAAGGCGAAGAAGATGATGGTGAATCCGGGACGGGTCTGCCACAGCCGGGCCCTGAACGGGATGATGAAGGCCAGGATGGAACGCAGTCCGCCGCGAATGCCGTATTTGAGATTGGGGCGGTAAGCCACGCGGTCCAGCCGCCAGTCCAGGCCCCGCACATACAGCACGGCGCGGACCAAAAGGCCGCCGAAGCTGACGATGAATACCACCCAGAGCAGGGGCCCCGTGAGGAAGTCGTACATTTCCGCTTCTCCTTGATAATCCTATCGGTTTGGAGACGATGGCCGGGGCCTAGTCGTCCTTATGGTTGCCGCCCATGAGAAACCGCCAGTAGAGCGTGGCCGCCACGAGGATGCCCCCCATGATCAGGTACACGATGCTTTTGGTGTGGGTGTAGTAGTCTTGCAGAGTAAAGAATTCCATGGTTGGCACTCCTAGTGTTCGTCCTTGTAATCGGGATGTTCATAGAAGATGGGCATGTGCGTCGAGATGAACCGGAAGGCCAGCACGCCGATGGTAACCACGAACAGGGAGATGGTGATCTCGCCCCAGCTCGGGAAGTACCGCAGGTTGGAAGGCAGCTGCCAGTTGAAAGCCACCATGCTGATGTTGAACCGGTTGACGATGATGCCCAGGACGGTAAGACCGGCGGCCCACTTGATGAGCGGGATGTTTCGGTCGCGTGCGCCCACGGCGTACAGGAAGGAAGGCAGGGCCACGAAACCGAGCATCTCCACCAGGTACCACGCGCCGTAGCCCGTGGCGAGGTAGTGCCAGTTGTTGTCGTAGGCCAGGCCGATAACCTTGATGGCGAAGTACCCGAACAGCACGAGGGACGTGGCCTTTCCGAAACCGAGGATGAGGCCGTCGTGGTTATTCAGGTACTCCTTGTCCATCAAGTGGTGCATGGGCTTGTGGGAGAGCGTGCCCTCGAAGATGACCATGGACATGCCCGCACAGATGCTGGAGACGAAGAAGAACAGCGGCAGGTACGGAGAGTACCACAGCGGATGCAGCTTCGACGGCACGATGGTGTACAGCGCGCCCAGCGAGGACTGGTGCAGGGTGGACAGGACAACGCCCAGAATGGTCAGGGCGAGGGTCATCTTGACCACGATCTTGCGGATCTTCTTCATGCCCAGCCACTCGAAGGCGGCGGGAGTGAATTCGATGAAGAGCACGGTCAGGTAGATCATGACGCACAGACCCACTTCGAAGAGCAGCGACGTGGTGCCCTGCTGGACGAAGATGGGGTAGGGCAGCCGCCAGGGACGGCCGACGTCGTAACCCAGGGCAAAGACCACCAGGGCATAGCCCAGGAAGGCGGTCAGAATCGCGGGACGTACGCCCGCGTGGTATTTCTTCAGGCCGAAGATGTAACAGGCGGCGGAAGTGGTGTAGCCGCCCGCGGCCAGCGCAACGCCGCAGAGCAGATCGAAACCGATCCAGATGCCCCAGGGGTTGTTCTGATCCAGGTTGGTGACGGCACCCAGGCCGCCGGTGAAGCGCATCACCGTGACCACCACTCCGGCGACCAGGATGATGGCGGCAATGATATTGAACGGCGTGAACAGCGATTTGCGTTCGGCCGCGGCGTGTTCGACAGACGACATCTAGGATTCCTCCTCGCTGCTTTCGGTGTCCTCATCCTTGGCGGAGAGAGCCTCCTCTACGGCCTTCTTGACCTCGACCTCAATGAGCCGCTTGTTGGCGACATCGGCCTTTTTGAGCTCTTCGGAAAGCTTCTTCTCGGCTTCGGAAGAGGCCTTGGCCAGGGCGTTCTTGACGGCCATGACCTTTTCATCGTTGGCCACCTTGTCCTTGCGCTTGCTCACGGCATAGATGCCGCCCAGCAGCACCGGCCACAGGCCGACGACCATGGGCACGGCGGCCAGGGCGCCGGAGGTCAGCTCCGGAGCGGAGGTGGTGCCGAGGTCCTCGCGCATTCCGATCTCATGGAAAGGCACGTTGGAGATGTACATCCAGCTGGTGCCGCCCATTTCGTGCTCGCCGTAGATGTGCTGCACATAGCGGTCGGGGTGGGCATCGAGGCGGGCGCGGGCTATCTTGATGATCTCCTCGCGCGGTCCGAAGGTCAGAGCCTCCTTGGGACACCGCTCCACGCAGCCGGGCAGTTTGCCCTCGGCCAGGCGCGGCGCGCACATGGTGCACTTGCGGACCCGGGGAGTGATCGGATCGTCGTATTCATAGGCAGGGATGCAGAAGGGGCAGGCTACCATGCAGTAGCGGCAGCCCACACAGACCGAGGCGTCGTAGGTGACGGCGCCGTTCGGCTGCTTCTTGAACGCCCGCACGAAGCAGGCGGAGGCGCAGGCGGGTTCCAGGCAGTGGTTGCACTGAATCTTGCGGAACACGGAGCCCTTGCTCGTATTGTATTTGTTGACCACGGTGAAGGTCTTCTCGTCGGTCCGGCGTTCGGTGTCGAGTACCTTCAGATCGTCCAGCGGACGGTCGGGCGCGGGCAGCTTGTTGACCTCGTGGCAGGCCTGCTCGCACTGGCGGCACCCGATGCACCGCGTCTCGTCGAAGAGCACGGCCTTGGTGTCGGGGTGCGGGCCAAAGTGATGGTTCGTCGCCCCGGCTTTGCCCGGGAGTGCGGCGGTCGCACCCGCGGCGCCCAACAGTCCGAGGAATGTTCTGCGTAACATTTTGCGTATCTCCTTCGGTTAGTTGGCTTTTTTAGCGTGGCACCCAACGCAGTTCGTGGCGGCGGGCTTCTCGATTCCCATGGACTTGTGACAGCCCATGCACTGGCCATGGTAGGCGGCCTTCAGACCGGGCCGTCCCTCGTCCTCGCGGGTAAAGGGCTTGGCATGGCAGCTGGCGCAGCTGGGTGGATTCAGGGATGCCGGTGCGTTGTGGTGGCAACCCTGGCACATGGCCTCGGGAACGGAGTGGAAGTTGGCGGCCAGGCCGCTGTCCTTCATGCCGTCGTAGAGCTTGAGCACGATCTTGCGGTGCGGCATGGTGCTCGCCTGGTATTCGTTGGCCAGCGCGCCGATCTTGACGAACTCGGGGATGGCGTCCACGGCCACGCGGGCCTGATGCCCGGGACGGGAGGCGACAACGGCCTCGGCGGCTTCGGTCCGGGTCTCCTTGGGAGCCATGGCCATCAGCATGCCCTGGGAATCCTTGGCGGGCGCGTTGTGGCAGGTCTTGCAGGCAGTCTGGGAGAGGCCCTTGTCTTTCGGGCGCAGGTCGTGACAACCGGCGCACTCGGGCTTCTTCTGCTGCTCGGCATGGCAGCCGACGCAGGAGCGCTTGTTCTTCAAGTCGTGCATGGCCTGGCCGATGGTGACGTAACCGCCCTTCTCGACACCCAGCGGGGTATGGCAGCTGGAGCAGGCCTGCACGGACTTGTGGTGACACGCGCGACACGTGTCGGTTTGGGTCTCGTGGAATTTGTGGTCAAAGGCGACAGGAGCCATGCCCGTTGACTTGGCGTCCTTCTCAAGCGGCTTGATCGTCATGAGCACGGCATCGGGCTGCTTGCGCGGCAGGCGGGGCAGCTTGCCGCCCATGGCTGCGAGAGCCTTGGCTTCGGCATCCTTGCGGGCTGCGACGCCCTTTTCACCGTGGCAGCCGCCGCAGGTGACCGGGCCGGTCTTCGCGGCCTTCTTGTCGATCATGGACTGGTGGCAGGTCACACACTGGGCGTGGAAGGCGGCTTCCTTGTCCAGGGTGACGGGCTTGGCCGGGGTTTCGGTGTGGCAGGCCCGGCAGCTTTCTTCCTTGTCCTTGACGTAGACGGTCTTCTTGGCCGCCTCATCATAAATGTGGTGGCAGGCGCCGCAGTTGGTCTGCTCGCCCGCATCGGCCTTCAGTTCCTTGGAGTTCCAGTGCATGGCGTGCAGGGTGTGGTCCATGCCTGCTTCCGCGCGTGCAACCGGGGTGGAGGGCCGTTCCTGGTGACACCCGCGACACTCGCCCGCCTTGGGACCGGACTTGTAGCCCTTGTCCGCGGACTTGACGTGACAGGTGATACAGCCGTCGTGGTAGACCGCCTTGAGCTCATCGGCGGAGAGAGCGGGCTGGCCGTCCTCCTCAACCCGATTGAAGGTCAGGGCCATCTTGCCCTTGGAGTCCTTCTTGTGACAGGCCGTACAGCTCATGCCCTGGTCTTTCAGCGCCTTGGTGTGCGCATCGTGCATGAACACGGCCGCGGGCTGTTCCAGTGTTTCCAGTTTCGCGATGGTGTCGATCTTGATTACGTCCGGCCTGGTTGTGGCCCCGGACGAACTGTCGAACATGCCCATGGCTTCCATTTGGAAGCAGAGCATGACCGCCAGCACGATAGCGGCGGCACCCAGTCGCAGCATCCTTTTACCGTTTGCCATGTTGTCGATCCTTTCCTCGAAAAAGCGTTGATGGCAGAAAATCGGCCGAGAGCCCTGTCCTCCAAAACCCTACTAGGTGTGGATTCTCTGCCGCCCCCAGGCGCCGCCCCCCGGGCGACGCTCCATTCCGATATAAAACCCTCCTCTCGCGGTAGGTTAAAATACCCACCTGTTCGCGAGGTTTTTATCCATACTGGCTCGGTATGTTATTTGTCATGGCGGAGTCAAGGAAATTTGCCTTGCTGGTAACAATTACTGATATAGATGTAATATGCTAATATATAAGTTTTAATTGTCTGCATGTTGAATTGAGAGCGGCTTTCAATACATTGATACGATCCCCAAGCGGCAACGGTATTCGCTGTTCTATGGATTAATTTTAATACATACTAAAAAAGTGGGTATTTCTTTTGGGAAATTCTCAAGCAACAGACTGAAGTGAGGTGTCGTTGCAAAATGCAATGGCAAAAAAAGTGGAATATAATGGTCCGTCTGATACAAATTTTATAAAATTAGTTCGTTATTTTAGAGTGTTTTGCCAAAAACTGAGCGTTCACTCAGTTTTTACGTTTTTTTTGACAGCGTGGCAGTTTGCAACGTAAGCAAATAGAAAACTGAGTGACGACTCGGTTTTTGAAAAAGAGAGGAGTGAGTTCGTCAGATGAAGAAGAAAGAAGCCATTCTCAAGGTAGCCACGGTACTGTTCGCAAATAAGGGGTTTGCGGATACGTCGGGTCAGGAACTGGCCCGGCTGACCGGTACTGCCGAGGGAACCATCTTCTATCACTTCAAGAGCAAAGAGGGGTTGCTCCTGGCGATTCTGGAACGGGTCAAGGATGAGATACTGGATCAGTTCGATCGGTTCTTCGAGAACCGGCCGTTCGCGTCCGGCATGGAGATGACGGAAGAAGTCGTCTCCTTTTATCTCTACCTGGCGGGATTGATGGAAGACAAATTCCTGCTGCTGCACAGGCATTTTCTCTACAAGTTCTCCGAGTCCAACCCGGAGTTCAGGGAAAATCTGGAAGCGATTTACAACTGTCTGGTCGACATCTTCGAGAAGGCGATCGTGACAGGGCAGGCGGACGGCTCCATCCATTCGGATATCCATCCCCGTAAATCAGCGCTCATTCTCTTTACTATGGTTGATGGTCTGGTCCGTTTTAAAAACTACAACCTGTATGACGCCGGGGCACTGTTCAATGAGCTGATGCAGACGTGCCGGAGAATGTTGCAGGCGGATACATAGGAAGAGGTTGCATGCTCACAAAAATATTTCCTTTTATCGACTGGTTCAAGGGATACAACATGGCGAAGCTGCGTGCGGATGCCATTGCGGGGCTCACTGTCGCCCTGGTGCTGATTCCTCAATCCATGGCCTACGCACAGCTGGCGGGTATGCCCGCCTACTATGGCCTCTATGCCTCCTTCCTTCCGCCGCTCATCGCAGCGCTGTTCGGCTCCAGCCGTCAGCTGGCGACCGGCCCGGTGGCCGTTGTCTCGCTGATGACTTCGGCATCGCTGGAGCCGCTGGCCACGGCGGGCAGCGAGGGGTACGTTGCCTACGCCATCCTGCTGGCCCTGATGGTCGGTATCTTCCAGCTCCTGCTCGGCGTGCTCAAGCTCGGGCTGGTGGTCAACTTCCTGTCCCACCCGGTGGTCAACGGCTTTACCAACGCCGCCGCCATCATCATCGCCTCATCCCAGCTTTCCAAGATGTTCGGCGTGTATGTGGACAAGGCCGATCACCACTATGAGACCATCATCCGCGTGGTGGAGGGGGCGATACACTACACGCACTGGCCCACGCTGGCCATGGGCGTGCTTGCCTTTGCCATCATGATCGTGCTCAAGCGCGTCAATCCCAAGATCCCCAACGTGCTGGTGGCTGTGGCCGTATGTACGCTCATCTCCTGGGGAATTGGCTTCAACCACGATGCCAAGGCTCCGCTTTCCTCCATCCGCATTCCCGAGGTGCAGGACTCTGTCGCCCGGTTCAACGCCGTTGTCGGCCAGATTGAGCAACTCGGGTTGCAGCGCCGGGATCTCAACGCCAAGCTGGATCAGGCCAAGCAGGCCAAGGACGTGGTTGCCCAGCTGGACGCCGAGCACGACGTGAACGTGCTGAATGTCCAGATCGCACGGCTCAAGCATGAATCCCACCTCCTGCGCGCCTCCCTGCGCGAGGAACTGATGGAAGGCGTAAAGGAACCCGACGGTGCTCTGGCCTTTTACAGCAAGGGCGAAACCCCTGCGGGCATGAAGGCCGACGGCCGCACCTGGCGCGTCCGGGTAGGCAATTCGCCGCTGGACACCGAAGCCCTGCGCATGACCGGCGGCGGCGCCATCGTCGGCAGCGTGCCTTCCGGCATTCCGGCCATCACCGCGCCTTCTCTCAACCTCAAGGCCATGCTGCACATGCTGCCTTTCGCGGCCATCATCTCGCTGCTCGGCTTCATGGAAGCTATCTCCATTGCCAAGGCCATGGCGGCCAAGACCGGTCAGCGGCTTGATCCCAATCAGGAACTTATCGGTCAGGGACTGGCCAATATCCTGGGTGCCTGCGGCAAGAGCTATCCTGCATCGGGATCGTTCTCACGATCGGCGGTCAACCTCCAGGCCGGTGCCATTACCGGCATGTCCAGCGTGTTCACCTCGCTGATGGTCGTCATCGTGCTCCTGTTCTTCACGCCGTTGCTCTATCATCTGCCCCAGGCGGTCCTGGCCGCGGTCATCATGATGGCCGTCATCGGCCTGATTAACGCCTCCGGTTTCATTCACGCCTGGAAGGCGCAGTGGTATGACGGCGCCATCTCCATCATCTCCTTCTTCGCCACGCTCGCCTTTGCTCCCCATTTGGACAAGGGCATCATGATCGGCGTGGGGCTGTCCCTGGCGGTCTTCCTCTACAAGTCCATGCGGCCCACGGTTGCCACCCTCTCCCGCGGAGAGGACGAGGCCCTGCGCGACGCCACGGCTTCCGGCCTGCGCGAGTGCCGCCACATCGCCATGGTCCGGTTCGACGGTCCGCTCTTCTTTGCCAACGCGAGCTTTCTGGAAGACCAGATCACGGCACGCATGATGGGCAACAGGAAGCTTCGGCACATCATCATCGTTGCCAACGGCATCAACGACATGGATGCTTCGGGCGAGGAGGCGCTGTCCCTCATCGTGGACCGTGCCCGTTCCTCCGGGGTTGATATCTCGCTGTGCGGGGTGAACGAGGCGGTGATGTCCGTGCTCGAACGCACCCACCTGCTGGAGAAGATCGGTCCCGACCACGTATACTCGTCCATGGAAAAGGCCATCTGCGGCACGCACGCCAGTGCGCACAGCGATGGAGAGGAAGAGTCCTGCCCGCTTACCACATACTGCCGTCTCGTTTAGGGACGTCATACCAAGGAGTAGCCAATGTCTGTCATAACCGTATTCAACGGCCTGTTCTCCGAAGCCGGACTGGTGGTCAAGCGTGTGCTGGACTCCACCGGGTACCGGTTGGTTACGGACCAGGAAGTGGTGGCCGAGGCGGCCAGGCTTTCGGGTATGCCCGAGGAAAAGATAGCCAGGGCCTTTCAGGCCAAGGCATCGGTCTTCAATTCCTTCAGCCATGAAAAAGAACGGGCGGTCGCCTGGCTGAAACTCGCCATGGCTTCCAAACTGTCGGATCAGGATAATCTGCTCTTCTCCGGGTTCGCCTCCCAGCTGCCCCCGGCCGATATCGACCACATCCTCAAGGTCTGCCTCATCTCCCGGATGCGGGAACGGCTGGCCGTGGCCGAGCGGACCGAGGGATATGCCGAAAAGCACGCCCTGAAACTCATCCACAAGGATGACGAGGATCGTTCCGCCTGGGTCCGCACCGTCAAGGGCGTGCAGGATCCCTGGAACGGCAAGCTCTACGACATCGTGGTGCCTGTCGGTGGTTCGGGCGTGGATCAGAGCGCCGATCTCATCGTCGAGCAGCTGTCCAATGCGGCCGTGAAGGTCACGGACGCCTCCCGCGAAAAGGTTGCGGACTTCCTGCTGGCGGCCACGGTCGAGACCGTGCTGGCGGCGGACGGGCACAATGTCCAGGTCGCCGCCAAAAACGGCGCTGTGACCCTGACCATCAACAAGCATGTCCTGCTGCTGGATCGGCTGGAGCGTGAGTTGAAGGAGATCGCCGAGGCCGTGGACGGCGTGAAAAGCGTCACCGCAGGTGTGGGCCAGGGCTTCCACCAGACGGACATCTATCGTAAGGTTGATTTCGAGCTGCCGTCCAAGGTGCTGCTGGTGGATGACGAACGGGAGTTTGCACAGACGCTTTCCGAGCGCCTGATGATGCGCGACATGGGTTCCGCCGTGGTGTATGACGGCGAGGCGGCACTGGATCTGGTCAGCGACGACGAACCCGAAGTCATCGTCCTGGACCTGAAGATGCCCGGCATCGACGGCATCGAGGTCCTGCGCCGGGTCAAGAAGGAACACCCGAAAATCGAGGTAATCATCCTGACCGGCCATGGTTCGGAAAAGGACCGCGAGATCTGCATGGAGCTGGGCGCTTTCGCCTACCTGCACAAGCCCGTGGATATCGACGTCCTGAGCGAGACGCTCAAGGCCGCCAACGAAAAGATTCAAACCGGTAAGTAGTGTAATCGGGTGACGCCGTGGCTATGTTCGAAAAGATAAGACCGCAGTTCTGGGATACGGATGCTGCCGTGGGACCGGCCAGAAGCCTGTTCAACTATCGGGGCATCTGGAGGCTCGCCATCGTCATTTTGGCGGTGGTGGCCCTGGTCCCGCTTTTGGTCATGGCCTTTATCGACTACAGCGTCACCCGACACTCGCTTGAGTCCGAAAACCTCCTGCGCACGGCCCGGACAACCTCGAATACCCGCCGCACCGTGGGCAATTTCCTGGATGAACGGACCAAGGCGCTGGAGTTCCTGGCCGACCATCAGGGCATAGATAAGCTGCGCAACGCCTCGCAACTGGCCGGACTGCTCGTTTCCCTCAAGAAGAGCTTCGGTGGTTTCGTGGACCTGGGAGTCATCGACAACCGGGGAAAGCAGATTGCCTATGTCGGTCCGCACGACCTGCTTGGCCGGGACTACAGCGACCAGGTGTGGTTCAAGAATACCCTGACCCGGGGCACGTACGTGAGCAACGTGTACCTCGGGTTCCGGGGCGAGCCGCACCTGATCGTGGCCCGCAAGGTAAAGGATGCCAGAACCGGCAAGTCCTACATCCTGCGCGCCACGCTGGATACCGGCCAGTTCAACGCCATGATCACTTCGCTTGATCTTTCGGGCGGTGGCGATGCCTTTCTGGTGGACGAACGGGGCATCATCCAGACGCCGTCCAAGAGTCATGGACCGGTCCTTGGCAAGGTGGGGCTGCCCATCGCGCCATTCTCGGAAACCACCGTTGTCCGCCAGGTGCGCGGCAAGGATGGGGAAGAGTACTCGGTCGGCTACGGATACGTGCGCAATTCGCCCTTTATCCTGATGGTCACCAAGCCGACGCTTGAGCTGATGAAGCCGTTGCAGACCATTCGCATGGAGCTGCTGTGGATTCTTATTGTCAGCATTGCAGTGATCCTGGTGGTCATCGTGGGGGTGGCGACCTACATGGTGAACAAGATATACATAGCGGACCAGACCAGGGCCAAGGCCCTGCATCAGATGGAACACACCAACCGCATGGCCTCCATCGGCAGGCTTGCGGCCGGGGTGGCCCACGAGATTAACAATCCCCTGGCCATCATCAATGAAAAGGCCGGGTTGATAAGTGATCTCTTTACGTTCCGCGAAGAGTATGCGAAGGACGAGCGGCTGCTCAAGAATGTCCGCTCCATCATAGATTCCGTGGCTCGGTGCGGACGCATCACCAAGCGTCTGCTCAGTTTTGCCCGGCACATTGACATGGAACTCGCGCCCATCCGGTTCAAGGATCTGGCCGAGGAGGTCATGGACTTTCTGCGCAAGGAAGCCGAGTATCGTTCCATATCCATTGAAATGGACATTCCGGAGAATCTGCCCGAGTTTATTTCGGACAGAGGCAAGTTGCAGCAGATATTCCTCAATCTGGTAAACAACGCCTTTCAGGCCATGAGCGATGGCGGGCACCTGGGCATTTCCGCTCGGCAGGAGAAGGAAGGCAATCTCGTCTTTTCTGTCCGGGATGACGGCTGCGGTATCCCTCGGGAAGACCTCAAGCGCATCTTCGATCCTTTCTTCTCCACCAAGAAGAAGGTGGGCGGCACCGGACTCGGGCTTTCCATCACCTTCAGCCTGGTCCAGGAATTGGGCGGGACCATGGCCCTGGAAAGCGAGGTAGGGAAGGGCACCGTCTTTACCATAACCATGCCCGTCGAGGGTCCCAAAAAGGGTTGCGACAATGCGAATTCTGCTGGTTGATGATGAAGTTGAGCTGGTATCCGCCATGGCCGAACGTCTGGGATTCAGGGATATTGATGCCGACTGGGCAGGCAATGCCGAAGACGCGCTGGCCATGGCACAAAAGGCATCCTATGATGTGGCAGTGCTGGATATGAAGATGCCCAAAATCGGCGGGCTGGAACTCCGGCGGATGCTCTCCGAGCGCTATCCGGACATGAAGTTCATTTTTCTTTCCGGTCACGGGTCCGAATCGGACTTCAAGACCGGCCGGGCCGAGGCTGAGCATTATCTGATCAAGCCCATCAACCTGGAAAATCTCGTTGAAAAGATCAACGAGGCCGTGAAATAAGAGAAGGGAGCGAGCATGAGTCACTCTTCCGCATATCGGGACGGTCTGCGTTTTTTCGGACGCGTCAGCGCCTCGGTGTCGCACGAGATCAAGAACGTCTTTGCCGTCATCAATGAGGCGGCCGGGCTGATCGGCGACTTCACGCTCATGGCGGAAAAGGGGATGCCCATCCAGCCTGAGCGGTTGAAAAAGGCGGCAGACTCCATTCAGGGACAAGTCCGGCGTGGCGATGCCATTGTCCGGAACATGAATGCGTTCGCGCATTCCATAGATGAGGACATCCGCGAGGTGGACCTTGCGGAACTGGCCGGGCTGACCGTGGCCCTGGCAACGCGCATGGCGGACATGAAGCAGGTCAGGCTGACCCTGGGCGACTGCGCTGCGGTCGTTTTGTCGGCCACCCCCTTTGACCTGATGCGGCTGCTGCACGAGAGTATAGCCGTTGTTCTGGATGCCATGCAGCCGGGCGACTCGCTGGCTGTGGGGGTGAAGTCCGCGCCCGACGGGGCGAGCTTTACCCTTGGCGCAGGCGGCAAGGCCGTACCGGCCGTGGAAGGAAAAGAACTTGTCGACATGGCCGAGGCCATGGGCCTCGCGGTCGAAATCGGTGAATTGGACGGCGCGCTCGCAATCTCTATACGTGCGCCGCAAGCCGGATAAACCCAGCAATAACCTTTACTGGAGAAATACAATGACGGAAAAAGTCCTGCTCATCGACGACGAAGAGGAATTCCTGAGCACCTTGTCCGAGAGGATGGAGCTGAGGGGCATGAACGTCAACACGGCGTCCACCGCCGACAGCGCCGTTCAGGCTCTGGACAGCGGCGACTTTGACGCCATTGTCCTCGACCTGCAGATGCCGGATATGAACGGCATCGAAATGCTCAAGGTCATCCGTAAAAACCACCCGGACATGCAGGTCATCCTGCTGACCGGGCAGGCCACGCTTGAGGCCGGCATCGAAGCTATGAAGCTGGGTGCCATGGACTTTATGGAAAAGCCTGCGGACATCAACGCGCTGACCGAAAAGATCAAGAAGGCGCAGGCCAAGAAAATGGTCATCGTCGAAAAGAAAACCGAAGACAAGGTCAAGGATATTCTGAAGAGCAAGGGGTGGTAGCCCCCGCTGCATGAAGCAATGAAGAGCCCCCCGTCGCCAAGGCAACGGGGGGCTTTCATTTGGTCGCTTCCTGCGGTGCGGTCTACTCGCCGCCTTCGGCAATGGCATAGCCCTGCGGGGCCAGGCCCGTGGAGGACGGGGTTCCGGCAATGCGGGACAGATAGGTGTCGCCAAGGCTGCCGATGTGGCCGCTCACGTTGTCGAAGTAGTTGTAGTGCAGCTGCTCCTCGTCGATGATGGTCTCAAAGAGCTTGACGCTGATGGAGTCGCCGTTTTCGCGGCAGACCAGGGCAAACTGGTTGTAGGCGTCGAGGGCCTTGTCTTCCTCTGCTGCGTCGTAGTCGAAGATGGCGCCGATCTCCTGGCCCTTGGCCACGGGGCCTGCCAGTTCGGTGGTGGGCTCGCCGCCCAGTTCCTTGATCCGCTCGGCAAAGGCCTCGGCGTGGCGCATCTCATCGATGGCGATGAGTTTCATATTGGCCGCAAGCTCGCCGTAATCCATGTCATCCAGACGATAGTGGTGGCTCATGTACTGATGAATGGACTGCAGCTCCATGGCACGGGCCTTGTTCAATACCTCTACACAGTTGGCTTTACGCTCTTCTTTGGTAGACATTGAGACCTCCTGATGTTGCCGCTCGCAGCGGCTGTTTGATTCTGGTTAATTGTATAATGAATATCATTCCCGGCATCATTTTGCCAGTGCCAAAAGGGCACGGGTGACACTTCCAAATGTACAGCAGCTGATTGCGACCGGACTCCGGCTGGTGCGGTTTCGTCAGAAGCATTTTTCCTCTTCGGCATAATATTATTTCGGCATGGATCGAAAAAGGAAATTTTCCCTTGCATTTTATGCGCACAACATCCATGAATCGGGCGCCTGATTTCGGGACATTGGCCAAAGGAAAATCCAGGGAGCCTGTGTCCGATTTTTTCCTCGCTGAAATCGGCTTCCAGAACACCATTCGAGCTTTCTATTTTTTCGTTGATCCGGGTACGACTGATTGATTATCCAGTCAATTTTGATTAATCAATCAATCAAAAAATAAACTTTTTTTAAAAATAGAATAATTACAGTAAGTTATGAGTGAAGATTTTTCTTGAGCTATGGAATAGATGTGTTACTTAAGAGCCGTGTTCAGTGAGGACCAACTTTTTACAGCAAGTAATTTACAACTTCGGGGATAACATTATGAGACGCTTTACCACTATTTTGACCATGGCCATGTTAGTTGCTTCTTTTGCTTTAGTCGCTCAGCAGGGCTTCGCCGCCGGTCACCCGGTTTCCACCTCTGTGGAGGATGCCAAGGCTTCCGGTGTTGATACCGATGTCCGCCTGTCCGGCGTTGTCAAGCACATCAACAACGATGAGTACCTTTTGGCTGATGGCACCGGCGAACTGCTGGTCTACATCAGCGACTCTGAGCAGCAGAAGCTGGCCGATGCCGGCAAGCCCGTGGAGATCAAGGGCAACATTGTCCGCAACTTTATGTACACCGAGGTGCAGGCTGTGTCGGTTGCTCCGGCTCAAGTGAACGGCACTTCCATCGCCAGCTGCGAATAAGTTGTTTTTAGCCCTGTAGGGCAAAAGGGAGGCTGTGGCAGCAGCCTCCCTTTTTTGTTGTCTTGAGAAAACAGGTAGATCGCGGAGCCCGCTCTTCGCAATCCCGATGGGAAAGCAGGAATAGAAAAGGGGAGACTGTGGCAGCAGTCTCCCCTCTCTACTTCGGGGTGGGTTTCGGCTTTTGCCGATTCCCGGTCAAGTCCATGCGGTCCTTTTATGAGCGCAGCAAGTCGCTATCTGGACCCGGATCTTGATAATCTATGGTTTATCTCCCGTCATCGCAGGCGTCGCCGCCGTCCGGCCGGGAGTGCTCGGCTGTACTGGTAGACTCACAGACCGGAAGTGATTCGTCCTCTGCGGGCGCGGACTCTTCCTTGGCCATGAGCTCGTACTGAGCGTAGCGTTTAGTATAGTCCATTTCGATGCGTTTTCGCAAGGTGTCTGCGGCTTCGGGATGGAATTTTTCCAACATTGCGTACCTGTTTTCGCCGGAGAGGAACTCCTGCAGGGTGCCGTCCGGTGCCTTGGAATCCAGACTGAACGGATTTTTGCCCTCGTCGGCCAGCAGGGGATTGTAGCGGTAGAGCGGCCAGTAGCCCGATGCCACGGCCAGCTTTTGCTCCAGCTGGGTTTTGCCCATGCCTTTTTTGATGCCCTGGTTGATGCAGGGCGCGTAGGCGATGATGAGGGACGGGCCGGGGTAGGCTTCGGCCTCGGTGAACGCCTTGAGTAGCTGGTTCTTGTCCGCGCCCATGGCCACCTGCGCCACATAGACGTAGCCGTAGGTCGTGGCCATGCGACCGAGGTCTTTTTTGCCCGTTCGTTTGCCCGCGGCCGCGAACTTGGCTACCGAGCCCAGGGGCGTGGCCTTGGAGGACTGGCCGCCGGTGTTGGAATAGACCTCGGTATCAAGCACCAGGACATTGATGTCCTCGCCCGAGGCCAGGACGTGGTCCAAGCCGCCGTAGCCGATGTCATAGGCCCAGCCGTCGCCGCCGAATATCCACTGCGAGCGCTTGGTGTACAGGTCGCTCATCTCGGCTATTTCGCCGAGCACCCCTTCTGTCTGTCCCTTGAGAGCCTCTTGCAGCTTGGCGCCCCATTCGGCGGAGCCTTCGGCCTTGTCCTTGTTGGCAAGCCAGCCCACAAGGGCAATCTTGACTTCGCCGCTCACCCCGTTTTCCACGGCTTCCAGAGCGAGCTGGGCCAGTCTTTCGCGCCGGTTGGCATAAGCCATCTGAATGCCGAAGCCGAATTCGGCCGCATCCTCGAACAGGGAGTTGCCCCAGGCCGGGCCATGTCCGTCGCGGTTAACGCAGTAGGGAGTGGAAGGTGCGGACGCGCCCCAGATGGAAGAGCAGCCCGTGGCGTTTGCCACCACCATGCGCTCGCCGAAGAGCTGGGTCAGCACCTTGACGTAAGGCGTCTCGCCACAGCCAGCGCAGGCCCCGGAGAACTCCATGAGCGGCTGGCGGAACTGCGAGCCCTTGACCGACCCGCGCTTGAAGGCGTCCTTGTAGGCCACGGTTTCGGCAAAGTCGAAGTTGGGTACTTGGGTTTCGGTCTGGGAGGCCAGCGGTTTCATGACCAGGGCCTTTTCCTTGGCCGGGCAGATATCGGCGCAGTTGCCGCAACCCAAACAATCGAGTGTGTTGACCTGGAGCCGGAAGTGCAATCCCTTCACGTCCTTGCCCACGGCGTCGAGGGTCTCAAAGGTGGCGGGGGCGTCCTTGATTTCCTCATCCGTGGCCAGCACGGCGCGCAAGGCGGCGTGGGGGCAGACAAAGGCGCACTGGTTGCACTGGATGCAGTTGTCCTTGTTCCATTCCGGGACCAGGATGGCCACGCCGCGCTTCTCGTACTTGGAAGTTGCTGCGGGCATGGTGCCGTCCTGGCTGAAGGCGGAGACGGGCAGAGTATCGCCCTTTTGCGCCAGCACCGGCCGCATTACATCTTTCACGTAGGCGGGTTCGTCCCGCACCGCGGCCGGATCGTCGGCCAGTTGCTTCCAGGCGTCGGGCACAGGAATCTCGACAATGGCGTCCACCGCGTTGTCCACGGCGGCGTTGTTCATGTTGACGATCTTGTCGCCCTTCTTGCCATACGCCTTCTTGATGCCGTCCTTGAGCAGGACGACGGCCTGGTCGAAGTCGATGACCTTGGACAGCTTGAAAAAGGCGGTCTGCATGATCATGTTGATGCGGCCGCCGAGTCCTACTTCTCCGGCGATTTTGACCGCGTCCACGGTGTAGAACTTGAGCCCTTTCTCCGCGATGGTACGGCGCATGGCGGCCGGGAGTTCCAGGTCCATGTCCTCGGCCTTCCAGGCGCAGTTGAGCACAAAGGTGCCGCCGTTCTTGATGCCTTCCAGCACGTCATAGAGGTGGACGTAGCTCGGGTTGTGGCAGGCCACGTAGTCGGCTGAGGTGACCAGGTAGGTGGACTGGATGGGCTTTTCGCCAAAGCGGAGGTGGGAGATGGTGATGCCGCCGGACTTCTTGGAATCGTAGGCAAAATAGCCCTGCGCGTACATGTCGGTATTGTCGCCGATGATCTTGATTGCCTGCTTGTTGGCACCCACCGTTCCGTCGGAACCCAACCCCCAGAATTTGCACTGCACCGTGCCTTCCGGGGTGGTGTTCAGGACGTCGGCCACGGGCAGCGAGGTGTTGGTCACGTCATCGGTGATGCCGACGGTGAAGTGCTCCTTGGGACCGGGGGCGGCCATGTTGTCGTAGACCGCCTTGGCCATGGCCGGGGTGAATTCCTTGGAACCGAGACCATAGCGTCCGCCGAGGACCGTTGTATGAATGCCTTCCTCCTTGAATGCGGTGCATACGTCCTGATAGAGGGGGTCGCCCAGCGCGCCGGGTTCCTTGGTGCGGTCGAGCACGGTCACGCAGGATGCGGACCCGGGCAGCACGTCCAGCAGGTGGTTGACCGAGAAGGGGCGGTACAGGCGGACCTTGACCAGCCCGACCTTTTCACCCTTGGCCGTCAGGTGGTTGACCACTTCTTCCAGTGTCTCGCAGGAGGAGCCCATGGAGATGACCACACGGTCCGCGTCCGGCGCGCCCACGTAGTCAAAGGGCTTGTAGTCGCGCCCGGTGATGGCCGCTACTTTCTTCATGTATTCCTCCACAATGCCGGGCACAGCGTCGTAGAGCGCGTTGACTGTTTCGCGACCCTGGAAATAGATGTCCGGGTTCTGGGCCGTGCCCCGGATGTTCGGGGTCTGGGGATTCATGGCCTTGGCCCGGAACTCCTTGATCTTATCCAGGTTCACCAGCGGCTTCATGTCGTCGTAGTCGATGACTTCGATCTTCTGGATTTCGTGGGAGGTACGGAATCCGTCGAAAAAGCTGACAAAGGGGATGGAGGATTCGATGGACGCGAGGTGGGCGACCAGGGCGAGGTCCATGACCTCCTGCACCGATGCGGAGGCGAGCATGGCAAAGCCGGTCTGGCGGCAGGCCATGACATCCTGGTGGTCGCCGAAGATGGACAAGGCGTGCCCGGCCACGGCGCGGGCCGAGACGTGGAATACGCCGGGCAGCAGCTCGCCCGCGATCTTGTACATGTTCGGAATCATCAGCAAGAGGCCCTGTGACGCGGTGAAGGTGGTGGTCAGGGAGCCGCCCGCCAAGGCGCCGTGGACCGCACCGGCCGCACCGGCCTCGGACTGGAGCTGGCGAACCTTGACCAACTGGCCGAAGATATTCCGGCGGCCCTGCGAGGCCCATTCGTCGGCGATCTCGCCCATGGTGGAGGAGGGCGTGATCGGATAGATGGCCGCGGTCTCGCTCATGGCGTAAGCCACATGTGCCGCGGCGGTGTTGCCATCCATCGTCTTCATTTTTTTGGACATAACTGTCTCCGTTGTATTTTTTGCACCGCCGGGAGAGGCGGTTATGCTTGTTGCTTGACCACTTCCATGGTGCACCGGGCGATCTCGTATTCCTCATCGGTGGGAACGATGAGCACCTTGATAGGGCTGTCGTCGGTCTGGATTTCGCGGATGCCAGGCTCGCGCCGTGCGTTCTTTTCCGGATCGACGCGGATGCCGAGCGGCTCCAGCCCCTTGCACGCCTCGGCCCGGACATCGGCGTCGTTTTCGCCAATGCCTGCGGTGAAGACCAGGGCGCTTACCGTGCCGAGTACGGCCAGGAACGAGCCGATGAATTTTTTGACCCGGTAGGCGAACATCTCGAAGGCGAGCTGGGCGTTGGAGTCGCCCTCGGCCCGCGCCGCGTGCACATCGCGCATGTCGCCCGTGCCGCTTATGCCGAAGAGGCCGCTCTGGAAGTTCATCATTTCGTCGATGTCGTCCAGGGACATGGAATTGTGCTTGGCCAGGAAGGGGAGAATGGCGGGGTCGATGTCGCCGCAGCGCGTTCCCATCATCAGCCCGGCCAGTGGCGTCAGTCCCATGGTGGTATCCACGCACTTGCCGCCCAGCACCGCGTCCATGGAGCAGCCGTTGCCCAGATGGATGGTAATGAGGTTGACCTCGGACGGGTCCTTGCCCAGATACTCGGCGGCCTTGCGGGAAACGTATTTGTGCGAGGTTCCGTGGAATCCGTATTTGCGGATTTTCAGCTTTTCATAAAACTGGAGCGGCAGCGGATACATGTAGGCATAGTCCGGCATGGTCAGGTGAAAATCGGTATCAAAGACCGTGACGTTGGGCGTGTCGCCGAATATCTTGCGCGCCTCCACGATGCCGGTGGTGTTGGAGCTGTGCACCGGGGCCAGGGGGATGTTGGCCCGGATGGTTTCCACCACCTGATCGTCCACCAACTCCGGGTGGGAGAACGACTCCCCGCCCTGGACCACGCGGTGGCCGATGGCGTCTATCTCGTCCAGGGACGAGATGGAGCGGGCGAGCAGGTTTTCCACCATCAGGCGCATGGCCTGCACGTGGTCATCAATGGTCCGTTCCTCCACATTCTTTTTGACCGACTCGGTGCCCGGCTGGTCTATGTGGCTGATTTTGCCCATGGTCTCGCCGATGCGTTCGACAACGCCGCTGCAAAGCACGGTTTCCCTGTCCATATCACGCAGCTGATACTTGAGGGACGAGCTGCCGCAATTGATGACCAGTATCTTCATGTCAGATATCCTTTTCCGACTGGGCCTGGATTGCGGTGATGGCCACGGTGTTGACGATATCGCGCACGCGGCAGCCTCGGCTGAGGTCGTTGACCGGTTTGTTCAGCCCCTGGAGGACCGGGCCTATGGCCGTGGAATCCGGCACGGCCCGCTGCACCGCCTTGTAGGTGTTGTTGCCGGTATTCAGGTCCGGGAAGATGAAGACTGTGGCGTGTCCCGCGATCTTGCTGTCCGGCAGCTTGGTGCGGGCCACTTCCGGGTCCACGGCGGCGTCGTACTGGAGCGGCCCTTCGATGGGTACGTCCAGGCCGCGCTCGGCCGCCATTTCCTTGGCCAGCCGGGTGGCTTCAATGACCTTTTCCACATCCTCGCCCTTGCCGGAGGTGCCGGTGGAGTAGGAGAGCATGGCCACCTTGGGATCAATGCCGAAGATGCGGGCCGTGGCTGCCGAGTCCAGGGCGATTTCTGCCAGCTGGGCCGCGCCCGGCTTGGGGTTCACGGCGCAGTCGCCGAAGCAGACCACCTTGTCGTTCATGCACATCAAAAAGACCGAGGAGACGATGGAGCTGCCCGGCTTGGTCTTGATGAACTCGAAGGCGGGGCGGATGGTCTGTGCCGTGGTGGTGACGGAACCCGAGACCATGCCGTCGGCGTCCCCCATCTTGACCATCATGGTCCCGAAGTAGGTGGGGTCGCTCATGCGGTCGCAGGCGTCTTCCATGAGGATGCCCTTGTGTTTGCGTTCCTCGAAATAGGCCGTGGCATACGCTTCGAATCGTTCGGAATCCGCCGGGTTGATGATGCGCGCGCCGTTGAGCCGAACACCCAGGCGGGCTGCGGTTTCGCGTATTTCCGCCTCCTTGCCGAGCAGGATGATGTCCGCAACGTTGCGTCGCACCAGAATTTCGGTGGCCTGAAGTACCCGCTCGCTGGTTCCCTCGGGCAGGACGATGCGTTGCCTTTCGGACTTGGCCTTTTCAATCAGGTTGTACTCGAACATGAACGGCGTGATTTTGTGGGATACCGAGGTGACCAGCCGTTTGCGCAATTCCTCGGAGTTTACGTTGGATTCGAAGAGTTCCAGGGCCGAGGCTATCTTGGCCGTGTTTTCCGGGTCGATGGTGCCATGCAGGGCCTGGAGGATCTGGGTGGTGCGGAAGGTGTGGTCCTTGACGCTCAGGATGGGTACGGGCACGCCGGTCCATCCCTCGATGAGCTGGTGCAGGGTCTCGGTGGGCTGGATGCCGCCGGTAAGGACCATGCCCGCGATGTTGCCGAAGGAGGACGACTGGCGCGAGGTGAGGGAGGCGAGGATGATATCCGAACGGTCGCCGGGGGTGATGATCAGGCTGCCGTCCTCCACGTACTTGAGAAAATTGGCGATGTGCATGGCCGCCACCAGAAAGTTGTCCACGGGATGGCCCAGCTGACCGTGGCCGTAGAGCACCGAGGCGTCCAGCCATTTGATGACGTCGCGGATGGTGGGGTTGCCCAGACGCTTGTCGTCCGGGATGATGTAGGAAAGCAGCGGCGTTTCGGTTTTGGTTCGTTCCCGGATGGCGTCCAGCACGGTGGTGGGCAGGTCCGGCTTGGCCCGGTTGATGATCAGTCCCAGTATTTCCAGCCCGCGCTGTTCGAAGGTCTCAACCGTGCGCTGGGCCGTGTCGCACAGGTCTTCCTCTTCCTGGTCGCAGCCGTTGACCACCAGCAGGACCGGGCAGCCTAGGTTGGAGATGATGGCGATGTTCATCTCGTATTCCAGGGTGGCGTTTTCCCCGATGTAGTCGCTGCCTTCGCAGAGCACGAAGTCGTACTCCTTTTCCAGCTCCTTGAATTTGTTCAGGGTGTTTTCCAGTAGCAGCGCTTTTTTCCCGTCGTTGAGCATCTTCCGCGCCTCGCTCAGGGTGTAGGCGTGGGTCCGCTCATAGGGGATATCCAGTTTGAAGTGGCGGATGGCCAGGTCGATGTCGTGGTCCGGCACGTCCTTGATCGGGTCGTTGATGATGGGCCGGAATATGGCCACCTTTTTCACGTGGGCGCGCAGCAGCTGCATGACGCCCAGCAGAATGGCCGACTTGCCGCTCCTGGGTTCGGTGGCTGCAATGTACAGGCTCTTCGACATGCTTTCCGTCCTTTTTTGCTAGGAGGAGGGGAGGGCTTTCCTTGGGGAAAGCCCTCCCGAATCGCGTTCCCAAGGGTTTGGGGTGTGGTGGTGGGGGAACGCGGTCTCTTGGGGCCGATTGGGTTGAACTATAGATCCGCAGGGTTGATGAAGTGGCGTGTTTCCGTGGCCGATTCCCGGTCGTAGCAGACCAGGCCGCAGCGCAGGCAGCGGTCCGCCTCGGACAGGGCCTGCTCTTCGGAGAGAGCGCCCTCCACCTCGCTGAAGGTGCAGTTGCGGTCATCGCCGTGGCAGAGGTGGGGCATCACGGCCCGTTCCTTTCTTTCCTCGATGTCTATTTCCCTGAACAGTGAGTAGCCGATCATGTCCTTCTGGGTCGTGGGCGATATCGGGATGTTGTCCTGTGTCATGGCGTAGTGCATGGACCGGGCGGCCTTGCGGCCGTCACCTATGGCCGAGACCACGAGGTCCGGGCCGGTATAGACATCACCAGCGGTGAACACGCCGGGGATGATAGTCTCAAAGGTATCGGAATCGGCCACGATGGTCTGCCAGCGGGTGGTTTCCAGCGGGCAGGTCCCGGCGTCGCCGTCCTCGTACAGACAGGTCAGGTCCGGTTTCTGGCCGATGGCCGGGATGATGAGCGTGGCCTCCATCTGTTTCTCGGACCCTTCCTTTTTGACCGGGCGGCGTCGGCCGGATTCGTCCGGTTCGCCCAGTTCCATTTCGTAATATTCCAGGGCCACGGCCCTGCCGTTTTCATCGCCGATGACCCGTGCCGGGGCGGCCAGGAAGAGGAAGTTCACGCCTTCCTCCTCGGCACCGACAATCTCTTCCACGTTGGCGGGCATTTCATTGCGGGTGCGGCGATACATGAGGGTCACGTCCGCGCCGAGGCGGACGCAGGTCCGTGCCGCATCGATGGCGGTATTGCCGCCGCCGACCACGATGACCTTGTCGCCGGTCTCCGGCTTTTGGCCCAGGGCGTGAGCGGTGAGGAACTCGATGCCGCCCATGACGCCGTCCAGGTCCTCGCCCTCGGCATACATGCCGGAGGCCTGCCATGCCCCGATGCCGAGGAAGATAGTCTCGAACCCGTCCGCCTTGAGCGACTCGATGGTAAAGTCGCGGCCGAACTTGGTGTTCATGCGTGTCTCCACGCCGAGGTCCAGAATGCCCTGGATTTCCCAGTCCAGGTCCGCCTTGGGCAGCCGGTATTCCGGAATGCCGTAGCGGGTCTGGCCGCCCAGGTGGGGCTGGGCCTCGAAAATGGTCGGGGAGTGGCCCAGCCTGCGCAGGAAATAGGCGCAGGAGAGACCGGCTGGTCCGCCGCCGACAATGGCGGCCTTTTTGCCGGTATCCTTGGCGCAGGGGATGGGCAGCCGCTTGCCGGAGCGGAGTTCGCGGTCGGCCACGAAACGCTTGAGCATGTTGATGCCCACCGGGGAATCAACGTGCTGGCGGCGGCACTGGGTTTCGCACGGGCGGGGACAGACCCGTCCGCAGGTGACGGGCAGGGGATTGCGCTCGCGGATGGTCATGAGCGCGCCGTCGTAGTCGCCCGCCTTGACCTGCTCGATGTAGCGGGGAATGTTGATCTGGGCCGGGCATTTCTGGCGGCAGGGGGCCAGACAGTCCGTGGTCTGGTTGAGATGGAGCAGCCGGGCGGACATGCCGGAAACGGCTATGACCCCGCGCGGGCAGGCGTCCACGCAGTTGCCGCACGCCTTGCACTGATTGGGGTCGATGACCGGCAGGCCGTAGGGGCCCATGCGGATGGCGTCGAAGGGGCAGGCGCGCACGCAGGAGCCGAGGCCGAGGCACCCCTCGGGGCACGCCTTGGACCCGCCGTAGAGCAGGTGGGCGGCCCGGCAGTCCAGCACGCCCTCGTAGTGAAAGGCTTCGTCCGCGCGGTCACCGCCGGTGCAGTCACGCACGGCCAGTTCCGGCTCGCGCTCCACCATCTCCTGGCCCATGAGTGCGGCGATGGCCTTGTGCCCATCGGTGTCGGACACGACGCAGACAGTGGCCGAGGCCTTGCCCGCCACAATGGCAGCGGCCGCGCCGGAGCAGCCGGGATAGCCGCAGCCGCCGCAGTTCGCGCCGGGCAGCAGCCCTTCCACTTCGGCTATGCGCGGGTCTTCCTTTACATAGAGCAACTTGGAGGCGATGCCGAGTATTCCGGCCGCGCCCAGTCCGATGCCCAACAGCGTCAAACCTGATGTGAGTATCATGATATGGTTCCCTTGCGATCGTTGGGGTTCGTCTAGATCATTCCCTTGAAGGCGAAGAAGGCCAGGGACATGAGTCCGGCCATGACCAGCCCGATGGGCGTGCCGCGCATGGCGATGGGAAGGCGGCGTACCGCCAGCCGTTCGCGGATGCCGGCCAGCAGCACCAGGGCGAGCATGAAGCCGAGGCCTGAGGCCAGGGCGTACATGACAGACTTGAACAGGCCGAATTCCTCGCGCTGGACGATGAGGGCCACGCCCATCACCGCGCAGTTGGTGGTGATGAGGGGCAGGAAGATGCCGAGCGACTTGTAGAGGGGCGGGATCATCTTCTTGAGGAACATCTCCACGAACTGGACCAGGGCCGCGATGACCAGGATGAAGGCCAGGGTCTGGAGATAGCCGATGTTGAGCGGGACCAGGACATTGTATTGCACCAGCCAGGTGATGCCGGTGGCCATGACCATGACGAAGACCACGGCCGCGCCCATGCCGATGGCCACGCCGGTGTCCTTTGAGGTGCCGATGAACGGGCAGTTGCCCAGATATTGGGCCAGGACGATGTTGTTGACGAATATGGCCGCGATGAAGAGAAGAAAGTATTCCTGCATGATGATTCTCCCTTAGGCGTTGTCGGCCTTGCCGCAGCATCCGCAGCTCTTGCAGTCGTGTCCCGGTGCCTCCACCAGGGCCAGCCCCTGCCGCTTGCGTTGCAGGTTCTGGACAAAGACCATCAGGGCCAGAAGCACACCTAGACTGATGAATGCGCCGGGCGCCTCGACCATTAGTCCGAAGGGCTGGAAGCCGTCCCAAGCCAGATGCACGCCGAAGAGTTCGCCCGTTCCGAGCAGTTCGCGCAGGCCTCCCAGAAATGTCAGGGACATGGTGAAGCCGAGCCCCATGCCCGCGCCGTCCGCCATGGAGAGCAGCGGCCCGTTCTTGGAGGCGAAGGCCTCGGCCCGGCCCAGGATGATGCAGTTGACCACGATGAGCGGAACGAAGATGCCAAGCTGCTGGTAGAGTGGATAGGCGAAGGCCTGCATTAAAAGCTCCACGGCTACCACCAGGGAGGCGGCCACCACGATGAAGCAGGCGATGCGCACCTTGGGCGGGATGACCTTTCGGAGCAGGGAGATCAGCAGGTTGGACAGGGTCAGGACAAATACGACCGCCATGCCCATGCCGAAGCCGTTATACGCCGTCTTGGTCACGGCCAGGGTGGGGCACAGCCCCAGGACGAGTCGGAACGGGGGCAGCTCGTTCCACAATCCCTTGGAGAATTCTTTCCATAATCTGCTCATGATATTGCTCCTCACGCTCTTGGCGTTCAGGACCAGCCGTTCGCCAGCTTGGCCTTGAGGTTCTTGTATATCGCGATGGCCTGTTGCACGGCGAAGACCGTTCCCGTGGAGGATATGGTTGCTCCGGCCACGGCCTCTATGTCGCCGCCGTTCTTGGTCAGGTTCATGGATTCGATGGAATGGCCCTTGAACTGGGTGGTGTATCCGTGTTCGGTGACGCGCATCCCCAGCCCCGGTGTTTCCTTCAGGGTGGTGATGCCGATGCCGGTCAGAGTGTTGGTCTCCAGGTCAAAGCCGACCATGACGCCGATGTTGCCGCCGTATCCCTTGCCCGAGGTCTCGAAGGCCACGCTTGTGACCTTGCCGCCGCTTATGGCCGGAAATACCATGACGGATTTGCCGTCCACCTCGAACCGCTTGCGGTCCTTGATGGGATTGTTGTCGTGCTTTTCCAGCACCTGGGCAATGGCCGGGGCCTGAACGTATGTCAGCTCCTGCTCCTCGATGATCGGGGCGGTGGTCTGTTTTAGAACAGCCAGGGTCACCCCGGAGATGCCGCAGATCAGGGCCAGAACAATCATCATGTTGAGTATTTCTTTCATGACTTACCTCGCGCCAAAGGGCCGGGGGCGAATGCGCTCCAGCACCGGAGTGAACAGGTTGGTCAGCAGGATGGCGAACGGAACGCCGTCCGGATATGCGCCCCAGACGCGGATGATGATGGTCATCACCCCCGCCAGCACGCCGAAAATGAGCATGGGAATCTGCCGGTTCGGCGATGAAGGCCCGTCCGTTGCCAGGAAAAAGGCGCCGAACATTATCGATCCGGTCAGCAGCTGGAACATGGCCGGGGGGTAAACCACCGGGTTTATCAGGTGCAGGACCCATGCTGCGACACAAACGCCACTCAAAAATCCTACTGGGATGATTGATGAAATGTGCTTTTTGATGACCAGATACAGGCCGCCGATGAGTACCCCGGCAATCTGCACTGAGCCAAGTCCGCCCAGTTGGCGGCCGAAGAGCAGTGATTTGTTGTCCTGTATCTGGACAGCGGTCCAGCCGAAGGCCTTGAGTTGGCCCAGGGGGTAGGTCAGGTTCATGGTCAGCATGGAGGCATCCACGTCCATGGCGGCGGGCCAGGAGACGCGGCAGATGGCCCAGCCAACCAGCGGCGCGCAGAACGGGCTGCCGCCCAGCGGACCGAACATCATCTTGCCCACGGCGATGGAGGCCGCGCTGCCGAAGGTCACCAGCCACCAGGGGGCTGATGCGGGCAGCAGGAAGGCGAAGGCGAGCCCCACGGTGAGAGCGTGCAGATCGCCGACCGAAGAGGGCTGGTCCATGAGCCGGTTGCAGACGGCCTCTGTGAGCACGGCTACGCCCATGGACAGGGCCATGACGCGCAGGGCGTCCAGGCCGAAAGTGTTTACCGCCATGGCGGCCGCCGGGAGCATGGCCATGAGGATGGCGGTCATCAGACCCCGGACAGAGGTGCCGTAATGCTGGTGCGGGGGCACCGATACGGTCAGGACGAGCGGATTGAGCGGTTTCATCGGGCTACCTCCTGCCTGGACCGGGCGAGGGCCAGTTCGTTTTTGGCCAGCCGGATGTATTGCAGCATGGGACGGTGGGCGAGGCAGAAGAAGCCGCACAGTCCGCATTCGAAGCAGACTTCGACATGCGCCTTGGCAGCCATGTCGTACTGGCCGAATTCCGCATAGCTGGTAATCATGGATGGATCGAGCCGGGCCGGGCAGCGCCGGACACATTCGCCGCAGCCGACGCACGCCATGTCTTCGGCCACCGGGGTCGGATTCTTGATCAGGGTGACTGCCACGGCGGACCGGTCCACGCCCTGCGAGGGCAGGGCGGCCGCCTCGCCGCGTAGAAATCCACCGAGTACGATGCGGTCGCCGTCGCCCGGGGTGATGCCCGCCTCGACCAGCACCTGGGCCACCGGCATACCGAGTGGGACGATGCGCAGCTTGTCGTTTACCGTCACCGGGGTTTCCATGACCGGCAGCCCGGTCTGCATGACCCGGCCGAGGTGATAGACCGTTTCCAGGCCGATGACCGCCGTGTGGTCCGGGGCCTCGATGCCGGTGACGGTCAGGGCGACCATGGGATCAAGCCCGGCCGGGTACTGATTGTCTATCTCCGTTATCTGGACGTCGAAGTCCGGGAGAGAAGTTCCCTTGGATACGGCCAGGGTCATCAGGCGGGGTTTATAGAGGGCATGGATGGTGCCCAGGCCGTACCCAAGAGGTTCGGGAGAAGAAGCCGGAAGGTTCAATCGAGTCAGAATGCCTTGTTCGGCGTCCACGCCGTTGATTATCAGCGTGTCCACCGACTCGGCCGGAGGAAGGTCCACTCCCAGCTCCAAAAGTTTTGCATACAGGGCATTGCCGGAAAGTTCGGAGAGATCGACGGGATCGACGGTTTCGTCGCCTTCGGCATCCACGCGGATGCGGTAGGCGTCCACGTGGGTCACTTTGCCCGCCACCGGGGTGTGGATGTCGCCCGCCCCGGGCCGGTTCGCGGTGGCCAGCTTTTCTCCGCGCCTGACCGTCTGCCCGCAGATTACCAGGGGGCAGTGGTGACGCAGGGTCAGTTCGGCCCGCTCAAGGGATGGTGTTTCTTGCGTAGTCATAAAGCGTCTACCTGGTGATATGGCACTGGTTGCAGGCATCGGGACCGTAAGGCCCGGCGCCCATGGATTCGTGGCAGGTGATGCATTGGTCGTGGAAGGCGTTCATGCGCGGCAGCACGAGGTCGCGCGCATGGGCGTCGTGGCAGGTGCCGCACTCGCTGTAGTCTCCCTTGTACTTGGTCATGTCCACGGACTGGTGGCACTCCCGGCAACTGGAGAGATGCTTGTCGAACATGTCCTCGTGACAGGTGGCACACCGCTTGTGTCCGGCTTCGCGCATACTTGGCACGCCCTTCAGCTCCTTGCTCTTGTGGCAATTGGAGCACTTTTGCGGCTCCGGCTCGATGGATGCGTCGTGGTGGCAGTCCGTGCAGTTTTCCGCGTAGTCCTCGGTATGTTCGTCATGGTTGAAGAGCAGGTTGCCGTATTCCACGTGGTGGCAGCGGATACAGTAGGACTCGTCAGGAAAGGAGTCCGCATGGTTGGTGATGAAATTCTTGTTGAAGTCCTGGGGATGGCAGGAACCGCAGGACAGTGCGCCGGTCTTGTCCGTCACCTTCATTTCCGTCCGGTCGTGATGGCACCGGGCACATTCTATCTGGTAATCCCGGTGGTGGGTCAGGTGGGAGAAGATGACCTTTCCACCCTTGTTGTTGAACAGGATACGGACCGGCATTGGCTGATGTTTGCTCGGCAGGCTGTATGCAACGGCCGCGATGATCACGAGGATAACAGCTGTTAAAAGTACCGGTAATGTTTTGTTTTTTGCGCGCATCGTCCCTCTCCGCCGCACGCGTGCGGCAGTTCATAAGCCTTTTCAGGGTTCCGGGCCCGTGGGCGGCATGGTGCCGCCCACGGGTGGATTTCAAGTTGCTTTACTTAGGCATGATGGCCCAGCTTGGCACGGAGTTCAGGTCCACGCCCCAGAGAACCGGGAGGATGTAGACGACGAAGCCCGTGATCAGGATGGTGCCTATGATGTTAAGCCACACTCCAGCCTTGGCCATTTGCTTGATGGTAACGCATCCGCTGCCGAACACAACGGCGTTCGGCGGTGTGGCCACCGGGAGCATGAATGCGTAGGAGGCAGCCACGCATGCCGCCACGATGGTGGCGAAGGGGTGGACGCCCATGGCGATGGCCGCACTGCCCATGATGGGTACCAGCAGGGTGGCGGTCGCCGTGTTGGAGGTGATTTCCGTCAGGAAGATGGTGATCAACACCACCACGCCGACGAAGATGAGCATGCTTGCACCCTCGAGCGCGCCCAGCTGGGAGGCGATGTACCCCGCCAGGCCCGTCTTGGCGAAACCGTTGGCAATGGCCAGGCCGCCGCCGAAGAGCAGGATGACGTCCCAGGGAATCTTGACTGCGGTTTTCCAATCAAGAAGGAACTGTCCCTTCTTGAAGTCGGTGGGGATGCAGAACAGGATCAGTGCGCCGAGAATACCGATGGTGGCATCGGCCACATACTTGAAGTGGGGCATGATATCGAGGACGAAAGAAGACTTGGCCATGAAGCCGCGGGCCAGCCAGAAGGTGGCCATGAAACAGCCCACGGCAACGATCTTCTTTTCTTCGCTGCTCATGGGGCCGAGCTTCTTTACTTCCTCTTCGATGATCTTGGCGCCGCCCGCCAGTTCCATGTCGCCGGTGTTGAAGAGCACCTTGGTCAGCAGGAACCAGGCAATGGCCAGGGTAATGGCCGACAGGGGCACGCCGAACATCATCCACTGGCCGAAGCCGATGGTGACGCCGAACATCTTTTCGACCATACCGGCCATGACGGTGTTCGGAGGGGTGCCGATGATGGTGGCCACGCCGCCGATGGAGGCCGCGTAGGCGATACCGAGCATCAGCGCTCGGCCGAAGTTGAACTCGGGACCGACGTTGTTGATGCTGTCACGCAGGTGTTCGGACGAAAAGCCGGTGGCCTGCTGGATGACGGCCAGCCCGATGGGCACCATCATCATGGCCGTGGCGGTATTGGATACCCACATGGACAAAAACGCAGTGGCCAGCATGAAGCCGAGAGTCATCTTGGCCGGGCTGGTGCCGATGGCCTTGATGGTGTACAGCGCCACGCGGCGGTGCAGGTTCCACCGCTCCATGGTCACGGCCAGGAAGAAGCCGCCCATGAAGAGGTAGATCAGATGGTTTGCGTACGGCGCGGTGGACGCCGACGATTTCATTACCCCCAGCAGGGGGAAGAGAGCGATGGGAAGAAGTGAAGTGGCCGGAATGGGGATCGCTTCCGTGATCCACCATATGGCCATCAGGGCAGTGACGGCAGCCACATGCCACGCCTCGACCTTCATGCCGGTCGGAACCGGGAGGACAAGCATCAGGACAAAGACAATGGGCCCTAGGAAAAACCCGATTCGCCTGCCCTTTCCAGAATCAGCCTGTGAACTCATACTGCAATTCCTCGTCGTTTCTACATCTTGGAATGGACCGCAACCCCAGTTGACACTCTGGGATGATCCCGGGCGGCAACCCATTGCCTCCGCCCGGGATCATTATATTTATATTCCGAGATGATAGGTTTCTACGAAAGCGCCTACCCGTTTGCCGGAAGCGGCGATGCGTTCCCGGAGCTGGCTCTTGTAACTATCCAGATCAAGCTGCTTGCGGGCAACGCCGCCTTCCATGGCCGCCTTGGCCACGGCCACGGAGACATACTCGATGAGTCGCAGATCCAGGGCCTTGGGGATGACGTAGTCCGGCCCGAATTCGAGCTTGTCCACGCCGAACGCCTTGCACACGTATTCGGGGGCTTCGGTCTTGGCCAGATCGGCCAGGGCCTGGGCCGCAGCTATCTTCATTTCTTCGGTAATGGCGGTGGCCCCGCAATCAAGCGCACCGCGGAAGATGAAGGGGAAGCCGAGCACGTTGTTCACCTGGTTCGGGAAGTCGGAACGGCCGGTACCCATGATGCAATCCGGGCGGGCCTCCTTGGCTTCGTCGTAGGTGATCTCCGGGTCCGGGTTGGCGCAGGCGAAGATGATCGGGCAGTTGTCGCTCATGGACTTGACCATTTCCTTGGTGACGATGCCGCCCTTGGACAGGCCCAGGAAGCAGTCGGCGCCGACCATGGCCTCGGCCAGGGAGCCGTATGCCTTTTCGGTTGCGTACTGCTGCTTGAACTCGTTCAGGTCCGTGCGGGACTTGTTGATGTGCCCGCTGGAGTCGAACATGGCGATGTTCTCGAACTTCACGCCCATGTTCCGGTACAGGTTGGTGCAGGCGATGGCCGCCGCGCCGGCGCCGGAGATGACCACGCGCAGGTCCTCGGCCTTCTTGCCGGAGATTTCGAGCGCGTTCATCATGCCTGCGGCGGTGACGATGGCGGTGCCGTGCTGGTCGTCATGGAACACCGGAATATTCATTTCCTTTTTCAGCTTCTCTTCGATGTAGAAGCACTCCGGAGCCTTGATGTCTTCCAGGTTGATACCGCCGAAGGTCGGCTCCAGGGCCTTGACCACTTCGCACAGCGCATCCGGATCGGTGACGTTCAGGTCGATGTCGTAGACGTCCACATCGCCGAAAACCTTGAACAGGACTCCCTTGCCCTCCATGACCGGCTTGCCAGCCAAGGGGCCGATGTTGCCCAGGCCGAGCACGGCGGTACCGTTGGAGACGACACCGACCAGATTCCCCTTGCCGGTGTATTCGTAAACGAGTTCGGGGTTGGCATGAATGGCTTTGCACGCCTCGGCAACGCCGGGGCTGTATGCCATGGAAAGATGCTTCTGGGTGACGCACGGTTTGACCGGGACGACCTCAACCTTACCCTTTCTCCCTATGGAGTGGTAGGCTAGGGCCTCCTCTTTGGTGAATAATGCCATTGGTATCTCCTTGTGGTTGGTTTCCGTTATTCGATGCCTGCGGCCTTGAGGTCCGGCACGGCGTACAGCTCGCCGCCGTGGGAGTCATTGATGACCAGCAGGGGGAATTCCTTGACCGTAAGTTCGCGGATGGCTTCGGGGCCGAGCTCGTCAAAGGCGATGACCTTGGCCGCGGTAATGGAATTGGAGAGCAGGGCTCCGGCTCCACCGGTGGCGCCGAAGTAGACGCAGGTATAGTCCTGCATCGCCTTGCGGGTGGGCTCGTCGCGCTTGCCCTTGCCGATGGTAGCCTTCAGGCCCAGGCTGTAGAGCCGGGGGGCAAAGGAATCCATGCGGTAGCTGGTGGTGGGCCCTGCGGAGCCGATGGGACGACCCTCGGGAGCCGGGCTGGGACCGACGTAGTAGATGGCCGTTCCCTTGAGATCAAAGGGCAGATCCTTACCCTGGTCCAGCAGGTCCACCAGTTTCTTGTGGGCCGCGTCGCGGGCGGTATAGATGGTGCCGGAGAGGAAGACCACGTCGCCAGCCTTGAGCTGGGCCATGTCTTCATCGGTAAGCGGAGTGTTCAGTTTGTATTCTGCCATTAGAGTACGACCTCCTCGTGCCGCTGGGAGTGGCACTGGACGTTGACGGCCAGAGGCAGGCTCGCCAGGTGGCAGGGTTCCATGGTGATCTTGACGCCGAGGACCGTAGTCTTGCCGCCCAGGCCCATGGGGCCGATGCCGAGCTTGTTGATGGCTTCGTAGAGCTCTTTTTCCAGGGCCGCGATTTTGGGATCGGGATGGGTATCGTCCAGCTTGCGGGTCAGCGATTTCTTGGCGATCTTGGCGGCGTGCTCGAAGGTGCCGCCGATGCCGATGCCGATGACCGTGGGCGGGCACGGATTGGGACCGGCCTCGGCCACGCGGTTGATGACGAACTTCTTGATGCCTTCCCATCCCTGGGCCGGGGCGAGCATGGTGACGCGGGACATGTTCTCCGCGCCGCCGCCCTTGGCCATGTAGGTGATCTTGAGCTTGTCGCCGGGCACGATATCCACGTGGATCACGGCCGGGGTGCCGTCGCCGGTATTGGCCCGGGTCAGCGGGTCACAGGCGGACTTGCGCAGGTAGCCGTCCGCATAGCCCTTGCGGGTGCCTTCGTTGATGGCCTCGGTAAGGTTGCCCTCCACAAAGACCTGGTCGCCCATCTCCACGAAGTAGACCGCGAGCCCACAGTCCTGACACAGGGGAAGTTTGGTGTTGAGGGAGAGATCGGCATTCTCCAGGAGCTGACGGAGCACCTCCTTGGCCGAAGGACTGGTTTCCTCGGCCATTGCCTGCTCGATCTTGTTGCGGACGTCGTCCGGCAACTCGGTGTTGCCCTTGATGCACATGTTGGCCACGGCATCGACAATGTCTGAAGCTTTGATAGTACGCATAGCCACCTACTTTTTCTTGAAGAGGTCCTTGAGGGCGGTAATACCCATCTTCCGCCGGAGAAAACCGAGCTGGTTTTGCAGGGGCAGGTTCTTGGGGCAAACATCTTCACAGGCCAACAGACCCATGCAACCGAAGATGCCCTCATCATTGCCGATTATTTCGTAATATTCCTTGTCGGTCCGTTCGTCACGGGGGTCGACGAGGAAACGTGCGACGCGATTCAGCCCGGCGGCTCCCATGAAATCGCTGCGCAACCGGGCGGTGCCGCAGGCCGACACGCAGCAGCCGCATTCGATGCACCGTTCCAGTTCGTAGATATCCTCGGCCACCGAGTTGTCCATGCGCTCCTCTTCCTTTGAGGGATCAAAGGCTTTGGAGGTGTGAATCCATGACTCGGTTTTGGTGTACATTTCACGAAACCATACACCAGTATCAACAGACAAGTCGCCGATAAGTTTGAAGATTGGCAGCGGGTGCAGAATGATCTTGTCGGGCAGGTCCTTGGTCTTGGTCTGGCAGGCCAAGTTGGGACGCCCGTTGATGACCATGGCGCATGCGCCGCAGATGCCGGCGCGGCAGCAGAAGTCGAAGACCAGACTGGGGTCCTGTTCTTCGCGCAGCCTGTTCAGAGCGATGAACAGCGTCATGTTCGGTTTTTCTTCAAGGGTATACTGCTGCATGTGCGGCAGTTCTCCCTTTCGCTCGGGATTGTACCGGAATATCTCGAAGGTCAGTTGTCTATCCATGGTAGGGTCCTCTTGTCGTCGCGGTTACTACTTTTTGCCTATTTCGGTGACGGGGCTCGGGACGGTGCGCTCCTTCACGTATTTGGCGTCGGCGGGAATGATCTTGCCGCCGCCGTAGCCGCGGTCGCCCGGAGGCAGTTCGAACAGCGGAGTGGTGTCCTCGTAGACGAGTTCCGGCATGTCCGCGCCCTCGCGCCAGTAGGCCAGGGTCCGGTTCAGCCATTCCTTGTCGTTGCGCGCCGGGAAGTCCTCGCGGTTGTGCGAGCCGCGCGACTCGGTCCGTTGCAGCGCCGCCTGGGCGATGCACATGGCGAGGCGGACCTGGCCTTCGAGCTTAAGGGCCGCAGCCAGCTCGAAGTTGGCGCCCGCGCCGTCGGAAACCAAGCCGACCTTGCGGGATTTTTCCAGGGTGCCCTGGAGGACCTGGACGGTCTCTTCGAGGTCCTTCTGGTTGCGGAAGACGAAGCAGCCCTTCATGAGCGCTTCCTGCATCTCGTTGCGCACGTGGTAGACGTTGAGGTGGCCGTTGCGGCCGCTGATCAGGTCGTCGATGCGCTTCTTCTGCTTGTTGACGGCGTCATTGATGCTGGCGGTGTCGAAGGTGGTCTCGTGTCCCTTGAGGAACTCGACGATCTTGGCACCGATGATGCCGCCCGCGACCACGGTTTCGGCCAGGGAATTGCCGCCCAGGCGGTTGAAGCCGTGCATGTCCCAGCAGGCGGCCTCGCCTGCGGAGAAGAGGCCCTTGAGTCCGTAGACCGCGCCGTCCTTGTTGGTGCGGATGCCAGCCATGGTGTAGTGCTGGGTGGGACGCACCGGGATGAGCTGGGTGCGGGGATCCACGCCCAGGAAGTGGTGGCATATCTCGTCCACTTCGCGCAGCTTGGTGGAGATGTGTTTGTCGCCCAGGTGGCGGATGTCGAGCCAGAGGTGCTCGCCGTAGGGGGATTTCACACCCTTGCCGGCGCGCATGTGCTCGGTCATGCGGCGGGAGACAACGTCGCGGGAGGCCAGCTCGGCCTTTTCCGGTTCGTAGATGTGCATGAACCGCTCTTCGTTGACATCAAGGAGGGTTCCGCCGTCGCCGCGGCAGCCCTCGGTGACCAGAATGTCGGTCGGGACGATGCCGGTGGGGTGGAACTGAATGGATTCCGGGTTGCCGATGGGTACTACGCCGGTATCGTGGGCGATGACGTGGCCGCCGCCGTCACAGATGACCGCATTGGTGGTGGCCTTGTAGATACGGCCGAAACCGCCGGTGCAGATGGCGGTGGCCTTGGCCAGGAAGACTTCCAGCTTGCCGGTGCGCAGGCAGCGGACCACGGCACCCTTGCAGGTGTCGCCGTCGTGGATCAGGGAGATGGCTTCCTTTTTATCAAAGACATTGATGCCGAGCTGGGCGCAGCGGTTGTCCATGGTGCACATGACCGCGTGGCCGGTGCCGTCCGAGGTGTAGCAAGTGCGCCACTTGGCGGTGCCGCCGAAGGAACGGGCCGTGATCAGCCCCTCTTTTTCTTCCTTCTCATATTTTTCGAATTTTTCACCGCCCTTGAAGTAGAAGGACTTGCCGGGCACGACACGGTTCCACGGTACCCCCCAGTGGGCCAGACGGCGCATTTCGATGGGAGCGGCATTGGCAAAGAGCCGGGCCACTTCCTGATCGCAGCCCCAGTCCGAGCCTTTGACCGTGTCGATGAAGTGAATGTCCGTGTTGTCGCCCTCACCCTTGGCACAGTTGCCGAGAGCTGCCTGCATACCACCCTGTGCGGCGGAGGAGTGGGAGCGCCGCGCCGGGACAATGGACAGGCATGTGGCCGTGAATCCGTTTTGCGCGGCTTCGCAGGCAACGCGCTCACCGGCGAGGCCTGCGCCTATGACCAGAAGATCGGAAAAGTATGTTTGCATGACGTATACCTCTTTAGCCGAACATTAAGAAGCGGATCAGGGTAATGATCCCGATGACCATGAAGATGGTGAACAGGGTCGACTCGAAGCGCTTGAACCCGTGCCTCTGCTCGGCCTTCACAAAGCCCCATTTGACGCCGATGCGGTAGAAACCAACGCTGACGTGGAGTTCCACGCTCGGCAGCAGAACCATGTAGAAGACGAACCACCAGAAGTGCTGCATACGCGCAGCCGACTTGGCGGCGGTGATGGGCAGGTCGTTCAGGACCACCCACATGTGGATCGATCCCAGGATGAGGATGATCATGGCCGTCACCGCCTGAACCACCCACAACCAAGTGTCGCGGTGCTTCATCATCTTGGCGTGCTGCAGGATGGTGGACTGTCCTTCCACCCGGAAGGGAATCTTGCGCGCGGCCAGTCCGAAGTGGACCAGGAATGTGAGGAAGATCAGCGGTCCGCCAACCTGTGCCATGTACGTCGATTCGAAGAATTCGGCGATGGCGTTCATGAGGTTGGGCGAGATGACCACCGAGGAAACGAGCAGCATGTGACACCACATGAAAAGGATCAAGCTCGCTCCCGTCAGCATCTGCAGCCAGTCGAGACTGGCATCGTAGCGGGATGCGCCTGGGACGGATGATGTGTAGGTTTTCATCATGTTACACCTGTGGTTCTAGATTGTAGAAATCTGCTGGAACGGATTCTCCCTGCGCCACACCTATTGCGCATTGGCGGGAGCGGACCGGTCCCGGCTCTGCCTTGTCCCAACGTGTACCCATAGCCCCTGTACAAGTTGGGGCAAGAATGGATCGCAACGATAGACGTAAAGCAATGGCTGTACCACTTTGCAAAAGTCGTAACATGCTGATTTTATAGCGCTCTAATATGCTGCGACAATGGCCATCGGCGGAAATCCGCCGATGGCTCCAGAATGGGGTGGCGGAAATCCGCCGATCAGATTGACCGTCCAGTCAAAGTTGGGAATTGGTACTATTTTTGACCTTGGGAAAGGGAAAAACCGGGAAGGGGCGCAGTTTCTGGCTTGGAAGGAATTTTGCCCCCTTTGGCCGGTGATGGGCCAAAGGGGGCAAAAGAGGTTTCGGCGGATTTCGGCCGCTTACTCCACGCGCTTCAGATTGTACTTGGCCATTTTTTCATTGAGCGTGCGCCGGGGAATCTTGAGATCCGCAATGACCTTCTGGATGTTGCCCTTGTTGCGCAGGATGGATTCATGGATGAGGTGGCGCTCGAAGAGGCAGACCTGTTCGCGCAGCGGGATGGTCGATTCCCTACGGTCCACATTGGTGCCGGAGAGCAGCTTGGGCAGGCGCACCTCGGGCGGCAGGGAGGAGAGCACGTATCGTGCGGCAAGGCTCTTGAGTTCCCGCACGTTGCCGGGCCAGTCGTAGGCCATCATGGCCGCCAGTCCTTCCGGTCCCGGGGGTTCCGCCTCCTGGCCGTAGGTATCTGCCGCACGCTCCAGGAAGAAGGAGAAGAGCAGGGGAATGTCGCTCTTGCGCATACGCAGGGGGGGCACGGCCATCTCCACGGTATTTATGCGGAAGTAGAGGTCCTCGCGCAGCTTGCCCTCGGTGATGGCCGCCCGCGGATTGACGTTCATGGTGGAAATGAGCCGGAAGTTCACCGGACGCGAGGTATTGGACCCCAGCGGCGTGATCTCCCGCATCTCCAGGGCGCGCAGCAGCTTGCCCTGCACGTCGAGGGGCATGGAGTTGAGTTCGTCGAGAAAAAGGGTGCCGCCGTTCGCGGCTTCCAGCTTGCCGATGCGCTTGCCCTGCGCACCGGTAAAGGCGCCGCCCACGTGGCCGAAGAGTTCGCTCTCCGCCATATTGACCGGAATGGCCGCGCAGTTGAGCGCCATGTACGGCCCTGATTCCAGCTTGCTCAGGTTGTGGATGGAGCGGGCGATGACCTCCTTGCCGGTGCCTGTTTCGCCGATGATCAGGATATTGGCGATGGTCGGGGCCACGTTGTTGATTTCCTTCTTGAGGGTCAGCATGGCCGGGCTGGTACCCACCAGCCGGGAGTCGATGCCGCTGCATCCCTCCAGGGCACGTTTGAGGCCCCGGTTCTCAAGGATCAGCCGCCGCTTTTCCAGGGCGCGCTTGACGGTCTCGATGATCTGTTCCGGGTCAAAGGGTTTTTCCACGAAGTCGTAGGCACCGTCCTGAATGGCACGCACGGCCATGGCGATATCCCCGTGGCCCGTAAAGAGTACCACCGGGATGGAGGAGTCGATTTCACCGACTTTCTTTTGCAGTTCCAGGCCGTCCATGCCGGGCATCTTGACGTCGGAAAGGACGATTCCCTCGAACTCCGGGGTGATGTGGTGCAGGGCCGTGGGCGCGTCGCCGAAGTCGCGGACCTTGAAGTCCGAGAGTTCCAGCCATTGTCGGGCGGAATCGCGCACCGACTGTTCGTCGTCAACCAGAATGACCTGGCGCATTGTTGTCTCCCTCGGATTTCCGGGTATGGGCCAGGGGGATGTGCACGAAGAATTCGGCCCCTCTGTCCGCCCGATTGGTGGCGCGGAAATCGCCGTTCATGTCCTTGATGATCTTGTACGAAATGGAAAGGCCGAGACCAACGCCGCTTCCTTCCTTTTTGGTGGTGACAAAGGGCTCGAATATCCGTTTGTCCACCGAGGCGTCGATGCCGGGGCCGTTGTCCCACACATGGATCTTGGCTCTCTCCTTGACCCGCCGCAGGCTGACGCCGATGAGGGCGTCCTTGGTGTCCTGCATGGCGTCCAGGGCGTTGCGGAAAAGATTGATGAGCACCTGCTCCATGTGCACGCGGTTGCCCACCACATAGACGGGGTCGTCGGTCAGGTAGAGCTCCAGGCGGCACCCCTCAATGTGGAACTGGTGCTCCATGAGGGTCAGGGATTCCTGAATGGCCAGCCGGAGATCGAACGCGTTCTTTTTGTCCTGCGACTTTCGGGCAAAGGACTTGAGCTGGCCCGTCACCGTGCCCATGCGGTCGCCCAGTTCCGATATCTTGACCAGGGTGGAGTCCACGTCCGCCAGTCTGTCCCGCTTGAGCATCAGGCGGCAGGAGGCCACATACGTCTTCACGGCGGCAATGGGCTGGTTCAGCTCATGAGTAATGGCCGCCGCCATTTCGCCCAGGGCGGCCAGCTTGCCCGCCTGCACCAGTTCCTCCTGGGCCGCGCGCAGTTCGTGTTCGGTCCGTTTGCGCTCCTCCACTTCCTCTTCCAGCTTGGTGTTGATGGATCGGATGCGGTCCGCCTCCATGGCCTGGATGCGCGATATCTGCCGCTGGCTCCGCTCGCGCAGGAAGAAGCGGGTCAGCACAGCCAGCCCGAGGATGACGAAGGTGGTCAGCGAGATACCGAGGGTCCGTTCCCAGAGCTGCCCCTGGGGCATGAGGTAGCTGATGGTCCACTTCATGCCGGGAATGTTGCGGCTTTTTTCCAGAAACCGCTCCTTGCCGATGGTCACTTCCTTGGTGGAGGCGAGCCGAATGGCCGTATGGAGACGCAGGGGGTAGAGCTTGACCTCCGGGAACTGGAGTTTCTCGTGGATGTTTCTCAACACCTGGGCCGAGAGCGGGGCCAGGGTACGGTATTTCCACTCCGGGCGGCTGGCCAGGACGATGATGCCGTGAATGTCGGACACGAAGAGGGTCTCGCCGCCCTCCTGCCAGATGGATTCCAGCGGAGAGAGGACGATCTTGGCCACGGCCACGCCGACGATCCGGCCGTTGCTCCGTACCGGGTGGGAGATGTAATAGCCCGGGTTCCCGGCGGTGACGCCCACGCCGTAGAAGCGTCCCTGTTTTCCTTCCATGGCGTCGATGAAATAGGGGCGAAACGAGAGGTCCAGCCCGATGAAGGAGTTCTCCTTGCGCCAGTTGCTGGCCGAGGTGACGATGCCCTTGGTATTGAGCACGTAAACCACGGTGGACCCGGCGATGGAGTTGGCCTCCTCCAGAAAGCGATTTACCTGATCCGCGTTGTCCGCACCGTGCAACATGCGCGAGACGATGCCCGCCTCGGCAATGAGGTAGGGCAGGTATTCATATTTTTTTAGCTCCGCCAGCAGAGTGCTTTCGTAGAGATTGAGTCGCTCGTTGGAGACGCCTTCGAACTCGTCGAGATAGTCGTATTGGACCAGCACGCCGACGCCCAGCGGGATACCGGCCAGGAACAGGACATAGACCAGTATCGTCAGGATGCGGGGTGATGTGAGCTTGCTGAGCATGGTGGTGTAACTGTCCTTTTTCTTATGCAAAAAACGATATAGGCGGAAATCCGCTTATTTCTCAAGTGCTCCGACATTAATTTTACCAGGTTGAGCATGATAGTTCATTGGTTTTATACACTTTATGCTGCAAACTTAATTTATCTCGCTTCGTAAAATTAGCAAAAAGGATACCAATTTCATTGGGGAAAATTTCTGGTTTCCGCCACGGAGCTGTTCGGGTCGAACCAGATGGCCGCTACTTTAGGGTGGTGTGCTTTGAGAAATTTTCGTCCCTTGTCCGGGCCCATGATGAATAGTGTTGTGGCCAGGGCGTCGGCCATTTCCGCGCTTTCGGCAATGACAGTGGTGCCGATGGAGGCATGGGCCGAGTCGAGGGTGGCCGGGTTGATGATGTGGTGTCTCCGTTCGGTGTGCCCTCCCTGTTCCCGGGTGACGAACTGTTGGTAGTCGCCCGACCCGCAAATGCCCTTTTCCCGCAGGGAGACGGTGGCGTACAGATTCTTGCTGCGCGGGTGTCGGATGCCGATCTTCCATTCCCGGTCGCCGAAGCAGTACAGGTCGCCACCGGCTTCGACGATGCCGCTACGCACTCCGTGTTGTCTGAGCAGGGCGACCGTGGCGTCGATGACGGTCCCCTTGGCGATGCCGCCCATGTCCAGCGCCATGCCCGGCAGTTCCAGCCGGACTGAACCTTCCTTCTCATTTAAAGCCACCTTACGGTAGTTTACCAGCGCACGTTTACCGTCGGCCAGTGACGGGGCCAGCGCGTAATAAAAATCCGCCGTGGTCAGCGCGCCCACCGTGGGGTCGAAGACGCCGTCCGATTCGCGGCTGATTTGCAGCGCGCGCTGGATGAGCCTGAAGGCGCGGGGCGTGGGGCGTATCCAGCCATGCCCGGCAGCGGCATTGATTCGATGTATGGAGCTGTCCGGACTGCGGAAATCGAAATCCGCCTGCATGGCGTGCATGGCGTCCATGGCCCGGTTGGAAGCGTTTTCGGCCCCTTGTCGGCTTTCGGCCTCCAGGGTGAGGTGGACGATGGTGCCCATGGCAACGCCGGTAAAGCGGTAAAAGGCGTCCTTTTCTCCCCCCGGACGCGCCGCATCCAGCACGGCCAGCCCTGGTGCGGTCAGCAGCACGGCCAGAATCAGGGCAAGTGCCGTGGAAGATCGCCGTCCGAAATGGCCGCGCACGTGCAGCGCGACACCTGCCAGAGGCACGCTGCAGAGTGCCCCGGCCAGTGCGACCAGTTGCAGGGGCGGGGCCACGGCATGGAGCGAAGGCAACAGCCAGCCGCCCAGCAGTGGCCCAAGCAGAAAACCAACCCCGGCCGAGAGTTGTGCCGCGCCGAAGAACCGCCCCCTGTGTGGTGAGAGCGCTGCGGTCAAGGCCATGGACGCGGGGATGGATATGGCCGACCCCAACCCCATCACCGCACCGGCCAGCCCGAACTGCCAGTCCGTATTCGAGCCGCCGAGGGCGAACATTCCGGCCGCGCTGAGCAACATGCCCAAAACGGTCAATCCTTCCCGGCTGACGTTTCGAAAGCATCGCTGCACCACGGGCAGGAGCAGGGTCGTCGCCAGCCCCGGCATGGCAAAGAGCAGAGCCACGCGCATTCCCCGGCCGAGCAGGGTCGTCAGCAGGATGGGATAGAAGGCGGCCAGAAAACCGATGCCCAGCGTGCGCCCTGCCACAGCCGCGAACAGCGCGGCAGGATGTACCCCGGGTTTTGCCGTAGTGGGTGCATCCTTGGGCGTGGCCGTCCGCAGCCCGGCTGGCAGCAGTAGAAAGGCGGCCAGCGCGGCCAGCCCCATGCAGCTGGCGACGGCGATGAGCACCGGGCCGGGCTGCCGGTTCAGATAGAGCAGGCCGCCCAGGAGCGGGCCGGCGAACATGGCGAGGCCGAAGGTCATGGCCTGGATCGCAAAATAGCGGGACAGGGTTCTGTCTTCCGCCTGGCTGCCCAGGGCGGCCAGGGCCACGGGCCGGTGCAGGCCGGAGAGCAGGCCGAGCAGGAATTGAACCGCGTATAGTCCGCCTGTTCCCGGGACGACTGAATATAGTAATGGTGCGAGCGCCCCCAGCACCGGCACGCCGACCAGCAGGGGCCGGGGGCCGAAGCGGTCTGCAAACATGCCGCCCAGAGGTGCGGCCACGAGCTTGGCCAGATAGTATCCCGCAAAGGCGCTGCCCAGCCATGCGCCGCTTATCCGTTGGTCCAGGCTGGAAAGCGGAATGACGAAGGAGAAAAGGGCCACGGCCAAAGTGGTCAGAAACCCGCTGACAAGGATGGCGGCTGTTGCCTTGCTGCTGCCCGGGCCGGTGCCCGAATGTCCCTGCCTGTCCATCCGTCGAGTTTCTTCCATTGTCGTTTGATATCCGATGTGGGTCGTTTGGGATTCGGAAGGGTCCGGTATAGCCCCACGTCCCGTTCCAGTCAAAGGAGGGAGGGTAATTTCCCTTTGCCGGGACTTGATTTCTTCTCTAATTATGTCTGAATTGACATAATAGAAGGTTGGACCTATCCAAGTGCTTTCAACGCCTGTCCGAAACAAGCTCCCACCTTTACGGAGGTCATCATGAGCACCGAGCAGAAATTATTGGCCGCGTTTCCCGACGCAGACGGGATTCCCGAAGAGTACCGCACCATCATCCCCAAGGAATATCCCCGCTACCTTATCGACGGAGAGCTGCACGAGTGGGATGGGGAGATGCAGGATATATATTCCCCCATTTCCATAAACGACAACGGTGAGCTCAACCCCCTGCTCATCGGGCGCTGCCCGGTGCTGGATGCCGAGGCCGGACTTCGGGCGCTCAAGGCCGCAGCCGCAGCCTATGACAACGGCATGGGCCGCTGGCCGACCATGAGCGTGGCCGACCGCATTCGTCATCTGGAAGATTTTGCCTCGCGTCTGAAGGATGTCCGAGACGAAGTCGTCCGGCTGATGACTCTTGAGATCTGCAAGCCCCGGATTCAGTCCGAGGTCGAGTTCGACCGCACCGTCGAATACATCGACAATACCATCAACGCCCTCAAGGATCTGGACCGCTCCTGCTCGCGCATGGTCATCGAAAGCGGCATCTATGCCCAGATCCGTCGGGCACCGCTCGGTCCGGTGCTCTGCATGGGGCCGTACAACTATCCCTTCAACGAGACTTTCGCCACCCTGATTCCGGCTCTGATCATGGGCAACACGGCCATCGTCAAGACGCCGCGCATGGGCAAGCTGCTGCTTTCCCCCATCATCGAGGCGCTGCGGGACAGCTTCCCGCGCGGAGTGGTCAACGTGCTCTTCGGCGATCGCCGCGTGGTGCAGCCTATTCTGGAGACGGGCGGGGTCAATGTCTTGGCCTTCATCGGTTCCAGCGGTGCGGCCGATGCGCTTCGCCTGCTGCATCCGCACCCGCACCGGCTGCGCTGCGTGCTCGGCCTGGATGCCAAGAATCCCGCCTTTGTGCTGGAAACGGCGGACATGGAACTGACGGCCAAGGAGATTCTTTCCGGCAGCCTTTCCTTTAGCGGCCAGCGCTGCACGGCCATCAAGATCGTTTTTGTGCATCGCAGCCGGGCAGAAGAACTGCTGACCCGGCTTGACGAGGGTATTGCCGGACTCAAGGTCGGTATGCCGTTTGACCAGGGAGTGGATATCACCCCCATGCCAGGCAAGGGCAAGATAGAGTACCTCAAGGAGCTGGTTGACGATGCCGTGGCAAAGGGCGCACGCATTGTCAACGCGGGCGGCGGTGCCACGGCAGGCACCCTGTTCCATCCGGCCTTGTTGTACGACGTCAAACCTGACATGCGCGTCTATCAGGAGGAGCAATTCGGCCCCATCGTGCCAGTCGTGCCTTTCGATGATGAGCGTGAGCCTTTGGAATATCAGGTTAGCTCGAATTACGGTCAGCAGATGAGCATCTTCGGCAGCGATCCGGACCAGGTGGCCCGGTTCATCGACCCCATGGTCAATCAGGTCTGCCGGGTGAACATCAACAGCCAGTGCCAGCGCGGCCCGGATACCTTTCCCTTCACCGGGCGTAAGGACTCTGCCGAGGGAACCCTCTCCGTGAGCGATGCCCTGCGTTGCTTCTCAATCCGCACCTTGGTTGCGGCCAAGGGAACGGACGGCAACAAGGAGTTGATCTCACGGATATTGCGGCAGCGCAGTTCCAACTTCCTGACCACGGATTATATTCTGTAGCTCGCACCTAGCGGGACGTTTTGGAAAAGGGCGGCAACTCGGGGGAGGTCGCCCTTTTTCTCTTTTTTGGGGGGAGGAAAAGGCCAGCAGTAGCCTTGTTTGGGGGGACGGGGAGGAGAGAAGGAGAAGAGGAGAGCCGGGTTTGAAGCCGTTTGGCTTCAAAAGCCCTCCAAATGCCCTACGCGGGCGGCGCTACTTTTTGCTGGGCCAAAAAGTAGGAAAAAGGCCCTTGCGGGTAGCTTGGCCGCCTGCGTGTTACGCCGGAAGCATCCGATCCAAGCGGGACGGCTCCATCTCTGGAAAAGTATAGTGCCGTTTCTCCGCGAACAGACTGAGACTACCACCAACCTACCGGGTGGCTGACAGGAGCCGCCTTACCCGCTTGGTCGGCTGCTAACCGCCGAAACACAGGGCTGGTCTCAGCAATTAATAGCTACGCCTTCCGGCACCGAACGATTGTCTTCAGAACTTTCTCTTGCTGATATTCGGGTTCTTGCTTGCCGCAACGTCAAAGAGACAAGCTAATTAGCGGAAGCCCTGCGGGGACGCGGCTTAGAAGCTGACCAAACGGCCGGAGCGAATTTTCGCAGCCCGGCTTTTTTAGCTTCCCGCCTTGGGCCGTGGGAGCGCAGGCCGTTTGGATCAGATTCTTGGCCCGTCACCGGGGCGCTGGGCATGGCACCCCCAGAGCGCTTTTTGCTTACTTTTGGGCGCTCTGGTCCAAAAGTAAGTCGCACCTTCAGGGTGCGAAACCCGCTGACATGAATCCCGCCGGAGGCGGCTTCAATCCTGCATTTTTCTTATGTTTTTATCTTTTGTTTTCCAAAAGCAGAGAGCCGGGTTTGAAGCCGTTCGGCTTCAAAGTCCCCTCCATGCCCTGCGCGGGCGGGGGTTCTTTTTGCTGGGCCAAAAAGAACCAAAAAGGCCCTTGGGAGTAGCCTTACCGCCGACGTGTTTCGGCGGAAGCATCCGATCCAAGCGAGACGGCTCCATCTCATGAAAAGTATAGTCCCGTTTCTCCGCGAACAGACCGAGACTACCACCATCCGTCCGGGTGGCTGACAGGAGCCGCCTTACCCGCTTGGTCGGCTGCTAACCGCCGAAACACAGGGCTGGTCTCAGCGAATTAACTGCTACGCCTTCCGAGACCGGACGATTGTCTTCGGAGACTTCTTTTGCGAATGCTCAGGCTCCTGCTTGCCGCTACGACATAAAGACAAGTTCCCCTTATCTCAGCCCTGCGGGGACGCTGCTTAGAAGCTGACCAAACGGCCGAAGCGAATCTTCGCGGCCCGGCGGTTTTCTGCTTCCCGCCTTGGGCCGTGGGAGCGCAGGCCGTTTGGATCAGATTCTTTGTCCGTCACCGGGGCGAAGGGCGTGGCTCCCCAAGAGCGCTTTTTGCTTACTTTTGGGCGCTCTGGTCCAAAAGTAAGTCGCACCTTCATGGTGCGAACCCCCCTGACATGAATCCCGCCGGAGGCGGCTTCAACTTTGCCTTTCTCTTAAGTTTTTATCTTTGGTTTTCAGTTTTCGCCTTTCCCCTTTCAACGCAAGTAAAATGGGCAGCCACCTTTCGTGACTGCCCATTCCAAATATGCGCCCCCCCGTTACCGGCGGAGGGGCGTCCGGGGCGGGAGGCGCGATCCAAAACCCGTCCCGGAAAATGTCAGCGCTGCATCTTGTCGATGGCGGCGCGCAATTCCTCGGCCAGCACGTTCAGCGATTCGATGGCCTTGGTCGATTCCTCCATGGAGTCGGCCGTTTCGCCCGCAATGCGGGTGACGGTTTCCGTCGCCGCGTTGATCTGCTCGCTGGTGGCGGATTGCTCGTCCGCAGCTGTGGCGATGCCCTGCACCTGGGTCGCGGTCTCGTCCGCCTTGACCACAATGGCGGTGAGCGACTCACCCGACTGTTCGATCATGGCCCGGCATTCGTCCAGGGCCGTGTTCGCCTCGTCGTTGCTCTTTATGTTGCTTGCCGCGCTTTTTTGTATGGCCTGAATATATTCTCCCACCTCGTGGGTGGCGGACATGGTCTTTTCCGCCAATTTGCGCACTTCGTCCGCCACTACGGCGAATCCACGGCCCGCATCGCCCGCACGGGCGGCCTCGATGGCGGCATTGAGGGCCAGCAGGTTGGTCTGGTCCGCGATGTCGGTAATGACGCCCATGATCGCCCCGATCCCCTTGGCGTGCTCATCGAGATCGTCCATCTGGGCGCGGAGCCCTTCGGATCGCTCGTGCACGAGCCGCATCAGATCCACGGAGCGGCCGACGATTTCCGCACCGGATTTGGCCAGTTCGCTGGTCTCGCCGGACATATCCGAGGTAGCGGAAGCGCTCCGGGCCACTTCCAGCACTGTGGCGTTCATCTGCTCCATGGCCGTGGACGCCTCCATGGTCCGGTTGCGCTGCTCCAGCGCGCCTTCGTTGGCGCGGCGGATCTTTTCGGCCAGGCCTCGCGCGGATTCCGAGACGGATCTGGCGATGGCGTTTGCCTCGCGTGCGGCTTCCTCGATGATCGCGTTTTTTGCCTCCACGGCTTTTTTCTGGTTGCGTTCCTCCGTCAGGTCCACCCAGATGGTTATGGCTCCGATCAACTGGCCGTCGAGATCATAGATGGGGGTGGAAACGACGTGCAGGATGACGGTTACGGCGTCGATGTCGCGGGTCAGTTCGATTTCCCATTCTTCCTGCTCCCGTTTTTTCATGGCCACTTCACTCAGTGTCTTGCGCCTGGGATCATGAAACATGACCTCGTTCAGGGGCATGGTCAGATATTTTTCCGGTGCCTTGCGTTTGCCGAGTATGGTGGTGGCGGCCTTGTTGATGTGGGTCAGCCTGTTTTCCAGATCGACAACCGCGCAGGGAATGGTGACGCCGTCCAGTACGCCCCGGCTGAAGCCGAGCTGGTTTTTCATTTCAGCAACCATGTGCTTTACCGAGGCCATGGTCCGGCCGATGGCGTCGCTCACCGGATAGGTGAAGTCGCCGTCGAAGTTCCCCTTGCTCACCTCGTCGGCCAGGGCAGCGAGCCGGTTCATGGGCGAGAGCAGCTGACGGCTGGTGAACCAGATGACGAGAATGGAGAGGAGCAGCGGAAGCACCGAACTGAGCAGGGCGGAGCGGACGATGTCGGCATCCACTCCCGCCAGCAGGGCCGAGGTGTTCACGCTGGTTATGATATATGCGTCCCACGGATCGAAACGGACAACGGTGGAGAGCACCGAGTCAGAGCCGAACGGGGTGGACATGGTCCCGCCATTTTTCTTGACCAGAGCGTCATTTTGTACTTCGGCAGCCACTTTTGCGGCGGCTTTGGTGTCGCGCGGTTTTACCGGAAAGGTCCCGTCCTGCTTGAGTACATAGGAATATCCCTTGCCCGATATGTTCACCGTGCTGATGAACCGTGCGAAATCCCCATCCACAACCGGCCGGGCCACCTCCAGGGCGCCGATGACCTTGCCGTCGTAGTCCTTTACGGCCTCGTAGGCGGTGACGTACCACCCGCCACCAATGGTGGCGATGCCCTCGTAGTGCTTGCCCGCCATGACGGCCTTGCCTTCCGGGGTATCCGCCGCAAAGTAGAGTCCCTTCACCGGCTTCCCGGAACCGTCTTTCAGACTGGTGGAAATGCGGATGAACCGGTTTTTGTCCCGTTGCAGTACCGAGGCGAGCACTCCGGCGGTCTTGGTAACGGAGTTCACCAGTTCGTCGGATTCATGCAGGTACTTGGTCCCGAGCTTGAAGGCCGGGATGGTCACTTTTTCGCTCTTGCCGCCGTCCTGGTCGGTGATTTCCAGATCAACGTCGTAGAGCACCTCAAACATGGGCAGGCCGCTCACGCCCATGAGGGAATTGAAGATGTTCAGGTCGGAAAGAATCTTTTTCCGGGCCAGGCGGTCCTGCATGGCCACCGTCTCGTGCAGGGTGTGCGAGACGTTTTGCATGGCCGCAATGCCGCTTGCCCGAAACTCGCTGCGGGCCTTGACGAAATTGACTCCCGCCATGCTGGCGATGGTTACCAGAACGATAATGGTCGATGCCAGAAACAGTTTATTCTGAAAGCCAAGGTGCTTCATTGTAACCGCCGGTTTTTTACTGTTCGGAGAGATTGCGAATACTGCTCCTTACAGTAAAACCGGAAGAGGGGACCGCTTCGGTCGTTACAATATGGTGAAGAGTGGCCGTCCGCTTTCGGGAAGGCCGGTTTGCTGGAGTTGGTTCAAGCGTATCGGCTGCGAATCCGCTTGAATAGGCTCGGCTTGCGGTCGTATTGATGGACGATGAGGGCCGGGGCTCCCGCTTCATTTAAGACTCGGCCCTGTGCGTCGGTATCCGGTTCACCGGGGAAATAGCCCAGGGTGAGGATAGGCCCGGTGTTGTCGGATAGATGGACCGGCCCGAGCGCGCCGGTATGAGCCAGGACGTTGTGCACTCCCTGGTCGAACCCGGCCATGCGTTGACCGCCGGAGAAAGAGGTCATCTTTTCGGTCAACACGTTCAGATAGGCGAGGATGGCGTCCGATGATCCCACTGTGGTGCCGGAACAGAGGATGGGGCGATTCGCCACAGCGCTCAAGGCGTCCTCACCCAGGTGTTGGCGTATCCAGTGGCTGTTGTGCGGGCAGGAACCGATGGTCATGCGCCGGTCTTCCTCGGCACAGGTCAGTCCTTCGGCCCAATGTGGAGAAAATGGATCGGCCTGGAAGATGACGTCGCGCACGTCGGTGAGCAGAATGCGTTCGGCCTGCGGCAGGGTGGCGAGCAGAAAATCGCGGTAACAGAAATAGCGCAGGGCGTTGCAGGGCATCCCCTCCGGCGCGGCATCAGGCCGAAGGGGGAGCAGGGTGACCCGATGGTTCGCCATGCGTTCAAGGTCTCGGGTGGTCTCCGAGATGAACAAGACGCAACGCCCCGCAAATCCGCTCTCTTCAAGGGAGCGGAGAAAGGGGCGCACGTCTCCGTAGTGATATCCTGCGGCCGTGCCGAGGATGAGGTTGTTGCGGGCCATTGCCCTGCTAGCGGCGTCTCCTGCGCGGACGGCGGCGGCGCGCCTTGGGCCGGTCGCCGTCGGCATCGGGCGAGGTGTTGCTGCTGTCTTCCAGGAACAGTGCTGCGCTGTCGGCTGCCGTTTCCGCTGTATCGGATTTCGGCGCGGGCTGGGATTCGGCGGGCTTGCGGGAGCGGGGCGGGCGCTTGCGCTTTTCCTGTTGCTCCGGCTTTTCCTGCCGGGGCTGGGCTTCCTGCTTCTCGGCACGCTCGGCGGGCTGGTCCGCATCCTTGCGCGGACGGTCCTCGCGGGCCGGAGCAGCCTCCCGGCGGGGGGCATCATCCCTGTCGCGGTCACCTCGGCGACCACGGGACCGGCTGTTTTTCTTGGGCCGGTTTTCATCCTGGTCCTGCTTGCGGGGCTGCGGACGCTGCTGCCGGGCCGGAGCTTCGGTCGGCGCTGCGACGGGCTTGCCGTGCAGGGTGTTCTGGTAAATTTCGTCCAGCAGCATGGCGATGAGTGCCAGGCTGTCGTCGTGCTCCGAGTATTCCTTGGCCAGCCCCACGAACCGGGAGGCGCGTTCCCGTTCCAGGTTGGTCATCTTGCGGAACTTGGTCTCCAGCAGGGCGGTGAGGCGTTCCTTGATGATCGCCTCCACATCCTCTTCTGTGGGGTCCTTGATCTCCTCGAAGTGGATATTGAACCGGGTGGCGATGCGCTCCAATTCCATCTTCTGGATGACGTCCACCAGGGTGATGGCCGTACCGGAAGCTCCGGCGCGGCCCGTACGTCCGGCGCGGTGCACGTAGGACTCCGGGTCCTCGGGCGGTTCCATCATGAAGACGTGGGAGAGTTCCGGGATGTCGATGCCGCGCGCGGCCACATCAGTGGCCACCAGGAAGCGGAGCTTGCCTTCCTTGATGCGGGTCATGAGCTGCTCTCGCTTGTTCTGGGTCAGGTCCGAGGTCAGTCCCTCGGCATCGAATCCGAACTGGGAGAGCAGGGCGGCGGTGAATTCCACGTTCCGTTTCGTATTGGAAAAAATAACGGCCGAGGTGGGGTTCTCCAGCTCGATGAGCTTGATGAGCTTGCGCTCCTTGCCCATGGCCGGGACTTCCACAAACTGGTGGGTAATGGCCGTGATGTTGCCTTCTTCGGACGAAAGGCTGAGGAAGGCGGGTTTGACCATGAATTCCTCGGCCAGACGCAGCACGGTCTGCGGAAAGGTGGCCGAAAACATGTAGCTGCCGTTCAGGCTCTTCGGAAGATACCGCTTCACTTCCACCATGTCGGGGTAGAAGCCCACGGAGAGCATACGGTCCGCCTCGTCGAAGATGACCATGCGCAGATGATCCAACGAGAGGTTGCGGCGTACCAGATGGTCCAGAATGCGGCCGGGGGTGCCGACCACGAGCTGTGCGCCGTCGCGGAAGGCGTCCAGCTGCTCCTTGTAGCCCACGCCGCCGTAGACTGCGACAATGCCGAACTCGTCACCCATGAGGTTGCGGGCGTCGGCAGCCACCTGCTTGGCCAGTTCCCGTGTGGGAACCATGACCAGCGCCTGGCATTCGGGCAGGGTTGGGTCGAGCTTTTCGATGAGCGGCAGGACAAAGGCGCCGGTCTTGCCGGACCCGGTGCGGGCCTGGACCATGACGTCGTGATCTTTCAGCAGTTGGGGCAGGGCCTTTTCCTGCACTGGCATGAGGTCCTGCCATCCGGCGCGTTCACAGGCGGCTTTCAGTTTTTCGGGCAGTTCCTCGAACTTCATTTCCGGAAATTCGTTACCGGCGGCCGTTTCGGCACCCGGATCGATGTGTGTTTCGTTTTCCATGAATACTCTTAATGATTGAATGTGGTTCCCGGCGTTTTCGTGTCGTTTGCTGGGCCGGGCGAATCGCTGATGCAGCGTATTCTATACTTTCTTCGCCATTTGCACAATGGCCCGGGGTCAGTGGGCATCCGCCCAGGTATGGCCGGTGCCCATATCCACCTTGAGGGGGACATCCAGCTGTTCCGCGCCCTGCATGATGGCCGTGAGCCGGGCCCCTGCGGCCTCGATGTTTTCGGCCGGGGCTTCGATGATGAGTTCGTCATGCACCTGGAGGAGCAGCCGCGTGCCCAAGTTCTTGAGCTCCTTGTCATTGTGGGCCGATACCATGGCCTTCTTGATGATGTCCGCGGCTGTGCCCTGAATGACTGTGTTCACGGCCTGGCGGCGTGCCTCGGAGGCGACCATGTTGTTGGTGGAGTGCAGCTCCGGCAGCAGACGGCGGCGTCCGGCCAGGGTGGTGACGAAGCCGTGCTCCTGGGCATCGCGGACCACGCCCTCGTAGTATTCCTTTAGGGTGGCCAGCTTTTCGAAGTAACGAGCCGTGAATTCCTTGGCCTCGTTCTGGGTGATGGAGAGTTCGCGGGCCAGCTTCTGCACGCCCATGCCGTAGATGAGACCGAAGTTGATGGTCTTGGCGCTGCGCCGTTCGTCCGGCGTGACGTCGCCGGGGTCCTTCTCTGTCAGCAGGGCGGCGGTGCGGGTGTGAATGTCCTCGTCATGCCGGAAGGCGTCCAGCAGTGCCGGGTCCTGGGAGCAGTGGGCCAGGACGCGCAGCTCGATCTGCGAGTAGTCCGCCGCGGCCAGAATCATGCCGGGCGCGGCCGTGAAGCAGGCGCGCATACGCGGCCCGTGCACCCCGCGAATAGGGATGTTTTGCAGGTTGGGCTGGGAGCTGGAGAGCCGCCCGGTGGCCGTGGCCAACTGATTGAAGTGGGTGTGCAGCCGCGAATCCTCGTCCACCAGCTTGGGCAGCGGCTCCAGATACGTGGAGCGCAGCTTTTCCAGCATCCGGTATTGCAGGATGTCCTCGACGATGGAGTGGGCGGTGCGGATTTTCTCCAGCACCTGGTTAGCCGTGGACCGCTGGCCCGTGGCCGTCTTGCCTCCGGCCTTGATGCCGAGGCGGTCGAAGAGGACCACGGCCAGCTGCTGGCTGGAGCGGATGTTGAACTCCTCGCCCGCGTGGCCGATGATGGAGCGCGTCAGTTCGTCCAGCTGGCCGGAGACCTCGTCCAGAAAATCCTTGAAAGCGGCGAGGTCGATGGTGATGCCCGCCTTTTCCATGGCGACCAGGGCCGGGATGAGCGGGGTTTCCAGATCGCGCATCAGCGGCCAGAGGTCCGCGCTTTCCACCTGTCCCCGGATGCCTGCCCTATAGGCCAGGGCCGCCAGCCCTTGGGCGCCGGGGTGCAGGTTCTCGGCCAGCCCAGCGAATTCGGGCCGCGCATCCTGATACAGGGACTGGCGCAGGCGCGGCCATGCGTAGTTGCGCGACTCCGGGTCCAGCAGGTAGGCGGCCAGACTGAGATCGAACCATTGGGCCGAGGGGATGGCCGCCCAGCCGTCGTCCGCGCGGAGCAGTTCCTGCACCGAGGGCGTGGCAATGATGGCAGCCCCGCCAAGGGATTCGACCAGCCCGGCTACAGGGCCGGTGTAGTGGTATTCGGTGTCGTCCAGGCCGATGAAAAAGGCGTTGTCCTCAAAGACCAGCCCCACGTCCTTGCCTTTGATGGCGGGCAGTTCCTGCGGCGTGGCGGCTTCTGTTACCGGCAGCGGCTCCTGCTCCTTTCGGTGATCGGGTGCGGCGGCGCCGAAAAGGGAAAGTTGCTGTGCGCCCGCCTCTTCCTTGCGGGCCGGTTTGGGCGCGGCCTTAGGGGCGTCCGCGGCCACGGCCTTGGGCACCATGCTCTTGATACCGCGTAGTTCGTATTCGTCCAGAAAGGCGTGCAGCAAGGCGGTGTCCGGCGGCGTGAGCCGGAAGGTATCGAGGTCCATGTCGCAGCAGTCCGGCTTCATGCGCGTCAGTTCTCGGTAGGTGAAGATGTTTTCCAGTTCGGGTTCCACTTTCTCGCGCAGTTTGTCCGGCAGGCTTGCTACGTTGTCCCGCAGTTCCTCCAGCGTGGGGCCGGTTTGGGCGAATATCTTGCGGGCCGTGACCGGGCCGATCTTGGGGATGCCGGGGATGTTGTCCGCCGAGTCGCCGATGACGGCCTGGAAATCCGGCCAGGTGGCGGGTTCCATGCCTTCCTTTTCGCGGAAGGAATCCAGGGTGTAGATGGTTTCGTTGCGGCCGTGCTGGCTGACCATGTAGACGTCGTTGTCCAGGCACTGTTTCAGGTCCTTGTCCGCAGCCAGGATGATGACGGGGCGTTCCTTCTTGTAGCGATAAGCGAGGGAGCAGATGCAGTCGTCCGCCTCCACGCCGTCGGAGACGTACAGCGTGACGCCGGTCAACTCCACGCCGGTGCGTACCGGTTCCACCTGCTGGGCCAGCGGTTCCGGCATGGGCGGGCGGTTGGCCTTGTACAGGTCGTACAGGGCGTTGCGAAAGGTCGGGCCCTTGCCGTCCATGATGAAGGCGACGTGGGTGGGTTTTTCGTCGCGCAGCAGATTCAGGAGCACGCGCAGAACGGTATTGATCGCATTGGTCGGGAATCCGTCGGAACGGGAGAGGTCCGTCCGGGCGTAAAAGGCGCGGTAGAGCAGGGCGGTGCCGTCAATGAGGTAAATGGGTTCCTTGTCCAGATTCAGGCGTTCTTTGAGCGACATTGTATATTCCGTTATTTTTGATTTGCTGGGATGGGGAGGCGTGCTTCCTGCCCTTGTGTACGTGATTCAACGCGATTTTTGAAGGGGCGGGGGCGCACCTTTCCCGCAGCCAAAAAAAAGAGGCGGGTCCGTCAGCCGAACCCGCCTTTGTTATTCTTTTGTTTTCTATTCCCAGGGGGCCATGAATTCCGCGCTGCTGCCCCCGGCCTCGATGTGGCTGATGAGGGCGGAGCCGAACACGGCCGCGTCCATGAGTCCCTCGAAGGGAGCAACCTGCTCCGGGCGTTTGATGCCGAAACCGAGGGCCAGCGGGATGTCGAACACCTCGCGTGCCTCAGCCAGCTTTTCCTTGATGCGCGCGGGCAGGGCCTCGCGCTGGCCGGTGGTGCCGAGCACGGAAACGAAGTAGCAGAAGCCCTCCGCGCCGTCAGCATAGAGGCGCATCCGCTCCTTGCTGGTGTTCAGGCCTACCAGGGGAACCAGGGAAACGCCGTGGGGCTTCAGGGCATCGCGCACGAACCCGGACTCCTCATGCGGCATGTCCGCGATGATCAGGCCCGAAACGCCGCCCGCCTCGCAGTCGGCGGCAAAGGCCTCCATGCCGTACTGATAGACCGGATTGAGGTAGCCCATGAGCAGCAGGGCGGCCTTGAACTGTCCCTTGCGCGCCTTGAGACCCTCGAAAATCCAGGCCAGATCGATACCGTCGTCCAGGCTCTTGAGAGACGCCTTTTCCACCACCGGACCATCGGCCACGGGGTCGGAGAAGGGCATACCGATCTCAATGACCGCCGCACCCGCCGCGTCCAGTTCCTCCAGTTCCTTCCAGAACCGTTCCCGGTCCGGGAACCCGGCGGGCAGAAACGGGATCAACCCGACCTTGCCCTGTTTTCGGGCCTCTTCAATCTTTATCTGCATGGGATTCATAACAATCTCCATTTATCTCTTTATGTTTTACCCCTCCCAAACTTCCGCAACCCGCCGCGAAGCAAGCCAAAAAGTTTTGGAGGATTCTTAAGGAACCTTTTTCAAAAGGTTCCTTAAGCCGCCGGAGGCATTCCCTCTCTAAAGAATCCGGTCCAAAATGGCCAAATCCTTGTCGCCGCGTCCGGACAGGTTGATAAGTACGGACTTGCCCTTCAGTTCCTCCTTGTGCTCGATGGCGTAGGCCACGGCATGGGAGGATTCCAGGGCGGGGATGATGCCCTCGCGCCGGGAGAGGGTGACGAAGGCGTTGAGGGCCTGCTCGTCATTGATGGTGGTGTATTCCACCCGGCCGGTGGCCTGAAGGTGGGCATGTTCCGGTCCGACGCCGGGGTAGTCCAGCCCTGCGGCCACGGAATGGGAGGGGAGAATCTGGCCTTCCTTGGTTTGCAGGAGCTTGGTCCTCATGCCGTGCAACATGCCGTCGGTGCCGAGGTTTAGCGGGGCGGAGTTGTAGCAGCCCGGCTCGCCGGTGCCTGCCGCCTCCACGCCCACGATGCGCACGGATTCGTCCGGCACGAAGTGATGGAACATGCCGATGGCGTTGGAGCCGCCGCCCACGCAGGCCACTACCACGTCCGGCAGCTTGCCGTCGTTGCGGTCCATGAACTGCTGGCGCGCTTCCTTGGAAATGACCTGCTGGAACTCGCGCACCAGGGTCGGGAAGGGATGCGGCCCGGCAGCGGTGCCGAAGCAGTAGTGGGTGTTTTCCTGGTCGGCGATCCAGCGGCGGAGCGCCTCGTTGATGGCGTCTTTGAGCGTCTTGGTGCCGGACTCCACGGGCACGACCTCCGCGCCCATCAGCTTCATGCGGCCGACGTTCGGGGCCTGGCGCACCACGTCGGTGGCGCCCATGTAGACCACGCATTTCATATCCAGCATGGCGGCGGCCACAGCCGTTGCCACACCGTGCATTCCCGCGCCGGTCTCGGCCAGCAGGACTTCCTTGCCCATCATCTTGGCCAGCAGCCCCTGGCCCAGAGTGTTGTTGATCTTGTGCGCGCCCGAGTGGTTCAGGTCCTCGCGCTTGAGCCACAGGTCCAGACCGAGGTCCTTGGAGATCTGCGGGCAGTAGGTTATGGCCGAGGGCCGTCCCACGTTCTCCTTGAGCATGGCGGCAAAGCGGCTTTGGAATTCCTCGCTCGGGAGGATGGTTTTCATTGCCTCTTCCAGCTCCAGGAGCGGGGGCATGAGCAGTTCGGGGATGAACTGGCCCCCGAAGTCGCCGAAGTATCCTTTTTTCATCGTATTATCCTCGTCGGCCGTGGCGGAACGGACGGCTGGCGTCCGTGCGGCAACGGCCCAGCGTTGTCAGTTTATTCGTCCAGGGCCGCGATGCGGTCCATGACCGCCCGCAGCTTGGCCGCGTCCTTGATTCCCGGTGCCGATTCCACGCCGGAGTTGATATCCAGCCCTGGCGGGTTCGCAGCCAGAGCCGCGTCGATGTTGTGGGGTCCAAGCCCACCGGCAAGGAACCAAGGTGTTTGTATTTCAAGGTGTTGCAAAGTGGTGAAGTCAATCGATTCACCGGTGCCGCCCTGGCCTTTGCTCCCTGCGTCGAGCAGGAAGTGGCCGCAGACTTCAGCATAGCGTTCCATGTCGCGGACCATGGCTCCCTGGGAGGCATAGGACTGCGGCCAGAAGGCCCGGATGACCCGGTCCGGTCCGATCTTTTCGCAGGTCTCGTAGTCGTGGCCGCCATGCAGTTGGGCCGCATGCAGTTTGCAGCGGTCCATGATCTCTATGATCTCTTCGGCGGTCTGCTTGACGAAGACGCCGACCTTGGTGATGCCGGTATGCACCGACGCCACGAAGTCCGGGTCTGCGTTGCGCGGGCTGGACGGGTGAAATATAAACCCGATCAGATCCACGCCGAGGTCCGCGCACAGTTGCACGTCCTCCGTGCGGGTCATTCCGCAGACTTTGACCACGGGTCTGGGCATGGCTATTTGCCTCCCGTCAGTTCGGCAAGCTTGGCGCCGGGATCGTCCGCTTCCATCAGGCTGGTGCCAATGAGCACGGCGTCGTATCCCAGGCTGCCCATTTCCTCCACTTCGGCGCGCGTATTTACGCCGGAGGCGCAGATCCACAGCTCGCCGTCCTGCTTCTGGGCAATGAAGCGGCGGGCCTGATCCAGCGTGACCTGGAGGGTGTCCAGGTCACGGTTGTTGACCTGGATGATATCCGCACCGGCCTCGCGGGCGCGGTCCAGATCGGCCTGGTCGAATATTTCGACCACCGGGGCCAGACCGGGCATCCGCGCCAGTTCGATGAGCTGGCGGAGATGGGTGGCGTCATCGCACATGCGGGCGATGAGCAGGATGGCCGAGGCCGGGCTGGACGCGGTCATGGCGACCTGGAGCGGATCGAGGATGAAGTCCTTGCGCAGCAGGGGGACACCGGGGCCGTTCATCATGAACAGGAAGTCCGGCGTGCCTTTGAAGTAGACGTGCTCGGTGAGCACCGAGATGGCCGCTGCGCCGTTTCCGGCATAGGCCTCGGCATAGTCGAGAGGATTGACATCTTCCCGGATGATGCCGCGGCTCGGGCTGGCGGGCTTGAACTCGGCAATGATCGCTCCCGGCCCCTTGGCCCGGATGGACTCGACAAATGACGGGCGGACGCCCTTGTACATGGCCGGGATGCGGCCTTCGGCAAAGTCCTTGCGAAGACTGTCGATTTCGAGCTGCTTCGCTTCTCTGAATTTATCCAGCATATGGGAGTCCTTTCTGCAGTCCCTGGTTGACGATATCGCGGGCCATGGCGGCGCATTCGGCCATGGTGCCCTTGTCCAGCAATTGGAGGCACCCTGCCAGATTGAGGGCCACCATGTCCATCATGGCTTCGGGCCCCTTGCCGTCCAGCACGGCGCGGAGTTTCTCCACGGCGTCCTCCTTGCCGGAGACACGCACGTCGTCCGGCGCGTGCTTGGCAAAACCGAGGGTCGCGGGATCGACCACGGTCTTGTCCATGCGGCCGTCGTTGATGATGTAGCCCCGGTTTACGCCCCACGTGGTCAGTTCGTCAAAGCCGCCTGCGCCGGAGAAGATCAGGGCGCGCTTGACGCCGGTGAGCAGCAGGGTCTCACCCATGAGAAAGAGGCGTTCCGGGTCGCCCACGCCGAGGAGTTGGTGCGAGGGGCGCGCCGGGTTGAGCAGCGGGCCCATGAAGTTGAACAGGGTACGGATGCCGAGCTGTTTGCGCACGGGCATGATGTACTTGAAGGCGGTGTGGTAGATCGGGGCGAAGAGGAAGGCGAAGTGATGCTTTTCCATGCCTTCGGCAGCCTGCTCCGGGGAGAGGTCCAGCGGAATGCCGAGGGCTTCCAGGGCATCGGCGGACCCGCAGGAGGAGGAGAGGGCGCGGTTGCCGTGCTTGGCAACGGTGACGCCCTGGTCGGCCAGGAAGAGGGACACGGCGGTGGAGCAGTTGAAGCTGCACTGGCCGTCGCCGCCGGTTCCGCAGGTGTCAATGACCGGCTCGGCGCGGGTGCCGTCGAAACCGGGGATTTTTTGCGCATGGGCCACACCGGCGCGGACGCCTGCCGCCAGATCGGTGGAGTCCTCGCCCTTGGCGCGCAGCCCCATGAGGAAGGCGCCTGCCTGGGCCTCGCCCAGTTTGCCGGTCATCAGTTCCTCGAACATGAAGTCCGCCTGATCATCGGTGAGGGAATTTCCTTGGGCCAATATTTCGAGTATTTCTGAAACAGTCATGATGGTTATCCTTTCACGTTGAGGAAGTTTTGCAGCAGCTTGGGGCCGTCCGGGGTCAGTATGGACTCCGGGTGGAACTGGACGCCGAACCAGGGACGGTCCTTGTACTGAAGGCCCATGACCTCGTCCTGGTCCGTGCGGGCCGTGACGTCGATGACATCGGCGGCCTGCTCGGCGGGGACGATGAGCGAGTGGTAGCGGCAGACCTCGAAGGGGGAGGCGAGCCCGGCAAAGATGCCCTTGCCCTCGTGGAACACGGGGGAGGTCTTGCCGTGCATGATGCGGTCCGCACGCCTTACCGGCGCACCGGCAAAGTGGCCCAAGGTCTGGTGGCCCAGGCAGACGCCGAGTACCGGGATTTCCTTGGGCAGCCGCGCCAGGAATTCCAGGCAGTAGCCCGCGTTTTGCGGGTTGGAGGGGCCGGGGGAGAGGCAGACTCGCGTCAGCTTGCCGCTCTCCGCCAGTTCCAGCACTTCCTTGCGGTCGTTGCGGATCACTTCGGGATCGGCCCCCAGCTGCTGGAAGGCCTGCACCAGATTGAAGGTGAAGGAGTCGAAGTTATCTATCAGTAAAAACATCGGTTCCTCCCTTGCCGGAAATGACTTCCAGCAGCACGCGGGCCTTGTTGTTGCACTCGTTCCATTCGGTTTCCGGGTCGGAGTCGTAGACGATTCCGGCTCCGGCCTGCCATTGGCACAGTCCGTCGCGAATCCACATGGAGCGGATGGTTATGCCCATGTCCAGGCTGACCACACCCTCGTCCAGGCCGATCCAACCGATGCAGCCGCCGTAGGGGCCGCGATCCTGGGGCTCCAGGTCGGCGATGATCTCCATGGCGCGGATTTTCGGCGCGCCGGAGAGGGTCCCTGCCGGGAAGGTGGACTGCAAGACATCCACGCCGTCCAGCCCGTCCTTCAGCTCCGCCTCCACATAGGAGGTGAGGTGCATGACGTGGGAGAACCGCTCGACATTCATGAACTTGTCGACCTTGACCGACCCCGCCTTGGCGATGCGGCCCAGGTCGTTGCGGCCCAGGTCCACCAGCATGACGTGCTCGGCCCGTTCCTTGGGATCGTTCAGCAGATCGTTGGCCAGGTGGGCGTCCTCTTCGGCGGTCTCGCCTCTCCAGCGGGTTCCGGCGATGGGGCGGACTTCCAGATGCCCGGCCGTGGAGCGGACCATCAGCTCCGGCGAGGAACCGAGCAGGGTGGAGCCGCAGGTCTTGCCCATGGAGGCGCAGGCCGGGAATTTCATGTAGAACATGAATGGGGAGGGGTTGGCCTGGCGCAACCGGCGGTAGATCTTGAACGGTTCATCCGGCAGCGGCACGGTGAAACGGGTGGAGGGCACCACCTGGATGCACTCGCCCTCGGCGATGAGCCGTTTGCACTCCTCGACCATGGCCATGTACCCTTCCTTGCCGGGATAGGCCGTAGGTGTTCCGGCCTCCGGGGCGGTGAGGTCCATGCTCCACTGAATGGGCGCGGGCCGGGGCATGGCCCCTTCATCCAGGCTCAGGTAGCAGCAGGAGTGGCGCAGGTGGTCGAAGAGGACCATCTGGCCGGGCAGGACCAGACATGCCTCGGCGTTCTCGGGCTTGTAGACATCCCGCAGCTTGCGCTCGAACATGCCCGCCACGCCGAAGCCAAAGTAGCCGTACAGGCCGCGCGTCAGGCCCGGAAGGGTGTCGCGCGCGCTCAGCCCTTCTGTCTGCTGGGTGATATTGAGGGCTTTGACGGCTTCTTTGACGCCGTCGAGAAAGTCCATGCCGGATAGCGAGTTGAGCGGGGCCAGACGGTCATCGTCCGTCTCCACTACAAGTTTGCCGTCCACCGGATGGAGCATGAGCCGGTAATCCCAGGCCAGGAGGCTGTATCGTCCCAGTCGGCCGTCCACTTCGGCGGATTCCAGCAGGATGCCCGGTTGGTCGCCCACCAGCCCCAGATACAGGCTGATGGTTGTCTGGACGTCGGCCGGCAACCATTTGCCATGCTGCGTCAACGTGATTTTATCCATCGAATATTCCTTGAGTTGCGGTTCTCCGCGCAACGATGCAACGGGAACCATGTTTTCGATCTTAGTGGTAGGGCCGGGGAATGACCTCCCAGCCTTTCAGCTTCTTCCGGTTTTCGAATTTCTTTCACGTGAAAGGCATTTTTTTACTCCTTGATAAAAATAAAGCCGCACCCTGGTTGGGGTGCGGCTTCTGTTGCAAACGTCGCTCAGTCCGGCTTTTCGCCGCACCCCATTAACACGTCTCGTTGTGCCACCACCACTGTGCCCGGTCGGCCAACAGGTCAAGATCGCCACCGGCGGCCAGGCTGAGGTAGGAGAGAAACTTGCGGTTGGTTTCCTGCAGGAAAGGATTGGCCTCGGAGATGATCTCGAAGAGCTCGCTGTCCATGGTCAGCATCTTGCGTGCAGATTCCAGCCTCCGCATAAAGGACGGGGTGACGAAATTCTCGATGTGCTCCACGTCGCGGGCAGCGGCCAGAAAGGCCACGGTGGACGTGAAGTTGAGCCCCTGGATGATGGCCATGGCCCGGTCGTGCTCTTCGGCCGTGGTCTCGAAACAGGCATAGCCGCACGCCTCGAACAGGGAGGCCACGCGAACGGCTGCGCTGCGGTCGGCCGGACGCCCTGCGGCCAGGGCTACCTTGGGTGTGAAATTCTCGGGGATGACGGGGCCGAACAGAGGATGGGTGCCAACCACCGGGCCGTCATGGCGTCGGCGCATGGCCTTCATGGGCAGCATTTTAACCGATCCCACGTCGCAGAGTATGGTCCGGTCCGAGATCAGCGGCGTGACTTTGTCGAGCACCGCATCCATGGCCGTGACCGGCACACAGAGCAGCAGCAGGTCGCAGCCGTCCAGCGCCTCGGCCATATCCTCATCCGTGCTGGCGCGGTCCAGCGGGGAAACGGCGCAACCCAGGGCGGTGAAGTCCTTGTGAAAAAGACCACCCATTTGTCCGCTCGCGCCCACTATGGCGATGTTGTGCAGGCCGGATTCGGCCACGCTGGTACCCATGCTCATTATTTTGTCCATGCTATGCCTGGTCCGTGATTTTTTTCCATTCGTCCCAGAAGCCTGGGAATGATTTGCCGACACAGGCCGTATTGTCAAGGTTTACCTCGATATCGGCTAACTGAAAGAGGGACATGGACATAGCCATGCGGTGGTCGTTGTAGGCTAGAAAATCTATGGATTTTCCCCTGTTGAGCACGCCTGGACGAATGGTCAGCAAGTCCTCGCCCATTTCGGTTGCCGCCCCGGCCCGGGCCACTTCCGCCGCACAGGCGGCCAGCCGGTCCGTCTCCTTGATGCGCAGGTGGGCGATGTTTTCGATGGTCGTGGGCGAGGCTGCAAAGGCAGCGACCGCCGCGACTGTCGGCACCAGGTCCGGGCAGCGGCCCATATCCACGCGCACGCCCCGCAGCGGTCCGGGAGAGACCATGATGCCGTCGAAGGTGACGTTGATGGACGCGCCCATCTGGCCGAGGATATCCAGAATGGCCCGGTCGCCCTGGAGTGAATCGGCGGCCAGTCCCTTGACCAGTACGGGACGGCGTCCTACCGCTCCGGCAGCAAGGAAATAGCTGGCGTTGGACCAGTCGCCCTCCACACGGTAGTCCGTCGGGCCGTAGCCTGTGGGATGGACCACGAAGCGGGTTTCGCCGGGATGTGCGGTCTTGATGGACCGCCAGGGCACGGTTTGCCATTTTTCGTCACGCTTGACCTGCACTTCGAATTCCGCCTTGAAATCTTCCATGATGCGCAGGGTCAGAGCCACGTAGGGCCAGGAAACCGCCTTCTTGCCCGTGACGGTGATGGTGATGTCGTGGTCGGCCAGCGGCGCGCCCAGGAGCAGGCCCGAAAGGTATTGGCTGCTTTCCTCCAGCGTGATCTCCGTCTGTTTGGCGGTGTATCCGGCGGCGGTCATGACAAAGGGAAGAAAGCCCGGTTTGCCTTCATAGGTGAAGGTTGTTCCCAGCGAGGAGAGGGCCTCGGTCAGTTCGGCCATGGGCCGCTGGTGCATACGCTCCGCTCCGTGCACCCGGAAGGTGCCGTGCCCGGCAGCGGCCACGGCGGTCATCAACCGGCAGGTGGTGCCGGATTCGTGCATGAACAGCTCGTGGGGCGTCTCGTCCTTGTGCTTGCCGTCCGCGTTGCCGCCCTTGGGACCGTCTGCCATGCCGCGCACCCGGAGACCGTCACACGTTTCCTCGATGGTTGCGCCGCAGGACTCCAGACAGGCGCGGGTGCGCCCTATGTCGTCGGAGTGGAGCACGCCCGAGACGGTGGAAACGCCGTTTGCCAGCGCGGCTGCGATGAGCGTGCGGTGGGACAGGGATTTGCTGGCCGGAGCCTCTATGACGATTGGATCTTTGCCCATTACCGTGCCTCCTGGGTGGGGTAGGTGCCGAGCACGCGCAGGGTGTGGCACTGCTCGCGGATGTCTTCTAATACATCTTCATATCTACCGCCGCTTAGGTCGCATTCCAGGTCGGCGAAGAAGACGTATTTCCATTTCTCGCCCCGGAAGGGGCGGGATTCCAGCTTGGTCAGGTTGATGGACTGGTGGGCCAGGGTGGTCAGGATGCGCGCCAGGGAGCCCGGCTTGTCGGGCAGGGTGAAGAGGATGGTGGTCTTGTCCCGTCGATCCTCCTGGGAAGGCGCCGCGCCGATGATGAAGAAACGCGTCCAGTTGTCCGGCAGATCCTCGATGGGCTGGGCCAGCAGATTCATGCCGTGCATCTCGGCCAGCTTGGCGTGGCCGATGACGGCGGCGTTCTTTTTGCCCGCCACTATTGCCGCAGCCTCGGCTGTGGACTCGGCGGCGATGGCGGGAATGTCCGGCATGTGGTTGCGGAGCCACTGGCGGCTCTGGCCCAGCGGCTGCGGGTGGGAGTAGATGACTTCCACATCCTCCAGCTTTTCCGCATTGGATATGAGGCAGAGGCTGATGCGCGAAAAGACCTCGGCCTGAATGTAGACCGTGTATTTCATGAACAGGTCCACTACCTGCCCCACAGTGCCTTCGATGGAGTTCTCCAGCGGAATGACGCCGAGTTCGGCCCCTTCCTCGGCCACGGCCCGGAAGATGTCTTCAAAGTTCGCCTTGGGGGTCAGCTCGGCCGCGCCGCCCATGTGCTCCATGGCTGCGAAGTAGGAGAAGGTCCCTTCCGGGCCGAGGTAGACCACGCGTTCCGGTCGTTGCAGATGGCGCGACGAGGACATGATTTCCCGGTAGATGGTGCGCAGGTGCTTGTCCGGCAGCGGGCCGGGGCTGGATTCCGCAATTTTGTTCAGAACCTCCTGCTCGCGAAACGGCTTGTAGATGGGCTCGTGGTGCGCCGCCTTGTATCGGCCCACGCCGAGGCTGACCTCGGCCCGCTGGTTCAGCAGATTCACGATCTGCTTGTCCAGCCCGTCTATCCTTTTGCGCAGTTCCCCAAGATCGGGGGTGTCCGTCTGTTCGATCTTGTCAGCCATTCTTTTCTCCGGGGTGGTGTCGGTTCCCGCGTGAGGAACCTGGACCATATCATCATATAAAAGTTCCGTCCCGGCCCTAGAGCCGGAGCGGGATCAGCCTTCCTTGATTTCTTCCTTGATGCGCATACCGAAGTGTCGGCCCGCCTCGTCGGTCTTGACCAGGATTTTGTCGCCTTCCTTGAGGGTAACCACGGATACGGGTTCGCCTTTGTCCGAGACAACGCGGATGGTTTCGGCGTTTTGCAGAAACACCTGGCCTTTCTTGACACCTTCCGGGGTTTCGACCTCGGCGGTGATGAGCAGCATGGGGCGTACTTCCACCTTGACCCTGCCCACTGTGGCAAGGGAGGTGGCGCCGTCCGCGCCGACGATGAGCACGTCGGTGCCGGAGCCGAGTTCTTCGAGATAGGTGGTCTTGTCGCCCGGCATCTGGGTGTAGGCGTGCACCGCACCCGCGTTGATGCGGAATGGACGGGCGGCCACATAGGGGTTGGATTCGGTTTCGGCATGGACCAGGAAGGTGAATGCGGACGAGTTGCCCACGAGCATCCCTTGCCCCTTTTTCAGCATGGAGATGGTATCCACGCAGACACGGTGGCCGAGGCCGGTAGGCTCGATGGCGGTAACGTTGGCGGTCTGTAGCTCCATGGTTCCCTGCGAGAGTTTGAGTTCGGCGACGATGCGCTTGAGGTCGGCTGCGCCTTCGGGCAGGACCACGATGGTGTCGCAGCCGCGCTCCAGAATGCCTGCTGCCAGGATGGCCCGGTCCAGATCCTCGCATTCCAGGGCGAGGGAATCCACCTGGGCCAGGATGTTTTCCACGGGAATGATCTCCCACCCCTTTTTCAGGACCACGTCCCTGCCTTCCCTGATGCCCTTGATGGCGACGTCCTCGTCCGCCTTTTCCGTGAGTTCGACCACGGGCATGTCATCGGGAGTGATGACCGTGACCCGGCCCAGGGCTCGGACATCGTCCACCATGTCGGGCTCGACCATGACCGCGTCCACACCGGATTCCAAAGCCAGGGTGATCAGTTTCTTGTCGAAGGGGACGGATTTGAAGATGACTTTTTTCATGGGATGTTTTCCGTTGGTTAGCCGTTAAGGTGGGCGAGGGCCGCTTCCACGCTCTCGTCCTGATGAACAATCATGTTCAGGGACTCCACCAGCCTGGTGGGGTTGTCGTGCTGGAAGACGTTGCGGCCTACCGAGAGACCGGCTCCGCCAGCCTCCAGGGAATCGTGCACCATCTGGAGGAACGCTTCGGTGCTGTCCATTTTCGGGCCGCCCGCTATGACCACGGGGACACAACAGGCGTCGCATACCTTGGCGAAGGTGTCTATATCGCCAGTGTAGCAGACCTTGACCACATCCGCACCCAGCTCGGTGCCGACGCGGGCGCAATGGGCCACGATTTCGGGGTCGTATTCATTCGAAATTTTGGGGCCGCGGGCATAGACCATGGACAGGAGCGGGATGCCCCAGTTGGCGGCGGCGGAGGATACGGCGCCGAAGTCGTTGAGCATGGCGGCTTCGGTTTCGTCACCGAGGTTGCAGTGGATGGAGACGGCGTCCGCGCCGAGGCGGATGGCGTCCTCAACCGAGGCGACGAGAGCTTTTGCATTGGGGAAGGGGGAGAGGGAAGTGGAGGCGGATAGGTGTACGATGAGGCCGATGTCTTTACCTTGTGCGCGGTGGCCGCAGCGCACAAGGCCTTTATGCTCGATGACGGCATTCGCGCCGCCGTCCACCACTTTGCCCACGGCCTCGCGCATGTCCACAAGTCCGTCGATGGGCCCCACGGTGACGCCGTGGTCCATGGGGACGATGATGGTACGTCCCGTGTTGCGGTTGATGATCCGCTCCAGTCTGATGGCTTTTCCGATGTGCATTGTCTTGCTCCCTTTTTTTCTTCCGGGTCAGCTGCGCCTGGCCGGTGACCCTAAAAGACAAGGGCCGCCGGCTTTCGCCTGCGGCCCTTGAAGAGATTCTTGCTAGTGTGTTTTCCTGTTATCTGGGTAACAGAGCACCTCTCTCCGGGCCGCAAGCGCGGAAATACCAGTATCCAAAATAAAAGTTGGAAAAGTATGCGGAGGAGATGGTGTTCACGTTCATGGATTTATGTCTACACGGCGATAATAGATCTGTCAATTAAAAAAAATACGTAAAAATCAAGGGGATGTCGTACATTACTAATATTATATGCGACCGACGGTCATTTTTCTGAGGTATGCGGGTGATTGACAATTTTGATGTAATATGGCGGCTTCAAAATTGTAATAAATTACAAATTTGATAAAAAAAGATCATCAAAACATAGCAGACTGTGGCGGTTTTACGTGAATAGTAACAAAAATCGACTTTGGCACGCGTTTTGATAGAGAAGGTCAGGTTTGAACGCTTTCCACTTCAAGGAGGAGTACCGCAATGTTTTTGAGAAAGTCCCCGACCCCCCCGTCCAAGAAGGTCATGGCAGCAATGGTGGCTATGGTGGCCATCCTTGTCCCGACCCTCGCTTTCGCCGATGAGGTAGAGTACCTCACCCAGGCCAACGGCAACATTCTTTGGACCCTCGTGGCCGCAGTGCTGGTCATGGTCATGCAGGCCGGTTTCGGCTGCGTCGAGTGCGGTTTCACCCGCGCCAAGTCCGCCGGCAACATCATGATGAAAAACTTCCTGGATTTTGCCGCCGGTTCCATCTGCTTTTTCCTGATCGGCTTCGGCCTGATGTTCGGTATCGATTCCGGCGGGTTCTTCGGCACCTCCGGCTTCGCTCTGGGCGCGCACCCCGACGGCTGGTCCTACACCTTCTGGTTCTTCCAGTCCGTGTTTGCCGCGACTTCCGCCACCATCGTTTCCGGTGGTATGGCCGAGCGCACCAAGTTCTCCAGCTACATCATCGTTTCCATCGTCATCAGCGCTGTGATCTACCCCATCTCCGGCCACTGGGCCTGGGGTTCCCTGTGGCTGGGCGATAGCGGCGCCGGTTGGCTGGAAGGCCTCGGTTTCTGCGACTTCGCCGGTTCTTCCGTCGTCCACTCCGTTGGCGGCTGGATCGCCCTGGCTGGTGCCATCGTCCTCGGACCCCGCATCGGCAAGTACACCGAAGACGGCAAGGCCAACGCCATTCCCGGTCACAACATTCCCCTGGCTGCCCTCGGCGTCTTCATCCTCTGGTTCGGCTGGTTCGGTTTCAACCCCGGTTCCACCACCACTGCTGACGATACCATCGGCCTGATCGCCATGAACACCTCCCTGGCCGCCTGCGCCGGTACCCTTGGTGCCATGTCCCTTGCCTGGTTCCGCTTCGGCAAGCCGGACATCTCCATGACCTTCAACGGTTGCCTGGCCGGTCTGGTCGGTATCACCGCCCCCTGTGCCACTGTTACCCCCGGTGCCTCAATCCTTATCGGCCTTATCGCCGGCCTGCTGGTTGTCCTGGCCATCGAGTTCTTCGACAAGGTTCTGAAGATCGATGATCCTGTCGGCGCATCTTCCGTCCACGGTGTATGCGGCGCCTGGGGAACCATCGCCTGCGGTCTGTTCAACGTTGACGGAGGCCTGTTCTACGGCGGCGGCTTCGGCCAGCTTGGCGTGCAGCTCCTCGGCGTGGGTGTGTTCTTCGTCTGGGCATTCGGCACCGGCTACATCCTGATGAACGTCGTCAAGGGCGTGTTCGGCCTGCGTGTCACCAAGGAAGAGGAACTCAAGGGTCTGGACATTGCCGAGCACGGTTCCGAGGCCTACAATGGCTTCCAGCTCTTCAGCAACGAGTAGTCCGGCACCTTCTTCCATACGATTAGCAGCCACATTAAGGAGATTAGTACAATGAAGCTTATCATAGCATACATCAGGCCCGAAAAGCTTAACGACGTAAAGCAGGCCTTGTACGCCAAGGAGATTTACTCCCTGTCCATCACCAACATCCTGGGTTCCGGTCGCCAGAAGGGGTTTACCGAGACCTACCGCGGCGTCCAGATGGAAGTGAACCTGCTCAAGAAAGTGCGCCTTGAAATCGGCGTGAACGACGACTTCGAAGCCAAGGCCATTGAGGCAATTCTGTCCGCTGGCGTTACCGGCAAGGAAGGCGATGGTGTCATCTTCATCTCCGAACTGACCCGGGCCCTGCGCATCAGAACCAGCGAGGAAGGTATCCTCTAGTTCAAGAAGCGGATTGCGATAGCATATGAGCGCCGGGGCGGCTCCCCCCGCCCCGGCGCCAATCCGCAAGACACTCCCACGGCAACCTGCAAAAGAAATTTCAGCAATGGAAAGTCAAGTGGTGGAAGCCGTGGCGGATCTTCAAGAAATTTTAGAGAATGAATCCATTCTCACTCACTTCCAGCCCCAGGTCTCGCTCAAGCGAAAGGCGGTTATCGGGCTGGAAGCACTGAGCAGAGGCTTTAACCCCCAAAGTGGAGATTTAATACCTCCAACCCTGCTGTTCGGTCAGGCCCGGGACAGAGCATCCCGGCTCGCTCTGGACCGGGTCTGCCGAACCAAGGCGGTTGAATCCTTTGCCTCCCTTCACCGGCATGACAAGTCCGTCATGCTTTCCATGAACATCGACGCTTCCTGCATCAACGAGGACACGCGGGGTTCCAATCATCTGCTCAAGCTGGTCAAGAAGTACGACGTAAATCCGAACAACGTCATCATCGAGCTCATCGAGTCCCGCTGCCAGGATCTGGACGCGCTCATGGACTTTGTCCGCTTCTATCGAAAAAAGAATTTTCTCATTGCCCTGGATGATGTCGGCGTCGGTTTTTCGAACCTGGACCGCATCCCGCTGGTCAAGCCCGATGTCATCAAGCTGGACCGTTCCCTGATTACCGACGTGCATCTCCGTTTCCACAAGCTGGAGGTGGTTCGCAGTTTTGTGCAGATGGCCCAGCGCATCGGCTGTCTGGTGCTTGCCGAGGGGGTGGAGACAGCAGACGAGGCGATGTGTCTGCTCTCGAACGGTGTGGATGTCTTTCAGGGATTTTTCTTTGCCCGTCCGGCTCCGGGCCTGGATGCCGTGCCCGCACTCAAGGACAAGATGGCGGCCTTGGCCGAGAAACATCGCGAAAATCAGACCCGGCTCATTGCCCGGCGGAAGCGGCTTTATTCCAGTTACGATCTGCTTATGCTGACCATGAGCCACTCACTGGCGGAAACGCCTTCCATGGGGATAGGGCAGGCCATGACGTTGTTCCTGGATTCCTACCCCAATTTGGAATGCGTCTACGTGCTGGACATGCGGGGCAGGCAGATGTCCGACACCTTCTGTAATCCGGGCAAGCTGAAGAAAAGCAAGCGATTGCTCTACGAACCGGCGCACAAGGGGGCGGACCATTCGCTCAAGGAATATTTTCTGCCCATTCAGGCCGGGCTGGAGAAATTTACATCGGAGCCCTATATCTCGCTCGCATCGGGCAACCTGTGCACGACCATTTCCCACGTGTTTTATCACAAGGGGAGCGGCAGGCATCTGATTCTGTGCGCTGACATGAGCCGTGAGGATGACGGGCTGTTCTGATACCGTTTTGGTAAAATCAGGACATGCTGGCCGCAATCGCTAGGCGGCACTGAGGGGATTTGATGCGGCCGGTTTAAGGTCCGGCGGTTTTTGTTTCCTAAAAATTCAGAGTGGGCGCGGGCTTTTTGCCTTCGTCGTCGGCTTTTGTTCCATTCTCATTCGACGTGCTGAATATCTTCGGCTCTGCCATGGAGAGCAGTTTCTGTGCCTCCGCGTTCAGCGGGTTGCGATCAAGGGCCGCCTTGGCGTTGTTGTAGACATCGCCCCATTCCCTTTTCTTGAGATAGAGCTTGGCCAGCCTGACATACAGGGTCTCGGTTGCCCCGATGCGGCGCATGCATTCCTTGATGGCATCCACGGCCTTGCCGTCTTCCCCCAGTCCTTCATAGCAAAGGATAAGCGCATTGAGCGCTCTGGGATCATTGCCTTTTTGCGCAAGCGCCTTGTTGAGATATTCGACGGCCTCGGCAAACATGCCGTACTGGGTCATCCTGTTGCCGATGTCGGAATCGACGCCGTCTATATCCTGAAAATATTCTGAAATCTTGCGGTATATCTTACGCGCTTCCAGCTGGTTGTCGGCCTTTACCAGAGCGGTGGCCTTGATGAGATTCTCGTCAAGCACAAGCAACCGTTTGCGCTGCTTGGTCAACTGCGCGTTCCTGGTGGCTTCCTCCAGCTTCTTGTGGAGTCGGACCAGGGTGGAGTGGAATGCACGTTCCTTTCCCCGGGTATAAGTAAGTCCCTGGGGGAAAAGCCGTTTTATCATTTTCATCTTGTTGAGGTCGCGCAGGGCCTCGTCGAGGTGAGAGTATATTTCGAACTTTTCCGAGCCGAACACCTGGCTGGTTGCAATACCCCGAATGGCGGTCGCCAAGCAGCTGAGCGTCCTGAGGTAGTCGCTTTTCTTGGCGTAGGCGCGGGCCCGGGCGATATTCTCGCGGATTTCTTTTGCTGAGATTGTTTGCTGCATATTTTTGCGAATAAAGGAGGTTGTAATAGGCTACCGATAATACAGCACGACCAATTTATCAAGAGGATCTGCCAGTTTCGTGCGTGGGCCCGTCCACCGTGTTGACGGCCCGGGCAGGGGGCGAGTATCTTTGCTCCACGACCCAACAGCTGGAGAACCATGAATCCCTATTTGCTTGCCGTTATTATTTTCCTGTTCCTGGACTGGCTGCTCAGTTCCGTGGCCAATCTGCTCGATGCCCGCCATACCCCGGCGGAAGTCCCTGCTGAATTTGCTGATATTGTTGACGCGTCCGCCTATGCGAAAAGCGTGGCCTACAACCGTGCCCTGGAGAAAATATCCATTATCTCGGAGACGTCGGGAACCATAGTGCTGCTTGCCTTCCTCCTGGTCGGCGGCTTTGACTGGCTGGACGGGGTGGTGCGTTCCTGGGAGCAGTCGCCACTGGTTACCGGCATTGCCTACATCGGCATTCTGTCGCTGGCCTCCTCCCTGGTCGGACTTGTCTTTGATGCATGGCGAACCTTTGGCCCGGAAGCGCGGTTCGGGTTCAATACGACCACGGTGGGCACTTTTGTACGGGACCGTATTCTTGGTTTCGTGCTCAGCGTTGTGTTGGGCGTGCCGCTCCTGGCCGGTATTCTGTTGTTTTTCGCGCAAACCGGCCCGGCGGCCTGGCTCTGGTGCTGGGCACTGGTCACGGTATTTTCCCTGGCGGTAACGTATGTGGCCCCGACCTGGATTCTGCCGCTCTTCAACAAATACACGCCGTTGGAGGAGGGGAGCCTGCGCCGGGCCATTGAGGACTTCGCGCGCAAGGCTTCTTTTGAAGTTGGCGGTATTTTTGTCATGGACGGTTCCCGGCGATCGACCAAGGGCAACGCCTTTTTTACCGGGCTAGGCAGGCGAAAGCGCATTGCGCTTTTCGATACCCTGCTGCGCGACCACACCGAGGCCGAGATTGTGGCCGTGCTCGCCCATGAGGTGGGACATGCCAAGTGCGGCCATATCCGCAAGGGACTGGTGGCTGGTATTCTCCGGACCGGGTTGCTGTTCTTCCTGATGTCCCTGTTCCTGGACAACCCCGGGTTGTTCGATGCCTTTGGCATGGTGCATCGTTCCATTTATGCGGGCCTTGTCTTTTTCGTCATTCTCTATACGCCCATTTCCCTGCTGCTGGGGATTGGGATGAACTATGTTTCACGGCGGCACGAATTCGAAGCGGACCGGTTTTCGGCCCGTACCACCGGAGAGCCGCAAGCCCTGGCCTCGGCCCTGCGGCGGCTGTCGGTCTCAAGCTCTTCCAATCTTTCGCCCCATCCGCTGAAGGTCTGGCTGGAATATGGGCACCCGCCGGTGATTGATCGCCTGCGGGCTCTGGCCGCGATTGCGAAATAATGGTGTCGCCTTGTTCGTCGATGTATGGCATAGACAAATACAACAATGTCAAGTGACCCTGGGGAGAGTGTTATGAAGGAAATACCTTTTGAAACCGATGACAAAGACATATTGGAGCGAATTCGATGCGTGCCTCCGTTTGATGCCCTGCCGGACAATTATATCCGGCAGGCGATGCGTGTGGCTTCGGTCAGACGCTATGAGGCCGGGGAAGTACTCATAGAGGAAGGGGAATTCGACAATCGGGTCTTTTTCCTGATCTTCGGGCTGCTGGAAATTTTAGTCAAAGGGAACAGGGTCGGTTCGCTACGGCGGTTGGGCGACGTGTTCGGCGAGATGGGCATCATTGACGGCAGCCCTCGTTCGGCAACTATTTCGGCGGTTAAAACCTCGCTGGTCATTACCCTGGATGATACGGCCATCGGCTCCCTGGGAGAAGTGGGCAAGATATTTACCCAGGCCGTCATGTACCGCATTTTTGCCGAGGTGTTGGCTGTACGCCTTCGAGATGCCAATGGGGAAATATCACGGCTGAAAGAAGAAATTGCAGGCCTCAAGGGATAACAGACAAAAAATCGACAGTCGGATGCGTGGAATCCCACAGAATTTTCGACCAGGCCGATGCGGTGGAGCAAGCGGTGTGAGAGATTTTGCTTTTGATCCCAGTGACGAGGCTACCCTGGAACGGTTGCGGCGTATGCCGGTTTTTGACGCCATGGAGTCGGAACTGCTTTCGGCCCTGCTCAAGTTGGCGCGCCTGCGGCTGTATGACGAGGGCGAGGAAATCATCATCGAAGGCGAAACGGACCAGCTTGTCTATTTCCTCATCTTCGGCCAGTGCGGGGTCAATGTGGACGGTATGCGGCTTGCGTCCATCACCCGCTCCGGCGACGTTTTTGGCGAAATGGGCATGGTGGACGGTAAACCGCATTCGGCAACCATTTCGGCCGAAAAACAGACACTCTGCCTTGTCTTCAACCGCTCGTTCCTCGAACGGCTCCAGGGCGTGGACAAGCTGGCTGCCAAGGCGTTGTTCTATAGAATTTTCTCCCAAATCCTGGCCGGGCGCATCCGGGCCGCCAACGCGCGGTTGCTGACGCTTGAGGATGAACTTAAAGCCCTGTCGGTCCAGCGGCCGACCTTTTGACTCTCATGCAGAGCGTTCCCTTTGATCCCGACAATGCAGCCATGGTTGAGGCCATCCTGAGCATCCCCGCTTTTGCGCCGCTGGGCAAAGGTCGGCTGGCCGACGTCATGCGCACCACCACGATCCGGGATTATGCGGAAAAGGAGCTGGTCATCACCCAGGGGGAAACGGACAGTTGCATGTTTTTCCTCATGAGCGGACATCTGGCCGTGGAAGTGGATGGCGTGCAGATCAGCGTGCTGGAAGCGCCGGGGACAATTTTCGGCGAAATGGGTGTCATCGAGACCGCACCGCGCTCGGCCTCGGTGACGGCCATGGAGCCTTCCCGCTGCCTCGCCATGGACATCGCCTTTTTCGACCGGTTGGAAGGGCGGGCCAAGCTGGCCGTCCAAGCTTTTTTTTACAAAATGTTTTATGAAGTACTTGTGCAACGCCTGCGCGAAACCAATGAGCGGATCGCCGACCTCGATATGCAGCGGTTTGTTCTGGAAAACATGGAGATAGACTGATGGCCCTGCATGAACTGGCCGGCAAGCCCGCTCCCGAATCGTTGCTGATTGACGTTTCCGCCCTGGAAGCCGCGTATTACGACATCCGTCCCGATCCGTCCGATCCCGCCTGTGCCGTTTCCTTCGGCACCTCCGGGCATCGGGGCTGCTCCTTTGACGGCAGTTTCAATGAAGGGCACATCCTGGCCATATCCCAGGCCGTGTGCGAGCATCGCGCCGCCCAGGGAATCGACGGCCCGCTTTTTCTCGGCATGGATACCCACGGACTGAGCCTGCCCGCGCTGCGAACCGCGCTGGAGGTCTTCACCGCCAACGGGGTGCGGACCTACATTCAGGCCGGGCTAGGCTTTACGCCCACGCCGGTCATCTCCAGAGCCATACTCTGCTGGAACAGAGCGCGGACGTTCGGACTGGCCGACGGCGTGGTCATTACCCCGTCCCACAATCCTCCGCGCGACGGCGGCTACAAGTATAATCCGCCCTCGGGCGGCCCGGCCGACAGCAAGATTACCACGGCCATTCAAAACCGGGCCAACGAAATTATGCGTTCCGGTCTCAAGGACGTGCGGCGCATCCCCTACGAGCGGGCTTTCAAAGACCCTTCCGTGGTGCATTACGATTTTGTTGAGCCGTATGTGAGCGATCTGGAAAACGTTGTGGACATGCCGTCCATAGCCGCGGCCGGGCTGAAGATAGGCGTGGACCCCCTCGGCGGTTCCGGCATTGCCTACTGGGAGCCCATGGCCGAGCGCTATGGTCTGGATCTGGAACTGGTCAACAAGATCGTGGACCCGACCTTTTCCTTCATGACCGTGGACAAGGACGGGAAGATCCGCATGGACTGTTCCTCGCCCTATGCCATGGCCTCGCTCATTCAGCACAAGGACAAGTACGACATCGCCTTTGGCAACGACCCGGACTATGACCGGCACGGTATCGTCACCCGCAGCTCCGGTCTGCTCAATCCCAACCATTATCTGGCGGCGGCAGTGGACTATCTGATCCGCAACCGTACCGGATGGTCCTACTGTGCGGCCGTGGGCAAGACCGTGGTCACCAGTTCCATGCTCGACCGAGTGGTGGCAGGGTTGAAGCGGGAGCTTTACGAGGTTCCTGTGGGCTTCAAGTGGTATGTGAGCTGTCTGCTGGACGGTTCCTGTGCATTCGGCGGCGAGGAATCCGCCGGGGCCAGCTTTGTCCGTTTCGACGGCTCGCCCTGGACCACGGACAAGGACGGCATCATCCTCGACCTGCTGGCCGTGGAGATGACGGCCCGCACCGGCCGCGATCCCGGAGAATATTACCAGTCCCTTACCGAAACATACGGCTCCCCGGTCTATGAGCGGACCGATGCCCCGGCATCCCCGGCCCAGCGGGCTGCCTTTGCCTCCCTGACGCCGGAGATGGTCGCTGCCGATACCCTGGCCGGAGAACCCATCCTCGCCCGGCTGACCCGGGCTCCGGGCAACAACACACCCTTTGGCGGCATCAAGGTCACGACGGAAAACGGCTGGTTTGCCTGTAGACCTTCCGGAACCGAAAACATCTACAAAATCTACGCCGAATCCTTCAAGGGGGCCGATCACCTGAAGGCCATTCAGGACGAGGCCAAGGCCATCGTCAACGCCGCCTTCAAGAAGTCCGGCGCGGTGTAAGGTCGGGCAGAGAATGCCTCCGGCGGCCGGGGGAAGGGAAGAGGGGAACCTTTTGTAAAAGGTTCCCCTCTTCCCTTCCCCCGAACCCCCATCCCATCTCTCTTCCAAAACTTTTTGGTACCGCTTCGCGGAGGGGGAGAGAACATAATAAAAAGACGGCCTCCGCTTTGGGCGGAGGCCGTCTTGTTTATGACTGTATTGCGCTGGTTAGATCTTGCAGGCGGTGCGAAGATCGTCGGCGGCGTCGGTCTGCTCCCAGGTGAACTCGGGCAGCTCGCGGCCGAAGTGGCCGTAGTTGGTCGTCTTCTGGAAGATGGGGCGACGCAGGTTCAGGCGCTCCAGGATGTAGTAGGGGCGCATGTCGAATACTTCATTGACGGCCTTGGTCAGCATCTCGTCCGAGACCTTGCCGGTGCCCTGGGAGGAAACCACCACGGACACGGGTTCGGCAACGCCGATGGCGTAGGCGATCTGGACTTCGCACTTGTCGGCCAGACCGGCGGCAACGACGTTCTTGGCCACGTAGCGGGCCATGTAGGCGCCGGAGCGGTCAACCTTGGACGGGTCCTTTCCGGAGAAAGCTCCGCCGCCGTGGGCACCGGCTCCGCCGTAGGTGTCGTTGATGATCTTACGACCGGTCAGGCCGCAGTCGCCAACCGGGCCGCCGATGACGAACCGGCCGGTGGGGTTGATGTAGGTCTTCAGCTTATCGTCGATGAGGTCCTCGGGCAGGGTGTGCATGATGACTTCCTTGAGGATGGCCTCCTGCAGGTCGGCGTGGCTCACGCTTTCCGCATGCTGGGAGGAAACAACGACGTTGTCGATGCGAATGGGCTTGCCGTCCTCGAACTGCACGCAAACCTGGGTCTTGCCGTCGGGGCGCAGGAAATCGAGGATGCCTTCCTTGCGCACTTGGGTCAGACGGCGGGAAAGCTGGTGGGCGTAGTAGATGGGGGTGGGCATCAGGGTCGGGGTCTCGTTGGAGGCGTAACCGAACATCATGCCCTGGTCGCCGGCGCCCTGTTCCTCGGGCTTCTGGCGGTCAACACCCTGTGCGATGTCCGGGGACTGCTTGTCGATGGAGGAGATGACTGCGCAAGTGGACCAGTCAAATCCCATGGTGTCGGCGGAGTTGTAGCCGATGCCCTTGATGGTGTTGCGGACGATCTCCGGAAAATCGGCATAGGCCGTAGTGGATATCTCACCGGCGATGAAAGCCATGCCAGTGGTCACCACGGTCTCGCAGGCCACGCGCGCCATGGAGTCCTGGCCAATGATGGCGTCCAGGATAGCGTCGGAAATCTGGTCAGCGACCTTGTCAGGGTGGCCTTCGGTCACGGACTCGGAAGTGAAGAGATACTTGCCTTGAATCTGCATTTTTCCTCCTTAAGGAACGGATGATCGTCTAGAAATCGTCAGCCGCGTCGCACGCGATGACTTCATCGACGGTATTTTCGGGGGTGGTTACGATAACGTGGGGCTTGTGCGTGGGGATTTCGGCGCCGTCCAACCATGTGAAGGAGGCGATGATGACACGCTGGCCCACCTTGCCTTTGTGGGCGGCTGCGCCGTTGAGGCAGATCTCGCCGGGGCCGCCGGGAATGGCGTAGGTGGTAAGCCGTTCGCCATTGTTGATGTTGTATACGTCCACCTGCTCGTAGGGGAGCATGCCGACGGCTTTCATGAGGTCGCGATCAATGGTGATGCTTCCCCGGTATTCCAGATTGGCGCAGGTAATGGTCGCGCCGTGAATTTTTGCGCTTAAAAAACAGCGTTGAGCCACGGTCTAAACCTCTATCAGAATGTTATCGATGAGCCGGGCCTTGCCGACCTGGATGGCGACGGCGGCGAGCACCGGGCCTTCGATGGTCTTGACCGGCTGAATGTCGTCCGGATCCACCAGGGTTATGTAGTCGGGACGTCCCATGGGCAATGTCTTGGCATATTCCTCGGTGAGGAATGCAACGGCCTTGTCCGCGTCGCGTTCGCCGCCTCGCACCGTGTCGGCCAGCTTCAGCAGCCCCTTGCGGATGGCCGGGGCGGCTGCCCGTTCCTCCTCCGTGAGGTAGGTATTGCGAGAGCTGAGCGCCAGTCCGTCGGGTTCGCGCACGATCTCGTGCCCCACGATCTCGACCGGAATGTTCAGGTCGCGGGCCATGCGTCGGAGAATGGCGAGCTGCTGCCAGTCCTTTTGGCCGAAAACGGCCACAGAGGGCTGGGCGAGCATGAAAAGTTTGGTAACCACGGTGCACACGCCGCGAAAGTGGATGGGCCGGGACGCCCCGCACAGATGCTTGGCCAGTTTCGGCACCTCGACCCAGGTGGCGTGGTTCGGTGCGTACATGTCCGCGCCCTGCGGCACGAAGAGGGCGTCCACACCTGCGGACTCGGCCTTGGCCTTGTCGCCGTCGAAGTCGTGGGGGTACTTGTCCAGGTCTTCGTTTTCGCCAAACTGGGTCGGGTTGACGAAGAGCGTCACCACGAGCCGGTCGCACTGTTTGCGGGCGCACTCCATCAGGGAGAGGTGTCCCTTGTGGAAATAGCCCATGGTCGGCACCAGGCCGATCTTCAGTCCATCCTGTTTCCAGGCCAGACATTGCCTTTGTAGTTCTATTGGGTCAGTAAATATTTGCATGGCGGTTTTGTTTTTTTGAGCAACTGACAGGCCCCAAGGGATAAGTCAAGTGAAATGTCTATATCTGGATACATTGATATGGTCAAGGTGCTTCTGGAAAAATCGCTATTAACATGCGTCTCGGCAGGGTCAATGTGCAACTTTTGTTTGAGAAAAAACAGGGTGCGGGGTACAAATCGGGCTATGCGGACCATAAAAGACATATTCGCGGACAGTTCCATTACTTTTTCACCCGGCGAACTGGTGGATTTCGAGCATACCATCAAGGATATGATCGCCGAGTTCCTGCCGTTCACCTCCTATAGCCTGTTTTTTCCGAGAGATAAGCCGGAAATCGTGCCTGACCCGGAATTTCGGGCAGAGGACCGGGAACTGATCCTGCCTCTGGTGTTTCGGGGCGAGATGCTCTGCTACTTTATCGCCAAGGGCGTCAGGCTCAAGGCTCCGTCCACCACGCCGAAGTACATCATGGTCCTGGCCAGTGCGGTGCTGGAAAAGCTGGCCCTGTACAAGTGGGCCGTTACCGATGCCCTGACCGGCCTGCATACACGCGAATTCTTTTTCTCCGAATTGGCCGAGGCCATAGACCGGGTGCAGGGGTGCCTTGCCACGGGCAACTGCCGGGCCGGTGTGGAGGCCCGGGATTCCGAAATGGCCTTTTCCGGCACGCTGGGCGTCATTTTTCTCGACCTGGACCATTTCCAGAATATCAACGAGCGCTATGGGTATCTGTCGGGCGACGACATCATGTCCGAGGTAGGGCGGCTGCTCGGCAAGGTCTGCCCCAAATATACCACGGTCTCCCGTTTCGCCAACGACAAGTTCGCCATTCTGGTACCGGATGCCAAGCCGCGAGCCTGTTTCCAACTCTCCGAGGTCATCCGCTCCGGCATCAGCAAGCTTTCCTTTACAGACGAGATGACCCGCGACACCATCACTCTGACCGGCTCCCTCGGTTTCGCCAACTATCCGCAGGGGCTGGAGGGCGCCCAGTTCCGGCGCACGCCGGGCGAACAGGCGCGCATCCTGGTCCGCAAGGCGCGGCGCGGCGTGGCCGTTTCCAAGGACCTTGGGCGAAACCGCGTCTTCAACTCCGCCGACATTCTGGACAAAGGCGGCCGCGTGCTCGACACCCTGCCCATGCACCGCGTCACGGTCACGCTTGGCGAGACCTCCGGGGCCGCCGTGGGACAGCGTTTTTTGGTCCGGGCAGCGCGGCCCGATGCCGTGGCCGCTGGAAAGGGCGTTTCGCCGGTCTATAAGGGCGAGATCGTTCTGGTGGAGGTGCATGATGATATTTCCGTGGCCGAGGTGCTCAATCTGGCGGACGCCGGAATGGATGTGCATCCGGGTGACCGGTTGCGCCTCATCGAGGGCGAGGAAGGACTCTTTGCCGACCGGGCACTGATCGAGATTCCGGCCCCGGATTCCGAAACCCAGCTTTTCTCCTACGGCGAATTCATGGGCCGCATGGAAGAGACCCGGCGCGTGCCGGATGCCTTTGCCCTTTCGCTCATCCGCGTGCTCGACCAGCCCGGCGATGCGGAGGAGGGGTATCAGGAAGCCATGGACCGCATGATTGCCGATGTCGCCAACATCGCGCGCGGCGCATTCGGCGATAACGGTTTCGGCGGCCGCTACGGGCTGAACGGCATTCTCTTCTATCTGGAAAACGTGGACCGCGAGACGCTCATGGCCCGCACGCTGGAAATCGAAAAGCTGGCCTCGGACGCCCTGTCCGTCAAGGTCTCCATCGGTTCGGCCTGCTATCCCTTCCTGAACTTCGACCGCGCCGACATCCCGGACAACAGCCGCAAGGCCCTGGAGCACGCGTTGCTCCTGCCGGAACCCAGAGTCGCCGTATTCGACTCCATCTCACTCAATCTTTCCGCGGACCGACGGTTCATGGACGGCGACGTGTACGGGGCCATCGAGGAGTTCAAATTGGCCCTCACCGATGATTCCGCCAACCTCCTCGCCCGGAACTCCCTCGGCATTTGCTATGCCCAGCTCAACCGGTTCGAGGACGCGCGCAAGGAATTCGAAACCGTGCTCGCCTCCGCCCCGGACGACGAGCTTGCCCTCTATAACCTCGGCTGGGCCAATCACCGCCTCGGTGATCTCGGCGCCGCTCGCGCTGCCTACAGCCGTTGCCTGGAAGTCGATCCGGAACATCTCTATGCCCTCATGCGTCTTGGTTCCCTGGAGGAAAACGCGGACAATTTCGACGCGGCGACCGCTCTCTACGAAAAAGCCGCCAAGCAGCCCGACGGCGAGCGCATGGTGCAGCGCGCTCTGGCCCGTCTGGCCTACAAGCAGGGCGACATCGAATCCACCCGCGAATATCTGCATCTCGCGCTCAATGCGGATCACAACGACCATCAGGCCATGCACATGCTCGCCCGCATCTATCTGGATCAGGGCGAGGACCCGCAGATCGCCGAAGTTCTCTCCCGCCAGTCCGCCGCTCTCTGCCCCGGCAAGCATGTCTACTGGGACACCCTGGTGGAAGCCCTCGAAGCCCAGGGCAAAGGCGAAGAAGCCGCTAAAGTCGCCGCAAGAGCGGGGTAGGGGCGGAAGTCTGGCATGAGGAAGGCCTCCGGCGGCCGCCTCGCCGGCGGGGGCGTCTCCGACGGCCAGGGCGCTGCCCTGGACCTGCTCAAGGCTATGGCCTTGAGAATCCATTCTCCGGCTGCGCCGGGCGAGAAGCTTATACGTTTAGGGCCAAGTTAATCCAATTTGATTAGGTATCACGAGAATTGAAACGGCTTCTTTCGACCTGCCGGGTCGAAAGAAGCCGTTTCAATTCTCGTGATTTGTTTTTTAAGACAGAGTGAGGCCATCCCTCCCCGCGAAGCGGCGCTAAAAAGTTTTGGAAGGGAAATGGGATGGGGGTTCGGGGGAAGGGAAGAGGGGAACCTTTTTCAAAAGGTTCCCCTCTTCCCTTCCCCCGATCGCCGCAGGCGAAATCCAAAAGAAAACCCCGGGTGCGGCGAACCGCATCCGGGGTTGATTTTGTTTGGCTTTGGGCCGTGGGGGCTTAGTACATGCCGCCCATTCCGCCCATGCCGCCCATTCCGCCCATGCCGCCGGGCATGGCCGGGGCAGCGGAGGCCTTTTCGGGCTTGTCGGCGATGGCGCACTCGGTGGTCAGCAGCAGACCGGCCACGGAGGCGGCGTTCTGCAGGGCGGTGCGGGTGACCTTTTTCGGGTCGATGACACCGGCCTTGAGCAGGTCTTCGTACTCGCAGGTAGCGGCGTTGAAGCCCATGCCACCCTTGCCTTCCTTGACCTTCTCCACGACGATGGAGCCTTCCAGACCGGCGTTGCCGGCGATCTGGCGCAGGGGCTCTTCCACAGCGCGGATGATGATGTTGATACCGGCCAGCTCGTCGTCGTCGGCAGCCTTGACCTTGGCGGCAACCATACCGGCACGAGCCAGGACGACACCGCCGCCGGGGACGATGCCCTCTTCGACGGCAGCGCGGGTAGCGTTCAGGGCGTCTTCCACGCGGGCCTTCTTTTCCTTCATCTCGGTCTCGGTGGCGGCACCGACGTTGATGACGGCGACACCGCCGACGATCTTTGCCAGACGCTCCTGGAGCTTCTCGCGGTCGTAGTCGGAGGTGGAGTCGTTGATTTCGGCGCGGATGGTCTGGATGCGGGCCTTGATCTCATCGGCCTTGCCGGCACCGTCGACGATAGTGGTGTTTTCCTTGTCGATGACGATGCGCTTGCAGGAGCCGAGGTCGTTGACGGTCAGGCTTTCCATCTTGATGCCGAGGTCTTCGCTGACGACCTGGCCACCGGTGAGGATGGCGATGTCTTTCAGCATGGCCTTGCGGCGCTCACCGAAGCCGGGAGCCTTGACGGCAACGACGTTCAGGGTGCCGCGCAGCTTGTTGACAACCAGGGTGGCCAGGGCCTCGCCCTCGATGTCTTCGGCGATGATCATCAGCGGCTTGGACATCTTGGCGCACTGTTCCAGGACGGGGAGCAGTTCCTTCATGTTGGAGATCTTGGTCTCCTTCAGGAGGATGAACGGCTCTTCCATCTCGCAGGTCATGCGCTCGGTGTTGGTAACGAAGTAGGGGGAGAGGTAGCCGCGGTCGAACTGCATGCCTTCGACGACTTCGAGGGTGGTGTCCAGGCCCTTGGCTTCCTCAACGGTGATGACGCCTTCCTTGCCGACCTTGTTCATGGCCTCGGCAATGATGTTGCCGATGGTGGCGTCGTTATTGGCGGAAATGGTACCGACCTGGGCGATCTCTTTCTGGTCGCGGGTGGGCTTGGCGACTTTGCCGAGCTCTTCGACGATGGCGTCAACAGCCTTGTCGATACCGCGCTTGATGGACATGGGGGAGCGACCGGCGGCAACCAGCTTCACGCCTTCGGTGAAGATGGCCTGAGCCAGGACAGTGGCAGTGGTGGTGCCGTCACCGGCAACGTCGGAAGTCTTGGAGGCAACTTCCTTGACCATCTGGGCGCCCATGTTCTCGAACTTGTCTTCCAGCTCGATTTCCTTGGCAACGGACACGCCGTCCTTGGTGATGACCGGGGAGCCGAAGGACTTCTCGATCACGACATTGCGGCCCTTGGGTCCAAGGGTGACCTTAACGGCGTTGGCCAGTTTGTCCACACCGGCCTTCAGTTTTTCACGAGCTTTGGCATCGAAGAGAATTTCTTTAGCCATGATATATTCTCCTTAAGAAAATTGAGTGTGCGAAAAAAAAATGGCAAAAGCCTAGTCAACGATGGCGAGGATGTCATCCTCACGCATGACCAGGTGCTCTTCGCCGTCGATCTTGATCTCGGTACCGGCATACTTGGCGAACAGGACGGTGTCGCCCGCCTTGACGGCCATCTCGACCCGTTTGCCGTCCTCATCCAGCTTGCCGGGACCGGCAGCGACGACTTCACCCTTCATGGGCTTTTCCTTGGCGGAATCCGGGATGTAGATGCCTCCGGCGGTCATCTCTTCCATTTCCAACCGCTTGACCAGAACGCGATCATTCAACGGTTTCAGCTTCATTTCCTCTATACCTCCAATAAGTGATTGTTTCATTGACGGGGTGTACGGACGAATCCAGGTCCGTTCCGCCCCATGGCCCATCGGCCTTTTGGTGGGGGTCCGTCAGGCTGGGAGATAGATAAACACGGCTATCTCTCTGTCAAGCGCGGAAACCAAAAAAAAGTCTCCCGCCTGAATGGTGGGTGCGGTTGTAAGATGGGAAGGCCGGGCTGTGCCTATGTCTTGCTGGACTGGTAAAATTCCCCGAATTTCTTGTCCATGCTCAGGATGTGATCCCGGTACCAGTCGTGCATGAAGTTGCGCACCTTGATGGGGGGGATGACCAGGCCATTGAGCAGGTCGCCCTCCATGCGGATGACATCGGTGATGAACTTGTTGTGCGCTTTTTTTTGTTCGGCAAAATCAGGATACCTGGCCTCTTTCATGTAGGCCTCCTCGGTGCCGAAGTGATGCAGGGCGTACTCGCGCAGTTCGGCGACCACGTCCACCAGTTCATCCACTTCCTCTTCCTCCAGCGGGCGGTAGAGGTCCGGCGCGATCTCGGCGATGCGGTCGAGCATGGAAAAGAAGGTTTCGTGCTGTTCGTCGAGTTCCGGGATGTCGATGATGTATTCTTTGGTAAATCCGGCGAGGTTGAGATTGAGAGCCATGCGTCCTCCAATACGCGGTGGGTGGTAATATATAATGTGTTTGTCTCCGTATATATGGAATCATTGGTTCTGTCACCACCCCATGTAGGGATTACAGCAAGGAGTGGTTTCGCGAGGAAGGGACCGGTATTTGCAGAGCCTTTGTGAACAGGAAAAGGAGGCCCTATGTCCGGTATGCACCAGCCAGTGTCCGAGTCCCTGTTGACCGTAAACTCCGCAAACGAATCCACACTTCACGCCATTGACCCGGAAGATGTGTCGCTGTCCGGCGAGGGCTTGCGCCGCGTCCTGCCCATCGCACGCGAGATGATCCGCCGGTTTATGCCCGGCATGGACCCGGAAAAGGCCTCCATGTCGCAGATCATGTCCTTATTCGCCGACCAGGCGTACTGGGATGAGAACTCAGGCGGCCTGCTGCTCTGTGCCGATCTGGCGGACAGGGCCCTGTGCCTTCCCGTGCCCAGGAAGCACTGGCGTGTCCGGGTGGAAGGCGTTGTCTACCATTAACGGGAAGACGGCAGGCGTCACGAACTGTGCAGCCAACCGTCACCGGTCGGTCGCAATCGTCACCTGAGGAGGAAGGAAGCATCGCCGATTAATCCGTAGTATCCGTCAAACCTGCTGAGGAGGCATGAAATGGACGGACTGACGGATGGTCCTTTGCTTGATCTCTCTTCCCCTTTTGGCGACCCGGTGCGCCACGCCCTTTTTTCCCTGGTCAAGAAACCGCTTTCAAAAATATTGCGCCTGAACACGCTCAATTCCCTGTACGCCCAGCTCCAGGCGGCTGGGGGCGAAGGGCAGTTCGTGGAGCGCGTGCTGGAACTGCTCGGGGTACACTTTCGGGTGGACGGCCAGCCGGTGCAGCGTATCCCGAAAACGGGGCCGCTGGTCGCGGTGTGCAACCATCCCTTTGGCGTGCTGGAGGGGCTGCTCCTGGTCAACATACTGCGGGACGTCCGTGCGGATATCAGGATCATGGCCAACTCCATGCTCGGCAAGATTCCGGAGATGGACGAACTGCTCATCGAGGTCGATCCCTTTGGCAAGGCGGGTTCCGCCAAGCGGAATATCGCCGGGCTCAAGGCTGCCATGCGCTGGCTTAAAGGGGGCGGTATGCTCGTGGTCTTCCCAGCAGGCGAGGTTTCCTCGCTCAAGGTCAAGAAGGGCATGGTGGCCGATCCGCAGTGGAGTCCCATGGTCGGCCGCATCATCCGCAAGACCGGGGCCAGCGCGTTGCCCGTATTTTTTGATGGCCGCAACAGCGGCCTTTTTCAGGCCATGGGGTTGGTCCATCCCCGGCTGCGCACCGTGCTGCTGCCGCATGAAAACCTCAAGTTGGCGGCCAGGGGCACCATCCGCGTGGCCTTTGGCTCCACAGTCGTCGCCGAGCGGCTCGCCGCATTTCAGACCGACGGCGACATGATGGATTATCTCCGGTTCCGCACCTACCTGCTGCGCAAGGAAGGGAAGAAGACGGATGATGCCAAACAGCCCGCCGCCTCTACCAAACGGAAAATGGCTCCCATCGCCAATTCACGCGGCAAGCACATTCTGGCCAGCGAAGTGGCTGCCCTGCCGGACGAGAGTATCCTGATCCAGACGCCGGACTTCACGGTCTTTGAGGCCGGGGCGTTTCGCATCCCGCGCCTGCTGCGCGAGATCGGCATCCGGCGCGAGGAGACATTCCGCCAGGTGGGAGAGGGGACGGGCCGCCCCATGGACATCGACGCCTTTGACGATACCTACCGCCATTTGGTGCTCTGGAATCCCCATGAGCGCGAGGTGGCCGGGGCCTACCGCTTCGGCCTGACCGACGAGATTTTGGCGAAGCAGGGGATAAGCGGCCTCTACACCTCCACCCTGTTCAATTACCAGCCCGGACTTCTGGAAAACATGGGCCCCGCCCTGGAAATGGGCCGCTCGTTCATCACCCCGAAGTATCAGAAAAATTATCAGCCCCTGTTGCTGCTCTGGAAAGGCATGTCCCAATTTGTGGTCAACAATCCGAAGTACTCCAAGCTATTCGGCTGCGTTTCAATTTCCGGTGAATATTCCGGCGTGTCACGCGAGCTGATTACCGGATTCATGGAGCGGCACTGCTTTTTGCCGGAGCTGGCACTGCTGGCGCGGCCCAAGTGTCCGCCCCGGGGCAAGGCCCTGCGCAAGCTGGACTTCAGCCTGCCGGAATCCGCCTTCGGCAATCCCGACGACGTGGCCGATCTGGTCAGCGACGTGGAGTCTGGCAAGTCCATCCCGGTGTTGCTCCGGCAGTACCTCAAGCTGGGGGGCAAGATCATCGGCTTCAATGTGGACCCGGATTTCGGCAATTGTCTGGACGGGTTGATTCTGGTGGACCTGCTGACCTCGGACACCAAGGTGCTCTCCCGGTTCATGGGGCGGGAAGGGGTGGAATCCTTCCGGGCCGCCCACGGGGTGGGCAAGGAGCCGCTCAAGGTGGTTGCTCCCGGTTTTGCCGCGGCCTGATCCGGGCAGGGGGCGAGGGCTTCACTTCGGGGCGGTATCGGTATATATTCCGTCCATGCGTACGAATCGAATTGCCCTGCCCCTGGTACTGTTCCTGTTGGTTTGCCTGGCCGCCCCGGCCCTGGCCGCAAGCGAGAAGCCGGAAAAACCGGCAAAGCCCAATGGCTGTGCACCTGAGTATCGCGCCATTTACGACCATGCCATTGTCGGGTTCAAGGGCACGGGCGACCGCGATATCGTAGTGGTCACCGATCCCCTGTGCTGGCACTGCCGCCTGGGGCACAAGCTGCTGGGGGAATACCCGGAACTGTACCGCAACGTGCGCCTTTCCTTCTTTCCCCGCCGCTCCTTCATCGGTTCGGACATGGCGGCCTGGATTCTTGAGGATTCGGTCAAGCGCCCGGACCTCAAGAAGCTCATCGATTATGCCTACAAGGACCTCAAGCAGCCCAGGACCGACGACCTGATGGATGCGCGCATGATCGTGCTCATGCAGTTTACGGATGCTTTTCCCGAGCTGCTGAAAGGGACCTCCCTGCCCGAACTCTATGCCCGGCTCCAGGTGGAGCACGAGCCGCACGTCCGGGAGGATGCCGATTTGTCCCGCGCGGTAGACTTTCCGGGCACGCCGGTGCTTATCACGGGCGATACCGTCATTGTGGGCTACAGCCCGGGCTTCTGGATCAAGGCGCTCAAGCAGAGCGCGGTCTGCAAGTAGCCTCTATTTCTTTTTTGACGGCAGTTCCTCAGGGTAGATAAAGCCCACAAAGCCCAGTGCGGCCAGGGCTATCCCGTATTTTTTCTTGATGATCAGCGATGTGATGTCGTAGCGCATGGCTCCGTCCTGCACGAGATTGCGGATGGATAGTTCATGCTTGAGTGAGGCCGTGAGTTGGGCGCGCGCATCGGAGATCGCCGAGGACTTGTCCATTGTGGTGGCCTTGTAGACCCGCTCATATTCCGCGGCGAACCCGCCGATGGATTTGCCATCCTTGTCCTTGGCCCATACACGTCCCACTCCGGCGCATACGGTATCGCCCCGCATGCCGCCTGCCTTGGCCATGATCGTTTCCAGCACCGACCCATGATGAAAGTAGGGACTCACGGAATCGAGCGGAATCTCATACGCTTCGGGCGGCAGGACCGAGGTGTAGTAGACCACATTGAAATTCTCGATCCCGGCTTGTTGCAGGGCAAGGTCATAGGAGAAGGTTTCATACGGGTCCGGCGGAATGCCCTGGTCGGACTGTCCGGTCCCGGTGGTGGCGAAATACGCGGTGGGGATGCGCGGCCCGAACCGTTCCGCAGCCGTGGCGGGAACGGCAAGAGCCAGAACAAGGCCGAGAATCAAGAGGAAAAATCGGTGTTTTCGCAGCATACAGCACCTCACGGATTAATGGTTTTGCAGCTACACTAGCACATGCCGCAGTTCCGCGGCAATTCCCGGAGACGGAAAACCGATCTCGAATCCGCTGGCATGGGAAACGTCCGATCAAAACATGATTTGTCTAGGCGGGTGGACTTCCTATTGCTTCATATCAGGATGCCGCAAGTAGAACCCTTTGAGGGGCTTCATCTGTACGCTGCACTTCGGGCAGCGCTCGTCCGGCACCTTGCCGAAGGGCAGGCAACTGCTCGAGAACCGCCTCGCTTAAACAAACCTTTCAGCCATTGTGTAAAGGTGGGGCCAGTTCGGCTGCGTTCTACGAACAGGCCAACGGCAAGTGCTTTGGTCGCACTTTCATTTTCACCCATGCCGACGGGAATGACCTCTTGGAGCAGAAGGCACACTTTCTTCATAAGTCCTTCATTGCCGTTCTTCATACCCGAGTTTTTGCAACTGACTTTTTTGTCTTCAGTTACAAACAGATTTAATATGTGGCCCATGAAGTCGAATCCGAGGAAACTCCCTTCTTCCACATCCTGCCATTCAAGATAACCCGCCATGTCCTCGGGAGTCAGGAATACGCTGAGATCCTGTCCTTCAAATATGAAGAGCGGATAAGTGACCTTATATTTCACGGCCTCTCCAGAGTTGCTTTGATGTTAGAAGCGATCCCACGTCGAAACACCTTCCGGTATGGATGTTTGTTTAGGTTTTACGGTCACAAGTGGTGATTGGAAGAGATGGAGACCTTTACCGGCCCCGTGACGCCGAGATTCGTATAGGGCTTGAGCACTTCGAGCTTGAGGACAAGCGAATCACATTGCAGGTGCTGCCTGTCCAGAGTGAATGAGAGAAGGGACAGCTTCGTAGTCCCATCCTCTTCGTCGCCACAGATTAAATACACATCTTGGCTGGCATAGGCGTCCGGAAACGGATTGCCGCACCATAACTGTGCCCGCAGTATGCCGTTTTGCAGGTTGCTGAGCTTGAAACAATCCTTGATACTCTGGAACTCTACATTCACATCATACCCGGATACATACTTTGGGTGCAGGGGAATGGTTGCCTCCGCGCCTTCCTTGGAAATGTCGAGACTTCCGGTGCCTATTGGTTCATACAATCCCTGTTGGTCGAATACAAAAGGAACAAAGGCCCTGAGGTTTGGCGGAAGGTACGAATACCAGAGACAGATTGCCCCTATGATGACGACGGTTATGCCGCCGCCGATAAACCATTTTTTCATGCTTGCTCCTGAATGGCAGGCGACAGGCAATGCCTGTCGCCTGTTTTTCTCATTTGCCGAACCACTCAAATTTGAAATGGCTGTTTCCATTTCCCTATTGCTTTATATCAGGATGCCGCAAATAGACCCCTTTGAGGGGCTCTATCTGTGCGCCTTACTTCGGGCAGCGCTCGTCAGGCGCCTTGCCGGGAGCAGGGCCGTCACTCAACGCGGACAAATCCTTGGCCCCTGCGTAGTGATGCGCCGACTATTACAAGGCTGAGCAGGCCCGTTATCGTACCCCACTCCCTGTGAAGTTCTCCCCAGTCCCAGCAATAGTGCTATTGGCTCAGATTAACACCTCCGCCAATCAGGAGGAATAAGTCCACTTTTTTCTTTTCATGCTTTGGCGTTATTCGTTCATAGCCATCATTAGGGGCAAATTCCCCTTAGCCAAATTCTCTTCCTGTGCTTGTTGGCCTGTACGGAGTGGAGAATCTCGGGCTAAGCCAATCCAAGCTTTTCCCCTCTGGTCATTTGTGGAGTTTTGAAGAGGAAGTGTAACCGGGGCTGTGCTTTTCCAACTGTTCTGCAACTCCGTTGATGTCGTCGCAAGAGGAAAGGAACAATCCCCAGGGACGGGCGGTCACGCATATCAATTGTCGGGGACCTTGCACTGGGGGAAACGAAGAATATATGCCATCACTGATCCAGAGAAAACGGATGGCATTGATCTGCAGATGTGAGATGCGCCAGAGGCGGTGAAACGAAATCTGATCTTCGGTTTTGCCTATGGGCAATCCAACTGAATCCGCCACAAGGAACAGTATGATGCCTGCCGGGACAAACCAATGCCAGAGATTTCCACCTTGTTGCCCGTCTAGATAGCTGATTCCACCAAGTATAACGCATCCCAGGCATAGACAGAATTTCTCCATGTAAAAGAAGAATAGACTCTTTCCAGAGTTGGGAATGTATTGTTCTTTGTTCATAAGTTTCCAATAAAGCACGAGATTTTCACCACTGGCTTGATTAATCAGTTTACCACAGGTCAGGCTCGTATTCACGTTTGATTTTTGGGACTTTTATGGTCATTGTCTTTTCATGTGTTATTGCTCCAGTTACTTTTTTGGTGGGCAATTCTATTTTTAGTTTTGGACTCCATGAAATGTTAAAGTTTTTTCCTGTGTAGCCGTCACCTTTTATATGCTCTATGCCACCTCCAACTGCACCGATTGGAGTTGGGATTGCGACTGCTCCACCTATTCTAGTCGATTTGCCGCTTAGTTGATCTACACTTTCTGCGTTGGTTTTCTGGTAGGTTCCCACTGCTCCAAATCCGAAGTCATTTGTGGTACCGTGTTCAAAACTGAGTTCATATACTCGTTCTCCATCATCATCTTCAGAAATCATTGCATTACCACCGATACCAAGGCCAAAGCCAGAAGCTGAAAGTCCTCCTCCAATCCCTCTGGTTTCAAGTCCTAGCGGATCATTCCCATTCACCGGATCATCGAAGCAATACCCATACCAATCCGGGTCGCCGCCTTGGTCGCCGAGGGGGTCGGGTGCGGTCCACCTGTCGGTGAAGGTGTCGTAATCCCGCCAACCGAAGCGAACAAAACCGAGGTCGGGGTCGTACAGGCCTCCTGCGAAACCGATGGGGATACGCAGGTCCGGGGTGGTGTCCTTCATGATCCCACCGAAGGGGTCGTACAGAATTTCTTTTATCACATCGCCGTCGCGGTCGGCAACCACTCGCAGGGAACCAATGTGGTCGTAGAAGAGGTAGGCCTCGGCTCCGTCATCACGTTGCATGGCGTAGGGAGTGCGCTCGCCTGCGCGGTAGGCGAAACGATAGCCGGATTTGCCGTCATGGAATCCGTCCAGGCGTAGGAAGTCCAACCATTGGTATGCTTCCACAGGCTGACCGTTGCGGGATTTTATCGCGCGCCGTCCCTGGTCATCGTGCGAAAATTCGAACACTTCGCCGGTTTCCCGTTTCTCGGCTTTAAGCAGCCGGTAGTCCGTCCCATACTCGTAGAGCGTGTACTGCCCGCCATGATTCCAGATGGACCGGAATCCGTTTTTGTCATGGGTGAACAAATTGTTGCCAGCCTTCTGCAACCGGTTGTCCATGACCGAATATTCAAAATTGCGGTAGTGAGTATCCAGATGCGGAAAGTAATCACGGGATCGGCGGCCTTCGCGATCATAATCCACGGTGCAGACGGTTCGTCCATCCCGCTTCGCGTCGATCAGACGCCCGGCCTTGTCGTAGGAGTATGTCCAGTTGGCGCCGACTCCCCCCCACGTTTTCCGTCTTTTCCACGATACGCCCGTTATGGTCGCGCCCTAGTTTGTATTCGTATGGCCTCATCATCATTCTCCATGTTTCGTTTCCAAGGATCATTCCCGGAAATCCGGGCCAGCATATCCCCGGTTTTCGGCTCCGGGGAAAAGGGCGGGAATAAACACGTGAACGGGTAAAAAGGGAATAACTTGGCAGCTTGACAAGGTCTCGAAATCACCGTGGGGGTGTATGTTAAATGTTTTTCTACTCATTAATTTGATTGTGTGATATCCTATATATGAATTACCGCACAAAAAAATTTTATCACTAAATACGGGTAAGGAAAATATGAGTAAGAAAAAGCGAAAGCCCCGCATTAAGTTGTCACGGCAGGCACTTAGTTCTGGCGAAACGAAGATGCAAGCCTGGGGACAAACATTTCAAAATCAATTAGAAGAACAAAAAGGCACATCAATGGGATATGTTACTGAATATATTGCAAAGCTCCGAGATATCGGAGTGCAGGGGATAGAAGCTGAACTTCAAGAGTTGATCAAAAAGTTTAATGGGGATTATAAGGGGCATTTAATTATCTATTCCGCTGCAATGGATAAGGTTGGATTAATCCCGGATGTCTCTATGACTAGGTCTGACTTTGAAGTGATTTATGATATGATAAGAAATCTTCATGGAGAGAGGTGTTTTGTTTATCTTGAAACTCCTGGAGGCCGAGGTGACACAGCTATGGAGATTGCTGAGCTGCTTCATAAAAAATTTGAAGAGGTGAATTTTGTTATTACAGGTGAGGCAAAATCTGCTGGAACGATTCTTGCCTTGTCTGGCCATAGAATATTTATGACAGAAACAGGAGCCCTTGGGCCAATTGATGCTCAAGTGAAAACAGGGAGGGCTTTTGGTTCTGCCCATGGATATCTAGAGTGGGTGGAGGAAACAAGAGAAAAAGCTTTAAAAGAAGGACGGTTGGATTCTTTCGAAGCTACAATGGTTGCTCAAATAAGCCCAACAGAATTAAAGCATGTATACAATGCTTTTGAGTTTGCAAAAGAATTGGTTGTCAGTTGGCTGCCACAATATAAGTTCAAAAATTGGGATGTGACAGAGTCAAAAAAAGAGCCTGTTACAGAAGATAAAAAAATTCAACGTGCAAATGAAATTGCAAGAGATTTAACAGATATTAATCGATGGAGAGATCATGGAAGATCTTTAAAGCTCAAAGAAATGGAGGAAATAAAGCTGACAATAGATAGAGTTGACGACGATCCGAATATGGCTGATCTAGTGTATAGAATGCAATCTTGCTTACGAATGTTATATGGATCAAGCAATAATTATAAGAGTTTTGTTACATCTGCAGATAAAGTTTTTAAATCGGCTGGCATAGCACCTGCTATGGTTCCACAGATCAAAGATGATCAATTACGTAGCGCAAACATAGTTGAAGTTGAAATCTTGTGTGATAAGTGTAGAAAGACTCATCGGCATTATTTGAAATTTAGTGAGGATAAAGCTGGGGAGGCTCAAGCTCATGCGCGCGGTGCAGTGCCGTTTCCGAAAAATGGTAAATTGACTTGTGGATGTGGGGCAACTATTGACATTTCTGGTTTTCGCAACCAAGTAGAGAGTGCGAAAGGAAAAAAAGCTATTGATTAAACTTGGGGGGCCTATGAATGATGTTAAGGATGAAAATGTGTTTTTTGACTTGGAAAAAATGGAAGAATTTGTAAAAATTGTAAGTCAGGAAAAATATGCTAAGGTTGAGCAGAGTTCAATGGACTATGTTCGCTTATCTATTCCGGGCGAGCATGTCCAAGAAGAACATAACCTTTACTATAGTTTTGATTGCTAGCCCAAATCGGTCAAAAGCCCCTGTCAGGTTTCTGGCCGGGGCTTTTGACCGATTTGGGTGTCTCACGAATCTTTTCTTTGAAAGTATATAATTTGGAATCAGCGCTACAGCCTTTCCATTTTCTCAATCCATTTCTCCACATGCGGCGGCTCGTAGGTGGCGAAGCGGTCCAGGAGGTCTGCCGGGTCCGAGGAGGTCAGGACCATGCTCCGGTGGTCCGCAAGGAGGAACCCTTCCTTGACCATGCGGTCCATGTGGTCGGCAAGGCAGGCGTAGTAGCCGTTGACGTCCAGCAGGCCGCAGGGCTTGGAGTGGTAGCCGAGTTGTCCCCAGGTCAGGGCCTCGAAGAATTCCTCCAGCGTGCCGACGCCGCCGGGCAGGGTGATGAAGCCGTCCGAGAGGTCGGCCATCTTCTGCTTGCGCTGGTGCATGGACTTGACCACGTAGCTTTCGGTCAGGCCCGTGTGAGCCACTTCCTTTTCCACCAGTCGTTCCGGGATGACGCCGATGACCTCGCCGCCCGCTTCGAGGCAGGTATTGGCCAGCAGGCCCATGAGGCCGACGTTGGAGCCGCCGTAGACGAGGCCGAGGCCCCGCCGGATCAGTTCTTCGCCGAGCCGTTTGGCCGCTGCGCCATAGGCCGGGTTAAACCCGGGATTGGAGCCGAGGTAGACGCAGACGCGTTTCATCGGGCCTCCTTCACGGCCATTTCGATGTCGGCCACGAACTCGTCCACTTCCGCCTCGGTGGTGGCCCAGGAGGTCATCCAGCGCACGGTCTGGGCGTGGGCGTCCCAGATGTAGAAATAGTATTTCTTCAGCAGCTTTTCTGTGGCCGCCATGGGCAGGTGGGCGAAGATGGCGTTGCAGTCCACCGGACCCTGGATTTCCACGCCCTCGATGGCTCCGGCGCGATCCGCCAGCCGTTTGGCCATGGCGTTGGCGTTCCGGGCATTCTTGAGCCACAGGTCGTCCTTCAGATATTCCTCCAGCTGGGCGGAGACAAAGCGCATCTTGGACACCAGCTGCATGGCCTGCTTGCGCAGGAAGGGGAATCCCTTGCCGACCTTGGAATTCAGGAAAACCATGGCCTCGCCCATCATGCAGCCGTTCTTGGTGCCGCCGAAGGAGAGCAGGTCCACGTCCAGGGCTGTGGTCAGGTCGAAGAAAGAGCAGTCCAGCGCGGCGCAGGCGTTGGCGATGCGCGCGCCGTCCATGTGCACCAGCAGGTCGTTGTCGTGAGCGAACTCCACGATGTCCTCGATTTCCTTGATGGAATAGAGGCGGCCCAGCTCCGTGGGCTGGGTGATGGAGATCACACGCGGTTGGGAGGCGTGGACAAAGCCGACCACGTGGCCGAGATAGGGAGCGATGGAGCCCGGCGTAAGTTTGCCGTCGTTGGACGGGATGGGCACCAGCTTGATGCCGCCGAAGGCCTCGGGCGCGCCGCACTCGTCGTTGTTGATGTGCGCCTGCTCCGCGCAGATGACGGAGTTGTAGGTGTGTGTCACGGCGCGCAGGCCGAGGGTATTGGCCGCCGTGCCCGTGGTCACGTAGTGAATGCGCGCCTGGGAGCCGAAGAATTCCTTGAACACGTCGTCGGTGTGGATGGAAATCTCGTCATCGCCGTAGGACTTCATGTGGCCATGGTTGGCCCGGACCACGGCGTCCATGATGGCCGGGTGCACCCCGGAGTTGTTGTCGCTGGAAAAGGATTTAAGTTCGCTCATGTTAGTCTTCCTTCATCTCGAAAAACGCCCGCAGCGCAGGGGCGGCGAGCAGGTGCCGCGCCATGGCCGCATAGCCGGGCGCGGTGGGATGTACGTTGTCGAAATCGGCAAGTGCCTGGGGAAATATAGGATCGGCCAGCAGCGCCTCCACCATGGGGATGAAGGGGATTCCCAGCCGTCTGCACAGGCCGCCGACAGCCGGGGAGAGGTAGCCGACACGGGCGCACATGGCCTCGTCCAGCACCGGGGTGGGGCCGACCACGAGCACGTCGCCCATGGTTTTGGCTTCGGTCAGCATGGCCTCGGCAGCTTCCAGGGTCTCGCTTTCGGAAATCTTGTTCACCTGATCGGCCACGCCGAAGCTGAAGACCAGCTTGCAGGGCACGCCGGGAATCAGGCGCGGTTCAACCTCGCGCTTCCACCGCTTGGCAATTTTCGGGGTGGTGTCGCGCCGGACGCCGAGGTTGTAGGAGGTGATGTCCTCGCCGCCGGTGCGCAGTGTGCCGGAGAGACGGCCGGGCCAACCCAGGCCGGCGGGGTCGCCGTAGCCCAGGACGATGGAATCGCCGATGTAGTTGATGATCATTGCTTTCTACTCCTTGACCCGTGCGGTTACGGACTCGATGTCTATGGCGTAGAGCGCCGTGATGGGCAGGACCTTTTCCTTGTAGGGAAGCATCCGGCCCAGGTGTTTCATGGTGATGGCGTCGAGGCCCGCCATTTTTTCTTCGCCTTCCAGAAGGCGAGGCGTGCCCCGGCCCATGATGGACCGGAAATGGTACCCCTGGTCGCAGGCGTCATCGCCGCCCGGGCGGCGGCGCACGTCCACGGCCGTGGAAAAGGCCAGGGGCGCGCCGGACTCCAGACAGGCGGCCTTGCGCCCCGTGAGCCCGGAGTGGATGTAGATGATATCCCCCGCAACCGCAAAGTTGACGGGCACGCTGTAGGGACCGTCCTCGTCCGCCAGGGCGAGCCAGAGAACTTCGGCGCGGTTCAGGATATCTGTGATGACGGCGCTGTTGTCGGTTATGCCTTTGCGCATTGTTTGTCCCCCTAAGACCCTGCGGCCTAGAAATCCATCAGGCCGAGCGGGTCCAGCTCGTTGATTTCCTGGCGCTCGAAATGGGCCACATCGTGAAAGAGGTCTTTGCGAATCTCGGTCATGCGCCAGTTCGTGCCGGTTCCGAAGGAATTCCACAACTCGGTTTCAATACCCTGGCGGACCTGGAATTCCACGACATCCTGATCCGGGTCAGCGCCGTCGAGGTGGGTCTGCATGAGAGGCACCAAGCCGCAGGTCACGTGTCGGATGTCGATGGGCTGGGCCGGATTCATTTCTTCCGTCATGGCTATTTTCCTATACAGAAGCTGTCGAAAATCGAATTGAGGACGTCATCGGGTGCGATGTCGCCGGTGATGGCCGCCAGCAGTGTGGTGGCTGTTTCCAGCCGCACGCCAAGGAGGTCATAGGGTACCCCGGCTTCGGCGTCCAGCGACAATTGATCCAGTTCGGCGGCGGCTTCGGCCAGGGTGGCCGCTTGCCGTGCGTTGGGCGCAAGCTCGTCGGGGTCGGGCTGGCCCGCGCCGCCCAGCAACCGTTCGCGCAGTCGGGCGCACAGCCGGTCCAGTCCCTCGCCGCTCTTGGACGATACCGGCAGAACCTCAAGCCCCAGCGCGGAGAGCGGAGCCGCGTTCGCCGGATCGAAATCCTCCCTGTCGGCCTTGGTCAGGAGAGCCATGGCCTTGTCCGGGCCCAGTGCGGAGGCGGTCTCAAGCGTTTCATCTTCCACCGGGTGGCAGCCATCTGCCAGGAGCAGGACCAGATCGGCCCGGTCCATGAGTTCGCGGCCCATCTTGAGCCCGGCGGCCTCCACCATGTCTTCCGTGGCGCGCAGTCCGGCGGTGTCGGCCAGACGGACGTTCAGCCCGTCCAGGTTGAGGGTCTCCTCCAGATAGTCGCGCGTGGTGCCGGGCTGGTCCGTGACGATGGCCCGGTCGCGGCCGAGCAGACCGTTCATCAGGCTGGACTTGCCCGCGTTGACCCGTCCGGCCAGCACGGCCAGGGGGCCTTCGCGCCAGGCCCGGGCACGGTCCACCGCAGCGAGCAGGGCGGTGATATCCCCACGTACCGAGGTACTGGTTTCGGCGAGTTCCTCCGTGGAGAGGCATTCCACCTCGTCGTCGGGAAAATCGACGGCCACCACCAGTTTGGCTCGCAGGTCTTCCAGCCGGGCGCGCAGCTCGCGGATGCGCTGGCCCAACATGCCGGAGCGCTTGACCTGCGCGAGATGCACGGCCGCTTTGGTGGGGGCGTGGATGAGTTCGGCCACGGCCTCGGCCTGGGTCAGGTCCATGCGGCCGTTCAGAAAGGCACGGTAGGTGAACTCCCCCCGCTCCGCCAGTCTCGCGCCGCGCGCCAGCAGTTCGTCCAGCACCGCGCCGAGCACGGCACGGCCGCCGTGGCAGTGCAGTTCGGCCACGTCTTCGCCGGTAAAGGAGTTGGGGCCGGGCATGAACGCGGCCAGGATGTCATCCAGCACGCGGCCTTCCCGGTCCAGCAATCGCCCGTAGTGCAGGTGGTGCGGGATGAAATCGGTGAACGACGCGCTCTCGGCCCGGAACAGGGCAAGGGCCAGGGCGCGGCTCTGCGGTCCGCTGATGCGGATGATGCCCACACCGCCCTCGCCGGGCGGTGTGGCTACGGCCGCGATGGTGTCCTTTGTTTTTCTTGGATCAAGCATGTCCGGAGGATACGCCATGACTTCCCGGAAGGAAAGCGGGCGGCCTTCCGGTCAATCGGCAAGTTAGGGCATTACGGGCGCCATGGGGATGCCTTCGTCGATGTCCAGGCCGCAGATGAGGTTGGCATTCATCAGCGCCTGGCCCGAAGCGCCCCGGCAGAGGTTGTCGATGGCGGAAAGGATGATGAGACGGCCCGTGCGCGGGTCCACCACCAGTCCGATGTCACAGAATACCGTGCCCCGCACGAAGCGGGTTTCGGGCAGCTGCCCCTTGGGCAGGATGCGGACAAACGGCTTTTCCGCATAGAAATCGGTGTACAGGGCGTGCACCTCGTCCAGCGTCGTCTCCCGGGTCAGCTTGGTATAAATAGTGGAGAGGATGCCTCGATCAATGGGCAGCAGGTGCGTATTGAAGGAAAGGGTCACCGGCGTTCCGGCCAGCTTGGAGACTTCCTGCTCTATCTCCGGGGTGTGTCGGTGGGAAGGCAGGCCGTATGCCTTGAAGCTGTCGTGCACCTCGCAGAACAGGGAGGCCACCTTGGCTCCTCGTCCCGCGCCGGTTGCGCCGGATTTGGCGTCCACCACGATATCTTCGGTTTTAACCAGCCCGTCGGAAACGGCCGGGGCCAGTCCGAGGATGGCGGAAGTGGGGTAGCAGCCGGGGTTGGCGATGAGCCGCGCGCCCATGATCTGGTCCAGATACAGCTCGGGCAGTCCGTAGACGGCCTCGGCGAGCAGTTCCGGTTTGGTGTGGGGCGTGGCGTACCACTCCTCGTAGACGGCTTGGTCGTTCAGTCGGAAGTCGGCCGAGAGGTCCACGACCTTGACGCCCTCCTCAAGCAGGGCGGCGGCGATTTCCATGGCGGTCTTGTGAGGCACGGCCAGGAAGACCACGTCGCACTCCCGGGCCAATGCCGCGGGATCGGGCTCGGTGATGACCAGGGAACCGAGGGGAAGCCGGTTCAGGAACGGGTATATATCGGCCATGGTCTTGCCTGCCTCGGATCGCGAGGTGGCGCATACCAGTTCCATGGAGGAGTGGTGAACCATGAGCCGCGCCAGTTCCATGCCGGTGTAGCCGGTGACGCCCACCAGCCCGGCCTTGATCATCTCGGACATTCCTATCTCCCGCTATTTCATTTTGTTAACGTAAGCCATGCGCAGGTTGTACACGATCTCGCACAGCAGTTTCTTCTCGTCTTCATCCAAGCCATTTTCAAACTTGTTCTTGAGCATGCCGAGTACGTCGATGGTTTGCTTGGCCATCTCTGGGTGGAACTCCAGTTTTCCCGTACTCGGATCTTCCGCCTCGCCCAGGGCCACCACGGCCGACGAGGAAAGGGAATAAATGAACGTCGTAAAATTTATGTCCAGGGGAATCCCTTTCATCGGGTTTTCCTTACAGAATTTTTCTTCAGCCATGGCTCCTCCCTCCATCTCGAGTGTACGTTTCACGGAAAAGTAAGGTCTCAAAGGCCGACAGTCAACAATTTGGAGGGATAAGCAGCTATAAATACTTGTACATGACTTCGGTATATGTTTATTTTAGGCAGGTGTTTGAATTATTGGACTGACCTCGACAAATTTTTAGAGTGTGCCCATGTCTATGACTAAACTTGTTTCCCGAGTTTTTTTGGTGCTGTTGCTGAGTTGTCTGGTGCTGTCAGGCTGTTCGGAAAAAGAGAAGAAAAAAGCCGAAGCCCAGCAGGAGCCGACCGCCAAGCCGATGAAGGTCGTCAAGGTGGAGCAGCGGGATATGCCCTACTGGGCGGAGCTCATAGGCACCATCAGTGCCGTGAATACGGTTGATGTCCGGGCCCGGGTGGCCGGATTCCTGCTCAAGAAGAATTTCAAGGAAGGCGCAAGGGTCAAGGAAGGTGAGCTGCTTTTCGTCATCGACCCCAAGCCGTTCAAGGAAGACCTCAAACAGGCCGAGTCCGGGCTGGAGTACAATCAGGCCCTGATGGAAAAGGCGCGCAAGGATTACCTCCGGTTCAAGAAGCTCTATGAGGAAAACGTGGTCAGCCGCGACGAATACGAGAGCTATCAGACCCAGTTTGCCACGTATCAGGCGCAGGTTCGCGACAATTCGGCGCAGGTGGAGAATGCCAAGATCCAGCTTGGTTACACGTCCATCTATTCGCCCATCGACGGCATTATCGGCCGGGTGCAGGTGGATGTCGGCAACCTTGTGGGCCAGGGCGAGAATACGCTGCTGGCCACCGTCTCTTCGGTGGACCCGGTCTATGTCACCTTCAATATCACGGAGGCGGATTATCTGCGCGCACGCCGCAGCCGCAGCGAGGCCAACGCCGAGACGCATGACGCCGAGCTCAAGCTGATCCTGGCCGACGGTGAGGAATATCCCCACAACGGCAAGTTCGACATGGTGGACCGGGCCGTGGACCCGCGTACAGGTACGCTGGGCATTCGTGTGGAATTTCCCAATCCCGAGGGACTGCTCCGCCCCGGCCAGTACGCCAAGGTTCGCCTGCTGGTTGAAAAGGTCAAGGACGCCGTGGTCATCCCCTCCCGCGCCGTTATCGATACGCAAGGCATGAAGTCCGTTTTCAAGGTCGAGGAGGACGGCAAGGTGGTCAACCAGCCGTTGACTCTCGGTTTTGAGCAGAACTCCCTTGATGTGGTCCGCGATGGACTCAAGCCGGGCGATATGATTATCGTGGACGGCATCCGTCAGGTGCGAAACGGCATGACCATCAAGCCGGTGGTGGTGCCCATGCAGATAGGTGACGACAAGTCGTCCGCAGCCCCCGCGGCTTCCCAGGACCAGCCCGATCCGGCCCCGGTCCCCGCGGATGGGACAACGGCTCCGGCCAAAACCGAGTAAAAGGCCGGGTAATACATGTTTGTTCGCTTTTTTATCGAACGTCCCATTTTTGCCTCTGTTATGGCCATCATCATCCTGATGGTGGGCACGCTCTCCGCGTTGTTTCTGCCCATCGCCCAGTATCCGGAGATATCTCCGCCAACGGTAAAGGTGACCGCCAACTACACCGGCGCGGACGCCAGCACCGTGGAGGAGTCCGTGGCCACGCCCATCGAGGAGCAGGTCAACGGCGCCGAGGACATGATGTACATGAGTTCCATCTCGGCCAACGACGGCTCCATGTCTCTGACCGTGACCTTCGAGCTTGGGCGGGATTTGGAGCTGGCTACCGTCGACGTGCAGAACCGCGTCAACCTCGCCTCGGCACAGCTGCCGCAGGATGTCCGCAACTCGGGCGTTTCGGTCAAAAAGCAGTCGCCGGACATGGTGCTCATGGTCAGCCTGAACTCCAAGCTGCCGCAGTACAACACGCTCTTTCTGAACAACTACGCCAAGATCAACGTCTATGACGCCATCCGGCGCATCCCCGGCGTGGGCGACGTCAACCTGTTCGGCGACCAGGACTACGGTATGCGTATCTGGCTGGACCCGGACAAGATCGCCACGTACGGCCTGACCGTCAGCGATGTCATCGGCGCGGTCCAGGAGCAGAACGTCCAGGCCCCGGCCGGGCAGATCGGCATGCCGCCGACCCCCAAGGACCAGCAGTTCCAGATGTCCATGCGGGTCAAGGGACGGCTTACCGATCCCTCGGAGTTCGGCAACATCATCCTCAAGGCCAACGACGACGGCAGCACGGTCAAGATGCGCGACGTGGCCCGGGTGGAGCTGGGGGCCAAGAACTATTATACCTTCGCCCACCTGAACAGCCAGGACAACGCCGTCCTGCTCATCTACCAACTGCCGGGCGCCAATGCCCTGGATGTGGCCTCACAGGTCTACAAGGTCATGGACGACCTCTCCAAGAATTTTCCGGATGGCGTCACCTACTCCATTCCGTATGATACCACCCGGTTCGTCCATTCCTCCATCGACGAGGTTATGGAGACCCTGTACGAGGCCCTGATCCTCGTCTTCCTGGTGGTCTTCATTTTCCTGCAGAACTGGCGAACGACCATCATTCCCATGGTCTGCGTGCCGGTCTCGCTGATCGGTACCTTTGCCCTGTTCCCGCTTCTGGACTTCTCTATCAACACCCTGTCGCTCTTCGGCCTTGTGCTGGCCATCGGCATCGTGGTTGACGACGCCATCGTCGTGGTGGAGGCGACCCAGCGCATCATTGACGAAGAAGGGCTGAAACCTCGGGAAGCGACGCGAAAGGCCATGACCGAGGTCACCGGCCCGATCATCGCCAGTACGCTGGTGCTGGTGGCGGTCTTCGTGCCCGTCGGCTTCATGGGCGGCATCACCGGCCAGCTGTACAAGCAGTTCGCCCTGACCCTGTCGGTCTCGGTGGTCATTTCGTCCATCAACGCCCTGACCCTGTCGCCCGCGCTTAGCGCGTTGCTGCTCCGGCCATACAAGCCCATTCGTGGGCCGCTCGGCTGGTTCTTCGACAAGTTCAACGTGATGTTCGACGCCGTGACCAACAAGTATGGCAAGGGAGTGGGGGCGCTCATGCGCCGGGCCGCTCTCTCCATCGTGCTCATCGGCGTGGTGGCGGGCGGCTGCGGCGGCCTGTTCTCCATCCTGCCCTCCAGTTTTGTGCCGGATGAGGACCAGGGATATTTCATCGTCAACGCCATGCTGCCGGAAGGCGCGTCCCTGGAACGGACCAGGGAGGTCTCCGACAAGATGGAGGCGTACCTCAAGACCGCGCCGGGCGTGAAGGATTTCCAGGTCCTGGGCGGGTTCAACCTGCTGACCGGAGCATACTCCTCGTACAACCTCGCCTGTTTCGTGGTGCTGGACGACTGGTCCGAGCGGACCACGCCCGAGCTCTCCCTTGCTTCCATCGTGGGGGCGGCCCGTAAGAATTTCGCCAGCATTCAGGAGGCCACGGTCGTGGCCTTTACCCCGCCACCCATTCCCGGCCTGAGTTCCACCGGCGGCTTGCAGTTCGAAGTGCAGGACCGCAGCGGTTCGACCGTGAGCGCACTGGCGGCTGTTACCCGGTCCTTTGTCCAGGAGGCATCCAAACGGCCTGAACTGGTCAGCATCTTCACCACATTTTCGGACAAGGTGCCGCAGTATTCGGTGGATATCGACCGTGACAAGGTCAAGAAACTCGGCGTACCGCTCAACGAGGTATTCGAGACGCTTCAGACCTATCTGGGCGGCTACTACGTCAACGACTTCAACAAATACGGCCGTATCTACCGGGTTATGGTCCAGGCGGATGCTCCGTTCCGGACCAAGCTTCAGGATTTGTCCAAGTTCTATGTGCGTTCCCAGGACGGCCAAATGGTTCCCCTGACCACCCTGAGCACGGCCAAGCGGATCGACGGGCCCGAGTATATCCAGCGGTACAATGTGTTCCAGACCGTGGAACTCAACGCCTCCCCCAGGCCGGGCTACAGTACCGGTCAGGCCATTGCGGCCATGGAGGAAGTGGCGGACCAGACCCTGCCGCAGGGATACGGCTACGACTGGACCGCGCTCGCCTATCAGGAAAAGAATTCCGGCGGGCAGACCGGCATGATCTTCGGGCTGGCCATCGTCATGGTCTTCCTGGTGCTGGCGGCGCAGTATGAAAGCTGGGCCACGCCGTTTGCGGTCATCCTCTGCGTGCCGCTCGGCATTTTCGGCGCCATGGCTTCGCAGTGGATGCGCGGCCTTGACGACAACGTCTATGCCCAGATCGGCCTTGTCATGCTCATCGGGCTGGCGGCCAAGAACGCCATCCTCATCGTCGAGTTCGCCAAGGAGCGGTACGACAACGGTATGCCGCTCAAGGATGCCGCCATGGAGGCAGCCAAGCTGCGTTTTCGGCCCATCCTCATGACTTCCTTCGCCTTCATTCTGGGTGTCATTCCGCTGGTGACGGCGGCGGGCGCGGGATCGGCCAGCCGACATGCCCTCGGCACCTCGGTGTTCGGTGGCATGATCGCGGCAACAACCTTTGGCGTTCTGGTCATTCCCTCCCTGTATGTGGCGGTGCAGAGCATCGCCGCCCGCGTCAGCGGCAAGGTGAAGCCCGGGGCCAAGGATGAGGCGACGAGCGGGGAAGTTCCGCCTGAAGATGACGGGTAATCCCGGCTTGCGGCTTGTAATAAGAAACAATCAGGGCCGGAGCACTGGAAAGTGCTCCGGCCCTGTCGTTTTTCGGGAAAGGAACGAATCGGTCAGTTGACGAATTGTTCGTTGAAGATGCGCTCTTCCAGCGAGTGGCCGGGGTCGAAGAGGACCACGGCGCTGACCGAGCTGTGTTCGCAGACGGTGACGCTGGTCACGTTGCGGACTTCGAAGGAGTCTGCGGAAACGCTGACGGGCCGTTTCTCCGGGGTCAGAATGTCGAAACGAACCTGCGCGGTGTGCGGAAGGAGTGCTCCATGCCAGCGCCGGGGCCGGAAGGCGCTGACCGGGGTCAGGGCCAGGACATTGGAGCCAAGGGGGATTATCGGTCCCCTGGCTGAAAGGTTGTAGGCTGTGGAGCCAGCCGGGGACGCCACCATGATGCCGTCGCAGACAAGGTTTTCCAGCCTGACCTGACCATTGATGCTCACCTGGATGTGGGCGGACTGCTGGGAATGGCGCAGCAGGGCGACCTCATTGAAGGCGAGGGCCTTATGGCATTCGCCCGAAGTTGTGGATGCGCACATCTGCAAGGGGTAGAGGAGCTGCCGACGGGCGGTATTGAGCCGCTGGAGCAGGTCGTCCTCGGAATACTCGTTGAGCAGAAAGCCCACCGTGCCCCGGTTCATGCCGTAAAATGGCAGGCCGGACTCCATGTGGACATGCATGGTGTGCAGCATGAATCCGTCGCCGCCGAGTACGACTATGGCGTCGGCTTCCTCCACCGGAACAATGGAGTACCGTTCGGAAATGGCCATCAGTCCGGCCATGGCTTCTGGTGCATGGGACGCCACACAGGCGATTTTTTCTATGCGATGATCTTGCATGCGGGCATCCTTATCATGACCCCGACGGCATCGGCTTTGAAATGCTATGAAATAGAGAATAGGCCCGGCACCAGGCCGGGCCTATTCTCTAGGGAAGACGTTTATCGAGCTCGACGTAGGAGCGTTTGCTCTCGCCTGTGTAGACCTGGCGCGGCCGGTGAATACGGGTAGACATATCCATGTAGCACTCGTGCCAGTGGGCGATCCAGCCGGGCATGCGGCCTATGGCGAACATTACCGGGAACATGTTGACCGGGATGCCGAGGGCACGCAGGATGATGCCGGAGTAGAAGTCCACGTTGGGATACAGTTTGCGTTCGATGAAGTATTCGTCGTTGAGGGCCACTTCCGCAAGTTCCATGGCGGTATCCAGCAGCGGATCATCATTGCCTGTGGAGTCGAGCATGTCCTGGGCAGCTTGGCGTAGAATCTTGGCCCGTGGGTCAAAGCTCTTGTAGATGCGGTGACCAAAGCCCATCAGCTTGCATTCCTTGCGCTTAACTTTATCCAGGTAGTCTGAAATGGAAGACTGGCCTTCATGAATTTCTTCGAGCATCTGGATGACGCCTGCATTGGCACCGCCGTGCAGCCTTCCCCACAGGGCGCAGATACCGGCCGAGACCGAGGCGAAAAGGTTGGCCTCGGTAGACTGAACCATGCGCACGGTGGAGCAGGAGCAATTCTGTTCGTGGTCCGCGTGCAGCAGGAAGAACAGGGTCAGGGCGCGGACCTGCGCATCCGTGGGCTCAAAGTTCCGGTGCGGGATGGAGTGCATCATGTGCAGGAAGTTCCGGCAGTAGGAGAGCTTGGGGTCCGGGTACATGAACGGCAGCCCCTGCGCCTTGCGGTAGGACCATGCCGCAATGGTGCGGACCTTGGAGATGATCTTGGCCGCGGCCCGCAGAAAGTCATTGTGGCTCGTCAGTTCCAGCAGATCGGGATGGTAGCAGCCCAGTGCGTTGATGACGGCCGACAGAATGGCCATGGGGTGGCCGGTGGAGGGAAAACCTTCGAAATGGTGGCGCAGCCCCTCGTGTAGCAGCTCCTGCTCGCTCAGAATCTCGCGGAATTTCTGGCGCTGGCCCCGGGAGGGCAGCTCGCCGAAGATCAGCAGATAGGCGGTTTCGATAAAGGTGCCGTGAGCGGCCAGCTCTTCGATGGGGTAGCCCCGATAGCGCAGGATACCCTTCTCACCATCCACAAAGGTAATGGCGCTTGAGCACGAGCCGGTGTTTGCAAAACCCGGGTCATACGTAATGTAGCCGGTCTGGCTTCGGAGCTTGGTGACGTCGATGGCGTGTTCGTTTTCGGTGCCAATGACTACGGGCAGTTCGTAAGTGGTGCCGTCCAGAATGAGGTAGGCAGTCTTTTCTTTAGTATCTTTTCTCTCTTGCAGCATGGCGAATCCCCTGAAAAACGTTAGCCCCCCGTTATGACAGCGGGTACAAAACAAGCTTCGGTTGTAAATTGGGTCCGAACGGTGTGTCGGATGCCGGCCGATCGAAACGTGGAAGATTTCGTGGAGCGGACTCGGCTGTCTAATACATGGAATTATAGCAGAAGCAGCGAAAGTGTCAAATCCCGGTGTCTCTCTGAGGTTTCAAATAATGGAATAAGCATGTAGTATAAAATAATAGCCCGCATAGCTTCCCATTATTTTGGCCGTCATTGCGAATGGTTCGGGCAAGTCACCTTGACATGGTGAATAGTACCTCTATAGGGTATTTCGGAGTAGGGAGTGGTGCTGCCGAATTGCGGCCAACCATCAACTGCGAGGAATATTACCGTCATGCAGGACAACAAAAAAAACACCGGTGTGAGCCGACGCGGCTTTCTGAAGGCCCTGGGCGTTGGTAGTGCCGGGTTGCTCGTGCCTACCGGTGCCGCGGCTGTCGGGGAACGTGTGCCCCCGGCGTCCGGAGCCGAACTGGCCACGTTGCTGGACCTTTCCAAATGTATCGGTTGCGGGGCGTGCGTGGACGCGTGCCGCGAGTCCAACGCCCACAAGTTCCCGGAGCCAAAGAAGCCTTTTCCAAAGATGATGCCCGCAGGCAGGGCCAGGCCCGAGGACTGGTCCGGCAAGCGGGATGTGGACGATCGTCTGACGCCCTACAACTGGCTGATGATCCAGACGGCCGAGGTGGAATACAAGGGCGAGCAATACGAAATCAACATCCCGCGCCGATGCATGCACTGCCAGAATCCACCGTGCGCGAACATGTGTCCGTTCGGCGCGGCCAACAAACAGGTCAACGGCCTGACGCGCATCTCGGACAATCTGTGCATGGGCGGGGCCAAGTGCCGGGCGGTCTGTCCGTGGCATATCCCCCAGCGCCAGTCCGGCGTGGGGCTTTACCTGCATCTCATGCCCCGTCTTGCGGGCAACGGCGTCATGTACAAGTGCGACCGCTGCTATCAGCTGCTGGACAAGGGGGAGGTCCCGGCGTGCATCTCGGTTTGTCCCGAAGGGGTTCAGACCATCGGTCCCAGGGCCGAGATGGAGATCAAGGCGCGGGAGCTGGCCCGGTCCATGGACGGATTCATTTACGGCCTGGAGGAAAACGGCGGAACCAACACCTTCTATGTTTCACCCGTGCCGTTCGAACTGCTGAACAAGGCGGTGGAGAAGGGCAAGGGCAAGCCGCACCTGAAGCGGGTCAAGGATGTGATGGCCGACGAGAGCAATTTGGCCGCAGCCGCTCTGGCAGCACCCATCGCGGGTGTTGTGGCCGGGTTCCTGGGGCTGGGAGCCAAACTGGTCGGCAAGGGGGCGGATAATGATAAATAGACCCTATCCGCGTTGGATTAGCAGGCTGTTCATCCTGTGCATGGCAGCCCTCGGGGCCACGGGCATGATGCAGATGCCGCTGGCCAAGCGGTATGCGCTGACCGAGGTGCCTGGACTGGCCTGGACCGGTGATTTCTACCTCGTGCACCGGCTGCACTACGTGTGCGGAGCTATCCTGCTCTTTCTCGCCGCCATGGTGGCGATCAACTGGCTGTTGGAATGGCGGTGCAGGCTGTCCCTTACCCGTATGGGAACCGCTCGTGTCGTCGTCGTGGCAGGGCTGCTGGTCAGTGGCGGCCTGCGCGTCTATCGCAACCTGCCGGGCGTGACCCTGCCGCCCGAGGTGATCCTGACCATCGAATGGGTCCATCTGACCCTGGCCATGGTAATGGGTGTCCTCGCCCTTGTCGCTCTGATTCGAAAACAGTCGGCCTATGCCCGATGGAAATGATCCGAAAGAAAAATTGACAGTGAAAAGGGGAGCCGAAGCTCCCCTTTTTTTGTGTCTGTTGGCTGGGTAAAATGACTGTATCGGCGGGTCGTGGCCGCAAACGGAAGTCGCTTCACTTGGGCGGCTTTCAGCCTCGGTCAGCCAGATACTGCTCCAGGCGGTTCATGGCTTCCTCGATGTTTTCCATCGAATTGGCGTAGGAGAAGCGGATGAAGCCCTCGGCACCGGGGCCGAAGTCGATGCCGGGCGTACAGCCGATGTGCGCCTTTTCCAGAATGTCATAGGCAAGCTTCAGGGAAGAGCCCTCGAACGCCTTGGCCAGATGGCGCATGTTCACCAGCACGTAAAATGCCCCGGTGGGGTCGTGCTTGATGTTGAAGCCCATCCCCTTGAGCCGTTTCAGCATGTACTGGCGGCGCTTGTCGTAGGTGGCCTTCATCCGGGCCACGTCCTTTTCGGATTCCGGGTCAGTGAGAGCGGCCACGCCGCCCCACTGGGCCATGGTGTTGGCCGAGATGAAAAAGTTCTGGCACACGGTCTGGAGGGTGCGCATGAAGGCGGCCGGGGCAATGATATAGCCCAGGCGCCAGCCTGTCATGGCATAGAGCTTGGAAAAACCGTTGAGTACAAAGGCGCGGTCCGAGAATTCCAGGATGGAGTGCTCGTCGCCTTCATAGACCAGTCCGTTGTAGATTTCGTCCGATACGATCCACAGGCCGCGCTCTTCCGCCAGCTCGGCTATGGCCTGCATCCGCTTGGCGGAAAGCAAGGAGCCGGTGGGATTGGCCGGGGAGTTGATCAGGATGGCCTTGACCCGGTCGTTTTCGTCCAGGGTTTTCTTGATGTTGGCCACACGGTACTGGAAGGCGTCGTCTTCGGTTACCGTGACCTTGACCGGTTCGGCTCCGGCAAAGGTGATGAAATTGTCGTAGCAGGCGTAGCAGGGATCGGAACTGATGACTTGATCCCCTGCCTCCAGAATAGTGGAGAATACGGCGAGCATGGCCGGGCTGGTGCCCTGGGTGACCGCGATGTTTGCCGGGTCCACGGTGACGCCGTAGCGTTTCTTGTGGTCGGCGGCGATGGCCTGGCGCAGTTCCAGCAGTCCCAGCGAGTGGGTGTAGTGGGTCTGGTTGTCGTCCAGTGCCTTGCAGGAGGCGCGTTTGACGCAATCAGGCGTATCGAAGTCCGGCTCACCCACTTCCAGGTGGATGACCGAGTGCCCGGCCCGTTCCATGGCCTGGGCCGCCTCCAGAATCTCCATGACCAGAAACGGGGTCATGGACGCGCAACGTTCGGATATGCTCATGGTATTCGCCTCTCCAAAGCGAATCCCCCGCCCCAGCCGTGTCGGCACGGGGCGGGGGAAATAGGTAAACGTTAATCAATATGTAGCAAATTAAGCTACTTCTACAACCTCGATTTCAAAGATAAGCGTCTCGCCTGCGAGGGGATGGTTACCGTCCAGGGTGACCATCTCGTCGTCCAGCTCTGCCACGCGCACGTAGGCGGGGCTGCCGTCTTCGGTGCGGATTTCCAGCATGATGCCTTCTTCCAGGTTGACCTCGGGCGGAATCTGGTTGCGGCGGACCTGAAAGACCAGCTCGCCGTTGATATCGCCGTAGCCCTCTGCCGGGGGGATTTCGACCGAGACTTTGTCGCCGGGGCCGTGGCCGATGACCGCGCGTTCAAAGCCGGCAATGACCATGCCCTCGCCCAGCTTGAACTCAAGAGGCTCGCGTCCCTCGCTGGAATCGAATTGGCTGCCGTCCTTTTTCAGGGTGCCGGTGTAGTGGACCTTTACGGTGCTGCCTTGGCTGGCTGTCATGGATTCTCCTTGGCTTGTTGATGAATAAGTTTGGCTGAGACCCTACCGCAATCAGCGGAAAAAGGGAAACGTGGTTTCTAGTTTTTGAAGTTCACCAGGTCGCGCAGGTCGGACATGGTCTTGGCCGCATATTCCCTGGCGCGATTGTTCCCTGCTTCCAGAATCTCGGCGACCCGTTCATCGGTGCAGGCGGCGCGGCGTTCGTGCAGCGGCGTCAGGAACCGTTCCAGGGATTCCATGAGTATCTTCTTGCAGTCCACACAGCCCAAGGAGGCGTTTTTGCACCCTTCCTGAATCTCCGGCAGCTTGGCCGGATCGGTGAGCAGTTTGTGGTAGGGGTAGAGATTGCACACGGCGGGATCGCCCGGATCGGACTTGCGCAGGCGGTTTTCGTCGGTCTTCATGCCCCGAATTTTCGGGATGATTTCGTCCATGGATTCCGAGAGCTTGATGGAGTTGCCGTAGCTCTTGGACATCTTGCGTCCGTCCAGGCCGTTGAGCTTGCACTCGGCGGTGAGCATGTCGGCCGGTTCCGGGAAAAATTCGGAAGAGGTCAGGTGGTTGAAGCGGCGGGCGATTTCGCGGCACAACTCCAGGTGGGGCAGCTGGTCTTTGCCCACGGGGACGGCTTCGGGCTTGTACATCAGGATATCCCCGGCCATGAGCACGGGGTAACCGAGGAATCCGTGTGTGTTCAGATCCTTCTGGGTCAGCTCCGCGTTCATCTCCTTGAAGGTGGGGCAGCGCTCCAACCAGCCCAGGGGCGTGTACATGGAAAGATAGAGGTAGAGCTCCGCATGTTCCTTGATCTGGGACTGCTGGAAGATGGAACACTTCTCGGGATCCAGACCGGCAGCCACCCAGTCCTTGACCAGACCCGGCACAAAGCCGGCAATGCGGGTCGGGTCGGCATATTCGCTGGTCAGGGCGTGCCAGTCGGCCGCAAAAAAGTAACAGTCGTATTCTTCCTGGAGTTTGATCCAGTTGGCAATGACGCCGAAGTAATGGCCGAGATGGAGCGGCCCGGTGGGCCGCATGCCGGAGACGATGCGTTTGGTATGGCTCATGATGTCTGGTAGGATAAAGGTTGCTTACATGGGGACGCCGAGCAGGGCGGCCAGGGCCGAAACCGCGGGCAGGATGAGATGCCCGAGCAGGCTGAACCCGGTGAAGTTGCCCAGCAGGATGAGCCCGATGAGCAGGAAAATGCCGTACCGCCCGAAGGAATGGTACTTGTAGGCCAGCCGCGGGGGCAAAAAGTACGCCAGAACGTTGCTGCCGTCCAGCGGCGGAATGGGAATCAGGTTGAACACGCCGAGGATGAGGTTGGCGAACACGCCGTAGTAGCAGATGAGGATGATGGCGGTGCCCGGTTCGGCATTTATGGCGGCCAGCCCGTGCAGAATGAGGGCAAAGAGTCCGGCGAGGATGAAGTTGGTCCCCGGCCCGGCCAGCGCGGTGAGCATCATGCCCTTGCTGGGGTGGCGGAAATAGCGCGGATTGACCGGCACCGGCTTGGCCCAGCCGAACTGGACGATGAAGAAGGCTATGGTGCCGATGGGGTCCAGGTGCTTGAACGGGTTGAGGGTCAACCTTCCCTGGGACTTGGCCGTGGGGTCGCCGAGGAGATAGGCCACATAGCCGTGCGCCACCTCATGCAGAATCAGGGCCGTAAGCAGGCCCGGAATCATGATGGCGTAGAGCTGAAGCCGTTCGGCAGAAAAGAAGTCGAGCATGTGGAGCGGCTACCATGGAAGGCGTTGCGGGGCAAGCTGTATCACGCCGCGGAAATGAAATCGCGGCCTAGCTCGTACCCCCTTTCCTCCAGGAACTCCTCGATCTCCTCGCGCGCTCCCCGGCTGGCCACGTAGGAAACACAGAAGGCCTCGCCCTGTGCGGGAAGTTGGGAGCGGTCGAGAACAGGCACCCCGTGGACTCTGTTGCCGACCTTGCGCGGATCGACATCGTGATAGGCCGTAAAGTGGATGCCGTGATCGAGCAGTCGGTCCGCGCGCTTGCGGGTGATGCGTCCCGCGCCGAGGATGCGCACCTCGGGATGATGCGGATTGTGCCGTTCAAGCCAGCGGGCCAGATATCCGGTTTTCACCCGGTAGAACGCCTCCACGTCATAGCGCGGATGGTTGCGTGAGAGCCGACCCGGCGGGTCGTTCCAGACCAGCAGTTCCGCGTCCACCTTGGCCATGCGCACGCCGCCTTCCAGCCAGCGCAGGAGGAGGTCGTAGTCTTCGGGAAAATTCCCGTCGCGGTACGGGCCGTGTGTTTCCAGGCATTCGCGGCGGAACATGATGGATGGGTTGGGCACCGGAAATTCTACGAACCGGTTCAGGGAAATGGCCTCGGGCGTGAGCAGGGTGTTGGTCCAGTCCACATACCGGGCATAGCCCGCGCTGCTCCGCCGGTTGCCGCCGAAACGGACCCGGCAGCCAGTCAGGCCGATGGCCGGGCGATCATCAAGCAGCTTGGCCTGCGCCGCCAGCCTGCCGGGCAGGCATTCGTCGTCCGCATCCATGCGGGCCAGATATCGGCCTCGTGCGGCCGTAATGGCCGCATTGGCGGCATGGACCACGCCCCGGTGCTCGCGGTGGAGCACCCGGACCCGGGCATCCCGCCGGGCGAATTCGTCCAGGACCGCCCCGGTGTCGTCGGTGCTGCCGTCGTTGACCACCACTATCTCGAAATCCGTCCCCTCCTGTGCCAGCAGGCTTTTTACGGCTCTGCCCACGGTTGCCGCGCAGTCATGGCACGGTAGCGTCACGGAGACAGTGGGGACGTCCATGCCTACTGCTCTCCGACTTCCAGCTTTTTGAGGCGGATGGATTCCTTGATCCGGCAGATGGAGCAGATGCCCGCGTTGGTCGGCGAGCCGCACTCGGTGCATGGCGCGAGCGTATCGCCTTCCAGGGCGTCCAGGGCGGCAAAAGCGCGGCGTCCGCGCTGGAGGAAGCCTTGGTAGAACTGGAGCTTTTGCCCCGGGCTGCGGTGTTCCAGTTCGCCCCACAGTTCCTTGTGGCTGGTAAAGCTGGCGCCCGATGCATAGGGGCAGGGATCGGAATGGATCTGGATGCCCTGGAGAAAGGCGTAGTTGGCGGTCTCGAACTCGCTGAGCCGGAAGAGCGGCTTGACCTTGCGGACAAACCCGTCGCTGGCCGGAAGCACCGGCCCCTGATTGGAAAGGTAGCCCACATCCCAGCGCAGGGTATTGGCGAAGAGTCGCGCCACCTCATCGTCCAGATTGTGGCCGGTGGCCAGGGCGTCGTAGCCGCCTTCCATGGCGATGCGGTTGAAGTGGTGCCGCTTGAGCCGTCCGCAGACCGAGCAGACCGGGCGGGAGGAAAAGGCCTTTACGTCCGTGATGGGCAGGCCCCACTTCGCCATTTCAAAGATTTCGAGCTTGAGGCCGCGCTCGTCGCAAAAGGCCTCGACCTTGGCCCGCGCCTTCTCCGAGGAATTGGGGATGCCAAGGTCGATATGCAGGCCGGTGACGTCATAGCCCAGATTGGAGAGCTCGAGCATCAGCGTCAGCGAATCCTTGCCACCGGAAAGCGCCACCAGGATGCGCTCGTCCTTGGTGAACATTTTTTCGCGGCGAATGGCCGTCTCCACCTGGCGGGTGAAGAAGAGGCGGAAGCAGTCCGGGCAGAATCCGGAGTGGTGGCTGGGCAGGGAGACGCAGGCCGTCGCCTTGCAGCGGGAACATTTCATGGGCGGTATATCCTGTCGGGCATTTGAAAATATCTAAAAAGGGTGTTGTGGCAAAAAAAATGTCGCCAAACCATGTGTCGGCCGCCGTTTTGCCGAGTCGTTTCGTTGCTAACCGGCGGAGGTGACTTTGCGTACCAGCAGCGTATCGCCGTGGAGCAGCTTGCGGTCCGGGGTGAGCAGTTCTCCGTTTCGCGCAACAATTGCCATGGTGTGGCGCAGGCCGAGTTTGTTCAAGAGGCCCAGTACGCTACGGATGTCCGATAGCTGCATTTCCTTGCCTTCTGGTTCCAGATTTACTGTAATCACTCAGAATCTCCTTGTTCCGGCGCGTTGCCGGTGCGAATACACCTTCTAACCGGGCAGGAGCGAGAGTTCAAGGCCGATATATGTCGGAAGAATGCTCATATGATCGGATATATTGGACGAGTGTTAGAATTTGGTGCAAAGTGGGAAAGTCGTATTGACCCTAAAGAACAATATCGCGTAGGCTTTTCTCACGGCCAAATTTTAAGGAGGACGCAATGAGCCAACCGAAGATTCTCGTTGTCGACGACGAAAAGCATATCCGCATGCTGTATCGTGAGGAACTGGAAGCCGACGGCTACGTTGTCGCCACTTCGGACGGCGAGGAAGATATTCTCGACGTCATAGCCCGCGAACAGCCGACCATCGTCATTCTGGACATCAAACTCGGGGTCAACCGCTCCGGCCTGGACCTGTTGCAGGAAATCCGGTCGAAGGACCAGAAGATTCCGGTCATTCTTTCCACGGCCTATGATTCTTTCCAGCATGACCTGAAGTCCATCTCCGCGGACTACTATGTGGTCAAATCCGTGGACCTGACCGAACTCAAGGACAAGGTGCGGATGGCGTTGAACAAGGCCGGCGCCTAGCCATACGCCTCTCCCGTCTCATCGGCGGCTCTCGGTATTGAGAGTCGCCTTCGCTTTTTTTACGTTTGAACAGGAAACACATGCAGTCCGATCCGGCTATCACCACGTTGTCACTTGCTTCTCCCTCTCTCCCCCGCCGACCGTGGGTGGCTCTTGTTCTCTCACTGATTGCCACAGGCGCAGGGCAGGTCTACAACGGCCGCTGGCAAAAGGGGCTGCTCTTCCTGGTGGGAGAGTTTCTGTTGGGGTGTGTGCTGGCTGTGGCCATGGGAACCCTGACCGGGCTTGTCGCAGCAGGGATTGCCCTGCTGGCGGTGAATATATGGGCCGCTGCCGATGCCTTTATCGACGCCCGCACCCTGCGGGAATTCACGCCCGGTCCGTGGAACCGGAGCTGGGTTTACGCCGTGATCGTTGTCGTGAGCCTCGGGGCCGGGGCCTTGGTGCGGAACGGACTGGAGTCCTTTTTTTATGAGACCTACAAGGCCCCGTCCGGTTCCATGATTCCCACCCTGCAGGTGGGCGACCATTTCATGGCCGAGGTTCTGTCGGCGGACCAGCCGGTGAACCGGGGCGACGTGATCGTCTTTCTGGAGACCGGAAGCGGAAGGAATTTCGTCAAGCGGGTGGTCGGCCTGCCCGGAGAGACCGTGGCCATAGCCGGGCAGCGGGTCAGCATCAATGGTCGCCCCCTGGATGAATCTTTCGTCTTTCACTCCATGCCGGGAACACATCTGCCGGGCCGGGACGTCATGCGGCCGGTGAGGCTGGGGAGCGATGAATATTTTTGTATGGGGGATAATCGCGAGTGCTCTTACGACTCGCGCTGGCTGGGCCCGATTAAACGGTCATCCGTGCGGGCCAGGGCGCTCTATGTCTATTTTCCCGGTCCTTCCCCCTCGGGCAGGTGGGCGCGGCTTGGGGCTTCCCTGCGATAGGTCGTCCGTATCGACGAAGGCGGGTTTGCCCCGCCGATTACCAGTATTCCGGGGAGACGAGGAGGCCGTGGGCCTCGTTGCACTGGAGCGGGATCACTTCCGTGGTATGCATGGCTTCCATGTAGGCCTGGACCAGAATGAGGTCGGTCAGCCGGGTCGCTGCATATTCGCTGGATAATTCCATGTCCGTCTTGCCGGTCCATCTGGCAATGGCGTCCGCGACCTGCTGCCGGGTGTAGGGAACCGTACCGATGCCCAGCATTTCCGGAATGGCGTGGTAGTGCACGCCGCCGATGCCGATAACCTTCATGCCGCCCGTGCGCAGCCGCTCGACCAGCTTGGGCGGCATCTCCATTTCAGCGTGTGCCTTGGCATAGCGCAAGGCTTCCTCCACCTGTTTTGCGTCCATGGGATTGGGGCTTCCCTTGGATTCGATTTCCCGGCCCTGAATGGCCATGATGACGGCGTTTTTGAATGTCACCGAAGCAAGGCTGTCCATGTAGAAATCAATGGAGTTGTCCCGGTTGCGGCAGGTCATCCGCTGGCTGTCGCCGCCGATGTCCCAGATCAGCAGGGATGATTCCGGTATGTCCGTCATCAGCCGGACCGCATGATAGTTGAGCAGGGAGGCCTGTTGCTTCGATACTAGGCGGCAGGAGAATCCGAGCGTGTGTTGCAGGGTGACGAAATACGCCCGGCCGTTGCGAGCTGCGCGGAAACAGTCTCCGCCCACTGCGGAGAACTGATGCGCCTGGAGCTTGAGCGCTTCCTGGTGCAGCTCTTCCATGGCGATCTGTCCTCGTTTCATCGTGTCGGTGTCGATATTGCCATCATAGGAGCGGGCGAGGCTTTCCGCAAAATCCACCTTGCGGGAGAAATCCGCCACGGTTTTGATCAGCGTTCCGGTGATGATGTCCACATCGGCCACGGTGCATTTGATGTTCGAGGAGCCAATATCAAAGGCGGCGCGCCGGACAACGTTGTCGCCCGCGCCCATGGATCGGGCGGGACCGAGAATGGCCAGCACCACCGCCGACAGGATTACACACCATGAACGCACAGGAATATCTCCGAAATTAAACGCAATGAATGAAGATGGATGAACAAGGGATTGCCGGGGCGGACAACGCGGATGGCCTATGGCTCGGGCGTGGAGCGGTAGGTCGCCTTGTTGCGCCTGAGCTGGTAGCGGATGACGGCGTTGTTGTGCTCTTTCAGGCTGGAGCTGAAATAGTGGGAGCCGTCGCCCTTGGCCACGAAATAGAGATAGCTGTGCTGCTCCGGATGAACGGCCGCCAGCAGGGATTCCAGGCCGGGCGAGCAGATGGGGCCGGGCGGCAGTCCCTGGTGGACATAGGTGTTGTAGGGGTTGTCCTTGTCCCGCAGGTCGCTCTTTCTGATATTGCCGTCAAAGGTGGGGCCGAGGCCGTAGATGATGGTCGGGTCCGCCTGAATGAGCATTCCCCTTTTCAACCTGTTGGCAAAGACTCCGGCTATCCTGCGACGTTCCGCCGGGTTGCCGGTTTCTTTTTCCACCAGTGAGGCGAGGATCACGGTCTTTTGCATTTCGGCAAAGGGGGGCAATCCTTCCGGCCAGACCTTTTTCGCGTTCTTGAAGAATTCGCGGATCATGGTCTCCGCTATGTAGCGTGACTGATCCTTGCGCGGCGGGGTGAGCAGGTAAGTCTCCGGGAAGAGGTAGCCCTCTGCATCGGCGGCCAGAATGCCGTACCGGGCCAGCAGTTCCGGGTCGGCCACGGCCTTGGCGAATTGTTCGCGCGTGCCCAGCCCGGTTTCGGCGATTTTGTCCGCGGTCTGCCACCATGTCAGTCCCTCGCGAACCGAGACCTTTTTCATGATACCGGCCGAGGTGGTCAGTTCATGCAGTACCCGGTCCGGGATCCAGCCCGTGTTGAGGATGAATTCTCCGGCGCGGACCGAGGAGGCCTTGCCCTCCACCTTGGCCAGCCGAAGAAAGCGGTGGGCATCCGTTATCAGCCCGGCTTCCTTGAGGTTGCGGGCGATGGTGGTGAATATCTGCCCCGGCTCCACGCGAAAGGTGAGTTCGCGGCCCGGCGTCTCCGGCGGTACGGTGAGAAATTGCTTTTCCTGCCAGGCGAGGTAGCCCTTGTAGCTGCCCACACCCGCTGCGGCGAGCAGGGTCAGGACGGCCAGGGTGGTGATCAATGTCCGCTTTCGAACCATGAGCGTAGGATGACGGCGGCTGCCTGGCTATCCAGGACCGCCTTTCGTTTTTTGCCGCGCAGGCCCGCGGCGTTCAGTTCTTCCTCGGCCTGGGCCGATGAGAGCCGCTCGTCCATGAGATGGATGGGCAACTCGGTCCTGCGTGCCAGGCTGTCGGCAAAGTTGCGCACTTGCCGGGTGGTCAGGGTATCCTCGCCCTCCAGGGAAACGGGGAGACCGATGACGATGGCCTGGACCGACTCTTTTTGAAGGATTTCGGCCAATTCGTCAAAGAGGGCGTTTCGCGTGGTCCGTTCGATGGTCCTGTAGGGTGAGACCAGGGTGCCCGTGACGTCGGACAGCGCCAGACCGACCCGCTTGAGGCCGAAGTCTATACCGAGAACGCGCATTCAGGCCCTTGCCCGTCCGCCGGTGCGGATGCCGTCGAGGTTGTGGTTTGCGGTTCGCATGATGGCGGGAAGAAAAGCACGGCAGGGCCGTCCGGGTCAATCGGAAAGTGTGTCCCTATTTTGGGGCAGGGGCTCCACCGGCAGGGGCTCCACCGGCAGGGTCATGGTTACCCGCGCTCCGCCTTCGGGGTGATTGTCGATGTCCATGGTGCCCTGGTGACCGTTGAGGATGAGCCGGGCGCGGGTGAGCCCCATCCCCGCCCCGGAGGCCTTGGTGGTGAAGAAGGGATCGAAGGCCATGCCGAGCCCTTCGCGGGTGAAGCCGGGGCCGTTGTCCGTCACCGTGATCTTGATGGTGGCGTCCACTTCCTTGGCGCAGATGCGGATAGTCGCCTTTGGTCCCGCGAATTCGGCCGCGTTCAGCAGTACTTCGGACAATGCCAGGGCCGTTAGGTCGCGGTCCGCCTTGATGCTCATGTCCGGGCAGTCCGCCTGCCAGTCGATTCCCTGATTGGCCACAGCCGGGTGCTCGGCAATGCGATGCTTGGCATCCTCGATGACCACCCAGAGGTTGACCTGGATGGGCGGCCCCACGACGATGGCGCTGTATTCGGCCACGGCGCGGACCATGGATTCCAGTTTTGTCGCCTCCTCCCGGATCGCCTCCAGGGACTGGTGTTCGGTTTCGTTGGCGTTGCGCTCCAGCAGTCGGGAGAACCCGGCTATGGCCATGAGCGGATTGCGCACCTGATGGGCCACGGACTGGGCAAAGGCAATGAGGCTTTCCGCCCGTTGCTTGGCCAGCCGGTGATTGACCTCCAGGATGTGTTTTTCACGTTGGTTGAGCCGATGCAGTTCGGTGAGGTCCTCGAAGAGGACTACGATGGCGGTGATTTTCCCGTCTTCGCGTTCCGCTGAGGAAATGACGGAGAGGTATTTTTGATCGCCGTTTGGTGCCAGGTAGGGTGTAACGCGTTCCACGGTGGGCGTTTCGTTCTGGATGGCGTCCAGGACGACCTCGCTGAATTCAAGATTCTCCTGGCGGGAGAGGAATATTTCTCCCCATTGCCGACTTTTAAAATCGTCCATCGGGCAGCCGAGAATGGTGCAGGCGGAGGGGCTGGCCTCGATAATCTTGCCGTTTCGATCGATGACCAGCAGGCCTACCGGCAGGTTTTTGAGGATGAGTTCCTGAATGGCTGACATGGCTTTTCCCGACTGCCTTGTTGAGGGTAAACGCTACCACATGCAATGCCATGGAAAACGGAATGAGGCAATACTGGGACGTCGTTGCACCGAGGGATTTCAAGGCAATGTTTGACCCAAACTTCAATCTGTGTATTTGGTGTTACATATCCTCAAAACGAATGGGAGGTGTGTATGAAACGGATTGTGGTTTTTTGTGACGGCACATGGAACAAGGACGACTCCAAATGCACCACTAATGTGGTCAAGACCTGGAAAGCCCTTGCGGAAACGGATGCGGAAGGCAACCCGCAGGTCGCCATCTACGACGTCGGGGTCGGAGCCAGGGGAACTGGTTCCGCCGTGGATTCGAAGGGGCCACCGGCACAGGGTTGTCCAAGAACATCCGTGATATCTACGAAGGAGTGGTCAAGGTGTACGAACCCGGAGACCTTCTCTATCTGTTCGGATTCAGCCGGGGGGCGTTCACGGTTCGCAGCCTTGCCGGTATGATCCGCAACTGCGGCATTGTCCGCAAGGCCGATTTCGACAACTCTCCGGGCCTTATCAAGAAGGCCTTCAAGCTCTATCGATCCCATGCCGAGGGCGACCATCCCGAGGGCGTGAACGCGAAAAAGTTCCGCCGGGAGCACTCCGGGGAGACGGATATCCAGTTTGTCGGCGTGTGGGATACGGTTGGGGCGCTAGGCAATCCGCTCTGGAGCAACAGCCCGCTCACCCGGATGAACAAGTTTCACGACACCAGCCTCAGCCGCATTATCAAAAACGCCTACCACGCCATTTCCATCGACGAAAAACGGGTCAACTTCAAGGCGTGCCTGTGGGATCAGCAGCGGTCCAACAGGGAGACGCAGGTACTGGAACAGGTCTGGTTCGCCGGAGTACATGCCGATGTGGGAGGTGGCTACGAGGATACCCGCTACTCGGATATCCCGCTGGCATGGATGATGGAAAAGGCGGCGGCCTGCGGCCTCGCCTTCAAGGATGCACCGCCTTCGCCCAGGCCGCTCGAAGGGTGGGCGCCGCATGAATCCTGGAAAAGATTCTACAGAGTGCTTCCGCCGCATATCAGGCCTGTCCGGCTCAACGGCACGACCAATGACGTGATCCACGAAACCGCATCGTCAAAATACGCCAAGGATGCGGGGTATCGCTCGGCCAATCTCTTCCCGCCCCTCGGTTAGCACAAAACAAGGGCCGTCCTTGCGGACGGCCCTTGTTGGATTTGTTTGGAATTCGATCAGTTCGCGCCCTTGCGCTCCACTTGGCCGAGCAGGGAATCCAGTTCCTTTTTCCACTTGGGTCCCCCGACGCATTCCGCCAGGTATTCCGCCGTGTGCATGACCCGGTTCGGCTTTTTGAGGTCCGTCAGGGAGCGCTTGATACCGATCTTGCACGAGGGACAGCCGACCACGATGGGCTTGTTTCTGTCCTGGCCGAGGTCCGCGTCGAGTTGCTCCCGCTTGCGGTTGCGCAGCTTGCCGTAGATGTCGGGAGAGGTCAGGGAACTCAGGCCGGACTCGCCGCAGCAACCGGGGGAGAGCGTCACTTCGGTATCCGTGGCCTTCTCCAGGTTGGAACGGTATATCTCGGCCGCCTTGTTCTTGGGCGTGTCCACCCACTCGGTGTGGCAGGAGGCATGGTAGAGTACCGGCTCGGTCTGGCGCACGGCAGGCAGGCGCACCAGCAGGAACTGGACCACGTCCATCCGCTTGAGCGGCTCCACCAGTTCGCCGGAGAAGTCGTAGGTGGAGAGGGACTCGCGGCAGGTACCGCAGGCCGTGAGCAGCGTGGTGGCCTTGAGCCCTGCCTTGCCGGTCTTGACCAGCAGGTCGAGGAAGGCCTGGACATTGCGGTGGCGATTGGTCTTGTACGCCTCCTCGCAGCCCGATGCCAGCAGCGGATAGCCGCAGCACATGTGGTGATCGGGCAGGACCACGTTCACCCCCGCCTTGAGCAGCAGGTAGACCGAGGCCATGCCGATGGAGCGTGAGAAGAGCGAGCCGCCGCAGCCGGGAAAATAGAGCACCGTATCGTCTCGGCCCGCGCCGGGGTTCTTGAATACCGATCCCTGTTCCAGATGCAGCGCCTCGGACAGGTTGTGGTAGTCCATGTGCGGGGTGCGGCTGGCGATGGGCGACGAGATGCGCGAGAGCCAACGGGCCGGAACCAGTCCCAGGGTCTTGCCCTGAATGGACTGGCCCACCGAGAGCAGCTTGGCCGTGGGCGGCAGGGTGCTCGCCGGATTTTTGGACAGGTTGCGCAGGATGAACTGCTTGACCGGATGGCCGGACTTGCCCTTGGAATCCAGGAACGAGCGCATGGAGAGCGCGGCCCCGGCCGAGTCGATCTTGACCGGGCAGACGGACTGGCACCGACCGCAGGCCGTGCAGTGGTCGATGAGCGAACGCAGCTCGCCCAGCAGGGCCGGGGAAGGTTCGCCAGTCTGGATTTGGGAGTAGTAAATACCTTCGATCAGCGAGCCGAAGGCGATATTCTTGTTGCGCGGATGATAGAGCAGCCCCTTGGCCGGGTAGTACATGGGACAGACCTGTTTGCACTTGCCGCAGCGGGTGCAGGTCTGGATGTTCCGCAGCAGCGCCATGAGCGCTTCCTTGTCCCGCAGGGCTGTCTTGTCCAGGTCGCCGATGAGGTGGTTGAAGGAGAAGGTGAAGGGCTGGCTGGGCAAGTCGCGTCGGATCAACTTGCCGGGGTTGAAGACCTTTTTCGGGTCCACATGCTGTTTGTAGGCGACCAGGGCCTTGATCTTTTCCTCGTCCAGGAAGGCGATCTTGGTGATGCCGATGCCGTGCTCGCCGGTGACCTCGCCGCCCATGGACTTGACCTTGGCCATGACCTCGTCGGCCGCTTCGTGGGCCGAGGCGAGCATGGCCGCATCATTGGAGTTGACTGGCAGGTTGACGTGGCAGTTGCCGTCGCCCGCGTGCATGTGGTTGGCGATCTCAATGCGCTTGAGCTTCAGCTCCTGCCACAGGCCGTCGATGGTCTGGTCCAGCTTGGGGTAGGCGTCGCGCAGCTTGAGGAACAGGAATCGGCACTGCGCCTCCTGTTCGGTCTCGGAAATGTCCTTGGACGTGAGTTCGCCGTCCAGTATGGCCTTGATCCGCTCCCGCGCCTCGGCGATGTTCGGGTCCTTGTCGCTCACGCCCTCCAGGTCTTCCACCTTCATCAAGGTATCGCGGTATATCTTGGCCAGATATATCAGGTTCAGGGTCTCCAGGAACTCGGCGAATTCGGGAATCACGCCAAGGGGAATGACCACGTCCTCGTTGATCTTGAAGCCGGAGGTGCGGCGGGCGATGGCCGAGAGCTTGTGCCGGTCTTCCCAGAAGAGCTCCGCCTCGCGCTCGTTGCGGGCCATGAAGATGTCCACGCCTTCGTAGGGCTGGGCAATGGCCAGAATGGTCTGGCAGGCGGCGGCCAGCGCTTCCTCGTCGTCCGAATCCAGCTGAAGGATGAGCACCGAGATGGGGTCGCCTTCGTACTGCATGGATTTGGCCTGATATTCGATGGCCTTGACGTACTTGGCGCCGAATTCCTCCAGGGCCGAAATCTTTACCAGATCGCCTTCCTCGCGGATGGTGTCGCGCAGGCCGACCACGTCCTTGATGACGTACATGGCGTTCTTCATGGACCGGCCGTAGAACTCCAGGCAGAGCACGCGAGAGTGGGCCAGAGCGGGGTGGCAGGTGAAGCTCGCTTCGGTGATGATGCCGTCCACGCCTTCCTTCTGCACGCCGGGCAGGCCGCCCAGGTACTTGTTGGACACGTCCTTGCCCAGTCCGTGGCCGCGAATCTCGTCGCCGCGCAGGGCCACGGTGTCTATGAGCCGGTCGGCTTTGTCGAATATCTCGAACACGGCCGTCTCGTCGGTGTAAATCTTATGGCGGGGGTGAGCCTTGCGCCGTACCTCGATGAGCGAGCCGTCGGGCTTTACCATGCGGTAGCTCAGAATATTGTCGATGGTGGTGCCGTATTCAAAGGCAAAGGGGCCGCCCGCGTTTTCAGCGATGTTGCCGCCGATGGAGGAGCCCGCCTTGGAGGCCGGGTCCACGGTGAAGAGCAGTCCCTTCTTGGCCGCGGCCTGGATGGCGTTCAGGGTGATGACGCCGCTTTGCACGGTCAGGACGTTCTCGCGGGTGTCGATGTTCACGATTTTCTTGAAGCGGGACAGGGAGAGGATGACGCAGCGCGCCTCGGCCGGAATGGCTCCGCCCGTTGCGCCGGTGCCGCCGCCGCGTGGGATGATGCCGAAGCTCATCTCGTTGGCCAGCTTGACGATCTGCTGAATCTGCGCCTCGGTCTCCGGGAAGAGAACGAGCATGGGCAGTTCCATGCGCAGGTCCGTGGCATCAGTGGCGGACTCCACCCGGCAGCCCGGTTTCTTGCCGATGGCTTCCTCGGGCATGAAACTCTTCAGCCGCCGGATGATCTCGTCGCGAAATTCGAGTTCGTTGTTGTGCCGCTCCCAGAAGAGGTCGATGCCCATGGACAGGATTTTGGCAAAGGTGCGGTCGATAAGCGGCTTGGACATGTTCAGCCGACGGTCCACGGACTTGCGGACCAGCTCGGGATCGATGAAGGGATTGTAGCGCACCAGAAAGAGCTCCGCCGCGAGATTGCAGGCGAGTTTTTTGACCTCTTCGGGCCAGTTCTGGTAGCGCTCCATGTCCACCACGCCCAGGGCGCGGCTGATGAGCTCCTCGTCGGAAATGGAAATGTGGGGACCAAGTTGGGCCATGACTATAATTACTCCATGGGGCTTGTCTTTGAAGGGGAAGGGAATAAGCCCTTTGCCCCTGAATGGCAAGTATAGGCACTGGAGGCGAAAAGGGAAGGGGAGGGGTGGCGCTTATAACGAAGAGGGATTTGAAAAAAGTCGCTTGGCCGAATATGACGGTGGGAAAAGGCGGGCTAGCGGCTTTGATACGTCGTCGCCGTAATGGTCAAATATACTATCTGCCACCCCTGTGGTCAGAGATGGCAGATAGTAGTTAGTTGATTTATTGGACGAAAGATGTGCTATCTGGTATGGCACGGTGTGCAGCAATACTTGCAACCATCAACATCGCTATAGTGTTTTTGGGCTTCTTGGATTGCGCTGGAACAATCTGAATGCTTCCCCAAATCGATAACGTTTTGAGGCATCCAGATGCAGCCTTTTTTATGAACTTCATGTTCACCGGAGGGCTGCGAATTCTGATTGACGATGTACTCAGGCATTTTTTGATACTCCTTCGCTTGTTGTCTAAGGTATTCGGAGTAAGAATGCCTGTCAATAGACATTACATGCTATTGGCGCTCTGGCCGGGATAATGCGAAGCAGTCTGCAAGGCGGAAGCAAGAGCGGATTGCCCTTGAGCCTGTTGTGGCGTACCCTACATCCAGCGCCGTTCCGGCGTGAGGGAAACGGATAGGAGATACGTACAGTGCCGATACCGGCTTCAAGTCTTATTGTTGTTGCCACCACCCTTGTCGTGGGCGCCGTGTTGCTGTTTTATCGGCCGTTGGCCGGTTCCTCCACCTGGCGTGCCATGGTTACGCCGCTCGCCTCCATCATGGGCAGCGGGTTTCTGGTCTGCGCGCCGCTGCTCTATGCCAATATCGGCAACTGGGCCGTCTGGGCCATGGGCGGGCTGCTTGTCCTTGCCTATGGGGTCGGTTCGGTCATTCGTTTCAACATCCGCTATGGCGAACCGCTGTTCGAGCGGCATCCAGCCATTGCCTGCGGACGGTGCGAGCACCGGCTGCATAAGGCCCATGCCTCCGGGGCGCGCCGTGTGGGGTGGAGCGACGCGACCAGCGTTCTGGAAAAGCTTTCCCATATCGCCCTTGCCGGGGCCTATTGCGTCTCGGTTTCCTACTACCTCCAGCTGCTGGCCGGGTTCGGGCTACACTATCTTTCCATCGAGAATGTGTGGATCGGCAAGCTGTTGGTGACGGTCATCCTGGCGGGTATCGGCATTACCGGCACCCTGCGCGGGCTGTCCGGCATCGAGCGCGTGGAGCGGGTGGTGGTGGGACTCAATCTGGCGATGATCGCCGCGCTCATGGCCGGGCTGGTCTATTACAACACAACCGCGTTGCTGGGCGGGACCTGGCATCTCAATCCGCTGCCGGTGGGCGGAGACGCCTCTCACGTCCTGCGTCTGATTATGGGGATGCTCATAGTGGTCCAGGGGTTCGAGACCTCGCGTTTTCTCGGGTCGGAGCATCCGGCCGAGGAGCGCATCCGAACCATGCGGCTGGCCCAAATCGTCTCGACCTGTATTTATGTGGCGTTCCTCGGGCTGATGGCCGTGGTCATCAGCAACAGCGGCGGGGTCTCGGATACCTCCATCACCGCTATTGTCGGCTACTCGGCCACTATCGCCCCGATCCTGCCCCTGTTGCTGACGCTGACGGCCGTGGGAAGCCAGTTTTCAGCGTCCACGGCGGACGACGCCGGATGCTCCGGTCTGCTGGAATCGATCATCAAGGGCAAGATTCCGGCCAAGTATAACTACCTGCTGGTATCGGGCGCTTCCATCTGCCTGACGTGGCTGACCAATGTCTACCAGATCATCAGCCAGGCCTCCCGCGCCTTTGCCTTTTTCTACTTCCTGCAATGTCTGGTTGCGCTTTTCGTTCTGCACTCGAAGAAGACCGAGCCGCGCCACGGCGTGCGCACCGTACTCTTTGGTGTGCTGGCCCTGATCTGTCTGGCCGTGACCATATTCGGCATCCCTGCCGAATAGACGGCGCGCCAGCTACATCAAGCCCTGCGAACGGAGAATGGCGGTGATGACCGCGAGGGTGAGCAGGTTGAGCACATTGGTGACCACGGCGATCATGGCTACTTCCTCGGAGACGAAACCGTAGATTTCGGCAATGACGTAGCTGATCAGGGCCGTAGCCGTGCCGCTCTGGATGACGCCCACGGCCAGCCATGTGCCGGAGACGCCGAACAGGGAGAGGAGAAACCACGCCAGGATCGGGTTGATGGCCAGCTTGACCACCGTGATGATGCCGATGCGCGGCATACGGGCGCGCCAGTTGCCGGTCAGGGCCACGCGCAGCTTATCCCGCAGGTCCAGGCCAAGGGCCAGGAGCATACAGGGGGCGGTGGTGTTGCCCACCATCTCGGCCGCCTTGTCCAGCGGCCCCCACAGCCCGATGCCGGTCAGGCCCAGCGCCAGTCCCACTATGGTGCCGACCATGAGCGGGTTCAGGAGCACGGCCTTGGCAAGCTGTGCCATGGCGTTGCCGGATTCCCCTTTGTGTTTCAGAAATTCCATTTCGATCTGGCAGGGGATGGAGACCACGTTCGGAGTGAGAGTGCTCAGACCGGCAGCCACCAGGGCCACGTGATTGTTCGGCATCAGGCTGAGGACCACGGGCAGGCCGATGAAGGCCACGTTGCAGCAGCTGGATGACATGGCGATGGACGTGGCCGGACCGTGGCCCCGCTTGCCGAGGAAGAACTCACCTGCGTAGACCGCGGCGTAGATGATGGCCTGGGTCAGGAGCATTCCGGCCCAGAACCCGCCGTGCAGAATGTCGGCCATGCTGGACTTGGCCATTATGTGGATCAGGAGAATGGGCAGGGCTGCATAGAGCACATAGGAGCCGATGACGCTGCCTGTCTGCTTGGGCAGAATATTGGCGATGTCCAGGGCCACGCCGAAGCCGAGGATGATAAAGATGGGAAGTATCAAGAAAAATGAATCAAACATGCCGGTAACCATATATCGGGAAAAAAGTTGGGCGAAAACAGGTGGTGCGTAAGCCGGGGCGGAGTATTGATCTGTACGGGGGGCGTGTCAACCTGAAGAATTTCGCACAAAATCACAGGGGAAGAAAAGGGGTGAAGCCGGATTATTCCCCCTCATCGGACAGCTGAAACCGCCACGCGCAGACCCATTCCTTCGGGTGGTCGTCGGGAGGGCAGCCCACGCACTCGCAGGTCAGGCGCGGGTCCACGGTGCGGGCCAGCCCGGTATATTCCGTGGTGCCGCCGGATTTGCACGGATAGTCGGCCAGTCCCTTGCGCTTGCGGGCGGTCTGGACCCGGCAGTCGGTCATGCGGAAGATGATGGAAGTATCGGTTTCCTCGGCAAATTCCCATTTGTTGAGGCGGCCGTACATGCGCGCGGCCAGCACGGCCTTGAGGGCCGGGATGCCCCCGTTATCCGGCAGGCCGAGGGCAGCCTTTGCCCGGGCTGCCTCCAAGGGGGCGAAACGCGCCCAGCAGGTGTCGTTGACCCGTTTGGCCGCGTCCATTCCGGCCGCGCCTTCCACGGCCTGGAACCACACCCCGTCCGCCGCCAGCCATGCGGTGCGCAGGGCTTGCGTCGTGTCTTCCAGCACCTCCGGGGTCATGCCTTTCCACAATGCCTGTTTTTCCAGGCCCAGGGCGCGCTCCAGCTTGGCCGCAAGAATCGGGAAAAAACGGTCCCCGGCCTCGCGCTCGGCATCCAGCGCGGCTTCCAGCCCAAGCTGATGCACGGTTTCGGCCAGCCACAGGCCGTAGTGGGCAGCCAGTTGGCGCACGGTTTCCGTTAGTTCGCGGACGGCGTTTTCGCGGCGTTCATCCATGGGGAGTTGGGCTGTATTGTCTGCGGGTGCGGGCATGAGTTCTCCTGCTGTTTTCGGTTCCGTATCCGGGTTACAGCACAAAGGTTCGCGGGTGGCAACCAACGCACCGGGAGGCCCCCGGCTTTCTGGACATCGGGCAACGCTCGGTATATGGAGTTTGTCCCCGGCAAAGTTCGGGAGAATTCTTTTTCCCCGTTAATCATCACAAGAGGGAGCCGCCATGAGCAAACCGAATTTCGCCCCGCTGAAACTGTTCATTACCGGCCCGACATATATCCGGGACGAGGCCAAACAGGCCGCCTTGCTTCCCGAGTTTGGCCACCGCGACTCGGAAAACGACCTGCGGATGATTCCCATCCGCGAGAACATGAAAAAACTGGCCGGAACAGACGGCCGTTACGAAGTCGCCCTGCTGCTCGGCTCCGGCTCCACCGGCATGGAGGCCGCCGTGCGATCCCTGGTGGCGGAAGGCGAGACCATCCTTAACGTCTCGGTGGGCGCGTTCGGTGATATGTTTTACAACCTCGCCGTGGCAAACGGGAAAAAGGCCGAGAACCTCAAGTTCGAGTACGGCCGGCCCATTGATATGAACGTGCTGGAGGACAAGCTCAAGTCCCTGAAGCCGGAGGTGGTTTCCTTTACCCACAACGAGACGAGCACCGGCGTCATCAACGACATCAAGGCGGTTTGCGCCCTGATCCGCAAGCATGGCGCTATGCCGCTGGTGGACGGTGTATCCATCTACGGCGGGGTTGATCTCGACCTGGACAACTCCGGAGCGGCCATCTACCTGACGGCCACCCAGAAGGCCCTTGGGCTTTCCGCCGGTTTCGGCGTGGCCTTCATCTCCGAGGAGGCCGGGGCCAAGGCCGCCAAGGTGACGTGCAAGGGGCACCACCACGACCTGACCAAACATCTGGCCGCCGCGCGTAAGAATCAGACTCTGACCACCCCCAACTGCACCCTGATCAATCAGATGTATGTCCAGCTCGACTACATCGTGAACGAAGAGGGCATAGGAAATCGCTTTGCCCGCCATGCGGAGATGCGAGGTATGGTGGAAAAGTGGGTCGCCGGACTGGACGGTTTTGAAATGTTCGCGCCCGAGGGATTCCGTTCGCCGACGCTCTCCACCGTTGTCTGCCCCGCAGGCGTGACCATGGCCCAGCTTAAGGAGAACGTGAAGGAAGCCCTGCGCGCCGAGGGCTACCTGATGGACCCGGGCTACGGCAAGCTGAACGCCGCACTGGAAAAGGAAGGCAGGCCCCAGATCATCCGCATCGGGCACATGGGCGACATCACTCCGGCCATGCTCTCCGGCTATCTGGACAAGCTGGAGACCGCACTCAGGAATCTCTAGACGATCCGACGGGTCGAACCGAACTGCAAAAGGCAGGGGAAATTTTTCCCTGCCTTTTTTGCGTTGTCCCGCGCTGGCCAGAATATAATTTCTCTTTTCCTTTACCTGGTGAATGTATCGAATCATGGGGAGTAGGAGGAGGGCGGCCTCGGCGATCGGGAGGTGCGACGAATGCGGTTTTCATTATTGGGCAAGACGAAACTGCGGACCAAACTGTCCATCGGTTTCGGTACGGTGGTCGTGCTGCTGGGATTGGTTTTGGCCATGTTCCAGATGGCATCCATGATCTCGTCGGACGGCTACCGGACAGTGATTGATGTGGATCTGGCCATCAAGGATCAGGCGAATTTGGTCCAGGCGCGGATGCTTCGCTGCCGTATTGAGGAACTGGGTTTTCTGCGCAGCCAGGACCCGGATTACCTGGACCGGTTCATCGAAAGCGTCGCCACACTGGTCAAGTCTACGGAAAAGTTGGTGGAGCAGGCGCAGGCGGCGGGTGACGGTGAGTTGGTTGAGCTGGGCGAGCGGGTCAAGAAAGCCTGTTTCGACTATGAATCCTTTTTTTACGATGTGGCCGGGGCCGACGATCCGAAGGAAGTCGAGACTGCGGAAAAGGCCATGCTCGGTGTGGTCGGCACTATCCAGCCCGCAGTGGATGCCATGGCGGAGCGGGCCGCCACGCTGGCCGATCGGCATATGGGCGATGTGCGGAATCTTTCCTCGCTGCTTTGTCGGATCGCCCTTGCCCTCGGTATCGTCGCCATGGTGATGGGCGCGCTCCAGGCCGTGACCATCACGGTTGCCATCCTCCGTCAGCTGGGCATCGATCCGGAGGAACTTCGTTCCATGACCGAGCGTATCGCAGCTGGAAACCTGGGCGTGCGGCTTTCTTCCGAAGCGCGTCCGGGCAGCGTCTATGCGGCCATGCGCGGCATGGTGGAGAATTTGTGTCGGGTTATCGGTAATGCATCGACCGTGGCTGCCAATGTGGCCGATGACAGCGCGGAGTTGACGGACGCGGCCAATACCGTTTCCGAATCCGCCGGTAGGCAGGCTTCCGGGGTGGAGACGGTCTCCTCGTATGTGGAATCCATGGTGGGGTCCATCGAACGCAACTCGGAAAACGCGGTCGAGACGGAGCGTATGTCGCGCCGCGCCAGTGCGGATGCCGAGGAGGGCGGCCGCGCCGTGAGCGAGACCGTGGACGCCATGCGGCAGATTGCGGACAAGATTTCCATTGTGGGCGAGATAGCCAGGCAGACCAACCTGTTGGCGCTCAACGCCGCCATTGAAGCGGCCCGGGCCGGAGAGCAGGGCAAGGGGTTCGCCGTGGTCGCGACCGAGGTCCGCAAGCTTGCCGAACGTTCCGGCCATGCCGCTGCCGAGATAGGCGAACTCTCCACCCACAGCGTGGCCGTGGCGGAAAAGGCCGGGGCCATGCTGGAAAAGATGGTGCCGGACATTCTGCGCACCGCCGAGCTCGTGCAGGAAATAGCCGCCGCCAGTGGCGAGCAGGCGGATGGCGTGAAGGAGATCAACGGTGGTATCCGGGAGCTGGATGCCATTACCCAGCAGAACGCAGCTGCCTCGGAACGGCTTGCCGATACCTCGGGCAACCTTTCCGATCAGGCGGTTCGTCTGCAACAATCCATCAGCTACTTCAAGTTGGGCGAAGGGGCTGTCCGGACGGCAGCGCTGCCTGACGCGGAAGAGTCGGAATCGGACGGCCTGGAACGGTTATGACAGCCCGATGTATTCATTGACGCTTTACTGAAAAACAGCTGTCAGCGTGGGGCGGAGCAGCGGCATGAGGCGGTCCATGGGAATCGTCACGCGCTGTTCGCCAGCGGCGTAGGGAGCCACCTGATACGGGCCGAAGAGAAAGGTCAGCCCTTGGTCCGAGAGAAAGTATTTGGCATAGTTCTCCCGCGTTGGTTCCGTGCCGGGCAGGAGCATGTCGTCCAGGACCATATCCTGCAATGACTCGCGCAATCGGGCGCGGACAAAGGGTGCCAGCACTTGCAGCGCTCCCTCCGGGGCGGGAAAAATGTCGTCCAGCGTAAGCGCGTGACCGTCGGTCAGGTCGAAAGTCCAGGCGTCCGGCCAGTTGTTGGGATGCGCGCCGCCGGTGTAGACCATGGTGATAAGGCTTACCGCGAGAAGCCGCCCGTGAGCTGCCGGGATGGTGTCGTACTGGACGATCATCTCGTAGGGATGGGGAAAGAACGCCAGATCGTGTTCGGGGTCGGTTTCCTTGAAGTCGCGCACGGCATCGGCCACATGGTCGCGCAATAGACGGGTGGCCGGTTCGGAACAGAGCACGGGATATGCCACATCCACATGAAAACTTTTGGTGTTTTCCTTTTGTCGGACCTCGCCGATTTTGCCGGGGGTGCAGAACGAACCGCTTCCGGCTATTGCGTTTCCGACCAGAAACAGAAAAGCAAGCAGGGTGGTAAAGGACAGGCGCATGACGATGCCTCCTCCCGTCAGGATTGACGGAGTTGCCACAGCCCCCAGGCGGCCTGCCCGAGCGAGATGCAGGCGTCGTTGGGCGGCACCAGGGTGTGCACCAGCGGGATCAGCCCGGCTGCTTTCAGGGCGTCGGGGAGTTCGGTGGCCAGGGTCAGGTTCTGCATCACGCCGCCGGAGAGGGCCACGTGGTTGATGCCGAGCGCACAGGAGAATCCGTAGGCCAGATCGGCCAGACCAATGGCGAGGCCGCGATGGAAGCGGCGGGCGATGACCGGCACCGGCGTGCCCCGTTCCAGGTCTTCCAGCACGGCCGCGAGCAGGGCATGCGTGTCCAGGACCACCGGGTCCGAGTCCATGGCCGGGCAGGGATAGGCTCCGTCCTCGTTCATGTCCTGTATCTTTTCCAGCAGAATGGCGGCTTGCCCCTCGTAGCTGATGGCGTCGGTCAGCCCGCACAGGGCGGCCACGGCGTCGAACAGACGTCCGCAGCTCGATGTTTCGGGCGAATTGATGCCCTTTTCCAGCAGCTGGGGCAGCAGGCGCGATTCCTTTTCAAAGCGCTCAAGCCACGGCCACGCATAGGCGCCGGGTTCTTTGATACCAAGTGACCACAGTGCGGATTGGGCCAGCCGCCAGGGCTGGCGCACGGCCGCCTCGCCGCCGGGCATTCGGATGCGGGCAAAGTGGGCCAGCCGTTGCTGTTCGCCTTCCTCGGGTATGACCAGCAAACACTCGCCGCCCCAGATGGTCCCGTCCTCGCCCAGGCCCGTGCCGTCCAGGGCAAGGCCTATGGCCGGTCCGGAAAATTTGTTTTCAGCCAGCACGGCATGAATGTGGGCGAAGTGGTGTTGCAGCTTTTTTACCGGCACCTCCATCTTTTCGCCCAGTTCGTCGGCCAGTGAGGAGGTCATGTAGTCCGGGTGCAGGTCTCGCACTATCAGTTCGGGCCGCACCTGGAGGATGCTTTGGAGGTGCGCCAGTATCTCCTGATAGAAGCGAAGGTTCTCCAGATTGTTCAGGTTGCCGATGTGCTGGCCGGGAAAGGCCTGGTCCCCCTTGGTCAGGGTCATGGTGCATTTGAGTTCCGGTCCGGTGCCGAGGACCGTGGGGCCGGAAACGGGCAGAAATATGGGGGAAGGAGTGAACCCGCGCGCCCTGCGCATATGGAGGGGAGCGCCTGTGGCCGGGTTGACCCGGAGCACCGAGTCGTCCGTGCGGATGAGGATGTCCCGGTTGTGGAAGAGAAAGATATCCGCGATGTCGGCCAGCCGTTTCAGTGCCTCCAGGTTGCCGAGGCAGATGGGCTCGGAACTCATGTTGCCCGAGGTCATGACCAGGGCCGGAGCCTTGCTGCCGGACTCCTTGGCAAAGTCTGAGAGCAGAATTTGGTGCAGCGGCGTGTACGGCAGGACCAAGCCGATGAAATTCGTGTCCGGTGCAACTTCCGGGGAGAGGAGCAGCGGCTCCCGTTTGGCGGCCAGGACGATGGGGCGGCGGTTGCCGGTCAGCCATTCCTCTTCCTCTGTGGAGAGGTGGGCCAGCTTTCGCGCGGTCTCTATGTCCGGAACCATGACGGCCAGCGGCTTGTCCGGACGGTGCTTGCGTTCCCGAAGGGTGGCTACGGCCGTGTCCGAGGACGCGTCGCAGGCGAGGTGAAATCCGCCGAGTCCCTTGATGGCCGCCACCTTGCCTTCGGCCAGTTCAATGGCCAGCCGGGGCAGGGTCTCGCTGCCCTGGGCAAAGATGGCGCCGCCCTTGTCGGTGAGCATCAGCCGGGGGCCGCAGCTCGGGCAGGCATTGGGCTGGGCGTGGAACCGCCGGTCCAGCGGGTTGTCGTATTCCCCCTGGCACTCCGGGCACATGACGAACTTGGCCATGGAGGTCTGGGGCCGGTCGTAGGGAATGGAATGGGTGATGGTGTAGCGCGGGCCGCAGTTGGTACAGTTGGTGAACGGGTAACGGTAGCGGCGGTTTTCCGGGTCGGCGATGTCCGCCAGACAGTCCGGGCAGGTGGCCACGTCCGGGCTGATAAGTACGGAGTTGCCGAGGCCGCCCGTGGACTTCAGGATGATGAAGGCGTCCTCGTCCTCCACGGGGCTCAGGTCCGCCTTTTCCTGGGTGACGACGGACGCCAGCGGAGGCAGCTTGGCCGAGAGATCGTCGGCGAACCGGGCCAGTTGGTCGGCCGTGCCCTGCACCTCGATGAGAACGCCTTCGCTGGAGTTGTTGACCGAGCCGGTCAGCGCGTTATCCGTGGCGATGCGGTAGATGAATGGCCGGAATCCAACGCCCTGGACTTGGCCGGTGATGATGTAGTGGTGGCGGAGCAGACCCATCCGTAAAGTGTAGCATTCCGGCATATTCTGCGCAAGGACTATCCCGGCCGTTTGATGAAGGCGAGCAGACTTTTCATCCGTCCGCGGAGCAATCGAAGCGGTGCGAAGGAGAGTTCTTTGGGCGCTGCATATTCAAAGCCTGTGGTGTTGAAACTTGTCGGCGCTTCAAGAGGGTAGCGAATGACGTGCGGGGCGGAACCTTCCAGTTGCCTGTCGCTGGCTTCGGCCCAGAGCGGCATTGCGTCCGGCCCGAGGCCGAAGATTGAGTAGGCCGCCGTATCCAGCGCCACACCGTTTCGCGCGGCGCCAAGCAGGCCGAGCGGAAAGGCTTCACCCCGGACCGGCCCGTCCTTGTGCAGGACGCGGATGCCGTCCATGAGATGCACGGCCTGAGGCAGAGCGAGGCAGACATCCAGGATTATGGCCCGGAAGCGCTGTGGATCGTGCCCCATGCGGGAGTGGGCCAGCGCCTTGCGGCAGCCGACCACGCAGCCGAAAAGATTCTTGACCGCGCCGGACATGACCATCTGGCCGTGCGCTTTGAGTTTCGGCATGTTCAGCAACATATCCGCTTCCAGGGCATGACGGGACACGCCGATGCCCGTGCCGTCGGACAGTGACAGGCGGACGGGATCGCCGAGGGTGTTTATCTTGATGCCCAGCGGACGGAGTGCGGCTTCCAGGCCGGACGCGCGGGCCACGCGATGGGCCGGTCCGTAGCCGGGAGAGTCCGCCACCGAAACCGTGGCGCCATGATCCAGAAGCCAGACGCAGGCCGCCCGGACGACCTCCGGGTGCGTGGTGCAGTTCGCGGCATTGGTGGCGTGGACAAGGTTTGGTTTGACGAGCACTCGCGTGCCGGGAGTGACGGATATCTCCGCCGCCTCAAGTACTCGCGCCACGCTGCGGTCGAGACCGGGCGCGGCATAGTCTGGGATGAAGGCTAGGGCTACGGGGATGGTCATGGGACATCATAGGATATCAGGCGGCGGGTATACAAGGGTAAGGGTTGCCTTCCAGCCGGGTAAGGGCGACAATGTCCCCATGCATCATCTCATAGAACTCGAAGAGGCGTCGGTCACGCGGGCTGGACTGCGCATGGCCGGACCCCTCTCTTTCATATTGGCCAAGGGAGAACACACCGCCCTGGTGGGAGAAAACGGCGCGGGAAAGACCACGCTGCTCAAGCTGCTGCGCGGCGAAATGCCCCCGGACATCGGTGGCCGCCGTATCTATGATTTCGGCGACGGGCCGCAGGAAACGCCGCTGGGACTTCGGGAACGCATCGGTCTCGTCTCGCCGGACATGCAGGACTTTTATCCGCTGAACGCGCCGCGCGTTCCGGCCCGTTCGGTGATTCTGGGAGGTTTCATAGACGCTCCTCTGTTCTATGGCGAACCCACGCCGGAGCAGGAGAAAGGCGCGGACGAAATCATCGAAACCCTAGGCCTTCAGGATCTGGCCGGACGGTCCATGGGCACGCTTTCCACGGGCCAGTGCCGCAAGGTGCTGGTGGCCCGCGCCCTTGTTTCCAAGCCGGATGTTCTGGTGCTCGACGAGTACATGGACGGTCTGGACCGTGAATCCCGCATCGACGTTTTGGCCCTGCTCGACAGGGCGGCGGAGTTCGCAACGCTGGTCATGGCCGCGCACCGTGTGGATGACCTGCCCTCGGCCATCGGACGGGTAGTGGTTTTGGAAGGCGGACGCATCGTGGCGGACCTGCCGCGCGCGGAAGGCATGGCCCGGCTGACCCGAATTCCTGCCCTGACCTCCGACGCCGCAGGCCGACCGGCCCTGACCGGGCGCACGGCCCGCGCCCTGCCGGAACCGGACCTGCCGCCCCTGGAATTTCTGCTGCGCATCCGCAACGCCTCGGTGGTCATCGACGGCAACCGCATTCTGGACCGGGTCGACTGGGAAGTACTGCCCGGCGAGAACTGGCTGGTCATGGGCCAGAACGGAGCGGGCAAGTCCACGCTGATCCGGCTGGTCCTGAGCGATCTGGCCCCCTATGCCGACGACGAGCACGGCACCGGCACGGTGGAGCGGCTGGGCGGCATGACCATGGATGAGGCCCGTCCGCTCATTGGCGTGGTCTCACCTGCGCTTCAGTCCTCCTACGGCCGGGAGCTGTCCTGGGAAGTGACCGCTCTTGAGACGGTCCTTTCCGGTTGCCGGGGGAGTGTGGGAATGCTGGACGAACCCACGGACGAGGAACTCCTCCTGGCCCGGGAGTGGCTGGACCGGATCGGACTGGCCCATCTGGCAGAACGTCCCCTGCGGTGCATGTCCTACGGGCAGCAGCGGCGGGTCCTCCTTGCGCGCGCCATGGTTTCCGGGCCGCGCCTGCTGTTGCTGGACGAACCTTTTTCCGGCCTGGACCCGGCGTCGCGCGCCGAACTTTCCGGCATGTTGCAACAGCTGGCCGAGGCTGGAACGCCGCTGGTGCTGGTGACGCACAACGTCGAGGACCGCCTTCCGGCCATCAATCGGGTCATGCTCCTTGAGGACGGGCGGCAGCGGTACTGTGGCCCCGGTGACGCTGCCGGAATTCCGGCATTGGATCGATGCGGGGCAAACCATACCGCATCGGCGGGAATTACGGAAAGTTAGAGAGAATTAAAAAAAAGTATAATTGTGCTTGACATTATAGAGAGAGTGGCAAATAGAGGCAATTAGACCAGAGGCACCCGTGGAGGCGCGGTCGGATTGCGGCCAGGTCTGGTTGAAATGGAATAGGTACAACACAAAGAGCAACGTGCGTGTCACGTGGTTGCTCTATTTTTTGAGCAAGATGTACGGGCGTCTGCGATACATTCATATTTTTTAAGGAGCATTGGAACATGTCCAAGAACATTTACGTCGGTAATCTGCCCTGGTCCGCTACTGAAGACGAAGTCCGCGCGGCTTTCGAAGCCTACGGTTCGGTCTCTTCTGTCAAGCTGGTCCAGGACCGTGAAACCGGCCGCCCCCGTGGCTTCGGCTTCGTCGAGATGGAAGACGAAGGCGCCCTGGATGCCATTGAGGCCATGGACGGTAAGGATTTCGGTGGCCGTAATCTGAAGGTCAACGAAGCTCGCCCCCGCGCAGAACGTCCCCGCTGGTAAGCGGCCGACAGGCTTTTAATGTGCGCCCCGCCTCCTTCCGGAGACGGGGCTTTCTTATGCTGTCTCGGTCGGGATGCCACCGGGCCGGGGCCGCCATTGCTAAGGACCGATGATTGGGCTTATGCTTTCAAGCAGTCGGATTTGATTTGGAGGTCGACATGCGGCGTGAAGGCGAAGTGACCTGGTTCAACGATCAGAAGGGCTACGGTTTCATCACCGGTGATGATGGCATGGATGTGTTCGTCCATTACTCCGAGGTTGTCCGGGACGGTTTCCGCACCCTGGAACCGGGGGAGCGCGTGACCTACACCCTCGTTGACGAGGATGTAGGCCCCAAGGCGGCGGATGTGCACATCAAGGGCAACGAGCTGCGCCTGTCGATCCTGTAGTCTGCAATGACGATTTTTCATGAAAAAAGGCCGTCCCCGGTGGGGCGGCCTTATTTTATTCGAATTGAGGATCGACAGGCGTCGGTCCGGATTGGGGAAGCGGACTGCTAGAGGCCGTTGTTTTGCTGGTGGGCGTCCAGGACGTTGTCCACCTTGACGTGTTTCTCTTCCACCTTGCCTGGGCGGATGGTGTAGCGGATGACCTCCCACTCCACGTGGTCGATGAACTCCACGCTGCCGTAGCCGTTTTCGGGCAGCAGTTCGGCCATGAGCTCCATGAAATCCTCGACCATGAGGTACGGTCCCTCGTGGTCCAGCCTGAGCACATCGCCGTTGTAGTCGATCTGTTCAAAGGGGATTGCGTCACGGATCTTTTCGAAAAGTTCCGGCGAGACGCGGTGAAAATCTCCGTATACGCGTACGTCTTCCATGGCGGCTATCTACCCGCGAGCCGCGAGGCGGTCAACAAGGAAGCGGTGCCGCTCCTCGTAGTCGCTGCGAAGCATGGTCCGGTTGGCCGAGACCAGCGCGGCCAGTTGCTCGTCGTCATACTTGGTGTCGAGCTTGTACTTGTTGCCCATGACATGGCCTATCTGGCGTGTGGTCTGCGCCTTGGCCAGGCTGGAGTGCTGAACGTGGCGTATGGCCAGTGTGCCTGTGTAGAGGGCGGGCATACCGCTCAGGGCGCTGCGCAGGTCTCGGTCCAGGTCGTCGAACTGGGACGGGGTGTAGCGCAGGTCGAACGTCCCGGCCTTTTCCACGGCGCGCAGGGCCACCATGTGGCAGCATCCGGAAACCGAGAGGCAGGGCCGGGTGTAGGTGAACAACCCGCTGTCCGGCGCTCCGGCGCAGTTGTCGTAGATCAGCACCCGGTTGGGCAACTGGCCCGGCTTGGTGGGCACGGGCGGTTTGGGGATGAGGTTGTAGTCTGCGGATTGCAGGCCGAAGGGAGAGGTGGCGGCGGTGATCCGACAGCCCACCGCGCCCAGGTCGTCGCGGTCTCCGGCCGCACCCAGCAGGTGGAGCAGCCAGTTCTCGGGCAGGACCACGTCGTCGTCCAGAAAGGCGGCCCAGTTGCGGGAGCGGACAGCCTCCAGCGAGAGCAGCCAGTTACGCGCGGCGGGGGCGCCCACGTTGACCGGCAGGGTCTCCACATGGAAGCGGTCGTGCCCGAAACGATCTCGGGCCGAGGCCAGCACTGCCGGGGTGTGGTCCGTGCTGCCGTTGTCCAACGCGAAGATGCGTGCCTCGCCCAGCTCGCTCGCTTCCAGGCTTTGCAGCGTGTCGGCCAGCAGGTCCGCCTTGTTCCAGGAATAGACCAGCACTGCGGCGTCTGCCGTGGCGTCGGTCCCGGCCGGGACAACCGGACTGAACAGGTCGTGCACCTTGAGGGTCAGGTTGACGTGCCAGGGCAGGAATTTCCACAGCAGGGCCAGCGCGCCCTTGGCCTCGCCTTTTTTGCCCATGCGCAGCAGCAGTTCCGCAGCGGCGTAGGTGCGCCAGAGGCCCCATTCCGCCGGGTTCAGGGCGAGGACCGTCTCCAGGGCTTCCTCCGGCGGCCTGCGGTGAAAGGCCCATTCGGCAGCCAGCCGGTCTCGTAGCGGTCGGGAGGCCTCGTCCCAGGGGAAGATGTTCAGGGCGGCGCGGCCGATCTCCTCCCTGTCGAGAAAGATCAGGTCGTTCCAGCAATGGCCAAGCCAGGAGAGTCCCTTGGTCTGGTCGCGCAGGGTTATGGTGAGAAAGCGCAGGGTCAGGGAATGATCTTCCTGCCGGGCCAGGGCATACCATGTGTCCATGGCCTCGCCGTCACTCTCGCCAAGCGGAGCGGCGCGGAGCAGGGTGGCGAGCATCCTCGGTACGGCGGGCGACAGCCCGAAATTCGGCTGGAGAGTCCGGGCGCACCATACTGCCATATCCGGGGCCAGGGGGTGGGCCTGGAATCCCCACAGGGCCATGCCGGGAATGACGGTGCGGCAAACCGGATTGTCCTCCGCCAGCTGGCTCAGGCCGCGCAGCATGGTGGCGAGGTCGGTGGGCTGGCCCATGCCGAGACACCAGCCGGAAAAGCGGTCGAGAAACAGGGGATGCAGCCCTTGGCAGTCAGGCAGGCGGATGGGGATATCGAGACGACTCATGCCGTCTGGAATATCAGAAAAGCATCGGTCCCGGAAGTGGGGCCGGTTGACTTTGGCCGGACCGGCGCATAGTGGGGAGAACATGCCGCGTACATTCGATTTTCCCTCCCTGCCGTCGGATATGCTCCGTCGCCTGCTACTTGGATTCTCCGGCAGGGATCATCTGCAAAAGATCGCGCTTCGGGCCATGGCGCACGCCATGGGACCGGACGACGTACTGGCCTCCGTGGCCGCTGATGCCCTGCTGGCCGCCTGGGGGGAGAATCCGCTGGACGGCAACGGCCCGGCCCTGCTGGTGCGGAACATGCGACGGCTGCCGCCCCTGCATCCGGCTCTGGTGCCGCTGCTGCAAACCGTGATGCTCTGCTGGAAACCGGAGGTCACGGACGAGGCGGCGCGGGTGTTTGCCGGTGGGCGGGATGGGCAACTCGCGTTCCTGCGGGATCGAACTACCCACGCCCCGGACAATCTGTTCTGGTGGCATCATCTCTATGAATTTTGCCGTATGACCGGCGACTGGTCGCCCCTGGTCCCGCTGGCGACAGGACCGGTTCCCGTGTCGCAACTGGAACCGCTTTTTCGCTACGTCGGGGCCAACGCGCTCCTTGCCGCCGGGAATCCGGCTGGGGCGCTGGCCGCGCTGGAACAGTGCGCGGCCGTGCTGCCGTTGCCCATCGTGCGCGAGCGCGTGGCCACGGCCCTGTGCCGGATGGGTCAGAACGGCCGGGCGCAGGCCGTGCTGCGCGAAGTGTGGCAACAGCGGCCGTGGAATGCAGGCCCCATGTTGCGGCTTTATGATTTGGTGCAGGAAAACGACGCTGCCGCAAAACCGCTTGAGGGGCGGACCGCCGTGCTCGCCTATTCCTGGAACCGCGCGGACGATCTGGGGGCCACGCTCGATTCGCTGTTGGCCTCGGACCTGGACGACGTGATCGTGCGTGTGCTGGACAATGGATCGGACGATGCCACGCCCGAGGTTATCCGCCGCTTCGTCGATCGGTTCGGATCGGAGCGGGCTGCAGCCGTGAGGTTGCCCGTCAATGTGGGCGCGCCCGCCGCGCGCAATTGGCTCATGCACCTGCCCGAGGTTCGGGAGTCCTGCTGGGCCGCCTACATCGACGACGATATTTCCCTGCCCGCCGACTGGCTGCACCGGCTGGGCGAGGCCGTGGCCCGCTATCCCGAAGCCGGGGTCTGGGGCTGCAAGGTGGTGGATGCGCGCGGCCCGGCCAGAATACAGTGCGGCGAGCACAACCTCGCCCCGGAACCGGCCACGCGAGAGCAGATGCTCATGTCCACGATCATGTTGCAGGACGGCGATTTTGGCCAGGCAGACTACATCCGCCCCTGTACTTCGGTCACGGGCTGCGTCCATCTGTTCCGTACCTCGCGGCTGCTGGAGAACGGCGGCTTCGACCTCCGTTTTTCGCCCACCCAGTTCGACGATCTGGAGCGGGACCTGCGCATGGTCCTTGGGGGCGGCTATGCGGTCTATACCGGATTTTTGTCCATCCCGCACAAAAGGGCCTCCGGTGCCGTGAGCGATACCGGCAAGGCGGAGTCGGCCGGGGCCGAAGCCAATGCGCGCAAGCTGCTGGCCAAATACGAGCCCGGGGAATTCGAGGCCATGGCCCGGCATATGGACGGCGTGCTCCTGGCCGACCTGTTGGCGAAAATAGAGGCCTTGGCATAATGATTGTACTTGTTTATAATGAGAAAAAGCTGGTCTTTTGCAGGAGAATATAGCAAATCCTTGTTCCTGACGGGCTTGCGGTGCATAGATAGACGAGTTCAGGAACCTGGCCGCGCGATCGAATTTTTTGAAATCCATTGCAAGGAGATACCATGTCCAACAGCACTTTCACCCTTTACAGCGGCGCCGCACAGGGCGCGGAGAACCAGTTCGGCAAATTGGCCGAATATTACGGACTGGCCGAGGTCAACTATACCTTCGAGGGGCACAAGATCGACCGTACCCGAGGCGTTCGCGTGCTTACCGATGAGGAGCTGACCCGAAAGGATGTCAGCCTGACCTATGTCTCCAAGCTGCTCAACCGCAAGTTCACCAACGCGGAGAAAATGCGCAAGGTGCTCCAGACCATTGTGTATCAGGTGGAGTCCGGCGATCAGGTGTTCGTTATCGGTTCTATTCAGGGGGACGGCACGGTCAAGGGCGGCACCGGATGGGGCGCCGAGTTCGCCAAGATATGCAACAAGGGCTTGTATGTCTTCGACCAGGAGCAGGACAGCTGGTTTACCTGGAAGCACGGCGAGTGGAAAGCCGCTCAAAACCCGGTCATCACCAGCAGCCATTTCACCGGCACCGGCACCCGTTTTCTGGAAGACAACGGCAAGAAGGCCATTGAGGCGCTTTTTGCCCGTTCCTTCAATTAAGCCGGATCGGGATCAAGCTAAATCAGGGCGGTCGGACGTTGTCCGGCCGCCTTTTTTATTGGTTTCAGGGAAAGGAATATCGCCCACAGGCTGCGAGGGGGGTGGCGTCAGATTTTTTCGCGTCTGATGCGGATGTCGAGGCCCTTGGTGCGCAGGTGTTCGGCCAGTTTTTCGGCCCGGTTCAGGGTGGGAACCGTGGTTACCACGAGCTGGGCGGTTTCGGTCTCGTCCAGCACCCAGATGTTTTCGGGCAGGACCAGCCCGGCGGCGCGGACCTGGACCAGCAGCCGTTCGCGGGCCGCTTCCCGCTCGGCAAAGGAGGCATCCTTGACGTCTTCGCCACGCGCCAGCACCCACCAGCCGAGGGGTTTGACCTCGGGGTCGGGATTCTCGCCGAAACTGCGGGCTATCTCGTCCGCCTGTCCCTGGCGGAGGGATGCCGTCATGCGGTGGATGCTTTCTTCCACCTCGCCAATGGTTCTGTTCATACTGAAAATCATAATCTCCCGTATTCACGAAGGCAAGGACGTTATAGAGCTGGTTGCGTGCACAATTTTTGGCGTGTATTCAGAGGCATGGCCTACCTGAACCGTCATAGTCCCATTCGATTCGTCCTCGGCTGCGTGGTCGTGGCCTTCATTCTCTATCTGTTCTCGCAGGTGCCATACGGCGTGCTGCGCGAGGAGCGGGCCCGCGTCTTCGGCGAAGTGCACACCATCGGCGTGGTGGAATCGGTGCGGTCCGAGGCCGTTCCCGGCGGCAAAATGCTGTTTTTCGTGGGCTACAAGTACGCGGATCACGACGGCCTGTTACGTCGGGCCGAGTCTCGCGTCGGCGTTACGCTATGGCGGCGGTTCTCGCCCGGAGACCGGCTCCACGTTTTCTACGCCAGGTCGAAGCCGGGGCTGGCCCGCATCCCCGGTCAGGTGTTTTCGCCTTTTCAGGCATGGCTGCGCCGGGTGCTTGGGTAGGGCCGGATTTCCGCTACGCCGTCTTTTTTTTGGGAAGCAGGAAGGAGAGGAAGAAGCCGACCGAGGCCACTGCTATGATGGACGCGCCGGATGTGATGTTGGTCAGGTAGGAGACCGCCAGCCCGATGACCGTGAACAGGACGCTGAGGAGCGTGGAGACGGTCATCATGCCGCTCAGGGAGCGGGTGTACCGTTCGGCCATGAAGGGCGGTATGGTCAGCAGGGCGATGACCAGGATGAGGCCGACCACACGGATGATCATGACCACGCTGACCCCGACCATGCAGATGAGCAGGAAGTAGAGGAAGGTGACGGGCACGCCACGGCTGCGCGCGAACTCCTCGTCAAAGCTCATGACCAGAAATCCCTTGTAGAATATGGCGACCAGAACCAGGAGCAGGACCGCCTGCCCGGCCATGATGGGCAGATCCCCGCGCGGAACGGCCAGGATGGAGCCGAAGAGGTAGCTCATGAGATCGACGTTGTAGCCCGGTGTGAGGTCCAGCAGGATGATACCGAGCGCCATGCCTGCGGCCCAGAGCACGCCGATGACCGTATCCGCCCGCTCCTTGGCGTGCAGGGTGACCGAGGCCATGATCAGCGCGGCGACCAGGGTGAAGGCCGTGGTTACCGGCAGTACGGGCAGGCCGAGGAAGAAGGCCAGACCGACGCCGCCGTAGGATGCGTGGGCGATACCGCCGGAAATGAAGACGATGCGGTTGACCACCACCAGGGTGCCGATGATGCCGCAGATAATGCTGGTCAGCAGGCCTGCCGCCAGTGCGTTCTGCATGAATTGGTAGTGCAGTATATCCGTCATTCCCCTTCCTCCTGGTCATGATGCAGCAGCACCCGATGGGGCACGTCGCCGTGGGTGATCAGCTCCACCGGACAGCAGGTCTCCCCGTCGCCGCCGTAGCTCATTTTGAACATGTCTCCGGTTATTTCCGGCGCGTCATGGAAATGTAGTTTCCGGTTGACGCAGGCCACGGATTTTACGCCGGAAGCCAGGGAGGAAAGATCGTGGCTGACCATGACGATGGTCATGTCGCGGTTCAGTTCGGTCAGCAGTTGGGTCAGGGCGTTGCGGTTGGCGGAGTCCACGCTGGCAGTGGGCTCGTCCAGCAGGAGCAGCTCCGGCTCGCTGACCAGGGCGCGGGCAATGAAGACCCGCTGTTTCTGGCCGCCGGAAAGTCCTGCCAGCCGCCGGTTGATGCAGTGGGCCATGTTGACGCGCTCCAGCGCGTGCGTGGCTTTTTCGATCTCCTGCTCACTCTTGCCGAAGCGGGCGACTCCGGCCAGTCCCGGCCGGATCATGCCCATGCGGACGGCGTCGAGCACGGTGATGGGAAAGGCGTTTGAAACATGGGTGAACTGGGGCAGGTAGCCGATGCGGCCCCCGGCGTCGCCCGGAGAGGTTCCGAAGACCCGTATGGTTCCGCTGTCGGGCTTGAGCAGGCCGAGGATGATCTTGATAAGGGTGGACTTGCCTCCCCCGTTGGGACCGAGCACGGCCACAAAGTCGCCACGTTTCACGGTGAGCGAAATGTCTGATAATACGGGCGCGCCGCCGAGCTTCAGCGATACGTCCTTAATTTCGATGACGGGTTCAACCATTGATTCTCCTGTCCTTTCCCATGCTGCCACGCGATGCATCGTAGCACAGTCAGACCCTTCATACCAGCGACCAGGCAAAAATCCATGATACTGTTGGAATTGCCAGGGCCGCTATATACAGGGTGCTGTCCGTGCGTTTGCCCGGCAGGCCGATGCGGGTGGTGGTCCATCCGGCGAGGATTCCCAGGATCAGGCCCGATACGAGTCCGAAGAAATGGCCGCCGAGGTCCGTGTCCTTACCCGCACCGAGCATGGCAAGCAAGCCCAAACCCGCCCCGACAGGCAACAGGGCGGAGTGGATGAAGCGCATAAGCCGGGCCGGGAGGCTCCCGCTTCCCAATCCGTGCAGCCCGCCGCCCACTGCAAAAGGGGCGATACCGGCCAACAGGCCCGCAGCGGCAAAGGATGCGGTGGAAAAGCCGATGGCGTCATGGTGCACTCCCTGCGCCAGGGAGTTCAGTTCATTGCCCACGCCGCCGCCCAGTATGGTCAGCATCCAGGCCAGCCCCGCGCCGAGCCTGCGGGAAACAAGCCAGACGAATGTGCCGCCCACAAGCGCGTTGCCCAGTACATGGGCGGCTCCGGCATGGAGGGTGAGGGCTGTGAAGACCCGCCACCACTGGCCGCGCAGGATGGCCGAGGCATCGGCGCTGCCGAGGTCGAGCCAGTGCTCCGGGTAGATGGAAAAGGTCGGATAGACCAGGGTGCAGGTCCAATGGAAGAAAACGAGCAGGATCATGGCCACGATAGTGGGCTCAAGGTCGGCCCGGGACGGCAGTTCCGGTATTTCCCGTTTGGCCGGGGCCGGCGCGTTCTCCTCCTGATAGGCCAGAATCTCACTTGCCGCCCGGTCCTGAAACCAGGGCTGGACCAGGACGGCCCAATTGCCGTCAGGCAGGCTGCGCCGCTGTCGGACCCGATGTGGAATGCGTCGTGCAGTCAGCACCAGGGACCACTGGTCCGCCGTTTGCCGGTCGAGCGTATCCACACCGTTTTTCTGCAACATGGGTGTGATGTCGATCCACACGGGACGCAGGATGTCGTGCAGGATATTGGAACGGGAAACGGATACGGGCATGGCCGCATGGTAGGGGAAAAATGGGTCGGAGCAAACCGGTTTCGGCTTGCGCGCCGTCGGGCATGGTTCTATGAATGGCGAAAATAATAAACGGAGCGTCCATGTCCTTACGCCGATTTCTGTCCTTGCTGGCCCTTGTACTGCTGCTTGCCTCCTCCCCCGCCACAGCCGCCGAGACCGCCCCGGCCGATCTCGATGTCATGATCGGCCAGATGATCATGGCCGGATTCCGGGGATACACCGTGGACGAAAATTCGCCCATCATGCGCGACATTCGCGAGCGGCATCTGGGCGGCGTGGTCCTCTTTGACCGCGACATGACCCTGCCTGAGGGCGAAGGGCGCAACATCAAGGACCCGGCGCAGGTCGCCAAGCTGACCGCAATGCTGCAAAAGGCCTCCTACATCCCACTGCTCATCGGCGTGGACCAGGAAGGCGGCAAGGTGCAGCGGCTGAAGAAAAAATATGGATTCACGGAAACGCCGTCCGCCGCCGAATTGGGAAAATCTTCTGCCAAGGCGGTGTATGAGGCGGGGCAGGCCGTGGGCGAGACCCTGGCACTGGCCGGGTTCAATTTGGATTTCGCACCCCTGGCGGACGTGAATGTCAATCCTGACTGCCCGGTCATCGGCAAGCTGGACCGCAGCTTCTCCGCCGACCCGGAGCAGGTGGCCAAGTGTGACGAGATGTTTTTGGAAGGACTGGCCAGCCGGGATGTTATCGGTTGTCTGAAACATTTCCCCGGCCACGGCAGCGCGGGGGACGACAGCCATCAGGGCTTGACCGACGTGACCTCAACCTGGTCCGAAAAGGAACTGATTCCCTACAAGCGGCTCATCGGCAAGGACCCGGTCAAGATGATCATGACCGCGCACATCTTCAACGCGAACCTCGACTCCGAGTATCCGGCCACGCTTTCCAAGGCGGTGATAACCGACCTGTTGCGCAAGAAGCTCTGCTTTGACGGGGTGGTCATCACCGATGACCTGAACATGCGCGCCATTACGGAGTTCTATGGTCTGGACGAGGCCGTCCGCCGGGCCATTGATGCCGGAGCCGATATCCTCCTCTTTGGGAATAATATCAGCTACGACCCTGAGATCGTTCAGAATGTGGTGGAAATCATCCGCAATCTGGTGGAGCGGGGAACCATTACCGAGGAACGCATCCGCCAGTCCTATGACCGGATCATCCGGCTCAAACGGATGCTGAACATTCCGGGAGGATGCCCGCTTTGCCGCAGCGGCGCATCCCAGGGTTCCGGCGCGGAGTCCTGATTCCGGCCTACCAGAGGAAGAAGCCGCCCTCGGACGTGGAGAAATGCATGGAGTTGAGGAACCCCTCAACGAAAAAGTCCATTTCATCACCGTCCACTTCCACCCGGGAGACCCTGGCGAGGAAGGAGAGATAGGTAAATTCCTGCTCGCCGGTTGCGCCGCCGCAGGCTTTCTCGGTGCTTGTCAGGGGGCCGAATTTCAGTTCGTCCCCCTCAAGGGTATATGTGCCGGTAAATGTGTTGCAGCCGCCGCTGCCGCTCACGGTGCCGTCTGCCTTGAGCTCAATGGTAAGCGGCTGGTCACCCAATACGTCCCGCTCGAAAATCGATTTGCAAAACCATTTTTTCCCCACGATTCCGTTTTTCACCGCATCCGGATTGACCTCGACCGGGGCCTTGGAGCCGCAACCGGCGGCCAGGGAAAGCAGCAGAATGAAGATGGACAGGCAAAACAGGGTGCGGAAACGGGACATGGGAACTCCTTTGCTTGATTACTGCCCGGTTAGGTAGCAGGCGGCGTGCCTTTCTGGCAAGGGGCAAAGGCGACTGCGCGGCTGGGAAACGCCGCTACGCTGCGCCCATCCCTGTCAGAGGTAGTTCCATAGGAATAAAACGGATGCCTTGCTCCTCCCGTTCGTCACCGGTAGGGGTGAACCCCAAGCGTTTGTATCCGTTCAGGGCGTTGGGAGAGGCGTTGACCGTCAGTACCGACGGGCGGGGATCATGCCGCAAACATCGCCCGGCGGCCTGACGCAACAGCTCGCGGCCAATTCCGCGCTGCTGTTGCTCTGGGGCGACAAAGAACAGGGCAACGTGGTGTCCGTCCGTTATTTCAACGACGCCCACCATGGTGTCTTCCACAAATGCCGCCATCGCAAAGTAATCCCCTGGCCTCCGCGAGAAGGCGAAGAGCGTGATATATTCGTGAAACGTCGTCCGTCCTGTTTCGGTAAAGTTCGGAGCCACGTTTGCGTCAAAGACCCTGCGGACCAGGGCTACGGCCTCCTGCTCCTGTTCGTTGGTGAGCCATTCATAACGGACGGCGGGATTCACCGGGCGTCTCTTTTGTTTGGATTGGTGGTAGCACCTGATATCAACCCGGCGGCCAGTTCGGGCAGGATTTCTCCGGCCGGGCCGTGCAGGGCGAAATCCATGAATCCGGAAACGGGGGTTGGTTCCGGGTTGATCTCCACGGTGACGGCACCGTGATCCTTGGCCAGCTGATGGAAGGACGCGGCGGGCTGGACGAGGCCGGAGGTTCCCACCGCGATGAACACGTCCGCCTTGCTTACCTGATCGATGGCTATGCGTAGCACGCCGGGGATCAGCGGCTCGCCGAACCAGACCACGCCGGGGCGCAGCAGATGGCCGCAGACAGGGCATTCGGGAAGATCCGACAGTTCGCTCCTGTCTTCACGCGCATGGGTGCAGACCGTGCATTTGACCTGCCACAGGCTGCCGTGCATCTCCACCAGCTTCCGGCTGCCCGCCCGGCCGTGCAGGCCGTCCACATTCTGGGTAATCAGAAGAAAATTCGGCAGCACGCGTTCCAGACCGGCCAGGGCCAGATGCGCGGCGTTGGGCTCGCAGCCTGCCACCAGCCTCCGCCGCCAGTTGTAGAATTCCCAGACCAGTTCCGGGTGGGCCTGGAAGGCGTCCGGCCGCGCCAGGTCTTCGGGGCGGTGATTCTTCCACAGGCCGTCGCGGCCGCGGAAGGTCGGCACCCCGCTCTCGGCCGAGACTCCGGCTCCGGTAAGGATGACCACTTTTTTGCTGCCGTCCAGCAGCGCCTTGACCATTTCAAGATCAGCCCGCATTGGTTGTTTCCATGATTTTCAGTTGATTAACGATCTTGTCAAATGGCCGGGACAACAGCCCCCGGCCTGCCTAGCTTTCTTGCAATTTGGCCGAATAAACGGCATAGTCCGCTACCGTTTTCCGCTGACTCAGAAGTATCATCCGCTTCATTGCCCCACAAGGAGGACATTTTGGCTGAGAAAAAAGTATATTATATTGAAGGTGACGGCATCGGCCCCGAAGTGTGGAAGGCCGGTCGTCCGGTCATGAACGCCGCTGTGGAAAAGGCCTACGGCGGAGCCAACAAGCTCGACTGGGTCGAACTGCTGGCCGGAGAGCGCGGCTATGCCGAAACCGGCGAACACCTGCCCAAGGCGACGCTGGAAGCCCTGGCCGGTGCCGAACTGGCCTTCAAGGGGCCGCTGAACACGCCGGTGGGCGAGGGCTTTCGCAGCCTGAACGTGACCCTGCGCCAGACCTTTGATCTGTACGCCTGTATCCGTCCCATCAAGTATTTCAAGGGGATCGAGTCTCCCGTCAAGCGTCCCGACCTGGTGGACATGTGCGTGTTCCGCGAGAACACCGAGGACGTGTACGCAGGCATAGAGTACCAGTCCGGCACCCCGGAGGCCAAGAAATTAATCGAGTTCCTCGTGGACGAGTTGGGCGCCAAGATCAGCGATACGGCCAGCGTGGGCATCAAGCCCATTACCCCGGCCGGTTCCAAGCGACTGGTGCGCAAGGCCCTGGATTTCGCCATCGAGCAGGGCAAGCCCTCCGTGACCCTGATCCACAAGGGCAACATCATGAAGACCACCGAGGGCGGTTTCCGCGCCTGGGGTTATGAGCTTGCCGAAGAGGAGTACAAGGGCCGCGTGGTGCGCGAGGGCGAGGCTGGCGAAGGCGTCATCCTCAAGGACCGCATTGCGGACGCCATGTTCCAGAACGCGCTCATGTATCCGGAGCAGTATTCGGTGCTGGCTACCACCAACCTGAACGGCGACTACATCTCCGATGCCCTGGCCGCGCAGGTGGGCGGCCTTGGCCTGGCCCCCGGCGTGAACATGGGCGACAAGCTCGCCTTCTTCGAGTCCACCCACGGCACGGCTCCGACCATTGCAGGCAAGGATCTGGCCAACCCTGGTTCCCTGATCCTGTCCGGTGCCATGCTTCTGGATCACATCGGCTGGCACGAGGCCGCGAACCTGATCCATAAGGCCGTGGAAAAAGCGCTGGCCGCCAAGCGGGTTACCGTGGACCTCGCCTCCCAGATTCCCGGCGCCACTCAGGTGGGTTGCCAGGAGTTCGGAGAGATTCTGCAGGCCAACCTGTAGTCTTTCGTTTCCGTTAAAGAGAACGGCCCGCCGGATTTTTTCGGCGGGCCGTTTTTTTGTCGGATGGTATTTTACTGTATTCTGGCGGTACGAGCCATTTCTTACCTCAAAAAAAGCACCGGCCCATCGGGGTTACGCGATGGGCCGGGCTTATTTGCGGCAGGCGGATTGCCGCAAGTGGGTTAGGAGGTTGCTATTTCGGGATGCACTCGGTCTCCAGGTCAACAAAGCGGTCGTCGCTGCGGACCGAGGAGGCGTTGCCGGACTTGCCCTCGAACCAGCCCACCCTGCGGGCGGGCCAAACGTCGAAGTCCGGCACATAGGGTTTGATGTCGATGACGGGGGTGCCGTCCAGGACATCCACATTGTCGAGCATGAGGGTGTCGCCCCTCAGGTCGAGCAGACGCATGACCGAGAGTCCCATGGGATTCGGGCGCTTGGGCGAGCGCGTTGCGAAGATGCCGTGCGGATTTTTGTCCAGAAACGGGGTTACCGTCAGGTCGTAGCCGCAGATCTCGTGAAGGTGGTAGAGGACGATAAGGTAGGAGAAACCTTCGATATCTTTGAGACCTTCGCAAAATTCGGGAAGTACGGTGATGGTGCCGTGCACCCCGGATGCACCCGGCGGCTGGATCGGCATTCCCCGGACGTCGGTATGGGGGGTGCTGAAGTAGCCGATGGGCGTATAGGTGATGTTCATTGAGGCCTCCGGGCCGGTTATGCGTTATGTGAGCATGTAAGCACACAACGTGCCAATACTGAAATCATTCCTATTCCCGGCTGTTAGCTCAGTCTTAGTGGGAAATACCGTGCCATAAATTACAATACTGTATGTGGATAAATACAAAAATGTGTATTCAGTCTACAAAAACGAAGATCGCGGAGAGTAAGACTGTATGCCCGGCAGTCCGTGTCTCTTTTGTTTCCGTATGCATAGTGCTACTTCGCGCATAAGCAAGGAGAAAACAGGTGGACACTATTGATTGGAATGATTTCGAGAAGGTGGAATTGCGCGTGGGCACGGTGGTCCGTGTGGAACCGTTCCCCGAGGCCCGTCGCCCCGCCTACAAGCTCTGGGTGGATTTCGGTTCGGAGGTGGGCGAGCGCAAATCGAGCGCCCAGATAACGGATTTGTATGCCATGGACGAACTGGTCGGCAAACAGGTGGTGGCCGTGGTCAACTTTCCGCCCAAGCAGATAGGGCCGATGCGTTCGGAGTGCCTTGTCTGCGGGTTTTACCGCGAGGACGGCGTGGTCCTGGCCGTGCCTGACAAGCCGGTGCCCAACGGCCTCAAGCTGGGATAAGGGCTATTCGAATGTGATCTCGGCCGCAGGCAGGACGGTGCAAAAGCGGCGGTGGAGTACGTCGTTATGCAACGCGATGATGGTCCGGGCCGAGGCCATGGGCTTGTCGTAGGTGGAGTGGCCGTCGGCCGCCAGCACGGATTCGTAGCCGTGGGCCAGGGCGCTGCGCACTGTGGTGTCCATACATACCTCGGTTTGCAGGCCGCAGAATACGAGCTTTTTTGCGTCGAGCTTTTTCAGGATGGCATCCAGCTCCGTATTGAAAAAGGCGTCATAGGAATATTTGAGCGATGTGGCATCTCCCGGCTGCGGCGCAATGTCCGCCCGGACCTGCCAGTTGTGTGTTCCCTTTTCAAAGGGGCTGCCGATGCCTTCGGTGGTGTGTTGGATGTAGACCACGGGAACGCCTGCGCCGCGCGCCGAGTCGATCAGACTTTTCATAACAGCCAACACCTCGTCCTTGCGATAAAGGTCGTAGCCGGGTTCCTCGAACATGATATTTTGCACGTCAACGACGACAAGTGCGGTCTTGGCCAAGTTTTTTCTCCCTAGGATTGTTTCAGCCCCATGCCGGGCAGCATTTCCCGGCCGGTCAGGGTGGTCTCGTAGCCGCCCTGGGCCACGATCTTTTGTTGCAGTTCATCCGTTCGGATCAATTCGAGCAGGGTGGTGATGCGCGCATCGTCCAGATACTGCTTTGGGATGACCAGATCGTAGCGTTCATGGGCGAGGGGGACGAAGTCCAGGCCCAGCGCCTTGGCCGCCGCATAGATGCCGAGGCCGCAGTCCGTTGCGCCGGTCAGCACGTTGACGGCCACGGCCATGTGCGTGAATTCCTCGTTGTCGTAGCCTGCAACGGCGGTGGGCGCGATGCCCGCAGCCTTGAGGTGGTAGTCCAGCAGGATGCGCGTGCCCGCACCGCGCTGGCGGTTGATGAAGGTCACGTCCTCGCGGGCCAGATCCTCCACGCCTTTGATGCCCTTGGGATTGCCCTTGGCCACGATAAGCCCCTGGTGCCGGATGGCCAGATTGATGACGGCAACCGGCACTCCTTCCAGATATTTTTCAATGAATGGAAAGTTGAAATCCCGGGTATCCGGGTCAAAGAGGTGTGCTCCGGCAAACAGGGCGGAACCCGCCTTGAGCGCGGTCAGGCCGCCCATGGACCCGGCGTGGCTGGAGACCAGCCGGAGCGGTTCGGGCAGTCCCATGAGTTCGTTGGCCAGCAGGTCGAGCGTGTTGTCGTGGCTGCCCACGTGAACGAGCACGTTGTCCAGCTCGGAGCGGGGCACCAGCAGTTCGGCGTTCAGCGTCTCGCCCGCTTCCGCACCCTCGGCGTTTTCCGGGATGTAGGCCACGGCCTGGGCCTTGGTCATGGTGGTGATCATGCCCGCGCCGCGAGCCAGGGGCGCACCTACGATGCGGTCGCCGATGCGTCCGGCGGCCAGCCGGATGGCCTCTCGCATTCCGGGGCGGGAGGGCGTCTTGCGCGCCAGAGTGATCTCGGCCGTGGCCGGTTCGTGCGGGGCGGCGTGGCCCAGCCAGGCCACCAGCGGTCCGAGAATCTTTTCATGGCAGACCACGGCGGAAACCGGATAGCCAGGCGCGCCCACCAGCAATCGGCCGGGGTGGCCGCTGCGTTCGTCGGTCACGGCCAGCAGGGTCGGCTTGCCCGGCATGACGGAGATGCCGTGAACCAGCACCTTGCCGATGGATTCGAATACCTTGCGCGAGTAATCCTTGCTCCCCGCGCTGGAGCCGGCGCCAACCACCACGGCATGGCAGCCGTCGTTCAGCGCGCCGAGCACGGCCTCGCGCAGGGTGGCCTCGTCGTCCTTTACCGGGGCGGACCAGTCCGCCTCCGCGTTCCAGGTTCCGGCATAGGCCATGAACACCTGCGAGTTGGACTCGATGACCTGCCCGGCACCGGGGGCGGGGTGATCCAGAAAATTCAAGACTTCGTCGCCCGTGGGCAGAAAACGGGTGCGCACACGTTGGTGCACCTCGATTTCATAAATGCCTGCCGAGAGCAGGGCGCCGATGTCGCACGGGGCGAGCAGCCTGTTTTGCGGAATGAGCAGTTCCGTAGCCACGATATCTTCGCCGATGCGGCGGACGTGCTGCCAGGGGAAGGCGGGTTTTTCGATCTCCACCGTGTCCGAGTCCTTCTGGTTCACGTCCTCTATCATGACGACCGCGTTCATGCCCTCGGGTAGCGGGTTGCCGGTATTGACGAAGATGAATCCAGTACCGTGGACCAGGGAAACGGGCGCGTCCTCGCGGGCAAGAAAGGTGGATTCGGCCCGGACCGCGATGCCGTCCATGGCCGCCGAATGAAAGGTGGGTGACGAATACCGGGCAATGACCGGCCCGGCCGTTACCCGGCCAGCGGCTTCATGAGTGGGGATGGTCTCCACGCCTATCAACCCGTTCCGGTCCAGGGCTTCCTTGGCCCGGGCTACGGCCGCTTCCGGTGCAATGGTTTTCAGGTAGATGTTTCTGGAACTCATGGTTTCCATCCTTATATATAGATGCATTTCCGATGCGGCACGGCGACTCGCATAAATCGCCCTGAAAGAAAAGCGGGGAGGGGTGCCCTGGCGGGATGCCCCTCCCCGTTGTGGTCCTGTTTGGGGAAGACGGCTATTCGTATTGGAATTGGCCGTCCTTGTAGATGACCAGTTCTTCGCCTCCCTTCAGGGTAGCGGTGACGGTCTTGCGCTCTGTATTGACCAGATCCCAATGCAGGGCGGAGTCGTTGAAGCCAAGAGCCTCTTTCTTGGCCGCATCCAGGGTGGACTGGTCGCCCGCATAGGTGTCGGCGTAGGACGCGCCCACGGCCACGTGGCAGTTGCCCTGGTCCCCGCCGAAGTTCTCGTCGAACAGGGTGTTGGCCATAAAGGCGCTGATCTTGGAGAAGCGGCGGTCGGTCAGGGAGAACTCGCCCAGCCGGTTGGCCCCTTCGTCCAGGGTGAGCTGCTTGGCCACGAACTCGCCGCCGGTCTTGGCCTCGGTCTTGACGGCCACGCCTTTCTCAAAGGTCAGGCGCACGCCCTCCACAAAGTTGCCGGAGCGGAAGGAAGGCTGGTCCGCATAGTAGACGCCCTCTGTGCCGCGCCAGTCCGGGGAGAGGAATATCTCGAAGGACGGGATGTTGTGGCCGGAAACGCCGAGCCAGCGGCGTTCTTCGCCCGGCACCACGATGAGGTCCGTGTTCTCGGTCTGGACCCGCAGATGCTCGATGGCGAGGGCGTTGAGCCATGACTTGACCTTCTCCGCCTCGTCGAAGATTTCCGCCCATTTGGCAGGCGGGTCCTCGTGGTCCAGAAAGCAGGCGCGGGAGACCTGGGCCTTGAAGTCGTCCATGGAGAGCCCGGCCGCTTCGGCCATGGCCACCGTGGGATAGAGGCAGAGGGTCCAGCCGAACTCGCCGGTCTGTTCCCGCTTGTCCATGATGTCGCGCATGAACTTGCGGGCAACGGCGGCGGTGCCTATGCGGCGCGGGTCCACCTGCTGAAGGTGGGTCAGCGAAGCCGGGGCTATGAGCGAGATCAGCCCGGACAGGCCGCCCACGAATTCGTGTTCGCCCGCGGCCACGGCCTTGAGCTGGTCATCATTGCTCTTGCCGTAAAAGGAAAGCTCCATGTTGGAGGTCAGGTTCTGGCGCGGGATGGCGTTGATCCCCTTTTCCACCAACATATCGTAGACGGCCTCGGCCAGGGGCAGGGCTTCCGCATCAAAGCGAAGCAGCACAAAGTCGCCGGGAGCATAGGGCTTGGTGCGGGCAGTGGAAAGGCCCCACCACAGGGTGCGGGCATATTTTTGCAGTTCTTCTTTGTTGAACATGTGGTTCCTTGGTTTTCTACTGGTTGAAATTCGGGATGAAGCGAGGATAAACCACTTGAGTGCCCTTCTCAACCATTGTCTGTATGGATCGTCTTAGGCCCGGAAAAATATCATGGTCGCTTGACACCGGGGGTGCATGATTATATCAGCAAACTCGTGTCCGGCCCAAGAGCCGGTTCAGTCAACTAACCTGTTGCGTCCAAGAAGCCATTGGCCTATATGACGCATGCAATCGGCTCGTGATCAACACGGGCTTCCCAAATCACTTTTCTGGAGGGAAAAATGGGTTACCAAATCACTGTCGATCACAGTAAGTGCACCGGCGACGGCGAATGTGTTGATGTTTGTCCCGTTGAAGTCTACGAGCTTCAGGACGGCAAAGCCGTGCCCGTGAACATGGAAGAATGTCTGGGCTGTGAGTCCTGCGTCGAGGTCTGTGAGTCCGACGCTATCACCGTCGAAGAAGAATAGTTTCAAACGCATTTATATCGAAACGGGAGCAGCGGGCTGGGCCTGTTGCTCCCGTTTTGTATTTTGGGGGAAACCCCTGTTCTCGTTTCCCCGAATTCGGGCTTTTTTTGCCGTGTGTGGTTGACGGTTTCGGTTAGCGACTTTATCTATCCGTGACGTGTCCGGCCCGGAGGGGGACGGCCTATTTTTGAGCAGGACGAGGAGTGAGAAACGTAATGGCGCTTGATTTCACGGAATATTTCAAACGGTATGAGGCCATTGTCGCCGAGGTGAACGCCCTCTTTGCCAAGTTCGAGGCGGAGATGCCCGACAAGGTAAAGTGTGGCAAAGGGTGTTCGGACTGTTGCAATGCACTGTTCGACATCACTTTGGTGGAGGCCATTTACTTAAACAAGCAGTTCAACGAGAAGTTCTCCGGCATTGAGCGCAGTGAGATACTGACGCGGGCCGACAAGGCAGACCGCCTGATCCACAAGCTCAAGCGCAAGGTGTACAAGGCCTCCCGCGAAGGTGTTCCGGCAACGGAAGTGCTGCGCGAGGTGGCCAAGGCACGTGTCCGATGTCCTCTGCTGGGCGATGACGATCTTTGCGCCCTGTATGAGAACCGTCCCATCACCTGCCGCCTCTATGGCGTGCCCACCTCCATCGGCGGAGAGGCACACACCTGCAATCTTTCCGGTTTCAAGGGCGGGGAAAAGTACCCCACCGTAAATATGGATATCGTCCTCGACAGGCTCATCGCTCTCGGCAAGGACCTGCAAAAGGGCATCGGCAGCCGGTTCAGCGACCTGGGCAACATGCTGCTGCCCGTCTCCATGGCCCTGGTGAGCGACTACTCCGAGGAATACCTGGGGGTGAAAGGCGCGGAACCGGCCAAGCCCAAGAAGGCGGCCCAGACCGGGACTACCTTTACGGGCAGTAAGGCGGCACAGCCCAAGGCCGAAAAAGCCGAAGCTCCCGTCGCCAAAAAAGCGGAGGCGGCGAAGAAGAAGGGCGAAGCCTGCGCTTCCTGCACGGCGGGAGAATCCGCCTGCTCCACCTGCGATCTCAAGACCATTACCTTGGGCGGAGGAAAATAGGCCGTGACCGATTTCATCAACTACGAAAGTCTGACCGACGAGGAAATCGCCGACCGCAAACGGTACATGTACGAAAAGATGTCGCCCCGGCGGCGGAAGTTCGTGGACCGTCTGGGGTATGAGGCGTGGGACCCGTTTGCGGCCCCGTTCGACCCCATCGACATCCGGACCGACCGTACCGGCTTCACCTCGCATCAGCTGACGCAGCTGTATCTTTCGGACAGTGGCAAGACCATCAATCAGGAGTACATCGACGCGATCAACGAGTTCAACGTCTCGCTGGTCATGAACTTCGAAAAGGTCCGTCCGATATTCGAATACTGCCTTTGGTACGCCGATCATTTGAAAAAACACGGCATTGAGCCGTAAAGCCCGAAGGAAACGACACCATGGAACAGTTTGACAACGTCAACGATTATATCGACGACCTCAAATCCCATCTGCGGGACAACCCCCAGTGCGGCAACACCCATTACAATCTGGGTGTGGCCTACCTCTCCCGTCGCGACTTCATGGAAGCCGAAACCGAGTTTCTGGAAGCCGTGGCCAACTCTCCGAAGATGGCCGAGGCCTATGTGCAGCTCGGCGGCATCGCCATGCAGCGCGGGGACATGGAAGGGTGCATGAACTACAACGTGCAGGCCACGCAGCAGCGTCCTTTCTTTGCCGTGCCCTGGGGCAACATCGGTTTTGCCCAGTTGCAGCTGGGTGAGGTGGACAAGGCGCATCAGGCCCTGAAGAAGGCCATCAAGCTCGACCCCAACTTCGTACAGGCCAAGGCGACCATGAGCAGCGTGCTCATCAATATGGGCGAATACGAGGAAGCGGACAAACTGCTCAAGGAAATCCTGGAAAAGCATCCCGAGTTTGGCCCGGCCTGGAACAACAAGGCGATAATCGACGCCCACAACGAACAGTGGGAAGATGCCAAGGTCTGCATTGCCAAGGCCGAGGAATTCGGCTTTGAGGTGCCCGAGGAGTTCAAGCAGGAAGTGCTGTCCAAATAGCATGTTCCTGTTGCCTCGGCCGCAACGGTGATTATATTATGGGGAGCTGCCTGTGGGCGGTTCCCCTTTTTTTGGGGGGACCGACCCGCGTTCACTCGCTACCGCAGGAGGAACCATGCCTCGTTTCCGCCAGATAAAGACCGACCTCCGCGCCATTCTCGCTTCCGACGACTGGCAGGCACGCCTTACCGAACTCGATCAATGGGCGCCGGGTGCGTTGGTGCCGCCGTTGCTCAATTTGCGCCTGGACCGTGACGAGCTTGTTCGCTGGCGTTCCGTCACCGCGTTCGGCCTGACGGCGGCCCGGCTGGCCGATGCCACCATGGAAAAGGCGCGCGTGCTGATGCGCACCTGCATGTGGTATATGAATGAAGAGTCCGGCAATCTCGGCTGGGGCATCCCGCACTTCATGGCCGAGGCCATGGTGCAGCATGAAAGAATTGCCAAGGAATATCAAAAGATTCTCGCCTCCTACATTTTTTGCGACGAGGCGTGCGATGGTAACTATCTGGACCATCCGGAGCTGCGGCGCGACGTGTTCTGGGGGCTGGCCCGTCTGGCCGAGGTCCGGCCGGAGCTGGTGGCACACAGCGAACGGTTCCTCATAACGGCCCTGGATGAAAAGGACCCGTACAACCGGGCCTATGCGGCCTGGGCCTTGGGTAACCTCGGCGCCGGGGGGGCGAAGGACGCCCTGAAGCACCTCCTGGACGATGAACGGGAAATCCGTACCTTCCGCGACGGCAAGCTGCTGGACACCACCGTGGCCGCGCTGGCCCGGGAAGCGACTGAAAAGCTCGGCTAGTTTTTCTTGATGCTTGTTGTTTGTGTGGTCGCGATATGTAATACTTTAGGTAATTAGTTGGGTTGTTGGGATTATATGAAATGGCTGATGTGTAGTCAGTCTTTAATGAAACTAATACATTGAGAGGGCCCCGTGAGCGTCCCGCCAGCTTTCACTCCTGCTCAAAAACGTCGTTTCGCAGGTTTAAGAAAACAACTCATTGCAGCCTGTCAAGTGCTTGATGTTGAGAGCGGCAAGATTATAGCACGTGATCTCAAGGGATTACTCCTTCCGACTGGGCATCAAATAAAATACTATGAAATGTTGATGCATCTTTGTGAAGCTTTGATAAATAAGGAAGAGTTTGCAACTGCAACTGGATTTCTTGATGTCATTGTAACTAATACAAATAAAAGCACAAAATTGTATCAAGAAGCTAATGTGTTACTTGGAATTTGTAAAATACATAATGTAAACTTAGATGAAGCTGAAATTTGTATTAATAGAGCATTTTCTTCGAAAGCAATTAAAAACACTGAAGCTAGAGAGATATTTTTAAAAAATGTGACAGAGCGTCTTGAAGAGGAAGCTTTGTTGACTGCCTTTACATCGAAAAAGAATAATATTTCATCCGATCAAATATTGGAAGAAGTCCAATATAATTGCATAAATAATACTAGTGAGCTAGATTTAATTGAGAAAACTGGAAGAGCTGTTCCCAATAGTGCTATAGATTTTATGACCAATGTAAATAGGATGGCAAAGCGGCAATTAGATTATCAAGAGAGACTAATGCTTCCTCCTCCACCGGGTAGTAAAGAATATATCAAAATTGGTAAAAGAGTGCTTGGGATTCTGTCGCGGAAGGTCGGACCATATATATGTGCGCCTAATTGCAAATTCCAGCGGACTGTGAAAACTTTTGAAAAGCCCGAGTGTATTGTTTCATTTGTGGTTGCAGAACTAAGCAGTCAAGGAATAGGCGCTACCTGTCTTGTTTGCCTTTCAACCATAATCGTTAGGAGTGGGCTTAAGGCCTTTTGTTCCAAATGGAATTTAAGTGGCATAATGCGGAATAGATATAAAAAGTTGTAACTGATCCTGATTCCGCTAGCCATGCAGGGGATAGAAACAGATCCTTTTGATGGGTGAAAACGATATTCCCGTCGGGATGTCTTGTAGAATGTTGTGTAAAGTGGTTCGGTAATTTGAGGGAAGAAGAAAAAAATGCAAAAATTGAAATGTTACGCTTGACAACGGAAGGGTCTGTCGATAGATATTGCCTCCGCTTCTGACAATGAAGGCGCGTAGCTCAGGGGGAGAGCATTTGCTTGACGTGCAAAGGGTCGTGGGTTCAAATCCCTCCGCGCCTACCAGAAAATCCCCGAAAGGGAGGCCTTGTGCCTCCCTTTCATTGTTTTGAAGGTACAGCTTCACGAGATCCGGCAGAGCCGGACAGAAGGAGAAGAAACGTGCAGATCGAAGTTTCCGGCAAGTCGGTTGAATTGGCCGAAGGTGCATCCTGCGCCGAAGCCCTTCATGAAGGGCTGTCCAAGAAACAGTTCAAGCAGGTCGTGGTCGCCAAGTGCGGCGAGACTCTTCTTGATCTGACCGCAACCATCCCCGCCGGCTGCACTACTCTCGAGCCCGTCTTCGCAGACAGCGAAGAGGGGCTTACCGTCATCCGCCACTCCACCGCCCACCTCATGGCCGAGGCCGTGAAGAAGCTGTTCCCCACCGCCAAGGTGACCATCGGCCCCTCCATCAAGGACGGGTTCTACTACGATTTCGATTTCGAGCGCCCCTTCACTCCCGAAGACCTCGAAGCCATCGAAAAAGAGATGCTCTCCATGGTCGGCGCGGACCAGCCGTTTTCCTGCCAATCCATGAGCGCGGATGAAGCCCGTAAATTTTTTGCCGACAAGGGTGAGGACTACAAGGTCGAACTTGTCAACGACCTGGGTGCCGATACCTATACCATCTATACCAACGGCGATTTCGTGGACCTGTGCCGCGGACCGCACGTGGCGCGGACCGGTATGCTCAAGGCCTTCAAGCTGCTTTCCGTTGCCGGAGCCTACTGGCGCGGCGATGAAAAGAACAAGCAGCTCCAGCGCATCTACGGCACTGCCTGGCAGGACCCCAAGGCGCTGAAGAAGCACCTGACCCGTCTGGAAGAGGCCAAGAAGCGCGATCACCGCAAGCTGGGCAACCAGCTCGATCTCTTCTCCTTCAGCGAGGAGATCGGTCCCGGTATGCCGCTGTGGCACCCGCGCGGTATGCTGCTGCGGGCTATTCTGGAAGATTTCGAGCGCAAGGAGCACCTCAAGCGCGGATACGATCTGGTCCAGGGACCGATCATCCTCAAGCGCGAGTTGTGGGAACGCTCCGGCCACTACGACAACTACCGTGAAAACATGTACTTCACGGAGATCGATGACCAGGCCTACGGCATCAAGCCCATGAACTGCCTGGCCCACATGGTCATCTACAAGCGAAAGATCATGAGCTACCGCGATCTGCCCCAGCGCTATTTTGAGCTGGGCGTGGTCCACCGCCACGAAAAGTCCGGCGTGCTCCATGGTCTGATGCGCGTGCGCACCTTTACTCAGGATGATGCCCACCTCATCTGCCGCCCGGATCAGATCGAGTCTGAGATTCTGAATCTGATGAAGTTTTATGGCGATGTCTATTCCCTGTTCGGGTTCGACTACGATGTGGAACTCTCCACGCGTCCGGAGAAGTCCATCGGTTCCGATCACGACTGGGAAGTGGCCACCGAATCCCTGCGCCAGGCGCTGGATAAGTCCGGTATGGCCTACAAAATCAATGAGGGCGACGGCGCTTTCTACGGTCCCAAGATCGATTTCCACCTGACTGATTCCATCGGCCGCAGCTGGCAGTGCGGAACCATTCAGGTCGATTTCACCTTGCCAGAGCGCTTCGACATAGTATATGTGGGCGATGACGGTGAACGGCACAGGCCGGTTATGATTCATCGCGCCATGCTTGGCTCCATCGAACGCTTCATCGGCGTCTTGACGGAGCATTGTGCTGGCGCGTATCCTGCTTGGCTCGCCCCCGTCCAGGCACGGATCATGAACGTGACTGATGCTCAGAGAGAATTTGTTGAGAAAGTCCAGGCGGTTCTCAAGGGGGAAGGGATTCGCGTAGAAGCGGATCTCCGCAACGAGAAGCTGGGCTTTAAGGTACGGGAAGCTCAAGTCGAGAAGATCCCGTATATGTTGGTAGTCGGTGACAAAGAGGTAGAGGCCGGGTGCGTGAATATCCGCGCTCGCGATGGCGAGGATCCCGGCATGTTGACAGTGGAGGAAGCTGTGCAGCTGATTAAGGAATCAGCCATGGCTCCTTTTAAAGCAGGAGGTATGAGCTATAGCTTTTCGGGGTAAATATCGCCGCGACCAGAAGAGGGAAGACACGGTCCGGCGTAACGAAAGGATTCGCATCCCCAAGGTGCGCGTTGTGGACGAGGATGGCGAGCAATTGGGCGTGTTGGATACTCGCGATGCCTTGGATCGCGCTCGTGGGCGTGGACTCGATCTCGTTGAGGTTGCACCCAATGCCGATCCGCCGGTCTGCAAGATCATGGATTATGGAAAGTTCAAGTTCCAGCAGCAGAAGAAGTTGCAGGAAGCCAAAAAGAAACAGACCGTAATCAAGATCAAGGAAGTTAAGTTCCGGCCGAAGACCGACGAGCACGACTACCAGACCAAGCTCAAGAAGATAGTAAAATTTCTGGAAGGTGGGGATCGCTGCAAGGTGACCATCTTCTTCCGGGGACGCGAGATCGTCCACAAGGACCGCGGCTTGCTAGTGCTTGACCGCGTTGTGGAGGATACGCAGGACTTGGCGAAAGTCGAGAGCAGGCCCGTGGCCGAGGGACGGACCATGACCATGATGCTTGCTCCCGGTAAAAAATAGTCAGTAAACTGACCGGGAAATATCCCGTAATCAAGGAGCCTATATGCCCAAGATCAAGACCAGGCGCGCTGCTGCCAAGCGGTTTTCCAAGACTGCTTCCGGCAAGTTCAAGCGCCGCAGAAAGAACCTCCGGCACATTCTGACCAAGAAGAATGCCAAGAGGAAGCGCCGCCTTGGCCAGTCCACCACTGTGGACGGTGCCAACTTGAAGGCCGTGCGTCGTCAGCTGCCCAACGGTTAATTGGTCTGATATACGCCCGCCGACAGCGTTCAAGCGGGGCAACCGCCCCCACGCCTGCCCGGTCGGCATCAGTTCAAGGTCCGTGGATCGAAAACAACCTTAAAGCAATCTGCCTCGTCGGGGGAGTCCGTCCAGCCCGGGAGGTATAAATGATGGAGATAGTACCATGCGTGTAAAACGTGGTCTTGCCGCAAAGCGGCGTCACAAGAAGTATTTGAAGATGGCCAAGGGGTACCGTGGTGCTGGCAGCCGCCTGTACCGTACCGCCCGTGAGCGGGTTGAAAAGGCCCTGTGCCATGCCTACAAGGACCGCAAGCGCAAGAAACGCGAGTTCAGGAAACTCTGGATCGTGCGTATCAACGCCGCCGCCCGAATCAACGGACTGTCCTACAGCCGTCTGATGAACGGACTCAAGCTGGCCGGCATTGATCTTAACCGCAAGGTCCTCGCCGATATGGCGGTTCGCGATCCCCAAGTGTTCGCAAAGATCGCCGAGGCAGCTAAAGCCAAGGTAAACTAACCGTGAATGACGCACTTAAGTCCTTCCTGGAAGGACTCGACGGCCTGGCCCAGGATTGCGAATCTCGCAGGGGCCAGGCCTGTTCGTTAAAGGAACTGGAGGAACTCCGCATCGAGTTCCTGGGCCGCAAGGGCAAGTTGGCCAAGGCCATGGGCGCCCTGGGCGCTCTGGATAACGCCGACAAGCCCGAGGGCGGCAAGAAGGCCAATGAGATCAAGCAGCAGATTACTGCGCTGATGGATCTCATGGAGGCCGAACTGACCGCTGCCGAAACAGGCCGCGCCCTGAGCCGGTTCGATCCCACCATGCCCGGGCGCAAGCCCTGGGCCGGATCGCTGCATCCCGTGACCCTGGTCATGCAGGAGATTACCTCCGTGCTGGCCGGGCTTGGTTTCGAGTATGTCGCCGGTCCCGAGGTGGAGAACGACTGGCACAACTTCGAGGCCCTGAACATCCCGCCCGAGCATCCCGCCCGCGACATGCAGGATACCCTGTACGTCTCGGACAAGATCGTGCTGCGGACCCATACCTCCGGGATGCAGGTCCGCTCCATGCTCAAGAAGCAGCCGCCCATCGCGGTCATTGCTCCGGGCAAGGTCTACCGTCGCGATTCCGACCTGACCCACACCCCCATGTTTCACCAGATTGAGGGACTGCTTGTGGACAAGAACGTGTCCATGGGCGACCTGCGCGGCACGCTGACCGTGTTTGTCCGCCAGGTGTTCGGTGCCGCGACCGATGTCCGGTTCCGTCCCAGCTTCTTTCCCTTTACCGAGCCCAGCGCCGAGGTCGATATCTCCTGCGTGATGTGCGGCGGCAAGGGACACATGAAGGACGGCTCTCCCTGCCGCGTGTGCAAGGGGACCGGCTGGGTCGAGATTCTGGGCTGCGGCATGGTGGATCCCAATGTCTTCAAGTCCGTGGGATACGATCCGGAGCTCTACACCGGTTTTGCCTTCGGGCTGGGCATTGAGCGTGTGGCCATGCTGAAGTACGGCATCGGCGACCTGCGCATGTTCTTCGAAAACGACGTCCGTTTCCTGGAACAATTCGCCTAGACGCGTGCAGTGGGGAAGTACGGTTTATCCGTCTTTCCCCGCCCTTTTTTTATTGAATTGAGTTCTTTACGATAACACAGATCACATCTCCGCCGTTCCCGTGCGCCTGGCGCAGCTAGTAGGCTTGGGAAAGGAGAGGGGATGGGGTCCGGGGAATTGGCGGGCGGCACATTCTCTCAAGAGGTGCCCTTTCTCCCCTTTTCCCCGGCCGCCGGAGGCATCTCATGCTTGTCAGCTTGAATTGGTTGCGCGAGTTCGTCCCCTATGAGGGGGAAGTTCAGGCGCTTGGCGACAAACTTACCATGCTCGGACTCGAACTGGAGGGCATCACCGATCCGTTCGAACCGGTCAAGGACATCGTGATCGGCCGCGTGCTGGAGTGCGAAGAGCACCCCGAATCCGACCACCTGCACGTCTGCACCGTGGACGTGGGCGGTCCGGAAACGCTGACCATCGTCTGCGGCGCGCCCAATGTGGCCAAGGGACAGACCGTGCCCGTGGCCACTGTCGGCACCACCATGCCCGAAGGGCTGGTTATCAAGAAGGCCAAGCTGCGCGGCGTCAAGTCTTTTGGCATGATCTGCTCCGAGCGTGAACTGGGTTTTTCCGACGATCACGACGGCATCTGGGTCCTGGATGATTCCCTCAAGGTCGGCGACAAGCTGGTCGATGCCCTTGGCCTGGAGCGCGTGGTCTTTGATTTCGACATCACGCCCAACCGTGCCGACTGCCTCTCCATCCTCGGTTTTGCCCGTGAGACCGCCCTCGCGTTCGATCTGCCCCTGACTTTGCCGAAGTTGAATCTGGTGGAAGCCGGTGGCGACGTAAACAGCGAGATCACCCTCAAGATCGACGATCCCAATCTCTGTCCGCTCTACAATGCGCGCATTATTCGCGATGTGACGGCCAGGAAGGGCCCGGACTGGATGCGGTTCAAGCTGCTTGCCCTTGGCCAGCGCCCCATTTCCAACATTGTAGACTGCACCAACTACATCATGTTCGAGTTGGGGCAGCCGCTGCACTCTTTTGACTACGACCTGATCGCGGGGCAGACCATCCGTGTGGCCCCGGCCAGCGACGGCATGAAGTTCACCACGCTGGACGGCATGGAGCGCACCCTGACCGCTGCCGACCTGCTCATCTGGGACGGCGAAAAGCCCGTCGGACTGGCTGGCGTCATGGGCGGCCTGAACTCCGAAATGACTGCCGATGCGAAGAACGTCCTGTTGGAAGCAGCCGTGTTTCGGCCCGGCACCATCCGCAAGACCGCTCGTCGGTTGTCCCTGCCTTCCGATGCCTCCTACCGCTTCGAGCGTGGTGTGGACCAGGTGATGAACCGCTACTGCATCGACCGTGCGGCACAGCTGATGGCCGAGACTTCCGGCGGCAAGGTCGTCTCCGGCGTGGCTTCCAATGAGCCCCGCCCCTGGAAGGATCGGGTTCTCGGCTATCGGCATGACCGCTGTATGCGGTTGCTCGGCCTGGATCTGGAAAAGGATTTCGCCAAGCGGGTATTCGAGGGCGAGGGTTGCACCGTGGATGATTCCAACACGGATAACTGGACCGTTACTTCTCCGTCCCATCGGCTCGACCTGGAGCGCGAGGTTGACCTCTACGAAGAAGTGGGCCGAGTTTATGGCCTGGACCGCATCCCGGCCGTGCTGCCCACCGTCTCCAAAGCTCTGGAAGGAGGCGTGGCCGACAGCGAGTACGGCTTCATCCGCTCCATCAAGCTGTGGGGTGCCGGTATCGGCCTCAATGAAGCGATCAACTATTCTTTTGTCGGCGATGAAGATTTGAATCGGCTCAACCTCCCGGTTGAGGAACGGGTTCACATCGCCAACCCTTTGAGCGAAGACCAGAACGCCATGCGGACGAATCTGGCTCCCGGCCTGCTCAATACCATGAAGTACAACATGGCCCACGGCAACGGTCATATCCGTGTCTTCGAAGTCGCCAAGCGGTTCTATGCCGACGCTTCTTCGGAAACCGAGACCCGCGAATGCCTGGGGCTCGGCATCCTGCTTACCGGTCCCCGCCATGCGGCGGATTGGCCGTGGGGTACCGAGGACGTTGACTACCTTGATATCAAGGGCCACGTTGAGCACCTCCTGCGCAATCATCTCAAGCTTGCCGAGCCGGAATTCGCGCTGGCCGAGGAACATGCCTTCCTTGAACCGTGCGTGGAAGTCCGTGTGGACGGCACCCTGGTGGGGTTGATCGGCAAGGTCAAAAATGACGTGGCCGATTTCTACCACGCTCGCAAGGATGTCTGGCTTGCCGAGATGGACCTGGATGCACTGAAGGCCATGGCCGAGGCGAACGCCATCACCTTTGCGCCACTGCCGGTGTTTCCGCCCAGCCGTCGCGATGTGACGGTCATCGGCCCGGCCACCCTTACGGCCGCTGCCATCCGCAAGGTCATCGAGGAAGCCGGAGTGAGCATCCTGGAATCCGTGGAACTCGTGGCCGAGTATGTGCCTGAGGGCCAGGAAGAGGAACGCAATCTGTCCTACCGACTGACCTACCGTTCGCCCACCAAGACTTTGAAGGACAAGCAAGTGGATAAGGAGCACCAGAAGGTGCTGGAAGCCCTGCAATCCAAGCTGCCTGTCCACTTCTAGGCGGCAAGAGCAATGTAAAGATAAAGCCCGCTTCCAAAGAAGCGGGCTTTTTTATTTTGAAAAGAGAAGTGGTAACGCTATTTCTTGCCCTTTGATTTTTTGTCCTTGGATTTGCTCTTGCTTTTTTCCTTGGACGAGTTCTTTTCCTGCTTGCGCGCGTTCTTGTCGGCTTTTCGTTCTTTTTTATCCTCGTTACGCTCGTACTCGCGCACGTCCATTTTCTGCTCGCGCTCTTTCTTGTCCATCTCGCGTTGATTTTCGCGTTCTTCTTTGAGCTGTTCTCGTTTTCCCCTATCCGTTTCGCGCTGCTGTTCCCGTTCTTCCTTGGCCTGCTGGCGCTGTTCGGCCGCTTCCTGTTTCTTGCGTTCCTTCTCCGCCGACTTGTCGTTTTTAGCAAAGGCCTGGACAACGGAACCGGCAAAGAAGGGCAAACAGAACAGTGTCTTGAGGGCAAACCTTCTGTTGATCGACATTACATATCCTCCTGTTGGTCGTCATAAAGCTATGAAATGGCTTTTTATGCATTAATATTATTAATACGAATGGAGATCTTAAAAAGACACAAAATTTCATAATCGGGTGAAATTTTATTCAAGGCGCTGCAACCTGAAGATATGGTGTTTTGACTGAAATGGGTTGCTATTATATTTTTTGTAAACTATAAATAACAAAAAAAATGTTTTTGTAAATTTTAATCTACATAGATAGGTGGTGTATGGGCCGTAAATCCTTGGCGGAAGACGCCCTCTCCGATCAGGCTCGACAGGCGCTTGAGCAGCTTGGGGTAAATTTGAAAACTGCGCGCATACGACGTGGGATTACCCAGGAAAGTCTTGCGGAAAGGCTGTCGGTTAGCCGTCCGACCATAAGCAAGCTTGAAAAGGGCTCCCCCTCTGTTGGTATTGGCGTACTGGTCCTGGCGTTGGAGCTTTTTGGAATGGCGGATCAACTTGAACGGTTGGCTGCTGCGGATGCGGATACGCTGGGAAAAAGTCTTGAGGCGAGAACGGCGCGGCAGAGGGCAAGTGGAAAACAGGCCGCATTCTCCATTGATGATGACGATCTGGATTTTTAGGGAGCGGTCATGGCCAGTGACAAGACATACGTGTTCATGCAGATCGACGGAGAATTTGTTCCTGCCGGACTGCTTGTTGTCGATCAGGACGGGCAGGGCGTTGTCTCGGAATTTGCGTATGGCCGGAAATATCTGGGCCGTAAGAATGCTGTGTCTATTGATCCCAGGCAACTTCCGCTCACAAATGAAAAGTTCAAAACAGTCGGCTTGTTTCGAGGCTTTCGCGATGCAACGCCGGATGGGTGGGGACGGCATATCCTGGACCGCGCGGCCGAGAAATATGGGATGCGCCCCAAGGAGTTCGACTACCTGACGGCGCTTGACCCGGACACTCGCCTGGGAGCGCTGGGGTTTGGTCCGGCACCGGATGGTCAACCCGTATCCTATTATCCCTCCTGGCGGCCGGAAAAACTGCATGGGGAGCGACTTGATTTCGAAAGATTGCTCAAGGCTGCGGATAAAATTCTCAGCTTTGAAGAACTTTCACCGGATGAGCGGCGCTATGTCATCCGGGGATCGTCCGGGGTGGGCGGCGCACAGCCGAAGGCCGTGGTCGACTTCGAACAGCGGAAATGGATAGCGAAGTTCTCGCGGGAGTATGAGGTACTGCCCACCTGCCGCCTCGAATTGGCCGCCATGAATCTCGCTTCCCGTTGCGGAATCCGAATCCCTTTCTGCAAAGTCATCCAGGTTAAGGCACGCGATGTCTTTCTTGTAGAGCGGTTTGATTGCATCCTCGCTTATGCGGACCGATGGCCATTTAGCGATCCGCACTCCCTTGCCCGCCAGCGTGCTGTCCAGGAGGCCGAGCCGTGGCGGCGGAGTCTGGATGTTTCAAAGTGGGCCAATGGATACCGGCGAATCCACACCCTCTCAGCCATGACGCTGATCGGAGCGTCCGACATGCACAGGGGAGCCTACGGGGACATCGCCCGTGCCATCAGAAGGTATGGGACACCGAATCATATTCAGGACGATCTGACGGAACTATTTCGTCGGATGGTGTTCAACATTCTGTGCAATAATTCTGACGACCACCTGCGTAATCATGGTTTTCTCTATGATTCGGAGAAAAAGGGGTGGAGGCTGTCTCCCGCCTACGACATCGTGCCGCAGCCTCGGCAGGATGAGGGGATTGGCGCCGACAACTACCGTCCGGCCAGCCTGACGCTGGATGTCGGCGAATATGGGCGGACTGCCTCGCTGGAAAACGCCCTGTCCCGGTGCGAGGAGTTTGGGCTCAGCGGCTCGGCGGCCAGGGCGATCGTGCAGGACATGACTGCTATTGTCCGTGATGGATGGCGGGAAGAGAACCGCAAGGCGGGTGTGCCGGATTCCAAATTCCGGCTGCTTGAAGAGTCCTATCTGGCCGCACTTGCGGGATAGTCCGGCAAAAAGGTGTTTCGCATAACAAAAAGGGACCGGCGAACCGGTCCCTGTCAGGATGCGTGGAGTGTAGGGGTTAGGCGGGAGTGACGACGGAGCGAACCGTGCGGATCAGTTCCTCTTCACCCTTGGCGGCATAGGTCTCGTAGAGGGACATGGCTGAAACCTGGGAGAAGACGTAGTTGCGGAACTGGTGGAAGGGCTTTTTCTTGAGGTCGCCCTGGCTGATGCCGTAGTCGCGGACAGCGGTCTTTTCCAGCACCGGGACGACCCACTGAACGGCCGGGACGGTCAGGACCCAGTCGTGGTCGCCGAGGTGGGTGACGAAGCCTTCCTGGCGCCGGGGCAGGGGCAGGGTCTTGCCGTCGCTGACAAGCAATCCTCGTTTGATCGGGTCTACGCCCGCGATAATGGCTCCGGCCTGGAGCCAGCCCACCACCTGCGCCTCGTCGGCCGGGGTGCGGGGATGATTGTGGGCACACGCCTGGGCCACAATGACTTCGGCGGGCAGGCCGCGCACAATGGACTCGGCCACGCTGAGGGGATGGTGCTCGCCGGTACCGGCCAGCTTCAGTTCGGCGCGTGACTCGCCGTCCTTGCCCCACTGGAATACCCACGGCTTGTGCAGGTCATGCAGCAGCTGGGCAGCCAAAACCACGTCCCGGTCCAGCAGGTAGTTATAGACGTTACAGTAGTTGTCATGGATGGCCAGGGAGGAGCGCACGTTCAGGTCGGTGTGGGTGGCCAGTCCGCCCGGGTAGGCATGGTGGCTGCCGTAGCCGCTGCCGGGAGCGGAGTAGAAGGGCTGGGGAGCCTGGGTGCTGTCCTTGAAGGGAGGCAGAAAATCCTTTTCCGCTACATCCTTTATCAACCCCTTGGCGGAAAGTTCCTTGTAGATGGCCTTTTTGTCCGCGCCGCTCATCCCCTTGGTCAGGGTCGGCGCTGGATTGTCGAGAATGGCCACGACGGACTTGCGGATGCCGGGGTTGCGGATCATTTCGGCGTTTTGCCGAATGTTTTGCCATGCGGCGGAAACCGGGGCGGAGGCTTCGGCCATGGCGACCGGGCTCATCTCCATGCAGGCGGAAAGCGGGCGGGGAGTGGTGGAGGCAAAGGCGGGAGTGGTATGCATGGCGGCCACGGCGGCAACACCGGCCATGGCGCCGATTTTCAGGAAATCACGACGATTGACATTTTCAGTGGACATATTTTTCTCCTCACTGGTGGATTGTAGTAGGGGATTATGTACGTTACCCCGGCGGAATTCTGGCGTCGGTACCGTGTCGTCCCGGACACATTGCGAAACGAATGGGTAAAGTACGGGTTACAGAAATAATGGTATCTTTTATCGCTTATCCAAATGCCTGAACGCTTATGCCTTGAGCCGGGGTGCGCAATTTGCTATTCAGGACAGATGGAAGACTTACGGGTGTTCAAGCGGTACAAGATCGGCCAGGCCGCGCGCGAGGTAGGTGTAAAAACCTATGTGCTCCGCTTTTGGGAAGGGGAGTTCGACGAGCTCGAACCCATCCGGACCGATAGCGGCCAGCGGCTGTATACCGAGGATAATCTGGAACTCATCCGGGAAATAAAGCACCTTCTCTATGACGAAGGGCTGACCATCGAAGGGGCCAAGAAGCGGCTGAACAGCCGGGCTCATGCCGATATCCTCAACGAGATCCGAAACGAACTCGTCGATATCAAGCGGCTCCTTCATCGATAAATTCATCAACAGGACCCGAAAAGGGGCACATCATGACCAAAGCGGTGCATATGACCTTGTGGGCTGGCGGGATTCTGGCGGCGCTTATCGTCGTCGGACTGATCGCCTTTGCCGCGACCTTCAACATCAATGACTACAAGGCGCGCATCACGCAGGCGGTTCGTGGCGAGACCGGTCGGACGCTTACCTTTTCGGGCGATCTGGAACTGATGTTCTTCCCTCTTGGGGTGACGGTGGACGGGGCTTCCCTGAGCAACGGGCCGGGGTTCGGCGAGACTCCCATGGCCAGCGTGAAGACGGCCTCCGCCTCATTCCGCCTGTGGCCGCTTCTTTCCGGCAATGTGCAGGTGGGTCATGTCTTTCTGGACGGGCTGGAAGTACATCTGGCCCGAAACGAAAAGGGCGTTACCAACTGGGACGATCTGCTGGGCGGAGATTCCGCCGGTTCCACTCCCGCTAAGAGCAGCAAGCCGATCAGGTTCGAGGCGGACGGCTTTGTTATCGAGCATTCCAGCCTGACCTGGGATGATCGGGAAAACGACGTTTCCCTTTCCGTCGGTGACCTGACAGTGGCGGTGCGCAATGTTCGCCCCGGCGTCCCTTCGCCGCTCAAGGCAAGCTGTACCTTTGCATCCGTCACGCCGGAGGCCAAGGGAGATATTTCGTTGGAAGCTACGATGACCATGGATGAAGACGGTCTGTCAGCCAGGGACGTCAAGGCCACGGTTCAGGCTGAAAGCGCGGGAATGAACGACGGCAAGATCAGCGTGGAAGGCGTGGCCGATCTGCTCGCCCTGGCGAATGGTCGGCTGGAAGCCAAGGGACTGGTCCTGTCCGTCGTGGGTGCCAATATCCATTACGACGGCAGCCTGAGCGGGCTGACCGGCGGCGGCCGGAAACAACTTGTCGGCACTGTGACCGTGGACCCGTTCAACGGGCGGGAGGCGTGGAAATCCCTGTTCGGCACGGAGCCGGATACGGCGGATGCCAAGGCCTTGACCAGCATAGGCGGTACGGCCGTCGTGGCTTGCACTCCCCATTCCCTGGCCTTCAACAAGCTTGATCTGACGGTGGATGGCGAGGGGTTGCGAGGTGAGGCCAAGGTTGGCGAAGGGGATGGCGGGGTGTCCTGCTATGCCCGCCTGGATGCCGATACGCTTGATCTGGATAAATACCTGCCTTCCATAAAGAGCGATACCACAGAAGGTGCGGAGCAGGAACCCAGGGCCGGGATGCGGATTCTTGATGCCGACCTGCTGCGTCGGCTGACTGTGGACGCCCAGGCCGATGCCGCCAAGGTACACATCCGTGGGGCCTGGCTGGAAAACGTCAAGGTGGGAGTGCAGGGCCGCAACGGACTTGTGCGTGTGAAGCCGCTGGACGCGACGCTCTACGGTGGTCACCTGTCCACTGCCATTACAATAAATGCGCTCACGGATGATCCCCGAATCGACCTGCTTTCCTCACTGGACAAGGTGGATGTCGGCGGACTCTCCAGCGATGTGTTGGGCGACAAGTCCTATGCGGGAAAGCTCGATTTCAAGGGCACGCTGTCCTGCGAAGGCGAGCGGGTTACCCCGATGCTTGCGTCCACCAACGGCAAATTTAATCTGAATCTGGCGGACGGCGTGTTCCCCGGCGTGGACCTGCTCGGTCTTGCCAAGAAAGCGCAGGCCAGCCAGCAAAAAGAGGGCACCGTGGTGGCGGCGGACAGCGATTCCACCAAGTTCGGCTCCATCTCCGGCTCGGGCGTGATCAAAAACGGCGTGATGGAAAACCGGGACCTGGACGTGAAGGCCCCGGGCTGGCGCGCGGCCGGAGTGGGCGCGGTCTCCCTGCCCACGGGCAAGATCAACTATCTGCTCAAGGTCAAGCTGGTGGCCTCCACCACCGGGCAGGGCGGCAAGTCGGGCAACGACATGCTCGGCATCATGGTGCCGGTCCGCGTTACGGGAAATGTGGCCGATCCCCGCTACAGCGTCAGTCTGGCGGAATATGTAAAGGCGCTCGGCGGCGCGGTCATCGATGTGGCCGGGACCGTGTTCAAGGGCGTTACCGGGGTGGTAACCACTGTGGGCAAGACCCTGGTCGGCACGGAAGGGAATTCCGAGTCCGACAAGAACGGCGAGCCCACGGAAAAGAAAAAGGGGTTGTTCAACCTCTTCGGGATTTTCTGATGAACATACTCTATCTCTGCACCGGCAACTCCTGCCGCAGCCAGATGGCCGAGGCCTGGACCCGTTTTCTGCGTCCCGAAATTCATGCCCTCTCGGCCGGGACGGCTCCGGGAGAGATGGACCCCTATGCCGTTGCGGTCATGGAGGAAGAAGAGGTCTACCTCATCGGGCAGTACCCCAAGAGTGTGGATGAACTGCCGCCGGACGTGGAGTTCGACTACGTGGTCACGCTCTGCTCCGGCGCGGCGGAGAATTGTCCGGTTGTGCCCGGCCCCGGCAAGCGGGTGCATCGTGGCTTCGACGATCCGCCAGCCCTGGTCAAGGGAATGACGGAAAAGGATGAAATCCTGGCCGTCTACCGCCGCGTACGCGACGAAATCCGGGCCATGGCCCACGGGCTGCCGGGGAGTCTGGGGTAGTCGGGAAATCGTGCCGTGAGGCGGCGCGTTACCGCATATTGACCGTGATGTCCGAGGGGGCCATCGCACGTTTCTTGGGCTTGATGGCCGGGCGGGGCGTCTGTTTCTGCTGCCGGTTGTTGTTCCGGGGTTGCTGATTGGGCGGCGTGTTGGGTTGTACGTCGCCTTCGCCCACCAGGGCGTGGAGCTTGGCAAAGGCTCCTTCGAGCGGTTCGTTTTCCTTCACTAGTTGGCGCAAAAAGCCGTTGATCGGTCCCACCATGGAGATGGCCTTGTCCACTTCAGGGTTGGCCCCTCGCTGGTATGCGCCGATGTTGACCATATCCTCCACCTTCTTGAAGGTCGCCATGCTGCGCAGCAGGGCGCGGCCGTCCGCCTGCACCTCGTCCGAGGTGATGTCGGAACGCAGACGGCTGATGGAGCGGAGCACGTCGATGGCCGGATAGTGGCCCATGTCCGCCAGATCGCGGGTGAGGACGATGTGCCCGTCCAGAATGGAGCGGGTGGAGTCCGCAATGGGTTCGGTAAAGTCGTCGCCGTCAACCAGGACCGTGTAGATGCCGGTGATGGAACCCTTTATGTTCTTGCCCGCGCGTTCCAGCAACTGGGGCAGGTGTGCGAAAACGCTGGGGGTGTAGCCGCCGCGCGTGGGCGGTTCCCCGGCGGCCAGCCCGACCTCGCGCCCGGCCATGGCAAAGCGGGTCACGGAATCCATCATCAGCAGGACGTCCTTGCCCTGATCCCGGAAATATTCGGCAATGGCCGTGGCGGCATAGGCCGCGCGCATACGGATCAGCGGGCTCTTGTCCGAGGTAGCCACCACCAGGACGGAACGGGACATGCCTTCGGGGCCGAGGTCGCGTTCCATGAATTCCACCACCTCTCTGCCACGCTCGCCCACCAGGGCGATGACGTTGATGTCCGCCTTGGTGTAGCGGGCCATCATGCCGAGTGTCGTGGATTTGCCCACGCCGGAACCGGCCATGATGCCCACGCGCTGGCCCTTGCCTAGGGTGAGCAGGGCGTTGACCGAGCGGATGCCCACGTCGAGCGGTTCGTTGATGCGGGGACGCTCCAGGGGGTTCGGCGGCTCGCGGTGCAGCGGCACGAAGGTTTCGGGCGTAAAGGCTCCCTTGCCGTCCAGCGGCTCGCCGAAGGCGTCCACGGCCCGGCCGAGCATGGCCTGCCCCACGGGGACGTGGGGCGGGGTGGCGGCATTGCGGATGAGCGAGCCGGGGCCGATGCCGCGCATGTCCGAGTAGGGCATGAACAGGCAGGCGCCGTCGCGGAATCCGACCACCTCCGCGGGGATGGATCGCTGGTCGTCAGGCATGAGATAGCAGACCGAACCCAGCGGGGCCTTGATGCCCCGGCCTTCGGCGATGAGGCCGACGACCTTGGTCACCTTGCCGTAGGAGAGGCAGGGGTCGAGGGATTCGAGGAGTCCGAGCCGGGAATCCGTCATATCAGCCCTCGGTTGCCGTAAGCTGTTCGATGAGCTGGTTCAGGATGGGTTCCACGCCCTCCCAGCGGGACTTGATGGTGTTGTCCACCCGGCCCTCGTCGCTTTCGATGACCACGCCGCCCTCTGCCAGGGTGGCATCACCCTTGATGGTCCACTGTTGCAGGGCGGGATTGCGCTCCTGAATGGAGCCGATGAAGGCGCTCAGGTCTTCGGCATCGGCGGCGGCGCAGCGGATGGTCAGCTGTCGCTGGGAATCGAGTTTTTCCAGCGCCTGACGCATGAGACTTTCCAGCGAGGCCGTGCGCTTCTCGCTCATTTCCACGGCCAGCGTCTTTTGGACCGCCAGCTTGATAAGGGCCATGATGTCGTTGCGGCGTTCCTCAAAGATGGTTGCGCCCTGGGCCTGAAGCTGGCCGAGGATGTTTTCCACCTCGGCGGACATGGTCTGGGTGTGGGCTTCCACATCGGCCTGGGCCTGGGCCAGCCCGGCCTCATATCCTTCGTAGCGGGCCGTGTTCCGCAGGGCTTCGGCCTCCAGTTCGGCCAAAACCCGGATTTCCTTGGCGGCCTCACGGGCCTTGGCCTTTACGCGCTCCAGGTACTCGTTGTTGACGGAATCGTCCCAGATGAGTTTGCGCTTGCCCTCGATCTCCTGGATGCTCATTTCATCCGGACCGGGGGATTGCAATCCCATAAGGACCTTGCCGGTCAGGTGGTCGGAACTGTGGCTAGACAAAGACATCGCTTCCACCTCTGCTGATGACGATCTTGCCCTCGTCCTCCAGACGACGGACGGTCTTGACGATATTCTGCTGGGCCGCCTCGACCTCGGAGAGCTTCTTGGGCGGCATGATTTCCAGGTCTTCCTTGATCATGGTGGATGCGCGCTCGGACAGGTTCTTGAAGAACTTCTCCTTGAGCTCGTCGCTGGCACCCTTGAGGGCCACGGTGAGGTCCTCGTTGGAGACCTCCTTGAGCAGCTCGCGGATGGCCACGTCGTCCACGCCCTTGATGTCTTCGAAGACGAACATGAGGTTGCGGATGTCCTCGGCCATCTGGGAGGACTCTTCCTCGATCTCGGAGAGGACTTCCTCTTCGGTATTGCGATCCACGGCATTGAGGATTTCGGCCACTGCGGGAACACCGCCGACCTTCTTGCCTTCCTTGCCGCCCATGGCGATGAGCTGCCGTTGCAGGACTTTGTCCACTTCCAGCAGCATCTCTTCGGCAACGGCTTCCAGCTTGGCCAGGCGCATGAGCACCTCGGCGCGCACGCCGGCGGGCAGGTGGGAGATAAGATCCGCCGCCTGGTCCGGGTGCAGATGGCCCAGAATGAGGGCCAGGGTCTGCGGATGCTCGTTGCGCAGAATCTGCGCCAGAATCCTGGGGCTGACGTTCTCCAGCTCCTGGAACGGCGTGGGGCCGGTATCCAGGTCCAGGGAATCCATGATGTACTTGGCTGTTTCCGAGTCCAGAGCCTTGGTCAGCATACGCTTGACCTGTTCCGGGCCGCCCACCAGGAGCTCGGCGCCGTAGGCCAGGGCCTCGTTGTACTCCTTGAGCACTTCGAGCACCTGCTCTCGGGGGATGGAGTCGGTTTCGAGCATCGCCTTGGATACGGCGGCAATCTCGTTGCGCTCCATGCGTTTGAATACGTCCGTCGTAAACTTCTCGCCCAGAGCGAGGAGCACGATGGCGGTTTTTTGCGGTCCGGTGAAGTCAGCCATGCGGTTACGCCTCCTGCGTCAGCCAGCTCTTGAGCAGATGTACTGCCTGCTCGATGTTGTCGTCCGAGAGCTGAATCGCGTGATTCTTGGCATTTTCCAAGCGACGGGACATATCCATGGCCTCTTCGTCCATTTCATCTTCTTCCAGGGCCAGCCGTTCCGCACCAGGCAGACCGGCCATTTCCTCGATCTCCTGCTCGGCCACACGGGGGCGGATGAGGGCCATGACGACCGGCCGCACCACCATGATGAGGAACAGGAAGATCAGGATGCCATTGAGGAACGGCTTGCCCAGGCGCTGCGCGTATTCGAGCATGGTGCGCATGAGCGAGTCGGCATCGTACATATCCGGTTCGCCAAAGGAGATGTTGCTGACCTCGATGGTGTCGCCGCGAGCGGTGTCGTAACCGACGGCATTGGCGATGAGGGTCTTGATGCGTTCGATCTCCTGAGCCTTGCGGGGCACGTATACCTGCTTGCCGGTAGCCTCGTCGGTAGTCCACGTCCCGTCCACGATAACCGCAACGGACAACCGTTTCAACTCTCCTACGGGGGCTACGATATTTTCTTCTTTCTTGTTGATCTCGTAGTTGGTGGTGCGGGACTCGCGGGTGGAGTCCTGCGTGGTGCGGGTACCGGTAAAGCCGTCGCCTCGGAAGTTGGCATCGGGCTCGCCGCCTGCCAGGTTGGCCGCACCGGCCGTGCTCTCTTCGTTACGGCTTTCGGAACGGACCACGGAGCCGTCGGGGTCGAAGATTTCCTGCCGGATGGTCTTCTGGCTGAAGTCGAGGTCCGCATTGACGCGGGCGATGACCTTTTCCGGGCCGACGACCGGTCCGAGCAGTTCCATGATGCGGCGCTGGATCTTGTTCTCCATGTTCGCCTTGTATTCGAGCTGGGTATTGGACATGGCCAGCCCGGCGGAGTCGTCCTCGGGAGTGTAAAGCGGACGGCCCTTCATGTCGGTGACGGTGATGTTCTTGGGCGTCAAGCCTTCGACGGCCATGGATACCAGGTTGACGACGCCCTGGACCTGGTTCGCTTCCAGCTTGGCGTTGTCCTTGAGCTGGAGGACGATGGATGCGCTGGGTGGCATCTGCTCCTCGATGAACAGGGATTTCTGCGGAAGGACGAGGTGAACGCGGGTCTTCACGACCTGCGGAAATTCCGTGATGGTGCGGGCCAGTTCGCCCTGCAGGGCACGCTGGTAGTTGATGTGCTGCACAAAGTCGGTCTGGCCGATCTGCATGTCGTCGAAGATTTCGAAGCCGATGCCCTGGCCGTGCAGGTTGCCTTCGCCTGCAACCTTGAGGCGCAGATCATACACGCGGTCCGCCGGAACCAGGATGGTCTTGCCGTTGTCTTCCAGCTTGTAGCGTTCCTTGCCCGCCTTCAGCATCTCCACCACCTGGGAGGCATCCTGCGGGTACAGGTTTGTCATCAGGACCTTGTAGTCCGGCTGGTTCATCCAGAAGATCATGAGCCCGAAGGCGACGGATACGGAAACCGCGAGTCCCGCGATGAGGATGCGCTGGGATGCGGTCCGGCCGGACCATAAACTCTGAATCTTGGACCAGTATTCGTTGACGAACGGCGGCATTTCCTATCTCCCGCAAAAAAAGTTGTTATCCGTTGGCAGGGGCCCGCGCCCTAGAACTGCAGACGCATCATTTCCTGGTAGGCGGTCATGAGCTTGTTGCGCACGGCGCTTGTCATGTTCACGGCCAATCCCGCCTTCTGCAGGGAGATCATCAGCTCGTGGACATTCTGGTTTTTGCCCGAGGCGAACTCCTCGATCATGGCATTCTTCTGCTCCTGCATGTCGTTTACGGTCTTGAGCGATCCCTTGAGGGTGTCGCTGAACGACTCGCGCGGGGCCTGGGGCTTCTTCAGCCGTTCGGTGACGGTGTTGTCCACCGACCGGCGGCGGAGCTCCATGGCATTCTTGTATGCGTTGATGCCGATGCTGCTGATGTCCATGATTTGTTCTCCTTACCTTTTACGCGCCGATGGTCAGGGCACGTTGAAACATCGTTTTGCAGGCGGTGATGGTTTCCACGCTGGCTTCGTATCCCCGGGTGCAGGTCATCATGTTGGTCATTTCCTCGACCACGTTGATGTCCGGGTAGAAGACGTAACCCTGGTCGTTGGCGTCCGGGTGGTGGGGCTCGTAGACCTGCTTGAAGGGCCGCTCATCCGCCGTGACGCCCAGGACCTTGACGCCCTTGAGCTCGCGGTTGAGCTGGTCCTGCATGGCGGAGTCGAAGGGCGAGTACACCGGGGTGGACTCGAACGACACGGACTTGCGCCGGTAGGGGCCGCCTTCCAGCGTCTTGGTGGTCCGCATGTTGGCCATGTTCATCGAAATGACATTGAGCTGGGCACGCTGCGCCTTGAGGGCTGATGCCCCGATGTCGAGAGCTGTCATGAAGTCCATTTATCTGCTCCCTTCCTGGATGGCCTTGTTGATGCCGTCGAAATTCTTTTTGATGACGCTCGCCAGGGCGTTGTACATCAGTCCGTTCTTGGACATGACGGACATTTCCTTGTCCAGGTCCACGGAATCCTCGCCGTACACTTCGCGCGGCTGGAACTCTTCGAGCCCCTTGCCTTTGAAGCTGTTGGCATTGAAGACCACAGGCATGTGTTCTTTGTTGGTCCGTGTCATGCGGCCGCGTTCGTCCAGGTCCAGCGCCTTTTGGAGGTTGCCCTCGAATTCGAGTCGTCTGGCCTTGTAGTCAGGCGTATTGACGTTGGCGATGTTGCCCATGACGAGATTTTGACGCTGCAACCGCAAATCCATGACCTTGGCTGTCAGCTGGATGTGGTGCTCGAAAATACCCCTCATGTCTTGTTCCTCCTGCCAAATGGCTTTCTCTGATTAATCGGCAGGCATTTTTTGCCGCCTGATTTGTTCGGAACTAAGCAACTAGCGTTCCAATTGCATAACTAACTGTATTTAAACGCAAAAGGCATAAAACACTAAGCGAAGGGCGTCGAGAATCTGGCTGTGTCTTTTATATATAGGTAATGAGTTTGATCGCTGGAGGCCGGAATCCTGAAGGTGGACACGTAGGGGCTGGAAAACAGGGCGGCAGAATTGTCCCTGTATGATCGTTTTAAATAAATTTTTTATATTTTAGCATGTTGTGCTTATTTGGCTTGTGTTTTACAACCCAAAAGCATCAATTGGCACATGTGTTGCTAAAGAGAAGTGCGGGTCAACCGCGGCCCGATATATTTGGCACCCGGATTTCCGGGTAAAGGAGAAATGGAGGGGAACAATGAGTGGTCATCTGGATTACGAAATCAACAAGGAACTCGGTGAATGCTATCTGTTCATGGGTGAACTGGACAAGGCCGAAGAGTATTACAAAAAGGCCGTCAGTTCCAACGGAGTGCATCCCGACCCGTATCTCGGTCTGGCTACCGTCGCGGTACAACGTGGCGATCTGAACAGTGCCCTGACAATGTATGAGAAGGCGCACAAGGTCGAACCGAGCGACAAGAGTCTTTCCGGCATCGCGCTCATCCGGCTGGAGAATGGTGAGAAGGAAAACGCCTATGCCATGTTCGTCGAAGCGCTCAAGATGAACCCTGAGAACATGGTGGCCCTCTTCAGCCTGATTAAGCTCGGGCATGAGCTGGATCGCGTTGCGGACATCATCCCGTATCTGCGGGACTACCTGGAGATCAATCCGGCCAAGAGCGAAGTTCGCTACTCCCTGGCCGGTTGCTTCGTCTGCATGGAGCAGAACGACGCGGCGCGGGAACAACTCGACAAGCTTATCGAGCTGGATCCCAATTTCGAAGCCGCCAAGGAAATGCTCGAAGCGATTCAGTCCTAACTGCGGTCTCCCCTCCCCGTTGATTTCCCGCTCCGCCTGCTTTGGCGGGATGGGGCGGGAAATCAGCCTTCCGCACGGTCTACCGTGCTCTGGAGGGACGATTTCGAGACGTCCGCAAAGCCGCGGGAGGCCCTCTCCTTGCGCCCTTATCCACACGCTTCCTGCCTGGAATGCGTGACTATTGCCTTTCTCTATGATTCCAGAAGGTTGAATACGTATGCCCAATGCATAGCGGGTTCGCTTGCCTTTGTCCGTCAAATCTGGCAGAGCCTCTCAAACAAGAGCTTCAAAGTAGGGGGGCTTTCATGGAACTTTTACCTGTCAAACGGGCAATCCTGTCCGTTACGGACAAGACCGGTCTGGCTGAGTTTGGACGTTTTCTGGTTGATCAGGATTGCGAGCTGGTCTCTACCGGAGGCACCAAGAAAATGTTGTCCGAAGCGGGACTGCCCGTGACCTCGGTGAGCGATGTCACGGATTTCCCCGAAATCCTTGGCGGTCGTGTAAAGACGCTGCATCCGAACATTCATGGCGGCATCCTGGCGGACAAGGACGACGATGGCCACATGGAAACGTTGCGGGACTTCGGCATCGAGCCGTTCGACCTTATCTGTGTCAATCTTTACAACTTCGCCGATGCCGTGGCCAAGGGGCTGGACCTCAAGGCCGCCGTCGAGCAGATCGACATCGGCGGGCCGACCATGCTGCGCGCCTCGGCCAAGAACTTTCACTCCATCTGTGTGGTGCCCGATCCCAAGTACTATGGGCAGGTGCAGGAGGAGATAGCGCAGAATGGCGGCATCTCGCTGGCGTTCCGCAAGGAGATGGCCACGCTGACCTTCAAGCTGACCAGCGAATACGACGCCATGATCACCAAATATCTCAGCGAGAACGACGCGTAGGGCGGTTTCGCCCCGGCTTCCGATAGCGGGCCGTCTGCGTCGTTCCCGGGCGTAAATTGATCCTCGACGTAGCGCTGCTACGTCTGCGGTCAATTTGCACCCGGCGCCTAGCATCCGACCCACTCTCGAAAGCCTCACAGTGACAAAGAAGAAAGGCAGGTGCTCTTATGGCGCTTGCCTTTTTCCTATAAATCTCCCACGGTCCAAGGCGCACCGCGTGAGGGGGATGCAAGGCCAAGTGTACTTTCGGTACGCGGGGGCGGTAAATCCCCGAAGCAACACCGCAGATCGCCGTTTTTCAACGGTCCAAAAGGAGCAAGGTCATAGCACAGAAACCAAAGGGCAACCTTCAGGGGCTCAAGCCCAATCAGATCAATCGGTTGTCCCGGCTGTATCAGCGTCAGTTTCCGGCCAATGGGAATTACGCCCTGGATCAGGCACGCGAGTTGGCGGAACTTTCCGCCGAGACCGGGCGGCAGTTGGCCCTGCTTATCGACAGGCAGGGCAAGGTTGCCATGGTCCTGGTGGGCGACAACCGGGCCATCTACATTCCGGAGCTGCCCCGTTCGCGCATGGCCACCGGCCGGTTGCGCGGCCTGCGGTTGCTGCACACCCACCTGGGTGAAGAAGCCCTTTCGCAGGAAGACCTCATGGATATGGTGTTTCTGCGGCTCGATTCAGTCACCGTCCTGAATGTGGCGGGCGGATTTCCGGTGACGGCCCAGACTGCGCACCTGCTGCCTCCCAATCCCGAGGAGCGGAGCTATGAAGTCTTTTCCCCGGTGCGTTGGGACCGCATGGAGCTTGATCTCGGCACCATTGTCCAGGCCCTGGAAGACGAGTTCGGACGGCAGGCGAACGGCAAGGAGCTGGAGTCGGCCGAGAACCGGGCTTTGCTGGTCAGCGTGGATGTGACGCCGAAGCCAGTGCAGGAGCGATCTCTGGAGGAACTTGCCGAACTGGCGGATACTGCCGGACTGACTGCGGCCGGAACACTCATTCAGCGCGTGCGTCAGGTCAATCCGCGGTTCATCATGGGCAAGGGCAAGCTGGCCGAATTGGAAGTGCGGGCGTTGCAGGCCAATGCCTCGGTCATTCTTTTCGATCAGGAGCTTTCGCCCACCCAGAGCCGAAACCTTGCCGAAATCACCGAACGGAAAATTCTGGACCGCACCCAGCTCATTTTGGATATTTTTGCCCAGCACGCCACCAGCCGGTCGGGCAAGTTGCAGGTGGAGATGGCGCAGCTTAAGTATGCGCTGCCCCGTCTGGTGGGAAAAAACCGGGCAATGTCCCGACTCATGGGCGGCATCGGCGGCCGAGGCCCCGGCGAGACCAAGCTGGAAATCGACCGTCGCCGGGCCAACGACCGACTGACCCGGCTCAAGAAGGAACTGGACGCCGTGCGCAAGCGGCGGACCCAGACCCGCGAGCGCCGGGCCAAGGCCGGGCTGCCCATCGTCTCCCTGGTGGGCTACACCAACGCGGGCAAATCCACCCTGCTGAATACCCTGACCCGTTCCGAGGTCCTGGCCGAAGACAAGCTCTTCGCCACTCTGGACCCCACCAGCCGCCGCATCCGTTTCCCGCGCGAGCGGGAGGTGGTGTTGACCGATACGGTCGGATTCATCCGCCGGTTGCCGCCGGACCTCAAGGAGGCCTTTCGGGCCACGCTGGAGGAACTGGAGTCGGCCGACCTGCTGATTTTGGTCTGTGATGCCTCCCACCCCGAGGTGGAAGAGCAGGTGATGGCAGTGCGGACCATTCTGTCCGAGATGGAGCTGGATACCATTCCTTCGCTACTGGCGCTCAACAAGTGGGACCGGCTGGACGCCGAAGCGCGTGAGACCTTGCGGAATATTTTCCCGGAAGGGATTTCGGCCGTTGCCGTGAATCGCGAGTCGCTGGAGCCGCTGGTCGAGACTGTTCTGGACCGGCTGCCCTTCGATTCGTCAGTCGGCTGATCCGTCTTCCACTTTGCGATACGAGGCGGCGCATTCCAAGGGCTCCACGTGAATGGTCACCTCGGCGCGGGGCAGGCTTTCCTCTATTTCCGTTTCAATGACCTCGCACAGATCGTGGGCGGCCTGCACCGTGGTTGCGCCCGGCACCAGCAGATGAAAATCGATGAAGCGCATGGGGCCGGACTTGCGGGTGCGCAGGTGGTGGTAGGTCACCCCCATGTCGCTATGGCGGTTGATGGCTTTTTCGATGGCTTCCAACTCACATTCCGGCAGGGCGTCGTCCATGAGGCCGTTAACGGAGCGGCGGACCAGCCCAACGCCGGTGAACACGATATTGATGGCCATGAAGATGGCAATGGTCGGGTCCAGGATTTTCCACTGGGGCGCAAAGAGCAGAAATGAGAGTCCGACCACCAACCCGACAGAAGTCCAGACATCGGTGAGCAGGTGGCGGGCGTCCGCCTCCAGGGTAATGGAATCGAACCGCCGGGCCGCGCGCAGCATGATCTTGGCTGTGGTGTAGTTTATGATGGACGAAAGCAGAGCCAGAGCCAGGCCAGGGCCGAGATGATGCAGCTCGGCAGGGCTCATGAAGCGCTGAATGGCGGCGTGCCCGATGCCGAGGGCGGCCAGGATGATCAGCACGCCTTCTATGCCGCTGGAGAAATATTCGGCCTTGCCGTGGCCGTAGCTGTGGACCGCGTCCGCCGGACGCATGGCTATGGTGATGGCCGTGAGGGCGAGAACGCCTGCGGTCAGGTTGACGATGGACTCCAGGGCATCGGAAAGCAGCCCCACCGATCCGGTGGCGTACCAGGCACTGAACTTGAGCACCAGGGTGATCACCGACGCCGCCACGGAGTAGACGGCGTAGCGGCGGGGGGAGTCTGCTGCCATGGCTATCCCTTCTTGAGCCAGGGGTTCTCCTCGCCACGGGCCAGGCGATGAATGTTCTCGCGATGCCGCCAGAAGAGCAGGATCATGACCACCAGGGCAGCGGGCACAAAGGCGAAGTTACCGGTAAGGAACATGAACACGGGCAGGGCCAGGGCCAGGGTCAGCGACCCCATGGAGACATGACCGGACAGGGCGATGACGATCAGGCAGAGGGCTGCCGAAAAGATGGTGCCCCAGGGTGAGACGGCCAGGAACGCGCCGATGGTGGTGGCCACGGCCTTGCCGCCCTTCAGGTTCATGAAGCAGGAAAAGACGTGGCCCAGGATGGCCGCCAGTAGCACTATGCTCAGGCCGATGCCGTGTCCTGTCCAGGCTCCGGCCAGCAGCACAGGGAGGAATCCCTTGCCCAAGTCGAGGACGAGGGTCAGGACGCCGTACTTGGTACCGCAGAGACGGGCCACGTTGGTGGCTCCGGTATTCTTGCTGCCGCTGGTGCGCGGGTCAGTGTTGCACAACAGTTTGGCCACCACCAGCCCGAAGGGGATGGAACCGAGGATGTAGGCGACTATGGACCATATGATCACAGACATGCGTATCTCCTGATAGACGATATTGCTTTCGGCCTTGTACCGTTTTTATGCAGGGAATGGAAGGAAAAGCGTGGAGCGGTGCGGGGATGGAAGTTTCGGGCCGGGCGCAATGGTTCGCCGCTTGATTCGGCTCAGGCGAGAACGAACCGGTAGACGATCTTTTCGTAGCAGGCGGAGACCATCTTGGCTGTGCGCTGATCAACACCCAGCGTGCGCAGTCTGCAATAGACATGCAGCGGGTTCAGGTGGTGTTGCAGTCGGCAGCGAAATCCTTTCATGATGGTGCCCTCTTGTCTGCCTTATCGGTCTGTTGCCGGATTCGGATTAGGGGCGGAGTCCGCCACCGCCCAGACGTGGAATCCCTTGTCCTGCTTGTAGCCCACGCCTATAGCGCCTTTGTGGAGGTAGTAGCACATGGCCCAGTCCGGTTCGTAGGCGCTGTTGGTGGACGACCAGTAGGCCTCACGCGTGTCGGTAAAGGGATGGCCTGGGCACAGGGCCGGTGAGTGGGCCGTGGCATCGGTCAGCGATTCCAGCTCCCGAATGGTGGGGACCCGCCAGTCGGCAAGGCCTGCATGGCGTTCACTGTTCAACCGGTTTACGGCGGCAAAGGCTCCGTCCCATCCCGTGGGGCCGTCCGCCATATCGGCGGATCTGGTCCAGGTCAGGCCGGTCAGCAGATCAAGTACAATATCTCCTTCGGCCCGGAATCGTGTTTCGGTCCACGGCACGCCGAGCGGGCTGCCCGGATTGACGGCTGGCAGCACCTCGCTGATGCCGCGCACGGGCCAGACCAGTTCGTAGCCGGTCTTGGTGCCCCAGAACATGCGGCCCCCCATGAGGTGGACGTGCCATGCCTGGGCAGGGTGCATGGCCGATGTTGTGGAGGTCCAGTACCAGCCGGAAAAAACGTTTTCGAAGGGATGGTCCTCGGGCAGGGCCGGGGTGTGCGTGTCAAAGGACACGAGACTGAACAACTCGCGTCGGTCTGGCAAACGCCAGTCCCCATAGCCCGCAAGTTCCGAAGCGTTCATATTGTCGATGGTGTCGAACGCCTCCTGCCAGGCAATGGGAAAACCGGGAGCATTGGCATCGCGCAGCCACATCAGGCCCGTGGCTGTATCGAGCACTGTTTCGCCATCGATTCGGAATCGGTCGGCTCCGGAAACGACGCCGGGAGTTGTCTCGGCGTCCTGTCCCGTACCCGCACATTCGATGCGCGTGCCGGATATATCTGCGCAAAAGCGTTGTCCGCTGGAGAGAATGTGTCTGGACATGGCGGGGAATGTTTATTTTTTGTGGCAGAAAAAGGCCAGACAGAAGAGGAGCGCGGCACAGACCAGCCCACCGGCGTACACCGACTTCATGCCGAACAGGGCGAAGAGGCCGCCCATGAGCAGCGGGGCTATGGTTTGCGCCAGCCGGAGCAGAAAGCCGTTGGCCGCCATGAACGCGCCGCGCTGTTCCATGGGGGCAATGGCCGTCAGCATGGTCATGACCGTGGGGATGTTCAGCCCCTGGGCCAGGCCGAAGCACATGACCGCCGGAATGACATACCAGATGCTGGGCGCCATGGGCGTCAGTATCATGGACAGGCCGTAGAAAATCGAGGCGGTCATGAGCAGAGTGCGTTGGCCGAACCGTTCGGCCAGAAATCCCAGCTGGAACGATGCGACCCCCGTAAAGCCCGAGGCGATGAGATAGACGACCCCGATCATGGGAGCGGAGGCGTGGAATTTGGAATCCAGCAAAATGGGCAGATAGGTGATGATCGGTCCGTAAAGAACGACGAAGGTGATAAGCGTGGTGGCGAAGAGGCTGAGGGCTTGCCTGCTGCGCATACGGGAGAGTGCGCCCTTCAGGTATTCCATGAACGACCCCTCCCGGTCCGGGCTGGGGATGTCCATATAAAAGATAATGGCCACGCCGAGGGGAATGGCCAGGAGCGGCATCAGGAAGGGGTAGTTCCAGCCCAATATGCCGAGTACGCCGCCGAAGGCCGGGTACAGGGCCGTTCCCATGGCCAGGACGCTGGCGTTGTACCCCATGGCCTGCCCGCGCTCGCGTCCTTGGTAGAGGTCGCCGATGATAGTGCCGTAGAGCACTCCCAGCGGGCTCGCGCCGATGCCCTGAAAAAAGCGGAGCACCAACAGCTGGTGTACGGTGTGGGCAAAGAAACAGGCGAAGCCGAATCCGCCGAACACGAACAGGGACGGGACCAGGACGACGCGGCGTCCGTATCGGTCGGCCAGAATGCCCATGATCGGGGAAAACAGGACGCCGGGCAGAGTGAAGGCCGAAATGACCAAGCCGATATGGACCGCGCTGATGTGCAGTCCTGCCATGATGCCGGGCAGGGCCGGGACGATGCTGGATACACCGAGCACCGCCATCAGCGTCACGCCAAAGACGAATTGCAGATTTTTGTCGAAATAAAGACGTCGCAAAATAGGATTCCGGTTAGATGGCCGCGTCGAGCAGCATGTTGTCCCGATGCACGGCCACGTCGCAGTCAACCGGATCGAGAATGCCGTCCATATCATCGGTGCGTTTGCCTTTGATGCGGATCAATTCCTTGGAAGAATAGTTGGTTACGCCAACACCCAGCTGATCTCCCTCCAGGTTCCTGATGAAGACGAGGGCTCCCCGTTCAAAGGTGCCGGAGACTTCGCGGATGCCGATGGGGAGCAGGGATTTGCCATGGCTGACGAGCGCCTTTGCCGCGCCCTGATCCACGACCAGGGTGCCTGCGGGATCGTCATGATAGGCGAGCCAGAATTTCTTGCTCGATACGTGCTGCTCCGAAGCCAGCACCAGAGTGCCGCATTCGGCTCCGTTCAGCGCGGCGAGCAGATTGAATTCGCCCCGGCCCGAAACAATGAGGGTGGGTACGCCGAGCTGGGCCGCCCGCTTGGCCGCGCGTAGCTTGGAGTACATGCCGCCGCTGCCGACATTGGTCTTGCCGTCGCACATGGATTCCAGGTCCAGGTCCGCAATATTGTCGATGATCGGGATGGGCTTGGCGTCGGAATGGAGATCCGGATTCCTGTCGAACACGCCGTCGGCGCTGGTCAGGTTGATGAACAGGTCCGCCCCGGTCAGGCCGATGCACATGGCGCCGAGGGTGTCGTTGTCGCCGAATTCGAGTTCGTGGGTGGAGACGGTGTCGTTCTCGTTGATGATGGGGACCACGCCCCATTCCAGCAATCGTTCCAGGGTGTTTCTGGCGTTGAGGAAACGCTCCCTGGCCTTGAGCCCGATGCGGGTGAGCAGAACCTGGGCCGTCACCTTGCCGTGGCGGGCGAATGCTTCGTCATAGTCATGCATCAGCCGTCCCTGGCCAACGGCCGAGGCGGCCTGGCGGGAGGCCATGTCCGAGTAATCCTTGCTGCACTGTCGGATACGCTCGCAGATGCGTTGGCGTCCCGCTGCCACAGCCCCGGAAGTGACCAGGATCACGTCGATGGATCGGTCGGAAAGCGTTGAAATCTGGTCCGCCAGCCGTTCGATGGCCGACGGGTTCAACCCCTCGGCAGTGGTCAGCACAGCGCTTCCAACTTTTATGATGACGCGCTGAACATCCTTCAGCAGCGGTTTTCTGTCCACATTGGTTTTCGTCATGCGGGCGAACGTACAGCAACAGCCGGTCCGCTGGCAAGGCGAGAGTCGGGGCCGTTCGGCAGGAGCGAGTGCAATTTTCTTATTTTTGAAACTAAAGAAGTATAAAGAAAATCGATGGGAATCCGATAGAGCTTTTAATATTGTAAAACATAGTGTTGTCCTCTGACGATTCAACGCTGTTGGAGTTGATCATGATAAATCCGGTAAATGGTGCTGCACTTCAGCCTCAGTTCAAGTCCTCGACTCCTTCAACTGAGACACGGGAGACCTCCGCTGCGTTGAGCGGGGACGTCGTGGATTTCAGCGAAGAGGCGTTGCTGCTCTCGGCAAAGCCGTGCTCCTTCGAGATCGAAATGGCGAATCAGGCGGAGATTCGCAAAAGTCACGAGGAGGCGCAGGCCGCCAACCCCCGATCTCGGTGGTGGATGAGTTCCGGTATGCAGGAAGGAACATTCACTCTGAAGAACGGCAACAAGCAGGTTGTCGCCATTGACGGCGACAAGATGGAAATCATGGAATATGAGGGGGACCGACTGGTCAAGTCGGTGAAGGGGACCCTCTATGAGGGTGGGGCCTCACTGGATACAGAATTTTATGACAAGACGGGCAAGCTTGCCCAGACCATTCATACCGAAATCGAGGAACTCAGGGGAAAGAACGGCTGGACCTCCGCACGGATGCAGCGCAGCGTTCAGTGGTTCGATGCAGGTGTTTTGAAAGGCGACATGCAGGATTCCATGCAGCTCAGCTCTTGGAACAGCGCTGCGAATGGGGCCACCACGGGAAAGCAGTTGCGGAGTTTGCTGGGCGATGCCGCCCAAAAGGTCTCCGAAACCGTGGACGAGTTCAATGTCGATACAACGTTGGAAAAGCATGTAGCCAACTATTATGCCGAGGTCAGAAAGCTTGGCGAGAACGGCCGCACTGTCCGGCAAACATCTGTGGAGTTTAAGGGCAAGTACACGCAGTTCTCCAATCGGTCCTATGACGATAATGGGAGCATGGCTGCCCGTACTACTGATGAAATCGAGCACGATACCGGCCTCAAAATGTCCATTCGGGACTATGATAAAGATGGGAATCTTGTGCGTGATGCCGTTTTCAACGATGAGCAGAAGGACAATTCCAAGCTGAGCAAGGACGGTAAGCAGCAGCAGTCGCTTGCTGTGTCCTGGTACAGCGGCGGGGAACTGGTCAAGCGGAGTCGCGGCTCCATGACGCAGTGGGAAACTCCTGAAGTCTCGTTGCGGGATCGCCCCTCCGTGTTGGAAGCTCTTGGCCTCTCGTCCGAGGAATATCTCGGTGAAAACCCGCAATCAGCCGTTGAGTTGCTGGCTGCGGGGGCGGGCAAGAGCAGCTCCGAGGCGGATTATTTCATGGAAGGCATCATGCGTCATGCGGCCACTGGCGACTACAGCGACACCGAGGACATAGGCAAGTACGGGATCAAGGGTCCTTATTCCGTGGATTGGACCGATGAAATCTACAGTGACGGAGAGCTTGTCCAACGGCAGAGGGACAGTGAATCGGCCAGGGAAACAACCTTCCTGCAACGGGAACGGGCCATCATGTTCCGCACCGCTCGTGGTCTGACGGAAAACGAGGCCCCCAGAGTATTGCGGGAGACCTCGCACGAGCACGAGGAATATGAGGGTGGAAAGGTTGTTAATCGACAGACGACCAAGGCGCGGGAGAGCATCGAGCAGAGCACGAAGCACCCGGACCGGGTCGTGACCGACGCCACCATGACGCAGGGCCCGCAGGGCAAGGAAGTCACAACCGCCTTCCAGGTCTTCGGTGGAGTGGACGTTGTCGACCGTGATCCGCGAGGCGCGTCGCGAGGAATGGGCGACGAACTTCGGATTACCCTGGACGACTTTATGGACGACGTGCGGGACATGAATCAAGAGGATATCTCGCGCAGTGAAGCCCATCGCGTCAATCTGGACTACCTGAGTATGTGGGAGAACTAGACGTCGGCGGTTTGATCACTCGTTGTGCCGTCCCGGTGGCATAGAATCGATACGAAGTTGTCCAATGCCACGGAATGCGTTGGTTCTCGAAACACGAGATGAATCTCCAGTGAGGGGAGAGTGCCCCTCAGCGGGACAAACGCCACGCCGCTGCGTCCAGTACCCGCCGTGGATGCGGGAACCGGCGAGAGTCCGTGTCCGGCGGCCACCAGGGCGACCGAGGTATGTTTGGTTGTCACTTCCTGTACCACATGCATTTTTGCGTCCGCCTCGGCAAAGGCGGCGGCCCAGGCGTCGAACAAGGCGGGATTCAACCTGCGCGGCGCCATGATGAGCGGCCGGTCATCTAGGTCCCGTATGGATACCGAAGGGTGCCCGGCCATAGGATCGTCCGCCGGAACCGCCAGCACGTATCGCTCACGATGATAGACCCGGCACGTCAGTCCTGATGTATCGTGCCCCAGCAACCGTACCACGCCCGCATCCAGCATTCCATGGCGCAAGCGTTCCAATTGGTCCGGCGTGGTCGCCTCGTGCAGGTCCAACGTTACGCCGGGATGGGCTTCGCGAAATTTACGGATGTCCTCCGGCAGGGGGCCGTCGATGGCCGGACCGACAAAGCCTATCGCCAGCCTGCCTGTCTTGCCGGTCCCGATATCCCTTGCGCGCCGTTCAGCGGCATCCATGTTCGCCAGAATGATGCGGGCATCGGCCAGCAGCGATTTCCCGGCTTCTGTCAGTTCCACCTTGCGCCTGTCGCGCACAAAAAGACGTACTCCCAGTTCTTCCTCCAGGGCCGCTATCTGTTGCGAAAGCGGCGGCTGGGTCATGTGCAGCCTCTCGGCTGCCTTGCGGAAGTGCAGTTCCTCGGCCACGGCCATAAAATATTCCAATTGTCTGCTGTGCATATGTGATATGTAAATCATATCACATATGCTGAAAAGATATATTGGACGGATTTAACTCGCGCGAGCACCGTATCGAAAAAAAGGAGGTTGTCATGGACAACGAACGATACGAACGAGGTATGGAAAAGCTGCGCGAGGTGGATGCGGAACAGGGCGACAAGGTTGTGGCGGCGCTGGTCGATATCGCGCCTGACCTTTCGCGGCTCATGATCGAGTTCCCCTTTGGGGATGTTTATACCCGCCCCGGCCTTTCCCTCAAGGAGCGGGAACTGGTAACCATCTCGGCCCTGGCAGCCCTGGGGCATTGCCAGCCGCAGCTCAAAGTGCATCTGCATGGCGCGCTCAATGTTGGCTGGACCCGCGCCGAGATCGTGGAGACCTGTATCCAGCTGACGGTTTATGCCGGATTCCCGGCAGCGCTGAATGCGCTCTTTGCGGCCAAGGAAGTGTTTGCTGAGCGGGATAAAGACGGAAATGCGGACAAGTAAGGGGATTTTCCCTCAGGATTTAATAGGTAAAACGCCCCGGGACCAGAAGGTCCCGGGGCGTTTTCATTCAGGGAAAAAGTCATACGGGCAGTGCCGCTGACGAGTTGAGGCGAGTTACTCTTCAGCCAGTTCCTTTTCCATCGCATGCAGCTGCCGCCACATGGCGTCGAGCAGGGCATTCACGCCTTCGCCGGTCATGGCGGAAATGAAGTAGACCTCTTGCCCGGAAGCCGCGACCTGGGCCTTGAGATCGTCCAATTCCTCAGGGGAAAGGGTGTCGATTTTGTTGATGACCTTGATCTGCTGCTTTTGTGAAAGCTCCGGGCTATAGGCGGCCAGTTCCTGATCGAGCATGGTGTAGCCGTCCAGCGGGTCCTCGCGGTTCAGGTCTTCCACGGCCAGGATGTGAACCAGAAAGCGGGTGCGTTCCACGTGCTTGAGGAAGGTGATGCCCAGGCCGCGGCCTTCGCTGGCACCTTCGATCAGGCCTGGGATATCGGCAATGACCATCCGCTTGAAGTCGTCGTTTTCGATGACGCCGAGGTTCGGCACCAGCGTGGTGAACGGGTAGGCGGCGATCTTGGGCCGGGCGGCGGATACCTTGGAGATGAATGTGGACTTGCCCGCGCTGGGCAGACCGAGCAGACCGACATCGGCCAGGACCTTCAGCTCCAGGCGAATGCGTTTCTCCTCACCGGGAAAACCGGGCTCCGCATAGCGGGGAGTGCGGTTGACCGAGGACTTGAAGTGCAGGTTGCCCCGCCCGCCGTCGCCGCCTGAGCAGATGACCATTTCGGTGCCGTTCTTGACCAGGTCGGCAATGAGTTTTTCCTCGGTGGTGCCATCCTCGTTTTCGGTCACCTCATATACCAACGTGCCCACGGGCAGGTTCACATACAAGGGGTCGGCAGCCTTGCCATATCGGTCCTTGCCCATGCCGGGCTGGCCGTTTTTGGCATAATAGTGGCGATGCAGACGGAAGTCGTAAAGCGTCACCAGACTGTTGTCGGCGCGGAATATGACATCGCCTCCGCGTCCGCCGTCTCCGCCGTCCGGGCCGCCCTTGGGCATGTTCGCAGCCCGCAGCAGGCTGGCGCAGCCATTGCCGCCGTTGCCGGAACGCACTGTGATGATCGCTTCGTCTACAAATCGCATGAATTATTACCTCCGTCCTTCGGGCGGTTGTTTGGCCGCCATGGGACGACGTATCTTATATGTTTAAGGTGCGGCGTACAACCCGAGGCCCCACTAAAATGAAACCCTTTCCTTGACGCTGGGGCAGTTACAAAACAAAATTAATAAAATCAAGCAGTTGTATAGAATTCACTATGCAGGATGGGCGAAAAGGAAAGGGTATGCGCACGACGATCGAATCGATTGGCCTGTTTTTGTTTTATTGTCAATATGAAAAGAACCTCACGGAAAAGACGCTGAAAGCCTACCGGACCGATTTGCGGCAATTTGTCGAATACCTCGGAAAGCCGGAAAAAGCGGATGTCACGGCTATTGGCAAGGATGTGATCCGGGGGTACCTGAAAGGGTTATACGACTCGTATCGGCCACGCAGCATCAAACGCAAGATAGCAACCTTGAAGGCTTTTTTTTCCTATATGGAATACGAGGAGCAGATTGCGTCCAATCCGTTCCGCAAGTTGCGGATCAAGGTGGACCGAGCCAAGGAATTGCCCCGCACGTTGAGTCTGGAGACCATTCAGGGCATTTTCCGTGCGGCATATCTGGGCAAGGTGGGGACGAGGCTGGGCAGTCCGGCGTATATCCGTTCTGTTCGAGACATTGCCGTGCTCGAACTGCTTTTTGCCACAGGAATGCGGGTGGGCGAGCTCTGTGCCTTAGAGCGCGCGGACGTGGACCTGGAAGCCCGGACAGTCCGAATTACCGGCAAAGGCCGCCGGGAACGCATCGTCCCCCTTTGCGGCGAGGAGGTCATTGCCGCCCTTACCAAGCATCTCGAATACACCGATCCCGCATCCGATAGCATGTTCAACATCTCCGACCAGCAGGTTCGCTGTTTTCTCACTCGCTATGCCGCCCAGGGCGCCGCCGGCAAACACGTCACCCCCCACATGTTCCGCCACACCGTAGCCACCATGCTCCTCGGCAACGGCGTGGACATCCGAAACATCCAGGTTCTCCTCGGCCACAGCTCCATCGGCGTCACCGAAATCTACGCCCACGTCAACGAGGCCTGCCAACGCAAAGCCATAGCCGGAGTCCACCCCCGGAGAGACCTTGAAACAGGAGGTGTTGGATAACTGAGAATTATCTCTTCTTTGCAATGATGGAGTAGTAAAACCATTTGTCAGAATATGATAGGATATCAAAATATTCTTTAAATTCTGCCATGAAGGATGGCATTTTTAAACTAAAAGCGTGTTGAATTTGGAGCTCCTGTGCCGAGAGTCTATGCAGTAAAGGCAGAGCCAAAGGTAAAATTCTATCATAGAAGAGGCTTCCAATTCGTGAGAACCTGTTTGGTTCATATATAAAGAGCTTTCCATCCCGAGTCAGTATGTTCGCCATAATTTTTGGAACCGAACAGAGTTTATCTGGAGGAAGGTGATGGAGCACTCCCGATATATGTAAGACATCAAAGGGCCCACCTTTTTGAACGTCTGGATGTAAAATACTTTGCTCAATGAATGCAATTTGAGGCGCTGAGGCAACATGATCGTAAAGTTCATTTTTCAAGTCCATCCCAAAAAGTCGGCTAAACCCGTTTCTCGCTAAATAGTTTAAAAACAATCCATGAGCACACCCGATGTCGACAACAGATTTATCTCGAGAAACGGTTTTTAAAACAGGTAGTATGTATCGATATTTTAGTGCGAAGCCAATTCTGAACAGAAAACTACGCTCCAAAGTGGCATAGGCCTGTGAATAGGCTTGGTCATCGATGTTTTTTATATTGTACTTCTTCATTTTAATTACTCGGATAAGGCATGCGAGAAAGTAGTAGGACCATAATTCGTGAACCCGGACGATTTCTGGTTGACCGTTTCCTCTCCAGTGGTACTATTTCATTACTTTTTGGGGGTGCCGTTCTCTCACTGACTGAGTTGGGACTTTTGCTTTTTTCTGCTTACCAAGATGGGACCTTTCATATTGAAAATGGCATTGGCTTACTTCGTCATTACGCAATTTTTACTTTTTTGGTCGGCGACGTTTTTTTACTGTATTGGTTGAAAAAATACATCGATATAATACATCTTTTTAACGACAGACTTCAACTTACAAAATTGCAAAAGCGTATAGTTGAAGAAAGACTAGCACTATTTAAATCAAATATAACTTTCCAGACACCTATGAAATACCTGTACATAGGTTTTCTTCTGGTGGGTGCTCTCTTTTGGTTTTCCAACATGATCCATCATATTTCGGGGAATACGGTTAACCAATGGGGTCGCCTGACTTTTGATGCCTATCAATACAAATACGGATTCTACTGCACCAGAATTCATCTATTCCTTTCCTGGATACTTATATTCCCTTTTTTTGCCTTCGCTACAATTTGCTCGACACTGACTATAGTGACAATCATCAGGGAAATGGATTCCCAGGGAGTACTGGACTTCGATTTGTTGCATAATGACAAATGCGGTGGATATTCTTTTATTGGCGATGCACAAATATATTTTAATTTTATGATCTCCATTTGCTACATTGAAGTTTCTTCTGTAGTTTTTATCTCTAAAGAGATTACATTGGAGCAACTTTTTATTTATGTACTTCTAACATGTACTCTTTTCTTGGGAAACAGCTTGATATTATATAATTCATCGCAGTCGCTGAAAATTGCCAGAGAAAAAGTGCTAGAAGTGTACAAATACGGACTGCAGGAGGCAAAGCCTCATTTTCATTTTGAAATATACAGGTACTGCCTCAACGAAGTGGGATATAAACCATTCAGCCGCTATTCAAAACATATAATTCACGGAACAAAACTTGTAGCTTTCGTTATATCTTTTGGTTTTCAAATAGAAAAAATAATGAAGATAGATGCTGTTGCTAAAATTTTACAACTTAGTCTGTTAACTTCATAAATTTGTAAATCCCCCATACTCCAAAAGTGACAGCTAGCCATCCGGTTATATCAGCCCATAACTGATACGTGTCATCAGGCATTAATTTGTATATGTGGAATAAGGAAATCATGGCGAACCCAAATGAGACCCGTATAAACAGCCCATGCAGGCGAGAATAGATATGAATGCTTTTGACCTTTCTAGTTTTTTCCACATTGCAAATTCGAAGAATGTATAAAACTATTTCCCTACTTACCAATGCCCAAGCCAACATCATTCCGAAAATGCCCTGTGCATTGAAAACAATGACTACTGCAATATAGAAGACTTTATCCCCCAAGCTGTCGAGCATATAGCCCGTTAGGGTCGGAACTGAATACCGTCGCGCGATATATCCGTCAGCGTGATCAGTAAGTTGGGCAACAAGAAGTATCCACACCGAATGCCAGAAATAATCTAAACCAAGTTGTGAAAACCATAAAAAACAAAAGGCTAAAACCACCCGGCTAACAGATAAGGCATCAGCAATGTTTCTCGCGGTAATCATAATTCTCAGTTATCTATTAATGGTGTCATGGCTCACTATATAGATAATTCGCTAACAAACTAATAACGCTATAGCAACAAAAAAAACGGGGAGGAGTTCTAAAGAACTCCTCCCCGTTTGAAAGGCGGATGAAAAGTAAAAGTACTAGGCTTCGGCCGGAAGTACGTGCACGCGGGTCTTGACGACCTTGTTGCGGGTGTACTTCTCATACTTGACGACACCGTCGCGCAGGGCGAACAGAGTGTAGTCCTTGCCAGTTCCAACGCCTTCACCGGCGTGGAAACTGGAGCCTACCTGGCGGACGAGAATGTTTCCGGCGAGGACTTCCTGTCCGCCGAAACGCTTTACGCCACGCCGTTGCCCGGCACTGTCACGGCCGTTTCTGGAACTACCACCAGCTTTCTTGTGAGCCATTTTATCCTCCCTTCAGGCATTAGGCCTTGATGGATTTGACCTTGAGTTGCGTGTAATCCTGACGATGGCCCTGAGTCTTGCGAGCGTCCTTCTTGGACAGCTTGTGAAAGACCACGACCTTCTTGTCGCGGATGTGGCCCAGAACTTCGCATTCCACCGAGGCGCCCTCAACAACGGGCTCGCCGATCTTGGTGTCACCGTCGTTGTCCACCAGCAACACGGAGTCGATGCTCAGCGTGTCTCCAGCTTCAGCCTGGATCAAATCTACATTAAATTCAAGACCTTCTTCAACGCGGTACTGTTTTCCGCCAGTCTCGACGATAGCAAACATAGTGCAAACCTCCAATTCGTAAGAGGAGGCAACCTAGCCGCAACAGGGCCGGTAAGTCAAGCCTGGATTCTGGTTTTTTGACATTTTTTTGTCTTTTTTTGCCAACGGACATTCTCTTTGATACATGGCTACGAACAAGGGGGGATTAAATGTCAAAGATTCTGCCGTCATTGCTGCTTCTGTTCCTTCTGGCCGCCGGTTGTACGCCGCACGAAACCCGCCATGTTGACGATGAGTCGCTTGTCATGCGCTGCCAGTCTTTTCCCTGTGGGGATGAGATGAAGACCCAGGATATGGATTTGATCTACGAATTTCAACTCGATCCGTCCGGGGAGTGCCTTTTGCGTGGTACGGCCACGCCCAAAGGGGTTCCCGTGAACCGGTCCGTGGATTTCATCGTCCTCAGCGTGGACCTGCTGCGGGATGTGACGGTTGCCGACAGCCTGTCCTTCCCCTTGCCTTGCAAAGGTCCGGCCCGCCCCATATCCTTCGAGAAAAAGTTTACCCCCAGTGGTGGGTTCGATGGTGTGGCCTTTCACTGGGATGTGAAGCTGCTGGACGATTAGTGCTGCGTCCTGGCCAGGACCAGAACGTCCACACTGGTTGCTCCGGCCCGACGCAGGGTGCGGGCGCATTCGCGCAGGGTCGCCCCGGTTGTGTAGACGTCGTCCACCAGCAGAATCCGTTTGCCGTCAATTATCTCATTGCGAGCCGCAAACGCGTTTTTGATGTTTTGTTGCCGTTCGTTCCGATCCAGCGTTGTTTGCGGCTGGGTGTATCGGGTGCGCGTCAGGGCGTGGTTCCAGAGGGGGATATCCAGGGCCTTTGCCACGGCCCGGCCCAGTTCCGATGACTGATTGAATCCACGCCAAGCCAGCCTGCGGCGGTGTAGGGGCACCGGAATCACTCCGTCCGCTTGCTCGGTCAGGTGCAGCTCGGCCGCCTGTCGGGCCAGTTCGCCCAGCAGACGCGCGTTGCCGTAGGCTCCGTTGAATTTGAAATGCAGGATAAGGTCTCGCAGTACTCCGGCATAGGGTGCATAAAAAGCGAGCCGGTCCCACGGCGGCGGCGCGTGCAGGCATTCCGGGCAAACAGCCGGAACCGCGTCGTCATCCCCGAACATCTCGCCGCAAGTAGGGCAATAGCCGCCGTTGCGCAGGGCGAGGCGGTCTTCGCAACAGGAGCAGAGCTTTTCCGCGCCATGCGTCAGTGCGCCGCAGACCGGGCAGCGGCTCGCATCCAGTCCCGCCCTGCGGACAAGGTTTTGGAGCAGGGCAAGCACGAGCGGTCAGCCGTCCTTGCGCCAAGCGGTGCGGCCCAGTTCGATTACGGATTCTTCGAGCGTCTTTTGGCCCGAGAGGTCACCCGGCTCGTCCAGTCCGCGCAGGGTCAATGGATCGGCCAGCGTCAGATTGAAGTTGTTGAAAAAGTATTTGAGCGTCAGTCGGGCACCGTCAAAGAGCTTTTGCCCGGTTGGTTGCCCCGCCAACAGCACCGCGTGTACCGTGCGCTTCGGGAGTTCGGCCATCCAGGGCTCCTTCGTCTGCCGGGCGGTCCAGAACTGTTGGCCTCGGTCCAGCCACGTCTTGAGCCGCGAGGGCAGATGATAGAAGTAGATGGGGGAGGCCATGAGCACGGTAGGAGCCGTGAACAGGGGGGCGAATGCCTCCCAGGCCTGATCTTTGCCGCCCAGGATGCAGCGGTCCCGTCCCCTGAGTTCCGTATGTTTGTCGCAATAGCCGCAGGCCAGACAGTGTCGGGTCTCGAAGTCCCGCAGGTACAGGATTTCGGCCTCGCCGCCCGCGTCGCGCACCCCCTCGGCCAGGAGCGCGGCCGCCCTGTCAGAGTTGCCCCCCTTGCGGTGGCTGCCTGCGTATATCACGGCTCCGGTCATTGTTCCTCCCGGTCGAAGAGCGGCTCCTTGCGCGTCATGACGGCCCGGACGTGATCGCCCCGGTTTTCGAATTCAAAAGCCCAGTCCGGAAATATATACGACTCGTGAAGCACTTGCGGCTCCCCCTTGAGGGAAACCAGCGCCTCAATCCGGTCTGTCTTACCCAAGCGGAGGTACCAACCTACCTCCATGCCTACGCCTCAGCACTTGTCGCGGAGGTCGATGCGGATCGGTTCAGCCATCCTATTCTCCCTGAAAGTACGGGTTGTGCAGATGTTCGTCTCCGGCCGTGGTTGCCGGACCGTGTCCCGGATAGAGCGTGGTCTCCGGCGGCAGGCTGAAGATATGGTCGCGCACCGACTGCTTCAGAACTTCCGTATCGCCGCCGGGGAAATCCGTGCGTCCGACAGACCTGTAGAAGATGAGGTCGCCCACAAACGCGGCCTTGGCCTCCGGAAAATAGAAGGTCAGGCTGCCCCTGGAATGTCCCGGCGTGGGGAATACCGTGCAGGCGAATCCGGCAAAGGTATGCTCGCCCGGTTCGATGACCGTGGCGTCATACTCGTCTACCGGAGGCAGACCCATGTCCCCGCCTTTGCCCAGCCAGTTCTCCAGCAGCTCCTTGTCCGGCCCGCAGAGCAGGGGCGCTCCGGTGGCCTTTGCCAAGGCATTGGCCCCGTAGGTGTGGTCGAAGTGCAGATGGGTGAGCAGGATGTGCTTCAGGGTAAGGCCTTTCTCCTTGAGATAGTCGAGCATGGGGGTGGGATCGCCGCCCGCGTCGATGGCCACGGCCTCGCTGTCGTTCGCCAGGATGTAGCCGTTGGTCTGAAGCGGTCCGAGGGGGAAGGTCTTGAGTTCCATTACAATGCCTCCAGCAGGAGTTCGGAGAGCGGTTTGCGGTCCGAGGAGCCCTTTTGCGCGGGGTGCCCCAAAGTGATGACAGCCTCCAGCTCGTATTTTCCCGGGCTCAGGGCAAGCGCCCCGAGGGCGGCTTCCTGGTCGTTGATGATCTGGCCGAGCCAGACCGCGCCGAGTCCCAGGGCATGGATGGCCAGCAGCATATTCTGGATGCAGGCGCCGACTCCCTGGTGATCCTTCATTTCGGAATAGATGACGTCCTTGTCCAGCAGGACGGCAATGCAGGCGGCCGCTCCCCGGACGATGTGCGTATATTTGGTGCATTCCCCCAGCTTTTCCGTGCGGGGATCGTTCTTTTTGACGACGAGGAACCGCCATGGCTGATAGTTCATGCCGCTGGGTGCCCATCGGCCCGCTTCGAGAATGGTGGTCAGTTGCTGGTCGGTGACCGGCTCATCCGTGTATTTCCGGATGGAGCGACGGTCGAGCATGGCTTGGATAACGGGATTGTCATTGATCTGCATCGTGTTAAGCTCCTTGAACGAGTGGCCTTGCAATGTAGCGTATGGGAAGGGGACCGGCAAGTGTGTGTGACCGTTCCGTCCCGGCCGTCGTATATGGTGTTGCAGTTGAGTCGGCCCTGCCCGGGCGGGGTGTTAAGGAAAGAGGATGGCAGAGAATTCGGAATCGAGCCTGATCCGCGAGGTCCTTGGGGGAGACCCCAGGCCTTTCGAGACCCTGGTGCGAAGGTACCAGGGCCCGGTCTACAATCTTATGCTGCGCCAGACCGGCGATTGCGAGATTGCGGCTGATCTGGCGCAGGAAGCCTTTGTCCGCGCCTATACGCGGCTGGAGACGTTCAGGCTCGGCGGTCGGTTCTTTCCTTGGCTATATGCCCTTGCGTTGAATGTGGCCCGCGACTGGATGCGCAGAAATGGGCGGGATTTTCATATTTTCATGGAAGATCCGGCGGTCATGAATACAGACGGCGGAGGCGAAGATGCGGAGCGGACGGCGACACGGAGAATGGACGGGGCACGTGCTTTTGAAAAGGTCATGGCCCTGGCTCCGAAATACCGTGAAGCCCTGATCCTTCGTTTTCGCCATGATTTTTCCATGAAGGAGATTGGCCAGGCCCTGGGTATCACGGTGAGCGGTGCAAAAATGCGCGTCAGCCGTGGATTGGAACTGGTTCGAAAGGAGTTTGAGGAGGCGTCCGATGCCGAATAATGAATCTTTTTCCACTCTGGACAAGCTGATTGTGCAGTCGGTCCGCGACATGGAGGAACAGCCTGTTCCCGACGGTTTTTCCGCGCGGGTGATGGAGAATCTTCCTTCCAGGAAGGTTTCCCGCTGGGGGCGGTTCCGGCTGTGGCTGACCCGGCCCCGGTCCGTGACCTTCCGGCCCGTCACGGCGGTGCCGGTGGTGGCTTTGGCCGTCATTCTCCTGGTGGCGGCACTGTGGCCCGATGCAGGGCGTCAGCCGGATTACAACGGCCTGTCGCCTGTCCGTTTCGTGTTGTACGACGCCCGCCGTTCCGCGCATTCCGTGGCGGTCATGGGGTCCTTCAACAATTGGAATTCGACCTCGGTCATGCATTACGATCCCGCGGCTGGAGCCTGGGTGCTGGATGCGGAACTCCCGGAAGGCGAATATGAATATGTATTCGTTTTGGACGGCGAGCGCATTGTTGCCGATCCTCATGCGCAGATGAGCCGCAGCGACGGCTTCGGTCACGTCAATTCCGTTATTTATGTCGGTGGCGGCGATGAACAGATGTTGTAAAGGGGTCATTCTGGCAGCTGGCTTGCTGACCTGCCTGGCTGCTGCGCCAGCTTTGGCCGACGACTCGTTTGCCTCGGCTACGGAAGCGGTTCGGCAGTGCGGCGTGTCCGGAACCCTGCTGGACGATCTGGCCGCGCGTGTGACGCGTGGCGAAGTGGATCAGGCCGTTGTCGAGAAGCTGCTCGTGCCTCTGCTGGAGGTCTGTGCGGACAAGCTTCCCACGTCTCCCCTGGAGGACAAGCTGGCGGAAGGATTGGCCAAGTCCGTTCCTCCCGAACGCATCGTCCCGGTGCTTTCCCGACGTGCCGTGTTGCTGGTTGTCGCGCGGAACCTGTTGCTCAAGGAGAGGGGAGAAGCGTCGAAGAACGCCGTCAGCCTCCTGGGTGAGGGGCTTGATTCGGGAGTGCCGAAAACAGACTTCCTCAGCTATCTGAAAGAGTTCGGCAAACAGCCAGAGGCGGATTTCCTGATCGGGCTTGCCATGGTTTCCTACCAGGGACAGGTTGGCTTTCCGGTGGATCTGACGCTGGATATCATCCGGCAAGGTGGGGCCGGCAAGTCCCTGAGCGAAGGCTGGCGTTATCTGGTTCGTATAATCATTGCCGCCCGGAGCAGAGGCGTGGACGATCCCACTGTGGCCCGGGCTGCAAGGGAGGCCTTGCGTAACGGGGAGCCCGTGACCGGCGTGGTCACGCGTCTGGGCTTTACCGGCCGTAGCCTTTCCGGGGTTTCGGATAACCAATAGCTGGAATTTTGTGACCATGCCGTCCTGCGGGCGGTATATTATGGCAGCAACGACCAACTGCACGCGGAGGATTGTTTGGTGAGACACGTTGGACTGGCAGCGGCATTCGGATTGCTGCTGACGATTGCCGGTTGTGTGGTGCCGCTCAAGAGCGGTTCCTATTATCTGGAAAAACGGCAGTATACAGAGGGTGTTGAGGCCCAGCATGAGTGGTTGCTGGAGCATCCGGACGATGCGGATGCGCGTTACTACATCGGCCGCTACTACCTGGCCATGGAGCAACCGGCCAAGGCCATGGATTGGTTCGACAAGGCCATCGTGATGGACCCCGACAATGCCGACTATGTCTTCTGGAAAGGCGTCACCTATTGGGCGCTCATGGAATACGGCAAGGAACGGCTCTGCTACGAAAAGGCGATAAAGCTCGATCCCGGCCATATCTCGGCTCATCTGTATCTCGGCCATGGCTATACCGACGACAAGGACTGGGCCAGGGCCCTGGCTCAGTATGACACGGTCCTGAAACTGGACCCATATAATCCCGAGGCCCTTTACAATCGGGCTATAGCCCTGGGGGGCCTGGGACGGAAGAAGGAGGAAGTTGCGCAGTTCAGGGCGTTCCTGAAGGATTATCCCGACGGCAGTCTTGCCATGCAGGCTGCCGAACGACTCAACCTGCTGGGGGATTTTTCCTATCGCAACTTCATTATCGGCAGGCGCAATGTCACCCTGAAGTCGATGGCGTTCAAGAAGTGGTCAAGCGAATTGACCCTGGACAGCAAAGAGTCCCTGCACGTCATTGAGGCGATGATGAAGACGAACAAGACGTTGGTCCTCAATATCGTCGCCTACAAGAAGGGTGACCTGAAAGCAGCCAGGGCGATGGCCCTAGAGGTCAGGCATTACATCCTGTCCGGAAGAAGGGTGGAAGCCTCCAGGCTGCCGGTAAGTTGGTTTGACAGTTCCGAAATCGTCGAGATGGGCGGCAAGCGCTTTGCCCTGGATGATTCGGTGCAGTTCATCACCGCAGTGCGATGAGTAGGCAAGGAGCTTTAACATGAAGAACGTGTTCAGAAATATATTGGCCGGACTGGCCTGCCTGATCCTTTTTACGGCAGTGACGGTCTCCGGTGTACATGCCCAGACCGATGAGGGGACCACGGATACCGGCACCACGGCTACAACGGATACCGGGACCACTGACGGTACCACCGATGGTACGGCAGAGGGTACCGCGGACGGCATGGCGGATGAAACGGAATCCGCATTTTCCAATCCGGCACAGGCTGCACGCGCCGAAGCGTTGGCCGCAGCCGCAGCCGAGGCCTCGGCTGAGGAAACCGCTGCCGAGGTTGGGGCTGCTGAAGCGGCCGTAGCCGAAGCGGAAGTCGCTGTGGCTGCGGCAGAGGCTGATCTGGCTGCTGCGGAAGAGGCTGCCGATGAAGCGGCTGTTGCGGCCGCTGCCGAGGCCCTTTCCGCTGCACAGACCGAGCTGACTGCGGCCCGGACCGCTGCGGACGAAGCCGTTGCCTCGGCCTCCTCGGTGGATGTGGCATCCATCGCCTCCATGCGCGACGAAGGTATGGGGTGGGGCGAGATAGCTCATGAACTTGGGGTTCATCCAAGTTCATTGGGACTCGGCCACAGGAATCAGGCCCGGGCGCAGGCTGCCAACAAGGGAGCGACCTCGCAGGCCAGGAGTTCGGTCGCTTCGGCGGCTCGCTCCGGGGTTGCGAATGGACTGGCAAAGAGCACTGCCCGGAATACGCGCGAAGGTGTTGCCAAGACTCCCGGTGTGTCCGGTGGCTTGGGCAGCAAGGCTGTAGGTCTGAGCAGGGCATCCAGTTCTGCCAAGAGTGGAGCCAAGGGCTCCTCGTCCGCCTCCAGTTCGTCGTCGTCCGGTGGGCGCGGCAATGGAAACGGCAATGGTGGCGGAAACGGCAATGGCAATGGCCATGGCGGCGGCAATGGTAACGGCGGCGGAAACGGCGGCGGCAATGGCGGCGGAAATGGTGGAGGTCACGGCAAGAGCTGATTCCTCGCATGGTCTGATTTATCTGCAAGGCTCGCCATAAGGCGAGCCTTTTTTTGTGGGCATCAAAGGGAGACAGATTGCTTTGGCGAGTGTTTTGTAACAGTTACCAAAGTCGTGTGATCTTCACAAAACAAGGTAATAAAGATAATGTGTCGTAGTATGTGCGCACAATCCCAGAACGAAAAACTGACGGAAGTTTATCTTCAGATCAGCCCAAACATCCTGGAAAGCTTTCCTAAATTTCGCCCGCCAGTGGCGCTTTATCGGCTTGATCCGGAACTGGGACAGGTGCGGCGCTATCACAAGGCCAAGGAACGGTTGTCCAGGGATCGGCAGAAGAAGGTTGCCGATTTTGCCGACCATGGGATGCTTTTTCTTCACCGCGAGGACTACCGGGTCTGTGCGCAGCATTTGAGCCGGAACCTAGGTCTGGTCCTCATCGAAGATGATTTCACGCCCCAGGAAGTGGCCGAGATATTCTACCTTGCCCTGTGGAAGCGGATGAACGAATTTCTGGGGCAACCCACCGAGGCTCCGTTGCAAAGTCTGACCACGGATTTATCCATCCTGGTGGAGTACCTGTGGGTGGACCCGGTACGTGTGGAATATCTCGTACGCTCGCTGCATACTGAATATGATCTGGCCACGCATTCGGTGAACACCATGTTTGTCGGGGTGGCCCTGTACACCATGCTGGTGCAGGGGCGGTACGAGCAGGCCGCGTTGGTCAGTCTGGCGCTGGGCCTTATCCTGCATGACCTCGGCATGGCCAACGTGCCGAAGTTCATCGTGGATAAGCCGAGGAAGTTGCTGCACAATGACCGGCCGTCGGTGGAGCACCATATCGAGGCTGGACTGAGCAAGCTCAATCGCCTCCGGCTGCGCGATCCCACGGTCATTCAATGCATGACACTGCATCACGAGCGGGTGGACGGATCGGGCTATCCCAACCGGGTGATGAAGGAAAGCCTGAACCTGCCGGGCAGGTTGTGCGGACTGGCGGATGCCTTCAGCGCGCTGATCAGCGCCCGGCCGTACCGCAAGGCCAAGGACCTCAAGGAAGCGGCCATTACCTTGCTTCAGGATGGGGGGCGGTTTGATCCCGTGCTGGCGAAACTGCTGGCGGTGCTGGTGACAAAAGGGGTGGGCGACTACATCGGGGATGCGGCGTAGCCGAGAGTCTGCGAAAGGTCCGGCCTGTTTCGCCTGTTGGTGGAGATTCCCCGGGGAAGTGATTCGTCAGGGGTGCCGGATATCCTGCCACAAGGAACGCATACGGACGATTTCTCTGTTGTCATCCTGGCGGCGCAGGGCGTGCTGCATGATCTGTCCGCCCTCTTCCTCTCCGGATGCGGCGCAGGATGAGACAAATGAGTCTCCAGCATGGGCTTCGTTCTTGAACTGGATTTCCAGCCCCATGCAGCGATGATGCTCCAGCCAGTGCTCCGGCACGGCCTCGAAACAGAATTCCCCGTAACGCACGTTGTTGACGTGGTTGTTGATGTCCTGGTCCGACCTCCGGGCCGTGATGATCGTTTCGTCCGTGCCTTCCCGCAGGCGGGGCACTGCGCCGGAGGGCATGAGCAAGGCGCGTTCGGCATCGGGGATATAGCGGTTGTCCAGCACCTCGCCCGGCGGGCACGCCTTGTGCGTCTCCAGGTCAACGGCCACCCAGTGGCTGGTAGCCCGGCCAATGCAGCCTTTTTCGTCATGCACCAGAAAATCGCGTCCAGCCACCAGCCGTTCGTTGCCCGAGGGCCAGGTCTGGACGCGGCAGGTCTCGCCAAAGGCCGGTAGCCTGTCCATGAGCAGATAGAGCCGGACGAGCATCCAGAAATGGCCGGTGGTGCGCAGGTCCTTGAATCCGAAACCGAGCGAGTCGGCATGGCGCGAGGCCACGTCCTGCAACTGGTCGCAGATGGTGGTGATGGGAACCAGCCCGTCCGTTCGCGGTTCGTAGGATCGAATGTCGTAGGCGTGTTCGTATATAAGCGGAGAGGTCTCGTGCATGAAAAGGCTCTGTGGGGAAAAGTTTTCGCTACATGTACTTCATGATGATTTTGCCGATCAGGTCCTGCGAGATGGCGTGGGTCAGCGCATCGGAAAATCGTTCCACCAGATCCTTTGCCCCCGGGAAATCCCGGCGCAGGCCGAAATGGAAGCTGGAAGGCTCGCCGATGGACAGCTCGTGGACACTGAATTTGCCCTTGAGCCCTTTCTGGCCCAAGACATACATGGCGGCCAGGCTGTTGCCCAGAAAGAAGTCGGCCTTGCCCTGTGCAACCATGTCCAGGGCGTCGGCCAGGGTATCCACCCAGGTAATGTGCAGTTCGGGCGGGAAAGTCTTGTGTGCCCAGCCGTTGCCCGCGTAGTCCACCTGCCGGAAATTGCGCAGCCCCTCCACCGAAGCGATGCGGTCAAGCTCTGCCGCGCGGGGATTGTCCTTGGTGCGGAACAGGGCGGGCAGGCTCTCCACCACGGGCTGTTCGCAGAAGAGCATAAATTCGCGGCGCGGGTCCGTGGGGTTGGTGCACAGAGTGTCCACCTTGCCGGTGCGGGCCATGTCCTGAATCTTCGGCCAGTCGTCAAAGGTGTGGTGGACGGTGAGTCCCATGCGCTTGCACAGCAACTCGTTCATGCAGTCCACCAGAATGCCGGTGGCCTCTCCGTCCTTTTGCATGGAAAAGGGCGGGAAGGCTTTGTTCCAGCCACACACCACGGTGGTGTCGTCGGCCAGGACAAGGGTGGGGGCGAGGGCCAGGGTGGCGGAGGCGGTGGTCAGCAGGCGCAGGGCCTGTCGGCGGGAGATGGAGCTCATGGCAATACCTGTTGGGCTAACGTTGGTTTGGCCGCATCATAGATCGAGTATCGAATTATTGCAACGTGCTGTCTCGCCGTCGGATTTCCCCTTCCGCTTATTTTAGGAAACCTCGTATGCCGGTAAAGACGATCTGAGCTGCCATGGCGGCAAGGACTAGTCCGGTGATTTTGGTCAGCACGGATATTCCCATGGAACCGATGAGCTTTTTGACGGCGGAAGCGGAGAAAAGCAGGGTTCCGACAGTCAGTCCGGCGATGACCAGCGCGCCTGCGCCTGCCAGTTGTTCCGTACCTTTCAGTTCCGCCCCGAGGACGAGCAGGGTACCGATGGAGGCTGGCCCAACAGTGATGGGGATGGCAAGCGGCACAACCGCTGGATCGGAATCGTCCGTTGTCTCAGGACGTTGCCGTTTGCCCGACACCAGGGAAACCGCCGACAGAAAGAGCAGAGAGCCCGCCCCGACACGGAAACCGTCCAGGGTAAGCCCCAGGGTTGAGAATATCGGATTGCCTGCAAAGTAGAGGATGAGCGAGATGACGAGCACGGCCACGGTGGTGCGCATGGCCAGGCGGCGCTGCTCCTGCACGGTCATGTCCTCGGTAAACGAGAGGAAGACCGACATCACGAAGAACGGTGTCAGCAGGAAAAACAGTTTCATGTAGAGGGAAATGAACAGAGAAGTCACGTTTCTCTCCTAATCTTCTAAAATGTCGCCGACCTTAAGCTCGTTGGAGAGCGGGTCCACGCGGGTGAAATTGATCTGGAATTGTTGGCCGAGGTAGAGTTTGTCACCCAGCATCTTGCGCGGCACGCGCACATTGACCTGGATATGGGGCATGGAAAGGGTGACCATGGGGCCGTTTTCCTCAACCAGCACCGCCTGCTGAAGGGCTTTTCGATTCTGGGCCAGATAGGCCAGCTTCCAGTACCGGGGACGAAAACGCTGCACCGCCCCCACGGCCTTGATGCGGATATCCAGGTGCATGGCGAGACGGTCGAGTTCCTCGGCGTCCAGCCGGGGTGTCCCGGTGGAGAGAAAAGAACAGACCTGGGCCATATTGATGAAATCCGTATAGCGGCGCAGGGGCGAGGTGATGGGCGCGTAGGCCGGAACGGCCAGGGCCGCATGTTTGCGGGGCGTCGTCTCCAGCGTGGGGGGCAGCAGCAGCTTGACCGAACGCAGGATTTCCGCAGGCTCCGTAAAGATGCCTGCCGACTCCTGGGGCAAGGCGATATCCTGGGTGCGATGCAGCAGAGGGACGTCGTTGTCCTTTGCCCAGAGGGCCAGGCCCGAATTCGCCAAAATCATGAATTCGCTGATGACCAACTCGGCGCGGGGGCAGCTGTCCTTCAGCGTTATTTCGACTTTGGTCTCGCTCCCTTCACCGAGCAGCTTCACTTCTGGCTCCGGCTTGCGGATGACGCAGGCCCCGTTTTTCAGGCGTCGTTCCAGGCGCAGTCCGGCCACCCGATGGGCCAGGATAAGGCTCTGGTCGGAACCGGATATGATCGCTTCCTCCGCCGCTTCGTAGGTCATGTTTTCCCGGACGTTGACCCAGGATTGGCGTGGGGTCACCGAGAGCAGTTCTCCCTGGTCGTCCAGCTCGAAGACGGTGAGCAGGGCGGGACGGACCTCCCCGGCGCACAGGCTGTACAGTCCGGTGCCGAACTCCTCGGGGAGCATGTGGGCCGTTCCCTCCGGCAGATAGATGGAGGTAGCCCGGTCCATGACGGCCTTGTCCAGGTCGGAGCCGAAGGTCCAGTGAACGTCCGGACGGGCCAGTCCGATGGTCAGCCGATAGCCGTTGGGAGTGGCCTCGATGTGGAACATGTCGTCGATGTCCCGGGTGGTGGCACCGTCGATGGATAGGAAATCGAGTGGTTCCGGCTCCTGAGCCTGATTGGAAAAGTCTTCTTTTATCTGTTCGATTTCGTTGGCAAACGGTTTGGGCCACTCGTCTCCCCATGCATAGCCAGCCTCATCCAGATAGTAGTTGTGATGCGGGGGGAGGATGCCCCAGCTCTGGGCCAGGAGCAGGGCTACGTGGGGGATGTCCGGCGTACCCTTGGATATGGCCGTCCATATCTTGCGGTCGTTTTCATCCAGATTCTCCGCCACCTTGCCTTTGAGGATACGGGCCAGGGCATCGGCCAGATCGTTGTCCAGGGCGGGCAGGCGTGGGGCACGTCCCTGAATGTAGGCGCTCCACAGCTCGGCCAGCAGGGTTTGGCCTGCCGAGGTCACTGCCTCACGGCTCTTTTCCTCGGTTTGTTCGCGCAGGCGCAGTTCCACTTTTTCTTCGGGCCAGATCTCGAAAACCGGAGGACGAAATTTGAAATGGGTCTTGGTGGCGAGCATGGCCCGTCCCAGTCCAGCCAGCTCATCCGGCCCGGCGTCTTCCCAGAGCAGGTCCGCAAACCAGGAGAGGGGAGCATTCTCCAGCTCACCCTGGGCGAGCGCCCACAGCTCCATGACGTCCAGCCCGGCCTGAATCTCTCCGCGCCGTTCCTGATGTTCGTTGAGTATATCCTGAATTTCCTGGCGGTTCGCTTCGGGATCGCCCATCGGGCCGGTCCAGGGCAGGAGCCGGGCCACCGGAAGTTTCATCTCCCGCTTGTTGATGGTCCACAGTCGGAGCCTGCCGGACGTTTCTTCCATCACCCAGGCAAGTTGGGGCTGGTCGCCTTGCATGAACTCCACCACTGTGCCGGGGCGGACCGGGGAACTGATCAGATTCGATTTGGCCATGAATTCTGCTTTATCTGAGGTTTCGCGTTGTTGTCGGCATTCCTATCACGAAAAGATTGCCAGTGTAAGAGGTTCGGAGTAGATGGTTATCATGGAACGGCAACTCATCGAACTCATCGGCATCCTTGCCGGATGCTGCACCACGGCAGCCTTTGCTCCGCAGGCCATTCGTACCTGGCGGACTCGTTCCGTCGCGGATATATCGCTCGGAATGTACGGGCTTTTCTGCACCGGTGTGTGCCTGTGGATCATCTACGGCGTGTTCCTGGAAAGTCTTTCCGTTATCCTCGCAAACAGCGTGACCCTGCTTCTCGCCATGGCCGTCCTGGTCATGAAAATCCAGTTCAGCCGTACTCCTGATCCCGGGGAAAAACGGGACTGACCGGACGGGAGTACCTCGCCTTTCAGTCGCTGACTGTCAAGGGCGATTCAGGTCATTGTTGCACTCCCGTGACCGTTGCGCTTCTTTTTCCCCTATTTCCCTGGATACCCTCAGGTATGAGCCGCGTGTGCCAATCGGAATTGATGCGTAGCCATCATACGCGTACTCCACTGGCCTAGCAGCCCTTATCCCTTTTATTACCCCCTGTCAGTTTCAGACGTGCCGGAGGCCAGACGCAAGTGCGGGCCGAAATCTCGCGTATGGAATTACGCTTCGATCCCGACCCGCACGCGGTAACGCGGCAGGCGATGCGTTATCGCCGGCCTGCGCCTAGTGTTTAAAGGAACGCTGTGCGGTGAAGACCATGGCAACCTGCGGGGAGTGCTCGTTGACCGCCTGGATGACCTCGTGGTCGCGGATGGAGCCGCCGGGCTGGGCAATGGCCGTCACCCCCTGGTCCATGCACAGGTCCACGCCGTCGCGGAACGGGAAGAATCCGTCGGAAACCAGCACGGAGCCGGGCAGGCCGCCGCGCTCTTCCTGCGTGCGCTTCTCGATGTCTTCCAGTTTGGCTTTCATCTCCGGGTCGTTGATGGCCGCCAGTTTGAGCTCGAACAGGGACTTGCCCAGTTCCTTGGAAGCGAGCAGATCGGAATGCTTGATGTACGCCTTGGTCACGGCCAGGAGGACACAACCAACGCGGTCCTGCTCGCCGGTGCCGATGGCCGTGGTCACGCCGTCGCGGACAAAGATGACGGAGTTGGACGTGACACCCGCCTCGACGGCCCAGGCGAAGAGCAGGTCTTCCGCTTCCTGCTTGCTCGGAGCACGGGCCACGAACTCGTTGCCGTCCTTTTCCGCCGTGGCCGGGATAAAGTCGTCCACGGACAGGATGCGGTTGCGGAACGAGAACTGGAGGACCATACCGCCGTCGGACAGTGACTTGATGTCCAGGAACGGGGTGGTGGTCAGTTCGGAGAGGTTCATGATGCCGGGAATTTCCAGGATGCGCAGGTTCTTGCGCTTCTTGAGCACTTCCAGCGCCTCGGGCTCGAAGGCCGGGGCGGCAACCACCTCGAAATATACGGAGTTGATCAGCTCGGCGGTAGCCATGTCCAGGGTGCGGTTGACCACGACGGCCCCGCCGAAGGCGGCGATACGGTCGGCCTCGAAGGCCCGCTTGAGAGCTACGGCGACCCCTTCGTCGGTCCATGCCGCACCGCAAGGGTTGTTGTGCTTGAGGATCAGGGCAGCCGGTTTGGCCGAGAGGTACTGCAGGATGTTCAGGGCGTTGTCCACATCGGTAAGGTTGGTCTTGCCGGGGTGCTTGCCTGCCTGGAGCATGTGCTCCTCGGTCAGCGCGGAGACCAGGCCCTGGCCAGCGCCCATGAACTTGACGCCGCCGACTTCCAGATGCCCTTCGACCTGTTCGTATAGAGCTGCGGGCTGATCCGGGTTTTCGCCGTAGCGCAATCCCTTGGTTTCCCCGTCAATCTCCCAGGTCCGTTTTTTGAAGACCAGTTCCTGGTCGCCGAGAGTCACTTTCATGTCCGCCGGAAACGGATCCTGCTGCAACGTATGATACATTTTTTTCAAGTCGCTCATGCTGGGTCTCTCCCTGTTGGTGCTCGTGAGGGGGAGGTTAATAGCACAGCTTGCCATGGTGGGCAATCGGCCCGTCCTCGTTCTCCCCAGGCATTTTCTGAAAGAATAATGAGATTATCATGGCACATGGTTTCGAAATCAGACTAATAATGATAATGACTAGGACTATTAACTGGACAGGCTGATACTTTAGTCAGGAGGGAGCCTCATGAAGCGATTCCGGGATTGGGGGATGCAGACCAAGGTTTTGAGTCTCTTTCTCGCCACCATCATCATTTTCCTTGCAGGTTTGCTCGGTTACTTCATTCCCGTGGTCGGCGGTTCGCTGATGAACGAGAAGCGGGTGGCCACGAAGAGCTCGGTGGAAACCGCATACTCTGTACTGGCGTATTGGGGCGAACAGGAAAGTTCCGGCGTTTTGACCCGCGAGCAGGCGCAGAATCGTGCCAGGGCGGTCATCGCCGCACTCCGCTATATGGGAGATAATTATTATTGGATAAATGACACCAAGCCCACGATGATCATGCATCCCATCAAGCCTGAGCTGGATGGCAAGGATCTGAACGGCAATGCGGACCCGCACGGTAAGCGCATTTTTGTGGAAATGGCGGAGCTTTGCAAGCGTGAGGGCGAAGGGTTTGTGCCATACATGTGGCCCAAGCCGGGAAATGAAAAGCCGGTTGAGAAGATATCCTACGTCAAGATGTACAAGCCCTGGGGCTGGATTGTCGGCAGCGGCATTTATGTGGATGATGTGGCGCAGCAGATATCCTCGCTTCGGTACCAGATCATCATCCCAACCGTTTTCGTGATGGCCATTATTCTGATTGTCGTGATCCTTGTGGTTCGCGGCATGGTTCGTCCGCTTCAGGAGGCTGTGGAAATTTCCAACCGCATGGCCAAGGGCGACCTGAGTATGAAGGTGGCGGTATACAGCAATGATGAGATCGGGCAGATGTCCCAGGCCATGTCCCACATGCTGGATGCGTTGCGAGACGTTGTGGGCGAGGTGCGGGAGGCCAGCACCCAGGTGGCGGCAGGCAGTGAGGAACTTTCCGCCTCGGCCATCGAGCTTTCGCAGGGCGCTTCCGATCAGGCTTCCAGTGTGGAAGAAGTGTCCGCATCAATGGAAGAGATGACTTCAAGCATTGGTCAGAACGCGGAGAATGCCTCGACGACCAACTCCATGACGACCAAGGCGGCTTCCGATACAGCCAAGGGCGGGGAAGCTGTTGCCAAGACCGTTGAGGCCATGAAGCAGATTGCGGATAAGATCCTTATTGTCGAAGAGATAGCCCGCCAGACCAATCTGTTGGCTCTCAATGCCGCCATCGAGGCGGCCAGGGCGGGCGAGCACGGCAAGGGCTTTGCGGTTGTTGCCGCCGAGGTCCGCAAGCTGGCCGAGCGATCCGGCACAGCCGCATCCGAGATCAGCGAGCTTTCTTCGAGCAGTGTGAAGGTTGCGGAGGAGGCCGGCGACCTGCTGGCGCAGATTGTGCCCGACATTGAGCGCACCGCCGAGTTGGTGCAGGAAATATCCGTAGCCAGCAACGAACAGAATACCGGCAGCGAGCAGGTGAATCTGGCTATCCAGCAACTGGACAAGGTCATTCAACAGAACGCTTCGGCCTCCGAGGAAGTTGCCTCCACCTCCGAGGAACTGTCTGGGCAGGCCGTCCAGCTGCAGGAAACCATTCGGTTCTTCAAGCTGGAGGAAGGTGAGCGGTCCGCGCCTGTTCTGCAACGCAAGACAACTGCAAAGAAGACCGGCGTGGCTGGAAAGAATCCTGCGGCCAAGCCGGTGACGGCAGCTGCCAAGTCGGCTGATTCCGGCGGTCTTACCCTGGATATGGACGTGGATGACGAGGACTTCGAACGGTTCTGATGGTTGTTTGAAACAGCTGATACCGGGAGCCGCCTCATGGGGCGGCTCCCTTTGTTTTTGGAGGCGGGGGTGCTTTTTTGCGTTGGCGGGCGCCGTTGATTTTGTTAGGTGTTGAGGCCTGCGGAGACGACGAGATCAAGAATTGAGGAGCCAATGTCGGAAACCTACATGGAAAAGGCGCTCATCAAGCTCGCCCGGCAGATTAATGCCTACGACGAAGCCTCGCTGATGAGCCTTTGGGAAAAATATGCGGAAAAAGTTCGCCGGTTCGAACCCACCAAACGGTGGGAGGAGGCCGTGCTGATCTTCAACCTCATTCAATCCACGCGGCTGAAAAACCAGCTGTTTAATTACAATTGGGCGCGCTCCCGCCGCCCGGACGAGCCGGACATGGATATTGATCTGGCGGCCCTGACCGCTCCCGAGCCGGTGTCCCGAAAGATGGAACTGGAATCCGATCTCAACGATTCGGAACTGCCGAACGAAGGCGAGTCCCATCCCGACAGAAAGGGCAAATTGCTCACACTTACTCCAAAAAACAAGAAATAGCCGCGCGATGCGCGGTTGACATGCGTCCCTTTTTGTATTTACGGAAGATAACCGTTCGTGTGCGCAAAGCACAGCGTTGCGGTTTCCGTTATTTCTTATAGGAGCAACTTACATGGCCAATATCGTGGTTTTCGGCTCCCAGTGGGGGGACGAGGGCAAGGGCAAGATAGTCGACATGCTGGCAGAGCGGGCCGACGCCATTGTCCGCTTTCAGGGCGGCAACAATGCCGGGCATACCCTGGTAGTGGATGGGGAACAGTGCATCCTGCACCTTATTCCTTCCGGCATTCTTCATCCGGGCAAGCAGTGCCTCATCGGAAACGGTGTGGTTCTGGACCCGTTTGTTTTTTGCGAGGAGCTGGACAAGCTTGCTGCCAAGGGCGTGGATGTCTCGTCCAGTCGGCTCAAGATCAGCCGCAAAACGCATATCATCATGCCGTATCATTGCCACATGGACTGTGCCCGCGAGGATGCCAAGTCCGCCGAGGGCAAGATCGGCACCACCGGCCGCGGCATCGGCCCCTGCTACGAGGACAAGGCCAACCGTTGCGGCGTGCGCGCCGGGGACTTTGAGGACCTGGCCCTGCTCAAGGATAAGATTGCCACCGCACTGATCGAAAAGAACGTGTTGCTCCAGCATCTCTACAATGCCGAGCCCATGGACGCAGAGGCGGTCTACAACGAGCTGTTGCCTGTGGCCGAGCGTCTGGTCCCCTATCTGGCCGATGTCTCTTCCGCCATTCAGAAGGCTGCCGGTTCCGTCCTCTTCGAGGGCGCGCAGGGCACGCACCTGGATATCGACCACGGCACCTATCCCTTTGTCACGTCGAGTAATACGGTTACGGCCAACGCCGCTTCCGGTTCCGGCTGTTCCCCGCGCGATCTGGAGCAGATCACCGCGGTGGTCAAGGCCTACACCACCCGCGTGGGCAGCGGTCCGTTCCCCACAGAGCTGACCGATGCCGACGGTGATTACCTGCAGAGCCAGGGCCACGAGTTCGGTGCCACCACCGGGCGCAAACGTCGCTGCGGCTGGCTGGACCTGGTGGTCATTCGCGAGTCCGCCCGCCTCAACGGTCCCACCGAGCTGGCCATCACCAAGCTCGACGTGCTCTCCGGCCTCAAGGAGATCAAGCTGTGTACCGCCTACGAGTACAAGGGCGAGAAGATCGACTACCCGCCGCAGATTCAGAATGGAATGGCCTACGTGAAGCCTGTTTATGAAGTGCTTCCCGGTTGGGATGAGGACATTTCCTCCGCGCGTTCCTGGGGCGAGCTGCCCGAAAACGCGGTTAACTACCTGCGCCGCATCGAAGCGGTTACCGGTGTGAAGATCGGCATTGTTTCCGTCGGTCCCGACCGGGCGCAGACTTTCTAGCATACAGGGGGAGCGATGTCGTTGAACGCCGGTCCGCTGGCCGCCCTGGCCGGGCAGGAACATGCGGTAGAGCGTCTGAACGCCATCGCCCACGATCCCCCGCAATCCATGGTTATCGAAGGGGGCGATGCGGAGAGCCGCGTCGCCCTCTCCCTGTATTGGGCCATGCGCCTCAATTGCGAGACCGGCGGTGTGCCGTGCGGCATCTGTCCAGCCTGTAAGCAGATTGCCGATCTCGCCTTCAATGACCTGCTTTTTTTTGACGGACGCGAGGGGCTGATCAAGGTCCAGTCCGTCCGTGACCAGCGGGGTACATGGGGGCAGCCGCCCTCGGGCGACGGCTATCGGGTGACCATCTTTGCCGAGGCCCAGATGTTCATGACCGAAGCGGCCAACGCGCTGCTCAAGTCCCTGGAGGAGCCCCGACCGGGCAATGTCTTTGTCCTGTGCGCGCCGCAGCGGGAACGGTTGCTGGAAACCCTGGTGTCCCGTTCCTGGGTTGTCACTCTGTCCTGGCCCGACAAGCGGATCAATGATCCGGCTGTTGCCCAGTGGGTCGCGGCCCTGGCCGAGTGCTGGAATTCGGGTCGCGGCTGGTTTCAGCGCACAGGCACCAAGGGAGCGGTGAACCGCGATCTGGCCATGTCCGTGGTCCTCGGGATGCAGCGCGAACTGCGCGAGGCCCTGTCCGGCGCTTGCGGCACCCAGGTCTCGGCCCGGCTGGCCCAGACCTATGGGCCGCAAGGACTGCGCCGTATCGGGTTGGTGCTGGAACAGGCGCAGGATGCGTTGAATACGCAGGTGCCAGTCAATCCGGCCATGGTTCTGGACTGGGTTGCCACGCGTATGGTGTAGCCGTGCGCATAGAACCCTACCTCAACCATAACGCCGACTCCATCGTCCAGCTCATAACCACCATTCAGATCAATGAATTCGGAGTAGCCACCTCGGCCGAGGCGCAGCCCGACCTGCGGGACATTCCCGGTTTTTACCAAAACGGGGCGGGGAATTTCTGGCTCGCGTTCGAAGGAGGCGAGTTGGTGGGCACCATCGCCCTCAAGGATTGCGGTGGCGGCATCTGCGCCCTGCGCAAGATGTTCGTGAAAGAGTCGTTTCGGGGAAAGCGATACGGCATCGGCTCCGCGCTGATGCGGACTTTGCTTGACTGGGCGCGGGAGCAGGGCGTGCGCGAGATATATCTCGGCACCGTGGACGTCTACCACGCGGCCCACCGCTTCTATGAGAAGAACGGATTCGAAGAGGTCTCACGTCAGCAGGTGCCGGAATCCGTCCCCCTCATGGACGTGGACGTCAAATACTATCGCTATCGTCCGGGGCGATGAAGCTGTTGTCCCGTTCCACCCGGCACACCCGGGTGGAGAATGCGCCATACCATTCGGCCCGTCCCCGCTCCATGGCTCCCCTGTGTTCGGGATGGGCGCGCCAGGCCCGGATGGAGGCTTCGTCCCGCCAGTAGGATACCGTTATTCCGACCCCTTCCCGAGCCGATTCCACTCCCAGAAAACCGTCCATTCCGGCGGCCAGATCCACGAGCCTGTCGGCCACCTCGCCGTATCCGGTGTCCGTTGCCGTGCGGGTCGAGGTGAATATGACAGCGTAATAGGGCGGCTCCGGTGTCTGGGCAAAGCCCGGCACCCGGTTCATATCATATTGATTCTTTTGCATTGCGATCCTTTTGGTATGAACAGGAACATCTCCGGTGTCGTCGTCACCGGCTGGTCCAGATTCTTTGCCAGAAAACGCGAGGGCATTTTTTCGAATTCAGGACCGGGTTGAATGAAGGTGCGGCAGAACATCTCGCCCCAGTTGGTAGTGTAGATGATCGAGGCTTGATTCACACGCTGGATATCCGGTGCCGTGGTCAGGTTGCAGATGATCAGGGCTCGCAGCACCCGCTCCGGGCGGAGACCGTCGTTGATGTCCCGCTCGAAGGTTTCGTCAAAGGGGAAAAAGTCGTCCATGATGGGCAGCAGGCGTTGCAAGTCGGCTACCGAGATGGGGGCCATGGTCCGGTCACCCTGAAGATGACTGTTTTGGTGATAGATGCGGTTGGCGAATATCCAGGCCAGAAGACGCACCGGATCGCCGGTGCGGTGCAGGGTTTCCAGGCTTTCCACCGATCGTTTGGCCTGTGCCCTGGACCCGCCGCGCACTTCCCAGATGGTTTTCTTGCCCGGCTGTTTTTGCGCGCAGAAGTGGAGCAGGGCGAACTCCTCGCCCTGTGAGTCCATGAAGGGCACGCGCATGATCTTGTGCTGCTTGTGCGAAAAGTTGGCGCCGATGCGGCGGCCCATGCGCGTCAGGTCCTGCGCGTTGATGGATGATCCGGTCTTTCCGGCTCCCTTAAGTCCCGCCTGGATGCGTTTGTAGGTCTCCACCATGCAGCGCCGCACCGAGTCGCCCACGGCAAGGTTTCGGCCAAAGCCGTGCCGCCGTTTGTTGTTGGCGATGCGGTCGGGGTCCACATATCCCTGGCCGAAAAGGGCCTGGATGAGGCTGGCGTCCTCGCGTCGGGCTGGCAGGTTGAGGAAGAATGGGATGCTGCTCAGGTTGGCCTTGAACATGAAGGCGTCGGTCAGCAGCTTGGCGGCTTCCTTGTCGCCCCGCTTGGCGTGATAGGAATGCAGTTTGGCAAATAGCGCGCCATAGGGGTCGGACCGGCGCACGTCTCGCCGTTGCAGGAATATGTTACGCTTGATGCGGTCGCACAGAGGGAGCTGCCCCTCGTCCGCGTCCGTGTATGTTTCCAGCAGGCCCAGCTTGAGCACGGATTTGAAGGGCGAGTGGATGGCCTTGACCATTTGCCACAATGCTCCGCCGAAATATTCATTGGCCGGGACAGGGGCGAGGTGCCCGAAATCCTCCAGACGGGGCTGGCCTGTCACCGGATAGCGTCGTGCCGCCTGGATGCACGCGTCGTAGTCCTTGAGGTCCACGCCCACCGGGGCCACCCACCATGCCAGATGCTTGCCCGCCAGACGCAGGGCCGTCCTGTAGAATTCCTCCTTGAGCAGCAGGGCCTGGGCCGATCCCGAACTCTCCTCGTCGTCGCCGGATGTGAACCGGTTGTCCCGCACGTCTTCCATGCGCATGGGAAAGAAGTGGGCCTCCAGGCCAAACTCGTTTTCGGCCCATATGCCGAGGGCGTCGAGTTTGCGTTTGAGACCGGCCTCCGCCTCCATGCCCACGTCGCCGTCATAGCAGACCCAGCAATCAATATCCGAGCTTGCCGTCTGGGCCACGCTGCCCAGGCTGCCCATGGCGTAAACGCCGAGAATACGAACCTCCGGGCGCCTGTCTTTCGGAGGGGCCTCCGGGAAAAATTGACTGGTCAGTTCCAGTTCACCAAGGGTCGGCGTGTACCCCCATACCTCGCAGGTGGGGATGCCGCGCAGGTTGAGGCGGGTCTCGAAATGTTCGGTGTCGAGCAGGTGCGGCAGTATGCGCAGGTAGACCTGCTTCTCACGGTCGAATCCGTCCACGGCCCGGATGAACCGTTCGCGGTTGGCCGTCAGCATTCGGAGTTCGCGCCTATAGAAGGTCACCTCTCGTGCCCAGGCCGCCAGCACCTTGTCGGCCACCTCCGGGCCCACCACCATAGGGTCGGGCAGGGGGCCTGATTCCAGGGCGGCGGCTTTGCGTCCCAGTTGCCGGGCCCGTGCTTTCAGGAACAGGGGATGGGGCAGGTCCGAGTTGCGTATGGAGCAGCTGGTAACGGTGGTTTCCAGCATCGCCAGAGCATGAAGCTGGCAGTCGTCGAGAAAGAGGGCGTGCAGCACGCAGTTGAAGATTTCCACCCCGGCGAATCGGGTAGAGGTCAGCACGGCCGCTGTAAAGTCCACATCTTCGAACCGGCCCGAGCGGACCGTGGTCTCATGGAAACGTGTACCTGTGAGTACAGAGGTAGTGAAGCCGGTCCGGTATATGGAGGTTTCAAAAAAGGCCGCTCCGCCCAGCGTGCAGTTGCGGAAACGGCAGTCGGCAAAATCGCAGTTGGTAAAGGCCGCGCCGGTAAAGATGCAGTCATTGAACGAGCAGCCCTCGAAATGCACGCCGGAGAAGTCTGCTCCCGTGAGATCGCATTGGGAAAAGGTGCAGCCCGTAATGGTGGCTTGCTCAAAGGTACAGATGGTCAATCGCGACTTGCTGATTTTGCAGCGGATCATCTCCACTTCACGAAACTCGGACCCGGCCAGGTTCAGGCTGAGTAACTCGCGGCCTTCCATTGAGGTCCCGGCCACGCGGGAGCAAGTCAGGTCCATGCTGCGGACATTGCGGAATTTCGGCAGCAGCTTTTCGAGTGTGTTCTTGCGCTTGCCGAAAAGGCGGGCGAGCAGGCCGGGCCTATGGCAGTTGACGTCCTCGGCTCCTCCGGTCTGGCGTTCGCCTGGTTCGGGGAGCGGGGCGGGGGCGACGGTCCCGGTCCGCGTCAGCGCTTCCACAAAATCCGGTGCCATGGCGAGGAGCACGGCGAAGGCCTCGTTGCGGGCGGCATCCAGTTCCTCGCGGGCCAGGGATTGCAGATAGGTTCTGTAGGCCTCATCGCCCAGCAGGGGGACTCGGGTGGCCGCCACTCGGGACAGGGACGGGAGCTTGCGCCGGATGGTCGCCAGCAATGCCCCGGCCTTTGGCGTCTGCTGGGCGATGATGCCGTCCAGGCAAATGCCCGCCAATCTCTTGTCCGCCTTTTTGAGCATCTTGAGGAAAAGGTCCAGCATGGGCCTGTCGCCGGCGGTGGCCACACGAATGACGGTCTCCAAGGCAATGTTGGAAGGAAAAATGAGCCCTTTTGCCAGGGACTGGGCAAACGCGGCGGCGCGTTCCTGGTCATCCAGGGCGCGGAGCACGTTGCAAAGCAGATTGATGTCTTCATTGCCTGCGACGGTTCCCACCCTGCTGTCGAGCCATTTGCCGAACAGCCCGTTGTTCAAGACCTGGAAGGCCGGAAAGGCGAGCACCTCTCCCCGTGCTCCCAGGAATGCGATGAACGGGGCCAGTTCCGTAGGATCGGCCCCGGCCAGAGGCTGTACAATTTCTTCCAGCCAGGCGGTCAGTTGTCGGTCGGCGATAACTTCGCGGGAACGGAGCATCTCATGGGCCAATGCCAGGCGGTCGTTTGCCGGGATGGTCGCTATCAGCGCCGTCAACTCTCGCAGGGAAACGGTCATGGACTGGACGAAACGCATGGCGAGGATTCGCCCGAAACGGCCGGAGCCGAGCAGGATGCGCAGGCCGATGCGCAGTCCCTTGGTGTCCTTGGTGTTTTGGATGATGTAAAAGACGTTGAGCGCTGTCTCGGCCACCGGTGTGGCGTTCTCGACCTGATTGGGAGAAAGCCGCTTGATGGCGACCAGAAAGGCTTCACCCAGTGGCGAGAACTCCTGTGCCGTCGCTCCCGCATTGTCCCGGGCCAGGACCCGGATATTCGCTGCAAGTGTAACTATGTTGCCTTGATCTGCCGTCATGCAATGTTGCCTCTGTGCTCCCGACTACCTATTGCTGCAACCTGTTGGGCGAGAAGTCGAAACAGGGTGTACAAGTATCCGGGGCAAGTTCGGAATTGTGCCAGAAAGTGATCCAAGGGGGAAGTATAAATATCGCAAAATCAAGGAGTGACGCGGGTTAAACGGTCGTTTCAGTTCAAAAACATTTTGACTCGTTACGGTACATGTCCTATCGTGCCGGATTGAAAAATTATGGTCCGCAAAATCCTGCGGAAAAACCGATTCAGGAAAGGTTCAATGTATACACTCCGTACGCTGCCGGGAGACGACGTCCGCCAGATCATGTGGCGTTTTGCCGACCGGTTCGATCTCCAGATGTCCGTCCAGTCCGCCCGTTCCATCGCCCGCTCCACCGTAGCCAAACTGGTTGCCGGGGGCGCGCGCAACACCCACGAGTGGACCGACCAGAAGAGCGAGCTCTTGAGCGCCTTCGACCAGTCCGGCCTGACCGCGTTGTTCATGGACCCGCATCAGGGCGGTTTCATCGAAGGTCCCAAGAACCTGGCCCTGGCCCTGGTGGCCTATGAGCTGTCCTGGGTGGATGCCGGTGCGGCCACCTGCTCGCTCGCCTCCAACCTGGCCCTGGCTCCCATCCACGAAAAGGGCACGCCGGAACAGCGCGACTATTACATGTCCAAGTGCGTTCCGCCCCAGCCGGGCGAGGACCGCAAAATCTGGCGGGGCGCATTCGCCCTGACCGAGCCGCTGCCCTACGTCGGCGTTGACACCGGCGTGCTCTGCGGCAAGGCCTCCGTTGCCGAATGGAAAGAGGGCGAGGAGCCCATGCTCCAGATCGACAAGCGCGGCCGGTTCATCACCAACATGGATTTCGCCAACTTCGTCACTGCGGCCGTAGAGTCGCGTGACGAGCGCATCAAGGGCTCCTTCATGGTCATTCTGGAGGATACCGACGAAGGCACCTTCGACCGTGGCGCGCCCACGTTGAAGATGGTCCATCAGCTTTCCTCCACCCGCGATCCCGTGCTGAACCTCAAGGTTCCGGCCTCCCGCATCATCGGCGGCTATGACGTGGTGGACGGGGTTATCGTGCCCAAATACAACCACTCCGAGATCATCGGTTCGGTCTTTCACCGCACCCGCATCCCTGTCGGGCTCATGACCTCGGCCAAGTTGCTTTCCACGGTGGAGCCGGTCATCCGTTACCACCGCAACCGTTTCCGGGGCGGTGATTCCGCCAAGGAAGGTTCCCCGCGTTTCGACAAGGGCATTCAGATGAACGAGGACGCCCTGCAGCGTCTGCTGGATGTCTGGGCTGCGGGCGAGGCCGGTTGCTCGTTGGCCTTTGCCGCCTCGCGTCTGGCCGATGCCTTTGATCCCATCGAGAAGGCCAAGGAGGCCTACTTTGAGGCCGAAGGCGTGACCTCCGTCCGCAAACAGATGGCTGCCCTGCGCAAGATCGGGGATCAGGTAAAAGAATTCATCGATCTGGAGTACACTCCTGCTGCGGAGCGCGATCAGGCCCGCTACGAGGAACTCAAGTCCGACACCCTGGTTTCCTACGCATACATGGAAGCCCTGGCCGGTATCCTCAATCCGGGCGTCAAGCTCTGGAACACCGGTGTGGGCGCCAACATGATGCGCGAGGCCGTCGCTTTGGTCGGCGGCTACGGCATCACCGAGGATTGCCCCGGTTTCCTGATGCAGAAGTGGACCGATTGCCAGCTGGAGGCCACCTACGAAGGCCCCGAGGCCGTGCAGCGCCGTCATCTGACCATGACCATGGGCAGCGACGTTTTCCAGCACACGCTCTCCGCCTGGATCAAACAGATGCATGAGGCGGGCGACAACGTGCCCGGTCTGGGCGGCCACGTGCTGGCCGGTGCCATGGAGCTGTGGCAGTACACGATGCAGTATCTGCAGAACGCCACGGACCCCGAAGGCCGCAAGCTCTACCACAACAAGCGGCAGGGCGTGACCTTCCCCATGTCCGATGCCCTGAGCTGGCTGCTCGGCCCGTACTTCCTGGCCTGCGACATCATGGAGCTCATCGAGAAAGGCCCCATGTCCATGACGCTGGCCGAGGGTATCGATGACCTGACCGCCTTCTACAAGGACCTGTGTCACGTGCAGTGTGCCCGTGCCGCCGGTGAGGTGGCACGCATTTGCTCCGAGATGGTTTACGGCTTCACCGCCTGCAAGCTCGTCAGCCCGGACGCTCCGTCTGCCGATGCCGACGCACTGGCTCAGTTCCAGGCCCTGCGTGCCAAGGTCGACCAGTTCATGGCAGGCAGCCGTATGGCCAAGGACCGCGCGGGCAACGCCCTCACCGAGGTCATGATCCCCGAGGCCCTGGACTACCCGATAGGTTAACGAAGATGCGAGAGGGGAACCGCTTTCAAGAGGTTCCCCTCTCGCGCTTTCCCTTCCAGAATTTTTTGGTTCCACGCCGCCTGCCGGTATGGAGGGGAGCGAAATAAAAATATGGCGGCGTGGGGGCATGAGCCGGGAGTTCGTGCTTTTGCCTGGAAAATAACGCTAACCCAAACCCCACCCGGAACGGGTTTTTCTTTTTTTACCCGTTCACCTTCCTCCCCGCGAAGCGGATCTAAAAAGTTTAGGAAGGAAGAGGGGATGGGGGTCCGGGGGAAGGGGAGAGGGAAACCCTTTGAAAAGGGTTTCCCTCTCCCCTTCCCCCGGCCGCCGGAGGCACCACAATGACAGATGAAACGCCTCGTGCCGAAATGGAGACAGATATCGTCTGTGTCGGTTTCGGCCCTGCTGCCGGAGGTTTTCTGACCACGCTGACGCGCGGCCTGATGAATGAGGACGGTACGCCCGTTGCCGATTCCAAGGCGATGCCGGGTATGCCGCCGCAGGTAATCTGCTATGAGCGCGCGGACGACATCGGCTTCGGCGTGTCGGGCGTGGTCACCAAGGGGCGGGCCATTCGGGCCTCGTTCCCGGACCTGGATTTGTCCCAGATTCCCATGGCACATGAGGTGGTGGAGGAGAAGGTCCTCTATTTGTCCGACCCGGTGGGCGCGAGTCGCCGACCCAAGGCGTTCAAGCTTGCGGACAAGCTGCTCGGCCGGTGGATGAAGGACGGCGCGTTCGAACTGCCGTGGATTCCGCCGTTTCTGGAAAAGCATCCGGGCATGGTCATGTCTCTGGGACAGTTCAACCAGTGGGTGGGCGGCAACCTGATGGGCACCGGCCTGGCCCAGATCTGGCCTTCCAGCCCGGTAGCAGAGCCGCTGTTGGAAGATGGTGCAGTCAAGGGCGTGCGCATGGCCGACCAGGGTGTGGAAAAGGACGGCACGCCGGGTGCCGGATTCATGCCGGGCATGGACATGAAGGCCGCGCTGACCGTTGTGGCCGATGGTCCGGTCGGTCCTGTGGGGCAGCAGTTGGATCGTGAGCTGGGAATGCCGGAAGGGCATCACCGCCGCGAGTGGGCCGTGGGCATGAAGTGTGTGGTGGACCTGCCCGAGGGATGCGACTGGCAGCCCGGCACGGTCCTGCATACCATCGGCTACCCGGAACCGGAAATTTTCGGCTTTTTGTACGTGTACCCCGGCAACGTGGCCTCGCTGGGCATCTTCGTTCCTTCCTGGTTCGACAATCCGGTGCGCACGGCCTACCGCTACATGCAGCATTGGATGCAGCATCCGTATCTGTGGAAGCGGTTGCAGGGCGGCACCCTGCGTTCCTGGGGCGCCAAGTCCCTGGACGAGTCCGGCAAACAGGGCGAGCCCCTGCTGTGCGGCGACGGTTTTGCACGCATTGGCGAAGGGTCGGGCTCGACCAACGCGCTGTCCGGCTCGGGCGTGGACGAGGCCTGGGCCACAGGCGTTCAACTGGGCGAGGCCGTGCTGGAACTGCTCAAGGCAGGCAAGCCCTTTACCAAGGAAAACCTTGAGGCGGGCTATGTGGCGCGCCGCCGGGCATCCTGGGTGGAGGAAGAGGCCAAGGTGGCCGAGAAGTCGCGCGACGGTTTCACCCGGTCGGTGCTTCGCGGATTCCTCGGCATGGGAATGACCGGCCTGACCAATGGCAGGCTGAACATGTCCGGCACCTCCATCAAGCCGCAGGATCGCATCCCGACCATAGAAGAATATTACAAGGGGTACATTGCCGAGGGCGAGATCAAGGAAATCCGAGAGCAGTGTGCCAAGAAGGGTTCCAGCCTGCATGACGCGCTCATGAACCGCGTGGGCTGGCCCGAGATTCCGCTGGACGGCCAGTTGCTGGTCTCGCACCAGGATGCGTTGCTCATGGGCGGCAAGGTGCAGGCCGCTCCCGGCTATGGGGATCACGTCCGGTTCCTCAATCCCTCGCTGTGTGCCGCCTGCCGCGAGCAGGTGTGCGTCGAGGCGTGCTCCGGGCAGGCCATCCACACCAATCCCGAAGGCGGCGCGCCGCTTTTCGATCGCGAGAAGTGTGTACACTGCGGCGCATGTATGTGGAATTGCAGCAAGTCCGGTCCCAGGGACAAGGAACGGACCAATGTCCAATTCAGGGCAGGTTCCGGTGGGCTGCACTCTGTAGAAAATTAATGTATGACGAGAGCCGCCTGTTGAAAAACAGCCGATTGCTTCGTTGCTGCGGGGAAATCAAATCCTCACGTATTGTTCATACGCTGCGGTTTGATTTCTCCTTGTGCCTCGCACTCGACTATTTTTGAACAGGCTAAGCAAGTAGCCGGAACCGGTGATCGATTCGTTCCGGTACGAAAGAAAGCGAGGCGACGGGGAAGCGTAGTCGTCGCCGATGAAATCAAGGAGATATTGCATGGGTAATGAATTCCATATCGTGGTCTGCGGGTCCATTGTTCCGGACCCCCTCCAGACCCTAGCGCCGCAGGTCGGACCGACCGGACCTGTGCTGCAGAACGAGATGATGCTGCCCGCCGTGCTCGACCCCTGGGCCGGTCACGCCCTTTATGAGGCGGCCAATCTTGCCAAGAATAATCCCGGTTCCCAGGTCTGGCTGGTTGCACTGGGGCCCAAGGCCAAGTTGCAGCAGGTGATGATGGCCGTTTCCCAGAAGGCCCCGTTCCAGCTGGTCGTGGCCGACGGTTCGGCCTCCGGTTTTATCGATGCCTTCGAGACCGCCAAGACGCTGGCTGGAACCATCGACGGCATTGCCGGTCTGGACAAGTCCAAGATGCTGCTCTTCGGCGGCTGGCAGTCCGCTTCCCGCGGCTCCGGCGCGGTGATGCAGATGGTGGGCGAGATGCTTGGCGTCACCGAGCAGTTCCAGGGCGTGGACAAGATCGTCGTTGGCGACGACGGGTCCATTGAGGTCCTGGAGCGTGTGGAAGGCGGCGCGTACCTCAAGTCCGTGGTGGACGGTGCTCCGGCCGTCATGGGCTGGGCCACCGGTGAGCTGCCCGAGCCGCCGAACAACCCGCAGGTCGGTATGCAGAACATGCAGAAGAACATGCCCGCCCTGATGCAGGCCAAACCCGCCGACCTTTCCGGCACGTCCCTCAAGTTCGAAGCCGTCCAGGTGCCGCAGCAGCGGCGCGATACCCGCGTGGTCAAGGACGCTCCGCTTGAGGATATGGCCCGTGAAATCGTCGAATGGCTGAAGGCATAGGGGGACGGACCATGAGCACCATACTTTATATTGCACACACCGAATGCGACGGCGTCCTTTCCAAGGTCGCCCTGGAAACCCTGACCGCTGCCAGTAATCTGGCCGAGGGCATGGGCGCTGAGCTGGCCGTGGGCCTCTTCGGCGCCGATGTTGCCGCTGCCGCCGACTCTGTTGCCGGATGCGGCGCGAAATTCTACGCGGTTACCGATGCCATTCTGAATGACGGTATTTACGCTTCCGACCTGGCCGCCGCCGAGGCGCTGGCCAAGGCCGTGAATCCCGAGATGGTTGTTGCTCCCGCCACCTCACGCCTGAGCCGCGCCCTGCCGGGTCTGGCTGTGCGTCTGGAAGGCCGGGTGGATACCCATCTTTCCGCTCTGGAAGCCAAGGACGGCAAGCCCGTTGCCAAGCGGTGGTTCTATCGCCAACGCATGGAAGGCACCCTGACCCGGGAGGAACGACCCTGGATCGTGACGGTCGATTCCGGCTGCGCGGCCGCTTTCGAGGGCGCGGGCAGCGCTTCCGTCGAAGCCGTGTCCGCCGATTTCTCGGCTGTGCGCACCAAGTCTCTCGGTATGGAGTGCGTATCCGAGGACGAGCAAACCATTCGTCCTGATGCCGCAACGCTTCTGGTCGCCGGTGCAGGCTGGACCAAGAAGCAGGCCGACGGCGGCGTGCACGTTGATGTGGCTGAAAAGCTCATCCTTGATTTCCTCGGCGCGACCAAGTCGTCCCTCGGTTCGTCCAAGTCCCTGGTGGACATCTCGGGCGAGGGTGGTTCGGTCATCTCCTTCCTCACCCACATGCATCAGGTCGGCCAGACCGGCGCTTCTCCGCGTCACGCCAAGGGCCTTTCCACCTGCTGCCATGGTGAGGAACCCCATGTGGTCGGCTGGCGCTTCATCGGCGAACGCCGCGCCATCAACACCGACGCTTCCTGCGGCTGGGCCCAGGGCAAATGCGACGTGCTGTACGTTGCCGACGCCTTCGAGTTGATGGCCAAGGTTAACGAACTGCTTGGCTAGTCCCACATACGAAGCTGAAAACGGCTGCCCTGTTGAAGGGTGCCTATCCCGATTATAAAAACGCCCCGGAAGCATTCGCTTCCGGGGCGTTTTCTGTGCTGTTCCAACTCGCCGAAGGCGAAAAATGGATTCTCAAAGGTATAGCCGGTCCGGGGGAGACGAAAACACCCGACAATCCCGCCGCAGGCGGCTTCCCTCTCTGATTTTTCCTTATCCGCTTTGGCTTTTCTCAAGCAATAGCCTGAGCCGCTTGTTCTCTTCGATCATGCTCTGGACGTTCCGGATGATGGTATCCCGATTCTCCTGCAATCCATTGAGGGCGTCGCTCAGTTCGGTTGCGGGATTGCGTTCGTTGGGGTGGGGCACATGCTCCACCCGGCAGTCGGCGTCGAGCAGGATGGTCTCGCCCGCTGCGCCCATCTTGATGGCGAACCCTAGATCGTCGCTCACGACCTGCGCGCATTCCACGTCATTCACCTTGTAGTGCACTTCCATGGCCGAGAACCAGGGGAAGGGAGTGCGTTCGAGCACTTCGCGCCGGATGAGCAGAAATCCGGCACCAGCCCAGTCCACCGGAAAAAGACCGGTGCGGTCCAGACTTACCCGGTCCTCCATCAGGGAGAGACCCGGCACCTTGGTCCACCACCCGGCCACGATGCGGGTCGCATCATGCTTGTGCACATAGGCGCCGGAGACGATGTCCCTGTCGTGCGCGAGCAGCCTGCGCACGTGGTCCGGGGTGAAGCCGGTGTCCGCATCCACGCAGAGGAACCAGTCGAACCCTTCCAGCTTCTGGCGGACAGCGCTGGATCTGTCGCCGTTGATCATGGTGTTGCGGGCGCGGGGCACGTTGCTCCCCTGGCGGGAGGTAACCTCGACTTCGAAATCCTTGCACTGGGCCAGTTGACGGACGCTTTTCAGCGTGGCCTCTGTGATGCGGCCGTGCTTGGCAAAGGGAATGCCTACTTTGAGTTTCATGGAAACTCCGTAACACGGACGCTTAACAACAGTCTCCCATAATTTTGCGACCCGTGAGCCTGGAAAGCCATGTCTGGATAATGAGGGTGGCGCTCCTGTGCCCGGTTTGACTGATATGTCCCCGGCCGGGCAGTTCAGGGCGCAGGCCCCGCATTCCATACAGGTCTCGTGGTCCACGAGGTCGGCCTTGCCGTCCTGGATGCGGAAGATGCGGTGGGGACAGACATTTTCGCACGCACCGCAGCCTACGCATTTATCCTAGTCGAAATCCAGTGTGGCCACATTTTCGAGGTGTCTGAATTGGTTCATGGTCAAGCCCCTCATGAGAGAAATGGCGCTGCCAGCCAGAGCAGTGTGGCTGCCAAGGCCGTGATGCCCATGATTGGCAGAGAATGTCGCATCTCTCGATCCACGCCGGACAAGGAGGTAAAGGGTGTCGAGCCGGTGAAGTTCATGGCCAGGTAGGCCGCAAGGGTGACGGTCTACAGCCAGAGTGCGATCAGTTCGGACGGCGTTGAACCGACGGTCAGGTTCAACAATCCGCAGATGGCCCCTGTGGCTGCACCCTTGAGGAAAAAGTGGTGAAAACGGAGTGCTGGCAAGGCAATGGGCACAGCTACGGTTCCAGACAGGATGCCGAGAATGGATGAGAGGGGTACGGCCAGTCCTCGCCGCCAAGCTTCGCCCAGTGAAAATATGTCCGGCCCGAAACCTGACAGCAGAAAGGCCACGATCTCGAAAATTCGTCCGCAAGCACAACGGTTTTCCGTCAAGAGGTGGCGGAAGATGGCGAGGCGTGCCGGATGCCTGAATGCCTTGCACGCTTCAGAAACCTGCTCGTCTTCAAGCGGTGGAATCAGTTCCATACAGTGCTCCTTTATCGTTCATCGACGATATACGATGAAAGAGGCCTGCGTTAAGTGTGTGTGGATGTGGAGGAACCGGGAAGGATCAGTGGGCGCTTCGGTTGCGGCGTAGGGCGCGCACCGAATCGAACGTGTAGAGGACCAGCCCGGTCCAGATGAGGCTAAAGGTAATCAGATTGCTGACGCCGAAGGGTTCCTTGTAGAGGAACACGCCGAGGAGAAAGGCGATGGACGGCGACGCGTATTGCAGAATGCCCAGGGTGGAGAGGTGGAGGCGGCGGGCACCGAAGGCGAAACCGATGAGCGGCAGGGAGGTGACCAGGCCAGCGCCGATCAGGAGCAGGTCCGCACGCGTTGAAATGGAGAGGAAACCAAGCTCACCCACATGGTGCAGGTAGATCAGATAGGCCAGGGACGCGGGGCCGAGGACCATGGTCTCCAGGAACAGGCCGGGCAGGGAGGCCACGGCGGCGATCTTTCTGAGCAGGCCGTAGAAACCGAAGGAGAAGGCGAGCCCCAGGGATATCCAGGGCAGTTCGCCATGGCTCAGGACGGAAACGAGCACGCCGGTGGCGGCCAGCCCCACGGCCGCGTACTGAAATCGGTTGAGCCTCTCGCGGAAGAAGATGAAACCGAGCAGGACGTTGACCAATGGGTTGATGTAGTATCCCAGGCTGGTTGCCACCACATGCCCGGTGTTGACGGACCAGATGTAGAGCAGCCAGTTGAAGCCGATACACAGGCTGCTGCCCGCAAGGATGAGCAGGTTGCGGGGGGATGACAGGGGGGCCAGAACCTCGTTCCAGCGGTGCCGCGCCGTCAGGATGATGGCGATAAATACCAGGGACCAGAGAATGCGGTGGCAGAGGATTTCGATGGGGCCGACATCCAGCAGTCCTTTCCAGTAGATGGGCAAAAGCCCCCAGGCAACAAAGGAGGCCAGCGCGGCGGTGTACCCTTTGGCGGTGTCTGTCGTGAGTCGTGGCGTCATGAATGATCCTGGTAAATGGAGCAGCTACGCTACGCCGCCGCCCTGCCGGGGTAAAGCGGAAAATCATGCCTCGGCCATTTCGGCCGCAAGGACTCCAAGCCGGGCTATTCCCTGCTGTATCTGTTCAGTGACGGGTTCACCGCAACTGAGCCGGATATAGTTGCTGAACTTGTCGCGGGTGGAAAAAATGGCACCGGGCGCAATGGCGATACCTTCGGTTCTGGCCCGGAAAAAGAGTTCCACGCCGTCCACGCGCGGGTCCAGCTCCAGCCAGAGCACGCCGCCGCCGTGCGGATGGGTGACGCGCGTGGTGGGCGGAAAGCATTGTTCCAAATGCATTTGCATGGTGTCCATCTGCTGCTCCATGCTGGTCCGAAGCCGCTTCAGGTGGCGCTCCATGCGGCCCTGGCGCAGATATTCGGCCACGGCCATCTGGACCGGGGAAGCCGTGCAGACATTGGTGGTCGCCTTGATTTCCAGCACCTTTTGCCGGAAGCGCCCCGGCAGGCTCCAGCCGATACGGTAGCCGGGGGATATGGTCTTGGAGAACGAGGAGCAGAGCAGGACCAGCCCCTTTGTATCGAACTGCTTGTAGGTACCCGGCCGTTTCGGCGTAAAATGCAGATCCGTGGACACGTCGTCCTCGACCAGCGGTATGTCGCGCGCGGCCAGCAGGGATACGATCTCCCGCTTGGCCTCGTCCGGGGTCAGGCTGGAATCCGGGTTGTTGAAATTGGGCGAGAGCACGCAGGCCGAGATGTCGAAGGTGCGCAGAGCGTGGTCCAGGTCCGCCGGGTTCACGCCGCCCTTTGGGCTGGAGGGAATTTCGATGGCCCGGAGTCCCAGCGTTTCCAGCAGTTGCAGGAAACAATAGTAGGTGGGCGACTGGATGAGCACGGTATTGCCCCGGCGGCAGGTGGCCCGCAGCGAAAGATAGAGGGCTTCCATGCATCCGGCGGTGACGACCGGGTCTTCGGGCCGGACCTGGATGCCGCACTCCATGGAGCGGAAGGCGATCTGCCGTATCAGGTCGGGGTCGCCGGGGATGGGGGCGTAGCCCATGGCCCGGCGTGGGTTGTCGCGCACCACGGCAGCCAGTATCTTGCTCATTTCGGCAAGCGGCAGCAGCTCCTCGCCTGGTGCTATGACGGCAAGAGGTACGGCGTCGGCCCGTCCCACGGCCTCCAGTACGGTCTGGATCAATCCGATCCGGGTGACCGGACGCGGCTCGTCCATGGGGGCCGGAGGTGTCTCGGTGCGCGGCAGCCGCGTTGCCCGGCGGCGGACAAAGAATCCCGAGCGGGGGCGGGATTCTACCAGTCCTTTGTGTTCCAGCTCCACATAGGCCTGATGCACGGTGGAGATGGAAAGCCCCAGGTCCCGGCTCATGCTCCGCAGCGAGGGAAGCTTGTCCCCCATGGCCAGTCCCCCGGACTCGATGAGTTCCGTGACACGTTTCTCCACAGTCTGATACAGGTATGTCGAGTTATCTACAGGCATGACAGTCCACAATCTGTTATGGTTGAAAAAATAAAAAACTGTATCTGTACCGGTGACAGATTTTCCGTTTAACTGCAAGCCATGCAGTGGAATGCAAATTACAAACGGATGGGAATAAACCGATGAATGTGGAGACGGCAATGGAGAGGCGGAGTGTTTCGCCCTTATCCGAGGCGCTTCGGCAGGTTGCGCCGATCATCATGGGGTATGTGCCTGTGGGCGCGGCTTTTGGCGTGTTGGCGGCCAAGACAGGGCTTTCCATGCTCTCCACGCTGCTCATGTCGTTCCTGGTCTATGCCGGTTCCTCGCAGCTGATCGCCGTGGGCATGTTCGCGGCCGGTCTTTCGCCGCTGGCCATCGTCATCACCACCTTTGTGGTCAACCTGCGCCATCTGCTCATGACCGCGGCCCTGTCCCAGTATGTGCGCTCCTGGCCCAAGTGGCAGCTTGCCTTCTTCGCCTACGAGGTCACGGACGAATCCTTTGCCCTGCACTCCGCCCGCTATGGGCGCGGGGACCGGAGCAAACCGGTTTCCTTTCTGATCAATTCCATCGCCCACATCTGCTGGGTGCTGGCCTCGTTTGTCGGATTTTTATCAGGCGCCGCCATCCCGGACGTCAAACCGCTCGGGTTGGACTTTGCCTTGCCCGCCATGTTTATCGCCCTGCTTGCCATGCAGGTCAAAAACGGGCTGCACGTCTTTGTCGCCGGATTTACCGGACTGGCCTCCATCGCGCTCATGCAATCGGGCGCGGATCGCTGGAGCGTCATTATCGCAACCATTTTGGGCGCCACTGTCGGCGCGGGAGTCGAGACATGGATGAAGCGTCGGTCATAGCGACTATTCTCGGCATGACACTTGTCACCTGCGTGCCGCGCATAACGCCCATGGTGGCCCTGGCGTCCCGCACCCTGCCCGAGTCGGTGGTGCGCTGGCTGTCCTATGTGCCCACGGCCGTGCTCTCCGCCATGCTGTTCCCTTCGCTGGTCATTCGGGACGGGGCATTTGATTTTTCCCTGGAGAATTTCTTCCTGTGGGCCTCCATCCCGGCCATCCTGCTGGCCTGGCGCACCCGCAGCTTTTTCGGGACTGTGGCCCTGGGCATGGTTCTGGTCGCCTTGGGCCGGTACATTTACGGATAATGGAGCGGAAAATGAAAATCATTGGACTGATCGGCGGGATGAGTTGGGAATCTTCCCTGGAATATTACCGGGTGATGAATGAAACCGTGAAGGAGCGCCTTGGCGGGCTGCACTCGGCCAAGCTGCTCATGGCGAGTGTTGATTTTGCCGAGATCCGCGAGCTTATGCTGGCGGACGATTGGGCCGGTGCTGGCGAGCGGCTGGCCAATGCCGCACGGACTCTGGAAAAGGGCGGCGCGGATTTCATCGTTATCGGCACCAATACCATGCACAAGGTAGCTCCGGCGGTGGAGGCAGCAATATCCATCCCGCTGCTGCATATAGCCGATGCCACGGCCGACGCCGTGCAGGGCAAGAGGTTGAAGCGTATCGGCCTGTTGGGCACCGCCTTCACCATGGAAGAGGATTTCTACACCGGCAAACTTGCCGGGCGCGGTCTTGAAGTCCTCGTGCCCGATGCGGAAGATCGCAAGCTGATTGATCGAGTGATCTTTGACGAAATGTGCAAGGGCATCTTCTCGGCGGACGCCCGCAAGGAATTTTTGCGCATCATCGGCGAGCTTACCGGGCAGGGGGCCGAAGGCATCGTCCTCGGCTGCACCGAGATCGGCCTGCTCATCAAATCCGGCGATACGGATGTTCCTCTCTTTGATACATGTTTCATACATGCGGCCAGAGCGGTTGATGCCGCTCTGTAGGCGCATCTCTCTCCAAACGGCCCGTCCTCCCCGGCGGGCCGCTTTTTTTGGGCAGCCGTAGAAATAAAAAAGCCGCTTCAGGGAGCGGCGCAGTGGCAGAAAGCGGATGGGAAAAGGGCGGTCAGTTGGCCGCTATTTTTTTGCCGGATGCGGCTTCTCCCATCGGGGCCGGCACACGGATATAGTCCACCACGTCTCGGATGCCGCCCATTTCCTGGGCAATGGCCAGTGCCGCCGTTTTCTGAATGTAGTCCTGCGCTCTGCCCACAATGATGGCGTTGCCCTCTATGACCTGAACGCGCAGGTCCGCCTGCCGGAGCCGTTTTGTTGTGGCCAGCCGTTCGATCAGGACTCGGGTGAGTTCGTTGTCGTCCCGCAGCTGGTCCGGGGTGGGCAGGGGATAGAATTTTACGGTGACAGTGCGCAACCCGGAAACGGTGACGGCTGTCTTGACCGCCTGGTCCGCGCGCTCGCGGCTTTCCATGCAGCCCAGCAGGTAGGCGTTGCCGTCAATGACATGGGCGGACACGTTTCCCATGTTGTTCAAGGCCAGCCTTTCGCGCAGGCGGCGTTCCAGCGTGCGGTCGGATATGGCGCACAGCGAGCCGCCTTCCACGGAATTGCGGGGGATGTAATCGTCGGCCATGACCATGGCATCGTAGCCGGTCATGGCTCCGCCCGCCACTTGCACGGCCGGATAGAGCGCGCAGCCGGAAAGGGCGCCCATCAGTAGCATGGCGGCAAGCCACAGGGGCGGAATATGGCGAAATGACAATTTCATCACTTCACCCCTATAGCGCAAGGTCTAGATTTTGTCTAACCGTTTAGGTCGATATACGCCGGTAGGGAAATCACTGCTTGAGCACGATCAGAAAGTCCATTCCGGCGATGTTCTGCTCATCAATGATGGTCAGCCCGGCAGGCTTGTCCTTCCATTCCTCGTAGTGGCTCTTGCGCACGGAGAGCACGGCTTTGTCCGTCTGGGCGAGCCATTCGTTGAGCTTTGCCGAACTGTCGGTCTCGGCAAGGTCGTGCCCCGCGTACCAAGTGAATATGCCGGAGTAAACCCGGAAGGCCATGGGCGTGTATCCCTTGTCGGCATACTGCCCGATGATAAGGGCCTGCCTGCGAGGGCTCATGGCATTGTCCAGCGAGGGAGCCACCAGCAGGCCGACGGGATAGAGCCAGACGATGACGGCCAGGGTGGAGGCGAGCAGGGCCGAGCGGTTGCCGTGGCGGGAGGCCGTATATATGGCTGCGCCGCCGATGAGGAGGATACAGGCCGAAAGCCCGAGTCCGTGCACCGGCACCGGGAAAGGCAGGAAATCGCCCCCCACGATGAGAGCAAGACCGAGGATGATCCACAGTCCTGCCACGGCCTTCCAGAAGCGCCCGGTTTTTTCCGGTGCAAACCGGAAGAGTGCTTCGGCCGTGAGAATGGCCAGAGCCGGGAACATAGGCAGGATGTAGATGAGCACCTTGCCGCTCAGGCTGGAGAGCAGGATGAAGGTGGTCAGGAACATGATCCAGAGGAAGGATCGGGCTCCGGCTGTCTTTCTTCCGGCCCAGAGCCCTCCCAGCCGGGTGGGGGAAAGCATCTTGGCCACGGGAGCCGCCACCAGGAAGAGCGTCCAGGGCAGCCACGCCAGGGGCAGGGCTATGAAATAGTATTGGAGTGGTTCCCGGTGATGGAAGGTGTGGGTGGCTCGTTCGAGAATCTGATGACCCAGCACGGTGTGGAGCAGGAAGCCGGGGCCCTTGACCGCGATGACGCCGACTATCCAGAGGACGAGCAGGCCGAGCATGGCGGCCAGTCCCTTGCCCATGGCGCGGGTGAAGAGTTTGCGCGGTTCGCCTTTCCATATCAGGTATACGGCGAGGGTAAGGAGCGGGAAGAGGAATCCGAGTGGCCCCTTGACCAGGGTGGCAACTCCGGCCAGGAGGAAACCCCACAGAGGCAGGCGTCCCGGATTATCGGACTGTGCGGCCCGGAAGAAGCAGGCATGGCTGAGGATAATGAGAGCCGCGAACATGAGGTCCATGCGCGAGTAGTGGAACAGCCCGGCCAGAAAAAAGTTGGAGAGCAGCAGCAATACGGCGGCCAGTGAGACGGATCGGCCGAATTCGAGGGTGCGGGCCAGCTTGTAGGCCGCAGCCAGCAGCATCAGGCCGGAGAGGGCCGCGCCAAGGAAGAAGACCGTGGGCGGATCGGCAGGGGTAAGCTTGTCCAGCAGCCAGAGAAACCAGAAGTAGACCGGCGGTTTGTCCGGGTAGGCCTGCCCGTTCAGGGCGAGGACCATCCAGTGTCCGTGCTCGGCCAGATTGCGGTAGGCATCGGCGTAGCGGACCTCGTCCGAAAACCACAGGGCGCGGTTGTTCAGGGTGAACCATGTCTGGGCCAGCACGGCCAGGATCATGGTGATCCAGGGATGGTTTTTCAGGGTGTGCCAGAGATACTCGGTAAAAAACTTCATGGGTCAGGCCTTGTTGCGAAAATAGGCCGTACCGGCCAGGACATGAGTGGCGAAGCCCGCGAAACTGCCGAGCAGCCACCCGAAAAAGACGTCGCTGGGGTGATGCCAGCTCAGATAGACACGGGAAAAACCGACCAGTCCGATGAGCAGACCGATGAGCAGGGAGACCCATATATCCGCGCGGCGCAGGGCCAGGGGCAGGGTCCAGCCCATGATCTCGGTGGTGTGGCCCGAGGGGAGCGAGTGGTAGTTGCCCCGGCTGGTCATTGGATCGAAATACCAGCCTTGGCCGGGCCTTGGGCGGCCGATGGTGAATTTGATGAAATGCACGATGGCGGCGGAAATGACCGCTTGGACGCAAAGCAGGATCAGGATGAAGCGCAGGGTTTCCCGGTTGCCCCGTCGCCATGCCAGAAAAAGGGCAATGGCATAGCCGACGTAAAAGACCGGATTGGACCAGTCCGTAATGAATTTCAACGTATTGAACAGAGTCGGGTGGCTTTGCGCATGGGCCAGGAAATAGGTTTCCACCGCAGCTTCGGTGCCGAAGCACAGCCAGAGCGCGGCCAGCACGCAGAGCAGGGGCAGGGAGACCAGGGCCCAGTGCAGGGTCGGGGATGAACGCATGGAGGTGTTGTAGGCTATCCTGAGTGTCGGAGCAAGGTGTGGCCGATCAGTCTTCGGCCTTTCCGGTATCGTCTTCCTCGGCGGGATACGGAATATGGGTGTATCGTATCCAGGTCTCTTCATCCGTGCCGAGTTCCTTCAATATGTCGGTAAAGGGTTTGCCTTCCTGCTTCCAATATTTGTAGGCGTGGTCCGAACACTCGAAGGGAATTACCAGAGTGCCGTCGGTATCGAAGTACGGTTTGTTGTCGTCCATGGGGGGGCACTCTTTCACTTTTCCGCCCGGATATCAAGATGTGCCGGAAACGAAGCGGTCCGCATTCCCTAAAGGACTACGGACCACTTGTATTTATTGGGAATAGACGCCTTGTCAGGCAACGGCGCTTTCATCCAGATCGGCAAGGCAGACCTTGCGATCGATTTCCCGCACTTTTTTCAGCACGCAACGGGCGATGCGTTTGAACTCCGGAAAATCCTTGGGGTCATAGTGCCGCTTTGCCCGAGTTAGCCCGGCCAGATCGATGGTCTCGTTGAAGAGGTAGGGCAGGTAGAGCGGGTCCTGATTGAGAAAAACCTCCAGGTTCACGAATATCTTGTGAATCTCTTCCTGGTTGTCTTTCAGGTGGCGGAAGAGCTTGCCCAGCCGTTTTTCCACATTGCGCAGCGAAGTGGACCACATGGGGCTGCGCGGTTCCAGACGCAGATGCGGCGCCTTGCCGCGGCAGTGCATCAGGTCGGTCAGGAACCGGTCCACACTGCCGGGAGCCGAGGCCAGAATCCCCTGGTGGTATGCGGTCTCGATATCCACCGGGGTGGTGCGTTCGATGACCGCGCCTCCGCCGTACAGGTTGTAGACCGGGAAGGGGGAATGACGCAGGTCGTCTTCCAGTTCCCGTTTGGCGGTCATGTACTGCACGGTGGTGATAATTTCGTTGCCGTCCATATCCTTGGTCATCTGGTTGCACGAGCGATGGTGCATGGACGTGGACATGTTGTGGTGGCCCTTGGCATGGGACTGATTGTTGATCCAGGCATAGTCCTGGCCGACCATGAGCAGATGGTTCACCCCACACCAGCGCAGCAGGCGGGAGAGAGTGACCGAAACGTTTCCGCCCGCGTCCAGCACCAGATCGGCGTCCTTCATAACAAAGGTGCCCATGCCGCCCACGGTCCACAGGGGGAGGGTCGGTCCGGCGTATCGCGTGACCGCCTCCGGGTTGATCTTGGTGGAGTAGATGAGCGGAATGTCATGCACAAAATCCGGGTCCAGCCGTTCGAAGAGCCGAAGCAGGCTTTCGTCGTAGTCGATGGCCAGGCAGAAGTGCGGCTTGAGGCCCAGGGACTGGAGTGCCGGAACGGTCTGCAGGCCGCAGGCGTAGAGCACGTGGCTCCGGTGCTTCACGAGTTCGGGCACGAATTTTTCCAGGCTCGGCCCGGCACCCAGAATGACTCCTGCCACGCCGCCCGCCTTGCCTTTAAGGCTTTTCAGGCTGCCGTCGGCCACGGCCCGACTGAAGTTGCCTATCTCGTTTTGAACCATGACGTTCTGGCGGTAGCGCAGGGTGGAGAGCTCCAGGGAGAAGTTCTCCAGCTTGTTTTTGAGCTGCCGTGACCATTGCGCATATTCCGGCCCCATCTGCTGGCTGGGAATGTCGCTTCTGAGGTGGATCTGGCCGTAGATGAACTGGAGGTTCAGGTTGCGGATGACCTCGTACACGTAGTCTTCATCCGGCACCAGCAGGTGAAATTTCTTGGCCTTGAAGAACGGTCGGTAGTCTGTCTGGCCCAGGCAGGCCACGAGCATCTCGGGGCGGGGCTCCAGCAACATGACCTTGTGCGAGTCCGGGGTGTTTGCCAGCACATGGTTGACGCCGTACCCCAGGCTGGAACCGACGATGATGGTCGCGGAGGTCTCTTGTTTTTCTCCCTCCAGCCAGCTTTGGTAGAAGAACTGCGGGACGGCGCTTTCGAAAATGGACTTGCCGTTGTCCATATGCCAGTCGTGCAGGCCGTGCTCGTTGATGAAGATTTTTTCCGCGAGCCGTTCGTGTTCGATCTTTTGGGCGGACAGCCACTGATAGACCGGATGGTTTACGGACTGAAGATAGTCGATGTTGTCCTTGAGAAAGGGATACGCGGTCATGCCTTGATCCTTTGGGTCGGTCGATTGTCATTTCGGGACATTGTGTCGCCTTGAAAATGCAGATAGCGTGCCAGTTGCATGAAGCCCCGTTTTGCCCTACTCTGCGGGGTGCTTTGAAAGGGCTTACAATCCGAAATTTAAGGAATAATGCCATGAATAAGGACCTGCTTGACCTCATCGGCAATACGCCGCTGGTAGAGATTCGCCACCTGAGTCCGAATCCGAATGTCAAGATTTTGGCAAAGATCGAGTCCCAGAATCCGGGCGGTTCCATCAAGGACCGTGTGGCCTCCGCCATGATAGCGGCGGCCGAGGCCTCGGGCGAGCTGACCCAAGATAAGACCATCATCGAAGCCACCTCTGGCAATACCGGGGTCGGGCTGGCCATGGTTGCGGCCATCAAGGGGTATCGCATCAAGCTGCTCATGCCGGAGACGGCCAGCGAAGAGCGCAAGATGATAATGGCCGCCTACGGTGCCGAACTGGAGCTGACCCCTGGGCATCTGGCCACGGACGGCGCCATTGAGCAGGCCTATCGCTATGCCCGCGAGGAGCCGGACAAGTATGTGCTGATGGATCAATATAACAATTTGGCCTCCATCAATGCCCATTACAACGGCACCGGGCTGGAAATCTGGAATCAGACCGGCGGCACGGTGACCCACTGCGTCATGGCCCTGGGCACGTCCGGCACGGCCATGGGCATTGCCAAGCGGTTGCACGAGATGGGCAAGGTCCATGTGGCTGCCGTGGAACCTTATGCGGGGCACAAGATTCAGGGCCTCAAAAATATGCTGGAGTCCTACCCGCCGGGCATCTACGATAAGACGCAGCTGGACGAGGTGCTGCACGTGGAGGACGAGGTTGCCTTCGATTATTGCCGCAAGCTGGCGAAAGCGGAAGGCATTTTTGCAGGTATGAGTTCCGGCGCGGCCTTCGGCGGCGCCGTGCAATTGGCCGAACGCATCGAATCCGGCGTCATCGTGGTTATTTTCCCGGATAGCGGGGAGCGTTATCTTTCAACCCATCTGTACCGTCAGAAGGATGCCGGAGCCGTGGCCCTTTACGACATGGCCACCGGTACGGACAAGCACCTGCGCGCCGGGGCCGGGCTGGGGCTCTACACCATGGGGCCGAGCCTGGACAATGTTGACGGCCTGGACGCCTGGCGGCGCGTGGTCATCCTGGACGTGCTGTGCCGTCATCTGGCCGCGCGCGGGGTGGATGTGCATGGTGCCGTGGGGCTGACGGACATGGACGACCGCACCCTTGCCGGTGCCCGCGCGGCGAACCTGGGACGGGCCGAGTTTGCCGAAGATCGTCGGCAGGCGGTGTTGGCGCGTGCCGCAGACATGGGCGTGTCTGGGAGTATGGCCTTTCCACTTTCCTCCAAGGGGGAGGAAGCTGCGCTCGACCTCTGCCGCAAGCTGCTGGGCAAGGGACTTGCCTACGAAAAACTGCGCAGCGTTTATTTCGATGTGTTCCGCGACAAACGATATGGCGAGATCGGTGCCATGGATATGGACAAGGTCTCCGGCGGCCGTACCGTGGATCTGGACGCCTACGTCAAGGACAATCCCTTGGATTTCACCCTGCTGAAAAGGGCTTCCCTCATCGATCTCAAACGGGGCGAGGTGCTGGAAACCCAATGGGGCAATGTGCGGCCGAGCTGGTTTTTGCAACATGCGGCCACGGCCCTGGTCGCCCTGCCGCGCATCGATGTCATGATCGGCAGCGAGAAACACCGCTTTCCGCATCTGGAGAATCTGCGGGCCATCTGGTCCGCTGCCGGGCGGGAGTTGCAGGCCTGGATGGTCTGCCAGCAGGCCACCGACTCCGCGGATCGCGATCTCGCCTTGGTGGCCGAGGCCCTTGGCGGCTGGCGCGCCATGCGGTTCTGGATGCTCTCCGTGGCCGGGCGCAAACCGCTGTGCGTTTCGGAAGAAAACCTGGCCATGTGGGCGCGCAACTGGCGGCGGGTGCAGGAGGGCGCGGCCGTGCTGACCCTGCGTCGGGATGCCCGGGGCGAGGACGTTGCTCCCGAGGTGGAACAGGCCGTCTTTGACCTCAAGGCGGGGTTCAAGGAAGCGCTTGATAATGACCTTTCCCTGCATCGTTTCTGGCCGGTGCTGTCCCGTTTCGTAAAGCAGATCAACGGCTTTGATGGGAACGGGGAGTTGACCGGAGCCGCGGCCCGGATCTGCCTGGAGGCGCTGAAGGTGGTCAACGACATTTTGGGTATCATTGATCTGGAGCGGATGCCCTTGCCCCTTGGCGAACTGCCCGCAGCCGTGCAGGGAATGGTCGCCGACCGTCAGAAGGCGCGTGACGCCAAGGACTTCGCCCTGTCGGACGAACTCCGCGACCGCATCGCCCAGGCCGGATTCCGGATGGAGGATACCGCCGGGGCGCCGAGGGTATTTCGGGCGTAGCCTGAAAAATGAGAAGGAATGAAAAAGCCCCGGATGCTTTCGCGTCCGGGGCTTTTTGGGTGTCTGGTGGTTAGTCCTTGTTCGGCTTGTACGGCTTCTTGAAGGGCTTGCCGCCACGCTTGGGCGGGCCTGACTTTTTGAAGTCGCGGCGGAAAGGCGGCTTTTTCTTGAACGGCTGTCCCTTGGATATGAGCGGCTTACCGTCACGGTCATTGACCCGCTGTATGACGCGTTCGACGTCGGACTGGGGGAGGGTGAAGGTGGTGCGGTTACCCTGAACCCGGACGTGCTGGATGGAAAAGGGCTTGATCCGTGCGGCTTCGCAGACAAAGTCCACGAAATGCCGGGGCGTCATGCCGTGGGCACGGCCCAGTGCGCAGACCATGTCCGCCCGGCCATTGCCTTGTCTGGCCACGGGATCGATCTCGCGATAGCTGGACTCCATCAGTTCGTCGCCGAAGCTGTAGCGCAGCAGGGCGGCAACGACCTCGACAGGGTCTTTTTCCGCCACCAGATCGCGGGCCATGGACGCATAGGCGTCAAAGGGCTTCTCCTCCATGATCGCCTCAAGCTTGTCGATGAGACGGCGCTTTTTGGAATAGATCACGTCGCGGATGCGAGGCAGCTGTTCCTTGTCGATCTTGATGCCCACACTGCGGGTGATGAACATCAGCTTGCGGAACTCGCCGGGAGAAATGAGGGTGACGGCCATGCCTTCCTTGCCTGCGCGGCCGGTGCGGCCCGTGCGGTGAACAAAGGTGGCCGGGTCCTGCGGCAGGGCGAAGTTGACCACATGGGTCAGGTCCGGGACGTCGATGCCGCGAGCGGCCACGTCCGTGGCGACCAGGATGGTGGCCTTGCGATTGCGGAAATGGTTCAGGATTTCCTCGCGCCGGGGCTGGGAAATATCGCCGTGAATGGGCTCCGCCGGATAGCCACGATCATTAAGCCGCAGGGCCACCTCGTCGGCATCGGCGCGGGTGCGGGTAAAGATCAGACCATAGAACTCGGGCTGGGCATCGATGACCCGGCACAGGGCCTCGAAGCGGTCGGCATTGTCCATCTCATGGAAGATGTGCCGGATCAGCGGCGTGTCGGCCGGTTCGTCCTCCACCTTCACGGTCTTGAAGTCGCCCATGAATTCGGTGGCGATGCGCATGACGGCGCGCGGCATGGTGGCGGAAAAGAGCAAGGTGCGCCGTTCCTGCTTGGCGGACATGAGAATCTCGCGCACATCGTCCACGAATCCCATGTTGCACATCTCGTCCGCTTCATCGAGGACCACGAAGTCCAGCTGGTCGAGACGCAGGGTGCCGCGGCTGAGGTGGTCCATGATCCGGCCGGGGGTGCCGACCACGACATCCACGCCGCGTTTCAGGGCCGCGAATTGCTGGCGGATATCCTGTCCGCCGTAAACCGGAAGGACGCGCAGCCGTTTGTCGCCCTTGAGGGAGTTGATTTCTTCCGCGACCTGAATGGCCAGTTCGCGGGTGGGGGCAAGTACCAGTGCCTGGACATGGCCGCAGTTTTCGCGGGCCACTTCGATGATGGGCAGGGCGAAAGCCGCCGTCTTGCCGGTTCCCGTACGGGCCTGGCCTAAAATATCTATAGAACCTGCAAGCAGGAGGGGAATAGTCCGCTCCTGAATGGGAGTGGGACTGGCGAAACCCTTGGATTCGAGGGCCGCCAGGGTCGGCGCTGAAAGGCCGAGATCCTGAAACGTAGTCATGACAACCTTGTTTTTAAGAGGAGCGCGCAAAGACAGTGGCGCGGACGCAAATAGCCATTCCCGCGCACAAGGGCGCGCGGGAATTTCTTTTATGGCACCTAGTACCCGATTCGACAATGGAATCGGGGAAAAAATAACGTCTAGCGGGGACGGAAGGTGATGCGGCCGCGGGTGAGGTCGTACGGCGAGAGCTCTACGGTCACGGTATCGCCGGGCATAACACGGATGCGGAACTTGCGCATTTTGCCCGAGATGTGGGCAAGGACGGTGTGCCCGTTTTCGAGTTCAACGCGGAACATGGCGTTGGGTAGGGCTTCTTCAACAGTGCCCTGAACAGTAATTCCTTCTTCTTTTGCCATAAGCTGGGAAAACTCCTGAAAATGTTTAAGAGACTGGAAAAGCCCGCCCTTACGGGCGGGCTCGACGAGTGCCTGTCAAATAGTCTCCGCCTACCAGCGGGGACGTTCGGGGCGGGGGCGTGCTTCGTTGACCTTGAGGTTGCGGCCGCCGAAGCTGCTGCCATCCAGGTTCTCGATCGCTTCGAGAGCACCCTGGTCTTCCATTTCCACAAAACCGAAGCCACGCGGACGGCCGGTTTCGCGATCGTTGATCAGTTTGACCGAGTAGACTTCGCCGTAAGCTTCAAACGCGGCGCGTACGTCCTCTTCCGTTGAACTCCAGGGCAGGTTGCCCACATAGATGTTCTTGGCCATTCGAAAAAAACTCCAAAAATTAAAAAGAAACAAAACTATTGGCGGTATCCCGCCCAGGTGAACCTATGAAGAATGAACCGATACGCGCGAGCTTCTCTTTCAGACTACAACTTGCCCACCAAATGTCAGCACTGTCCGGTCATTACCGGTGCCGCCCCCGTGGACGTCGCTGACTACTTCAGTAGTTCGCCTTACGTGGCAACGCCAGCGGAGTCAAGGGAAAAATGCGTAACAGACTTCCGTTTTTTTCTAAATCATCGCTTCCATATCAGTGAAGAACCTGTCCGGATCATACAGTCCGGGATGCTCTTTTTTGAAGGTTTCCATGGCTTCGAAAAAAGCATCCCATCCGTTGACTTCAAGATGTTTCTTATTGTTCACAAAGACTTTGAGAATGGTCCCGCGCGGGCATTTGGTCAGGTTGATTTCGAATTTGCTGGAGTCCGTAATTTCCGTCCAGTAGGCGGACCATACGGTCTCGTCCCCTTCGGTTTTCTTGTATTTTTCAAAATAGGCTTCGAAAATGCGTTCGATATCGGATCGCTGCATGAGGATACCTGCCTTGGCTGAGTGTTTGGTGCAGTATGCATCATTGTGGGGGTAGAGCCAAGGGGACGCCGTTGCTCCCGCGAGGGTTTTCGGGTATCCCAGCAGGAGATCTTTCGGAAAAGACCGTGGGATGTCTTTTATCCTTGGATGTGAATGGTGCTGTCCTTCTCTGTGGCGGAGCCTGTTGGATCAAGGGTGAGGTATAGGGCTTTTCGGCGCAAAATAGTTCAGTTGAGATCAGGCCGCCGACGGGTGGTTCGGCGGTGAGACGCACTCCTGCGGAGGAGTGTTCAGAGGTGGAGCCGTGAGCGGGGAATATGAAGTGATGGGAGTTTACTCCCACAGCACCAAATACGAATACAGGCCGGTCGAAGAGGGATCGAGCAGCTATCGCAACAGCACCTTCTGGTTTGTGCGCAAGCGTAGCGAGAGCATGTATGAAGTCCGCCCTCTGAGCAGTGATCATTTCCCTTCGGGTGTGGTCCAGTTGGTTTCCAAGGAAGATTTTCTCAAGTTCTATACCCCGGAACTCAGCTACTACCAGGATCATCCGCTGCCTTGTCTGCTCTCATTGCAGGAAAAGATCAAAGTCGGCCGTCGGCTGTTCAATCCGGAGCGGCTGGACAGGAAGGAGCGCGCCTTTATCGACGCCGTGGTAGCTCCCGACCGGAAGGAAGGGGAAGATGATGAACTGTCCGCCGTATACGCGGACCAGCGGAAGTTCTCCCAGTTGCGCGACATGGTCGAGCGTCTGCTCAATACCGATGAAAAACTGCGGGAGACGGAGCGCCATCGTTTCAACGATTTCGGCATCGACCTGCGTAAGCAGTCCCGCTACGACGATTCCATCCGCTATTATTCCAAGGCACTGGAAGTAAACGAAGACGACGAGAATCTCCATTTCAACATCGCTCGCGCCTATTACGGCAGAAGGTTGTTCGACGATTGCCGCCGTCATCTGGAGCGCGCCCTGGCCCTCAATCCCGAAATGGATGAGGCCAAGGGCTTTCTGCGTGCCCTGGATGTGGAGGAGGCGGAGCGGGACATCAGAGCCGGTAAACCGGTACGCAGCACCGGCCGCAAACCAGCCCCTGCCGGGGCCAAAATTTACGACCTCAAGTTTTAGAATGCCTCCGGCGGAGCCCCTCAGGGTGCTCCCGGCGGGGTCAAAACATTTTTGGGACGCGAAGGGTAACGTCTGTTGCCTTCCATCCGTCTTCCATCCTGTCTCGGCCAAGGAAAAAGCCGGGCGGATCCCAGTACGGTTATCTTACAACAGACAGGCTGTTTTCTCAGCACATTCTTTATCCAGAAGCTCGCGAGCTTCTGTCCTGAAACCTTTGGCGAAATGTGTATTGAGGCTGTTGACGTCGGGGGTTTTCATTCCCATATGGCAGAACTTGCAGGTGTCAAGTTCCTCGGGGGTGTTGACTGTTCTGCGGTACTTTCTGAGAATCTCGCCATTCCATATCTCGTCGAATGGGTCCTGGTAGATATTGCCCACGGCCTCCATACGACAACATGCCCGGACGCTGCCTTCGGAATCGATAAGCATCGTGTTCCAGGGTTCCTTGCATTTGACGCACGCCTTTGCTGTGTCCGACTCTTGCCCGAAAAGGGGCGGAATGATGACGTTGACGCCATATCTCTCTCCCGCTTCCTTGGCCGCCAGATACCCTTGGTTGGCCCTTTCCTGATCGAAAAAGAGGGACTGGTTCATGCATTCCTTGCTGTGGACCAGCACATTGAAGGCGCTGATCTCCTCAACACCGATTTCGCTTGCAATTTCAACAAGCTTGACCAGTTCGTCGATGTTCTGGCGCATGGCCACATAGTTGAATGTAATGCGCGGTTGGGTGGCTCTTGCCTTGATCTTTTCTTTGGTCAGGGTGGCGATGTTTTTGAGGACCTTGAAGAAGTTTCCGCCGATTCTGATATTACTGTATGTTTTTGGGGATGCTGCATCAATGCTGACGGTCACGCGTTCTACGCCGTTCTCGACAATGCATCGCGCGATATCCGGCGTCAGCATGGAAGCGTTGGTGATAAATGCCGTCCTGATATCATATTTCCCCCAGAGATTGAGTATCTCGCTGATGTTGGGATGCAGGAGAGGCTCACCACCCAGAAGCGTGCTTTCGGACGCAAAGGGCAACAAGGGTTCCAATTGCTGGATTTGCTGCATGGTCAACCCTCGGTCGATGCTGCCGTTGCACATGGTACATCTATAATTACACCTTTCCGTGATCAGGACGGTCAGTTTGTTTGGGTATGAAACAGTGTATTCCTTGTTGAACTGAAATGCGTCATCCAAGAAAACCTGGTTCATCTTTTTGGCGTTTAAATAGATGCTCATCGTAGCTTTGCTCCTGGGATTGAGGAAAACTCAAGAAAATGACGGAAAATTTTAACCGTTGTGCTCGGGATGCAAGCTTTGCGCCATTATGCGTGAACAAGGAATCGTCCGTGTCCTTTGCAAGGACGGGACAACTCATCAGGTCGGTTGTTTGGGCCGCTCTACGGCAGCACAATTTCCTATTTTTCGAAGTCGCTCAGAGAGAAGCGGGTGCCCATGATGCGCGAGGTGAAGAGCGGTTCATAGTCCGGCTCATCCCCGCCGCCGTGGTGGTAGGCGCAGAAAAATTCTCCATCCGCAAGTTCGGTCCAACCCGAGTAGCCGAAGTCCGGCGCGGCGGCCTGCCGGTCGTTCTTCAGTTCCAGAATGGAGGCCGAGGCGCGTTGGTCGGGCCGTCCCTGGCTGTGGTGCCAGTCCCAGCTGTAGGATCGGCCAAGGCGCGGCTCGTCGATGAAAAGTGCCACGCGCCGCCAGGTGCAGTCCACCTGATTGTCCTCGAACGGCCGGGGGGCGCCGAACATGATCGGCCGGGTCTCCGCGCAGTCGGGCTCGACGCTGATTCTCGCACGCGGCTCGTTATCCACGGAAAGAGTGACGCCGCCGTCCGCGTAGTCCAGGCGCAGGGTATGGAATCGGCCGGGCGCGAGGGGAACTGACGGGCCGTCCTCGCCGTCGGCGGTGATGTTGTCGGTGCCGATGCGCCACCAGTGACCGAGATAGATGCCGCAACCGTTTTTACCGGCAGCGTCCACGCGTACTTCGGCTTCCAGAGTGGCCCTGGCGAAACGGGGGTCGGTCATGGGCCGCAGGGCATAGCGCACTACGGCCTCGTCCGTTTCGCCGTTGACCACGTGCAGGCCCTCGGCCGAGGAAATGGGATTGTCCTGCCAGCTCAGACCCTGCACGGCGAAACCGCGTTGCAGCTCGTCCAGCGAGCCGAGCCACGCGCAGGTGCCGGAGTTCGGGGCCACGTTGCGGTAGGTGACGAGCAGATTGCCGGATGATGTTTGCCCCAGTGTGGGCCGGTGCCCGATGAGCGGTGTCTCAACGGGATCGGACCAAGTTTCGCCCTCGTCATCGCTAAAACAGAGGTACATGGGCTCGAAAATAAAGCTGTTCTCGCGCATGAGAGCGGCGATGCGGCCATCTTCCAGGCGAAGCATGGACGCCTCGCAGAGCACCAGATTGCGTTCGCGCGCTATGGCGGTGAGGGGAATCCACGACTTGCCGCCGTCTTCGGAGCGGTAGGCCATCTGCTCGGCCGGTGCCTGCCGGATAGCGGGCTGGCTGGCGCGGCCCCGGTGCATGTGCCCCGTGGTCAGCAGAACGCCGTCGCCGAGGTCGAGGGGACGGTCCAGCATGTCGTGCTCAATGCCGGTGATGGGCATGGGCGTCCAGGTGGCGCCGTTGTCCGTGCTGCGGTGAAAGATGCGGGAGGCGTCGGCGATGAGCAGGTCGTTGCCCTGGCGGAACAAGCGGGGACAGTGGCTGCGCGGGCTGTCCGGCCGGATGACATCCGACCATGTGCGCCCCTGGTCCAGGCTGTGTTTGACCACCACTGTGCGGCGTGAGGGCGTGACGTGTTGGTCCGCCTCGTTGTAGGCGGCCACCAGCCGTCCGTCCGGTGCCGTTATGACATCCGGAAAGCAGAGGTACTCGCCTTCGCGGCGGTCGATGACCACATGCCGGGCCGCGAGGTCCGACAGGGAGGGCATCAGTCTTCCCCGCGTTCGTCCTGAACGCGCTTACTCTTGGAGAAGCTGCGGGGCAGGGCGCCGGGCGCGACCACCGAGACCTGGCTGCGGACCAGGATGTGCTTGCGTATGCTGTCCGCCACCTGTGCGGCCAAGGCTTCGTCATTGTCCGAAGGAGTGTCGGGGCCGCGCTCAACGCTGACCTTCATGTGGTCCAGCCCTTCTCGGCGGGTCAGGGAAATCTGGTATTCGGACGAAAGGTCGCTGAACTCGCCCATGACAGAGGCGATCTGGCCGGGGTAGATATTTACGCCGCGGAAGATGAACATGTCGTCGGACCGGCCCATGATCTTGCCGATGCGCGGCAGATTTACGCCGCAGGCGCAGGTTCCGGGGATGGTGTGGGTCAAGTCGTGGGTGCGGTAGCGGATGAGCGGGGCGGCCTCTTTTTGCAGGGAGGTGACCACCATCTCGCCCGTTTCGCCGGGCGCTACCGGTTCCAGGGTCTGGGGATCGATGATCTCCACGATGTAGTAGTCCGCCCAGTAGTGGATGCCGTCATGGGCTTCGCACTCCAGGCCGGTGCCGGGGCCGTACAACTCGGTCATACCGATGATGTCGAAGCTGTGCTCCAGGCCGAGGGCTTCCTCAAACTGGGTGCGCATCCTTGGCGAGTGGGTCTCGGAGCCGAAGATGGCCCGTTTGAGGGCGATCTTGTCGCGCAGGCCGTGCTTGTGGACTTCCTCGCCCATGAGCAGGGCCATGGAGGCGGTGGAGCAGATGCAGCTCGGTTTGAGGTCGGTGAGCATCTGGAGCTGGATTTCCAGCAAGCCGGGACCAACGGGCAGGGCCATGGCCCCAAACCGCTCACAGCCAAGCTGGAAGCCCATCCCGGCAGTCCACAGTCCGTAGCCGACGCAGATCTGAACCCGGTCCTCTACGGTCAGTCCGGCCATCTCGTAGCAGCGGGCGAACATATCCTTCCACGCGTCCACATCATTTTGGGTATAGGCCAGGATTTTGCGTTTGCCGGTGGTGCCGCTGGAGCCGTGGATGCGCACCACGTCCGCCTCGGGCACGGAAAGCAGGGGCATGGGATAGCCGTCCTTGAGGTCCTCCGCCGTGGTGAAGGGGAGTTTGCGAATGTCGTCCAGGCTCTTTATGTCACCCGGGGCTACGCCGTTCTGTTCCAGCCGCTCCCGGTAGAATGGGTTGCCGTTCCATACGTGCTCTACGGTCCACTGAAGGCCCTTGAGCTGTTTGTCGGCAATCTGTTCATCGGTGAGGTCGGGAATGAAACGACGGGTCATGGGAAGTTCTCCTTCTGGCTTGCGGTCCCCTTGTCGCCGTCCGGCAAATCCGGTAGCTTTTTTCAGGTGGCCGCCCAAGCGGTATTCATGCAGCAAAAGGCGCAATTCTTCAAGTCTCAAAGGGATGGATATGGACCTGATTCCCCGCTGGATTTTTTATTGTATCGCCGGTGCGGCCGGGCTGGAGCTGGGCGGACTGTCCACCGTGTTCATCCGGCGGTGGATAGAGGAGAAACCCCTCTTCCGTCCTTTCGGCTCCCAGTGCCCGGTCTGCGGGAGCAAGCTGCAATGGCGCGATACCATTCCCCTGCTCAGTTATCTGTTGCTACGCGGCAAGTGCCGCCATTGCGGGGCGCACATAGGCAGCCAGTACATGTTGGTGGAAATTTCCTGCATGGCCTGGGGGGTGGCCCTCGCCCAGCGCTTCGGGCCGGAGCAATGGCCCGCCTTTGTGGTTTTTCTCGTGCTCGGCTGCATGTTGGTCGCAGGCAGTTTCATCGACATCGAGACCCTGCTGCTGCCGGACCGCATCACATTGGGCGGAACCGGGCTTGCCCTGGCCGCCAGTTTCTTTCTCGATGAGCCGGGCTGGCGCGACGCCATGGCTGGCGCGGCCGTGGGCGCGGCCTTTTTCTGGATCATGCAGCAGGGCTACCGGCTGTGGCGCAAGGAAGAAGGACTGGGAACCGGCGATATCAAGCTGGTCGCCATGATTGGGGCCATGACAGGCCTGACCGGGCTGCCGCCGACGCTGCTCATTGCCGCTGTTTTTTATGGAGGGGGCATGATTGCCTGTATGCTGCGCCAAAACCCGGAACGTCGCGGGGGAATGATCCCCTTTGGTCCGGCTCTGGCGCTCGGGGGCATGATCTACATATTGTACAGTGCCCCCATTCTGTATTGGTGGAAATCACTGTAGAGGAAAAGCCATGCGACGCTTACTGATTTTGATAGTGCTCCTTGCCTGTCTGGTCGGTTGTGCCGGACACGGAGCGCGGTCTGTCGTCAACCCGTCCGATGTCCGCACCGTTACCGTGAACGGAGGGCAACTGGCCTGTGCGGTGCGCGGCTCCGGGCCGCCTCTGTTGCTGATCATGGGGTATGGCGGGACCATGGACGTGTGGGACCCGGTGCTGGTGGATAGACTGGCCCGCCATCGGACAGTGATCCTGTTCGACAATCGCGGCGTGGGGCGATCCGGCGGTGTGACCGGTTCGCCGCTGACCATGGAGGATATGGCGCGTGATGGATTGGGGGTGCTGGACGCTCTCGGCGTAGAACGCGCGGACGTAATGGGCTGGTCCATGGGGTCCATGATAGCTCAGGAGATGGCCCTGCTGGCTCCGGACAGGATTGGGAAGCTTGTTCTTTACGGCACCGCCAGTACTCCGGCTGAAGTACGGAGTGCCCTGGGACGGTTCGACGGCGTGACACATGAACAATTTCTGAAGATGTTGTTTCCAGCCGATTGGGCGGCGGCGCACCCGGAAGTTTGGGACAGATTGCCGGTCCCGGCTGTTCCCGCCACAGCAGAATCCATGGTCCGGCAGCGGGAGGCCATGCTGGGCTGGTCCGGTTCTGCCGGTCGGCTGGCGTCACTAAAATGTTCCGTGCTGGTCGTGGTCGGAGAGCAGGATATGATTACGCCGGAGGAGGATGGCTTAGCCGTGGTTTCGCGGATTCCGGGAGCATGGCTGGCGCGGTTCCGGGGAGCGGGGCACTGGCTGATGTATCAGGTGCCTGAGGGATTGAGCCGGACGGTGGAAACTTTTCTGTCCACGGATCAGGACCTCATGGCCCGGTGACGGGAAGGGGCGGAGGCAGGGAAGATCTGCGGCCGTGGTCAGGGTTGGTGGAGCACCAGGAAAGGACTTTACTCGTGGTGCCGGGCCGCATGCCTCGTTGTGATACAGGGAGGAGAGACGACGCGGTTCACGCCGTCCGTTGCCCTGGCATGGACCATGATCCGGCTCGCTTCTCCTTGTCGGAGATGACGGCGAGCAGGATGATGTCGTGCTGGACGATCTCCACCTCCACCGGGCTGCTGCCCACCTTGGAATCCGCCAGCATCTGGGCCTGTAGTTCGGCGTTCATGGCCTGCTCGGTCATGATTCTTTCGGCTTGTCTTTTTTGAGGTAGAGGCGGCTGATGCTCATGCGCTTGCCTTTCACCTTTTGCATACACTCGTATATCTGGCGCAGTTGTTCTTCGGAGTCGTATTCGCCCATCAGTGGAACTTGCCGAAATAGCAGTGGGCCGTGATCCGTTTGTGCCGCAGCTCCTTGTTCTTGTAGAGTTCCGCCTGGGCGTGACCCGCCACCACGGAATTCAGCATCTGTTGCCGGGTGGTGTGTTCGTTCATGGCCGTCCCATAGGCGGTCGACCCATTGTCTAGTGCCGAAGTGGCACACTCCGGCGCGTCGGGAATGAGGCCAAGCCCAAAGGACACGGCGGAGCAGCCTTGCAGCAGGCCGAGTAATAGGGGGATGGGCAGGACTCTTGCTTGGGTTACTGTTGATCGCAGGGCTCGGTTAGTTTGGTCCCACATTCCAAAGCAAAAAATTGCCATGGGCACAAGTTGCCGCACAGTGGCTCAACTGTGCGGTCTTTGCGAAAAATCAGGAGACGTGAAAACTCGTTCGGATTCCATAAAAAAGGGACCGCTGCCCTTGAAAGAACAGCGGTCCACTGAAAATGGATCGATGATTAGAAACGGCCGTCGGTCTGCTTCGGCCAGAATCCGTTGTAGTCCTTGCAGCGTCGCAGGGTGAACTTTCGGTAGTGGTGGCCGTTCTGTGTGGAATAGATGAGTTTCGGGGAACTGATCTCTTCGAACATTTTGGCGATGAGCGGATGCGTATTGTTTTCGTACCACCGTTCGCGCACGAGTATGGCGTTCCAGCCCATTTTGTCGGCATTGGGGCCGGGCCACAGGTCATACTGGTTCATGCGCCTGTCATGGACCCAGGCGCAGTAGGTCAGGGGCTGTCCCGGCGTGTAGAAGGCAAGTTCCGACGTGATGTCGTATTCGTCGCTGAACACGAAAACTTTGGTGGGATCGTCGAACCCGGACTGCATCATCTCACCCACCTGTTTGCCCAGGCTTTGCCAGCCCTTGAGGCGGTCGGTGATGTTGTATTTGTCCGGCAGAGGAAGCAGCGGGGAGGCGTACATGAGCAGAGTGAGCAGTGTGGCCACGCCGACCAGGATGGCCCTGCCCCGGCATCGGCGGCCTGCGGCATCCCACCATTTCATGAGTCCGACGCCGCCCAGTATTGAACCGGCCATGAAGGCGGCCGCTGTCCAGTTGGCTTCGGTCTTGGAGTGGATGGCCCACAGGGTGATGAAGCCCCACAGCGGCCAGAAGAACAGGACGGCCTGAAGGATATTGCGGTATTTCTGGTCGAACGAGCCGATGGGACCGATCCAGCTTTTCTTGATGGCGCGGCCGCTCCCGGTCATTATCAGCACAAACCACCAGGGAGCCATGAGGCCTATCTGCGCGCCGAGCATCTCGAAAAACGGGCCGATGCGCATGTGGGAGATGCCTGATTTGCCTGCTGTCTGCCGGGCCACGTGGCGGAATCCAACCCAGTCGTTTTGCATGTTCCACAGGATGATGGGCAACATGCCGACCACGGTACCGGCCAGTAGGGCAATGAGGAACCGGCTCCAGAAGCGGGCGGGCAGCTGACCGCGAAAATGGAGAATGAGCGCGTGGATGATGGCCAGCACCGCGAAGACGAGCATCATGTACTTGGCCAGAATGCCCAGGGCCACGGTAATGCCGAGGATGATGAACGGCGTGTTGCTCACGGTCTCGTCGGGCCGGTTGCGCGTGGCGGCCGAAAGAGCGAAGAATCCGACAGTCCAGCACAGGATGAGCGGGTTGTCCGTGGTCATCAGGATGCCCAGCGCATTGAGCATGGGCATGGTGGCGGCCACGACCAGGGTGAAGAGCGCCAATCGATGCTCCCGCCAGACGCGGGAGATGCCGAGATAGAGCGCGAGCTGAATACCCGTCATGCCGATGATCGATCCGAAGCGCACGCCGAGTTCCGTGGAGCCGAAGAGCTTGCAGCCCGTGGTTATGACCCAGGCAATAAGCGGCCCCTTGGAGTAGTAGGAGAGCTGGAGGCGGCGCGTCCAGTCCCAGTATTGGGCCTCATCCTGGATGAGGTTGAGCTGTCCGCTGGCCACAAACCACCACCGGACGGCCAGGGACAATAATATGACAGCCAGGGCGATGAGGTCCAGGCGAAGGATACCGACGTTGCGCTGATTCATGGAGCGGGTAGTATATTATGTGGTGCGTGGATGCAACCGGCAGACGATTATTCTAGATACGATGGATGGTGGTCTTGCCCTGGCCGAGTCGCTTGAGCATGAATATTTCCGGATCTTCGCCGTCCAGTTCCACCACTTCGACTTCGGCGCGGGCCGCCTGCTTGTGGCCGCCTGCGCTGCCCAATCCGTTCATGAGGGTCTGGGCCATCTTGCCCATGTCCCGGCGCATTCCGTCGCCGCGCAGGATGACCACGAGCTTGTCGTCGGCCGTGCCGGAAACGACGACCCAGGGCACATTGTGGACCCGGGTGAAGAAGTCGGCCACGATGACCAGAATATCCGGATTGTCCACCTTGCCGCAGTGGGCGTACAGACCGTGCCCGATACGGCGCAGGTTGTAGAAGGCGCGGGAGAAATAGCGCATCCAGTCCAGATGGAATTCACTGCGGCTGATGCGGTTCATCAGCTTGGAATCCGCGAATTTGGACAGGTACTTGAAGGCGGCCATATCCGCGTCGATGAACTCGCGCTCGAAGGTCTTGGTATCGCAGCGGATGCCGTACATCAGGGCCGTGGCGAGCAGCTTGGCCGGGCGTATCTTCATATTGTAGAGATACTCGGTCATCATGGTGCATACCGCGCCGTACTTGGGGCGGATGTCCACAAAGTCGGCTTCGACGGGATGTTCCTTGTCTATGGGATGGTGGTCGATGACCAAGGAAAATTTGTATGGGGCAAATTCGGGATTGTGATTCGGCTGTGAATCGACCAGTGCGAATTTGTCGTACTGGGCAGCCAGATTGGGAATGAGCTTGTGGGTTGGTATCCGCAGGTAGCGGATCATGGACAAGTTGTCGGGTCGTTTGATTTCGTTAATCTGGGCGATGCCTATGCTCCCCACTTTTCGAGCCATAATGCGCCTTAGCGCCATGGCCGAACCCAAGGCATCCGGGTCTGCGTTGATAATGATGAGCCAGTTGTCCTCTTTATTGAAGAGGGAGAGCAAACGCTCCACCTGCTCATCCAGCTGTTTAAACAGTGCCACGCTTTAATCCTGTTTCAGGGTTAACGGGAGTCCCGCCACAACCAGGTAAACCCGGTCGGCCGCCTCGGCAACGCGCTTGTTCAGCGCACCAAGACTCCGTATGAACGCCCGGACTTCGCTCCCCCCCGGCAGCGGTCCGAGCCCGGCCTCGCAGGAGACCAGTATCAACGCCGTGTCATCCCAATTGTTCAGAATGTCGAGGAGTTCGCCCATTTTTTGCTCTTCGCAACCCGCCTCTCGGCAGGAGAAGAGCCAGTAGTCCAGGCTATCCACAACCACGGCACGAAATTCCAATTTAGCTTTTCCGAGCGTTCGAGGCAAGTCCTCGGCAACCTCCATGACTTCCAGGCTTGGAGCCCTTGACACGCGGTGTTGTCGGATTTGCTCCCTGAACTCCATGTCTTTTGCCTTGCCGGTGGCGATAAAAAGGGCCGGTTCCTGTCCAGACGGCAGCAAATCGAGCGCAAAGTCCGATTTCCCACTTTTATTGCCGCCAAAGACCAATGTAATCATTCGGGTGTCTCCCACCGGGCCAACCACTTTGCAAGCAGCTCTATTGATTCGAAAAATTCTGCTTCGTTAAAAATTTCGACCACCACGGTGCCGGGTGAAAATGTTTCCAGAATGTGACGAAGCAGGTGCCTCCCCGCCTCGTCCAGGAGCGCGAGGCTCCGGTGCCGACTGCCTTCCGGGCCATAGATGTGCGCCATGCGCACGGTCTCGGCAAGGCCCGGCAGAGCAAGGACGTCCTGTTGACCATATGCCAGTATGTGGCCCAGGTCCAGACAGGTGGAAAATCCGGCTGCCCGTGCTTCATCCCAGCAGGCGCACAGGTCTGATTCCTCCACGTTTTCCAGGAGGATATCCGCCGAGGCCACGCCCCGCACGCGCAGGCGTTCGGCCAGGGCCGTCAGCTGCCCCGGTTCGACTGGCGGATGCAGGACCCAGGCGCGGGGACCGAGGTAGGCGACTTTGTCCATAAGCCGGGCCAGCACGGACCAGACCGCGTCCATGCCCTGGTGCCACGGCAGGTCGAGAGGCAGATGGACATGCCAGGATACGTTGAGTTCCGCCATATCCGGGGGCAGATCGGTTTCGGTATAGGCCAGACAGGCCTCGCCTTCAAAGAAGAGCAGGCCGATCTCGGGTACGAGTTTGGACAGAATGCGCGCATTTTCCGCCACTCCCGCGCGCAGGACAAAGGAAGGCGCGGCCAGGGTGAATGGGAAGCGAATTCCATGTCGCTTTTCGGCATCATGGACGGAAAAATGGCGGGGAGCGGACGGATTTTCCCCATTACGGTCGTCGTCGGGGAGAAAACCGATAGTGATGGTTGACTTATTGATTTTGGGCATAGCGGTTGCAGCAAACGGGCTCAATTGGTCGATACTTGATCCGGGAGGCCGTATGCAATCGTTCCGTAAGATTTGCCAACACGTTTTCAATCCGCTTCATGTCTTCTGTCGATTGCGCCAAGTGGGCGTTTCCGGGCGGATTGCCATCGGCATGTGCCGCATCTACGAGCGGGGATTTTACCGGCATCTGCTGGGCTAGTCGAGCAGGCCGAGCAGTTTTTCCTTGGTCACCTTGCGAGCGGCCAGTGTGGAGCGGTTCAGAAGGTCCGGCGGCAGTTCCCGCAGGTAGCGCGACCGGGGCAGGCTCAGTGTGCGCCCATAGAGCTGGCGTTTGTCTGCCCGGCTGAGATAGAGATTCTTTTTCGCACGCGTCATTCCCACATACATCAAGCGGCGTTCCTCGTGGAACCGCTGTCCCCGGCCCGGGGTCAGCGTGACCTTGGCCGTGAGCAGGTCCATCCCGGCAAAGGGCAGGATGCCTTCCTCGCAGGCCGGCATGAACACGGCGTCGAATTCCAGCCCCTTGGCCGCGTGCAGGGTCATGATCTGGACCTTTTCCGCAGCGCGGCGCACCAGCTCCAGCTCGGTCTGGAGGCTGACCCAGTTAACCAGATTCTGCCAGCCGCCACGGGTCTCGAATTCCTTTTTGAGTTCTTTGAACTGGCGGCTCTCCCAGAAGAATTGGTCAAAGGGCGGGGTGTCACTCAGGTAGGCGGCCAGTCCCATCGGGCCCATGGCCAGAATGTGGTCCGGCACCTCCACCACCTCTTCGGTGGTGTCGAGGGCCATGCCCAGGAACCGTTGGGCCGCGGCCAGGATGGAGGCGATGCGCGGTTCCTGCCAGAACCCTTCCAGCTCCGGCGTGGAGCAGGGAATACCCGCCCGCTTCAGCACTTTTTCGATGAGCGGGATGAGCGCCTTGAATCGGACCAGCACGGCGATGTCGCCGGGGGCCAACTCGCCGTGTCCCTCGGCATCGCCGATGGAATGGCTGGTCGTCCCGATGAGGCTGCGGATGCGGTCGCTGATCCAGGCCGCTTCCCGGCCGCTGTCCGGGCACTCAAAAAGATAAATGGAGGCGTCTATGTCCCGCTTGGCCACCAGCTTCGGCTCGTCGGGAAAGAGCGCGCCGGAGCAGTCCAGAATCCTTTGCCCGGAGCGATAGTTCTCGGACAGGGCTACGGTCTGCATGGCGGGCCAGATTTCCTGGAGTCGCTTTTCGGCATCGTCCACCGCACCCCGGAATCCGTAGATGGACTGCTTGGGGTCGCCGATGCAGAACACGCCCTCGCCCGATTCTCCGGCAATGCCGCGGATGACCGCCAGTTGAAGCGGAGTCAGGTCCTGCACCTCGTCCACCAGCACGTGCTGGTAGGGCATGTGGAAGGTGGTCGCGCCGGACTGTTCCAGCATGAATTCCAGCAGGTCGGTGTAGTCCACCAGGTCCCAGTGGTTTTTCTGGTTGCCGTAGGCGATGTGCGCGTCGGCTAGTTCGGGCGGAATGTCCTGGAGCCGTTCGCGGCCCAGATTGTACTTGTTCCAGTAATAGTCGAGATCCTTGCCCGCAAACTGCGGATTCACGTCCGCGAAAAGTTTCTTGGCCGATGCCTCGGGCAGGACGATGGGGGTCTCGGAGTAGGCGTGCTTCCAGTAGTCGAAGCACAGGGCGTGGAGTGTCCCGGCCTGGGGGGATTCCGCGTCCTCGCCGCGCAGGGCGCGCAGCCTGTCTCTCAGCTCCTGGGCGGCCCGGCGGGTAAAGGTCAGGGTCAGGATGCGGCGGGGAATGACGCCTTGCTCCAGGAGACGGTCCACTCGTCCCATCAGTGTCTGGGTCTTGCCCGTGCCCGGACCGGCCAGAACGAGCACCGGTCCCGGACCGGCGTCGATGGCCGCCTGCTGGGCGGGGTTGTAGGTCACGGCCTCATAGACCGGAGCGGCCGGGGCCGGACATGCGGCCACGGGGATGTCTTGGACCTCGGGCGCATCCTCCTTTGGCGCAAAGTCGATGCCCGTCAGTATGGCGCCGCTCTTCATCTGCTCCCGCTCGCGTTCTGTAAAAACGCTGATGACGCCGAACTGGCCGTCAAAGCCGGACTTGCGGATGACGTTGCCGTCGCGCATTCGGGAAATTCCCTCTGAGAGGGGGCAGGAATACTTGGCCAGATCCTCGCGGGGGACCCGGCGCAGGATGTCCAGTTCGTTGCCGAATTCTTTCAGGAGTTGCATGTAGAGGTTGGTCACCTTCTTGCTGGTCGGTCCGGTGCCCACCACTTCGGAGATGACTTCCCGCAGGGGAATAAGAGAGGTGAAGTCGGCCGCGCCTTGCGGCTTGACCGGCTCCTGACGGTCGGCCAGGGCGAGGATGCGGTTGTAGACGCCCACGGTCACCGGTTTGCCGCAGACCGGGCAGATGCCGTCCCGGGCCATGGTCTCGTGCGGGTCCATGGAGATGCCGCACTTGCGGTGGCCGTCCATGTGGTACTTTCCCTCTTCCGGGAAAAATTCGATGGTTCCGAGAAATTTGTGCCCCAACCCCTCGCTGCGCAGCGCCCTGTAGATGCCCTCGTAGGACATTTCTCCCCGGAAAAGGTTGGCCTCGCGCCCCAGCTTTTCCCCAGAGTGGGCGTCGGAGTTGGAAATGAGCTTGATGCGGTCCAGCTCCGACCATGTCCAGTTCATTTCCGGGTCGGAGGAGAGGCCTGTTTCCATGGCAAAGATTTCGCCGGAATAGTCGCCGAAGCATTCCTTGATGGAGTCGAATCCGGACTTGGAGCCGAACAGGGCGAACCACGGCGTCCAGATATGGGCAGGTACCAGGAAGGCCTGCGGGTGGCACTCCAGGACCATGTCCAGCAGGTCCCGGCTGTCCAGACCGAGAATGGGGCGGCCGTCGCTGGCCAGATTGCCCACCTGACCAAGTTTTTCGTTGAACCGTTTTACCGAATCCAGGTTCGGCATGTAGACAAGGTTGTGCACCTTGCGCACCTTGCCGCCCCGTTTGTAGATGGAACTGATTTCCGTCTGGAGCATGAAGCGGGTACGGCCGGGAATCTCTCCCTCAAAGCCGGGAATTTCCCGTTCCAGGCCGGAAGGATCACGCAGGACGAAAAGGCCCTGGCCGGTTTCTTCCAGTTGTTCTTCTATTTCCGCCAGCCACTCTGGATGGGTAAAGTCGCCCGTTCCAAGGACATTGAGCCCCTTGAGGCGCCCCCAGGCAGCGAGGTTGCGGATGGTCAGGTTCTTGCTTGTTGCCCGTGAAAAACGGGAATGAATGTGCAGGTCGGCGGTGAATCGTTCCATGGGCGGACAGTAAAGGGAACCGGTCGTTAATGCAACCCGCGCCGAGCAATAAAGTAGTTGACTCCGGGTTTTGTTGCACATACAACCATCCAATGTCTGAATCTCACTTGGACCCGAAGAATTCCTTGGGATTTCTGGCCTGGAAGGTCTCCCGGGTCGCGGCCAACGATCTTGCCGCCCGTTTTTCCGCTGCCGGTGTGGCCGTGACGGTGGAGCAGTGGCGCGCGCTCATTCCGTTGTATCATTGCGACGGTCTGCCTCAGGGCAAGCTATGCGAATTGCTCAATCAGGAGAAGACCGGCGTCAGCCGTCTGGTGGCCGGGCTGGAAAAACACGGCCTGCTCAGTCGGAAGAGCGGCAAGATCGATCGCCGGATAAAACGTCTTTTCATCACCGAGGCAGGCCGGGCACTCATCGACTCCACGCTTGATATTGTCCGGGAAAGCAAGGAGGCGTTGGTCAAGGGCGTGGATGCCGAGGAGCTTGCCGTGTGCAGGCGGGTTCTGTGGCATATTCTGCAACCTGTTTTCGACCGGGAGTGCGGCTGCGGACCGACGGAATAGGCATTTCATATCGGCAAACGGACCGGCTTTGGCCAAAGCTGAAGTCGTATCGTGGTTTCCCTTCTTTTCATTTTGAGTTAGATATCAGTAAAACGCTGAGGTGTTGCATGCTTCGACGTCCTGTTTTCTTACTCATCTGCCTGTTGGCACTGTTCTCCGTCCCTGCTCTGGCCCAGAATGACGGCACTGCGGGCGGTGCTCCCGTTGTGGTGGACAAAGTCACTTCCGGCGACATGGCTCCCCAGTCCGAATTCATCGGCACCGTTTATTTTTCCGAAATTTCCAACGTGGCCTCCGAGGTGGAGGGCAAGGTTCTTGACATCAAGGTCACGGACGGCCAGCGGGTCAGTGAAGGGGACATTCTGGTCTCCCTTTCCTCGTCCCTGCTGGACAAATCCATCAGTAACGCCAGGGCGCTGGCGGCGCAGGCCAAGGCGGAATACGAGTCCGCCAAGCTGGAGAACAACAGGGTTGCCACCCTGTTCAAGAGCCGGTCCGTGGCCGAGGGCGAGTTCGACTCCAAGCGGCTGACTGCCGAGGCCCTGCTGCACAGCTATGATGCGGTTCAGGCCGATCTGGCCAAGTTGTTGGAGGAGTCGGCTCTGAAAAAGATTCGCGCCCCTTATGACGGCATCGTCATCGACACGCCGGTGACGCGCGGCGAGTGGGTGTCCCGCGGTTCCACTGTGGTGGTCACGGCCCGGGACGACCAGTTCGAGGTGGTTGTCAATGCGCCCAGGGAGGCCTTCGGCGTGGTCAAGCCGGGGCTCAAGGTGGAAGTGGGCGCCGCCGGGAGTCGAATTCCCGGTGAGGTCTTTGCGGTTATTCCTCGTGGCGATGTGGCTACCCGGACTTTCCCCGTAAAGATACGAGTGCGTAACAACGGAGCTTTGGCCGAAGGGATGGAGGCGCGCGTTCATCTGCCCAAGGGATTGGGCGGTACCACCAAGATCGTCCCGCGCGATGCGGTCATCTCCGCGCGCGGCGAACAGGTGGTCTGGGCCGTGCAGGACGGCAAGGCCGTACCCATCCAGGTCTACGTGGTCGGTTTTCGTGGGCTGCTGGCGGGGGTCAAGTCGCCTCAGCTCAAGGAGGGCATGGACGTGGTGGTCAAGGGCAACGAGCGCCTGAGGCCGGGCCAGCCCGTTTCCCCGCAGCCTGTCGCGCCCCGGCCCGCACAGTAGGGGGGCGCCATGCAGATCATCAAATCCGCTATCGAGAAACCCGTTGCCGTGCTGGTCGGTGTGATCATGGTGGTCATGTTTGGTGGCATCGCGCTTTTCACGCTGCCCTATCAGCTCTCGCCCAACGTCACGGAGCCGATCATCACGGTCAAGACCGACTGGACCGGTGCCACTCCCTACGAGATAGAACGGGATATCATCGAGGAGCAGGAGAAGGTGCTCAAGGGCATTCCCGGCCTCATCGAGATGGACAGCTCCAGCTATAACGGCACTTCCGAACTTTCCCTCAAGTTCGAGATCGGCACCGACGTGGACACCGCGTTGCTGCGCGTGACCAACAAGCTGGACGAGGTGCCGGAATACCCTGACAGCGCCGACCGGCCTATTGTTTCGGCTACGGGTGCGTCCACTTCCCCGGTCATTTGGATGATGCTCCGCACGCTGCCAGGCAATGACCGGGATGTGAACACCTACCGTACATTTTTCGAGAACGAGGTGCGGCAGTATTTGGAGCGGGTCAAGGGCGTGGCCGAACTCTTTGTGGGCGGCGGTCGCGAGGACGAGATGCAGGTCGTGGTCGATCCAGTCCGGCTTGCGGCCTACAATCTGACTATTCCCGATCTGGTGGCCGTACTCCAGGCGGAGAATGTGTCGATCTCCGCAGGCAACATGGGGGTTGGGCGGCGGGATTACCGCGTCCGCACCCCGGCCAATTTCAACTCGGCAGAGGATATCGAATCCATTGTCATCACTTCCTCGGGCGCGACCCGGGTGCATGTGTCGGACGTGGCCAACGTCAGGCGGGGGCACCACAAGGCGGACGTGGCCATGCTGCACAACGGCATCCCCGGCATAGCGGTCGGCGTGCGGCCCGAGCCGGGTGTCAACATCCTGTCCATGACCGACGGCGTGCATCAGGTGGTGCGGGAACTGAACGAGGGCTTGCTCAAGGACAACGGCGTCACCCTGGATTGGGTGTATGACCAGAGGCCCTACATCAACGGGGCCATCGACCTGGTTAAGCGGAATATTCTGGTCGGTTCCATCCTGGCCATCATCGTCCTGTTCGTCTTCTTGCAGTCCTTCTCCGCCACGATCATTGTGGCTGTGTCCATTCCCGTATCCATCGTTGGCTCGTTCATCATGTTTTCGGTGGCCGGGCGAACGCTCAACGTTGTTTCCATGGCCGGTATTTCATTTGCCGTGGGCATGTTGGTGGATAACGCCATCGTGGTACTGGAGAACATTGATCGGCACCGGAGCATGGGCAAAGGCCCCTTGGAAGCGGCCTACGACGGCTCGCGAGAGGTCTGGGGCGCTGTCTTCGCTTCCACCATGACCACCGTGGCCGTGTTTCTGCCCGTGGTCTTCATGCAGCAGGAGGCGGGGCAGCTGTTCAAGGATATCGCCATCGCCGTCACCTGTGCCATTCTTCTCTCCATGGTCGTGTCCCTGCTGGTCATTCCCATGCTCGCCCGGCAATTCTTCGGGCTCGCGGAAAGGGGAAAAACAGCATCCTCGGACGGGCCTCGCAGTCCGGCCACCCTGTCGTTTATTAAGCGGATCATGGTCCCGTTCACACGCTTTGGGGCCAAGCTGGCGGATCGGATCACGGCGCTGCTCTCGCTGGCCATTGATACCCCGGTAAGCCGGATTATCACGGTCGCCAGCCTGACCTCGGCCTCGATCCTCCTGGTTTGGTTCTTCTTTCCCAAAATGGAGTATCTGCCGCAGGGCAACCGCAACCTCATCATCAATATCCTCATTCCGCCGCCGGGCCTCTCCTATCAGGAGCGGTTGGGCATAGGGCATTATGTCTTTGACCAGACCGAGCCGTATTTCCGGCGGGAAAAGGACGGGTTGCCGGGGGTGCAGGACCTCTTTTTCGTGTCGCACCCCACGATCAATCTTTTTGGAGCCATGTCAACGGACGAGCAGCGTGGGGGCGAGCTGACGCCGCTGTTCAGCCGGATCATCAATTCCATTCCAGGCATGTACGGCGTGTCGCTTCAGGCCTCCATCTTCGAGCAGGGGTTGGGCGAAGGGCGATTGGTCGAGGTTGATTTTTCCGGGTCGGACCTGGAAAAGATTGTTGCCGCGGCCGGTACCATGTTTGGCATGGCGATGCAGGAGATTCCGGGGGCACAGATTCGGCCGGTGCCCTCATTGGAACTGCTGTATCCCGAGGTGCGTTTTCTCCCGGAGCGGGACCGCGTGCGCGCTGCGGGCATGACCACCGAGGAGCTGGGAACGACCATCGACGTCATTCTGGACGGGCGCAATATCGGCGATTTCAAAGAAGAGGGAAAAAAGAAGATCGATCTGGTGCTCAAGGGTAGGCCTCAGGACGTGACCACGCCTGAGGATCTCTATAGCTCACTCATCGCCGTGCCCAATGGTTGGGCCGTGCCGGTCAGTTCCCTGGCCCGGATGCAGCGGACCAATTCCATGAACCAGATTCGCCACCTGGAACGGAAGCGGACGGTCTCGTTGCAGGTCACGCCGCCAACGACCATGCCGCTGGAGCAGGCCATGGAGATCATCCAGAACAAGCTGATTCCCGGTGTGCGCCAGGCTGGACTGCTGAATGACGTTTCCGTGCGCCTCTCCGGCGCGGCGGACAAGCTGACCGTGACCCGGCAGGCCCTGCAATGGAATTTCCTGCTGGCCGTGGTCATCACCTACCTGCTCATGTCGGCGCTGTTCGGCAACTTCATCTATCCGCTGATCATCCTGTTCACCGTGCCGCTGGCCGGTGCGGGCGGGTTCCTGGGGCTGAAACTGGAGAACTGGTTCATTGCCCCGCAGCCGCTGGATATCCTGACCATGCTCGGGTTCGTCATCCTCATCGGCGTGGTGGTGAACAACGCTATCCTCATCGTGCACCAGTCCCTGAACAACATCCGGGAGCAAGGCATGGAGCATAAGGCCGCCGTGGTGGAAGCCACCCGCACCCGGCTGCGTCCCATCTACATGTCGGCGGCCACCTCGGTTTTCGGCATGTTGCCGCTGGCCATCGCCCCCGGTCCAGGCTCGGAGCTGTATCGCGGCCTCGGAGCCGTTGTCCTGGGCGGGTTGGCCCTGTCCACGGTCTTCACCATCTTCGTCATTCCGGCGCTGCTCATGTTCGTCATCGGCATGGAAAAGCGGGGCGGGCAGGAGACCTGATTGAATGCCGCAGTTGGACGAAAGCTCCGACCGCATCAAACGGCCGGGGCTTTTTCTGGTCGATTTTACCATCTCGGAGAAATATCGAGCCATTCCGCATGAGGACTCATGACAAACGGATTGAGTTCGGATTATAGTCCATCAGACTGTGAAGCCGAAGGATGCATGAATGATTCCTATTCGATTGAACCGATATGAACTGGCTGGCTCCCTGGGCGACCTCGGCGTGCTTCTCCCAATGGCTGCCGGTCTGATCATGGTCAACGGAATGGCTCCCCAGCGGCTTTTCCTGGGCGTGGGGTTATTCTACATCGCGGCGGGATTGTACTTCCGCACCACGGTGCCGGTGCAGCCGATGAAGGTCATCAGCTCCATGGCCATTGCCATGGCCCTGCCCAAGGAACAAATTTTCGTGGCCGGACTGCTGATGGGCGTGATGCTCCTCATCATCGGTCTGACAGGGACCATGGCCCGGCTGGCCCGCTACATTCCCCGGCCCGTGGTCCGTGGCGTCCAGCTTTCCACCGGGCTCCTGCTCATGGCGCAGGGAGCGCGGTTCGCCATGGGCACCTCGTCCTTTCAGATTGCCAATCATGCGGCCGAACCTTTTCTGGCCGTGCAGACCCTTGGGCCGGTTCCGCTCAACTGGCTTCTGGCGGCCGTTGCCTTTGTGGCGACATTCTTTCTGCTCGATAGCCGGAAGGTCCCGGCTGCATTGGTCGTTGTCGCCTTCGGTGTCGCCACCGGGATCATTCTGAGCAACGGAGGGGGCGAGCCTTTCGAGGAAGCGTCCGCGCTGCCTGCCTTCCTGCCCGAAGGCTTGCCGTCGCTGGCGACATTCAGCACGGCACTGTTCGTCCTGGCCCTGCCGCAGCTGCCCATGACCCTGGGCAATGCCGTGGTTGCCAACGCGGATCTTGCCCAGGAACTCTTCGGCAAGGACGCGGTAAAGACCACCAATCGGTCTCTTTGTCTTTCCATGGGACTGGCGAACATCGGCTCCTTCCTCATCGGGGGGATGCCCATGTGCCACGGTGCCGGGGGGCTGGCCACCCACTACCGTTTCGGTGCCCGCAGTTCGGGATCGAACCTGTTCATCGGCGTGGTGTTCGCAGGGCTGGCCCTGTTGCTGGGCGAGCAGTCCGGGGTGATTGCCCGGATGATCCCCATGTCGGTCCTCGGCGTATTGCTTTTCTTTGGCGGGGGGCAACTGGCCCTGACGGTGCAGGATATGAAGGAGCGAAGCGATCTTTTTGTCTGCCTCAGCATCGCGGCGGTCACGCTGGCCTCTAATCTGGCGCTGGGCTATGTGGTCGGCGCTGCCATCCATTGGGCGCTCAAGTCGGGAAGAGTGCAGGTCTAGAACGGTGGAGCGGGCGCAGCCCGTTCGGCTCAGCCTGCGGAGGTCGGGTTTTCCAGTACCCGGTCGATGGCCTCGCGTATCCGGCTCTTTATCTCGAAATCCGAAACCTTGTCCTGCAGGACGATGCTGCCGATCTGTGCATAGCGGGACGGGAGCAGGTTCAGCGCCAGGGCGTAGATGTCCTCTATGTCCAGCTGCTCGAAAATATAATCGCTGTAATAGTCGTTCATGATTTCGCCCATGAAGCGGGCGACGCGTCGTTCATTGCGGTTTCGAATTTTGTCCAGGCTGATGCCGTGTACTTTGAGAGGGGTGGGAAACATGGGCACTCCTTGGGAAAGGGGTTCGTACTTTTCCTAACTCGGATTGTACTCCCTTGGCAATGCCGGTCGCATGTTCGGTGCTTGACTCTCTTCGCTCAGTGCCTACTTTAAATTGAGAATGGTTCCTGTTTAACCATAAGTCGGAGGCACGCATGACCATCAAACGAATCGCATTGATGCCCTTGTGGTTGCTTTTGGGGCTGGTCTTTCTGGCGGGTCTGTGCCGTGTTTCCATTGCAGGAGAAAAGATGATCGAGAAGAACAAGACGGAAATCGCCACCCTGGCCGGCGGTTGTTTCTGGTGCATTGAATCCGACCTGGAAAAATTGCCGGGTGTGCGGGATGTGGTTTCCGGCTATGCGGGCGGAACCGAACCGAACCCGACCTATGAGGACGTGAGCAGCCATGCCACCGGCCATCGGGAGGCGGTGCAGGTGGAGTTTGATCCGCAGACCCTGAGCTATGCTGAATTGATCGATTACTATTGGAAGCATTTTGATCCCACCGATGAAGGCGGTTCATTCGGCGACCGTGGGTTTCAATACACTTCGGCGATATTCTATCACACGGCGGAGCAGCGGCAGGTGGCCGAGGCCTCGCGTCGCGCCCTGGATGACTCGGGGCGGCTCGGCGCTCCTGTTGTGACGGAGATCTTGCCCTTTACCACCTTTTATCCGGCAGAGGACTATCATCAAGGCTTTGCCCGGACGTGTCCGGTGCGATACAAGAGCTATCGCAGTTTTTCCGGCCGTGACCGCTACATCAACAAGACCTGGGGGGATGAAGCCCGGCCGGACGCGGGCAAGCGGAAGGCGCAGTCGTATGTCCGCCCGGACGACGAGGCGGTGCGCAAGGCCCTCTCGCCCCTTGAGTATCAGGTCACCCAGTCGTGCGGAACCGAGCCTCCCTTTGACAACGCCTATTGGAACAACCATCGCGAGGGGATTTATGTGGACGTGGTTTCGGGCGAGCCGCTTTTTTCCAGCCGGGATAAGTTTGATTCCGGTACGGGATGGCCCAGCTTCATGCGGCCCATAGAAAAGGGGCGTGTGGTGGAACAGACGGACGAGAGTCACGGTATGGTCCGCACCGAAGTACGCAGCAAGGCCGCGGATTCGCACCTTGGCCACGTTTTTGGCGACGGACCGGGACCCGGCGGCCTGCGATATTGCATAAATTCCGCCTCACTCCGTTTCATTCCCAGGGAAGAGATGGCAGCGGAAGGCTATGGCGAGTATCTCAAGCTTTTTGAATGATCCGGGCCTTACCCGGCAGAAAAGAGCCCCGCAAGGGGCTCTTTTCTTGGAAATCCCTCTCTAAAGAATATGATTTGAAAGTCGATAATAGGCCTATACGATATAGTGTGACAGGAGTCTGGCATGGATCTCTTCGGGATCAACTCTGCGCATCAGAATGCGACCGGATTTTCTCTCGCATTCAGACCTGATCGGGATTCAGGGGAAGCGGACACCGCCGAAACTGTTCGTGCATCCGAATCGTCGCCGGAGATTTCGTCGCCCAAAGATAATGTGATGTCGTCTCATTTTGTCCATGCGCATCAGGAACGGTCGGCCTATCTTTCCGGTTTTATGGTTGGGCTGAAATTGCAGAATTCATTTTCCGGCCAGATGCAGTCTCTTGTGTCGGGGTATCAGCGCATTGCCGCATTGGCGGAAAATGCCATGACTCTGGCCGGTAAGGAAATGAACGATGCGGATCGGCACCTTTTGGGAATGAAGGCTTCCAAGGATGCTGACAACATAGTTGACGGTCATGTGGAGGAAAGCAACGAGGAAAAGCTCGATGAAATGCGTCGCGACATAGATGAACGTGCGCACGACGCCACTGCCTCCGAAAGCGAAAAAGTCCTGGAGAAGGGGGCCTCGCCCGAAGAGCCTCAGGAGGCTGTCGCGGAGGAAAAGGACACGGTGCCACAGGCTGCGGCCAACGCCGGGAAGGATATTCCGGCACAAGGGGACGCCTTGGAAACTCCGGTGTCGGATGGCAAAGAAGCGGCTCCGCCGGGAGACATTTCACCGGAAGAATTGGCCTCGGCGTTTCCGGCAGATGGTGCGTTACCCTCGCTGGACCTCATTATCTGAAAATTCCTATCCAAAAGCGGCAGACCTCGCAGGAGGCCTGCCGCTCTTGGTTCGTCCGGGCGGCTTGTTCGGGGCATACGCTTTGCAATGCTTTGCGAAATTTCAAAAAACAGGTAAGAACTACCCTAACACAGTATGCGAAACATTGCCGTCCTACTATTCCTCTGCCTGTTGCTGTCCGTCGCTTCCGCGTCGGCTGAAGGGTACGGCTACCCTTTTCCCGATCCTATCAAGGCGACGGTCTATGGTACGCCACCTTCTGAAATATATAAGGATTTCAAGTTCGTTCAGGTCAAGGCCAGAGCGCTTCGGGTCAAGGACCGCAAGGTCCCGGACATCTTCGCCTACAGCCGGGACATGTATTACAGCACGGCCCTGCACAAGGAGAAGGCTCCGCTCATATTCATCATAGCCGGAACCGGCGGCGAGCACGATTCCACGAAAATGGATTATCTTACCCGGGTTTTTTACAGCGCGGGTTTTAGCGTGGTGGCCCTGTCCTCGCCAACACACATGAATTTCATCATCTCCATGTCCCAGCACGCGGTGCCCGGTTATGTGCCCTACGATGTGGCCGACCTCTACCGGGCCATGCACTGGATCAAGGATGAACTGGCCGGGGAGTGCGAGGTGAGTGACTACTATGTCACCGGGTACAGCCTGGGAGCCATGCACGCCGCTTATCTGGCCCACATGGATGACGAGCGCCACGATTTCAACTTCAAGAAGGCGCTGCTCATCAATCCTCCGGTGAGCCTCTATCATTCGGTCAAGAAGCTGGACAGCTGGCTCGGCCCGGAAAATCTGGGCGGCCGCACCATTCATCAGCAGATCGAGCGGTTCGTGGAGATGTTTTCCGACTACTATGAGCAGCGGGATATCACGGACTTCGACGACAACTTTCTCTATGATCTGGTGACACATGTGGACTTTGACGATACCGATCTGCGCGCGCTTATCGGGGTTGATTTTCGCCTGTCTGCCACGGCTATGATTTTTTCCTCGGACGTCTGCCTGCGCGCCGGATATCTGGTGCCGCCGGACCAGTACCCCCTGGCAAACGGGGCCCCGCTCATGGATTACGCCGAGGCGGCCTTCGATATCAGCTTCGAGGAATACATGGACGAGTACCTGCTGCCGTATCTGAAGTATGTGGACCCGACCATGGACCGCTATACAATGATCAAGAATTGCAGTCTCTATCCTATTCGTTCCTGGCTTATGGATTCGGGCAAGGTGGTGCTCATCGGCAACCTCGATGATGTGATTCTGAACAATGACGACGTGCAGTTCATCGAGGACGTTTTTGGCAAGCGGGCCCATCTCTTTCCCACGGGCGGACATTGTGGCAACATGATGTATGGTCCCTTTGTGAAAGCCATGCTGGAGATGATCAAGTCATGACCGTGCGCAATGCCATATGCCGCCTTGCCCTTGCGGCTTTGCTTCTCCTGGCCCTTGTCGGCTGCGGTCCGTCCGTGCACCAGCATGTGGCGCCGGAGTTGACCCTGCCCTCCAGCGGGTTCCGGACCGAGGTCAACCACTGGCCCGATAACTGCGGCTCCAGCGGATTTGCGGTTCTGGATGTTTATGATCCGTGGGAACCGATGAACCGCAATATCTATTCCTTCAACGCCGGTTTTGACGAATATTTCATGCTTCCGGCCACAAATGTCTACGAGGCCGTGCTTCCGTCGCCCGTGCGTACCGGCGTCAAGAACGTCATCCGAAACCTTGATGAGGTCGGCGTTTTTGTGAACAGCCTGTTGCAGGGCAAGGGGAAGAAGTCGGGCATCACCACCTGCCGTTTCCTGATCAATTCCACCTTCGGGTTGGGCGGTCTCATCGACCTAGCTTCCGACAATCCCAAGCTGCAACGGCAGCAGGAGGATTTCGGCCAGACTCTCGGCTACTGGGGCGTGGGCAACGGCCCGTATTTCGTCATGCCGTTCTTCGGGCCTTCCAATCTTCGCGATACCGTGGGCTTCGGCGGGGACTTCCTTCTTCTCTGGTGGGAGATGAGGACAGTCTACAAGACCCTCGGCATCGACGATGACTGGCATTGGACATATTCCGAGCTGGCCCTGCGCGCCTTGAACCTGCGCGCCAATATTCCGTTCCGCTACCACAAGACCGGGTCGCCTTTCGAATATGAGCTGATCCGTTTTGTTTACACCAAGAAGCGCGAGCTCGACATCCGCAAATAATCCACCCTATTTGGAGTGGCTGTAGCCTCCTGCCTCGGCTTCGGTCAGGGGCGTGGTCACCGGGTTCTTGGCAAAGTAGGCCAGGCACCGTTTCAGGTCCTCGATGAACAGGTCGCCCAGGTCGCGGGAAAAACCGTGGCGTACCAGCACGCGCATGATGACCAGGTCTTCCCTGTCGGGCGGCATGGAATAGGCCGCCACCTGCCAGCCCCGCGTGCGCAGCCGGTCCGAGAGGTCGTAGAGGGTGTAGCCGTGGTCCTTGCCCTCGGTCAGCGACCAGCTCACGGCCGGGAGTCCGCCCGTTCCGTCATGGATGATGGCGAACGGTCCCAATTTTTTTATATCTGCCGCCAGGGTGCGGGCCGTCTCGTAGCAGGCGTGGTGGATGCGGCGGTACCCCTCGCGTCCCAGGCGCAGGAAGTTGTAGTACTGGGCCGCTATCTGGCCGCCGGGGCGGGAAAAGTTCAGGGCGAAGGTGGGCATGTCGCCGCCCAGGTAGTTGACCCGGAAAATCAGGTCCTCGGGCAGGTGGGCCTTGTCGCGCCAGACCACCCAGCCGACGCCCAGCGGGGCAAGGCCGTATTTGTGGCCGGAGCTGTTGATGGAGACCACGCGCTTTTGTCGGAAATCCCAGTCGAGGTCCGGCTCGATGAACGGGGCCACGAAACCGCCGCTGGCCGCGTCCACATGCACCGGAATGTCCAGGCCGGTTTGCTCTTCAAACGCATCCAGGGCGGCGCAGATGGCTGCGACCGGTTCATATTGGCAGGTGAAGGTCACGCCCAGCGTCGGCACCACGCCGATGGTGTTTTCATCGCAGCGGGCCACCACTTCCTCCGGGGAGAGAATGAGCCGGTCCCTGGCCATGGGCACCTCGCGCAGCTCCACGTCCCAGTACCGGGCGAACTTGTGCCAGCAGACCTGCACCGGGCCGCAGACCAGATTGGGCCGGTCCGTGCTTTTTCCCTCGGCGCGCCGTTTTTCCCGCCAGCGCCATTTGAGGGCGAGGCCGCCCAGCATGGCAGCCTCGCTGGAACCGGTGGTGGAGCAGCCCATGGCGCTGAGGCCGTCCGGGGCTCGCCACAGGTCGGCCAGCATGTGCACGCAGCGCGCCTCCAGCTCCGCTGTCTGCGGGTATTCGTCCTTGTCGATCATGTTCTTGTCCAGGCATTCGTTCATGATTCTGCGGACTTCCGGCTCGGCCCAGGTCTGGCAGAAGGTGGCCAGATTCTGGCGGGAGTTGCCGTCCAGCATCAGTTCGTCATGGACGACCTGATAGACGTGTCGGGGTGCGTTTTCGGTCTTGGGAAAACGGTATTTGGGCAGCCGGACCGAGAGGTCCGTGGCGGCGAAAACGTCGTCGAGCAGGCGGTGGCGGACGGAATCCTTGTCGTGCAGGGGCATGTCTTTTCTCCATCTTTTGTCTATTACGCTGAACGGGCGCGTGGTGCATTCTGTATTTGTGTTGTGCCACAGGAGCGGGGAGACGTCATCCTTTGGCCGAAAACACTGGTGCGTAATGAACCCGGTATGCTAGGGTAGGCACCATGTAACGCCTGAACAGAGGAGGCGAGGATGGATTCGAAGATCAAACAAATGAGCCTGGAAGAGGTCCGGGAGTTCTTGGCAGCGAAGCAGGGGGCGCTGGTGGATACCCTGCCCCCCGAGCATTTTGCGGAACGCCACATCCCCGGCGCCGTCAACGCCTGTGTGCATGAGGTGGTCTTTCTCGATACGCTGGCCGGACTGGTCGCGGACAAGGACGCGCCCGTGGTGCTTTATGGCGCGGGACCCAAATCCGTCGATTGCAAGTGCGCGGCCGAAAAACTGATCCGCGCCGGGTATACCGACGTGACCGTCTTTACCGGCGGTCTGGATGCCTGGCGGCAGGCCGGTCAGGTGCTGGAAGGCGTGGCTGCCGAAGCCGTGATCCCTCCGCATCCCCCGCTGGTTCTCGAATCCCGGACCTACCACATCGTGCCGGAGGAATCGAAGATTCTCTGGACCGGCCGCAACAGCAACGGCGGCCACCACGGTCTGCTCTTCGTATCAGGAGGGTATCTGGAAGGCGGGGAAACCCCTTCGGCCTCTTTCACCATGGACATGAAGTCCCTGCGTAATCTCGATCTGGAGGGCGACGAGCTGCGCCCCGTCCTGGAGGCGCACCTGAACTCCGATGATTTCTTTTTTACGGCCCTTTTCCCGGAGGCGACCTTTACCTCCACGCTCCTTCGCATCGCGGACACGGGAGAGATTTCCCGTCCCAACGCCATGATGCAGGGGGTGCTGGCCCTGCGCGGTATGGAGGATGAGATCGCTTTTCCGGCCCATATCCGCAATCTGACCGATGGCCGGATCACGGTCATGGGCAATCTCGATTTCGACCGCACCCACTGGGGCGTGATCTACGGCTCCTCGCGATTCTTCCAGCATCTGGGCTATCACGTGGTCTTTGATTTCATTTCCGCTGATTTCAGGCTGGTATTGGAATAGGGACGTGCGCTACTTCGTGTCGTCCTCAGCCATTTCGAGCGTGGAAAGGGGGAGGGTGATGGTAATTTGCAACCCCCCATTGGGGCCGTTGATGGCCTGAATGGTGCCTCCGTGCACGGTCACGGCCCGTTTGGCTATGGCCAGTCCGAGTCCTGCGCCGGATCCGGAAGTATTGCCGAGTCGGACGAACGGTTCGAAGATTTTTCCCAGGTCTTTTTCGGGCACACCCGGGCCGGAGTCGGCAATGCGGATACGGCAGCTGTCGCTGCCCATGTCGCGCGTAACGGTGACCCTGACCGACGTGCCGCGCGGACTGTGGCGCACGCCGTTGCGCACCACGTTTTCCAGCGCGCGGCGGATCAGTTCGGCTTCGCCGCAGGCCGTGGTGCCGGTCTCTTCTTCATCCGGGGCCATGTGCAGCACGACCTCCACGCCGTCCTCCCTCGCCTCGAAAGCCGCATTGTCCACCACCACCCGGGCCAGACTGCCTATATCGAAATATTCCTCCGGCATGTCCGCGCCGAATTCCACGCGCGAGAGGGTGAGCAGCTCGCCCACCAGTTCGTCCATGCGGCTCGATTCCTTTTCGATGCGGTCCAGCAGTTGCGGCATGCGTTGCGGGTTCTGGCGCGCCAGTCCGAAGGCCATGTGCTGCCGGGCCAGCGGGGAGCGCAGTTCGTGGGACACGTCATAGAGAAGTTGCTCGCGCGATTCCACCAGGGTTTGCATCCGTTCGGCCATGGTGTCGAAATCCCGCGCCAGGTCGGCTATCTCGTCCCGGCGGCGTCCCATGAGGGGTTTGAGGCGGATGCCGAGTTGCCCCTTGGTCAGCTGGTCGAATCCCAGTCGCAGCCGCCAGACAGGCTTGATCAGGTACCATGCCAGCAGGGCGCTGAAGAGCAGACCGCCGAGTATGCCGAGGATGACCAGTTCCGGCGGCATGTTGAACCAGCCGGACCTGGGCGGATGGGGCAGGGCGCTGGTTCCGTCGTATTGCAATGTGCATGTTGCGCCGTCCGGCAGCACGCCCTGTTTGGTGAAGACGGGATAGTCCGGTTTGGCGGTTTCGTTTCCGAAGTGCCAGGAAAAGCCTTTCCGTTCCTGTTCCGGCCAGCCGTCCACCAACGCCAGTAATTCCTTCTCGCCGCCCAGGCGCAGGACCGTGGCCGCCGCCTCCAGCCGGACCTCCGCTTGCTGGCGGACGTACTCCACCAGCCAGGGCCGGTGGCGGGGCTGTTCGTAGAGGTGAAAGATCAGCCACACGCCCTGTGAGATGCAGATGAAGGTCAGCCAGAAGCCGAACAGGATTTTCCAGAACAGCCGGATACGCATCAGCGTTGTACCCTGTAGCCTACGCCGCGTACGGTCTCGATGACGATGGCGTCGCCCGCGGCCTGGTCGAGTTTTTGGCGCAGGTGGCTCATGTGTACGTCCACGCTGCGGTCGTATGGTTCGCGCGTTCTGCCCAGCGCCCGTTCGGAAAGCTCGTCTTTGGTCACCACTTTGTCGCCCGCGCGCAGGAGCATTTCCAGAAAATTGAATTCCGAGACGGTCAAGTCCACGGGCTCGCCGTCCCAGTCCACCCGTCGTTGCGGTACCTGCACGCGCAGCTTGCCCATGTGCAGTTCGTCCTTGCTTTGTGGCGGGGGAGCCTCGCTGGTGCGGCGTAGCACCGCCCGAATCCGGGCCACCAGCTCGCGGGGGTAGCAGGGCTTGGGCACGTAGTCGTCCGCGCCCATCTCCAGTCCGACCACGCGGTCCACATGGTCGCCCTTGGCCGTGAGCATGATTACCGGCACCCGGCTTTCCTGCCGGATGCGTTGCAGAACCTCAACGCCGCCGCGCCCCGGGAGCATGATGTCCAGGAGGATCGCATCATACGCGCCGGATAGGGCCTCGTCCGTGCCCTCGATGCCGTTGTGCACGGTATGGGTCTCGAAATCCTCGGCTTCCAGGTACTCCGTGAGCAGCGCACTGAGGTCGACATCGTCGTCTATGATGAGTATGCGCGTGGGCTTTTGCATGATTTTCTCCTACACGACTTCCCGGTTTTGGCGAATGGCCGGAGGGGGAATTTACACTCTTTTTACACTTTCCGCCCAACCGCTTAACCCCAGGCTTCTCGGGAATGTCCTATGGTGCAGCCAACAAGACAAGGAAAATGAACGTGAACGAACAATCGAAACATCAGGTGGATCATATATGAAGTGGGCATACAAGGCAGCGGCCGTCATCGTTGTGATAGGATTGGGCTTTGGCGCGAAGATGTGGTTCTTTCCGCATGAGGAGCCGATGCAGTATCTTACCACGCCAGTGATCAGGGGCGATGTGCAGGAATCCGTGCTGGCGACCGGAACGTTGGCCGCGTTCAAGCAGGTCAGCGTGGGTGCCCAGGCGTCCGGTCAGGTCAATTCCCTCAAGGTGGCGCTGGGAGACAGCGTCAGGCAGGGCGAGTTGATTGCCGAGATCGACGCCCAGTCGCAGGAGAACGCCCTGCGCATCGCCCAGGCGGACCTGGAGAACATCAAGGCCCAGCGCGCCGCCAAGGTGGCGACCTTGCAGCAGGCCGAGTCCGAGTACAAGCGGCAGCAGGGAATGCTGCGGTCCAAGGCCACCTCGCGGCAGGACTATGAGGACGCGCTGGCCACTCTGGCCGAGACCAAGGCGGACATTGCGGCTCTGGATGCGCAGATCGTGAGCGCGGACATTGCCGTGGACACCGCCGAGGTCGATCTGGGCTACACCAAGATCACCGCGCCCATGGACGGCGTGGTGGTGGCCGTCATCACCAAGGAAGGCCAGACCGTGAATGCCTCGCAGTCCACACCGACCATCGTCAAGCTGGCCCAGCTCGATACCATGACCGTGGAGGCCGAGGTATCCGAGGCCGATGTGGTCCACGTTGAACCTGGCCAGAAGGTCCTTTTTTCCATCCTCGGCGAGCCGGACTCGCAATATGAGGCCACGCTCCGCAGCATCGAACCCGCGCCGGACTCCATCACCGAGGATGACGATACTACCAGTTCCAGCGACGAGGCCGTCTACTACAACGCCCTGTTCGACGTACCCAACCCGGACCACAAACTGCGTATCTCCATGACGGCCGAGGTGACCATTGTGCTGGATGAAGCCAAGGACGTTCTGCTTATCCCGGAAAGCGCCCTGGGAACCAAGGAACGGGATGGAACTTATTCCGTCCAGGTGTTGGTCGGCGAAAATAAGATTGAGACGCGAAAGGTGCGTGTTGGGCTGACCGACTCGGTCAATATTCAGGTGAAAAGCGGGCTGAAGGAGGGCGACCAGGTTGTCCTCGGCTCCGGCAATGCTGATGCCGCGGTCCGGAAAATGACCAGCCGTCACCCGCGTCCGCCCATGGGAATGTAGTCATGCCGCTGTTACAGATAGAAAATCTGCGCAAGGAATATCCGGCGGGCGATCAGCCCATGGCCGTGCTCAAGGACGTGAACCTGTCCATCGAGGCCGGGGAAATGGTCGCCATCGTTGGGGCTTCGGGGTCGGGCAAATCCACGCTGATGAATATCCTCGGCTGTCTGGATACCGCCACCAGCGGGACCTACCGCATCGCGGGCCGGGATGTCTCGGAGCTGGATGCCGATGAACTGGCCCGGCTGCGGCGCGAGCACTTCGGATTCATCTTTCAGCGCTATCATCTGCTCTCCGCCCTGACGGCGCAGGACAATGTGGAGATGCCCGCCATCTATGCCGGTATGGCCGCGTCCGACCGCAAGGCGCGAGCGGCCGAGCTGCTCACCCGGCTGGGGCTGGCGGACCGCATCCAGCACAAGCCCGGCCAGCTCTCCGGCGGCCAGCAGCAGCGGGTCAGCATTTCCCGCGCCCTGATGAACGGCGGGCAGGTCATTCTGGCCGACGAACCAACAGGCGCCCTGGACAGCCACAGCGGCCACGAGACCATGAAGCTGCTGACCGAACTCAATGCCGAGGGCCACACCATCGTGGTCGTGACCCATGACATGGAAGTGGCCGCTTTTGCCCGGCGAATCATTGAGATCAAGGACGGAGAGATCATTTCCGACCGGCCCAACGGCAACGCTCCCGAAGCCGAATCCGGCGAGCAACGACAGGCGTTGATTCACAAGGGCAGCGCCGCATGGCTGGATCAGGGGCGCGAACTGTTGCGCATGGCGGTTTCGGCCATGGCTTCGCATAAGCTGCGTACGTTTCTGACCATGCTCGGCATCATCATCGGCATTGCCTCGGTGGTATCGGTGGTGGCGCTGGGGCAGGGGTCACAGCAGCAGGTGCTCAACAATATCAGCGCCATAGGGACGAACGTCATCGACATTTTTCCCGGCAAGGGATTTGGCGACCGTCGGTCCGCCAGAATCCAGACCCTGAAGGCGTCGGATGCGGATGTCCTGGCCCGGCAGTCCTATGTGGACAGCGTCACGCCCAAGGTTTCCACCTCGGTGGACCTGCGCTACCGCAATGTGGACGTAACCGCCACGGTCACTGGGGTCAGCCAGTCGTACTTTCGGGTCTATGGCTACAAGATGGCTGAGGGCCGCGCCTTTGACCGCGATATGGTCCGCAAGATCGGGCAGGTGGCCGTCATAGACCAGAATACGCGCAAGCGGCTCTTTGGCGATGACGAGCAGGCCGTGGGCAAGGTCGTCATCCTCGGCTCCGTGCCATGCCGGGTCATCGGTGTGACCGAGGCCAAAAAATCCATGTTCGGCAACAGCGATTCCCTGAATATCTGGGTGCCGTACACCACGGCCATGCACCGGATGCTGGGCCAGTCCTACCTGGGCAGCATCACCGTGCGCGTCAAGGACGGCGCACCCATGCAGGCGGCGGAGCAGGGCATCGAGCATCTGCTGACCCGGCGGCACAATGCCAAGGATTTCTTCATCATGAATACCGATACCATCCGCAAGACCATAGAGAGCACGACCAAGACCATGACCCTGCTCATCTCCGCCATCGCGGTTATTTCGCTGGTGGTGGGCGGCATCGGGGTGATGAACATCATGCTCGTCTCCGTCACGGAGCGGACCCGCGAGATAGGCGTGCGCATGGCCGTCGGTGCCCGGCGTGCGGATATCATGAGCCAGTTTCTCATCGAGGCCGTGCTGGTCTGCCTGCTGGGCGGGGTTCTCGGCATCCTTCTGGCCCTTGGTGTGGGGTTGGCCGTGTCCAGGAGCGGCGGCGGCTTCACCATGGTCTATTCCACCGCGTCCATGGTCCTGGCCTTTGTCTGTTCCACCCTCATCGGTGTGGTCTTCGGCTATCTCCCGGCCCGGAGCGCCTCGCGTCTCGATCCGGTGGATGCCTTGGTGCGCGAATAAGAAAGCGAGAAGCCAATGAAAAAATATATCTGCCTGATTCTGTTTGTCCTGTTGCCCCTTTCCGGCTGCGGGGCGTTGCTCAAAACCGATTTTCAACCGCCGCAAACGGTTGCCTCGGCACAGTGGACCGGGGATTCGGCCTCCAATGCGACCTCGGCCGCCGAGTGGCCCAAGGATTTCGGAGACCCGGCATTGTCCCAGCTGGTCAAGCTAGCCCTGGAGCGCAACAACGATCTCGCCGCGGCGGCCATCAAGGTGCGCAAGGCAATGTATCAGGCCGGGCTGGCCTGGGAGGACATGATCCCTGATTTCTCGGCCACCATGGGTACCGACAGCCAGAAGAATCTCAAAAAGGGAGATTGGCAGACCTCTTATTCCGCCAATTTTCAGATCAGCTATGAGGCCGACCTGTGGGGCAAGCTCAGCCGGGCGCATGATTCGGCCGAGTGGGAGGCCCTGGCCACGGAGCAGGACCGTCAAAGCACGGCCCTGACCCTGGTGGGCACCACCATGAATCTCTACTGGGAGATCGCCTACGACAATGTCCGGTTGCAATTGAGCGAGCGCAATATCGAGTCTGCCCAACAGACTGTGGAACTGACGGCGTCTCAGGAACAGTACGGTGCGTCGTCTCCGCTGGAAGTAAACCAGGCACGGCAGGATCTGGCCAGTCTGCTGGCCACGCGGCAGACGCTTCTGCAATCACGCAGGGAAGACCACAACGCGATGGCCGTGCTCTTCGACATGCCGCCCGGCAAGGTCATGGCCGATCCGGCCGATCTCTCCATGGCCAAGCTGCCGCCGATCCCGGCCGGTTTGCCTGCGGAACTGCTTGGCCGTCGTCCGGACCTTCGTGCGGCGGAGCTTCGGCTGCGGGAATATCTGGCCGATACGGATGCGGCCAAGGCGGGCTTCTACCCGACGCTCTCCCTGACCGGCAGTCTGGGCAGCGCCAGCACCGAGTTTTCGGATATGATGAACAATCCGGTGGGCGCGGTCATTTCCAGTCTCGCCTTCCCGTTTCTCAACTGGAACACCCTGAAGCTGAACCTCAAGGTGTCCAAGGCGGAATACGACGAGGCCGTGGTCAACTTCCGGCAGACACTCTACAAGGCGATGGAGGAAGTGGAAAACGCGCTCTCCAACCGCGACCATCTGGCCGAGCAGGGGCGGCATCTGGCGGAGAATCTGGCGGCGGCAAGGGAAGTGGAACGCATTTACGAGGTGCGCTACAAGGCGGGGTCCGGTACGCTCAAGGATTGGCTGGACGCGCAGGATACCCGACGCTCGGTGGAGGCGTCCGTGGCCGAGAACCTTTACAATCGGCTGAACAATTACGTCACGCTGTATCAGGCGCTGGGCGGGGAACCGCCACGGAATGAGGCCGCCGCACAGGCCACGGGCGGAGTCTCCTCCGCCAAACAGGCCGGGTAGGGCGGACGTGGATCAGTCCAGGGCTACCAATTCCACATCGCCCCAGGCGGCCAGGGTGTCGTCCACCTGGGCGAAGACGCCGGTCAGGCCGTATTCGGCAAGCGCCTTGGCCTGCTCCAGAACGTGGTTGACGTCGCCTTTGTCCCGCAGAAGGTTGCACAGGGCGGTGGCTGCGGCGTCGGCCAGCCGGGCATCGGCGGCGCGAACGGCCACCAGATCGCCCCGGCCCAGGGATAGGGAGTGGCCAATGGTGGCGCTGGAGGCGCAGACCGAGGCGGGGAAGGCGTCTGCTTCGATGCGCAGGCCCAGCATGGCCCCGGAGTCGGGCTCGGCAAGCAGGGCGACAATGCGTTCCCGGGTGGACCGCAGGTAGGTGTCACCGCCGTTCTCAACGAGGATATTCGGACTCTGGCCTGCGAAATGATCTCCCACCGCCTGGGCTACCGCACCGGCCACGGCGGCCATCGGACCCACGCCACATAGCGCCGCTGCTTTAGCCATGGCGCGTACCACCTCCGGCGCTTCCTCCGGCACGGCTACGGGCACCAGGGAATCGGCGAACTCCGGGTGGAAAAGAATCCAGTTCTTGATCTCCCCCCGCACGCCGGTCACAAAGGCAGCCACCTCGTCGTGCAAATCCTTTTCCGCCACTACCAGCAGATCGCTCTGCTCGACGGCCACCTGAAAACGGACTTCGTTTCCCTGTGGCCGGACAGTCTCGCGGTATGTCCTTTTCGTGGACAGATGACGCCTGCTCACCCGTGCCTCCCGGCGATTGTTCCTAACTTGGAACAGGTTATGAACATGGTTACGAACAAAGTTACGAACAAAGTTATGAACAGAGTTAAGAACATGGTTACGAACATTTTATGCACATTCTTCGCCCAATACAATATAGATACATATTCCCATATCGGCGGAGGGCTCCCAACGGAGTGGGTGAGAATGAGGGGATTTGGGGAAAGGGGGAGCAGCTGGACGAATGGCTTCGGCAGGCTTCCCCCATTTTCCACTGAAGGAGTGTCCTTTTAGAACCCGGCGTCTTCATTAATCAGGACGATGATGATTCGCCCCTTGGGAAAGGACTTTTCGGTGATCGTCCAGGAGTTGCAGATGCGCTGGGGGGAGCTGCAGTCCATGCAGTGGCCGGTTTTGACGCAGGGCGTTTTCAGGTCCAGGCGCATGGTGTTGACCGGAGCCACGTACTCCTTGATGCGGGCCATGGCGCGGGCGAGATCGGGCACCAGCTTGTTGCGCGAAAGCAGGATGACCACGTTCTTCGGGCCGAAGGTGATGGCCCCGGTGCGGTTGCCGATCATGTCGAGGTTGACCAGATGCCCCTCCGCCGTCACGGCGTTGGAGGAGCAGAAGAAACAGTCGGAGAGCAGTGCCTGGCGGCGAAGCTCGTATTTGTCCTCGTTGGAAAGCGACTGGTCCCACGTGTCGAGCACCTCGTATTCCGGGGATTCAAGCAGGCGCTCGCGGATGCCGGAGGCTGCAAGAGTGGCCGATCCGCCCCAAGATACGGTTTTGGGCTTGAGTGTCGGCAAAATCTCGTTTATGACCACATCCCCAGCGTGAGTCTGGGAGTCTGCCCGGTAGACGGTAAATCCGTTTTTGGTCAGACGTTGTTCCAGGTCCCGGAGGTTGAGTTCCCAATAATTGTCAATGGCATTTTCCATGGTGCCTCCAATGTTTGACAGGTGCTGCGGGAATCGACCGGCAGGAGATTCCTGCCAGCCACGGAAGATCTAGCAGATTTCCCCCCGGCGTGAAAGCGGGAGAAAACAGGCAAACCATCCGTGAACCGGAGTGATTTTGGTCTTGACGACCGCGCATCCTCCGGTTATATGCTTCCGTTCTACGTAACCATTACCGAAATTCTACTCTCAGGAGATATACCGATATGAAACGTACGTATCAGCCCAGCAAGTGCCGTCGTAAAAGAACCCATGGCTTTCTGGTGCGCTCCCGCACCAAGAACGGTCGTGCCGTGCTTCGCAGCCGTCGCGCAAAGGGACGCAAAAGATTAGCTGTCTAGGTTGGAGCAAGGAGCGCCGGCTGCTGAAAAGCCCGGAGTTCACGGCCTGTTACGAGCAGGGCAGGAAGCACTTCACCCGAAGCTTCATCCTTTTCGCCCTAAGCAGGGACCACGGCCCGGACGGGATTCGTCTGGGCCTTACCGTGAGCCGCAAGGTGGGCAACGCAGTGGCGCGCAACCGCATTAAACGGGTGGTGCGCGAGTATTTCAGGCTGCATCAATTGCATGTTGATTTGCCTCTGGATATCGTCATCGTTCCGAAGCGGAACCTTGAGGCCAAGCAGCTTACCCTCGCCCTCGCCACAGAAGAGTTCACCCCGCTTTTAAGCCGCCTTGGGGCGGGAGCGGCGGCCTCTATAGTGAGGAAATGATGCGCAAGGTCCTGCTGGCGCTCATTTGGTTGTACCAAAAACTCATCTCCCCCCTGTTGCCTCCGGCGTGCAGGTTCGTTCCGTCGTGCTCCGAGTATGCGATGGAAGCGATCCAAACGCATGGCGCCATCAAGGGCGGCCTTTTAACGCTTTGGCGTCTCCTTCGTTGCCAACCTCTGTGCCGCGGGGGCTATGACCCCGTCCCGGCCGTTTGGCCATCCCCACTATCCAAAGCGAGAATCATTTCATGGACAAGAAGGAGAAAATCCGCTTAGTCATTGCCCTGGCTCTGAGCGCCCTGGTCGTCTTCGGATGGCAGTACCTCAATCAGCCCTCGGCTGAGCAGAAGGCCGAAATGGCCCTTCAGGCAGCGCAGGCGGAAAAGCAGGCCGCTGTTCTTACAGAACAGAAGACCGCAACCCAGGGGGCCGAACCGGCCGCCGTTCCCGACTTCGTGCCCACCAAGGGTGTTCAGGTTACCGTGGACACTCCTCTCTATACCGCCGTCTTCAATTCCCAGGGCGGTATCCTGCAGAAATTTGTTCTCAAGAAGTACAAGGACACCATTGCCCAGGATTCCCCGAATGTGGACCTGATCGGCGAGAAGGCCTTTGTGAAGGGCCCCCTCGGACTGTTCCTCTCCCGCGGAGGGGACGACCAGGTGCATACCTGGAAGTACGGAGACTGGGCGTTCCATGGCTCCGATATCACGCTGACGGAGCAGGACGGCACCAAGACCCTGACCTTTACCGGTCAGGTGCATGGCTTCCGTATTGAGCGTGTGCTGACTTTCCATCCCGATTCCTACCTCATTGAGGAGAACACCGGGGTGACCAACCTGAACACGACCGGCGTTGAGGGCTCCCTTGCCTTTACCGCCGCCGCCAAGTCCATGTCCGCAGCGGGCAACCGCTACAACCCGACCAAGGTGGCCTACCTGAACAAGGACGGCCGCAGCGAGGTCACGGACCGGGACGACCTCAAGAAAAAGGGCCTTTCCGCAGCCGACGGCTTGGAGTGGGGGACCATCGAGTCCAACTACTTCCTGTTCGCCGTCATGCCGGACAGTGATGATTCCACTCTTTCCGCCGGTTACCAGGACGACATCTTCCGCATGGCCGTGACCCGCAATGCGACCTTCATGCCCAATGTGACCAAGTCCTTCAAAGCGTCCTACTTCCTCGGACCCACGAACCGGAAGATGCTCGCGGCCATGCCCAACGATCTCGACAAGGCCGTCAACTTCGGCTGGTTCGACTTCCTGGCCAAGCCGCTGCTCATAGCCATGAACTTCTTTTACGGCTATGTGCATAACTACGGTATCGCGATCATCATCTTGACCATTATCATTAAATTGCTATTCTGGCCGCTGTCCCAGAAGAGTTACGGCTCCATGGAACAGATGAAGAAACTGCAGCCAATGGTCCAGAAACTTCGCGAGAAGTATGGCGACGATAAACAGCGGCTCAATCAGGAAACCATGGCCCTGTACAAGACGTACAAGGTCAATCCCATGGGCGGTTGTCTGCCCATGGTGGTGCAGATCCCGGTTTTCTTTGGCCTGTACAAGGCGTTGTTGGGCGCTGTCGAGCTGCGTCACGCGCCGTTCATTGCCCACCTGCCGTTTACCGATCTGCCCTGGCTGGCCGATTTGTCCGCCAAGGACCCGTATTACATTACACCCATTATCATGGGTGCGACCATGTTCCTGCAGCAGAAAATGACGCCCTCCGCAGGGGATCCGACGCAGAGGAAGATTATGATGGCTATGCCGCTCATCTTCACTTTCATGTTCCTGCAGTTCCCCGCCGGTCTGGTCGTCTACTGGTTGCTCAACAACCTCTTGTCCATCGGCCAGCAGTTCATGATTGCGCGTAAGGCCAAGGTCAAGGCGGCTGCGCACAACGATTAACCACGCCTCCGGGGGCCCCGACTACCCGGCAGATACAAGGAAAAGATCATGAGTGACTTCAAGGAATTCCAGGGAAAAGATCTGGACGAAGCCATCGAGAGCGCCTGCGATTACTTCAATCTGAAACGCGACCGCCTGGAGATTGAAATTCTTGGCGGAGGCTCCACCGGCATCTTCGGAATTATGGGCGTCAAGAAGGCCAAGGTAAAGGCCCGGCCCCGCGCTCAGGTGAACACTTCCGATATCTTCAATGGTGAAAGCGAAGGACGCGCTGAGCGGGAAAAGCCCGCCGCCAGTGCCGAAAAGCCCGCCGCCAGTGCTGAAAAGCCCGCTGCTCCCGCGCCCATCGTCGAGGCGGAGCCGGAGGGCCCGGCTCCCGGCAATGCTATTGAGCCCGAGGAATATGATGACATCAACGGCAATGTGGTCGAACCCGAGTACGACCCGGCCAACGACATCAACGGCAATATCGTTATGTCCGAGCCGCAGCCCCGTGAACGCAAGGGGGGACGGGAACGCAAACCCCGTGAGCGCAAGCCGCGCGAGGTCAAGCAGCCCAGAGTCGAAAAGCCCCGCCGCGAACGCAAGCCGCGTCCGGAACGCAAGCCACGCCCCGAGCCGGAGATGGTCTACAATGACGAGCCGCGTCCCGCTGTGGACATGTCCGAATTTGATCCCGCCGTTCTTGAGGAAGCCGTTCGCGAAGTCATGACCAAGCTGTTGACCCCCATCGTGGGTGAGACCACCGTGGAAGTGACCATCGAGTCCGACCGCGTCAAGGTTTTCATTGATGACGAGGAGAACAGCGGCCTGATCATCGGACGGGAGGGGCAGACGCTGTCCTCCCTGCAATACCTGGTCAATCGCCTGGTTTCCCGCAAGATGGAAGCTTCCGTGCGCATCCAGGTGGACACCGGCGACTATCGCGAACGCCAGGATGACAAGCTGCGTCAGATCGCGCTGCATCTGGCTGGAAAGGCCTCTGATCTGGGCCGCACCCAGTCGACCAAGCCTTTGTCCTCCTACCATCGCCGTGTGGTGCATCTCGCATTGCAGGAAAATGAGGAAGTCTTTACCCGTTCCAAGGGTGAAGGCCCCATGAAGCGCGTGCTCATCGTTCCCAAGAATCGCAAGAACGGTGGACGCCAGCGCTACTAAGTTCCCTTCAGAATGAAATGAAGGGCCGGGGAGAACTTCTCCCCGGCCCTTTTTCGTTTTGATCGCAGGTGGATTGGTTTATTCTTGCTTGTTGCTCATGACTGCGTGCAGCAGGTTGCGTTCCATGATTCGTATGATTCGGCTGTCATGTTCATCTCTGCCTATCGCAAGCAGCTGTTGCTGGGCCATGCCATGGATGTATTGCTCAATGCGGTCTGTGGTGGTGACGAAGGTGTCGGCCAGCGACTTCACCGTAGTGTCGTAGGTGAGGACCATGGTATTGTTGGAGGCAAAGAGGTCGAGAATGCGTACAACGCCCATACCGATGCTTGGAACCTTTAGCGCCTTCTTGGTTGTTGATTTCAGTCGGCTGACGAGAACTGTGATGATGGAGGCAATGACCTTGGGCGAGGCTTTCATATATTCGTCCAGATCGTCCTTGGTCACTTCTATGACCTTGGAGTCCTCCAGGGCGATTGCCGTGGCTGTACGCGTGTTGTCGTCCAGAAAGAGGGCCATCTCGCCGAAGATGGATATGGGTTTGAGCACCGCGAAGACTTTCTTGTGCCCGTCCACCGTGCCGGAGATCTCAATTTTCCCATCCGTGAGGATGTAGGCCGAATCTCCCTTCGCTCCCTCGCTGAAGACGACGTTGTGCCTGAGTACATTGCGCATCAGGAAATTCCCTTGGGACACCTTCTTCAACTTTATCTGCTGCTGGACGATGGACACGGGAACTCCTGGTTGCGTTGAAATCCTCTATGCCTCGATATGTATTACCTGAATAAGGGAAGGATTCAAGCAAATAGCATTAACCTGCATGGCTTGCGACGCTTGCCAGCTTGCCTGTCAGGCCGTTGCTGCGCCCCTTGCGGCTATCGGCCTTGATGGTCACGTAGATGCGGTCGCAGTCCGGCTCCAGAGCATGGTAGCACTCGCTCACAGCTTGCATGACTTCGTCCCATTCGCCCTCTATGGCCGTGCCCATGGGGCCGAGCTTGTAATCTAGGCCGGATTTTTCCAGTACGGCCTCGGTGCGGGCCACATAGCGGCCCAACCCTGAGCCGCCCTTGTCCAGGGGGAATATGGAGAGATCAACGATGACGCTCATTTTGCGCGCTCCTTTGTTCGGGTCATTTGTCCGGTATAGGAAGGAGCGGAGGCAAATGCAATGGTTGCGGAGTGTGCGACCGGCGAACAAAACATTCGGCCAGAAGATTCAGGAAGCGCCCTAACATTTGTTCGCCCGGCATGGGAGTAGCGGAGGTCCGGAAGGAAGGAGCAGCCCGAAGCGCGAAAATATGGGGTAGCACGTGGGTTTGGGTGATGCCTTCGCCTGAAAAAGCGGCAAAGGCGCTGGCCGTGTCTGCCGCGTGTAACACCACTTCGTGGTTTTGCTCCCTGGTGTAGATCGCTGCGCAACGGGATGGGGCGGATGTGACGGAAAACTGACGGCAGGCCAGGGGGCGCGCAGGGTGGATGGAACATGAATTGTCTTCCAGAAACGGACAGGGAATGCGCAATTCCCAATAGGCGCGTTTCAGGCCGCCCATGGCGCGGTTGTCACAGGTGTGGCGTTCAAATCCCTCTGTCAGTTGTGAGAGTAACCCAGACTCGCTCAACCTTTCCATACCGGTATTGAAACGGTGGATTACTCGTTTTTTGATGCTGGCCGGAAGTGAACCTACCAGGCTGGCAAGATGGAGCGCTTCCCATCTGCTTACCGGCACTAGCTGGTTGCAGCATACCGAACAGCCTGGGCCACAGGTCACCGACTTGTCCATGCGTGCAAGATCGTTATCCGATTTTTGGTGGATGGCGTCGGCTATGCGAAAAACGTGGGGTAGGATGTCGAGCGGCGAGTTGGCCGTTTCCATTGCGGCAATATCCAGACGGAGTGGTTCTCCTTCCGGAAAGTCTATGACAAAGGTGCTGGTGGAAGTCTCGCTCATAATCCGAATCTTGGTATAGTTTTCCGTACAAATTATTGCGCTGGGCTATAATTGGGGCTGTGGAATCTTTTTCCCAAACAGCAGAAATGCATCTAGTGTGCCGAAGGTGTGAAACATTTTTTGAAGTTGGCTATTGATTTTGTCTGTAAAGCGGGTTACGAATACGTTAATTAGTTTTTCCGGGGGGTTATAGCACGAACTCGGAAAAAAGGATGCCATTGGTGCCACATAAAAAAATAATGTGGCACCTGATAACGGTTAGGTCCGAGTTCGGGTTTTGTGCCCGGCGGTTATGAGTGAGAATAACGATATTCTCTTTATCATAACGACTCATTTTTATTACGGAGGTGTTCTATGAAATTTTCCGTAGGTCATGGCAGGGACGGAGCCGTGGAGCGGCTGGAAAAACGCGGCGTCACCCGTCGTGATTTCATGAAGTTCTGCGGAACCGTGGCCGCAGTGATGGGCATGGGCCCGGCTTTCGCTCCGAAAGTTGCCGAAGCCCTCACTGCAGACAACAGGCCCGACGTAGTCTGGCTGCACAACGCTGAATGTACCGGTTGTTCCGAGTCCATTCTGAGGACTGTCGAGCCTTACATCGACGCTCTTATCCTGGATTATATTTCCCTGAACTACCATGAGACCATCATGGCTGCCGCCGGTCACGCCGCCGAGAAGGCGCTGTGGGATACGGTGGAGAAGGGGAATTATGTCGCGGTCATCGAGGGTGGCGTTCCCACCGCTCCGGCCGGTGACAACAACGAGCCGGGCGCCCACGGCAAGGTCGGCGGCCACACCATGCTGGAAAACACCATGAAGGTCGTCAACGGAGCCGCCGCCACCATCACCTACGGTACTTGCGCCGCTTACGGTGGTGTGCAGAAAGCCGCCCCGAACCCGACCCAGGCCAAGGGACTCGACGAACTGTTCCCGGGCAAGGCCATCATCAATATTCCCGGCTGCCCGCCGAACCCGTACTCCCTGGTTTCCTCCATCGTGTATTTCCTGAGCAAGGGTGTGCCCGAGCTTGACGATTACGGCCGTCCGGTCCTCTTCTACGGAGAGTCCGTCCACGACAACTGTCCTCGTCAGGAGTTCTTCAACAACGACCAGTTCGCTCCTTCCTTCGGTTCCGAAGAAGCTCGCAAGGGCTGGTGTCTGCGTAAACTCGGTTGCCGCGGTCCTGAGACCTACAACAACTGCCCGACCGTGAAGTTCAACCAGTACAACTGGCCCGTCCAGGCCGGCCACCCCTGCATTGGCTGCTCGCAGCCCAATTTCTGGGACGGTGCCGACTGGGATGGTGAAACGTACTTCTACACCGATCTGACCGATTTCTAGTCAGCGGTTTTGGAAGGCAGACACAAACCGAATTCATTCCTAAGGAGGATATAATATGTCCGGTTGCGCAAAATCCGGTCCCGCCATGGCGAAGGGTAAACACGACGTTATTGTCGACCCGGTCACCAGAATCGAGGGCCACCTTCGCATCGAGGCCGTCGTGGAAGACGGCAAGATCATCGATGTCCGCTCCAGCTCCCAGCTGTTCCGCGGCCTGGAAATCATCCTGAAGGGACGTGATCCCCGGGATGCTCAGCACTTTACCCAGCGTTCCTGCGGTGTCTGCACCTACGTGCACGCCTTGGCCTCCGTCCGCGCTGTAGACAACGCTGTCGGCGTGGACAAGGAACTGCCGCACAACGCCACCATCATTCGTAACCTGGTCCTGGCCGCGCAGTTCATGCATGATCACATCGTGCATTTCTATCACCTGCACGCCCTGGACTTTGTTGATGTCTCCGCCTGTCTCCAGGCCGACGTCAAAAAAACCGCCGAAATCGCTGCCGCGGTTGCCAAGACCGTCCGTCCGAATCCGAAGATCGTCTCCTCCGAGGCCGATCTGCAGAAGACCAAGGACACCGTCAAGGGCATCGTGGAATCCGGCCGTCTCGGCATCTTCACCAACGCCTACTTCCTCGGCGGCCACCCGGCCTACGTGCTGCCCCCCGAGGTCGACCTGCTGGCAACCAACCACTACCTGAACGCCCTGCACCTCCAGGTCAAGGCCGCTCGGGCCATGGCTGTCTTCGGCGCCAAGAACCCGCACACCCAGTTCACCGTCATGGGCGGCGTGTCCTGCTACGAAGGCCTCACCGACAAGTACATCAATGACTTCCTGGCTCTGTACTCCGACATCAAGGACTTCATCCTTGACTGCTACATCCCGGACCTCATCGCCGTTGCCGGTTACTACAAGGATTGGGCCAATATCGGCGGAACCACCAACTTCATGTCCTTCGGCGAATACCCGGCGCAGGGCGGCGAGCCGGACCTCAACTCCCGCTACGTCAAACCCGGCGTCATCTTCGACCGCAAGTTCACGGATGTCATGGCCTTCGATCCCACCAAGATCGAGGAGCATGTCAAGCACTCCTGGTACAAGGACGACACTCCGAAGCACCCCTACGAGGGCGTTACCGATCCGAAGTACACCAGCCTTGACGACAAGACCAAGTATTCCTGGATGAAGGCTCCCCGTTATGAAGGTCGTGCCACTGAGGTCGGTCCCCTGGCCACCTGCCTGGTGAACTACACCCAGAACGCGGACTTCAAGACCTACGTCGACTTCGTACTCAAGGCTCTGGGCGTCGGCCCCGAGGCCCTGTTCTCCACCCTCGGCCGTACCGGTGCCCGTGGCATTGAATGCCTGGTCACCTGCCTGAAGACCGAAGAGTGGGTCAACGACCTCAAGGAAAACGTTGCCAAGGGCAAGCTCGACATCTGTAAGGATTGGGACATGCCCGCCGAAGCACAAGGCGTCGGCTTCGTCAACGCTCCTCGCGGCGGCCTGAGCCACTGGATCAACATCAAGGACAGCAAGATCGAGAACTTCCAGCTCGTGGTGCCTTCCACCTGGAACCTCGGCCCCCGCTGTGACAAGGACATCCCCGGACCGACCGAGGAAGCCCTGCTCGACAACACCCCGATCGCCGATCCGGAGCGTCCGGTCGAGATCCTGCGTACTGTCCACTCCTATGACCCCTGCATCGCCTGCGGCGTGCACGTCATCGACAACAAGACCGGTAACGTCAAAAAGTTCCGCGTCCTGTAAGCGCAGCAATCCGTTTGAAAATGAAGAGGCCCGGAATTCCGGGCCTCTTTTTTTATGATCAGCGCTGCGACGGGCGGCTTGCGATAGCGGGGCGTCTGCACATTTATCGCAAGCCGCCCACTCTCCCAAGCCTCGGTACGGCTGGGAAGTCCGTCAAAAGTTGTACCACATCCTATTTACTGACAGTTGTATTCGTGTCCTTGAGGTGAACAGCTGGAATTCTGCAGAGGGAGTAATTTTGAATAGATTTGTATCCGTGAATTACAGTCTTGATATCATGCGTTTGAAACGCCAGTTCCCGAGTTTTGCCCAGATTAGGAGCCAAATTGACATTATTAGAATAAGGAGAAGGTCGACAGAAATGGTTAGAACAGCCAAAAGCATTTCCCCATGGAGTGCCAGCATTGGGTTAACATTCTCTATAAATAATGCTTTTAAAATATTAGTCAAAGGGAATGCATCTATAGTGATCCAATGACTCGCTGTTAGTATGGCAATACTTCCAAAAGTAAATGAGATTGATACAATACAGTGTCTCCATCGTATTCCTGTATTTCGCATGCCAATCAATATAGAACCTAGTGCTGATAAAGGAAGAATCGACAAAAAAAACATGGTCCCACTAAAGGAAACAAGTAACAATGTATACATTCTTTCTGAAAGTTTTAACTGATCAACACTATATTGAAATGTTAAGAAAAAAATATTGTTTAGTATTAGTATGACTGTAATCAGTATGATGAATTGTAACTCTGGAAAAATCAGAACGTGTTTATCTGTTTTTTTTACAGTCTTGCTTGGTTGATATTTTTTTTGTTCACTGTCACTTTGAGTATAATATTTTTTGTCAATATAGAATGGTAATAAAGCGATTAAAATTGCGAAAAATCCTGATGAGTATAGGTGGTTTTCACTTGGATCTATGAATGTTATTAAGACAAAAATGATCACCAAAACAACGAGAAGTGTAATAATATCCGTTTCAATATTTTTTTTCATCGTGTCTCACCGTCGGAGTGGCTAATATTTGCCTAGTTGAACGAGATTATTATCTGAAAAACGACTTGCGTTATGCAGTAAATTATAAATGATGTGTGGTAGGTTGTCAAAATAAAGGCCTCGGAATGATGATTAAAGCCGTATCAGATTAAATTTACACACATTAATATTTTCTCAAATTTCAAGTTAGTTAAAGAAAAAGAACTGTATTGTTTATTCGAAAACTTAGTTGACTGTGAATTCTCAAGTTAAACCGAACAACTTGGCAAGCCTCGTTTTCTCGTTTTGAACTTTCATGTTCCTGCGTATATTATGAAGCATCTCCACGCACATTTGCTGTTGTTGTCATTCATCTTTTTTCCCCTCCGTTTGATGCGCTCACTGCGTGCCGCGCCGTGGCCGTATATGACGGGCTCGGTCGCATTGGTACTGGCGGTGGGATTCAAGGGCGCTGGCGCGGTGCGCTGGGCGGAAGGGGGGCAAACTGCGCAGGCCGTTGCCCTGGGTTGCTGGGGAGTTGGGTGGTTGGTTGTCGCCCTGTTCGCTCTGGCCGATGCGTCTGCAAGGTATCGGGAATACCGGCGTATTCGGGCCATGCTGCTTCGCTTCGGGTATAGCAACCGCATCCTTGAGCCGTTGGCCACCTCCCGGTGCCAGCGGGATGCCGCGCTTCTGGCCGCCAGTGAAACCGGGCATGGGAACCGGGCCAGGGCCTACTTCGCATCGCTGGGGTATCGCTGGTACCATATCCTTCCGGACCGTGTGGCGCGAAATCCGTTGGTTTTTCTCAGTCCCGTTTTTCTGCGGGCTTCCTTTTTGCCCGGGAAAAAAGGGCGAGCGTAGCGCAGACTCTAAACGGCACAAGGCCCGGAACGGTGAACCGTTCCGGGCCTTGTGCCGCTTGAAGCGAGAAGAGCCGTCTACAGCATCTCCGGCTCGTAATCCAGGACTTCCACCATGTCGCGCAGAATCTTGAGCGTCTCCTGCGCTTCCTTGGGGTCGAGCTTGCGCAGGGCAAAGCCCGCGTGGATGATGATATAGTCGCCAAGGGCGATGTCTTCGTCCAGAAGCATGATGGACGCCTGGACCGTGGTTTCCCCTTCGCCCACCTTGCAGGTGGCGACGCCGTCACTGATCTCAATGATTTCGGCTGGTATCGCGAGGCACATAGATTTTCTCCGTGGCTGGGTTGGCTGTCGAGCGAGGGGCGTAATCGCCTCCGGCTTGTTCCACTTCCTTGAGCACCAGGTCCATGACGGCGGGCAGCTTGGCCGCCAGTTCCGGCGAAAGCTCGGCGGACATATCCTTGTAGTTCACCGGCTCGATGCCGTAGAGGATCACGTCGTCCGGCACGGTGCCGATGAGGCTGCACCGGGCGAGGGTATCAAGCAGATCGGTTTGGTGCATGGAATTTGTAAAGGCGCACGCCTTTTTGAGATCCTTGCCTAGCAGGCGGAATACGTCACCGGGTTCGCCCTCGTTGAGGACGATATCCACGATAATCAGATAGTCCGACTCCATGATCGGACCCATGAGGCGAAAACCCAGCGTGCCGCCGTCGAGCACGGTCACGTTGGGAGTGAATTCGTATCGCTGCTCCAATTCCTCGGCCACTCGGACGCCGAATCCCTCATCCATGAAGAGGACGTTGCCGACGCCGAGGATCAGAATATTTTTTTCCGTTTCAGACATAGAATTTTCTTAGTCAACGAGGCGAGTTTTCGCAAGGTGAAATCCGATTTTTCCCGAAACGATGCCACATGTTATAATTAATGGAATCAGGCACAGCGCAGGGTGTGCAGGGTAATTTCCGGCACGGTACCCAGGCGCATGGGCGGGCCCCAGTAGCCGGTACCCTGGTTGACATAGAGATGTGTCGCCTCATGGGTGTACGGGCCGCGAACATAGGGCTGGAAAAGGTGGATGGCGAGCGTGTACGGGAAGTACTGTCCGCCGTGAGTATGCCCGGAAAGCTGAATATCGAAACCCGCCTTGGCCGCCTCGAAGACCGAGCGGGGACGGTGCGCCAGGAGAATGGAGACATCATGGGCCTGCGCTCCCTCCATTGCCGCAGAGGGGGAAGACACATGCGGGGGATACATCCGCGCCGCACCGTAATCGGTCACGCCAGCCAAAAGAATTTTGCCGTTGCCGGTATCCACCAGGCGGTTCTCATTGATCAGGGGTGTCATGCCGAGTTCCCGGATATGGCGGAGCCAGGGGAACACGCCGGAATAATACTCATGATTGCCGGTACAGAACCATACGCCGTGGCGGGCCGAAAGATCGGCAAAGGGAGATACGGCATTGCGCAGGCCCGCCACCGTACCGTCGACCATGTCGCCGGTATGGACGATCATGTCCGGGCCAAGAGCGTTTACTTCGTCCACTACCTTGCGTGCCCACTCCTTGCCAAGGGTGACGCCGATGTGCGTATCGGAAATCTGGGCAATGGCAAAACCGTCCAAACCGGCGGGCAGGTCGTGGATCGGAATGTCGTTGCCAAGCACACTGGGTGTTCTGTTGGCCTCATAGGCGGCATACCCGGTCAGCGGGACGGTCGCGGCCAGCAGAGTGGCATTGGTGGCGTTGAGCAGGAATTGACGTCGGCCCTTGTCCGGCCGGGTGAAATAGTTACGCTTGCGACGGCCGGTTATGCGGGCCAAGGCGCTCCCGGTGCGACGAGCAAGGATGGGCAGGTCCCTGACGATCATCAATGCCACCAGCAAAGTGGCCAGACCGAAGGCGGAGTAACCCGCCCAGTTGATGATCGTCATGGCATCGCCCTTGAGGCCGGACTGGTTCACAAACCGCAAAACGGGATGGACGTAGAGTGCAAAGGCGACCAGAAGCCATGCCGCAACCTTGCGCCCCCGGCTCAGCGGAGCCGGGTTGATGAGCCGCCAGCCCAGATAAAGCGTCAGCAGGGTGGCTATGGAAAAAACAATTATCCTGAAGGACATGCGGATTGCTCCCTGTTCGGTTCTATTTCCATAGTTATTCTATCATGATTGTCAAATGTGTGCAGAAAGGGCGGGGCCCAATGCCCGGAAATTTCAGTAGTCGGATTTTTATTCTCAGTTGGACGAGCATTTTTTTGTTACATTTTGTGATTGGTCATTCCGCCGAGCGTGCGCAGGGACTGCGGCATCGGATTCTGCCCATGAGGCGGGTTGACAAGCGCTATGCCCCATAGGCCGGGAAGTTGCGCGGAATCGGGAGAAAATCACGGATCGCTGTTCGTTTTTTCTGTGGAATCCTTGCCCTCGAGTGTTCCTAAGTGAAAAGGTCTGTGGTAAGCCGATTTCCCGGACATACTCCCGCGCTTCCAAAGCCCGCAATAGGGGCTTCTGTCGAAAACCGATCCCCCTCAAATCGAAATATTTTTTTTCTAAACTAGCTCTAGAAAAAAGTTAAATATATTCGGTTCGTGAACAGCAAGCATCTGTTAAAAACTTTTTAAAAGACGTGTTAATTGCAAATAAACGCTGAAAACAGCCTGTATCTGCCTGCGGTGTCGAAAAAAAAGTTTGACCCCCTGTACAAAAAAACGGCCTTGGGCTATCACTGAAGACACGTTCCGGGAACCGTTCCGCCATTCTGGCTGGACTTGCCCCGGGGCCCGGCGGCCTCTGCTTCGGGGGGAGTGGGGCAAGCCTTTTTTACGGGGATGTTTGCTGGTGCAACGTCTCCTGTTTTTTCTAGAAATATTCGAGGTGATGAGGATGAGTGAGCCCACTGGGGTATGGAATTATGTGCGCGGAATTGAGCGCTTGAGCTTTTGCGATTGGCCCGGGCGTCACACCTGCATCCTTTTCTTGGGCAGTTGTAACCTCCGCTGCCCGACCTGCCACAATTTTCAGCTTGCCTGGGACATGCAGTCCCTGCCGCCGCTTGATCCAGCAAAGGTGAAGACCTTTTTGCGCGACCGTAGCGGCTGGCTGGATGGTGTGACCATTTCCGGCGGCGAGGCGACAATCGTGCCGGAGCTTGGGGAATTGATCCACGAGGTGCGCAAGACCGGCCTGCCCGTCAAGCTCGATACCAACGGTATGCGTCCCGATGTGGTGGAAGAACTGTTGCTGTGCGGTCTGGTCGATGTCTTTGCCGTGGATGTGAAGGGGCCGTATGACAAATACCCCGCCCTTACCGGCAATGCCGTCTCCGCTTTGGCGGCCGAGAGTAATATGAAACGTATCTTCGCCCTGGCCGAGAGTCATCCCGGGGCATTTTATTTTCGCACAACCCAGGTCCCGGCCCTTACCGAGGCGGACCTGGATATAGCGCGGGGGTATTTGCCGCCCGACCATAAACTCACCATTCAGAAATACGTACCCCCAAGGAGGATGACGGAGCATGCCCAGCCAGATCATGAAGAGAGACGGCCGGTTGGAGACGTGGTCTACTGACCGCATCGCCGAGGCCATTTTCAAAGCGCTTGCCGCCAGCGGCATCAAGGATCCCCTGCTGGGCAAACGTCTCGCCAGAAAGGTCGAGGCCAAGCTCGAAGGCATGGAAATTCCCGAGCAGGAGCACGTCCAGAATATGGTCGAGCAGGTGCTCATGGAGTCGCGCCAGTTCGACATCGCCAAAAAGTACATTCTCTATCGTGAGAAACGCCGTCAGCTTCGTTGCCAGAAAGCGGCCTACCTCGATATCAAGGACGTCATCGACTCCTACCTGGATCAGGCCGACTGGCGCGTGAACGAAAACGCCAACATGACCCATTCCTTCCAGGGGCTCATGCTGCACCTCTCCGGCACGGTCCAGGCGCGGTATGCACTAGAAAAATATCCCGAGGAGATTCGCCTGGCCCACGAGCACGGCTATTTCCATATCCATGATCTTTCCTTCGGTCTGGCAGGATACTGCGCGGGCTGGTCTTTGCGCGATCTGTTGCTGGAAGGCTTCAATCTCGACGGCCGCGCCTCCGCCGGTCCGGCAAAGCATTTCGACACCGCTCTGGGCCAGATGAACAACTTCCTCGGCACGCTCCAGAACGAGTGGGCCGGTGCCCAGGCGTTCAACAATGTGGATACCTACCTTGCCCCGTTCATTCGGCACGACGGCCTGAACTACGAGCAGGTCCGCCAGAGCATGCAGAAGTTCGTGTTCAACCTGAACACCACTTCGCGCTGGGGCGGACAGTCGCCGTTCACCAACCTTTCCTTCGACCTCGTGGCCCCCAAGCATATCGCCTCCGAGCCGATCATCATCGGCGGCAAGTATGATGACGATCTGACCTACGGTGACTTTGCCGAGGAAATGGCCATGATCAACAAGGCCTACATCGAGGTCATGCTGGAGGGCGATCATAGCGACCGTATTTTCTCCTTCCCCATCCCGACCTACAACGTCACCGAGGATTTCCCCTGGGAATCGGAGATAGGCGAGCTGCTCATGAAGCTCACCTCCAAGTACGGCGTTCCCTATTTCCAGAATTTCATCAGCTCGGACCTCAAGCCCGAGGACGTGCGTTCCATGTGCTGCCGTCTCCAGATGGACCTGCGCGAACTGCGCAACAAGACCGGCGGCCTCTTCGGCGCGGGCGACCTGACCGGCTCCATCGGCGTGGTCACGCTCAACCTGCCCAAGCTGGCCTACCTCTCCCAGTCCGAGGACGACTTCCTTGAACTCATTGAGGAATATGCCACCATGGCCAAGGATTCGCTGGAGTATAAGCGCAAGATCATCAACAACAATCTTGAGTCCGGAATGTTCCCCTGGTCCCGCCGCTACCTGAAGAATGGCTACAAGGGGCACTTTTCCACCATCGGTCTGCTGGGCGGGCATGAGGCCTGCCTCAATCTGATAGGCAAGGGCATTGAGACCGAGGGCGGTATCCGCCTCATGCGCCGTGTGCTCAACCACCTGCGTCGCCTGACCTCCCGATTCCAGGAGGAGACCGGCAACCTGTACAATCTCGAAGCCACGCCCGCCGAAGGCACCAGCTATCGGCTGGCCAAGATCGACAAGTCCCTGTACGCGGATATTCAGACCCAGGGCAACGGCACGCCGTACTACACCAACTCCACGCAGCTCCCGGTCGGCATCTCACAGGACGTATTTTACGCCTTGGAGCACCAGAACCAGTTGCAACCGCTCTACACCGGCGGCACGGTGTTCCACACCTTCCTGGGCGAGGCAGTGACCGATCCCCAGTCTCTCAAAAACTTCATCATCAAAGCGTTCAGCAAGACCAAGATTCCCTATGTCTCGGTCACGCCCACGTTCTCCATCTGCAAGGAGCACGGCTATATTCTGGGTGAGCACTTTGATTGTCCCACCTGCGGCGAGGAGGCCGAGGTCTATACCCGCATTGTCGGGTACTATCGGCCCGTTTCCCGTTGGAACAAGGGAAAACAGGCGGAATACGCGGACCGCGTGGTCTTCAGCGACTGCCTGTGCAGCTAATGTAGGTCTTCCCTCCGCAAGAGGAAGCGGAGATGAGGATAGTGAATGTGGAGCCCTTGCCGCCTTGTCGGCAAGGGCTCCGCGCATTCCCACAGGCTTTGGAGCCGAGGGAGAGGAGGGGGGACTCCGGCGCGCCTGCTGCGGGGTGGAGGCCCCCGCAATGTCAGGCTTTGGGGTTCAATTCAGCAACGGAAGCCGAGGCAAGACTCATCCTTTCCGTTAATATTCCATTCGCCAACCGTTGGCATACACGTTGAAGCTGTCGTTCCTGACACGTCCGATCAGGGTCAGTCCGTGCTGCCGGGCATACTCCATGCCCGAACTGGTTGCCGCAGAAAAACCACACAGGGCACGTACTCCCGCCCGGACGGCCTTGACGGCCAGCTCGCGCGCCAGTCGGGACGTGAGCATGGCAATGTCCGCCGCAGCCAGTGTCTCGTCGTACAGGACCCTGCCCACGGCCTTGTCAAAGGCGCAGTGGCGGCTGACGTCTTCGCCATAGGCCAGCAACGTTCCGTCCGCCCGGAACAAGGCGGCGGCGTGTGTGGCCCCGGTGGAGCGATAGAGCCTCTGGCGCTCCTCGAAGCCTGCCCGCAGTCGGAATAATTGATCCGGGTGCAATCTCAGACGCTTGGGGAAGGTCTCGCGCCGGGGGGGTGTTCTAGCCGAGGCAAGCCTTACGAATGCCTGGCTTTCGTCCTCATTTACTTCCATGGCCAAGATGTCGGCCGCAGAGTGGATTACCCCTAGTGAGAAGAGATGGCCGGCGATCAGATTGCGGTCGTCACCCGGCGTGCGCGGTACCACGGATTCCCCCTGGCCCTCCATCTGGATGAACAGGGGTTCCTCGACGGCGATCATGTCCTCTCCGTGGCTTACCGAACCGGCAACATACCGTTCAACGGGACCGAACGCGTTCGGCTGGTCCTGCATCCGGGAGGACGAGGCCTGCTCCACGATTTCCGGGCAAAGTCGATTCAGCGAAGTGAGTGGCGGCATGGAAGCTCCGGAACTTAGGAATCGAGCGTGTTCCACAGAGTGTGGGCCATGGGCGAGAATCCCTTGGACTTTGCGTGGATGTCCAAATGGATGAGGCCCATCTGCACGGCGTCCAGGTCCGGGACGTCGAGACACTCGCGCAGGTCGATACACAGGATGTACGACTTGCAGGAATGGCACGCCTCGATACGCTCCTGGGGACGGCCGTCCACGGTGAATATCTCCCGGGTTTCGTCCTTGTCGTTGCCGCAGGACGGGCAAACGTTGCGTTTTACCCGCCAATCGTGCCCGCACAGGGAGCAGTGAAGGTGTTTTTTGCCGCCGCCGCCCACCAGGTCGAGATCAGTCGGCTCCTTGGCGGAGAGGTAGGCGATGGTGGGTGCGGAGCCACAGGCGGGACAGCGGCCGTGTTCCCACTCCGCTTCGGAAAGAGGTTTGCCCAGGCGGCCGACCATAGCACGAAAGGCGGGGGCGAAAACATTCTCTGAAATATACAGCAGATTGCGGCTTGGCAGGTCGTCGAATTGCGTGGAGGTGTTCTCAAAGTGTTTCCAGTCGCCTTTGATCCGCGCCTGGGCAAGGGCTGAAAGATGTACCGGATCATTCAGATACGTCTGCACGGCGTTGCCGGTTTTATCATCCAGGTGAAGAATTTTGCGGAGCAGCGGGAGCTGGCGTTTGGCCGATGCGGCCAGGGGGGCGGCCCAGGCCGTACAGTCCGCATCCGTGAGCACGGGCACTCCGTCGGCCAGGCGGCTAGCATCCACCTGCGGCAGCGGAGAGCTGTCGGTTGCAAACGTTTCGGTCAGGGCGGCCTGTTCTTGCATGAGTGGCCCGAATATCCGGGCCAGTTCGCCGTAGGCATCCAGCCGGTCTTCCATGGCGGCGAGGGTCGAATCGAGATGTTTCCGCGTGCTTTCGGTGTGCATGGCGTGCTCCGGATTGTCCCGGCCCGTGGGCCGGAGCTGTCCGATATGGACGCTCCGGCCTTTGGGCAGGAGAGGTTGCGTTATGCCTTCATTGCCTTGAGCGGTCTGCCCAGTTTGGCGAAGAGTTGCTTCTTCGTCAGGGGCGAAACCGGGGCGGCCGAGGCCACCGCGAACTCATGGTAGGTTTCCGGCTTGTCTATGAGCAGGTAGATGACGTTGACCGAATCGGGATCGGCCAGGAACGCCTTGGGCCAGTCCTTCTTGACCGTGGCCAGGCGCTCTTCGGCGAGCTTGAGCATGGCATCGCGGTCGCCGAACTGCATGGCCCCGGTGGGGCAGGCCCGTACGCAGGCGGGCGGCATGCCGTTGAGCACACGGTCGTTGCACATGGTACACTTGGCCATCAGACCAGTCTTCTCATTGCGGCGCGGGACGTTGTAGGGGCACGCCTCGCGGATTTCCTCAAACTGTTCCTTGGTGAACTTGGCGGTCTTTTCCGTGTACAGGATGGCGCCGGTCCGTGCGTCCTGAGTGATTGCCTCCTCGATGTACATATCGCCTGTTTCCTTGCAGGGGGCGATATCGCAGTGGCGGCACTGGTCCGGGAAGAAGTTCCAGCGGACCACGCCGGTGTCGTCGATGTAGTCGTGGAACCGGACAACCTTGTAGTTGTTGGGGTTAAGGTCCGGCGGATTCTGGTGGCTCCCCGTCTGCTTGGTCTTGTTGGCGGGCAACTCGTGCCACTCCTTGCAGGCCAGCTGGCAGCCGCGGCAAGCGGTGCAGCGGGAGGTATCTATGAGGAATGTTTTTGTCATGACAGTCTCCTCTATCGTGCTATTTCAGTGATTTTGTCCGCCTTGCGGAGGTTCACGCAGCACGCCTTGTATTCCGGGATGGTGGTGTTGGGGTCACCCACCGACGGGGTGAGGCGGTTGGTGGAGTCACCGCAACCGGGGGTGGTCCAGCCGAAGCAGTAGGGCATACCGATCTCATGGATGATCCGGCCGTGCACCTTGAGCGGACGCATACGGACGGTGACCATGGCGATGGCCTGCACCTTGCCGCGAATGGACTCGATGATGACGCCGTCGCCGTTCTTGACGCCCTTTTCCTTGGCCAGTTCCGGGCTCATTTCCACATAGAGCTGCGGTTCGGCTTCGAGCAGGTTGGGGACGTTGCGGGTCTCGCCGCCGCCGCACCAGTGCTCGGTCAGGCTATAGGTCGTCAGGACGATGGGGTAGTTCGGGTCCGCAGGCTTGGCCAGAATATCCGGCGCGCTGGTGGTGAACTTGTACACCGGGCTGGAGAGCTGCTTGGAGAACAGGTTCTTGTTCACCGGAGTCTCGGCCGGTTCATAGTGCTCGGGGAACGGACCGTCCGCCCGGCCGGGGCCAAAGAGGTGGCCCAGGCCGTGGGTCTGCATGATGAACGGGAGCTTGCCCTTTCCGGTTGCCAGCGGCGGCCATCCGCCATCGGGCACGTCACCGATCCACTTGCCGTCCTTCCACTCGATAACGGCCTTTTCCTTGTTGAAAGGCTTGCCGTTGAGGTCCACGGAGGCACGGTTGTAGAGGATGCGGCGGTTGACGGGCCATGACCAGGACCAGTTCGGGTACAGGGCGATCTTGGCCTGCATCGGGGTCTGCTTGGCAGAGCGGCGCAGGGACTTGTTGCCGTCTTCCTCGGTCCAGCTGCCACAGTAGAGCCAGTTCAGGCTGGAGGTGGAGCCGTCGTCCTTGAGGTGGACGAAGGAGGGCACCTGCTGGCCGCGCTTGTACTGCTTTCCGTTGACCACGGAATCCTTGTGGAAGCGGCCGTTGATGCGCTGGCACAGATCCTCGGGATCAAACTTTTCGGGCCAGTCGAGCTTGAGTATGGGCTCGGGGAAGGCGCCGCCTTCCTTCTTGTACTTCTCACGCAGGGTATTCATGATCGGGATGTACATCTCGCCGAAGGGACGGGTCTGGAACTGCGGCGGCACGCACAGGTGATGCCAGAGTACCCAGCGGCCGGAGTTGGTGACGGAACCGCTCTTTTCCATGCGGTGCGCGGAAGGCAGCAGGAACATCTCGGTCTTGATCTTCTTGGGATCTGCGCCGGGACGGTGCCAGTTCTCGGTGGTCTCGGAGCTGTGCAGCTCGGCGCAGACACACCAGTCCAGGTTGTCCATGGCCTTGCGGATCTTGTGCGTGTTGGGCACGGAGTTCATGGGGTTGAGGCCCATGAAGAAGCCGCCCCGGATTTCGCCCTTGTACATGCGGTCGAAGAGGAAGAGGTAGGAGTAGTCTCCACCCTTTTCGATCTTGGGCAGCAGGGGGTAGCAGAACTGGTTCTTGGCGGTGGCATTGTCGCCGAACCAAGACTTGAGCAGGCTCGCCAGATAAGCGGGCTTGTGCTGCCACCAGTTGGCCGATTCCGGATCATGGCTGATCGGGGTATTGGCCTTGTTGTATTCGTCAATGCTCTGCCAGGGGGCTGCGGGCATGGCCATGTAGCCGGGCAGAATGTGGTAGAGCATGGCATGGTCCGTGGACCCCTGGACATTGGGCTCGCCGCGCAGGGCGTTGATGCCGCCGCCCGCGATGCCGATGTTGCCCAGCAGCAGCTGGATGATGCCGGAGGTGCGGATGTTCTGCACGCCCACGGTGTGCTGGGTCCAGCCCAGGGCGTACATGACGGTACCGGCCTTGTCCGGGCGGCCCGTGGCGGAGAAGGTCTTGTAGACCTTTTCCAGGATCTTCGAGTCCACACCGGTGGTGGTGGACACGTTCTCCAGAGTGTAGCGGGAGTAGTGCTTCTTGAGCAGCTGGAATACGCAGCGCGGGTCCTTCAGGCTCTTGTCCTGCTTGGGCACGCCGTTCTCGTCCATCTGGTAGTTCCAGGTGGTCTTGTCGTAGGTGCGGCTCTTGGGATCGTACCCGGTGAACAGACCGTCCTTGAAATCAAACTTGGGATCCACCAACAGGGAGGCGTTGGTGTATTCCACCACATAGTCATTGAAGAACCGGTTGTTCTCAATGATGTATTTGATCATGCCGCCCAGGAAGGCGATATCCGTACCGGAGCGGAGGGGCACATGGAAGTCGGAACGGGCCGAGGTCCGGGAGAACTTCGGGTCCACGTGCATGACGGTTGCGCCCTTGTCCTTGGCACGCAGCACGAATTTGAAGGAAATGGGATGGTGCTCGGCCGCGTTGCTGCCCATGATCAGGATGGAGTCGGCATTGGCGATGTCGGTCCAGTGATTGGTCATGGCGCCGCGTCCGAAGGACTCACCCAGTGCGGCCACGGTGGAGCTGTGGCAGACGCGGGCCTGGTGGTCCATGTAGACCACGCCGAGGGCGCGGGCGAACTGGTGGGTCAGGGCACATTCCTCGTTGGAGGCGTGGGAGGTACCCAGCAGGAACATGGACTCGATACGGTTGACGTTCTGTCCCTTGGCGTTCTTGAGGATAAAGTCCTTGTCGCGGGTTTCCTTCACTCGCTGGGCAATGCGTTCGATGATCCAGTCCCAGCTCTTCTCTTCCCACTTGTCGCTGTAGGGAGCGCGGTACATGGGTTTTTGCAGCCGGTGGTGGCTGGTGGTCATGGAGAGCATGGCTGCGCCCTTTGCGCACAGGGCACCTTCGTTCACCGGGTAGTCCGGGTCGCCCTCGGAGCTGACCAGCTTGCCGTTCTTTACGTAGCCGATGACATTACAGCTAACGGAACAGAAAGGACAGACGGTCAGTATTTCCTTTGCGCCGGAAATCTTCAGGTCGGCGGCGTAGGCGCGCACGGGCGTCAGGCTGATCCCCAGTTGCCCCAGGGTCAGGCAAGCGGCTCCCGTCCCCGCGAGTTTGAGAAAGTTTCGGCGATCCATTGGCATGAGGATGCCTCCTTGTGTTTTGCCGTGCCGCTCAGCGCACGGGCATGGTATGGAAAAATGTTGAGCATTTATCTTTTACCATAAAAGCCAATGATTTCATCTTGTTAATTTTAGCAACCGTGGAGTTCTGGGCTGTTTTTGGTGTCAAAACAGAAGTAAGAAGAGGAATCGATCTGCTATAAATCATCTAAATAGAAAGCATTTATATTTCCAATGTATTATTTTTAACCTGATAAAATAATTGGAAATCGACGATGTGCAAAAAACGTGGAAAGGTAACACGGCCTCGAACGGTCGAGAAGAGCGGTATCGTTTGTTTTCAGGCAGCTATTGGCGGTTGGATGCCGGTGCAAAAATGAGGGGAAGAAGGAGGAAGGGCAAACGGCTGAAATCATCGAACCGAATGCCCTTCAAAAATGTTCGGCCGGAGCCGGGGGAAGAAATCTTATCCGGAGGATGGCCGGGGCCGGATTTCGCCTAGTCGTATTGCTTGGGGAAGCGGGTGCCCATCAGATATTCCATGGCTTCGGGATCAATGGTGCCGGAGGCCACGAAGAATTCAAGACCAGCCACCATGGGATGGTATGTCAGGTGATGGGGCAGGGCATCGCCCGGGGCATAAAGATATCGCTCTGCGGGAATGGCTTGGTCCACCTTGATGAGGCCTTCGCCGTGCAGGGTGGAGAGAATGACGTGGTCGAGTATGACGCCGCCGGGCAGTGTGGTCCAGATATGGTAGCTGCCGAGGGTGTCCTCACCGTTCCGCCGCTTGAGCATGTTTCTGAAGTCGTCGATGGTGGCGGGCATGAGGTTGCGGCCATCGACGGAAACGTTGCCCATGGTGATGATACCGTTCGGAATATGAAATTTCTTGGAGAGCACGTGGTACATGCCGAAGTTGACGGAAAGTACCTGGGCGGCGCGCAGGGGAAAGGGGATGTGGCCTGTTTCCTCCAGCGCGTTGAGGATGGATATATCGATGGGGAAGGGGGCTTCGGGTTGGGAAATATCGCCGATGTCCCATTGTCGGGTGCGGCTGAGAGCCGCCTGGAATTCCTTGATGTAGCTCATGAGGGCGGCGATATCACGCCACGGGCTGTAAGACAATACGGCCGGGCCACCTCCTTCCCGTTGAAGGGGACAGCCCGACCGTACGGCAATGGTTTACGCTCCGAAAGCACTCCAGAGCATCCGGGTGGCCACCAGATAAAGCAGGATGGCGAAGATGCGCTTGAGCTTGGCCACGGGCAGTGAATGGGCGAGCTTGGCTCCGTAGGGAGCTGTGATCACGCTCATCACGATGATGCCCAGGAAGGCGGGAAGATAAATGTAGCCGATGTGCGGTCCGGGGATACCTGTCACGCCGAGGCCGTTGATGAGGTATCCGGCGGTACCGGCCAGGGCGATGGGCAGCCCCACGGCCGCAGCGGTGCCGATGGCCGTGTGCATGGTTAAGTTGCACCAGGAGAGGAAAGGCACGGTCAGTGTGCCGCCGCCGATGCCGACCAGGGCGGAGAAGATGCCGATGCCGGTACCCGCGCCGACCATGCCGGGCGTGGCGGGCAGATCGCGGGCAGCCTCGGTCTTCTTGCCGGTGAGCATCTTGGTGGCCACATAATAAAGGAAAAGTCCGAAGAAAATCTTGAGCACCATGGTGGACAGGATGGAGGCCAGCCAGGCTCCGAGATAGGTGCCGATGATGATGCCGGGGGTCAGCTTCCAGAAGGCCTGGTAGTTGATGGCTCCCCGTTTGTGATGGGCCCGCATGGAAGAGATGGACGTAAAGATGATGGTGGCCATCGAGGTCCCGAGCGCAACGTGCTGGATGTGGACATCCGGGAAGTGCTGGAGTTCGAAGGCTATGTTGAGCATGGGTACGATGACCAGGCCGCCGCCGATGCCGAGAAGTCCGGCCAGCACTCCGGCGAAGGCACCGAGGCACATATAGAGGATATAGGTGGTGATCATGATGTCTTCCTGCCCGTCGCGCGGGATCGGGCCGTTGCAGTTTTCAGTGTGTTTTGAAAGCGGCGATCAGGTTTCAGACGGCAAATGTTCCAGTCATGGTGGTTTGAACTGTCCCCCTTAGCCATGAACCTTGTCGCTTGTCCGCATCACGCCGCTTTCGAACGGTCTGTCTAGAAGATGACGCGGCCGGTTATGTCCGCAATGGAGCCGCAGCCCGTCAGAACCATGGCCCCCTTGAGCTGGCCCTTGATGGTTGCCAGGTAGGTGGAGACGCCTTCGCGCAATCCGCCCACGGCAGCCACGGAGATGGGACGGCCGATGAGCACGGCGTCCGCGCCCAGGGCAAGGAGCTTGAGCACGTCTGTGCCGGTGCGGACACCGCCGTCGGCCAGAATGGCGATTGTGCCTTTGACCTCATTCGCAATGCCGGGCAGGACCTCGGCGGAACCGGGAGTATGGTCGAGCACGCGGCCGCCGTGGTTGGAGACCACGATGCCGTCGGCACCGGCTTCCACGGCCAGTCGGGCTTCATCCGGGGTCATGACGCCCTTGATGATAAATTTTGCACCCCAGGAATGGATCTTGGCGATGATGGTCTTGAGTTCGTCCACGGGCTTGGGCGATACCGGTCGGCCCATCTGCTTGAGGGTAATGAGGCCCGCAGCGTCCACATCCATGCCGAAACAGGTGCAGCCTGTAGCCTTGGCTTTTTCGAGCTTCTCGTCGAGCTCGGGACCTTCCCACGGCTTGATGAACGGAATGCCGTGTCCCTTGCAGTCGCTGATGGCCTTGAAGCCTGACTCGTGGATGAACGGAGGCACGCCGTCACCGGTACAGCCGATGACGCCGCTGTCCATGCAGCCGCCGACCACTGCATCGGCGTAGTCGTCCTCGCTGATCTTGCCACCCATGTTGAAAGATACGCCACCGATGGGAGCGGCCATGACCGGCATGTCCAGATCGTAGCCGAGTACGGTTGTGGTGGTGTCGGGTTCGGACTTGTCGTGCAGCAGGCGCATGTTCAGCTTCACGGCTTCCAGGGCTGTGATGTTGTTCTTGAATCCGGCCGCCGTGCCCAGTCCGCCCATGCCGGGCACCTCACCCGCGCAAGCCTTGCCGTCGCACACTTTGCAGACGCGGCAGAATCCCTGCATAAGCTTTTTGGCGTTTTCTCGAATTTCCTTCATTGTGTGGTCTCCTTAACTCTTCTTTTTGAATACAATAATCGACACTTCATCCAAGTGTTCGCGCATGGCCTTTTCCGCCTGAAGCACATGCCCATGTTTGACCGCCTGGACAATCGCCCTGTGGGCTGCAAGCGATGCCTGCTGCCTGGGGGGGGATTGCAGTCCGGCCACTCGGCTTTCGTAGAGCTCGTCGTGCAGGGCCCGAACCATGGCCCGCATGACCGAGTTCCCGGAGGCCTCGGCAAGTGTGGCGTGCAATTCCAGATCAAAGTGGCTGGTGCTCTCGCCCTTGGCCACAGCCTGTTCCTGTTCCGTCAGGATTGCTTCGAGCCGGGTGATGTCGCCGGGGGAGGCGTTACGTGCCGCCATACCGGCGATTTCCGGCTCCACGATCTTGCGGATTTCGAAGATTTCCCGTAACTCCGGTTGTCCGCGCAGAATGGCGCCCGCGAAGGTTGTGGCAAAGTCTCTGGAATCGGCCTGACTGACGAATGTTCCGGCTCCCTGGCGGCTTTCGACAAGCCCCTGTTCGGCCAGCGAGCGAATGGCCTCGCGAACGGTGTTGCGCGACACCGAGAACATCTCCGCCAGCCGCCTTTCCGGCGGTAGCCGATCGCCCACCGCCAGCTCCCCGCGGCTTATCATTCCGCGGATCTGGGTGACGATGTCCTCGTATATGGACTGACGGCTGACTGGTTTGATTTCCATCATTTGCCTCTCTGTGATTGGTTGGACCAATTCGCCTGTTAGACCAATCCGTTCTGGTGGTCAAGGAAGAAACCACAATCCGGGAAAAGATGCGTTCACTACTTTTTGCAAAAATTTTCGGCGCAGTGTAGGCTTGCCCTATACATTCGGGACAAAAGTGACGATGACAAACAAGCAGAAGATGAAAAGCGAGGGCTACCTGCGCTATCGCGGCGCGGTGGATGCCTCGGTATACGAGTACTTCAATTGCGACTGCTCCTGGAAGGCCGAGTGGTACCTCAAGGACGGACACTACCGGTGCTGCGGGTGCAAGGAAAGATGCGAGACCGGGGATCCTGAGGGATTCCAGCTCTTTCTCGACCTGAAATAAACGGTGGGCCATGCGTAGAATCACGACATTTCTTTTCGGCCTGGCGGCTCTCATCCTGCTGGTGCGGCCCGCCATTGCGTCGGACTATATGGATATGGATATCTGCCTGGGCAAGCAGATCGTCGCCCGGGTACTCTGCAAGTCTCCCTCGGAAGTGGACTACGTAACGCGAATCAAGAAAAATCTTTATTTGTTCACGGTGTTCTATGCCAATCGCAAGGTGCACTTCTTTGTCGGCGTGTATGGCGACATGATCCGCGTGCAGGGCAAGGAATATCAAAAAGTAACCCGTTCCATCCCCTATCATTTCGACAAGGTCTCCAAATGCGCCGTGGTGGATTATTCCGTGCCGGACTGCCCGAACTCGGAGCGCATTGTCTGCTGTTCGGAAAAGACCATTGACGAGAAGATGGACGAGAAGTTCTGGGATCGTCCCATTCCGGATCTTTTGGAAGAGGATCTGCGAAACGCCCTGAAGAACGACAATGCCACGGCTCCAGCGGCACCGGATGCTCCGGCCCAGGGCGGGCAGTAGGGGCGACAGGTCAGATTTTTCTGAGCCAGGCAACGATGCCGATGACCGCTACCGTCGGGTAGAGGGGCCACCAGACATCCTTCCACGCGCATATGGCGGCGGCGACCGTCAGCAGCAGTATATAAATCCAGGCCTCAAACATCCTGGCAAGGGCAGGCGAGGGCTTTCCGTTGTTCTGGATACGGGTGAGGGGATCGGACGGCCTGTCCGAGAGCTCAACCGGGCTGCCGGCCCTGGACAAGGACTGGAGCTTGTTTCCACACTGTTCGCAGAATCGGTTGTCGTCGGCGTTTTTCCCACCACATCTAGTGCAAGTAATCACGTCTTTTTTATTACCTTTTCATTTTACTTGGTCAAGCCCTCTCCAGGGAGATGTTGACGTGTCCTGAATTCTGTGGAAATTATATACTGATAAGTGTTACTCAGTGAGGGGCTTCTCTGCATGTCGAAAGATATCTACCTGTGTATTAAGGACGAACATGCCGTGGACCAGGAAGTTCATGACATTGTGAGTTCCATTTATCCCGATTTTGATTTTACGGTATATGAGAAGGCGTTTGATTACATTCAACGTCTTTTTTCCGGTCAAATCGATGGATTTGAAGCCTGTGACACTCCCTATCACGACTGGATGCATACGCTGGGTGTTCTGGTCACCACGGCGCGCCTGCTGCATGGGGTACATGTCGGCCGCCACCGCCTTCCCGAGCGTGTCATCTCACTTTGCCTTACAGCGGCCTTGTTCCATGATGCGGGCTACATACGCCGCAGCGATGAACCAGGGCCGGGAGGACGCTTTACGTCGAGCCACGTGGAGCGGGGTGTTGATCTGCTGGAAGCGTATGTCGATGATAACGGTATCGACATGGGCGAGTTCCTGGATATGGAGAGTATGCTCCTGTGCACGGATACCAATCTTTCTCCCGACTCCATAGTCTTTTCCAATTTCGATACCATGCTTGCCGGTCACGTGCTCGGTACCTCGGATGTTCTCGCCCAGATGGCCAACGATATCTATCTGGAAAAGCTCCCGTTGCTCTTCCAGGAGTTCAACGAAGCGGGCATGAAGGAATATTCCAGCGAATACGAGCTCTTTATGCGCACACTCGGTTTCTATTCCTTCATGCGCTCGAAGATGCGCAATCATCTCTCCAACGTTGCAGAATCCATGATTATTCATTTCAAGACGAGATACGGAGTGGAGCGGGATTTCTACGCGGAAGCCGTGGAGCGGAACATAGAGTATCTCTCCGGTCTGCTGAACGAGCACGGCGAGCACTATGCAAAGGGACTGCGCCGCCGCATGAACCGCAAGGGGCATCCCGTCTCTTCGGCCGCCTGATCTTCGCCCTCATTCCCAAAGCCTTGGCGTGGAAGTCCTCAATTGTAAACAGGGTTTTGCAATACTGCGGGAGTTGTCGTATGGTTCATGCCGATACTTCCACTCTTTACAAGGAATAGAAATTCGATGACCCCACCCGCCCCGGCGTCTTCCGGTCCAAAGCTTGACCGGGAAAAACGCTTTGCCGTCTATCAGAGCAAACTGAGTTCCCTCAAGGATCGGTCCGCTTTGCGCGAGGTCATGGAACGCGAGTTGCTTCTGGAATTCATCAATATAAACCATGGCAATATAAACGAATTTCCACTGCTCAAAGCGCAGCAGAAAACCATCGTGAATCTGCTTGGCGGCCGGACCGGGCATCCCGGCTATGAATATATTCGCAAGCAGGTCAGCGGGTTCATCGTGTCCCTGGCCCATTACGAAAAGGCGCAAAAGGGCGACGACAAGGATAGAATAGAGGAACTGGCAATCCGTCTGACCAATGTGGAGACGTTGTTGCTCAAGTGTGTGCAGGGCATCGTTTTTGCCATGGCACTCATCACGGACAATTTCGAGGAGATCATCCTCCGTTATCTGGGGCAGGAAAATCTCAAGGAGTACAGCGCTCTCATTGAGAAAATGCCGCTGGATCTGCATTTTTGGAAGACGCTTGTCGAGCAGTTCTTCACCAACCGGGTCAAGGAAGCGCACAAGGAAATTCTGGAAGGCGGCAAGTTCGATATTTCCAAGGAACGCAATTTTCTCGTTATCCGGTTCCTTTTCGACGACATTCTTGCCAAGTTGAACCCCACAACGCAGACAATAGAAAAGACCCGTATGCAAAAGGCCTATGTGGCCAGCAGCACGGAGTTTGACGGCCGCCGCCGGGCCAAATTCATTCAGACATTGCTGGTCAAGGGGCTTAGCGGATTACCGGGTGCCGATGCCATATCCTCCAAGGAATACCTGCAGGCGGCACGCATTACCTGCATTGATACCGTGGCCGAGAAGTTTGAGGAGAGGTATCAGAAACGTCTGCTGCAGGCCCGGGCCAGAAAAGACGACCCGGAAGCCGTGGAGCAGACGGACCCGGAAGAGGAAAAGAAAGAGAATCTTCGTTTCAAGTTCCTTATGGATCAGGTCGTGGCCCTTGGTGTGGGGGCCGCCATTGCCGTTGGAATGACCGGCGACAACCTGTTCAGGGCGCTGAACGAATTTCTGCCGGACCAGATCAACAACATTGCACCGCTGGCAAAGGATTTCAGCACGCCCACTTTGGAGACGATGCTTTTTTTCCTGATGGAGAATCAGACTATCCAGATCCTCAAGGAAGTGGGGCGCGATGAAGGCGGCAAGGTTCAGGTGCGAAGCGGCCGTGCCCGCAGGGTTTCCGCCGCAGCGGTCGATCAGTTGCCGTACATGACCCGGATTCGCAAAAAGCAGCTTTTTGCCAACGACACCACCCGCGAGGGAGTGCTTCTATTCAAGCCCAAGACCGCCAAGCAGCTGGCCGATTCCCTTAATATGCTCAGTCTTGAACCGGAATTGCAGCAGGGAATAATGGCGCTGTGGAAGGAAGCTATTTTCCGTGTGGACATCATGGTCCTCATCAATTTGGAACTGGTGGCCCGCTCCACCACCAATCTCAGCGCGCGCATCGCCGAAATTCTGGCCAAATACGGTGTTGCCCGTGGCAAGGTTGAACCCCAGGGATCGACCCAGTCTGTTGGGAAGGCGACCCCGGAGGCTACCGGCCCGGAATCCACGCGGGCAAAGGGGACGGATGCCAAAACGCAAGACGTTCCCTCGGCTCAGGACGCTGCCGAAGCAAAATCCGCAGAAGAGGGACCAACCACCTCCGCCTCCTGAACCAACCGCGCTACAGCATTGAAAAACCCCGCTTCCGGCCGGAAACGGGGTTTTGTTTATCCGCAGGTTCAGCCGCAATCAGCGGTTGAAGACAATAGTCTTGTTGCCGTCCACGATAACCCGATCCTCCAGGTGCCATTTGACGGCACGGGCCAGGACATGGCGTTCGATGTCGCCGCCCAGCCGTTTCAGGTCGTCCACGGTATGGCTGTGGGTGACCCGGAGCACATCCTGCTCTATGATCGGGCCTTCATCCAGCTGTGCCGTCACGTAATGGGCCGTGGCACCGATGAGCTTTACGCCCCGCTCGTAGGCGCGGCGGTAGGGGTCGGCCCCGACGAATGCGGGCAGGAAGGAATGGTGGATGTTGATTATTTTGTTGGCAAATCGGGTTACGAAATCCGAGGTGAGGATCTGCATGTATCTGGCCAGCACGATGAGGTCCACCTGGCCGTTCATGAGCTCGATGATGTTGTCCTCGGCATTGACCTTGTCGCGCAGGGAGGGGCCGACGGGCACGTGATGGAAGGGCACGCCGAAGTGTTCCACATCCTTGCGCAGGTCCGGGTGGTTGGAGATGACCATGCTGATGTCGGTCTCCAGGTCGCCCCGCTTCCAGCGCCAGAGCAGTTCCATGAGGGCGTGGTCCACCTTGGAGCAAAGAATGACCATCTTTTTGGGTTGCCAAACCGGGTTGAGGCTCCAGTCCATGATGAACCCGTTGGTCACTTCTTCGGTGAATTCCTCGCGGAGCTTTTCCAGCCCGTCCATGTCGAGGCCGGGCAGATAGAACTCGTTGCGCATGAAGAAACGGCCGCCTTCCGGATCAGTGGAATGCTGGTCGGAGTGGATGATATTGGCGTTCTTGCGATGCAGGAAGCCGGAGACGGCAGCTACGATGCCGGGCTGGTCCGGGCAGGTGATGAGCAGCCGGACGGTATTTTCTTTTGGTCTGGTCATGATAGGTCGGTATCCGTCTGGGAAAAATTTTTCCGGGCAGGCCAACGCCGCCCGGCGCAATCAAGCGCTGTATCGCAAATCCCGGCCAAACAAAAGTCTTTTCCCATAGCTGCCGGGGACGCAATTCCGTTGCGTACCATAACGCTTTCCTATAGGGTCGTTTGCCACTTGACCGGCTGTGGGATAAAGGCAATGCGCACTGTTGCCTTGCAGCGTTCGGTTTTTCGTGTCGGCAAGTATGTATTAAATCTTGAATCCGTATTCGTTCAGCCTGCTTTCGGGTTGTTCTGAAATATCTTTTTTTTCATCGGCCTGTTGAAGGCCAGCGAAAGGAGAGTCGATGTCTGAAGCCGCTCTGAAGAAAGTGATGGATCATGCCAGCGCCGGATTGGCCGCGCGTAAGGAATTTTTCGACGCCAAGGGGCCGCTGATAGTGGAAATCGGACGGACCATGGCGGTGTGTCTGGCCAGTGGCGGCAAGGTCATGTTTTGCGGCAACGGCGGCAGCGCGGCCGACAGCCAGCACCTGGCCGCAGAGTTTACCAACCGGTTCAAGCTGGAGCGTCCGCCGCTGCCCGGACTGGCCTTGACCACCGATACTTCGGCCCTGACCGCCATCGGCAACGACTACAGCTTTGAGGAGGTCTTTTCCAAGCAGCTTCAGGCCCTGGGGCGTCCCGGCGACATTCTGCTCGGCCTGTCCACCTCGGGCACCAGCACCAATGTCATCCGCGCCATGCGTGAAGCCAAGCGGAACGATATCGTCACTGTGGGCTTCTCCGGCCAGACCGGCGGGGAAATGGCCTCGGTTTCCGATTTTCTGGTTACCGTGCCTTCGGCCGATACTCCGGTCATTCAGGAAATTCACATTGCCGCAGGGCACATGCTCTGCCACCTCGTAGACCATTTCCTGTTCGAGGCCGTGGCGGAACTGACCCCCTTCCTGCCCCAGGACGCATAGCGGCAGGTCAAACAAAGGACGACTTTCGCCCCGATCGGCACACCAAGCCGGGCGGGGCGTTTTTTCTACCCGGCGCCGTCCCGGCATCACGGGCTTGACCCGTGAGCCTGAAATGGTATGCAGGGGCGCGCTTGGCGCAATATTGTTTCGGAGGAATCCCGTGACCGAACAACCCTTGACCCTGAAGCACCTGCTGGAAAATGCGGTGTTTCAATATGCCGACCGCGTGGCCCTTGGTTTCGTGGACGGTCCCCCCATCACCTATGCCCGCTTTCTGGAGATGGTTCGCGATGTGGCGACTCTCCTGTGCGGGCACGGCATCCAGCCGGGTGACAAGGTCGCCATCATTGGCGAGAATATGCCCCATTGGGCTGTTTCCTACTTTGCCGTCACCTCGATGGGAGCCATTGCCGTACCCATTCTCCAGGAATTTCACTCCAGCGCCGTGCTTCATATCCTGCGCCACTCGGAGGCAAAGCTGGCAGTTGCCTCCAATCGATACATGGACAAGGTGGAAGGCGAGGGGCTGTCGCACCTCAAGACCATTATGGTCATGGACGATTTTTCCATTGTCAACGAGGACGCGCCAAAGACCAGCTTTGACGAGGCGTTGGAAAATGCCAGAAGCCGCTTTGAGCTTTTCAGCGAATCGGCCAAGACGCTCATCGACAGCAAGGTTGGGCGGACTCTTGATGAACTGAACGACCGGTTCAGCCAGACCATCAGCGGAAAGCTGGACAAGCTGGGCGAGTCCATGGGCGAACGGTTCGACAAGATCAGCGAATCCATGGGTGAGCGGTTCGACAAGTTCAGCGAGTCCATGGGGGAACGGTTCGACAAATTCAGTGAGTCCATGGGAGAGCATTTCGACAAGATCAGCAGCCGGTTCTCCAAGGGCGAGGATAAAAAGGAATTTCAGCTTACGCCGGACAGCACTGCCGCCATCCTCTATACTTCCGGCACCACGGGCCATTCCAAAGGTGTGGTCCTGACCCATGGCAATCTGGTGTCCAGTGCCATCTCCGGCGTTAAGACCGTTTCGGTGTTCGAGACCGACCGGTTCCTGTCCGTGCTGCCCATGTCGCACACTTATGAATGTACTGTTGGCCTGCTTATTCCGATCATGTGCGGCGCTTCCGTGCATTTTCTGCAAAAGCCGCCCACGCCGAGGACCTTGCTGCCCGCCATGGAGCGGGTGAAGCCCACGGTCATGAACGTGGTCCCGCTCATCATTGAAAAGATTTACAAGAAGCGCATCAAGCCGAAGCTGGCGGCCAAAGGTATCGTCGGTGCGGTTCTCAAGTTGGGACCAGCCCGGCGCAAGGCGTCGCGAATTGCGGGCAAAAAGCTCATTGAGGCCTTCGGTGGCCAGCTGCGCTGTCTATGCATCGGCGGGGCGGCCATTTCCCCGGAGGTGGAATCGTTTCTGGCCGATTCCGGGGTGCCCTACGCCATCGGCTACGGCATGACGGAAGCCGCGCCGTTGCTGGCCGGCGTCAGTCAGGATCGCCAGCGGTTCCGGGCCATCGGGCCGTCGGTGCCGGGGGTGCGGCTCAAGATCGACAATCCGGACCCGGAAACGGGAGAGGGAGAGATTCTGGCCAAGGGGCCGAACATCATGCAGGGGTATTACAAGGCCCCTCTGGATACCGAGGAAACCTTCACCGAGGACGGTTGGCTCAGGACCGGCGACCTTGGTTTGATAGACAAGGACGGCTACCTGTTTATCAAGGGGCGGCTCAAGAACGTCATTATCGGCCCCAGCGGCGAGAATATTTACCCCGAGGAGATCGAGGCCATCATCAATGAGCACGTCCATGTGCTGGAGTCCATGGTCTACGAAGCCGAGGGCCAGGTGTGCGCCCGTATTCATTTCAATTACGACGCATTGGATGAAGCCTTTGGCGTCAACGGCATGATCGAGTCCGACGTGCGCCTGAAGGTGCAGGCCGTGCTTGAGGAGGTGCGCAAGGACGTCAACTCCAAGGTCTCCTCCTTTGCCAAGGTCGCCCGCGTGCGCGAGCAGGTGGACCCTTTTGACAAAACGCCCACGCACAAGATCAAGCGGTTCGTCTATCTGGACAAGTAGGTCTGGAGGAACAACAGCCGAAAATGAAAAGGCGCGCCCTGGAGGCGCGCCGTTTAGCAAAGGTGTGGACTTTTGCTTATGAAAATAAAAATCCCCCTACTGTATCAACAGCTAGGGGGATTCTTGTTTCCAGCAAGAAATCACGCTGGGCGATATCTTTTCATAAATCAATTTATTGATATTGACATTGGAATAATCTGGCTGTAATATTTGAAATGGTACTGGCACAGACCTGCACGTCCACGTTGCGAAGCTTGAATGCAGTGTATCCCTTCTTACTAGTTCATCCTCCTGAATCAGCCAGGGGATGTTTGTGGACGGACATTTCATTGGCGTAGATTTAAGGAAGGTGAACAATGCACCGCTTTGTTCCAAGAGAAATCGAGGCCCTGAAAAAGCAAGCCAAAAAGCTGAAAAAGCAATTGGGTTGTTCGCATAGTCATGCGTTGGACGTAATTGCCCAGCAAAATGGCTACAACAAATGGTCACTTCTTCAGAAACATTCTGTAGCGAAGGACAGTCGTAAAGATCCCGCGCGAGTGTTCGGAGTAGATGCTCCCCCCGGCAGAAAACGGATTATCCGAGTCGCAGCAATCCGCTATGCTACCGTGGAAGACCTGCTACGCCGCCACCCAGGAGAGCTTGTTTTTCGTTGTCCCGAATGCAAAAAGATTCATTCACATGGTGCTGTTGATTGGTATCTCGGTGCTGGGGATGGCCCCACGACCCCCCACTGTTTGAACCAAGATGTCGATTATCTTTTTGACCTTGTTGAAGTCTTGGAACCAGCCTTCGCTGGTTTTTTGCCGAAAAGGATTCTTAAGCACTTTGCTCCTCCTACGGCGGACGACCACATCAAGACTTGGTTTGTGTCTAAACATACCCCAGCTGTAGATCGCTCTCCATGGGATGGGCGAGAAGGTGGCTACCAATACCCCACCTATGACGGGGCGTATGATATACATGCAGTGTTGTGCGAAGCCTTTCCCACTGTTGAAGAAGATACTCTTTTCGAGATCGCTGAGAAATTGTCGGAAGATGGACCGTGGATTACGGATGCCTTCCTTCGCACTCTTGAAGAAGACGCAATGTCCGAAATCTAAACAATAAGAAGAGACAGCGACCTGCACATTGTGCAGGCCGCTGTCTTCTTAATTCGCTAAATACTTATCTGTTTACATATTGTCTGATTGCGGGGTCCACACCTATACTGAACGCCTTGGCCCTGAAGGCGCGCCTTTTTTTTACTTTTTCACATCGGCCGCGATTTGCATTTTTATGATCTTGTCCGCCGGGTAGGATACCTGCCCGGACTGACCGACGCCTTTCTTGATGTTGTCCACGAACTGCATCCCGCTGATGACCCGGCCCCAGACCGTGTATTTCCCATCCAGGAACGGGGCGGCATCAAAGCAGATGAAGAATTGGCTGTCCGCACTGTCCGGGTCCTGGGCGCGGGCCATGCCGCAGGTGCCGCGCTTGAAGGGGACCTTGCTGAACTCGGCCGGAATGTTCTTACCGGAGCCGCCGCGTCCCGTGCCTTCCGGGTCACCGCCCTGGGCCATGAAGCCGGGGATGACGCGGTGGAAGGTCAGGCCGTCGTAAAAGCCCATGCGCACCAGTTCCTTGATGCGCGCCACGTGCTTGGGCGCAACTTCGGGCATCAGTTTGATGGCCACCTGTCCGTCCTTGAGGTCCATGAGCAGGATGTTGTCCAGGTCGGCGGCGCGGCCGGGGAGGGAGAAGAGCATGACCACCGCCAGGGCGGCCAGGATGGGGCTGATCAGTTTTTTCATGAAACGTCCTAAGGTTGTTTGAGGAGTTTGCGCGGCCCTTCCTGGGCCACGTCGTTGAGAAGCCGCAGATGGAGCGGCAAACATTTGCTGAGACAGTAGCGGTCCAGGACGGTCCGGCGTGCGTTATGGCGCAGCTCCGCCAGTCTGTCCTGGTGCCGGAGCGCGTAGATGACGCTCCCCGCGATTTTTTGCGGATCATGGAAGTCCGTGAGCAGGCCGTTTTCCTTGTGGACAAGGACCTCGCGGACCGGGTCGGTGTTTGAACCGATGAGCAGGCAGCCGCAGGCCATGGCTTCCAGAAAGGACCAGGAAAGGACAAAGGGCCATGTCAGATAGACATGGGCCGAAGAGGCGAGCAGGACTTCCTTGTATTTGCCATAGGGCAGGGTACCGCAGAAATGGACCCGCTTTTCGTCCACCGGGGTCCGTTCTATGGCCTGCTGTTTGTAGCTTTGGCCGTCCGGCAGCTTGGGGCTGTAGCAGACCCGGTCATCGGCCACGATGAGCACGTGGCAGTCGGGCCGGTCCTCAAGGATGGCCGGGAGTGAATCGTAGAACTGGGGAAAGCCCCGGTAGGGCTCCAGCCCTCGTGCGCAGTAGGTGACAAGCTCCTTTGCGCCGGTCAGGTCCACGCCGGGGATATCGAGCTTTTCCAGCGGCAGCACGCCCTCTTCCAGGGGGGCGAAATACCGGGTGTTGATGCCGTCGTGGGTCTGGACGATTTTTGGCTGGAACTCCAGAGGGAACTGGGAACGTTGCCAGTTGGTGGGCGAAATGCCTACCCGGCAGGCAATCAGGTCGTGCAGAATGGCAGAGTTGCGCATGCGGAGCATGGCCTTGTCATATTCGCTCCTGTGCTGGTTCTCAAAGGTACTTTCCCGCCCCTGTGCGTTGTAGAACCACTCGAAGTAGCTGACGATGGGCGTGTCGGGATAGACATCCTGCAGGAACATGGTCTGGCCCCAGCCGGAGTGTCCGAGGATGACATCCGGGACAAACCCCTTCTTTTTGAGAGCGACGAGCGCCCGCATCAACCCCAGGCCGTGGCGGACGTTGTCTTCCATAATCCGTGTCGGAGCGTAGGCGGCTTCGGGCTTTCGGTCGTCCGGGGTGAATATCAGCTTGTCCACGCCGGGGATGGTCCACTCCTTGCGTGGATTTTTCGTGGCGAAGATCACCTGATTGCCGGGAGTTCGGCCAAGGTACTCGCAGATGTGCCGGAATTGGGCCGGAAAGTTGTTGTGTGTGACGAGAAGGCGCATGTCTGTCCCGTGTGGCTGGCTCGGAGGCAGCGCTTTCCGAGGTTATTGGTACACGGAACAGATACCTTTCGCCGACAAATTGTGCAACCGTTACGAGGCGGAAGCCTTGTCGGATGGCATCTTGCACGCTTTTTTCTGCAGGCAGCGTTGTATGTAGTCCTGCAATTCCTTCCGGTCCAATGGCTTTGCCAGAAACAAGGTTGCCCCCAGCTTGAGCAATGCGGATATTTCGCCCATGCCGACCACGGCGGACATGATGATGATGGGAAAATTCGTGAACTGCTGGTCGCCACGTAGTGTCTGAATGAGTTGCTGCCCGTCCATCTCGGGCATCATGATGTCCGTGATGAGCATGTCGAAGTCGTTGGAGGCGGTCAGGGCCTCATAGGCATGTTTGCCATGCGGGCTGACAAAGGCGGTGTGTCCAAGATCCTCAACTATTGTTGCGGCGAGTTTCTGCGATATCCGATCGTCTTCGGCGATAAGTACTTTGGCCATCAGAGTCCCCTCTCTGCTTTGCGTAAAGCCTTCCGGAAAATGGTGGCAAGCCTTTCCGGCAGGCGTAATTGCCATTCCAGGCATTGATCCAACCGTACCATAGGGGCAGCGGCTGGACACTTATAATCTGATGGGGGGAAAAGAGGCGTGCCCGCCCGGGTGGACGGGCACGGTGGAAGAATTAAGAGCGGTTACATCTTTTCGACGTGCATGGCATCGCCGAAATCACAGGTCAGTTTGTAGTTGCCCTGAGCTGTTTCGACAACGTAGTCGTTGCCGGGGAACAGGATACATGCGGGCTCGAAGCCGTCATTAATCATAACGTTTTTGGCTTCGCCATTGGATTCGAAACGGATGGTTGTTCCGTCGGCCAGGGTGACCATCTCACCATGGTGGACGTCAACCGGAAGATCGGACTCGGTAAACTCAGACATTATGATACCTCCTGCTGTTCGTGTGACAAGAATCCCCCATGGATTTCCCATACACGGTGCAAAAAAAAAAAGATAGCCAAATCGGCTGGCAACCTCTGTTGGGTGGGGTGGTTATGCGAGTCCAAGTAGTGTATTGCCTGTTGAGGAGAACGTGATGTTTGCGACCATTCTCATTGCCGAAGGCGATGACGACATACGAGCCCTGATAGGCGACATTCTGACCGCACGGGGGCATCGGGCCGTGACGGCAGCAACGGTGGCGGAGGCCGCTGCTGCCGCACGGGAGACAATGCCGGAGCTGGTCTTTGCCGCTGCGGAACTGGCTGACGGTACGGCGGCGGATCTGATGAGGACGCTTGCGGACCTTGGCGTGCGTGCCCTGTTGATGCTCATTGTCACCGCCGGACAGGATCATTTCGATCAAGCGGTGCGTTCCATGGGGGCTTTTTCGTATCTGACTGTGCCGGTTGACCGGCGTCGTCTGGAGTTCCTGGTGGCGCAGGGGCTGGATATGGGGCCACGCCTGGCCACCTGTGCCGGGAATGGCAACCGGGAGCCTGCCGCGGGATATCTGGCTGCCGTGATGGAGGCGGGAGACAATGCGCTCTTTCTCCTTGATGCGCGTGGCGTGGTGACGGAAGTCAACAGGGGAGGGCTCGAATTGCTTGGCTTGCCCCCGGAGGAGATGGTCGGCCATGCCTATGCAACGTTTTTCCCCGGTCCTTCGGGAAATGCGCACCGCAAACTGCTCGACCGTGTCAGGGAGACGGGGAAGGTCGCTCGAATGGAGGAAGAGCGTGGAAATGCCGTGCTCGACATTGCCGTCAGCCCTGTAGTGCGTGATGGGGGGATCTTCGGCATGGTTGTTTCCGTGCGGGACATAACGGCCCAGCGTCGATCCGAGGCGGGGTTGGCCGAGAGTGAGAAACGGTACCGAAGCGTCTACCAGGCTGCCCGGGCGGCCATCATCCTGCTTGACCGTGCGGATGGAGCCGTTCTTGATTGCAATGATTCCGCAAGGCGACTGTATGGATATTCGGTTGACGAAATATTGCAGTTGAACATCGTCGATCTCGTCGAAGAGCCGGACCGTGCTTTGTCGGGCCTGCGTTCAGGGGTGGAGCGTCGCCCAATGACCCACCATCGGCGCAAGGACGGCCAGGTCTTTCCGGTTGAGGTGTCCATGAGCTACTTCCGGCAGAACGGCCGGGAGGTGTGCACCGCCTTTGTGGAAGACCTCTCCCATCGTAAGGCGGTGGAGGAGGCCCTGCGTGAGGGCGCCCGGCTCTATCGGGCTGTGGTCGAGGACCAGACCGAACTCATCTGCCGCTACACGCCCGAAGGGGAACTGACCTTTGTAAACAGCGCCTATGCACGATTTTTCGATGTGGATGAAGACGACGTGCTGGGCAAGAAATTTTTTCCCAAGCTGGCCGACGACGAACGGCGCGACGTGCGTTTCTGGCTGGAACTGGCCGGAGCGGATCGCCCCGTGTTCGACCGTGAACAGCGCGTGAAGCGGGGCGATGGCCAGGAGCGGTGGATATTGTGGACCAATCGGGCGATCCTCGGCCCCAGGGGCGAAGTCCTGGAGATTCAGGCCGTTGGCCGTGATGTTACCGAGCGTCGGGAAGCCGAGCACGCCTTGCTTCGGGCAACGGCGGAAAAGGAGCAGTACCGGCTCAATCTGGAAGCAACATTCCGTTCCATTCCAGATGCCATCCTGACCGTGGACAGCGAGTGCCGGATCATCGCCACCAACAGCGCGGCCGGGACGTTGCTCGGCGTGGACCGGGAGCAGGCCGGGGAACGACCGCTTGAGGAGTTGATGCCTGCCAAGGGAAATCCCTGCGCCAGCGTGTTGCGGCAGGTGCTGAGGACTCGCAAGCCCGTACATGGGTACGAGGCGGAACTCGATGTGCCGGACAGGGGTGCGCGCACGGTTGAACTGAATTGTACGCCGCTCATCGATCAAGAGCAGCGGCACACGGGGGCGGTTCTGGTGGTGCGTGATGTCTCCCGCATTGCCGACCTGGAAAAAAGGTTGCAGGAGCGGCACGGGTTCCGTGGCATCATCGGCCGTAGCTCGGCCAGGCAGGATATTTACAAACTTTTGGAACAGCTTTCCTCCCTGGATTCCATCGTGCTCATCCTCGGCGAGTCCGGCACCGGCAAGGAGCTGGTGGCCGATGCCCTGCACTATGGCGGACCTCGGTCGGGCAATGCGCTGGTCAAGGTCAATTGCTCGGCACTCTCAGAGAATCTGCTGGAGAGCGAGCTCTTCGGTCATGTGCGCGGCGCGTTTACCGGCGCGGTGCGGGATAAGGTGGGGCGCATACAGGCAGCCCAGGGCGGAACGCTTTTCCTGGACGAGATCGGAGATATCTCGCCGCTTATTCAGCTCAAGCTCCTGCGTTTTTTGGAGCAGAAGGAATATGAGCGCGTGGGAGAGTCCCAGACCCGTTCCGCGGATGTCCGCATCATCGCGGCCACCAACGTGAACCTGATGGAGGCGGTCCGGGCGGGCACATTCAGGGAAGACCTGTATTATCGGCTCAACGTCATGCCGGTCCGCTTGCCCCCCTTGCGGGAGCGGCAGGCGGATATTCCCCTGTTGGCGGAACATTTTCTGGAGCTGTTCTCCGGCCAGTTCAACAAGCGTTTTTCCCGTCTTTCCGAAGAGGTCGTGGATCTTTTCATGGCCTATCCCTGGCCGGGCAATATCCGGGAACTGCGGCATATCCTGGAACACGCCTGCATTCTTTCTCCCGGTGGCGACATCTCCCTGCGGCATATCCGTAACGATCTGGTCGAACAGATGCGGGGCTGCCGTACAGCTCCGCAGCGCGAGTCGATGCGCGAGGAAGTGACCTGCTCTCCCGTTCGCGGCGTCGATCGGCAGGCGGTGGCCGATGCGCTGGCCCAGTGCGGTGGCAACAAGGTGCGGGCGGCGCGCGTCCTCGGCATTCACCGTGCCACATTGTATCGCAAGCTGGCCGCATGGGGCATGGACTGATGTTGGACGCGGTCCTGTCTTGAAATTTATAATAAGTCTAATACATCAAAATGATGCGTCTTCGGTTCTTCCTTGCTAGAGGTGATGCATGCGTAATGAATCATGGTACCCCGAAGGGGACCGCATTGCCGGGTATGGGGGAGAAAGGATGCTCAAGATGTTGGAGCCGCAGTCCTTGGAGGTTGAACTGCAATGCAGCGGCTCCCCATTGCTTGTAGCTTTCCTCAAGCGCAACGATCGGTTTCGCGATCAGCGTCAGGCTCTGGAGGAGGCGGCTTTTCGCTTTCAGGACAAGGTGCGGTGTTTTCTCTATGATACGGACTATCTGGACATGATGATGAATCAGTTTCAGGTAAAGGGCACACCCACGTTTTTGCTCTTTCTTGATGGCGTCGAGGTGGATCGCCTGATTGGCGAATCCGACCTCGAAACGCTTGAGGATTTTATCCGCACCGGACTTCGTGAACATTGATCGGCCTTTTCTCCGGCTGGTTTCAATTTAAGGAGCGCTCCCCCGAAACGGGAGCGTTTTTTTTGTGTTGTCGAACTGCTCCAATTCGCTCCGGAAATCGTAGCAGAAACTTTTCTTGGTTTGTGTTGATTGCGGCGCAATATATGTTTTGGGGTCGTCCTGCATTGCAGTGTCCGGTTCATTCTTTGCCATTTTTCCCTGATGCATTGTCTTTCATGCGATTGTACAATCAATGTATAAATGAATAATAGTATGCCAATTCTCCAAAAAACAGTGGTGGTGCGTTGAATGAAGGATGATTTATTCCATACCGGTTGAGTATGGAATAGCCGAATTGCATCCGTTATTGACATGGTGGTTGCTTTTTCCGGCTTGGAGCGGTTGATAAGTTGCCATTAAGATCACTTTTTGTAGGTGTAGTTGATTATTGGGCTTGACTTTATTTGTGTTGACTGTGCACAACAGATCGTATTGTTTGACCGTGTGCCTGTCCGGACGGATGGGTGGAGATGACGTGAGAAATCCCTACCGAAGTTCGGGAAACCGATAGGCAACTGGTTGGAAACGATGCGGAATTGAGGCCACGAACACTGGTAGGAAAGGAGCGCCCGCGATTGGATGACGATCGGTGCGTGCGCATTCGCTCCCAGATGCTTCAGAGAAAAAAATGAACGGAAGCCGTTTACATGGAATGGAAGCCGTTCGGTAGATGGCCCGCGTTGCGGCGGGTACATGGACCGCGGTATTCGCGGCATCAAAACAACAGGGGGTGCTATGGGAATATCCAAATGGGATTGGGAGACCGGCCAGAAAACGGTCGTTGAATCCCTTTCCCCAATCGAAGGACATGGATGGCAGGAAGAGCCGTACGTTTCGCCTGATGGCGAAACCGTGGCCGCTATCGTCCAGGTCGGAGAAGGTGAGTTTTCCGTACGGGTCAACGACACGGTCTGGGAAAACACCTTTGAAAAAATCTGGGGACTCAAATTTTCGCCGGATGGCCGTTTGACCGCCATTTGCCAGCAGGACATGGAATGGGTGCTGGTGGTGGACGGCGAGCTGATGGGTGAGACCACGGACTACATTTGGGAGACCAAGTTCAGCGAGGACGGTTCGAACATTGCGACCATGTACAAAGGCATGGAGCGGTACGGCGTCTGCATGAACGGAGAGCCGTGGGAAGAGCTGTACGAGAACGTCAACCAGTATGCCATCTCGTCCGACGGCAAGCACAGCTGTGGCGTTGCCCAGGTGGAGAGCCTGGGACAGGCGGATATCGAGGGATTCAAGAAGGGCATCTACACCATCGCCGTGGACGGCGTGCGCTGGCCCGGCAAATACCTCAACGTCTGGGGACCGACTTTTGATTCCACTGGCGAGCATGTGGCAGCGCAGGTTCGTCCCTCCGTTCATGGCTACACCATCGCCGTGGACGACAAGCCCTGGGCCGCCACCTACGGCCAGGTATGGGAGCCGATCTTCCATCCCACCGACGGCTCGGTGGTCGCTCCCGTCCGCGTAGGCGGGCAGTGGGGCGTGGCCAAGGACGGCAACATGCTGTGGGAACCGCGCTACGCCCAGTGTCTTTACCTGCAGTACGGCAAGCCCGGCAACAAGCTGTGGGCCGTGGTGGCCACCTCTTACGGCGAGTTCACCGTTGCTTGCGACAACGCCCCCTGGGACGCGACCTTCCCGGTGGTGACCGACCTTGTGTTGAGCGCCGACGGAACACGCGGAGCGGCAATCGCCAGCGAGTACAACTCCAACTTCCAGATTGTCGTGGACGGCAAGGCCTGGGCCGGCACCTACGACATGGTTTGGCCCGCGACCTTCTGTCCCGGAGGCAAGAACGTTGCCGCCATGGCGGAGAAGGACGGCAAGCGGATCATTCTGCTCAACGGCAAGCCCTTCGAGCGTTCCTTTGACTTGGCATGGTCCCCGGTCTTCAGTGAAGATGGCTCCAAGGTGCTCATCCGCGCCATCGAAAACAACAGCTACGTCCGCATCGTCGCCGACGTGGCCCAGTTCTAGGAGGTCGCGCCATGACTGATTTTTATGTCTTCGTCAGCGGTCCTCTGGCCTGGGTTGCCTGGGGCTTTTTCATCATCGGTTCCATTTACCGGCTGGTGTCCATGTATGCCCTGGCCAAGGCCAAGGACGGTTCGTCTCTGGCATACATGAGCCTGCCCTATAGCCTGCGTTCCATCTTCAACTGGCTCATTCCGTTCAACTCCATGGGGTGGAAGTCCGATCCGTTGATGACGGTCACGACTTTCCTCTTCCATATCGGTTTTCTGCTGGTTGCCGTATTCCTCGGTGCGCACGTTGTGCTTTGGGACACCGCTTTCGGCATTTCGATTCCGAGCCTGCCCGAAGCCTTCGGTGACGCCGTAAGCTTCGTGGTTGTGGCCACCTGCGCGGTCTTCGCCTACCGTCGCCTGGCATTGCCCCACGTTAAGGGCGTGACCCGTCCCAAGGACTGGTTCTCTCTTATCCTGGTGGCCCTGCCGTTCGTCACCGGCGTGCTCGCCTACCATCAGGTGGGGCCGTCCCTGCTGATGACTACGCTGCACGTGCTTGCAGGTGAACTCCTGCTTGCCCTGATTCCGTTCACCCGTCTCAGCCATGCGTTGTTCGCCCTGTTCACCAGGTCGTACATGGGTTCGGAATTTGGTGCGGTTCGTCACGCCAAAGACTGGTAGACCCCTCTAACAAAGAAAGCGAGGATAAGAATAATGAGTCGGATAGCTGACAGAATAGTTGCTGATCCCGGCCTTGAAAGCGGGGTTGCCAGCCTTACTCCCGAGAAAATCGAGAAGGTGGTCAACCAGGTGCTCAAGGGAGAGACCGGGGCCAAGCTCAAAGTATATAAGGAGACGTGTATGCGTTGCGGCCTCTGCTCGCAGGGTTGCCACTACTACATGTCCCATGACTTCGACCCCAGCTACTCTCCGGTCAACAAGGCCACGGAGACCATGTATGAGCTGATGGACAAGAAGGGCAAGGTTACGCCGGAGCGCATCTATCAGATGGCCCAGATGGCCTACACCGAATGCAACCTCTGCAAGCGTTGCGCCCACTATTGTCCCATCGGTATCGACACCGGATACATCATGTCCACGGTGCGCCGTATCTGCTACATGCTGGATGTCGTACCCCAGTACATTCGCGATACCGCCCACTCCCATGCCTCGACCATGAACCAGATGTGGGTCAAGGACGACGAGTGGATCGACTCCCTGCAGTGGCAGGAAGACGAGGCCCGGGACGAATTCCCCGACCTGCGCATTCCTCTCGATAAGGAAGGCGCGGACGTCTACTACTCGGTCATCGCTCCGGAACCCAAGTTCCGGACCCAGCTGATCTATCAGGCTGCGGCCATCATGCATGCGGCCGGTGTCGACTACACCATGCCTTCCGAGCCCGGTTGGGATAACTCGGACATGTGCATGTTCGTGGGTGACTTTGAAAATATGGGCCGCCTCAAACGTGCCCACTTCGAATCCGCACAGAAGCTTCGGGTCAAGCGCATCGTCATGGGCGAGTGTGGCCACGCCTTCCGTTCGGTCTACGACATGGGCAACCGCTGGCTGGCCTACAAGAACAGCCCGGTGCCCATCATCCATGCCATCGAGTTCTACTGGGAGCTTATCCAGGAGGGCAAGATCAAGATCACGCACAAGTACGAGAAGCCGGTTACCATCCAGGACCCGTGCAACGTCATGCGTGGTCGCGGACTTATGGACAAACTGCGCGAAGTCGTCCATTTCCTGTGCGAGGAAGTGGTGGAGATGATCCCCAACCGCGAGCACAACTACTGTTGCTGCGCGGGCGGCGGCGTCATCAACTGCGGGCCGCCGTTCAAGAACACCCGCATGGAAGGCAACCGGGTCAAGGCCGAACAGTTGAAGGCTACCGGCGTGCATGACGTGGTTATCCCGTGTCACAACTGTCACGGCGGCTTGGAAGACATCATCGGCTACTATGATCTCGGGATGCACGGAAAGTTCATCGGCGACATCATCTATGAGCTGATGGAAAAACCGGAACTGTAGGAGGAGGACGCCATGCATAAGAATAATATCGTCAAGCTTGCGGCCTCCATGCTGACCATCCTCGCGATGGTTGCCTTCTACATGGTCCCGGTCGCCATGTCGCAGGAAGACATGACCCAGGTGCCCGCCGAAGGCTTCGTCACGTTGCAGCGTCCCCGTGTGGCCTTTGCCCACGATGCGCACAACGAGAAGGCCGGTATTGAGGACTGCGTTGTCTGCCACCACGGCAAGACCGATGACGGCAAGCAGGACCTGGAAAACTCCAGTGAGGGTGATCCCTGCTCCTCTTGCCATGCCGTAAAGCCCACGGATGGAACGACGCCGTTGATGCGTGCCTATCACCGTCAGTGCATCGGCTGCCATAAAGCCAAGGGCAAAGGCCCTGTGGCTTGTGGTCAGTGCCACGCCAAGTAAACGGTTCGTATAAAAAACTGCCATACGCGGCCGCCGGATTATTCCGGCGGCCGTTTTTTTGGGGGGGGAGGCTTGGTTCCCTGGTGTGCCAGGATTGCGCAAAAAGCACGGCGGAGGGTTTGAATTCAGAGTGATGGCCAGCGACTTCATCCATAGTATATAATGGCTTTATAAAAAAGAAGGTGTATAACGGAGGCTAACTGTCCGAAGGAGGGCTCCATGAATATCAAGGGAAAGTTATTGATGATGGTCGGATTGCCAGTCGGGGCGATAGTGATCATCCTGGCCGTTGGGCTGAAAAGCTTTTTCACCATCGAGTCCAAAATGGAGCAAGTAAATATGCTGCATCTGGACCGTGCGACCATGACGGCTGCCGACCGGGATGCCTATCAGGCTCAGTTAGCTGCAATGGAAGTGTTGCAGGCCCATTCCGTTGCCGTTTTGGATAGGTTAAAGGCTGCAAGCGAGGAGAATCTGAAGCAGACCTGGGATCGGCTGGAAAAGCCGTCTCAGCATTTTACGTCGGAAATGGCGGAGCCCTACAATGGATTCAAGAAGAACTACCAGGAATGGAAGAAGCTTAACGATACAGTCTTTGCCCTTTCGGGTGAGACGATGGCGGCTAACCTGACTGCCGAGAGTGAGGAAGAAAAGGCGCTGGCTTCCTTTGGCGCCATGCGAGATGTCATAGATAAGCTGGGCGAACTCATCGGTACGGAACTCAAAAATCCTACCATTGATCCTCAGCGCCGTTTGCATCTCGAAGACGCCATGTCCAAGGTGCTTAATGCGGACCGGGATGCCTATCAGGCGTATGTCGCCCAATTACAGGTCAAGCGCGCCACCTCTGTAGATGAAGAGAAGCAGCTGGCGAATTCGTTTGTGGAAAATGTTGGTCAGACAAAAGATCGCGTCATTGCCGGGGCGGATATTGCCGGTGGTTCGGCAATAGTCCTGAAGCAGGAATTTTTGAATCTGTTCCAGGCTTGGGAGTCCCATAGCCGAAAGGTTGTTGAGCTTGCCTCCGCCAACATAGAAAAGAACATTCGGAAGGTCGAACTGCTGGCTCAGAGCGAAAAAGACTTTGAAACCATGCGCAGTTTTATCGACAAGCTCGGTGAACTGGAGATGGTCCAGGTGCAGCAGCATTTGGATGAATTGGATAAAATGATTTCTTACACCATTACCACGTATCTCCTTGTCTCTATAGCGTTTATTTTGGTGTCTATGATTATTGCCTGGATTGTGGCATCGCGGATTGCCAGTGTCATGCGGCAGAGTGTTGAGTTTACCAATGCCGTTTCCCAAGGTGATTTTACCGCCATGCTCGACGTGAAGAGGAAGGATGAGATTGGTCAGCTTGCTGATGCCATCCGAGGCATGGTTGCCAATCTGAGTGGCATTGTCCGGGAGATTCAGGACGCCACTGCCGTGGTTGCAACGGGCAGCGAAGAGCTTGCCAGCTCTTCCCAGACCCTGAGCCAGGGCGCCACGGAACAGGCCTCGGCCGTGGAAGAGGTTTCTTCCTCCATGGAAGAGATGTCTGCCAGCATCAGCCAGAATGCCGATAGCTCCGGGAAGACCGGCGAAATCGCCAGGCGGACCGCTCTGGATGCCAAAAAGGGCGGTGAGGCGGTCAAGCAAACTGTGGAGTCCATGAAGCAGATCGCCGAGAAAACGCTGATTATTGAGGAAATAGCGCGCCAGACCAATCTGTTGGCCCTCAATGCGGCCATTGAAGCGGCCCGGGCCGGCGAGCACGGCAAGGGCTTTGCCGTTGTTGCGGCTGAGGTGCGCAAGCTGGCGGAAAAGTCCGGGCAGGCCGCCAGTGAAATCAGCGAACTGTCCAGCATGTCTGTGGAGGTTGCCAGCAACGCGGGCAAGATGCTGGACGCCATTGTCCCCAGTATCGAGCAGACGGCGGAATTGGTTCAGGAGATCACCGCCGCTTCCAATGAGCAGGACACCGGAGCCACGGAAATCAGCTCGGCACTGCAACAGCTCGATACCGTGGTACAGTCCAATGCGGGCTCCTCTGAGGAAATCGCCTCGACGGCAGAGCAGCTTTCCTCCCAGGCCATGCAGTTGGAAAAGTCCATCTCCTTCTTCCGACTCTCCAATCCCGGCACTTCCGGCCATATGGAAAGGTCGAAAAAGAAGGTCATAAAGGCCAAGCCTGCGGCATTGCCCGCTGCTTCGGCAACGCGCCATAGCGGCGTCGCATTGGAAATGGATGCCCATGACGATGATAGTTTCGAACGATTCTAAGATACCCTGACTCATGATAATCAAGCCTCGGAGAATGCCTCCGGGGCTTTCTTTTATCCTTATACGTATACTGTAATGTGAATGGTTTGAGGAATTGAGCTAATGCACTGGATTTTCGAGACGAATGGATATAAGAAATAACATTGGGCCAACCGGCTCATCCTTTTCAATAGACCTCAAGGAGGCAGGATATGTTGTTGCGCCACATAAGGTCATATTGGTTTCTGACCCTTTTACTCGCACTGGTTGTTACTGTCCCGCCGGTCGCCGGGGCCTGCACCGGCATCCGTGTGAAGGCCAAGGACGGCTCTGTAGTCTTTGCCCGTACCATGGAGTTTGGCTCCTGCATCAAATCCGACATCATGGTGGTTCCAAGAGGACAGGCCTGGACCGCACTGGCTCCCGATGGCAACAAGGGAATGCAATGGACCGGCAAGTATGCCTATGTCGGCCCCAATGGGTTCGGCCTGAATTGCCCCATCGAGGGCATGAATGAAAAGGGGTTGTACGCGGGTGCCTTCTGGATGCCCAAGGGCGAGAGCGTGTTCCCGGAAGTGGCTCCCGCCGATTATCCCAAGATGCTGGCCCAGCCGGATGTGGCCAACTGGCTGCTGGGCAACTGCGCGACGGTTGAAGAAGTCCGTGATGCCGTGCTGAACAAGGTCAAGATCGGCGGCGTGCTGGTCAAGACCATGGGCATGTATCCCTATGCCCACTGGTACGCCATGGATACGACGGGCAAGGCCATTGTCATTGAGAGCATTCACGGCAAGGTCACGGTGACCGACAACCCGGTGGGCGTCTTTACCAATGCTCCGTCATTCAGCTGGCATCTGCGTCATCTGCGGACGTACGGCAATCTGAGCCCGAACAATATCGAGCCCTACAAGCTGGGCGATTTCACCATGCGCCAGTTCGGTGAGGGGTCCGGCATGGTCGGGCTGCCGGGTGATTCCACGCCTCCGTCCCGTTTTGTGCGTGCCGCGTTTTTTGCCAATCTGGCTCTGACTCCGGCTGACGCTGATGGCGCGGTGCAGGTTGCCATGGACCTGAACGACAACTTCACCATCGTCAAGGGCATGGTCCGCGGCAAGAATGCCGACGGCTCCAGCGAATACGACTACACCCAGTGGAGTACTGTCTACGATATGGCCCGCAAGGCGGTTTACTTCCGTACCTACGAGAACCACAACTTCCGCATGGTCCGCTTCGACAAGCTGCCGCTGACCGGCAAGAAGGTCCACATCGTCCCCATGTGGAGTGTTAAGCCCGCTTACCCGGACGTGAGCAACACTGCAAAGTAGCTGTCATCACAGCAAATAAAAAAACGGCTTCAAGCATAAACTTGAAGCCGTTTTCTTTTTTTCTGGTGGAGACGAAGAGATTTGAACTCTCGCCTTCCCGTGAAGGTTTCGGGGCAGCGATTATTTCGCTGTTCGGTTATTGAAATTTTGTGCATATTTTTTTATATGTGCTTATAAATTTAAAAAGGAGAGACTTATGAGTGACAAGCTGCAAAAGCCAGGTGAAAAGCCTAACTCTTCCGGTGAATACATAGAACGTGGGCCTCGGGGAGGAGTCCTCAAAGATCCTCGTCAAGTGACAATTGAACCTAATGATACTCCTCTGCCTCCTACTCAAGAGAAAGGTCATAAATGGGAAAGGATCGGACCTGCGAAAAAGTAATATAGGTTAAGGCCGATTTTATTCGTATAAATGAGGTAGGGCAAACATACTGACCTTTACCTAAAGGTAGAGGCCTTTGCATATGGCTATTATAAGCAGGAAGAAGAGGAAACAGCGAGGTGGAAGATATTGTTATATTTTTTTTAAACGTTGTTCGACTGTAAAACAAAGCTCAGAGATGTTTTTTTGAACGGCCTGTGCAAGGCAACATATGTCAAAAACAGATAAAGATTGAGGTCTGTTAATCGGGCCGGAAATATTACGTATTCGCCGCCATTTCCCTATAGCATCAGGAAGATTGCCATAAGCTAATCGTGCGAATTGTGAATGGTTGAGTCCATTTTTAGTAGCCCATTCTTGAGCGAATTTGACTAATTCACGTTCAAATAGCTTTGAATATTCTGGCATGAAAGTGATTGCTTATTAGCGGTGGATTGAGCTGATAACGACCGCGCCCTATATAAGAGAGTGGTCTTGCTGACTGAAAAAAATCAAAGAAATTAAAGTATTGATAAATTTAATGGTAACTTTATGTGCTTGTTTCTCCCAACCCCAAAAAAACGGGTTACGCTCTTGCGTAACCCGTTAATATCATTGGTGGAGACGAAGAGATTTGAACTCTCGACCCCTGCCTTGCGAAGGCAGTGCTCTCCCAGCTGAGCTACGTCCCCGTTGGTGAACAGGGTAAATAGCCCTTTTGGCTGCACTAGACAAGTGTTTTCAGCGAGATCATCCACATTTGGCCGGTCTTAGGACAGGCCGAGGGCTGTGCTGATGGCCTGTACGCGGTGCGTATAGGTGTGTTTGCGCAGGATCAGTTCGCGCCAAGCTTGGCGAAGCGTTTGTTTTTGTGCCGATTCCTTTTGATATTTGTGGAAAAGGGGGCGGATTGCATCGGGAGAGGAAAAGGAAATGGGGGCCGTCAGGTCCTCGGGGAAAATGTCGAGGCCTGCATGGCGGTCCGTGAGCAGGAAACCGCCCGCGCACCAGACATCGAAGTGGCGCTGGGTCAGGCCGCCGGGAAGTTGCATCCCGGTCACGTTGAGTACGGCGGCGGATTCCCGGTAAATGGCAGGAAGGTGGGCATAGTAATCCACCACCGGGCGCAAGTCCGCGTTGGCGAGATTGCTCCATCCCTCGTCGCCAAAGATGGTGACCGGCCCGGCTGCCGAGAGGCAGTCGAGCTTCCAGGCAAGGCCGTTCGATTCCGCTGCCGCTGCGATGCGCCGAACCTCGTTGTCGGGCCAAAGCGGCTCGATGCCGAGTTCCTTTTGCCACCAGAGAAAATGGCGTCGTGTTGCCGTATCGTTCGAATCAGCTGACGTGACGTCATGCAGACCGGCGAAGAATTTTTCGCGGTTGGGAAAGGAGGATCGGCCGACAAAGACAAGTCGGTCGTTCAGGCCATACCCGTGATCGGGAAGCGAGCCGCCCGAAAAAAGTTTAGGACTGGCGGCCAGAGGCAGGTGCGTTACCTGTTGTGCTCCATTTGCCTTCAGGACCGGGATGAACGTGTGGTCCGTGACGAACAGGGGGATGTCGCGCCAGAACGTGGACTTGATGGCCGGGAGCAGGTTGAACGGATTGTCCACCAGCCACGTTGCAGTGGCCACCCCGGCCTCGCGCAGCATGGCGTACCCCAGCCCGAATGGGTCCAGCCCTTTGAAGTTGACGGAAAGAAACAGGTCGGGCGCGCCCTGCTTGAGCAGTCGGGGCATTTGCTCGCCCGGACGCCGGGCCAGTGCCTCACTATCCAGAAGGCGCACGGTGTAGTTTGCGTCCCGGAAGGCATCGGTTAATTCCCGGCAGAGCAGGTCGTTCTCGCCGGACGGAATCCAGACCGTGCGTTCGAGCCGTTTGGGTTGGGCGCCCAAGGCCAGCCGCGCAGTGAGTGGAGCGAAAAAGGAGGGGAACGCCCGCTGGACCGGAAGATAACGAACAACACTGGCCGAGGCAGCGAGTTGCGCTGTGAATTCCTCCGGGGGCATCCGGGTGAAGTACTTCGGTAGGCTGGTTGACCAGCCGGGAAGTTGGGCCGCAAAGCTGGGGCACTCGATGAAACGGATGTCTTCACTCTCTGAAAAGTTGAACCATTCAGGCAACTTTCCCGGCTCGGGGCCGAGGCCTAGAAAAATGATCGGCACCCCGGCAGTGCGCGGCCTGCCTGCCCATTCGAACCGGGCGGGGTCGGCGGGCATGGACTTGGAGAGTCCCAATTCGTCCGTAACGGTGGCGTGGCGTGGTCTGGTCACTGCTGTGCTTGGCTTTTTCGGCAGATTCGGCTAGAAATCGCTCCACGCCGATCAGGGAGCGTCCAGCATATGAAACAATACCAGGACAAATACTTCAAAAGGGCCAAAAAGGAAAATTACGCCGCGCGTTCCGTCTACAAGCTCAAGGAGATGGATAAGCGGTTTTCCCTGTTCAAGCCCGGCCAGACCGTGCTCGACCTGGGCGCCGCGCCCGGTTCGTGGACACAGTTTGCCGGTGAGCGGGTGGGCAAGTCCGGCCATGTGCTTGGCGTGGATATCCAGGACACCAAGCATACCTTCCCGGAAAACATAACCTTTTTGCAGGCGGATGTCTTCTCCGATTCGCCGGAGCTGCTGGAGGCCATAGCACCGCTTGCGCCGTTTGATCTGGTCATCAGCGACATGGCTCCCAAGACGACCGGCGTCAAGTTTGCGGATCAGGCCAATTCGCTTGAGCTGTGCGAACGCGCCTTTGAGGTGGCGCAGAAATACCTCAAAAAAGGCGGGCATTTCGCGGTCAAGATTTTCGAGGGCGGCGAGACAAAGGATTACCGGGATTCGCTCCGTCCGTACTTTGGCAAGGTCAAGAATTTCAAGCCCTACAGCTCCCGATCCGAAAGCAAGGAGATCTTCATCGTTGCGCTTGGCTTTAAGGGAATTGATGGGTAGTATAATCAACTCATTATCGAACGAAACAATAAGAGTATATTTGAGGAGGCAATATGTCCGGACATAGTAAATGGGCGAATATCCAGCACCGCAAGGGGCGCCAGGACGCCAAGAAAGCAAAATTTTTCACCAAAGCGGCCAAGGACATCATTCTGGCAGCCAAGGCGGGTGGCGGCAATCCGGACGATAACGCCGGTCTGCGCCTGGCCATTCAGAAGGCCAAGGCCGTGAACCTGCCCAAGGACAAGATCGACAACGCCATCAAGAAGGGCACCGGCGAACTGGCCGGCGGCGATATCCTTGAGGTCTACTACGAAGGGTACGGCCCGAATGGTGTGGCCATCATGGTCGATGTGGCCACCGACAACAAGAACCGTGTGGTTGCGGAAATTCGCCATGCCTTTACCAAGCACGGCGGCAACCTGGGCGAGAACGGCTCGGTCGCCTATCTCTTCAACAAGAAGGGCGTCATTGTTTTCGACAAGGAAAAGTACACCGAAGACCAGCTGATGGAAATCGGCCTCGAAGCCGGTGCCGAGGATATCGTGGACGACGGCGATACCTTTACCGTGCAGACCGAACCCGGCGATTTCATGGCCGTGCAGCAGGCGTTTACCGATGCAGGCATGGAATTCGAATCCGCCGAAGTCAGCCAGGTGCCGGAAACCCTGGTGGCCGTCGATGTGGCTACCGGGCGCAAGGTCATGAATCTTGTCGATACCCTGGAAGACAACGAGGACGTGCAGAAGGTATTCCTGAACGCCGACTTCCCTGACGAAGTGTTCGAGGACGAGTAATATCATGTCCGATGGCGGCCTGGTGGTTCTTGGACTGGACCCCGGCTCAAGAGTGACGGGCTACGGCTTCGTCCGCGAGATTTCAGGTAGGGCCGAGCTGGTGGAAACCGGCACGGTCCGTACGCCGGTCAAGGAATCCATGGCCGTCCGCATGGGTGTCATTTTCGAGCAACTCGCCGAACTGATAAAGACCCATGGGCCGATGGAAGCCGCCATTGAAAATGTTTTTGTTTCTCGCAACCCCTCGTCCGCCCTCAAACTGGGGCAGGCGAGGGGTGCCGCCATGGCGGCCTGTGCGGTGCACGGCCTGTCCGTGGCGGAATATGAACCTTCCAAAGTGAAGAAAAATCTGGTTGGCGTGGGCAATGCGCCCAAGGATCAGGTCGCCTTCATGGTTGCCCATTGCCTGGGCATCAAGAAACCCTCCTGGGCCGAGGATGCCTCCGACGCCCTGGCCGTGGCCATCTGCCATCTCAACGAGCGGCGCATGCGCAGGCTCACCGGCGCCTAAGGCGCGAGGCATACCGTGGAATCTCTGCTTCTCAAATCTCTTCCCTTTGCCAAAGTCCTGTTTTCCTTCATACTCATGCTGATCGGGATGCGGTTGCGCATCAGCCTGGGCTTGTCCATTCTGGTTGGCGGGCTGGTCATGGCGCTCCTGTTCGGCCTCGGGCCCGTCGCCTTCGTCAAGACCGGTGCGTTGGCGCTGACACAGGATAAATTCCTCTATTTGGCGGCCATTGTCGGGCTGATTTTGATCCTGTCCGATGCCATGGAGCGATCCGGCCAGTCCCGGCGACTGATGGACTCTCTTTCCGGCTATCTGACCAGCCCCCGGCTCCGGCTCATCTTTTTCCCGGCGCTCATCGGCCTGCTGCCCATGCCGGGTGGGGCGGTGTTTTCCGCCCCCATGGTCAAGACCGTGTCCTCGGACATGCGGATTTCCAACAGTGACCGTGCCGTGGTCAACTACTGGTTCCGCCATGTCTGGGAGATGTGCTGGCCGCTGTATCCCGGCATTATCCTGACCGTGGCACTGGCCGATATCCCGATCATTGACCTGATATCACGCACCTGGCCTGCCACGCCCATCATGTTGCTGCTCGGGTGGTTTTTCTATCTGCGCCCCGGCGTGCTCAAGGCCAGCGACCTCGCCCTGGACATCCCGCCTGCGCCGCGTCGGCCAAAGGTGGCACTGCGGGAAGGTTTGCCGCTGCTCATCGCCATTGTCGGAGCCATCGGGCTGGAGGCCTCTATTGCCTCCTTCTTGCCCTCCATGGATTTCGAGTTGGGAGTCATAGCGGCGTTGCTGCTCAGTGTGGTCTGCGTCATGGCGCAAAACACCTCTCTCGGGTTGCCGTTCCTCAAGGCCGTGCTTTCCAAGAAAAGCCTCTGGGCCATGATATTCGTCATAACGTCTATTTTCATCTTCAAGGACGTGATGCAGGCTGCGGGCGTTGTGCAGGAGATGTCCCGCGTGGCGGGCGGCGATGCGGCGCTTATCGCCTCGGCCACTTTTTTGCCGTTTCTGGTGGGTATGGTGGCGGGCATCAACGTGGCGTTCGTGGGCGCGACCTTTCCGCTCATGCTTGGTGTGTTGCAAAACCTCGGGATGCAGGACCAGACCATTCCCTATCTGGTGCTGGCCCAGTTCTCCGGCTTTACCGGGGTCATGATATCGCCCATCCACATCTGTTTTATCCTGACCTGCCAGTATTTTGAATGCGATCTGGCCTCAACATGGCGCAAGGTTGTTGCGCCGTGTCTCATCTTCATCGCCCTTGGTGTCGGGATTTTCCTCTTTTTGCGATAACGTGGTGTCGGATCGTGGGTAAGCCCTTGCGGTCAGCGCCGGTTTTTTGTAAGAGTCAATTCCTTCCAGCTTGGTAGGTAATTGCACTTTGAGGAGATACCAATGGCGATGTATGCAGAGAAATTCACCGATGATACCCTGGCCTCCCTATTCCCGGTCGATCGTACCGACCAGTTTTTCGAAGCGCTTTTCGGCGAAGCGGAAGAGGGGAGTTATGACATTGCGTTGCGTTATCGGGACGACGATGGCGAAACGCTGAATTTCGAGCTGGAGTTGATCCAGCGGCCGGGCAAGTGTCTGGCCTGCAATCTGACCTATGGTCTGCCCACGGTGTTTTCGCGACATCCCATCATCAATCTGCCCGGCCTGGCCGAAGATGCGGCCTCTGTCATAGGCCGAAACGTCGCTTCATGGAGCGTCGGCAATACCAGGGAACTGAACAATAAGCTTCACGCCATCCCGCTGATGGTGGAATTGGCGTAACTGTTCATTAGGGGGAGCCTGCTTTCCCAATGGCGGATAGGTTAGCCCACCTGTCCGGCCGAGGCGGCGATGGCCTCTTCCACGGCTTCGGCAATGGCGGTCGGTGAATCGGCCATGCCTTCCTCCAGCATCCCCAGCTGAAGATTGAGTTCCCGCTGCAACGGTACGGCCAGCGGATTGAAATATTGCTTCCACAGGGCCACGGCCTTTTCCGGCTTTTCCAGCCGGACCAGCGTCAGCCCTAGATAGAGCAGGGCGTCCTGAAACTCGCGGCGGATGCGCAGGGCGCGTTCGAATTCGATCTTGGCCTGAAGATATTTGCCCAGCCTGTAGAGGCAGACGCCGAGGCGGTAGCGCACGTCGGCGTCGTTTTTGTCCGCCTCCATGCATTCCATATATTTCTCGCGGGCCGCGTCCCAGTCCTCGTCCATATAGAGGGCGTTGGCACATTTCATTGCGTCCACGGCACCGGCGGTGGATGCGATGGGGCCGTCCGGGTTTTCCTTCTTGATGCGCCGCACCGCGCCGAACAGGAAGTTGCGTCGGGATGTATTGATTTCCTTCTTGGCCATGTGATCCTCCGAGGGAGAGGATACCTGTTTTCACGTCCCGGTCAACTCATTGCCTTTTCAGGGAGTTCATGGGATTCTTCCCCAATGACGAGTCCCATTTGCGGCTGGACCGGCAAGGTCCTGCACATCGACCTCTCCACAGGCGAATCCGCCGTGTTTCATCCCTCGCCCAGGCTGTACGCCAGCTGGCTGGGCGGCCGGGGGCTGGCCGGATACTATCTCCGTTCCCACTGCACGCTGGAGTGGGACGATCCTGAACAGCCGATCTGTTTCTTTACCGGTCCGCTTACCGGTACGGCTGCGCCCGCGTCGAGTCGGGGCGTGTTGCTGACCCGTTCTCCGCTCACTTCGGCAGTGAACGACTGCACCGTGGGGGGAGGCCTAGCCGTCCGGCTCAAGCGGGCGGGCTGGGACGGGCTGGTCCTCTTCGGGAAAAGTCCAGTCCCATGCGGCATCGAGATAGACAACGAGGATGTCCGTGTCGTCGAAACCGACCTGTGGGGCGAGACCACGGACACGGTGTTCGACAGGCTGGAAGGCGCGGACATTTCGATTGCCGCCATTGGCCCGGCCGGGGAAAACGGCTCTCCGCTGGCCAGCGTGGTGGTGGACCGCTCTCACGCGGCGCTTCGTGGCGGTCCTGGCCTTGTCTGGGCATCCCGCAATCTGAAATATATTTCCGTCCGTGGAACCGGGGAAATCCGTGTGCGTGACGAGGCTGCCCTTGCGTCCGCCTGCGAATCCATCCGGCGGCTCGCTGCGGCATCGCCTGTGCTCATGGGACGGCATGGCTTTGCAAACCGGGGCACCGGAGCGCTCTACGATCTCATGGATTCGCGCTGCATGATGCCCACGGACAACTTTCGGGCAACGCGTTTTGCCGGGGCCGCACTGCTCAATGCCGAGGCATACCGCCGGGCGTACAATCCTGAGTCCTTCGGTTGCGAGGGCTGTCATATCCGCTGCAAGCTGCGGGCGGAGGACGGCCGGGCCATACCGGACTATGATGCCATGGCGCATTTCAGCGCGCTGGTCGGCAATACGGATATTGAGCTGGGCTTGGGTGCGGTGGGCCTCTGCGGCCGTCTCGGCCTGGACCCGATTTCCGCAGCATCGGCCATGGCCTGCCGGAGGGAGATAACGGGCGAGCCGTGCGACGGACGGACGATCCCGCTCGCCCTGCACGAGATGGCGCATGGTGGGGCGCTTTCCGGCGGTTCCCTGGATTTTGCCGAGTCCTGCGAACGGTCGGAGCTGTCCATGTCCGTCAAGGGCCTGGACCTGCCTGCCTATGATCCGCGCGGGGCGTATGGGTTGGCCCTGGCCTATGCCGTCAACACGCGGGGCGGCTGTCATCAGCACGCCAATCCCCTGAGCCATGAGGTGTTGCGCAAGCCTGTGGCGACCGACCGCTTTACCTTCAGCGGCAAGGCACGCATCATCAAGATTGCCGAGGATCAGAACGCGGCTGCCGACTGTCTCGGCATCTGCCGCCTGATAGGGCTGGCCGCCGGGCTGGAGGAATACGCCCGCGCCTACACCGCCGTTACCGGCCTGAATGTCTCGCCGGGCGATTTGCAGGCCTGTGGCGAACGAGTCTGCTACCGGGAACGGATCATGAATTCTCTTAACGGATTTGGCGACTGTGAGGACGACCTGCCGCCCCGGTTCTTTACTGAGCCCGGCACCTCCGGCGGTGGGGTGGACATTCCGCCCCTGGATCGCGAAACCTTTCTGGCGGCGCGCGCACGATACTACAACGTGCGGGGACTGGATGAGGAAGGGCGGCCCACGCAGGAGACCGCCGAACGTCTGGGGCTGGAGCTGTACGCATGAGGGGGCTCTGTACCAAATACGCGCGGAAGCTGGTGGCGCAGGGCGTCTGTGCCAAGGGCGAGCCCTTGGTGGGCGGCCTGGATGACGAACTGGTCTGGAACCGTGATGACCCGCGAACCAAGGAGCTGGCCCGGCTTTTCGATCTGCTTTCTCTCAACTCCCTGGTCTTTGCCCGGCCTGCCGAGCCCTATGCCTCGATCATCGATTTTCTGGCCGCGCGCTACCCGGAATTCATCCAGCCCGAAGACACCGAAACCCGGACGTTTCTGCACGATATCCCTGTCTGCCGGGAGTTTTCCGCCGAGGCCCTGGCCGAGCATCTGGCCCGGCGCAAATCCGCCATCGTCCCCGGCCATGGCGTGATCGCCCCCGGCACGGTCAGTCCGGAACAGGGATTTGTCTTCTTCTCCTCCACACTCTTTTCGTGCTTTGTCCTTTTCTTTTCCGAGTATCTGGCCGCTGCCCGCCGGGGAGAACCGGACCCTGAATTCCGGGCCGTCTTCGAACGGGCCGCCGGACAGTTGCCGTCGTTACGGACCGACTCGCCTGATCTGGCTACCGGGCCGTTCACCGATGATGATTCCGTGATCGCGGCCATGGCCGAGGCTGGGCGTGCCGTGGTTCACTACGGGCTGGTGGATTCGTTTTTCGGCAATGTCTCCTGTCGGTTGAGTGATGTGGTGCACATCAGCCAGACCGGAAGCTCGCTTGACGAGTTGGAAGGGTGCATCGATCCCTGCCCGCTGGATGGCTCCACCACGCACGGACTGACCGCATCGTCCGAACTGTCTGCCCATGAGGGCGTATATCGCAGCGCGGACGCTCTCTGTATTCTGCACGGCCATCCGAAATTCTCCGTCATTCTCTCCATGGACTGCGAGCGGGCGGAGTGCCCGAATCGGGGGCATTGCCATGTGGCCTGCACCGAGTGCCGAACCGTGGAGGGGGTGCCCGTGGTGCCGGGCGAGGTGGGCACCGGGCCGACAGGGCTGTGCAACACCCTGCCGCCAGCATTGGCCGCGTCGGGGGTCGCCGTCGTGCACGGGCATGGAGTGTTTGCCACAGGCGGCAAGGATTTCAACGAACCGTTCGGCCGGTTGCTCGACTTTGAAAACCGGTGCCGCGCCCTGTACTTCGAACGAGTCGCCACGCTGTCACGTTAGTGCAATTTTGGGTGCATTGCCTTTCGCTGCCTGCGGACTTATTCTTGTCGGCAACAATGACGAAATCCTTTTTGCAACTGAAATCGACAATCGAGGTACCCACCATGATTACTACCAAGAGCAAATCCGCCGATTTTCTGACCGAGTTTACCGATGGCACGCACACCGGCTTGTGCGATGCCCCGGCCGACAAGGGCGGCGCGGATGCCGGATTCACTCCCTTTTCCCTGCTGGAGGCCTCTTTGGCGGGCTGCCTGAACATCACCCTGCGGGTTTATGCCAAGAATCACGGCATTGATCTGGGTGATGTCGAGTGCACCGTCACCCTGGTTTCGGGTGATGACGGCTCCACCTTCGAGTACAGCGTCAAACTGCCCGAGGGGTTTGAGCCGAAGGTGAAAAAACGACTGCTGGCCGCCCTCAAGGGCTGCCCCATCCATGGTCTGCTGGCCAAGCCGATGGATTTCAAACTGATCGAGGATTAACGGATCAGGCCGTCCGGTCCGGGATGCTCGCCCGGACCGGACTTTTTACTCATAACCCCCATCCCCATCGCCTCGGTTGCTGAATTGTCCATACCGGGGTGCTCCCACATATGAAGACCAAACATCATTTTCTGCGCGATACGTGGCGGCTTGCCAAGCCGTATTGGTTCTCCGAAGACCGTTGGTACGGCAGGGGCCTTCTGGCTGTCATCGTGGCCATGAGCCTCGGGCTCGTCTACGTCAACGTGCTGCTCAACAAGTGGAACAACGTGTTTTACAATACGTTGCAGAATCACGACTGGGACGGGTTCGTCCACCAGATCGGGGTGTTTTGCATCCTTGCCTTCATCTATATTCTGGTGGCCGTCTATCAGATATATCTCCAACAGATGCTGCAAATCCGCTGGCGGCGTTGGCTGACGGAGCGGTACCTGGAGCGGTGGCTGGATCACCGTGCCTACTATATGATCCAGATGCACGGCAACGAGACCGACAACCCGGATCAGCGTATTGCCGACGACATCGGCGGCTTTGTGGGACAGACCCTGTCCCTCTCCCTGGGATTCCTCGAATCCGCCGTCACCCTGGTCTCCTTTATCGGTATTCTCTGGGGACTCTCGGGTGCCATCTCCTTTTCCCTTGGCGGGCTGGGCATCACCATCCCCGGCTACATGGTCTGGATCGCGCTGATCTACGCCGCCGTGGGCAGCTACCTGACCATGCGAGTCGGTCGCCCGTTGATTCGGCTGAATTTCATTCAACAGCGGTATGAAGCTGACTTCCGTTTCAGTCTGGTGCGCTTTCGGGAGAACGTGGAGGGCGTGGCCTTGTACGGCGGCGAAAAGGACGAGGCCAGGATCTTCGGCAGCCGGTTCGCCAACGTTGTGGATAACTGGTGGGCGCTGATGAAGCGTCAAAAACGGCTGGCCTGGCTGACCAACGGTTATGCCCAGGTGGCGATAATCTTCCCCATCCTGGCCGCAGCGCCGCGCTATTTTTCAGGTGCCATGCAGTTGGGCGGTCTGATGCAGACCTCCTCCGCCTTCGGTCAGGTGCAGGGGGCGCTGAGCTGGTTTGTGCAGGCGTATACTTCCCTTGCCCAGTGGCGGGCCACGGTGGATCGTCTCACCAGTTTCACCCATGATATCGAAGCTGCCCATGAGGTGCGGGAGGGTGTGGGGCCGGAACGCAGCAGGAATGACGGCAACGCCTTGGCAATCCGTGAGTTGTCGTTGCAATTGCCCGATGGCGCTCCCCTGCTGGATGGTGTGGAATTTGAAGTGAAGCCGGGCGAAAGCCTGCTGGTCAGCGGTCCCTCCGGTGCCGGAAAGAGTACGCTCTTTCGGGCCATTGCCGGGCTTTGGCCCTATGGCGAAGGGGCAATCCGGCTCCCCGACACAGGCAGGACCATGTTTTTGCCGCAAAAGCCGTATCTGCCGGTTGGCGATCTGCGCACCGTGCTGAGTTATCCGGCCCCGCCGGACGGTTTCAGCGACGACGAACTGCGCGCCGCCCTGGCCGATTGCGGGCTGGCCCGGCTGTCCGACCATCTGGACGATGCCAGCTATTGGGCGCAGCAGCTTTCCCCCGGCGAGCAGCAGCGGTTGGCCTTTGCCCGTATGTTGCTCCAGAAGCCGGAGTGGCTGTTTATGGACGAATCCACCTCCGCCCTGGACGAGACGGGCGAGGCCGCGCTCTATACCTTGTTGCGCGAGCGGCTGCCGAACACGGCGGTAATCAGCGTGGGGCACCGTTCGTCGCTGCGGGCCTTTCATCAGCAGCGCCTTGACGTGGGCGATTACGTCGCCGCCCGGTAGGGCTACAGAACGCCGAGCAGTTGCAGGCCGTCGCGGAACAGGAGCAGGGCGAGGATGCACAGTGCCAGCCCCAGCAACCGGTTGAGCGCCTTGTAGAATGGTCCGCTCAAGAAGGCTCGGGAGCGCCCCACTAGCAGGGCTGTGCCGATCTTCGACCCTATGAGGGCCACATAGAAGGCGACAAGGAAAATAATCAGGGTCCCTTTGCCCTGGTTCAGAGCCCGATGCATAAGTGTACTGCCCACCGTCGTCCAGAACAGATAGGGGTGCGGGCTCAGCAGGTTGACCAGGATACCCTTGCGCAGAGACTTCGGGGCAGCCTGCTGCATCTGTGCCGTAATCGGCTTGGGAAACAGAGAGCCAATGCCCATGGACAGAACGAATGCGCCGCCCACCAGAGCTATGATACCGAGCAACGGCTGGTGGTCCGACAGCTTGGATAGCAGGAGCAGGGTGACAAGAACGAGGGGCAGGTCGGTGAAGAGGGGGGAGAGCGCGACCCGGACGCCGCTGCCCGCGCCGTGCCGCAATGTTTCGGAGATAACCAGGGCCAGCAATGGGCCGGGCGAAAGCCCGGCGGACAGTCCGATGACCAGTCCGAGCGTCAAAAATTCCATGATGTCTATATGTTGTTGTTTAGGCGTTGCCCTTGGGCTTGTCCATTTTGGTGTCCTGGGCGATCTTGGCCATCTGGGCGCGGAGATAGTTCGCCGCGAGGTCGCCCATGTCGTTGTTGCCGGACGCGGAAAGCCCCTGTTCGTGTAGGTCCTGATCGATCTGTTTTTCCATGCGGGCGGATTCCAGGAACATGATGTAGGCCAGCGCCAGAGCCGCGTTGTTTTCATCCGTGCCGTCGCAGAGCAGTTCGATGTTTTTGAGGTCCACGGTCTCCATGAGCCGGTCCACGAACATGGTCACCCACTTCTCGTAGAGCTCGCCCATCAGCGGCGGAATCATCTCCACCACCTTGTCGGTGGCGTTGCCGCCGGTGCCGGTAACGGACATGAACTCGGCCAGGGCCTCCCGACGTTTGGTTTCGTCCTGAGCTTCGATCTTGTGCATGATTACCGAGAAGACGTGGGTGCGGATGGCGTTTGGCTCCATGGGGGCTTGCTCCTGCTTTTGCTAAATTTTTGCGCGATGGCGCGGCGGGAAGTGTAGCTCAATGCGTGCTTTCGGGCAAGGTTGGGTGTGCCCCCGGCGCACTGCGGGTACAAACAAACTTTTGTCATTGGGCGCGAAGTAGGCTACTTACAGGCGAACCAGCAAAAGGACATTCCATTCATGATCGAATACCTGCAAGGCACGCTGATTTCGGCCGACGACAAGCGGCTCGTGGTGCTTACACCCGGCGGCGTGGGATATGGCATGGCCGCTCCCACCTCGGTGCTGGCCCGTCTGCCGGGCAAGGGGTGCGAGGTGGCCCTGCACGTCCACACCCAGGTGGCGGAGAAGGCCATCGACCTTTTCGGCTTTCTGGAGAGCGACGACCTGGAACTTTTCAGAACACTCATCTCCATCGACAAACTGGGGCCGAAGAAAGCCCTGGCCATTCTTTCGCTCTACGATGCCGCGCACCTGCGCGAAATCGTGTTCCGCGAGGATGCGACCATGCTCTCCCGCGTGCCGGGTATCGGTCCCAAGTCGGCCAAGCAGATCCTGTGGAACCTCAAGGACAAGGCGAGTCAGCTTGGAGCGGCGGTACCTTCGGGCAACAAGACGGCCGACGTGCCGCAGGGACCGCATGGCGAGTACCTCGACACCCTTGCGGGCCTCAAGGGCCTGGGATACGCTGAGGAAGAGGTCAGGCCGCTGATCATTGATACCTTTGACGCGGAACCCGACCTCGACGCCGCCGGAGCCATCCGGGCGGTACTTAAGAAAATCAACGCGATGCGCTCATGAGCAACTGTACGCTTCCTGAAGAAAATGTCCGCCCGAGGCGGCTTTCCGACTTTATCGGCCAAAACGATCTGCGCGCCAATCTCGACGTGTTCATTCGCGCGGCCAACGAGCGGGAGCGGCCGCTGGACCATACGCTTTTCTACGGCAATCCGGGGTTGGGCAAGACCACGCTGGCCCGGATTATGGCCGGTGAGCTCGGGGTGAACATGGTTTCCACCTCCGGTCCGGTCATCGAGCGGTCCGGGGACCTTGCCGCCATCCTGACCAATCTGGAGCGCGGCGATATCCTGTTTATTGACGAGATCCACCGTATGCCCGCCACCGTGGAAGAGGTCCTGTACCCGGCCATGGAGGATTTTCAGATCGATCTGGTCATCGGCTCCGGCCCGGGCGCGCGCACCGTCAAGCTCGACCTGGAACCGTTCACCCTGGTGGGGGCCACCACGCGGCTTGGGCTGCTGACCTCGCCCCTGCGGGATCGGTTCGGTTGCATCTTCCGCATTGAATTTTACTCCCCGGAGGAACTGGGACGCATTGTGGAGCGTTCGGCAGCCATCCTTGGCGTCAAGGTTGAGCCGGATGGCGCATTGGCCATCGGCCGCAGGGCGCGCGGCACACCGCGTATCGCAAATAGATTGCTTCGCCGTGTACGGGACTACGCCCTGGTCCACGGCGACGGCACCGTGACCCGCGATATCGCCGAGTCCTCCCTGGAGCGGCTCGACGTGGACCAGCACGGGCTGGACAACATGGACCGCAAGATTCTCACCCTTGTGGTGGAGACATTCAACGGTGGTCCTGTGGGCCTCAAGACCATTGCCGCGGCCTGTGCCGAAGAGGTGCGGACCATTGAGGACATCTATGAGCCGTACCTTATCCAGTGCGGATTTTTGAAGCGCACGCCGCGTGGCCGTGTGGCCACGGCCAAGGCGTATCAGCATCTCAAGATGCGTATGGAAGACGACGACCAGTTGCGGCTCATTTAGCTGCCGCTTGGAATCAAGGCTGAGAAATAAAAGGCCGAAGCGTGCGATGTAACGCTTCGGCCTTGTTTTTTTTGGGGGGGAGTGCCTCAGGGCAGCTTCAACTCGAAATCCAGTTGCCGTTGCCGTTTGGCCAGGATGATGTTGGCGTGGCTCGGTTTGAACATATCCGGATTTGGTCCCAGGACGCGAATGATGTACTGGTCCATGGGCAGTTTGTCCGCCATATAGACACCTTGTTTGTTGGTCATGACAGTGCGTGTCGTGTAGGTGGCGTTTCCCGTCAGGGAGACCTGTGCGCCGATGACCGGTAGCCCCGCGCATTTCACGGTTCCGTACAGGACGTGGGTGCCTTTCCTGGCCGCAGTGGCTGTGGCGAAAAGCAATACCAGAATGATGGCGAGAGTAGATCTCTTGAGCATGGTCCCCTCCTGCGGATGGTAAATAACATACCCGCTTTGGAACACAAAGAAAAGGGGAGGGGCCGTATTGCCTCTGTTCCGGTTTTCGTCCGGTTTGATCTATGCTAGGATCAAACCATAATCTGATACCTCTGGAGGTGGAAAATGGACAAGTGGGAATGCCCTTGTGGTTATGTCTACGACCCGGCAGAAGGCGATCCGGACAATAATATTCCTATAGGGACGGCCTTCGAAGACCTGCCCGATGATTGGGTCTGCCCCAAGTGCGGCGCGGAGAAGGAATACTTCGAGAAAGTGTAGGAACCAAGCCCCCCGAAAACGGGGGCTTTCTTGTTGCGCTTTGCGTGGAGTTTTGAAGATAAGGGCAATATCAACAAAAAAATGGGGTGCAGGGGTGCGAGCCCCTGCCCGCCGGAGGCGAAATCCGACGTCCATACCGCCAAAGGCGGCTTCCATTCCGTCTTTCTTTTCTAAAGAAAAATCACCCTAAATCTGCGTACGTGGTTTCCCGGTCCTGTTGCCGCCTGCGTTCGCACCACCACCAGGCGGAGAGTCCGGCGGCGAGCCAGATGGCCGCGCCGGTGAGGCCGGAACCGCCACCGAGCACCGGGTTTACATTCGGGAAGAGCCAGGGCCAGATGCCGAATCCCTGGGCGTTGACCGCGCCGTGGATGAATCCTGCCAGCAGGGCGGAGCGGAAGTGGAGCGTCATTTCGCCTAGGAAAATGCCGAAGGCCGTGCATAGGATGCACATCATGATGACGCCGGAAAACGGATGGCCGGGGTAGTCGAATCCGGCCAGAATAAGCGGTGCGTGCCATAGCCCCCAGATGATGCCGAGGACAAGGTAGGCCCGGGATTTGCCCAGTGGAAGCAGGCGGGGGAGCAGGAAGCCGCGCCAGCCGAGTTCCTCGCCCAGGCCGAAGGCGAAGTTGACTATCGGACCCACCAGTGCGGACATGGGCAGCATGACCTTGAAGACGTCATCGGATGAGATGCCCTGTGAGCCGGTTGCCGAGGTAAGCGTGGTCAGCGTCGGGTCCGGGCTGCCGAGGCCCAGTCCCCAGGTAAGGCCGTACATGGCCGCGAAAAGCAACGGGACGACAGGGATCATCAATACCCACGGCCCAGCCGAACCGAAGCGCAGAAGCAGGCTTTCCCGCAACTCCCGCCAGGAGTTTCGTTCCACGAATTTTGCCGTAATCAGGGCGGCCAGCCCGGGAATCCACATCACGCCCAGCAACAGCAGGGTCGGGCCGGAGCGGAGTACCGGATCATCAAAGCGCAGCCCGCCCGATATGAGCGCGCCCTCCAGAGCGAAAGTCGCGGCGAATGTCAGGCCGAGATAGACGAGAACAGAGCGTGTTTTCAGGGATTCGGTCATGGCCGCACGCTACGCGAGGTCACGATTTTCGTCCACTTCCGGGAGGTGCGGGCCAGTGTCAGATGTTGTCCACCAGCAGCGGTTCACCCTTTTCAGGTGCCAGGCGCAGAGTTACGGCGTCCTTGGAGCAGGATTCCACGCACACGCCGCATCCCATGCATTTGTCCTCATTGATTACGGCGTGCTTGTCGCGGAAGCTGATCGCCTTGAACTGGCACTTGGCGGCACAGGTGCCGCAGGAGGTGCACTTGTCCTCGTCCACCACGGCCAGATAGCCGGAGGAGCAAAGCATGTCGCAGCCCATGCGCTGGGCCATCATAGCTCCACAGCAGCAGGAGCAGCAGTTGCAGATGGCGTAGAACCGTTCGAGCATGACGTCCTTGAAAAAGGCGTGGGAAACATGGCCCCGCGCATTTTCGGCCCTGATGATGCGGACGGCCTCGTCCGCGTCTATCTGGCGCGCTTTGTCTGGATGGTGGTCCAGCATCATCTGGGCGATGGGGTCCCCGATGATCAGACAGACATCCAACGGCAGGCACGGGTTCTTCATGCCGGAGCGGCAGGGACATTCAATAACCACGATGTGTTCCGGATTGGCGAGAACAATCTGGCGGGCGCGGGTGAAAGGCAGGATTTGCTCGGAGACTTCGGTGTTCACCGGGCGGTTGATTTTGACCAGCTTGGTCATTTCGGGGAGCGGCATTGGCTTGCCGTGGTAGTTGTCGCCCCAGGCCGGTTTCTTCTGGTTGGGATCGCCGAGCCGGCAATCCTCGTTGGGCTTGAACGGGGTCATGTGGTTGACCACCAGGACCAGCGGAGCCCAGAGCCAGCGCCACCAGGGATTCTTGTCTCCGGCAAGGCCTATGTAATTGTAGCACCAGCGGATGTAGACGTAGCCGTGGATGAATTGCAAAAGCGACATGCCGCGCTTGCGGCTGGCGCGGTAAAACTCACGAGTGGATTCTTTGACAAAGGGCAGTTTCATGGCGGTATTCTGCTCTTGTTTTGTTTTTTTGAAAGGGTGCACCGGACATGGCCCGAAAGTCAATGGACTTTATGGTCGTCTCATGGCATTGCCCTTGGGTCGATCAAGAGAAAAATATGTTCAAAATCATACTGTACGGCGTTCTCGCCAGCCTGTTCTTCAGTTCCACTTTTGTCCTCAACCGGTCCATGAGCCTGGATGGCGGCCACTGGGTGTGGTCCGCCAGTCTGCGTTATTTCTGGATGCTTCTGTTTCTGGTCCTGTGGCTTGCGGCCACGGGCAAACGGAAGTTGCTGGCCGAAACATTCCGGCTGTACCGCCGTCACATCTGGTTCTGGACCATTGCAGGAAGCGTCGGCTTCGGCGTGTTCTACGGGCTGCTGTCATTTGCCTCGGACTACACTCCCGGCTGGGTTGTGGCGGCCACGTGGCAGCTGACCATTCTGGCCGCGCCGCTGGTTCTGCTGGGATTCGGGCGACGAGTGCCGCTGCGGGCCATAGCGCTGACCCTTGTCATTTTCGTGGGGGTTGTGCTGGTCAATGTGGAGCAGGCGTCGGTGGGCGACCTTTCGACCACCTTGTGGGGCGCGTTACCCGTGCTGGTGGCGGCCTTTGCCTATCCGCTGGGGAACCAGATGGTCTGGGAAGCGCGGCAGGGGGAGCACCGGCTCATTCCGCACATCAATCATCCGGCCATGGACGACGCCTTCGGCCGGGTGCTGTTGCTGACGCTGGGGTCGCTGCCGCTCTGGATCGTGTTGATTCTGGTCGTGGAACCGCCCATGCCGTCTACCGGACAGCTGGTGCAGACGGCTATTGTGGCCGCCTGTTCAGGCGTGATTGCCACGTCGCTGTTTCTCTATGCCCGGCACCGGGCGCGCAATGCCGCCGAGCTGGCGGCGGCGGACTGCACACAGTCCATGGAAGTGGTTTTTTCACTGGCCGGGGAGGCGTTGCTGCTCGGCCATGTCCTGCCAGGCCCGCTCGGCTGGACCGGCATGGCGCTGACCATGCTCGGGCTGATGCTGTACGTTCGGGTACAGACGCGCGGCTGACGGGCATTCCGCTGGCTGCGTTAGCTGTCGGATTCGGCTTCCTTCTTCGGCAAACGGTCCAGCAGTACCTGGGCCATGAACCGCTGCGAGTGATAGAAGGAAAAGAATTTCATCAGCATCTGTAGCGTAAACCGGCGCGTCACACCCTGCATACGCAAATCTTCCAGCTTTTTATTGGCCTGATCCAGGGCCCAGGCCAGGCGGTCGCCTTCCGGAATTTCGCCACGTCCTATGACCGTCAGGGCATCCTGAATGGCAGAGGTCAGGGTGCGCAGCTCCGTATCCATAATGATTTCGTATCGTTTGCCCTGAGGATCATTCAGGGAGTGGAGCATGGCCCGAAGGTGCGGGGTGCAGCTCTCCAGAATTTGCATCTGGCGGTTCAGCGAGCGGGTATCGTCGCGATACAGCAGCCGTTCGTGGCGGATGACGCCCCGGTACAGTTCGCGGTTGGAGGCCATGTCGTTCACAAAGTCATCCAGCCGGTCCGCCGGGACTGAGGATTGAAGCTTGAGGAAGCCTTCGATCAGCTCGCCATAAATTGTGGCCATGCTTGTGAACTGGCGTTGCAGACGCATACGCAGCGCCTCACCCGCGCGCTGGGGCCACAGGGTGATGCTGACCAGAAAGGCGCAGGTCACACCAACGGCGATTTCCAGGACGCGCTCCATTCCGTACATGAGTCGGCCGGGTTCCCCCATGCTGGCCAGGAACACGATGGTCGTGGTGATGGCTGCCATTTTGTATCGGGAGTTGTACCGGGTCATGTACGCGCAGAACGCGATGGACAGGAACTGGGCCAGCAGGGTCATGGGCTGATTGTCCGGGAACACCAGTATGGCAATGGCGGCAATGACCGCGCCTACGGCGGTGCCCGAAAAACGGTACCAGCACATGCGGATGGAGTCCGCCACCGACATTTGCATGACGATGACGGCGGACAGGGATGCCCAGTAGGCAAACGGGAAATTCAGTGCCTCGGCGACAACATAGGCCAGGACCGAAGCAAGGCCCGTCTTGATGCCGTGCCGGATATGGGATCTGGTAGAATTAAAATCGATTTCTTTCATAGTCACTTCCGCCGTGGCTTTTGCCGACATTCGGACCGGATGGCAAGGGAAAAGAAGGCACCCAAAAAATCGATTCCCTGCAGGCGAGTCGTTTCTAGTGAGAAAAATTATTCTTAGTGGATTGAAATATTGCGGGAAAGTTGAGAATCGGAACCGCAAAAATGCAGCTTATATTTTTTAAAAAATATAACGCATCAGCAAAGATTTTGTACGACAATCGGACAATATGCCATTCTGTTTCCTGGATGGGACAAAGGAGATTTCAGGCAAATACAGGAGCACTGCAGCGTCTGGGCGCGGGGCTGCGTCTCGTCAGTTCGTGTGCCAAACTGCATGAAATTCCCTGGCGGGGCTGAATTGAAGCTCCATGAGAAGGAGAAATAAAAAGGGGAATGCGGTTTTCCGCATCCCCCTTGGGTGTCTTGAATTGGCCTGTGACTAGTCGGCCTTTTTCTTCTTGCCTTCCGTGCGGTGGCGGACCAGGGCGGAGAGCTCGGTCTTGCGCAGACGGACGTTGAGAGGGGTGACTTCCACTTCCTCGTCGTCCTTGATGAAGTTGATGGCGTACTCCAGGGTCATGGGCTTGACCGGCGTCAGGGTGACGGCTTCGTCCTTGCCCGAGGCGCGCATGTTGGTCAGCTTCTTTTCCTTGGCCGGGTTGATGTTGATGTCGTTTTCGCGGTTGTGTTCGCCGACGACCATACCTTCATAGATGGCGTCGCCGGGCACGATGAACATGCGGCCGCGCGGCTCCAGGTTGAAAATACCGTAGGCAACGCCTTTGCCCGCGCGGTCGGCCACCAGAGAGCCTGTGTGACGGGAAACGAAGTCGCCCCGGTACTCGCCATAGCCCTCCAGATAGGAGTTCATGATGCCGGTACCCTTGGTGTCGGTCAGGAATTCATCACGGTAGCCGATGAGGGAGCGGGACGGCACTGAGAACTCAAGGCGCACGCGGCCCGTGCCGTTGTTGACCATATTGCTCATGCGGCCTTTGCGGATCTGGATCTTTTCGGTGACAACGCCCATGTAATCTTCGTCGCAGTCAATGAAGAGGTGCTCGATGGGCTCCATCTTCTTGCCGTTTTCTTCCTTCATGATGACCTGGGGACGGCCGACGGAAAGCTCGAAACCTTCGCGGCGCATCTGCTCGACCAGAATGGCCATCTGGAATTCGCCGCGTCCCTTGACCAGGAACGCGTCGCGGCTTTCGGTCTCCTCAACCTGAATGGCCACGTTGAGCAGGGTCTCGCGCTGGAGCCGCTCGCGAATCTTGTTGGACTGGATCAGCTTGCCCTCCTGGCCTGCCAGGGGGGAGGTGTTGATGCCGAAGCGCATGGCCACGGTGGGCTCGTCAACGGTGATGCGCGGCAAACGGCTCGGAGCGTCCTTGGTGCAGATGGTGTCGCCGATATGCACGTCCTCGATGCCAGCCACAACGACGATGTCGCCGGGCTCGCAGGTCTCGGTGGGGACCAGCTTGAGGCCGTCGTAGGTCTGCAGCTTGGTGACCTTCAGCGAGACTTCACGGTTTTCGGCGGCCAGGCAGACAAGCTGGTCATTGGATTTTGCCGTGCCGTGGTGCACCTTGCCGATGGCCAGGCGACCCAGGTAGTCGGAATAGGAAAGATCGGAGACCAGCATCTGGAAGGGCTCCTCGGTGTCGTGAGACGGACCGGGGACCTTTTCCAGGATCATGTCGAGCAGGATGTGCAGGTTCTCGCCGCGTTCGTCCGGAGACTCCATGGCGATGCCGTCGCGGCCGATGGCGTAGAGCAGGGGGAAGTCCAGCTGTTCTTCGCTGGCGTCCAGGTCAATGAACAGGTCGTAGATTTCGTTGAGCACTTCGTCGGGACGCGCATCCTGACGGTCAACCTTGTTGATGACCACCATCAGGGCCAGTCCGCGCTCCAGGGCTTTCTTGAGCACGAAACGGGTCTGGGGCAGGGGGCCTTCGGAGGCGTCTACCAGCAGGATGGCGCCGTCGGCCATGGAGAGGGAACGCTCCACTTCGCCGCCGAAGTCGGCGTGGCCGGGAGTGTCGATGATGTTGATCTTTACGCCTTTCCAGGAGACGGAGCAGTTCTTGGCGGCAATGGTGATACCGCGCTCACGTTCCAGGTCCATGGAATCCATGACACGATCACTCACTTCCTGACCTTCGCGGAACGTTCCGGATTGCTTGAACATTCCGTCCACCAGTGTAGTCTTGCCATGGTCGACGTGGGCTATAATGGCGATATTGCGAAGCTTCTCGTTGATGATCTGGTTACTCATGGTATTCCCCGTAAATATAGTAATGGGCGCGGTTGCGCAGGGGACGGGTTAACCGAAAGCTTGCCGGGACGCAAGCGTATTATGCGTGACGATTTAAATCATCATTTCACTTCTTCGGATTTTAGGCTAGGAATTACGCATCGACACGCATCTTAACCCGCGCATACCAATGGAGTAATTTTGATGTCTTCCGATACGCCTTCGACTTCAAAGATTGTGTCCACCGCGCTTGTGCTCACCGGGTATATGGTGGGAGCGGGAATTCTCGCCCTGCCGGTCAATCTCGGCCCCTCCGGCTTTCTCCCCGCTTTGGGCGGGGCGCTCGCCGTCTGGGCCGTCATGACCACCACCGGACTGGTCCTTTCACGGCAGCCGTTCCTGATGGAAAATAAGGATGCGGATATGCCATCGCTCTTTGAATACGTGCTGGGGCGCACCGGCAAATGGATCAGCGTGGCTGCAAACCTGTTGATCCTTTACGGATTGCTCACCGCCTATCTGGCCGGTGTGGCGACGGTGGCTGTCGATTCCTTCCATATCGCCCTGCCGGAGTGGGCCGTCATTCTCATCTATTTCTGCATCATCACCCTGTTGGCCAGTCTTGGCGATGCCGTGCTCCAACGGGGCAACGCCATTTTGATGGTGTTAATGTGGGCGCTCTTTGCGGCATTGCTGGTACTGGTCGTACCGCATTTTGAGGGGGTGGACCTGGGGGCGGCGGAGATGCCCTTTTTTATCTCGGGGTTGCCCATCCTGGTCGTTGCGTTCAATTTTCATAATGTGGTTCCGTCGCTGTGCCATGGCCTGAACCATGACCGGAAGGCCATCACCCAGGCCATCCTGCTGGGCTCCGGTATCGGCTTTGTCATGACGGCCAGCTGGGCCGTGGCTGTGTTTCTTACCCTGCCCGTCTCCGCACCGGACGGAGTTGACCTCATCCACGCCTTTGCCTCCGGCCAGCCCGCCACTGTCCCGCTCAACCACCTCATCCACTCGCGGGTGTTCGTCAACGTGTCCATCGCCTTTTCCGTTGTTGCCATGTCCACCTCCTACATCGGAACCGGAGCCGGGCTGCTGAGTTTTGTCCGGGACGTCATCGGCGAGAAGATGCGCAAGCCGCTTATCATCTGGCTGGTTACCTTCATGCCGCCGCTGCTCGTGGGCGTGTTGTATCCCAACGGCTTCCTCAGCGCCTTGAACGTGGTGGGCGGTCTGGGGATCGGCACCCTGTTCGGCATCCTTCCCGGCATCATGCTCATCAAGCAGAGCGAGCCGGGGTCGCGCAAGCGGATGCTCGGGTGGTTCATTGTCGCCTTTTTCACCGTGGTTCTGTTGGTCGAGTGCGGCCATGAACTCGGTATGCTCAAGATCAGTCCCGATGTGCAGTACTGGTCGCATCATTCTTATGATTTCGGGAAGTAGAACATGAGTGAATATCGAATCGAACACGACAGTCTGGGGGAAGCGCAGGTTCCTGCGGATGCCTATTATGGCGTCCAGACCCTGCGGGCCAAGGATAACTTTCATATTACCGGCATTCCGCTGGCGCATTATCCACGGCTCATTGAAGCCCTTGCCTACGTCAAGCAGGCCGCTGCGGAGGCCAATGCCTCGCTGGGGCTGCTGGATGAGGAGAAATGCCGGGCCATTGCCCGGGCCTGCGAGGAGTTGCTGGACGGAAAGATGCACGATCAGTTCGTGGTGGATGTCATCCAGGGCGGTGCGGGCACTTCGGCCAACATGAACGCCAACGAGGTCATCTGCAACCGTGCGCTGGAGCTTTTGGGACACGCAAAAGGGGAATATCAGCATCTGCATCCCCTCAACGATGTGAACATGTCCCAGTCCACCAATGATGTGTATCCCTCATCACTGCGCATCGCATTGATACTGGAACTGCACGAACTGATGGACGCCATGCGCCACCTGCGCAAGACCTTTGCCCAGAAGGGCACCGAGTTCGCCGACATCCTCAAGATGGGCCGGACCCAGTTGCAGGATGCCGTGCCCATGACGCTGGGCCAGGAGTTCACGGCCTGGGCCGTGACCGTGGGCGAGGACATTCAGCGAGTGGACGAAGCTGAAGACCTTGTCTACGAGATCAACATGGGCGCCACGGCCATCGGCACCGGGCTGAATTGTCACCCGGACTATGCGCGCACGGTCACGGAAAAGCTGGTTGCTTTGACCACGCTGAACCTCAAGACCTCGCCCGATCTGGTCGAGGCCACCCAGGATACCGGGGCGTATGTCCAGCTTTCCGGCGTGCTCAAGCGGGTGGCCGTGAAGCTTTCCAAGATATGCAACGACCTGCGGCTGCTCTCCAGCGGACCCCGCTGTGGGCTGAACGAGATCAACCTGCCGCCCATGCAGCCGGGTTCCTCCATTATGCCGGGCAAGGTTAATCCGGTCATCCCGGAGGTGGTCAACCAGGTGGCCTTTGCCGTCATCGGGCACGACGTTACGGTGTCCATGGGCTGCGAGGCCGGTCAGCTGGAGCTCAATGTCATGGAGCCGGTCGTGGCCTATTCCCTGTTCCAGTCCATCAACATGCTGCGCCGGGCCTGCCTTACCCTTGCGGACAAGTGCGTATCCGGCATCACGGCCAACCGGGAACGGTGCCGTGAGCTGGTGGAGCATTCCATCGGGCTGGTTACGGCGCTGAATCCGTACATCGGCTATGAAAAGGCGGCGGAAATCGCCAAGGAAGCGCTCAAGACCGGCGGATCGGTCTATGAAATCGTTCTGGAGAAGGGGTATCTGACGCGGGAGGAACTGGACGACATCCTCAAGCCGGACAATATGGTCCGGCCGAGGTATGTCTGTCGCAGCTGATCTGTTTATTGATAATGGTTGAGGATGGCGGCCAGTCTGCCATCCTTTTTCATTGCAGCCAGCTCCTTGTCGAAGCCGGCTATGAAATCCGTCCATTTGCCGCCTCCGGTAAAGGCGAAGCGGACGGGCGTGTTGTCCACCGTCTTTGGGGAAAAGGACAAATCCTGCCGGGTGATGTCTCCGCGATTGCGGATAACCCATTTGGCCACGGTGGGATTGACCACGGCACACTCCAGTTTGCCGCGCATGACCATGAGCAGCAGGTCCTCCACTGTTGTGGCTCGTACAGCGGTGAATCCCTTGTTGTCTATCAGTTCGGCCAGTTCAGGGTACTTGAAGCCTTCAACCAGCCCGACGGTGTGGCCGCGCAGGTCTTCAGGCGTGCTGTAGTTTATCGGTTTGTCCTTTCGGGATATGACCACGTCCGTAGACTGGCAGATCGGATCGGTCCAAGAGTAGCGTTCCGGTCCAGCGACCCATTCCTGAGCCTTGGGCGCGGCATCCATCCGCCCCTGGCGAACCTGCAACAAGCCGCTGCGTTCCTCGTTTTGTTCTATCCGGCATTGGTAGCCGACGGCTGTGGCTGCGGTGCGGAAGACTTCCAGGAGAATGCCGTCCTGTCCCTGCCGCGCGGGGGAGGCGATGATGAAGGGTTCCCATCCTTTGGGCGGAATCGTTATGGTCACAGCCTTGCCGTCTTCGGCAAGGGCCGGACGGACGGGAAGCAGGACGGTGATGGCGGCAAGCAGGGGGATCAGTAGAAAAAGTGAAGTGTTGCGTATCATATGCACAGTGGGTCTCCTCGGCAGGAGGTATAGCATGACCGTCCCTGAATGGAAAAGAGACTTTATGGGCAGCAGGCTGTGCCGGTCGTGCTTGCCATTTATTGAGACTTTTACTAGGTTTTCTTGAGATAACCGATACCGCTTCGTGCAACCCAAGGAGCACCATGCGCAGACTCATCATGCTGTTGGCCGGGCTGGCCATTCTTTCCATGGCAGGATGCGGATCCATGAATCCGTTTCGTGAGCATGTCTACTCCACACCGCCGACCTCTTCGCCGAGCAGGACTGCCGAATATGCTCCCAGCCGGGACGCCAAGACGCGCCCCTATACCGTCCTGGGCCGAACCTACTATCCGCTCCAGACCGCTGCCGGATACGACGAGGTGGGCTTGGCTTCCTGGTACGGCAGCGATTTTCACGGCAAGAAGACGGCCAACGGCCAGACCTACAACATGTACGGGGTGACAGCTGCGCACAAGACGCTGCCGCTTGGCACCAAGGTGCGGGTTACTCATCTGGGAAATCATCGGAGCGTGATTCTGGTGGTCAACGACCGGGGCCCGTTCGTCTCCGGCAGGATTCTTGATCTGTCATACGGTGCGGCCCGCGAACTCGGTATGCTCAATGAGGGCGTGGCCAAGGTACGCATCTCGGCCATAGGTTCCACTGTCCCGGCAACCATGGTGGCATCGACGTCAGCCACTTCCCGGAGCCAGCAGGCGATCAAGGTCTACTCGGTTCGCGTCGGGGCCTTTGCCGTGCGTTCCAATGCGGAGCGGACCCATCGTCGTCTTGTTTCCGAGGGTTACAAGGACGCCGCCATCGTCATGGAAAACCGTGACGGCCTGACACTGCACATTGTGGTTGCGGGCAGGTTCACCAGCCGGGAAAAGGCCGAGAGCATCCAGCAACGCCTCAAGCGGGCGTTCCCCACCTGTTATATCGTCAGCTAGAAATTGCTGAATAGATAGACGGTACAAGCCGTCTTTCATGACCTGCGCCGAGCGGAAAGTGCTTTTGCATTTCCGGCTCTTTTGCGTTGTTCGGAGGGGAGAGCAGATGGTTTTGGCCAGCTCGCTTCGTACCATTGCACCGGAGTCTTCTTTTGAAGAGGCGTGTCTGGAAAAACGGACGTTGCGTAAGAACTTGTAATCTAGAGATATATTCCAGGTGTGGGCCGGATTAAGCTGGCAAGTGCAAGGCGCAAGAAAAGGGCGCGACCGACGCGTACATCAAATACGCGAGGGTGCGCCCTTTTCGCAGTAACGAAGCTGTTGCCCGTTTCTACTGCTTCAGGTGCCAGACGCCGTTGTCGTCGCGCCAGGCCTTGGCCATAACGGAGTGACCGTCTTCGTCCTTGATGACGATGTCGCGGTATACCTTGTTTTCAGCCATGTAGGGCTGGGACGGAGTGGCCTCGTAGTGCTGGCCGGTATCCGGATTGGTCCACGCAGTGGGTTGTCCGGATTTGTTGTTTTCCAGGGCGGTCTGCACCTTGGCCTCATCACTCTTGTCCCACTCGTTGCCGACGATGTAACCCATGAGAGTTCCAACACCGGCTCCGACAGCCGCTCCAAGCAGCTTGTCCTTGAAGGTCAGCGCGCCGATGGTGGCACCTGCCAGGGCGCCTACGCCCGCTCCCTGCTGCGCATGGTTGGCGCAGCCATACCCGGCGGCCATGAAGCAGACGAGCAGAAGAGAAATAGCAAATTTTTTCATAATAAACCTGCCTGTTGAATGTTACGAGGCCATGATAGCATCATTGAAAGGAATTTGTACAGGATGTGCATATGAGGTTTACATTTATTTTACTAAAGGTCCGGCTCTTGCATGGGTTGGGGAACCCCTGTACACGAAGGGAGGGGTGATCATACTTAGAGGTTCTGCATGAAGCCGTTTCGTAATATTTTATTGGTTCTGCTTGCTTTTTGTCTGTTTTGTGTCCCGGCTCGGGCCGAGCGGCCGAAAAAGGACGTCTTGTTTCTGAATTCCTACCATCAGGGTTATCAGTGGTCCGACTCCATCCTGGAGGGCGTCCGCTCCGTGCTGGACAGCATCGATTACAAGATCGATCTGCAGATAGAGTACATGGATGCCAAAAAGTATAACTATGAAGATGTCACCGGTATGCTCCGGCGGCTCTACCGGGAAAAGTTCGCTCATAAGAAATTCGATGCCATCATTGTCTCGGACAATGATGCCTTTGCATTTGCCTCCCAATATCGCGACGAGCTGTTTCCTGGCGTTCCTCTGATTTTTTGCGGGGTCAACGACTTCAAGGACGAGATGATGGACCAGGGCAACCTTACCGGCGTCGTGGAGAATTTCGATCCACAGTTGACGATGGAAGTTGCGCTGAAGCTGTATCCCAACAAACGGCATATGGTGGTCGTGGGGGATGAGTCGACAGCGGGTGTGACCATCAGGAACCAGGTGCTGTCCGCGGTCCCGGATTTCGGGAACCGGCTGACAGTGGAATCCTGGACCAAGCTTTCCCTGGAGGACACGCTGAAGCGGGTCGAGAAATTGCCGCCGGATGCCTTCCTTTTCTTCATTCCTTACTACCAGACCGTGGGAAGCCGTTTTTATACGGCGGAAGAGGTGATGGAGGAGATCTATAAGCACTCCAGTGTGCCGACCTATACAGCCTGGAGCTTCCTGCTGGGCCATGGAGCGCTCGGCGGCTGGCTCATCTCCGGATCGCAGCATGGACGGCTGGCGGCCGAGATGACCTTGCGCATACTGGGAGGAGAGCCCGCTGCTTCCATCCCGGTAATTCGTGAACCAACCGGTGAATATGCTTTTGATTACAATGTGCTGAGCCGACTCGGCATCGACATGTCCAAGCTGCCTAAGGGTAGCCACATCATCAATACGCCTAAGGCGTTTTATGAACTGCCCAAGGAACTGTTCTGGACCATCATGGTCAGCTTGGTCCTTTTGCTCATCATCATGGTTCTGCTGGTGCTGGCCATGACCGAACGCAGAAAGGTCGAGCTCATGATCAAGGATCAGCTCGCTTTTCAGGAAACGCTGATGGACGCCGTGCCGCAGCTGGTGTCCTGGAAAGACAGGTCCGGCAAATATCTGGGATCGAATCGGGCGTTCACGGACTTCTTCGGGCTGGATCGGCAAAATTCCCCGGCCAAAAAAACATCAAGCGAAATGCTGCCCGACTCCGATTACGCCAAATGGGCCGACGAAGCGGACATGGCTGTCATCCGTAAGGCGGAGGCCTTCCGCAAGGTCCGGCGCGAGCTGCTGGATGCATCGGGACGTACGTCCTGGCTGGAAGTGACCAAGGTGCCCATCCGCGACCGTTCCGCGCGGATCGTCGGTGTGCTGACCACGGCGGAAAATGTGACCAAGGAGCGAGACCTGGAACGGCAACTCCTGCAGTCGCAGAAAATGGAAGCTATCGGTACACTGGCTGGTGGTATAGCGCATGATTTCAACAATATACTTACATCGATCATCAATTCTACGGAATTGGCTGTCGGAGATTTGGACGAAGAGAGTGTTACGCGCAAGGATTTGGATCGCGTGCTCAAGGCGGCAAGGCGGGGTGGCCGTGTGGTCAACCAGATTTTGGCTTTCAGCCGTCCTTCCACGGAGGGCTTTCGCAATACTGATGTGGGCGCTGTAGTTACCGAGGCTATGGGCCTTGTGGAGGCATCCATGCCGAGCAATATCAGGATTCGGCTCAATGTCGCTCCGGCGCTGTCATATGTCTTTGCAGACCCGACCCAGCTGCATCAGGTGGCAATGAATCTGTGCACCAACGCCTTTCATGCCCTGCGGGAAAAAGGGGGGATCATTGAGGCGTGCGTGGACCGGGCCGACCTTGGCGAAGACGACGCTTTCGCCATGGGGGTGACGCCGGGCGAATATGTGCGTATGACTATTGAAGACAACGGGCCGGGCATTGATCCCAAAATATTGGACAAGATTTTCGATCCATTCTTTTCCACCAAGGACAAGACCGAAGGGACCGGACTGGGGCTGGCCGTGGTGCACGGCATTGTCCGCAGCCATCGCGGTGGTTTGCAGGTGCTCCAGCGCCCCGGCGGCGGCACGATCTTCGAAATATACCTTCCCAGAGCGGATAAGGGCGGTGTGGATACGGACCGGGTTCGTCTTGGTTTTCCCACAGGGCAGCGTATTTTGTTTGTGGAAGACGACGAGGACCAGCTGTACACGACACCGCGTCTGCTCAGGGTCATGGGGCAACGGGTCACTGCCATCGGCGATCCCGAAGAGGCGGCCCAGCTGGTGGCTGAAGACCCCACAGCTTTTGACCTGATAATCTCGGATTACGACATGCCGGGACTGAGCGGGACCGAGTTGGCCGCAAGGGTTTCCCTGGTGGCACCGGACCTGCCAATCATCCTCATTTCCGGGCGGGAGGACGCCATGGCGGCGGCCGTAGGGTTGCCCGGCATCCGGCAGGTGATTATCAAACCCTATGACAAGGACGATTTGGGGGACGCCATCGGCGCCGTGCTTGGCATGCGGTAGAGGAAAAACGGGAGAGCAGCTATGGCGAACATATTGATTCTGGATGATGATTTTGAAATCTGCGAGACCATGGAGAGCCTGATTACAAGGCTGACCCATACTTGCGATCAGGCGCATACCCTGGATGAAGGCCTCCGGCTGGCGCGCGAGAATTCATACGATGTAATCTTTCTCGACGTTCGCCTGCCGGATGGCAACGGGTTGGATATTCTGTCCGACCTCATGAACCTGCCGGAATCTCCCGAAGTCATCATTCTGACCGGACGGGGAGACCCGGACGGTGCGGAATTGGCCATCAAGGGCGGCGTGTGGGATTATCTGGTCAAGCCGTCCAGTGTACGCGAGATATCCCTGACCCTGGGGCGCGCGCTTAAATATCATGATGAAAAGGCGGGCAAGGCGGCCATCGAATCCCTGGATTTGTCCCAGGTTGTCGGCAACAGCATGTCCATGAAAGCGAGTTTCAAGCTGCTGGCCCAGGCTGCCAGATCGGCCACCAATGTGCTGATTACCGGAGCCACCGGCACGGGAAAGGAGCTTTTCGCTTCCACCATTCACGCCAATTCGAAACGGCGGAATGGTCGGTTTGTGGTGGTGGATTGCGCCGGACTGGCCGAGACGCTGGTCGAGTCCACGCTCTTTGGGCATAGAAAGGGGGCTTTCACCAGCGCGTTGGCGGACCGGATCGGCCTTGTCAAGCTGGCGGACGGCGGAACGCTTTTTCTGGATGAAGTGGGCGAATTGCCGCTCTCCATCCAGAAAACGTTTCTGCGCGTATTGCAGGAGCGCACATTCCGGCCTGTAGGTGATACCCGAGAGCTGACCAGCGACTTCCGATTGGTGGCCGCAACCAATAGAGACCTTGACAAAATGGTCGAGAAGGGCGAGTTCCGCTCGGACCTGCTCTTTCGAATCAAGACCATGCGCATCCATCTGCCGCCCCTTGCGGACAGGCCGGACGACATCCGTGCCCTGGCTGAGTATCGGGTAAAGCGGCTGTGCGAGAAGTACGGCATGGAGGAAAAGGCCTTCGGTTCGGACTTCTTTTCCACGTTGAGGAGTTACAATTGGCCCGGTAACGTCCGGGAACTCTTCAATATTTTGGAGCGCGCCGTCATTGCTTCGGGCAACGAGAAGACGCTGTACAGTATGCATCTCTCCCGTTCTCTGCGCATCCAGGTGGCGAAGTCGCAGATCAAGAGCATGACCGGCTCCGAGGTCACGGGCGATGGCGGACCGGAGACGGGCAGGGGGGTCCGCAAAATCGGACAGGAGATCTTTGAAGACATCTTTGACAGGGATTTGCCCACGCTGAGGGAATTTAAAGGGGTTGCGGAAAAAGTCTATTTAGGCGAACTCATCCGTCAGTGTGAAGGACAGTTGAATCGGATTCTTGAGGTTTCTCAATTGTCGAGGTCGCATTTGTATTCCCTGTTGAAGAAATATGACCTCTCACTTTGATACAGTTTTGTCGATTCTGCATCACTTGTGGCTGAAGTGTGATCGGAATCCGGTTTTGGACTCCAGAATAGGTTTCAGTCTGGAGGGAAAATACGGATTTTTTGAATAGGGGGCTCATTTTTGACTTCCTTTCAATTCGTCATGCGTGTATGCAGGGGAATACTTTTCGTGTTCTAAGGGACGTTGATCGTTTCATACAACAATAGGAGAAAAACACATGACCAAAGCAGAACTCGTTGCCAAGATCGCAGAGAAAAACGGCACCTCCAAGGCTCAGGCCGAGGCGTCCATGAATGCCATCCTGGATATCATCAAGGATGAGCTGGCGGCTGGCAACAAGCTGACCCTGACCGGCTTCGGCACTTTCAGCGTGAGTGCTCGCAAGGCCCGCACCGGCCGCAACCCCCGCACCGGTGATGAGATCAAGATCCCGGCCTGCAAGGTTGCCCAGTTCAAGCCCGGAAAGGTTCTGAAGGACGCTATCAAGTAGATTCGTCTTCAGGAATAGGTCACAAAGGCCCTTCCGCATTGCGGTAGGGCCTTTCCTATTTTGAGCCTTTTGTGGAGGGACTATTACATTAGTTATATAATGCTCCCTCCATCCATCCTTCTGTGCACATCAATCAAACTCCGTATTTTGGGACAGAAAATAATGTGTCTGAAATTTCAGACACGGTTTTTTTTGATAGAAAACAAAAAGATTTTCGAAAATTCCCACATGGCGGGGTCTTGGTCGCTATTTTGTTCCGTTCCATTCATATTTGTAGTCTTGTTTTTCGGACTGGGACAGGCCGTAACTTTGGTTACGGAATTGCGTCTGAGGTGTCATTTGGCTGAAATTATTGTATAAACGCCAATCGTGTGCTTTTGGCACGATTGTTGAGTCTATGGAGACGGTTGCCTCGGCTTCCCAGTCCTTTGTGGCGGTGAAAACCGAGTGGAACCGGATTTTTGAGTATCAACCGAATAGGAGTACGATCGCAATGCCTAAAATGAAGACGATGGATGGTAACAGCGCCGCCGCCTGGGTGGCCTACGCCATGAGCGAAACCGCTGCCATCTATCCCATCACCCCCTCGTCCACCATGGGCGAAATTGCAGATGAATGGGCCGCGCAGGGCCGCAAGAATATTTTCGGGCAGACCCTTGAGGTCCGCCAGCTTCAGTCCGAAGCCGGTGCTGCCGGTGCCGTTCACGGCTCCCTGGTCGGCGGTGCGCTGACCACCACCTTTACCGCTTCTCAGGGCCTGCTGCTCATGATCCCGAACATGTACAAGATCGCCGGTGAGCTGCTTCCCTGCGTCTTCCATGTTTCGGCCCGTGCACTTGCTGCCCATGCCCTGTCCATCTTCGGTGACCACCAGGATGTCATGGCCTGTCGCCAGACCGGCTTTGCCATGTTGGCCGCCGCTTCCGTCCAGGAAGTCATGGACCTCTCCCTGGTGGCTCACCTGTCCACCATCGAGGCCTCCGTGCCTTTCGTCTCCTTCTTCGACGGTTTCCGTACTTCCCATGAAATCCAGAAGATCGAGACCATCGACTACGACGACATGAAGCCGCTGCTGAACATGGACAAGGTGGCCGCTTTCCGCGCCCGCTCCATGAACCCCGAGCACCCGGACGTGCGCGGCACCGCCCAGAACCCGGATATCTACTTCCAGGGCCGCGAGGCGACCAATGCCGAGTATGACGCCATCCCCGCCATCGTCGAGGAGTACATGGCCAAGGTCTCCAAACTGACCGGCCGTGACTACAAGCCCTTCGACTATGTTGGTGCCCCGGATGCCGAGCGCGTGATCATCTCCATGGGCTCCTCCTGCGAGACCATCGAGGAAGTGGTCAACCACCTGGTTGCCAAGGGCGAGAAGGTCGGCCTGATCAAGGTCCGTCTGTACCGTCCTTTCTCCGCGAAGCATTTCCTCTCCGTGCTGCCCGCCACTGCCAAGATCGTGGCCGTGCTTGACCGTACCAAGGAGCCCGGCTCCCTGGGCGATCCGCTGTACCAGGACGTCTGCACCGTCTTCCTGGAAAAGGGCGAAGGACCCAAGGTCGTGGCTGGTCGCTACGGTCTCGGTTCCAAGGAATTCACACCTGCTATGGCCAAGGCCGTCTTTGACAACCTCGCAACCCAGACCCCCAAGGCCCGCTTCACTGTGGGCATCAATGACGACCTGACCAATGCCTCCCTAGTCGTTGCCGAGGCCCTGGACACCACGCCGAAAGGCACGGTGCAGTGCAAGTTCTGGGGCCTCGGCTCCGACGGTACCGTCGGCGCCAACAAGCAGGCCATCAAGATCATCGGCGACAACACCGATATGTACGCACAGGGTTACTTTGCCTACGACTCCAAGAAGTCCGGCGGTATCACCATTTCCCACCTGCGTTTCGGTCACAAGCCCATCCAGTCCACCTATCTGGTGACGGCTGCCGACTACGTCGCCTGCCACAACCCGAGCTATGTCCATCTGTATGACGTGCTGGACGGCATCAAGGACGGCGGCACCTTCGTGCTGAACTGTGCCTGGTCCGCTGCCGATCTGGAAAAAGAGCTGCCCGCAGCCATGCGCCGCACCATCGCCGAGAAGAACCTCAAGTTCTACACCATCGACGCTGTCAAGATCGCCGGTGAAGTCGGTCTGGGCGGACGCATCAACATGGTCATGCAGACTGCCTTCTTCAAGCTGGCCGACGTCATTCCGTTTGAGCAGGCCGTTGCTCTGCTCAAGGGCGGCATCGAGACCGCTTACGGCAAGAAGGGACCGAAGATCGTCGAGATGAACTGCGCCGCCGTCGACAAGGCTGCCGACGCCATCGTCGCCATCGACGTGCCCGCTTCCTGGGCCGGTCTGGCCGATGATCCGGCGGTGGTCCGTGACGAGCCCGACTACGTCAAGAATGTCATGCGTCCGGTCCTGGCCCAGAAGGGCGACGACCTGCCGGTTTCCGCTTTCTCCAAGGACGGAACCGTGCCCACCGGCACTTCCAAGTACGAGAAGCGCGGCGTGGCCATCAAGGTCCCGGAATGGATTGTCGACAACTGCATCCAGTGCAACCAGTGCGCCTTTGTCTGCCCCCACGCAGCTCTGCGCCCGGTCCTCATCGACGAGGCCGAGGTCAAGAACGCTCCTGCCGGTTTCGAGACCCAGGAAGCCAAGGGCAAGGACGTCAAGGGCCTGCGCTACCGTATGCAGGTCAACACCATGGATTGTCTGGGCTGCGGCAACTGCGCCGATATCTGCCCGGCCAAGGAAAAGGCTCTGGTCATGAAGCCGCTGGCTACCCAGACCGAAGTCCAGGTGCCCAACTTCGATTACACCGAGACCGTGTCCTACAAGGATGCCTTCAAGCGTGATTCGGTCAAGGGTTCCCAGTTCCGTCAGCCGCTGATGGAATTCTCCGGCGCCTGCGCCGGTTGTGGCGAAACCCCGTACGTCAAGGTGCTGACTCAGCTCTTCGGTGAGCGCATGATCATCGCCAACGCCACCGGTTGTTCCTCCATCTGGGGTGCATCCGCTCCGTCCACTCCTTACTGCACCAACCGTGACGGCTTTGGCCCGGCATGGGGCAACTCCCTGTTCGAGGACGCAGCCGAGTTCGGCTTCGGTATCGAAATGGGTGTGAGCCGCCGTCGCGAAATCCTGGCCTCCAAGTGCGAAGCCGCTGCCGAAAAGGCTTCCGGCGACGTCAAGGCCGCTCTGGAAGGCTGGCTGGCCGCCCGTGACGATGCCGCTGCCTCTGTCGAGGCCGGTGACGCCCTGAAGGCCGCTCTGGAAGGCGCGACCGATCCCGAGCTCAAGGCAATCGCTGCCGACGCCGACCTGTTCACCAAGAAGTCCGTCTGGGTCTTCGGTGGTGACGGCTGGGCCTACGACATCGGTTACGGTGGAGTGGACCACGTCCTCGCTTCCGGCAAGGACGTGAACATCCTGGTCATGGACACCGAGGTGTATTCCAACACCGGCGGTCAGTCCTCCAAGGCCACCCCGCTGGGATCCATCGCCAAGTTCGCCGCAGGCGGCAAGGCCACCGGCAAGAAGGATCTGGCCCGCATGGCCATGACCTACGGATACGTCTACGTTGCTCAGGTCGCAATGGGTGCGGATAAGCAGCAGCTGTTGAAGGCGTTCCAGGAAGCCGAAGCCTACAAGGGCCCCTCCCTGATCATCTGCTACGCTCCCTGCATCAACCAGGGCATCAAGAAGGGCATGGGCAAGACCCAGCTCGAGCAGAAGCTGGCCGTGGCCTCCGGCTACTGGCCCCTGTTCCGGTACAACCCGCAGCTTGCCGATGAAGGAAAGAATCCCTTCACCCTGGAGTCCAAGGCTCCCGACGGCACCCTGCAGGAGTTCCTCTCCGGCGAAAACCGGTACGCCATGCTGGAACGCTTCCACCCGGAAGTTTCCAAGGCTTACCGTGCAAAGATAGAGAAGGATTATGCTGACCGTTACACCCTCCTGACCCACCTCGCGGACGCCGATTTCGGCAAGCCCGAGGCCTCGGCCGTGGAAGCGTGCGAGGTCGGCATCTCCGCCGAAAGCACCGGCTCCGGCGAGCCGTGTGACGACGGCAGATAGTCGTCTGATGTTCGTGCGGGGCGAAGCCTTTGCGGAGCTCTGGCTAGCTTCGCCCCGCACGCTATTTCACAGTTTGTTTAATGGAGGTGTTTTATGTCTATTGGGGTTCTTGCGCTTGTTGCGCTGCTGCCCATCTTGGTGGCGTTGATTCTCATGGTTGGTATGCGTTGGCCTGCCACCAAAGCCATGCCGCTGTCGTGGCTGACCGCTGCGGCCGGTGCCGTGATTGTCTGGGGCCTGCCTGCCAAATACGTGGCAGCATTGACCCTGCAGGGTTTTGTAACCGCCATCGGTATTTTGATCATTGTTTTCGGCGCAATTCTGATTTTGCGCACCTTGCAGCATTCCGGTGGTATGGAGACCATCCAGCACGGAATGCAGAACATCACCCCTGACCGCCGCATCCAGGCGATCATCATCGGTTACATGTTCGCCGCCTTCATCGAAGGTGCCGCCGGTTTCGGCACCCCGGCCGCTTTGGCCGCTCCGTTGCTGCTCTCCCTGGGCTTCCCGCCTTTGGCCGCAGCCATTATCTGTCTGGTCTTCAACTCCTTCCCCGTCACCTTCGGTGCTGTTGGTACCCCCGTTGTCCTGGGCCTGAAGTTCCTGGCCCCCGGCGTTGACCAGGCTGTTGCTTCCGGTGCCGCGGGCGTCAACTTCACCAACATGGGTGAGTTCATCGGTCTTGTCGGCCAGTGGGCCACGCTGATGCACCTGGGCATGATCTTCATTCTCCCGGTCTTCATGCTCGGTTTCATTACCCGCTTCTTCGGCCCCGAACGGAGCTGGAAGCCGGGTCTGGCTGCCTGGAAGTTCTGTGTCTTCGCGGCCGTTTCCTTCACCATTCCTTACATGATCTTTGCCTGGTTCGTTGGTCCCGAGTTCCCGGCCCTGATCGGTGGTCTGGTTGGTCTGGGCATCATCATCTACGGCGCCAAGGCCGGTTTCTGCATGCCCGCCAAGAGCTGGGATTTCGGTCCTGCCGACAAGTGGGATCCGGAATGGACCGGTACCGTTTCCGCCGAATCTTCCGAGTTCAAGGCCCACATGAGCCAGTTCCGTGCCTGGTTGCCGTACATTCTCATCGGTCTGATCCTGGTTCTCACTCGTATCCCCGAGCTGGGGCTCAAGGGATTGCTTGCTTCCCAGGCCATCAAGTTCACCAGCATCCTGGGCTTCAAGAGCGTCAATGCTTCCATTGCGTATCTCTACCTGCCCGGCACCATCCCGTTCATTCTGGTTGCTTTGCTGACGGTTCTGATTCACGGCATGCCCGCCGAAAAGGTCAAGCTTTCCTGGAAGCAGGCTTTTGCCACCATGAAGAATCCGACCATCGCCCTGTTCGCAGCTGTGGCTCTGGTTTCCATCTTCCGCGGCTCCGGTATTGCTGATGCAGCTTTGAACCCGAACAACTATCCGTCCATGCCGCTGGCCATGGCAAAGGCTGTAGCCGGTCTGGCCGGTAACGCCTGGCCCATGTTTGCCTCCTACGTGGGTGGTCTCGGCGCGTTCATCACTGGCTCGAACACGGTTTCCGACCTGCTGTTCGCCGAGTTCCAGTGGGGCGTGGCCGGCAACCTTGATCTGCCCCGCCAGGTCATCGTGGCCGCTCAGGCCGTCGGTGGCGGTATGGGCAACATGATCTGCATCCACAACATCGTCGCTGCCTGTGCAGTGGTCGGCCTCTCCGGCATGGAAGGCCAGATCCTGAAGCGCACCGTGTGGCCCTTCCTGCTTTACGGCCTGGTCGTAGGCATTGTGGCTACGCTGATGAGCTTCGTGTTCCTGCCTGGCCTGTTCTAGTCCTCATTCCCGGGAGGGACGCACGTCCCTCCCGGTTTATACCGGTAGTGCTAGTTGTAGAGAAAAGTCTGAACCGAGAAAGATACATTGCCGAGCAGCCCGGCCCGGCCAAACAAATTTCATGTCAAGGAGCAAGTAATGAGCAAAGACGCCATCACCAAGGAATTTGAAGCGATAGTCGGCGCTGAAAACGTCATGACCAGCGAGGCTGACCGCCATTCCTATTCCTACGATGCAGCAGTTCTTGATTCCGTAATGCCCTCCCTGGTTATTCAGCCCACCTCCAGCGAGCAGCTGGGAAAGTGTGTGAAGCTGTGTAACGATAACGGCATTCACCTGACCGTTCGCGGTGCAGGCAGCAACCTTTCCGGCGGCACCATTCCCCATCCCGGCGGCGTGGTTGTTCTGACCAATGGTCTGAACCGCATCCTCGAGATCAATGAAGAGGATATGTACGCCGTTGTCGAACCCGGTGTCGTCACCGCCAAGTTTGCCACGGAAGTGGCTTCCCGGGGTCTGTTCTATCCCCCGGATCCCGGTAGCCAGACTGTCTCCACCTTGGGCGGCAACGTTGCCGAAAATGCCGGTGGTCTTCGCGGCCTGAAGTACGGCGTTACCAAAGACTACGTCATGGGTATCGAGTTCTGGGATGTGAACGGCGAGCTGATCAAGTCCGGTTCCCGTACCGTCAAGTGCGTCACCGGCTACAACCTTGCCGGTCTGATGGTCGCCTCCGAAGGCACGCTGGGTGTGTTCGACAAGATCATCCTGAAACTTATTCCTCCGGCGCAGGCCGCCAAGTCCATGATGGCCATTTTCCCGTCTATGAAGGCCGCTTCCGAAACCGTCGCAGCCATCATTGCCAACAAGATCGTCCCCGCCACCCTGGAGATGATGGACAACTTCACCATCCGTACCATCGAGAACTTCCGCGGTGCCGGCCTGCCCCTTGATGCGGCTGCCATGCTGCTCATCGAGGTGGACGGCCATCCTGCCCAGGTTGAGGACGAGGCTGCCGTGGTGGAGCGCATCTGCAAGGAAAACGGAGCCACCGACATCCAGGTCGCCAAGGACGCCGCCCAGCGCAACGCTGTCTGGCAGGCCCGCCGTGACGCACTGCCCGCACTGGCCAACCTCAAGCCCACCTGTGTGCTCGAGGACGCCACCGTGCCCCGTTCCAAGATTCCTGCCATGATCGAGGCCCTGGACGAAGTCGCCAAGACGCTGAACCTGACCATCGGTACCTTCGGCCATGCCGGTGACGGCAACCTGCACCCGACCATCCTGACCGACCGTCGGAACAAGGAAGAGTGGGAGCGTGTGGAGAAGGGCATCGAAATGATCTTCGACAAGGCCCTGGCTCTGGGCGGCACCCTTTCCGGCGAACACGGAATCGGCCTGTCCAAGTCCAAGTTCATGGAGCTCGAAACCTCCAAGGGTACCCTGGAGTACGCCCGTCGCATGAAGTCCGTGCTTGACCCCAAGGGCATTCTCAACCCCGGCAAGATCATAGGTTAGGTGGTTCAAATGGCAGATATTCATCAGCTCGCACAAATGTTCAAGGAGCTGGACGACCAGCTGGTCAACTGCATGCGCTGTGGCATGTGCCAGGCGGTTTGTCCCATGTTCGCCCAGACCGGGCGCGAAGCAGACGTTGCCCGTGGCAAGATTGCGCTGCTAGAAGGCCTTGCTTCCGAAATGCTGTCCGATCCCGAGGGCGTCAACGAGAAGCTGAACCGGTGCCTGGTTTGCGGCACCTGTCAGGCCAACTGTCCGAGTGGCGTCAAGGTCATGGACATCTTCCTCAAGGCGAGGGCGATCATGACCGGCTACTTCGGTCTGTCCCCGGTAAAGAAGGCCATCTTCCGTGGCCTTTTGAAGAACCCGAAACTGTTTAATACGCTTGTCGGTATGGGCTCCAAGTTCCAAGGCCTGTTCACCAAGCGCCAGGACGAACTGCTTGGTTCCTCCTGCGCCCGGTTCAATGCTCCGATCATTGCCGACCGCCATTTCAATTCCCTGGCCAGCAAGCCCCTGCACAAGATTGTGCCGGAGCTCGACACCCCGGCCGGGAAGAGTGGCATCAAGGTCGCCCTGTACGTCGGTTGCGTTATCGACAAGATTTTCCCGCACGTTGGTCAGGCTGTCCTGGACGTGCTGGAATATCACGGCGTTGGCGTGTTCATGCCCAAGGGCCAGGCCTGCTGCGGCATTCCTGTCCTGTCCAGCGGTGATACCGATACCTTCAATTCGCTGGTCGGCATGAATGTGGATCTGTTCCGTGAAGGGGAGTTCGATTACCTGGTGACCGCATGTGCATCCTGTACTTCGACCATCAAGGAGTTGTGGCCCTCCATGTATAGTGGCCCTTCCGCCCGCAAGTATGATATCGGTGTGCTGCAGGCGAAAACCATGGACATCAGCCAGTTCCTGGTGGATGTTCTTAAGGTGACTCCGCGGACCGGCGCAGGCAAGACCGTGACGTATCACGACCCCTGCCATCTCAAGAACGGCCTCGGTATCACCGCCCAGCCCCGGGAATTAATCCGGGCCGCCGGGTGTGAGTTCAAGGAAATGAATGAAGCCGGCACCTGCTGTGGAAACGGCGGCAGCTTCAACCTCGCCCACTACGAGCTGTCGAAGAAGATCGGCAGCCGCAAGGCGGACAACGTCGTGGCCTCCGGCGCGGATACCGTGGCCACGAGCTGTCCCGCATGTATGATGCAGCTTACCGACATGCTGTCCAGAAAGAACGCCGGAATCGGCGTCAAGCATGTCATCGAGCTGTACGCGGAAGGGTGCCGATAAAACGGTTAACCTAAGGAAAGTAGAAAAATGTCCAAGAATCTGTATGTGAGTGCAACCGAGGAGCGCAGCGGCAAGTCCGCTGTGGTCCTCGGCGTGATGCAGATGTTGCTGAAGGAAGTGGACAACGTTGCCATCTTCCGTCCCATCATCAACGACCCCGGCGAGGGGCGGGAAGACCATGACATCTCGCTGCTGATCGAGCACTTCAAGCTCTCCATTCCCTACCAGGATACCTATGCCTACACGTTGAAACAGGCCCGTGAGCTGATCAACTCCGGTCAGCACGCCCTGTTGCTTGAGAACATTCTCAACAAGTACAAGGAACTGGAAGGGGAGTACGACTTCGTGCTCTGCGAGGGCACGGACTTCAAGGGCAAGGACCCGGCCTTCGAGTTCGATCTGAACGCGGAGATCGCGGCCAATATAGGCGCACCGGTGCTGGTCATCTCCTCGGGTCGTGAAAAAACGTCCGAGGAGGTGATCGCCCTCTCCCAGACCACCGTTGATACGCTGGAAGAGAAGGGCGTCGATCTGGTGGGTTGCATCGTCAATCGTGCTCCCGTCGGCATGACCCGTGAGATGGCCAAGGAAATCATGTGCAAGGTGCTCTGCAAGAAGCCCATGCCGGTTTATGTCATTCCGGAGAACGAGGCGCTGGGCAAACCTTCCATGGGTGATGTCCGTCGTTGGCTGGATGCCGATGTCCTGTACGGTCACAGTGGTATGCAGAACTTGGTGGACAACTACCTCATTGCGGCCATGCAGATCGGCAACTTCCTGGAATACATCCAGAAGGGCAGCCTGGTCATCACTCCCGGCGACAGGTCCGACATCATCTTGGCCTGCCTGACCTCCCGGCTCTCCAGCGCCTACCCGGACATTGCAGGCATAGTGCTTACCGGCGGCCTGCCCCTGTCCGAGTCCGTGCACAAGCTGATCGAGGGCTGGACCGGCGTGCCCGTGCCCGTTCTTTCGGTCAAGGGTCACACCTATCACAATGTTCAGGAGCTCAACCGTCTCTACGGCCGGATTGAGAAGGACGACTACCAGCGCATTGCCACCGCGCTGGGCGACTTTGCTTCCAATGTCGATGTGACCGAGCTTCGTGACCGTGTCGTCGAGGAACGGGATACCCGCATTACTCCGAAAATGTTTGAGTTCTCCCTGGTGGACAAGGCGTCCCGCGACAAGCAGCGCATTGTTCTGCCCGAGGGAACCGGCGAGCGCATCCTGCGTGCCGCCGATATCCTGCTGCGCCGTGGTGTTGCCGAGATCATCCTGCTCGGTCGCGAACAGGTCATCAAGGACAGCGCTTCCAAGTTCGGTCTGGATCTTTCCGGTGCGGAAATCATCGATCCGGTAGAATCTCCGCTGCTCGATACCTTTGCCTCCGAATACTACGAGCTGCGCAAGCACAAGGGCGTCATTCCCGAGATGGCTCGGGATCGTATGTCCGATCCCACCTACTTCGGCACCATGATGGTCCACAAGGGTCTTGCCGACGGCATGGTCTCCGGCTCCGTGACCACCACGGCCCAGACCATTCGTCCCGCCTTCGAGTTCATCAAGACCAAGCCGGGAAGCTCCATTGTTTCCTCCGTGTTCCTGATGTGCCTCAAGGACCGCGTGCTGGTTTACGGCGACTGCGCCGTCAATCCGAACCCGGATGCCCGCCAGCTGGCCGAGATCGCCATTGGTTCCGCCGAGACCGCCCGTGTCTTCGGCATTGAGCCGCGTGTGGCCATGCTCAGCTACTCCACCGGTACTTCCGGCAAGGGCGAGGATGTGGAACGCGTCACCGAGGCAGTTGCCATTGCCAAGCAGCTCTGCGAAGAGCGCGGTCTGGACTTCCCCATCGAGGGACCGATTCAGTACGACGCCGCCGTCGATCCCGACGTGGCTGCCGTGAAGATGCCTGATTCCGATGTGGCCGGTCGTGCCACGGTATTCATCTTCCCGGATCTGAATACCGGTAACAACACTTACAAGGCCGTCCAGCGTGCGGCCAACGCCGTGGCCATTGGCCCCGTGCTGCAGGGACTGAACAAGCCCGTGAACGATCTGTCTCGCGGCTGCCTCGTCCCGGATATCGTCAACACTGTCGCCATTACGGCCATTCAGGCTCAGGCCGAGAAGGCCAAGGCCTAATAACGCCAAGTGCAATAGGAAAAAGGCATTAGACTAATGAAGATTCTGGTTATCAACTCCGGCAGCTCCTCCATCAAGTATCAGCTGCTGGACATGGAAGATGAGTCCGTCCTGGTCACCGGTCTGGTGGAACGCATCGGCGAGGAGAAGGGCGCCCTGGAGAACAAGTCCTATCCCGGCACGGACAAGCAGTCCGTGATCGAGCTGGAACAGCCCATCCCCAACCATGGGGTCGGCCTCCAGATGGTCATCGACCTGATCACTCAGGGCGACAGCGCCGTCTGCTCCAAGGACGAGATCGGCGCCGTCGGCCACCGCGTGGTTGCCGGTGGTCCGTTCAACGCCTCGCTGATCATCACCGATGATCTGTGGCCTGCGCTGACCGAGACCGAACGTCTCGCTCCGCTGCACAACCCCGCCAACCTCGGCGGTGCCAAGGACGCGACCAAGCTGTTCCCCGGCGTTCCGCAGATCCTGGTGTTCGACACGGCCTTCCATCAGACCATGCCGCCCCGGGCCTACATGTACGCCATTCCCTACGAATACTATGAGAAGGATAAGATCCGCCGTTATGGTGCTCACGGCACTTCTCACAAGTATGTGGCCGGTGAGTGCGCGCGTCTGCTGGGCAAGCCCCTGGAGGAGACCAACCTCATCACCATTCACATGGGTAACGGCGCTTCCATGGCTGCCGTCCAGAACGGACAGTGCATTGATACGTCCATGGGCCTGACTCCCCTTGAGGGACTGGTCATGGGCACTCGTTCCGGTGATATCGATCCGGCCGTGCACAACTATCTGGCCGTCAATCGCGGCCTGAATGTTGCCGAAATCGACAACATTCTCCACAAGGAATCCGGTCTCAAGGGGCTGTGCGGCATGAACGACATGCGCGACATCCACGCAGCCATCGCGAAGGGGGACGAACGTGCCAAGCTGGCCCTGGACGTTCAGACCTACCGGACCCGTAAATACATCGGTGCCTACATGGCCGCTCTCGGCCGTGTGGACGGTATCGTCTTCACCGCCGGTATCGGCGAGAACGACGACATCGTACGTGCCGAAACCATCAAGGGCCTGGAGCCTTACGGCATGAAGATCAATGCCGAAGCCAATGCGATCCGCTCCAAGGAGCCTCGCAAGATCAGCACCGATGACAGTGCCGTCTCCATCTGGGTCATCCCGACCAATGAGGAGTTGGCCATCGCTCGTGAAACCCTGGCGCTCGTCGCCGGCTAAACTGCAATAAAGCCCGTTGCGGTACCCCCCCTCACAAAGAGGGGGGGTACGGGCATATTATGGAGGTGTACCCCATGTCTTCCAAGGAGACTCTGCAACAGCAATTCATGGAGAAGGCGACTCTTGTTGCCGCCACGGTGGTCCCCATATCGAACGAGGACGAGGCACTCAGCTACGTCATCGATCTGTGTGGAAAAAAAGAAGCCTGTCAGCTCATGGTCAGCGGATGCGACCTGAGTGTGTCCGACAAAGGCAATGATCTTTGTAATGAGAAACAGAAAAAAGTCATTGCCGCGCCCGGTTTGAGCCCCGAGCTGTACGAACAGCTGGCGAAAAAGGCAGAGAAGGCCGGATTCGACTGCATCGACAAGGGAATGCGCGATCATCTGGCAGGCATCGATATCGGATTCACTACTGCCGAGTATGGCATTGCCGACACCGGCACGCTTATGATCGACTGCCCCAGCGAGGAAACCCGGCTGGCCACCATGATCAGCGAATTCCACGTCTGTATTTTGCCTGCGTCCAAGATACGTGCGAATACCTACGCAGTGGAAAAGATGATGCTGACACGGATGCGGAAAACGCCTGATTACCTGGCCTTCGTCACCGGTCCCAGCCGTACCGCCGATATCGAGCGCGTGCTTGCGCTCGGCGTGCACGGCCCCCTTGAATTGCACATCCTGCTTCTGGAGGACTAGTCATGCAGAAAGCTCATGACCTGAAAGAATACCGTGAGGAATTGCGCGAGTCTCTGGACAACGAGTTCCTGCGCACCACGCTTGATAATTTTGCCGTGGCGTATCGCGCCAACCGGACCAATATTTTCAAAGGCATCGATGTACGCGGACTGGTGAGCGAGATTGCCGAGAGCAAGGATGCCGCTGCCGCCGACTTTGAACGGCTCTATGCCGAGTTCAAGGAGAATGCCGAAGCCGCGGGTGTGCACGTCCATTTCGCCAAGGATGCGGACGAGGCCAACAAGATCATCACCAAGATCGCCCGTGAAGCGGACTGCAAGAAGATCGTCAAGTCCAAGTCCATGACCGCCGAGGAAATCCTCCTGAACCACGACCTTGAGGACGCGGGGATGGAAGTGACCGAGACCGACCTGGGCGAGTGGATCATCCAGCTGCGGCACGAGGGGCCGTCCCACATGGTCATGCCCGCCATTCACCTTTCCCGCTTCCAGGTCGGCGACCTCTTTACCGAGGTGACCGGCAAGGAGCAGGACACCGAGATCGAGAAACTGGTCAAGGTGGCCCGGCGCGAGCTGCGCAGCAAGTACATTGAGGCGGACATGGGCATCTCCGGTGCCAACTTCGCCATTGCCGAGACCGGCGGTATCGGCATCGTGACCAATGAGGGCAACGCCCGTCTGGTTACCACGCTGCCCCGGGTGCATGTCGCGCTCATGGGTATCGACAAGCTGCTGCCCACCCTGCATGACGCTCTGCGCATCCTCAAGGTGCTGCCCCGCAACGCCACCGGCCAGCACCTCACATCCTACGTGACCTGGATCACCGGTGCCAATGAGTGTCTGGCAGCCGAGGACGGCAAAAAGGAAATTCACTACGTTGTCCTGGACAACGGCCGGAGCGAACTGACCAAGGACCCGTTGTTCTCCCAGGTGAACCGCTGCGTGCGTTGCGGTGCCTGCGCCAACGTCTGCCCTGTCTACCGTATGGTCGGCGGACACAAGATGGGTCACATCTACATCGGTGCCATCGGCCTTATCCTGACCTATTTCTTCCACGGTAAGGAAAAGGCCAAGAACCTGGTTCAGAACTGCATCAACTGTGAGGCGTGCAAGGACGTCTGCGCCGGCGGTATTGACCTGCCCCGGCTCATCAAGGCGATTCACGCCCGTATTCAGGACGAGGACGGCCATCCGATTCCCTCGGTGCTGCTCGGCCAGGTGCTGCGCAACCGCAAGCTGTTTCACGGCCTGCTGCGTGCCGCCAAGTGGGGCCAGCGTCCGGTTTCCGAAAAGGACGGCTTCATTCGCCACCTGCCCATGATCTTCTCCAAGGAGCATTCCTTCCGGGCACTGCCGACCATCGCCGAGACTCCGTTCCGTGACTGGTGGCAGAAGAACGCCCCGCGTGTGGAGAATCCCAAATATCGCGTGGCCCTGTTCTCAGGTTGCGTGCAGGACTTCGTTTATCCTGAGCAGATGCAGGCCGCCGTCCGTCTCTTCGAGGCCGAGGGCGTGGCCATGGATTATCCCATGGGCCAGACCTGCTGCGGCCTGCCGGTTCAGATGATGGGCGAGATGAAGGCTTCCCGCGATGTGGCGGCCCAGAACCTGAATGCGTTCGATCCGTCGAACTACGACTATATCATCACGCTCTGCGCATCCTGCGCCGCGCACCTCAAGCACAACTATCCCAAGTTGGTCATGGAAAAGCCGAGCCTCAAGCTGCGTGCGGACGAGTTTGCGGGCAAGATCATCGACTACTCCTCCTTCGTCAACGACGTGCTGAAGGTCGATGCTGGCGAGTTCAAGGGAACAGGCGAAAAGGCCACCTATCATGCGCCTTGCCACCTGTGCCGTGGTCTGGATGTACATGAGGCCCCGCGCGAACTCATCGCCAAGGGCGGCATGGAATACGTCGAATGCGCCGAGGAAGAGGTCTGCTGCGGATTCGGCGGTACTTTCTCCATGAAGTTCCCCGAGCTGTCGGCGGAACTGCTGAAAAAGAAACTCGACAATGTCGAGGCTACCGGCGCGTCCGTTATGTACACCGATTGCCCTGGCTGCATCATGCAGCTGCGTGGCGGCCTGAAACGGCGTGGTTCCAGCATCAAGGTGCGTCACGTTGCCGAACTGCTGAACGAAAGCAAAAAGAAGTAAAACATCCGGTGGCCGCATATGCGGCCACCGCTGAATTTGGCATGAGGCCTTTTGACGGTTGGACCGCGACCCTGGAAGTTGAACCACTTGCCTCCGGAGCAAGCCTTCATGTCGGACTCCCCGCCCGCTGCGGGGCGGGGAGTTCTTTGTTTAGTTGTGTTATTGCCTGGATGCGGATGATTGGCAGGGGCTTGAGCCCTGCAACAAATCAGGATTACAATCATGACCAACTCTTCCCGTTTCTCAGTCCTACCGTTTATAATTGCTTATTTTTCCGCTTTTCTTTTTTCCGCCGTCGTTTCCACGGTTATCGAGGTTTGGTTCGGCGCGGAGTCATGGGCTGCCACTGTTTCCATTGCCGTGGTTCTTTTCGTCTTTGCCCTGACCGGACTTTTTCTGCTGTTGATGGCCCGGCATCGCCTGGCGATGCCGCTGAACCGTATTTCGCAACACCTGGAAAATATTCTCGGCGGGAACTACGGCGAAGCCGGTGATGTTTCCCGGGAGGTACAGCTGGGTGCCTTGGGCACGCTGGTGCAGGATCTGACTACCCGGTTCAAGGAACGGCTTGGTTTTTCCGAAAGTTTTCTCAAGGGACTGCCGGTCCCCATCTGTATTGTTGATACGCACTCCAACGTGACGTTTCTCAATCAGGAATGCCTCGACATGCTTGGGGCTCCGGAGAAGCCGAAATTCTTCTTCGGGAAGCAGATTTCCCGGATTTTTTACAAGGATGACCGGCGTTCCAAAATTGCGGACTGCATGGAAACCAACACAAGGGCCATGAATATCGAGGGCGTCTTCATCCATGAGGATGGAAGCGACATCAACGTGTTCATCAACCTGTTCCCCCTGACGGATGTCGAGGGCAAGGTCATTGGCGGGTGTTGCCTTTACCTCGATACCACGGAGCTCAGAAAGCGGGAGCGGGAAGTCCGTTTGCAAAACGAGCGCATTGGCAAGGCTGCCTCTCAGGCAACGCATGTGTCCGAGGAGTTGGTCTCGGCCGCGACCCAGCTGCGCGAAGTGGTGAAACAGGCCCGCGAGGGGGCTGTCTTCCAGACCGACAGGACCGGAGAGACGGCCACGGCCATGGAGGAGATGAACGCGACGGTGCTGGAAGTGGCCCATCATGCCCAGAGCGCGGCCGAGGATGCGGATGAGGCCAGGGCCAAGGCAGAGGAAGGCTCGCGCATTGTGGCCGGAGTGGTGGATTCCATCCGGGAGGTGGAGGTCCGCGCCGATACCTTGCGTGGTTCCATGGAAGATCTGGATAAGCGTGCCGGAGGCATCGGCAAGGTACTGGCCGTCATTGAAGATATTGCCGACCAGACCAATCTGCTGGCGCTCAATGCCGCCATTGAGGCCGCCCGTGCCGGAGAGGCCGGACGCGGTTTTGCCGTTGTTGCCGACGAGGTGCGCAAGCTGGCCGAGAAGACCATGCAGGCCACCAGCGAGGTGCATGAGGCTGTTACCGGCATTCAGGAAGGGGCCCGGGCCAATGTGCAGGCTACCAGCCATGCCGTGGAGTCCGTTCATCGAAGCACGGAGCTTGCGGGAGAGTCCGGCGAAGCGCTTCATGCCATTGTTACAGTCGCCGAAGCCACGGCGGACAGGGTGCGCTCCATCGCTACTGCGGCGGAGCAGCAGTCCGCCACCAGTGATGAGATCAATCGTGCCACACTGGACATGAACAGGCTGTGTGGAGAAACCAGCCAGCTGATGAACGATGCCTCCGAGGCCATCAATCATCTCGGGTTACTGTCGGATGAGCTCGGCAAGATCATCCATGATATGCAATAATATCTTTTATAAATCGCACGAAGAAGCTGACAAAATGTTTTTTCGTGCTTATTGTCATAGTAAGAATTACTATCGGTTGCGGATTTTATTTGTAACGAGTTGAAATGAAAACATTTAGTGAGAGAGAAATGGTCAGACACATCGTTATGTGGACGCTGAAAGAGGAAGTGGACGGCGTTTCCGCCAAGGAGAACGGCGCAAAGATGAAAAAGATGCTCGAAGCTTTGGCCGGGCGGATTGATGGATTGCAGCGTATCAATGTGAGCATGGACGTTCTGGGAGACGATCCTTGCTGCGATATACTGCTGTGCTCGGATCACGACGATGCGGCTGCTTTGGATTTTTATCAGGACCATCCCGAACATCAGGCATGTGTCGCCTTCATCAAGGGTGTGGTGAATAGCCGAAAGGCGATTGATTTCGCTATCTAGAGGCCCATGGTGCAGGGCTGTTTTTGGGGGTGTGGATGCGATGCAACGTTATTCCAAATGGCTGACAGGAGAATCTGAAACGTCAACCAAAGGAGAGCGCCATGTCCATGCGCTACGATCAGGAGAGAAAGCGGATAATCTGCCGCTGGGAAGAGCCTACCAAAGTTGTCATGAACAAGAAGGAAGGGGTTATTAACCGTTCCCGCATGATCACTGTCAAAGTGAATGACAACGGCAAGCTCAACAGCAAGGATATTCGCCGTCATCGCAAGCATCCGATGTTTTCCTACATCGACCGGTTCAATAAAATGCTCAACTCCATCAACTGCTTTCCGCAGTGCGAGGAAGGGCATCAGTGCGCCGTATGCGGTGTAACGTCGGATGTGAGCCCCCATTACGACACGAACAGTCAGTCCATCATCTGGCTGTGCAGAAATCATTTGACCGAATCGCCAAAGGTGAATGCCTGAGCCGATTTTCATTGCAGTCCATATTCTTATGGGGGTTCCCCGTAATGTTGTGCTAGGGTTGTGGTGATTGGTTTTGGTATCCGGCAGGTTTGATGGTCAGTCTATGCCGGATGGGCCGTATGGCGGTCCTGTCGGATTCCCTTGGTCTTTGCCTGCGGGAAGGGAAAGCAGATAACCCGAAAGGGACGGCGTATGCGGACCTGGATCAGATGGACTTCTCTCATTCTTTTGCTGTTCTCCGTTGCCGGTTTTGCTTTGCCGGGGTGGTGCGGGGAGCGGACTGTCATCCTCACTTCCCTGGAGTGGCCGCCGTATACCGATGAGGCTTTGCCGCAAGGCGGCGCCTGTGCCGGAATTGTCCGCGCCGCTTTTGCAAACGTCGGCTATGATGTGGAGATACGCTATTTCCCTTGGAAAAGGGCGATGCATCTGGCAGAGCATGATCCGGAAGTGGATGGCGTTTTCCCCATGTACTTTTCCCTTGAGCGGGAGGGGCAATTTCTGTTCTCCGATGCTGTGGGTGAAAGCCCCATGGGTTTTGCCGAGTCCGTGCAGCAGCCTGTGGAGTGGAATCGACTGGAGGATTTGACCTCATTCAAAATCGGTACGGTCAAGGGGTTCGTCAATACTGCCAAATTCGATCGTATGGAGGCAGTGGGCAGTCTGAAAACGGATGCCTCGCTCAATGATTTGTTCAATTTACGCAAGGTTCTTGCGAGACGGGTTGATCTGGCCGTCATAGATCTCAATGTCTTTCGGTATCTCCGCCAGGTTGACCCGCATCTGCTTGCAAATCGCCACCTGATTCAGATCAACAAGCGGATGCTGGGCGTCAATTCAATTTATGTTTGCTTCCGCAAGGGACGGCGAGGCCAGGAACTGCTTCGTGCCTTGAATGAGGGGTTGGATAAGATATCACTGAAGGAAAGTCAGGATCGGTATATGGAAATGATTTTTTCCGGCAAACAATAGCCGTTGGAATCAAAATGAAAAAGGGGTTCGCTACATTGTAGCGAACCCCTTTGTTGTTGTGGTTTCAGCGCCTACAGGAGGTAGTAAGTAGCCGCGAGGCCTACGAGAGACATGGTAATGGTATAGGGCAGGGCGAGAATGACCATCCTGCCATAGGAGAGCCGGATGACCGGAGCCAGAGCCGAAGTGAGCAGGAACAGGAATGCCGCCTGACCGTTGGGGGTTGCTACGGACGGAATGTTGGTTCCGGTGTTGATGGCAACCGCCAGCTTGTCGAAGTGGTGCATCATGTCGCTGACCTGGGTCTGAATGCCCTGGGGCAGCGAGGCGATGACGTCCGTGCGGTTGAGGAGCGGATCGGTCAGCTTGTCCATGACGGCCACGGCATCGGTGATGCCGGGGAACGTGCCGAGCACCTGTGTGAAGTGCAGCTTGGTCTCCGAGATGTAGACCGTGGCCACGAACACGTTATCCGAGATCATGGAGAGCAGGCCGTTGGCGATGTAGTAGGCGGCCATCTGGACATGACCGTGCATGGAAAGCACGAAATGCATGACCGGCGCGAACAGATGCTGGTCATGAATGACACCGACGATGGAGAAGAAGACTACCAGCAGCGCGGTGAAGGGCAGAGCCTCTTCAAAGGCCGGGCCGAACTGGTGTTCGTCCGTATAGCCGTTGATGGATGTCAGCAGGACGATGACCGAGAGGCCGATGATGCCGACTTCCGCCAGGTGAAAGGCCAGGGCCACAATAAGCCAGATGCCGATGATGGCCTGGACAATCAGTCGAGCCTTGCCTTCGGCACCACGCTTCTCTTCCATTTCAATGGCGGTTTCCAGCAAATGGGAGCGGATGTTGCCGGGCATTTCCGCGCCGTACGTGAAGATTTTGAACTTTTCCACCAAGATGCAGGTCAGCAGGCCTGCCGCCAGCACAGGCATGGAAACCGGCGCGACCTGGACGAAGAACGGTACGAAATGCCAGCCCATTTCTTCGGCAATCAGAAGGTTTTGCGGTTCGCCCACCAGGGTGCACACGCCGCCCAGCGCGGTACCAACCGCGCCGTGCATCATCAGGTTGCGCAGGAAGGATCTGAATTGGGCCAGCTCCTCGCGCTGCGTGTCTTTGACCGAGAAGTCGGAGCACAGGTCGTGCTCGCAGTTCATGGTCTTGCCGGAGGCAAAGCGGTGGTAGACGTTGTAGAAGCCGAAAGCCACCGCGATGATGACTGCGGTGACGGTAAGGGCGTCCAGAAATGCGGAGAGGAAGGCTCCGGCAAAGCAGAACATCAGTGAGATCGCGATCTTGGAACGTACCCGCGTAAGGATGCGGGTAAAGGTATACTGAAGGAAGTCCTTCATGAAGTAGATGCCGGCGACCATGAAGATCAACAGCAGGATGACGGCAAAGTTGTTTTTTGCCTCGTGGTAAACCGTGAGCGGGCTGGTGAGGCCGAAAATGACGGCCTCGATGGCCAGCAGACCGCCTGCTGGGAGCGGATAGCACTTCAGCGCCATAGCCAGGGTGAAGATGAATTCGCCGATAAGGACCCATCCTGCGACGAACGGTCCGGCGGTGTAGATGAGAATGGGATTGATGATGAGAAAGGCAAGAATGGCCGTCTTATACCATCCTGGCGACTTGCCGAGGAAGTTCTTGCCAAAGGCTGCTGCTAACGATTGGGACATGGTTTTCTCCTCACTCGTGTGACGATTGTTGCTGAATCCTCCGGCAACCTATTCGCCGATGGTCATGGTGGGATACATGCCCATCTCCGGCCCGGACTGAAAGGGCTGGAGAATGTTGAAACATGCATCCTGGGTCTTTTGCGCGTGGCCGCGAGTCTTGTCCGTGCCGTTGTAGTAGGCCCCGTTTTCTTCGAGGATGTGCTCGATACGGTGCCGGAACGCCTTGACGAAGGCTTCGCCGTCACCCTTGAAGGTGGCGTTTCCAAGCGTGAGATCAGTGGCCGTTGCGAGTTTATCAAGATCAATGCATTGGGTTTCCAGGTCGGCCTGTTTGGTGACGTATCCCCAAATCGCCGAGTTCTCCGGAATCTCTATGGGTTCCTCCGCATCGATGATGGTATGAGGCATGACGATGGTGTCCCGTCCGACGGTGATGGGGGCATCCTTGGTGCCGTGGATGAACGAATTGAACCCCACGAACACGTTTTTGCCGATATGGGCGTGGATTACCTTGCCGCCGTGGGCAGTAACGTCGTTTCCTTCGTAGACGGAATTTTTGATAAAACAGTTTTCCTGAGCATTTGAACCCTTGCCGATGATGGAATTCTCGACATGGGCGCGCTGCACAATCAGGGCGTTTTCCCCTATTTCGCACTGTCCCTTGATGACGGCATAGGGGCTTACGTAGGCTGATTCGGGCACGTTCTCCAGCGGCTCGGGCGTGATGGTGGAGTAGACGGGAACAAAGTCCTCCTTGGTCTCGTCCACGTATTCAACGAGCTTGCCGGAGATCTGTCCGTTTTCGTCCAGCTTGACGTATTGTTCCACCACCCCTTCCGGGAAGAGGTAATTGAACTCGAAGAGCCCGCGCACCCGAATCCACACCCGGCCGGGCTCTACAACCCGGTTGGTCAGGTCGCCCACCTGAATGTAGGCGAAGTCCCCGATTGCACAGTTGTGCAGAACAGAGAGGTCCACCGTTGAGAAGGGGCCGAGGTAGACTCCCGCGCAGGTGGTTCCGTGGATATTTGAAAAGTGCATTGCCACGGAATTCAGAATGCGGAAGACCTCCGGCATCTCGGCGTTCTTCGAGTTGTTGTGGACCAGGGTCTTTACCAGGAACGAGTTGATGATGCGGATTACCTCGTCGTAGAAGAGCTTGGTCTTCACGCCGTTGAATTCCACAACATCGCCTTTGCGTTTGAGCTCGTCCCCCCGGATGTCGCTTTTGTAGAGCACCGAGCGGTCAACCATGGTCTTGCCCAGGAAGTAGCTGCCGGACAGATTGGAGTTCATGAATTTGAAGCTCAGGGGGTGGTCCTGTGTCAGGGCGTAGAACGCGTAGTAGAGCAGGTGCCGTTCCCTGGGAATGGCGTTTTGCAACAGCGAACGAACATCTATGCCTTGCGGCTTGAGATTGACGTTGACCCGGGAAGTGATGTGGTCGAACAGTTCTTCTAGCTTTTCCATGATATTCCGGTGGTTGTCGTTGACTACGGTTGCCGCATACAGGACGACAACCGTAGTTATTCCATATCTTACCGTTATTAGCTAGCCCCCGGCAGGCAGGGTGATGGGCATACCCATAATGGGCCAGATAACCAGTATCGCCAAACCGACCACGGCCATGAGCAGCAGAGAGGCTGGGACGCCCCACTTGAAGAACTCCCCGGTGGTGAACTGTCCTGAGTCGTAAGCGATGGCATTGGGCGCAGCGCCGACGAGGAGCAGGAACGGCATACCCGCCATGACCAGCGAGGCATACAGGATGACTTGCGGGGCAACGCCCAGATAGGGGGCGATGACCAGGGCCACCGGCAGCGATATGGCGATGGCTGCCACATTCATGATGAAGTTGGTCATGATCATCACGAAAAAGGCGATGGACATGACGAAGACGAACCAGTTGGCCTTCTGGAACATGACCAGCCAGTTGACGGCCATCCACTTGGCCGCGCCTGTTTCCCACAGACAGAAGCCGATGGACATGGCTCCGGCGAAGAGCAGGATGATGTTCCAGGGGATGTCCTCCAGGTCCTTGAGGTCCAGAATCTTGAAGACGAAGAAGAGGACCGAGGAACAGAGGATGATGGCGGTCTTGTCCACGGCATGGAGGGCCGGGACAAAGGATCGCAGTGACATGATGATGATGACGCCGGCCACGATGACGGCGGCCAGAATTTCATTCCGGGTCAGGCCGCCCATCTTGGCGTTCAGTTCCCTGGCCTTTTCGCGCAGGCCGGGGATGCGGTCCTTCTCCGGCTTCAGGAAGAGCATGAAGAAGCCCCACAACAGGAAAGTCATGCCCCAACCGATGGGAGCCATATAGTAGGTCAGCTCAAAGAAGCCGACATCCACGTTGACGATTTCCTTGAAGAATCCGAGTGCCACGGCGCCGCGGGCGGCACCGAGCAGGGTGACGACGGAGCCAGCGCCCGCCACGTAGGCCATACCGATGAACAACCCCTTGCCGAACTTGGTCGGCTTGTCGCCCTCACCATACAGTGCATAGATGGCGAGCAGCAGGGGATAAATGGTGGCGGCCACGGCGGTGTGGGCCATGATGTGCGTGAGGGCGGCGGTGACCACAAAGACGCCCAGGTAGATCATTGAAGTCCGTTCACCCACGATGTCGAGCATCTTGTACGCCAGCCGTTTGGTCAGGCCGGTCTTGGTGAAGACCAGGCCGATCATGATGGAGGCGAAGATGAAGAGCACGGACGGGTCCATGAAGTCCTTGAACGCTACCTTCGCGGGGCGAATCAGGAACATGACCTGAAGAATGCCGATCATCAGCGAAGTTACGCCGATGGGGACGACCTCGAATACCCACCACGTTCCGGCGAGCAGGAAAACCGCAATGGCTCCCTTGGCCTCGTGGGACAGGACGAAATGTTCGCCCATCGGGTCGATGGCATCCGGCCAGGCCGGGGTGAAATAGACGACGGCGAAGAGAATGACGCCGGTGAGCATGAAGACAAGGCGCTTCCATTCGAAAGCGGGCTTGGCGGCTTGTGCTGCTTCCATGAGGTCCTCCCCTAGCTGTCGTGGCAGGCGGTCATGCGCCTGGTTATCTCGCCGAAAACGTCGCCCAGGCGCAACACGCCGGTGATGGTGCCGTTTTTGCGGACAATCAACGGTTGATGCGTTCCGATGATGAAACGGTGGATGGCGTGCTCCAGGTCATCGTCTTCCTCCAGGTATTCCGTTTCAGCGGGGACATACATTGCTTCGGCAACGGATATCTCATATCCGGCCCGGCAAATTTTCGTCAGTGTGTCGGACCAGAGGCCGAACTCCTTGAAGATGTCGGACACGTAACGATTGGAAAGCGTGTCGGAGCCCAAGTCCTTTTTGCCGAGCTTTTTGTAATTGGGTTCCAGGGCCACCATAATATCCGTCATGGTCAGAACACCGGCAAGATTGCCGTTTTTGTCCACGACAAGGACATCGCGGTGGCCGTTCTCCGCCAGTGCGGCGGCCACCTCTCCGAAGACGGCGTCCTTGCCGATGGTGCGGTATTCGCCCACGGGGATCATCAGATCCTTGACAGTCATATCTTCCTTCCTCCCAACAATACGGTGAAAATATCCAAACCCCTAGCTGTCGCTTTTTTTCGGCAGTAACGCTGCCCTCAGCTTGCCGAGCAAATCCTCCAGGTCCACGGGCACATGCACCTCGTCCACCACTCCCAGCTTCATGGCCTCGATGGAGAGCGAGACCTCACCGGAGTGGTTGATGAGGATGACGGTGCTTTCCGGGCTTTCCTGGCGGAATTCCGACAGGAAGTAGAGTAGCGATTCCTTCGGGCTGGAAAGCCCGGCCAGGATCGCTTCCGCATCTTGCCCGAGCACAAGGCGGCGGGCCTCCTCAACGTCTCCTGTGTCACGAACCGTCAGTCCATGTTTGGACAGTCGGTCCGACAGGTTGCGGCGAAAGTCGTCGTCGGCGTCGATGAGTAATACGTGCATGGGTACCCTTGCCTGAAAAGCGGTTTGCGTCCCTCTTGCGACTGGGAAGCATAGGCAATGGGTATGCCAATATGTGTTTAATGCGTTATGATAGGGTGTTATATGAAATGAATAGATATGCTACATATTCACCAAGGACAAAATGAAACATTATGAACCAAGTGAGACGTTCTAAAATGTCTCAGAGTGAAACGTAGAATGATGGACGTGCTAGTAGAAGCACATTCCCTTTTTCAGGGCGTCCGTCATGTAGGATTCCAGTACAAGGTCGACCGGGCCACAGACATCATCCAGGACGTTGATGCCTTTCCAGATGAGAAAATCGTAATATTCCGACTCGATACCAGCGCAAATGACAGTGCGGACATTTTCGCTGAGGGCCAGTCTGCAAGCGGCTTCAGAGGAGGCATTGTTCAGGACAACAACCTTTTCCTTGATGGTGCCCATGGTAAGGGTCTCGCGGGTGAAGGAGACGATGAGCACGTCGGTGGCGAGGTCGAATCGGGGAGCGACCTCGCTGTCCAGCAGGGGGATGAGAATTTTTTCCATATGCGCCTCTAGTTGATCCCGTACTGTTTCATCTTGCGCCACAGGGTGGAGCGTCCCCAGCCGAGCATTTCGGCCGCCTGCTGCTTCCTGCCGCCGGTTTTGACCAGGGCGTCGAGAATCATCCGACGCTGTACTTCTTCCCAGCTCTCGTTTTTGGTGGGGCGGATTTCAGCCGGTTCCGTCTCTGACTGCACCATCTCGGATTCCGATTCGGGCTGGTGCGGAACATTGGGTGCCCGCAACAAGTAGCCGGGCAGATGTTTGGTCCGGATCAGCTTGCCGTCACAGAAGTTGACGCCATACTCTACCAGATTGCGCAGTTCGCGGACATTGCCCGGATATGTGTATGCCTCAAGCAGGGCCTGGGCATTTTCCGAGAACCCCTCCATCTTCTTGCCGAACCGGGCCTGGAACATTTTAAGAAAGTGATCTTGGAGCAGGTGGAGGTCATCGCCGCGGTCTCGCAGGGGGGGCAGGTGAAGGCGGATGACGTTGAGGCGGTAGAGCAGGTCCTGGCGAAACGCCTTCTGGCGGGCCATCAGTTCCAGGTCGCGATGGGTGGCCACTATGACCCGCACGTCGGAGTGGAAGCCCTTGGTAGAGCCAAGCGGGTAGATGACCTTGTCGTCCAGAAAGGAGAGGAGCTTGACCTGAAGGGGGAGGGGCAGGTCGCCGATCTCGGTGAGAAAGAGCGTGCCGCCGTGGGCCATGCGGAACCGTCCCGGCTTTGCCCGGTCCGCCCCGGTAAAGGCTCCCTTGGCGTGGCCGAACAGTTCAGATTCCAGCAGAGTGTCCGGCAGGGCGCCGCAGTTGACCTTGATGAACGGTCCGTCGTTACGGTCCGAGGCGTTGTGTATCTCCTCGGCGAGCATGTCCTTGCCCGTTCCTGTTTCGCCGGTGATGAGCACTGAGGAGTCCGTCTGGGCTACGGCCGGGACCATGGTGAAGATGCGCTGGATTTCCGGACTGTTGCCGACGAGATTGCCCAACCCGGTCAGTCCGGCCGTTCCTTCTTCCAGGGTGTGGGTGGTCCGGGTGGAAACAGTCTCCACCGCTCCGCGTACTTCGCCGTTTTCACTCAGGATGGGCGAAATGGTCAGACGGATATAAACCTTGTTCTTGTTGCGACTGATGATGTTGGCTTCGGCGCTGCGGGCATCAATTTTTTTCCAGTTGGACATCACGGGGCAGCCCTTGAAGCAATAGTCGCAACGCAGTCCGTGCAGACATTTCAGCCCGAGCAAGGACTGGCGGTCTGCCCCTGTCAGGGTCTCGTAGGTCTTGTTGACCGCAAGCAGGGTGCCGTCCCAGCCGAGAACGGCCACACCCAGCGGCAGTTCGTCGAGGAGATCGGTCAGGCTGTCCGTGTTGGGCAGCAGCCATTTGAGTATGGCGGGATCGAGATAGGGCACGAGGAACGGCTCCTGGGCAATGTTGTATTATGATGCAATGTGAATCGTAATGAAACATTGTCGGTGTGACAAGCACTCGTCGAAGCGGGAAGCATAGAGAGGCAGAGGGTGGGATGCGCTGTCGGGGATTGTCGCGTTAGATATGGAGGACAACGGAATAGCAGTTGAAAATGGCCTGGACCGGATCGCCTTCATGCAAGTCCAGCTTTTCGGCGCTGATCGAGGAGGTCAGAGAGCAGAGTTCAGCCGCATCCGAGATGCTGACAATGTACTCCGTGCTGATGTCGCCTTTTTTTATGCTGATTATTGAGCCGCTGAACACGTTTTCCGCGCTGGAGGAGACATTGTTGCCCCACTGGAGCATGACGTAGGGGGCTTTGACCTCCGCCGTGACCAGTTTGCCGGGAGTCAGAAACATGCGTTCCAGGCTGTTGATGGTGATGAGCGTGGAGACCTTGTGGCCGTCTGCGGTCAGGATTTCCACTCGGGCCTGGATGTCCCCTCTGTCGATGGTCGAAACCTTGCCGTAGAAAGCGTTGCGCGCGCTGGTTCGCCGGTCCGATTCGCGGTCCATGTACAGCCGGGTGACCTCGCGCAATTCCTCGGGAGAGAACGGAGCGCGGGACACGGCATGGCTGACCGTGGACTGGCCGAGCATGAGCTGGACGGCGGGGAGCGGCAGGTTGCCGTGCATCAGCTCGACGGCTCTTGCCTTGCGCAGCATTTCCGGGCTGCCCATGCGTTTGTCGAACCCGCAAGCCTTTGCCCGTTCGTAGAATTTGCGGCGGACAAAGGCGGGGTCGATGTCGAAGCGGCTTTCGCTGAATTCGAGGAACTCGGTATCGGACAGGGCGGCCCGGAATTCTTCGGCCAGACTTTCCGAGATATGCACGTCCCGTGAATTTCCCTGCCCGTTGCCGTCGTGGAAGCGGACCAGCCCCGCATTCGGGTCAATGTCGCGGAGGGGATTGAGGGATAATGTCTCGTTCAGCTTGGCTCCGGTATATCGGATGGTCAGAAATATAAGCAGAATTCTGCGGCGGGACAGGCGGACGTCCTTGCGGTGGGACGCCTCCATCCACTCCCGAAAGGATTTTCCCAGGGCGTTCAGTTGTCGCGTGTCCAGATAGTTGATTTCTGCCGTGTCGGTTTTGACCATCGTCACTCCGTGGGGTGGTTTTACCGGCTGATCCGGCAATGCCTTTTCGATTGTGCCTCGGGCACACGTCCGAAAGTGACACGACAATTAGAATAATCGTGACAGCAAAAAAAGGCAACCCTGCGTCACGCTTAGGTGACGCATGTCCCACTATACACGGAGTTTTTCGCCAAGCCCTCCCTGTTGCGGGCTGGCCGTCGCTGTTATTGAACCGGAAAGTTGAAATACGTATCGGGGTAGGGTTCATCCCGCAGGGTGAAATGCCACCACTCTTCCGTGAGTGGGTTGAATCCATGGCGTTCCATGACCTGGCGCAGCAATGCCCTGTTGGCCCGGGCCTGTGTGGGCAGGTCGAGGTTGCCGGGCCAGGAGAGCCTGCCGAAAAAGTCGAAGGAACCGCCCATGTCGAGGTCCTTGCCCGTCGCCAAATCAATGAGGGTGAGATCGACGGTCGATCCGCGCGAATGGCTCGATTTTGTGGCGATATAGCCGTCACGGAACAGGTTCTTCTTTTCCACTTCCGGGTAGAATTCCGCCTTCATCTTCGTGTCGCCCAGGTCTTTTCCCCATCGGACGAAATGGTCCACGGCCCGTTGCGGGCGGTAGCCGTCAAATATTTTGATGCCGAAGCCGAAGGGCTTGAGGTCGGCTTGCACTCCGGCCAGGGCTTTTGCCGCCGGGCGGCTGAGAATGACCTGCGGTGCCATGTAGCCGTCCACACGCGTGCCGACAAAGTTGTGGTCGGTGTAGTAGCGGACGTCGAGGACCGCATTGGGCACGATTTCCCGGAGGTAAACGAAATTATCAGGCAGGTCGGCGGCCCGGGCTCCGGTTACGATGCAGAGCAGGACCAGTATAGCGGGAATAAGGCGGCGAATCGTCATGACGCATCCTTGGGTTGCAGGTTGGATGCCCTACGATAGCGCCGTTTATGCCCCGAGTTCAAGAGCCTTGCCGGGAAAACAAATCAGTCGGTAGCGAGAGTTTTTATTCTCCAGCTGTTCGAGTAGATGTTGAACGAATCATCTCTCAGCCGTCCGATGAGAGTCAGGTTGTTTTTATCGGCATAGCTGATGCCTGAACTGGTTGCGGCGGAAAATCCGCAGAGTATGGGAATGTTGGCCGAAGCGGCCTTGACGGTCAGCTCCAGGGCGAGGCGGGACGAGAGCATGGCAATGGCGGCCTGTTCCAGTGTGCCTTCCAGCAATGCCCGGCCGATGGCCTTGTCAAAGGCGTTGTGCCGACCTACGTCCTCGCCGAAGGCAATGAGCTGGCCGTCCGCCGAAAACAGGGCGGCAGCGTGGGTGGAGCCGGTATCCCGATAGAGGTTCTGTCGGCGTTCAAAGGCGGTCTTGAACTTGAACAACCGGTCGGCCTCAATGCGGGTGGGGCGTGGCGATGGAAAGATGCGGCGAAAGTCCGTCGGTGAGTCCAGGGTGACATCCACCCGGGCAACGCCCCGGTAGCCGAAATGGATGGAAACCACATCCCCGGCCTCCCGGATACGGGAATTGCTGAAGAGATATCCCGCCACCAGATTCATGTCGTCTCCCGGCGTGCGGGAAAGCAGAGCTTCCTGTTGGCCGTTGATGAGCAGGCGCAGGGTCGCCTCTTCGGCAATGGCATCGTCGCGAAGGACGAGACGGCCATCCTCGTACCGTTGCAGGGTAGTCGGCCGCAGGCTTGAGGTTGATCGGGTCTCCCCGGTCCTGTCGGACCGGGGAAGACCGGAAATCGGTTTCAGATGTGGTTCACCCATTGATGGTACCTACTCCGCGCTGTTCCAGAGGGTGGAGGTGATGGGAACCAGCCCGTTCTTGCGGGCAAAGAGGTCCAGATGGATGAGCCCCAGCTGGATGGCGTCCAGGTCGGGCTGCGGTTCGCATTCGCGCATGTCGATATTCAGGCAGTAATGGCCGCATTTGTTGCAGGCCTCCACCCGCTCAAAGCGGGTCTTGTCCGAGGTGAATATCTCGCGCGTTTTGTTCTCGTCGTTTCCGCAGGCGGCGCAGGCATTGCGTTTGTAACGCCAGTTCTGGCCGCACAGTGAGCAGTGGAGATACTTCTTTCCGCCGCCGCCAACCAATTGGTCGAGGTCCGTGGTCTCCCTTTGCGAAAGGTAGGAGATGGACGGAGTGGAACCGCAAACCGGACAATACGTCTGGTCCCAGTCCGAGTCGGAAAGGGGCTTTCCCTGTCCGGTGATTATGGCCCGAAGGACAGGAGTGAATACGGTCTCCGAAATGTAGAGCAGGGTGGCGGTCGGTTCCACCTCCAGCTGTTCGGAGGCGTTCTCGAAGTATTTTGCATTGCCTTCGATTCTGGCTTGGGCAAGCTCAACCAGATTGTCCGATTCCGCGAAATGCGCACTGATTTGTTTTGCGGTTGCCTCCTCCAGGTTCAGGACTTCGGCCAGCACCGGCATGAGCCGTTCGGCCGAAAGCTTCAGGGCGTCGCCGTAGGGGGCGAGGTCCACGTCCACCAGGAGAGAAACACCGGCGGCTATCCGGTTCGGGTCTCCGGCTGGAAGTTCCGGCAGGGTGCCAGCGAGTTCGTCGCCGACCTTTGCCATTTCGCGAAGCAGAGGGCCGAACCGTTCGGTCAGTTCCTTGTAGGCCGGAGTGCGTTCGGTGAGCAGCCGGAGGGTGTCGTCCACCTGGGAGAATGAAGATTCCGTGCGCATATGCGTCCTCGAATCCTCCCGGGCCGGGGCGCCTTTGTGGACGCCCCGGCTTTGGGAGGATGGGTTACTGGTTTAGGCCTTCATGGCCTTGAAGGGCCTCGACAGGGTGGCGAGGAATTCCTGCTTCGACATCGGGCCGAGGCCCGCATCCGCCACGGAGTACTTGTAGTAGTTCTCCGGCTTGTCGATGAGCAGGTAGATGACGTTGACCGAATCCGGATCGGCCAGCATCGCATCGGGCCATTTCTCTTTGAGCTTGGCCAGACGTTTCTCTCCGAGTTTCACCATCTCATCGTGTTCGCCAAAGTTCATGGCGCCGGTGGGGCACACCTTGACACACGCGGGGAGCATTCCCGCATGAATGCGCTCGTTGCACATGGTGCACTTGGCCATGAGCTTGGTCTTCTCATTGCGACGAGGGATGTTGTAGGGGCAGGACTCCAGGATCTCCTGGAACTGCTCGTCCGTGAACTGCCGGGTCTTGTCGGTGTAGACGATGGCCCCGGTCTTTTCATCCTGGACGATGGCCTCTTCAATATACATGTCGCCGGTTTCCTTGCAGGGAGCAATATCACAGTGGCGGCACTGGTCCGGGAAGAAGTTCCACCGGACCGTTCCGTTTTCCAGGTGCTCGCTGAACCGGACGAGTTTGTAGTTGTTGGGGTTGAGGTCCTGCGGATTCTGGTGGCTGCCCCAGTGGTACTGGGTGGTCTTGTTGGCCGGCAGTCCGTGCCATTCCTTGCAGGCTATCTGACATCCGCGGCACGCTGTGCAGCGGGACGTATCTACCAGTATGGTTTTCGGCATGACGATCTCCTTTCGCTAGGTTGCGAGTTCGGTGAGTTTGTCGGCCTTGCGTATGTTCACGCAGCAGGCCTTGAACTCCGGGATGGTGGTGTTGGGATCGCCGACCGAAGGGGTGAGCCGGTTGGTGGAGTCACCGGTCCCGGGAGTCGTCCAGCCGAAGCAGAACGGCATGCCTATCTCGTGGATGGTCCGTCCGTGCACCGTGAACGGGCGCATGCGGATGGTGACCATGGCGAAGGCTTCCACCCGTCCACGGATGGACTCGATGATGACGCCGTCGCCGTTTTTGATGCCCTTTTCCTTGGCCAGTTCCGGGCTCATTTCCACATAGAGCTGCGGTTCGGCCTCAAGCAGGTTGGGCACGTTTCTGGTTTCGCCGCCGCCGCACCAGTGCTCCGTCAGACTGTAGGTCGTCAGCACGATGGGGTAGTTAGGATCGGCGGGCTTGGCCAGCTTGTCCATTTCGCTCGCCACGAACTTGTAAACCGGGCTGTTGAGCTGCTTGGAGAACTTGTTGCTGTCAACAGGCGTCTCCACCGGCTCGTAGTGCTCGGAGAACGGTCCGTCCGCGCGGCCCGGGCCATATATCTGGCCGAAACCGTACTTGGACATGATGAAGGGATAGCGGCCCTTGCCGGTGGCCATGGGCGGCCATCCGCCGTCGGGCACGTCGCCCACCCACTTGCCGTCCTTCCATTCGATGACGGCTTTTTCCGGGTTGTACGGCTTGCCGTTCAGGTCTACGGAGGCGCGGTTGTAGAGGATGCGGCGGTTGACCGGCCAGCACCAGGACCAGTTGGGGAACAGGCCGATCTTCTTTTGCATCTCGGTCTGCTTGGTGCTGCGGCGCTTGGCCTTGTTGCCGTCCTCTTCAGTGTAGCTGCCTGCGTACAGCCAGTTCAGGCTGGACGTGGAGCCGTCGTCCTTGAGGGCGGTGAAGGTCGGTACCTGCTGGCCCTTCTTGTACTTCTTGCCCTTGAACTCGGTATCGACCGTGAAGCGGCCGTTGATGCGGGCGCAGAGGTCGTCCGGATCGTACTTGTCCGGGTAATCCAGCCAGGTGACGGCCTCGGGCAGCTTTCCGCCCTCGGTCTCGTACAGCTTCTGAACACGCTTCATGAATCCGCAGAACATGTCGCCAAAGGGCTTGGCCTCGTATGCGGGGTCCACGGCCTTGTAGTGCCAGAGCAGCCAGCGGCCGGAGTTGGTCACCGAGCCTTCCTTCTCCAGACGGTGGGCGGAAGGCAGCAGGAAGACCTCGGTCTTGACCTTCTTGGGGTCAACGCCGGGGCGGTGCCAGTTGTCCGTGGTCTCGGAGTTGTGCAGCTCGGAGGTGACGAGCCATTCCAGATTGTCCAGCGCCTTGCGCAGCTTGTTGGTGTTCGGCACGGAGTTCATCGGGTTGAGGCCGATGATGATGCCGCCACGGATCTCGCCGCGATACATGCGGTCAAACAGGTAGAGGTATGAGTAATCCTCGCCCTTCTGGATCTTGGGCAGGAGCTCGTAGCAGAACCCGTTTTCCTTGGTGGCGTGCTCGCCGTACCAGGCCTTGAGCAGGCTGGCGAAGTACTTCGGCTTGTGCTGCCACCAGTTGGCGGACTGGGGATCGTTGCTCACCGGCGTATTGGCTTTGATGTACTCGTCATAGGTCTGCCAGCCGTTGTGCGGCATGGCCATGTAGCCCGGTATGATGTGGTACAGCAGGGTGTGGTCGGTGGAACCCTGGACGTTCGGCTCGCCGCGCAGGGCATTGATGCCGCCGCCGGCCACGCCGATGTTGCCCAGCAGGAGCTGGATGATACCGGCGGAGCGGATGTTCTGTACGCCCACGGTATGCTGGGTCCAGCCCAGGGCGTACATCACGGTACCCGCCTTGTCCGGCTTGCCGGTGGCCGAGAAGGCCTCGTAAACCTTGAGCAGGTTTTCCTTGGTCACGCCCGTCGTGGTGGAGACGGTGTCGAGATCATAGCGGCTGTAGTGTTTTTTCAGCAGCTGGAAAACACAGCGGGGATTTTTGAGGGTTTTGTCCTTCTTGGGCACGCCGTTGGCATCGAGCTCGAAGCCCCACTTGGACTTGTCGTAGCTGCGGGTCTTCGGATCGTAGCCGGTGAATATGCCGTCCTTGAATCCGAAATCCTTGCCCACTACGAGCGCGGCGTTCGTGTATTCGACGACGTATTCCTTGAAGTATTTTTCGTTGTCTACAATGTACTTGATCATGCCACCCAGGAAGGCGATGTCCGTACCGGACCTGAGGGGGACATGGAAATCCGATCTGGCGGACGTGCGTGAGAACTTGGGGTCCACGTGCATGACAGTGGCTCCCTTATCCTTGGCCTGCAACACCCACTTGAAGGATATCGGATGATGTTCGGCAGCATTGCTGCCCATAATGAGGATGGAATCGGCATTCTTGATGTCGATCCAGTGGTTGGTCATCGCACCGCGTCCGAACGACTCTCCCAGAGCCGCAACTGTGGCGCTGTGTCAGATACGTGCCTGGTGGTCCATGTGGACGACACCCAGGCCGCGCATCGCCTGATGAGCGATGGCACATTCCTCGTTGCCTGCGTGGGAGGTGCCCAGCAGGAACATGGATTCGAGACGGTTGACGGTTTTACCGGACTTGTCCTTGAGGATGATGTCCTTATCGCGGGTGTCCTTGATGCGGCGGGCGATCTTGTCGAGCACCCAGTCCCAGGACTTCTCTTCCCACTTGTCGCTGTAGGGAGCGCGGTACATCGGCTTTTTCACCCGATGATGGCCGTTGGTCATGCTCAGCATGGCCGCGCCCTTGGCGCACAGTGCGCCCTCGTTGATGGGGTAGTCCGGGTCGCCTTCCGTACTGACGAGCTTCCCGTCCTTGACGTAACCGATCACATGGCAGCTTACTGAGCAGAAGGGACAAACGGTCACAACCTCTTTTGCTCCGGCAATCTTGAGTTGCCCGGCATAGGCCTTGACCGGAGTCAGGCTGACTCCGAGCTGGCCGAGGGTGAGACACGCCGCTCCCGATCCTGCCAGCTTCATAAAGCTACGGCGGTCGAGTTTCATAAGACAGTGGCCTCCTACATTTGTGCCCCGCCGTGTCCGGCGCGGCAGCGTTGCTCTCGGACAACATGCCCGAGTACTGCCTACAATATATTAAACGTCAACCATATCAACCTGTTAAAAATAGCACATTTAAAATGCGGCAAAAGGTTTCATCGGTATTTCACCGGAGAGAAGGGGAGATATTTACCGCTTTTGGCCAGCGCAAACTGCTCGACTTCGCTGTACCATTCGTCAAAATCCCGGGCGAGTTCGTTGCCGAATGAGGTGAGGTGGTATCCCTCCCGGCGGCTTCCGGCCCGCTCAATGAGTTTTTGGCCGAATAGCTTTTCCGTCGCCTTGATTTTGCCCCAGGCCCCTCGGTAGGACATGCCCAGGGCCTCCGCCGCTCCTTTCAGAGAGCCGCATTGCTCTACCTGCCGCAGGAGTTGCAGCCTGCCCAGGCCAAAGAGGACGCCGTCCTCGGTTTCCAGCCACAAGTGCATCCGCATGGTGGGATGAGCCTTGTTGTCCGGGCCATTTGGCATGGTTTCGAGCTCTCGCATGGCTACCTCCGGGAAACATGTGGTTGATGGCTACCGACCGCGTGCCGTGAGCCGCTCCACATTATTTATTCTGTTCGAAAAGACATAATAAATGCCTATGAAGAAGGGCAGCTTGTTACAATGGACGATGACTTGAGCGTGGTTTGACACCGAATCCGAGTTTGTTCTTTTTATTCAATATATTGGCCTGGCATGGGTATGGCGATGAATCATACCGATGTACAGAACATTGCTGTTAATCATGTAAAAACAGTATATTAAGCAATGATCACGGAATTGAATAAAAAGATGAAAATTGTGGTGCCAAATCGTTGGAGAGATGTGGATTGATGACAGAGAGGGTCGGTCATCTTTGTGTGGGAAAAAGTTTTTTTTGTAACCCGAAGCAGCGTTGCCAATGGGAGGGGGGGGGCGCTTTCAACCTTTTCGGCGCATTAACGCATCGAACCAAGTAGACAATCGAATGGGAGAATTAGTGTTTTGGGATGCCTAGGGGGGAGGCTGGACCAACCTGCGGGGCGTTCTGTTCTGGGGGAATAGTGGAGGCCCCTGGAGGTAACCTGGGTCGGTCAGATCACTGTTGTTCCGTGATTCCGGCAAAGCATAACGCTCCAAGACCGTTCGGAGTTCGAAGCCGTGTTGAAACGGCTATTGCGTCAGCCAAAAGAAAAGGGTTGCAGCCGTAAGCTGCAACCCTTGTTTCTATCTGGTGCCGAAGAGAAGACTCGAACTTCCACGGGGGAACCCCCACTAGACCCTGAACCTAGCGTGTCTACCAATTCCACCACTTCGGCACGTTCAAGGAAGGACTGAATACCCATATGGTGTTTGCATGTCAACAGAATAGTTGTGGTTGATGATAAAAACGGGCTGTAAAGGATGGAAATCCTGGTTGGATGATAAAAGGCCTGTAGGGGAGCTCTTTAAGCGCATGGAACGAACTTGGTGAACTATCCTTTATGTTGACTGGTATCGGCCTGCAATCTGAGCAGCTACTCTTCGAGATATCCAAAAGGGCATTCCCTGGCAATTGGGAAGGTGGATTGTTTCTATCTGGTACTGAAGAAGAGACTTGGAAGCTCTGATTTCTCGGCCGTACGGCAATGTGTTGATTTTATGAATCTATTTCTTAGCGCATCCATCATATCTGTCCATTAAATTGCGCTTTGATCCAGCTTCTGCAACTGGAAGGTTTGTTTGAGCATGGGTATACCTTGTTTCTGGTTATTTGAATGGCATTCAAGAGGTGGGGCGATTCCCTCCAGCCCCACCACCATTTTTTTATAAAAAAGGGACTTGAGTAAATCGCTCAAGCCCTTTTTCTCTCCCCCCCAATTATACCATGGGTGTTTTATTCCACAAAGGCGAGTATGTTCAGATCGTTGCAACGATGGAAAAATTGCTATCTTCTCCGATATGTTATTGCCTTTGTTTGGCTTGTGCCGCTTCAAGCTGTTTTATGCGATTTAACGCCCGTTGTTTCAGGTCATCGGGGGGAGTGATGCCGTTGGGACAGAGTCCCTCTTTAGGAACAGCAATGCGGCGTAAGGGCGGAACGTCTTGCAACTCCCCTATAAATTCGTAAAGTTGCATCCATATGTTTTTTGCGACTTCCTTGTTTATACAAGCAATATCTAATTTTGACTGCACGTAAAAGGGAAGAAACTCCTCTATTGTTAAGCTTTTCCCATGCCATCCCGTAAAGGGAATATCGTCGTCAAAACAACTGTTTTGGGGATTGATGGGGAGCGGAGGGGTTCCCATCCAATCTTTATATTTCAGGGCGTTCCGTAAAGATTGGGGAATCTCTCCTAGGTTTTCTTTCTTTACTTGGGCCCACTCTGTTTCATTCAGTGGAGCATAATGGACTCCCTGGAATAAGCAGGCATTGATTGATTCTGGTTGAAAGTACGAGCCCTCAAGGTGTAAGAACCTCAAGTCCGCGCCTTCAAGGTGTGCCCCCCCCAATTCCGCGCCCTCAAGGTGTGCGAACCCCAATTCCGCGCCCTCAAGGTGTGCTCTCCCCAAGTCTGCGCCCTCAAGGTGTGCGAAATTCAAGTCCGTGCCCTCAAGGTGTGCGATCCACAAGTCCGCGCCCTCAAGGTGTGCTCTCCCCAAGTCCGCGCCCTCAAGGTGTGCGAGATTCAATTCCGTGCCCTCAAGGTGTGCCCCCATCAAGTCCGCGCCCTCAAGGTGTGCCCCCATCAAGTCCGCGCCCTCAAGGTGTGCATCCCCCAAATCTGCGCCCTCTATATGAGCCTCAGACAGGGATGCATGGTATAACTTGGCTCCAGACAGGTTTGCTCCTTGCAGGTCTCTTTCTGAAAGCTTCAGTCCCATTTGGTGTTTGCCGACATAGTCATTAATTTTGTCTTCGAATTCGACCTTGGAGATTTGTTGATCTGTGAATAAATTTGGCGGAATATCACTTCCAATGAGAAGCCTGTTTTGCAAATCGAGGTTATACTTTATTGGGGTATGGGTGGATATTTCCACTAGTACCTTTGGTAGGGAGGACCATTCGCATGATGTCTGTATAAACCGTCCTTCTCCCGGTAATAAAAGGGGCACGGCAAGAACGAACGCTGTGATCACTGGGCCGATTTCTCGTAAAATTTTTTTTACAAGTGTCTTTTTTCTTTCCCCTGAGATTATCTTTGTCCAAATGTATCCGATCATTACCCCATCCACGAGCAGACAGGTTCGCTGTACCCATGTGGCCACGACACTGTGATAGGGCAGGAAATACCAAAGAAAGAGATAGAGAAGCACCAACGGGGCAATCACGCTGAAAAACCATAGGCCCAGTTGGGAAAACAGGCGTAGGCCGGTGGGCATGGTCTTGTCCAAAATGAGTTGGCTGAGTGTGAAGTTGGCGACCAATCCGTGTTCCTGAGCAATCCGCTCGCCGTCATATTTGTCTCTATCCGACTTGACGAGCGTATCCAGCCGCATCAGATTTCGGGACAGGTAAAAATATTGTGTCAGCAGGTTGATGTGAACCAACACAAAGGCGATGGGGCCCATGAGGAAGAACCACCAAAGATTGAGCTGAATGTTCAGAAGTGGAATGGCCTTGGGCGTTTCCCTGAGCAAGTCCTCGTGGGAGGTGCCGGTAACGGCCACGAAAAAGTAGACGAGGATGGCAAGATAAGCCACGGAATTAGCCTGAACAAAGTTTCCCTGCCGGATGACGGTTTCCCGCAGTAATGTGCGTTCGGCTGTGGTGTCTTTGCCATTCCGCAAGGTGGAGGCGTGTTGAGCAAATCTAAGGTGTCGAGCGTGCATAAAAGTAGGCTCCAACTTGAACAGTATCGTATTCCATAGGCCATTGGACAGTCGTCTATATCATGATTGGTATAGTCAGTATATACCAAGATATTGCCTCGTCGTGCTGCCTCACTGAGACAGAAGTATAAGATAGAGCGCCTTGAGATTTGGTATGCGTCAAGAGGGGTGAGGCCACTTTGTTGGCCTCACTCCTTTATTTTAGCGTATTAACACAGAAGATAGTCTGTGGCGGCCTAAGCAGATGCCACCTTGCCGAAAACAAAAGAAAAAGGGTTGCAGCCGTAAGCTGCAACCCTTGTTTCTATCTGGTGCCGAAGAGAAGACTCGGAAGTCCTGAATCTACGGCTCTGCGACAAGATATTGATTTTATTTGCCTATTCTGTTTCAGCGTGTCCTTCCTGTTTGAACTTTGACCTACCACTTTGACCCAGCTCCAGCAAGGGGGGATGAGTTGGGTAATTATCTAAGTTGGTAACGGCGTGAAAGGCCGTACACAATCAACCGGAAGGTTGCTTACCTATGTTCTTTCACAGGGATGAAAACATCATATTCACCACAAAATCATGGTTGTCGCTGGAAATAACACTTGGGAGGCATGTGAATTCATTAGTGAACAGGAATAAGTAATTAACACTGTTTCAAGCTGAGCAATGAGTGGAACAAAAATAGGGGCCTCAGTGTCCACGACAACTTGCAAGTCGCGGTGAGGATTCCAGCACCATTGATTTTATATCGTCTTGATCGTCTTAATACCATTATAAACGTCCTCTAAGTCGGAGTGGGTTTTCTGAAGTAGGTGGTAAGAAGGTTCTACAGCATCAGATTTGATGTTATTCGATATTGCAGACAACACATCTGCGTGGGCAGCATGATTCGAATAAAAATGGAGTACTTTTTCAAAATAAAAACTAGTGATTTTCTTATATTTAATCTCATAATCATGTAAACGATTCATCGTTGCAATACAATTTGCGTATGCTTGCTTCACTTTTGAAGAAACAACATTTAGAATGAGTCTATCTAATTCATTGTTGATATTCTTTAACATAGCATGTTCAATAGGGGATGCGTCTACTTCAACGTCATATGTTTCAGCTTTAATTCTGTCGGATAATGTGTGAAAGATATTGAGGGCGTCACTTTTTGCTTTTGCGTTAATTTTAGAAATTTTATCTGTGCTTGTATCTGTTCTATTTGTGATAAGATATGATATATAATAAATGATGGAAGACGAAAGTAGATTAATAATTAATGATGAAAAATTAGAAAGTGTATTAGGCCAGTTGTTCATAAATTGGAGAGTGTAGGCAATGCCAAAAAAGAGCAAAGCTGTTGCCGCCGGATATACTAGAAATCGTTTTTTGCGAGTTTTTTTTACGGAATCAATTTCAGATTTGCGAGCAACATCAAGCTCCTCGATCTCGTTTTTGAAATTATTAAGGTTCATATTTATAATGCTATCGCACTTTGTCTTCCACAACGAAAATACGTTGTTTAATTCATCATCAGAGTCTTTCATAGTTAAAATGTTAACAATTTTATCATCGCTTAGCTCGACAGAATTAAACGTAGCAACGTTTTTGTTGTCACGGAGGTATTCATCAAAGAGTGTTCGGTAGGATTCTTTGATGTTATTACAATCAGTGTTAATGCCCGAAAAGATTTTTGACTGTGCTTCTGTATAGACACTGTCAATGCGTTCCTCTGTGACCCTTTCATTAATAGCGTCAATTTCATCAGACAGACCAAGTTGAGCGATAAGACCATGCTTCCCTGTTGCAATTACCGCAGATGCATACATGTCAACCTGATTCATAAATCTACTAACGTCTTCAAAAAGCCAAGATTCACTATCATTAATATATGAATTAAGTTTTTGAATTGCAAGAGGGTTTTTTAAACGCGATCTTAATGAATTTGACCATTCCTCGATTTTCAATTCAGCGCTGGTAAAAATTCCTTTCACTCTCGATGCAACATCAACTTTACTCCTTAAAACTCCTAAATTTAATTCCCTAAGTCCTGTATCAAGAGAGCCATTATCAAGCTTTGCATCGAAGCTTCCCATTGTCGCCGAAAAAATGTCTTTTTCGGTGCAATAGCATTTCAACCTACTGCAAAAATTATCGATAATAATCTTGCACTCAGAGTTGTAGATTTTTAAGGCTTCATTGATTTTTTGTGGGAGAATATCTTCTCTGATCACTCGACGCAGATAGGACAAATGCTCTTTAAGAGAATCTTTTAGCTGGATATCACGGGGATATTCTTTCAAAACAATATCATATGCTGAGGCGAGAGCACTGTTTTTTTCCCTTTCTATTTTAGTCGTTTGTCTTTTCCATTTTTCGCTAATATCAGTATATGACATAGAAACAGCTTCTGTACATTTTTTAACTTCGCTTTCTACATTGTCAAAGAGCTCCTTATAGCGATCAAGCTTGCTTTTGACTATTGCCTCAAGTTCACATTTATTTTTTGATATAACGCTATTAAAGTATATTATTTTGCGTGAATGAGCCTTTTCGCATACTTCGCCATCTTGCCCACAGGCATTCTTAACAATGTCTAATAGATTAGAAATATTATATTTTGAAATATTATCAATAATAATCATCCTGTTTTCCACATCCATTCTGATAAATTGTTCTACGCCAACTTGTTCCTTTATTCTGTCAATCAAGTCGACTATGTCCGATTTAAGTCGGTTAGAATCAATATTATCTTCGCTTAAATACTTTTTGTAATCAGACCTATAGTCATCAGCTCGGGTCACAACGAAGTATAAAGACATGAATGGCAAGCATGTTGTTAACTTTCTTAGTATTGGTAAGTCGGTTTCGCTTAAAGGCTGTGCCGCAGAGACAAAGTATAGTATCAAATCACACACCGGTAAAAAGTCTTTAACCATTGCTCCTTCCAGCGAAGGATCACCTGTGCCTGGTGTATCTACGAAAACAAGGTCATTCAACAAAGGAGTATCTATTGTAATTATTTGTATGTTAATATTCACGCCACCTCTCATTGGTGTTACTATCAATTTATTACTTTCATTTGTAATTAAGCTAATACACTTGTCGACAGGCCTATTCCCAGTAGGCCTTTTAGCCGATTTTCCAACTTCTTCTAGAATAGAATTTATTGTACTAGATTTCCCTGAACTGAAGTTTCCTATAAATCCAATATAAAATAATCTTTTATCGCGATTTAGATATGCTTTTATGCTTGAATTGACGCTCTTTAGTTCGTTGAATATGGCTTCGCTCTTTACGCCATCTCCTCTAAAAAAAACTTTTTCACCAATGTCAGTATCGTGGAATGACAAAAGTGAATCTATTGCATTCATCATAGCGGCACAGGCTGGATCTATCTGACTAACTGAATTGTTCAAGGTATGCTCCTAAGTACATTCTTTTTATTTTATAGCTTATCATTTAATTTATGCTATCCTTCGTGTCAAGAAGATATGCTACAGCGAATATTAAGTTGTGGTTCTGGTTGTTTTAACTCTTCCGTTGCATAATTATGCTATTGTCTAGAGTTCAATGACCCTTTTAGCCGGAGTCGAAATCGCCATCCCTCTCGCGTCGCCTGCGTAGATTGCGACGCAAGCAAAGTCGTCGGGGCATCGCTGCTGTCTTCATCCGTAAGGCTCGAAGGCTCGCCAACGGCTGAAGCAAGGCCGGACCGCGAAGCGCCCCTCGAAGGGGGCTTGGCCTTGCCCCGACGGCTGCGTCACGCTCGCGGGGAAATCGGCGGGAGGTGAAGAGTTCGTCCCGCCGGAGCTTGCGCGAAGGTTTTGCGGCGTCATATGGTGGGGCATATCCAGCGGATAAATCGGTCATCAGAAGGAGGTAAAACGCGATCAGGCGCGTTCATAAGTTTTGACGATAGTCTAAACTGATGAACGCTTAAGCAGGCACTAACGTGCCGTAACACCAAACACATCGCTGCCGTTTATTTCCAAACGGCACACTTTCACATCCAAACACCAAGCTGGAACACAGCACCCCCGCCGGACAAACGACAGGTATCTATAAATCTGCCGTTGTCGAAATTCCCCCACGGCCACCATTTTATACGCAGGACGAACGAGCCTGCGTGGTGGCACCCCTTATTAAATGGATTCCTGAATTTTCCTTCAGTGGGAAACGGACATTGATTTGTCCCGCTATCGGTTGTTGTGGGTGCGTTCTAAGGGGGAACCCAGAAGATTCGACAAGATTTGTTTAATCGTGAGGTAGAGTTGTTTCAGCGTATAACTTCCAGATGATGTTGCATATGCTACGAAAGCAGACGCCACCACCTCGCCGAAAACAAAAGAAAAAGGGTTGCAGCCGTTAGCTGCAACCCTTGTTTCTATCTGGTGCCGAAGAGAAGACTCGGCAGTCTTGATTTTTCGGCTGTGCGGCAATATATTGATTTTCTTTGTCTATTCTTTTTCGACGTGTTCTTCCTGTTTGAAGAGTGACCTAGCATTTTGACCCGGTTGAGGCAAGGCGTTCTTATGATTTGAACGTCAGTGGGGAAGGGTTGTTTTAAGTGGTGATGTAAAAGGACTGGTATCGGGCTGGCGAAGTTGTTATTGGGTGGCCTAATAGAGAAGGGCGTCATCCATTATGAAAACGGGAGTTGCCATGTTTGGTTGGTTCAAGCGCAAAAAGAAAGTTGAGATGTATCCTATAGAAGCTGTGAGTAAGGCTTCCTTTCTTGAAGGTGAGATGTTTGACAGGACAATGGAAGAGAGTGATCCCGAAAAGACGTTTTTAGCTATTGCACTCGTTTCGTTGGGACTTGGATTTTCTGACGTTCGAAGAATGGAGAAAGTGGAAGGGTTAGCCGAAATCGTTACTAGCACCAATGTAGATATACTGGCATTCGATACGACCCTATTCTATATGCTGCAATGCGAGCGATTCTTACAGCGTATCGCAGATGGTGATACCGACTATTACCATATCGACGAGGATTATGTTGATGAGGTAGTCCTTGATCATTTTATGACAGCACGGATGTTTGTGCATTCACTATACGCAAAATATTATGACGAGGATGCATCCAAAAAGTTCATGAATGGGGCGGTCTCTGAATATATATTGGACCCAAGGAGTATAGCCCACGAAGTGTTTGCATCACGTACTTTGCGATGTGTAGGTATGACAGATTTTCTGAAAAAAAATGACGTCGAAATCGGCCTGCAAGCACAGATTCTGTTGGGTGTTCATGCAATGGGGACCTATACGCATATGATTCCTGCGTACTTCGAATCTATGAATACAATCCTTGAGCGTTTTATCGATTTTGAATTACCGGTGCCGGGCAAAACGGATGAATAGGTGGTAATGTAGCGGCAGTCTTTGTCGTATATTGTCTCGTCATGTTTTTTGGGGTGACGTCTTGCGCGGCGATTTTCCGGCATGGTATGGTTGGGCATACCAGTTAGGTTTACGTAATACCAAGGAGGTAAAAACGCGATCAGGCGCGTTCATAAGTTTTGACGAAGTCTAAACTGATGAACGCTTAAGCAGGCACTAACGTGCCGTAACACCAAACACTTCTTCGCCGTTCATTTCCAAACGGCACGCTTTCATATCCAAATACTAGGCTGAAGCACAGCACCCGCCGCCGGACGAACGGTAGATGTCTAGAAATCTACCGTTGTCGTAATTCCCCCACGGCCACCGCTTTATGCGCAGGACGAATGAGTCTGCGTGGTGGCACCCTTTATTAAATGGATTCCTGAATTTTCCTTCAGTGGGAAACGGACATTGATTTGTCCCGTATCGGTTGTTGTGTGGCGCACCTTCGCGCCATTGGCGAACCCTTGGGTTCGCTTTGTCCCGGGGCATTGCCCCGAACTTCAGGAAGGAGATTTACATGAAATCCATCAGTCTGGTATGGGGCGCGAACAAGGCAACATTGTCAGGTCCGCGCTCGAAACAACATCGGGTCAGACAAAACGCCCGAGCCTTTGCAAAGCGGCTTCGCCGTGCGGGTTTTGGCGTTCAGAAATGGGCCAAGATTTCCAACAAACATTTCGCGGCAGTGGCCAAGCAAATGAAAGACGAAAACGTAGGGGACGGGCGTATTGCCGAAGTTTTTGCGGCGGCCCGTACCCTGTGTGAGACTTATGGCAACGACAGCATCAGCCCTACCAATGATGTGTTTGACATCCGGCGGGGCAGCATTGCCAACGCCAACAGCAAGGCGGTTGCCCTTGAATTCGTGCAGGGGGCAATCGACAAGCTGGAAAACGAGCTTGGCTATGAATACGGTCCCCGGCGTGCTGCCCAAATCCGCCTGCAATGGGAACTAGGGTTGCGCCGGGAAGAATCCGGCCAAGGTCGATTTGGTCAGCGATTGGGACAGGGAAGGGCGTAGCCTCCTCGTCCAGTACGGGACGAAAGGGGGACGGCCGAGGACGCTGACCAATCTGTCCGACAAGCAGCAGGAAGCCTTGGAACGGGCGTTGCCATACGTTAGCCAATCCAACAGGACGGGGATACATAATCTCATGCCTGAAGGGATGGGGGGGATAAGTGGCAGGAAAAACTGTCCTATGCGGCCAGGTTGTGCGGGTTCACCAAGAGAGAAAGCGGGTGGACGTTGCACAGCAACCGTCATGAACGGTTTCACCGTATGTACGTCGAGCACACGGGCTTTCAGCCGCCCAATCAGCACCCTTCAGTGGAAGCCTTTCAACAGGCCGCCCATGACAAGGCTGGGGATGAATGGCCCCGGCTCGACGCCGAAGCCCGTGACGAAATCGAAGTGACCGCAGGACATTCCGCAGGAAGGCGGGATGTGTCCGATGCCTATCTTGGCAGCAGTCAGTGACAGGACCCCGCTTCGGCGGGGTTTTCCTTTTGGGCGTGAGGTTCCATGGGTGAGATAAATCGCCTGGGCGATTTATCTCACCCATGGAACCGTCCTTCCCTCATGTCGGCTTGGGGCCGACAGGAGGGAAGGACTATCGCCAAATGAGGACCGTCACTTGGGAACGTATTTCGATTTTGCCAGATGAGACAGGTCCACCCGGTAGTCGAGGTGGGCTATGACCTCCTCGAAGCACATGGAGGCCGGGAAACGCCCCCCATATCTTTCGGCGGACATCTTCTTGAGCTTGTGGCCAAAGGTCTGTTCGAACGGGTCGTCCTGCATTTTCTTTTGCTTGAAGAAATTGGAGAACGTGTGCCGCAAGCTGTGAAAATCCTTGACCCCTTCTGCTTCCTCAAGTTCGATGGTTTTCCTGAATTCACTGAACCTTTCGCCGAGTTTGTGGCCGTAGTTCGTGTTGATCTTGACGAGTTCGGGGAAGACCCGAAGGTGTCCCATTTCGGCCTGTTGTCGAGCGAATTCGGGGAAACGCAGCGTTTCAACGAGGAAAGGATGAAGCGGGAGGAGCCGCTTGGCGCTTGGGTTTTTCAGCTTCTTGTTGGCGAACCCATGAACATTCTTTTCCTTGTTGACATCCAAGACCCAAACCCCTTCCTCCTGTCGGACATCTTCAACGTGGAGTTGGCATACCTCCTCACGTCGTGCGCCCGTGAAAAGGGAAAGAATAGGGCACCAGAAGTCGGACGGGTGCAGGAATGTGTCGTCAACATATTGAGGAGCGTTGAAGATGTTTTCCAAGTCTTTGGTCGTGTACGGGGATCGGTGTTCCGTTTCCGGCTTTTCTTCTTTGATTTTCAGACGGTGAGCGGGGTTGGTGGGAATAAGCTGCTCATCCTCGCACCACGTCAAAAATGATGAGATGTTGGTCAGGTTGTTTTATTCACGGTGCTGACGGCAACGGTATTGTCGGGTTCAAGGGCGACCATTTCTTGGATGGTCTTGCCCTTGAATCGTTTGCTGTTCCGAAATCGGGGGAGCTGGAGCAGGGTATCCCGTACATGGCGCACTGCCTGTCGGTCCACTTCATCCACCGGAATGTCCCCGAGGATGTCGGTCAGGCTGTTGAGCGTGGACATGATATCCTTGGCACTGCCCTCGCTCCAGCGCTTGGCGGCGATCCTGTCCGCCTTGTAGCGTTCCAGGGATTCGGAAAGCAGGATTTGGGGCTTGGGTTCCTGTGTCGGCTGCGGAGCGACTGATTCGGGCGGCAGAATGGATCTTTCAAAGGTGTAATCGCCTTCGGCCCGGTGGCTGATGATGCGATAGTAGGCGATAAGGGTTTTGATGAATTCGTGCGCGAACTCATCGGACAGGGGGAGCGAGTCAGGTGGGCCGAAAGCCCCGTCTTCAGCCGCCATGATCGTGTATTTCCGCATGGTGGCGTAGTCTTTGGACACCATCAGGGCCTTGAGCGTTTCTATAATCCTTTCGGTATCTCCCGGCACGTATTGCGTGTGGGGGCTGGGCGGGATGAGGTCGTTGATGGCAATGTGTTCATTTTCTTTCAGGAACCGCTTGAGCCAATCGTTCATGAACACTTTTATCTGGTCGAAATCATCCATGGGGAGTTCGCCGTCCCCCACCTTGGTCAGTATTCGTTGCACGTCCGATGCCAATATTCGGGCCTTGGGCCTTGCTTCGGCCAGGTAGCCAGTCTGGAGAGACATCCTGACTTCGGAGCGGCCCAACGAGTCCCGCAGGTCGTGCGGGATTACGTGGTGAAAGTAATAGATTGAGCCCTTCCGGTAAAGGTGGTTCGGGGAACGCGCGATTCGCAGCATGTGACGTCTCCGGCGGCAGACGATTCCGGGTACTTTGACCCATCACTTTGACCCCTTGGGGTCAAATCACGCCGAAAAGAAGACAATCATGTGACTTGCCGGATAAAAAAGAAAAAGGGTTGCAACTGTTAGCTGCAACCCTTGTTTCTATCTGGTGCCGAAGAGAAGACTCGAACTTCCACGGGGGAACCCCCACTAGACCCTGAACCTAGCGTGTCTACCAATTCCACCACTTCGGCACGTTCAGGTGAGAAAGCCTTCTATACGCGCTGGTTTTCCTTTGCAAGTCTTTTTTGTGGGAAATGGGAAATAATTAGAAATCAAGTTGAGCTGGCCGGAAGTCATTTGGCCTTTGTCGTCCCTTCAAAACAGTCCTTGCTTTGGGAAGCGATGGTTAAAATTATTGTACCGGGTTGGGGGTGTCGTTCTTGTAGTTAAAAATTTTTTACTGGATCGGTATGATTATGCGTCATCCAGATTGAGAGTCACTCTGCATTAACTGTATGTTTTTATTGAATAAAATTGAATTATTATTTTTATTCTCAACTTTGGCACGTCGGTTGCATAATTCTAAACAACATTCTTCCTTTTATTTGCACACGAGAAATAATGGCTTCGCGGATAGGTTCCGCGAAGCCTTTCTCGTTTTGGGGTCTGGGAATGTCGGGAGCGCGGTTACTTTTGATCGGGCGCAACCACGCAGAGAGGTTCCTGCACCTGGAGTAGGTCCTGGAAGGTCTGGAGCCGCAGGTGGGACGCCTCGCTCAAGGTGTCGCCCCGGTGGAGGAGGATGGTTCCGGAAGCGGCGACAACGGGCTTTCCCATGACCATGCCGGGGGCCAGTTCCGATACCCTGAGGCTCAGGCACCTGGTCTGGTCCGCCTCATCCTGGTAGCGCTGAAGGGCTTTCACCACATCGGCGTCATAGACCTTTGGACGCGATGCCATGAACTCCAGCGCCTTGTCCGGTGTTGCGCCAGTCAGTTGCATCTGGTCCATGTCGATGCAGGCCTTGAGAATACGGGCTCCCATGGGTGGGTTTTGGGATGCCGGAGTGTTCTGGTGCCCGATGATCTCCGCAATTCGCTCCATCTTGGGCACATTGCCCAGCAGGTGGGCCGCAATGCTGGGATGTGTGTAATAAATCTGCATCTCTTCCTTGGACGGTCGTTTGCCGGATTCCAGGGTTTCGAGCAGGTCAGAGGGCAGGGCTACACATCCGATGTTGGAGAGCAGGATGACCATGTCCATGAGTTGAGGAGACATGACCTTGAGGTCGGTGCAAATTCGTTGTGCCGGGCCACGGATACGTTTGCTGCGCACCACGGCATCGGGATGTGTCAGCTCCATGATGTCCACCAGCATACGGACGCTGCCGAAAAGTACTTCACGGCAGGCATCGCCATTGGACTTTCTTTCCTGGCGGTACTTGCGCACGGCATCCTGCACCGCGGCCTTGAGCGCTGTGGGCGGGCAGGGGCGGGGCAGCAGTTTTGAAATGTGGGCGGCGTTGATGGCCCCCGCAGCCGTCTTGAAACTGCGGTCGCCCGTTACCATGAGGCGCATTACGCGGGGAAAATCCCGGCGTATCGTTGTCAGAAATTTGATACCGTTCATCCCGGGCAGGTTCAGGCCTGAAAGCACGACCGCATACTGGTCACCACTTGCCAGCATCGCCAGTCCGTCCTCCGCATTGTCCAGGCAGGTAATTTCGACCACGGACTCCAGCTCCCCCTTCGCCTTGGCGGCGAAATCGGCATCCGAGGTAACGAGCATTATCTTTGCTTTTGACATGGCCGTTTCCTCCTACAGTCCGGAAATGGCGATGCCGAGCTTTTCAGGATTCCAGTGAAACTTGGAAGCCTGCTCCGCCTTGTTCAGGGTTATGGTCCGGTCGCCTATATTGATCGTCACTCCAGGGTGTGCCGTTCTTCTGGCTATGAGTTTGCGTTTGGCCAGTTCTTCCCCCTGGGCGATGATGGCCGCCTTTTTCTGTTCGTTCAGTTCGTCGATCTTTTTTTGCAGCACGGATTTGATCCTGAACAGTTCGGCCAGGATGCCCCGGTCTTCCTTGGGGGCGAGGACCAGTGTGTCCTTGATGTTGCCCGTCCCGATGAATTTTTCCAGTTCGCCGATCCGACTTTTTATCTGGCGGGCCTGGGCATCAATCTTCCCGTCCTCGGTTATGGGCAGAGCCAGGGTAATGTGGGTTTTCGTACCCAGGGAAGACCCCATTTCGGCCACGTTCATGCCGCCGCATATGTAGGTCCCCCCATTGAGAATGCCCTTGTCGGATTCGGCAATGATGTGTCCTCCGGCCGTAATGTTGCAGTTCACGCAGTCCATGCCGAGGATGACATCGCCTCCGGCCCTGATGGTGGCGTTGCGCATGAATTTTGCCGTAACCGTGCCGCCCGCTTCTATGATCCCGCCTTCCTCCATCAAGATGCCGCCGCCGACGGTGATATCTCCACCGGCCCTGATGGTGGCGTTTTCCACCACTTCCTCCACCACGACGCTGTCCTGGGCGCTGACTTCCGCTCCTGTGGTAACTGTTCCCTTGATGAGTATGGATCCCTTTTCCACATGCACATTGCCTGAGGATAGGTCCACGTCCGAATTGATCTCCAACAGTTCCGAGATCGAAACCATGTCTGTCTTGATGAGAACCATGCCGGACGAGGATGCCGTGTAGACGGTAGTTCCGTCCTTCTCAGCCGTGGTGCGGATGCCCTTGCCAGCGTTGAGAACAGCCGGCTTCCCATCATCACCCGGTATTTCGTTGCCCAGAACGTCGAACCCGGCGCGGCCTGAGGTGGGTGGAATGAGCCGGGCTATTTCATCACCTTCGTCCACGCAGGCCGTGGAGCCCCGTTCCCGATAATTGATTGAGCCATCTTCCAGATGTTCGCCCACCTCGCTGCCTAATGCGAACATGAACCGGATTTCGCCCGGGCGTCCCTGCGAGGAGGGCAATCCCTTGGCTATTTCCACATCGGCGACGACAGTGCCTGTTTCATGTGATTTGGCTACGGCCTCGTCTAGTACGTCGTTATCCACGCCCCTGGTGCCTTCCGGCAGATACTCGCGGTATTTGTCGTCGGAAATAGTCTTGCCGAAGCAGTTCTTGGGGTAAAAGGACATGACCATGGACATGGCATCGCCGGAAACCGACCAGAGCGGTTCGACGCGGACGCCCTTTTCCGAGAGTTCCAACATGCCGATGGTGGTGGCCCCGAGGGTGTAGTCGTTGCCGTTGACTATGATGTTGGCCTTGTCGAAGATTACTTCCTTGCCCTTGTACTGCGGCGGAAGTTTCTCGGCGTCTATTGTGGCAATAAGGGCGTCGGGGATGACCGGGTACTTGAGATCGCCGACAGGGTCGATGATCGAAGCTGGCAGGGGGCAAAGGCCCTTGTCGCCGGTGGTGGCCATGGCCGGTCTCCTTTTCTTTATCGGTATTCCGGTAGAAATGTTTGGATCCATTATGCTTGAATTCAGAAAAGTGTCAATTATCATACGCAGTCTCGGAATGTCGGAGGCGCAGCCTCATATTGTCGGAGATGCGTAAAACGATAGAGGCCCGGAAGCGATGCTTCCGGGCCTCGTGGTTTCAAAGCCTGTTTATCTAGACGTAGAAGTAGGTCACGCCGATCATTGCGGCCAGGTATATGGCGCCGAAGATGGTGCCCAGCCCCCACCAACGGGCCTGGCTGATGTAGCCGGAGCCGTACCAGATGGGTGAGGGGCCTGTGGCGTAGGGAGTGATGATGCCCATGAGGCCAAGGGAACCGGCGAGCATGAGCGCCAGTCTGGGCAGCATTTCCGCAGGCACCAGCGAGGCCGCCGTGGCCATGAACAGGGGAAGCAGGGCCGTGGTGTGGGCCGTGGTGCTGGCGAAGAAGTAGTGGAGCACGAAGAAGAGGATGACGAGCATGATGGCGACGGTCATGGGAGGCAGCCCCTGAAGATAGACGGCCACCATGTCGCCCATCCAGGCGAGCACGCCCGTCTTCTTGAGCCCGCTGGCCATGGCCACCAGGGTGGCGAACCAGACCAGGACATTCCATGCCCCCTTGTTGGAGATAACATCCTGCCAGGTGATGACCCCGGTAAGAACCATCAGGGAAAGGACAAAGATGGCTGCCACGGTGGAATTGACGCCGAACTCCTTGCCGAAAATCCAGAAGATCAGGGCGGCGAGAGCGTAGCCGAGCATCATCAGTTCCTTGGTCGAGATGGAGCCCATCTTGGTCAGTTCGTCCTTGGCCCAGGCCGGTGCTTCGGGTGAAGTCTTCAGGGTTGGGGGATAGATGACATAGGCAAGCCACGGCGTCAGTAGGAAGAGCGGGATCATGAAGGGGAGCATGACTTTGGCCCACTGGCCCCATTGAATGGAGAAACCGGCGCTCTTTTGGATGAGCTCCACAGCCAGCAGGTTCGGAGCCAGGGCGGTGAGGAACATGGAGCTGGTTACACAGGTTGCCGAGATACCGACCCAAGTGATGTAGGCTCCTATTCTGCGCGGGTTGTTGTCCGGTGTGGAATCGAACATGGGCGGAATGTTGCTGGCAATCGGGTAGATGGTTCCTGCGCTGCGGGCCGTGTTGGAAGGCATGAACGGGGCCAGTATGGCATCGGAAAATGCCACGGCGTAGCCGAGGCCCAGAGTCCGCTTGCCCAGGTATTTGATGAGCAGCAGGCTGATGCGCTTGCCGAGTCCGGTCTTTTGATACCCGAGGGCAAACATGAATGCAGCGAAGATGAGCCAGATCACGCCGTTGGAAAATCCGGACAGGGCCCAGTTGCGGTTGACCGTGGCGCTGGGGTCTATGAGCCCGAGCATGGCAACCAGTGATACGCCCGAAAGGCCGACGAGGGCGGGAGGGACCGGCTCAACGATGAGGCCAACGACAACGCCGACAAAAATGCTGAGGAAATACCATCCGTTGGGAGCAAGCCCATCGGGGGTGGGGAACAGGGCCATGATGACGGCCACGATCAGAGGAGAAAACTTTTTCAGATACTGCATGAAATACCTCCTGGAAGCATTCGAGTCTGCCTGGGCAGGCTGTTTTCCCGTGTGGCCTCCTCCGCCGGCACGTCGAGCCGCAACCGTGGCCGGGGCGAGGCGACTATAAACTTTTAATATCAATACTACCTTTTGTATAAATGAAAAGTGAAGTCAAGGGAGGGGGCTGTTTGCAACTGGAGAAGTGGATTTCTGGAATGACGATTATAACGGCACTGAGGTGGTGATTTTGCTAGAGAAGTTGCAAGAGGACTCCTGTGACAGCAATCACTCGAAAGGGAATACTGAACTTCGTGTTGGGAACGGCGGTGCTTGTCGGGCTGTATTTATCAAGCCTCGACAGCTACTTGCTGTTCCATTCCCTGACGGAAATGTTCAGCATTGTCGTTGCGTTCGGAATTTTTGTCATCGGATGGAACTCCAGAAGTTACATCAATAATAATTATCTGCTGTTTCTGGCCATTGCCTATCTTTTCATCGGCCTGCTTGATCTGCTGCATACCCTTTCCTACAAGGGGATGGGAATTTTTACCTATCAGTATTATGCAAATCAGCTCTGGATAGCCACGCGTTATTTGGAGAGCCTTTCTCTTTTGGTGGCTTTTCTCTATGTGCGTGGGAAACGTCAATTTGATCCAACCGCTTTGTTTGCGGTTTTTACAGTCGTAACCTTGGTTATCATAGCCTCCATATTTTGGTGGCACATATTTCCGGTGTGTTTTGTGGAAGGTCAGGGACTGACGCCGTTCAAGAAAAACAGTGAATACATCATTTCCACCATTCTGCTGGTGGACATTGTGTTGTTGTGGCGGCTGCGCGACCAGTTTCCGCCCAAGGTTCATCGTTGGCTGATCATGTCCTTGGCCTTCACCATCGCCTCTGAACTGTCGTTTACCTTTTATATCAGCAACTATGGGGTCTCCAATCTGGTTGGGCACTATTTCAAGATTTTTTCCTTTTTCCTCATATACAAAGCTCTGGTCGTCACCGGGCTGACCGAACCGCATGCCATGCTCTTCAAGGCCTTGCAGGACTCCGAATCCAAGTTCCGCTCCATGGTGGAGACTTCTTCCGATATCATATGGGAGAAGAATCTGAAGGGCATTTATACCTATGTCAGCCCTCATGTTGAAAACATCCTCGGCTACAAACCGGAGGAGATGGTCGGACGTCCGGCGGCCGATTTCATGTCTCCTGAAGAGGGTGCCGCAGCCCGGGCCGTTTTTGCTTCACCTGGAAATATGTGCCCCTGCCAGGTCAATCGCGAAAGCACGTTCATTCATCGCGATGGACATCACGTGGTGCTGGAGCGCCACGGCATGACTATCCTGGGAGAGGATGGGGCCGTCATCGGTTATCGCGGAGTGGACCGGGATATCACCAAGAGGAAGGAGCAGGAACAGGAAATGCGGAAGCTGGTTCTTGCTGTGGAGAAAAATCCGAATGCCATAGTCATCACCAATCCTTACGGCGTGGTGGAGTATGGCAACCCGGCGTTTTTCACGGTGATGGGGATTGACGGCGACCCCAAGGGCAAGGCTTTGCCGAAGCTGTTGGAAGGAGTGGAAGATCCGAAGTCCTTGTCCTCACTTCTCGTCGCTTTTGCCTCCGGCGAATCCTGGCAGGGAGAGTTGCATCGCTGCCCGGAAACCGGCGAGTGCCAGTGGATGCGGCTGTCCATCGCGCCCGTTGCGACGGATGATGGTAAAATTGCCAATTATGTTGGTGTGCTGTCCGATGTGACAGACCGCAAGGAGCTGGAACTGCTCAGGGAAAGTGTGGACCAGATCATGCGCCATGACCTGAAGAATCCGCTGGCCGGAATAATCAATATCCCCGGCTTGTTGCTGGGCGACGACAACCTGACCGAAGACCAGCGTGCATTGCTTTCGGCATTGGGAGATGCCAGCCATCGCATGTGGCACATGGTCAACAATTCCCTTGATCTGTCCAAGATGGAGCGCGGTACGTATGAATTCATACCGGAGTCGGTGGACGTCTTCCAGGTGCTGGATAAGGTTATTGCCGAATTGGGGGGGCTTTTGCGCGCATCCGAAGTGGAGGTGAAGATTTCGCACAATGGCGTTTTGCCCGAGCATGGCCTGTCCATACTTGCCACGCAGGACCTGCTGCATAGCATTCTGTCCAATTTGCTGGCCAATGCTGTAGAGGCCTCACCTGTGGGAGGTGTCGTTTCCGTGGAAGTGGGGAGTTCTGAGAGGTGTTTCATCAGCATCTGCAACCGTGGGGCTGTTCCCATGGAAATGCGCGGCAAGTTCTTCCACAAGTACAAGACTTACGGCAAGCGCGGGGGAACCGGACTGGGGACGTATTCCGCCAAGCTCCAGGCTGACGCCATGGGGATGAAGCTGCTGCTGGACATTGACGACGAACTCGATGAAACGATCATTACCCTTATCTGTCTGCTGGCCGACACTTCCGCGTAGGATCGGGGTTGCCTCCCGCCTGGCCCGACTTATTTCATAGAAACGGCAAGTGCCACCATTTGCAACATTTGAACTCAATTCAGAGTGAGCAAAGAAGGAACCGTTGATCCGATTCGACAGTAATTCACTGGCGATCATGGAGATGGCGCTGCATTGGACGGATGGCGTCGCGCAGTTTACCGACCGTATTATTGCCCGCAGAGTCAACGCATGGCGGGATATCTTTCCCGGTGGACTCAGAGAACGGCTGGATGGCAAGGGCGAAGGGGAGACCGTCTCCCTGGACTTTGGCCCCGGTGAGCTGGTTCCACCCCGCACTCCCACGCGTGTCCTGGAGCTTGGGCTCCGGAGATTTCGCGGCAGGGCCATGGACGGCAAAACCGTCAGCCCATGTTTGGGGCGTTTCTATCCCTTGGGTATGTTTTCCCATCTGGCCGGAGTGTATCCCAGCACCATGACGCCGGGACGCGTGACCTATGTTGATGGGGATACGCTGATTCTTGACCGGAATCATCCCATGGCCGGGTACCCCATCCGGCTTGAAGCCTCCATACAGACCTTGCAGGCCAAGTCTTCGGAAACAGGTGGGCAATTGTCTCACTGGGGAGAGGAGCTCTGCGACAACGGTCCGGGGATGCAGGCGCGTTTACCCTCCGGCACTACGGATTTTCTGGTCGATGGATTTCTGGACCGACCGCATGACGACGACGCCAGTTTTTATGCGGAACCTCGTATCATCGGCCATGTGGACCGTCGTGCGAGCGAGAATATCGCATCGCTTTACGCTCGTTTGTTGCAACCCGGCATGAGGGTGCTTGACCTCATGAGCAGCGTGCAGTCCCATTTGCCGGAAGGTATGGATCTGGACGTTGTCGGGCTGGGGATGAATGCGGATGAACTGTCGGCAAACCCGGCCTTGTCCGAACGGCTGGTCCATGATCTGAACCGCGACCCGGCAGTTCCGTTGTCCGGGCCGTTTGATGCGGCTTTGATCAGTCTGTCCATAGAGTATCTGACTGATCCAGTTGCTGTGTTGCACAATGTACGGGAGCAGCTCGCTCCCGGCGGGGTGATCCTGGTGGCGACGTCGAACCGATGGTTTCCGGGCAAGGCGGTGCGCGGCTGGACCGAGCTGCATGAGTTTGAACGGGTGGGCTATATTCTTCATTTGCTGACCTTGGCCGGTTTTACCGGACCGATGGGAGCGGAATCCATCCGTAACGACTGGCGGCCTCAGGATGACCCTCATTTTCTGGAAACCAGAGGCGTGAGCGATCCGGTTTATCGCGTCTATGCGCACCGGGGCGACTGATTTCGGTCGTAGCGTTCATACTGAAATCCAAAAGCAAGGGCTCGCGGAACATCCGTCGGGCCCTTGTTGCTCATGGGACGATGAGGCTTGTGATGTATGGGATTATGGACATGGAAGAGGGGAGAAGATAAAGTCCAAGGCTCGTAGCGTTGCGCCCTTGGCGGGTGTGAAAGGGGAAGATAGTATGGCCTATGATATTGGTGTGGTTGCGCCGGACAAGAACCTCATGGAGATGTTTCTCCAGATACGTGAGGAGTCCACACTTGAATTCGAATTAAAAACGGGCCTCTATGACGACGCCATAACCATGGCGCGCGATCTGGTGGCCGACGGTGTGAAAGTCCTGGTCAGCCGGGGCGAGACCACATTGCAGATTCGTTCCGCCATCTCTGTGCCTGTGGTTGATATCCCCATCACCGTGCACGATGTCATTCCCCTTATCGACCAGGCCAGGGCATACAGCGACCGTATTGCCGTCGTGGGGTTCGGCGAAATCGTAAAGGCCGCGCGGGTGGCCGCTCCCATTCTTTCTGTAGAATTGAGTTTGTTTCAACTCCACTCCACCCAGGAAATTCCGGAAGTGATGGAAGAGATATGCAGGCAGGGGTTTACCACCGTGGTCGGCAATCCCTATTCTGTCGCGCTGGCCGAAAAGCATGGGCTCAAGGGGTTCCCGCTGCATACCCCGCGGCCGGTGCTGCTGACTACCCTGGATGAGGCGTTCCGTCTGGTGCAGGCATCCCGAAGGGAACACGAGTGGCAGCTTCGGCAGCAGGTCTTCATCGATTCCACGCGGGAGGGCGTGCTGGTTCTGGACGACAAGGGGCGGCTGGTCCAGTCCAATCAGTTGGTCAACCTCGATCCTATGGTGGAGAAAGAGCTTTTTGAGTCCCTCGGCGACCGGCGTCAGCTCAAGAGCGGAGAGATGCTGGATGCGGTCTTCCGCGGCGAACCGTGGAACGGCGTCATCCATGCCCGCGAGGGGGGCGGAGAATATCTGTGCCGTATCCACCCCGTTGCCCGAGGCGGCATGAATTTCGGAGCGGTCATCCTGCTGGAACCGGCCCGGGAACAGGACCGGCGTCTGCAAAGCTCTTTGTCTGAAAGGGGGCTGATTGCCCAGCACCATTTTGAAGATATTGTGCACCACGGCAAGGCGATGCGTGACCTGATAGCAAGGGCCAGAAAATATGCCGCTGCCGACTCCACCGTGCTGATCCTGGGGGAGTGCGGGACCGGCAAGGAACTCATCGCTCAGAGTCTGCACAATGCAAGCCGCCGCAGCCAGGGGCCGTTTGTTGCCGTCAATTGCTCCGCCCTGCCGGAAAACCTCATCGAAAGTGAATTGTTCGGTTATGAGGAAGGGGCATTTACCGGAGCGGCCAAAGGCGGGCGAAAAGGGCTCTTCGAGATGGCCAATACCGGCACCATCTTCCTGGACGAGATAGGAGAGATGCCCCTGACCATGCAGGTCAAACTGCTGCGTGTGCTCGAAGAACGGCAGGTCATGCGGTTGGGCGGGGAGCGGCTCATCCCCCTGGATGTGCGGGTCGTTTGCGCAACCAACAGGAATCTGGCCCGAATGGCCGCCACCAAGCAGTTCCGCCAGGACCTCTATTTTCGTATCAATGTCCTGCGGTTGAAGTTGCCGCCGCTTCGTGAACGGGGTTCCTGTCTTGACGCACTGATTCGTTTTTTCAGTCGGGAGGTTGGCTATCGTCTTGGCGGGGCACCGCCGAATCTTACGGAAGAGGCCCTGGAAACCATGCGCCACTATGGCTACCCCGGGAACGTCCGGGAGATGAAGTCCATTTTGGAACGAATCATGGTCGAGTGCTGGGGCCGGGAGGTCGGCAAGGAGGATATTCTCCGCAACCTTGAAACAAGCCAGCTTGCCTGTGCTTCGGAACAGGAGACGGACTTGTCCCCGATTCCGGGCCAGTTGGCTTCACCAACGCCATTCTCCGGTGGTGCTCGTTTTGGAACGTCTCGTCGGGAGGATGAATTGCGCACCATTTATCGCACCCTGGAAGAATGCGGCGGCAATAGGGCGGAGACCGCCCGGCGGCTCGGAATTAGCACCACGACATTGTGGCGGCGGTTGCGCGAGCCGCAACAGTAGCTTGCGTATGCAATCAGATGCAGCCTTGCCCGGAATAGAAATCCGTTGCATCTGGTGTACATTCAATAATTGTTTTTAGTTCGGTTCCATAGGGAAAGAGGAGTAGTGGATACTGTGCCTGGTGATAAGAAATTCCGTTCCATGTTCGATGTGCTGGGGAAATGCATTCCCGAGGACCATTGCAGGCAGGTGGAGGCTACATATTTTCTTCCCCGCTCTTTGAGTGGCGGGAGAGCAAAATTGCTCGACCACGGGTGTGGTGCCGGGGGCATGAAAGGGTGGATTGAAAAAAATGGCTATACCGTTGACTACTATGGTGTGGACATAGAGTCTTCGCCTGAGGTTGCCAAGAGGCCTCAGGAGTTGAATGAACTATCCTGCATGTTCAGTTTTGACGGGATTGAATTGCCGTTTGAAGATAACTTTTTCGACATTGTTTATTCAAACACGGTGTTCGAACATGTGCGATACCCAGAGAAGGCATTGGATGAGATTTACAGGGTTTTGGCTCCCGGCGGGGAATTGATGGTCAATTTCGCCTACCTCTATCCGTACCACTCCTATAGCATATACAACATAACACCCTATGGCTGGTTTACTATTCTTGAGGACCACGGCTTTGAGCTCCTGGAGATGCGCCCGGGGATAGACGGTATTGCAAGTATCATAAGAGGCTATAATTTCGGGCATGAGCGATTTACCAAATGGTTCAGTTCCTCGCCATTTCACCGTGTAATCGAGAGACAGGGAAGGCAACGGAATTTGACTGTGAAGCAGATCAACATGCGCAAGATTATGAATGCTGGAGTGATTTGTTCCTACGCGGTGAAGAACTTGTGAATATGATGTTGTGATGAGCTGTCATTGTATCTTGTTAAAAATATAAAGAAAAGCCTGTGAATTACATTCACAGGCTTTTTTATGGATATAGACGAAGTTAAAGAATCAACTAGCGATTCATCTTCATGGGCTCACGCGCAAGTAGCGCTCCGCAGACGCCCAGGCAGGCCACTCCGGCATACAGGGCGCAGGACATTGCATAGCCTTCCATGGTGAACCCGCCACCTGCGGCATGGCCGTAGGACTCCAATATCCAGCCGGTCAGCGGTTGAAATACCGCGACGCCGAATGAGGGCAGAGTGTTGAGCAGGCCGCTGCCGGTGCCTGTGGCCTTGTCGCCGAAGATGTCCCTGATGGAAGCGAAGCCCACGGAGAGCGAACCCATACCCGTGGCTGCCAGCATGAAGAACCAGACGTACATGGACCAGTCCGGCATGGTGTCGCCGTACATGCCGAGGACCACGAACAGGGCTATGGTGAGGACTGCGTTGAGCAGCATGACAGGCTTGCGTGCACGGAAAACGGAATCCGAGAGCCAGCCCGCCAGCGGTCCGCCCGCCAGCATACCGATGCCCATCATGTTCAGCACACTGCCCGCACCGCCTTTGGTCATGTGGTGAATGTCCATCAGGAAGGGGCCGCCCCACAGTCCGCCGAAGCTCATGTGGATGCCGAACTGGCAGAAAAACCAGGTGGCGATGAACCAGAAATCACGGCTGGAGCAGATGGTGCGCACGGAAAGCCATAACTCGGACGGAGTCTGTCCCTTTTCCTCTTGCTTCTCACCGGGGAAAGGGGACTCGAAGCCCGCCTGCTCCGGAGTGTCGTGTACGAAAATCCACAGAGCAACGGCCACGACAAGGCTGGCAACACCACTTATGATCAGTCCGGTACGCCAGCCCAGCAGGGAGCATAGCGATGCCATGGGGCCGGAACCGAGGATCAGCCCCAGGCCGCCCATGCCGAGGTAGATGCCGCTCATGCGGGCAAAGGCCTCGGGCGGGAACCAGCGGCTGAAGAGTTTGATGCCGCAGATGAAGACAACGGAGACACCGAAGCCCATGCAGGCGCGGCCGATCATCAGGCCGGTAACCGAGTCGGAGTATCCGAACAGTATGGCACCGAGTCCGGCGAGGCCGAAGAAGATGGGCAGGGTGCGCCGGGGGCCGAGGGAATCAGCCAGCAGTCCGCTGGGCAACTGCATGGCTCCGTATGAAAAGAAGAATATGGAGGCCAACGCGCCCATGGCGGTTGCTCCGAGGTTCATATCACCCATGATGTCCACGGCCATGATTGCCGGGCTGACACGGTGAAACGGAACGAAGAGATAGGCGATGCAAAGCAGAAGAAAAATGAATAGTCCTGTCTTGTTGCGACTAAGTCTGGGCATATAAAATCCTCTTGCCCGGCGTGCTTGGGGTGTACGCCGGGCAGGGCTGTAGGGGCTTGGCGGGGGAGATCTGCGGGATTAGAGTCCGCTGATCAATTCGTCATTATCGTTGAATTTGAGCGGTTCGGCGGGGCGCCATACCTCGATGAGTTTGTCGGCTGTTTCCAGTTCCATGAGCAGCGGTTTGGTTACCAGCATGGTATCCAGGTCCGAGGTGGAGCGGATGATGCAGCCTCGCACCTGATCCATTTCCGGCTGCCAGCAGACTCGCAGTCCGGCCTGGATGCAGAGCTTCTCCGTCGGCAGAACGGGAGGCAGCTTGACGCGGGTCATGCAGGCGGAAGTCAGGGCGTTGAAGTACATGGACATGAGGTCCAGCCCCTGTGCCGTGGCCAGGGGGATGAAGTCCGCATTGCCCACGCCGATGCCGTTGCCGCCCGACTCCGGCGTCACCTGGAGGGCGACGATGGAATTGACGTAGGGCGGGCGCATCGGGTCGCCCCGGAACCCCTCACGACCGATGGTCTTGATATCCATGCCCGTGCCGGAGATGTTTTTGCCAAGTCGTTCCACGATCAGGGTGTCCAGCTGTGCGAACGGAATGGTCGGAGCATGGGCCTTGTACAAGGTGAGCAGGGACTTGTCCGTTTCGACAAAGTCATTCGGGGCAACGCCCGTAATGCAGGCCAGTTGGTGATGGCTGTTTTCCACCAGGGCCACGCCGAGTACGAAGGGGGCCTTGCTCAGGCTTTTAATGGCAATTTGGGGCATGAGCTCCGCCAGACCGCGTCGGCCGTAGACATGGACGTTTCGGGCGCCCATGGCTTTACCTAGTCCGACCGCCACCATTTTGCATAGGCCGCTTTCTATGTCGGCCTCGAAGTTGGTGTGGGCCTTGATCCGGGCCACTACAACGATGCCGTCCGCCTCATAGGCGTTGCGGTCGATGTGCGCTTCCACGCGAGGCTCCACCTCGCCGAGGTTCACGGTTTCCATGTTGGAGATGATGGGCGCGCCCATGGCTTCCTCGGTGATGCCGAGTTCGTTGAGGACGTGGATCTGCCCCTCTGCCGTACCGCCTCCGTGGCTGCCCATGGAGGGGACTATGAAGGGAACCAGTTCCCGCAGTGTCAGGCGTTCAATGACGCGCTGCACAACCTGCGGGAGATTCGCTATGCCCCGGCTGCCGACCGCCACAGCCACCCTGGCACCCTTTTGCAGGGCGTCCAGGGGGCTTGTTGCCGCGCCATCGTGGTTGCGGTCCACGGCGCGGTCTATGGAGGAGTTTATATCGGTCAGTGCCGGCATTTCGGGTTGGCTTACCCGCACCCCGTAGAAGGAAGGCATGGGCTGGTCGCCCAGACCGGGGATATCCAGAACGGGAAATACCGGCGTCTGATAGTTCGATGACATTGTCTTGTTCCAGTTTGCGTTGGTTGAAGGTTATTCCACTGTCGCGGGTTCATCCGTGGGCACACAGGCGAGCTTTTTCTTGGCCTTGTGCTTCGAGTAGAAGGAATAGGCCACGGAAAGAACCGCTGCGGCGAAGAAGAACAGGGCGATGGGTCGGTGCAGGTATCCGATCATGCTGCCGTTGCCCATGACCAGGCTGACGCGCAGGTGGTTCTCGCACATGCCGCCAAGGATCAGGCCGAGCACCAGCGGCAGGAGCGGGAAGCCCAGCTTGCTGAATACGTAGCCCAACAGACCTGTTGCCATGAAGACCCAGACATCGGACATGCTGCTGTTCAGGGCGTAGCTGCCGATGACGCACAGGGCCAGGATCACCGGGTAGAGGACGTGCCTGGGGATGGTCAGGGCGCGGATCAGGACCCGGATGAAGTAGACCTGGAGCACCATCATGAAGAAGTTGCTGACAAAGTAGGCACCCAGAATGATGGCGATCAGCTCGCTGTGGTCACGCATGAGCAGCGGACCGGGCTGGACGCCGTGGATCATGAAGGCGCCGAGCATCATCATGGTCGTTGCGTCGCCGGGGATACCCAGGGTCAGCAGCGGGATCATGGCGCCGCCGGTGGCCGCGTTGTTGGCCGTCTCCGAGGCAATGATGCCGTCGGGGTTACCCGTGCCGAAGCTGTCGGGATCATCGGAAGCCGCCTTGGCCTGGGAGTAGGAAACGATGTTGGACAGGCCGGGGCCGACGCCGGGCAGGATGCCGATGCCGATACCGATCAGGGCGGAGCGGACGACGTTCTTAATGGATTTCTTGAACTTGCCCGCGACCCGGATGAATTCTCTGGCGGTGAAATTGACGTTGACCAGCTTGAACGGGTTCTTGATCTCCTCAACGTCCTTGAGGATTTGGGAAATGGCGTACATACCGATAAGCACCGGCATGACGGAGAATCCGGACTGGAGGTCGAGTATTCCGAAGGTCAGCCGGGAGACACTATCCGTTTCGCTGAGCCCGACCATGGCCATGATCATGCCCACAACGGCGGAGATGACGCCCTTGGTCAGGGACTTGTCCGAAATGGAAATGATGCAGCTCAGCGTGAAGATGACCAGGGCGAAGTATTCGTAGGGACCGAATCTGAGTGCGAAGGAACCGAGTAGCGGCGAAAGAACGGCCAGGGCGAAGAAGGAGATCAGACCGCCCAGGAACGACGCGAAGACCGCATAGCTCAGCGCCTTGCCAGCTTCGCCTCGTTTGGCCATCGGGTAGGCGTCGAAGGTTGTGGCCACCGAGGACGGAGTGCCGGGGATGTTGAGCAGGGCTGCGGAAACCAGACCGCCGGAGATGGAGCCGACGTACACGGCCACCAGCATGACCAGCCCTTGGTTGACGTCCATTCCGAACGTGATGGGGACAAGCAGGGCGACGGCCATGGTGCTGGTCAGGCCCGGCATGGAGCCGACGACCAGTCCGCCGAAGACGCCCAGGAACATCAGCATGATATTAAACGGTGTAAGCACCGCGAGCATGTGTGTATATTCGAGCATTTTGGTTTCCCTCTAGGGCAAAAAGAGCTTGAGAAGCGTGGCAAAAATATATTGAAGCCCGAGGGTCACTGCCACGGATACAATGGCGTAGAGAACCAGGTTTTTGGGCTTGACCGGACCTAGCAGACACATGGCCAGGAACAGAAAGGGCATGGTCGCATACACATAGGTAAGGATAGGGAGCAGGAAGAGGTAGAGGAGCACCAGTCCAACCAGAAGCCACCGCAACAGCACCGTGTTGTAGTCGACTTTTTTGGTTGATTTGCACCAGTTCTTTTTGCCGGTGAAATCAACGCTTTGAAACATGAGCAACAGGGAGAGTAATCCCAAGAGATATATCAGGATCTTGGGGAAGAACACCGGGCCCATGGCGTATACCATGGTGGTGTCGATATTCCCGGTCTGAATGTATAGGGCGATACTGACGGCAAACAGGATCAGGGCCATCAGCATGTCGCCGGTTTTGACTCGCATAGATTCGCTCCTCCAAACTGACTGAAAATTGTTGGCCGATGCAAGAGTGACCGGCGTGGTTTTGTCTAAAACCCCCCGTGACGGGCCCGGCCATGTGGCCGGAACCCGTAACGGAGAGGAGGTTGAGGTACTTACTTGATCAGGCCGTTTTCCTTGGCCAGTTCCTTATACAGACTGGACTCCTTCTGCCACAGGGCACGAGTTTCCTCGGGAGTCTTGTAGAAGGGCACCAGGCTCTGCTCACGCAGGGCGGCGATGGTGGACGGATCTACCAGAGCCTTCTTGAAGGCGTCGCTCAGGATCTGGATGTTCTCCTTGGGGGTGCCCTTGGGGGCGAAGATGGAGTAGAGGAAGTCGTAGGACGCATCCACACCCATCTCTTTCAGCGTCGGAATCTCCGGCGCAAAGGGAGAACGTTCGGTATTGACCATGGCCAGAACGCGCAGGTCGCCGGAATTCAGATACGGCTTGACCGAGGCGAAACCAACGGTGGTGATGTCGCTGTTGTTGCCCAGCAGGGAAACAATGCGGCCCTTGTCGCCATTGGCCGGGATGAACATGGCCTTGAGTCCGCCACAAGCGTGGCTGATGTTCAGGAAGGTGAAGTGGGACACAGCGTTGAGCGCCAGGGCCCACCGGTATTTGCCGGGATTGGACTTGATGGCGTCAAACGCCTCTTTCGCAGTCTTGAAGGGGCTGTCGCCGCGCACGATCAGTGCGGTGCTGCCCTTGGCCGCGATGCCCACGGGCTCGAAGTCGGTCCAGGCAAACTTGGCACGGGTGACCATGGGGGCCACCGCCAGGTTGCCGGGATGTTCCCAGAGCACGGTGTATCCGTCGGGACGGGCCTTGTACACCTGCAGCGCGCCGTTCAGTCCGGCGGCACCGTCAATGTTGGAGACCACGAGAGGCTCGGGCAACAGGTCTTTCATGTGGTCGCCGATGATGCGGGCGGAAATGTCGCTGCCTCCGCCCGGCTTCCAGGGAACCACGACCTGAATGGCCTTTTCGGGATACTGTCCCGCCTGTGCCGGGGCGACAGCCGCAACAAACAGCGCCATGATGCACAATAAGAATACCTTACGCATGAATCTTACTCCTTATACGTTTCAAAAACACTCGCTCTCTCTAGAGGCCCGGCCCCCGGAGATACACCTCCACATTATCTCTAACATCGAGTGTTTCACCCTTGGTTAATCTGCCGGAGGCAAAGGCCAGGACTTCCTGGACCAGGCGCTCGCCCGCATCGGCAATAGGTTCCTTCTCGGTAATGACCGTACCGGACGAGAAGTCCATCTCCCGCCAGGCCTTGTCCCAGGTACGGGGGTTGCCGGTCATGTACAGAGTCGGGGTAATCAAACCGGTGTTTACGGTCGGCATCATTGCGTCCTCCGGGAACCAGCCTCCGCCCACCTGGAAGATGTTCAGCACCGAGCCCGCGGCGGCAAAGCCGAGGAAGAGCGCGGTGGAGGACATCCAGGAGTCCATGTAGTACAGGCCACGGCCCGTGGGGACCTCGCCGTACTTGACGCAGCCCTGAATGGGCCGGGTGCCGGACTTTACGATGGCACCCAGGGATTTCTCCTCAAGGGTGGTCAGACCGGCCTGGATATTGGCGGGAATGGGGTTGATGGTGCGGATGTCCTCTCCTGTGGAGCGGGCTTCCTCTTCCACACGTTCCACGGCGTCCAGGAACTTCTGGCGTTCCGCCTCGTCGGTGAACCGTTTGGCAACGATGTGTTCCGCACCGATGACCTCGGTGGTCTCGGCGAACATGGCGCGGCCGCCGTCATCAACCAGCTTGTCGAAAAGATGACCGACAACGGGGTTGCCGGACATGCCGGACGTGGCGTCGGAATAGCCGCATTTGACGGCCATGTTCAGGGCGCCGAGGCTGACTTCGGTACGCGGGGTTTCACTGGCCATCTGCACCAGGTTGCGCGCCTTGCGCACAGCCAGGCCGAGGGCTTCCTGGAATCCGCCGCAGTCCTTTAGAAAAACGGTCTCCATGGGCTTGCCGCACTTGGCGATCTCGCCCACAAAGGCTTCGTGGGAGAATTCGGGATAACCGGCGTCCGGCTTGTTGCCCACGATGAGGATGGCGCCGACGTTGGCATTCTTGGCCAGGCCGATCATGGTGCGGGCGATGGTCTTGCGGTCGTCGCCGTCACGTCCGTTTTCGTTGGGCTGGATGAAGAGCCGGGAGTTGGTGACCAGCTTGGCAACCATGGCGGCCAGAGTTGCGGCGCCTCGGCCGTTAGCCATAATCAGGGTGTGGTTGCGGATACCAACGGAGCCGTCAGGCCTTGCATAACCTAAGAATTTCACGCCTGGCCTCCTTCGATGTCGCCGCGTCCACGTTTGCCTTCAACGTTGTGAATGTGCACGCAGTCGCCGGTTTTGATCTCCACGGCGGCGCGCCCGACTACTTCCTTGTACTTGATGATATCGCCGCCGGCGGGAATGTCGCAGACGGCAGCCTTGAAGCCGAAAGGAATTTTTTCCCGGGCGGTGAAGGTGTGTTGTTCACCGTCCACAGTGTAAGAGACCTCGTCGCCGTCGACGATATCCTCGATGGCGTTTCCGACGTTGTCTTTGGGACTCATTACAATAATCGCTTTCATTAGCATCCTCCGAGATGTCTTTGTTGACACCTCATAAGCAAGAGGCCTGCCAAATGAATTTTTTTAGATTAACAGTTTGAATATACAAAGTTTTTATTGTTTGTTCCCATCCTTTTAATCATTCGTTGGAATCCTGGAACATTTCATTTATTTCATTGTGAAATGAATGGTGAAATGAAATGTGAAATATGGTGAAATGAAATATGGAGTGAATGACGCACCCGACTTGCAAAGCGCCCTGCTGTTCGGAAACAGCAGGGCGCAGAATGATTCTATGGTAGGCTTTTTGTCGACTCAGCCTTGCAGTATGGTGCGGGAAACGCGTGTAACGTCTTCGATTCCGGTCATGATCATGGCTTGTCGGAGCTGATCACCGATGATTTGGAAGTAGCGGGCCACGCCTTCACGGCCGCCACCCACGGCAGCCACGGTAACCGGTCGTCCGATGAGGACACAATCCGCACCCAAGGCCAGCATCTTCAGAATGTCGCCGCCGGTGCGTACGCCGCCGTCCGCCAGTACAGGCACGCGTCCGGCCACTGCCTGAACCACGGCAGGGAGCACTTCGGCCGTTCCGGGGGTATGGTCCAGGGCGCGGCCACCGTGGTTGGAGACCACTACTGCATCCACGCCTGCCTGCACGGCAAGGGTTGCGTCTTCGGCGGACATCAGCCCCTTGAGGATGAGCTTAAGCCCCCAGCCGTGAATTCTCTCCACTATTTCGGCCAGCTGTTCAGGTGTGCGGGGGGCAACCGGGCGGCCTCTGCGGCGCAGTGATATCAACCCGGCCGCGTCCAGATCCATACCGATGGCTTTGCAGCCCGTATCGCGTGCCTTTGCCTGTTTTTCCTCCAGTTCTGCTCCCTCCCAAGGTTTTATGAACGGGATTCCCTGACCTTTGAAGTGGGTGAGGGCTTCCAGTCCTGCCTCATGAATGACGGGAGGAATTCCGTCGCCGGTACAGCCGAGAACACCTGCATCCAGGCATCCGCCGACCACGGACAGATTGTATTCCTCTTCGCTGACGCCGAGGTCCATGTTGACTGATACCCCGCCGATAGGTGCAGCCAGAACGGGGAGTGCCAGGTTATGGTCGAGGAGTGAAATGTCGGTTTTGGGTTCGGTGATGCCATGGACCAGACGCATGTTGAGTCGCAGATCGGCCAGTGCCTTGACGTTGTTCTGAAAAGAGGCTCCGGTGCCTTTTCCTCCCATCCCAGGTGTCTCGCCTGCGCAGACCCTTCCATCGCAGACTTTGCAGACCCGGCAGAACTTATTCATCTTCTTGCGCGCGTTGTCGCGGATTTCCTTCACGGAAGCCTCCTTGAGTGCGGGACCGGCCGTTGCCGGCATCGGCCTCAGCTGGAATCCGGGAAACGAATCGGCGTATGGGGCGAAGGCGCGGTAGGGCGGTTCGATAATTGTTTTGGTGCCGACCGTAGGCCAATTTCGTAATTTTGGTCAATATCTGTAATAAAAGCTCCTACCTGCATAGGTTTACAGATATTATTTACTGTTTACAGTGTGAAATGACGGGGGGGGAATCCAGGCCAGGATATGCCTGCGGAAACATGCAAGGTCACAAACCGATGCCGTGACCATTTTCAGAGATGTGCGGAGGAGGTTGCTGTCACAGCCCTGTATGGTAAAATGCTTTCAGGCTGGTCTTTGTTTTTGGTCTGGCAGACATGTCCTTACGAGATCAAACAATGTGCCTGTTGCAATTTTAGAGGCCTGACCGGGAAGTTGCTACAGCTGTCCGGTCAGGCCTCGTTAGGGGTTGATTGGGGGGAGGTGAATTATTGCATGGCGCGTTTGAGAACGTAGGCCAGTTCGAATATGTCCTCGCCCACGCGCAGGCTTTCGGCTATGCCACGCGAGTAAATGAAGTCCGGCCCACGCATGTTCATGAAGATGTCGAGGTCTTGGAGAAACCTTTGGCCTGTTGAGCCTTCGGGCTTCTCGTCCCCCACTTGTTCGACAACAGCGTCTTCTATGCGTTTGCGCATGGGGTCGCGCATGTTTTCACGCAGTTGGCCGACCACCTTATTCATCAAAGTTTCGTATTGTTGCATATCGCTCTCCGTCTGGCGGGCGGGTGCGTCAGACGCATCCGCCCGCAGGTAAGCTCTAGGCACCGTGCGCGCCAGGGAAGAAGGCCTGGCTGACCAGGAAGAGTACCAGCAGGGATACGACCCCGATGATCAGGCTCCAGCGAATCAGCTTCAATTCAATGGGCTGCAATGGCTCATATTCCATTTTACCCATTTCTTCTGCAATGTTATGTTCTTCAGGCGTCATTTTGTGCTCCTATTTTGGCTAATGTGCAGTCAATCCATTTCCTAGACAACCGGCGGCGTTACGCCATGGAAGAACAGCCAGGAGATGAACAGGCCGATCCAGATGATGAATCCGCCGAGGCAGACGACGTAAACGGCTGCCAGCTTGCCGATGCCCTCGGCCCACAGCTTCTTGAAGTTCGACACAACGCCGATGGTGAAGAAGGTGAGTACGAAGAACAGGCCACGGAAGATGTGGGTTCCGGCGATGGTCGCCTTGCCCAGCGGGATCAGATCCGTGTTGGTCGCGCAGATGATTAACATGATCAGGAAGGTGCAGACGTAGCCGACCACGAAACGGGGGAACCGGTCCATGATCTCGCCCATCTTCATCTTGCGGCCGCACTTGTTGTCGATAAAGGTGCACCACACGGCTGCCAGGACAAAGGCCCAGATGCCGATAAACACATCAATGAAGATCTTGATGGTCGTGGTGGTCATGGTGATCCAGCCGGGCTGGTACTGAATGCCGGTATCGGCCAGGACCTTGGCGCGGATCAGTGCATCCGTGATGGCACCGGATGCGACGGCGCCACCGTCGGACTTGACGGCCAGGCCCATCCAGGCACCAGCCACCATGGGTTCGCCACTGAGCCACCACTGGGCCACGAAAGGCAGCACCAGCATCTCGATGCAGGTGAAGACAACGACCAGCGAGGACACCATGATCGGCACGATCGGCCGGGCACGGATGGAACCGCCGGTGGCGATGGCAGCGGAAACACCGCAGATGGAGATACCGGAGGCCAGGGGAGCGGCCCATTCTCTGCTGAACTTGAAGTACTTGCGGGACACATAGTAAACCAGTGCCCAGTAAATCAGGTACGCTTCGATGATGGCGCACAGACCTCGGAAGATGACCGCGGAGGCCAGGCCCATTGCGTCGACGGCCTTGACGCCGAGCTCGGCCCCCAGGATGACGATGGCGATCTTGATGTACATTTCCGGGCGGAGGGCTTCCTTCAGTTCCTCGGCGGTCTTCGGGAAGAAGTTACCGATGATGATGCCCACAACCAGTGCGACGATGAAGCCGGCCTCGCCGGTGAGTCCCATGGCCCAGTGCAGGCCGAATTTCTCCAGCTTGTCCGGGGTGGCGGCAATCACGGCGTAGTGACCAATGGCCCAGCAGATGATGCTCAGGAAGAACACCACGGTGAAAGATTTGATGAACTTGGGAACGTCACCGCCCAGAAACTTCACACCGAAGCTCAGGAATGCGGTGATGAACGCATAGGTAAGAAGAAGAGAGACAAATCCGGGAATGCTGCCGTAATCCGACGCAGCCGTTACCGAAAATATCTTCAAGGGGTTGGTCCAGACATTGGTCTTGACGCCCCATCCCAGCAAATCGACCCCGGCAAAACTGAACATGCCGAGGCAAAAGAGAATAAGCCCCATAATCAGAGCGAGCTTGTCCTCTGTCAGCCACCTTTTCTCAGCCATACAATCCTCCTCAAGATTTTCCGGTTCGCAGCGGTGAACCCGCGCCCCGGTTTGCGTGTCATAACCAGGTCAAGTCGGCTGCAGACGAGCCCGCCTGATCAATCGCGCCGTAAGCAAGATGGATTCCATTTGATGCTGAAAAATTAACATGCAGTAATAGTTTGATATTTTTTATTTGCGACATCGCTAAGTGCGTCCTGGCGGCTACACCCTGCGTTCTCAAGGATGCAGGTAAATGGGCGTACGTTGCATTCATGGAAACTCCTGCATATGCTCCGGCAAAACCGACAAGAGGTGAACATGCGCCTGTCCATGCCGCATAGTCTGCAAAGCAAATTTTTTACCGGTCTTTTCCTGCTTATGGCGGGCCTTGTGGCCTTTTATTCCGTGGGCCTGCACGTTCATCTGAATCGTCTTATGGAGGGCGAGGCGCGCGAAAAGGCGTCCCTCATCCTGGCCAGCGTGGAGGCCGTGCAGCGGTATGTGCGCGGCACCCTGCGCCCGGTCATGTATGAGAATCTGCTTCCCGATCATTTCGTGCTGGAGGCCATGAGCACCTCGTATGTAACCCGCGCGGTTATGAGCGACCCCAATCTCAAGCACGAGAATTTCGAATACCGCCGAGTGGCCGAGGGCGCCCGAAACCCACATTCCGAGGCAACTCCCCTTGAGCGGGAATTCATTGAGCGTTTCAAGGCTGATCCCAAACTCACGCATCTGGAGGAATTTCGGGACGTGAAGGGCGAGCGGAGCTTCGTTACCGTGTACGCCCAACGTTACGATTCTTCCTGTATGCACTGTCATGGCGAACCGTCCTCAGCCCCGAAAGAACTGATAGAGCGTTATGGGGTGACAAGGGGATTCGGCAAAAATATTGGCGAACTGGCCGGTATCGACATGGTTCGCATCAAGGTGGAGCGGGACGTGGGAGGCATCCGAGATGCCATTATCTCTTTTGCCATGCTCTTCGCCCTGGGCATCCTGGTCCAGTTCCTGGTGATCCAGGGATTCTTTTATCGGCTTGTGGTGCATAGCCTGCGGCGTGTCACAGCGTTTATGCATCGCCTGTTTCCGGGGGAGGCTCCCATGCACCCCAGGCCCGGCTTGCCGCCCGAAGACGAGATCGAGGACCTGCTCCATGGTCTGGAGACCTTTGCCGAACATCTGCGGCAGGCCCGTGTGGAGCTGAAGGAGTATGCCTCCACCCTGGAGGAGAAGGTGGCCGAACGTACCGTGGACCTGACGCGGTTGGCCGAGGACTGCCGTGCGGATGTGGCCTTGTTCGTTTCCCTGCTGGATAGTCTCAACAACAGCCAGACAAAGCATGATTTGGTTCGGCACGGCCTCAAGCTGATAGCCGAACGCTTCCAGGCCGCTCGTGCAGGGTACATCTGTATTCTTGCCGCAACGGATCTTTCCTCATGGCCTGAGGGAGGACGTCCTCCGAAACTGCCCGACGACTGGCATGAGCTGGTGGCCAAAGGAGAGCCGCGTCTGCAAAGCCGCGCATGGCATATCCCGGTGCAGACTTCCGGCACCAGCCGTGGACTTCTTGTTCTGGAGTGGGATCAGCCACAGGAAAGTTCCGGGCGGGTGATCGATCTGGCCCGGGCCATCGGCCAGCAGCTGGGCATTGCCATGGAGAACCTGGAGGCCCTGGACAGTCTGCTTTGTCAAAACGCCATGCTTTCTTCCATCTTCGAGGGCATTGCCGATCCGCTGTTGCTGCTGGATGAAAACGACTCTCTGCTTCTGGCCAATTCCACTGCCACCAATCTGGCCGACACGCTTGAAAATCCCGGCATGAGCACACTGCTGAAAAAGGTAATGACAGCCACCAACAATGCGCCGAGCGGGGAGTTCGAGCTGCCCGGAGGCCGGATCTTCGTGGCCCATCTGTATCCCATCCGGGAGACCAACGGGCGCCGCAATGTGGCCTCCCTGCATGAGGTGACCATGGAAAGGCGCATGGAAAGCCAGATGTTGCGCAACGAACGAATGGTTGCCGTGGGCCAGCTGGCTGCCGGTCTGGCGCATGAGATCAACAATCCGCTAGGCGTCATCCTGTGCTATGCCGAGCTGCTGGCCGCGTCCCAGAAGGGTGGGCAGGCCCAGGCGGACCTGGAGGTCATCATTCGTCACACCGAGAAGGCGCAGCGGGTGGTGCGCGACCTCCTTGATTTCAGTCGGCCCAGGCCTGCTTCGTCCGGTCCCAGCGATCTGTCGGCAGTGGCGGCCGCAACGGTGGAACTGCTTCAACCGCAGGCAAGGGAATGCCATGCCGAATTGAGCCTGGATGCTCAGTCGGACATCCCTAAAGTCCACGCCAGTGCCGATGCCCTGGAGCATATCATATCCAATCTGATCATAAATGCCCTGGATGCCGTGAGCGACCTTGAGGAAAAGCAAGGGCGAGCTGGAAGCATCCGGGTTGCCATTGCGGCCGATGAGAATGTCGCCCGCATTTCCGTGACCGACAACGGTTGCGGAATCCCGCCGGAGAATCTGGATCGCGTGTTCGATCCTTTCTTCACCACCAAGGAAATCGGGAAGGGTACAGGTCTTGGCTTGGCGCTGATCTATGGGTTGGTACACGATCTGAATGGAGAAATTGAAGTGAAAAATCAACGTGGCGGAGGTGCGCGGTTCAGTGTCAACCTGCCCCTGGAGAAGGAGGACATGCAATGAACCAACATCTGTTGCTGGTGGACGACGAACCGGATTTCATTCAGGGGTTGGCACGGCTTATTGCCGTTGGTTTTCCAGAGGTCGAAGTCACTTTGGCCGGAGGTGGGGAAGAGGCGCTTCGTATCCTTGAGACGACCGATGTGGACCTCATGATGACAGACCTGTGCATGCCTCGGGTGGATGGGCAGGAGTTGCTGCACCGGGCTTTGGAAAACGATCCGGGACTGACGGTCATTCTGCTCACCGGGTACGGCAGTGTCGAGGGGGCCGTGGCGGCGCTCAAGAGCGGGGCCTATGACTTTCTGACCAAACCGGTCAAGCGGGAGGAACTGCTGCGTTCGGTCCGCAAGGGGTTGGAGCGGGGGCGTTTGCTGCACGAAAACAGAACCTTGCGGAATTTGGCCCGCCGCTGCGGTGGCGGTGATCTGCTGGTGGGAGAGGCCCCGGCCATGCGCAGGCTCCGGGAGTCCATCGCCGCCGTGGCCGCATCGGAATACACGGTGCTCATCAATGGCGAATCAGGCACCGGCAAGGAACTGGTTGCTTCGCAGATTCATTCCCTGAGCAACCGGGCCAAGGGGCCGTTCGTCACTGTGAACTGCCCGGCCATTCCCGAGCCGCTTCTGGAAAGCGAGCTGTTCGGCCACGTAAAGGGAGCCTTCACCGGGGCGGAAAAGTCGCGTCAGGGACTTTTTGTGGCCGCTCGGGGCGGCACACTCCTGCTGGATGAAATTGGCGATATCTCCATGGCGGTCCAGACCAAACTGTTGCGCGTGTTGCAGGACCGCGAAGTCCGTCCCGTGGGCGCTAACTCCGCCACCAAGGTGGATGTGCGTATCCTGGCGAGTACCAATCAGGACCTGGAAAAGCTCATCGGTGAAGGACGGTTCCGCGAAGACCTTTATTACCGGTTGAATGTACTGACCGTGAACACCAGTCCCTTGCGCGAGTACCGGGACGACATCCCCCGTCTGGCCATGCATTTCCTGAATCAGACCTGTGAGGAGATGGGGCTGGAACCCAAAGTCCTCAGTCCGGAAGTCGTCGCCAGCCTGTGTGACCATCCCTGGCCGGGAAACGTGCGCGAGCTACAGAACGCCGTCCGTCGTCTGACGGTCTTTTGCCCAGGCCGACAGGTGGAGATGGTCCATCTGCGTCTGGCCGAGGGGAAACTGCGTCCGGATGACGATACCGCCGGGGAGGATAATCCTCTCGGCCCTTACAAGGAGGCCAAGGCCCGCGTGCTTGACGAATTCACCCGGAATTATGTGGAGCGCATTCTGGATCAAACCGGCGGCAACATCTCCGAAGCGGCCCGCCTGGCCGGACTGGAGCGGGTCAGCCTGCAGAAGATTATCAAGCGGAACGGCAATGGTTCGCATTAGTCGGGGGCGTGGACAAAACACCGGCTTGGCAATGTGATTTGTCGAAGAAAAAGGGCATCAATCTTTGGATTGATGCCCTTTATTTTCTCGTGGTGCGCCAGGAAGGATTCGAACCCTCGGCCGATGGCTTAGAAGGCCATTGCTCTATCCACCTGAGCTACTGGCGCACTGGGCTTCCTGATAATCGACGAAACGCGCGCAGGTCAAGGAAATCATGGAGGGTCAGGCTGATTCGGCCCAAATCGTCCGGCAAACCCCTTATCCGGTCGGGAATCGCTGGCTTGTCAGGGCCAGCCAGGCGCGGGCTGCGGGGGAGAGCCGGGCATCCTTGCGCCAGATCAGCGCGGCGGGCCAGCGCAGATCATGCTCGTCGATGCGCACGGCCTTGAGCGGCGCGATTTGGCGGCCCTCAACCATGACGTGCGGCAGCAGGGGGACGCCCATCCCGGCGGACGCAAGGGCGATGATGAAGTCCATCTGGTTACTCCGCGCCGATACGTTTGGGGTAAAACCCTGCCGTTTGCAAGCTTCCTCTATGCGCGGGGTGAGGACGAACCCATCCCGGAAAAGAATGAACGGGGTCTCCTTAAGTTCGAGGAGCCGGATTTGTTTGCGATGGCATAGCGGGTGGTCGGGCCAGAGCAGGACCATGAGCGGATCGTCGCAGACCGCCTGCCACTCGAAGGTGTCGGCAACGGGCAGGAGCGAGACAGCCAGTTCCACCTCACCGGCCAGCACCGCCTGTTCCAGCTGGGCGCTTCCCTGTTCCAACAGCTCGATTTCCACGCCAGGATACTGGATTCTGAAGGTGGCGAAGAGCGGGGCGAAAAGTTTGGCGCTGCCCAGGAGGGGGAGTCCCAGGCGCAGTTTGCCGGTGAACAGCCCCTTGAGTTCAGCCATTTCCGCCTTCAGGTGCTCAGCCTCAGCCAGAATGACCTTGGCCCTGGCGTAGGCGATTTCTCCGGCGTCGGTCAGCTTGGCTCCGTCACTGGAGCGAATGAAGAGCGCTTCTCCAAGCTCCTCCTCCAGTTGCCGTACCGCCTTGCTCACCGTCGGCTGTGTGGTGAAAAGCACCTTGGCCGCCTGCGAGAATCCTCCAAGCCGGGCCACCTCCACCATTGTTCTCAAGTTGCGAAGTTCCACATATATTCCTTTTTGGAATGGATGACATTCTAACAATTCATTTCACAACTACCCGGAGAATGCTTAGTTGGCAAGTCGAAGGAGGCAGTATTGCCATGAACAGTAAAGTTGCCCTCGCCCGTGTATCCTTTGGGCGGGGAATGAGAACGGTTTTTCAGTTGGGATTTTTCATCGGCCTGTGGTGGGGGTGCGAGTCACTCTCCAGGGTCTGCCATCTAGGTATCCCAGGCGGTATTCTGGGGTTGTTGATTTTGTCCGGGTTGCTTTTGTCCGGATGGTTGCCCGTGAGCTGGATTTCCAGCGGAGCCGGTGTGCTGCTGGACAACCTGTTGCTCTTTTTCATCCCCGCGACCATGGCCGTGCTCAAACATCCCGAATTCTTGGGGTGGGTCGGCCTCAAAGTCCTGGCCGTTGTCGTACTGGGCGTGTTTCTGGTCATGACGGGTACGGCCGTGGCGGTCGACTGGCATCTTTCGCGGAGGACGCGCCGTGTCCACTAACGTTTCCGCGCTGTTCTGGATTGCTGCCACCTGCGCCCTGTTTTATCTCAGCCGGGTGACGCACCGCCGCATGGGTGCCTGGTGGAGTTCGCCCCTGCTGATGACCGGGGTGACCTGTGTGGGGCTGGTGCTGATCCTGCACGCCAGCTACGGCGACTACATGCGGGGCGGGCACTGGCTGCTCATGCTGCTGGGACCAGCCACCGTGGCCTTTGCCCTGCCCATATACGAGCATCGGGCGCTGATGCGCCGCCATTGGCCGACGCTGATCTTCGGATTGCTCTGCGGCAGCCTGCTGGCCTTTGGCGGTACATGGCTGGTCTCCGGTTGGTTGGGATTGTCCGACGGGCTTCGGCTGTCGATCCTGCCCCGGTCTTTTACCACGCCCTTTGCCATGGCCTTTGCTACGGACGTTGGGGGCTCGCCGGATCTCGCGGCGGTATGTGTCATTTTGACCGGCGTGCTGGGAGCCTCCATCGGTGGTTTTCTGCTGCGAGTGCTGCCCCTGCGGTCTTCGTTCGCCCGCGGCATGATGTTCGGCATGGGCGCGCATGGGGCCGGGGTTGCCAGAGCGCGCGAAGTGGGAGCCGAGGAAGAGGCCGTGGCCGGTCTGGTCATGGTCCTGGCCGGAGTAACCTGCTCTCTTTTGGGGCTGGCCTTGTCTTTTCTCAGATAAAATGTCGGGTAGATTTTAGGGACCGTGCCAAAACGACGGGTGGTCGCTTGGGGCTTCCCCACGGTCCCGCTTCCTGCTAGATTCCTCCGCATGAATCATATCGCTGACTATGCCGAGCTTTCATCCTATATGGATAAGCTTGGCCTTTTTCATATGGATTTGTCTCTGGGGCGCATGGAGGCCTTCTGGGCACGGCGAACCATGCCGAAAATGCCGATCATTCACGTGGTCGGTACCAACGGGAAAGGGTCCACTGCGGCCTTCGTTTGTTCCCTGGCCCGGGCGCACGGACGCAAGACGGGATTGTTTACCTCGCCCCATTTCGTCTCGCCAAGGGAGCGGGTGCAGGTCAACCGGGCCATGCTTTCCGAAGAGATGTGGGTCGAGCTGGCCAACGACATCCTCTCCAGTCCCGAAGGCGAGGCCCTGACCTATTTCGAATTCCAGACCTGTCTGGCCATGCTCGCCTTTGAGCGCGAGAATGTGGACCTTGCCGTCATGGAGGCCGGATTGGGCGGACGGTGGGACGCGACCAACGTCTTTGCCCCTTACATGACCTTGTTCACGCCCATCGGCCTGGACCATGAGGCCATTCTGGGACCGACTATCCACGCTATCGCCACCGACAAGGCCGGAGCCATACATCCGGGCGGAGTGGTCATCACCGGAGTCCAGGTGCCCGAGGCCATGATCCCGTTGCAGGACAGGTCGGCTTTGGTGCACGCCAGGTTCGTCCATGCCGTTGATGTGGCGGATACCGTCTATGGTGTGAAATTGGGGTTGCCCGGGATTCATCAGACGGCCAATGCCCGGCTCGCTCTGGCCGGATGGCGCTGGTTTGCGGCGGAGCACGGCCTGAAGAGCGAAGTGGAGCTGGAGCGTTTCGGTCTGGAATATGTTTTTCTGCCCGGCCGGATGCAGCATATCGAGCTGAACGGGCAGGAGATGATCCTGGACGGCGCGCATAACGTTCCGGCCCTGGAAGCTCTGAATGCCGCTTTGGACGGAGCGGACATCAAACCGGGATCGATGATTTTTTCCTGCCTGCGAGACAAGAATATCACGGCCATGCTGCCGCTGGTGCGCACGCTGACCGATGGTCCTGTTTTTGTGCCGCCCCTGCATAACGAGCGGGCCGGTGACAACCTTTCCCTGGCGGAAAGGATCGGCCCCGCCGCCCGGCCGGTCGATTCCCTGGCCGAGGCCCTGGACGCCAGCGGGCAAGGTGCCGGGCCGGTGCTGATGTGCGGTTCCTTGTATTTGCTGGCCGAGTTCTATACCTTGCACGGTGAATATCTGACCCCGAAGGGATAGCCGATGAGCAAACTTTTTCGCTTGTTGCCGTCCATGGATCACATCCTGGACGGACTGACAGAGGATGCCGCTCTTGCCGGATTGCCGCGTCCGCTGGTCAAGGAACACGCTGCCGCGTTTCTGGATCTGTGCCGCGAAGAGATCAAGTCCGGCGCCATTACCGAAGAATCACAACTGGGGCTGGACGTGCTTTTGCCGCGCCTTGCCGCCTATGTCCGTTCCCATTCCAGGCCGCATTTCCGCCGGGTGCTCAATGCCACCGGCGTGGTTGTACATACGAATCTCGGCCGCTCCCTGCTCTCCAAACCGGCCATTGCCGCAGTGACAGAGGCGTGCGCCCATTATTCGAACTGCGAGTTCGATCTCTCCACGGGCAAGCGGGGCAGCCGATACTCCCACGTCGAGCAGATATTGTGCGACATCACCGGTGCGGAATCGGCCCTGGTGGTCAACAACAACGCCGCCGCCGTGTTTATCATGCTCGAAACCCTGGCCAAGGGGCGTGAGGTCATTGTCTCGCGCGGTCAACTGGTCGAGATCGGTGGATCATTCCGTATCCCGGACGTCATGGTCAAGTCCGGAGCCACGCTAAGGGAGGTCGGTGCCACCAACCGGACGCATATCCACGACTACGAAAACGCCATTGGCGACGAGACCGCAGCTCTCATGCGGGTACATACCTCGAATTTCCGCGTGGTCGGATTCACCAAGGAAGTGACGCTGGCCGAGATGCGCGCGCTGGGCGACAGGTACGGCCTGCCGGTCATCGAGGACCTGGGCAGCGGCACGCTCTACGCCCTGGCGGGCGAAGGGCTGCTGGGCGAACCCACGGTGCAGCAGGTGGTGGCGCAGGGCGCGGATGTGGTGTCTTTCTCCGGCGACAAGGTCCTGGGCGGTCCGCAGGCGGGCATCATTGTCGGCAAAAAGGAATTTATCGACCGCATCAAGAAGAATCCCCTCAACCGCGCCATGCGCATCGACAAGATGACGCTGGCCGCACTTGAGGCCACGCTGCGTCTTTATACGGATATGGACCTCGCCCGGCGTACCGTGCCGACCCTGCGCATGATTACCGCCTCCCGCGAATCCCTCAAGAGCAAGGCGCGTCGGCTTGCCGATGCGGTCCGTGCCTCCCTGGGGGATCTGGCGGAGGCGGGGCTGCGACAGGGCAGCTCCCGCGTGGGCGGCGGCGCTTTTCCCGAATACGACCTGCCCGGCACGTTGGTTTACGTGCGGGTGGATGGCATCCCGGCCGATGATCTCCGTCGGGCTTTGCTGGATACTGATCCGCCCTTGGTGGCGCGCATTGAGGACGATGTATTTCTCCTTGATCCGCGCACCTTGGGGAATACCGAGATCTCCCTTGCGGCCGATGCGTTGCGTCAGGCCGTCGAAGCACTGAAGGAATAGCAATATGAGCAAGAAAAAGGATCTGGAGTACGAGCCGAAATCGGCTTGGGAAGTTTATTCCTCCAAGAAGGACGTCAAGGCCATGGACGAAATGGCCGCTCGCTATGTCGAATTCCTGAGCGGTTGCAAGACTGAACGGCTGGTCATGGACCATGTGCGCGAAAAGGTCGCTGCCGCCGGTTTCGTCGATGATTTTTCCAAACCGCAGGTCATGCGTTTCAACCGCAACAAGACCTGTTTCCTGGCGCGCAAGGGCAAGCGTCCGCTGAGTGACGGTTTCCGTCTTGTGGGTGCCCATGCAGATTGTCCGCGCCTGGACCTCAAGCAGCGCCCGCTCTACGAGGATACGGATATCTGTCTGGCCAAGACCCACTACTACGGCGGCATCCGCAAATATCAATGGCTGACCATTCCTCTGGCCCTGCACGGAACCGTCTGCCTCAAGTCCGGCGAGGAGGTGACCGTCTGCATCGGCGAATCCACGAACGACCCCGTTCTGACCATCACCGATCTGCTGCCGCATCTGGCCTACAAGGAAGTGGTCAAGAAGGTGGAAGACGCCTTTGAGGCCGAGAAACTGAATCTGGTCCTGGGCCAGTCTCCGGCCGATCCAGAAGCCAAGGGGGACGACAAGCCCAAGGAGCCGGTAAAGCGGCACATCCTGGAGATTCTCAACAAAAGGTACGGACTGGAGGAGGCGGATTTTCTGTCTGCCGAGATGCAGGCCGTCCCGGCCGGTCCCGCCCGCTACGTCGGACTCGACCAGTCGCTCATCGGCGGCTACGGCCACGATGACCGTTCCAGCGTGTTTTGCGCCCTGGAGGCGTTTCTGGCCGAGCCGGAACCGGAATATTGCCAGGTCGTGCTATTCTGGGACAAGGAGGAGATTGGAAGCGAGGGCGCTACCGGTGCCAAGTCTCTGTTCTTCGAGTACTGCATGGAGGAGCTGGTGGAGGCCTGGGAGCCGTCTGCAAAGCTTTCCCGTGTGCTGATGGGCGGTTCGGCCCTGTCGGCGGATGTCTCGGCCGGTATCGATCCGGATTTCAAGGACGTCTACGAGCCGCTCAACTCCGCCCGGCTCGGCTATGGTCCCTGCTTCAACAAATTCACCGGCCACCGGGGCAAGGTGGGCGCCAATGACGCGCATCCCGATTTCATCGGCTGGCTGCGCCGCATCTTCGACGAAGCCGGGGTTCCCTGGCACATGTCCGAGCTGGGCAAGGTGGACGTTGGAGGCGGCGGCACCGTAGCCAAGTTTCTTGCCGTGTACGGCATGGACGTCATCGACGTCGGTGTGCCGGTGCTTTCCATGCATTCCCCCTTCGAGCTGGCGAGCAAGGTGGATATCTACGCCACAACGCGAGCGTTTCGTGAATTCCTGAAAAACTAATCGGAATATTTTCCAAAATCAGCAAAGCCTCCGGTCTCTTCATCCGGAGGCTTTTTTTGTTTGTATTTGTCGGAGCTATGGCCAGTGCAACGAGCACTGGCGGAGCGTAGGTACCGTTGGAATGATTTGCTTTTGACTATGTATAGCTTGTATTATGTCTTTTTCACATGGGAAAATGTTGGAACCGATTTGGGTGCCTTTGGGGGATCTTTTTTTATGTTAAAAATATCACAATTATATGTGGATTGACTTAGTCAGGGCATCGTGTTCCTAAACCATTGGAGTGGATTCTTGGTTCCGGCGAAGGCTTGGGTCTATCGCCGGATGGACGGGGCCTTTGGGGCCAACGATGAGGAACTGGCTATCCTTGATGCTGGTGAGAGATTCTGTGAGGTTTGAAATGAGTATTAAATACAAGATGTTAATCCCTATTATTCCATTGGTTCTGATCTTTGGACTGGGGGGATATTTTCTACTGGTTGGTCAGTTCGATGAGCTGAGATATTCGTTTGCCGAGATGCTGGTGGGCAATGTGGCCAAGAACATTGAGGCGGACACTCGGGACGCTTCGGTACGGGCCCTGGAAGAGGCCGCCGTGTTCAGCCGGATGCCGGAAGTCGTGGCCGCCTTTGAGGTCGCCCGCACCGGCAACATGGACGACGAGGCCGACCCGGCCGCACAGCAGGCGCGCGATCAGCTTCGTCAGTCCCTGGCGGCAGTGCTGGCTGGCTATCAAGGCGTTGTTGGCGAAAAGCTCCAGCTGCATTTCCATCTGCCCAATGGACGTAGCCTTGTGCGCATGTGGCGTGACAAGCAGGCAAAGCGGGGCGGCAAGTGGGTGGATATCTCCGACGACCTTTCCGGTTTTCGGCAGACGGTGCTCGACGTCAACCGTGACGGCCAGCCCCGGCAGGGCATAGAACCCGGACGCGGCGGTTTTGCCATACGCGGCCTTGCTCCTGTGCTGGATGCTTCCGGGAGCCGGATAGGTTCCGTGGAAGTGCTCAAGAGTTATGGCGATGTCTTGAAACCGCTGGAAAAGGAAAAGGGTCTTTTCTTTACATTATTTATGGATGCCGGTTTGTTGCAGACAACAACCAAGTTGCAGGACCCCAAAAAATATCCGGTACTGAACAATGCGTTTGTCCGGGTCGTGGGCAAGAAAAATAAGATTCTGGACACGGCGATTGCGGTTGATGATTTGCACCACGGGCTCAAGGAGAGTTTCTTCTCTCTGCATGGAGACTATGCCATCTCGTTTTCCCCGGTGCAGGACTATCAGGGAAAGCCTATCGGCGTCCTTGCACTGGCTCAGGATATTTCTCGGCAAAACCGGATATTGGATGGTGTGACCGTGCTCGTCGTCGGTATATTTGCCGTTGCGGTCATCATTCCCCTTCTTGCCATCATCGGCCTGTTGCCGTTGGTTGTCGGGCGCCCGCTGGCCCGCATCGGCCGGTTTGCGGATCAGGTGGCCAAAGGAGATCTGACCGAGTTCAAGGGTAAGGTCCCCAATGATGAGATCGGGGCTATCCAGCGCTCCGTGGCTCGAATTCCGGCGAACCTTGCCGGTCTCATCGGCAATTGCGAGGAAATATCGGGAGAAGTGCGCCGGGGGCGGCTTACCGCCCGAGGGGATGAAAGCAAGTATGAGGGAGCCTTTGCCCATCTCGTGCGTAGCATGAACACTCTGGCCGATACGTTTGTGGAAACCTTTGAGGTATTGCCTTTTCCGGTGTTCACCATTGATCCGTCTCATACCCTGCTTTATGCGAACGCGAAAACCCAAGAGGCCGCCGGAACCAAGCGTTCGCTGGTTGGACGCAAATGCAGTGAGGTCTTCAATACGGCCATGTGCGGAACGAAAAATTGCGTTTGCACCAGGGCCATAGAATCGGTGCAGAGTTCCACTTGTTCTTCCCACGCCGGGCTGGAGTGTGGGGAAAGGGATATCCGGAGTTACGCCATTCCCCTTGCCGTGAAAAACGGCAAGGCCGGTGGTGCGCTTGAGGTCGTGATGGACGAAACGGATATTCTCGGTACGCAGAAAAGAATTGTGGAAGCTGCCGAGAAGGCGCGCAATCTCTCGTTGCGCATGGCGGCAGCTACAGGTCAGCTTTCCGGCCGTGTGGACGAAGCCATGAACGGTGCCAGGGAGCAGGCCGCACGGGCCACGGAGACAGCCACGTCCATGGAGGAAATGAATGCCGCTGTGGGCGAAGTGGCGCGAAACGTCAATCATGCCGCAGAGAATGCTGAGCAGACCGAGCGTCAGGCCCGTGAGGGGCATGATGCCGTCAATCGGGTCACCACCGCCATCAATGAGGTGCGGTCCATGGCCTCACTTCTCAAGGAGAATATGAATGGGCTGGGCTCCCAGGCCGAGGATATTGGCCGGGTCATGACCGTGATTACGGACATTGCGGACCAGACTAACCTGTTGGCGCTCAATGCGGCCATTGAAGCGGCTAGGGCCGGAGAGGCCGGGCGCGGTTTTGCCGTGGTTGCCGACGAAGTGCGGAAGCTGGCCGAAAAAACCATGACCGCCACCACTGAGGTGGGTAATTCCATTGGGGCCATTCAAAACAACACCCGGCAGAATATGAAGGAGACGGACAAGGTGGCCGAAGTGGTTGAGCAGTGCTCATCCCTGGCTGATAACGCGGGCGAGTCCCTTGAGGATATCGTTTCCCTGTCCAAGAATGCGTTCGATCAGATTCAGGAAATCGCTTCGGCCACGGAGGAGCAGTCCGCCACCAGTGATCATATCACCCAGGCCACGGACGAAATGCATCGCATCTCGCAGGACACCCGCGACGCTATGGTCGAATCCGCGCAGGCCTGTGCGGAACTGTCGGATATCGTAACAGAACTCAACAAGCTTATCGAAGGGCTGGGGGCGACGCATTAGCGCTGTTCCTCCCTGCGTTCAAACCATGGCCCCGCCGGTTCTCATACCGGTGGGGCCATTTCATTTATTGCCGCCGGTTCCTGTGTGGGCCCTGGATTGTGGCGCCTCGTGCGTTTGTCTGGTATGGTTGGCGAAGCTGGGAACACAGTGATTTCACGCAAGAAAAAAGGATAGGCTTGCATGCCGGTCATAATGGGAACCGCCGGGCATATCGACCACGGCAAAACCACACTGGTCAAGGCGCTTACGGGCATAGACTGCGACCGTCTCTCCGAGGAGAAAAAACGCGGCATCACCATCGAATTGGGATTCGCCTTTCTCGACGTGGGCGGCGAGGAACGAGTCGGCATAGTGGATGTCCCCGGTCATGAAAAGTTCGTCAAGAACATGGTGGCCGGAGCGGCCGGAGTGGACTTCGTCACCTTGGTCATTGCGGCGGATGAAGGGATCATGCCGCAGACGCGGGAGCATCTGGAAATCTGCCAGCTCCTGGGGGTGACCACCGGGCTCGTTGCCCTGACCAAGATAGACATGGTGGACGAGGAATGGCTGGAGATGGTCAAGGAAGAGGTTGCCGCCTATCTGGAACCTACTTTTCTGGGGGGAGCCCCGCTTATTCCCGTTTCGGCCCACACCGGGCAGGGGCTTGAGGAACTGAAAGACGCCATCGGCAATCTGGTAAAGCAATTCAAGCCCCGGCGGCGCTCCGACCTGTTCCGCATTCCCGTTGACCGCGTGTTTACCATGAAGGGGCACGGCACGGTCATTACCGGAACCATGGTCTCGGGTTCGATTTCGGTAGGGGATGACATCATTCTTTACCCTGAAGGCCGGGAAACCAAGGTGCGCAGTCTGCAATCCCACGGGCAGGCCGTGGAGACGGCCGAAGCCGGGCGGCGGACCGCCGTCAATCTGGCCGGGCTGGAGGTGGAGGACGTGCATCGGGGAGACGTGCTGGCCCGGCCCGGCACACTGTTTCCCTCCACGGTATGGGATATTGAACTGACCGTGCTGGAATCCTCCCGTCTGCCGCTTAAACACCGCAAGGAAATTCATTTTCATCATGGCGCGCGCGAGGTGCTGGCCCGAATTTATTTGTTGGACCGGGAGGAACTGCTGCCAGGCGAAACCGTTGTATGCCAGGTCCGGTTTACCGAGCCGCTAGCCGGTGTGTACGGCGACCGAGTGGTGCTTCGTTCCTTTTCGCCCCTGCGTGCCTTCGCTGGTGGACGGATCATTTGTCCCATGGGCCACAAGGTGAAGCGGTTCTCCGATGATGTGGAGAAAATAGGGAAGCTTTGCGACGAATCTCCGGAAGTAGTGGCCACAACGCAGTTGGATTTGGCCGGGGCCGACGGGCTGACCTTTGCTGAGCTGCTGACCATGACCAACCAGGAGACCAAGGCCCTGGAAAAGACGCTGGGCGTGCTCGGAGGCAGGCAGGAGGCCGTGCTTTTCGACAAGGAGGCCCGGCGGTATGCCGGAGGTGCCCTGGTGCAGTCCCTGGCCGATTCCCTGCTTGATTTTTTGGCGGCTTTCCATCGCAAGGCTTCCATGAAGCCCGGGGTGCAGAGGGGGGAGCTGGCATCCTCCTGGGGACGCGGATTACCGCCCAAGCTGTTTCATTTCATTTTAGAACGGCTTGTGAAGAAAGGGGATGTGGTGTCAGAGCAGGAAATCCTGCGTCTCAAGGACCATAAGGTTTCTCTGGCATCGGATCAGGCCAAGGTGCGGGAAACCGTGCTGGCAGCCTATGCGGGAGGAGGTGGCACTCCACCCAACCTGAAGGATGTGCTGGAACCGCTCGGCATGGATTTCAAACAGGCAGCGCCCGTCTTCAAGCTGTTGCAGGATCAGGGCGAACTGGTGCGCATCAAGGACGACATGTATTACCATGCAGCGGCCCTGTCGGATATCAAGGAACGTATGCTTGCCTTCTTTGCGGAGAATGAGGCCATGACCGCACCGGACTTCAAGGAGATTACCGGCTTGTCGCGCAAATACCTCATTCCTGTGCTGGAATATTTCGACAAGGAAAAGATCACGGTTCGCGTGGGTGATGCCCGTCATTTGCGCAAACGGTCTTGACGGGCAGCGGGAACCCTTTTACCCCATGCTTATGAACAAGCGACTCATTGTCTTCTGTGCTTTCATAGTCTGCCTGTGGCTGGTCCTTGCAGGCTGTGCGACCCGCCAATCCTCCCATCCGGATAAGGATGCCGAAAGGGCACATGCCCTGGTGGATCACGCTTCGGCCACGCTGGCCGATTGCCTTGCCGGAGACAACGGCGATGATTTGCGGCGGCTGCTTCCCCGTGCCAAGGGGGTACTTATTGTTCCCAATATGGGCACCGCCGGCTTTCTCTTTTCTCTGGATACCGGAAACGGCGTATTGCTGGTCCGCTCGGGCAACAGCTGGAACGGTCCGGTCTTTCTGACGGAGACAACGGGCGGTTTTGGCTTGCAGGCAGGGTTCTCCAGCACCGAGGGCATTTTCCTCTATACCGACGAGGACGACGTGCGCTACCTGCTGGAAACCGGCGGCATTTTTCAGGGCCGGGCTTCCGTCACTGTGCTCAATGCCAGTCTGAAAGGCAAATCGACCCCGAAGTTCAACGGGAACGGCAATGTCTTTTTTATTGGAGACACATCCGGGCTGTATGTCGGAGCCGGAGTGCATGGCGGTGGGCTGATCAGTCGGGAACAGCTCAACCTCGCCTATTATGGCTTCGGTACCGGTGCGCCGGAACCGATTCTCTTTAAGGGAACGCCTGCCCCGGAAGATGGAATGGCCCTGCGGCAGGCCTTGTCCGATGCAAGGAAGCTGGGTGAAGCGGCACAAAAAAAGGACGGAGCCGAAGCTCCGTCCGAATGATCAATGGGGTGAGTGAAGGGACTTGAACCCACGACCCCCTGGGCCACAACCAGGTGCTCTACCAACTGAGCTACACCCACCACGTGAGGGGATTCATTTAGCTAAGGTTTCCTCCGCGGTCAAGCAAAAGAAATAAAAAAAAGGTAACCCATGGATAAACTTATTATTGAAGGCGGCGTGTCCTTGCAGGGCAGTATTCGGGTCAGCGGTGCGAAAAATGCGGCTTTGCCTATCCTGATGGCCTGTCTTTTGGCTGAGGGACCGGTCACGCTGACCAATGTTCCGAAACTTGCCGATATTCGTACTTCTTTGAAATTATTGAATATACTTGGATGCGAGACCACATTTGAAAACAACGTGGCTACCAGCCTGTGCACCGGCCTCAAGTCCGAGGCCCCCTATGATCTGGTCAAGACCATGCGTGCTTCGGTGCTCTGCCTCGGACCGCTTCTGGCCCGTCTGGGCGAAGCGCAGGTCGCACTGCCCGGCGGTTGTGCCATCGGTGCCCGGCCCGTTGATCTGCATCTGCGCGGCATGGAAAAAATGGGTGCGGAGTTTGAACTCTCCGGTGGTTACATCAAAGGTTCCTGTCCATCGGGTCTCAAAGGTGCAAAAATTACTCTTGATTTCCCCACTGTGGGCGGCACCGAAAACCTGGTGATGGCTGCTTCGCTGGCCCACGGTGTGACCGTGCTGGAAAACGCCGCGCGCGAGCCGGAAGTCGTGGATATGGCCAACTTCCTCAATGCCATGGGTGCCAAGATTACCGGCCACGGCACCAGCGTCATTACGATTGAAGGCGTCACCTCGCTCAAGGGTTGCGAGTATCGCGTCATGCCGGACCGCATCGAGGCGGGCACCTATATGGTCGCTGCCGCCATAACGGACGGTGAATTGATGATCGAGGATTGTCCTTTCGCCGATCTGGACGCCGTTGCCTACAAGCTGCGGGAAATGGGCGTCTGGCTTCAGGAGGCGGACAACCATGTGCTGGTGCGCCGGTCTGAAGGTCCGTTGCGCAATGTGGACGTGACCACGCTGCCGCATCCCGGTTTCCCTACCGACATGCAGGCGCAGCTTATGGCTCTGATGTGCTTTGGTCAGGGCGCGGGAACCATCGAAGAGAAGATTTTTGAAAATCGCTTCATGCACGTTCTGGAGCTTGTCCGCCTTGGTGCGGATGTGCGGCTCAAGGGGCGTACGGCCATGGTCCAGGGCGTTGGGCATCTCATTGGTGCACCGGTCATGGCTTCGGACCTGCGTGCTTCCGCTTCGCTGGTGCTGGCCGGTCTGGCCGCTGAGGGCAAGACCGTCATCGAGCGTATCTACCACCTTGACCGTGGATATGAAAACATCGAGGCCAAGCTTTCCGGCGTGGGTGCCCGCATCCAGCGGGTATCTGAATAGCTTGTCGGTAACTCTCGAACAGTTCAATACTATATACTATAAGTAGAGAAAGGCCGGGATCATGTTGATTCCGGCCTTTCTCGTCTTGGGGGTAGGTTGTAAGGAGGTTATCCTTTTGAAACCGTAATGAAGTGCTCCTGCATGGACACGGCGCCTCCGCCCTTGTCCCACTTGCGGATGCCCTTGGGCATGAGCATGTTGTCGGCCGCGCCTTTGCCTTTGGCGCGGGATTCCACGGGCAGGTCATGCCCGAAGCCGTGGAGCATGAATACACATTCGGGGTGGACGAAGTCCGTTACGAATGCCTTGATTTTTGCCGAGTAGCCATTGTTGGTCACGGTGACATACTCGTCGTTTTCAATGCCCATTTCGGCGGCCTTTCCGGTATTGATCCAGAGGACGTTTTCCGGCTTGCGCTCGAAGAGCAGGGCGTTGTTGACCGTATGTCCCTGCGTATGCAGGGCGCAGCGGCCGAAGGTGATGCGGAATTTGCCTGCGGGCACCGATTCCGGCGACTCGTAGGGCTTGAGTGACGGCATACCGTCCGCTTCAAGCTTGGCATCGATGATCTGGATTTTCCCGGACGGGGTCTTGAAGGTCCCTTCCTTGACCGGCTTGAAGTGTGCTTCCTTGGCCAGCGGGACGATGCCCGTCTTGTCGAAGTCCGCAATGGTCACACCGGTGCCTTCCAGCTGGAAGTTCCAGATATCCTCAATCTTTTCGTAGGCGAGTTCCTTGAGGCCCATGCGCTTGGCAAGTCCCGCATAGATTTCCCAGATAGCCTTGGTGTCGTAGACAGGCTCTATGGCGCGCTTGCGAATCTGGAAGGCGGGCTTGCCGCCGTTCTTGGTCATGATGGTGTCGTCCCGCTCCAGATACGGAGAGATGGGCAGGACCACATCCGAGTACCAGGCCGTGTCGGACCAAGAGAAGGTGGCGGCGACGATGAGCTCGATGCTCTCCCACATCTTGAGGATTTCCCGTTTGTCCGGGAATGCCATGAGCGGGTCGTGGCGGTTGACGATGTACGCCTTGACCGCATAGGGCGATTCGCTTTCGGCGGCCTCGTAGGCCAGGTTGACCAGTCCGGGGCCTGCGTCGAAGTGCTTGCGGCCTTCCATCCAGCCCACACCGTCGGCGCGGCGGCCTTCGGGTTTCGGGTAGAGGTCCATAAAGCTCTTGAGCCCCTTGGCCCCCACGTCGCCGGGCTTGACCATCAGCGGCAAACCGCCCTTGGCGCCGATGGAGCCGAGGAGCGAATTGATAATGTAGATGGTCCGGCTCATGTAGAAGGAGTCGGAGTAACGAGCTGTCATCCAGCCGGGATGCCAGAGCACGCTCGGGGCGGCTTCGGCCAGCTGGCGGCAGAAGTCACGGATGGCGTCCGCCTTGATGCCGGTTTCAAGCTCCGCCCACTCCGGCGTGTATTCGGCCGAGAACTCCTTGAGCTGGTCAAAACCTTCCATCCAGTCGGCCACGAACTTCTTGTCGTAGAGCTCTTCCTTGATGAGGGTATGAATGACAGCCAGATTGAAGGCGTAGTCGGTGCCGGGCCGGATCATGAAGAAATTGTCGGCCTTTGTGGCGGGAACATTGGCCCGGATGTCGATGACCGAGAGTTTGCATCCCTTGGACATCGCATTGAGGGTGTTGTTCACCTCGGCCACATTGATGGCCTCAAAGATGTTGCGCTGCTGCAGCACGATGTGTTTGGCGTTCTTGAGGTCGTAGGATACGCCCTTGCGGCCGAATCCGAAGACGGACAAAGCCGCGTTTTGCACGTTGCGTGCGCAGGCGGAGTCATGGTTATTGTAGTTGGGGGTTCCGATGCCGCGCAGGAAGGCGCGGTAAAAATCACGGAACGGTCCGCCACGGTCGGAGAAAAGTACGGTGTCCCTTCCGTATTTTCCCTGAATGGCGGTAAGTTTTTCGGCAACGTAGTCCAGGGCTTCATCCCAGGATACGGATTTCCATTTACCCTCGCCGCGTTCGCCCTGGCGGATCATGGGACCCTGCGGGCGCTCGCTGTCGTAGGTGAGGGCGGTTCCAGCTGCGCCGCGAGCGCAGAGCGATCCCTCGATTCCTGCGGCATGGGGATTCCCCTGAATGCACGCGACCCTGCCCCCGTCCACTTCAACCTGGATGGGACAGCGGACGGTACACATGCCGCATATACTGTAGACGTTCTCTTTCATCAACTCCTCCCTGATTGGTTCCCGAAACGTCGGGAATAAAGTGGACTGCGCGACTATTTATGTTAGGGTGCAAGCTAACAGTGTGTGTCAATCGATCGCAACGATAACCGATGATGTGAATAGTTTCACATTATTTTATACTTCTATGCGAAAAATATTGATGGTATTCGGGTGTTAATTGAGAAATATATCACAAGAGGGATCCCCGTTGACCAGTGCCGATTTTTTCCTCACACCGTGAGTCATGATCGGACTGCGCGCTCCCATCACGACTTTATGAGGTGGAAAAATGGCCATTTACAAGATGAAGTTTGACAAGAGCCGGTGTATCGCCTGCGACGCCTGTCTCATTCACTGCAAAGTGAAGAACAAGGTGCCCGAGGGGTTGAGCCTCAATCATCTCTTTGTTGAAGGCCCCATGGCCGACGAAGAGGGCAGGCCCACCGCCAAGCTCAAGTACCAGAACTGTCGCCACTGCAAGAATCCACAGTGTGTCGATGCCTGTCCCAACGACGCCATATATCAGCGTGAGGACGGGCTGGTCCTGGTAGACACTGCCAAGTGCGACGGCTGCAAGGCCTGCATCGAGGCTTGTCCCTGGAATGTGCCCGTTTTCAACGAGGCGACAGGGAAGATCATGAAATGCGATTATTGCGTGGATCGGGTGGATGCCGGCGGCACCCCCGCCTGCGTTACGGGCTGTACGGCAAAGGCTCTGACCTTCGTCCGGCCCGAGTAAATGAGGCTAAAGTCGCGCCGTCGGTATATGGCGCGGTGATTTTTTGGGGTTCTATCAACATTATGTGAGGAGGTAACCGTGTTACGTTCCAAAAAGGCTTTTCTGTTCCTGGCCGCGCTGGTCGCTGTATGCTTCATGGCGCAGCCCGCTCTGGCTGGCAAGCTCGCCGAGGCCATTGCCGAGGCTAACCCGCAGGGTGAGCCGGGCTACCTGGGCATCCCCGGCGGTCCGCAGCTCAACGTCCTGATCGGTTTTGTATGGGCGATCTGGGTAGGCTGGATTTTCTCCACCGTCGGCGCGTTCGGCGGCATCATGGCCGGTGTTGGTCACATCACCATTTACGGTCTGGGCGATTACGCCAAGAGCTTCAAGAAGACCATGAAGCTCAACAAGATCATCACCGACTCCATCCGCGTGTCCAACCAGTGGCTGGTTGGTTGCTCCGCGGCCCTGTCTTCCTTTAACTACTACAAGGCCGGTCGCCTGGTTCTGCCCCTGGGTATTGCTCTGGCCGTCGGTTCCGTGTCCGGCTCCATCATGGTGCCCATCCTGACGGCTGGCAAGATCAGCCTGAAGGCTTACCTGGGTTACTTCGGTCTCTTCGTGCTCTTCCTGGGCTGCTACCTGCTGTATCAGACCACTCCCAAGGGCCAGGCCGGCAAGAAGGCCGCCAAGAAGGCTGCCGACGCCTTCCAGAAGTCCGTCAAGGAGCAGCAGGCCGGTGGTGGCCAGGTCGATATGGCCGAAATGGGTGTCAAGATCCAGAAGTTCACCCCGACCGCCTGTGAATTCACCTTCTTCGGTGTCGAGTTCAGCTTCAATCCGCTGATCCCCGTTGTCGGTGGTTTCGTCATCGCGGCCCTGGCCTCCTTCCTGGGTGTCGGCGGCGGCTTCCTGCTGGTGCCGTTCCTGACCTCCGTGGCCGGTCTGCCCATGTACCTGGTTGCCGGTACCTCCGCTCTGGCGGTTCTGGTCGGCATGTGCAGCTCCATCTTCTCCTACATGGTTATCAAGCACACCCCGGTGGAGTGGTCCCTGATCGGTGCCGAGCTCATCGGTATCGTCATCGGTTCCGTCATCGGACCCAAAACCTCCAAGTTCATCCCGGAGAAGGTGCTGAAGTACATCTTCATCGTCCTGGCCGCCTACGTGGGTATCCGCTACACCACCAAGGGCTTCCTGGGCTACTCCATCCTGCCCCCCTTCTAAGCCGCGGATAATCGGAAAGCGTAAAACCTTCGGGGCCGCCCAGGCGGGCGGCCCCGTACAAAAAAACCGCAGGAAAAATCATGACCGCGCAAGCGATTTTTCAATTTCTCGATCCCTGGCTTATCTGGGCCTTTCGCCTTACCGACAACCCTTACGTCGGATTCGGGTTGGGGATTATTTTCATCTGCCTGGTGACCACCGTACTCGGCGAGCTGTGCATGGCAGGAGTCTACTTCCTGAACGCAAAGCATTTCGGGAAGATGAACAAGGACATGGTGCACAACCACAACCTGTCGGTGAAGGCTATCGGCGTGCGCAACAAGACCGCATGGAAGGCCTGCAACTCCATCGCCAACGAAGCCTTCGGCAAGAATTTCTTTGCGCACATTGCGCTGTTTGCCTCTTCCATCTGGATGGTTCCTTTCGGCCTGGGATGGATTTACTACCGTTTCAGCTCGGTTGATTTCACCGTCCCGTTCATCGGAGCCGTGGGACCCGCCTTCTATTTCATTCCGGCCTACATCCTGTCCCGGTTCCTTTTTGAGAAGGCAAAGCCCTGGATTCCGCTCTTCCGGGTCATCAAGCGGAAGATCAAGGAAAATGAGGGCGAAGAGGAAATGATACTCTTCTCGGATTTGGCCAAGCCGGATTCTTCGGCCCCGGACAAGCAGCCTGCGGCAGGCAACATTTGACGGACCGAATAAAAAAGGCCGCCCATCCGGGCGGCCTTTTTTAAGTTCTTTGATATGCCGGGGATGCCCCGGCTGAACGATTTATTGGGGTCTGGTGGCCTCGACATCCGCCGTGAACCCTTCAAGGTCCGAAGGGCCGAGGAGGTAGTAGCGCTCGGCGGTCTTTATGCAGAGCACATCCGTGCGGTTGGCCACGATCACGGCTTCATCGCCGCTCGTCAGGTCGACCAGCCCCGAGTTGTATCCGGCGAACTGCATGGTCTTCCGGCTCCTGGCCACAGTCAGTTTCTCGTCGGTCTTGAGATTGCCGGGAAAGACATCTTCGACCGAAGCCCACGGAATGACCGCACTGGCGAACGGCGGGGCAGCGAGCAGAATCCCTTCGTCGGCCACGGTGATCGAGGCCCGTTTCGGATTGACGTAGAGCATGTACCAGTAGAGCAGGGAGAGCGGCCATGCTATGGCTGCCAGACTGATCCCGCTCCAGGTCAGGCCGGAACGGAAACACCAAGCAACGACGGCGGTAATGCCCACGACGAAGACGAGAAGCAGGGCCGGGATAATGGGTTTCATTGGTATTTTGTAGGTGTTTGCCATTTGGCGACTCCTTGATGATGCGATTTTTTTGCCTTTCATACGGGCTTGGCAGGCAGTTGCCAAGAGGTAAGATTGATTTGGACTACGGCAAGAAATCCTGTAGCATGATGGTGACGTTGGCGAACAGGAAAAAAGGAGTCATTCCTTGGTTGGGAAGAGTACGAAATATCGAGGTGCCGGACTGATAGTCCGGTGGACCGTGCTGGCCTTGCTCCTGGCAGTTGCGCTTGTTTGCGGCGGCTGCGGAGACGACGAGCCCATCGTCAAGGTGGACCTGAGCAAGCGGGAACGCCTCATGGTTCCCGAGCCCAAGGAGGCCATTACCTACGCCTACCTGCCCCAGTATTCCCACACCATTTCCTTCCAGCGCCACCGCGCGTTGCTCGAATACCTGCGGACCACCACCGGACTGCCGCTCCGGCAGATTTTTCCGGACACCTTTGATGAGCATATCAAGATGGTGCAGCGCGGGGAGATCGACATTTCCTACTCCAATCCGTTCGTGTACCTGCAACTGGCCAAGGCCGGGGCCACGGCCTTTGCCCGCAGCGTGGAGCCGTCGGGCAAGCCGGACTTCCGGGGGCAGGTCATCTGCCGCAGCGACAACCCCACCATCAATTCCCTGGCCGACTGCAAGGGCAAACGGTGGATAGCAGTTGATCCGGGGTCAGCCGGGGGCTATCTTTTTCCCCTTGGCCTTTTTTATGACCACGGAATCAAGCTGCAAGACTTTGCGGAAGTCGATTTTGCACCAGGTCCGGGGGGCAAGCAGGAAAAGGTCGTGCTTGCGGTTCACGCCGGGGCCTATGATATCGGCACCATCCGCAAGGGGACCCTGGACGTGGTGGAATCCAAGATACACCGCGACGATATTCGGGTGCTGGCGGAAACCAGAGCCTATCCCGGTTGGGTTTATTCGGCGCGCCAGGGGCTGGATCCCAAGGTGGTCGAGGCTGTCGCCAACGCCATGTTTGCTCTGGACCCGAGCAATCCGGCGCAGGCGGATATCCTGAAGGCCGCCGGAATGCAGCGGATCATTCCGGCCCGCGATGTGGACTACGACCCCGTGCGCGCCCTCGTGCAGACGCTCGGGATTCAGTAGGTGTCTGCCATGCGTTTCTTTTCCACGCTCAAGTTCAGGACCAAGCTCAATCTGGGCATCTGCAGCATCCTCGTTGTCATGGCCGTGCTGCTGCTGACTCTCATGGGCAACATGAGCGCCAAGCTGCTTATAGAGGAAAATAAAAAACGCGGGTCCGCCATGGCCCAGAGCCTGGCTGCGCGTGCCGTGGAACCGCTCCTGGCGCAGGATTTTCTTCGTCTCAAAAATATGGTCGACGAGCAGGTTTCCGTGGGGGACGTGATCTACGTCTTTGTCCAGAACAATCAGGGGCACGTTCTGGCGCATACCTTCCAGAAAGGGTTCCCCATGGACCTTATCAAGGCCAACCGCGTGGCTGACGGCGATGTGGTCCGCATCCAGCTCCTGGCCAACGGGATGGAGCGCATTTACGATTTCGCCTCGCCGGTCAAGGTGGGCATCGATCGGCTGGGAACGGTCCGTGTCGGGCTTTCCAAAACGCGCATCAACGTCAACGTGCATCGGCAGTTGACGACCATGGCCGGGCTGTTTGCCGGTGCGTTGTTCCTGACCACGCTCATGGGGACGCTTTTCGCCCGGCAGGTTACGAGGCGGCTGGCCACACTGCGCGAGCACGCCGAGGCCATGCTCATGGGCAATTTGGATACGCAGTCCGGCCCGGATGTGGGAACGCATTGCTGGGAGCGGATGAAGTGCGGGCTGACCTCCTGTCCGGCCTATGGGGATACGCGGCGGCGTTGCTGGTATATCGCCGGAACGCTCTGCCCGGACTGTGGTGACAGCAAGATCAGTGACCGCCAATCCTCCTGCCAACTCTGCAAGGTGTATCGAGAGAGCGCAGGTGACGAGTTGCAGGATTTGGCGGAAACCTTCGATGTCATGGCGCTTTCCCTCAAGACGCATATTGATGAACTGCATTCTGCGGAGCGGAGTCTTCGGGATCAGGAACGGCTGATGCGTACCATTCTCGATGCCACGCCAGATCGGGTCTCGTTGGTGGATACCACCATGCGCTATCAGGGGGCCAACCTCAGCTTTGCCGAGTCTGTGGGCGTGGAGTTGGGCGAGATCAAGAACAAGACGGATTTCGATTTCTTTGACGAAGCCGTTGCCGAGGAGCGGCACATGGCCGCCCGTGATATTCTGGAATCGGGCAGGCGGCTGGATATGCAGTTGCGACTCATGGAGGAGTCGGGGGAGCGATGGTATCACGTCGTCTCCATCCCCGTATACGAGGAAGACGGGCGTATCGGCGGTCTGCTCCGGACCGACCGTGACATCACCGATCTGAAGGGGTACGAAAAGCAGCTGATTCAGGCACAGAAAATGGAATCTCTCGGCATGTTGGCTGGTGGCGTCGCCCATGAGATCAACACGCCGCTAGGCATTATCCTTGGATACTCGCAGCTGTTGCAGGAGGATGTCGAGACAGACAGCCAGATACATCAGGATTTGGCGGTCATCGAGAAGCAGACCAAGGTCTGCAAGAAGATCGTGGCCGACCTGCTTGGTTTTTCCCGCCAGACTGATTCCGCCAAGCGGGAAATGTGCTTTAACAACTCGGTCATGGAGGCGGTCAGTTTGGTTCGCCATACCTTCAAACTGGACCGGGTGGAGATCGTTACCGAGCTGGATGACCGCTTTCCGGTTATCTATGGCGACCCGGAAAAGCTCAAGCAGGTATGGATCAACCTGCTGAACAACAGCCGTGACGCCATGCTGGCCCGAGGCGGCATCATCGTCATCCGCACCCGGCTGGACACGCCCAACGGCATCGTCTCGCTCTGGGTGGCGGATACGGGCGAGGGCATCCCTGCCGACAAGTTGAGCAGAATTTTCGATCCGTTTTACAGCACCAAGCCCGTGGGCCGGGGGACCGGTCTGGGCCTGTCCGTTTCGTTCGGGATCATCGAGGACCACGACGGCCGTATTCTGGCCACGAGCCCGGTCCCTTCAAGTTTCAATTTCCCCGCAGACCCGGAAGGACGGGATTGGGGCCCCGGAACGGTCTTTGAGGTCAACCTGCCGCTCGATCATGCGGATTCGGCGGCGATCATTGCGACAAACGAGCTGAGAACGGGGGTTACAGGCAATGAATAAGGAGAGTTATCATGGCTCGCATTATCGTATTGGATGACATCTCGGACGCCGGGATGTTGGTTCGGCGCATCCTTGAGCGCAAAGGGCACGAGGTCAACGCCTTTACCGAGGAGGAGGACGCCTTGGCGTTTGCGCGCAAGCATACCGTGGACCTTGCCATTCTGGATATCAAGCTGAAGAAGATGACCGGCGTGGAAGTGCTGGAGGAACTCAAGAAGGAACAGCCCGAGATCAAGGCGATCATGCTGACCGGGTACCCTACCCTGGAAACCGCCCGGGAGGCCCTGCGCCTTGGGGCGCAGGAGTATTGCGTCAAGCCGATCAACAAGGATGAACTGGAGACAAAGGTCGCTGAAGTCCTCGGAGAGTAATCTATGCACGTCACCCAACTCTTCAAGCACTGGACGTATCAGGTCTTTGCGCCGGGCACCTTGCTGCGCCGCAAATACGAGTCGTTCAAGTCGTTGCTTCAGCACGATGCCATTGCCCTTGAGCTGATAGCGGATCTGGAGGAACTCTTTTACGGCGAAGTTCTCGCTGACCGTCAGCGCGCCAACTGGCTGGCCACCAAGCTTTCCAAGTCGGTGAAGACCATGGCCGGGCAGCTGGTGGAGATGAATCCGTCCCGGTTCATGGATTTGCCCGAGTATTTTCGCAAGATCGACTTTTATGTGCGCATGGCCCTTGAGTTGGAGCAGCCCGAGGTTGGGCCGCCCTACATTCTCTCCCTGGAAGACGCGGCCGCCATGCCGCGGCTGGCGGGCGGCAAGGCCTCGAACCTTGGGCGCGTCCTGAGTGTGGAGGGTGTGCCTGTCCCGCCCGGCTTTGTCGTAACGGCCAATGCCTTCAACTATCTTGTGGAATACAACGAGCTGGGCGAGGAGATCGAGGTCCGCCTGCGTCAGATGGTGGCGGGGAACCGCGACCTGCTGGCCGGACTCACGGCTGAGATGCAGGAGTTGATCCTGGCTGCCGAGGTGCCGGACGAGATTGCCCGCGGCATCCGTTTCGCCGTGTCGGAAATTCTGGACGGGGAGGACGACCTCATCGCTGTCCGTTCCAGCGCCCTTGCCGAGGATGGCGAGATATCCTTTGCCGGTCAGTACGCCAGCGAGCTGAACGTTCAGCCCAACGACGTGCTGGAGGCGTACAAGCGTGTGTTGGCGGGCAAGTATTGCCCGCGCGCCGTATCCTACCGTATCTCCAACGGATTGACGGAAGCGGACACGGCTATGGCCGTGCTGGTCATTCCTATGGTCGATGCGGACAACGCGGGCGTGGTCTATTCCAGGGACCCGGACTGCTATGGGCATGAAACCATTGGTATTTACGGCGTGACCGGGCTGGGGGACGGTCTGGTTGACGGGTCGGTATCGCCGGGCAAGGCGACCTTGACCCGCGATGCGGAACCCCGGCTGGCAGAGGAATGCACCCCTGATCAGGGAGGACTGCCCCGCAAGGCGACCCTGCTGGAGCTGGGCAGGCTGGCCATGAAGCTTGAGGACGCGTTCGGCTGTCCGCAGGATATCGAGTGGGCCGAGGATGTTACCGGACAGCTGTTCATTCTTCAGACCCGCCCATTGCAACTGGAGCGGGACAAGGCCGCCGAGTCCCATGCCCCGGTAACGGCTGTCCCCTTGGCCGAGGGCTTTGAACACGCTTCGGCTGGCGCCGGGTGTGGAGAGTTGTATTACGCTCCCACTGGCGCTGAGATTGCCCGGATTCCCGATGGGGCGATCGTCGTCACCCCGACGCTCAAACCGTCGCTTCTGGCCTTTATCGGCAACATGAGCGGCGTCATATCCAGCACGGGCAGCCGAGCCAGCCATTTTGCATCCGTGGCCCGTGAGTATGGTGTGCCGGTACTGGTTGGCGAGATGGATCCCCCGCTCGCGCCGGGCAGGCTGGTCACGGTGGACGGCTCCACCGGTACCATTTACGACGGCTGCGTGGAAGGGATCTTGACTAGGTCCCGTGAGGGCAGGCAGGTCTCGGAACGGGTGCTCAAGCAGTATGAAAAGGTCGTGCCGCTGACGGTCAAGCTGAACCTGACCGACCCGCAGGCGGAGAACTTTACGCCCGAAGGGTGCCGGTCCATGCACGACGTGATCCGTTTCTGCCACGAAAAGAGCGTGGGCGAGATGTTTTCGCTGGTGAACCGGAAGGGGCGGGGCATGGGCGCGGCCAAGCGGCTCAAGACGAATCTGCCGCTGGTCATGTATCTGCTCGATCTGGGAGAGGGGCTGTTTCCCTCTGCGGGGGACAGCAAGCTGGTGGATACGGCGGACATAAAGAGCCGTCCCATGTGGGCCCTCTGGTACGGGCTGTCCGACAGCCGCGTCAAGTGGGACAATAAGCTGACCCATATGGACTGGGAGGAGTTCGACAAGATGTCGGCTGGCATCTTCAGTTTCGATTCCAAACTGCTGGCAAGCTACGGACTCATCAGCGAAGACTATTTGCACCTGATGATTCGGTTCGGCTACCACTTCTCGGTGGTGGATTCCGTTTGCGGGGCCGATCCCGGTTCCAACTACATCAATTTCCGCTTCAAGGGCGGTGGAGCCGGGTTTGACCAGCGGTTGCTGCGGCTTCTCTTTATTCAGCGCGTGCTGGATCGCTACGGCTACGAGACGACAACGCGCGGCGACATGATCGACGCCAAGGTATCCAAAATCAGCGAAAACGATACCCGGCGACTGCTGGCTCGCCTCGGATATCTCATGGCCATTACCCGGCTTATGGATATGCGTATGGAGGACGAGGGGCAAGTGGAGGCCGAAGTGGATCGGTTCATTGTCGACGCGGAGCATCGGGATGGCCAAGGATAAATGCGCCTATCAGGTGACATGGGTCACGGACCAGCTGGGCGTGGGGCAGGCTCCCATGAGCTATCCCCAGCTGGACGCTATTCGTGCCCAGGGGGTGGATGCCATCCTCAACCTGTGCGGCGAGTTTTGCGATCTGCACGAGATAGAGGCAGGCGCGGGATTCGAGGTGCATTACCTGCCACTCAATGATGAAGAGGCACCGAGCCTCGTTGAACTGGAAAAGGCCCTGGCCTGGCTGGACGAGGCCATTTATCTCGGCAAAAGGGTGCTCATTCATTGCCGCCACGGCATAGGCCGGACCGGCACTGTGCTCAATGCCTATCTGTTGCGACGCGGACTGGGCCACAAACTGGCCGGGCGCGCCCTCAAAAAGCTCAAGAGCAAGCCCGCCAATTTCGTGCAGTGGCGCACGGTTCGCAACTACGGCAAGCAGTCGGGCCGGTTGACCGTCCGGGAACCCTCCCTGGAGTTCAAGCGGCTGGTCGATCTTTCTCCGTTCTTCAATGATTATGATGCATTGGTTCAGCGGGCCACGGAACGGGTAGGTGATTCCCTCAAGGGCAAGGCCTGCGGGCTGGACAACGTGCAGTGCTGTTCCACCCCGGTCGGTCTCTCGCTGGTGGAGGCGGTGCACCTGACCCACTCCATCAACCGTATATTGGACAGCGACACCAGGGTGGCCCTTATTGAGCGTGCCGTGGAGGTTGCGGTCAAGGAGCGCATGGCCGTCAAGGAACTGGGGGCGACCGTTGATAGTACCGAGTACTGCCTGTCCGAAGCCGGGGCCGTCTGCCCGCTCTTGCAGGACGGGCAATGCCGTCTTTTCGACTATCGCCCGCTTCAGTGTCGTACCTTCGGTCTTGAGGAGGCTGGCGGCGGCAAGCTCTGGAGCGAGATGCTGACTCCCGGTTTGGACAAGATTTCCGCCGAGATATGGTTTGCCTACACCGGGACCATGGGGGCGGACAGTCTGCCGCTCTTTTCTCTGCCAGACGTTGTTTCCGGGAAATTCATGGAGAGCGTTTTCAAGATCATGATGCAGCAGGGGCTGGCTCACAGCTAGGGGCAGCTCTTGAGTGCGCATCGTCACGATCCCTTTGCACAATCCGTCGTCGGACTCCTGCCGTGGCAGAGTCTGCTGCTCGCCTTTATCCTCGGCATTTTGGCCTTGCGCCATCCCATCCCCTCGCTTGGAGCGTGGGCCGTTTTGTTGCTTGCGGACGGTATTTTGCGAGGCCGGGTGCATCGGATATCATTGGTGGCCTTTGCCCTTTGTTTTGCCTTTGGCTACGGCTATGCGGCGCAGCGAACGCCGGAACAGGTGCCGATTCCCACGTGGATGACGACACGCCAGTCAGTGGATCTTTCCGCCGTGGTGGACCGTGCCGAGCCGTTGAGCGGTCACCGTTTGCGGCTTGTTCTGCGTGATTTGCACTGCCGGATGGATGGTGAGGCTGTGGCGCTTCCCTGCGGATTGTCCTGGAACTGGCGAAATCCTTCATTCACTCCCGAGCCTGGGCAGAAGGTGCGGGCGACGTTTCACATTGTTCCGGTACGCAGTTTCGGAAATCCAGGGGCCTGGGATTATGCGTGGTACTGGCGGCGGCAGGGCGTGCTCTGGCGCGGTTGGCCCATCGGCAAGAAGGAGGTGTCCTGGGGCGCTCCGCCCGGCGGCGTGCTCCAGACGGTCAAGCGTCGATTGCGTGAAGCTGTTGCCGCGCGCGTGCCGGACTCTCGCGGCGGTGCCATGGTCCGGGCGCTGGTGACGGGAGACCGATCTGCGTTGAACGGCGATCTGCTGGAAATGACGCGCAGTGCGGGGCTGGCGCATACGCTCGCTTTATCCGGGCTTCATGTGGGTTTTGTTGCCGCTATAGGTTTTGCGCTTGCATGGCTGGCCGGGCGGCTGTGCCCGACGTTGCTTCTGACGCTGCCAAGGCCCCGGCTTGGCGTATTGTTGGCTGGGCCGCTGGTGCTGGGCTACACATGGTTGGGGCAGCCCTCCGCTTCCCTGCTGCGGGCAGCCGTAATGTTCGGAGCCTGGGGGGTGCTGCTGTGGCAGGGGCGTTCCCGGGTACTCATGGATGGCCTGTTTTTCGCTCTGGCGGTCCTCATCCTTCTTTCTCCGCTCTCTGCCTATGATCTCAGCCTGGAAATGTCCGCCGTGGCCGTGGCGGGAATCGCCCTGCTGCTGCCTCGGCTGCGCCCGCTGTTTCGCGGCAACGGTCATTGGTGGCGCAGGCCGTTGGTGTGGGCGTGGAGCGTTCTGGTGATCTCAATTTGCGCGACGGTTTCGCTCCTTCCTCTGACTTCCTGGTACTTTGGAACGTTCAGCCCGGATATTCTGTTCAATCTTCTCTGGTTACCTGTTCTCGGATGCGTGGTCATGCCGCTGGGGCTTTTGGGAATGGTGCTCTCCGTCGGTGCTTGGACCGCCCCGGCTGGAGGACTGTTGCTCCGGCTGGCCTCTTTTTGCATGGACGGACCAATCTCACTGCTGGATGCGGCTTCCAGGGCGGGGCTGACGCCGGTATTGGCGGTGTTGCGTCCCTTGTGGCCCGAGATGTTGGGCGTCGCCTTGCTGTTGGTGCTGGTCTCGATAGTTCGAAGGGAGCATCGGAGTCTCCTGCTGGCCGGGATTGGGTTGGTGCTGCTGGTTGCGCCCCATATATTGGTAATGGCGCAGGACAGCCGGAATAGAGTTTCGGTTTCGTTGATCGACGTGGGGCAGGGACAGGCGGCACTGGTTTCCTTGCCGGGCGGGCATAGATGGCTGGTGGACGGTGGCGGCGGTTATGCCGCTTTTGATCTGGGAGAAGCCGTGGTCGCCCCTTATCTTTCTTGGGGCAGGGCGCCTCGCTTGGATGGAGCCTTTATGAGCCATCCCGACGTGGACCATAGCCATGGCCTGCCGTTCATCCTTTCCCGGTTTCAGGTTGGCGCTTTTTATACCAATGGCATGTTGCCCCGAGGAAGAACTGGAGAGCGTATGGAGCGGGCGTTGTCCTTGCGCGGAATGGAGCCCGTTGTCCTGGCGGCAGGAGACTCCGTGCGCCTTGACGGGGCGAGTTCAATCAATGTGCTGCACCCGGCAGCAACTTTTTCCAGCAGAAGGGCGAATGAACGTTCACTGGTACTGCGTCTGGTCCGGGGCGGGGAGGGGCTTGCCATTCTTCCCGGGGACGTGGAGCAGGAGGGGGAATCGACCATGCTGTCGGCAGGGCGTCCGCTCAAGGCCCAGGTGCTGGTGTTGCCACATCATGGCAGCCGCACGAGTTTGAATCGGAATTGGTACCGGCGTATCTCGCCGGAAGCGGCGCTGTGCTCGGCGGGATATCTCAACAGATACGGCTTCCCCCACTCCGAGGTGGTTGATGCCGTATGGGTGCCTATATACGATACCGCATCCAGGGGCATGGTTTCTGCCATCTGGGATGCGCAGAGGCATTTGTCCATACAGGCTTTTTGGCCGTAACCTACTTGCCAATTTTGATTATTCCTGCAATAAGGCGAAAGGTCTATCTTGGAAAAGACAGCGTGGCCTGCTGCCTCGAAACCGCATCACCCTTATCCAATCGTGTGACCAATGCAGGATGCCAGAAAGAAGCTCTTGAATGCAGTGGAGAAGATGCCCGCCTTTCCCAAGAGTGTGCATCAGGTCCTCAAGCTCGCTTCAAATATCAACTGCCCGCAGAAGGAACTCGTCGAGGTCATCAAGCGTGACCCCGTTTTCACGCTGAAGATCCTGCGTCTGGTCAACTCCGCATATTTTGGGCTTTCCCGCGAAATAACATCCATTAATCAGGCTTCCGTGTATCTCGGGCTCAATACGCTCAAGAACGTCGCTTTGGGGCTCGCGGCCGTTGGTGCCATACCCAAGGCCAATGTGGCAGGGCTGAACATGGGCGCCTTCTGGCTCCATTCGCTGGCTGTGGCCACGGCGACCCGGACGCTTGGATCCATGCTCGGTGTTTGCCGGGACGATGCGGCGGACTATTTCGCTGCCGGGCTGTTGCACGATGTCGGCAAGGTGGTCTTCGCCTTGTACATGCCAGAGGAATTCCAGCTCGCTCTCAAGCTGGCGGCGGATGATAATATCCCTCTCTACAAGGCCGAGGAAGAATGCATCGGGGCTACGCACGCCGATATCGGCGCACTGCTGGCGGAAAAGTGGAACCTGCCGACTTCTCTTCACGAGGTCATTCAGCGCCATCATGAAGTCGGCGATGGTGGGGAATCCCAGTTGCTGGACTGCGTTTTTGCCGCTAATCAGGTGAGCAAGAAGCTTGCCTTCGGCGCAGCCGGAGATTTCATTTTCCTGCCGTTGCCTGGCGGCATAGAGGCCCGTTTTGCCCTGGATCTGGACGGAGTGATAGGCGAGATGCCGACCCTGGACGAAGAAGTGGAACATGCCCGTGTCTTCATCAAACTCGGGGAGGCTTCGTAAATGCGTTTGCAATTTCGTGGCACTCGCGGTTCAGTGCCCGCGCCAGGGGCGGACACCGTCCGCTATGGCGGCAATACCACCTGCCTTGAGGTTACATCGGAGGAAGGCGGGGTGATTGTTCTGGATGCCGGGACCGGCATCCGTTCCGTCGGTCTGGGGCTTGCATCCCACATGCCGGTCGATTGCCATGTGTTCATCACCCACACGCACTGGGACCATATCCAGGGGCTGCCTTTTTTTGCGCCGCTTTTTGTACCTGGCAACACGGTATGCATTTATGGACCGCCTGATCCGCTTACCATGACAGGCATCGAGGCGGTGCTGACCAAGCAGATGGAGTATCCGCATTTTCCGGTTCGGGTTGCCGAGCTGCTGGCCGACATCGAATATGAGACCTTGCGCGACGGGCAGGTTGTCGACCTCGGTTTTGCCACGGTTTCCACCATGCTCATGAATCACCCGGCCCTGAATTTCGGTCTCAAGGTGCAGTGTGACGGCCGGACATTGTTTTTTACAGGTGACCATGAGCCGTTCTACAATATTTATGCGCCGGGCGATGCCGATTATGAGGAATACGGCAAAATAGTGGATGAACGGAACCGCAGAATTACAACTTTTTTGAAAGACGTGGACGTCCTGGTTGTGGATGCGCAATATACCGAAGAGGAATATGAGTCCAAGCAGGGCTGGGGACATTCCACCTTCGAGCGCGCATTGGATTTGGCAGAGGAGGCCGAAGTGGGCAGGGTGTATCTGACCCATCACGAAACAGCCCGGACGGACGCTGAAGTGGATGGAATTCTGGAATGCCTCCGGCGGGAAAGGGGCAACAGCCGTGTGGAGTTCGACATGGCGCGCGAGGGGGAGATCGTAGAGGTGTAGGCTGCTGAAAACAGGGAGCACCGGTGACTATGTATTTGCCAAGTCACAGGTGAAAGGGGTATGGAAAACCCATGTGGAGGACGAGATGAAAGCGTTGATCGTGGATGACGATTTTTATAGCCGAAACATGATTCATGAAATTCTGCGGCCCGTGGCCCATTGAGACATTGCCGTCAATGGGGAGGAGGCCATAGAGGCCTTTCGACGTGCCCTTGCGCAGAATGAACCCTATGATCTGATCTGCCTTGATCTGCTCATGCCGGAGCTGGACGGACAGCAGGCCCTGCGCGAGATCCGTTCCATAGAAAAGGAATTCAACGTGGCCATGCAGTCCGAAGTCAAGGTGGTGGTCACTACCATGCTCGACGACGAGCAGGAAACGCATGACGCCTTTTTCCTTGGAGGAGCCACCTCCTATCTGGTTAAGCCCATTGACGAGGAAAAACTCATGGGAGAGGTGAAAAGCCTCGGGCTGATCTAGACTGACCGTCTTGACACATTGCCGATTCCCCGACGTGAGCCGGACGGCATCCCCGCAAGCGGGTGCGTTCGGTGAATTGCCGTTGCGCCATTTGCTCCTGGCGCAGTTTTCTAATATGCTATTTTTCTTTGCGACACTTTCTCCCCTCGTAAGTCGGGGGTCCATATATGCGGGATGAGCGGTAATGAGTCAAATACTTGGTGTTAAGTTTAATGATTACGGTCAGGTGTATTACTTTACATCAGGCCCCTTCGTCGTCCGGGAAGGACAGCACGTCATCGTGAAGACGGACCAGGGCATGGGACTGGGCAAGGTTATCCTTATCCGGCAGGCCCCGGTGGAGATGGCGACAGAGGATGAGGAAGGGTACAAGCCCATCTATCGGCTGGCCAACGATGAAGACATGGACGCGGTGGCTGAAAACACCGCCCAGTCAAAGGATGCCTTTGCATTCTGCCGCAAATGCGTGTCTCGGCTCGGGTTGGGGATGAAGCTTGTGGATGTGGAGGTCTTTTTCGACCGTTCGAAGATGATTTTCTATTTTACCGCGCCCGGGCGGATCGATTTTCGTGAGTTGATCAAGGATTTGGTGCGGGAGTATAGGACCCGCATTGAGCTCAGGCAGATTGGCGTCAGACATGAGACCCAGATGCTTGGAGCCATCGGCAACTGCGGCCAGATTTGCTGCTGCCGTCGGTTCATGCGCAAGTTCGTGCCGGTGACCATCAAGATGGCCAAAGAACAGAATCTGTTCCTCAATCCTACCAAAATTTCCGGTATTTGTGGCCGTTTGCTCTGCTGTCTGAGCTTTGAGCAGAAGGGCTATGAAGAGTTTCATCGCATGTGCCCGCGGGTGGGGAAGAAGTACACCACCGCATTGGGTGCGGTGAAGGTCCTGCGTTCCAATTTCTTCAAGAAATCCCTCTCTGTGCTCACCGAGAACTTTGACGAGAGGGAGGTTTCCATTGACGAATGGAATGAAATAGTTAACAAGCCGCCCAACGAGGAAGCCATGGCCGAGGCCCGCGCCCAGTCGCAAAAGACGCGACGGGGTGGTGGTCGGCGTATTCCCGCGTCTGATGCTCCCAAGGAGAATGGCCAGCCCGCTCCTGTGGGCAATGGCCAGAGCAAAGGCAAGGGGAAACCTGCCAGAGCTTCGGAATCCGAGAGCGGGGCTGTTGCCAATGAGCCCGCTTCCGGCAAGGAACGCCCCGTCCGCCAGGACGAGGACGGGGGCGACGATAGGTCCAAGAAGGTACGCCGTCCCAGAAGACGGCGTCGAAAACCGCCGAGGAAGTAACGACCGGGGTGGACCACCCGGCAAGGAGAATTTGGTTTGGATAGTTTCTACATCACCACGCCCATTTACTACGTCAACGCAAAACCCCACTTGGGCCATGCGTACACCACAACGGTGGCGGATGCCGTCACCCGGTTCCACAAGCTCATGGGCGCGGAAACGTATTTTCTGACGGGAACGGACGAGCACGGCGACAAGATCGTGAAGGCCGCTGAGGCCAATGGACAGTCGCCGCAGGAATATGTGGACGCCATCAGCGCCCAGTTCAGCGACCTCTGGCCCCAGATGAATATCTCCAACAACGATTTCATCCGTACCACCCAGCCTCGGCATATTGCGGTGGTGCAGGAAATCCTGCAGAAGGTTTTTGACGCCGGAGATATCTACTTCGGTGAGTATGGCGGACATTACTGCTTCGGGTGCGAACGCTTCTACACCGAAAAGGAGCTGGTGGACGGCAAGTGCCCGGATCATCAGACCGTACCCGAGTATATTTCGGAGAAGAACTATTTCTTCCGCATGTCCAAGTATCAGGATTGGTTGAAGGATCACATCAAGAAGAATCCGAATTTCATCCGTCCCGAGCGCTACAAGAACGAGGTCCTGAGCCTGCTGGATTCCGGCGAGCTGGAAGACCTCTGTATCTCCCGGCCCAAGTCCCGGCTGACCTGGGGAATCGAACTGCCCTTTGACAAGGACTACGTTACCTACGTCTGGTTCGATGCGCTTATCAATTACGTCTCCGCCCTGGGGTATCCCGACGGCGAAAAGTACGCCAAATTCTGGCCCCATGCGAACCATCTGGTGGCCAAGGATATCCTCAAGCCTCATGCCGTGTTCTGGCCGACCATGCTCAAGGCCGCCGGTATAGAGCCATATCAGTCGCTCAACGTGCACGGCTACTGGCTGGTCAAGGACACCAAGATGTCCAAGTCCATCGGCAATGTGATCGAGCCCCTGGCCATGAAGGATACCTACGGACTGGACGCCTTCCGCTATTTCCTGCTGCGCGACATGTCCTTTGGCCAGGATTCCAGCTTTTCCGAGGAAGCCCTGGTCGGTCGCCTCAATGCGGAGCTTGCCAATGATCTGGGCAACCTGTTCAACCGCACGCTGGCCATGACCCACAAGTACTTTGAGGGCAAAATTCCCAGGCCCGATGTGGAAGACATTGTGGACGCAGAGATCAAGAAGCTCGGCCAGGAAGCCATGGAGGCTTTTCAGGAGAACTTCGGCGACTTCAAATTCTCACGCGGCCTGGAAGGGCTGTGGGAGTTGGTGCGCGGCCTGAACAAGTACATTGACGCCACCGCGCCGTGGACTCTTTTCAAGGAAAAGAATACCGGCCGCCTCAAAACCGTGATTTACGTGTTGCTCGAAAACATGCGTAAGATCGCGGTGCACCTCTGGCCCGTCATGCCGGAAGCGAGTGAGAAAATGCTCGCCCAACTCGGCATTTGCTTTGATCCTGCCAAGATCAACCTGCCCAAGGAGCTGGATGTCTGGGGCCTATTGGAGTCCGGACATGTCGTCGCCGAGACGTCGAACCTTTTCCCGCGCGTTGATCTGCCCGCGGTAGAGCAGGCCGAAGAGAAGCCGAAAAAGGAAAAGAAGTGCGCCAAGGCCAAGGCTGACAAAGGGGCCAAGAAGGAAAGCGCGGCTAAGGCAGATGCTTCCGATGAGCCCGTCGCCATTGAATTCGAGGACTTCCAGAAGCTTGACCTGCGGGTGGGCACGGTAAAGGAAGTCGAAAAACATCCTGATGCCGATCGGTTGCTCCTGGTCCGTGTGGATCTGGGCGAGGGCGACTTGCGTCAGGTAGTGGCCGGTCTCGCCGATTTCTTCAAACCTGAGGAATTGGTGGGTCGTCAGGTCGTCATCGTGGCCAATCTCAAGCCCCGTAAGCTGCGCAAGCAACTTTCCCAAGGCATGATTCTGGCGGTCAAGAGCGGAGATGGGCTGCAATTGCTGACGCCTACCGGGGACGTTGATCCCGGAAGCAAGGTCAGCTAGAAGACTGCAATCAAAACCATAAAAAGGGGCCGTTCATTCAGAACGGCCCCTTTTTTTGTTTTGTTTCTTCATGCATGATTCCCCTAATCTATGTTTAGGTTATCTCCTTATTTTTACTATCATTTCTCGACGAAATCGCATTGTTGGGTGGCCGTCGGATCGCAAAATACCCCCATATGGACACGTCTTCCGCCAATATTCGGACGGTCCGAGGGGAAAGTATGCCCATCATTCTTGCTGATACCGATTTGAAAAAAGGACCTGCGACAGTCGAAGATCCGTTGCCGCCTACCGTCCGCTGGATTGAGGGAAAGAATGTCCAACGCATTCTCACCGAACTCAGCGGCAGCAACATCTGTTTCGTTCATTTTGAGGACCCGGCATTGTTTGCCGATGCGAATCGTTGCCTGCGTTTATGTGTTCAGTATTTTTCATCCGCCCGAACGGTTCGGTCTTCAGTTTCGCGGAGGACGGCTGCACCGTGGAGGAACTGGAAGCTGTGGTGATACGGTTGCCCGGCGTTCATTCCGTCGAGTTTGATCTGGCCGTGGCACAGTTCATGGCAGGCGATTATGACAAGGGAAAGGGACCGTTGGCAAAATCCGTTGCCCTGCGTTTCCCGGCCAGCGAATTGAGCCTGAACTTGGCGGCCTGCCTTTATGTTGCTCTGGAGCACCCGGAGGTTGCGGAAGATCGTTCCGTTATGAAGGGCCTGAATTCACTGGCTCCCGTTATCATGCGAAATAGCCGGTTGGTCAGTTCCTGGCTGGAGAACCGCTGTGCCTTCATAGGATTGCCGATTCTACTGGAGCCCAGTGAGGCAATTCCAAGTTCCTGAATCTGCTGTGATGAGAGCCGCCGTTCGTACTCAGGCCTGCTGTTCGAGTTCGGACAGCAATCCTTGGCAAGCTCTTTGCAAAACCGTTGGCAAGACAGGTCCAAATGACAAAAAATGGACGGTCTGGAGTTCAACTATGCAGAAAAAGAGTGCTGTAGGCAGCGATGCGGCGTCGGTCCGTTGTGCTGATGTGTCCGATGTCCGCAGAATCATATGGAAGGGAAACGTCGAGCAGATTGTTGCCGATCTGAACGGGGCGGAGGGCGTTTCTGCCCTGTTGGACGCTCCGGCGATTTTTTCGGATTTCGATCAGGGGATGGAATTGTGCCGACAGCTTCGCGAACGGGCCAATACCCTTTGGCAAACGGTGCTGGCCACGGTTCCCTGTCGGGAGTTGCTCTATTCCATGCGCATGGCCGGTTGTCTACGGGTTGTCGTTCTCAGCGATGTCCCTGCGACGGCGGAGGAGACTGGACGCCTTCGTGAGTTCGGCTTCGACTATGCCTTGGGCTCGCAGGAGCAGGGGAAGGGCAATGTGGAGAACGCTGCCTATTCGGTTGCCGAGCGCGAGGCCATAGTGGACCGGTTGCCCGGTTTGCACGCGGTCCAGTATGATCTGGCCGTGGCCTATTTCAAGGCGGGGCGGTACAGCGAGGTGATGCAGCCGCTCGGCAAGGCCATGACCTTGCGGTTCCCGGCCAATGAATTGTGTCTGAATCTGCTGGCCTGTCTGAGCGCTGCCCGCCAGTATCCGGATATGGCCTACGGGGCGCTTGTCCCTGCCGATCGAGGCTGGCCGCATCCGACAGTTCTGCGGAATCGGATGCTGCTCCGTTCCTGGCTGGAAAGCGGAGGAGAGGGCGGAGAAGGGCCGTTGGTTCCGGAGGCCAAAGGGAGCCCCTTGCCGGCCCAATAAAAGTAGATGTTTCAAATGCAAAGAGCCGCCTTTTGGCGGCTCTTTGCATTTGGGAAAATGGTAATGCTAGGATGCCTGAGCGTGGGGGGCAGCAGGGCAGCAGTCACAATGCGGACCTTCCGCCGAATCATTCTCCACAGCCAGGATTTTTGAGGCCAATCCGCAGCACAGGGCTATTTCCGAGCCTCGGACTCGGACCCGGCAACCGGTGGGGCCGCCTCGCAGCACTTCCACGGGGCATCCCGGCGTCATGCCCAGAGCGAGCATACGCGAACGGGCCCGCTGACCGCCGTCGATGTCGGCAATGCGGACAATGGTTCCTTCTTCAAAAGAGGTCAAAGGCTTTGATGTCATAGTTTCCCTCAAAGTTGATGTAATTGAAAATAATATTCAACTTCGATGGTGTCAATGGGAATGTTGGAGAATGTTCGGATGGTCGCCCCGGTCCCGTATGTTTTGGCGAGCGTTAGGCGGCAGAAAATCTGAAGAGAGCGGGGCGAGATGTTGCCGGTGGTTTCCGTCGGGAGTCGGGTCTCTTTTGCATTGCGTTTAGTACGGGATGCCGCTATGTAAACAGCTTGTCCGGCGGGTGGCGGTGTCGCCCGGCCAGTCCGATGCCAAAGGCACGTTATCCGACCTGAAAAGATGCCGTAACCTTAACTCGTTCCGAAAGCATGCCCAAACGTACAGATATCAAGAAGATCATGTTGATCGGGTCCGGCCCGATCGTCATTGGCCAGGCCTGCGAATTTGACTACTCCGGCACCCAGGCGCTCAAAGCGCTCAAGGAGGAGGGGTACGAGGTCGTTTTGGTCAATTCCAATCCCGCTTCGATCATGACCGATCCGGAGTTGGCTGATGCAACCTACATAGAGCCGATTACTCCCAAAGCAGTTGCAAAAATTATAGAAAAAGAGCGTCCCGACGCTCTTTTGCCAACTTTGGGGGGGCAAACCGGCCTCAACACCGCTCTGGCTATCGCCGAAATGGGCGTGTTGGAAAAATTTAATGTCGAGTTGATCGGCGCCGATATCGACGTCATCAACAAGGCCGAGAGCCGTGAGGAATTCCGGGCGGCCATGAAAAATATCGGCCTGCATATGCCGGAATCCGGCATCTGCCACACCATGGACGATGTCCGGGAATGGGGGCAGAAGATTCCCTTCCCCATCATCGTTCGCCCGGCCTATACCCTCGGCGGTTCCGGTGGCGGCGTGGCCTATAACATGGAGGAACTGGAGCAGATCTGTTCCAACGGTCTGGCTCTCTCCATGAAGCATGAGATCATGCTGGAGCGTTCCATCCTCGGCTGGAAGGAATTCGAGCTGGAGGTGATGCGCGACAAGAAAGACAACTGCGTCATCATCTGCTCCATCGAGAACCTGGACCCCATGGGCGTGCACACCGGAGACTCGGTGACCGTGGCCCCGGCCCAGACCCTTACCGACGACGAGTACCAGAAGCTGCGCGATGCCTCCCTGGCTGTCATGCGCGAGATCGGCGTTGAAACCGGCGGCAGTAATGTCCAGTTCGCGGTCAATCCCGAAGATGGCGAGATCATCATCATCGAGATGAACCCGCGTGTGTCCCGTTCGTCCGCACTGGCCTCCAAGGCTACGGGTTTCCCCATTGCCAAGATCGCGGCCAAGCTGGCCGTTGGCTATACGCTGGACGAGATTCCCAACGACATTACCCGCGAGACCATGGCCTCCTTCGAACCGGCCATCGACTACTGCGTCATCAAGATTCCCCGGTTCACCTTCGAGAAATTCCCCGGCACCGAGGACTATCTGACCACAGCCATGAAGTCCGTGGGCGAGACCATGGCCATCGGGCGTACCTTCAAGGAAGCGTTGCAAAAGGGACTTCGTTCCCTGGAAACCGGCCATTCCGGGCTGGGCGAGCGCTTCGATACCTGCGATATCGACAAGGCCGAGGTTTTGCGTCTGCTCCGGCGGCCCAATTCCCAGCGCATTTATGCGCTCAGGAACGCCATCCGCTGCGGCATGAGCGAGGATGAAATCTTCGAGGCCACCAAGATCGACCGTTGGTTCCTGCGTCAGTTTGCCGATATTCTCGACATGGAGCGCAAGCTCATCGACTTCGGCAAGCGCGAGGGCGTGGACAAGGATACTCCCGGCATGGAGAAAATTCTGCGCAAGGCCAAGGAATACGGTTATTCCGATCCCCAGCTGGCTACCATGTGGAAGACCCGCGAGGCGGAAATCCGGACCCTGCGCAAGGATTTGAATATCATCCCGACCTACTATCTGGTCGATACCTGCGCAGCCGAGTTCGAGGCGTACACCCCGTATTATTACTCCACCTATGAGACCGGCGTGGAGAACGTCCGCGACGACGTCAAGAAGGTGGTCATCCTCGGCGGCGGCCCCAACCGGATCGGGCAGGGTATCGAGTTCGACTACTGCTGCTGTCATTCTTCCTTCACCTTGAAGGAACTGGGCGTGCAGTCCATCATGGTCAACTCCAACCCCGAGACCGTTTCCACCGACTATGACACGTCCGACAAGCTCTATTTCGAGCCGCTGACCTTCGAGGACGTGATGAATATCATCGAGTTCGAGAAGCCCGACGGTGTTATCGTCCAGTTCGGCGGCCAGACGCCGCTCAACCTGGCCGTGCGCCTGATGAACGCGGGTGTGCCTCTCATCGGCACCAGCCCGGACGCCATCGACCGTGCGGAGGACCGCGAGCGGTTCAAGCAGTTCCTGAACAAGCTGCACCTGCGCCAGCCCACAAACGGCACGGCCATGTCGCTGGAACAGGCCCGCGAGGCTGCGGAGCGGATCGGCTTCCCGGTCGTTCTCCGTCCCTCCTACGTGCTGGGCGGACGCGGTATGGACATCGTCTACTCCATGGACGAGTTCGAGCAGTACTTCCGCGATTCCGCGAGAGTCTCTTCCGATCATCCGACCCTCATCGACAAGTTTCTTGAGAACGCGGTGGAAGTGGATGTGGACGCCCTGGCTGATGGCGAGGATGTCTACATCGGCGGCGTCATGGAACACATCGAGGAAGCGGGCATCCACTCCGGTGATTCAGCCTCGGTGCTGCCTCCCTACAGCCTGAGCGCGGAGCTGGTGCGCGAGATCGAACGCCAGACCGTAGCCATGGCAAAGGAGCTGGGCGTTGTCGGCCTGATGAATGTCCAGTTCGCCATCAAGGACGGCGATGTCTACATCATCGAGGTCAATCCGCGCGCATCGCGGACCGTGCCCTTCGTGTCCAAGGCCACCGGCGTGCCGCTTGCCAAATTCGCCACGCGCGTCATGCTTGGCGAGAAGCTGAAGGACCTGGATCCGTGGTCACGTCGCAAGCGTGGGCATGTTTCGGTCAAGGAGTCCGTGTTCCCGTTCAACCGCTTCCCCAATGTGGACGTGCTGCTCGGACCAGAAATGCGCTCCACGGGCGAAGTCATGGGCATCGACCCCAGCTTCGGGCTGGCCTACATGAAGTCGCAGCTCGCGGCTGGGCAGAAGCTGCCCAAGTCCGGCAACATCTTCATTTCCGCCAATGACTGGGACAAGGCCAAGCTGGTGCTGGTCGCCAAGGATTTCGTGGACATGGGCTTCAAGATCATGGCCACGGGCGGCACGGCCGATTTCCTGGAGGAAAAGGACGTGCCCGTAACCCGGGTGCACAAGGTGCATGAGGGCCAGCGCCCCCATGTGGTGGACCACATCAAGAACGGCGAGATCAATCTGGTCATCAATACGCCCTCCGGCAAGAAAACCGTGGGCGATGCCAAGGTCATCCGCCAGAACGCGCTACTCTACGACATCCCGTATACCACCACGGTATCGGGTGCCAGAGCGGTGGTTCAGGCTATACATGAGTTGAAACAGCACGGGCTCACAGTGGAGAGCCTGCAAAAGTACTACGGCGACTAGCCGCAGGACGGGAATCGGAATGAAAAAAGAGTATTGCGGATTGTTCGGCGTTTACGGCCACAAAGAGGCCGCACGCATGACCTACTTCGGTCTCTATGCCCAGCAGCATCGCGGGCAGGAGTCTGCGGGCATCGTCACCTGGGACGGCGAGAAAATCCGCGAGCAGAAGGGCATGGGCCTGGTGGCCGACGTCTTCAACGAGCGGCATCTGGGCAAGGAGCTCAAGGGCGAAATCGCCATGGGCCATATCCGTTACTCGACCACGGGAGCCTCCCTTATTCGTAACGCCCAGCCGTTTTTGGTCCGCCATGGTGACCTGCGTCTGGCCGTTGCCCACAACGGCAATCTGGTCAATACCTACGAACTCCGGCGCGAGCTGGAGGCCAGCGGATCCATCTTCCAGACCACCATGGATACCGAGGTCTTCACACACCTTATCATCAAGTATCTCAATGGTTCGGGTGATATTGAAGACGCCGTGGCCAAGGCGTGTATGAAGGTACGCGGTGCGTTCTCCATGCTCATTTTGGCCAATGACAAGCTCATTGCGGTCAAGGACCCCAATGGTGTCCGTCCGTTGGCCTTGGGCCGGGTAGGCGACCGATACGTTTTCGCCTCGGAAACCTGTGCCTTCGACCTTATCGAGGCCGAGTTTGTCCGGCCCGTGGAGCCCGGCGAGATGATCGTTGTCCAGGACAACAAGATGACCAGCCATCGCTATTGCGAGGAGCAGCCTCGCCACCAGTGCATCTTCGAGCTCATCTATTTCGCCCGGCCCGATTCCGAGGTGTTCGGCGATATGGTTTACGAGCGGCGCAAGGCCATGGGGGCCAAGCTGGCCGAAGAGGCTCCGGTGGATGCTGATTTCGTCATGCCGTTCCCGGATTCCGGCAATTACGCGGCCGTGGGATATTCTCAGGCGTCCGGCTTGCCGCTTGAGCTGGCCATGATCCGCAACCACTACGTTGGCCGTACTTTTATCCAGCCTTCGCAGGACATGCGTGATTTCTCGGTCCGAGTTAAGCTCAATCCGGTGAAATCCATGGTCAAGGGCAAGCGCATCATCATCGTGGAAGATTCCATCGTGCGTGGTACGACTATCCGTGCGCGAGTTAAGAAGCTGAGGGAGCTGGGGGCGCGGGAGATTCATCTGCGAGTCAGCTGCCCGGCTATCCGTTACCCATGTTTCTACGGTATCGATTTCTCGAGCAAGGGTGAACTCATTGCCGCGGCACATACCGAGGAGGCCATTGCCCGGTTCCTGGGCATTGAATCCCTGCACTACCTGTCCATCCCCGGACTGCTGGATTCGGTGACTGCCAAGAACGCCTGGTGTCTCGCCTGCTTTGACGGTAATTACCCGATCCCGTTGACCGACCACATGGGCAAGGGATGCCTGGAGGCCCACCCCGGCATCATCAAGGAGTTTTGCTAGGAAGCGCCCATGAGCAACAGCAATACTGATTGGCTGAAGCTTGCCAGGAATGTCCTGGCAATCGAGGTCGAAGGGTTGGAAACCGTGCGCGGCCAGCTGGACGAAGCCTTTGTCAGGGCTCTGACTCTGATGGCGGAATGTTCCGGCAGGGTCGTGGTTACCGGCGTGGGTAAATCCGGGCTGGTTGGCCGCAAGATTGCCGCAACGCTTTCTTCCACCGGCACGCCGTCCTTTTTTCTCCACCCCGTGGAGGGTGCCCATGGCGACATGGGAATGCTGCGCAAGGAGGATGTCGTCCTTGCCATTTCCAACTCCGGCGGTACGGATGAAGTCAACAACATCCTGCCGACCTTTGCGTCCCTTGGCATCAGCGTCATAGCCATGACCTCCAACACGGCTTCCGCCATGGCGGAGCTGGCGGATGTGACCATCCAGGTCCATGTGCCGCGCGAGGCCTGCCCCATGGGGCTTGCCCCCACATCCAGCACAACGGCCCAGCTTGCCGTGGGCGATGCCCTGGCCGTCTGCCTCATGGAGTGGAAGTCCTTCAATAAGGACGATTTCCGCCGGTTTCATCCCGGCGGCTCCCTGGGCCAGCGGTTGGCGGCCAGTGTGGACTCCCTGATGCATACCGACGATCTGCCCGTGGTGGCGGACTCGGCCAGCTTTGCGGAAGCCTTAAAGGTTCTGAATGGCGGAGGTCTTGGCCTGGTGGCCGTGGTCGACGGTGCCAATGTGCTCAAGGGCGTGCTCACCGACGGTGATGTGCGCCGCGCCGTTTGCTGCGGACCTTTTGATAAGGATGTACCCGTTACCTCGGTCATGACCGTATCGCCCAAGCGGGCCACTGCCGGAGAGACTTCGGCACGAGTGCTCGATGTAATGGAGCACAATCAGATTACGGTGCTCCCGGTGGTGGGCGACAATGGCGAGCTGGCGGGCATGGTGCATCTGCACGACCTGCTGGGCAAAGGGGCGCTCAAGTTCTCCGGCGGGCACAACGAGGCCAGCGCCGGTTAACGGCGGGGGGACGCATGACGCAGACCCGGACCGAAGACGCCGACGTTTGCCAGCGGTGTTCCCAGCAGGGGCCCACCTGTTGCCGCATTGCCATTGGCCAGGAAGATTTCTGTTTTCCGCTTTCACGGATGGAGAAGGAGCGCATTCAGGAGCATGTTCCCTATACCGGGGGCTTTGCCGTATCGCCCAATTCTCCTGCATTCATCAAGTTTGCCTGTCGCCTCTTTCCCGGAGAGGAAGACGAGGTGCGCGCTCTTTTCCCCGAAGGAAAGGAGCACCTGCGTCTGGCGGTGGATACCATGGGCGCCTGCCGTTTTCTCGGCCCTCTGGGGTGTGAGATACCTCGGGAGGTGCGTCCCTATTTCTGTCGTATTTATCCGTTCTGGATGGCCGGGAGAGAAGTCATCGTCTTTGATTCCCCCACCTGTCTGGCAAGGCGCGAGACGCGTTCGCTGGGGCAGATGTACCATGCGCTGGATACCAACAAGGCAACCGTGAAGGATATTTACGGTCGGCTTCGACTCGTCTGGGGATTGCCGCCAGCCAAGGGCGCGTCCAGGGTAAAAAAAGGATTTTGAGTCATATGAAAGTACTGAAGATTCTGCTCGTCATCTTTATTCTCTGCGCTATCGCCGGTGTCGGCGGCGCCTTTGGTCTGTACCATTGGGCCTCCAAGGATCTCCCTGGCTTCAAGAAGATCACGGACTACAATCCTCCGCTGGTGACCACTGTCTATGCCGAGAATAATGAGGTCCTCGGTTATTTTTACAAGGAAAAACGTTTTCTGGTCACTCTGGACCAGATGAGCGAGTGGATTCCCAAGGCCTTTCTGGCTGCGGAAGACGCCAGTTTCTACCAGCACGATGGTGTGGACCTGACGGCCATTGCCCGTGCCTTTGTGGCCAACCTCCGGGCAGGGCACACCCGCCAGGGCGGTTCCACCATAACCCAGCAGATTATCAAGCGCCTTCTGCTCACCTCGGAGCGTAGCTACGAGCGTAAGCTCAAGGAGGCCATTCTCGCCTTTCGGTTGGAGAACTACCTGACCAAGGACGAAATTCTTACCATCTATCTCAATCAGATTTATCTGGGCGCGCATTCCTACGGCGTGGAGGCTGCTGCACGCACTTATTTTGCCAAGCACGCCAAGGACCTGACCGTGGCCGAGGCTGCCATGATGGCCGGATTGCCGCAGGCTCCCAGCCGCTACAATCCGTATCATAGCTGGAAGCTTGCCAAACAGCGCCAGCGCTATGTGCTGGAACAAATGCATTCCCTTGGCTGGATCAATGACAGCCAGTACCAGGAGGCCCTGGCCGAGGACGTCAAACTCGAATCCATGCCCGATCCGTCGTGGCAGGTGGGTGCCTACTATCTGGAGGAGGTCCGGCGTTGGCTCATCGACAAGTTCGGTGAAGATGCCGTGTACACGGGCGGTTTGACCGTCACCACTGCGTGCGATCTCAAGCATCAGGCCGCTGCGGAAAAGGCGTTGCGTCGCGGACTGCTCAATTCCGCCCAGCGTCGCGGATGGCTTGGGCCCGTTGATCATGTGAATCCCGGGGATGTTGCTGCCGTTTTGGAGGAAGGTCCGCAGGATACCACAAACATCATGGAGAAGGACCAGCCCATGAAGGCCTGGGTCTCCAAAGTGGTCAAGGGACAGGCCTATGTCCGCTTCGGCAAGTACAACGGCATTATCCCCATCGACGCCATGTGGTGGGTGCGCGAGCCGAACCCGAAGAAGAGCCATGAGGATGTCCCCAACCCCACCGATGCGCGCAAGGTTCTCAAGCCGGGCGACGTGGTCTGGGTTACTGTTTCCAAGGCTCCGGAAAATCCGGAAGGCATCTGGACGCTTGATCTGGAGCGGCAGCCGCAGGTGCAGGGTGCGCTCGTTTCTGTGAAACCGGATACCGGCGAAGTCCTGGCCCTCGTGGGCGGCTACTCGTTCGCCCTCAGCCAGTTCAACCGGGCCACGCAGGCCCGGCGTCAGCCCGGTTCGGCTTTCAAGCCCATTGTCTATTCCGCAGCTATCGATAACGGCTTCACTCCCTCTTCCATCATTCTGGACGCGCCCATAGTGTATGCCAATGATGCGCAGGGCAAGCTCTGGCGGCCGGAGAACTTTGAGGGAACCTTTGACGGGCCGACGCTGTTGCGGACCGCATTGGTCAAGTCGAAGAACCTGGTTACCATCCGCATTGCCCAGAAGCTCGGCATCAACAAGATCATCGAGCGGGCTCAGGCCCTGGGGTTGGAGTCCGATTTCCCGCATGACCTTTCCGTGTCTCTCGGTTCCGCCGTCGTTTCCCTGATGAACCTGTGCGAGGCCTATACCGCCTTTGCGCGTGGCGGCTCCTACATCAAACCGCGCACCGTGCTTTCGGTCCGCTCGGCCTGGGGCGAGGATATGTACGCTTCGGTGCCGGAGACCGTGGATGCCATCAGTCCCCAGACCGCGTTCATTATGGCCACGCTCATGAAGCAGGTGGTGCAGAACGGAACGGGCTGGCGTGCCAAGGTGCTCGGACGGCCCATCGCAGGCAAGACCGGTACGTCCAACAATGAGCAGGATGCCTGGTTCATGGGCTATACCCCGTATCTGCTGACAGGCGTCTACGTGGGCTTTGACGAACTCAAGCCCATGGGCAAGTGGGAAACCGGTTCGCGTGCGGCCAGCCCCATCTGGGTAAGCTATCGCAAGGTCGTGGAAGGGGATTATCCATATCAGGACTTCACCCAGCCGCCGGGAATTGTTATGGTCCGGGTGGATGCCAATACCGGCAAGCTGGCTTCACCGTCTTCCAGCAAGGAGTTTTTCCTGCCCTTCAAGGTGGGAACGGAACCTACGGAGATGTCCGGAAGCAGCGGGGGAACAGGAGAAGCTCCGGTATCCCAGGACGATTTGTTCAAGCAGACCTTTTAGCCGAAGGAGAGAGCCATGAAACTTGATCTCTACCAGGTGGACGCTTTTGCCCACGAGGTCTTCAGTGGCAATCCCGCAGCTGTGGTGCCGCTTTTCGAATGGCTTTCCGATGATCTGATGCAGCGCATAGCGGCGGAGAACAATCTGCCCGAAACCGCCTTTTTCGTACGAAAAGGAGAGTACTTCGAGCTTCGCTGGTTTTCGACAGAGGCCGAGGTGGACCTGTGCGGCCACGGCACGCTGGCCAGCGCCCATGTGCTCTATGAGCACCTTGGCTACAAGGACCCGGTCGTGGTCTTCGAGACCAAGTCCGGACGGCTTTTCGTGGATCGTGAGGGTGATCTCTATTCTATGGATTTCCCGGCGTGGCCCGTGCGGCCCATACAGGTGACGGAGCGGGTGGTGCAGGCGCTTGGTGCGCGCCCTGTCGAACTGTTCATGGGCGAGCGGGATATGATGGCCGTATTTGAAGGCGAGGATGATATCCGGGAGCTGGCTCCTGATTTCCGCCTGGTTTCGCGGCTGGATGGCATGTGCCTGATCTGCACCGCTCCAGGCATGGATTATGATTTCATTTCCCGTACCTTTGCCCCGGAGCAGGGGATTCCCGAAGATCCGGTTACCGGTTCTGCCCATTGCACGCTGGTTCCGTTCTGGGCCGCCCGTATGGGGAAGAAGTCCCTGAATGCGTACCAGGCATCCGCGCGGGGCGGAGAATTGCGGTGCGAGGATCTGGGCGATAGGACCAAGATCGCAGGCAAGGCTGTCACCTATATGACAGGGAACATTTTGCTGTAATATTCTTGTGATGCGTATGGAGACAAAAGCCGCTTAAAAGCGGCTTTTTTTTTTACTAAAATATATGCGAATAAATTTAAATAGTGTTACAAGTATAGTAGTGTCGAGACGTGTTAACCGGGAGGTAGCATGAAACACTTTTTACTCTGTGTTGTTACTGTGGCTGTATCCTTGGGCCTTTTTTCCGGATGCGCGGGAGCCGGGTCAAATGTGGGAGGAAATGACTATTATCGGGCAAGTAAAGATCCAGAGGCTTGCGGCAACGCTACCTGCTGGAAACTCGTCAAAAAATTTAATGATACCAGTATGCCGGCCATTCTTCCCGGCCAACCGTTTTCTATTAATATGAGCACGGCATTTATAGGAAAATTTCAAGAATATGGGGATGGAGAAATTGCTATTGTCGCGCGGATTTCTGAGCGGGCAAAGGGCAGCGCAGGTTTGGATTGGAACTCCAATGCCGCAGACTCTGGTCGTTTGATCTATTATAGTGGGGATGTAAAACGACAACAACCAAACAATTTTTCATATATTCCTGTTTACGGCCCGATCAAGTATGGGGGGCGTCCCGTCGACATTCAACTCTATATTTTTGAAATTGATAATGCCAAGCAGTTCAAACCGTTGCTGCAGCAACTTACAAAAGCCGGCCAGCAGTTGTATCCTCCCGCATCCCCGGTTCTGGGCGTGTTGAACACTTTGGGCAGCACCCTTCTAACTGCAGCCCGAAATGATAAAATGTTCGAGTTTTCGCTCTGCCTGTGGCCGCAGGCTCCAATTGGCGATAGTGATCTCGCCGGTTTTGAAGCGGGGAAGTATCCGGTGCTGGAAGCCGGGCACTATGTGTTTGCAAGGGCAGAGGAAAGAACGAAGGGCCTTGAGGAATTTGAAACCGAGGTGATGCTGTCCAAAGGCGACAATCGGCTTGTCAGCAAAGCTGATGGCAAGCGGTATATTAAAGACAGCTATATTGTCCTGCATGTGAAGCGGGATTCCTATGCGTTGACCTTGGATGAGGAAAATTCATTCTATAAAACATTCAAGTCGTTCAAGGATGTTGAAGAGACAACAGCGAAGGCCTACGCGGACAAGATAACCAATGAATTGGCTGAACTGGGAACTACATTTGTGCACGACAGAATCGTGAGGGAAACGTACAACATGCTCAATGGAGTGGGGAGTGCAATCAAAGGTCAGGAAGGATATGTGCGCGTTAATGCCACGACCCTATTATATGATCTGAAGGATCAGATTACAGCGAGAACGGAGTGTGACAAGTCTCCATCCAAGACCTGCAGCGGTGTGTTGACTAAGAAGGAAATCGAAACCTTCCTTGCTATTCTTCGTTCCGTGAGCGCTTTTAAAAACTTGGAAGGACTGACATATAAGGGACTGAACTCTACAGATGTACCGGACATAGTCGGCAAGGCTGTTGAAAACTTGCCGCAAAATGCTACCCGCCTGGACGAGAAATAAAGTCACTGAGTCGACAAAAGGCCGCTGAGATTTTTCTCAGCGGCCTTTTCTTTACAGCAGTTTGATCTTCCAGTTGAAGGTACTGGTTCGTTTGGGGCGGGGAACCGCTTTTGGCCAGGGCTCGACGATGCTGATCATGGTCTTGTAGCCCATGCGGACGAGGTTTTTGTACTCCTCGTTGAGGTCCAGCTCCCATGCCGGATAAATCCAATTGTTCTGGCCCCAGCGGCGGACGAAGGAGACTTCGTTCATGGGGCTCTTCAGCGGTTCATCCTGTCGCGCGGCCTCGGAGAGGAAACGGGCGATGCCGAAGGGCCACAATCCCTTGATGACGATACCGAGGGGCAGCGGAGAGTTGCGCGGCAGCTCTCCTACTTCCTCGGCAGAGAGTTCCGGGCTGATAATGGCCGAGGAACATCCCAGGGATTTCATTGCGTCCAGAGCCAGGGCGTTGGAAAGGTTGCAGAACGGCCCGGCTGTCAGCGTCACATTCTTGCGATCCGTAAAGTAGGCAGCCTGCCAGGGGCTGTTGATGACAAACTCGCGAGCGCCTTTTTTGGCGGCTTCCTTGATGAGGCTCCGGTATTTTTTGTCCTCGTCCGGCCAGATGACGGGCGGCAACCACCACTGGGCGCGGGAAACGATGGCGCCGGGCAATTTGCCCACAACCGTCCGCTCCAGCCAGAAGGCTCCACGTCCATTGATGCGGCCGGTGGGCGGGGTGCGGAAGAGAGTGACGTTTTCGGACCGCAGCTTGCGGGTTGCCGCTGGCTGCGGAAGACGGGCCGTGAAATTCGACTCTCCGGCTTCGGGCAGGGGGAAGAGCTCCAGCTCGCCTTCCAGGTCGCGAATCATCCTGATCAGTTCGGGCTCGCGGCGGTCCACCAAGAACACCTTGGTGCCGGTGGGCAGACCCGGGCCTTTTCCCTTGCCGAGAATATCCATACGTCCCCGTTTGGGTACCCGGCGGCGGATGGGCATGGTGCGGTGTCCGGGTTGGTCCTCGTAGCCGATCCGGACCAGATCGCCCGGCTCAAGCGGCTCACGGGGTTCGAAATAGAGCTTGGCTCCTGCGCGCTTTACCTCGCCGACAAGTCGGCCCGAGCTTGTTTCCGCATCCGCTTGTACCGGCTGGAAGGGACGCTGGGGCAGAAATGTGGAGTGGCTGGACGGACGGCCCAGGGCCTGATCGAGCAGGTCGGCGGCCGCTTTTTTTGCCTGTGCGTCGGACGGATTGTCGCGCAGCATCTGATAGGCACGCACGGTGTAGTAGACATAGTGCGGTCCCTTTTTGCGTCCTTCGATTTTCCAGGCCGTTAGTTTGGGCATGGAGAGCAGGGGCTTGGTCAGCACGTCCAGCGAGAGGTCCGTGCAGGAAAAAAGACGGCGTGCCGGTTGCTTGCCCTGGCGGTACAGACGTCGGCAGGGCTGAACACAGCGGCCGCGCAGGCCTGACTTGCCGCCCAGGTAGCTGGACCAGTAGCAGCGGCCCGAAACGCAGTGGCAGAGCGCTCCGTGAACAAAAATTTCCAGATCCAGTCCCTTGGGGCAGGCGTCGGTCATCAGTTTGACTTCGTCCAGGTTCAGCTCGCGGGGGACGACCACACGGTTGGCACCCAGCTTGGCTGCGATCTCCAACCCGGCGGGGTGGCTCATGTTGGCCAGGGTGGAAAGGTGGATTTCTCCCTCGAAACCGGCCTGCCGGGCCAGTTCTATCATGGCCAGATCCTGAACGATGAGGGCGAAGGGGCGGACCGAACGTTGCAATCGATCGACCAGTCGGCCTGCGGCTTCCACATCTCCGGGCTTGACCAGGGTGTTCATGGTCACGTAGGTCCGGGTGCCGTGGTCGCGGCCCAGGCTTGCCAGCCGGGCAAGCTCGCTGATAGAGAAATTGGTGGCCTGCATGCGGGCGGAAAAATGCTTCAGCCCCACATAGACGGCGTCGGCGCCTGCGGCCACTGCGGCGAGGAAGGACGAGGAGTCCCCGGCCGGAGCCATGATTTCTGGAATGTGCCTGTTATTACTCATAAGGTTGTGCTATGTCCTTGCGGAATTGCCGGAATGTTAAGGTATTGAAAGTTGCCCCGGTCGGTCAACAGAAAAGGCCGGATGAATTTTATGAAATAACGTTTGAGTATCCCGGCTGGGATGGTTGGAAACCGGGGCAGTTCATTATGATGCGGCCGGTCTCCTGGCCTTTGGATCTCATTTGGGGGCGTCCGTTTTCCATCTATACGGCGGATGAAACTTCAGTCACGGTATTCATACAGAATATCGGGCGGGGCACCGAACGCATCGCGTCCCTTCGTCCCGGCGACGAGATAGCCGTATGGGGGCCGCTTGGCAATTCCTTTGCCATGGAGCCGGACACCCCGACGCTGCTCCTTGCGGGAGGCATCGGCATAGCGCCGTTTCGCGGATATGTCGAGCGTCATCCGCATCCCGACAATGTGCGGCTCTTCCTGGCCCATCGCGTTCCTTTGGATTGTTATCCATATGAGAACCTCGCCGCCGATGTCCATGCCGAATGCGTTATGGAGGAAAATCCCTCGGATTTGCAGGTTATTATCGACACCATGGGCAGACTGATACGCGAGTATGCCGAGAAGGATGGGCTGGTGCTGGCCTGCGGGCCCACACCCTTCATGCGCACCGTGCAGAAGTTTGCCGCCGAGTTCGGCGCGCGGGCGCAGCTCTCGCTGGAGAACCGCATGGGTTGCGGCGTGGGCGCCTGCCTGGGGTGTGTGACAAAAGACGGGGCCGGGCATCATGTCCAGGTCTGCACGCATGGTCCGGTGTTCTGGGCCGATAAAGTGGAACTGTAGGGGGCTGGTATCATGGATATGCATGTTTCATTCGGTGGTCTGGATCTCAAAAATCCGATCATGACCGCCTCCGGCACCTTTGGTTTCGGCCTGGAATTCGCTCCCTATGGCGATTTGAAGAAACTTGGCGGTATAGTGGCCAAAGGGCTTTCGCTCAAGCCGAGAGAGGGCAATCCCATGCCGCGTCTGGCGGAAACGCCGTGCGGAATGCTCAACGCCATCGGCATCCAGAATCCGGGCGTGGAAAATTTCGTGCGCCAGGCTTTGCCTTCGCTGCCGTGGCGGGATGTGGCTATTGTGGCCAACCTCTATGCCTGCGATGCCACGGAGTTCGGCGAACTGGCCGGTGTGCTGGCGGGAGAGGAGGGCATTGCCGCGCTGGAGGTCAACGTCTCCTGTCCCAACGTCAAGGAGGGGGGCATTGCCTTTGGCCAGGACCCGGCGCAGATCACCAAGGTTACCGAGTCGGTCAAGAAGAATGCGGGGAACAAGCCGGTCATGGTCAAGCTCTCGCCCAACGTCACGGACATTGCGGTCTGTGCCCGGGCCGCTGCGGACGGCGGGGCGGATTCGCTTTCGCTGATCAACACGCTCTCGGGCATGGCCGTGGATATTCGCTCGCGCAAGCCGCGTATCGCCAACGTCATTGCCGGACTTTCCGGCCCGGCCATCAAGCCTGTCGCCTTGCGCTGCGTGCATCAGGTGGTGCGTTCCGTGGATATTCCCGTGGTCGGCATCGGCGGCATCGCCTCGGCAGAGGATGTCCTGGAGTTCCTGCTGGTGGGTGCCCAGGCCGTGCAGATAGGCACCGCAAACTTTTTGCGCCCAGACTTTTCCTTCAATCTGGTGGACGAGGTGGAGGCCTTGTTGGCGGAAGTAGGGGCGTCCAGCCTGGACGAGTTCAGGGGCAGTTTGCAACTGCCTCTCGCATAAAGGGAAATTTCTTCAATTTTTCACTTGCCATGCGTTCTTATATTGGGTAGTTACTCCCTCTCAACGCGGAGAGGTGTCCGAGTCCGGCTTAAGGAGCACGCCTGGAAAGCGTGTGCTGGGGAAACTCAGCCGGAGGTTCAAATCCTCTCCTCTCCGCCACCGAATTTTAAGGCCTTGTTTTTCAGTTGCTTACTGAGAAACAAGGCCTTTTCCTTTGGACTTGCTACAGAGTGAGGAGCAAAAGGCATGTCCAAGTACCCCGGTTTGAGGCGGCGTGGAAGGCGAGGAGTCTATCAACTTCGACAGCTGTGTGGATTCAAATCAGCAACCGTCGAAACCATGGCTCTTATCACCAGCAGGAATGTGAAGCGATTTCCACTCGGGAGGCCTGGCGGCGGCGAAGGGCGAGGCGTCAAGTTGGGCTGTCCTAACGGAGCGGCCCATTTTCGGCAGTAAGGCAACGAATTTGGAGTGAAGGCAATCAAGGCCAATGCCGATGCTCTGGCCGAGTCTTTGCGGGCTACGGTGGAGAAGATCAAAGAAGGTGGGACAACATCTTTCGCCGGGATCGCGAAGGAGTTGAATGCCCAGAAGATCAAGACCGCACGGGGCGGGAAGTGGTATCCTTCATCGGTGAAGAGAGCGTTGGGGCGGTTGGAGTTGTCTTGCCTTTGGGTATGCTCATTGTTGTGGAATTTTGATGGTCTTTTGTGTATTTCTTGAGTGCAACTGGGATTGGGGGTATATAGTTGAAAAATGGAGTAGAAAACTAGATGGCAACAATTCTTGAACAATACAGAATCTCAGATTTTGTTGAGTGGGAAAAAGAAAAGAAGCTGAAACTCAGTCCTGATTTTCAGAGAGGCAGCGTATGGACACCTGCTGCAAAAACCTACCTGATTGATACGATTTTGCGTGGTCTACCGATTCCCAAAATTTATCTGAGGACAAAGATTGACATCGAGACAAAAAAATCTCTCCGCGAAGTTGTCGATGGTCAACAGCGATTGAGGGCTATTCTTGATTTTGCAAACGACAAATTTTCCCTTTCGACTCGCGCTGATGAGTTCCAAGGACTCCGCTATTCTACTCTTACAGAAGAACAGAAAGGGTATTTTCTCAGTTACCCCTTGTCGGTTGATCAGCTTCTTAATGCTTCTGATGATGAAGTACTTGAGGTCTTTGCCCGACTCAACTCTTACAGTGTCTCACTAAATGCCGCTGAAAAACGTCATGCTCGGTATACGGGGGGATTTAAGTGGTCGGTCAGAGCTATTTCTCGTCAATGGGCCGCGTTGTGGGAAGAATACGATATTTTTACAGTCAGACAGCGTCTTCGAATGCAAGACGATTCATTTATTGCAGAACTACTTGGGATTGTTTTGGAAGGCGTCCATGATGGACGGCAAACAAGAATCGACAAACTTTACAAACAGTATGACGACAGTTTCGACAGTTCTGATGAATCGGTGGGGAAGGTGTCTGATGTATTGCGGTTCTTTAAAGAACATTTTGCAGAGCCTTTGAATGGGAGTCCCGTTTGTAAACCTACTCATTTGCTGATGCTTTTGACAGCAATTGCTCATTCTCTTTTTGGTTTGCCGCAAGGTTTATTGGATGCGCATAGTTTCCTTGAATCAAAACCTATTGCTGATATTGAGAAGGCAACCGATAATCTGCTGGAGTTGGCATCAGCAATTGCAAGCGATGAGCCAAGAGAGACCTATCGACAGTTTTGGAATGCTTCGAAATCGACGACTCAAGGAATTGCAAGTCGTAGAGTTCGGTTTGAGTTTTACTACCGAGCATTGACAGAGTAGATGCTTTACCATTTGCAGAAGGTCTTCTCTCGAAGAAGTACCTTTCTCCTCAATGCATTTCTTGAGAGTAGTGCGGAACTGCTTGCTGATAGCCAAAATCAGAAGGCAAGAATTCTTGCTGAAATGTGTGTACTGCGAATTCACGATGAGTGGTGCCGTTTTTGTCGAGAATTGATAATCGTTTCTGCAATGGGGCTGGGAAGGACTGCCTCTGGTCATCGAGTGCCCAGAGCTTCAGGTATGTATAATATCCAATGTGTGCAAGCTGCGTTCAAAAGAGGAAGACCAAATTGGAAGTTTGAGCCAAGTTGGGCTGTGACAAATGATTGCTTGAAAGCCGCACAGAAACTTGGAATAACAAATTTTAATACCATCGCTGCCTCACTTGGAGCACAAAATTCACATGCAGATGATCTTCGTGTGGTTAGAAATTTTTTTGCCCACAGGAATAAAAGCACTGCACTTCAGATACAGAGTAAGCCGTGGTGCAATGCGGCATTGCCGTTAAACGTGGAATCATTGTTGTTACGGTTGGCAACTGGGGGTGTCTTCGAGTTTGAGAAATGGGTCGGCAACGTAAAACTCATTTCTGAGCTTGCGATACAGTAGCATCACTTCTGGAGAGAATCCCCTTAATTTTTGCTACAGCAACTTGCTACAGTAGAGCGAGTAGTTGCAGCGGTGACTTGCTGAAAAACAGACTCTTGGACAGCTTCTTTCGATTTCAGTCGCACTTGGATAACTTCCTGAATCGACGTAAGAAACCCAGTCCGGCTTAAGGAGCACGCCTGGAAAGCGTGTGCTGGGGAAACTCAGCCGGAGGTTCAAATCCTCTCCTCTCCGCCACTTAGAAAATATGCCCCCTGAATTTCAGGGGGGCTTTTCCCTATCCTCACCAACTCCATTTCCGTCAATGCAGTGGTCAAGCAGCCTCAAGGGAGGCCAGGATGACTGATGGCGAGCGTTATATATCTATAGCGGATGTAGGTCTTTTGGCGGACAGACAATCGGGCTGTGGAAGCGTATGCTTTTTCCTCTGAGTTGGGTTCCGAAGGGCGGGGTAGCGATTGCCCTTCAATCTCAAATGCGTCTGAAAGCTCGTCCGGTTACGGCTTTACCGGAGATGTGAATAGTTGTTCCAATTAATTATATTGTAGCACACGATTCGTTGACATAAATATCGTTGATCGACTATCAGTATATAGGCGGTTGAATTGGGCCCTGGGGTGAGGGCCAGATATCTTGTGAGGTGTCATGTACCGCAAAATGGCGTTGTCTTTTCTGGTTGTATTTTTCTTTACGTTGAGTCTCCCCGCGTATTCCGAGGGGCTCCTCGTCATGACAGGTCCGTATCCCCCCTATACCTTGGCGCAAGGCCTGCATGTTACCGGCGTTTCGGTGGATACGATGGCCGCCATCATGCAGATGACCGATACGCCGTTCAACAAGAAGTCCATACGGCTCGTACAGTGGAAAAAAGCCGTGGCCACAACCATGGCCATGCCCAACTGTGCCATGCTCAATGTGCCGAGAACGCCTGATGTGGAGCAGAAATTCCAGTGGGTGGGGCCGCTCGATTTCCCCGAGTTCGGGCTGATCGGCAAAGCGGGGCGGGATTTCGGCATTCATTCCATAGCTGATGCTTCGCAGTACACGATAGGCGCGGTGCGGGGGCAGGATGCGGCCAAGGAATTACTGGCTCAGGGACTCAAGCCTTCCGCGCTCAAAACTGACACTTTGTATGTTCAGCCGCTGCGGGGGCTGCAATCCGGCACGCTCGATCTGGTGGCCTTCCCGCTTGAGAACGTTACCTATCTGATGCGCAAGATGGGTTTGGAGAAGAGTGATTATCAGGTCGCGTTCGTATACAAGAAAATTCCGCTCTATATCGCCCTAAGCAAAGGGGTTGATCCGATGTTTGTCAAAAAACTCAACGACGCGCTTGCCATGTATAAGAGCCCCATGGCGGATGGTTATTCCGTTTTCGACAAAACCATGGCCAGATATCTTCCCTATGGAACCGTGGAATAGAGCATAAAAAAAGCGCGTTTCCTGAGAAACGCGCCTTTGAGTGGAAACCGGACACCCGATAGCAACCAATACCGCTGCTTCCTTTCGGACCTGACGGGGTTCATGGCGCAACCGCCGTCCGGCTTCCCTCCACTTGGGAAGAAACTTCCTACAGTGCTTTGGGGCGGTTCGTCAACTCTTCTTATGCCTCTGTTTTCGGGATGGGGTTTTTTCGTAATTGACAGTGACCTTTTTTTGGGACAAGCCTCGCGCATGTTCATCGCTGACTTGCCTCGTTTGATTGAAAAGCATTTTCTTACCCTGGCCGTGCTGCTGTCCGCAGCGGCCCTGTTCCGTCCCGATTGGTTCATTTGGATCAAGCCGCATATTCCCGTGGGCCTTGGCGTCATCATGTTTGGCATGGGACTGACCCTGGAATTTGGGGATTTTCGTCAGATATTGACCCGCTGGCCGCTGGTGGGGCTGGGAGTGGTGCTTCAGTACGTGGTTATGCCTTGTTTGGCTGTGTTGATTTCCACTGTTCTGGGGTTGCCAGCCGAGGCGTTGATCGGCATGGTCGTGGTTGGGGCCTGCCCCGGTGGAACGGCATCCAACGTCATAACCTATCTGGCCCGAGGCAATGTGCCGCTCTCCGTAACCATGACCCTAGCCTCCACCTGCCTTGCCCCCATCCTGACCCCGGCCATTATCTATCTGGTGCTCAAGAAAGAGGTTTCCATGGATTTCGCTTCCATGGTCACCTCCGTGTTTTGGATCGTGGTCTTCCCCATGGCGGATGGCCTGATCCTGCGGCGTCTGTTCCGGCGCAGGCTTGATCCGGTGGTTCGGTTTTTTCCCTCACTGTCCATCCTTGTCATCGCTTTGCTCATTGCCTGCATCATGGGGCTTAACCGTGCTACGTTGCTCAATTTCCCTCTGTTGGTCTTTTTTGCCGTCATTCTGCACAACGGCTTTGGACTGACAGTCGGGTATGGCGTTGCCCGCCTTTTGCGTTGCTCCAGAAGAGATGCGCGGACGGTGGCCATTGAGGTCGGGATGCAGAATTCTGGCCTGGGTGTTGCGTTAGCAGTCAAATATTTCGGGGTTGGCAGCGCACTGCCGGGAGCCCTATTCAGCCTGTGGCACAATGTAACTGGGGTGGGACTGGCCCGTCGCTGGCGTACGGGAGATGACAAACGGTAGTGAATGGTCTGATCTCTGCGCTGCAATAAATTTTTTTTGCTTGACCAGTGCTACTTTTGCAGTATTAGTATTCTTCATCTGGCTATAACCTTAATATTTTTATTCAACTGTTTTAGGTGGGAGGATGTAATGAAAACGAAAATTTCCATTTTGGCGGGTGCCCTGATTCTGCTTATGGCAACCGTCGCCAGCGCTCATTTCGGGATGCTGATTCCGGATACAGACGAACTGACCCAGGACCATCGTACCGTGGCGCTGACCCTCGCGTTTGCGCATCCTTTTGAAGGTCAGGGAATGGAGCTGGAAAAGCCCAATCAATTTTTCGTAGTGCAGGACAACGACCAGAAGACCGACCTGCTCGGTACCTTGGCTCCGACCAAGGTGATGGGCCATTCCGCCTGGAAGACCACCTTTACGGCCCGCAAGCCCGGCATGTATGCTTTTGTTTTTGATCCGGTTCCCTATAAGGAAGATGCTGAAAACAACTACATTCGCCACATCACCAAGGTTGTTGTGGATGCCTACGGCGAGGGCGAAGAGTGGAACAAGCCCCTGGGGCTCAAGACCGAGATCGTGCCGCTGACCCGGCCTTTCGGCAACTACGCCGGAAATGTTTTCCAGGGTATCGTCATGCTGGACGGCAAGGCCGCCCCGTATACCCGCGTGGAAGTGGAATTTTACAACAAGGACGGCAAGCGTACTGCTCCCAACGAACGCATGGTCACGCAGGAAGTCATTGCCGACGGCAATGGCGTGTTTACCTTTGCCTGCCCCTGGAAGGGCTGGTGGGGATTTGCCGGTCTGAATACCGCCGCCGAACCCTACAAGGGACGCGAGCTTGAGATGGGAGCCGTTATTTGGGTTGAGATGAAGTAGCTTTCAATCTCCGTTTTTAAAGGACAAGCAGGCTCCGGCGGGAAACCGTCGGGGCCTTTTCTATTTCATATAGAAGCGTTCTTCCTCGGGGGGCAGGGTGGGGCCTTCTTCCTTGCGCATCAATTCCAAGATCGGAGTGATGAATTCATCGGGAAGTGCCCCGGCCATGCCGCCCAGGAAGGCTCCCACCACACATCCGATCACCAGATTGGCCCCATTGACGCTGTTTGCCACCTGCACGAGCGTGCCCAGGAAACATCCCAGAAAAGCACCCATCATCCAGCCGTCGTTGTTGATGCCTCTATAAGGCGGAACGCCGTGCATCCATCGCACCAGATCCTTTAGAAAAAAACCGCAAAAGGCGCCGATAAAGGCCGCCACAACGGTCAGTGCCATGCCCGGAAACACCGTGTGCAGTGTGAATCCGTATCGGATCGATCCCTCCACAATACCGGCAAGGCCTCCAATGGCGAGCAGGCCGTGAAAACTCTTTTCCTTCACATCCGTTTTGGGGAACATGCTCAACTCCAAAATAACGAAAATTTTGCCGCGCCATTAGGCTTGCCATATTCATGCCGGGCAGAGTGTGCGGTAGGATATTCCGTTCAAACGGCTGTTTTAATGGATAAATTATCATGCGATGTTTACAAAAAAATATAGCTCGGTTATAACCCGCCAGTTTGTGCAGATTTTAAATTGACTCCGACACAAACGGCTGGGGAGCTTTATGCGTGAAGCCGTTGTATCGGGCAGACAGCCACCGGAAATAGGATGGTGGCCGCCAGGGGGAAGGATGAAACGTTTTTTTGCGCCGGTTGCCGTCGGCCTTTTTTTGTGTTTTTCAATGTTGGTTTCGAGTGTCCATGCGGGTGGATTTGCGTTGTATGAATGGAGCAACCGTGGCTTGGCCATGGGTACCACGGGCTATGCCCAGGGCGTGGACGCTTCCGTCATAGCCACCAACCCTTCGCTGATGACCAAGCTGCCGGGCAAGAGCACTCTTGTCGGTGCCACGGTTATTTCTCCGCAGTCCACCGTTGACGTCAACGGCAACAAGAACAAGACCAAGGCCAATCTCTTTGTGGTTCCCCATGCCTACTACTCCCAGCAGATGGCGGATAACGACAAGGTCTGGCTCGGTGTCGGTATGTTTACCCGCTATGGGCTCGGCACAGAGTATGACGATAACTGGATCGGACGTGGCTCTTTGCAGTATGTGGACCTGGAGTCCACCTCCGTCACACCTACCATGGCGTTCAAGCTGTCGGACGATTTTTCCATGGCCATCGGCCTGGAGGTGCTGCGCGGGTCCATCGCGCTGAAGAAAACGATCAACCAGGGATTCGGTGACAAGGTTATCAGCGCCGATACGGTCGGATATGCCGTCGGCGGCAACTTGTCCATGAACTATGATATCACCGATGATATCTCCATGGGGTTTGTCTGGCGTGCGCCGATGAAAATCCACACCTCTGGTTCCGGCCAGAACGACCTGGCGTCCGCATACACCGATACCAATCAGGATATCGAAGCCACGCTGCCGGGGAGCTATGCGTTGGGAGTGGCCTACAAGCCGACGGACAAGTGGACTTTCGAGTTCGATGTGGTGCACACCAGATGGGAATCCCTTGATGCGATGCATTACAGCGGCGTGATCGACAGTAAGGAAGACTTTTACTACAAAAATACATGGCGTTTTCAGTTCGGTGCCGAATACTGGGCGACCGACTGGCTGGCTTTGCGTGCCGGCTATGTTTATGACCAGACGCCTACCCGCGCCACCCATGCTTCGTTCATGCTCCCGGCCAATGACCGCCGTCTTTTCTCCGGCGGCCTCGGTTTCAAGTGGGATAATTGGACTGCCGACCTGTCCACGATGTATATAACCACCAAGGAACGCTACGGCGTGCCCATTCAGAATCCCAACAACGGTTCTTATTTCAATGTAAACTTCAACAACGGCACGACGTGGGCTTCCGGCCTTTCCATCGGCTACACGTTCTAGCCCTGCAAATGACCGTGTAAGGTTTGGGCCCCCGCTTCTGCGGGGGCCTTTTTTATGGGGTGACGCGCAGTCCGGCTATAGGCAACGCGTGAGCCACCTTTGCTCTGGGGGATACGATGCTATATCTGAACAAACTCGGCTATACCTACGCCACTGGCGGGATCGCATTGCAGGATATCTCTTTGCGGATTTCGTAAGGGGCACTGATGGGGCTGGTTGGAGCCAACGGAAGTGGGAAGTCTACGCTGCTTTCCTTGCTGGCCGAGGCTGTGGACTGGCTGCTCGACTGACGGTGATGCCGTTGGCCGTGATACGGAACCTCGGGCAAAAGACGTGGAACCAATTGGGGGATTATGCCAAGCCGTGCGGGCGGCCTGACGTGAAGGGATGCTTACACTTGCCTTGCCGAGCACATGGATCGCATGGAATCCTGAACGGATTCTTCGTACAGGAGCACCGCCGCATGGCCTTGACCGATGCCACCCCGGACGGGCTGCTGGATCAGTTCGAGACGTATGATCCGCCGCAGGTGGACAAGTGGATTGAGAAGAAGAAAGGGTTGTAACACATAGAATATCCAGAATGAAAGGCCCGCCGGTTTCCCGGCGGGTCCTTTTGGTTTTCTGTCTTCATTGGCTATTTGTGGTTAAGCCTCAGGTGAACAGGGTGTCAATTTAACCTTTCTTAAACCCTAGATCGACAGCTATTCAGCCCGCTGAGATTGTCCAAGTTGGGTATACTCAATTGAGATACCTCTGAAAAAGTAAGAGCTTGGTGGGAAAAATTAGCTTGGTAGGTCTGATGTCAAAGCCGGATGTGATCTTAATGGAATGAAAGGGTTATCCATTTCCATGGTGGGTGTGGAAAAAAACTAATGGGTGAAGTCAGCCCAGTCGAGATACGTACTTCCCCTCTCAGACTTTGTTTCCATATCTTTAGGACTACTTGTCCCACGCAGCGAAGTTCTTGTCTTTCCACTCTCTCCAAGTTTGCTGCTGGTCATGGTACTTGGCCTCCTCGACTTCAAGACATTGAAGCATGTTCCAGCTATCAGAAAGGACATTGCGGGACTTCAGACCATACCGTTTACGCAACTGTGTAGAAATCTTCCATGCCTGAACCCCACGGTAGCCACAGTGCATTAGGCATTCAGCGGTTGCCTCTTCAGGTTCTTCTGGGAAAAAATCTTCAGCAACACTGGTCGTAATATCGTTGCTCACAAGGATTTGATTGGGGAATGATAAGACTTCATCCACAAGGAAAGAATCTAATGATTTCCAGTCAATTTCATCTGGATATGGTGGTATCTTCGGTAACCGCCCATGGAGTTCTCCGTAGCTTCCGTTTGAGGCAAGGCTCATTTTCACTTCTTCGATTCGCCTAGCACACTCTATAGCATATGTTTCGAGCAGGACAGCTAAACGCAATGCAGCATAGGAAGCCCTTCTTGCATGTTCTTTCTTGTCTTTTCGCCAGTCACGGAACATACCAAAAAAATGTGTGCAAAGAGCAGACAATACCCCCGTTGATCCAACCACAGTGATGACGCTAGTCAACGATACTTGCGTTAGATCGAAGTCCATATCTTCTCTCTCCGGTTTAGTCCAAGAAGAGGACGGTATCAGGGTGAGGGTTCAACTTAAGCAAGATGATGTCGTAGAACCAGCTTACCAAGAAGAAGACGAACGACCAGCCCAAGATGATCCAAGGTATGTACCATTGAAGCTTGGCATCGAAGCCGTAGGCAGCGATAAGCATCCCGATCCCACCGAGGAGAGTAAGCCCTGCGAACAGGCGAAGAACCCATTGAAGAATGCCGCGCAGGAACATCAGGGGGAAGAACAGCAAAGATTTGAGAAAGGCAATCATTTGTACCACCTGTGGTGTTGTCGATTAGAAGACATCAACAGCCTCATACTTAACATGCGTAGTGTAGGCAAGACACCCATTGAAACTGGTACAGAATACTGGGCCAAAGAGGCTGGTCGATCAAATGGTAACTACATGATATAATGTGGTATTACGTCTGGATAATGATGATCCTATCCCTTCCGCTAGAAATTTCGAAGCCCTTCGAGTAGAGAGAAGTGATTTAATGGGATATACCCCCAAACCACCTCAGGGCATCCCTTTGCACTCATAATGTATATCAACGTATATCAAAGCTCTAAAAAGGGAAGTGAGCAACCACTCACCATACGCTCTAATTGGTTGATTTAAAATTCTTTGTAAATATTGACCAAGATATGCATCACCCCTAAAGCATTTGACCTGGAACCAGATCGGCTACCACGCCAAGCCGTGCGGTCTGCTGGACGTGAACGGCTACTACACCTGCCTGGCCGAGCACATGGACGGCATGGTCGAGGAAGGCTTTCTCATGTCCGTCCACCGGAGCATAGTCCTGACCAGTCCGTCCCCCGGCGAACTCATCAAACGCTTCGTAGAGTATGATCCTCCCGTGGTGGACAAGTGGATTGAGAAAAAGAAAGGGTTGTGATCGAACTTTTTTTCAGGTGCCCTAAAGATATATGAACGCATGTCGATATAAGTAATGGGTAGTTTGGCATCTGGAGGTCATTATGGATCTGTTTGGCATCGAAAGCGCACAGAAAACAACTCCCCTCTTTAAGCTGGGGAGGATGAATCAGCAGGCAGCCGACACGACCAAAAGTGTTGAAGCTGCTGATACGCATAATGACGCTCGGGATTCCATCCATGAAGCCGTTCGGGATTCCTTCCATATGAGCGGCGGGCATTTCGTCCACGCCCACCGGAAGGATTCACGCTACATCGCCGGACTCAAGACAGGCCTGGCCTTGCAGAATTCCTTTCGCGACCAAATGCAGGCCGTGGTGTCCCAATACCGCAAACTTGTGGAGATGTCTGGTGACCCGAGTTACGCTAAGGATGCCGTTAAGGCTGTCAATTCCTTAGTTGATAAAGAGGAGGGGGACAGAAACTCCGATAAACTCGACGAAATCAAGGAAGACATTGAGAAAAAGGCCGATGAGGCCATGGCCACTGAAAGCCAGAAGGCTTTGGAGAACGAAACCTCGCCCCAGACAGTGGATGAGAGCTTGGACGAGGCCGCGTCCGAGGCTCAGGCAAAAGCTGAAGGCGAACAGTCCGTGACCGGACTTGAGCCGGACACCAAACCTGTGGCCGTCGCGCCGGAAACCGACCAGCCTCAGGCCGCAGCAGCACAAGAGGCCGCCAGCGGCCAGGAAGCCGCAGCAGCACAGGAGGCTACCAGCGGCCAGAAAGCCGCAGCGCTGCAGAATGCGTATGGAAACGCTCTGGCAGTGACCTCGATCGATCTTATGGTTTAGACAGGACGGGATTATCGGATGAACTAACAAGCAACTTGCCTAACCTGGCAAAAAGCTTCCCGATTATCCCGTTGGCCTCATTTATCTCGTCAACTTTTTTTAGGATTTTACTCTGAGCATCTAGGCTTGGAGGATACATCTAAAAAAGAAATTATGGGGATACCCCCCCTGATTCCCGCTGCCTTCGATATATTTCCCCCCACCCCAGACCCTCCCCTTGTACTCGAAAGTATATCCGGGCACCAAAAGCGGCACTGTGTGCACTCGAATAATCAACTTATCCATTTGATTTATTTTTATTTTATTCCACGCAAGCCATAGTCTGGATTGCCCCTCAAGCGTTTGACCTGGAACCGGACGCTGGCCGTTGCGGGAAGAAGGCTGGATCGCGATCACGCATGGGAGCCGGATTTCTCCTGGGGCAGGGCGGATACCTGCTGGTTTGTTGTGTTGTCAGTACTTTTCGCCGCCATTTTGCCATGCTGGCCCATCCCTATGTATTGACGCTCCCGGACCCTGTGTCCTATGATTTCTGCAGTGATTCGTTATGCAATCGCAGTAGGGGGGAGCGCATGGCAAAATCAATTCGGATGATGGGGGTGGAAGAGGTGCGGGCGTATCTGGATGGCCACAAGCCGGAGGAATACTCGCTGTTGGACGTGCGCCAGCCGGGTGAGTACGAGCATGGACATCTGCCGGGTGCGAGCCTTGTGCCCCTGTCCGAGTTGCCGGACAGAATGGATGAGATTTCAAAAGACAAGCCCGTGATAGCTTATTGCGCCAGTGGAGGTCGTTCCATGGCGGCCGCGTCATTACTGGAAGGGCAGGGGTTCGATCCGGTCATCAACATGGTCGGTGGTTTTTCCGCCTGGGAAGGTTCCGAAGCCTTTGGGCCGATGGACCTCGGAATGCACGCCTTTACCGGCAAGGAGACCTCGGAGGACGTCGTGCTCATGGCCTTTGCCATGGAGTGTCGTCTGCAGGAATTTTATGTTTTGCGGGCCGATCTGGGCGAGACCGAAGAACGCATCGAGTTGTTCATGGAACTCGCAGGGTATGAGGACAGGCACAAGGATGTGTTGCATACGCTTTATGGCCGTCTGACCGGCGAACTGCCTGATTATGATGCATTCGAGGTCAAGGCGCTGGCGGGCGCCTCGGATATGGCTGAGGGCGGTACGGATCTTCAGAGCTTTCTTGAGATGTTCCCCGGGGCGTTTGATGGGGACCTGGGAATCCTGGAGTTCGCCTCCATGGTGGAGGCGCAGGCCATGGATTATTATCTGCGGTGTGCGGCGCGTGCCGAGCAGGATGAGACTCGGGATACTCTACAGCTACTGGCGCGCGAGGAAAAGGCGCATCTCAAGATGCTGGCCCGTCATATGGACCGGTTGGCTGAATAGCCGGTAGTTATTCCCCGGTCCGGCCTCTGAGCATGGCGATGCGGACATTGGGGATGACTATGCCCAGAACGATCAACGCCGCACCCCCCATCTGGAGTGGGACAACCGTCTCATCCAGAATGATGGCCGCCAGCCCCAGTGTTACGACCGGTTCTATGGAAGAGAATATGCACGTCCAGGAACTGCCGATCTTTTCAATGGCCAAAAACAGCAGACTGAGGGCAATCATTCCCGGCAGGAGCCCCAGTGTCAGCCCTATCGCCATGGAAGGCCCGGTCGGGTGAATCCAGGCCGAGGCCTCGCCGGAAATGTTGAAGGCAACTGCGGCGAAGACCATGACCCAGAAGGTGGCCGTCAGTGGCTTGAGTCCTTTCAGCCAGACCTGCGAGAGCACCAGATATCCCGAAAAGAAGGTCATGGCACCGAATGCGTAAAGCAGTCCGGTTGCTTCCACTTCTCGCAGGAACGCGTCATAGAACACCAGGCAACAGCCGGATACGACCATGATCAGCGAAAAGATGACGGTCCTGTCCAGGCGCATTCCCAGAAACATTTTGGATAGCAGCGCCACCAGCACCGGGTGGCCGTATAGGACCAGGGCGGTGGTGGATGCGGGGATGGTTGTCAGCGCCTTCACGAAGCAGGTGCTTTGCAGCCAGTATATCACCATGCCGAGAATGGCGCAGTGAAGCAGGCCGGTGCGGGAAATCCGCAGGAGTGAGCGGTCTTTTATGAACAGGGCGACACCCAGAATGAGTGCGCCGAAGGTGAAGCGGCATTGCATCATGGCCGCTCCGTCCAGCCCCGCGTCATAGCCGAGCTTGACCAATACGGCCAGTGAGGCAAATGCGGATGCCGAGATTACGGCAAAGATGAAACCTTGGAACATGGCAGACCTCTAACTGACCGGAATCGTGGTAGAGATCAATACGACGAGCATCATGTTCAGGCAAGGTTTTTCATGTGCGCCATGTACTCCTGATTACCTTTGGGACCAAGAATTTTCGAAGGAACGACTCCCTGTACGGAGAGACCCAGCTCCTCGCGACAAAAGGCCAGAACCATTTCCACGGCTTCTTGCCGAAGGGCTTCATCACGAACCACGCCCTTGTCCGTCTGGCCGGGGCCGACCTCGAACTGGGGTTTGATGAGTACGACCAGTTCTCCGCCCGGGCGCAGGAACTGCAGGCAGGCGGGGAGAATCTTGGTCAGGGAAATGAACGAGACATCCGCCACTATGACGTCTACCGGCTCCGGAATCAGGTCCGGTCCGGCGTGCCGGATGTTGGTCCGCTCCAGGTTGATAACCCGTTCGTCCTGGCGCAGTTTTTCATGCAGCTGACCGTATCCGACATCCGCGGCATGGACTCGCACCGCGCCATGCTGGAGCAGGCAGTCGGTGAATCCACCTGTGGATGCTCCGGCGTCCAGTGCCACCATGCCCGAGAAATCGAGTTTGAATTCCTCGATGGCGGTGAGCAGTTTGTAGGCCCCTCGGGAGACGAATCGGCTTTCGCCTGCGACAACGAATTCCGTCTCTACGTGAAACTGTTGGCCCGGCTTGGTTACCGGCACCTTTTGGTCCCGCTCCATGTAGTGGACTTTTCCGGCCATGATCAGGCGTTTGGCCTTTTCCCGGCTTTCCACATGGCCGCCGGAGGCCAGCAATTGATCCGCACGTTGTTTCTTCATGTGGTGTCTCCGGCGATCAGGTAAACGGAGAGGGAGAACTTCATCAAGCCCTCCCTCTTCGCTTAATCCGCCCGGTCTTCTTTTGTTTTCGCAGCGTTTGGCTACGGACTAGAAGGGGATCAGGGGGCGCATCATCCCGCCGAAGCGGGCGTTGGTGCTACTTTTTTTCCAGGCCCAGTTTGGCCACCACGTTTTCGGCAGTGACCCGGGTATATTCCTCGGCACTCAGCTTGTCCTTCTCCTCTGGGGAGATGACCAGTTCCGGCGTGTTTGCCAGCGACATGTCCGGGGTGACGCCGAACTCGGGCGGGAAAGTGTTTTCAAAATACATGGTCTGGAAATTGACGAACTTGAGCTGGTGGGCCGTGGAGTCGAGGATGCACAGCTCTTCGGACGAGACCAGACCCAGTTCCAGTGCGCGTTTGGCTCCGGCAAAGGACTCGCCGCCCTGGGTGCAGGCGATGTGTCCGTTGCGGTTGGCCTGGATCATGGAATCCATGATCTGCTGTTCCGTCACCTGGATTACCTGGAAGGCGTCGTGGCCGCCTATGGCCTCGAATTTTTCGGCAAAGTGCTTCACGCGCGGGAACGAGACCGGGTTGCCGATCATGGCGGCCTGCGCAACCGAGGCGCTGACCTTGACCGGATGGTATTCCCGTTCCTTCGGGTCCTCCACCGAGTAGTAGCGGTAGACCGGGTCCGCATGGTGCGACTGCACGCCGAAGATGCGCGGCAGAGCGGTGATGATGCCGAGGTCGTACAGCTTGAGGAAACCTGCCATGATGGCGGTGATGTTGCCCGCATTGCCGATGGGGACGAAGATGCATTTCCCGGCAAGATCCCAGTCGAACCACTGGGCGCACTCAAAGGCGTACGACTCCTGGCCGAGGATGCGCCAGGCGTTCTTGGAGTTGAGCAGGGCTACCCGGTAATTGTCGGCCAGATGCTCGACCACCTTCATGCAGTCGTCGAACACGCCGGGCACTTCCAGGACCACGGCGCCGGAACCGAGCGGCTGGGAAAGCTGGGCCGGAGTGACCTTGCCGTGGGGCAGGATGACCACGGACTTGATGGCTCCGCCCACGTAGGAGGCGTACAGCGCAGCCGCTGCCGAAGTATCGCCCGTGGACGCGCAGACGGTCAGGATCTGGTCCCAGCCATGCTGGCGGATCAGGGCGCGCAGGTATGAAAAGCCGCAGGCCATGCCGCGGTCCTTGAAGGACGCGGACGGATTCTGCCCGTCGTTCTTGTAGGCGGTCCGGAGGCCAGTCTGTGCATTCAGTTCGGGGCTGGATTCGATAAGCGGAGTATTGCCTTCGCCGAGATAGACGATGTCCTCTTCCTCCAGCACCGGAGCCATAAGCTCATAGAAGCGGAAAATGCCGCGCAGTGCGGTTTTTTTGGAAGCAGCGCGCGAATCGAAGATGCGGCGCCATTCCTCGGCCGGAGTTTCCTTCAGTTTGTCGAAGTCCAGGTTGTCGAGCAGGAACACGCCGCCGCAGTCAGGACAGGTGTAGTGCAGCTCGTCTGTGGGAAAGCGCTTGCCGCAGCCAAGGCAGAAGTATTCCATGCGGCCACGGTAAGTAGGAAAGGTATCGGCATTCATTTCTTGTCGCATCCATGATGGTTGGTTGGCACAAATGGGACTTACTCAACGGGCAAACAGATTCGCCCAATTCCGCGCCGGACGCAACCCAAAATGATTTGCTCTGGTCAAAGGTTTCATTTTGGGAAATGCGTAATTGGAGCATTGTAACAGAATGATTGAATATACTGAAAATGATTGGATATATTTCATACTGCCCTATTGACAATATTGCGAATTTTGTTCATGACTTTCCGCGAAGAAAATCACGGGGAGTACTGTCCCCATCAAAAATGGATAATATGAATGGAAAACCTGCAAAAAAAATATGGGTTCTGGACCGCGGCCGCCATGGTCGTGGGCATCGTCATCGGCTCTGGTGTCTTTTTCAAGGCGGATGACGTGCTCAACGCTTCGGGCGGAAGCCTCTCCACGGCTTTGACGGCCTGGCTCATAGGCGGCTTCATTATGATAGTCACCGCCTACGTCTTTTCCAAGATCGCCACCCGCATTGAAAAGGTGAATGGCGTTGTGGACTACTTTGAGGCGGCCTACGGCATAAAGGCCGGTTACATGGTGGCCTGGTTTCTCACCTTCATCTATTATCCCACGCTTGTGGCGGTGCTTGCCTGGGTCTCGGCCAACTATACGGCGGGGCTTCTCGCCATGCCCGGTTCTGTCTGGCCCATCTCCTTCATCTATCTGACCGGTTTCTTTTTGCTCAACTATTATTCCCCAGTACTGGCTGGCAAGTGGCAGGTCACGTCCACAGTGGTCAAGCTGATCCCGTTGGGACTGGTTGCCGTGGTAGGCGGCGTGGCCGGTATGCTCAGCGGACAGACCTTGGAGAACTTCGCCCATTCCGCCGGCACCGTGGCCTCTTCAGGCGGCGGGCTGGCCGTGGCCACTCTGTCCACGGCCTTTGCCTATGAGGGATGGATCATCGCCACGGTCATCAACGCGGAACTGAAGGACGCGAAGCGGACGCTGCCTCGCGCACTGGTGGCCGGTACCTTTGTCGTTGCCGCCATCTACATGCTCTATTATCTCGGCATATCCGGCGTGTTGACCAACGACGAGGTCCTTGCGGCAGGCGATGCCGCGCCGGTACACGTCATGTCCATGGTCTTCGGCAACGCGGCCGGAACCCTGCTGACGGTCTTTGTCATCATTTCCTGCCTGGGCACTTTGAACGGCTTGATCATGGGCTCCGCGCGCGGCATGTACGCCATTGCCATGCGCAACATGGGACCCCGGCCCGATATTTTCAGCAAGCTCAACCCCGTCACCAATGCCACCACGCATTCCGCACTGCTCGGCTACGTGCTCTCCTGTGGCTGGCTGGTTGTCTGGTACGGCAACTTCGCCGGATGGTGGGGCGCTTTCATGGATGTTTCCGAACTGCCCATCGCCATCCTCTATGTTATCTACATCTCACTTTACTTGTGGGTGATGCGCACGTTTACCGATCTCGGAGCGTTTTCCCGTTTCATCTGTCCGTTTCTTGCCGGAGTCGGATCCGTCTACATCATCTGGGGCGCCACCCAAAAAGACATGTTCATGACCTTCATGGTCCTTTTTGTGGTCATCATGGGAGGCGCGCTGGCCCTTGCCGGCAATCGTTCGCGCTCCTGACCGTTTGGCAGCCGCTTGGTCCTGTATTACTATATGGCGTTGCATCGGTCGGTTCCGATGCCTTTGAGCAAACATGGAGTGATACATGGCGGATTGCAAAACGGTTTCATTGGCACTGGGCAGCGGCGGCGCGCGGGGCCTGGCTCATATAGGCATTATCCGATGGTTGGAGGATAACGGCTGCGAGATCAAGTCCATTGCCGGAACGTCCATGGGGGCGCTGGTCGGCGGTATTTATGCCATAGGCAAGCTGGATGAGTACGAGGAATGGGTCCGCACTGTCACCAAGGGGGATATCCTGGCCTTGCTGGATCTTTCCTTTGGAACGGATGGCCTGATCAAGGGCGATAAGATCATCGAGACATTGCGGCATCTTGTCGGGGAGCGGCAGATAGAAGATCTGGACGTCAGTTTTACGGCCGTGGCCGCCAACATTACCCGGCGCAAAGAGGTCTGGTTTCGGCAGGGGCCTATCTTTGAGGCCATAAAGGCCTCCATCTCCTTGCCGCTTCTTTTCCAGCCCTACAGGTTCGACGGGGATGATCTCGTTGACGGCGGCATACTCAATCCGGTGCCGATAGCTCCAACCTTCAGTGCCTTGACCGACATGACCGTGGCCGTCAATCTCTGCGCCCCGCAGGAAGATGGGGCGGAATTGCCTGCTCCCCATAAAAACGAGGCTGATGATGACGACGGCTCCATCATCTCGCGGACCATTACCGACTTCATGGGGGCCGTCGGCGAGCGCCTCACGCGCCGCAGGACCGACATCAAGGCCTACAACATTCTTTACCAATCTTTTGATGCCATGCAGGGAACCATCGCCCGGCTAAAGGTTGCCGCCTATCCGCCCGACTGTCTCATAGAGATACCGGCCAACCTGTGCAGTCTGCTTGATTTCGACAGGGCCGGGCAATTGATCGAGTATGGATACCGCAAGGCGGCCGAGGTGCTGTCCGAAAAGCTGCTGGATTGATGCGCAGGCTGTCTTGAGTTTTTCCTTTGCCAATGAAAAGGGCTTGTCCGTTGTTTACGGACAAGCCCTTTTGTTTTGGTAACGTTTTGGTGCGCCGGTTAGTCGCGACGCATGGCGATACGCAGGCAGAGGAATGCTCCGCCCCAGGTAATGCCGAGACCGATAAGCATGGTCAGCAGTGCAGAGAATTCCATGATTAACCTCTCCTGTTTATGGATTCGCAGGCCGCGACGGCAGCCGGTTCTCCATTGCTGCGCCAGAGCGTGATGCAGAAGGAGAGAACCAGAACGCACAGCAGCATGGTCCAGCCGAAGAACATGATGGCTTCCGTGGAGTAGCCTCCGTAGTTCTTGGCGAAGTCCTCAATGAAGTTGGAGATGAGGATGGCGGCCAGCATCAGGGGGGTCACGAAGCGCAGGCAGATATTCCAGGCGCTGTTGATCCTGAAGTCGGAAACGGAGTTGATGTAGGAGCGCATGGCTTCAAGGTTGCAGAACCAGGCTACGAACATGATCTCTACGAATCCGCCGAGAAGGATGCCGAAGTTGTTCATGAAGTGGTCGACGATATCCAGAAGGAGCAGGCCGCCGCCCGTGGTGAATGCCATGGTGCCGAGGCATCCGGCTCCGCAGACCAGGATTGCCGCCTTCTTGCGGCTGAGGCCCATTTTTTCCTTGGCGGACGAAACCACGGCCTCGGTGATGGAGATCATGGAAGTCAGCCCGGCGAACATGAGCGCCAGGAAGAAGAGGGCACCGAAGAATATCGGCATGGGCATCAGGTTGATGGCGGTGGGCAGGGTGATGAAGGCCAGGCCGACGCCGCTTGCCACAACGTCCTTGACGGCAACGCCCTGCTGGGCGGCCATGTAGCCGAGCACGCTGAATATCATGATGCCGGCCAGCAGGCTGAATCCGCAGTTGATGAAGACCGTCATGCAGGCGTTGTTGGTTACGTCGGAGTCCTTGGGCAGGTAGCTGGAGTAGGCGAGCATGATGGCGAACCCGACGGAGAGGCTGAAGAATATCTGGCCAAAGGCGTCGGCCCAGACCTTGCCGCTGGTCAGAGCGGAGAAGTCAGGCCGGAACAACCAATTCAGTCCTTCTGTGGCACCGTCCAGCATCAGACCGCGACCGATGAAGACCAGCACCAGGATGAACAGCAGGGGCATGAAGATTTTGCTGGCGCGTTCGATGCCGCCCCGGATGCCCGTGAAAACAGCGACAAAGGCTACAAACCAGGCAAAGACGGCTGCGCCGAGAATGGGCCACTGCACGCCGCCCAGATGCATGGGAGAATCGGTCAGGCCCAGGAAGGAGCCGAAGAAGAACCCTTTGGGGTCGCTGGTCCAGGCCTGAGTGAACGAGAATATGAAGTAGTTGATGGTCCAGGCAATAACCACAACGTAATAGCAGGCAATGATGAAGGCCACGAGGACCTGCCACCAACCGAGCCACTCGGCCCGCTTGGAGATGGAAGCGAAAATTCGGGGAGCCGAGCCGCGAAATTTGTGACCCAACCCGAATTCCAGCATCATGAAGGGAATGCCTGCCACCAGCATGGCTATGAAATAGGGGAGCAGGAAAGCGCCCCCGCCGTTTTCGTATACCATGTAAGGAAAGCGCCAGATGTTCCCCAGTCCGATGGCGGAGCCCACGGCAGCCAGGATGAACCCGGTTCTGGACCCCCACGTCTCTCGTTTATGCATGCAAAGAATCCTTGGCTTGGACGGGCGAGCCATACGCGCGTCCGTTATTAGTTAGTACACTTTTGTAGCTGCGACTGGGGGCATATGACATGAATGCCATTTGGTCAACCTAACCGATCAATACGGTCATAAAACAAGGTGAAAACGCATCGAATTGCAAATGGCTTGGCATTATTGTGAAATAAAATTCGATTTTTTATGGAATCGACGAAATGATGGTAAGGATGGGATGAGCGTGGAGTTGACACTTATGGAAGTTCAGATGTCGATGTGCAGCACGTTGGCAATAAAGGAGTGAAAAGAGGCCGCAGCCTCGTTTTTGGTCCCGTTTGCCAGATGAAGGCCCACGGAGACAGGAGCAATGGGCGGGATGCCGTCTCGGCTGGTCGTCCGACGGCATCCGGGAGCTTGGAAGTTCTCGGTAGCCGGAGCAATGGCCAGCCCGGCTTGCACGGCCGCAAGAACGCCTGCCATGCTTGGACTGCTGTAGGCAATACGGTACGCCATGCCTGCCTCTTCGAGCGATAGCAGGGCATTGCGCCGATACGGGCAGCCTGAGTGAAAGAGCGCCAGAGGCAGCGGCCGTTTTCTCAGCGGTCCTCCATCTTCCGCCACAATCCAGACCAGCCCTAGCTTACGTCGGTTGGGACCTTCTCCGTATTCCTCGGTTGTGAGCATCACATCCAGATTGCCTGCTGCAAACTGTGAGATCAGGTCCGGGGTGGCGTCGCAATAGACCTGTACCTCAACGTCCGGATGAACCGCCGAGAATCGCTTCAGCGTCCGGGGCAGAAACTGTGCCGCATAGTCCTCGGGTGCTCCGACCCGGACAACGCCACCCAGGCGGGGGGCGGCCAGTGCGGCCAGCGCTTCCTCGTGCAGTTCCAGCATTCTTTGGGCATACCGGTAAAGCGTTTCGCCATCCTCGGTAAGGGAAACCCCTCGGCCTTGGCGCAGGAAGAGCGGACGGCCCAGATCCTCCTCCAGCCGTTTCATCTGCATACTGACGGCGGACTGGGTGCGATGCACCAAGGTGCCGGCTTGGGTAAAGCTTCCGGCGTCTGCCGCGCAGACGAAGGTTCGCAAGACGTCCGGGGCCAGATCCAATAATTGCAACTCATCATTCATGCTTATATCTTGCATCAAAAGCATTCGTTTGTCGAATGTGTGTAGACCGGGCAGGATACTCGAAACAGAACAAGGAGAGTATCATGTTGGAAAGTCAGATTGATCTGAAAGCTATGATTGGAGAGAATTGGGGGATATTTCGGGAGCAAATGCCGGAGGTCGCGGCAGCATATGATCCCCTGCATCAGGAAGCATACAAGGATGGGGCGATAAGCGGCAAAAACAAGCGTCTCATGGCCCTGGTGGGAGGACTGGTACGCGGCTGCCGCGGTTGTATCCTGTATCAGACCGAAAACGCCTTGCAACTTGGAGCAACGGTTGAAGAGATACTGGAAACCATCACCGTAGCGGTTTCGCTTGGTGGGACCATGGCTGCGGGTGAGTCTGCTCGTGTCATCGCCTATCTCAGGGAAAAAGGAATGCTGAAGTAATCCAAAGGCCCCGGCAGCTCATGCTGCCGGGGCCTTTGGGGTAGAAATCCGAAAGGTTGTTACGGCCAGACGTTGGGAATTGCGGAGACTACGATGGCTGCGCCTATGGCGGTCTTTACCGTGAAGCCCAGCGCCTTGCCCATGAACGCGCCCTTTGCCGCGCGCAATGCATCGGTACCGCTGCGGCAGGTCATCTCGGCCAGCAGGCAGCCGAGCCAGGCCCCGCCCAGTGCGCCGAGAAGTGCACCAAGCCCCAGGAAGAAAGGCGCACCGAAAATGGCTCCAACAATGGCTCCCACAATGCCGCCGATATTGCCCCGGGTGGACGCGCCGTAGCGTCCGGCAAACCTGGCCTGGAGGAAAAATTCCAACCCTTCCGCAATGGCGGCCAGCACTACAAGGATAATGACATAGGTCCAGCTCATAGAAGCCGGATAAATGAGCTTCCACAGGGCAATGAGCGCCAGAGCCACCCAGTTTGCGGGCAGGCTGAAGAGTTGCAGCGTCTGGGAGAGGCAGAGCAGCAGGATGCAGAGTATGGCCCAGACGTAATCCATGTTATTTTTTCCGACCGTCCACTACGCGGACGGCTTTGCCGGTGCTCTTGGGGATGGAGTCGTGCTGAACCAGTTCCACGCGCGGCGTGAGCAGGATTTCGCTGCACAGCGTCTTGGCGATCTTTTTCTGGAGTCCCTGCAGGACGCGCATGTCCTCGACAAAGAATTCGTCCTTGATTTCCACCTTGACCTTGAGTTGGTCGGTGACACCCTCGGTATACAGCTCAATGAGGTAGTTCTGACCGACTTCCGGCATGGCCATCAGGCACTGCTCCACCTGCATGGGGTAGATGTTTACGCCCTTGAGGATGATCATGTCATCGGCACGGCCCTGGATGCGGTCGATGCGCCGGTGGGTACGTCCACACTCGCACTGGCCGGGGATGATCCGTGTCAAGTCGCGGGTGCGATAGCGAATCAGCGGCATGCCTTCGCGGGTGATGGTAGTCATCACCAGTTCGCCGATCTCGCCATCGGGGACCGGCTTTCCGGTCTCGGGGTTGATGACTTCGGCAATGTAGGCGTCCTCCCATAAATGCATGCCGCATTGGTGCTCGCACTCGAAGGCGACGCCCGGGCCGTTCAGCTCTGACATGCCGTAGGAGTTGTAGCACTTGATGTGCATGGTCTCCTCGATCTTGCGCCGAACTTCCTCGGTGTGGGGTTCCGCGCCGATGAGGGCGATACGCCAGGGCATCTCGGCGGGGTCGAATCCTTCCTCGCGGACGCGTTGGGCAAAATAGAGGGCAAAGGAAGGAATGATGTGGAGAACCGTGACATTGAAGTCCCGGATCAGTTTAATTTGGCGTTTGGTGTTGCCCGCTCCGGCCGGAATGGTCAACATGCCGAGGCGTTCGCTGCCGTAGTGGATGCCGAGTCCGCCGGTGAACAGGCCGTAGCCCGAGGTGTTTTGCAGCACGTCCGAGCGGCGGCAGCCGCAACAGTACATGGAGCGCGCCATGAGGTCGGCCCAGCGGTCAACATCACGCTGGGTGTAGAAAATGGCCGTGGGAGTCCCGGTGGTACCGCTGGAGGCATGGAGGCGGACGAATTCATCCACGGGTCGGGTGAGCATACCGTAGGGATACTCGCCTCTCAGGTCGTCCTTGGAGGTCAGCGGCAGCTTGGCGACATCGGCGACGCAGGTGATTTCGTCAAGGTCGACATCCTTGAGCCGTTCCTTGTAGAAGGGGGACTTGCGGGCGTTGGCGATGGTCTTTTTCAGGCGTTCCACCTGGAGTGCTTCCAGTGAATCGCGGTCCAGAGCTTCCACGGGATCGTAGTACATGGCGATGGTCGGGGTAGAGGTTAGACTCCCTCGGGCAGTTCCGAGGGGAAGGCCGGGGCATCCAGATTCTCAAACAGGGTGAACTCCTTCTTGAAGAAGAGTTCGCACTTGCCCACCGGGCCGTTACGCTGTTTGGCGATGATGACCTCGGCAATATTCTTGAGCGGATTGTCCTCGTTTTTGTTGTACGCGGCATCGCGGTAGAGGAAGATGATGATATCCGCGTCCTGTTCGATGGCGCCGGATTCACGGAGGTCGGACATCATGGGACGCTTGTCCGAACGTTCCTCCACCTTGCGGTTGAGCTGCGACAGGGCGATGACCGGGATATTGAGTTCCTTGGCCAGGGCCTTGAGGCTACGCGAGATTTCGGAGATTTCCTGCTCACGGGAATCAATGCGGTGGCTGGCCCGCATGAGTTGCAGGTAGTCCACAATGACCAGACCGAGGTTATGCTCCGCCTTGAGGCGGCGGCAGCGGGCCTGGAGTTCCAGAGTGGACAGGGCGGGCGTGTCGTCGATGAAGATGGGCGCCCGGGAAAGAACATCACCGGCCTCGTATAGCTTCTGCCAGTCGTCGTCTTCCAGGAAACCGGTACGCAGGTTTTGGAGCCCCACCTTGGCCTGCACGGCAAGTAGACGGGTCATGAGCTGTTCCATGCTCATTTCGAGCGAGAACACGACGGTGGGGGTTTCCGACCTGGCTGCGGCTCGCAGGGCCACGTTCAGGGCAAAGGCGGTCTTTCCCATGGAGGGGCGGCCTGCCATGATGATGAGGTCCGAGTTCTGGAGCCCGGCGGTCATGGAGTCGAAGTCGGTGTAGTGGGTCGCGATGCCCGTGATGGCCGACTTGTTCTCGTATTTCTTGGTCAGGTCTTCAAAAACGCGGTCCAGGAGGCGTTTGGAATCGAGCTGGTTGTTGTTGGCCTTGGACTGGGCGATCTTGAAGATTTCCTTCTCGGATTCACCCAGCAGCTCTTCCACATCGGTGGACTCGTAGCAGTTGGTAATGATGTTGCTGGAGGCCCCGATGAGCTGGCGCATGATCGACTTGTCGCGGACGATCTTCGCGTAGTGCATGGCATTGGCCGCACTGACTACGGAGTCCGCGGTTTCGAAGAGGTAGACTGCGCCCACGGTTTCCAGGAGTCCCTTGGCCTCCAGGTGGTCCTTGACCACCACTAGATCAATGGGCTGCTGCTGGTTGTAGAGATCGATCAGGGCCTGGAAGATCGTCTGGTGGGCGGGGGAGTAAAAATCGTCCGCACCCAAGACATCGACCAATTCGTGAAAAATATTGGGGGATTGGAATACGGCACCGAGAAGTGCCTGTTCCGCCTCAAGGTTTTGGGGCGGGAGCTTGCGTAGGAGCTCGGAAGAGGCCCTTTCCAGGGCCCCTTCCGAGTTGTTGTCGTATTGGCCGGAGTTAGGCTTCGACTGTTTCGGCGTCTTCGGACTGGGCATCGGTTGCTTCAGTTTCCTCGATCGCCTCTACGGCTTCGGTTGCGGTTTCCTCGATGACGTCTTCCTCGATGGCGCCGCCCTCGCGGAGGACGCTGAGCTTCAGCTCACCGCGAACATCCGGGTGCAGTTTGATTTCGATTTCGAAATCACCCAGAGCACGGATGGGCTCTTCGAGGATAATTTTGCGACGATCAATCTCGATACCGGCAGCTTCCATGGCATCGGCGATGTTGGCGGAGGTGACGGAGCCGTACAGCTTGTCGCCTTCACCGACACGCACGCGAATCTCCACGGGAGAGGCGGCAATGCGTTCGGCCAGACCTTCGGCCTGGGTGCGCAGGGAATCGGCCTCGGCCTGCAGCTTGCGCCGCTCCAGCTCAAAAGCCTTGAGGTTAGCCTCGGAAGCGGGCTTGGCAAGTCCCTGGGGAATCAGGTAGTTGCGGCCGTAACCGGGCTTGACGGTGACAATATCTCCGAGTCGACCCAGAGCGTCGACGTCAGCGCGTAAGATAAGTTTCATGTATCCCTCCTCGACTCCTACATGGAGCTCCGCTTCTTCACATCAGTGCTGTGAACGGTGGTGTAGAACAGAAGGGCCATCTGCCGGGCGCGCTTGATCTCGTTGGTCAGGGCACGCTGGTGCTTTGCGCAGGTGCCGGTGATGCGACGGGCAATGATCTTGCCGCGTTCGGTAACGAAGTCACGCAGGATGTCCGGGCGCTTGTAGTCCAGGGGCAGGTCCTTGTCCGCGCAGAAGCGGCAGAACTTCTTCCTCGGGGTGAATTTCTTGCGGAATGCCATGGTTCAGACCTCCTAGGCAGCCAGTTTGACGGTCATGAACTTGAAAATGCCGTCGGTGATGCGGATGTTGCGTTCCAGCTCGGCCACCAGGGCGCCGGGGGCCTCGAAGACCAGGCGCACATAGTATCCGCGGGTCTGCTTCTGCACGGGGTAGGCCAGCTGGCGCATGCCCCAATCGTCGGTCTCGACCATTTTGCCGCCTTCGCGTTCCACGATGCCGGTGAGGGAACCCAGGATTTCCTTCCTGTTTTCCTCGGCCAGCTCGGGGGAGAGAAGGACGAGCGTCTCGTAGTTGTTAACCATTCGTATATCTCCTTTTGGTCATAGGCCCTCGCCCAACAACGGGAGAGAGCAAGGCAAGAGGAGGTTTATTAGTTTCAATCGACGTAACTGTCAAGCCCGTCGCCTCCTCTCGTATTCGCTATTTTTCGTCATCCTTATCCGCAGGCGGCTTCCAGCCGCATTGGTTCTTGCCGGGGCCTCAGCCTCCCCCGCCCATCTTGCGGCGGATGAGGTTGCCCACGATCATAGCCAGCACAAACAGGCCGATCAGTTGCAACCATTCCATCATAACGACATCCTTACAGCTTGAGGTCTGAGCCGGTCAGCAACCGGTATGCGTTCAGATAATTCTCTCGGGTGCGGGAAGCGATTTCGGCCGGGATGCCCGGTGCGGGCGGCTGCTTGTTGAAGCCGATTTCGACCAGCCAGTCGCGGAAGTACTGCTTGTCAAAGCTGGGCTGGGACTGTCCCGGCTTGTAGCCCTCCATGGGCCAGAAGCGGGAAGAATCGGGCGTGAGCACTTCGTCGATGAGGATCAGTTCGCCGTCCAGGGTGCCGAATTCGAATTTGGTATCCGCAATGAGAATACCCCGTTCCTTGGCGTAGTCGCGGGCGCGGCTGTAGATGGAAAGGGTCAGGTCTTCCACCTTGCGCATCATTTCCTCGCCGATGAGTTCGGCGGCTTTTTCAAGCGTGATGTTCTCATCGTGCAGGCCAAGTTCGGCCTTGGTGGAAGGGGTGAAGAGGGGGGTCTCCAGCATCTCGGATTCCTGAAGATTGGCAGGCAGCTTGTGGCCGCATACCGTGCCGGTCTTCTTGTAGTCCGACCAGCCGGAACCGGTGATGAAACCGCGGACGATACATTCGATGGGCAGGGGCTTGGCCTTCTTGGCCAGCACGGAGCGGTCCTGAAGTTCGGCCTTGTATTTGCGCAGCGGTTCGGGGTAGTCGTCCACATTGGTGGCAACAATGTGGTTGGGCACCAGATCCTTCATCATATCCATCCAGAACAGGGTGATCTGGTTGAGCACCTTGCCTTTGTCCTCGATGGGGTCGGGCATGACAACGTCGAAGGCGGAAATGCGGTCGGTGGTTACCAGCAGCAGCTGGTCATCGCCCACGGCATAGATGTCACGGACTTTTCCCTTGGATACCAGCGGGTATTCGGTGATTGCGGTTTCAAGAACAGCCATTGGTTTTCCCTCTCTATATATTTTATGAAATGGACAGTTATTTGGTACGGCATTCCACGCTTCTGGCGTGGGCTTCCAGGCCTTCCAGCCGGGCCAGCCGGGCTATCTTGCCGCCATGTTCCGCCACATACCCCTCGGAGGTGGCGATGATGCTGGACTTCTTGCAGAAGTTCTGAACGGAAAGGGCGGAAGAAAAACGCACTGTGCGCAAGGTCGGCAACACGTGGTTGGGACCGGCAAAGTAGTCGCCCACCGGTTCCGGTGAATAGTGGCCCATGAAGATGGCACCGGCGTGGCGAACCTGCCCGACGATGGACCACGGATCGGCAACAGCCAGTTCCAGGTGTTCGGGAGCCAGTCGGTTGATCAGATCCATACCCGTTGTCTGATCAGGCACGGTGACGACCATGCCCCATTTTTCAAGTGAGCTTCCGGCAATCCGGCAACGGGGCAAAGCCGCACAGCGGTCTTCCAATTCCAAGCACACCTTGTCGGCCAGATCAGCATCCGGCGTGACCAGAATGGCCGCCGCCAGAGGGTCGTGTTCCGCCTGGGAAAGCATGTCCGCCGCCAGCCAGGAAGGATTGGCGGAGGAATCGGCGAGGATGGCGATTTCGCTGGGGCCGGCAACCATGTCGATTCCCACCTGGCCGATGAGTTGGGACTTGGCCGTGGCAACGAAGATATTGCCCGGACCCGCCAAAACGTCGCAGGGAGCAATTGTTTCCGTACCAAAGGCGAGAGCCGCTATGGCCCAGGCCGATCCGGTCAGGTAAACTTCATCCAGACCAAGCAGGGCGGCGGTAGCCAGAATGTACGGATTCAAGGTGCCATCCTTGCGCGGCGGCGAGGTGACGGCAATGGATTCAACCCCGGCAACCTGCGCCGGGACGGCATTCATGATCAGGCTGGAAATGAGCGGAGTTTCACCACCCTGACCGCCGGGAACGTAGAGACCGACGCGGTCCACCGGGCGCACCATCTGGCCGAGGATGGTGCCATCCTCGTTGGTGGTCCACCAGGATTTTTCTTTCTGATTGGCGTGAAAAGTACGGATGCGGGTGATTGCTTCTTCCAGGATGGCCGCGTCGTCAGTCGGAATATCTTCCAGGGCCTGGGCAATGGCTTCCGGGCTGACCTTGAGCATTGCCGGGGTAAAGGCTTCACAGTCGAACTTGCGGGTATATTCGGCCAGCGCTTCATCGCCGCGAACCTTCACATCCGCAAGAATGTCCCGGACAATGGCGTCAACCTTGTCATCCGGGTTGCGGCGTTCGTCCATCCGGGCCTCTATGGGGGCCCAATCCTCTTTGCTTTTGTATGTAAGTCTATTGCAGGACATGGCACACCTCTGTGCTGGGTGTTGTAGCTTTTTGCGCCGCGTCGTTCTGCGGTGCGGCGGGGAGCCAAGGTATAGCCGACCGTCGATCAAAAGTCGAGTCGGTAAAAGGAGCGCTTTCCATGGGATTGGACGCAAAAAAAGAGGGCCGGGGTTTGCACTCCCCGGCCCTCTGGGCGTTACTTGGGTATTCAGCTAACGGTTGTAGCTACAACCTGATTAGAACTGGTAGATGATACCGGTGCTAACCTTCCAGGCGTCGCCGCCCTTATTGTCCTGACCCCAGACGGAAGTGTCGAAGTCAGCATTGATGTAGCCCAGATCCAAGGTCATGGTCAGACCATCGTACACCTTGTAGGCGGTGTTGAAGTCAACTTCAACAAGGTGGTCTTCCTCGGTGAGGGTGTTGCCGTAGCTGAGGTTGTTGACGCTACCCTGGTTAGCAGCAGTGGTGTACGCAGAACCAACGGACTTGTCGTTGGTACCCTGAGCGTACAGGATGGTAGCGGTGTGGGTCAGACCTTCAGCAAAGGACTGGATGTCCTTCAAGGTCAGGCCCAGGGCCCAGAAACCGAGGGTGGCCGGATCCTGACCGTTGATGGCACCGTTGTACAGGGTGTCACCACCGAAGAAGAAGGAACCGATGGCCCAGTTCTGAGCGGACAGCATAGGCATACGCTCGGAAGAGCCGTTGCCCTTGGAGGCGTTTCCGTCTTCACCAGAGGTGTAGGCGAAGAAGACCTCGGGGGTCATGAAATCAAAGCCCTTGTAGTCCAAGGCCAGGTCGAACAGGAAACCGGACATTTCGTTCTGCTTCCGATCGGAGTCAACCTTACCATAGTTGAAGTCAGCGGCCAGGACGAACGGATCAAAAAGATCCATGGTGAAGGCAGCGCCGAGCCAGTAAGCGTTGTTGTAGCTGTTGCCGGTAGCAGCATCAGAGGCGTTCTGAGCCACGACGCCCATCAGAGCGGCCTTTTTGGAGCCGTTGGGAGTAGCGGTGACGTCATTAACCTGGAAGCCGCTGCCGATGGGAGCGTACATACCGAACGGGGTCAGGGAGAAGCCGTCGAAGGTCATGGGGACCGCGGCAACCCAAGCGTCAACCTGGTTCAGGTAGTTATCGCCAGAACCATTGGTACCATCATCGTTGTAGGCGCGGGCATAGCCGAGCAGGTAGCCGACGTTGTCGGTGATCTGACCGGAAACGGTGGCACCGGCGATCTCGTCATCCAGGATCATGGAACCACCACCGAAAGCGGCGGGCAGGGACATGGCCTGGTAACCGGCTTTGACATTGATGGTGGTGTCAGGCCAGTTGAAGTCCAGGTAAGCACGGCGAACCGTGATACGGTTCTCCAGGGCGGTGTTCTGGCCGTTGTCGCCTTCGCTGACCATGAAGCTACGCTCGCCCCAGTTCTGAGCGCCGTAACGGGTGTACAGAACGGCCTTCAGGTTCTCGTTGGCGATGAACTCGAAGACGGTGTCGGCACGCTGAGCGATGCGGAACCGCTTGGTCTGCTGACCGGCAGCGGTGTCGTCGTTGAAGCCCCAGTTGTCCTGCCAAACGGCCTCAACGCCCCAGGCGCCGCTGGCTTTGATGTCAGCAGCAGAAGCGACAGCAGCAAAGCTGAGCACGAAGGCGCAGAGAGCTGCAAGCACGATAATACGTTTCATGTTAATTCTTCCTTTTTTTGCGATTAAAAACCAAGTAAACGCCTTTACTGGAATTCTCTTTACCGCAACTGCAATTGATTTGGCAAGGGGTTTTGGCAAAAAAATACACAACGGTTAAAATTTTTTTACCGGCAAAAAAAATGAACTCCAACTTTTAAAAATATTTTATAACTATTTAAATTTTAACAAGTTAGCTTGCAAAAGCAAAAGAGGTGATTTGGGAGTTGGAATACGGTATGGTTGTTTCAAACAAAAAACTGTAGGAAAAATCACACACAGTCATGACAGAGAAGTTCAAATTTTTTGCCGCCGATTTTCCCGACACCCCTGGCGTCTATCTTATGAAGAATAGCCGGGGCCGCATCATATATGTGGGCAAGGCGAAACGGCTGCGGCGGCGCCTTTCCTCATACTTCCAGCGCAATAGCGGCCATACGCCAAAAACAAAGGCTTTGGTGTCTCAGGTGGCGTCTGTGGATATCCTGCTGACCGGCACCGAGAAGGAAGCGCTGTTGCTTGAGAACGGGCTGATCAAAAAGCATCGGCCCCGCTATAATGTGGTGCTCAAGGACGACAAGCAATATGTCCTCTTCAAGCTGGACAAGGGGTCGGACTTTCCCCGATTGACCATTACCCGCAAGGTGGCCCGGGATCGGGCCGTTTATTTCGGTCCCTTCACATCGGCGGCTGCCGCCCGTACCACTTGGAAACTGCTGGGCAAGGTGTTTCCCCTGCGCAAATGTTCGGACCATGTCTTCAAGAATCGGGTCCGGCCGTGCCTGTACCATGACATTCATCAATGCTTCGCTCCTTGCGTAAAAGACGTTGACCGTTCGCTCTATGCCGATCAGGTGCACCGGGTGGAGATGTTGCTTTCCGGAAAGTCCGGCGACCTTGTGGCCCAGTTGGAAAAGCGAATGGCTGAGGCCTCGGCGGCTTTGGAGTTTGAGCGCGCCGCCGGGTATCGCGACCAGATTCGGGCCGTACGCCAGACCGTTGAAGGACAGGTGGCGGTAATACACGATAATCGTGACCGGGATGTCGTCGGGCTATCGGAAACTGAAGCCGGTCTCGGGCTCGGCCTGCTCTTTATCCGACAGGGGCGACTGCTGGACCAACAATCCTTTTTTTGGCCCGGGCTGACCCTGGAGGAAGGGCCGGAGGCCATTGCCAGCTTTCTTGCCCAGTTTTATGGACCCGGTCGATTCATTCCTCCCCTCATTGTCGCACCTCACGTGGAAGACGACGAGGCCTTGCAGCAGGTGCTTTCGGAACGGCGAGAAGGGCGGGTGCGCATTATCCCGCCGCATACCACGCAGGAAAAGCAGTTGCTGGAAATCGCCCGGTCCGTTGCCCGTCGTGGCGGAGAGCACAAGGAGACGATCTCCTCCAGGTTGCAGAAGGCATTGCGATTGGCGGAGGAGCCGATCCGCATCGAATGTGTGGACGCTTCCCATCTGGGAGGCCAGGACATGCGCGTTGGGCAGGTGGTTTTTGATGAGGGGCGTCGGGATAAGGAAGCGTCACGGCTTTATGCATTTCCTGAGCTTGAGGGGACGGGGGACGACTACGCCGCACTGGCATCCTGGGCCCGGCGCAGAGTGGAGTCGGGACCGCCGTGGCCCGACCTTGTTTTGCTGGATGGCGGCAAGGGACAACTGGCTGCCGTGGGGCAGGCTCTTGCGGATTGTAGCGAGGATACGTGTTGGGAGCTTGCTTCCATAGCAAAAGGCGAGACGCGACGTGCAGGCGAACTGGGGGACGTGATCTTCAGGCCGGGCCGGAAGAATCCCATGAATCTCAAACCCGGAAGCCCGGAGCTGCTGTTTTTGCAGCGGATGCGGGATGAGGCTCACCGATTTGTCATCGGAAGGCAGCGCCGGGCGAGGAAAAAGGCCGTTTTGAGCAGTGAGGTGACCTCATTGCCCGGTGTGGGGGAGAAAACGGCCCGTATTCTTTGGGATCGGTTTGAATCGCTGGATGCCATGGCCGAGGCTGGTTTGCAGGACATCGAGTCCTTGCCGGGCATCGGCAAAAAGCGCGGCGCGAAGATCCACGCCGCGCTTCGGGAACTGAAAGCCTCGCACGGCTAAAAGGTGCGGGGTTCTCCTATCTTCAATATATTGAGGTCGGTATCCGGGGCCAGCTCCGCGAGATGTTTGGCCAGGGCCTCGGTATTTTGAGCCAAAACCGGGAAGGTCCCCCAGTGCTGCGGAATGAGGGTGCGGCACTTGAGCAGCTTGCAGGCATAGGCCGCCTGCTTTGCATCCATGGTGAAGTGGCCGCCGATGGGCAGGATGGCGATGTCTATGTCGTGAAATTCCGCAAAGAGGCCCATATCTCCAAAGAGACCGGTATCGCCCGCATCGTAGATACAGGTGCCGTCGGGCAGCGTGATAATGTAGCCGGCGGGGGCTCCGTGGACTGAGGAGTGCAGGGCCTGGACCATCTGAATATCAATGCCGAGGCGGTTTACCGTTCCGCCGATATTCATGCCGACACCTAGGTTCTCGGGAAGCCCCTGATCGAACAGCGGGCGGATGACGTCGAACATGCCCACGATCTCAACGTTGTGTTTGGTTGCCAGTTGCAACGCCTGCCCCAGATGGTCGCCGTGATCGTGCGTCAGCAGGATGAGGTCGCAATTCTCCACTTCTTTCCAGGATATCGGGGCGCTCGGATTGCCATCGAAAAAAGGATCGATAAGTACTGTGCCGTTGTCGGTCTTGATGGCGAATGTCGCATGACCATACCAGGTGATTTCCATAGATTGCCTCCTTGTTATTCTCCCCAGCGCGAGAACAGGGCGTGGGGGATATCGAGTTGATCCAGTATTTTCCCGGCCAGTTGTGCAGCCAGGTCGTCGATGCTTGCGGGCCGGTGGTAGAACCCCGGACATGCCGGGAGGATGATGGCTCCCGCCCGGTCCGCCGCGAGCATGTTTTTTAAATGAATGGCTGATAACGGCGTTTCGCGCGGGACCAGGATGAGCTTGCGCCGTTCCTTGAGTGCGACGTCGGCCGCGCGGTGGATGAGATTGTCACCTCGTCCCGTTGCTATGGCCGAGAGGGAGGCCATGGAGCACGGGCAGACGACCATGCCGTGGTGCAGCCATGAGCCGCTGGCAGGGGGGGCGCCTATATCATCGGCCCGGTGCACTGCTGCAGCCAGGGGGCTGAAATCTTCCATCGAGAGGTCGGTCTCCATCTCCATGACCTTGCGTGCGGCGTCCGATATTATGAGATGCAACTCAAGATTTTCGCATTCGGCTAGTGCGCGGGCAAGGGTATGTGCGTAGAGTGTGCCGCTGGCTCCCGTTACGGCCAGTATGATCCGTTTGTTCTTCATTCATTGCTCCGTTAGGGGTGGCTTGGCCGTGTGGCCTCTATTTTTCAGTATACTGTTACTAGGTGGTGGGCCGCAAGGGCAAATCCCCGGAGACGCCTCAAGGCCGGGAGGAATGTCGTTTCATTCATGGCATGATATCCTTGACAAAGGCTGGGACGGGGTATAGCTACATCGTTCCATTCAGTTGAGAAGTGGGCTATTAGCTCAGTTGGATAGAGTGCTTGCCTCCGGAGCAAGAGGTCGTTGGTTCGAATCCAACATAGCCCACCATGAATATCAAGGACTTATCGGCAATATGTCGATGAGTCCTTTTCTTTTGTTCATATAATGGGTTCATGGACCGATCCAACTGTGTTAAGGAATTGCATACTCCAACCAGACGAGGTCAATCATGCGAAATAAAGTAATTCTTCTTTGTATGCTGGCAGTATTTGTTCTTTTCACATCGCCCGCCGCAGCTGACGACAATGCGGAGAAGTTTCGCAAGGTCAGCATTCTTGACGATATCATGGTCTTTGTCGATGTGGATGGCGGAGGACTCTCGGTTGACGAAGTGCGCAACTATGCCATTGACAGCTTTACCAAACGGATGCGGGGAATGTTGGTCAACAATGATGCCGTAGTGGACAATTATCCAGCCGAAGGCCTCAAGCTGGAAAATGTCGGCTACATCATTATGAAGGTCATGAGCCTGCGTACACGCTCCGGTGTCAATGCCTACCATCTTAACTTTGAGTTCGGTATTCCTCCCCGTACGGTCTATTGGGATACCGCTACCATGGGTGTGGCCCCCACCTCGCACGACCTCAAAAAAGAAGTGCTGGATGACGTGGATGAAGTCATGCAGAAGTTTGCGGATGATTTCTACCGTATTCGGGGTGAGTAATCAGTTGTCCGACCTCTCGGATACAAGGTAGGGAACATATTCCTTGTCCGACTCCAGGATATGTGTTGCCAGCCAGCGGCTGAGGAATACGAATATCTTTGAGAGATTCGTGTGGGTGTCCAGGTTTGCGCGAAAATCGGATACTGTCCTGGTGAATGTTGCGTGTTGCGCCTTGTGTCTGGATATTTCCGGATACCCATCTCGCTGCATGTATCCTTCTTCTATTTCGAAGTGGGTTTTGGCGTACTGCTGCATCTTTGCGATTATTTCTGCCATTTGATGCTCGTCGTGGCGTTGCAGTGCCGCGTAGGCTTCGTTGATGAGGAGTATGAGTTGACGGTGCTGTTCGTCGAGTTCCTCGACGCCTACGGACATGATTTCATCCCAAGTCATCAGGGGCATGGTGCTGTCTCCTTGACTGCTTTGTACTCTTTTATACTTATCACAACTCGGGCGTAAGGCAAAGATGTGTGAGGGGTTTGGATCGCTAATCTAACGCCTGCTCAAATGCCGACTGCCAAAAAAATAATATTCTGTCTGGACGGATTGTGGTTTTCTCCGAGACTGGGAAATCAGTTTATTTGGAGGTTCGTTGATGCGTAAACTCTCAACTATGTCAAACCGTTGTTCCGAATGTGTTTTTTTCAGGCGGCAGTGTGTGTTGGGCCATCGCCGTCCTTGGAACAGTGCTGACTGCGATGACTATCAGCCTTATTGCCTGATTTGCAAGTACCCGCGATTCTACTGCAATACCTGTCGCAACAGGTTTTCGCGACGGCTCAAGCCTTTTGGCTTTGGTGAGGATGTGCGGCTCGCCAGGTTGCAGACCATGGATTTTGATTGCGTCTGGTGTGGTTTGCCTCCGTCCGCATAAATCGACTGTTCTTGTTCCACTTCCACTTCCATTTCCTTGCCCACTTCATTTCTCTTCTTAACTTTTTCCCCTTTTCCGTCTAGATTGTCTGACTGAAACAACCGACGGGAATTACCATGGGATACAGGAACACCAGGGAGTGCCTCGAAGCTCTTGAGGCAAGAGGCGAACTTGTTCGCATAGAAAAAAGCGTGGATGCCCGGCTCGAGATCGGTGCCATCCAGCGCCGTGTATACCGAGCCGGTGGCCCCGCGCTGCTCTTCACCAACGTCAAGGGATGCCGTTTTCCCATGGCTGCCAATCTTTATGGCACCATGGACCGGATGCATTTCATCTTTCGCGACACCGTAGGAATGGTTCGGGAATTGATGCGGCTCAAGCTGAATCCCATGGAGGCGGTGAAACATCCATGGCGATACCTTGGTGCACCCATGACGGCCTGGCATACATTGCCGAAGAAAATGACGACAGGCCCGGTGCTGCAAAATGAGACCTCGATATCCCGGCTGCCGCATCTCGTCTCCTGGCCCATGGACGGCGGCAGTTACGTTACGCTTCCCCAAGTCTACACCGAAGACCCGGCCAATCCCGGCTATGGCGGTTCCAATCTCGGCATGTACCGGGTGCAGTTGACGGGCAATGACTATGTGCCGGACCGCGAAGTGGGGCTGCACTACCAGATTCATCGTGGAATCGGTCCGCACCATGCGGAGGCCATTCGTCGCAACCAGCCGCTCAGGGTGAATATTTTTATCGGCGGGGCTCCGGCCATGACGCTGGCAGCCGTCATGCCGTTGCCGGATGGCCTGCCGGAACTCTTCTTTGCCGGTGCAATGGCCGGGCATCGTATCGGCATGGTGCCGCAGAGCAATGGCCTGCCCATTCTGGCCGAAGCGGATTTCTGCATCAGCGGTACATTGGAGCAGTGCGAGGCAAAGCCAGAAGGACCGTTCGGGGACCATCTCGGCTACTACAGCCTTGCCCATGATTTTCCGGTGCTCAAGGTGGATCGGGTCTATCACCGTGACGACGCGATCTGGCCCTTTACAACGGTTGGCCGCCCTCCGCAGGAGGATACGGTGTTCGGGACATTCATTCATGAACTGACGGCCGACCTTGTACCTTCGGTCTTTGCCGGAGTCCATGCGGTTCATGCCGTGGACGCGGCCGGAGTGCATCCTCTGCTTCTGGCCGTGGGCAGCGAGCGGTATGTCCCCTATGCCGCCCAGCGTCAGCCGCAGGAGCTGCTGACCAATGCAATGTCCCTGCTCGGCACCACGCAGACGGCATTGTCCAAATATGTTCTGATAGCGGCGGCGGAGGATCTTCAGCCCGGCGTGACCTGCCATGACGTACCTGTTTTTTTCCGCCACATGCTTGAGCGGGTGGACCTGACTCGTGACCTGCACTTCATCACCCGAACGACCATCGATACCCTCGACTACTCGGGCATCAGTCTGAATCAGGGCTCAAAGCTTATTTTTGCCGCGGCCGGAGAGCGGAAACGCGAACTTGCCGTCGAACTTCCGGCCGGTATGGATTTGCCCCGAGGTTTCCGCGACCCAATGGTGTTCGTACCGGGTATTCTGGTCCTGAAGGGCCCAAAGCACCAGCGGAAACGGGATCAGCAGGACCCCGGCATGGAACGCTTGGCCGCCTCGCTGGAAAAGGTGCGGGGAATAGAAGGGTTCCCCATGATCGTTGTTGCCGACGATGCCGGATTCACAGCAAAGGATTGGGACAACTTTCTTTGGGTCGCCTTTACCCGTTCGGACCCGGCAACGGATATGTACGGGGTGGAGGGCTTTACCCATGCCAAGCACTGGGGAGCAAAAAAAGCAATTGTCATCGATGCCCGGCTCAAGACCTACCACGCACCGCCGCTGGTGCCTGATCCTGAAATTGAAAAGCGAGTGGACGCCCTGGGCGCACCCGGCGGTGCACTGCACGGAATCATCTAGCCATTGGAGAGAATATGGACGAGAAAGTGATGCAGGATTTGAAGCTGGCCTTTGCCTGCGATCTGTACGAGACGGTCAAGGCGGCCCGGCGCAATCGGGACGAACTTGCCTTTCGGCATACCATGGCTGATGAAGATGGAAAGATGGTCTTTGCCGGTGTGTTTCCGAAAAAGGATATCCTTGAGTTTCCAAACCTCGACGATGACTTCATTTTCCGGCTGAAAACCTTCAATCTGCTTGGCGTTGTCACCGATGGACAGAGCGGGCTGGATGTCTTTCATCTGGGCGGCATGAACAAACCGTTCACTTCAGCCGCCGATGGCCGGGAGATAGCCAAGGTTCTCATGGACGAACCGTTGACGGCTTTTCTCGGGCTTTATTTCAAGACCAAGGGCATACATATGGATTTTACACTCATGAGCTATGATGAATTCTTGAAGGCCGTGGAGGGAGAGGTGTTCAAAAACACGTCTTTCTCCCGGATGCAGGAAGCTGACGATTTGCTTCGGACTCTGGAAAACTAACGCGCTACACCGCCAAAAAAAAGGCCGTGTCCAAATGGATACGGCCTTTTTTGTTTTCATTTTCTAATCGGGGGGCGGATCAGGCTTCTTCCTGCGCCTTTTTCAGTGCCATTTCCAGCATGGCCGTGTGCAGGCGGATGGATATTTCATCACTGTTTTCCACGTTTCCCAACAACTCTCGCAGTTTATCGATGGATTCCAGCGAGGCCGTGATGATCATCTCGGTAACCTGAATCTCCCCACGGCGGATCATTTCAAGAATGTTTTCCAGCTTGTGGGCCAGGGTCTCTATATTGGCAAGCTTGAGCAGGTTGGCCCCGGCCTTGACCGAGTGGGCATCGCGGAAGATGGAATTGATCAGTGTGGCACTGTCGCCTGTCCCGTTTTCAAGACGCAAAAGGCCGGACTCGACAGAGTCGAGTCGTTCAACGGTTTCTTCAAGAAAAACTTCGAGGACATGGTCCCCGGGATACAATTCGGTCAAGCGCTTTTTCCTTCAATAAGTGCGATGGCTTTTTCCGGTATGGTATGGAGGTCCGGCTTGGTGATCTGCAAATCGGCACCAACGGAGTCGCCCTTATGTTTGAGTTCCTTTGTAATGATGGAAGAATACAATATGACCGGGAGCTTTTGCAAGACTGGATCGGTCTTGATATTTTTGGTCAGGGAGAAACCGTCCATAAGGGGCATCTCGATATCCGAGACCACTACATTCACGTACTCGGTGATATCCTTGCCTTCCTCTTCGGCCTTCCGCTTGAGGCTCATTATCGCCTTGAGCGCCTCATCACCGTTCGTAGTGATCTGCGGCTTGAAGTTGGCTTTGGTCAACTGCTGCTCCAGCATTGTCCGGATGGTGGCGGAGTCGTCGGCGACCAGAACCTTGTATTCCTTTTCCGAGACAGTGATGTCGGATTTTACCTCGGGTTCTATTTGCGTGAGAATGGTTTCCAGGTCCAGCAGCTGAATGAAATGGTCGTTCTTGTCCACAAGCCCGACTATGGAGTCCGTGGACTGGGTGATGACACTGGTGGGGGGAATGACCTCGCCCCAGCCTACGCGATGGATTTCCGTAACGCCGGAAACCAGGAAGCCGGTGACGGTCTTGCTGAATTCGGTAACGATAACGATGTCCCGTTCCGTTTTCGGCATGTTCAGTTCCAGCCAGACAGAGAGATCGAGAACTGGCAGGATGATGTCCCGCAAGGGAATTGTCCCCATGAAGGAGGGGTGGGGCGCCGATTCCGGCGGTTCCAGATTAGGAGTTTCTATGACCTGCATGACCTTGGCGACATTGATGCCGAAGAAGTTCTTCACTTCCTTGCCGTCTTCCAAGGTCTCATTGATGTAGAATTCAAGGATTTCGAGTTCATTTGTTCCTGTTTCCAGGAGAATCCCGGTATCAATAGCGCTTTTTTGCATGTTCCCCTCTCTCTTTCCGAAAGCGTCCGTTGCGTAACTTATGCATACGGGTCTACGCCACCTTCATATCTCGCACGTTGGTATATGTCTATGACGTTAGACCCAAGAAGCGAACATTTATAATGCCGTTGCATGGTTCCGGTCTTTCGGGTCCTTGACTCGCCCCTTTGCTCCATGCAGAGTCATGCTAAGGAACAAGCCTGTTGAGGCGGGAGGTGCGGATGGTCGAATTCTTGCCGGAGAGGACCGGGATTGTTGAAGAGGTCAAGCGGCGGCTGGGCGATTCGGTGGAATCTCTGGTCGTCTGGTTTCATGAGCAGATGCCGGAATACTATTTTCGCACTCATGGCGTGGAGGAACGCATCCGCCATCTGATGGCTCTGGCTTCGGGAATGGTGCGGGAGGAACGGCAGTCCGTTGTTCTGCACAGTCCGTGCAATGCCATGGTCACCCATATTACCCCCGGAGGCAATATGCGTGTCCTTGCGAATGTGCTGTCCGGCTATCTGGACAGGGAAATCCAGATGGCTCGCATCTATTCCAGCCGGGACGACACCATCCGGCTCGATACCTTCCTGTTCGGTCCACAGCCACGCTGCTCCCGGCAGGAGGGCGCTCTCAGGGTGCATCGGGGGGAGGCCGAACTCGCCGAAAACGAGATGGCGCAGTTTGAGGCGTTTCTTGCTTCGGCCAGCGAGGACTACGTGGAAAAGTTCGAGCCGGACAGGGCCGTTCGTCATTTCCATACCTGCGGTTGCCTCAAGGGGCGGGAGCGGGTCGAGGTCCTTTTGGAGAAGGACGTGCATCCCGGATTCGATCGTATTGTCGTTGCCATGGAAAAACCTCCGACAAAAGGATTGCTCTTTCGGGTGGTGAACATCCTGGCGCGTGAGTCCGTGCCGGTTGACCGGGCCTATGCCGACCGGTTTGAGCCCGAGGGCGGCGAGGCGTTGGCCATCATGAGTTTTTATGTGGATCGGTCGCGCTTGGATATTGATCCGCAGAGTGAGCGCTGGGACCGGTTGCGGCGGCAGCTTGAGCTTTCAAAGTGGTTTGCCCTGCACGGGCTGGAGACCTTGGCCGACGAGAACGGCTGGGAGCTGGGCAAGGTCATGCTCTTTCAGGCTGCATGCGAGTTCGCCCACCAGTTTCTTGTTTCAAGGAATATCCATGCCTATACGTCGGCGCGGATTCTTGCGGCGGTGTTGCACCATCGGGAGCTTGCCGAAACGCTGTTCGGCTATTTCGAAGCCCGCTTCGATCCGGCGCTTGGAGAGGATCGCAAGCGCATGATGGCGGCACGGCGGGAGGTTGTACGCAACGGGCTGGCCGATGTGGACAACGAGGTGCATCGTAATATCCTGACATATATATACCGCTTTTTCCGATACACCTTGCGGACCAATTATTATCTGGAGCACAAGCTGGGGCTCGCTTTTCGGCTGGACCCGCTTATTCTCGCGCCATTGCCCCGGAAGGAGCGTCCCTTTGGCCTCTATTGTTTCCACGGCCCCTATTGTTTCGCCTTCCACGTCCGGTACCGGGACATGGCGCGCGGCGGCGTCCGGTTGGTGCCGACCCGCAGCCAGGAGCAGTTCGAAATGGAGTCCAACCGGTTGTTGGACGAGGTAACCAAGCTGGCGAGAGCCCAGCAATTCAAAAACAAGGACATTCCCGAAGGAGGCTCCAAGGCGGTTATTCTGCTGGGCCCGGAAGCGGAGACTGACCTTGCCGTGCGATCGGTGGTCGATGCCTTTCTGGATTTGTTGGTCGTCCCGGATGAATCGAAAAACAGTGCAGGACCGGAAGCCGTTGATTATCTCGGCCGGGATGAAGTGATTTTCCTCGGCCCGGACGAGAACATTACATCCGCTCACATCGAGTGGATGGTGGAACGGGCTGCCCGGCGCGGCTATCGCTGGCCCGCCACATTCATGAGTTCCAAACCGGGGGCGGGCATTGCGCACAAGGAGTACGGGGTTACCAGCGAGGGTGTCGTCGTCTTTGCCGAGGCCCTTCTGCGTACCTTGGGGATTGATCCCAAGAGCCAAACTTTTTCGGTGAAGCTGACGGGCGGTCCGGCCGGAGACGTTGCTTCCAACGTCATCAAAATCTTGATTCGGGAATATGGGAAGAATGTTCGTATCATTGCCATGAGTGACGGGCATGGCGCCGCCTATGATCCGGACGGCATGAACCATGATGAGCTGTTGCGGCTCGTCGGCAGCGGCTTGCGTGCATCCGATTTTGCTCCTTTGCTGTTGACCGGAAAGGGGGCGTTCGTTGTGTCGGCGTCAGATCCCGGGGGCGTCAGGTTGCGTAATTCGCTGCACAATACGGCTCAGGCCGATTTGTTCATTCCCGCCGGAGGCAGGCCGGAAACCATCAATCGGAACAACTGGAAACATTTTCTGGCAAGCGATGGTACTCCCTCCGCGCGCGGGATAGTGGAGGGGGCCAACATCTTCATTTCCGTTGATGCGAGAGCCGAGCTGGAGCGGTCCGGTGTCCTGGTGGTTCCCGGTCCATCCGCCAACAAGACCGGCGTTATCTGCTCCTCATACGAGATATTGGCGGGATTGGTCCTGAGCGAGGCGGAGTTTCTGGCAATCAAGGCTCAATATGTGGAAGAGCTGCTTGATATCTTGCGCATCAGGGCCGCTTCCGAAGCGAATTTGCTCATGCGCGAGTATCGGCTGGCCGGTGGCGGGCGCAGCCTTACGGAGTTGTCATTCGCCGTGTCGGAGGCAATAAACGGTCTTGCCGACGCCATTGCCGGAATGTTGCAGTCCGATGCCCGGAATCCGGCGGATGATCCCGTTTTGAGAGACGTTGTGCTCGCTTATTGTCCGGCGGTATTGACCGAGCGATATCCGGACCGTGTGCTCAGCGGGCTGCCGGGGCCCCATCAACTCGCATTGGTATCCGCCTTCATCGCGGCCCGTATTATCTACCGCGAAGGCTTAGGCTGGGCGGAGGGCTTGCTGGCGGTGAGGAACGCGAAAGAAGTGGTCTTCGACTATCTGGCTCAGGAACGCCGGGTGGATGGCTTGCTGGCCGAGGTTCGGGCCGCAGGACTGCCGGATGGAGAGGCGATAGCAGACATACTGGAGCGAGAGGGCAGAAAACGGCTGACGTTGGACAGACTGGGATTGGGATGATAAATTCGTTGGAAAAAGTTCTTGATAATTAGAAGCAGAAGCATTACTAGTAATAGTTATCAGTTAGTTATTTCATCCAATAAAAATAGGAGTTCATCATGAACGAGAGAAAAGGTGTTGCCACTTTCAAGGGAAATCCCCTTACATTGCTTGGACCCGAGTTGAAGGTTGGAGATGTTGCTCCCGATTTTACCGCGCTGGCGAATGACCTGTCGCCTGCCACCCTGGCCGATTTCAAGGGCAAAGTCCTCATCGTGGCTTCCGTTCCGTCTCTGGATACGGCTGTCTGCGATATCGAGACCCGCCGGTTCAACACTGAAGCCGCTGCCCTGGGTGATGATATTGCCATCCTGACTTTGAGCATGGACCTTCCGTTTGCCCAGGCCCGCTGGTGCGGTGCTGCCGGGGTAGAGGCCGTAAAGACCCTGTCCGACCACAAGGACGCTTCCTTCGGTGAGGGCTGGGGCACGCTGATCCAGGAACTTCGCCTGCTGACCCGCGCCGTCTTTGTTGTGGATCAAAAGGGAACCATTACCTATGTCCAATACCTCAGCGAAGTCACTGAGGAGCCGGATTACGAGGCAGCCCTTGCCGCTGCCAAGAAATTGGTCGGCTAACAGATCAAAAAATAAAATGAAACGGGCCGCTTCCCACCAGGGGGGCGGCCCGTTTCCCATGCTTGACAGATTTTTTGGTCATATTTATACTTATTATATATGAGCAACCAGACATGTGAGGCTAAGATGACGGGAATGGCTTGCAGCGAGACAAATGAACACTCGCAGAATGTGGAGATGGTTCGGGCACAGATGCTCTCCGAGAGGGAATTTCTTTTTCTCGCGGAATTGTTCAAAGCCTTCGGGGATTACACCCGTGCGCGCATATTGTTCGCTCTCTCCATGCACGAGCTCTGTGTTTGTGCCCTGGCGGAAGTCTTGGATATGTCTCAGTCCGCCATTTCCCATCAGCTCCGGCTGTTGCGCGCGGCAAGACTGGTGCGCTACCGCAAGGAAGGAAAGAATGTGTTCTACGCCCTGGACGATGCGCATGTGCGCAATCTGATAAGCCAGGGAATAGACCATGTCCGGGAACAGGGCTAGGAAGGCCCTTTTTTTTGGGCGGAAGCACCGCCCTGGCCCTCTTGGGCAGCCGGGGCGCGTAGTGGGCTTGCCGGGTTGGGACAACGGTTTCCGGGCAAGTTGGTAGGTGTACAACTCTTTTTTTGATTCTTTATGTGAATAGCTGTTCAAATATAATGTGATTACAGGTGTTTTTTTATGGATGTCATTTGGTCGGTGGGGATAGCGTCTTGGCATGTTTTGGTAGAGGCCGCCCCCTATGTTCTTTTCGGCTTTTTTGTGGCCGGGCTGCTCAAGGCCTGGGTGCCCGATTCATTCATGGCTATGCATCTTGGCGGCAACGGTTTCGGAGCCGTGGTCAAGGCCGCGCTTATCGGCGTGCCGCTTCCCCTTTGTTCCTGCGGGGTTTTGCCTGCCGCGCTCGGATTGCGAGGTCAGGGCGCGGGCAAGGGGGCAACCACGGCCTTCATGATCGCCACCCCGGAAACCGGAGTGGATTCCATGGCCGTGACCTGGGCGCTCATTGATCCGTTCATGACGGTCATCCGGCCCGTAGCCGCATTGATTACCGCAGTGGCGGCCGGGACTTTGGTCAATGCCTTCCCGGACAAGGAACCCGCGCCATTGCTCATGGCGGGCGATGTTCAGGGATGCGGATGTCACGATTGCGGTTGCAGCGGCCGCGACCCTGCGGACAACGCCTCGGTAACCGGCAAATTCATTTCCGGCATGTCCTACGCTTTTGGCGAGATGATCGGCGATATCGGCCGCTGGCTTCTACTCGGTGTTGTCATTGCCGGACTTATCAGCGCCCTGGTGCCGGATGGTTTTCTTTCATCCTTCGCAGGTGGCCCTCTTTCCTATCTGGTTATGCTGGTGGTGGCTTTACCTCTTTATGTCTGCGCCACTGCCTCCACGCCCATAGCCGCTTCGCTGCTGCTCAAGGGTATTTCTCCTGGCGCTGCACTGGTGTTCCTGCTGGCCGGTCCCGCTACCAATGGTGCCACGATCACCGTCATGCTCAAGACTTTGGGCAAGCGGGCAACCGGGCTGTATCTGGCCGCCATTGTCGTCAGTTCCCTGGCGCTGGCCTTTGTGGTCGATCATCTTTATGTCGCCCTCGGCCTGGATATCCGCGCCGTGGTATCGGAAGTGAGCGAGACGTTGCCGCATTGGGTCGGTGTCGGGTCCGCCGTGGTGCTGTTGCTGTTGGTGGTCCGCGGGCTGATGCCGCATCGCGAAGGGTGAGGCTGATATTTGATCCCGGTTTGGGATTAGTTCACCCGCCTTTTCTTTCCTTTCCGACCATGGTACATCCCACGCCACCAGATACGTTGGAGAAAGGGAATGAAAAAACTGCTCTTCGTCCTTTGTTGCATCCTGCTTTTGGCACCGTCGGTCCACGCGGAAAATACGCGTATCCGTTTCGGCGTGCTGCCGGTGCTGGACACACTGCCCATGGAGGTGGGCGTGCAGGATGGCCTTTTTGCCGCGCAGGGACTGGACGTGGAGTTGGTTCGTTTCACCTCGGCCCTGGAGCGCGATACCGCCATGCAGGCAGGGCGGATAGACGGCTATTTCGGCGACCTTGTCGCCACCCATTTGCTCATCGATCATGGCGTGCCCATGCACATAGCCTTGACCTCCTGGCGTACCACACCGGGCCATCCCATGTTCGGCATTGCCCTGTCTCCGGCCAATAAGGGCAAGACTCTCGCGCAGGTTCGGGGCGGAAAACTCGGCATGTCCAAGTCCACCATCATGGAATTGCTGGCGGACAAGATGTGCGAGCGACTCGACATTGCTCCCGATTATTTCTCCCGCGTCGAAGTAAAGAAGATGCCCATCCGATTCCAGATGCTCATGTCCGACCAACTGGATGCTGCCCTGCTGCCGGAGCCATTGCTGTCCCTGGCGCGGCTGCGCGGCGGCAGCGTGCTGACCTCTGCCGAGGACCTCGATATTCCGCTGACCGTTCTGTGTCTGCACCGTCGCTATTTCACGGGCGATGCGGGAGCCTACAAGGCTTTTGTCGCCGCCTATGGTCTGGCCGTGGAGCGGCTGGCGGCCGATCCCGAAAAGTACCGGCCGCTCATGGCCAAGACCTGTCGTATCCCCAAGCCGTTGGTAGCCGCTTTCCCGGTATATCCCTATCCCGCCCCCGCCTTGCCCTCGGCTGCTGAACTGGCAGCCGTGCAGCAATGGATGATAGGCAAGGGGCTGCTCAAGGCACCCATTCCGGATGAACAAATCTTACCTCCGGCCGTCCCCTAATCGATGCTCAAGGCCGAAAATTTAGGAAAATCCTACGGCGGTCAGCCGGTGCTGGAGGAGGTCTCCTTTTCCCTGGGAAAAGAGGAGACGCTGGCCATTGTCGGCCCCTCCGGATGCGGCAAGACGTCGTTGCTGTACCTGTTGAGCGGGTTGGTCATGCCGGATACCGGGCGGATACTGGTCAACGACGAGGCCGTCACCGGTCCCAATCCTGATATTTCCATTATTTTGCAAGATTATGGCCTGCTGCCCTGGCGCACCGTCATCGATAACGTGGCGTTGGGCCTCAAGGTGCAAGGCGTTGGCCGGGCAGAGCGGCTCAGTCGGGCGCGGGCCCAACTGGCGGAACTGGGAATCTCCGGGCGTGACAGCGACTATCCCGCTAACCTGAGCGGAGGAGAGCAGCAGCGGGTTGCCATTGCCCGGGCCTTTGTCACCCGGCCTCGTATCATGTTGCTGGACGAGCCCTTTTCCTCCCTCGACGCTCTGACCCGCGAGCGGTTGCAGTATGCGTTGCTCGACGTTTGGCAGCAGCGGCGGGTGCCGTTCGTGTTGGTCACGCATTCCCTGGAAGAAGCGGTGGTGCTGGGCAAGCGGATCATGGTCATGTCCGCCCGTCCGGCGCGGCCGGTGCGCGTCTTTGACAATCCCGGATTCGGCAGCCGGAGCATCCTGGATACCGAGGCGTGTTTCAATCTCCTGCGCGAGCTGCGGAGTACGGTGGAGGATCTGTGGTGAGTTTCAAGCCGCTGATTCGCTATCTTGCCGTAATTGTCGTGATCGGCCTGCTCTGGAAAGCGGCTGCTTCGGCCATGGGCGGCGTAATCCTGCCCGCGCCGGAGGATGTCGTCCTTGCCTTTGCCCAGGCCCTGACGACAGCCACCTTCTGGGGGCATTTCGCCACCAGCGCGTGGCGGGCCGTGGCGGCCATGGCGCTCGCGTGGCTGACAGCCTTTCCGCTGGGGCTGCTCATGGGCAGCGTGCCACGTATTGACGCCATGTTGGCCCCATTTGTCTTCTTGACCTACCCCATTCCGAAGATCGTCCTGTTGCCGGTGTTTCTGCTGCTCTTCGGGCTGGGGGATGCGGCCAAGATTTTCATGATCGCGCTTATCCTGGCCTATCAGATTTTGGTCACCACGCGGGATGGAGTGAAATCCATTCATCCGAAATATTTTGATTCCATCCGCTCTTTGGGCGGTTCGCGCCGTCACGTGCTGCGAGAGGTACTTCTGCCCGCCGCGCTGCCGCATGGATTTACGGCGCTGAGATTGGGCACGGGCGTTTCCGTGGCCGTTCTCTTCTTCGTTGAATCCTTTGCAACCACGAGAGGGCTGGGATATATGATCATGGATGCCTGGGGGGCCATGGATTACCTGACCATGTTCTCCGGTATTCTGGGTATGTCGCTGCTCGGCGCGGCCCTGTACGAGATAGCCAATTTTCTGGAACGTCGCGCTTGTCGCTGGATGTTCCTGCGCAACAAAGGATAGGAGGGTTTCGTTCTGTCCGTTACAAAACTTGAATTCAATGATGCCCGGCTCGCCAACCGACTCTTCGGGCCTCAGAATCAACACCTGAAACTGCTTGGCGAGCGCATTGGCGGCGATATCGAGAGCCGTGGCAATGCTGTGACCATATCGGTGCCGGATGGCGAAGAGGATCGGGGCGATCTGGCCGCCCAGGTACTTGGCCAGCTTTACTCCATGCTTCGATCCGGCAAGAAACTTTATCCGCAGGATGTGGATTTCGCTTGCCGCACGCTGGAACGCCAGCCCACTGCCGATCTGGGAGAGGTCTTCAAGGCGGATGTGTACGCGGCCTCGGGCAAGCGCACCATTTCGCCTAAATCGCTGAATCAGCGTACATATCTGGATGCCATCCGCGAGCACGATCTGACTTTCGGCATCGGCCCGGCTGGTACCGGCAAGACCTATCTGGCCGTGGCCATGGCCGTGGGGGCCCTGGTTCGGCGCGAGGTCAAGCGCATTGTCCTCACCCGTCCGGCTGTCGAGGCGGGGGAAAAGCTGGGTTTCCTGCCCGGAGATTTGGCCGAGAAGATCAATCCCTATCTGCGGCCGTTATACGATGCCCTGAATGATATGCTCGATTTCGCCAAGGTGCAGGAATATCAGGAAGCCGGTGTTATAGAAGTAGCTCCGCTCGCCTTCATGCGCGGCCGTACCCTGAACGATGCCTTTATCATTCTGGACGAGGCTCAGAACACCACGCCCGAGCAGATGAAGATGTTTCTGACCCGGCTTGGTTTTGGTTCGCGTGCCGTGGTTACCGGCGATGTGACCCAGGTGGACCTGCCGAGCAACGCCCGGTCCGGGCTGCTTCATGCCAGGGAAATTCTGAATGGCGTCAAAGGCGTGCGCTTTGTCGAATTCGATGAGGAAGACGTGGTGCGTCATCCGCTGGTTGGCCGAATTGTCCGTGCCTACGACAAATACGAGAACGGGGGGCACTGACCATGGAGAGTGCGGTCAGAATCCTGCGCGAGACGCGGCTTGATCCACGCTTTCCCCTGTCGCGGCATGAGCTTGCAGGTCTTTGCGAGCTGTTGCTGGATTCCCTTGGTCTGGAAGGTTTGCCGGTCACGGTCAAGCTGGTGGACGACAGGGAAATCGCCCGGCTGAATCATGCCTTTCTCGGCTGCGAAGGCCCGACCAACGTCTTGAGCTTTCCTGCCGAGGAATATGATGGCGGGGAAGATGCGTCGTCTGCGGATGACGGGGAAGGAGAAGCGGTCGGGCTGGGTGAACTGGCCCTCTCGGTGGATGCGCTGGCTCGTGAGACCGACCTCTACGGCCAGCCGCCGATAGCCCATCTTTCGCGATTGCTGGCCCACGGTTTTCTGCATCTGGCTGGATATGATCATGGTGATGCCATGTATGATCTTACCGACGCGGCTGTAGATCGCGCCTTGCTTGAATATTCATAAGGAGTGGGAGAAGAAAATGCCCCCGCGCAATGGCTTGATAGGCAGGCAACTGTACCGGATTTTGTTTTACGGCGTAATCTTTACGGTCGTTGCCGTGGGCGCTTTGGCCGTCTGGGGCGTTCGTGAGATTCGCCATGACGCGGCTGTGGTCGCTGTCGAGAACTCGGCCCGAGGACTCTCGGGAGCCGTTACCGTGCTGGTCAATGCCGTAACTGCCGCCAATGAGGAAATCGACCTCAAAATATTGCGTTCCCTCCGGCCGGAATCCTTGCGCAAAACTTTTTCGGCCATGCTGCAGCGGCATCCCAATCTGGCCTCGGTCATTGTATCGGACAGCAAGGGGCTCCGTTACATGCTTACCCGGCAGACGGACGGACTGATGGAGACCGTGCCGGGGCGGGGAGAGGACCCTTCCACCCGCTGGCGTTTCATCAAATCGAACGATGTGCTGGAAGACCGGGACCCCGCGCCGGGGTTTGTGCGGGAGGATCTGGATGCGGCCCTGGCCCAGGAGTTCGCCAAGCTGCAACCCGGTCAGGTCCGTTGGCTCAGTGCTTCCCGTTTCCACAAAACCGGCGAGTCGTGGCTCACGGCCTCCAGTCTGGTGGAGAGCGACGGCGAGCCGTACCTGATGTCCTACGTATTTCCCATCGATGCCGTTGCCAGCCAGCTGGAAGGGGCGGAGAAGGGCGGTGCCGAACGGATATTCCTCTATTGGCCCAATGGCCGGGTTCTTCCCATCTCGGGGCTGGGCGTGGCGGTGGCCCCCAAGGCCTATGATGCAGGAGATGTTCCCGACCCGGTGATGGCGGCCGCAACGAGTCTTCTGGCATCCGGCAAGGTGAGTACCGACAAGGCGTTCGCTTACAGGGTGAATGGCGAAGCGTGGTGGAGTTTCGCGCTGCCGCTTTCGGTATTTGGCGATACCATGTCGCTTGGTGTGGCGGTGCCGCAAAAAAATATCGTTTCCACGCTGACCAGCGACAACTTTCTGATTCTTTTTGGCGGCGTTCTCGTTCTGCTGGCCGGGGTAGCCCTGTTCATATTGCGCCGGAACAAGGGGCGCATAGAGGTGCTGGGGCACCGCCAGCGTGCGGCGCGGACGGCCCAGGACGTGCTTCATCTCATTGCGGAAGGGGAGAGCTCCGGGCTGGAATTCAAGCAGACGCTCCGGTTCAATATCAAAGCGGGCAAGAACGGGCGTGAGATTGAACATGCCAGCCTCAAGACCGTGGCCGGATTTTTGAATTCGGAGGGCGGAACCCTGCTTGTCGGCGTGTCCGACGACGGCCGGGTGACCGGATTTGAGGAAGATAAGTTTGAGAATGCCGATAAGGCGTTGCTGCATTTCAATAATCTGGTCAATCAGTGGATCGGCACCGAATTTGCCAGATATCTTGATACGATGGTCATCGAGGTGCAGGGGAAGTCTGTATTGCGGGTGCATTGCCTGCCCGCCCGGGGGCCCGCCTTTCTCAGGGACGGAAAGACTGAGGAATTCTATGTCCGCAGTGGTCCGGCCAGCCGCCAGCTTTCGCTCATCCAGTTTTACGAGTGGCTCAGCAGGCATTGATGCTCCAAGGCTTGGTGTGGGCCCGGTTTCGGCATTGCCGGGGGTAAATCGCTTTACAATCAAATGAGAATGGTCCACACTCCATATCTTTCTGTCGATTGTAGGCAACTGATGATGGAGTAAATGTACGATGCCCAAGCATTTTTTGACCATTCTGGACATCCCCAGGGATGAGGTTCGGCAGGTGCTGCTGCGCGCCAAGGAGATGAAGGACAACAAAGTCCGTACTGATCTTCTGGCCGGGAAGACCCTGCTGCTGATTTTCGAGAAGGCGTCCACCCGGACCCGTGTTTCCTTCGAGGTCGGCGTCCGACAGCTCGGCGGCGATCCGGTTTTCGTCTCCTCCCGTGATTCCCAGCTCGGCCGCAATGAGCCGTTGCAGGATACCGCGCGCGTCCTTTCCCGATATGCGGATGGCCTTATCGTGCGAACCTTCGGGCAGGAGAAGCTGGATACCCTGGTGGAATATGGCGACATCCCGGTGGTCAATGCGTTGACCGACGAGTACCATCCCTGCCAGGTCATGGCCGACATGCTGACCATGTACGAGCGCACGCCGGACCTCTCCAAATGCAAGGTGGCCTGGGTGGGCGACGGCAACAACATGGCTCACTCGTTCATCAATGCCTCTGCCGCGTTCGGGTACGAACTGGCCATTGCCTGCCCGGAAGGGTATGATCCCGACCAGGAAATACTGGACAAGGCTGTGGATTTGGGTGCCAAGATTACGGTAACCCGTGATCCGGCCAAGGCCGTGTCCGGCGCACATTACGTCAACACTGATGTGTGGGCGTCCATGGGACAGGAAGAAGAACAGAAAAAACGCGAAATCGCCTTTTCCGGATACATGGTTGATGAAGCCCTCATGGCGAAAGGCGACAATGCGAAGCTCATGCATTGCCTGCCCGTCCATCGCGGCGAAGAGGTCAGCGAGCCCGTGTTCGAGGGGCCTGCCTCCATCGTTTGGGATCAGGCCGAGAACCGGCTGCACATGCAGAAGGCCATTCTCGAATGGATTTATAAATAATTCAAGACGATATATTTTAAAGGAATTAATCAGATGAGCAAGATAGAAAAAGTCGTTCTGGCGTATTCCGGCGGGCTGGACACTTCCATCATTCTCAAGTGGCTCAAGCTCAACTACGACTGCGAAGTGGTCACCATGACCGCAGACCTCGGGCAGGGCGAGGAGATGGACGGTATCGAGGCCAAGGCCCTCTCCACCGGTGCCACCAAGGCCTATGTCGAGGATCTGCGTGAGGAGTTTGTGCGCGACTACGTGTTCCCCATGTTTCGCGCCAATGCGCTGTACGAGGGACGTTACCTCCTCGGCACCGCCATCGCACGTCCGCTGATCTCCAAGCGCATGGTAGAGATTGCCGAGATGGAAGGCGCGCAGGCCGTGGCTCACGGTGCCACCGGAAAGGGCAACGACCAGGTCCGTTTCGAACTGGCCACCATGGCCCTCAATCCCCGCCTGACCACCATTGCTCCCTGGCGTGACTGGGATCTCAAGTCCCGTACCGATCTGATCAATTTTGCCGAGGAGAACGGCATCTCGGTTCCGGTAAGCCGCAAGAAGCCCTGGTCCATCGATGCCAACCTGCTGCACACCTCTTTCGAGGGCGGCGAGCTGGAGGATCCGTGGAATGCGCCCGGCCCCGATTGCTACCGCAATATCGTCCCGCTGGAACAGGCTCCGGACGAGGCCGAGGAGATCACCATTGATTTCGAAGCGGGCGACCCCATCGCCATCAATTCGGTCAAGTATTCTCCGGCCGCTCTCCTGGCCAAGCTCAACGAGTTGGGCGGCAAGCACGGCATCGGTCGTATCGACATGGTCGAGAACCGTTTTGTGGGTATGAAGTCCCGCGGCATGTACGAGACCCCCGGCGGCACCATTCTGGCGGCCGCGCATCGTGATCTGGAAGGGCTGTGCATGGACCGCGAGATGATGCATCTGCGTGACAGCCTGATCCCCCGCTATGCCGAAATGGTTTACTACGGATACTGGTTCTCCCCGGAGCGGGAGGCCCTGCAGGCCATGATCGACAAGTCGCAGGAGCGGATCACCGGTACTGTTCGGGTCAAGCTGTACAAGGGCAACGCTGTACCGCTCGGACGCAAATCTCCCTTCTCTTTGTACAATGCCGACCTGGCCACTTTCGAAGAAGACTATGTGTACGACCAGGCCGACGCTGCCGGCTTCATCAAGCTGGTGGGCCTCCGGCTCAAGGGACGCATGCAGCAGTCCAAATGGGGCGGCAAGGAAAGCGAAACCTGCGAGTAGAAGATGGCTGAAAAAAAGATGTGGGGCGGCCGGTTTGCCGAAGGCACCGCTGCCTCGATGGAGGCGTATTCCGAGTCCGTGTCCTATGACCGGGCTCTGTACGCCGAGGATATACGGGGTTCTCAGGCCCACGCGCGTATGCTTGCGAAGCAGGGCTTCCTCTCCGACGAGGAGGCCCGTACGCTTTGCGAAGGCCTGGACAAGGTAAAGGCCGAGATCGAGTCCGGCGAGTTCGTCTGGAAGGTGGAGATGGAAGATGTTCACATGAACATCGAATCCCGCCTGACAGAACTGGTTGGTCCGGTAGGCGGCAAGCTGCACACCGCCCGCAGCCGCAACGATCAGGTCGCTCTCGATTTCCGGCTGCATGTAGCCGTCCGCCTTGCGGACTGGTTGGTGCGTCTCACCGAACTCATCAATGTGTATGTGACCCGTGCCGATGAAAATCGGGATGTGTTGCTGCCGGGCTTCACGCATTTTCAGCCCGCACAGCCGGTCAGTCTGGCCCACCACCTGCTGGCTTATTGCCAGATGTTCAAGCGCGATTTCGAGCGTGTGACGGACTGCCTGAAGCGCGTGCGCGTCATGCCGCTTGGGGCTGCGGCCCTGGCGGGAACAACCCATCCGGTGAGTCCCCGTGCCGTGGCCGATGATCTGGGCGTTGACGAAATCTTTGCCAACTCCATGGATGCGGTTTCGGACCGTGACTTTGTGCTGGAATCGGTTTTTGCCGGGAGCTTGATCATGACGCACCTCTCCCGGATGTGCGAAGAGATAATTATCTGGGCCAATCCGAATTTCGGTTATGTGAAGCTGCCGGACCATTATTCCACTGGCTCTTCCATTATGCCTCAGAAGAAGAACCCGGATTCCTGCGAACTTATGCGCGGCAAAACCGGGCGTGTGGTCGGGGACCTGATGTCCCTGCTGGTGCTGCTAAAAGGGCTGCCCATGACCTACAATCGCGATCTTCAGGAGGACAAGGAGCCGTTCTTCGACGCGGACCGAACGGTCTGTGCTTCGCTTGGCATCATGGCTGGCCTGCTTTCCGAGCTGACCTTTGTGCCGGAAAAGATGCTGGCCACCGTGCGGCGCGGGTTCCTCAATGCGACGGAGCTTGCCGATTACCTGGCCGCCAAGGGTGTTCCCTTCCGCCAGGCGCACCATATCACCGGTGCGGCCGTGGCCTTTGCCGAAGGAAAGGGCGTTGGATTGGAAAATCTCAGTCTGGACGAATTGCGTAATTTTTCCAACGAGATCGGCGAGGATGTCTTTGCCGTTCTTGACTATGAAGCTTGCGTCAGGAGACGGACCTCCCCCGGTGGAACAGGGCCGGATTCCGTTGATGGTCAGATTGCGAATTTGCGCAACTGGCTGGCGTCTGAGCGGTAGTGTAAAGTCTCATCCTGCCCAAGCTGGGCTTTTTTTGCTTTTCCTCTCTTGATTTTTCGCGGAAGGGCATTAGGTTAGACTATCAGACGGGTTGAAAATTCATCGGCCGCTATAACCGTCGTGCGGCGCCTTCAAGAGGGAATCCGGGTTTAAGGCCCGGTCGCCCGGAGGACGTTTCCTTGAACAATCATATGAAAAATCTTGTGATCTGGGCGATTATCTTCATTTTGATGGTCGTTCTCTTCAATTTGTTCAACCAACCGCCCATGCCGCAGGATCAACCGGCTTACAGTCAGTTCCTGTCGATGGTGGATAGCGGTGAGGTGGCCCAGGTTAAGATCCAGGGCCCAAAAATTACGGGCACGAAAAGCTCGGGTGAGCGCTTCCAGGTTTATGCGCCGGACGATCCCAAGCTCATCGACACGCTCATCAAAAAGGGCGTGGAGGTGAAGGCGGAGCCGCCGGACGAATCTCCCTGGTATATGACGCTGCTTCTGTCCTGGTTCCCCATGCTGCTGCTCATCGGCGTCTGGATTTTCTTCATGCGCCAGATGCAGGGTGGCGGCAGTGGAGGACGCGGAGCCATGAGCTTCGGTCGTTCCAAGGCGCGCCTGATCAATGAAGAGACTGCGAAGGTCACGTTTGAAGACGTGGCCGGTGTGGATGAGGCCAAGGAAGAACTTTCCGAGGTCGTTGATTTCCTGCGTGAGCCGCGCAAGTTCACCCGCCTGGGTGGCCGCATCCCCAAAGGCGTGCTCCTGGTGGGCAGCCCCGGTACCGGTAAGACCCTGCTGGCGCGTGCCGTTGCCGGCGAGGCCGGGGTGCCGTTCTATACCATTTCCGGTTCGGACTTCGTAGAGATGTTCGTCGGTGTGGGGGCTTCCCGCGTGCGTGACCTTTTTGCCCAGGGCAAGAAGAACGCTCCCTGCCTGATCTTCATTGATGAGATCGACGCCGTCGGTCGTCAGCGTGGAGCCGGCCTGGGCGGCGGACATGACGAGCGCGAACAGACCCTGAACCAGTTACTGGTCGAGATGGATGGTTTCGAGTCCAATGAGGGCGTCATTCTTGTGGCCGCTACCAACCGGCCCGATGTTCTGGATCCGGCCCTGCTGCGCCCCGGTCGTTTCGACCGACAGGTCGTGGTGCCCAATCCTGACCTTCGCGGGCGCGAGCACATCCTTAAGGTGCATAGCCGCAAGACTCCGCTGGCCCCTGAAGTCGATCTTGAGATCCTTGCCCGTGGTACCCCCGGTTTTTCCGGTGCCGATCTGGAGAATCTTGTCAATGAAGCGGCCCTTCAGGCTGCCAAGGCAGGCAAGGACCAAGTGGGTATGGCCGATTTCGAGGAAGCCAAGGACAAACTGATGATGGGTGGCCGTGAGCGGCGCAGCCTCATCCTCTCCGAAGACGAAAAGCGGACCACGGCCTATCATGAGGCTGGACATGCTCTGGTTGCCAAGCTGTTGCCCGGCACGGACCCGGTCCACAAGGTGTCCATCATTCCCCGCGGCCGTGCATTGGGTGTTACCATGCAGCTGCCCGGTGAGGATCGGCATAACTATTCCAAAGACTTCCTTATCAATAACATGGCGGTGCTCATGGGTGGGCGTTGCGCTGAAGAGATTGTGCTCAACCAGCTCACCACGGGCGCGAGCAACGATATTGAACGCGCTACCAAGACGGCCCGCAACATGGTCTGCATGTGGGGCATGAGCGACAAGCTCGGTCCCCTGAGCTTTGGCGACAATCAGGAGCAGGTCTTTCTGGGCAAGGAGCTCATTCACAACCGTGATTTCGGCGAGGAGACTGCAAAGCTCATTGATGCCGAAGTGCGCCGGTTTGTGGAGGATGCCTACGATCAGGCCACAACCCTGCTCAAGGAAAATCTGGAAGCGCTTGAAGCCATTGCCAAGGCGTTGCTCGACCGCGAGACTATTACCGGCGAAGACATCAACCTTTTGATGGAAGGCAAGGAATTGCCTCCCATGCCGGAAACCCCGTCGGATGGCGGAGGGCAGTCTGGCGCTTCGGGATCGTCCGACCGGAAGACTGGTTCGGGATCGCCCTCAGGCTACACGGCCGAGGGCAAGCCTGCCGGACCCGGATATACGCCCAAGAGCGAGGCCGGGAAGGATGACTTCATTCTGGAAGAGGATGAAGGGCCGGAAACAGAGGAAGGAAAAGATCCCGAGAGTCAGAGCGGTTCCGGTGATGATGGAAACTCGAAGCTCCAATAGAACAATATCCATGGAAAATTCCATTTGGACAGTGAAGGGGGGTAAGGTCCTTGGGCCTGCCCCCTTCCTTATTGCCGGTATCGTCAATGTGACGCCGGATTCCTTTTATGATGGCGGTACGCACCCTGATGTGGAGAGCGGCACCGCCCATGGGCTGAAGCTGGCGGAGCAGGGGGCCGACATACTGGATGTCGGCGGCGAGTCCACCCGCCCGTATGCCGATCCTGTCTCGGAAGCCGAGGAAATGGCTCGCGTTGTCCCGGTGATTCGGGAACTGGCTGAAGCAGGGCATACCATCTCGGTAGACACCTACAAGGCGAAGGTTGCGGCGGCGGCCATGGACGCTGGGGCGGATATCGTCAACGATGTTTCGGCCTTTGCGTTCGAGCCTGAATTACTGGACGTTGTTGCGCAGTACAAGCCCGGCTACGTGCTGATGCACAGTCTGGGAAAGCCCGAGCAGATGCAGAATGCTCCGTCCTGTGGCGACGTTGTGGGCGAGATAATGGCTTTTTTTGAAGATAAGCTCGCCGCGCTGGTCAAAGCCGGATTGCCGGAGGATCGTGTTGTTCTTGATCCGGGTGTGGGGTTCGGCAAGCTTTTGGAACATAATCTGGAAATTCTGAGGGGAATCGACCGATTCCGTTCGTTGGGGCTACCTGTGTACATGGGGCTGTCCAACAAATCCGTTTGGCAGGGGCTGCTTGATCTGCCTGTCGGAGAGCGGGGCAATGCCACGCAGATAGGCACTGCGCTGACTGCGGCGAAGGGAGCGTTTATTCATCGTGTCCATGATGTAAAACTCACCCGGCAGACGTTGACCATTGTTCAGGAAATAGCGTAAGATAAAGGCATGTTCGAACTTTTCGGCATACAGGTCACCTGGCGGGTGCTGCTCGATATCGGGCTGGTTGCCGTCATTTATTACAACATCATTGTTTTGGTGCGGGGAACCCGCGCCGCTGCCGTACTGTACGGAATGGTTGTTGTCGTCGTTATTTATTACCTTTCCGGATTGTTTAATCTCTACACGCTCAATGCCCTGCTCGGTGAGTTCCTGACCTCCATCTTTCTGGTGGTGATCATTCTGTTCAAGAACGATATCCGCAAGGGCCTGGCCAGTGTTGGGACAAAACGGTTCTGGACCAAGTCACAGGTTCGTGACGATACGTTGGATCAGATGGTAAGGGCAGTGATGGACATGTCCGCCTCGCATACCGGAGCCATCATCGTCATTGAGAAGAACATGCCGCTTGGGGATATTATCGAGCGGGGTAGCCTGCTCGACGCCAAGGTAAATAAGGAATTGTTGGAGACCATATTTTTTACGGATACCCCGCTGCATGACGGGGCCGTCATCGTCCGGCGCGACAGGCTTATCGCGGCCGCATGTATCCTGCCTCTTTCCAACAAGCTGAGGGGACAGCCCATGTACGGCACCCGGCACCGGGCGGCTCTCGGCATATCCGAAGGCTCGGACGCCGTGACCGTGGTTGTATCCGAGGAGCGCGGCGAGGTCTCCGTCGCCATGAACGGCAGGCTGACCACCAGCTTGGATGAAACCCGCTTGCGCCGAGTGCTGCGCAATGCTCTGGGGCGCTGAGATGGTTAAGAATTGGCAGACCGTACTTCTGGCCGTAGCTATGGCCGTCTTTACCTGGTTTTTGGTCACCGGCCGGGAAGTCGTGGAGACGTGGGTGGATATGCCTGTGGTCATGACCAACCCCCCGGAAGGCATGATTATCGAGGAAGGGCTGGTGGACAAGATCCAGGTCCGTCTGCGCGGGCCGAAAGGTCTGGTGGGCAACTTGGCCAATCAGCCGTTGACCTACTCTCTGGATGTCAGCCACTTGCGCCTCGGCAATCAGGTCATGGAAATTGATGCCGACAAATTGCCTTTGCCGCCGACTTACGAAATTATCGAGGTCAAACCGAATCGCTTGAAGCTGTTTGTCGACCGCCGGACGACCAAGACCGTCCCGCTTTCTCCGGCATGGGCTGGAAAGCTCAATCCGGATTACAAGCTTCTTGATGTTGTGGCATCACCGGATACCGTGGAAATCAGAGGGCCGGAAACCCGGATCGGCAAGATCAATCAGGTCAGTGTCGTACTCAAGGAAGATTTTCCGGATGATGCACCAAAGAGTTTTGTCGCGGATGTTCCGGTTGGCGTGCCGGACGAGATCGAGGCTTCGCCCGGACAGGTCCGTGTCGAGGCGTTCTTTGGTCCGAAAACAAGGGAAATATGGGTCAAGATGCCACTGGAGCTGGTTGTTCCTGATGACTTCAATGTCTCGGTTTCGCAGGATTACGTCCGCCTGCTGATAGATGGCCCCGTCGCCCTTTTCCGCAACAATGAATACCGTAAGGACATGCGGGTCAAGCTTGTCTTGGGCAGCCATGTCACACCAGGGACCTTTGAGCTGGACTACGATGCTATTCTGCCGGACGGCTGTAGAATCGTGAAGAAGAATCCCGAGACCATCACAACCGTATTGAAGAAAAAATAGGCCCTGACACGGCCTGTTGGAGTATAGTTCATGAAGCAGAGGCTTTTCGGTACCGACGGCCTGCGCGGCCAGGGTAATGTTTTTCCCATGACCCCTGAAATCGCGCTCAGGCTTGGGCTGGCCGCTGGACAATATTTTCGTAATGGCTCCGGCCGTCATCGCGTGGTGATAGGCAAGGATACCAGGCTTTCTGGCTATGTTTTCGAGACAGCCCTGACCTCCGGGCTGTGCGCCAACGGCATGGATGTTTTTCTGGTCGGCCCCATGCCCACTCCGGCCATTTCGTTTTTGACCCGCAACATGCGTGCGGATCTTGGAGTGGTCATTTCCGCCAGCCACAACCCGTTCATGGACAACGGCATCAAGTTCTTTGACCACGAGGGCTTCAAGCTGCCGGACGAGACCGAGGATGAAATCAGCGCGCTTGTCTTGGGCCAGCATACAGAATGGAACTACCCGGCGCCGGAGAAGATCGGCCGCGCCAAGCGCATCAATGACGCCCGCGGGCGGTATATCGTCTACCTCAAGAACAGTTTTTCGCCCAAGCTGACGCTGGATGGAATGAAGATCGTGCTTGATTGCGCCAACGGTGCGGCCTATAGCACGGCTCCCTACGTCCTGGAGGAGCTGGGTGCCAAGGTCATTTCGGTCGGAGTTGATCCCGACGGACTGAATATCAATGAATACTGCGGGTCACTGCATCCCGAGGTCATTTCCCATGTCGTAAGGGAGCAGGGGGCCGATATGGGCATTGCCTTGGACGGCGATGCCGACCGACTTATCGTTTGCGACGAGAACGGCCGCATCCTTGATGGGGATCAGATCATGGCCCTGAGTGCTCTGGAACTGCTGGAACAGGATCGGCTGCCGGGCAATCTGCTGGTCTCCACCGTCATGAGCAACATGGCCCTTGAGCTTTTCATGCAGGAGCATGGCGGCAGATTGTTGCGCACGGCCGTGGGCGACCGCTACGTGGTGGAGGCGATGCGCCGTGAAGGCGCGGTCCTGGGTGGGGAACAGTCCGGGCACCTTATCTTTATGGAACACTCCACAACGGGTGATGGTCTTTTGGCTGCCTTGCAGTTGCTGCGCATAATGTGCGAGAAAGAAAAACCTCTTTCCGAACTGGCCGGTCTTCTGGAACCATTCCCGCAGGTGCTGAAAAATGTGCGGGTGGAGCGCAAGGTGCCTTTTGAGGATGTTCCCGAAGTGCAGAAGGCTGTATGCAAGGTTGAGACGGCCCTCACCGGAAAGGGGCGGGTTTTGCTTCGTTATTCCGGTACGGAATCCCTTTGCCGCGTCATGGTGGAGGGGCCGGATTTGCCGTTGGTCGAATCCTGCACGGAAGATCTTGTTGAGGTTTGCGAGAAGTTTTTGCGCTAGTCATCTGTTTGCCGCAGATGTGGCCCGGTGTGTGCGGAACAAAACGGGCATCAATGAAAATTCGCGACGACAAGGACAAAAAACGGGAGGAATAGCATGGAAATAAAGAAAGCCGTCATCCCTGTTGCCGGTTGGGGCACCCGCTCTCTGCCAGCCACCAAGAACGTGCCCAAGGAAATGCTGCCCATTTTTCGCAAACCCATTGTGCAGTATATTGTGGAAGAAGGCATAGATGCCGGATTGTCCGATGTGGTCTTTGTTACCAACCAGAACAAGACGATCATAGAGGACCATTTCGACCGAAATTTTCTGCTTGAGCAGTTGCTGGCCAGGGCGGCCAAAACCAAGATGCTGGATGAAGTCCGACACGTGGCCAATCTGGTCAACGTCATTGCAGTCCGCCAGAAGGAACAGCTCGGCCTCGGCCACGCCGTTCTGACAGCGCGAGAGGTCTGCAAAAACGAACCTTTTGCCGTCATGCTCGGCGACGACCTGCTCTTCGGCCGGGGAACGGGCATCGGTGAACTTATCCGGGCCGCTGAGTCCACGGGTAAGGCCGTGGTCGGCGTTATCGAAGTGCCGGATGACAAGGTGAGCAAGTATGGCGTGATAGCCGGTTCCAAGGAAGGGGACAGAACCTATCGGGTGAACAGCCTGGTGGAAAAGCCTCGCAAGGAGGATGCCCCCTCTAATCTGGCAATCATTGGTCGATACGTTTTGCTGCCGGAAATTTTCGATATTCTTCAGAGCCAGAAGCCGGGCGTGGGTGGTGAAATCCAGCTTACCGACGCGCTTCAGGGGCTGGCTGATCGCGACAAGCTTATTGCCGTCAAGCTGGGCGGCCAGCGTTTCGATGCCGGCGACTGGGTGGAGTATTTGACCGCCAACATTTATTTTGCCTTGCAGGACGAAGAGTTGCGAGACGAACTCGTGCGCAGGCTTCAGGAGCTTCTGTCTTGTTCCAATTGATCCGATGGGGAGCGGCCTTCATGCTGCTCTTCGCGCTTGCCGTTCCCGGTTTTGCCTTTACGCCCGATGATGGCGAGTTGGCGCAGGCCGTTCATTCCACCTATGGCCCGCTGTCGTCATGGGAAGCGGAGATGAGCTTCCCGGATTATCCCGGCGTTGCCGTGCATCTCTGGTATGCCCGTGGCAAATGGCGCCAGGAATGGAAATCAGCTGCAGGCAAGGCGATTGCCGTCGGATATCAAGGCAATGTGTCCGCCCGGTGTACGGCCGAGGACTTCCCGTTGTCCCCGCTTTTCGTCTGGATGGTCCCCAACCCGGTTGAGACCTGGAAATCCTGGGGAGTGGACAATGCCACTGCCGGTTACGGATTCTGTGACGAAACCCCATGCTATCTGTTTGGGGCGGATACGACGGAATCGGGCGATGCTCCTGCTGTGTTTCTGGACAACGAGTCCGAAGCCCCGCTGCTCATCCGGTATGGGACGGGCAGTGATCTGACGACGTTGTCCTATTCGGATTTTCGCGTGCTCGGCGGGTTCAGCCTGCCGCAGTCCGTCGGTGTGACCCGGGATGGCACCACGATCAGGGCGACTGTCCGTTGGATAGCGGTCAATCGTGCGGAGGGCGAGGAGCTCTATGCACGGGATGCACTGGACCCGACTCCCTGCGTCGCACCGCCGGAACCCTTCACGCTGATGCGCGGCCTGCTCAAGTACCCGACGGCCAAATAGGATTTTCATGGCCGATCTTTGGCAGGTTACGCTCGTCAGTCCTCCTTATCAGGTCTTGACTTACGAGCGCCCTTCGCATGTGCCTGTGCCGGAACCGGGACAGCGCGTCATCATTCCCTTGGGGCGTTCCCATCGCATGGGGGTGGTTCTCGGCCCGGCCGAGACCGTGCCCGAAGGCGTGGCGATCAAGCCTATACTCTGGCCTTTGGAGCGCAGGCCGCTTCTTTCGGCCGGGTACCTGGACCTTGCGGCCAACATGGCCTCGCGCCAGATGACCAGCGTTGGGCGCATCCTTGAGATTCTTCTCCCGCGCGGGCTGCGGACCGCATCGGTGACCTTCCGTGTGGACCGGCATATGTCCGACCGGGAATTGCCCGGCACCATCAAGCCGTCCGGGTTGAACAAGTTTTGTGAAGCGGATCTGGACGCGCTGGCCAAGCTTTGGCAGGCAGGGCGGATGCGGGTGCAGTTGAGCAGTAAGCGAGAAGCCGAGGAACAATTCGCTTCTCTTGTATCGGACCCGCCGTGGCCTGTCCGGCCCAATGCCAAACGTCAACTGCGTCTTTTGGAATTCTTGCACGACAACGGTCCGCGCAGTCTTTTTTCTTTGAAATGCGCCCTTGGGGATTGGGTCAATCCAACCCTGGTGCAGTTGGAAAAGGCCGAATTGGTCACACTTGGCCGGGTTAGCGCGGACATGGTCGATGAAGTCGACCAGGAGCCTGCCTGCGACGGCCCTTCCGAATTGGCGGTGGACCCGACACCCGAGCAACGGACCGTGTTGGCCGAACTGACCGCGACCCTGGACGCCGGGGGCGGGCCGCATCTGGTGCACGGCGTGACCGGAAGCGGCAAGACCTTTCTCTACCTTGAGATGGCCCGTACCTGCCTGGAACGGGGTTTGTCCGTCATGCTGCTGGCACCCGAAGTGGCGCTGGCCTGTTCCCTGTATCGGGAAGCCGTCTCCAGATTCCCCAATGAGAGAGTCCTGCTGTACCACGGCTATCAAAGCCCCGGAAAACGGGAGGCCACCTTTTCCCGCGTGGCGCGGGAGAAAGGCCCGATGATCGTGGTCGGCACCCGATCCTCTCTTTTTCTTCCGGTGCAAAGGCCGGGGATGATCGTGCTGGACGAGGAGCATGACGAGTCTTTCAAGCAGGAAGAGCGTTTGAGCTACCACGCCAAGGAAGTAGCCTGGTTTTTGGCTGAGAAATCCAAGGCGCTTTTGGTGCTGGGGTCGGCCACGCCGGATGTAAAGACGTTCCAGGCTGCCAGAAGCGGAGCCATTCCGATTTCAGTCCTCAAGGAACGTGTCGGAAACAGTGAGCTGCCGACCGTTCGGCTGGTGGATATTTCCGGACTGACTGGCGACAATTTTTTTGCGCAGGAAACCCTGGATGCCGTGGCCGAGGCGGTAAAGGCGGGCGAGCAGGTTATCGTCATGCTCAACCGCCGTGGGTATGCGCCTGTCATGTATTGCCTGGATTGCGGCGAGGCCGTGCGCTGCCCGGAATGCGAGGTGGGCATGACCTACCACAAGGGCCGGGAGCGGGTGGTTTGCCATTACTGCGGATTGACCTATCCCTACCCGTTGCTGTGCTCCAAATGCGGAGGCGGGAATTTCGTACCCATGGGCGAGGGCACGGAGCGGCTGGTGGAGCGGCTGGAAGAGGCGCTGCCGGAGGGAACGGGCGTGCTTCGGCTTGATCGCGACGCCACCCGCCGCCAGGAGCGCATGGAAGAGATTCTCGCCGCCTTCGGACGGGGCGAGGCGCAGGTGCTGGTCGGGACACAGATGATTTCCAAGGGCCACCATTTTCCGCGCGTCACCCTGGTTGTGGTTGCCGATGGTGATCTCGGCCTCAACTTGCCGGACTATCGGTCCGGGGAGCGGACATTCCAGCTTTTGGTGCAGGTGGCGGGACGTGCCGGGCGGGGTGACGCGCCTGGGCGGGTACTCATTCAGACACGAAACCCGGTCCATCCCATCTGGAACGAAGTGCTCGGCGGCGATTATACGGGGTTTTTCCAACGGGAAATCGGGCGGCGGAAGATGTTCGGCTATCCCCCATTTTCCAAGCTGGCCCTTGTCCGTATCAGTCATCCCGCCAAGTTTGACGGCGGGGCGGATGCCGTGGCCCACATCGGCAATGCCCTGCGAGCCCATGCCGGAGAACTGGAGATCACGGCGCTCGGACCGGCTCCGGCACCGTTGAGCATGTTGCGGGGCCGCCGTCGGTTCAACTGTCTGCTCAAGGGGCACGACTGGGGAAAACTGCGCACGCTGTATGGCTATCTGGTGCAGGCCAATCCAGCACCCGGCGAGGTGCGTCTTTCCCTGGACCTCGATCCGCTGACCACTTTGTGAACATCTCGACAATTCATGTCGTTTGCGGCTACAGTGCCGTATTCTTCCGTAAGATCAAGAGAGCCATGCAAATGAAATCATTACATATGGGATTGGCCGGTCTGCTGCTGTGCCTGCTGTGCGCCGCACCCGCCGCCGCCCAGGAGTCCAAGGTGGGGTTCGTGAACCCCCAGCGCATCATCAATGAGTCCAAGATCGGCCAGATTGCGCAGGAAGACCTTGCGCGGCTGGGTCGGGAAAAGGATCGCCGGGTGAGCGGACTGCTGTCCAGGATAGACGGTCTCAAGGCCGAGGTTGAAAGCAATACCCTGTCGGTATCCGAGCAGCAGTACAAGGAAAAGGATCTGCGCCTCAAGGCTCGCGACTATGAAGACCTGGTGAAGAACAGCAACCTGGATATCCAGACCGAGGAGCGGCACCTCATCCAGTTCATCATGCGCCGGGCGGATTCCATCCTGCGACGCATTGCGGAGGAGCGCGGCTTCACCATGATCATCACCGACCCGGAAATCATAGGCTATGTTTCCCCTGCCGTGGACATGACGGACCGGGTCATCAAAGAACTCAACGCCATGCTGTAAGGTGGCAATATGCGCATAAAATTACTTGTTTTGACGGCAGCCTGGCTGCTTCTGCTGACTGGTTCCGCCCTGGCCTTCGGGCGGATCGCCTACCCGGACAGGCCGCTCAACCTGCGTGCTTCCCGGTCCGCCCGTGCCAAATGGGTCGGTTCACTGTATCCGGGTCAGAAGGTCCGTATCGGGTTCGAAAAAAACGGATGGGTAGCTGTTTTCGAGTCGAATGAGACCCGTGCCGACGAACGGTATGCCGCCGGATTTTCCAATGCCAAATACCTCAGGAATAAACGCGGCCGTTACGAGCCTGAGGCATGGGGCGAATATGTCACCGTCACGCGCAATCTGAATATCCGCAGCAAGCCGGACATTCGAGGCAAACGGCTCGACATGCTCAAGGAAGGGGAGGTCGTCAAGGTCGATTTCCCGGACGGGGATTGGTCTTTGGTTTTTCGGCCCGATGCGACGATTCGTTCGGATATGAACGGTATGGGCTATGCGAGTTCCAAATACTTCGAGTCCGCGAAAGCCCCTGCGCCTGTTTCGAAAGCTGCGTCATCGCCTGTTGTTGAAGCAGGGAAAGGCCCCGGGCAGGTGGCGGGCAAGGTTACACCTCCTCCCGCACCAAAGCCGGAGCCGGAAGTGATTGTTCCCGAAAAAAGGGAAGTGGAGCATCCTGTCCCCATGCCACCTGCGCAGGAAAAAGCGGCCGAAGCTCCGAAGTCGGTTCATATTGCCGAGTCGGCAAAGGCGAAGCGGAGCCCGGAACTGGCACCTGCACCGGCTGCTCCCAACTTGGATGCCGCACCAACTGCTGGAGAGCGAAAAACCATTGTCATAGATCGATCCCGATTCACTGGTGCAAAACGTGTTGACCCCACGCCCAACGAGACGGCGCACGGCTATCAGTACCGTCTTTTGGAACGGTCCGAGTCCCGCCAGTACGGCATTGCCTGGATCACGCTCAAAGTCTTTTTGAGCACCAAGGTTTTGCCTAAGGCGGATGCGCTCAAGGATTTTGCCTCCACCATGTGGAAGGAAAACCGCCGGGCCGCAAAGAATCTGGCCGTGCTGATTTACCTTCCGGGCATGGATACTGGCGATCTGTCCTATGCCGTAATTCGTTTTGATGATGCGGGAATGATTGAATACTGGGTCAGGAAAACCACATTGATCGGTACCAAGTTCATGTAGAAGAACCGGTACACTATGAGAACGAAAAAAAGCGCAGCTCAAGGCTGCGCTTTTTTTGTACTATCCCATTTCGCGTTCGAGAAAGAGAGGAATCGCTTTTCTGGCTTTTGCGCGGGGTGTCGCGCGCTTGACGGGCTGCTTTTCAGCTTCGTCCCTGGGCATCATGTACAGACCATGGCAGTTCTGGCATTCCCAGTGTTTATCGCGAGCCTGAAGATGAACCAGCAGGCCGTCCCTGTCATAGCAGACCTGGCAGAACGGGCCTTTTCTTTCATTTTCTTCCGCCAGCCAATATTTTTGCCCATCGAACTGGATCTTTTCCGCCAGATTCAGCACGTCGGCCACCTCGTTCAGCTGTGTCTTGAGCGCTTCGTTTTCTTCGCAAACTGCCAGGAACTCATCCTGGAGGCTCTTCAGAATAGCTTCCGCTTCTTCAAGTCTTCCCTCTTTGCAGAGGATGAGGGCACGCTTGAAGCCGGTGGCCTGATATAAGGTCGAGAACATGAATCTATTCCCCCTTTGAAGTTCGGTCACGGAAAACTTATCGGCCAGAGGTTTGCAAAACTTTAGTATTTTCGAATTTTATATGAATCGAAGGTGTTCTTAGTGGCCGAATTCTGGAAATAAAGAGTGTTCAAAATTGAAACAAAATACATATAACTTATTTTAATAACTGTATAAGCTATCTAAAATGAGCGCCTTTACAATGTCATGTGATTGGCATACGGTGCAACAAGCTAGGGGGGCCCCTTTGGGGCTGAGATGGGTAAAAAACCCGACCCTTTGAACCTGATGCGGATAATACTGCCGTAGGGAAGCTGCACCTCGTTATGTCTTCATTTCGTATGCGCTTGCCACCCCGGCAAGCGCATTTTTTTTTACCAGGAGCCGACCATGGTTGTTGTCGTCAATGGAACGGAGACCGAATTGCAGGAAGGGCAGACGTTGCTTGGACTGCTTGAGGAACGAAATATTCCGGCGGACGGCGTGGTGGCCGAGCTGAACCAAGCCATCGTGCCGGGTGCGGACTGTGGGAAAACCGTCCTGTGTGACGGAGATCACCTTGAGGTGCTGCGCTTTGTCGGTGGCGGCTAGGAGAACTTCATGAGCAAGGATACGTTGACTATCGGCGGGCTGGAGTTGACCAGCCGACTTTTTATCGGCACAGGCAAATATCGGGACGATTCCCTTATCCCCGGTGTGTGCGAAGCCTCCGGATCCCAGGTTATCACCGTGGCATTGCGCCGGATTGATCTGGAATCCGCAACCGGCAATGTGATGGACTGCATCCCGAAAAACATGCAGTTGCTGCCCAATACCTCGGGCGCGCGGACTGCGGACGAGGCCGTGCGTATAGCCCGTTTGGCCAAAGCCATGGGATGCGGCGACTGGATCAAGATAGAGGTCATTTCAGATAATCGCTATCTGCTGCCCGACGGCTATGAAACTGCCAAGGCCACGGAAATACTCGCCAATGAGGGATTCGTGGTGCTGCCGTATATCAATCCAGATCTCTATGTGGCCCGCTCGCTGGTTGATGCCGGTGCCGCCGCCGTCATGCCGCTCGGCTCGCCCATTGGTTCCAACCGGGGCATCAAGACCCGCGAGATGGTGCGCATCCTTGTGGAGGAGATCGATCTGCCCATTGTGGTGGATGCCGGAATCGGCCGCCCCAGCGAAGCGTGTGAAGCCATGGAGATGGGCGCGGATGCCTGCCTGGTCAATACCGCCATTGCCACGGCCGACGATCCTGTCGCCATGGCCAGGGCGTTCGGCATAGCTGTCCAGGCCGGGCGTGATGCCTATCTTTCCGGGCCGGGTGCTCGGTCCGGTTCAGCTGTGGCATCTTCGCCGCTCACCGGCTTCCTGGATTCGGAGGCTGCGGCATGAGCTTTTATTCTACCTGTACCGAGTGGATGAACGGGGGACTGGACGAACGCATTGCGGCCATGACCGAAGTGGATGTCCGGCGTGCCCTTGTTGCGGACAATCCCGGTCCTCTCGACTTGCTGGCCATGCTCAGCCCTGCGGCCACGCCGCATCTGGAGGCCATGGCGCAGAAGGCGAGCCGCCTGACCCTTCAGCATTTCGGGCGGACTATCCATCTGTTCACTCCGCTTTATCTCTCCAACTTCTGCAACAATCACTGCGTTTATTGCGGTTTCAATTCCAAGAACCGTATCCCGCGCAGCCAGTTGACGCTGGAAGAGGTGGAGGTCGAGGCCAAGGCCATTGCCTCTACCGGCCTGAAAAATCTGTTGATCCTTACCGGCGACTGCCGGGCTAAGGCGGGGCCGGACTATCTGCGCGATTGTGTCACGGTCCTGCGCAGCTATTTCCCCTCGGTATCCATCGAGATTTACGCCATGGAAGAGGGGGAGTATGCCGCTCTGGCTGCCGAGGGCGTGGACGGCATGACCATGTTTCAGGAAACGTACGACGAAAAGCTTTATCCCACGCTGCACCCGCGTGGTCCCAAGAGCGACTTTCGTTTCCGTCTGGACGCACCGGAGCGGGCGTGCCGGGCCGGAATGCGTGTGGTCAACATCGGTGCCTTGCTCGGCTTGGCGGACTGGCGGCACGATGCCTTTTTGACCGGCCTGCACGCGGGCTGGCTCATGGATCGGTACCCCGAGGTGGACATTGCGACCTCGCTGCCGCGTATGCGTCCCCATGCCGGGGCCTATCAGCCAGCCACCGTGGTTTCGGACCGGGATTTGGTGCAGGTGCTGCTGGCCATGCGCATCTATCGGCCCCGCCTGGGCATCACCATCTCCACCCGCGAGGCGCCCGCTTTTCGCGAGAATCTTCTGCCGCTCGGCGTTACCCGGGTTTCGGCCGGAGTTTCCACGGCAGTGGGCGGTCATGCGGAAAAGGACGGGGAAGACGAGAGCGTCGGGCAGTTCGAGATCAGCGATGGCCGTAGTGTGGACGAGATGTGTGCCGTATTGCGCGAGCGCGGTTTTCAGCCTGTTTTCAAGGACTGGGAGCCGATTCTCGCCGGGCGGGGGGCTGCATGAACCTGGCCGAGCAGGGCATGGTTCGATACCTCGGTCCGGAGCGTCTGGCCCATCTCCAGTCCGTGACCCTCGGCATAGCCGGGGCGGGCGGGCTTGGGTCCAACTGCGCCATGCATCTGGTGCGCAGCGGCTTCAAGCGGTTCGTCATCGCGGATTTTGACGTGGTGGAGCCGTCCAACCTGAACCGTCAGGCATACCGCATGGATCAGGTCGGTCTACCCAAGGTGGACGCCCTGGCCACCAACATGCGGCAGGTTAATCCCGATACCGAGGTCGAGGCACATCGCCTTCGGCTGACTGCGCAGAATACCCGTGAGTTGTTTGTCGGGTGCGACGCCGTGATCGAGGCCTTGGACGAACCGTCGGCCAAGGCAACGATGGCGGAGATATTCTGGAGTGGGGACATCCTGTTCGTTACCGCTTCGGGGATGGGCGGGGTCGGCAATTCCGATGCCCTGGTCTGCCGAAAGGTGCGGGACAACGTGTGGCTTGTCGGTGACGGCAAGACTACGTGTGACGACGAGCATCCGCCATTTTCCCCCCGCGTGGGCGTTGTTGCTGCAAAACAGGCGGACGTGGTGCTCGGTCATTTTCTGGACCGGTTCGCAAACGGAGGTTGTTGATGGAGAAAAAGGAGATTACACGACAGAACATACTGGATACCGACCTCTACTGCCTGACCGCCGAGAAGTTCTCGAACGGGCGTAGCAACGTGGAGGTGGTGCGGGCCATGCTCGACGCCGGTATCCGGTTGGTCCAGTACCGTGAAAAGGAAAAGAAAACCGGTGCCAAGTACGCCGAGTGCCTGGAATTGCGCCGGATGACCCGGGAAGCCGGAGCCGCCTTTATCGTCAATGACGACATTGATCTGGCCATGATGGTCGGGGCGGACGGCGTGCATATCGGGCAGGAAGATTTTCCGGTCCAGGCCGTGCGGCGGCTGGTGGGCGAGGACATGGCCATCGGTCTGTCCACGCATTCCCCGGCGCAGGCACGGGCAGCGGTGGAGAGCGGGGCGGACTACATCGGTGTCGGGCCGATCTTCCGCACCTTCACCAAGGACGACGTGGTGGACCCGGTAGGGTTTGAATATTTGGAGCACGTGGTGGCCGAGTGGGACATTCCCTTCGTGGCCATTGGCGGCATCAAGGAACACAATGTGGCCGATGTGGTCCGACGCGGCGCGCGCTGCGTGGCCCTGGTCACCGAAATAGTCGGCGCGGACGACATTGGTGGAACCATTGCCGCCCTGCGCCAAGAAATGCAATCCGCAAAGGAGTAAGTCATGCAAGAGTATACCACGCAGATGGATGCGGCCCGGAAGGGTATCGTCACCCCCCAGATGGAGGCTGTGGCCCGCAAGGAAAACATGCCCATCGAAACGCTGATGGAGCGCATGGCAAAAGGAACGGTGATCATCCCGGCCAACAAGAATCACAAGAATCTCGACCCCGAAGGCGTGGGCGAGGGGATGCGCATCAAGATCAACGTCAACCTCGGCATTTCCAAGGATTGCTGCAATATTGACGCTGAAATGGAAAAGGTTCAGGCCGCCCTGGACATGAAAGCCGAGTCCATCATGGACCTGAGCTGCTTCGGCAAGACCCGTGAGTTCCGGCAGCGTCTCATCGAGACGTCTCCGGCCATGATCGGCACCGTGCCCATCTATGACGCCGTCGGCTTCTACGACAAGAACCTGCAGGACATCACTGCTGACGAGTTCTTCGACGTTGTGCGCAAGCATGTGGAGGACGGCGTCGACTTCCTGACCATCCATGCAGGCCTGAACCGCCATGCCGCCGAAAAGGTCAAGCTGGGGGAACGGATGATGAACATCGTTTCCCGCGGTGGTTCGCTGCTCTTCACCTGGATGGAGATCAACAAGCAGGAAAATCCGTTTTACGAGCACTTCGACCGGTTGCTGGACATCTGCGAGGAGTATGACGTTACCTTGAGCCTCGGCGACGGATGCCGCCCCGGCTGCCTGCATGACGCCACCGACGCCTGCCAGGTGGAGGAACTGATCAATCTGGGCGAACTGACCAAGCGCGCTTGGGAGCGCAATGTGCAGGTCATGATCGAAGGCCCCGGCCACATGGCCATGAACGAGATCGCGGGCAACATGATGATGGAGAAGCGCTTGTGCCACAACGCGCCGTTCTACGTCCTTGGTCCGCTGGTTACGGACGTGGCTCCGGGCTACGATCACATCACCTCGGCCATTGGCGGAGCTATCGCCGGTGCGGCCGGTGCCGACTTCCTGTGTTACGTCACCCCGGCCGAGCATCTGCGTCTGCCTTCCCTGGACGATATGAAGGAAGGCATCATTGCCACCCGCATAGCGGCCCATGCCGCGGATATCGCCAAGGGATACCCCGGAGCGCGCGACTGGGACGACCAGATGGCCAAGGCCCGTCTGGAGCTGGACTGGGATGCCCAGTTCAAGCTGGCCATTGATCCGGTCCGGCCCGTGGAGTACCGCGAGTCCTCCAAGCCGGAACATAGTGATTCCTGCACCATGTGCGGCAAGATGTGCGCCGTGCGCAACATGAACCGCGTGCTTGAGGGCAAGGATATCCAGCTCGACGACTAGGCGCGGAATAGATGAAAAAAAGGCCCGGCGAACTTCTGTTCACCGGGCCTTTTTCATTGATTGTTTATCGTTTGTAGCCGTAGACGGCGTATACCGGATCGCTGACTCCGCGTGTTTCGATGAAACGGGGATCATCCTTTGGCCGCCAGTCGTTGCGGATGCTGACGGTTCCGGCTTTAAAGTCCAGCCCGGCGCGGCGAAGATATTCCAGCACCAGCCCCATGCGTTCGAATTGGTGCAGGTCAGTCCAGCCGCGAAGGACGCTTGCTGAGTCCCATTGGTCAGTGAAGAAAATAATGACGGGGGCGCCCGGTTGCAGGCGGTCAGCCACGTTTTGCAGCAGATCTTCCGGTTGTTGCTCGTATTCGAAAGTCTGAACGGCCACGGCCGCATCAAATGATCCGGAGGCGAGGGGGCATTCCGCCGTTATGTCCAGCACCTTCATGCCGGGGGAGATCAGTCGGTTGCGGACTGTCTCCATGTTTTCCCTGGCCTTGGCATCCGGCATCGGTGGAATCGGCCGGGTTTCGTTTTCGTTTTGGCGGTTGAAGAAATCCGGCGTGAAGAAATCCGTGGGCCGCCCCTTGTACCGCGTCTGCATACCCGGTCCCCAATCACAGGTAGCTTCGCGCCAATGCGTCAGCGATCCGTATGTTCCCCGGTCCCGTTGTTCCAGGTATTGGATGCGGGCCTCGATGGTTATGGGAATGAGGGCCAGCGGATGGTTCAGGTCGGCGATAAAGGCGTCGTCCTCAAGCCCGACAAGGCGAAACGGCGTCAGGGTATCGGGGTAGACATCAAGCAGACCGTCGATATGTCCCTGGGGATAGAAACGGCCTGTCCTGGGAATGATGGGCTGTGCATGGATGTCCTTTTTACGCAACCGGCGCAACGGCAGGTGAAGGACTTTGCTTTCGCGAAAACGGGGAATGCAGTAGCGGGGTTCGTAGGGCAGGGTGACGGACTGGCCGGTGCTCATGCCTTCAAGGGCTTCCCGCATACCTTGGGGGAAAATATCGTTGACCGGGTTGAACTTGCGGCCGATGTACCGTTCTTCGTGGCGTATGCCGTCTTTTTCCCAGCTTACGGAGAATTCCAGTGCGCCGATTGTGTCGTTGCAAAAGCGGAGCATGGTACGGCGGTCCCTTTAATAGGTGTTAAGGTCCGGCAGGCGGTAGCCCCATTTTTCGTATATGGCGCTGAGCTTGCCCTCCCTGAAGAGGCGAAGCATCCCTTCTTCATACATTTCTCTTATCTTGTGTGCCCGAGGAGTGGTGTTGAAGAGGGGAAAGTATGTTCTCGTACCCACTTGCTTTATGGTAAATTGGGAGCTGTCGTAGGCTATGGAGTTCTCTTTTAAGGATCCCTTAATCAGCGCCAGGTCATCCACATAGAAATCCGCTCGATTCATGAGAATCATCGAGACCGCTTGTACTCCGGTCAGCACTTCACGGAGATTGACCGGGACAGGAAAATCGGCGGCGGAGTAGTACCCCGGTTGGACAAGGATCTCCTTGCCCAACAATGTTGTATTCCCTTGCCATGTCCCAATGTGTGTCTTGTTGTAGAAGGCAAAGAAATCATTTTGATAGAGAGGGTAGCGGGCCAGCTTGAGCGATTGGGGCTTCGCAATGTTGCAGATCATCATGTCCGCGTCGCCGTCCTGTACCAGCTCCTCGGCCCGGTTCGAGGTCGCGTATTCGTGTCGCACGGATATGTCGTAAAGGGCAAAGACACTGCGGAGCACCTCGTGGTAGAGGCCGCTCCCATCACTGTTTGTTAAGGTGTTCCAGGCAGGGCTGGTTGTTACGACTTCCTTGACGATAAACGCCGAGGCGGCCGATGGGATTAGCAACAGGAAAAAAAGAGGGGATAGCAGGCGTAATGTCATCAGTTATCCAGGTTGGGGGACGCGATGCTCTTGAGATGATGCGGGGTTATTAAATCAATTCAGCGAAAGCGTCCAGACCGTTGGCGAATTATCGAAGCGTAATGTCGTGCTCTCTATCGCCCCTCCTATGACAGGAAAAAGCCGCCCGTCACTGCCGGGCGGCTTGAACAGGGCCGGTTAATTTCCCAGCGCCGCCTTGTAGGGATCGGCTCCGGCGGCGGCGATTTTTTTTGCCAGTGATGCCTGGCCGCTGAATTTGCCCAATTCCTTGATGCAGGCGAGCTTGGCATCCATATCCATTTGGACGAGTTTCCAGGACATCTTTACTCTCGAAATAAAGAAGAGCGGATTGTTCTTGCCCCCCTTGGGATTCATATCCGCACTGGTGACGCCGGTGAAGGCCTGGGATTTATCCCAGTCGAACCCTATGAAAAGACCGTCGCAGACATTTTTGTTCTGATTGACCCGCATGGCAATAAGAGTGGGGGCCACTCCGTCCTTGGCTACCGCCTTGGCTGCATCCGGGACCAGCATGGAATAGGAGCCGTGCTTACCCATGGTCGCCCCGTAGGCTGACTGGAGGGCGTCCATGGCGCAGATTGGGGGGGCGCCCACAAATGTGTATTTGTCTCCGGGACCAAGCGGAAGGTGTTTTTCCAGGTAGGCCTTGGCAATGAACCCTGCGTTCAGCCCTGGGCAGAAGTGGTCGTGCAGTTCCGCTCCTTTGAGCATGGGCCAGGGGGCGCCGACAACCCAGGAAAGCGAGATGGACGATACGGAAAACAGGCGGGAACCGACAAGGCCTTTGGCTGCCGCTGCCCAGACTTCCGGCCTGAAGATGCCGGCAGGGGAAAGATCCAGCTTCTGTTGAGCGAACCCGTCGGGGGTGAGTTTGATAAATACCGCCTGTTGATTGTCTTTTCGCACCATGGCGAACCAGAGTGGTTCGAAGCACGGTGTATTGACCAGAAGCAGGGTGTGCGTGCCGGGAGTGCGTTCCGTGACCTTGGTCACCACGCCCAGAAAAGCTTCGGTGGAAGTTTGATCGGCTTGTCCGTAACCGGCGTTTGTCAGGACCATGAATCCGGATTGATCCGCTTTGACGCCGATGGCGGCCATGCCGTCGGACAGGGCGGAAGCAGCCGTTTCCATGCGAGGTGTCCATTTGAGAGCGTTGGATGCGGAAAAAGCGGAGGTCGCAAAGACCACCATTACAAGGGTGGTGGCCAGGATTAGTTGGATTCTTTTCATACTCAATAGCTCCATATTAAATTTAAGATAGTATCTGCGTTACGTATATTTTTTTAATATTAGTAGCAACTTCTGCCCTGCGATTCTGACGTCCAAAAAAGGGCCGGAAATGCTCCGGTGTGAACTCCCGGTGACAGGGAAAATAAAAATGTCGAGCGGGTGCATTTTTTCTGTTTACGCTGCCTTCGTATGAGATTATTTGCTTGCCACGATTTTGCGAAACGTTTCATTTGGATGCAAAAATCGACCAATTATCTGGAGGCCTTACTATGAGCCCCAAGCCTGGGACGGATTCCGTCCCCCCTGATTCCCTTCAATTCCGACAGGCCGTCGCCGACGATCTGAATTTCCTTCTCAAGCTGGAACAGGCCAGTTTCGGCAAGGCGCGCCGCAGCTCGCGTGAAAGTTTGCGGCACAGTATTGCGAGCCGAAACCAGATGGTGATCATGGCCGAATGCCGTGGGCGCAAGCGCTGTATGCATCCGGTCGGGGCGGCCGTGGTCTTCATGTATCGCCGTTCTCTGCGCATCTATTCCCTGGCGGTGGAAAGCACTCACCGCATGATGGGAGTGGGTGAGGCGCTGATGCAGCATATTCTCGATTTTGCCACGAGCCATGGCTACGAGCGCATAAGCCTGGAGGCCGATGCTGCCAACGCGCGTCTGGTGGAGTGGTACCGGAGGCTTGGATTCGAGCCGCAGCGGCCGCTGCCCGACTACTACGGACCTGAGGAACCCGCTCTGCGCATGGTCCGCATGTTGGGCGGAAAGGGAGCCATTTCCGAGCGTATCGTCGTGGTCGTGGACGATCCTGCCCTTGCGGGCAAATGTGTGCCCGAGGTTCATTTTTGCTCTGCGGCGGATTATCTTTCGGATACCAATTACGCCAACTCGAATCGGTTTCACGTTCTTAACCTGTGCGGCTCGCACAAGACACATTCTATCGGCTACTATGTTTCCCTGCTGGCCTCGGCCCGCAATCACCGGGTGACGCCTTCCGTCATGGCCGTGAAGGACGCGACGACGACTATGCTTGCCCAGAGCCTGCTGGACGAGATTCGCGACAACCTCCTTGAAAAACTGCCGGTGGCCGCCGGGACCCATTTTGAGATGACCTGCATTCTGGGCCAAAGCCCGGAGTCCGAGTTCAATGATCTGGCCCGCAAGCTTTTCGCCCTGTTCTCGATTCCCTTCTTCACCATCACGCTGGACAAGCAAGGCACCTGGAAGATCAAGAAGATCAAGCTGCTCAAGCTCAAACAGGTGGCAAAGAGCCATCCGGACCTGCTTCGGGATGCTTTGACGCATTATTTCGTCAAGAAACGGTACAATCGGCAGCGGCTGCGCAACTACAAATATGATCTGGCCATTCTGGCAGACTGTAACGAAGCGACCCCTCCTTCCTGCCCGAAAGCCCTGGAGCGGTTCCGCAGTGCGGCGGAGCGGGCCGGTTTCTTCGTGGAGTTCATCACCAAGGCGGACCATCGCCGTATCTGCGAATTTGACGCGCTCTTTATCCGCGAAACAACGGCCATGGAAAATCACACCTATGCCATGGCGCGTCATGCCTATACGGAAGGGCTGGTCGTCATCGATGATCCCTGGTCCATCATGCTGTGCTCCAATAAGGTTTACCTGCAAGAGCGTCTGGCCGGGGCCGGGGTCAACCAGCCCCGTGGCTGGCTCCTGACGCACAAGGCCTGCCCGACCTCGTTTTTGAAGACGCTTCCTGTCCCGTTGGTGCTCAAGCTGCCGGAAAGTTCATTTTCCCTTGGAGTCTTTCTGGTTCATACCCATGAGGAGCTGGAAGCCAAGCTGGAAGAAATGTTCAAGCAGACAGAACTTGTCATTGCCCAGGAGTTTCTGGTTTCGGACTATGACTGGCGCATAGGCGTGCTGGACAACAAGCCGCTTTATGCCTGCAAGTACTACATGGCCCGCAACCATTGGCAGATCTACAACTGGCAGGAACGCGGTTCGGCTGAGGAGTTCTCCGGCCGGTCCGAGACGTTGCCCGTTGAGGAGGCTCCGGCCCATGTGGTCAAGGCCGCGGTTACCGCCTCTTCCCTGATCGGTAACGGGCTGTACGGCGTGGACATCAAGGAAATCAACGGCAAGGCCTACGTTATCGAGGTCAACGACAATCCGAGCATCGATGCGGGGATCGAGGATGAATACCTCGGCGACGAGCTGTACGACCGCATTATGCGCTCCATTTACAATCGTATTGAAACAGAGCGGCATCAGGTCCGCTATCTCTATTAATCAGGAGAAATAACCGTGATCCATCCGAATACGGTTGTTCGCAGTGTTTCGCCGGAGATCGGCCTGGGGGTTTTTGCCACTGAGCCCATCCCGTGCGGCACCATTGTCGTGGTCCGCGACGGGTACGACATTTGCCTTTCGCAGGAAGAGTATTGCTGCCTGTCCGACTCTGTCCGGGCTTCCATGGAAACCTATATGTACCATGACCGTTGCGGCAATCTGGTCCTTAGTTGGGATCATGCCCGGTACATGAATCATAATTGCCACAGCAATACCATGATGACGGCCTATAACCTGGAAATCGCGGTGCGAGACATCGCCGCCGGCGAGGAAATGACCACGGAGTACGGCCTGCTCAACATTCAGCAGCCCTACGAGATATTCTGCGGCTGCGAAAATTGTCGGGGTCGTTTGCGGCTGGATGACATCGAAGTGTATGGCGACGAGTGGGATCGGCTCATTCACCACGGCCTGGCAAGCATTCCGAAAGTGGCTCAGCCGCTGCTTTCGATGATAACCGGTGCGGATCGAGATCGGTTGGATTCGTTCCTCGCCGGCAACTCGGACTATGCCTCCATCAAGACGTTGCAATGGCAGGCTTGCGAAGGGCAACTGTAGCAGAAGGGCGCCAAAGATGCTGGTTGGAAGCACTGGCACCAATTGGCCGCATGGTCGGGCCGTTTATACTGCTTTTTTTGAAGGGGCCGGAAAGTTCTCATCTGGTTTTTCGCATGTTCCTGCCGTGGGGCTTAGATGAGGAACCAGAGAATCGAAGGAATGACGGCGTCTTCAACTCTCTGCGGGGAGGCGAGGCTGCATCTTCCTCCCTTGTTGCACACGTTTATTTTATGGCAAAGGGGGGCGTTTCTTTGCCTGATGCTGTTGCCGTCCCTTCTGACGGACAACGCCCTGGCCCGGCAGAACAAGGTCCTCGTCATCCAGAGCTAGGATCGGGAACCGGATTGAACCCGGCAGTGCTATGTGGGCATTACGGGCGTTGACCGGCAAGGCCGATATCACGACTTTCTATCTCAATACGAAGTGGCTTGCACCGTCTCTATATCAGCAGAAGGCGGATGAGGCCCTAACGTTTTTTCATCGCATAAAACCGGATGTGGTCATGCTAAGGGACGACAATGCCCTTTGGGATGAGTGTCGGAGCATGGTTCGAAAGGCGGGCGAGTTTGATGTCGTTGTGATGCCTGTCTTCCACACTCTGAAAGATGGTTCCGGGGCACGTTCCCTATCATGAAGTCGTATTCTGGACGTCCTTGAATTGTCCTGTGCCCGTCTTCGCAACTCAGGATTACGCCGTGGGGGATGGGTGTGATCGCGGCCTACGCGGTCTATGGAGAAGAGCACGGCTATCTGGCTGGACAAATGGTATCCCGCTTGTTGGAAGGGGAGCCCGCGCGTCAGTTTTCAGTCCAGGACGACCCGCAGGGAATTTCCGTTTTCAACAAACATCAGCTGGATCGTTATGGCTTGGTAATACCCGATGCCATTTTGCAACCGCGCCGGGGATCGCCCGCGTATCGATTTCCGGGGGAATGTCCGTGACGCTCGGCGGCGACAGCGACAAGGAACCGGAACCCTACTCCCCCCAGGCCCTTGCGATTCTCCATTCCCACATACGACTTCCGATCATCAGGAACTGTAGATGAAATTGCTACCCAGAAATATATTCTTCAGCAATGTTAATTATCATCCTAGAACGAACAGGCCCAATCATATGTGCCTGTTGAAGTTGTGACTCTGTTAATTTAAGCACATCGCCAACCGTTTCCGCAGAAAAAACTGTATACACTCTCTCATTTAAGAAATCAGACATTGGCAAAACTTGAATTGGATCATTAAGAAGGTCTTTTAAAACCTCGTTAATAGTAAATCTTGCACCACATATAGGACAAAAATCGCCATCAGCATTTCTCAGGTGACCATTGGGACATGACTCCTGTGCTGGATTTTCGTCAACCAACTGCTGAAATCTATCATCAGAGGCATAAAACTCTCTGTAATCTGCAATGCTAAGCTTTTTAATTGCTTTAGCAGGATTACGGCTATAAATACTATGAAAAATTTTATCATTTGCAGCTACTGCAAGATTCAGTGAATACCTTCGAGACTGCCTCCGCTTTGAAATTTTAACTACGCTTTTATCAAATACATATCCTGAATATTCTAGCAAAGAAAGAGCCTTCTTAATCTTGTGTGGCACAAGCTCTTCAATTGTAAAATACACTGTTTGAATCTTGGGATTGGCTCCTTTTCCCTCATTTTTCTTCTGCAACTCAGGAACTAGATGTCCTTTCACTAGTTCCATCCCTAAATCAATATGCGATGCAAATCGAGGAAGCCTCTTCTTCAATCCAAGATGATAATTTACAAGCTCCTTCGATACATAATCATTTGATGCGGCCAACGCGCTTCGTTTTGAAATCTCTTTACTGGCCAGCATTTTAGATGCTGTATGCAAGAACATCCTTGGATTTCCATTGCTCAATAAGATTAGCGTGTCTAATGCAGCGCCACGATCAACAAATTTACGAAACTTCGCTGGCGGCAATCGTTTCTGCAATAATTCTCTAAAATGCTTGATTAACTGCCCACGAGCTGGCGCTCGATTTTCCTCAATAGAACTAGTTGAAATCAAAATGGCATCCTGACCAATTTCAAAATTACCTCCATAACTGGTGATGCCTGGGTAAACAGCAGCTTTTACCGATACAATATCGCCATGAAGCAGTTTAAAAAACTCAAAAAAAGTTTCTTGTTGTCGCTCGTTGAATGTGTGAGCCGCTTCATCGAACAAAAAAACTACGCGACTAATATTATTATCTGCAGCAATTTCACGCATGAAATCGGAAACAAAATCCACATTCGTATAATTCTCAACTCCTCGCTCTTTTAGGCGACTAATTATCTCTTTTCTAACTTCTTCAGTCGCTGCATTTGATAGAGCTTGCAAATCTCGAATCGTATCCTCAATTGAGTTCTCTCCACCCCTCGTAGAAATATCAAAAAGCCTTTCATACCTATCTTTAATTTGAGAAGACGGAATAGCACTTAGCGCTCTGCTTTTCTTGTAAAAAGCATCTAGTAACTTTGCAACTACCCAACAAAGAAATGGATTATATCCAAATTCGTCTGTTGATGTTTCCATGAGTAAAGCCGCTTTGAAATTTACATAAACTCCCAATTCTTTATTTTGAACAAATGCTGCATCAAGTTCTAGCTCCGCCTTTTTAAACAAAGTCGACTTACCAACACCTCGCGGCCCTTCAAGAATATGTGCACCAGGCCCTTTTATCCTATCAATAAGCTCACGCTCTCTTTTGGTCTCAGAGAAACACTCTAAAAACTTATCATCAGTGAAGTCTTCTGCTCGCGCGAGGTCGATCAAGCTTTCGTCATAATGCCTAGCGTTACTCATCTATTTTCTCCAATTGCGGAACTTCTTCCAGAATATCTGGATAGCACTCAACTCGCATCCTTAACAATCGAACAAGTGAAGTGGTAAAATTATCTGCCAACCTACTAAAAGCATCCACATTAACAGGATCACCTGCGTTTGCTGCATAAAGGAATTTATACTTTCCATGTACCCGTTCACTAAGCTCGCGATATGACTTCTGTAGCAACCGATTAATCTCAGAAATACTATCTGTTGCCCCGACTCCTTCAGAAGCAATTGCCATGTAATCTGCAGTGCAAATCAACTCCCGAACATCAGAAAAAGACATGTCGTGCTTATGGTCTTGATTCGCAGCATTCGCCCACGCTCCCAACTCGACCCTATGGTCAACGAAATAAATGTAATATAAACCTAATTCCAAAGCTGCTCTTGCAACAACACTGGCCGATTTAAATTGCCCTCCTGCCGCTAAGACACACGCGACATGCATATCTAAAAAAAATTCATCTATAATACGCTCTAAAATGTCTTTACTTGCATTGTCTAGCTTGACATTTAGACGCGTCCCAATGTCAACGAATATATTGCAATTGTTCACTATTATCACAAGTTTTTTATGTTTTTCGTCATCTAAACTCTCACAGTCGGTAAGAATTTTTTGTGCTATGCTAACTAATTGTGACATGCTTCACCACTTTTGTAATTGGGGGCAATTATGAAATATCGATAGTTGACTGACAATGCTTGCAAATCTTTGCCTCGGCAAGCACAGGCTCTGCACAGGAAGGGCACTTCACGTACTTCCCGCCACCCGCCTTAATTGGCGAAAGATAAGCAAACAGCAAACCGAAGAGGTTAAAAAAGAAGCCAATGAGAAACCACAAGAATGCGCTTCGCCCTTTATTAGCCGCGACTCTAGCTGTCCAGATCGGCACGAAGAAAACGATGGCGAGGACGAGCAAGAAAATCAGAAGCTCACCAAAATCTAGTCCAAACATAGCGCCCCCTAATTATGTTTCCATTGGCCTATAACTCTGATTTGTTTGTCGTACAAGTAAGATAGATCAACTCTGTTGTCTTTCCTTAGGAGGAGAGGGGGGGGGCGATGACAGATTGGTTGTTAGTGAAATGTTAGCTGAAAAAGAAAAAGGACTCAGTTCTTGCGAACTAAGTCCTTGATTTCTCTGGTAGCGGGGAGAGGATTTGAACCTCTGACCTTCGGGTTATGAGCCCGACGAGCTACCAACTGCTCCACCCCGCGTCACTGTGGAAAGGGTTCTAGGTGGATGAGCCGGGTTTGTCAACCGATTATTTTTAGACAATGAAAAAAAAGTCGCTTTGCCCCGCATTTCGTTTCGGATATGATCCTTGGGAGACCTACTGCTTGTTTACTTTGTCGGGTAAATTCCGTAATTCAATGCGCCTATGAGCAACAAAGAAAAATTTTCCGTGATCCTGCCCGTGTTTAATGAGCGGGATAATCTGAATACGCTGTTTGCGGAGATCAAACGTGCGGCGGATTCCACCGGGCGGCCTTGGGAGGCTGTTTTTGTGGATGATTGCAGCACGGACGGGTCGCTGGACATCATTCGTTCCCTGGCGGAGGCCAACCCGGAGATCCGTTACGTGGCCTTCGAGGAGAACAGGGGGCAGTCCGCCGCGTTCTGTGCCGGATTCGATGCCGCGGAGTCGGGCATTGTCGTTACCATGGATGCCGACCTGCAGAACGACCCGGCCGACATCCCTGCCATGCTCGAAATGTTCGGCCAGGAATGCGAGATGGTCATCGGCTGGCGCGCTCGGCGCAAGGATACCTTTATCAAACGTATATCCTCCCGCATCGCAAACAAAATCCGCGACGCCATTGTGGACGATGGCGTGCATGACACCGGCTGTTCCCTGAAGGTCATGCAGGCCGATATGGCACGGGCGTTGCCCCGCTTCAAAAACATGCACCGCTATCTGCCCATTCTGATGAAGACGGCCGGGGCGCGTATTCGCGAGGTCAAGGTGAACCACCGCGAGCGCGGAGCCGGTATCTCCAAGTATGGCACTCTGGACCGTGCGTTGGCCGGGATTTGGGATCTCATCGGCGTCAAATGGCTCATCACCCGGCACATCGGCTATACGGTCAAGGAAAAGAAGTAGATCATGCGTCTGCCCGCCTTTTGGTGGCTGTTGGCCATTACGGTATTGGGGCAGGGCGTTTTTTTTCTCAGGCGGGCTTTCCTTTGGCTGCGAGGCCGTACAGCGGGCTCAATGGGGCGCCAAGAAGGCGGAGTTCTTGCCTTCTCGGTGTTGGCCGGACTTGCCTATGGAGTGGTACAGAGCGATCCCGTGTTTGTGGTCGGGCAGGTGTGCCTCATGATTTTTTACTACCGCATGTGGCGGGAGAACGATGACGGATAAAGGAAGAAGCGGAAACGGTGGTGTGCGCGCCGCCATAAAGGGCTTGGTCATGCTGGCCGGTCTTGTGCTGGCCGTGTACCTGGTTCGGTTTATGGGCGTTGACGACATGCTCAAGGATACCAAGTGGTTCAATGAACATGTCCTTGGCTCCGGCCCACTCTCGGTAGTTATTTTCCTCGTTGTCGGCGCAGTGTTCACCGGCGTCGGGTTGCCGCGCCAGCTGGTAGGATTTCTGGGTGGTTTCGCCTTTGGCGTGGCTGGCGGGACTATACTTTCCACGCTCGCCTCGGGGTTGGGGTGCGCGCTGTCCGCAGGGTATGCCCGTTGGGGTGGGCGCGATCTCGTGGCCCGCAAGCTGGGCGGACGCATCATGAAGCTCGACGGCTTCCTGCGTCATCGTCCGTTCAAGACCGCCTTGGCCATCCGTCTGTTTCCGCTCGGCAGCAATGTTTTGACCAATCTGGCGGCAGGGGTCAGCTCCATTCCGCTTATGCCGTTTTTTCTCGGTTCCACCGTCGGCTATATACCGCAGAATTTCATTTTTGCCCTGTTTGGTGCTGGCATGAACCGTGAGTCCACGCTGGGCGTGGCGCTTTCCGTATCCATGGGTGTCATCCTGTTCGGCGTGTCCATATGGATCGGGCTGGCCGTTTTTAGCAGCTATCGAAAAGAGGCGGCCGAGGCCGGTTTCAATGTGCCGGATGAAGAGTAGTTTTCTTCTGGAAATAGCGGGATAATCCATATTCCCAGATAAGCCAGACCGCGCAGCCGACGACCACGCCGAGTAGCCAGCCCGCCAGCACGTCCGTTGGATAGTGCTTTCCCAGATATACCCGCGAGTACCCCACCAGGAGTGGGAGCAGCAGGGGCCAGCGTTTCAGGCCCGGCCACAGCAGCATGATCAGCACGGACAAGCACATGGAGTTTGCCGCATGGGCCGAGGGATAGGAGTTGCCATGTTCCTTGGTTTGCTTGAAATCCGGTGCACGGCGTGCCCAGAACCCGTGGGCGTGATGATAGGTTCCAGCCACGGCGTTGAGCGGGCGGACCCGGTTGACCTGATTTTTTATCATCCCGGTGCTGAAATCGGAGAGGCCCATGCCGATGAGCAGGATGAGGAAAAACAGCATTTGCCTTTTGCCCAGACGCCACATGGAAAAGATTAGAGCCAGGACCAGCACTATGAACAGGGCTGTCTTGGAGGAAAGAACGGGCATGATGACGTCAAAGAAAGAACAGCGCCAATCCTGATTGATGAGCAGCAAGAGGTGCAGATCTATGGCTGGGGTTTGGAAAAACATGGAACTCCTTGCGGGCTGCGATTTTTCGAGTTCATAGCGTCCTTTGTCTCTGGCCGCAACGGCTGCGCTTGTCAAAGCGGGCAAATTCGTTCACAAGGAGGTCCCATGAATCCGAAAAGTGAAAGAAAGCGGCTGGCTCTGACCATGCCGAGACTGAGCCGCTACGGCGGTGCGGAGTCTTTTGCCTGGCGGCTTGCCGAGGCCCTGGGGGCGCGTGGTCACGAGGTCGATTTTATCTGTGCCCGGTGCGAGACCGAACCTCCCGCAGGGGTACACCCCATCACCTTGGGACGATTCGGTGGATTGCGGCTGATAAAGACCCTCTGGTTTGCCCTTGAAGCGGACAGGGCGGTCAAACGGGGCGGCTATGATCTGGTGGTCGGACTCGGCAATACCGTGAATCAGGACATCCTGCGCATCGGCGGCGGCCCCATCACCGTATTTCAGCAGTTGTCCAAACGTGCCTGGCCTGCCGGTTTCGCCCGTGGATTCAAGATGCTGCGGCGTCGGATGGCCCCGGTCAACTGGGTTATCCGCTGGCTGGACGACGCCCGTATGCGCCGTACAAAGCGTATCGTCTGCGTCTCACATCTCGTTCGCGACTGGGTGGTGCAGGCGCATCCGCATCTCAAAGCCTCCGATATCGACGTTATTTACAACCGACCGGACCTGGACAGGTTTGCCCGTGTCTCGGAAGCAGAGCGGGAGGCACTTCGGCAGGAGGTCGGGATAGAGGCGGATCGGGTCGTCGTCGGCACAGCGGCAACAAATTTTGCGCTCAAGGGCGTGCGCTATCTCATAGAGGCGTTGGCCGGATTGCCCGAAAATTTCGAATTGCATGTGGCCGGGGGGCGGCATGCGGCCAAGTATCTGCGGCAGGCGCGTGCTCTTGGGGTGGAGGACCGGGTCCATTTTCTCGGCAAGGTGGACGACATGCGCTCGTTCTACGGGCGTACGGATATTTTCGTCCTGGCGACCTTTTATGACGCCTGCTCCAATGCTGTTTTGGAGGCGCTGGCCTGCGGCTGCCGTGTGGCGTCCAGCGCATTGAACGGCAGTGCCTATTTTCTTCCGGAAAAGTGGATTTTCCCCGATCCCTCGGATGTGGGGGAATTGACGCGCGTGCTGAAGCGGATTGCGGATGAAGATCGCCCGGAACCGTTTGTTTGGCCGGAGGATATTCCTTCCGGGCTCGGTCCCTATGTGGAGATGATCGAGTCCATGCTCGCCTCAAAATAAAAAGCCGGGTTTCCCCGGCTTTTCGCTATTGATTCTTTAAGAAATTGTCGAAGTATTCGACGGTTTTTATTAAGCCGTCCCGAAGCGGAATTTTCGGTTCCCAGCCCATGGCCTGTTTGGCAAAGGTAATGTCCGGCTTACGCTGCATCGGATCATCTGAAGGCAGTGGCTTGTAGACGATTTTTGACTTGGAGCCGACCAGTTCGATGACGGCCTTTGCCAGTTCCAGGATGGTGAATTCACCCGGATTGCCCAGATTCATGGGGCCAATGCAATCGTCCGGGGTCTTTTCCATGAAGCCGACGATGCCGTCCACCAGATCGTCCACATAGCAGAAGCTGCGGGTCTGCTCGCCTTTGCCGTAGACGGTTATGTCTTCACCGCGCAATGCCTGGACCACGAAGTTGGAAACCACGCGGCCGTCGTCCATGGCCATGCGGGGGCCGTAAGTATTGAAGATGCGGCCGACCTTGATGCGCAGGTTGTGCTGGCGATTGTAGTCGAAGAACAGCGTTTCGGCGCAACGCTTGCCCTCGTCGTAGCAGGAGCGTAGGCCAATGGGGTTTACATTGCCCCAGTAAGATTCCGGCTGCGGATGGACTACCGGGTCGCCGTAGACCTCACTTGTGGAGGCCTGGAAAATCTTGGCCTTGATGCGCTTGGCGAGCCCCAGCATGTTGATGGCACCATGTACGCTTGTCTTAGTGGTTTGAACCGGGTCGTGCTGGTAGTGGATGGGAGAGGCCGGGCAGGCCAGGTTGTATATCTCGTCCACTTCAACATAGAGGGGGAACGTAACATCGTGCCGGATGACTTCGAAATAGGGATTGTCCAGCAGATGCAGGATGTTGTCCTTGCGGCCGGTGAAGAAGTTATCCACGCAGATGACTTCCCGTCCCATGCTGAGCAGACGCTCACAGATGTGGGAGCCAAGGAATCCGGAACCGCCGGTGACGAGAACTCTTTTATTTTTCATGGGCGGAATCTTGCAGCAAAGTTTCAGCTTGTCAATAAGGCTTGTGATTTGAATTAGCTTTCGAATAGTTGCGATTATGGATGCTTTTTTTGATTCAAGACAGCTGCTGTGGAAAAGTAAAGTGAAGCTGACGGTTGACGGGGGATGGCGGGCGTGAGAATTAACTTTTATAGCAAAATATATACGGAGACTGTAAGTGATCGTAAAAATACGTGAATGTTTGGAAGGTGCGAAGAAGGCAAAAGGGCTGGCCGTGATTATCGATGTCTTCCGGGCCTTTTCCGTCGCCTGCTATGCTGTGGATAACGGGGCTGACGATTATTATGCTGTGGGGAAAGTCGAGACGGCTCGGGCTCTGGCCGGGGAAAAACAGGCTGTTTTGTTGGGTGAGAGGGACTGCATCAAGGTCGAGGGATTCGACTACGGTAACTCGCCGACAGAGATAGAACATGCGGATTTTTCCGGTCGCACGCTGGTGCACACGACCAGCGCCGGGACGCAGGGGCTTGTTTCCAGCAGCGGTGCGGATGAAGTGCTGACAGGTTCTTTTGTCAACGCCGGGGCCATTGTGGAATACATTCGCAGCAAGAACCCGGAAGAGGTCACTCTGGTGGCAATGGGAACGGCCGGGACCATGCGGGCACAGGAAGACATGATGTGTGCCATGTATATCAAGAATGAATTGGACGGCTATCCCAACAGCTTTGAGACATTAAAGAAATTCTTGGCCGGTGTGGACAGTGCCGAGAAGTTCTTTGATGAATCCAAGGACTATGCCCCGGAGAGGGATTTTGAATTATGCATGAATTTGGACGCCTTCAACTTCGTGCTTCGGGCGCATCCGGAAGCCGACGGGGTGGTTCGTCTGGAAAAGGTAGCGGTTGTCGGAGTCTGATCTCCGCGGGGGGGAGCCATGAGCCATCGTAAGCAAAAAGTCCTGATTGTGGACGATTCGCAGACCAATCTTGCCTTGCTTGACCATATGCTGGGGGAGGAAGGGTGCCAAGTCGTCCAGGCCAAAAGCGGCATTGAAGCTGTGGAAAAGGTCCGGGCAAATGATTTCGCCTTGATCCTGCTCGATATCCAGATGCCGGGCATGAACGGCTATGATACGGCGCTCAGCATAAAAGAACAAAATAGAGGCCGCCATGTCCCCATCATCTTTGTTACGGCCATTTTTCAGGACGAGGAAAATGTTCGGATGGGATACGAGTCCGGTGCCGTGGATTACCTGTTCAGGCCAGTGGACGTGTTGTTGCTTAAAAGTAAGGTTCAGGCGTTTCTCAAAATCAACGAGCAGCAGATTTTGCTGCAGCGCGAGATAGATCAGCGTAAACGGACCGAGCGGGCCCTGCGTCTTGCAGAGGAAAAATACCGATCCATATTTGAGCGTGCCGTGGAAGGAATTTTCCAATCTTCTTCCGAAGGCAAGTTGTTGGAGGCCAACCCTGCCATGGTCCGGTTGTTCGGCTATGACAGCGCGGAGGAGATGGCCGGAGTTGAGAATCTCCGGGACGTTCTCATGGTCGATGGCGAGGAAAAACGCACTTATGTGGAGATCCTGAGAAGGGATGGGTTTGTGGCCAATTTCGAATTCCGGGCCCGACGTAAAAGCGGTGAGATATTCTGGTGCTCGGAAAGTTCCCGGCTCGTGGACAAGTGCGAGGATGGGAACGGCTATGTGGAGGGCGTTCTGGAGGACATCACCAAACGCAAACACAGTGAGTTGGAACTCAAGCAGATGGCTACTATGGACAGCCTGACCGGAGTGCCCAACCGTCATATTTTTTTTGATCGCCTGGAGTTGGCCCTGGCCGCCGCCAAGCGGTACGGTTCGCATCCTGCCGTGCTTTTTGTGGATCTCAATGATTTCAAGGAAGTCAACGATTCGTTCGGGCATCAGGCGGGAGACGAACTGTTGTGTCTTGTGGCTGCCCGGTTGCATGGCCGTATCCGCGAAGCGGATACCCTGGCCCGGCTTGGCGGCGATGAGTTCGGCATTTTGCTCTCCGATGTGGAAAGCGAATCCGGGGCTTTGGTCGTGGCCAATAACCTGATTGAAGTGCTCAAGGAGCCTTTCCTGATAAAGGGGGCGGCTATCAACGTCGGAGCGACCATAGGCATCAGCTTTTTCCCGGATGACGGCAAGGATGGCGTTACACTCGTCAGCCGCGCGGATGCCGCCATGTATGGTGCCAAACAGAATGCCAGCCAATGCATTGCAACGTACCGAGAGTGCGGTATGCCCCGATGAGCGGCAGGGCGCTGCCGATATTCACGTTCTGGCGGCAACCCCGATAGAATTCTGTAAGAAAATCTGATTATTGGTATGAAATAGAGCCCTGCGGAATAACATTCCGCAGGGCTGTTTTTTGTGCCGTATCATCAAGCAGGTAAAGTGTGGCTGAAATCTTATTTCACCACGCAATGGTAACACATAATATTATTTTTTACTATTTTTCACGCATTTTATTGCTAGCCGTTGTTACGGGTGAGGCCGAAGTCCTTTCCCGGCTCTCTGGACTTTCTCAAGAGACAGGGCAGAGTCAATGAAATTAGTTGGTTACCGGATTGTGCCTTTGCGAAAAAAAGAGCGATGTACTTGACTTACCGTTGTTTTCCGGGCATGGGTTTCGATAACCTTGGGTTTAAAGTATTGGTTTGGGTTCTCTGCAAATTTACTGCCAAAAGGACTAGGTATGGTTTTCAACTGGCTGCATTTTGCGATCATTTTGTTTTTGGTCGCCGGACTGCTTTTTGCCGTCGGGCCGATCATTCTGGCGATACTGCTGGCGCCCCGAGCGCGGGGGGGGGATGTCGGAATGCCGTACGAGTGCGGCATGGTCCCCTACGGCAGTTCCTGGGCGAGATGGGGGGTGTCGTTTTATGTCTACGCCCTTATCTTTCTCGCCTTTGATGTGGACGTCCTTTACCTTTTCCCGGTTTCCACGGCGTATGTTGACGCCGAGGGGTGGGTTTCCTTTGTAAAGGTGTTCATCTTCCTTCTTTTCCTCATACTTTCCATTATTTACTTTTGGGCGAAAGGGGTATTCACATGGCCGCGCAGGATTCAGTAGTGCAACAGGACCTGTTGACCAAAAGCGGGCACTACATGGACCCGCCGTTGGTCAACATGAAGCTGGCGCAGGACATTTTCGACGTTTGTCGATCCATGTCCCTGTGGCCCATGACGTTCGGCCTTGCCTGCTGCGCCATCGAGATGATGGCAACCGGTATGGCCCGTTTCGACATGGCCCGGTTTGGAGCGGAGGTCTTTCGGCCTTCTCCCCGCCAGTCGGATGTAATGATCGTCGCAGGTACTGTGACGAAAAAGTTGGCTCCGGCCGTGGTGCGCCTCTACGAGCAGATGCCCGGACCCAAGTGGGTCATCGCGATGGGCAACTGCGCCATCTCCGGCGGACCGTTCAAGGTCAAGGACAACTACAATGTTGTGGAGGGTGTGGACACGCTGATTCCGGTGGATGTCTACGTACCGGGGTGCCCGCCGCGGCCTGAGGGGTTGCTGGAAGGATTCTTCCAGTTGCAGCGGATCATCACCGGAAAACGCTGGTGGCCTGTCGCTGCCCAAGTGGAGGGCTAGACCCATGCTCAAAGCGTTGGAAGGGATTCGCACCGAGTGTGTCGCCCGCGAGGACAAGGGAAAGACCGGTCATGCCTGGTCCGTCTTCCTGGCTCCCGGACAGATCGTCAAGGCGGCGGAACGTCTCTACGAGGCTGAGTATTCCCTCGAAGACATCTTCGCCTTGGATTTCGAGGAGGGCTTTATGGTCCTCTATCATTTTAACCGGTGGTTGGTGGACGAGCGCGTAGTGTTGCGCGTCATCGTTCCCAGGGACAACCCCGTCGTGCCCTCCATTGCGAGTGTTTTCCAAGGGGCGGAGTGGCATGAAAGGGAAACCCGCGACTTCCATGGTGTCCGGTTCGAGGGCAATCCCAATCTGGTGCCCTTGCTGATGCCGGTAGAGAGCGCCGACCTCTTTCCCCTCGTCAAATCCGACAAGGTGCGCAAGTCCGTCAAGGACCTGCTCAGCCTGGGGGAAGTGGTCTCCTGTTCCAAGGGCATCGAGGAACTGTTTGCGGAACCGGAGGCCGAGGAGGCCTCCGAAGCGTAGGCCGGGGCGACCGGTCGGTCATACAAGGACTGAGAAGTTATGTCGGCTTACCAAAATTATGAACAAATGAAGGGTGATTTCTACACCCAAAAGTTCGAGGCCGGGAAGCAGGACGGTACCTTGATCATCAACCTGGGACCGCAGCACCCGTCTACGCATGGCGTGCTCCGGATCGTGGTTGAACTGGACGGCGAATACGTCATCCGTGCCGAGCCCGTATTGGGCTACCTGCACCGAATGCATGAAAAAATGGGCGAGACTCAGAGCTGGGGTGGTTTCATCCCCAACATGGGCCGCGTCGACTATGGACACGCCATGGCCTGGAACTGGGCCTATGTCGGTGCCGTGGAAAAACTGATGGGCATTGAAGTGCCCGAGAGGGCGGAGTTGCTCCGGGTGATCATGACCGAGCTCAACCGCCTGACCTCCCACCTCTTGTGGTGGGGTGCCTATATTCTCGATCTAGGAGCGTTTACGCCGATTCTGTACGCGTTCGATGACCGGGAAATGCTGCTGGATATCCTGCAGCGTCCTTCGGGCTCCAGGCTTACCTATTCCAACTTCCGGGTTGGCGGCCTGCAAATGGATGCGGACGACAAATGTATCCAGTTGATCAAGGAGTTCATTCCGCACTTCCGTAAGCGTCTGCCTATGTATAAGGATCTGGTTACGGATAACCTCATCCTCAGGCGGCGTATCGAAGGCATCGGAATCATCGATCAGGATATGTGCCGCCGCTACGGCTGCACCGGTCCCGTATTGCGTGGAGCAGGCGTTCCTTACGATGTGCGCCGCGCTGAACCGTATTCGGTCTATGACCGGTTCGATTTTGATATTCCGACCAGCGACACCGCCTGTTCGGCTGGCCGCTATCTGGTCCGGCTGGAGGAGATGGAGCAGTCCATGCGCATAGTGGAGCAGGCTATCGAGATGCTTCCGAGCGCAGAGGGAAGCTACATAGTGGACAAGGCTCCCAAGCCGTCCATGAAGCCCCCGGCGGGCGAGGCGTACTTCTGCGTTGAGGGCGGCCGCGGAAAGATTGGAGTGCATGTGGTTTCGGACGGCACCAAGACGCCGTACCGCGTCAAACTGCGCGCACCCGGTTTCTCCAACCTGAGCGCCTTTGTGGAGTCGGCTACCGGCACGTTGCTTGCCGATGCCGTGGCCATCCTGGGCAGCCTGGACCTCATTATCCCGGAAATCGACAGGTAGGGTTGAGCTATGAGCGCATTCTTACAACAAATATTAGTGCTGATCGTCGCCGCTGTCGCGGCCATGATCTGGCTCGGCATAAACGCCCTGGTCTGGGTCTACTGCGAGCGCAAGTTCGCGGGACACATCCAGCGTCGGCCCGGTCCTTTCGAGGTCGGTCCCCATGGTGCGTTGCAGCCGCTTATCGATGGACTGAAACTCATGGGCAAGCAGCTCCTTACCCCGGACAACGCGGACGTCATCCTCTACTGGCTGGCTCCCATGCTGTCCATGCTGCCGGTGCTGCTGCTCTTCCTGCCCATCCCTTACGGCCCTGTGCTGACGGGCATGGACGTCAATCTCGGCTTGTTGCTGATACTGGCCTTCTCCAGCTTCAATGGCTTGGCCGTGCTGCTGGCGGGTTGGTCCTCCAACAACAAATGGGGCCTGCTGGGCGCGGCCCGTGCCGTGTCCCAGACCGTGGCCTATGAGATTCCGCTGCTTCTGGTCGTGCTGGCCATTACCTTTATGACCGGCACCCTGAGCCTGACCGACATCACGAACCTTCAGGCCGGGCACATCGGCAACTGGTTTATCTGGAAGCAGCCGCTGGCCTTCCTGATCTTCCTGGTTGCCATGTTCGGCGAGACCAACCGCGCACCCTTCGATCTGGCCGAGGCCGAGTCGGAGCTGACCGCCGGTTTCCATACGGAGTACTCCTCCATGGGATTCGGTCTCTTCTTCATGGCGGAATATGGCTACATGGTCGTGATGAGTTCCCTCTGCTCCGTCCTTTTCCTGGGTGGGTTTCACGGCCCGTTCCCGGGCGTGGACGGCTGGTGGTGGATGCTCATCAAAACCTACGCGTTGCTGTCATTCATGGTCTGGGTTCGCTGGACTTACCCGCGCGTGCGGTTCGACCAGTTGCTGAACATCAACTGGAAATGGCTGTTGCCGCTGGCCACGTTCAATCTGCTGGCAACGGCGCTGATCGTGAAGCTGTAGGGGTGTAACTACTATGAATACATTCAGAAAACACGTCATACAGCCGATAATCGACTGCTGGTCCCTCATTGTGGGGCTCAAGATTACTGGGAAGTTCTTCTTCAAGCCCTTGCTGACGGTACATTATCCGCGCGAGGTCATCGACAGCGAGAACCTGTCCACCTATGGCGGACACGTGGAACTCATCGGCAAGACCAAGGACCCTGGCACACCCAAGTGCATATCCTGCATGATGTGCGTGACCAACTGCCCGAGCGGATGCCTGAAGCTCGTCAAGCAGAAGGTCCCCAAACCCACGGCAGAGCAGGAAGCCGCCTGGAAGGCCGCCGAGGAGGCGGGAGAAAAGGTTGCGAAACCCAAGGCTCCCAAGAACCCGGCGAAGTTCATGTACGATTACACCAAGTGCAGCCTGTGCGGCACGTGTATCGAGAACTGCCCCGCCAAGTCGCTTCGGTTCTCCAACAACATCTACTGGGTCGCCACCAGCAGGGAGGAGATGCATATTGATCTCCTCGCCCGGTTGAAGGGGCAGGCCGCGGAAGTCTCCGCACCGGCTCCCGCTCCCAAAGCCGAGGCAGCCGCCACGGCGGAGAAGGAGGCTTAAGGAATGGAAGTTTTGGCTAAAATCGCATTCTGCGTATACACGTTCATCATATTGGGCGGCAGCATCGTCGCGGTTTCCAGCTCCAGTCTGGTCCGTGCCCTTGTCGGCCTGATCACCACGCTCATCGGGGTGGCCGGGATGTATCTGCTGCTGGCAACGCCGTTTATGGCATTCATGCAACTGCTCATCTATGTGGGCGCCGTTTCCGTCCTCATCTTCTTCGCGGTCATGCTTACGCGGGCCGAGCGGGGAGGCGACGAGGCCGGGAAGGCTCCCATGAAAACCTATGTGTTCGGGCTCGCAGCCACCATCGCACCGGCAGCCATCCTTGGATGGTTGATCCTGACCAAGCCGGTTGCTTCCGTGGCGGTCCCCACAGAGATCTCCATCAAGCAATTGGGCGGCGGGCTTCTGGGCTCGTATTTTCTGCCCTTTGAACTCATCTCGGTCATCCTCATGGTCGCCATGTCCGGCGCTGTCCTGCTGACCTGGGAAAAGCGGGGGAAGAAATAGATGAGCGCCCTGACATTATATCAAATCGTTGCGCTTATCCTGCTGTGCGCCGGGCTTTTCGGCCTGACCCAGCGGAGAAGCCTCGTCGGCATGCTGATCTGTGTTGAGCTGATGCTCAACGGTGCGGGACTGTCCATCGTGGCAGCCGCCCAACTTACGGAGTTCAGTGCAATCCTCGGCCAGCTCGGTACCCTGTTCGTCATGGGGCTTGCCGCGGCCGAGGCAACCCTCGTGCTGGCGATCGTCGTTGTTGTGGCCAGGCGGTTCGGTTCCGCCAAATCCGGTGACATCACCACCCTCAAGGAGTAGCCGCCATGGATGGAGTGACCATAGTCTCTGCCCGGATACTGCTGCCGGTGGTGATCACGCTGATTGCACCGCTCTTTATCTGGCTGTGTCGAAAAGATGAAAACCGGCGGGAGGCCATCAGTTTCGTGGCCGCCGCCCTGACGTTCGGGTCCATGCTCTACCTGGCCCCGGCCGTGCTGCGCGGCGAAGTGTGGTACTATAAAGTGACCACCATCCTGCCGGGCATCACCATTGCGTTCGCCGCCGACGGCCTGTCCATGGTCTTCGGCCTGATCGCGCCGTTTCTCTGGTTCTTTGTTACCAGTTACAACATCGGGTACATGCGCGGGCTCAATGAGCACGCCCAGACCCGTTATTACGTCTGCTTCGCGGTGGCCATCTTCGGCGCCGTGGGCGTGGCCCTTTCCGCCAACGTGTTCACCCTGTATCTCTTCTACGAGGTCATCACCGTGTTCACGTATCCTCTGGTCTACCACCATGAGGATGACGAGGCGAGAGTGGGAGCCCGCAAGTACATCGTCTATTTGATGGGTACGTCCAAGCTGTTCCTGCTGCCCGCCATGGTCCTTACCTACGTGCTGGTCGGAAACCTGGACTTCCATCTGGCTGATGTGGTCAACGGCATGTTCTCCGCCCAGGTGGTGGCCGAGCATCCGCATCTGGTTTCCTTGACCTACTGGTTGTTCATCCTGGGTATCGGCAAGGCGGCGCTCATGCCGTTCCACAACTGGCTGCCTTCGGCCATGGTGGCGCCCACCCCGGTTTCCGCTTTGCTGCACGCAGTGGCGGTTGTTAAGGCCGGTGTCTTCTGCGTCTGCCGCATCGTGCTTTCCGCCTTCGGCACCAAGACCGCCGGGTTCCTGACCCTGAGCCAGCTGTACATCGGCTCGCCGGGCAGCTTCCTGGGAGATATCAGTCTCGGCATGAGCACGGCGTATGTCGCCACCTTCACCCTGGTCGTGGCCTCGTTCATCGCCTTGACCAAGGACGACATCAAGGCGCGGCTCGCCTATTCGACGGTCGCCCAGTTGTCCTACGTCGTGGTCGGCGTGACCATGATGGTGGATTCGGCAGTGCAGGGCGGCGTGATGCACATCGCTCACCACGCCTTCTCCAAGATCACGCTCTTCATGGCCGCCGGTGCCATCTTCGTGGCAACCGGCCTGCGGAGCATCAGTCAGATGGACGGCCTGGGCCGCCGTATGCCCTGGACCTTCGGGGCCTTCGGCATCGCGTCCCTGTCCATGATCGGCATGCCGCCCGTCTGCGGCTTTGTCTCCAAATGGTACCTGGTGAACGGTGCGCTCGACTCCGGGCATATCGGAATCCTGGTCATGCTTCTGCTCTCAACGGCGCTCAACGCGGGTTATTTTGTGCCCATCACGTACCGCGCCTTTTTCAGAAAGCCGAAGCCCGAGGCGAACATCGGCCAGTACAACGAGGCGTCCATGACCATGGTCGTGCCGCTGTGCTTCACGGCTGCCGTCTCCGTGTTCTTGGGTCTGTATCCGCAGACATTCCTGAACTTCGTCAACATCTTGGGCAAGTTCTAGGGGGGATGATATGAGTCAACAAGGTTTGGGCGATATCCTCGCTAAGTGGAGAGATAACTGGAAGACGTGGAGGACCATCTTCTTCGCCGTGCTCGCGGTGATGGTGGTGCTCAATATCTTCTTCCATTCCCACCATGGCCACTTCTGGCACCTGGACGAGATCCCCGGCTTCTTCGCCGTGTTCGGAATCGTCGTGGGGCTGGTCATGGTTATTGTAATGAAAAAAATCGTGCAGCCGTTCATCAAGCGCGAGGAGGACTACTATGGAGACTAGTTTCCTGCATCCCTCCATGGCGTTCCTTGCGCTGGCGATCATCGTGCCGTTTGTTCCCAAGACGCTCTGGCTGAACAAAGCGTTCCGCGGGACTCTCGCATTGATTGCTCCGCTCCTGGCCCTCTACGGCATATTCTCCGTGGAGCCGGGCATGTACGGCGCGCTGCACTATCTGGATCAGACGATGGTCCTCGGCCGGGTGGACAAGCTGTCCATCGTCTTCGGCCAGGTCTTTGCCGTCATCGCCACCATCGGCGCCATCTACGGAATGCACGTGGAGGAAAAAGGGCACTACGTGTGCGCCTCCCTCTACGTTGCCGGCGGATTTGGTTGCGTGTTCGCAGGCGACCTGCTGACGGTCTTCCTGTTCTGGGAACTGATGAGCATCGGCTCCACGTTCCTGATCTGGCAGGCCCGGACCACCGAGTCGGTGGGCGCTGGTTTCCGCTACTTCCTGTACCACACGGTGGGCGGCCTCTTCCTGCTGGGAGGGTTGCTGCTCAAGTACAAGGCCACCGGTTCCTTCGCCTTTGTCGGCGTCAGTCCGGCCCAGGCCCAGTACTATGACTGGCTGATCCTCATCGGGTTCTGTGTCAACGCCGCTGTCGTGCCGCTGCACGCCTGGCTGCCCGACGCCTACCCCAGAGCTTCGGTGGCCGGTGCGGTTTACATGTGCGCTTTCACCACCAAGACGGCCGTTTACGTCCTGGCCCGTGGATTCGCGGGTTGGGAGGTTCTGGCCATTGCCGGAACGATAATGGCTGTCTTCGGCGTGCTCTATGCGTGCATAGAAAACAACGCACGGCGCATCCTGTCCTACCACATCGTATCCCAGGTGGGATACATGGTCGCTGGTATCGGCATCGGAACGGCCATGACGCTTAACGGCGCAGTGGCCCACGCCTATGCCCATATCCTTTATAAGGGCCTGCTCTTCATGGGTACCGGTGCTATCCTGTACTCGGTGGGTACGGTCAAACTGGACAAGCTCGGCGGTCTGGCAACCAAGCTGCCGTGGGTCATGGTCTGGTACATGGTCGCGGCCCTGTCCATCTCCGGTATGCCGCTCTTCAACGGCTTCATCTCCAAGACGATGACTATTGCCGGCGCGGCCGAGGCACATCAGCCTCTCCTGGCGCTGGGCATGGAAATCGCGGCTGTCGGTACGTTCATCTCGGTGGGCATCAAGCTCCCGTACTTCGCCTTCTGGGGCGGCAAGTCCGAATACAAGGGCGAGATAAAGCCGTTGCCGTTCAACATGTACGTGGGCATGGCCTTGTGCGGACTGCTCTGCATCGCGCAGGGCGTGTACCCCCACATGCTGTATCAGTACCTGCCGTTCCACGCTGAGGAAGCCTTCCATCCCTGGACCATCGACAAGGTGCTCAACTCGGGACTGTTGCTCGGCTTCTCCGGTCTGGCCTTCTACCTGACCCGCGAGGTCATCAAGCCGCACGCCTTCCTCAACCTGGACTTCGACTGGTTCTACCGGCTCATCGGCCGCGTCACCATGCGCGCCGTGTGCTGGCCCATCTCCAAGGTTGATGACGTCTGGACCGAGGTCTACCGGACCGGCGGTCTGCGTGCTCTGATTGCCATGGGCCACGGCACCAGCGTCTTCGACAAGAAGGGAATCGACACCGTGGTGGACGGAAGCGCTTACACCGTCAGGAACATCGGCAGGGTGGGGGCCAAGGCCCAAACCGCCCGTTTGCAGGATTACCTGGCCTTTGCCACCGTTCTGGGTTTGGGCATCTACGCCCTGGTATGGTACTTCGGCTAAGCCGGACAATCTAAGGAGAGTCTGTTTTGAACTTCGGATATCCGGTACTCACACTGTTGATCGCGTTCCCCGTAGTGGCGGCGTGCGGTCTGTTCTTCCTGCGCTCGCCGCAGGTGGTCAGGATGTTCACCTTCGCGGTGTCCATCATTGAGTTGCTGCTGGCCGTGCCGCTCATTGGCTACACGCCCAACGCCGACTTCCAATTCGTTGAAAAAATCGACTGGGTCCACCAATGGGGGCTCCAGTACTACCTTGGCGTGGACGGCATCAGCATCCTCATGGTCCTGCTGACCCTGGCTGTGCTGCCCTTATGCGTCATGTGTTCCTGGACCTACATCGGAAAGCGGGTGAAGGAGTTTCACTTCTGCCTGCTTTTCATGACCTCAGCGGTGCTCGGCGTGTTCTGCGCTCTGGACCTGGTTTTGTTCTATGTGTTCTGGGAAGCCATGCTCATCCCCATGTACCTGCTCATCGCAGTATGGGGCGGCGATGACCGCAAATACGCGTCCATCAAGTTCTTCCTGTACACCCTGACGGGTTCGACCCTGCTTCTGGCGGCCATCGTGGCCTTCCGGATTACGGGCGGCACCTTCTCCATCCCGGACCTGATGCAGCAGAGCTTCAGCTTCCGCTTCCAGTTCTGGGCCTTCCTGGCCATGGCTCTCGCCTTTGCCATCAAGGTGCCCATGTTCCCGTTCCACACATGGCTGCCCGCAGCCCACGTGCAGGCACCCTCGGCTGGTTCCGTCATCCTGGCGGCTGTGTTGCTGAAGATGGGCACCTACGGGTTCCTCCGCTTCTGCCTGCCGCTTACTCCGGCCGCCAGCCATTACTTCGCCCCGATGATGATCGCGATTTCCGTCGCCTCCATCCTCTACGGCGGGGCCATCGCCTTGGGGCAGACGGACATCAAGAAACTTGTAGCCTACTCCTCGGTGGGCCACATGGGCTTCGTTACGCTGGGCATATTCCTGTTCAACCAGCGTGGCGTGGAAGGAGCGCTCTTCCAGATGCTGAACCACGGCATCGTCACCGGCGCGCTCTTCATGATGATCGGCGCGGTCTACGAGCGGAGCCACAGCCGTGAAATCTCCCACAACATGGGACTGGGCAAGTATCTGCCCGCCTTCATGTTCTTTTGGGGATTCATGGCGCTGGCTTCCTTCGGCTTCCCCGGCACCAACGGGTTTGTGGGTGAAATTCTGGTCTTCATCGGCGCATTCCAGCAGTCGCTCCTCCTTGGGCTGCTCCTGGTGCCCGGTGCGCTGCTGGCCGCCGCCTACATGTTCCGCGTGTCGCTCAAGATGGCCTGGGGCAAGCCCTCATCGGCCAAGACGTGGCGCGACCTGAACGCGCGCGAGTGGGTCTACCTGACCGTTCCGGCCATATTCGTGCTCTGGATCGGTCTGGCTCCCACGCCGTTCTTCAACATCATTGATCCGTCAGTAAAGAATCTGCTGGGTGATTTCGAGAAGCGCAAGGTTGCGCACATCGAAACCGAGCAGCCGATGCAAACAGCCGCCAACGACCTTTTCAAGGCCGTCGCGGACAAGCAATAGGGGGCTGAGACGTGAACTTCAATATCTCGCTCATCGTCCCGGAGTTCTACTTCCTCTGCTTGGTCATCGTACTGATGATCCAGAGCCTGGGGAGCCGGGAGTGGAAGCCCCTGGTTGAAAAGTGGATTCCCTTTGGAGCAGGCCTTGGCTTCTTCGTTACCATCGCGGGCTTCCACCTGCATGGCACCATGTTCTGGGATGTCTATAAAGTCGACATGATGTCCCAGTTCTTTAAGATAGCCATCGCCTTCGGTTTCTTTGTAACGTCCATCAACGCAGCCCGGCAGTCCACTCTGGACGAGGGCAAGCGGTCCGACTACTACATGATGCTTGGGTTCTCGACCCTTGGTCTGATGATCCTCTCCTCCTGCGTGGAGCTGGTGACCATCTATCTGGCCCTGGAAATGGCGTCCTACTCCCTGTATGCGACCATTCCGCTTAGGGCCAAGAGCAAGGGCGCTGCCGAGGCGGGCATCAAGTACATCATGTTCGGCGCGGTGGCCACGGCCCTGTCGCTGTACGGCCTGTCCTACATCATGGCCAGCCAGCACACGACCTACATTGCGGAACTCGCCACCAAGAACTGGCACTTTGCCGACAACCCCATGGCTATCGCTGGACTCTGCCTCTTCCTGGCAGGCATGTTCTTCAAACTGGCTCTCTTCCCGTTCCACTTCTGGTGCCCCGACGTGTACCAGGGAGCGAGTAACGAGACCGCCGCTTTCGTTGCCACGCTTCCCAAGATGGGTGCCATTATCATCCTGGTTCGCATGGCCGCCTTCATCAAGCCCGGCCTGGAGGTCACCACGCTGCTCGCAGTGCTTGGTGCCTGCTCCATGACCTACGGCAATCTGGCGGCGCTGGCGCAGAAGGACATTAAGCGGCTGCTCGGGTTCTCCTCGGTGGCCCATGCCGGATACATCATGGTGGGTCTGGTCAGCGGCACGCCCGAAGGACTGGCCGCAGCCGCCTTCTATGCCCTGGCATATCTGGTCATGAACCTGCTGGTCTTCTGGGTCGTCAGCCGCATTGCGGTGGATGGCCGCAACCTGTTGCTGAGTGATCTGAACGGGCTCTACAAGAAAGCCCCGGTGTTGGCCTTCTCATTGGCCGCCGGAGCTTTCGCCCTGGTTGGCCTGCCGCCGACCATGGGATTCATGGGCAAGTTCTTCCTGATCACCTCGGCTTGGGACCACGGCTACAACTGGTTGGTCATCACTCTGGTGGTGAACTCGGCCATTGCTATCTACTACTACCTGGGGCTGTTCCGTCATGCCTTCACCGAAGACACGACTCCGGAAGCGACTCCCGCACCGGATACCAGCTGGTACGCCTCGGTTGGCGCGGGTATGCTCGCCGCCACCGTGCTCGTTATCGGCATCATCCCGGCGCCCCTGTTCAACTTCGCCATCGCCGCAGGCAACAGCCTGTTCGGGATAGCCTCAAGCGGGCATTAGGCGAAAGGGTAAACAATAATCAAAGAGCGGGAGCTGGAGCTTCCGCTCTTTTTTTTGCCTCCGGCCCCCCATCTCTTTTTTCCTCCTAAACTTTTTGATTTCGCTTCGCGGGAGAGGGGCGGTGTGGTTGCCTTGGAGGAAGGTGGGTATTATTGTTGGTAGATACAGGGAGAGGACATTATGCACGAGTCGAGTTTGGGCGGGACGCTCAGGGATTACCTTACCGGCGATGAGATCGACGAGACCACTTTTGAGGAATTCCGGCAGTTGCTGGCGCGGTTGCTGGTGGAAGAGCTGGGGTATCCCAAGGAGAGGATCAAGGCGAAGGTACCGCTCAAGTATTGCGTGGAAGGGGAGGAGTTCGAGCGGCCTCTGGATTATGTGGTCTATGATGGTGAGGGAAAGCCTATTTTCGTCATTCTCTTCTGTGCAGGGGATGTCGGGACCTTTGAGCGGGAGACCGTCTGCGCTGGGCGGCTCATTGAGGACGGACCAGTGCCGTTCGCTTTGGTTACCGATACCATGGAGGCCGCGTTGCTGGACGTGCGCACCGGGGATGTGGTTGCGCGTGGCATGAAGGCCGTTCCCGAGTGGAACCAGCTGAACGAGATGGCCGGGCAGGCGGATATCAAGCCGTTGACCGATGAACAGCGGGATAAGCAAACCCGAGTCTTTCATACCTATTGCGGCTTTATCTATGGGACCTGCTGTAGCGAGTCCTGCTCTTTGCCGCCCATGCCGGGGAAAAAATAGTAGTATAAAAAAGGAAACAACCGGTGCTTATGTGCCGGGTTGTTTCCCTTTATTCCAATACGTAAATTTGCCCCGGGCCGTCCCTCGGTTGCGGACAAGGAACGGCCCGGTTGCCTTGGTGTCAGGATGCGCTCGCTTCCCCAGGATCATCCACAAACACGATGCATCCCTCCGGGCAGGTGTTCATGATGTCTCGCACCTCTTCCTCGGTAACCCGGGACCTACGGACGCATGGCATATCCAGCGCCTCGTCCCAGGCAAACACATCGGGGTTGAGGTCGATGCACCCCTGGCAGCCGCGGCAATCGCCTAATTCGATAGCGACTTCGCGATAGTTGGTGTCAGATGTCTTGTTGCTCATGAATTGTATATAGTAATCATTCCTGAGAATGGCAAGCAACAAAATTCAATAACTTGGCGAAGACGTAACTTTGAGCTATCGTAACCACTCAAAATCAACGAGAAGAGGTTGGTCATGCATAGGCTGTTTTTTTCAATCTTCGCGGTTATCTGCCTGTTGAGTACATTTTGTCTTTCGGGTTGCACCGGCAGCGATGCGGCGAGCATCCTATCCGAGGATTGGAAGACAATTGGGGAATCGGCCAAGGGCAGTATGGTCCGTTTTTACATGGATGGTTCCGATTCCCGGCTGAATGCCTGGGTCGATGGCTACGTGGCCGAGCAGGTCAAGCAGCGTTACGGCATTACGCTGGTGCGGGTACCCATTGGTTCTGATGTCGTGCTGGCCCGGCTCATGGAAGAAAAGGAAAAAGGGCAGGGTGGCGACATCGAGTTGTTTTGCCTGATGGGAGATGCCTTTCGTCGTGCCAAAAAAGAAGGGCTTATCATGGGGCCAGTAGCGGAAAAATTGCCAAACTACGTGCGCTATGTGAACAAACGGCTCGCCTCGTATGATTTTGGGACTCCGGTGGAAGGATATGAGGTGCCGCTTGGATGGAGCCAATTTTCTTTTCGCTATGCGACGGACCGTGTTCAGCAGCCGCCCAGAACACTGCTTGAGCTTCAGGCCTGGATCAAGGAGCATCCCGGTCGTTTTGCCTATCCGGCCCCGCCCGACTTTTCGGGTACGGCGTTTCTGCGTCAAATCCTGTGTACCGTTGCCGGTGGCCCTAAGGCTGGTTTGACCGAGTGGGATCAGAATATATTCAAGCAGACGGCCCCCAAGGTGTGGGCCTTCCTGAATCAGATAAAACCGTATTTGTGGGCGAAAGGGAAACGGTATCCGGCCGACCTGAAACAGTTGCGCGATCTCTTCGAAAAGGGCGAGATCGACATGGGCGTCCGATACGGTTCGCCCTATGCCGAGAACCAGGGCAAGGTCCGGGAAGGCGTCTTCTACATTTCCGGCGGTATGTTGGGCAATATGCACTTCATGGCAATACCGAAGAATGCCGTGAATAAGGCTGGGGCCATGGTGGTCGCCAATTTCCTGCTTTCGCCCGAGGCACAGTATTCAAAATTGCTGCCGAAAAATGGTGGAGATTGTCCGGCAATTGACCCGGATGCACTGGAAAAGGAAGCGTGGAAAAGGTTTGCGGCCATTGACCGGGGACCGGGCGTATTGCCCTTTGGCGAACTGCACAGGGAGATCATTCCAGAGATGGTTCCCAAGTACAGCTCGGCCCTGGATGCAGGCTGGGCGGCCAATGTCGGCAAGTGATCTCATTTTTTGTTGCTGCATGTAACATCCTGTTTCCCCATCCATCGCAGCGATTGTTCAGTGCCTGTTATCAATGATTGACTTTTGTTTTGTTTAGCTGCTAAACAACATGCATGCGCACTTTTGAAGAGATGTTGCCCATAATGAATCTGTTCGGTTCCGCCTTTGCCAAGTACTCGCTCATTGACCATAAATCGAAGGATTTTGGTGTCGGTGTTTCCTTGTACCCATCGGAAATTCATCTTGTTTCAAGAGTGGATGGCAGGGAAGGAATTGGTGTGACGGAACTGGCTGAGGAAATGGGCATTACCAAAGGCGCAGTATCTCAATTGGTGAGTAAACTAGTAAAAAAGGGGATGCTGAGCAAAACCCCGTCCCCGGAGAATCGTGCGCGTGTAGTTATCCGCACAACGGAGCGGGGACACATTGCGAGCGTCAATCATTTGGAGTTTCACCGGCAACATGATCGTGGGTTTTGGGAGTATCTGGCTGAACTCAGTGATGAAGACTATGCAGCGGTTGTCCGTGTTGGAAAGCAGATGAATCATTGGATGGACGCATATATGTGAAAATTTTTTTCGTATATTGTTTAGCACCTAAACAGGAGGTCGGATATGCTGATTCCCGAGGCAAGCACTGATTTTGAACCGTTGAACGCAAGGGTGTTGGAGGGGATTTCCACCAAAGTCCTTCTGGCTGCTGTGGACATCAAGCTTTTCGATCAACTGACAGATTCATGCGATCTGGAAGAACTCGCGCATAAGCTGGGGCTGGTGACGCAACTGCTTGAGCCCGTTATGGATATCCTGGCTGGCCTGGGGCTGGTCGAGGTTGAATCGGGGCGCTACCGGAACAGCTCGGTCGCAGAGGAGTTCCTGGTGAGTTCCGCGCCGCTCTATCAAGGTGACTATCTGGGACTGACGATGGGATTCGCACGATCCGTCGAGAACCGTATTCCCGAATTGTTGGCCGGGGGAAAACTGGATAGGGAGGAGGTTGATCAGGCCTGGGCATTGGAGCACCAAATGAATGGCACCGGACAGAATGCGCTTAGAGGTGGTGTTCATACGGTTGCGGACATGGCGGCCGGATTACCGGGATTCAATGATTTTGGAGCAATGTGCGATATTGGAGGGAATCACGGCCTGTATACGTTCGCGGTGTTGGAACGCAATGCCGTGATGAAAGGGACGATATTCGATCTGCCCGCGGTTGTAGAAAAAACCGCTGCCCGTTGCGAACAAAACGGCTATGCTGATCGGGTCACAACCCGCGGTATTGATTTCCGCAACACGAAATTGCCGGAAGGGAACTATGACCTCGTCATAATGTCCCATGTCTTGTACGCCTTCAAGCAGGACATGGTAGGTGCGTTACAAAGGGTTGCCCAGGGATTGAAACCGGGCGGTTGGTTTATCTCCCACCACAATGCAGGTCGATACGGGCAGGATGGTGCGTTGTACAAAGCCTCTTTGGAGTTGGTAACACGACTTGCCGGATATGCTTCACATTTTATAGAGCGCGAGGAACTGGTGGCGGCGCTGGAAATCGCTGGATTTGGTGATTTCCGCTTTAGTGAAGTTCCCGGAATGCATATGGGGTTGGTCACTGCCGCACGCAAGATAAATTAAATGGCATGGGCCGAGGGGGAATCTCTCCTCGGCTCATTGCGTCCGTTCTTATAGTGTTTCTTCCATTCCATTTCCCTTTACGAGAGTACCTGTATTCATGATTGAAGCCCTGGCGGTTTTCCTCTAGGGTGTCCGGCATGAATGTAGCCCGCACCATTTATCTTATAGGGCCACGGGCCTGTGGCAAGACCTGCGTAGGGCGCGCTCTGGCCGAACGTCTGGGACTTGGGTTTGTGGATTCCGATCACGAACTAGTTAAAGACGTGGGCATGGAGATTGCCGACTATGTGGCTGCCAACGGGTGGGACGCTTTTCGCGACCGCGAGGCAGAAACTCTTGCCCGGCTGGCGGACGGTCCTGTCCGCGTCGTCGGTTGCGGCGGCGGCATCGTGTTACGGCCCGAGAACCGGAAAGTCCTTTCCGGGGGAATCGTTATTTATCTCAAGGCCTGCGCCGAGACCCTGGCCGAGCGGCTCATGTGTGATCCGATCGAGGCGCAACGGCCTTCGCTGACGGGCAAGAACATCGTGGATGAGGTTCGTGAAGTGCTGGATGCACGCGCCGCGCTCTATGAATCCTGCGCCGATATCGTGCTGGGCGAAGGTCTGCTGGACGATGTGGTCGCGGAAGCCCTGCGGGAACTCTCTCTCTTTTCCAAGCCTTTTTGACAGGTTGAGCCAAGCGGCCTATAAACTGGGATCGGCGGTGGCCGCAGGGATCGTTTAAGGTCCGTGCCTGCCTCGTCGGGGATATCCATGCGAACAAAAGTCTTATCTCCATATTGGATGCCGGTCTGGTTTTTTGCCGGTGCCATATTCATCGGCGCGCTGGTGCTGCATTTGAGTGTCAGTCACCCCGGCGGCCCGCTATCTTTTATCGATGCCGTCTTTACGGCCACATCGGCCATGTGCGTCACCGGCCTGGCCGTGGTGGATACCGGCTCCTATTTTTCCCTGTTGGGGCAAAACGTTATTCTGGTGCTGATCCAGGTCGGCGGCCTCGGCATCATGACCTTCACCACCCTGTTCATTCACCTCCTGGGTAAGCATATCTCCCTTGGCGACCGAATCGCTGTGGGCCAGAGCCTGTTGCGCGACCCTTCGTTCAGTCTGCTCAAGTTTCTGATACGAGTGGTCGTCGGAACACTGCTTATGGAGGGGATTGGTGCCTTGGCCTTGTGGCTGATCGACCCGGTTGGGTTCAGTCCGTATTCCGCCGTGTTCCATTCCATTTCAGCTTTTTGCAATGCCGGATTCTCGCTGTTCCCGGACAGTCTGACACATTGGAAGGGCAATGTGGGCGTCAACGTGGTGGTGATGCTGCTCATCACGGCGGGTGGCCTCGGATTCTACGTGCTCAATGAGTGCGGTTCCCTGATCAAACGGGTTGTCCTGCGACGGGAGCGGCTTTTCCAGAATGGTCATCTGCTGAGTTGGCATAGTTCCATTGTGCTCAAGATGTCCCTGTTGCTCGTCGTTGTCGGCACCGTTGTCATCTTTTTTGCCGAGGGAGCTGCGGGGCATGCTCCGGACTCTTTGAAAGAACGTTTCCTCACCGCGCTGTTTCAGTCGGTTACCTGCCGCACGGCAGGGTTCAATACGGTGGATATAGGTTCCATGACCAACGTCTCCCTGGCGTTCATGATGGTGCTGATGTTCGTCGGCGGTTCGCCCGGGTCCTGTGCAGGCGGCATCAAGACGACAACCTTCCGCGCCCTTGGCGGATTCGTGATGGCGCAGTTCAGGGGACTTTCCGAAGTTCCGGTCGGGCGGTTCGCCCTCAGCCAGGAGGCCTTGAACAAGGTCATCGCTCTGTGCACCGTGGCCGTGCTGCTGGTCGGTGTGGGTACCATGGTTCTGACTTCTCTGGAGAGCGCGGGAGACGCCTATCTCATGGGGCGGGAAAAGTTTATGATCAACATGTTTGAGGTTATCTCCGCATTCGGCACGGTTGGGCTTTCCACCGGGCTGACTTCTCATCTGAACGGTGCGGAGAAAACCATGATTATTATCCTTATGTTTGTGGGCAGGCTGGGGCCTGTCTGGCTGCTTTCTGCCCTGCACAGCTGGCAGGCCGGACGTCGTTACCAGTTGCCCAAGGCCGATTTGCCCCTGGGTTAAATTTCGGAGAATTGCATGGCGAAGAAAAATGAAATCGGTATTATCGGGCTCGGAAAATTCGGGTTTTCACTGGGCTCGGCCCTGACCAACCTGGGACACGACGTTGTCGGCGTGGACCTCGATGCAGAGCATATCCGCCGGGCGCAGGACAAGTTGTCCCACGTGTATCAGGCGGACGCCACGGACGAGAAGGCGCTGGAGCAGGTCGGCATCAAGGAACTGGACCGGGTGGTCGTATCCACCGGCGAATCCATGGAAGCCTCCATACTCTGCGTGCTCAACCTCCAATCTCTAGGGGTGGAAAACATCTGGGTCAAGGCCATCAGCGAAGAGCATGAGCGGGTGCTGTACAAGATTGGCGTCCCGTACGTGGTTTTTCCGGAGGCGTTTGTTGCCTTCCAGTTGGCCCACCGGCTGGCCACACCTGGTATCCAGGATTATTTCGGCATGGGCCAGGACGTTGTCACGCGGGAAATTCTCATTAGCAAGTGGGCCGGCAAGACCCTGCGCGACCTGAACCTGACCAACGAATATCACGTTCAGGTTGTGGCATATCGCAAGAACGGCGAGGCGCAGTTTACCTTTGTGCCAGAGGCCACTCGTCCCTTTGAGCAGGGGGATGTGGTGGTTCTTATCGGCAAGACGGCTGACGTTATGAAGATCGACAAATTTTAGGGAGCGGGCATGAGCGGCAACACTTTCGGAACCCTGTTCACTTTGACGACGTTTGGCGAGTCCCATGGTCCCGCACTCGGCGGCGTGGTGGACGGTTGTCCTTCCGGCATTCCTCTGGATGAGGCTGTCATTCAGCGTGAACTGGATCGCCGTCGTCCAGGGCAGGGGGGCCTTGCCTCTACGGCTCGCAAGGAACCGGACGCCGTGCGCATTCTTTCCGGCGTGTTCGAGGGCGTCACCACCGGCACCCCCATCGGCTTTGTCGTCGAGAACACGGACCATCGGTCCGGCGATTATTCAAAGATCAAGGATGTGTTTCGACCCGGGCACGCGGACTTCACGTTCAATGCCAAGTTTGGGATCCGTGACTATCGCGGGGGCGGCCGTTCCTCCGGGCGGGAGACGGTTTCCCGTGTGGCAGGCGGGGCTATTGCCCTGGCTATGCTGATGCAGGAAGGCATCGGCGTCTACGCCTATACCGTCGAATTGGGGGGTATCCCGGCCGAGGTTACGGATTATGCCGGTGCCCAGGACCGACCGTTTTTCAGCCCTGATCCCGAGGCTCCTGCCAAGTGGGAGGAGCGCATCCGCGAGGTAAAGGGACAGGGGGACACCCTTGGCGGCGTTGTGGAAATACGTATTACCTCGGTGCCTGCCGGTCTCGGCGAGCCGGTCTTCGACAAAATGGACGCACGGCTGGCCTACGCGCTCATGTCCGTGGGGGCGGTCAAGGGCGTGGAAATCGGCTCGGGAATGCAGGCGGCCTGCTCGCTCGGCAGCCTGAACAACGATCCCATCGGACCGGAAGGGTTCGAGTCCAACAACGCGGGCGGCATTCTGGGTGGTATCTCTTCTGGTCAGGATATAGTGGCCCGTGCCTATATCAAGCCCATCCCCTCCATCGCGCAGGAGCAGCGTACCGTGACTACCTCGGGCGAGGCGACCTCCATCACCATCGGCGGACGGCACGACATTGCGGCGATTCCGCGTATCAACCCGGTCCTCAAGGCCATGGCCGCGCTGACAGTGGCCGACCTGCTGCTTATGGACCGGCGGCTGGGGATGCGGGGATAGATTCAAAATTTTAAAAGTGAGAACAATAAGGCCTGCCTTCCAAACGGAAGGCAGGCCTTATTTATTGAAGAAGCTCTCGTAATCTATTTAATTTTTTTCATGCGTACGGCCGTGCCGTAACAGGAGTAGTACTTGTCGCCTTCCGGGTGGAAAGCGATGTTTTCACGGTAGCCGATGATGGCGTCGGCATTGACGTCCACCGCCTGGGCCATGAGGCCGTAGAAGGCATTGTCGAAGTTGTAACTGCGGCAGACGATGAGGCCAAATGCGGACTGGATTTCGCGGCCGGGAATGGTCTCGGTCGTCATGAGCTTCATCTTGCCTGCCATGTACATCTCCCGGGCCATGGCAAGTCGCTGGTCGCTGCCGATATCATCCTTGGCCGAAGTTTGCTTTTTGGGAGTGCCGAAAATGAGCGCCATCTGTCCGTCCTCACAGGTAAAAGGTTCGTCGCATTCACGTTATGTAACCCACCGGAGAAACATGGGCAAGTCCCGTCAACAGGCGTTTCGGGCCTGCAACTTCAGTGGGAACCTATGAAGCGATGTTTAGGACAGTGTGGCTATTTGTTGTCGCTTTCCGCAGTAGGAAGAAGCGCTCTTTAGAAAAGTCATTAACGCAGAACGGCTTCGAACACGAGCTTGTAGAATATTTCCAGCGGTTCGGGGTTCTTGATGACCTTCATGCGGTTGATGGCTCCATGCCATGCGCCGATAATAAAAATGGCAGTTTCCCTGGGGTCCAGGTCAGGCTCGATGTCCGCGGCATGTTGCGCCTCGGAGAGCAGTGTCTCCACCACATCGGTTTGCTGGTTCAGGTATTCGGCAAGCTTGTCGCGGAAAGAGCCTTTCAAATCGCCCATTTCCTGGCCGAGGTTGCCGATGGGGCAACTGCTGGCATAGCCGTGGGACTTGAAGTGATTGTGGAAGACCATGAAGATCTTGCGCAGTCTCTTCAAGGGAGAAAGGCTTTTGTCTTCAATGATCGGACGTGCCATCTCTCCGAATCGACGTGAGAAATAATCAACAATTTCAACACAGAATGTTTCTTCGTCGTCAAAGCAGCAGGAGCCTTTGGGGACTCCGGCGGCCTGAAGAACTTCGTTGATGCCGGTGTTGTTGAGCCCCTTTCGGTGAATCAACTCTGCCCCTGCCTCAAGAATGCGTTGTCTGGTATTGTCTCTCATTGTTGCTCCGGGGGGAGGGGATAGACCGACCCTTTGCAAAGTGTCAAGCGATTGCACAACGGCAGGGTGAAATATACGGAATTGTCATTTGTTGTGCCGTATAGACGGCTGTGCGGTGATGACGGACAATAAAAAAGGAGACTGTTTCCAGTCTCCTTTTTTAATATTGTCGGACGGTTCAGGCTTAGGGCATTACCTTTACCAGATAGGCCTTGGCCGGGTCCAGGTATTGGCGAACCGTATCCCGCAGTTCTTCCGGGGTAACGGACTTGGCCCGCTGAATGATCTTTTCCTCATAATCGCGGGCCATCTTGCGCACCATGAGACTGGCGGCCTCCCGGCTGCGGGAGATCAGGGACTGATGTTCCTGGTAGTAGTCTCCCAGCAGAATGTTGCGGGCACGGGTCAATTCCTGTTCCGGCAGCGGTTTGGAGGCAAGGTCGCCCAATATCCTCTTGAACCCCTCAAGAGATTGGTCGATCTTGTCCGGATCGGTGCCGATATACAGGGCGGTAAATCCGGTGTTGACGGACTGCCAGTTGAAGGCGGTGACCGTGTAGGCAAGGCCCTGCTTGTCGCGCAGGTCGCGGAAGAGCAGACCGGACTGGCCGGAGAGCGCCGCCTTGAGCAGGTCGAGCTTTGCAGAGGCCTCCATGTCCGTCTTGCCCGGGGTGGGGAAGACCATGATCAGGTGCGCCTGATTGCGGCCCGGCAGGTGGAAGGTCTCCTCCCGCTCTGTGTTCCAATCGGGCGTGGTGAAGTCATAGGTGTCGCCGGGCAGGGTCATGGTCTGCGCCAGGCTTGTAGCCCAGTCCTCAATGGCCTTTTCGTCGAACTGGCCGCAGACGGCCAAGGTGAAGGGCTGCATGGCCTGCCGTCCCCAGAAGCGCATGATGTCTGTCTGGTTGAGCTTTTCCACCTCTTCGGCAGTTCCCTGGTGCAGCAGGCTGTAGGGGCCCGAGGTGTAGAGGAAGGGGAACAGGTGGCGGAAAGCAAGTCCCAGGGGCCTGTCTTCACGGGCCTTGATGGAAGCCACCTGATCCTGCTTGGCGCGTTCGATTTCGGCCGAATCAAAGGCTGGAGCCGTCAGGGTCTGGCGCATGACCGGCAGCAGTTTGTCGGTGAATCGCACCGGGAATTTGGCCTCAAGGGCAAAGACGTTGCGCCCGGCCGAAGCGGACAGGGATGCCGCGTGGTCGGACAGGAAATCTTCCAGTTCCGTGGCACTCTGCTCCATGGTGCCGCGCGTCAGTGAACGTGCCGTCAGGGCGGCCAATCCTTCCTGCCCCTTGCTCAGGATACCATCGCCGCCCGCAAAATACAGGGACATGGCTGTGTAGGGCAAAGTTGCGTCGGGCAGGAGCACGAGACGGCCTCCACCGGGCAGATCAATGACCTTTTCGCCGGTGTCTGCGGATATGTCGGCCTTCTTGGCCATGGTCTTGTCCATGGGCCAGTTACGGGCCGCGATTTCGGTCAGGGTTTCCGCCTTGATGTCGGCATCCTTGGGCAGGAGCACGCAGGTGGACAAACGGTCCGGCCGGATGAACTCATGGTAGAGGGTCCGCATTTCCTTGCGGTTTATCTGATTCAATTCAAAGAGGTAGTTCTGCTCGGCCTCTTCGCCGTTCTCGAAGAACTGGAAATAGGCCGTCTTGGAAGCCAGGCCCGAGAGTGTCTCCTTGGTCAGGAAGAGTGCGTCTTCCATATTCAGTTTGGCGCGCCGAATTTCCTGGTCCGTGAAGTCGTCGGGATTAAAGGTGGCAAGCTCTGTGGTGAGTTCTTTCCAGAATTCCTCCACCTTGTCCGCATCCAGGGTGGCGCTGACATAGAGCAGGCCGCCTCGTTCCAGGGTCATGGCCGACATGGAAATGTCGTCCACCAGCTGCTTGTCGTACTTGAATTTACGGTAGAGCCGGGAGGTGTCGTCCCCGCCCATCAACTGCGCCAGCACATCCAGCCCCGCGCATTTGGCAGAGGTGCCGTTGGGGATGGGAAAGGCCGCACCAAGGTATACCTTGTTCCACTGGCCGGGCAGGGTGACGACGGTGGGGCCATCTCCCTTGGCCGGAATGGCGATGGGGTCGGGCGGGGTTACGGACCGGGTATTCTGGAGGCCGCCCAGCAGTTTCTTGGCTTCGGCCAGCACCTTGTCCGGATCAACCTTGCCGACCACCGCGAGCATCATGGACTGCGGTTGGTAGAATTTGTTGATGTAGTTATGAATGTCCTCGCTGCTCAGTCCACGCACCGTGTCGCGGAATCCGATGATCGGCCATTCGTAGGACGATCCCTTCCAGAGCATCCCCTGCAGGGTCTTGAAGAGCATACTGCTGGGCGAGTCTTCGCCCCTCTCCAGCTCCTTGAGGACAACTTCCTTTTCGCTCTTGAGCTCTTCAGGCTTGATGGCGGCGTGAAAGGCCATGTCGGTGATGACGTCCAGCCCCAGCGCCATTTGCTCTTCGGGTACTTCCACATAATATACGGTGTAGTCGAAACTCGTGGCCGCGTTCATGTTGCCGCCAACAGATTCGATGTCCCGGGCGGACTGGCCCGGGCCGCGTTTCTCCGTGCCCTTGAACACCATATGTTCCAGCAAATGGCTGATGCCTGCCTGATTCGGTGTTTCGTATCCGCTGCCCGCGTGGACATAGAGCCGCGCGTTGACCAGCGGGAAACGGTCATCCTGCTTGATGAGCACGGTCAGACCGTTCTTGAGCCGGATAACGTTGGTCGCCCCGGGGCTTGCTTTCAACTGCGTGGCAGCAGAAGCCTGTGTGGACGATTCGGCGGTGTTGAGTTTTGCAAAGTGCTGACAGCTCGTCAGAAGCATGAGAATTCCTCCGAGCAGCAGAAGGTTTCGAAACATGGGATCACTCCATGCGAAACACCGGACATAACGGGCGCTTCGGCTGATATCTTTTGGTTGTTTTGCTGCATAGTATGATAAGGCCCGGCCTCCGGAACACAAGTGGTTGCGTCCGGGAAGCTCAGGCGGGTTGGAGATACTACCCGAGGTTTTGGAAAATGCAAACCTTCTGAGTTGGGCCGGACAGACTGGGGAGACCCGGGGGAAACATTGATGACGGATGTGTGAATATTGACGAGTGCGTTTGCTATGCTGGGTCTTAAGCTGTGCTGTAATTGTTTGGTTTTATGGGGTTTGTCTGTCTTATACTCCATCGCGTCAATGTGTTCCAATTTGCAGTCGTATTGACAATAAATCTTTGGCATGCCTAGAATTTATACGAAGTATTCCCAGTTCTGAATGCTTGATACATCGGAGGAGTCAATGCCCGTAAGCTATGCGCCTGCCGGAAGGGTCGGCAAGTGGGATGGTGTCATGGATTGGTTTCAGATGCTCTCGGGAGCGTGCCTGATCCTGTTTATGTGGTGCCACATGATTTTGGTGTCGAGTGTCATCCTGAGTCCCGGCGTCATGAATGCCATTGCCGAATTTTTTGAAGTCACCTTCATGGCGCAGGTCGGCGGGCCGCTTATTTTTCTTTTGTTCCTCATTCATTTTTTGCTGGCTGCCAGAAAGATCCCGTTTCGGGTAGAGGGGCAGCGGGGCGTGTGGCATCATGCGCGCATGCTGCATCATACCGATACATGGTTATGGGTTGTGCAGGTCGTATCGGCCATGATCATTCTGATTATGGGGTCCATCCACATGTGGGTGGTGCTGACGGATCTGCCCATAACTGCTGCCAAGTCCGCTGCCCGGATTCAGGGTGGATTCTGGGCCGTTTTTTATTTGGTATTGCTTCCCCTGGCCGAGATTCATGTCGGTATCGGTTTTTATCGCATTGCCGTGAAGTGGGGATTTGTCAAAGACGCGGATCGCGCCAGGTTCAAGCGCGGCGAGAATCTGCTCACCATGCTGTTCATTGCCATCGGTCTCATCACGCTGTTGCGGTTCATCTTTTTGAGTGTGGATTAGTCGGAGACTCATCATGCAGACTGTGTATGCCGATCTGTTGGTCGTCGGGGCCGGGCTGGCCGGGGAGCGCGCTGCCGTGGAGGCTGCCGCTGCCGGATTTTCCGCTATTTGCCTCAGCCTTGTTCCGGCCCGGCGTTCCCATTCCTCGGCCGCGCAGGGGGGAATGCAGGCCTCTCTGGGCAATTCCGTCATGGGGGAGGGGGATTGTCCCGATATCCACTTTGCCGATACGGTGAAGGGATCGGACTGGGGGTGTGACCAGGAGGTGGCCCGGCTCTTTGCCGAAACAGCGCCCGCGGAGATGCGGCGGCTGGCCCATTGGGGGGTGCCGTGGAATCGTGTGGTGGCGGGCAAGTCCATTTACTATAAGGGCGGACGAAAATTTGAAAAGGTCGAGGCTAAGGAGAAAGAGGGGCTGATCATGGCCCGTTCCTTTGGTGGCACGGCCAAGTGGCGTACCTGCTATACCTCGGACGGAACGGGGCACGCCGTGATGTGCACCATGGACAACCGTTGTGCCCAGGTCGGCGTGGAGGTGCACGACAAGACCGAGGCCATTGCCCTGATCCAAGATGGAGAGATCTGCTACGGTGTGGTGGCCCGCTGTCTTCGCACCGGTGAACTGCGCGTCTATCTGGCCAAGGCGACCATGATTGCCTCGGGCGGGTTTGGCCGCATTTATCCAAATACCACCAATGCCGTCATCTGTGACGGCGGGGCACATACCATGTGCGTCGATACGGGCGTGGTACCCATGGGGAATATGGAGGCTGTCCAGTTTCACCCCACCGGCATCGTGCCGACGGATATTTTGGTCACCGAGGGATGTCGGGGCGACGGCGGCACGCTGCTCGATGTCAACGAAGAGAGGTTCATGGACAAGTATGAACCGGAAAAGGCGGAGCTGGCTTCCCGCGATGTGGTTTCCCGCTGGATGACGCACCACATGCGCGAAGGGTACGGCGTGAAAAGTTCCTACGGCGAGCACCTTTGGCTGGATATTCGGCATCTGGGCGCGGAACATATCACCGGCAAGCTGCGCGAGGTCTATGAAATTTGCACGTCCTTCCTGGGCGTGGACCCCATCTACCAGCTTATTCCGGTTCGCCCCACGCAGCACTATTCCATGGGCGGTGTGCGCACTGACAAGGACGGTGCCGCCTATGGCCTGAAAGGACTTTTTGCCGCAGGCGAGGCCGCCTGCTGGGATATGCACGGTTTTAATCGACTGGGCGGCAACTCGCTGGCCGAGACTGTGGTCGCTGGTGGAATTGTCGGCCGGAAGATCGCCGAATATTTGGAAGGGTGCGAGACCGAATTCAAGACAGCCCTCATCAGCGACGCGGTGAAAAGACAACAGGACCGCATCGAGGCCCTGATTGACCGAAGGAACGGGAGTGAAAATGTTTATCGTGTTCGCTCTGCCATGCAGCAGGCGCTGAACGATGGAGCCAATATCTTTCGCACTCGGGAAGGGCTGGAAAAATGCGTCGCCACCTTGCAGGATACATTGATCCGTGCCCGGAATGTCGGGCTGCGCTCCAATGGCAAGGGGGTGAATCCCGAACTGGCCGTGGCCCTCAAACTGGAAGGACAGGTCAAGATGGCCCTGATGGTGGCCTACGGAGCGCTTATGCGTACCGAGTCGCGCGGCTCGCACAATCGGGAAGATTTCCCCGCACGGAATGATCGGGATTGGCTGAATCGGACGCTGGCTTTCTGGAAAGACGCGTCCGACACATTGCCTACCCTGGAATATGAACCGGCTACCAACGTTGTCGTGATACCGCCCGGAGATCGCGGATATGGACATTCCCAGATTATCAGCGCTGATGAAAAGAAGGATTAAACCATGTCCAGATTGCTGAAATTCAATGTGTTCCGGTATAATCCACAGGATGATAAGTCCCGCCCGCATATGGAGGAATTCGTTCTTGAAGAGACCGATTCCATGACGCTGTTCATTGCGCTCAACCGTATCCGTGAAGAACAGGACAGTTCCCTTCAGTTTGATTTTTGCTGTCGTGCCGGCATTTGCGGCTCCTGCGGAATGGTGATCAACGGCCGTCCCGGTCTGGCCTGCCATACCAAAACGCGGGATCTTCCGGGCGAGATTACCTTGCTTCCCTTGCCGATTTTTGAATTGGTCGGCGACCTTTCCGTGGATACCGGGTCCTGGTTTCGGAAGATGTATGATCGCACGGAGTCCTGGATACATACGAAGAAGGTGTTTGATCCCTCGGCACAGGAAGAACGCATGGACAACAAGGAAGCCGTTGCCATCTATGAGCTGGAGCGGTGTGTGGAGTGCGGCTGCTGTGTAGCGGCCTGTGCAACGGCAAGATTGCGCGAGGATTTTCTTGGCGCAGCAGGGTTGAACCGTGTGGGCCGGTTTTTGATCGACCCTCGGGACGAACGGACCGGCAATGACTATTACGAGATAATCGGGAACGACTCGGGCATCTTCGGGTGCATGGGGTTGCTGGCCTGCGAGGATGTATGCCCGAAGCATCTGCCGCTGCAAAACCAACTCGGTTTCTTGCGGCGCAAGATGGGCATAACCGCCATCAAGCAGCTGTTCCGGAAATAGTCAGTGAGTTTCGTTGAAATTTTCAACCATCCAATTTCTGCAGCATTGTTTTTACCTCTGTTTGAAGGGACTTGGGACATCTTGCAGCGGATGATTGCCGCAAACGTTTGCGGTGTTCTCCCCCAGGACTTTCCGGCTTTTTTTGACTGGCAGGAAAAGACACTATAAAGACGCTTGACACTGCCGTTGAATTGTTTCAGACAGGGGCTTGGCGGGTTGCCGCCCGGCCCTTTTCCATTTTTCGCAGAGGGCCGATACAAGACATCTAGAGGGCAAAGACAATGGAAAATTCCTACTTTGAGAACGTTGACTGTCACGAGGACAAAAGCGAAAACGTGTACACGCCGTACCCCGGCGCGGACGAGAAGTATGACGACGGTTCCGACTGGCGCCTCTACAATCCTGCAAAATATCGTGACCCCAACTGGTCTCCGGACAAAGAATAGTTAAAGGGGCGCAAAGCCCCTTTTTTCTATCCTTGTTTCAAACTGCCTTGCGCAGGTTTGACTCTATGCCTCGTTCTGCGAGGCTTTTTGCTTTGTTGTGTTGGAAAAACTCCTTGACTTAGAAATGATTACTATTATCATAAATATCAAGTTAAACAACAAGCAATTGGAGGAGCCATGGGAAGCCTGAGCGACTATCGAAATCTGGACATAGATTGGACCATGACACCTGAAGCCGCTGTAACCCTTTATTTGGAGTGGGGGAATAACGCATGGCGTGCCGAACATGGGCCTGTAACGAGTAAAGCCGACACCAGTACGTATTTTGTGGTTTATGCCTGGGATGAAAATCCCCGGCTCATGCTGATCAAACGTAATTCCGAGGGCGCTGAAGAGTTGCTTGATCAGGAATTGCCGAAAGATGTCGGCAGGAGATTCTTGGAATCCGTCAGCCACCTCAAAGGGGTGTATCCGCCCAATCGGGAGATTCGGGAGTGGATAGAACAGCAGTTCGCCGCACGGCAGTAGATGTGAACAAGCCGTTTGTTCCATGCGAGTAAAAATGGTGGGACCGGTCGATAGGCCGGTCCCATTTTGTTTTGTGGCGACGGCATGTTGCGTTCGGGCAGGGCCTTTTCCTTGCAACCCATCGGCTTTGAGCGTAATCCAACTCGGATATAAGGAGTAATGGAATGTCTGATATGTTCGCCCGGAGAATGGGAACCGTGCACCGCTCGTTCATCCGGGAAATTCTCAAGGTCACGGCTGATCCCGAAATTATTTCTTTTGCCGGTGGGCTCCCCAATCCCGAACTCTTCCCGGTAGACGCAATGGACAAGGCTGCCCACGAGGTCTTCACCACCATTGGTGCATCCGCATTGCAGTACTCGACGACCGAAGGCGATGCCGGGCTACGCGCCATCATTGCCAAGAGGTATGAAAATCGAGGCCTTACGGTTGATCCTGATTCCATCCTGATTACGACCGGTTCTCAGCAGATCCTGGATATTTGCGGCAAGGTGCTTCTGGACAAGGGCGACAAAATCGCCATTGAGCGGCCCGGTTACCTTGGTGCCATTCAGGCTTTTTCCATTTTCGAGCCGGAGTTCGTGACGGTTTCGCTTGAGGCGGACGGCCCGAACCTGGAAGAACTCGAGGCAGCCTTCAAGGCCGGAGCCAAGTGCTTCTATGCCGTACCCAACTTCCAGAACCCGTCGGGCCTGAGCTATTCGGCCGAGAAGCGGGAAGAAGTGGCCAAGCTGGTCGGCAAGTACGGCGTGCTCTTCGTTGAGGATGATCCTTACGGAGAACTGCGCTTCAAGGGCGAGATGCTGCCTTCTGTTTATTCCTTCTGTGGCGGAAACAGTCTCTTGTGCGGCTCGTTTTCCAAAATAGCCGCTCCCGGATTCCGCATCGGCTGGGTTGTGGCTCCCAAGAATATCTACGACAAGCTGGTCATCGCCAAGCAGGCTGCTGATCTGCATACTTCCACTGTGGCACAGGCCATTCTGCGCCGTTACCTGGAGACAAACGACATTGAGAAGCATGTGTCGCTCATTCGGGAGCGGTACGGCAACCAGCGTAACGTCATGCTCAACATGGCCCGGAAATACTTCCCGGAAAGTGTGGACATCACCGAGCCGGAAGGCGGCATGTTTCTGTGGGTGACTCTGCCCGAGGGAACGTCGTCCATGGAGCTGCTTGATCTCGCGGTCAAGGACAAGGTTGCGTTTGTGCCTGGTCGCCCCTTTTATGTGGATGGCACCGGCGAGAGTACGCTGCGTCTCAATTTCTCCAATTCCGATCCGGCCCGCATCGAGGAAGGCATGCGTCGTCTCGGCGCGTCCATCAACACGTTGCTCAAGTAAACGTTCGCGGCCAGGAGGGAAGGCCGCGACAATGGATATACGAAGGAACTCATCATGTCCCAACAAATCGTCATCATCGGCGGCGTGGCCCTCGGGCCCAAGGCCGCCTGCCGGTTCAAGCGGTTGGAGCCATCTTCCAGTGTGACCATGGTCGATCAGAGTGCCCTTATCTCCTACGGAGGTTGCGGCATTCCCTATTACGTTTCCGGCGACGTTTCGGATGCGAGCGAACTGAGCACCACCAGCTTCCATATGGTTCGGGACGCGGAATTCTTCCACGAGGTCAAAGGCGTGGACGTTCGCACCCTGACCCAGGCCACCAGCATTGATAGGGAGAACAAGCAGGTTCACCTGAAGAGTATGACCACGGGCGAAGAGTCTGTGCTGGATTACGACAAGCTGGTTATCGCCACCGGTGCCAACCCGCGCAAGCTCGGCCTGCCGGGGGAGGACCTGGAAGGCGTCAACTACGTCTGCAATCCGGACGACGCCACCCGCATCCGCGAGGGCATTGCCAAGGGCAAGGTTGGCAAGGCCGTCATCGTCGGCGCCGGCTTCATTGGTCTGGAAATGGCCGAAGCCTTTGCCGACATGTGGGGTGTGGAGACCACTGTGGTGGAAATTACGGGGCAGATTATGCCCCGGCTGGTCAGCCCGGCTCTGGCGACCATGGGGCAGCGCCACATGGAGGAGAACGGGGTCAACTTCCTGTTCGGCGAGACCGTCAAGGCCATTGAGGGCGAGGACGGTCATGTCACCCGGGTGGTCACGGACAAGCGGACGCTTGAGGCCGACGCGGTCATCATAGCCGCCGGTGTCGTACCCAGCTCCGACATTGCCAAGGAAGCAGGGCTCGATGTGCATCCACGTGGCGGTGTCATTGTGGACGACCATATGCGTACCAACGATCCCGACATTTATGCCGGTGGCGACTGCGCCATCGTCAAGAACCTCATCACCGGCTCGCAGGCTTACCTGCCGCTGGGCTCCATGGCCAACAGACAGGGTCGGGTGATCGGCACCAATCTGGCGGGTGGAGATGCTAGCTTCGACGGTGTGGTCGGTTCCTTTGTCGTCAAGTTCTTCGAGCGTTCCCTGGCCGGTACGGGCATGAGCCTGGAGGCCGCAAAAGCTGCCGGGTATGATGCCATGAGCGTGCTGCTCATCCAGCTCGACCGGGCGCATTTTTACCCCACCAAGGAGCTGATGACCCTGGAGATGGTTGTGGACAAGCCGACCAGACGCGTGCTTGGCGTGCAGGGCTTCGGTTCCACGCGCGACGCCATGGTCGGTCGAATCAATGCGGTGGCCGCCATCCTCAAGTATGAGCCCAAGGTGGAGGACATTTCCAATATGGAGCTGGCCTATTCGCCGCCGTTTGCAGCGGCCATGGATATTCTCAACTCCCTGGCCAACTTGGCGGACAATGCACTGCTCGGCATCAACCGGGGCGTGGGGCCGGACGGGTTCAAGGCGCTGTGGGACGAGCGGGAAAATAGCGAATGCTTTTTCCTCGATTGTCGCGAGGCGGCGGATGCCGAACCTTTTATGGAGCGTAATCCCGGCATGTGGCACAACGTGCCGCAGGGACAGATATATGACAGACTGTCCGAGATTCCCGAGGACAAGCATGTTGTGCTTGTCTGCAACACGGGAGCGCGTTCGTACGAAGCGCAGATCATGTTGACCGAAAAGGGATACAAGAATGTCACCAACGTACAGGGCGGGATAGCATCAATAAAGAACTACGGTGTTGAAGTGTAGTTGTTTTTTTTCTCATATCAGGATAAACGGCTACCTTCTAATCTCCATGACAGTAATTCCGGACCTGGCGGTGAAGCGAGGAGTTCGTGCGGTTCTTGATTGTGGATGACGACGAAAGTGCTCTTGCATATTTGGGTACGGCGCTTTCTCCGTATGCCGAATGCGATGGCGTACTTTCCGGCAACGATGCCGTGATTGCCTTTGACAAGGCGCAGGCTGACGGGCGTCCCTATGATGCCGTGCTGATGGATATCCTCATGCCCGGCATGGACGGTCACCAGACTGCCGAGATTCTCCGTGCCCGGGAAGAGGAACTGGGCGTGGATGAACTGCACGCCTTCAAGCTGGTCATGGTTTCCTCACTGGTGGATGACGCCAATGTGACCCGCGCCTTCTTTTCAACTCAGGCGGTTTGCTATTTGGTCAAGCCACTGGAAAAGGAGAAGGTCCTGGAGGAACTGCGGCAGAATCTGGTTATTTGATCCGCTGCTGTTAATGACAAAAAAAGAGGACGGTCCAATCGGGCCGTCCTCTTCTGTTTTTGGGGTAGGAGCGGATGGATCAGATCCGTCCTTCCGCCACGGCGTGACAAGCCACGACGGCACCGCTTTTCAGGGTGTGCGGCTTCGGAATTTCCGTCCTACACCGCTTGCCTGCGTGGGGACATCGGCCGTTGAATACACAGCCGGAGGGCAGGTTGATCGGCGTGGGCACATCGCCGGAGAGGCGGGTGTGGTCGCCCGACTTACCGCCCAGCCGGGGAATGGCGGACAGCAGGGCCTGTGTGTAGGGATGGCGTGGATTGGCGAATATCTCCGCCGCCGGAGCCAGTTCGCAGACACATCCCAGATACATGACGCAGACCCGGGTGGAGAAGTGCTCGACCACGCTCAGGTCATGGCTGATAAACAGGTAGGTCAATCCGAACTCCTCCTGGGCATCCATCAGCAGATTGAGAATCTGTGCCTGAATGGAGACGTCCAAGGCGGCGATTGGTTCGTCGGCCACAATGAATTCCGGCTCCACCACCAGGGCGCGGGCAATGGAAATGCGCTGGCGCTGGCCGCCTGAGAATTCGTGCGGATAGTTGGTGGACCATACCGGGTCCACGCCGACCTTGCGCATCACTTCGGCCACCTTGTCGTGCACCTCGTCCCGGGAAAGGGTCGGGTTGTGGAACCGGACCGGCTCTTCCAGTATTTGGCGGACGGTCATGCGCGGGTTCAGAGATGCGTATGGATCCTGGAAAACCATCTGCATTTTGGTGCGGTAGGGGAGCATCTTGCCCGAACTGAGATTGTCGATGCGTTCACCCTTGTAGATGATTTCGCCCTGGTTGGGGCGGTAGAGGCCCATGACCGTTCTGGCCAGCGTGGACTTGCCGCAGCCTGATTCGCCCACCACGCTCAGGGTTTCTCCCGGCATGATGGTCAGGCTGACGCCGTTAACGGCTTTGACCAACGTTTTTTTGCGGGTGATCCGGCCTCCATCAAGGCGCAACTGGTCCAGGAGTGTGCCGGAGATGTCGAAGTGCTTATCGATATTTTTGATTTCGAGGATTGGTTCCATTATTCATTCCCTCCTTGGCAGCGAAAGCAAGCCACCTGCGCACCGCTACCGGTGTCCGTCAGGTTGGGAATTTCCGTCAGACAACGATCCAGGCGAACATCACACCGAGGCTCGAACGGACAGCCCGCAGGCATGTCGAGCAGGGAGGGCATCATGCCGGGAATCTGGTTGAGCCGGCTCTGTCCCACCGCCATTTGCGGCAGGGCGCGAATCAGGCCTCGGGTATACGGATGCTGCGGTGATTCTATGATTTGGTTGGTGGGCCCGATCTCGACCACTTTGCCTGCATAAAGCACGGCGATGCGCTGGGTCACTTCCGAAACCACGGCGAGGTCGTGGGTGATGAGGATGAGCCCCATGTCTTCGGTTTCGCACAGCTCCTGCAGCAGAGACATGATTTCAGCCTGGATGGTCACATCTAGGGCCGTGGTCGGTTCGTCGGCGATGATCAGCTTGGGGTTGGTCAGCAGGGAGATGGCTATGACGATGCGTTGTCTCATACCGCCCGAGAATTCATGCGGATACTGCTTGAGTCGTTTTTCCGGGGAAGGGATGTATACCTTCTTCAGTTTGTCCAGGCAGATTGCCTCGGCTTCCTTGTCCGTCACGTCCATGTGGGCCTTGATGGTTTCCTTCATCTGGGTGCCGATGGTCAGCACCGGATTGAGGGTCATCATCGGGTCCTGGAATATCATGGAGATGTGGTTGCCGCGGATGTGGCGCATCTTTTCGTAGGGATATTTGGAAATATCCTTTCGGTTGAAGATGATTTCGCCGCCCGTGATCTTACCGGGTTTGGAGATGAGGTTGATAATGGAAAAGCCGAGTACGGATTTGCCCGCACCGGATTCTCCCACAATGCCGAGGCGCTCGCCCCGGTTTATGGAGAGGCTGACATCGCGCACGGCTCGGACAGTGCCCGAGCGCAGGGAGAAGTCGACTCTGAGGTTTTTGATATCTATGAGCGGTTCCACGCCTTACCCCTTGTACAGTTTGGGGTTGAGAAAATCCCGGATCCAGTCGCCCAGGAGATTGATGACCAGGATCAGGAGGACCAGCAGAATGCCCGGGAAGATGGTGATCCACCAGGATCCGGAGAAGATGTATTCGAATCCGGCGGTGATCAGTGATCCCAGCGAGGGCCTGGTAACGGGCATACCGAGTCCCAGAAAGGACAGTGCCGCCTCGCTCATGATGGCGTTTGCCACCTGCACGGTGGAGATTACCAGCACTGGCGAGAGCGTATTGGGCAGGATATGCCGCCACATGATTCGGCGGCTCGGCAGGCCGATGACCCTGGCCGCTTCAACGTATTCCTTGCGGCTTTCGGCCAGGACCGAGGCTCGCACGGTACGGGCATATTGCGGCCACTCGGCCAACCCGATGATGACGATGAGCAGCGGAACGGCCACGTCTTCGTATCCGGCCACACCGAACGCGGTCTGGACGATGGCGCCGATGAAGATGGCGACCATGTAGGTGGAGAACGAGAGTTGTACATCGGCGATGCGCATCAGGATGTTGTCCAGCCTGCGGACATAGCCTGAAAGCAGACCGACCATGATGCCCAGGAAGGCCTGGAGGCAGACCGCGCCTATGCCGATGATAATGGACACCCTCATGCCGTAAAGCATGGTGGAAAGAATGTCGCGCCCCTGTGCGTCGGTGCCGAGCAGGAAGTTGTCGGTGCCGCCGTGTTCCCAGGCCGGGGGCATCTGGGCATTCATGATGTCCACGGTGGTGGTGTCATAAGGGTCATGCGGGGCAAGTATAGGAGCGGCAAAGGCGCTCACGAACAGTACTGCGAGAATGATGAAGCTCGTCAGGGCCACAGGATCGTGGAGGAAGCTGTGGAGCATGTACGAGTCTTTGAAGCGTTGCCAGCGGGTACGCATGTTAGGACCTCCCCGCCACGCGGATTGTGGGATTGACCAGGCCGTAGATGATATCAACGGCGGTGTTGACAAGTACGAAGATGAATCCCACGAAAACGAGATAGGCGACCATCAGCGATGTGTCGGACCGTTCAACGGATTCGATGAACATGGACCCCATGCCCTGCCACTGGAAAACGGTTTCGGTAAGGATGGTGAAGGCCACCATGATGCCGAGCTGCACGCCGCCCACGGTGATGACCGGGAGCAGGGTGTTCTTGAAGGCGTGCACGATCCAGACGCGCCAGGGCTTGATACCCTTGGCCCAGGCGTACTTGACGTATTCGGTCTCGAGTACCTCCATCATTTCCGAGCGGATAAGACGGATGAAAAGAGGCAGCATGATCGAGGAGAGGGCGATAGAAGGCATCAGCAAATGCTTCAGACCGTCCCAGGTTAGCAGGCCACTCTCCCACCAACCGAAGAGGAGCACGGTTTGGCCCCGTCCAAAGGAGGGAAGCCAGTGCAGCTCCACTGAAAAAATGTAGATGAGCATGATGGCTGTGAGGAAGACCGGCATGGAGACGCCCACGATGGATGCTCCCATGGTGAATCGACTCAGCCAGCTTCGTGGCCGTATGGCGGCGTAGATGCCGAGTGGCACCGAAAGCACGATGATGATGAATGCCGCACAGAAGACCAACTCAAGCGTGGCCGGGGCCTTGGCGATGATGACGTCGGTGGCCGGCTTTTTGAAAAAGTAGCTTTGCCCCAAATCTCCGTGCAGGGTTGCGGTCAGAAAACGGACATACTGAGTGGCGAATGGATCGTTAAGCCCCAGTCGATCGCGGATTTCCGCACGCTGGGCCGGGGTGACCCGTTCGCCCACCAACTCGCGTACCGGATCTCCAAAGCTGTGCTTGATGGAAAAGCCGATGAAGCTGATGATGAGCATGACGATGATCGCCTGCAAAATTCTTTTTACGCTGAATGCAAACATAATTGTACCGGTTGGAGGTTGATCCCTGGACTTCGGCCTTTGCCGTATGGGCAAATTCCGACGCTCCCATTGCTGTTTTTTGTCCATGGAAGGGGGGAGCCCGACTCGGCCGGGCTCCCCCCTTTATGTGGCTTTTTTGTTGTTGGCAAGCCTCTCTGGAGAGCTACTTGATCACCAGATCCCCGAAGTAGGGGAAGTTCATGACATTAACAATGTCTTCGGAGTTCATGTTGCTCTTGGAAGCCCAGGACAGGTGCTGCCAGTGCAGGGGAATGTATCCGGCCTCGTCGTACTGGATCTTCTCCACTTCCTGGAGCATGGCAGCGCGCTTGGCGGGATCGGTCTCGGTCTGTGCGGCCAGGGTGAGCTCGTCAACCTTGGCGTTGCAGTAGTTGCCGGAGTTGTACTGGCCGTAGCCGGTTTCGGGATTGCGGCACATGGAGAGGAACTCGTAGTAGTTGCCGGAGTCCTCGGTATCGGGGTGCCAGCCGATCATCTGAATGTCGGCCACCTGGGCATCGTACTGATCCCAGTACTGGGCCTTGGGCATGGTCTTCAGGCTGATCTTGATGCCGATCTTGGACATCATGCCCACAAAGGCTTCGGCGATCTTTTCGTCATTCACGTAACGGTTGTTCGGGGAGATCATGGTTGCCTCGAAACCGTCGGGGTAACCGGCTTCGACCATCAGGGCCTTGGCCTTTTCCAGGTCATAGCGCGGAGTCAGCTCGGGATTGAAGCCGACCAGTCCCTTGGGGCTCATCTCGCCTGCTGGGGTGGCGAATCCCTTCATGATCTTTTCGACCACACCCTGGTTGTCGTAGGCATAAGCCATGGCCAGGCGAACCTTGGGGTTGGCCAGGGCCTTGTTGCTCTTCTCATTGAGCTGGAAGGTGATGATACGGGAGCCGGGCATGGTGATGAGTTGCAGGCCTTCAGTGGACTTGATGCGGTCCAGGTCCTGCGGAGGCACTGGCATGATGAAGTCCACATCGCCGGAGAGCAGGGCGGCCACTCGGGTTGCATCGGTCTTGATCGGCGTCAGGACGATCTCGTCGACGTTGCCGGTATTCTTGTCCCAGTAATCGTTGAAGCGGGTGAAGACGGTCTTTACACCCTGCTCGCGGCTGGTAACCACGTAGGGGCCGGTGCCGGATTCATGAGTATTGGCAAAGGTGTAATCGGTCTTGAGGACCAGATCCTTGGGCTTACCCTTGTCGTCGGTACCGGTGTAGAATGCCTTGTCCATGGGGAAGATGTAGGTAGCCATGTTGAGCACCAGGCCATAGGGCTTCTTGGTGATCAGGTCCACGGTGTACTTGTCTATGACCTTGGCTTCGGCAAAGGGCTCGAAGAGGCCCTTGAAATCTTCGGACTTGCGGAACCGATCCAGGGTGAAGGCCACATCGTCGGCGGTAAATTCGTTGCCGGAGTGGAACTTGACGCCATGGCGCAGATGGAAGCGCATGGTCAGGTCGTCAATGCGTTCCCATTTTTCGGCAAGGCGCGGCTCGAACTTCATGTCCTTGGTGTAACGGACCAGAGGATCGAAAACCATGTGGGAAAACTGAAGCATTCCACCGGAAAGCTGGACCTGCGGGTCCAGGGAAACAGGGCCTGCGTCCATGGCCAGTTTGAGGACAACCTTGGCCGGAGCCTCAGGGGCGGCGGCTTTTTCGGCTTCCTGTTTTTTCTCGCCTTGGCTGCAGCCTGCCAGGAGCAGGGCGGAAACGATCAGTGCGACCGCAAGAAAGGAAATTCTACTCATTACGCGCAGCGTTCTTGTTTTCATTAACAGATACCTCCTATTGTTGATTCGTGTGCCGAATATGGCACACACCATACCTATCCTCGTATCGCGTCCCCCTTGTTGCCTGAACCCGGCATTGTTATGTACAAGGCAGACGGAACGCATGGGATAATATATGTTTTATCCTGTTTTAACAATAGTGTTTCCTGACGAATTGAAATATGGAGGCGGAATGAATTTGGGCAGTTATCTGCGCAGTGCAGGCCTTTTGGGGCTGATGCTGCTTTTATGCGGCTGCGGAATGTTTTTTGGGGGAAGTGAGCAGGACTCGCCGTCCAAAACGCTCACCCTTGATGAAGAATTCGAATACTCGGTGACCATATCCAAGGACGACTTGCTGGAACTGGATATCCCCCAGCCGACCCAGGCCGGTTACAGTATTGAGGGGGCAGCGTTTGATCCCAGCATGTTGAGCCTCGAGCACTTCTTCAATTCCTCTGATGAAGGCGCCAGGCGGGTGCGCTATATTTTCCGTGCGTTGCAGGATGGTATCTCCGACGTCCTGATAAAGATGCGTAAGGAAAAGGATGGAAGGGTGGAAATGTACAAGCGGGTGACCGTCAATGTGGGGGGCGCACAGGGGCTGTTCTGATTCCCGGCCGGGAATATTGGAAAAATCGGAAAATACGCCTAAACCGGTTTGTGATTTGCGCCGATGAGTGGGGTGATGGGCAACCTGACCCCACCCCGGAAGGAGCAAATATGAATCGGCCGTTTTTCTTTCTGCATATCCCGAAGACCGCAGGGACCACTCTTAATTCCGTATTTGACGACAACCTTTCGCAAGAACGGATTCTTGATCTCTATACCGAGTCCCAGCATCGAGCCCTGTCGGACATCACCTATGAGGAGATAGCCCGCTACCGCATGGTGCGGGGCCATGTCTTCATCACCGATTTCGAAGAAATCCTGGACGGTCCGGTTCATTTTCGCTTGTTCACCTTTCTGCGTGATCCGGTCCAGCGGGTCATATCCGAATTTTACTTTCTCAAGCGCTGGCCCAAGAGCCATCTGTACGAGTATCTGAACCGGAACAACGTCTCACTCATGGAGTATGTGACGAGTGAGAACCGGGTGCTCAAGCATCGCGGCCGGAATAATATGGTTAATTCCCTGTCCGGTATCCGGGGCGGGAATATGGAAGAAGGGCTGGAACTGGCCTGGCACCACCTGCGCGACCGGTTCGAGTTTTTCGGAATTCTGGAACGGTTTGACGAAAGCCTCTTGATGCTCAAGCGGCTCATGGGGCTGGGAAGCATCTTCCACGAAAAGAAGAACGTTCGGGGAACCAGCCTGGACAAGCCTATCTCCCGCGAGGAATACGATCTTATCTGCGAGCACAACCGGTTCGATTTGCGCCTGTATGAACGGGCCGTCACCGAGTTCGCCGCGCGTGTGGATCGATTAGGCGCTGCCTTTCAGGAGGATGTGCGGATGTTTGAGGCCATCAACTCGCGGTTCCAGCGCATCACCAACCTGGTGGATCAACGGGCAGGTCTGAACCAGGGGCTTATGATCAATTCCAAGTAGGGCGCATCAGTCGGGGAAGCGCTGAACGGTCTTGGTCAGGGAGAAGTCCAGGTTGGTTGCTCCCTCCATGACCGTCTGGCAAATCACCAGCGGACTCATGTAGGCTTCCCGCCAATCCAGGGTGAGGCGCATACCGTTCTCTATTTGTTCCGCCTTGGCGACCATGGGGCGGATGTCCTTTTCCCGCATTCCCTTTTTGGTTTTGCGGGTCACCATGAAGGATTCGGCGTCGAGGAAGGCTGCCCATTGGGTCAGTCTTTTCTCAACATCGCGGTTCAGCTTCAGTTCAAAGACTTCTTCTACCGCCTGGGGCTGTTTCTTGCCCATGGAGAGGCGGTCCGCCTTGAGCGGGGCCATGCCCTCGGGCATGACCGGAATGAGCCGCTTGATGATATCGGTGGGTTCCAGGTCCTCGCGCAGGAAAATATTGATCCATTCCGCCTTGCTTTCCACCCCCACGGGCAGGGCCATGCCAAAGGAGAGGCGGGGCATGGGATGGAATCCGGCGGAAAAGGCCAGGGGTAATCCGGCACGCCGGAAGGCACGTTCGAAAACCGCCTGCAATTCCAACTGGCTGAGGTAGGCAGCCGGTCCGGTCTTTTCATACCAGAGCCGGTAGTGGCCACCTTTCACGGTCAGGTCATGCTCAATGACTTCAAAGGGAGGCTGCTCGCCTTCCTGATCCCGCGTGGCAAAAATCATTTTGGGACGGATGTCCTTGTCCTTCGCCTGTTCCGTCAGCGTCGAGACTCTGCCGTCGAACCCGCACACGCCGCAATTGCGGCAGGTGTTGTAGCGGCAGTCGCCGGTAATCTTGCCGGTCAGGGCGCGGTTGCGTTCCGTCAGCAGAAAACGCTTGGTGATGCCGGAGGAAAGGTGGTCCCAGGGCAGCGGTTTTTCCGGGTCGCGCGGACCGATGTATTCATCCCAGGAAAGTCCGGCCTCTTCCATGGCCTCGCGATACGGCTCCAGGCGCATATGGTCCTTCCAGCTGGAGAAGAGGGCACCCTTTTCATAGGCGCGCTCCACAACCTGTGCCAATCGCCTGTCTCCACGCGAAAAGACGCCTTCCAGTGAGGTCATTTCCGGCTCGTGGAATCGGAAATTCAGCCGTTTGTGCGGTCGGAAGGCATCGCGCAGATAGCCGATCCGGCGGTAGATTTCCTCAAATGAAATCTGCGGCTCCCATTGGAACGGCGTATGCGGTTTGGGTACGAAGGGCGAAACCGCCGCCGTTACCTGAAGCCGTTTAATGTGAGAACCCGCCGCGTCGCGCACCTTGAGGCAGAGGTCCACAATGGCGTCGAGGTCTTCGTCGGTCTCGGTGGGCAGGCCGATCATGAAATAGAGCTTCACGCCCTGCCAGCCGTTGTGGAAGAGCATCCGGACGTGTTCCAGCAGCCCCTCTTCGTTCACGCCCTTGTTGATGACGTCGCGCAGCCGCTGGCTACCCGCCTCCGGGGCGATGGTCGCGCCGGTACGGCGAATGGAGGAGATGCGCTCCATGATCGGCTCGGAGAGCGACCCTACGCGCAGAGAGGGCAGGGAAATGGCTATCTGCTCGGATGCACACTGGTCGAAGCTGCGGGTGAAAAACGTGTCCAGGGCCGAGAAGTCGCCCGTGGACAGGGAGAGCATGGAGGTCTCCTCGAATCCTGTCTCGGCCAGTCCCTCGGTCAGAATATTGCCCAAATTCTCCAGCGAGCGCTCGCGTACTGGGCGGTAGATCATTCCCGCCTGGCAGAAGCGACAGCCCCGGGTGCAGCCGCGCGCGATTTCCATGGTCAACCGGTTGTGGATGGCGTCGAAGGGAACCGCCTGCCCTTTGGGGAAGGGGACCTTGTCCAGGTCGTCCACGATGGCTTTCTCCACGTGGTCGTATCCCGGCAAAAGCGGCTTGAGCGGTTTGCCGGGGCCCTGGTCCTCGAAGAGGGAGGGCACATAAATGCCGTGGATGGTCGTCAAACGGCGGAGCAGCTCGTCCTTTGAAATATTGTCTTTTTTGGCCTGTTCCACGCAGGACAGCACGGCGGGCATCGCTTCCTCGCCGTCGCCCAGGATCATGGCATCGAAGAAGGTGGCAACCGGCTCGGCATTGAAGGCCGCACCGCCGCCCGCCACAATCAGGGGGGCCAGTTCCTTGCGGTCGGCCGCGTGCAGGGGAATCCCCGCCAGATCGAGCATGTACAGGATATTGGTGTAGCACAGCTCATGGGTCAGGCTGAACCCGACAACGTCCATGGAGGCAAGCGGCGTGTCCGATTCCAGGGTCGCCAGCGGCGTATCGTGCTCGCGCAGGATGGCCGCGACTTCCTCGTCCGGGGCAAAGACGCGTTCCGCCCAGAATGTCGGGTGGACGTTTATCGACTCAAGGAGAATTTTCTGTCCGAGATAGGCCATGCCGACCTCGTACATATCGGGAAAAGCGAGAGCGCAACGGACCGATACCGTCGCGGGGTCCTTGAGGACAACACCCCATTCGCTGCCGAGGTAGCGGGAGGGGCGGGGGAGTATGGGGAGCAGTTCCTTCATGGGACGAAAAGCCTAAGGGGAATATGGTTATTGGTCCACACAAAAAAGGGGCGATTCTTGCGAACCGCCCCGCCTTATCTGATTTGTCGGGAATGGTTAGCCCAGGTCGAGGCCGCCGCCACCCATTCCGCCGAGGCCGCCGGAGAGGTCCAGGCCGCCGCTGCTCATGCTGATGTTGGTCACGGCTTCGATGTATTTGGTTTTGAGTTCTTCCGGGCAGCTCTTGTACTCGAAAAGAATGTGCGCCGTGGAGATTTCCCCGTGCATTTCCTGATCGAAGGGATAGCCGTAGGGCAACAGGACCATCTGGGTTCCCTGCTGGGTCGGCAGAGCCTGGATGGTGGCCGGATCGGTGATTTTTCCGTCAGCTTCGCCGAATTTGCCGACGACCATGTCGCCGCTCACCAATTTTACCAGTCTGATATCGTAATCCATGGGGAATCTCCTTGAAGTTGGTGTCGGCCCACTAAGTAGGTACGGGGCGGCTGACTGTCAAGGGCGCTCTTTTGCCAAGTGGAAAGGGACGGTACCGTGAGGAGCCGGTTCCGTCCCTTTCCCATGGGGGGGAGAGGGTACAATCTATGCCCGTTCCGGGCCATGGAGAATGGCCATGACCTCCCGTGTGTCCGGGGGTATGGCGGCTTCGCCCTTGGCCGCGTATTCCATCTTCGAGGCCACATAAATGGCCAGGAAGGAGAGGATCATGACGAATCCGCCGGGGTTATTGTATTGCAGGAAGGTTGGGAGCAAATTCTTGCCCAGGATCATGAAGAAGGATCCGACGATGCCGACCACAAGCCCGGCGCAGGCACCGTTTCTGGTCATTCCCGGCCACCAGACGCCCATAACCAGCACTGGGAAGAAGGTGGAGGCGGCGATGGCGAAGGCCAGCCCGACAAGGATCGCGATCTGCATGTTCTCGGCCCAGAAGCCCAGGGGGATGCCGAGCAGGCCGACGGCGATTGAGGCCACGCGTGCGACGAGCACGCGGGATCGCTCCGGCATGTTCGGGTTGAAGACGTTGACCACCAGATCATGGCCGATGGCCCCGGCGCAGGCGATGATCAGTCCGGCCACGGTGGAGAGGATGGCTGCGAAGGCTCCGGCCACTACGATACCCAGCAGAAGTTGTCCGCCAAAGTGGGAGCCGGCCACGGGCACGGCCAGGTTCTTGCCGTTGGCGGCCAGCCATTTCATCAGGTGCGGCGACACGCCCAGGGTTTCGCCTTGCAGGTACACGTAGCGCACCACGTGGCCGACGTAGGGGCTCAGGATGTAGAACATGCCGATGAGGAAGAGCACGTAGATGACGGTCTTGCGGGCGGCCTTGCCGTCCGGCGCAGTGTAGAAGCGCACCAGGATGTGCGGCAGCCCGGCAGTACCGAACATCAGCGCCAGCAACAGGGACAGGGTGTCCTTGAGGTTGTGCAGCCAGTATGCCGGGTGGGTATAGGCCGCGCCGTCGAAGATTTTCCCAGTCATCGGGTCGGGACCTTTGAACGAGGCGATGAAAGCCACCACGTCGGTATAGGTGTATCCCCGGACCATGAATGGGATGAAGGCGAGCAGGAACATGGCGCCGAACAGAATCCAGAACTGGACCAGCTGGTTGACGGTGGTCGCCTTCATGCCGCCGATGGTCACATAGGTAGTGATGATCAGGGCGATGATGACGATGGACTTTCCGTAGCTGATGTTGAGCAGCAACCCCATGACCTTGCCCGCGCCGAGCATCTGCGGGGCCATGTAGAAGAGCGAGATGAAGAGCACGCCGACCACGCCGAGGATGCGCGCGGTCTTGGAGTGGAACCGTTCGGAAACAAAATCAGGCACGGTATAGCGGCCGAACTTGCGGAGGGGGCTGGCCAGGAACAGAAGCAGGGCAATGTAGCCAACGAAGAATCCCAGAGCGTAGATGATGCCGTCGAACCCGAAGAGAAAGGCCACGCCAGCGACCCCCAGGAAGGATGCGGCGGAGAGATAGTCCGATGAAATGGCCGAGGCGTTGATGAAGGAATTGACCTTGCGCCCGGCGAGGTAATAGTCGGCCGAGGTCTTTTGCCTGCGGAACATGAATGTGGTGACCACGGTAAAGGCGAGCATGGCGCCGATCAGGAGCAGGGCCATGAAGGGGATTTGGTATCCGGTTTCCATGACTATTTCTCCTCCATGGTGGTTTCGATTTCGTCTTCCAGGGCATTGGCCATGCGCACATACCAGATGAAGAGCACCCAGGTGATGGGGTAGATTGCGATGGCGACGAGCCAGTAATGCAGTGGAAATCCAGCCAGACTGATGCTGGTTGCCGTGTCGGGAACCAGATAGACGATCAGGAAAATGGCGATGACGAAGGCAAAGTAGGGAATGCCGACGCTCAGGGCCATACTCAGCTGACGTTTGCGGATGGCTTCGATTCGATCCATGGTGGTTACCCCCCTGTTTTCGGTTGAAGGATTTGCCGTAGCCCTTTCTTTATCGTAGGAATTTAAAGGGACGCATGAATTTTCAGGTAAACGGTCGAACCGGTCCGGTCGCGGATCGGCGCATTGTGTCCGGTCCGGTCAGCGGGGCTTTTCCCCCGGTCAACGGCAGGGCAACACGCCGGGAGAACCGACTTGAGTAGTCAATCCTGGGATGAACGGACGCCAACGACGGCGGTGGACGGCGGTTTTGCCGTGCCGGACGGTTTGGACCGCGATCTGCTGTCCATGGCTCGCGAGGGCAGGCTGACCGGCATACGCAGTACCCGTGTCGATCTTGTTCAGGACTGGCTTGACCGGGGACTTTCCGCCGAAGAGACCTGCTGTCACCTCTCCGCCTACAACCGGTCCGTGATTCTGGCTGTGCTGGAGGCGCACGCGGAGGAGCATTCCTGGCTGAGGTCGTGCGCGTTCCTGGAATTCGGCTCGGGCGGCCGGGACGAGCAGGTCGTGGGATCGGACCAGGACAACGGCCTGCTGCTGCGGGGCGTAGCGGAACCGGGTGACCTGGATGATGTGACCCAGTCCATTGTCGTGGCCCTGGATGGGGCCGGAATTCCCCTGTGTGATGGCGGAGTCATGATCAGCAACCCGCAGTGGCGGGGGGATTTCGATGCATGGCTGGAACGGCTGACGGGGTGGTTGTCCAATCCGGCGGAGCGGGGTATCTGGCAGTCCGGGCTTATTTTAGATTTCAAGGCTGTCTTCGGCGCTTCGGAAGAGGCAGCCCTGCTGCGCGAGCATGTTTGGAAATATGTGCGCACCAAGCCCATCGCGCTTTCCCTGCTCATAGGGGAGCTGACGGATTATCGTCTGCCGCTGACCTTCTTTGGCGCATTCGTCACAGAAAAGGACGTCCCCTGGCATGGCTTCCTCAACCTCAAGAAGAGTATTTTGGCGCATCTGACCAACGGGGCACGTATTCTTGCCCTCAAGTATGGCCTGTCCGCGCACGGGACGTGCGACCGGCTGCGGGGACTCATGGCTGCCGGGCATATCAGTGACCGGCACGGCGGGCAGCTGTTGGACGGCTGGGAATATCTCCAGCGCAAGCGGTTGGAGATAGGGCTGGATTGCGTGCGGGCGGGAGCACCGCCGCATGGATGGGTAAAACCTTCGGCTCTGGCCCGTGATGAGCGGGAGCGGTTGAAGGAAGCCATCCACGCCGTGGACAAATTCATTCATCTCATTCAGTCTGGGGTCGGCCTGTAATTCCCCCGGCTCCGATTTTGCAAAAGGCTCGGCAGGCCGACGGCCGATTGACGGTCTTAACCTGATTTAAGGATACATGCGCGTGAATGTTCTCGTCATCAACCTGACACGCTTCGGGGATCTCATACAGACGCAACCGGTTATCTCCGGATATCGGCAACTTGGGTGTAGGGTGGGACTGGTTTGCCTGGAAAATTTTGCCGCTGTGGCTTCCATGCTGGGCGGCGTGGATGCGGTTTTTCCCATGTCCGGGGCGCGGCTGCTCGCCGGGCTGGACAAGGACTGGCGGCTGGCCGTGCGTGATGCCGAGGAACTGCGCACACGGGTGCTTGCCGAGTTTCCGCCGGATAGGACCGTGAATCTCACGCCTTCCATTCCCGGGCGGCTTTTGGCGCGGGCTCTGACGCCGTCCGGAGCGGAGGAAGTGGGCTTTTTCGTGGATGAGTTCGGGTTCAATGCCGACAGTTCCGCCTGGGCCGCCTTTCTTCAACTGGCTGGCGGCAACCGGGGTGCGAGTCCGTTCAATATCTGCGATATCTTTCGGCGTACTGCCGGGCTGGCAAAGGAGGGCAACTCCCTGTCGCTGGCGGTGCCGGACAAGGATGTCCTTGCCAATGCGGAGAGACTGATTCGGGAAGAAGCGCCCGCTGAAGCCCATGGCTTCATTGGGTTGCAGCTGGGAGCCAGTGAAGATCGGCGGCGCTGGCCTGTGGAGTCTTTCGTTCGTGCCGCAACCTTGCTGCTGGAACGTGACGGGCTGGTGCCGGTTCTCTTCGGCACCAAAGGAGAAACGGACCTCGGTCAACGGTTTGTGGCGGATTTTGATGGTCCTTGCGTCAATCTGATCGGCCGTACGTCGCTTACGGAGTTGGCGGGCGCGCTGGTTGCCTGCAAGGCACTGGTGACCAACGACACCGGCACTATGCATCTGGCAGCCGGACTTGGCGTGCCTGTATGTGCCGTGTTTCTGGCCACGGCACAACCGTGGGATACCGGCCCATACCGGGCGGGCAATATCTGCCTGGAACCGGATATTGCTTGCCACCCCTGTGCTTTCGGCAAAAAGTGCTTGGCGGACCATGCCTGTCGCCAGAGCATTTCCCCGGAGGGGTTGGTCGGGTATCTCGATGTTCTCCTGCATGGCGATACTCCCGGACGAGTCCCGGGCATACGGGCCTGGCGGACCAGGACGGGAGAAGACGGGTTCATGGAACTGGAACCTCTCTCCGGCCATGAAGGAACAGATCGCGCCTTGTGGATAGCCATGCAGCGCGCATACTACAGGCCGTTTCTCGATGGTGAGGCCTTTGCCGACAAGACCGGGCTGGCCGAACAGTTGAGCCCTGCGACGGCGGAAAGCCTGTACAAAACTTTGACGAGTGCGCACGACCTCCTTTTCCTGCTTTCCCGGCAAGGGATGTTGCTGGCTCGAGCGCCCCGGCCGCAGGCCAAGGCGAAATTTCTTACCTCCTGGCAGCAGCTACAAAATGTTCTGGCAAACAATGACTATCTTAACACACTAGGATTATTGTGGATGTTTGAATCACAGCAATACGGAGGAGACCTCGTCTCCCTGTTGAAAATGACGGATCACTATCTTCAGCTCTTTGCCTCGCTCAAGGCGGAATTCGAATGATCGGCATGGTTTTTGAATAAATGGATGAAAATCGACCCATGCGGAAAAAAATCCCTTCGAGGAGGAGAGAACAATGATTGTTATTGATGGCAAGCAGTATGATATCGGATCCCAAAATTTCGAGAACCTGGAGCAGGTTTTCAATAAAGTGGTGGAAGACGGCCGTCTGGAAGATAGGATCGTGACCGATGTGATGATCAACAACGAGCCCTATACCGAAATTTACCCCCACCAGTCCGAAGACATCGAGATGGATTCCGTTGAGTCCGTGGAGATCGTTACCATGTCCTCCAGCGACATGGCCGTGGAGATCACCCTGGAGCTCTACAAGGTGGTCAACCTCATGAGCGAGGGCGCCAAGCAGGTTGCCACGCTCTTTCGCCAGGCCGACGACGCCGAGGCCCTGGATACCTACCAGGACCTGCTGGAGGTTATCCGCAACTTCCTGAAGATGGTCGGCGTGCTGCGCGACGAGTATTCCCTCAAGAACAATGAGGATTACGAGAAGGGCGCGGTGGAGCTGAACGAGCTGTTCACCGAGATGAGCACTGTTCTGGAAAACGAGGACTGGATTCTTCTGGCCGACCTGCTTGAATATGAATTCCTGCCCGCGGTGGAAAGATGGAAGCGCGTTATCAAGGCCCTGCGCGACGACATTCGTCAGGTGAGGGAATAGACATGGCCGCCAGACGTCAGATGCTCGACGAAGCGCTGTCCATCGGCCGTGAAGAGTTGGGATGTTTGGCAAGCGGTGACGTCTCGGGAGCCGAGCGCCTTTCCAAGAGCCGTGAGCGCATTCTGGACGAGGCCATCGCCGATCTTGACGGCGGACAACTTTCCGAGCTGGCCGACAAGCTCGTGGAGATGAAGTCTCTGCATGACGAGATTTCCGAAGAGGCCAGAAGGCTGCATGATACGATTCGGAACGACTTGCTTTCCATTAAGAAGCAGAACCGCCGTATTACCGGTTACAGCAGAGGAGCGGGCAACATGCCCATGCTTGCCCGGCAGCGGTTCGTCCATAAGAAGGGATAGTTTTCGGAAGCATGTGATCGAGAGCCCCGGCAGCGTACTGCCGGGGCTTTGATTTTTTATGCGGCTGTACTCAGAACCGTTCCCAGGACAGGATTCCTGTTCTCTCGTTGGGCAGGGCCAGACCGTCGAATTCAACACCCATACGGACAAATCCTGCGGAGCCGTCCGTAAGGGACCGGACACGGCCGGAGTACCAGAAGGGGCGGAAAGCCCTTTCCCGAAAATTGAACATGAAGAGATTGATGGTCACGGGTGTGCCCACCGTACAGGTCTCGGGAACAAGCTGGTTGCGCACGAGCAGGCCGATGCCGCCGTCCGAAATGTTGACCACGGCATTGGCGGACTGGACCGAGCCGTCCTCGCCAAAGGAGTTGATGCCGATCTGCGGAGCGGCGTCCTCAAAGAGAAGGTCCGACTGGAAGGGATCGGCCAGCCACAGTTTGACCCTGATGAACTGTTGGTCGGCCACGCGCTTGCGGCCCTGTTTTCGGCGCGGGATCATCATGTAGTCTGTCGGCTTGGAGAGGACGATACGGTCCAGGTGCTTCCCGGAACGGTCGGATTCCATGACCTTGGCCCGGAAGGCGTTGATCTTGCCGTCACGGCCGGAGCGCATGGGCGAGAAAACGCAGGTGACTTCTCCGCCGTCCTTGACCCGTAGCAGTCCTTGCCGTTCGATGATTTCGCATTTGATTTTGCCCCCGGATATTGCGGTGATGACGCAGCGCAGGGGGACGATCTCGTCATTGGGGGTGCGGAGGATATCCACTGTGGCCCCGTTTTGTTGCAGCACGCGGGGAACGTTTATCCGTTTGCCCTTCTTTCGTTTGGGACTTTTGTTTCCGCGAAAGAGACGCAGGGCGATCAATATCAGCAGCAACGCTGCAACGGCGAGTAGTGCCGCGCCGCCGTAGCGAACCGTCTCGTCGGTCAGCGACGGGAAAATGGAGTGTGCCGCCTTGGAAAGGGCTTGGCGCGCCTGGTCGAAGAGTTGCTGAATATCCATGTCGCTCACCGGCTAAAAATTGACGAAGTGTTTTTTTGCTTCAATGACCTTGTCCAGATAGCGTCTGGTCTCGCTGCGGGGAAGCCCGGATTTCAGCTTGCGGTAAACATCGCCCGTGGACATGGCGTTGATCCGTTTTTTTGCCCGGTCCTTGTTGCCGTCAAAGGTTCGCAGCACGGCACCGGCGCCGCCGTTGTATCCGGCAATGACGCAGTATTCGCGAGCGACATGATCATTTATGCCGGAAAGGAACCGGACATCAAGCAGATGGAGATAGGCCGTGCCATAGGTAATGTTGCCTGCGGGATCGAAAAGCGTCTCCCGGCTGGGGCTTCCAGCCTTGCCGTGCAGGAGTTGGTAAACATCGCTGCCCGCCGTCTTCTGTACCACCTGCATCAGGCCGATGGCCATGGCGTTGCTCACCGCGAAGGGGTTGAAGTCCGACTCCACCTTCATGATGGCGTAGATCAGGTTGCGGCTGATGGAAAAACGTTTGGCCGAGGCCATGACAAAGCTGCGGTATTTCCGCGCCCGAACGTCCAGGTGGTCGCTCACCATGCCGAAGGTCACATAGTGGGCGGTCTTGCCGTTGACCTTTCGCGTTTTGAGGCCGGTGGTGATGAGGTGGTCGGCATAGCGCTCGGCCCGCCATGCCCAGCGGATATCCTTGCCGTCTGCGTCCTTGACCTCTCCCATGAGGAACGGCGTTTCGCCAAGCTTGATCGGCTTGTCGGAATAGAGGTCCACCGCGCGCGGGTCGCCGGGAGTGAGAAGGGTAGTGACAATGGCGGACTTGAGACTAGCCGAAGGGGCTTTCTGGTCCACGGTTTCAACGGTGATGACGCCGGTGTCGAAGTCCACGCTGGCGCGGGAGAGATAGTTGTGGGTGTATTTGACGTATGTTTTGGGTTGCGGGACCCTGGTGTCGCCTTTGCCCCAGATGCGGCCTACGGCCTGGACAAAGTCGTCCACGACCTTTTTGAACTGTTTGAGATCGGTGGCCAGGGCGGAAGGATTTGAGGCGTAGCCGAAGGCCTTGTCTCTGGCTAGCGCTTCGGCCGCTGCTGCCGGGCTGCCTGTTGCGGCGGCACGGGCAATGCGTACGGCGTCGTATCTTGAACAGGACGTGAGCAGGATAAGGAGCACGAGCGGTATGCAAAATTTATCTAACGACATATCGGAAGGCCTGCCTTGACACGCATAAATGAATGATGATTAAAATTTGCCAGTTACGATGAATGATTCAGGATAGGAATGTTTGGCGGGAAAAACAAGTGTGTGCATGTTATGCGCTGTTGTATATTGAGGAGAGGTTGGCATGGGAACGGATTCGGTCATAGAAAAAATTGATTGCGACCTTGAACCGCTGATGCCCAGGTTTTTCGACAACTCTCGAAAAGATGTGCAGGGTATGCGTGAAGCCCTGGCCAAAGGCGACATGGAAACCCTTGCCAGGATGGGACATACGGCAAAGGGCACTGGTTATGGATACGGAATGCGCACCATGGGCGATATTGGTGTCGAGCTGGAGGCTGCGGCCAAGGCTGGTGATACTGCGGCGTGTGCTCGGTCCATAGAACGGATGAGCGTGTATCTCGATACTGTTGTTGTGGAGTATCGCAGCTGATTTTATCTTGAGGTTTTTTGCCTCTTAGCCTTGCTCCGGTCCGGCCGGAGCGGGGGCAAAGGATCACACCCCACTCCGGCCAGTCGGACCGATCACCTCTAGAGTACCCCCATCGCTTCGTCCACGCTCCAGTCCTCGTGCACAACCTTGTTCAGCGCGGTCACGATCTTGGCCGGACTCTTGTGCTGGAAGATGTTGCGGCCTACCGAAAGACCGGAGCCGCCGGCCTGGATGGAATCATAGACCATCTGTACCAGATCGCGTTCGCTGTCCATCTTCGGCCCACCGGCGATGACGACGGGGACGCAGCAACCTTCCACAACCCTGGAGAAGGATTCCGGGTCGCCGGTGTAGTTGACCTTGACGATATCCGCCCCCAGCTCCACGCCGACGCGGGCACAGTGCGCCACCACGTTCGGATCGTATTCATTCTCTATCTTGGGGCCGCGCGCATACATCATGGCCAGGACAGGCATACCCCACTCGTTGGCTTCGGAACAGAGGGCACCGAGATCGGCAAGCATCCGGCCCTCGGTCTCGTCACCCAGGTTGATATGCACGGAGATGGCGTCCGCACCGAGTTTGATGGCATCGGTAACCGAGCCGACCAGGGACTTGGCGTTGGGGTAGGGAGAAAGCGAGGTGGAGCCGGAGAGGTGGATGATCAGGCCGATATCCTTGCCGCCAGCACGGTGGGAGCAGCGGGGGATGCCCTTGTGCATGAGCACGGCGTTTGCACCGCCGTCCGCCACCTGATTGACGGCTTCGCGCAGGTCAACCAGTCCGTAGATGGGGCCCACGGTTACTCCGTGGTCCATGGGGACCACAATAGTCCGTCCGTTGTTGCGGTTCATGATGCGTTCCATTCGGATGGCTTTTCCCAGATGCATGACGTACTCCTTTGCTTTTCGACCGGGGGGCGGCCCAAAAAAAAGAGGCCGCGGACTTTGCCCGCGGCCTCTTGGTTGTTCGATTCAGTTTGTTAAAGACTAGCGCACACCAAGACCGCAGGCGTTCCTGTTGCTAAAGCTAAAAAAGAAAAAGAAACGAGCGGCGTTGTGTGTCATATGAATTCGACTAGTTCAAAATGGTGGCTGTTGTCAAGTTATGAAATGGTTACGCTTACAGGCTAATCTGCCAGGGCCACGCATTTCATTTCTACAAGGCCGCCAAGGGGGAGGCCTGCCACCTGGATGGCAGCGCGCGCGGGCTTGTGGGTGGAGAAGTATTCCGCATAGATGGTGTTCAGGTCGGCAAAGCGGCCCATGTCCATGACAAAGACTTCCACGGAAAGGACTTTTTCCATGGAGGAACCGGCAGCTTCCAAGATGGACTTGAGGTTTTCCAATGCCTGCCTCGTCTGCGCCTTGAATCCGTCAGCCAGTTTACCTGCGCTGGGGATGATGCCGAGCTGGCCGGAAACAAAGACCTGGCCGTCTGCCTTGGTGGCCTGGGAGTATGGACCGACAGCGGCCGGGGCTTTTTCCGTATGGATCAGTTCAATGTTCGGCATGGGAGCCTCCTTGTTTTTCGGCCGCTAGTCCGCGGCCCAGAGATAGGTATTGCGAAATGTTTGCGGGAGCCGTCGCACCACGTGCACAACGACAGTCATGGCCAGGAGAGCGAAAATCATCCGGCCCCAGAGAATGCCGGAAACATGCCCGCCAATGAGCAGAAGCAGCAGCGTGTCCTCGATGAGCGAGTGGCAGAGTCCCATAAGCGTCAGGGAGTAGAAGACATCCTCCTTGCTCACCCGGCCGCTTTTGGATTCATTGATGATCAGGCCGCCCCCGTATGAAATCCCCATGGTCAGGCCGATGACGGTAATTGCGGAAGCTTTGGGGCCGATGCCAATTTGTTTGAGTATGGGGCGGAGAATTCGGTTCATCAGTTCGATGACGCCCACGGCCTGGAGTATGCGCATGATGGTCAGTAGCCCCAGGATAATGCAGAAGATGGAGGCCAGGTTCTTTACTTGTCCCAATGCCCAGGCCGCAAGGGTGGGATCGGCCGCAGCCGCATCCGTGGAAAAGATCATGTGAGTCGGGGCCTGCAAGGTGCCGGTGGCGGCATAGGTGATGTGCAGCAGCCAGGCGAGGACAAAGGCGCCGATCAGTCGCATGGCGCATTGAAAGAGAAAACGGGCCCCGGATTTTTTTGCTATGGCGCACTCTACGGGCAAGTTGTGCCCAACCAGCATAAGCACGGCCAGCACCGTGGCCTGCGCACCGGTAAGCGGATTGTCCTGAATGAGCGAAGCCAGGACAATGATACCGGTGTAGATGTTGTTTATCAACGCGGAGGCCCAGACCAGTCCCATTTCGGCAGGCAGGCCCACCAGTCCCATAACGGGCTTGAGCGGCAAGGCAATGTATTGGATGAGTCCCAGCTCCTGCAGAATCTTTACGCCGATCAGAATGGGGATCATCACCTTGAACAATTCAATGGAGGCGGAAAGCGCCTGGCGCAGCAGTTCCAGTATGGTGCGTATAATCGATTTCATGTCGGTTACTCTCGTGCCGCACTCTAGAGCATCATTTTTCAAAAGAAAAGGGGAGGCTGAAGCCTCCCCTATATTTTTGTTCATATGCAGGGCTGCGAGTTACAGGAACACCTTGGCCACATTGAAGCCTATGACGGCCATGACGAAGGCCAATCCTGTTGATCCCACGACGCTGAAGGCAGCCCATCGCCAGCTGGACTCGCGGGCCATGGTGACCACGGTGACGAAGCAGGGGGCGTAGAGCATGGTGAAGATGATCAGCGCAATGGCCGACGCCGCCGAGAAGTCCGGGTCGGCCCGAAGCTGGCCAGACAGTGATTCCGCCTCTTCGGGATCGACCTCTCCCATGGAGTAGGCCGTACCCAGGGCGGAGACGATGACTTCCTTGGCCGCAAAGCCGCCGGTCAGAGCAATGTTGATCCGCCAGTTGAAACCGGCCAACTTCGAGATGGGTTCCAGGGCTGTGCCGATGCGTCCGGCCACGGTATGCAGCAGGGCTTCCTCGGCTTCGGTGTTGTCGATGTCTGCCACTACCTCTTCAGACTGGGCGGCCTGGCGCAGGTCCTCATAGTGCGCCACCCTGTCGGCAGGCAGCTGCGGGAAGGTCATCATGGCCCAGATAAGAATCGAGATACCCAGAATGACGGTACCGGCCTTCTTGACGTATTCCCAGGTGCGTTCCCAGGTGTGGATCAGCACACCCTTCAGCGTAGGCAGGCGGTAGGGAGGCAATTCCATGACAAAGGGAGTGCTCTCGCCCTTGATGACGGTGGAACGCAGCACGCGGGCCACCAGCAGGGCCATGATCCAGGCCGTCAGGGTAATGCCCAGCATGACCGTGGCCGCGTGTGTCGGGAAGAATGCCGCTGTGAGCATGAGAAAAACAGGCACCTTGGCACCGCAGGTCATATAGGGTGCCACAAAGAGGGTGGCCAGTTTTTCCTTGGGGCTGCGCAGTGTGCGTGCGGACATGACACCGGGGACGGCGCAGCCGCCAGCAATACCGCCCGAGACGATAAAGGGCAGTACCGAAGTGCCGTGCAGGCCGAATATCTTGAAGACCCGGTCCAGCATGTAGGCCATGCGAGCAATGTAGCCGGAGTCTTCCAGAGCGGAAATCATGAGGAACATGAAGAGGATGAGCGGCACGAAGCCGAGAACTCCGCCCACGCCGTCGATGATGCCGGAGACGATGAGCGAGCGCAGCAACCCGTCGGGGAGGACGGCGCTGGCGCCGTCGCCGATGACGCCGAACAGGGCCTCAAGCCATCCCATGGGGATTTCACCAACGGAAAACGTGATTTTGTAGATGAGATAAACGATGCCGACCATGATGAGCGGACCGAGCAGCGTGTGGGTCAGTACCTTGTCCATCTTGTCGGAGCGGGAGATTCGGTCCTCGTCCAGGACAGGATAGGTGACCACTTCCCGTATGATTCCGGCAATGAAGCCGTAACGGTAGTCGGCAATGAGCGCATCAGGCATGGACTTGAGCGTCGTCATGGTGTGCTCGCCTACCTTTTGTGCCATGGCGATCAGCTTGTCCGAAGTCTGCTTGTCTGCAAGCATACCTTTTGCGATGACGTCTTCGTCATGCTCCAGGTATTTGATACCGGTCCACCGAGCGGGAAGCTTGTCGGTCATGAACCCTGTTTTTTCGATGATGGCGGTCATTTCCTTGAGGACCGGATCGAGGTCCGGGCCGTAGGAAATGGTGAGCGGAGCCCACTCGCCGCTTCGCTTCTTGGCAAGCTCAAGGGATGCATTGATGAGGCTGTCCGTGCCCTTGCCGTGACGGGCAACGGTTTCGACCACGGCGCAACCGGTCAGCTGTGCCAGCTTTTCGCTGTCGATGGCTTTGCCGTTGGCCCGGACTTCATCCATCATGTTCAGGCCGAGGACCATTGGGACGCCCAACTCCATGATCTGAACCGCCAGGTAGAGATTGCGCTCCAGGGCGTCGGCATTCAGAACGTCTATGACCGCCTCGGGGCGATCCTCCACCAAAAAGTTTCGGGCAACCAGTTCTTCCTGGGTGTAGGCCGTCAGGGAATACGTTCCCGGCAAATCGACCATGTCCAAGGAATCTCCGTTGCGGGAGATATGACCGTATTTTTTTTCAACCGTCACGCCGGGCCAGTTGCCCACGTGCTGGTGTGCGCCGGTCAGCGCGTTGAAGGTCGTGGTTTTACCGCAGTTGGGATTGCCGGCAATGCCGACCGTAAACGTGGACATGGCTAACCTCCCAGTTCACTGACGGTTATATGGTCGGCCTCGCTGTTGCGCAGCGTCAGGGTAAAGTCTTTGAGCCGCAGGGCCACCGGGTCCTTCAGCGGAGCTTTGCCGATGACTTTGACTTCGGTGCCCGGGATGAGTCCCATATCCCTGATGCGACGCCCCAACTCTCCGGCGGCTCCCACCGATTCGATTTTCAGCATCTGGTTGACTTTGGCCTTGCGCAGGCAGAACGGTTCACTCATGAAAATTCCTCACTCTCGTTACGACGTGTTCGATGTTCTGGACTAATGACCACAACCACAGGAGGAGCCGCAGCTCTTGCCAGCGGATGAACAATCCCCTCCCTGGCTACAGCCGGAGCAGCCGCAGGACGGCGAATCGGCCTTGAATATGCGGATAATTCTCCGTGCAAAAAAGAAAAGTGCGACGAGCACGATAATTCCAACAATGATTGTATCCGTCATGGTTTTCCTCGAAAGAAGATTGGTTGACCCTCAGGTCGGACAAAAACTTGATAGTGATGTTGAAAATCAATGTCAAGTGAAAGGTTCAGGAAAAAATGAAGGATACTTCAAGCTGAGTGTTAATATATGGGATTACGGTGTGTTGCGGGGATTGGGGAAATTTGTATTCGCCGACGCGATTTGCCGTCTATTCGTCGAGGTTGTCAATCATTTTCATTTGTGCTCATATGCTGAACTCAACGTGGAGGGCGTCTGTTGAAGATCAGACTGTTGCTTGTCGCCGAACCGGGAGCGGCCCGCGATGCCTATATGGCGGTGCTGGGCGGTCTTCCCGTAGAGGTTGATTGCATCGGGTCGCCGGCGGAAATTTCCGGCGCTCTTGTCGATGCCGGTTTCAACGGTCTGATCGTCGATGTCCCTACCATGATACGCTGCGAATGCGGCGACAAGAACCGCATAACGCGGATTATGGAGCGATTCCCCGTACTGCGCGTGATGTACAGTGCTGCCGGTGGCGGTATTCGGGGACTGTCCCAAGGCGGAACTCTGCGGGACAACCGGGATCTGGTCGAGTTCGTTGAAGGGGAATGCTGTTCGTTTTCCCCCCGGTCCATTCGGGTTGTGCGGCGGCAGGAGGTTGTGTTCAACGTCCTGCTGCTCAGAGACAAGAATGGGGATGAGGATGGCGTGGAGCGGACGGTGACAACCAATGTCTCCGAACATGGTTGTTTTATTTTTACCATCGGGGATTGGCCGTTACTGTCCTCCGCATGGATTGTGATCCATGAATTTGAGGACAAGACGCCCATGGAATTGCTGGTGCGCTGGCAGCGCCCTTGGGGTACGGAAGGCAGAATGCCTGGTATTGGGGTCAGTTTCGAGTCTATGACCGCATACCAGTATGCGCAACTTCATTCTTACATATAAGGTAAGGCAAAGACGATATGTCGGATGATTCCAAGGAATTCATGAAATGGATAGATGCCCTGGCCAAGGGCATAATCGCCGGTTGCGCCGTGGGCTTCCTGTGCAGCCTGACCGGTCTGATCGCTGCACCGAAGGCGGTGGTCCTGGGCGGACTTGCCGGGTGCCTGGCCTCAATAACCTTCAAGAACCGTATGGATGAAAGAAAAGATCGGGACGGCTAACGCGCCGTCCCGTTGTCAGAATCCTTTTTTCTCCAACCCCAGTTCCAGCAGCCGGAGCGCTTCCGGCAGATTCTCCTCGGGAGTGAATGTCTCGAGACATTCTCGCGTGCCCAGCTTGCAGACGTTGCTGTTGCACGGATAGCAGGGGAGATGCTTGGAGGCGCTGACGTGCTCTTCCGAGGGAAACCCCCATCCGGTGCCTGTTGCACCCTGGATGGTCAGGCTGGGAATCCCGACCGCCACGGCAAAGTGTCGGGGGGCCGAGCAATTGCCGAGATGCATGACCGCGCGTTCCTGAACAGCGGCCATCTCCCGCAAGGAGAGCATGTTTTCCGTGACCAGCGCTCCCTCGCCTGCCTGTTCGGCTACATCTTCAGCCAGCGCTTTCTCACCGGGGCCATAGAGGATCACGGCCCGAAGTTTCGGGTGCTTCTCCCGCATCATGCGGATGAGGCCCGCAAAGTGCCGTTGCGGCCAGCGGCGGGTTTCCCTGCGGTGGCTGGGATCGACCGTTATGAAGGGCAGTCCTTCAAGGTCATGCTGTTTGACAAACGTTGCGGCAAATTCCCGTTCTTTTTCCGTCAGCCAGAGTTCCGGGACTTCCCCGTTCCATTCTATTCCCAGCGGCGCCAGCACGCCTGCCTTGCATTTGGCGGCGTATCCATAGACCAGCGGTCCCCAATGCGTATAGAGGTGTCTGCAGTACCATTTGGGCGGGAAGCTCAGGCGAATCGGGGCGTTAGAGAAGCGGATGACCCATTTGCAGCGGGGAAGCTGCTGAAAGTCCACTATAAGATCATATCCCTGCCGTCCAACTTTGGCATACCATGCCAGGGCGCGAAGCGGATTCTTGAGCGCTTTGCGGTCGAGGGGCCAGATGGTGTGGATGTTGGGGTTATTCTCCAACACCGGCACGCATTTGTTTTCCGTCAGCACATGCAGTTCGGCTTCGGGAAACCGCTCCTTGATGAGGCGGATGGAAGGGGTGGCCAGGAGCACATCACCAATCTGCCGGAGTTGGCAGACAAGGATGCGCTTTGGGTTAATATTTTGAAGTTGTACGGTTTTCATATGAGGTGTGTTGAGTTGCCCAGGCCAGGATGCCGGTGGGTGCGCCGGATGATTGTCCATCCCTTCGTGGCTTGTCAAGTCGATTGGGGCAAGGCTTGGGTTCTTTGTTCGCTGGACAATGAAAAAAGTTAAAGATTAGGCTGACGTGTTGAGGGCTCTTTGGACTAATCTATGCTACATCTAGCTATGTCATATAGAAGTCACAACAGGAGGGGTGGACAACACGCTTCAGTTGTGTTTTTGTCTGCTGCCTAATCCCCAACACCAAAAAACAAGTTTATTATGCTTTGCGCCATCCCCATTGAAATAGCCAATCGAGAACTTGATGCTGTCTTATATTTGGCTCTGCACCTTGCAGGGAAAGGCCTCCCGACGCTTTTGGGTGACTACATGGTCAGACGATGGGTCTTTCAGTTCGACAGGGGGAAGCCTGTCATATATTTCGATCAGGATCAGAGCTTGCGTGACAATCAGGCCGTGCTGGATACGGGAGGGGTGGTATTCAACCTTAACCAGGAGGGGCTGGTTCTGGAAGAGGCGTTGGAGCAGGCTGATTATGCCCGCGCTGTTCGTGCCCTGACAATGCTTTTCGCCTGGGGAGAGGCCGGGAAGAAAAATGTCTTGAGTCAGATTCCTCAAGATAAGTGGCAATTGGTCAAGGTCACAGGGCATCCTTCCTTCGATTTAGTAAAAAAGCGTTTTGTCTCTTTTTTCAAAGATCCAGAGATAATCGCCGCCCATGGCGAAGGGCACATCCAGATTAATACCAATTTTTCCTATGCCAATCTGAAGATGGATTTGGATCGGTATATCAAGATGCTCTCAGGCATGGACGAATGGAATATTTACAGTGACAAGGCTGTACAGGATTATGTTTGGAAATTGCATGATTTTCAGACCGTGCTGCTTGAAAGGTATATAGAGCTTGCCGGTACCCTTTCCGAGAATTTTCCTGATCGACATGTAGTTTTTCGGCCGCATCCCATGGAGAATAGAGAACGCTATATCCAAGCTTTTCGAGGCATGCCCAATGTATATGTGGACAATTCGAAATCCGTTCGGAACTGGCTTGCTTCGGCAGGGGCTGTTATCCACTACGATTGTACGACAGGAGCAGAGGCTCTGCTGATGGAGCGTCCTGTCATTGGGTATCGTCCTATAGCGGATGCAGAATTGACGAACCGGCTGTTTGTCGGCATTGGTGTCCCTACTGAGACTCCCGAAGCCGTGGTCGAGGCTATTCGTGTGGGAGGCATGTCCGAGACGATGCGTCAAGGCCAGCTGGCAACGCTTACACCTTATCTGGCCAATCTGGAGGGGGGGGCCGCAGAACGAATTGCAGAATATGCTGCGTCCTGCACTTCTCCAGACAAGGTGTGGTTGCCTCGCACTCTTCGTTGGAGCGAGCGCCTGGAGTGTTATAGAAAGTATTTCAGCAAATTGCTTAGGGCCAGGCAACCAGGGCACAATGGACGCAAGGTTCGTTATGCTTTGGAAAAATTCCCTCTTACAAATGTGAAGATACTTCAGGACAAGGTGCAAAGGCTGCAAGCATGTGAACCTTCTTTGCCTACCGTTTCGGTGGAGCAAGTTGCGCTGAATACGTTCCTGATAGTGCCGAATTAGAATTAATTTTTGCCTGCAAACTTTTGTGCTGCCGTTACTAGGCGTCTGCTTTATGCCAAAGAGTTAATGGATAACTAATCCTTTCGGACCGTAATCCCCGCTTCGCGAAGATGCGCTCTGGCTCCGGCCGGCGTCTGTTCCGTAAAGTGAAAAATGGATGCTGCCGCAACGGCGGTGGCCCCGCCTTGCTGGATGGCATCAAGCATATGCTGATAATTCCCGGCTCCTCCCGAAGCGATAACCGGGATGGTCACGGCATCGCTGACGGCCTTTACGGCTTCCAGATCGTATCCTTTGAAAGTGCCGTCCAGGTCCATGGAGGTCAGCAGGATTTCTCCCGCCCCCCGTTCCTCCATCTCTTTGGCAAAGGTTACCGGGTCCAGTCCACGAGGATTGCGGCCGGAGTTGGTCACCACCTCAAGCCTGCCGTCAGCGTGGCGGGTGAAGTCTATGGAAACAATGGCACATTGGGCACCGTATTTGTCCGCCACCCGGGTGATGAGAGCCGGGTCGTTCACGGCGACGGTGTTCATGGCCACCTTGTCCGCACCGGCTTCCAGCAATTTGCCCACATGGTCTGTGCTGGTCACGCCGCCCCCCACGGTCAACGGCATGAAGCAGTCGTCGGAAAAGTCGTTGACCCATCCGAAGTCCGGTTCGCGGCCGTCGTTGGTGGCTTTGATGTCGACAATGATCAGCTCGTCCACATTGCGCATGTTGTAGACCTTGATGGACTGCATGAGCGAACCGACGTGCCGCCAACTGTCGAAGCCGACCCCTTTGACCAAGCCGTAGTCACGGTAGAGCAGGGTGGGGATGATTCGCGTTTTGAGCACTACATCTCCTCGCTGAGTCGGATGAAATTCTTGAGCAGTTTAAGACCTATCGCCTGGCTCTTCTCGGGGTGGAATTGGGTGCCGTAAACGTTGCCGTGGTTGACGATGGAGACGAATTCTCCGCAATAGGGCGTGGTGGCCACCGCATCTTCTGGATTGTCCGTAACGAAGTGGAAACTGTGGACGAAATAGAAGTCTTCGCCCGGCGTGATGTCCGCCAGAAGAGGATTCGGGGTCTCAAACTCCACATTATTCCAACCAACGTGCGGAATACGTTCGCCCTGCGTCTTTTGCAGCGGTCGCACCGTGCCGGGAATCCATCCCAGGCCTTTATGCTCGCCGAATTCCAGCCCGGTCGTGGCCAGCAACTGCATCCCCAGGCAAATGCCGAGGATGGGAATGTCATAGGCCATGAGCTGGTCTTCGAGAATCTTGTCCAGGTCTTTGGCGCGCAGCAGGTCGATGGCGTCGCCAAAGGCCCCGACACCGGGAAGCACACAAGCGTCGACGACCTTGAAATCTTCTTCGCGGTCCGTAAGCAGAGGCTTGGCTCCGCATACCGAGAGGGCTCTGGAAATGGAGCCGATATTGCCCACTCCGTAATCGACTACAGCCACCGTCAGCATCTTGTCACCATTCGCCTAGACGTTGTCGTCGTTGATGCGCACCAGATTGCCCTGGCGGTCTTTCAGCAGATTGCCCCGTCGGTCGGTCTTGAAGATCTTCTTGTTGGTGAACCGGTCACAGAGGGCCTGGAATTCCTCCAGCGTCATGTCGATTTCCTCAAGGATGGTCTCCAGGTCGCAACCGAGGTAGGTCCAGGGGAACTTGCCTTCATGTTTCTTGACCAACTGAAGCCCCTGTTCGCGGGACAGGCGGCCACGGCGGATGTGCCAGCAGGCCCAGTCTGTGGGACGGCTGTAGCCGTATTTGAGGAACTTGAAATAATCGTGGATACGCATCTGCTGGTTGTCGAGGTTTTCGTAGTTGACGATGGAACCTTCGACAATGGTCGGGTTGCTTTCAAAGCCGTGCGCTGCGGCCACAAGGGCGTTGGAAAGGCCGTCCCATTGTTTGTAATAGCCCAGGAAAATACCGGTCACTCCCACGCGAGCCAATTCTTCATCGCTGGGGTAGGTATAGGGAATGAGGTGTTTTTTCTCGATCCCGGCTTGACCTACCAGATCGGTGACGCGCAGGCCGAGCAGGCCGCCGAACTCTTCCAGCCAGCGGCGAGTAAGGTGCGGACTGGCCGCGTCCGAAGCCGGACCGCCATTTTCGTTCTGCGAATTTTCGCCCCAGATGATCAGGGGAACATTGTGCATGACGGCCATACGCACCGGTACGGTGAAGATGGTCAGGTGCTCGGGCCAGGAAATGTCGCCCACCTGCTCCAGGCAGAGCTTGTTGATCCTGCGCCGGACAACGGGATTGGTTGAGACCTCGATGTAGTCCACACCGAGTTTCTTCACGTTTTCTATGTTGCGGCGACCGATGGGGGAGAGCCGGTCCGTGGTGGCCGTGACGCACAGCGGATTGAGCCCCATGTCGAGCATGGTCAGGGTTTGGTAGGTGGAGTCCTTGCCGCCGCTGCACGGGATGATGCAGTCGTAGTTGGAGCCGCCCTTGGAGCGGTATTTCTCGACGATTTCCTCCAGTTCATGCTGGCGGGCGGTCCAGTCAACGGCCTCTCGCTGTTCGAAGAATTTGCATGCACAGCAGACGCCCTCTTCGTCAAACCATAGGTCGGGTTTGGTCTCGGGCATGACGCATTTGGTGCAGTATCTTATATGGTCGGGCATGGATTTATCTCCCTGCTTGTTGATGTCGTTGGTCTTTCTTACCCGGCAATGAGTTCCCAGTCCAGCGGGGTCCCCTTGGTGATGTCGCGGGTGGCCTTCTTGCCCAGCACTTCGGAGAGGTGGCGGGTGTGCAGGCCGTGTCCCGGCCGTATGGAACGGACGTTCTCTGCGGTAAAGGGCTCGCCTTCGTGCATATCGGCGACAACGAACAGGGAGCGGCGAAAAACTGCGCTTGCCTGTTGTTTGTCGGTCAGGGTGAAATTGACTTTGCCTAGGGCCTGCTCCGTCCGCCTTACGCCTTCCACCATGGCTTTGAATTCCGCAGGCTCAAGGGAGAAGGAGGCATCCGGTCCGCCTTCGGCCCTGCTGATGCAAAAATGTTTTTCGATGATTCGTGCACCGATGGCCACGGCGGCTATGGGCATTTCGATTCCGGTGGTGTGGTCCGAAAGCCCCGCTGTTACGCCGAATTTTTCGGCCAGATAGGGAATGGTGAGCAGGTTCATCTCTTCCGGCGGAGCGGGGTAGGCCGAGGTGCATTTGAGTAGGGCCAGTTCCGTGCCACCTCCGTCATGAAAGGCCTCAACGGCTTCTTGGACTTCCGCTTCGGTTGCCATACCGGTGGACATGATCACCGGTTTGCCCGTTGCCGCCACCTTGCGAATAAGGGGGAGGTCCACCAGTTCGAAAGAGGCTATTTTGTGGCAGGGGACGTTCATCTCTTCAAGGAAATCCACTGCTGTGGGATCAAAAGGAGTGGAAAAGAAGGTCAAGCCGAGCTTTTCTGCCTCTGCCTTGAGCTTTGGCTGCCATTCCCACGGCGTATATGCCTCGCCGTAAAGATCGTGCAGGGTTCGTCCTTCCCAGATAGTACCCTTTATACGGAAGTATTCGTTGGCGCAGTCGATGGTGATGGTGTCAGGTGTGTAAGTCTGGATTTTTACTGCGTCCGCACCAGCCTCGGCTGCAGCCCTGATGATGGCTACGGCGCGGTCAAAGTCGTGACCGTGGTTGGCACTCATTTCGGCAACGATGAAGACCGGGCCATCCGGCGAAAACAGGGGCTTATTTGTCATTGCTTCCGTCCCATTGAAATTGCAGGTGATCATTGGTGGACGCCATTTTCGAGAACCCGGCCTTGCGGAACATTTGGGCAGAGGCTTGATTATCCCGTTTGACCAGAGCCAGGGCTTTTACTCCCGGCCATTTCTTGGCCATGACGATGCAGGCTCGGCGGGTCATGGCCGTGCCAATACCTCGGCCGGGCAAGTCTGGAGCCACACTCAGGCTGACTACGGCGTTGCCTTCATGATGGTCAAAACGGATTTGACCGACTGGAATTCCATTCTCATCCTCGGCAATAAGCAGGAGGCAATCCGAACTTTCCAGTCGTTTGGCGAACCACAGTTCGTGGCTAACGGGATCGATAACATCTGTAGTAAACGATTGTGCTCGAACTTCCGGGGCGTTTCTCCATTTGAGGAGCAGAGGGCTGTCATCCATTGTGGCCGGGCGCAAGCGAAGTGCAATGTTGTTGAGGGCATTGACCACTCTTTGGGACCCTCGTCCGTCTATGAGGTCCCGTCCACCATCGCATAGAGTCTGCCGTGTATGGCTGTTTTCCGCAAGAGATGTGATTTGGGCAGCTATTTGAGGCGAAGTCGTATCGGCTTCCAGTACGATCGCCAGATTTTGTCGCATGAGTTCCCGAGCAATGCCGCGCTGGTTGTCCGCAATGACAAAGGCGAGCATGGGAACGCCGAGAAAAGCCAGCTCCCAGCAGGTGGAGCCCGCGCCGCACAGGGCCAGATCGGCCCAGGTCATGAGGGCTGGCATGTCTTTGACGTTTGCCAGGATTTCGCACTTGCCCGGCAGTGCTGATGCGGCCTTCTGCAACGATTCCGAAGAGGGAGAAATACAGCCGGTGACGATGCGGACGTTCAGGGCCGGATTGTTTACCTCGGCCAGTGCCGAAACGATCTTTGGCAGGAGTTCGCCGGGATCGCCTCCGCCGAGTGTGACAAGCAGATTGTGTGCCTGTTCCCTGATTTCTTTTTTGGGCGATTGGTCGAGAAATTCCCTGCGCAGCAGAAGGTGGCGCAGCCCCAGAAGGCGGACGGCGTCGGAGTTGATGCGGTAGTCGTATTGTTCCGCGTCGCTATTCTGGTTGAGCAGAAGGTCGGTGCAGTACTCTCCCCTGTCCGCCACATCGTCCATGACCAGCGTGTACCGTCCCGCTTTGCGGACCGCGCGTTGATACGCCGTGTCGAAATGGTAGCCGTCCAGAACCACCCTGTCGCCGGGGGAAGTGGAAGAGAGCAGTGTCTCGATATCCGTGGGATCGGGATGGACTGCCGGTACAGGGGTGATGGCAAATCCTTCGTCCGTGAGCCGGGATGCCAGCTGGTCGACATTGCCGACGAAACGCACGGAACCACCCTGGTCGAGCCAGGCTTGACCAAGGGCTATCATGCGCATGACGTGGCCGGCTCCCATGCTCGGAGAGGCATCGGCCCGGATGGTCAGCGTACGACTCACAGTTCGCCGGTCTCCTTGAGGGCTCGGTACATGGCTTCGGCCCGGATCCAGTCCTCTTCGGTATCGATATCCTGCACGCGATGGCGGGGTATGGAGATTCCGACAGCCTCGCCGTCCATGAAGCCCTTGTCTTCCAGCAGGAATTCCCGAGTTGCCCAGTAGAACTGGCCGCAGTCATGATAGGCTTCGGGCAGGTCCTGGGATCGGGTTTCCCGGTGCTCGGGCTGAAGCAGGGTTACGTGTCCTTCATTGTCGCGCCGCAGCCCACGCTGAATGGGGTAGGCGAAAGTGGTCACGGAAAAAGCGGCGGGAGCGTTGGAAAGGGCGGTGTGACCTTTTTCCAGATCCTCAGGCAAGGCAAAGGGAGCTGTGGCATAGAGACCGCATACGGCCTCAACTTCCCGCCCCTCGTTCAGGCACCACTTCAGGGCGTGACGAATGACAGGCGTGGTGCCGGTATAGTCGTCGGCCAGCTCGGCTGGCCGCAGGAAGGGAACTTCGGCACCATGGGCGCGGGCCGTCTCGGCAATGGCCTCGTCGTCGGTGGAGACGATAACCGAGGCAAAGAGGCCGGTAGCCAGTGCCGTTTTGATGGAACGGGCGATGATCGGCAGGCCGCAGAAATCCCGAATATTCTTGTGCGGGATGCGTTTGCTCCCACCTCTGGCCGGGATGACCGCTATGTTCATGCCACCTCCAGCAGCGTGCGGATGACGTACTCCTGTTCCTCGTCATTCAGGGCTGGGTACATAGGCAAGGACAGAATTTCGCGGTAGGCGGCCTCTGCTGCGGGGCAGTCTCCCTCGCGTGTTCCCAGGTTCTCCTGATAGTACGGGTGCAGGTGGACCGGAATGTAGTGAACCTGCGGCCGGATGTTCGCATCGCGCAGTTGTTCGTAGACCTTGTTTCTATTCTGCAGGCGCACCACATAGAGGTGGTAGGCGTGTTGTGCTTCCGGACGAAGAGCGAGCGGGCGTACTGCCGTGCCTGCGAAACGCTCGTCGTAGATTGCGGCGATTTCCCTTCTGCGGCGCAGGAAGTCCGGCAGCTTGGTCATTTGGCTGGCACCGAGGGCGGCCTGGATGTCTGTCATGCGGTAGTTGTAGCCGAGCGCCTGCATTTCGTAGAACCATGCGCCAGACGTGTCGCGGGTACGGGCGTCCGTCGTAATGCCGTGGTTGCGAAAGTTGCGCAGGCGGGTGGCCAGCTCTTCGTTACCGGTGAGTATCATGCCGCCTTCACCCGTTGTCACATGCTTGACCGGGTGGAAGGAAAATACCGTCATATCCGCCAGGGTGCCGACAAACTTTCCGTTCAATGTTGCACCGAGGGCATGGCAGCCGTCCGCTACCAGCGCCAGGCCATGCCGGTCGGCGATCTCCCGCAGCCGGGGCCAGTCACAGGGCTGGCCTGCGTAGTCCACGCCGATGATGGCCCGTGTGCGGTCCGTGATCTTCGCTTCGGCAGCGGCCGGATCAATGAGCAGGGTTTCCGCGTCCACATCGCAGAAGACTGGGGTGCCACCCTGATAAAGCACGCAGTTCGCAGAGGCGGCAAAGGTCATGGGCGGGACGATGACCTCGTCTCCGGGACCGATGCCAAGGGCGAACATGGTGGCGTGAAGGGCGGCCGTTCCGTTTGAAACGGCCACGGCGTATGGAGACCCACAGAAATCCTTTACCGACGATTCAAAGCGGTCAATGCAAGGCCCTGTGGTCAAATAGTCCGACCGCAGGGTTTCAACGACGGCCTGAATGTCGTCATCGTCGATGCATTGCCTGCCGTAGGGTATGATGGACATGGTTATATCTCGAATCCCTGTTCCTTGAGGGTGGTCCGGAATTCCTCGATGGAAATCCAGTCGTCGTTGGTGTTCGAGTCGTAGGCGAACCCCTCGGGAACTCTTTCGTATTGGCTTACATCACCCTTGTACTGCAGGACTCCGGTCATGGGCAGAATGATATAGCCGGTCTCGGTCTTGACGACATTGAGGGATTCCTCGGACGGAATCATGCATTCGTGCAGTTTCTCGCCGGGGCGTATGCCTACGACAACCTGCTTGCATTCGGGCGCGATGGCCGTTGCCAAGTCGCTGATTTTCATGCTGGGAATTCGGGGGACATAGATTTCTCCGCCCGCCGCGAATTCGATGGCATGAAAGACCATTTCGACGGCCCGGTCCAGGGTGATCCAGAAGCGGGTCATGCGGTCATCGGTAATGGGCAGGACGCCTTCCTTGCGTTTCTTGAGGAAGAACGGAACCACACTCCCCCTGCTGCCGATGACATTGCCGTAGCGAACGATGGAATATTTTGGCCCGACAGCAAATGCATTAGCGGCAACAAAGAGCTTGTCTGACGCCAGCTTGGTGGCACCGTAAAGATTGATCGGCGCCACGGCCTTGTCGGTGGAAAGTGCCACGACGTGTTCCACGCCGAGGTCGGAAGCCACGTTGATCAAGTTTTCCGCGCCATAAATATTGGTCTTTATGGCTTCGGTTGGGTTGTACTCCGAGGCGGGCACATGCTTCATGGCGGCGGCGTGGACGATGACGTTGACGCCGCGGCAAGCACGGTACAGCCGTTCCTTGTCCCGAACATCGCCGATGAAATAGCGGATGGCCGGGTACTTTTCAGGAGAAAATTCTTGAGCCATTTCAAACTGTTTGAGTTCGTCGCGGCTGAAAATGATCAGCTTTTTCGGACGGTACCGTTCGAGAGTCATCTTGACGAATTTTTTCCCGAAAGAGCCCGTACCACCAGTGATCAGTATGGTTTTGTCATTCAGCATGAAAGAATTGGTTGTTGAAATTAGTGGGTTTGCAATACGGGAGGCTCGCGGCCTCTCGAATGTTGTCGTTACTAATAGCCGATGCCCGCAGTGTGTCAAGCGTTGCTCGGACACGGAGAGGCTCTGTGGTGTTTTGTTCAGGTGCGTCTATTCCGCAGGGGTGTTTGCAGCAGCCCGCTCGTCGGTCAAGGAAATGGCGCGATGGAGTTTGCGGCCAAATTTGATAAGCACCGTCGGCCGTTCGTTGGGATCGCTTCCGGGAGGCGTGAACCTATAGAGGGTGTACCCCTCGGGAACAAGCGTGCCTTCGGACGTGAATTCCTTGGCGAGCAGAGGATCGTCCACAAATAGAAATGCGACACGCCCTTTGTTTCGGATCATCGCCATTTCCACATGATCCTTGCGCGGTATCCGTTTTCCTTTTTTCCCGGTGAACATGGATATCACATACTCTTCGATGAAGTTTGGCTGCCAGTGGTCATATTCCATGAGCACCGGTTTGTGATCGGCAAGGACAGGCCGTAGCAAGGTATAGTCCTTGGCCGTCTGCAGGATGGAATTGCGGGATGGGATTTTTTTGACCGTAAATCCAACGAAAGCTATCACCACGAGTGCCAGGATTGTTTTGCCGGTCCTGGGGTGATGTTCAGCCAGGGAGAGAAGAGCGTTGGCAAGCAGGAGCAATCCCATGGGAGCTATAACACCCCAGAAGCGCGGACCGGTAGGAAGTGCGAGCTTAAGCGGAGACAGGCTGGATATCATATAGAAGAGCAGCAGGGCATAGAAAATATATATCCATGCCAGTCCGCGCCAGCGCATATCCTCGGAGCGCGTATTGATGACAGCGGCTCCCATGCACAGGAACCAGACAGCCATTAAACCCTTGTACTTCACCAGATGTTTGATGTTGAACAGGTAATCGTGCCACGAGATTTTGAGACCGGCCGTGACGAGGTGCGAGGCCTCGATGATGCCGATTCGGCCCATGGGATTACCCGCAATCGCCCAAAAGGCAGCCCATTCAACAGCGCAGAGCAGGCCAACCAGCAAGGTGAAGAGCACAGGACCTTTGAAACGCCGGGTGGGGAGCCACAAAAGGAGGATCAGGCCGGGATATGCATAGATGATCGTGACTCGCGATCCCCAGCCCAGGAAAAAGGCCAGAGCGGCCAGAGCGAGAAATCTTTTGGACTTGGTATCCAGCCAGGCGAGGATGCAGATGACGCACACTATGATGTAGGTCATCTCGAATATGCCGGGCCAAAGCTGGCTGCCTGTTTCCACCATCAGTGGGAAAAGCAGCATCATGAGGGCTGACGTCATCCCCAGGCGTATTCCGCTCAGGCGTATGCCGATGTAGCAAATTCCGGCGGTGGATATGGAGGAAAAGAGAATGGGCAGCACATAAGTCAGTGCCGGATTGTTGCCGAAGAGTTTGATGATTCCGGCCAGGGGGAAAAGAATGGGCCAGCGGATGGTTTGCTGGTACCAGTAATCAAAGGGGATGCCTGCCGCCAGATATTTTGCGTAGAGCCATTTGGCCGCGTTATCTCCGCCGATATCCAGATACTCCGCCGTAACGAAGCGGATCAGAATGCTGGCCAGAAAAACGCCAAGCAATATGTGGATGACATCGGATTTGTTGCCGACCTGGAGTTTGGTCACAGCCATGCCTTTCTATTTTTCGGGGAAGACGAAGAGCTTGCGGGCCATGAAATTCAGCACAAAGCCTATCAGTGTTGCGATGAGTTTGGCCCCCAAAGCAGATAATCCGATAGATACCAGCCCCACTGTAATCGCGAGATCAACGACGCATAACACGGCCACAGTAGCTGCATAAACGCCAATTTCACCTGGACCGCTCCATCGGGCCTTGTGCCGAAAGAGAATTTTTATGCACAGCCAGTAGTTGACCCCGGCTGCGATGATAAACGCTATGACGGCGGCTACGCCGACCGATGTGAAGGGCAGCAGGGCCAGGAAACCGATGGCGTTGACGATGGCAGCCATGGCTCCGATGAAAAAATAAATGAGAAACTGAAGCGGAGCCGGTGCCCGGTGGGCATTGTAATGGAACAGGCAATAGAGTGCGCGTATGCCGTCCTTCCAACCGATCTTCTTGCCTTCCTCATAGGTGCGTCCGGCGTAGGAGATGCCCCGCTCGTAGACCCGGGCATTGGCATGGGCTATCTTGGAAACCATCTCCGGCTCGATGCCGAACCGTTTTTCCTTGAGGTCCAGGGACTGAATGAGTTCCCTCCGGAAGACCTTGTAACAGGTTTCCATATCGGTCAGATCCAGATCGGTGAAGACATTTGAGAGGAAGGTGAGCCCTTTGTTGATCATGGTGTGGTAGAAGTATAGCACGCGCCGTGTGTCGTTGGCCGCCAGATAACGGGAACCAAGCACCGCATCGGCACGGCCGTCCACCAGGGGAACCAGCAGGTGGCGCAAATCCATTGGATCATATTCCATGTCCGCGTCGTGAATGCCCACGAACTCGCCTTTGGCCGCCGCAAAACCTGTTTGCAGGGCTCCCCCCTTGCCCTGGTTGACCCTATGGCGCAGGACGGTGACGTTTTCATATTGATTTGCCAGTTCCTCGGCAATGGCCAGGCTGTTATCCGTGGAACAATCGTCTACGAGCAGGACTTCAAGTGAGAGCTGATCATCGGCTATCGTTCGCAGGTTTTCTATGCTCTCCCTCAGGGTCTCTTCCTCGTTGTAGCAGGGGACGACCACGGAAAAGGTGAAGGGACGCGGAAAGGATGGGATATTATTCATGAAAATTTCGTTATGTTCGGTTAGTATTTGTTGGGAAAATATCGGACTATTTTTTATAGCCATTCTTTGTCATCAGAGTATCTGCTGTTATGCGTCTTTTTCAGAGGTTTTATCCTCGAATCAGTGTAGAAAATTGGCTATCATAAACAGGAGCAGCCTGCAAACTGATGCCGTTTTGGCTGTGTGGGACGGAAAGTCTCCATCCATTTTTACTTATTTTATTGTAAACACTTACGAGCGACGCAAAGCACCGATATGCCGAATGGCATCGGCCAGTGGGGTATTAGAAATCTTTCCGCAGAAAAGAGCTGTTCCAGTATGGCCGCGATAAAAGTAGGATCCTGTTTTAAGTCGCTGTTTACTTCATCCTTGTGAAGTCCCAATAAGCGTGCGCTTGCGGCTATGGGAAAAAGAAGGGTATTATAATAATTTCGTCTTGAAATTTGAAGCCCAGCTGACATGAATAAATCAACAAAATTATCAAGGGAGTATCTTCGGTAATGTTGGTTGACAATGTCATGTGAACTCCAAAGCCATTGGTTAGCTGGAGCTGTACAAAATAAATAGCCGCCGGGTCTGACTTTCTTCACCATATTCATAACAGCGGACTGATCATCTTGGATGTGCTCCAACACATCGAATGCGCAGACAAGATCATAGTTTTCATTTTCATAGGGAATTTCATCAGGAAGCTTTCCCTTGCGAATGCAAGTGTCAGGGTGTTTGCTTCGAGCAAGTTTCAAGGCTAACGCATTGTATTCCATAGCGTCGACAGTACCGTAACGGGAAAGGAGCGGTATGTTACCTCCTGTGCCGCAGCCAACGTCTAAGATTCTCGCAAATTCAGGTTGTTCAAGGCGTTTGAGGATTGAATTAATTACGGCTCTGCGACCTTTAAACCACCAATGTTTTTCCTCCATTGCGTCGTTCTTTCGGAATTCGGATTCATTCATGTGATGGCACCTTCTTTCGTTCCTTAAAAACCCAAAATTTCCCCATGGGATAAGTGGCCAACGGTGTGATGAAGGCCGTAAGCGTGGTGGTAGCGTAGTATGCCAGTTTTAATAGATCAGAAAATATGTATGTCAGTGTCGCTGTTTGAATCAGATGGAAGGCAAGCATTAAAGCAAAACGGATAGACATGCCTTTATGCTCTGGCTTAATCTTGTAGCTAAAATGGATGTGGCCGAAATATGATACAAGGGCTGCAATTATCCATGCCGTCGCTGTTGCTGGCCATACAGTGAGCCCTAAATGATAAAGTACATTGCTGAAAACAATGTACGCAACCATGCTTGTTATGCCGGTTATCCCAAAACGGAATAATTCTAAAAGTGATGAAAGCACCAGTCATCAGCCGTTTTTTGGGGGGGTCATATGCATGCCGTGCAACGTCATTGCCCCGTTGCCGGTTGTTATGTTGAACGTCTCAATAACTTTGATATGGTGCTGTTCTGCAAGGGCAATGTATTCTAGAGGGTGTCTGTTGTGCTGCCCCCTAGTCATGTAGCTGAAAAAGTTGTTTATGTACTTACCTTGATAATAGGCTGCATCATAGGACACAATACCTTGTAATCTGTCTGATTGAATCAGGGCATCGAAAAGCGTGTGAACTTCATAGTCAGGCAGGAAATGGAGAATGCCACCGAGGACAACTTTGGTCGGGCGTATTTTTTTTACCAAAGCTTTTGAAATATATTCCGAATAGAAGTGGCAGTTGGTCAAGTTCAGCTCTTGTGCTGTTTGTTTGCAGACCTCCAAGGAGATTTCGTCGATATCAAGTCCATGGTATTCGCGGAAGGTTCCGCAATTATTAAAAAAAACGCCTGTACTGCACCCAACATCAAGAACGATATCCTCATCAGTTATGTTGAGCCGTTTATATGCTTCGGTTTCATCCTGACCGCCCACAATCAGATAGCGGATATGGTCATAAAAAAAAGGATGACCAAGAATCTTGGCATAAAGCTTCGAAATGAGTTCTATTTTCATGGATTTTGAGAGATTTTGTTCAGGAGTTTGGCCTCAATGAGGCGATGCGGGTTGGAGTAGAATGCCGGTCCGCCGTTTATGTATGCCGGATGGAGTATTATTTCAACAGGATCCATCCCCCGGCATTTTGCCAAGTCCCTAGTTATGGATTTTTCTGTCATCTTGCCGGTATTAAGTACACCTATGACGCAGGCGGAGCGGCGGCGAAGAGACGTGCGCTGTATTGAAAGCATGTTGAGCAGCAGGTTTTTGGCCAAGCCGAGGTTGTTGATATTTTTTAGAAATACTACCGGACAAAGCGGTTCAAAGGGAATACGGATTGATTGAATTTTGTATTCGGCTGCAAGGCTTGGCAGCAGTCTGAAAATTGGAGGCAGCATGTGCGTGTGTACATGGCCATCCATTGAGAGAGGTCTGTTCGGACCAAGAGCCTTGCGTACGCGAGCTGCCTGAGCGGTCAGTTCCCCCATGATCCAGGGAATGGTTTTGGCTGGGCTGCGCAGAGCTGCAATCCATAATCCTACAAAACCAAGGTTAAAGTTGCCTTGTTCATCCACGCCGGAATTTTCCATGTCATTTTGCTCGGCAAGAGCTTTCCCTTCCACTAAGTTGAAATGTACGGAAACATGGACTTCGGGATGTCTAGTCAGGAATTGGATTGCACCCTCAAAATTATCTCCATTGGGAAGCAGGGATACGGAACGACAGTTACCGTTTTCGATACAGTCGAAGAATATGGCGTCAGACCCCGGAGATAGCCCCAGATCGTCGGCATGGAGACGAATTCCCATGTCATTCCTCGTCCCTAGAGGCAATTTTTCGTTTGATTATGTAGATCGGGCGTTGTTTTACTTCTTCAAAAATTCTGCACACGTATTCGCCTATGATACCTATGCTGATCATGAGTAATCCGTTGAGGAACAGGACCATTATGGTCGTGGTCGTAATCCCCATTGTCACTTTTACGCCGAAAAGTAGGGCATCTATTCCAACCCAGAAGGCCCACATAATGCTGGCTAGGGCAATGACGAATCCTATGTAGGTCCAGATGCGAAGCGGCACGGACGAATAGGCAAATATGCCATCCAAAGCAAAATTCCATCGTTTCCAGAAATTCCATTTGGCCTGTCCGTATTCTCGGGGACGGGTTTCGTAAGGGATGGTCAATGTCTCAAAGCCCGACCATGCGTAAATACCTTTCATGAAACGATTTCGTTCCGGCAGAGAGTTGATGGCGTCCACTACCTTTCGATCCATGAGCCGGAAATCGGAGCCGGAGGGGGGGATGTCAATCTGGGCAAGCCGTTTGATGACGGAGTAGAAAAGGCGCGAGAAAAGTTTCAGAAGCCAGGATTGCCCGGCCCTGTTGTGGTTGCAGGGGATGACCATATCGTAGCCTTCCTGCCATTTTTCAATAAGCAACGGTATGAGCTCGGGAGGGTGTTGGAGGTCGCTGTCCATGATGATAACGGCATTTCCCTTTGCCGCTTCAAGTCCTGCACTTATGGCGGCCTCCTTGCCAAAGTTTCGGGAAAAAACCAGCCCTTTTACGGACGGATTTCGCCCTGATTCCAGAGCGATGATGTTTGGCGTGTTATCGGAGCTTCCGTCGTCCATCATGATCAGTTCATAGGAAAGCTTGGTCGCCTCCAGAACCGAAAAAATCTTTCTGAAAAAGTGAGGAAGCGCCTCCTCTTCATTGAAGCAGGGCACTATGAGGGAAATTTCCGGCGAGACTTTTGTCATAATAGTATGAACCTGTAGGACTTCAGACTATCCTGTGCGAAAAAAAAGACGCATGTTCCATAATATCGGCAAGTCAAATTGTTTTGCCTTATATGGAGTACTCTTACCTTGGAGGCAATCGTTTTTCAACAGTCACCTGAGGAGAATACCTTTCGTAATTCTTAGTAAAATAGTCGTAAGTGGTAATCGGACTTCCAAACGGATCGAAGTTTTTCAGGTCGAAGCGGATGATTGTGGTATAAACTTGTCCTTCGGGGATATGCCTGACGTCAAATAAATTAACATTTTTCTTGTCAAAGATATTGGCATAACGCTCGGGTATTTGATCCTTGTCCTTTTCATTCCAGTAAAATTGCAGCCAATTGGTATCGCCGTATGCATCATACAGGCTTCTGAGATTTACAGATTCGAAATCTCGAAAATATTTGGGGGTAATTTTCTTGTCTGTTTTCAAAATCAGGAATCCGTGGTCTGGAGCCTGGATTTTTTTCAGAGCCGCCGTATACATATCACGATACAACAGGTGAGCAAATTTTTGCTGATAGGCTGCATATTGGTAACAAAACAGGAACGCCGCTACGATGAAGAAGATTGGCGCGATCTTTTTCTTTCCGAAACGATTGACCAATGCTTCAAAATAGATTGCCAGCATCAGGGAAAAGGGAACAGATGCCAGGTAAGCATTCCTGGGAGTGAAAGCGTTTGTCCCGAGTATTTTCACAGGTTTGCCTACGTACCAGTAAGCAAAACAGGCAAAAAAGAAGAGAAGGAAACATGCTGCTGAACGCCGCATCAAGTCTTCTTTTTGGGCCGGACTGAAGTTTCTGGCAAGTATATAGTGGGTTGCGAGTAGCGCTGCAATAGCAACCAAGCAGTAACGTATTATCGACGTATAGTTGGGGTTGAAGGAATTGTAACCTGCGAATGCGCCATAGGGAGCAAAGAAGATCCTATATACAGCAAATAGAACCGTGAGGCTTAAAGAAAATAGGAAAATAGCCTTGAGTGACTGTTTCCAATTGGTTGCATTGACTGTCAGCAGTTTCTCGAAACATATGTAGCCGACGGCAAAAGCGAAAACTGAGTTAACAGACAACGAGACCAGAAAAAAGGGCAGTGCGGCCAAAAACGATCGTTTTGCCAGTCTTGTGGAGAAGAGAAAACACCACACGCAAAGGATGTGCAGGGTCAGCACACTGCATAGCAGTGTTGCCAGGGCAGGGTAGACTAAGATTATAGCTAGTGCATATTGCGCATATGACTTTGAAATTTTGAGTTTTTCAGTGCCGATGCGATAGGTCTCGACACATATCCCGAGCACTGAAGCTACACTGATTATATTGCTCAGGTCTGTGTACGGAAGCCCCGTGATCCGTTGGAAGGCATCGAATGTGAGATACAAATAATATTGCAATATCCAGCGGGATTCAAAAGCCCAGGTCTTGAGAATGTCCATCCGGCCAATTCGGATGGCTATATTATGGAATTGTCCACTGTCCCAAATGTCATCTGTCATCGCCAGGATGGGGGTCAGGGCACAGATGCCCAAAAGAATTAAGGCATAGGTTGGCCAGGATTTGGTGCTATCCGTAGAAGTCTTCATACCGTTTGCTTGAGTTGATATTTTTGCGATTAAATAACTGGGGGGACGGAGATAGAAAAGAAAACAACACGCCCCGGGAAGAAAATCCAGGGGCGTGTTGTTTATCATTACAGAATCTGACTTAGGAAGAGCTTGGTGCGGTCGTTTTCCGGATTGGTGAAGAAGTGTTCCGGGGTACCGACCTCGATGATCTTGCCTTCGTCCATGAAAACGACCTGGTCGGCCACTTCGCGGGCAAAGCCCATCTCGTGGGTGACGACGACCATGGTCATTCCCTCTTTTGCCAGCGTCTTCATGACGTCCAGAACCTCGCCGACCATTTCGGGGTCCAGGGCGCTGGTCGGTTCGTCAAAGAGCATAACCTTGGGATCCATGGCAAGGGCGCGGGCAATGGCCACACGTTGCTGCTGTCCACCGGAGAGCTGGGTGGGGTAGTTGTCGGCCTTGGCATGGATGCCGACCTTGTTGAGCAGAGTCATGGCCTTTTCCTTGGATTCCTGCTTGCCCCTTTTGCGCACTGAGGTTTGACCTACGGTAACGTTTTCCAACACGGTGAGGTGCGGGAAGAGGTTGAAGGACTGGAAGACCATGCCGACTTCCATGCGTACGGCGTTAATGTTGGTCTTGGGAGCCATGATGTCCGTCCCGTCTATGACGATATGGCCGGAGTCCGCCTTTTCCAGTCTGTTGAGACAGCGGAGAAAGGTGGATTTTCCGGAACCGGAGGGGCCGATGACGACGACGACTTCGCCCGGATCCACATGGTAGCTCACGTCGTGGAGCGCCTGGATCTCATGCGGGACGAAGAATGTTTTGTAGATATTCTTTACATCAATCATTGGTTAAGCCTCCCCTGACCTTCTTTCGAGGTACTGTACGAACATGGACAGGGCAAAGGTAATGACAAGGTACATGACGCCGCAGAGGAACCAGAGTTCATAGGGCATCAGGCTGGTGGTGACGGCCTCTCGGGTGGCTTTGGTAAGCTCGCGAATGGCAATGACACCGAGCAGCGAGGAGTCCTTGATCAGGCTGATGAACTGGCCCGCCAGGGGCGGCAGGATGCGTTTGAAGGCCTGGGGCAGGATGATTTTGCGCATGGCCATCGACTTGGGCATGCCCAGAGAACGTGCGGCCTCCATCTGTCCCCGATCAATGGACTGAATACCAGCCCGGACGATTTCGGCAACATATGCTCCCGCAAAGATGGCCAGGGAGGCCACGCCGAACCATAGTTCCGGGATCTGGAACAGGCCAGCCTTGATGAGCAGGTTGTTGATGATGGTGCCGAGGACGAAGTACCAGATCATGATCTGGACAAGCAGCGGTGTGCCCCGGATTATTTCAATGTAGGTAATGGCAAGCCACTTGAGGCACGGGTTGGACGAGATGCGGGCCAGACCGGTAAAAAGGCCGAACATGATGCCCAGGAAGATGGACACCAGACTGACCTCGATGGTGATGATCAAGCCGTCCGCAAGGAGACCGATCTTTCCTTCCTGGTACACGCCGATTACATCGCCCATGTAGACGGTGCTTCCCTCGCTGACGCGAAGGTCATCGCCGGGAATGGTGTAGTGGTCTGTGGCGTCGGGCCCTTTTACGATTACTACGGATTCACCTTTGGAGTGCGTGATGGAGGTAACTTCGCCTTCTATCTCCGCATTTACATTGATGGTGTCGGTGTAATAAAAATACTGGGGCAGCCGGTTCCAGTGCCAAATATAGTTGGTCTGCGTGGTGGACCAGTAGAATCCAACGCAGACAACAATCATGATGAAAGCATAGAGAGCTTTCCACATGGTTGATTTGTCGACTCCTTTTAGGGAGGCGATCTGGGGAAGCTTTTTCATTGGGACAGCTCGAAGTTGTTAGCGAAAAGAAATGAACGGGGGCCGCTGAGGCGGCCCCCGATTTTGTCACTACTGAGTGATCTGATCGTACCAGTCGTTGGATCCGAACCACTTGTTGTAGATTCGATCGTAGCGGCCGTCGTTCTTCATCTGGCGCAGGAAGTTGTTGAGCCAGTTCAGGAAATCGGGATCACCCTTGTTGATGGCCCATCCGAGGGGCTCGTAAGTGAAGGGCTTATCCATGAACTTCATGCCGGCGTCCTTGCCGCGCTGGGTGTAGAAGATGGAGCACATGGGCAGATCGTAAACGGTGGCGGCAGCCTTGCCGTTCAGAGTTTCCAGCATGGCCTGGTCTTCCATTTCGAAAGACTTGTAGGTGGCCTTGGGCAGGAGGCGCTTGACCGTCTGCTCGCCGGTGGTGCCGAGCTTGGAGGTAATGGTGTACTTGGGATCGTTCAGATCCTTCCAGGAGTGGATTTCATCAGCATATTTGGGGTTCAGCAGCACGGTCTGGCCGACGATGATGTAAGGATCGGCGAAGTTGACCTTCAGGTTGCGCTCCTGATTGATGGTCATACCGGCGGCGATGATGTCGTACTTGTCTGACATCAGGCCGGGGATGATGCCGTCCCAGGCGGTGTTGATGATTTCGAGCTTGACGCCCATGGCCTTGGCCATTTCAGCCATCAGGTCCATATCGAAACCAACCACGTTGCCTTTCTTGTCGGTCATTTCGAAGGGCATGTAGCCAGCTTCGGTACCGACGCGGAGGGAGCCGCGGTTGACGATTTTTTCCAGGGTGGAAGCTTTCTGCAGTTCGAGGCGGACATTAACGTCCTCCTTGGAGGCCTGAGCCTGCTGGTTGGACTGCTGGCTGCAGGCGAAGAGAAAGAGCATGGTGCTGATCACGGCGACCAGTGTAAAGAGACGTTTCATCCTTTCCTCCAATGAAACAGGGTGGGTTGGTATTCCTCGTCATGAGGCAAACGCCGGGTTGGGTGCGCTTTCCTCAATTCCATGGTCCAATTGACAATCATGTCCCCAAGAGGCTTTGCCTCGCAGGACGACACTCTTTCATACCCGCAACTTGTGAAAAATACAAGGCTAGTTCTTGCGTGCAGGTTGGTGCAACTGTTGCTGCCGGCGCACAAATTTTTTTTGTATACTTGAAGACGAATGATATTCGCGCCTTTGTTTTAGGCGTTTGTTTGATTAAGAATTTGGTCTGGGGCGCGGATGGTGTGCAAGTGTCGATAATAATGGCTTCCTTCTGATCTGCGGCTAGAGTCGATATACCCGGAGCAATGCGCAACTCTAAAGGGCTGAAGGAAGATGGTACGAATTTTAGTTGTTGAAACGGAAGCGATTGAGCGGAAGCTTACGGAGACTGTTGCGAAAGCGGCAGGATTTCAGCTGGCCGGGAGTGTCGAAAGCATAGTGGAAGCGCACGATGTTGCGGATGCATCGAATCCGGATGTCATACTGCTTGATGCTGTTCTGGAAGATGCGTTTTCGAGCGAGAGAGGACTGTCCGAAATCCCAACCGTCCGTTTGTGTCGTCCGAATGACAATGACGAAAAATTCAATGCTGACGGAATTCCTGTGGGAAGGCTGTACAGACCTTTCAACGCAGCGTCTCTGCTGGATGCCGTGAATTTGGAGTTGTGGAAGCACAAGATGGTGCGGGATTTGTCGCGTGCACGGAGAGATGCAACGGCGGCGGACAGGGCAAAGACCTCTTTTCTCGCAACCATAAGCCATGAATTGCGCACGCCAATGAATGGAGTGATGGGGATTACCGAGCTTCTTCTGCTCTCCGACCTTGATGAGCCATATCGTGAAAACGTGGATCTTATCCGTCAGTCGGCCCAATCACTTCTGTCCGTGCTCAATCAGATTATTGACTATTCGCGCCTGGAAGCCAGCTCGCCGGATATACGGGAGTCCGACTTCCGTATGGAAGATTTGCTGACCGGCGTGCTTTCGCAGCACAGGCGAAGCGCATCGGCCAAGGGGCTTCGCCTGGAGTATGTCCTGGACCCGGATATACCGGGATGGTTGCGCGGTGATCCTGGAAAAATCCGCCAAATATTGGGCAATCTTTTGACCAACGCCGTGAAATACACCGGAGCAGGGCAGGTGATGGTTGATGTAGCTTGGGAGAAGCCTGCCCTTGTGGTTGAAGGTGCACCGGTCATAATCTCGGTCTCGGTGCAGGATACGGGCGTAGGTATTCCGAAGGATAGGCTTGCGGATATTTTCGATTCTTTTGTTCAGGGAAGCGATCATTTATCCCACACCTCGGGAAGTCTCGGTTTGGGGTTGGCCATTGCCAACCGATTGGCTGTCATGCTTGGTGGTTCTATCCGCTGTTCGAGCCGGGAAGGGGTGGGAAGCACTTTTACATTTTCAATACCGCTCAATCGGAGTCGCTATGAAACTATTTCGCCTGTGGCTGTCGCCATGGGCGAGGAAATGCCTTTGGCCGGGGCCCGGGTGCTTGTGGCCGAGGACGAAACGGTCAATCAACTCTACGTCTGCCGCTTGCTGGAAAAAATGGGATGTATTGTCACATTGGTGGAGAACGGTTTGGACGCGGTGGAAAAGCTGCGGTCCCAGGCCTGCGATATCGTTTTAATGGACATAGAAATGCCGGTCATGACCGGTATAGAGGCGACCCAAGCCATACGGCGTCCCGAGACGGGATGCCTGAACCCGGATGTCCCCATCGTCGCACTGACGGCTCACGCCATGTGGGGGGATGAGCAGCGATGCCGCCATGCCGGGATGACCGACTATGTTGCCAAGCCGGTTGATATGGAAACAGTCGCCGCCATCATTCAGGCCACACTTGAGTCCTGTGACGGTGCCGTGACGTGAGGATATCGAAGGTGACGCTTGTGCAGGACGATTGACTTGTCTGCAATTCCAGTAATACTCTCTGGCATATGGAACCCCGCAAACTCCTCGATACCAACGGCTCGTCGCCCCTTTTTTCCGGCGGCATATACAAGGCGTTTCTCATCGTCTTGTTGCTTTTTTCACTCTACCTCGGGTTCTCCATTGTCGAGCCTTTCATCCATACGTTGATTTTCGGCACAGTATTGGCCGTGCTCTTCTGGCCGGTAAACGCATGGGCCAAGAAACGGTTCAACGGTCACCGCGCCATGGCTTCCATGTTCACCGTGCTGGTGATTGTTTTTTGCCTGGTGCTGCCCATGACCTTTCTGCTCATGGCTCTCATCGGCCAGGGAGTGCAGTCCCTGGGGGCTCTCAATGCCTGGGTTGCCAGAGGCGGCTATGAGTCGTTCATAAGTTCCGACATCTATAATCATTATATAGCGGTCTTGCACAGCAAGCTTCCTTTCCTTCACATCAATGAGCTCGATATCCAGGCGAGCATCATTCAATACTCCAAACAATTTGCCCAGGCACTGCTCGGTCTCGGCACGGAGCTTGTGCGCAATGCTGCGAAGCTGATCCTCCATTTTCTGCTGATGGTATTCATCCTTTTTTATTTTCTGCGCGACGGAGCGAAGATGGTTGCGCACCTCAAGCTTCTTTCCCCACTGCGCCCCTTGCAGGAGGATTTCATCCTGGATTCCCTCAAGCGAGTGGCGAGAGGGGTGCTCATGGGGTCACTGCTGGTGGCCGTGCTTCAGGGACTTGCGGGAGGCTTTGGACTTGCCATTGCCGGAATTCCCGCCTTTTTCTGGGGCGCGGTGGTTGCGCTGGCCTCGCTCATCCCCGTTGTTGGAACCGGATTGGTGTGGGTGCCAGCCGTGGGTTACCTGCTTTTGTCCGGCAATTGGAAAATGGCCTTGTTTCTCGCCCTTTGGTTCGGTATCTTCGTTGTTGGCATTGATACAGTGCTTCGGCCCGTTTTCATGCGCGAGGCATCGCGCATCTCCACCTTTTACATTTTTTTGGCTATTCTTGGCGGCGTATACACCTTCGGTATGCTCGGCATCCTGTACGGTCCGCTCATCCTGAGTTTCGTCATGGTCATGCTTCATATCTATGTCGAGGAATATGCCGATGATCTCAAGAACTCTCAGGAAGAGGAATAATGAGAATAGAGCGTTTACTCCTTTTTTTTCTCTGCATTGTCACTATTCTTTCGGCCGGGTGCCCCAAGCCTGCGCCTTCTCCGGCTTTGCCGGATGCATCGCCCCAGACGGCGAAGAAGGCCGCAACGGCTCCTGCCGCAGATCAACCGCCATTCTATCGGATTCTGAAGGAAGGCAATGCGCGCAATATCGCCCGCAAGCTTTCGCCTGATTCTCAAGGAATTCATTCCTGGACAGAGTATCGTTCCGCCCTGGAGGACAACCTGGGGTATATTCTCCGGAAACGGTCCAATTCGGTCTGTGTTCGCCGTCCCGGTCTGACGTTGACGTGGGGGCAGCTTGGGGACAGCGTTGCCGAACTTATGGCCATATTGCCCCGGTTGGACGAGCAGCCGGGCCTGCTGGCCGAGCGGTTCAGCTGGCTCAAGGTTTCGCCGGAAACCTTGCTGACCGGTTATTATGAACCATGGTTGGATGCCTCTCTGACCCCTGATGCGACATATCGCTATCCGCTTTACGGCGTGCCGGATGACCTGCGGGTGGTGGACCTGGGCAAATTTCATAGCCGTTGGAAAGGGGAGCGGCTGGTCTACCGCATGGATGGGAAAAAGATCGAGCCTTATCCGGACCGCCGCGCCATTGACGGACACGAGGCCATTTCCGGCAAGGGATACGAGATCGCCTGGGCCAAAGATCCCGTGGATGTGTTTTTTCTCCAGATTCAGGGCTCGGGCCGGTTGGTGCTGCCTGATGGCACTTCCCGGCATATCCTGTACAACGGCAGGAACGGGCGAAGGTACGTTTCGCTTGGCCGGGTGCTTATCAAGAAAGGCCTTGTACCCAGGGATGAAATGTCCATGCAGCGTATCCGCAAGTTCCTGAGTGCCAATCCCGAAGAAGCGCGCCAGCTGATGTTCGAGAACCCAAGCTACGTGTTTTTCCGGCTTTCGGACAAGGGGCCTTTCGGGGCCATCAACGTTATGCTCAAGCCGTGGGTCAGTGTGGCGGTGGACCCATCCATGATTCCCCTTGGCGGGGCCTGTGTGCTCTCCACTTCATTGGGAGATGTGGATACGGGCAAGCCCAAATCGTTCCGTTCTCTTGTTCTTGCTCAGGATACCGGCGGTGCCATTCAGGGCACGCGCATGGACCTGTTCTGCGGTTCGTCTCCCGAAGCCGAAAAGCTGGCCGGGCATCTGCAGGAACCTTCCGATGTGTATTTGCTGGTTAGCCGACAGACAATGGCTTCGGTCAAAAAGAGTGGTCAATTAGGAGGTTGATACAATGCGATATGTTGCATTGTTTGAAGAAGAAAAGCGGGGAATATCTGTTATTTTCCCGGATTTTCCGGATTGCGTCACCTTTGGCGAGGATCTGGACGAAGCGGTTGACCATGCCCATGAGGCGCTTGCTTCTTATGTCGAACTGCAGGTTGAAGCCGGGGCCCCGCTGCCGGAACCTACGTCCAAGAAAACAATACTGGCTTTGCCGGAGAACCAGAACCGACGCGCCATCAACATTGACGTGTCCGGTGACGGGAGCGACTGGGAAGAGTTTGAGGTTGCCATGCACCGGCACCTGTTGGAGCGGATAGAAAAGTATGCCGACAGTCACGGTGTTTCTCCCGCGGATTTTCTGGCCGCCGCTGCCCGGCTGGCGCTTCGGCAGGATGTTTTTAGCGACTGATTTTTTTTCCTACCATTTTGTCATTCTTTGTCACCGGAGGGATAAAAAAAATTGTAACCCTCCGGTGTTATTTTTTGATTTTGTCCCGAATCCCGCGCCAGTAAAGGCTTCCTTCCTTCGACATTGTTGTCAAAAATATGTGTGTCCAACAGGTTGCACGCTTTTGCCTTTTGGTCTACGGTCCTCATCCGGGGCGTGAACTGGTTCCCGCACTGTTGCATGAGAAAATAGCTGGTTTTTTCTTGCAAAATTGTGAAAGGCCTGTGGGGTTGGCCGGAATTCCGGAGTTGAAGCCCTGTTCATAGGTCTTGTTAGGAGCAAAACACCAGTTGACGCCTATAACGTTCAACCGTGGAGTGACGAGAGAGTATGTGCCGTTTATTTGCGCTCACAAGTCGAGATCCGGTGTCGCCCATACGCGCCATCGATGCGCTCAACGTGATGAAGGAAGGGCATGACGGTTCAGGCGTCGGCCTGTTCCTCAGCGGTCTTGGTGGCCCCTTTGAGGAGTTTGGGGACTGTCCCATCCTGTCCGGGATTTTTACCGAGCCCGGATTGAAGCGGGTTTTCGATTATATGGCGGACAAAGGGTTTAACAGCAAATATTCCGTTTTGTTCACTCCCGAGACCGAGCCGCCGCTGGGTACGCCCAAGCGGGGCATCTATGCTTCCATAGCTTTTGAGCTGCCTGCCGAGATGAAAGCGCTCTCCAAGGACGTGCTGGGCAGCAAGCTGGTGCGCATTCGGCTGGACCTGCGCGCCATGGGCGAGGAGAAGGGCGACATCATGGTCTTCTCCTTCTGGCCCGACACGATCATGATCAAGGAAGTGGGCGATCCTCTTGCCGTTGGCGAATACCTACGTCTGGATCGCAAGGAACTTTATGCCCGCCATATCCTGGCTCAGGGACGGCAGAATACCAACTACGCGATCAACCTTTATGCCTGTCATCCCTTCTTCATTGAAGGCGTGAGCACCATGACCAACGGTGAAAATACCGCCTTTGTCCCCATTCGGGATTACCTGCAGTCGCGCGGTGTGACCGGTTATGAAGGGTATAGCTCGGATTCCGAAGTCTTCACACACATCGCCCATTATTCCACCAAAAAGCTCGGGCTCGACATCTCCGCATACAAACATGTCATCACTCCCATGAATGATGAAGAGATGGCTTCGCATCCGGACCGTGAGTTCCTTGCCGGGCTCAAGAAAGCCTGCCGCAAGCTGATCATCGATGGCCCCAACTGCGTCATCGGTTGTCTGGACGACGGTTCCATGTTCATGGTCCAGGACCGCAAAAAATTGCGGCCCGGTGTGGTTGGCGGCAATCCCGAAATTGGCATGTTCGCTTTCTCTTCTGAGATTTGCGGACTCAACGCCGCCATTCCGGAACGTGACAAGACCCAAGATTTTCAACCTATGCATCTCGATACGGCCATCGTCAGAGCCGACTGCAGGGAGGTTATCCAATGCTCGCAGAAAGACCCATTACGCCTTCAACGCTAAGCGTTAAAGACCTGCCCTGGCAGATCAACTGGGATATCAATACTTGTACCAAGTGTGGACGCTGCACCTCGGTATGTCCGGTCAATGCCATTGAACTCGGTGTGTTTCGCAAGCGGGAGATCAACGCTCCCATGGGGCTTTCCGCCAAGCCGACCACGACGTTCTCCACATTCTACGGAATTCGTCAGCGGACCGATCCGGCCTATGCCTGCATCGGCTGCTCCATGTGCAACATGGTCTGCCCGAACAATGCCATCAAGCCTATTCGCCAGTACGACTCCACCACCTTGGAATTCCATAACAACCGTGGTGGACAGGCCCGTACTCGCGGCGGTCGTCGCAACAACAGTGAATCTCTGCTGGATCAGCTGAAGTTCATCCGCATTTCCATGCTCACCGACCCGGCGCTGGACGCCGGACGGCATGAGTTTGAGCTGCGCACGCTGCTCGGCCGCGTGCTTTCGCCCGAGGCCGAGATCAAGGCCTTGCAGACGGATGGCTGGAAACCGCCGGTTCGGGAGATTTATCCCCTGGTCATCGGCGGCATGTCCTTTGGCGCGCTTTCTCCGAACATGTGGGAAGGCATCCAGATGGCCGTGGTCTACCTGAACGAGGAACTGAACATGCCCGTGCGCGTCTGTACGGGTGAGGGCGGCTGTCCGCCGCGTCTGCTGCGCTCCCGTTTCCTCAAGTACGTCATTCTCCAGATCGCCTCGGGTTACTTCGGCTGGGATGAGATCATACACGCTATTCCCGAGATGAAGGAGGACCCTTGCGCCATTGAGATTAAGTACGGCCAGGGCGCCAAGCCCGGCGACGGCGGACTGCTCATGTGGTACAAGGTCAACAAGCTCATTGCGGCCATTCGCGGTGTGCCCAAGGGTGTCAGCCTGCCCAGTCCGCCCACGCATCAGACCCAGTATTCCATCGAGGAATCCGTGGCCAAGATGATTCAGTCCATGTCCATGGCCTGGGGCTTCCGCGTGCCGGTTTATCCCAAGATCTCCGCATCCTCCACCTCGATTGCGGTGCTGAACAACCTGGTTCGCAATCCGTATGCGGCCGGGCTGGCCATCGACGGCGAGGACGGCGGTACAGGCGCTGCCTACAACATCTCCATGAACCATATGGGCCATCCCATCGCTTCCTGCATACACGATTGCTACAGTGCCCTGTGTCTTTCCGGTGCCCAGAACGAGATCCCGCTCATTGCGGGCGGCGGTATCGGCAAGCACGGCAACCTGGCGGCCAATGCGGCGGCGCTGATCATGCTTGGTGCCTCCATGGTCCAGATCGCCAAGTACGTCATGCAGGCCGGAGCCGGTTGCCTGGGCGGCGAGAAGGAGCGCTGCAACGTTTGCAATCTCGGCGTCTGCCCCAAGGGCATCACGTCCCAGGATCCGAGGCTCTATCGCCGTCTCGACCCCGAAAAGGTGGCCGAACGCGTAGTGGACTTCTACCTGAGCTTCGACACGGAACTGCGCAAGGTGTTCGCGCCGCTTGGCCGATCCACCTCCCTGCCCATCGGCATGTCGGACGCCCTCGGCGTCAGTGACAAGAACGTCGCAGACCGTCTCGGCATCAAGTACGTGATCTAAAGCTCAGGAACGGAGTAGCATAATGGCCAAAAGAACATATCGCATCAGCGGCACGGAGGACGGGCGGCGCGTCGAGTCTCGTCTCCTTGAGAAGCGTATCCAGGAAGCGGTCCAGAAGGGCGCGCGCAAGCTGGAAATCGACGCAATGGGCCAGCACGGCATAGGCGGACGTCTCTGGGTATCCCAGGAAGAGCCCATCTATGTGACCATTACCGGCTCGCCCGGTCAGCGCATCGGTTCCAAGGGTTTTCCCGGAACGACCATTGAAATCATGGGTGAAACGTCCGACGATATCGGCTGGCTCAACGCCGGTGCCGAGATCATCGTGCATGGCCACGCCAGTAACGGCGCGTGCAACGCCATGGCGCAGGGCAAGGTCTTCATTGCCGGCAACATCGGTTCGCGCGGCATGACCATGACCAAGACCAACCCCCGTTTCGACGAGCCCGAACTTTGGGTGCTCGGATCGGTGGGTGACTACTTTGGCGAATTCATGGCTGGCGGTACTGCCGTCATCTGTGGTCATGAAGCCCAGAATCCCAAGAATATCCTCGGATATCGGCCCTGTGTCGGAATGGTCGGCGGTCGCGTCTTTGTGCGTGGCCCCATTGAAGGCTTTTCACGGGCCGATGCCATGCAGGTTCCCATTGATGATGAGTCCTGGGCGTGGCTAACCGCCGGGATGGAAGATTATCTCAAGAAAATAAAGAGGACCCGGCTGCTCAAGAGGCTGACCAAACGTGAGGAATGGCAGCTCATTCGGGCCAAGACTCCGTTTGAGAAGAAGGGCAAGTCCCGTCGTTCCATGGCCGATTTTCGCGCCAATGTATGGGATGCGGAATTGGGCCGAGGCGGCCTGATCGGTGATCTGACCAGCCTGGACCGTTCGCCCATTCCGTTGATCGTCCATGGCGATCTGCGCCGCAGGGTGCCGGTGTGGGAAAATCGCAAGTATATGGCTCCGTGTCAGTCCAGCTGTCCCACCGGTATGCCGGTTCAGCAGCGCTGGCAGTTGGTTCGGGACGGTCTGGTGGACGAAGCCGTTGATCTGGCTTTGGCCTATACGCCTTTCCCGGCCACGGTCTGTGGTTACCTCTGTCCGAACCTGTGTATGCAGGGTTGTACCCGCAATACGCAGCAGCATATGGCCGCGGTGGACATCACCAAGCTCGGCCGCGAAGGGTACAAGTCAAAGGCGCCCAAGCTGCCGGAACTCTCCGGCAAGCGTGTGGCCGTCATTGGCGGTGGCCCGGCCGGTATCTCGGTTGCCTGGCAGATTCGGATGAAGGGACATGAGGCCGTTGTCTATGATATGGACAAGACCCTGGGCGGAAAGATTGTTTCCGCCATTCCCTACACCCGCGTGCCCAAGGAAGTGGTCGAAGCCGAGGTCAAGCGTGCCGCCGAAGTGCTGCCGCATGTCCATCTCCAACAGAAGCTGGGGGCCGACGACTTTGCCTCCCTGCGTGACGAGTACGACTATGTGGTCATCGCCACAGGTGCGCAGAAGCCCCGCGTTATCCCTGTGCCCGGCCACGAACGCATCTACCCCGCACTGACCTTCCTCAAGGACGCCAAGGCCGGTACGGCCAAGGTTGGCAAGAAGGTGGTCATCGTCGGTGCCGGTAACGTCGGTTGCGACGTCGCCACCATGGCCGCGAAGCTGGGTGCCGAGGATATTACCCTCATCGACATTCAGGAACCTGCCTCCTTCGGCAAGGAGCGCAAGGACGCCGAAGCCGCCGGAGCGCGCTTCAAGTGGCCCTGCTTTACCAAGGAGGTCACGGAAAAAGGCGTACTGCTCCAGTCCGGTGAACTGCTGGAAGCGGATACGGTGCTGATGTCCATCGGCGATGCACCCGAGTTGGAATTCCTGCCCGGCAACATTGCCCAGGAGCGAGGCTATGTGGTGGTCAACGACGACTTCCAGACCACTGATTCCAAGGTGTTCGCCATTGGTGACGTGGTCCGGCCCGGCCTGATTACCCACGCCATCGGCAACGGCAGGCGCGCGGCCCAGGTCATTGATGACCTGGTCAACAACCGCCGTCCTCAGTCCGATACCCGCGACATGATCGATTATACCCGCATGACGCTGGAATACTTCGATCCCCGCATCACCGAATTCAGCGACATGAATCAGTGCGGCTCCGAGTGTTCCTCCTGCGGTTCCTGTCGCGACTGCTACATCTGCGACACCATTTGTCCGCAAGCCGCCATATCCCGCAACGAACTGCCTGACGGTGGTTTCGAGCGTGTGGTGGACCCGGATAAATGTATTGCCTGCGGTTTCTGTGCTGATGCCTGCCCCTGCGGTATCTGGGACCTGAAGAATCCCAAGCCACTGGAATAGTCGAGCGAAAGTATCAATATAAAACAGGGCGGCGAACTTTGGTTCGTCGCCCTTTATTTTGGGGGATCTGATTCGCGACCCGACTGGCGTCAGTGGATGCAATAGTTTCCAGGTGTTGAGGCCGCAGGCTGAAAGATGCGTGTTGCTAGTCGCCCCTGTAGCGTTCCTGTTTCAGTCCGTGCTTGGTGAGGCGATCATATTCCTGCTGGCGGCGCCGATTTTCCTGAAATATTCGGTTTGCCCTGGCCTTGACTATTCCCTTGAACGCGGAGCAGGGCTCATTATGGATGCCTATCAGCTCTCTTTCCAGTTCATGCGCCGCCTTGCGTGCTATCTGGCCGTGGATCAGTTCGTGTGCCGTCAGTTTTTTCAGCGCCTTTTTCCACCATTTTCTGGTCGGGCCGTCCATGGCTCCAACTTGGCGGGGGTAGGTGTAAAGGATGTGCAGAAAGACCTTGGCATCGGTAATGGTGCATATCTTGCCCCGTTGTCTTGCCGTATAAGAGTATTTGAAGGTCGTATGGGTTAAGGCGGCATATTTGCCGTTATGCTTGTGCAGGGAACGGAGAATCTCCGCCTGGGTATGCCCTTGGACTATATAATATTTTTCACTTGTGGAGACGGTGACTTCGGCTTTGGCCAAGGCTGGAAACAGCAACAGCAGGCCAAGCAGGATTGCAATCCGGCTTATGGCAGCGTGTTTAGTCCACTTCCATCCACTGCGAATCATTGTTCTTTGCCTGGTACATGGAGAGATCGGCCCTGCGTGAGAGGGCATCAATGTCCTCACCTTGGCGATATTCGGCAATACCGCAGCTGAAGGATATGGGCGTCCTTTCGATGTTGTTCAAGGCCTCGCGGATTCGTGTGGCCAAGGTTTCGGCCTCTTGCGATTTCCCATCCATCAGAATCAGGAATTCATCTCCTCCCCAGCGTGAGAGCAGGTCGGAAGGGCGGATGGTCTGTTCAATACATATTGATACGTTCTTGAGGACCTTGTCACCTTCCAGGTGGCCATATTTGTCATTGATCTTTTTGAACTCATCCAGATCTATGAGGATGATGGAAAATGGCTCACCATATCTGTCTGCCTTGTAGGACGCGAGTTTGAAACGTTCCTCCAGGGCTCGGCGGTTGGCTGCGCCGGTCAGGGGATCGGATTTGGCCATGCGTTCCAGACGGCATTGGAAATAGCTAACCGTAAATCCACATAGAATGATGATAAGGACAGAGGCGATAAGCCCGATGACTATTGTGCGGATAAGATTGTTTCGTGCCGTTATCAGAGCGGCTGCCTCTTCCTGCTCAACAATCAGGTGCCATGAAAATTCAGGGATATAGTGGGTAGAGAGCAGGTAGTGTTCACCCTCGTGGTCGTATTCGAAGTTGACCGATCCCTTGAGGTTTTTGAGAATGTTGTCGGCAACATTCATGATGCCGGGCGTTTCCGTTATGTATCGCCTTTTTACCAGCGTCGTGTTTTGGTGTACCTGGACCAGACCATCCTGGTCCACAAGGTAGACATTACGATGGTATCTTTTCTGGGCTTCCCGCAGCAGTTCGGCGGCTTTGTCCATATTCACGCCCACCCCGGTGACTCCCAGAAGCTTGCCGTTCTGGTCTTCCACACGAAAGTTTATGAAAATGGTCAGCTTGTTATTTTCGGTCTGGTTTGTATCGACGTCCAACTCATATTCCGTCTTCTTGCGTAAAAAACTGTAGTACCAGACGTCGTGGCTGTCGCGCGGGTTGACCCTCTTGAGAAGGCCTCCCTGATAGTAGTATTTGTCGGAGGCTGCGGAGACAAAGAAGGTTGTCAGGAAACCGTATTTGTCTTTGAGCTGTTTTAGATACTGGGTGAGCTGGTCGATATCCTGCTCTCCGTTGACCACCCATTCCTTGAGGAAGGCATCGTTGGCCATGGAGGAAGAAACCAAAATCGGACGCATCAGCGCCGAATGGATTTCGGAGTAAATATTTTTGCCCGTAAGAGGCAAAGCAGAGTTCAGCAACTCTTCCCTGACCGATTCACGGGTAACTCGGTAATTGATCAGGCTCGTGGCAATGAATGCCGTCAGCAGAATAAGGGAGAGCGCCGTCAGAAGTTTGAATTTGACGTTCATTATTTTTATTTTACTGAAAATGGTTTCAAACGGCAAATGGGAAGTTGGGGCTTTTTTCTGACTGAATTGGCCCACTCGGGCACAGAAAAGCGACCGTTTACACCCCGCCAGGATTGATATTTTCATCCTGGCGGGGTGATGTTGTCTTAGAATCGTTCGAAAGTGTCGTTGTCCGACATTTCCAAGGCAACGCCTGACGACTTGGCTGGGATGGCTCCCTTGGCTGTCATCTTGGCCTTTGCTTTTGCCTTGGGGGGCTGTTCTCATCCCTCTTGTCTTCAAGTGGAAGAAGCTGATGGTCTTCTGGAGCAGGGAGGCGTGGCTTGCCAGTTCTTCGGAAAAGGAAGCCACTTCCTCGGACTCGGCTGAGTTTTGCTGCACGACCCTGTCGAGCTCCAGAATGGCGCTTTTGATCTGGTTGGAACCTACCTGCCCCCGCAGCTCCTATTCGGCGGGCAAAGATACGAGTAATGAGCAGGCCGACGACGATCATTACAAGGCCGTTACCTGCGGACCACCACTTGGTATGCGTCAGCGCCTTGTTTGCCGCGCGTTCGCCTGCCATGAATTCTTTCACGTATCCCGCGCCGACGATGACCCGGTCCCACGATTTGAAATAAATCCCCGACAGCAGAATGTTGTCCCCATCAATCCGTGTTGCCAATGTTACCGCCTTGCCGTCAGCAGCCTTGGCTTTCGCAATAAGCTGCCGATAGACAGGGGGCCCGCTTTCGTCCCTGTTATCAATAAACGTCTTGCCGGACCGTACTGTTTACGCGACGATGCTTGAGCTGGGGATGTAGGTGCTCACCGCGCGTTTGCAGTCTGCTTTGAGAATGTTTGTGGCTACACGCAAAAGGTCTCCCTGTTCGTCCATCGTCTGGAAGACAGTACAGGTCGTCCTGGTGAGCTTCATGATGGTGTCCACCAGCGGGGTGGGCACATTCGGCTGGATGTTCTGGCCGAACCATTTGGGGAGCACTGCTTCGGTTTTATCCTTGGTGATCTGGTTGACGGCCTACCAGGAGACTGTTTCGCCCGATGTCGAGAAGTACCCGCATATTGTTTTCAAGTTGATTTACCAGTGTGGCGTGTTGGGATGCCAGCAGATTTCTGGCATCGTGATTCCCAGTTCCATTTCATGGCGGGATTGCATGTCGAAATATGATGCCAATACATTGTCGACAATGGAACTTTGCCAGAACAGGATGGCGAGAATGGCCACCGTGGTCAGGCCGACCTGGGCTATGCCAAGAGTCGTCATTTAGGGGCCGATCTTCATGATATCACCTCATGTGTGATGCCGGTGATCTGGGAGTCGGCGTTTTGGTCCGGAAGCCATTTCTCCGGTATGGTTTGGCAATCGGATTGCTGTCTAGGATTCGTTCTGGAAGGTTTCTTAACTTACTTTTATAATTAGTATATTACGATATACAGGCCGTTATAAATCTATTTTTTGGGTCTCCTTGTTGTGAGGGGGTGGGCAATATAGACGTTTTCTGATAAAAAATAAATTAATAATAGATTATTATGACACAATGCGCCAACAATAGAAAAAAGCTTAAGGAGTAGCGTTGTGCTTAGGAAAATAACCATTCGGTTGAGGATGATACTGCTCATCATCGCCATTGCTTTATTTACGGTCGGTATTTTGATGGCCTTTTTGAGTGGGACAAACAATGTTGAGCAGATAGGGATCAACCATTCCAAGGACGCAATGGTTGAAGGGGAGCGGATGAAGTTGCAGGTGGCAACCCACTCCATGGCCATGTCATTGGGCGCGGCCGTAGCCTCTGTTGATGCTTTGGATGCAAAGGTTGAGATCATCAGAAAGCTCGTTGATGATATTCGATTTGAAAAAGACAACTCCGGATATTTCTTTGTTTACAACAAGACGGTGAATGTTGCTTTGCCCGCAAACAAGTCGCTTCAGGGCAAGGACTTGTCCGGATTGAAGGACAAGAACGGTATCTTCTTTGTAAAGGAACTGCATGCGAGGGCCATGGCCGGAGGTGGCTTCGTAGAGTATTTGTGGCCCAAGAAGAACATGGGTGATCAGCCAAAATTGTCTTATTCAGAGATGATTCCGGGGACCTCCATGTGGATTGGGACTGGTGTCTACCTGGATGATATTGCGGCCAAGGAAGCCGCCATCACGTTGGATATCGATACGCTTGTTTCCTCTTACGTCTGGTGGATCAGCGGTTCTATCTGCGCAATATTCTTTGTTCTTGTCCTGCCATTCTGTCTCGGTATTGTCCGCTCGATCACCCGTCCTCTGGATGAGGCCGTGGCTCTGGCCCACTTGATTGCGGATGGAGATCTGACGCAGGACATCAATACGGAATATGATGACGAACCCGGGCGTCTTGCAACCGCGCTTGCCTCCATGACCGAGCGCCTGCGGGATATCGTGGGACGAGCCAAGACCGGGGCCGAGGCCGTGTCCTCCGGTAGTGCCGAAGTCAACTCATCCGCCCAGGCACTTTCGGACGGTGCCAGCCGCCAGGCGGCTTCGGTCGAGGAAGTCTCCGCCTCCATGGAAGAGATGATGGGGCAGATCAGTCGTAATAACGACAACGCCAAGGAAACGGAGGACATGGCTACCAGCACCGCCACGGATGCCCAGGACGGTGGGGATGCAGTCCTGGACGCCGTACGTTCTATCAAGGATATTGCTGAACGTATTTCCATTATTGAGGAAATTGCCCGACAGACCAACCTGTTGGCTCTTAACGCGGCTATCGAAGCGGCGCGAGCCGGAGAAGCCGGCAAGGGGTTTGCCGTTGTGGCGGCGGAAGTCCGCAAGCTGGCTGAGCGGAGTGGGGCGGCTGCCGCTGAGATTGGTGAACTTTCCCGCTCCACGCTCGGCAAGGCGGATCAGGCTGGCAACATGCTCACCAAGATGATTCCGGATATTCACAAGACCTCCGACCTTGTGAGGGAAATATCCGCAGCTAGCTTCGAGCAGGACGCAGGGGCCAAGGAAATCAATGCCGCGGTGCAGGAGCTTGATGGCGTCATCCAGACCAACGCATCCGCCTCAGAACAGTTGGCAGCTACAGCCAAGACGCTTTTCAGTCAGGCGGAGGACCTCCGAGTCGGCATGTCTTTTTTTAACATTGGCGATGCGGCGATGGTTCGTTCGCGCCGTGTGTCGGTGGCACCTGCCGCACCGGCCTCGATTCCATCCGGCCCGTCAGCAGTCAAAAAGCCACTGCCGCCAACCGGGAAAAACGGCGGCGGACTGGATCTCGATATGGACGACGACGAATTCGAATCGTTTTAGTTCATCGATATCGCAAAGTTAAAGTATAGAAATCAGGGAGTTCGGCCACTTAGTGGCCGGGCTCCTTTTTGTTTGGGAACCGGGCAGCTCAAAGGGAGGATGCGAGGACAAAGTGTTTTCTTAACACAACCATGACAATTCCGACACCGAATCTGCATGTTGAAGCGCTAGGTTGACGCAGCTTTTTTCAACATCAACCAAGAGGTTTTGGAATTGAAGTACTTGTCTAAACTGATGGCCATGCTCCTTTTGATGGCCCTGGTGTTTCCGGCCGTTTCCTTTGCTGACGTCAGCCTGGTAGGGTCCGGTGCCAGCTTCCCGGCTCCCCTGTATACCACCTGGTTCAAAACTTTCAGTCGTGAAAATTCCGGCGTGCAGGTCAGCTACCAGTCCAAGGGGAGCGGCGCGGGAATCAGGGACTTTCAAAACCACGTCGTCGACTTTGGTGCCAGCGATGCAGCCATGAGCCCCGAAGAAATCTCCAAGGTCTCCGAGGGAGTGCAGCTGCTGCCCATGACTGCGGGTGAAATTGTTCTTACCTACAACCTGGACGGTGTGAAGAGCCTGAAACTTCCCCGTGATGTCTATTCCAACATTTTCCTGGGCAAGGTCACCAAGTGGAATGACCCCGCCATCGTCAAGGCCAACCCCGGCGTGAAGATGCCGGACGAAAACATCGTTGTCGTCGCCCGTGCCGATAGCTCCGGAACCACCTTTAACTTCACCAACCACCTGTGTGCCGTGAACAAGGAGTTCAAGGACAAGGTTGGTCATGGAAAGACGGTTGACTGGCCTCTCGGTCAGAACCTGATTAAGGCCCCCAAGAACGATGGTGTTGCCGCTGCCATCAAGCAGACTCCCGGCGCCATTGGTTACGTCGAGTATGGTTACGCCCAGATGGCCCAACTGACCATGGCATCCGTGCAGAACAAGGCAGGCAAGTTCGTTGCTCCCGGTCTGGCCGGTGGCCAAGCTGCTCTGGCCAGCGCCGTGCTTCCCGCTAACATGATCGTGTTCATCACCGATCCTGCAGGTGCCGATTCCTACCCCATGGTCACCTACACCTGGATGCTTTTCTACAAGAGCTACAAGGACCAGGAGAAGGTGCAGTGGATCCACAAGCTCATTGATTACTGCCTGTACAAGGGCCAGGCCATCTCCGACAAGGCCGGCTACATCCCCATGCCCAAGAGCGTCGTGGAGAAGGTTGCCGCGGCTGCCAAGAACATCAAGTAGGTTCGGCTGCTACAGCCAAACCAAAGGCAGATAATGATGGGCTCTCAAAAAGAGACCTCCGAGAAGTGGGGCGATAGCTATGCTACGCCCCCTTCTTTCGGGGATGTGGTTTTTGACAGAGTTTTCCGGGGTGTGGCCTTTGCCTTCACCGTGCTGACAATCCTCTTGCTGGTCTATATCTTTTACGAGATTGGCGGCAAGGCGTTGCCTGCGGTCAAGGAATACGGCTTGAGTCTGCTTTCCTCTGCGAATTGGAACGCGAACCAGAAGGTTTACGGCATCCTGCCGGAGATATGGGGAACGCTTTACAGCTCGTTTCTTGCCCTGGCGATCGGTGGTGTTTTCGGTGTCGCCATCGCTATCTTTCTTACTCAGGACTTCCTTCCCCACAAGGTGGAACTCGTCCTTAAGAACATCATCGAGATGCTGGCGGCCATTCCCAGCGTTGTCTACGGATTGTGGGGTATCTATGTCCTGATCCCCATCATCCGCCCCCTGGCTGATTTTCTGCATACGTATCTGGGATGGATTCCGTTCTTCGGGACCAAGCTCAACGGTCCCGGGCTGTTCCCTGCCGCGCTGGTGCTGTCGATCATGATTCTGCCCACGGTGGCGGCCGTCTCCCAGGATGCATTCCGGGCCATTCCGTACAAAACCAAGGAAGCGGTCTACGGAATGGGAACCACCAAGTGGGAGGCCATCCTGCGCGTTATGCTGCCCACCGCTTCAGGCGGCATCTTCGGCGCGCTGGTCCTCGGCTTTGGCCGCGCACTGGGCGAGACAATGGCTCTGGCCATGCTGGTCGGCAACTCGAACCAGATATCTCTCTCACTCTTTTCTCCGGCCAATACACTGGCTGCGCTTCTGGCGCTCAACTTCCCGGAGGCTGGGCCGATGGAAGTCCAGGTGCTCATGTTCGCGGCGGTTGTCCTTCTGGTGATTACCCTGGCGGTCAACGTCATTGGGCAGCTCATCATCAACTTCACCCGTCCGGGGGGATCAAGATGACCGCGGAAACCAAGCAATCCGGCAATGAACTTCGCAAACCGAGTTTCGAGAAGAATCCATATGAACGGCGGGCGCTCCAGTCCTATGTGTTGAGCACCATAACGGTGGTCATGGCGCTGCTGGCGTGCTTCCCGCTCTTTTCCGTCATCATCATGTTGCTGTATCGGGGCGGGCAGCGACTCGCGCTTGAGGTGTTCTACACGTTGCCGCCCACGGCTTTCGAGACCGGCGGCGGCTTCGGCAACGCCATTCTGGGTACGCTGTTCATGGTCGGCCTGGCCGCATTGATCAGTATTCCCTTCGGCATCCTGGCCGCGCTTTTCTTGGCCGAGCTGGGACCCCATCGCAAGTTGTCCCAGGCTGCCCGGTTTTGTGCCAAGACATTGACCGGCCTGCCGTCCATTCTGGCCGGTGTGTTCGCATACGCATCCGTTGTTCTCGTCATGGGGCATTACTCAGCATGGGCAGGCGGTATCGCGCTTTCACTGTTGATGATCCCCATCGTCATGCTGACGGCCGAGGAAGCCATCAAGATGGTGCCCAGAGGAATGCGGGAAGCAGCCTACGGCATGGGATGCACTCCGGCCCAGGCCATGATTAAGGTCTCGCTGCCCGTGGCCATGCCCGGCATCATCACCGGTGTTTTCCTGGCTGTTGCCCGAGCCGCCGGAGAAACCGCGCCGTTGCTCTTTACGGCCCTGTTCAGCGATTACTGGCTGGAAGCCAACCAGCCGACTGCCTCGCTCGCCGTTCTCATCTACAACTATTCGGGCAGCCCCTTTGCCAACCTGATTGAGCTGGCCTGGAGCGCATCTCTGGTCCTCGTGTTGATCGTCCTGGTGTTGAACATAGCCAGCCGGGCCATCAGCCAGCGCAAGAAGTAACCACCGATTCATTACTATAATGGAGTTGCAAAACATTATGGATACCGTCGCCAATACGGCCGAAATTAACTCCGGGGCCGCCTGCCCGGAGAGTGATATTATTCTGAACTGCAAGGTGGATCAGATCCATTATGGCGATTTTCTTGCGGTGCGCGACAGCGTTGTGCCCATTTGCCGCAAGGAGATTACAGGGTTCATCGGACCTTCCGGCTGCGGTAAAAGCACCGTGCTGCGTAGCATAAACCGCATGAATGACCTGATCCGTGGTTTCCGTTTTGATGGCAGCGTGGATTATCACGGCATCGACATGTATGGACCGAAAGTCGACCCCGTTGTGGTCCGTCGCCACATCGGTATGGTCTTCCAGCAGCCCAACCCGTTCGCCCTCAGCATCTTTGAGAATGTCGCCTTCGGCCTCCGGCTCAACCGGTTCAAGGGCAACATGATGGAAAAGGTCGAGAAGGCGCTGCGCGGGGCCGCCCTGTGGGATGAGGTCAAGGATATCCTCAAGCGGAGCGGTCTGTCGCTTTCCGGCGGTCAGCAGCAGCGGCTCTGCATTGCGCGGGCCATTGCAACCGAACCGAGCGTTCTGCTCATGGACGAACCGTGTTCCGCTCTCGACCCCATCGCGACCCGGCAGATTGAGGAGTTGATGATTCGGCTCAAGGAAAAATATACGCTCGTCATCGTGACCCATAACATGCAGCAGGCCTTGCGCGTTGCCGATCAGACAGCCTTTTTCTCCGTGGATATCTCACAGGGCGGTCGCACCGGCCATCTTGTTGAGATGGGACCGACCAAGCAGCTCTTCGAGGACCCTCGTGAAAATCTTACGCGGGAATACCTCAAGGGTGAATTCAGTTGATGCGGATCGCATAAGAAAGACAATGCGGAGCGGGGCGTTAGGGCGTTTCGCTCTGCTGATTTTTTAAGATCGGTCTGTTGGTGATGGACGGCACTTTTGAATGCGGAAAAGTGATTGGCTATTCCTTGAAACACATTGTTATATCACCGTTATTCGGGGCGAGGAATGAGTAAGCGGTATCAGCTGAGACTGGATCTGATCGAAGCTTCCCTGCGCGATGTTCAGGTCAATTTTGAGCGAATCAACGGAACGCTCAAAATGCGCCGTGAGCCCATTGCCGAAGTTATCATCAAGAACATGATGTCCGGGTATGCCTATCTGAACGAGCTGTTGCTCAACAAGGTCAATCTGGTACGGGATGAGTACAAGCACCATGCCTTGGAGCTGAATCAGGTCGTGCTTTGCGGAACTGACGACTCGGTCCGCTATGAGTTTGCCGGGCACATGCGCGAGACGGCGATTCGTTTCTATAATCAGAGTGAGTGCAACATCTCAAAGATCGTGAAGTGGAACAAAAAACACAAATCATACTCCGCCTGGGAGCGGGCGGCGCGCACTTATACTTACATGCTGAGTCGCCCTCAGCTTTTTTTTGAGGGAAATCATCGAACCGGGGCTTTGATAATGAGCGCCATCCTTGCCCATGACGGCCTGCCGCCATTCGTACTGACAACAGAAAACGCCATTGCCTACTTTGATCCGTCAACGTTGGCCAAGCTGACGGAGAAGAGTTTCTTCACCAAGCTGTACAAGCTGCCGACGATCACCAAAAACTTCACCAAATTTCTCAAGAATCAGGCTGACAAACGTTTTCTGCAAACTATCAAGGTCTGAGCAACACGATTGGTTTCTAGCCATGGCGTATCGAACGGGTCGAACTATCGGCCCGTTTTTTTATCTGAGTAAGAAGTAATAATCACGCGTCGTGCAAGCTGGGAGTTTCAAGGTTGGCGGGTTTGAATTCGTGACTTGCTGGCGTGCTGGCGCTGTACTATATTCATTATGAGGAAGGATTTGTTTTCCATATTCGTAATGGGGTCCGCGCGGATGAATAGAGTATGCGTCATACTTTGGGTCTTGCTAATAGTCTTTTGCGGCAGTGCGGCAGCGCCTGCCCAGGAAGTCGTAATCCCGTTCGATCATTATCCACCCTGGCGCTTTACGGATGCCCGGGGGGATATAGAAGGCATTGATATTCAGCTTGCGCGGACATTGCTGGAAAATGTCGGACTTCCTGCCCGATTTGTTGAAGTACCGTGGAAACGATGCCTGGCGATGCTGGAGTCAGGGGAGGGCGATCTCTTGAATGGGGTCCTGTGGAGCAAAAGCCGAGAGAAATATATGTATTTCCTCCAACCGCCATACAAGAATAGAACGGTTAAAGCGGTATATGTTCGCAAGGGCGGTACAATAGTGGACAAATACGAGGACCTGCACGGGCTTGTTATCGGCACCACCTTGGGGGCCAAGTATTTCCCGCAGTTTGACAAGGATGTAACGCTCACAAAGGACGTGGTAAAGCACGACCTGATCAATCTGCGCAAGCTCCTCGCAGGTCACATTGACTGCTTCATTGCAACCGAGGAAACCGGTGACTATCTCATTCGGGAAAATAAGGTTGGCGATCTGGTCGTAAAGGCGAAGTTCAAACATGAAGAGCCAACAAAGGTGTACTTTACCATTTCCCGCAAATCCTGGCTGATGGACCACGTGCCGGAACTCTCCAGATCCCTTTCCCGGATGATTGAAAATGGCTCGGTCGAGCGGATTATCGGTGAGTATTTGAGAGGTCTGTGATGAAAGGCCTTTTCGGTAATAGGCATAGAGCAAGTTCAATGTAGTTTGCTGTTAACCTTGGGCTCCTGGTAAAAATGATTCAAAAGAAGGGCAGAGCGCTTTCCTGCTCGGAAAAGCGCTCTGCAGCTATTCGGGTGTCCCTTTAATCCGTGATCGTTAGCTCCCTCTAAGGGAGCTTTTTTGCTAGGAAGCTATTTTGCAACTCCCGCCCCAATTGACATCATTGGATACGATGCTTCCTTCCTTGAGGTTATTCGCGGCGACTGTGCAGCACTCGACCCATGGGGCGCCGTCTGATTTCGGTTGCAGGAGGAATAGCTCATGGGTGCTATCAATTTTCAGGCTGACCGAAGCGGGGGCGGTCGCGGATCCGGCCGGAATATCGGCCAGTGATACCTGTTGCTGTACGGCTTTGAGACTGACGGAAGCATAGTTGTTTATGGTTATAGTAACCGTCGGATTCAAGGATGGGGTAGGCAGGAGCGGCGGGTTGAAGTTTGACGGAGCTGGACTCGGGCTTGGAACCGGGGCCGGTGGTGGTAATGAACTGAAGTAGTTTCGATTTGATCTGACAGTTCCTCTTGAAATTAGAGAGGTTCTCCCTTTTGATGGAAATGTTGAACACCATCAAATTCTCGGCGTGTGCGGCATCGAGCACACGAAAACGAAGGCCAGACATCCGCAAACCAATGGCATCTGCGAACGCTTTCACAAGACCATCCACAATGAGTTTTATCAGGTCGCATTTCGGCGACCCCTCTATACTTCATTGGATTCTTTGCAGGCTGATCTTGACGCATGGATTGACGAGTACAACACGGAGCGGACGCATCAAGGGAAAATGTGTTGCGGGAGGTCCGGGATTAGAGAGGAAACGTCGCAAAGTTTCAATGCCTCAATTGGCCTTGGTCACTGCAAGCAACGGCACCACAACCCTCAAAATCCCCCAGCCCGAAAGGGTTTCAATGCCTCAATTGGCCTTGGTCACTGCAAGTCATAACCAGGTTATCGAGCAGTCTGCCTCCGCTTGAGTTTCAATGCCTCAATTGGCCTTGGTCACTGCAAGATTAGGCCGCTCCTTGCGGGTCAAGCCAGACAAAACCAGTTTCAATGCCTCAATTGGCCTTGGTCACTGCAAGTTTCGCATGGCAGGCTCAACCCGGCGCAACCTTTGGGTTTCAATGCCTCAATTGGCCTTGGTCACTGCAAGAGTACCTCTCTGGAACCCGCGTGGCAAGGGCGTTCCCAGGGCCGCTTCCGTGGGTGACTGGAAATGGGCCGTTCTGCACTCCACCAAAGCACATTTTTACCCTCTTAAATTACCCCGCAACCCGCATGGTTGAGCGATCCCGTGAGTGATTTTCAAGATAGTTTTTAGTAACCATTTTGAATCATGGGGGAAATCTACAAAAAAACTTGTTTTTGGCCTGCCATGCAATCATCCGCGCAATAGGATGAAATGAATATTGCAATGATCTAAATTTAAATGATAATGAACGCTTCTCCATAAATGCTTGGGTTTTCCTCTCCCAGCTCAACCGACTTGGCAAAACAATCAGTACAGAGCCGGTACAGCCTGATGTTGCCTTCAGGAGAGTCTTTCAAAATATGCTTGAGTGCGACAAGCAGGTTTTTCATTTCCTTCGCATCCATGCGGCATTCAAATACGGATTTTTGCACCCTCTGGCCTACATTTTTCAGAGCTCTTGCAACCCGTAAACGAACATCGTCCTCTTCTATGTCGTATACCACCAGATGCATCATCTCTGAATCCTCATGGGGGTATAAGTCGCAGTCCCTTTTAGAATTGTTTCGCGCAGTCGAACAGCTTGTTGGTCCATACATGCCCGGTATGTGATTTTTTCGCCGTCCGGGCCTTTGAATGTGGTCAACAGCCGTGTCTCAAAAGCTGATATGAATCGCTTGCAAAAAGCATTGTCCATGATGATGGACTGTTTCCCGTCCCTGATCCCGGCTGTAAAGTGCTCCAGCCGGGCTTCACGGCGGTGGACCTTGGAAAGCACCAGTCCGTCAACCAGATGGCGGAATTCTTCCTGAACATCCGAAGCAAGGGCATGATGCGTTCCGCGCATTTGATGGTACACGCCTATGCGCGGATTGAATCCGGCTATTTGTAAGGCTGTGGACACATGATTATGCAACAGGGTGTATCCAAAGGAGAGCATGGCATTGATCGGATCAGGCGGCGGCCGTTTCTCTCGGCCCTGGAAAGCCCATTCGGTGGGGAAAGCCCGTCGTATTGCCAGAAAATAGAGCGTGGCGCCGCTTCCTTCTATGCCTCGCAGTTCGTCCAGGTGGGTTGCATTTTCACACATTCTCGCCTTCGCTCGCAGGCGAGCGGCCTCGTCATCGGGCCCGACAAGTTTGAAACGGACAAGCGTTCCAGCCTGATTGAAAAGTTTTCCAGCGACTATGGCCCGTGAAAGAACCAGCCGTCTGTCCTCGTCTTCCTGCAGCCGAGCCTGAGCCATCCAAAGTTTCCAGTCTGGTTTGTCCTGGTCAATGGCCAAGTTCAATGCTCCGCTTCTGCGGCAAAAAAAGGTGGGAACCCCGGCTTGGTGCATGCCCAGCAAACCGGGCAGGCTCAGACGAGGTCTGCCTATGAATACGGTGTGTGATAGTGCATTGAGCGGAATGGTTTGAGGGCTTCCCTTCAGTGGACGAATTTCAAGAGCATTTCCCGACTTGGTTACTTCCACTTCCGGGTCCAGGATGTACAGAGGCAGCTTTTTTTCGTCCGGCTGGACATCAGATGCGATACTTCGTTCCGGTACTGGATTGTCCTCAGTTGTGCGATCCTGAGGCGCGGAAACAGGCGACTGAGACGTGGCGGAACCGTGGTGTGCAAGATCCATGAGCCGCTGCATGGGAACCTGGGCCAGCCAGGAACAGGTAGGGAATTTGATGGGGGCGGAAGTTTCGTTCGAATTGTTGGCGATGCTGTCTTTTTGCTTTTCCAGCACCAGGGAACGGCAGAATAAGAAACCTAAATAAGTGAAGCCATGGTCGATGTCGCGGATTCCGGTTTTGTCCGGATGCAGCGACAGGCCGAGCTTGTGCAGGGCTTGTGCCGATTTGTTCCAGGCTGCCTTGGCTGCGTCCATGTCACGGCACAGCACAACGAAATCATCGGCATAACGCACCAGTCGGAAGTCCGCGCCCAGCAATTCTTCATCAAATTCATCCAAATATAAATTAGCCAGCAGGGGCGATACGGACGAGCCTTGTGGAAGGCCACAGCTTCTTTCGATCCGTCGGTCATCAAACATCACAGGAGCGGTGGTCCAAAGCTTGAGCAATCTGACCACAGGATCGAACGGAAAAAACGCATCGAGTTTGGCGAACAGTCGGTCCCACGGAACCGAGTCGAAGAAGCAAGTGATGTCCGCGTCCAACACGTAGCGGAATCCTTCCCTGTATGCCCGGTTAATGGCATTTGCTGCGCCTCGGCGTGATAAGCCCTTGCGGTAGGCATAGCTGCAGTCTTCAAGCAGGGTGTCTACTGTCGGAGAGAGCGTGGCGTAAACCGCCCGTTGGGTTATGCGGTCGGGCACGGTGGGGATGGCCAAAGGACGAAGCCCCCCGCTGGCCTTGGGGATGAGCACCCCCTGCAAGGCGGATGGCGTATAGTTCCCTGCCAGGACTGCCGAGCGGATGTCTTGCAATTGGGCGTTGTCCTGAAAGTCTGCGGGTGACTGGGAGTCTAGGCTTGTGGCGTCGGAGCTTTCCAGAACATGGTGTACGGCTTCGTGGAGCACGGGCATGTCCATGGCTTGGTCCAGAATGGAGCGTGTGGGGCGAAATGGATCGTCCTGGCGTGTGTAGCCTTCCTCAATGACGTATCTGCCCAGGCCGAAGGCCAGGCTTTCACCGAGGTGCAGGTACTGCCCCATCACTAATAGGGGCAGCCATTGCTCGGGAACATTGGCCAACACCACGTAGCCCATTGCGCCCAGGTGGGGTTTGGCATGTTCGAGCGACTTTCCCTGGCCTCGTTTCAGTGGGGCGTCCAGCCAGTACAGGCGGTTTTCCTTGATCTGTGCCGAGATGGCATCCTCAGGCATGGAAGGCTTTTCGAACCTTGCGTCTTGTCCTGAAATCGCGTGTGCCGCCTTGAGTACCTTGCTCAGACGTGCGTGTAACCGTTGTAAGAAATAGTCGGCCGGGAAGCAGTCGCCATCCAGATGGGTGCGAAGGGGGGTCTGTAGTCTGTCCGGGCGCTTGATGCGAAGCGGAGTGAGAAAACGGAGCGTCAATCGGGGAGCCTGGCTCAGGGCATGACATTGAGCCTGTAAGTCTGGAAAGGGTGTCTGTTCAAAGGATATGAGGTCGAAGTTGCCTTCCAGCGTTGGCCGTGTGCCGGTGCGCAATGGGAGTTGGCCAATGCGCTGGAGTTCGTGTCGAACACCTTCGGCAAGTTCGGGTTGGTTTCCGGTAAAAGTGAGGCCGAATCCATACTCCTGTCCGGCCTGAAATATGGATTGTCCTGACTCAAAGGGAACGGGAACAATGCACGGCCCCAGGTGATGGGTTTTCAGGGCATGCAGAACAAGACCTCGTACCACGCCGCCATGGAAAAAATGGAAATGTCTGGGCTGGTGAAGTTTCAGTTTGATATGGAAACGTTGCCAGGAGATGTCCATGATGGCTCCGACGTGGTTGCTGTTGGTGCTGTGAAGGTCTGCTATTGCAGTGCGCCTTGCGAACAAACACAACTCGTTTATACATTGCCTGATACACTATGCAAAAGAGGTCTTTTGATGCAATCGAAATATGATACACAGTGCGATAAGGGTTTGCCGAGAGTGGGGCGAGAACAAATTGCCTGAAGGTGTTGATAGAGATTTTTAATAAGTAAAAATAATTGGTTGTCGTTTTTTTGGTGGCTATTTGCGTGGGTGATTTCGTGGGAGGGCAAAAACGAGTGTTCTTCTGTGTTTTTCCCCATGATTCAAGATGGTTCCTAAAATATAACGGAAAAATCACTCACGGGATCGCTCAACCATGCGGGTTGCGGGGTAACTTATGAAGGTAAAAATGCGCGTTGGAGGAGTGCAGAACGGCACATTTCCAGTCACCCACGGAAACAGCCCTGGGAGCGCCCTTGCCACGCGGGTTCCAGAGAGGTACTCTTGCAGTGAGCAAAGCCAATTGAGGCATTGAAACCAGTTATTGATAAGTTTTCAAAAGAGTAACAAATAGAGCTTGCAGTGAGCAAAGCCAATTGAGGCATTGAAACGCATTGTTCAGCGACGGCTGATGATATCCCTGTACAGAAGGCTTGCAGTGAGCAAAGCCAATTGAGGCATTGAAACCCAAAGGTATCCAAGAATCATTCCCACTATGAATACAACTTGCAGTGAGCAAAGCCAATTGAGGCATTGAAACTTTGTAATCCTTCTTGGGTATCTGAATGGTAGGAATATCTTGCAGTGAGCAAAGCCAATTGAGGCATTGAAACAGATTCGGCAGCGTGTAGCTTCGATTGTTTTCCTCATTTGCTTGCAGTGACCAAAGCCAATTGAGGCATTGAAACGCGTAGTCGTCGTAACGAACTCCTTCGTAGCCCTTGACTTGCAGTGAGCAAAGCCAATTGAGGCATTGAAACGTATCCTTTGGGTCATTTCCATTGATGCCGGCATCGCTTGCAGTGAGCAAAGCCAATTGAGGCATTGAAACAAAATCACACCAAGAATGATAAGACATTCTACTATTCTACCTTGCAGTGAGCAAAGCCAATTGAGGTATTGAAACCCAAACATATTAGTTACATTAGATGTATTCAATTTAGGAACTTGCAGTGACAAAAGCCAATTGAGGCATTGAAACTTGCGGGCCATGTTCAGGACCATATTCTCCCTGGAAACTTGCAGTGAGCAAAGCCAATTGAGGCATTGAAACGAAGTTCCTCCTGTTACATTGTTTTGTTAAGAGTTAACTTGCAGTGAGCAAAGCCAATTGAGGCATTGAAACGGACATGTGCTGAGCGATCTGGAGGCCGGTGTTCGTACCTTGCAGTGAGCAAAGCCAATTGAGGCATTGAAACATCTTGTGCTTGTGACCGTCCGTCTGGTTGCCCATCTCTTGCAGTGACCAAAGCCAATTGAGGCATTGTAAAGTCAAAGTACCCCCGGCAAAGGCAGGGGCTTTAAGCACCGCCTAAAGGCGGACTTCCCGTTGCCTATTCGCTTGTCTTCCTGCTCTTGTTCACGGATGTATTCGCGATCCACCTTTTCATCCTTGCCAACGGTTGGAACAAAACACCCGCGTGGTCAGAAACCCTGATCGGCAATGAACATGTTTCCATGCTCTTTGCCTAAACGCTCTTCCGGAATTTCGCTTTCACGCTGTTGCGCCGGCTTATGGAAGGCTTCTCCCAAGTATATTCGAATCTGACTGAATAGGACCTTGCGGCTACCAGGACCTGGAGTTTTTTAACTCAGAATCATGGGAATCCATGAGTCGAAGTGTGCTCTGACCGTATGCCCAATTTTTCTTGCGTGAAAAAACTCCCCAATGTATAAGTACATGAATAATATTAGCGAATGGTGGTATAAGAGTGTGGGTGCGCAGATGGGGTTGGAGGGGCATATGAAAAAGGGTTCTGTTCTTAATGCCAAGTATAGAATTGTGACTCCAATGTTCTGTGCAGGAGCGCAACAAGACTGCGCAGAACTCAAGGCAACTTCATTTTTGGGAGCACTTGGATTCTGGTGGAGAGCTTTGGCTTGGCATCAACTGGATCATTCGCCGGGCGTTAGCGAATCAGAAAGGATGAAAGACCTGCGCAATCGGGAATCGAAAATCTTTGGATCGGCAGCAGATGGTGTGAGGGCCTTTCTCCCCACAATCGAGTATTCCTCTTTGCGTACTACATCAAAGTTGTCGGTAACTGGCAAACCTGGCGCACAATATCTTGCGTACGGAGCTACTCGCCGTCCGTACATCAACGAGAATCAGACCTTCACCTTGAAACTCCGATTTCGTCGGGAAGTTGATGATTCTATCGTTGCGGCTCTCAAATTATTGGGGCTCTTGGGCGGACTGGGAAGCCGATCACGCAAGGGATACGGTAGCCTTACTCTTGAAGAGCTCAAACATGACGGCAAGATAATATGGGATCGCCCGACCTCATATCAAGAATTGAAGAATGAGCTGCAAGGTCTGCTTGGCAGCACATTGTCGTGTGCTGGATTACCTCTGTATTCTGCCTTTTCCGCGCGCGCAAGAGTTGACCACCTTGAAGATGACGCAGACCCGCTGGTGCTTTTGGATTTTGTCGGGCTGGCCATGCTCAGATACAGAAGCGCAGGGGTGAGTGGGATTGTTCAAGGAAGAAAATCTGAGCGTAATTTTGAACTTGACCATGACTGGTGCAAAGATCCTGCTAGATGCCCTGTGGATTTTCATCCTGAACGTGTCGTATTTGGTTTGCCGCACAAGTATTATGACAGGGAAACGGAGACAAAGCCGTCGTGTAAGCCGGAAAAGAATGACCGTCGGGCAAGTCCACTCATATTCCATATTCATGAGTTTGGTTCGGGAAACTATTGTGCTCTTTCCACGTTGCTTGAGAGTGATTTCCTGCCTCGGGAGGAAAAAATCAATGCAGCCGGAAAGCTTGTGCCACAGAAGGCGGAGTATAAGATAATCCGCGATTTCTTGACCCATAGCGGGACAGATGTAAAACCCGCCTATTTTCCCAACAGGGTGCCCATTCTCCCCTAATTCACACAAGGACTCGATATGAGTATGTATCATTTCTCCCTCGGCCCGGTGCAGGAGTTCGTTGCCCAGGCGCGGCGCACACGGGACTTATGGGCTGGCTCATTCCTCCTTTCTTTTCTTACCGGCAAGGCCATGTGCAGCGTCCTGGCGAATGGGGGCCGGATACTCTTTCCGGATGTGCAAAACGATAACCTCATCAAAGCCATCAGCACCAAACAGGGAACGCCTTTTATTGGTTCATTGCCCAATCGATTTGTGGCGGAGCTCCCGGCAAAATATCTTGAGGCCCCGGAACAGGCCGTTCGTTCAGCCTGGAAGCAAATTGCGGATGCCGTCTGGAAGCGTTTTGTGGAGCCAGTACAGACTGGCGGCAAGGATACCAAGGCTATCTGGGATCGGCAGGTCGGCAATTTCTGGGAAATATATTGGTGTGAAGGCGCAGAAGGCGCACTGAATGCACGTAAGGCCTGGCGCAGTCCCTCCGTTCTTTCCGAAGAGGGGGAGCAATGCGTCATCATGGCGGGTTGGCAGGAAATTTCCGGCTATTTTCGGGCGCAAAACCGCAAGCAGCAAGATGCCTTTTGGGGTAGCATCAGAAATAGCCCCGGTCAGGGTGAGCACGATCTTCGAGCCGATGAGCGCCTTTGTTCCATCGCCCTTATCAAACGGCTCTTTCCTCGTGTGGCCCAAGAAGCCATCGGTTGGGAAGTGAACGTAATGAACTGGCCGTCCACAGCCTACATGGCCGCGTTGCCCTTTATGATTGAGTCGCACACGCACCCTGCAACGGAAGAGTATCTCTCCCATTTGCGTTCTGAAAATCTCGGAAGGATCTTCGGCGAATATTCCAATAGGGTTTCTGCTTTTCAGGATATGCACGGGGAGCGGTTCTGCAATCTCGACGGTGATCTGCTTTTTGAAGCGCCCATTCTCAACGGCAAGGATCGGGTTGAGTTGGGAGACGTGGGTTCCGATAAGCGAGACAGCATCCACAAGGCGTTGAAGGCGCTCTACGATGCGGTTGGCGACACGCCGACTCCCCATTATGCCTTACTGGTAATGGATGGGGATCGCATGGGGAAGATGCTGCGAGCCTTGCCGGAAGAGCGGGCGGAGATCTCACTGGCATTGCAGAGCTTCACGCAAAAAGTGAATGGAATTCTTGAGGAGTTTAATGGAGTCGCGGTGTATGCTGGTGGCGACGATGTGCTCGCGATGCTTCCTAAAGACAAAGCCTTTGCTGCGGCCCAGGAGCTCCGCAACGCCTACGCTAAGACATTTCCCGAATCCGGTTTTCCCTTCGACCGATTCACCATATCCGCCGCGATTGTGTTCGCGCATTTCAATACCCCGCTTTTGGAGGTGCTCCACAAAGCGCATGTCATGCTTGATGAACGCGCCAAGGAGTTCACGGGGCGGGATGCCGTTGCAGTCTGTGTGCTCAAGGGAGAAGGAGAACATGCTGTCTGGAGCGGGAAATGGGAGCATTTCTCCCATCTGGACACACTTTGTACGGAGATGAACCGTACCGAAACTATTGACCGCAATGTGTCGTCGTCCTTCCTTTTTCGTGTGATTGAGACACTGCATCTTCTTAGTTCGAACGCCTCGACAAAACCAGGTACCCCGTATCCTATGCTCGAGGATCTGGAATTCAGGAAAATTTTTGTGGCCGATTATCTCAAAGCGCGCGACCACTGGCCCGACCGTGGTGACACTGAGGGAAGCGCACATGCCGCCAAGCTTGAGGAAGCCACGAAATTTGTGGATTACATGTTCAAGGCCTGCGTCCCGTATGGCGATAGCAGTTTTCTTCCGGACGGCCTGATGATCGCTCGCTTTTTCACCGCTTCTGGGGAACGCATATCCACGGGAGGTGAATAATGCATTGGATAGCTCTGGAGCAGATAGATTCCTGGTTTTTCCGTACCGGGCGGCCCATGCACCTTGGCGAGACGCCCGTCACCAAGACCGAAAGTGCTTTTCCTCCCCAGGCTCACACGGTTGTAGGGGCATTGCGTGCCTCGCTGGCCCGGAGCAATGGCTGGTCCGGAAGGAGCAAATGGACTCAGGATATCCAAGACGTGCTTGGATCAGAACAAAACTTGGGCAAGCTGCAATTCATGGGGCCTTTTTTATGTCTGGAAAACCAACCAGTCTTCCCCGTGCCCCGGCATTTGCTTGGTAGACTGCAGGACCTCGGCAACGGCCAGGAACCAGTATGGAACCCCGCAGCATTGCTTGCCCCAGGCGCTCCGGTTCGTTGTGATCTTGCTGCTGGGCCGGTTTGTTTGCCGCAACCCGTAAAATGTATGCCAAATGAAAATCTGGATGAGCTGAAGAATATTCCCGATGCCTATGTGACGCTTGCGGGCATGGACGCCATTCTTAGAGGGCAATTGCCAGCACCCGAAACCATTCTTCCGGCGTCGACAATCTGGCTTCCTGAAAGTCGGATCGGCATTCAACGCCAACCCAAAGAGCGGACAACCGGGGCTGATGGCCTGTTCAGCACCGTGCATATACGTTTACGCAAAGACGTGCATATGTGCATGGGGGTGGCCGGAGTGCCGCAAGAGTGGATCGTCCCGAGTGGGTTCATACCCTTTGGCGGGGAAGGACGAGTGGCCGCATTGAGTGATGTGCAAGAGATTCCTTTACCGCAACATGTTCGGCCTGCAGATGGTTCCTCTATCGCCCTGGTTTTTCTCACTCCGGTTGACTTTGCCGATGCTCCGCTTGAACCGGGAAAATCACTGCCGGGCACAGAAGGGCTCACGCTTGTCAGCGCCTGTCTGGATCGTCCTCTCAAGTTGGGGGGGTGGTGCTCCATCAAGCACCAGCCTCTTGCTCTTCGTCCTCTTTTGCCTGCTGGCAGTGTACTGTTCTGTACGGCAGAAAGTCGCAACTTGGATTCCATTCTATTGGATACGGCCATTCGTTTGGGGCAGCGCACAGAATATGGATTCGGGCTTGCCGCCATTGGTGTCTGGCCCACAAAGGAGGCACATTCGTGAAAACTACTATCCTCGGCCTTTTAGCCGAAACATTCATTCATCCAGGAGCAGAGAGCACATCCGGGGGAGCCATTGACAAGCCCGTCAACCGTGAAGCGAGTACCCAGTACCCCTATGTCCCAGGGTCGGGGGTTAAGGGGGCCTTGCGCGAGAAAGCTCGGACAACTTGGGGCGTTGCGGACGATGATCCCAAGGTGACTGTTTGCTTTGGAGAACCGGACAAAGCCGGACTTATTCTCCCCTTCGATGCCAAGTTGCTTCTTCTTCCGGTTCGCAGTTTGAATAGTCAGTATAGGTGGCTTACGTGTCCGCTGCTTTTGGAGCGGTACCTGCGTGATCTCAAGTTTTGTGGTCAAACGGCCCCTTTTGAATTGCCCACGGTGGGTAAGCATTCGGTCCTGAGTTTCGGGGAGGGTTCCCTTTTTTTGGAAGAGCAAATGTTTTCTCTAGTCGGTTCCGCGCCCGCGGATGTGTGCCGCGCTCTTCGTCAACTCATTCCACATGGCACCACAGAGCAACGCCTCGATACTCAACTTTGCATCCTGCACAATGAGGATTTCCAGTGGTTCGCGTCCTACGGTCTGCCCGTCACTGCTCGGAACTGCCTGGACAACGACACCAAGCAGAGCAAGAACCTTTGGTACGAGGAAAGCCTCCCGCCGGACAGTCTGTTTTACTGCCTGATTGCGGAACGGGAAGAAGTGGAGAAAACGGGGCTGGAAACCTTGTTTACAGAGCATCCCTATTTGCGTTTGGGTGGTAACGAGACCGTGGGGCAAGGTTGGTTTGCCGTGGCCATGCGACAGCCAGAGGAACTGTGTGGGCGTCCAGGAGGCAATAGGGATGAGTAACAGAACACTGGAACAGCGCAGGGCCGCATTTGCACTGAGACAAATTACAAGTCACGCTGATTCGTCCGACTATGGAAATTATGCGGGTAGAGTCAAAAGCTTTCCCGCGATCGCTCTGGCCAACGGGCTTGGTCAAGCTTTGGCTTCGCTTCTGGCCAAGTCCGACTCAGACAAAGGCTGCAAGCTTCTGTATGAAGATTTGCGTCTTTGGATGTGCGAGGAGAATGAGGTCTCTTCGCCGTATTTTGGGACGACAGATCTTCTTGAGGCTCTAACTAACCGAAGCCAGGACCAATATATTCAGGCGCAAGTGGAGTTGCTCGGTCTGAGCATCTGGCTGAAGAAATTCACGCAGGCATATCTTTCGGCGGAGGGGGATTGAGTCATGTGTAGCCTTCCGCTCTATCTTGATACAACCCAGCCGTTTCCAAGGCGTCGGCCCAACGTGTGCAATGCCGGTCTCTGGTATAACAAGTTTTGTAATCTTTGGCCGGACAAAGATTGGAACAGAGGCCTAGGAACGCAAAAGATCGAATGGATCAAGACGGTCTCTAATGGGGCAATCGGTGAACGTGTACTCATCACGGAAATGCTCAAGCGGCAAGAGGCTCTGGTTAAGCATCATGAAGGCTTGTGTATCCAGTGTAACACCAGCAAATCCTTTGTTACTGGAATGGGGCTGGACCATCCGATAGAGAATGGTTTTGCCTGGCACTATCAGCTCGGTGTGCCGTATTTGCCGGGTAGTGGAGTGAAGGGGGCCATCAAGTCCTGGGCTCGGGAATGGACAGGCACAAAGGCTGAAGTCATCCAGGAGATATTTGGCGACCCCGGAGAAGGAAGCATTATTTTTTTAGATATGATTCCGCGAGGTCCAGTGTATCTAAAGCCGGAATGCATGACCCCTCATTATGCGCCATACCATCAGAAGGAGGACGTCCCCGGTGATTGGCACGCCCCGGTGCCCATACCGTTTCTCGCCGTTGCTGCCGGACAGGGGTTCCAGTTTGGCGTGCTGCCTACTAGCAGGACATCCAAAGAGCATATGAAAATGGTTGAGGCTTGGATCAACGAAGCTCTTCCAGAACAGGGGCTCGGTGCCAAAACATCGTCCGACTATGGGAAGCTTTCAGTAGTTTCTGTCTCTTTCGAAGACTGGTTTGATGGGCAGAACTTTCCGAGGCGAACCCCTGTGCCGTATGATTGGATCGCGGAGGAGCTTGGTAAACTATCGGGGAGCCAACGATCGAGAGCCATCGCTCATGTAAGAAACTCCGCCATCATGGAGGCCATTGCGAAAACCATGAAGAAAAAGAAAAAGACGGGCAAGGAGTTCAAGTTGGGGGATATTCTTAACGGCGCAGGTTGAGTGCTGTGTGGAGTGCTGGTTCATAATTGTTCGGTCAATACCGTACAAAAGCATAAGGTAAATCGTACAGCCACATAGTTACGCAAATTAGGAGATGCAATGACAACGTTTAATTTAGTCGCAGGGATAGCCAGTATTGTTGGGGCGCTGTTTTCACTGTTTGCCGGAATTCAGTCCGGGAGGGCGTATCGCATGTTGGCGAAAGAAAGGCGTAGGCTGAAAGCGTCCATACAGGTTGTATTGCAGCATGGCTCCGAAACAATTAAGTTGCCTGTCGATATACGCAGGGGGGATTTTTCAAGAGCGGAGGTTCTTGGGAGGATTGGCATGATACCTACTGTTGATGGCGAAAGATTTCAATTGCAGTATTTAAATACGCCGACATTTCTTATGCAGATCGACAATATATTGAAAGAATCTAATGATGGTGTGTTGACTATTCCCTGCACAGAACAAGAATTTGTGCGATTTGTGAAACAGTCGTGACAGGATGATAGAGATGGGTGCGGTTTTTTGGACCACTGAGCGACGATTTTATGGTGGCAAGCCAAAGCATTCATGCTGGACCCAAGGGGCTTTTGAGTCGGCTTGGGCTCTATGGAGCAGAGACAGGCATCCTGCTCATTTTGCAAAGTAATTCGGGCACGACTGACCCTACGCATTCGACGGCTTTGAGCTTAGTTCAGGCGACAACTAACCTTTTGGGTTTGGAACCGACAATAGATCATTTGGTTGTGATGATGATCATAGGCGATATGGCACATGAAATAGGGGAGGCATTTATTGAAACTGAGAAGGATGTGATAAATCTTTCTGTAGATACCTTGGCTTAAATCCACAAGTAAATGGTCAAAAAAAGAATTACGTTGGGTTAGCGTTTTGCGCCTGCCAATCTTTCTACCAGTTTGTTCGCTCTCAGATGGCTATATCGCGCTAGCATTTGCATTGACTTATGGCCAGAGATCATTTTGATCTCCATGGTGTCCAAGTCTGTATTCTCAAATAAACGTGATATGGCCTCGTGCCTTAGGTCATGGAATCGAAGGTCCTCTATTTCTGCGGAGTTAACGGCCCGTCTCATATGGCCAGTAATCTGGTCAGCTGAAAGCTCGAAAACTGAGCCTTGGATTTGTCTGGGCAGTCCCTTGAGAATATCAATGGCTGTCGGAGAGAGTGGGATAGTTCTTTCTTCAAAGTTCTTGGTTTCAGCAAGGTAGAGAGAGGAGTTCTTCAAATCAACGCCAGCCCAATCAAGGCCGGCAATCTCAGCTCGCCTCATTGTGGTCTCTAGGGCGAAAAGGATGATCGGCTTGAGTTTGTCAGAAGCATGTTCAAGCAATTTTTCCTCTTCTCCATCTTCTAGGCGCCGGGTTCGATTTTGGCCCGTTTTGGGCTTGTGAGCTAATTGGGTGGGGTAGGGACTCCATGTCCCAGTCTCTACGCGCAATCTCAAAGAGCTTCGAAAGAAGAGCCAAATCTAGGCGGATGGTGTTGCCAACAACTCCTTCGGCTTCGCGTTCTTTAATAAAGGCCGCAATTTCTTTGCCGCGGATCCGGGCCAAGTAGAGTCTGCCGATGTCTCTATCTTTAATTGCATTGGCTCTGTCTGTTTCCCGTTTTGAGTGTTTTAGCCAAATTTTGATATACTCGTCGATGTAGCGCTCAATGGCTTCGGCCAGAGTGGTTCCTTCTGCTGCTTCCCTGGATACGAAAATACCTTTATCCATTTCGGACTCAATATCTCGCGCCCATTTATCGGCGTCGCCTTTGCGCTTGAAAGATTTGCTGAGAGGCTTGTGTCCTTTGCGCCTGACGCGAGCGACATAGCGGACTTCATTCTTGCCCTTGCTGCTTTTGAATTCTTTCTTCCAGATCGTGGCTATTTTGATTCCTTTCGGGTGACATTTTAAACCACGGTGTCACTGTGTTGTCAATTTGATGGTAAAAGAAAAAGAGTTTATGAGATTTCTCTCAAAAACTCTTTTAATTTTTGGTACCTGGGGCGGGATTTGAACCCGCACGCTCCGGAGAGCAAGGGATTTTAAGTCCCTGGTGTCTACCAATTCCACCACCCAGGCGTGGGATGACTTGGTTAGCCGCTTGGGAGCGGCTCGTCAATGTGTTTTGCGGTTTGTTGTCCTGTTTGGTTATTTCAACGCCTCAAGATAATTGCGGTAGAGCCGGGGGCTGACGCGGGAGTACTGGTCGAAGTCCGAGACGATCTCCAGGCCGGGGATGATGGCACGGACTACCGGTATGTTCAAGTCGGCGCGGGTCAGGTCGGCATAGGCGGGCTGGTAGCCGTTGGCCGCAAGGGTTGCTTCCAGAACCATGAGGTCGCCTTCGGCGCTTCCGGTGGAGAGGTCGGGGAGGTCCTCCAGCCTGCGGGTTGCCAGCCCCTCGGGCGCGGGGGCGCTGGCCGGGCCGGGATAGGGGTAGGCCGTCTCGGTCATGGCGGAAAGAACCGCGCGTTTGGCGTTCAGGGAACAACCCCCGCCCTTGTTGACGTCGCCATGGCGTCCGAGGACGATGGATTTGTAGCAGGGAATCCCCAGCTCAGTGGTGACATCCTCAAACCAGACGTCGATTCCGTCTTCCTGATAGTTATGAAGCAGGGGGCCGATAAACGGATCACTGGTTTCAAGACGGAAACAGCGGCGCGGATCAAAGGGGATGGTCGCGTCGGCGTCTCTCTCAATAACTTCGGTCAGGGCCGCGACTTTGGCCTCGGCCATGGTATTGCCGGATGCCAGGCCCGTGGACCCCAGTGCCGAGAAGAGGTTCTGCTCGTCCAGGTTGCAGAACAGAAATACGAATTGCGCCGGGATGAGAATCGGTTCCGTACCACCATTGCCGTCCGGGGTGTGACCTTCGAACCAGTGCAGCTTTTGTCCTGCGTAGGGGACTTCCAGCCGCACCTTGCCGATATCGAGGTGCGCGGCTGTGAGTTCGTCTGCGGAGGCACAGGTAAGCGGATACTCGTTGACGTAGCCGAGGACCCCTTTGGGCCCGAATGAGGCGTAGGAAGAAAAGCGTTCGGCCATTTCCATGGCGCAGGATGTGTCGGCCTGGGTGCGGGAAAGGCCTCGGCCATAGCTGGTCTGAATCCCCTGTAGGGAGTTGGAGAGGCGGCCGTTTACGCTTCGGGTTTTGACCATCCAATGTCGGAGACTGGCGATGGGCGAGAGGGAAGCCTTGTGCGCCATGACCGGGCCGAGGAAGGCGTCCGCCTTGTCCAGTGCCGTGAAGGCGCGGTCCAGTGTTTCTTCCAAGGAACAGCGTTCCTTGGCAGGGGGAAGCTTGCCTTCAAGATCACCCCTTACTTTGACCGCCGGTGTGGCCTCGTTTTTCGGGAGGGATGCCTCGTCAAAAAGTGGTTCAATCCCCATGGCCTCCGGGTGAACGAGCGGTTCCAGGGAAAAGAGGTTCTCCTCGAACATGCGAATCCAGCGGTTGTGGGCCTCCTGATCCGGCAGCAGGCGGGAGCGGATGTGGATGGCCGGGGTATGATCGTTCAGCGCTTCCACATTCAGGCCGTCGAAGAGGGGCAGGAGTTGGCGCTGGCGTTCGTGGCATAGGCAGGCCTCGTACATGACGGCTGTCAGAACGGGATCGGACGCGCCGTTGTCCCGCATTACTTCCTGGATGAGTTTCTTGAGCTTGCGGGTTCTGAAGTCCTTGAAGCCCTGGAGCACGAACTCGTGCATGTAATCATCGTATGGATGACGGCGGAGATGATCGGTCATCTCGTTGAAGCTCAGGTTCGGTTCGGGCAGTGCCGCGAACATGCCCACGCCGAAGTCGGTATTCATCATTTGCAGCTTGTAGCGCATGGTCTCCCTCTGGTTTCCCTCTTCATTTTTATCCGATTCCCCAGTAAGAAATATGGAGCCGGGGAACCCGGCGCTACGCTATGGCATAACATCGTTGAACACAAGGTTCGGTTTCCCTGGTGGACACAGCATGACCCGGCATATCGAAAAACGTTCCGTCTCCTGGTCGATAATCCTCAAGTTTGCGCTAGCCTTCATCCTGCTTGGCGGATTGTCTTATGTAATGGAGCACTGGGGCGGCCGATACATGAGCCGGTTTACGGCATTCGTCGCAGCACAGGGCAACTGGGGACCGGCCCTTTTCATTCTGCTCAATATGGTGATGATAATGCTGCTGGTGCCGCAGGTGCTGTTCACCGTGGCGGCCGGGGCACTTTTCGGCTGGAAGTTCGGGGCGGGATATGCATCGATTGGTATGACCCTTGGTGCGGTCGGCGCCTTTTTCCTTGCCCGCTATGGCGTTCGTGAACGCCTTCGGGAGAGGTACCGCGATAATCCCATCTATGAGCGGATGCAGGTCCTCAGTCGTTCCCATCCGTTGCATCTTATTTCACTCAGTCGGATCATTCCCGTCCTTCCCTTCCCGGTGACCAGCTACCTGTTGGGCATCACGGAAGTCCGCTCGTTGCCCTACGCCTTGCTTTCCTGGGTGAGCATGTTGCCGGAAACCCTCTTTTTGGCGTCGGGCGGGCATTTGCTTACGTCCGGCATCACAGGGCGCGCCTCGGCCGAGGCTGCTGTGGTGTTGGCCGTGGCTGGTGTTGCCGTGGCCATCGTGGTGCATCGAATGAAGAAAAGATTATTGGCAGGAGAGGGGAAGGATTAGTCCCTGGCTGCTATTGCCAGAGCCTTTACCTGGGGAAGCATGGCGCAGGCTATTTCCCTGACGCCTACCGCGTTGGGATGCGTCCCGTCCAGCAGCATCAGTTCACTGTTGCCGAAGTAGGGGGCCAGGATATTCGGGAAGAGGGGCAGGGCGTAGCGTTCGGACAATGCCGGAAAGATTGCCTCGAAACGGCGTTGGTATTCCGCATTAGGATTCAATTGTGCGGTAATGCCGACCAACAGGACCGGAATGTGCCTTTCGGCAAAGGCGTCGAGTATGGCAGTCATATTCGACTCGACACGGCTGACAGGCTCGTCCAGAAAACAGTCGTTGGCACCAAAGGCGACGATGGCCGCGTCCGGTGCTGAAGCGAGCACTTCGTCAAGCCGCTCCAGGCCGTCGCCCGACGTATCTCCGGAAATACCGAAGTTGCGGCAGTCCGAGGGTATCCCCACATCGGCCAGCAGTTCTTCCAGCACGGTGGGGAGCGCTTCGTCCGGAGCCAGGCCATACCCTTCGGTCAGGCTGTCGCCAAAGCAGGCTACGCGCACAACGTCAGCCATGTACGACCTGCTAACCGTTGATCCACAATTTGACGCGTGCCGATTCTTCTGCCCAGTCCTTGCTCAGGCGAAGTGCCAGAAAGTGGCCGTACACCACGTCGAGCATTTCCACGCAGCGTTCAATGAGGAATATCTTTTCCAGGAATTTGGCATCCGGGTCGTCGCCTTCCTCGTCCTTGCTGGCGACCTTGGGCGTCTTGAGGCCGGAGAGACCGAAATCCGAGGCGGAAAGGGAAACGAGCCAGCTATCCGCATCCATGGTAAACAAAATTTGCGCCTTGTTTACCTTCTTGCCGTGCAGCAGGCCGGTTTTGGCTTCGCTCATTTCGCCACCGGGGCTGGAGACGGTGGTTGTGGACTTGGTTTCACCTTCGCCGCCTTGCACGGAGAGTTTCTGCTCCATCTGCAACGTGAAAGTCCGATCTTCCTTGAGCTTGAACAACGGATTGTCGTTATCGGTCTTGTACCAAAGCCAGGTCAGGAAATCCTGACCAAGAATGTTGTTTTCGCGTTCTACAAGAGAGAGGTCCATTTCGGCTCCTTACACAAAGATGGTGGGTTCGAGGCTTTCCAACCTGGGTGCGGCTTCTTCGCCAAGCTTGTCCATTGCGGCGAAAAACGGGGTCAGCTGTTCCAGGTGCAGATCGAAGGTGAGGGCAAAATAATCCTCGAACAGGGAACGGACCTTGGTGTTGGTTGTATCCAGATAAATGCGATTGGCGGACGGATTCCAGATGATGTCGAAAGCGGCCGGGATGGGCAGGGTGCGTGCGCGCAGGCGCAGCGTGACCTGTTCCTTGATCTCTCGCTTTCTGTCGCGGGAAACGAAATTCTTTCCCTGTTCCTTATTCCGTTCAAGTTCCTTGGCAACTTCGATGCTCAGATGCTTTTTGAGCACGGCAGGGGAAATGCGGCGGGTATCAAGACGGAGTTTAAACGCGAAATAATCCGCTTTTTCCGGAGGGGATTGTACCCAGTTTACATCAAGCATGTCATCAAAGTTGGCCCAGCCAAAGGACCGTTCGTCCGCGGTGGCGTCGATATCGACAAAACAGAACTGTTGCAGTTTTTCGGGGACCTGGCTGATAATTTCATTGGGAACGTCCTCAATGATTCGGTATCGGGTCAGGCCCAGGCTGGCGGAGAGAATGCTCAACTTCGGCTCCTCGGGTTCGGCGTTAAAAACGAGAGTAACTGCGTAAAACCTCTTGCCTCGCTTGTCCAGCGCGAAGAGGAAAATCCCTCAGCTTCCCACCTTGTCATCTTCTTGCAAGCTGACTACACTTATAAGAAAAACGGAGATACCCCATGTCGAATCAAGCGCTTGCCGATCTGATTGCATTCCTGGACAAAGCCGCAGCCACGGTGCGCCGCGTGGAAGCGGAAGGTGAAGCTGCCCTGAAGAGTGAGGGCCAGGCTGCCTATGTGGAAAAGATGCGGGAGAAGGCTAACTATCTTTTGGGCCTCGCGGAGCAGGGGCGAGTCCTGACCGAGGCTATTGGTGGCGAGGAGGGCAAAGCCATTCACGCCCGATTGCGAAAGTTTTCCGCCAGTGCCAAGGCCTCTCTTGGGTTCGACAGCGTGTTTTTTATGTCCGCCCTGCTTTATCCGGAGGATTACAAGCCGGGCGACCCCAATGACCTGGAGCTGTTCGTGCAGTCGCTGCGCGAGAAGGTGTAAACGTCTTACTTGGGGACTTTGAATCCAGTGTCCCTGTGGGCCTTTTTCCGTTCGGCCTGTTGTTTCTGCCCCAGAAGGACAATGGCGTGCACCTCGTCATCCTGGGCGCGGTCCAGGTCCTGGAAAACACATCCCACAGAGCCGCGTTCATGACGCATTACCTTGGCCATCACCCCGGATATCCTTGTCTTTCCATTCAGGATGATATCCATCTCCAGTTTGACGCCGCCTTTGATGCGCGGCTTTTCAAAGTCGAATCCCAACCCGGTGGCGCTGATGTTGTTCACCGGAAATTGTTTCTTTAGGCGTTTGACCAGCACAGTCAGTCCGTCGACTCGGATGCGGAGGGCGTCCCTATTTTTGGCATGTCCATCTTCATCCTTGAGAGAGATGCTGAAACCAAGGGTGGAGTCAATGGGAGCGGCTGAAATCTTTTGTGATTTTTTCCGCTTTTTCGTTTTTGTTCCACTTAGTGTTAGGCCGAGTCCTGGGGCGGATTTCTCTTTTTTCTTTTTCTTGATTGAGGCCGTTTTGCCTTCGGAAGCTTTTCCGGCTGCAGTTCTGGCACTCTTTGTGTGCGACTTGGCTTTGCCTTTTCCAGAGGAAAAGAAATTTGTGATAAAGGAGAAAATGCCCATATTGCACTACCGACGTCTGAGGAACTTGGTGTTTTGAATGGCTTAGGACAAATGGCCGGGCATGACAAGACTGTTGGCGGCGTAAAAACGGAAAGTGTGATCAATTTGTCGGGGGAATGGCTTGACATTTTCGCAGGCAACAGCCAAAGAAGAAGCAGTTTTTCAAGTAAATAATTGGGTGTGAGGAGGTTGACATGATTGGTGAACTGCTTTCCGGGATGGCACACAGCTCCGGCCCCGGTTTTGTCGGTGTGTCCTTGATCTTCATTTATCTTGCATGGATTCTTGCCATCGGGTGTATCCGGGTGAAGGAAGCCATGAACGAGGATCACCACTAAGACGGTTTTGCGGCGCTTCGGTGTTGCGATAAAATTTCAAAAAAGCCCACCTTTCTGAATTGGAAGGGTGGGCTTTTTTTGTTGGTTAGAGAATATTGGGTCAGGATCGACAACTGCGGCTCTGGCTTTCGAGAACCACGTCGAGCAGATATTGTCCGTAGCTGTTCTGGCTCATGCTGCACGCCAGTTTTTGTAATTGATCGGCATCGATGAAGCCCATGCGGAAGGCTATTTCCTCCGGGCTTGAGATCACGTAGCCCTGTCGCTCCTGTACGGCGCGGACAAAACTGGACGCGCCGTGCAGAGATTCGTGGGTGCCCATGTCCAGCCATGCATAGCCCCTGCCCAAAGTCCGGACCTCAAGGTCGCCACGTTCCAGATAGAGCTTGTTGATGTCTGTAATTTCCAGCTCGCCTCTGGGTGACGGGCCAAGCGACTTGGCCATGTTGATGACGTCGTTGTCATAGAAATACAGACCTGTCACCGCATATTTTGATTTGGGCTTTGTCGGCTTTTCCTCAATGGACAGCGCCTTGTACTCCTCGTCGAATTCCACGACACCGTACCGTTCCGGATCTTTGACCAGATAGGCAAAAACGATGCCGCCCTTTTGCAGACTGCCGCATTCTTTCAGGATGGAGCCAAGGCTATGGCCGTAGTATATGTTGTCGCCAAGCACCAGGCTGACTTTGTCGTTGCCGACAAAGTCCTCGCCGATAAGGAACGCCTGGGCCAGACCATCGGGCCGGGGCTGTTCCCGGTAACTAAGGTTCAGACCAAGCTGTGAACCGTCACCCAGCAATGCCTCGAATCTCGGCAGATCGCTGGGAGTGGAGATGATCAGGATATCCCTTATGTCCGCGAGCATGAGCGTGGACAACGGGTAATAGATCATGGGTTTGTCATATACCGGCAGCAGCTGCTTGCTCACTACACGGGTCAAGGGATGCAGACGGGTGCCGGAGCCGCCCGCCAGAATAATGCCTTTCATCTGGCCCTCACAGGTCCTGTGATTTACTTCGTATGTTAGTTAGGATACATCCCAACACCATGTGACTTGCCCGGAACTATAGGTCCCGGACAAGGGAAAATGCAACCCGATTCAGCAAAACCGGGAGCGGTAAACTGTATGAATTATCCCTATTTTCAATTTTCCGGTGGAATCTTTGCAGCTCTTCTGGTTCTGGTCGGGCTCTTTTTTCTTTTCATCTTTTTACCTGTATCGCTGGTTACCGAAGCTTTTTCGCGTTTAGGCCTTACCCCGATTCAGGGTTTTCTGGTCTTTATCGCCATCTTGCTGGGGCGTACGGTAAACCTGCCGATATATACCAGCGAACGGCTGGTCATGGTTCCCCGCCGCCGGAGTGTGCAGTTTACCATGGATTCCATGGGGCGTGCCCTCAGGGTGGAGGAAGAGCCCGGAAATGAGCTGAAAAAGCAGGTGGTGGCTCTCAACATAGGCGGTTGTATTCTGCCGGTCCTGTTGAGTGCGACATTTCTTATTGGATTGCATGTTTCCGGACATGCGGAAGGGCTTTTCCTCTGGCTGCCTTTTGCAACGATCATCGTTGCGCTGGGATGTTATGCAATGTCTCGCCCGGACCCGTTTACCGGTCTCAAGGTCCCATTGTTCATGCCCGGTCTGATGACCTTTCTTTCCGTCTACTTCTTTGTGCCCGAGCCGCTGCGTCCTGTGGTTGCCTATGTGGCCGGGACTCTTGGAACACTCATCGGCGGCAACTTGATCCCGCTGCTTTCCCCGCGCGTCCGTTCCCGCATCGCCACCCCGGAAATATCCATTGGCGGAGCCGGAACTTTTGGCGGTGTGTTTATCGCGGGCATCCTCGCTGTTTTGTTGGCCTGATACGCAAGGAGTGAACATGACCCGATCTACCATTTCCCTGAAAGTCGTTGCCCCTGTGGAAAAGGGCGGGAAAGTGTATTGTTGCCCCTCGGATGAGGGAGTCCCTTCCGGTTGGGTTCTCTGCGAAAGTGCCTTGCCGCAGCTTAAGGTGGGGGATCGTGTGGCCTGTGACGGAGCTGAATTTCGCGTCGCTTCGCTCGGGTGGTTGCCCTGCGGGGATAGGACGGCCTCTCGTCGTATCTGCCTTTTGGAGGCATTGCAGCCTGTGGCGCAGGGGACCTATAAGTGCACGGTGGTGCGGAAAGGATATGCCCTGGCCTGGGTAACACTGAGCGACAAGGGCGCTGCCGGGAAGCGGACGGATGAGTCCGGGCCGCTTATCGGCGAGATGGTGGCCGGCAAGCTGGATATTCGCATCACCCAAGGATTTATTATCCCCGATGAACCGGCTCAGCTGAAGTCTCTTTTGGTTGAACTCTCCTTGGGACAAGGCTTTGATCTGATCATGACCACTGGCGGAACAGGGGTTGGCCCTCGCGACATTACGCCCGAGGCGACCCTTGCCGTCATCGAAAAGAGGCTGAGTGGCTATGAGCGCGCCATGACTGGTGCCAGCCTTGCGAAAACTCCGCATGGCGCCATTTCCCGGGCGGTGGCAGGAACTTTGGGAGAGTCGCTCATTGTCAATATGCCCGGCAGTCCGAAAGCGGTTGCCGAGTGTCTGGAACCGCTGCTGCCCACGCTCAAGCATACGCTGGAAAAACTCCAGGGCGATCCTTCGGATTGTGCTGTTTTACGTAAATGATTTGTCGCATTTAGGGTTGCCACTTGGGGCGAGTCTTGCTATTAGATTTATTGTGATTTTGTTGCAGGTTCAACAGAACTAGTTGAAATATAAGACAGGATAGTATCTATGCGCCTTAAACGTTTTTGGCTCGTGCTCGCGGTTCTCACCGCATGGCTTGCGTTCGGTGGCTTGGCCGCCGCTCAGGACGCCGATCCTGCATCCCCGGCTCCGGCCGATGGTGCCATGGTTGCTCCGGCGGATATTTCCGGGTCTTTTGACCTGGAGCGCTGCGTCAAGCGTGCGCTTGAGGCCAACCCGAGCATGAATGCCATTCGCGCTCAGTTGACTGGAAGCCAGTACGGCACCAAGTCTGCATTCGGCGGCTTTCTCCCGTCTGCTTCCGTGAACTATGGCTGGACCAACTACGGGCGGAAATATGTCTACAGCGGCAAGCACAGCGATTGGACCAGCGGCGTCAATGTGACCCAGCCGGTATTTCGTGGCTTCAATGTCCTGGCAACTTGGCAGAAGGCTGCATTGCAGGAAGAATCCACATCCGCTTCGCTGGATAATGTCGAACTTACCCTGATAGGGAATGTGCAGTCCAACTTCCTGTCCCTGCTCAAGGCTCGTATGGACGTCAAGAGCGCCGAGGATTCGGTTGCCCGACTGGAATCCCAGCTCAAGGTCATCACCGCATTTTACGATGTCGGCCTTCGTCCCAAGGCGGAAGTGCTGGACGCCGAAGTCGACCTTGCTACCGCGCGGCAGGGCCTGCTTAATGCCCAAAACAATGTTTCCATTCAGGAAACGCAGCTCAATACCCTGCTCAATCTCCCCTTGGAGATGCAGGTGGACTATGTTGGCAAGTTGGAAGATATCCCTTTTGATCTGACTCTCAAGGAGTGCCTGGCTCGTGCCTACAAGGGACGTCCCGATCTGGTCGTCGGCGAAAAGAGCGTCAAGATTGCCGAGAAGGACGTGACCCGGGCCGAAAGCAATTTTTACCCTCAGGTCGATGCCGAGTGGGATTACGTGAACCGCGGTACGGATGCCGGTTTGTCCAAGGGAAGATATCCTTATACCAACAAGGAATACTGGACTGTTGGTGTTGGTGCTTCCATGAACATCTTCCGTGGCGGGCAGGACTACTACAATGTCCATCAGTATAAGGAAGTTGTGAAGCAGGTCGAGGCCGAACTGGAGAATACCAGACTGAATGCCGGATTCGAGGTTAAGCAGGCTCTGCTGAACATCAAGTCCGCTGCCGACAGCATTGATGTGGCGCGCAAGTCCGTTGAGGCCGCTACCGAAGCCTATCGTATGGCCGTAGCCCGGTATCAGGCTCAGGTCGGTACCAACACGGATGTGTTGAATGCCCAGTCCCGTCTGACCGAAACCGAAGCGCAGCTGTCCCAGTCGCTTGCCAATTACGGTACCGCCATTTCCACACTGTATGTCGCTATGGGTGAGAAGAACCTCGGTCTCAAGGAGGCCAAGTAGCCGTCATGTTCGGTCGCAAGAGGTCTTGGCAGGCCAGAGGAATGGTCTGCGAAAAGTGCGGACGTGATCTGACTGCCTTTCGTGGATGCCGCGAAGTGACTTTGCGATGTCCGTCCTGCGGCAAGGAGTATGACCTGAAACAGTTTGCTCCCGACATGGATGAAGACTTTGAGGAGGAAATGGGGTTTGTACCCATGGACAGAATATGATTTTACTGCCGAAAGGCGCTTGAGACGCGCGGCCATCGTTTTGACGTTGGCCGCCGTTTTCTTTTTTATGCCCTTGCCGGTTCGTGGTGAAGGTGTGGATTGGAAGCCGTTGACCGATCGATTGGCGGCTGATGGCTTTGACCGAACCTACCTGCAATCCCTTTTTGCGCGCAAGAGTCTCGAGTTTGATCCGAAAATCATGGCCCGCAAGATGAATGTCCTGCTGGCCGCCAAGCTCCGGGCCGCAAGCCCGACGCCAGCATCACCGCCTCAGGTCCTGAGCCGTTACCTGAATCCTATTCTGCTGGCCGGTGGCTATGCTTATTTCAGAGAAAATAGTGATACTCTGAAAAGGATTCAGGCAAAGTATGATGTCCCCGGCGAGGTGTTGACTGCCCTCATGCTCGTGGAAACCAAGTTGGGGACGATGATCGGGGATCGAAATGGTTTTACGATCCTTGCTTCCATGGCCCTGGCAGGGAATTTCGAGTTGATCCGGGCGTACATAACCCCTTCGGATTTATCGGATGAAGATATGGAATGGCTTGTTCGCAGAACCGAACAAAAGGGGAATTGGGCCTATTCAGAGCTTAAGGCTCTGATCACCTATGCACACAATAACGGTCAGGACCCTCTGAATATTCCAAGCTCCGTATATGGTGCAATCGGACTGTGCCAGTTTATTCCGTCCAGTGCGGTGTATTATGGCGTAGACGGAACCGGTGACGGTCGTGTGGACTTGTTCGACAACACAGACGCCCTGTACAGCATAGCAAATTTTCTGAAAAAGCATGGTTGGAAGAATGGCATAGATCCTGAGGCACAGCTAAAGATCATATACCACTACAATCATTCCCAGAGCTATGCCCTGACCATTCTGGAAGTGGCGGACAGAATTCGCAAGACAAGCCAGTTCTTCGGGAATTAGCCGTCTATCAAACTGCGGTACAGGTTCAGGCTCCGCTTGAGGAATTCTTCCAGCGTCAGCTGGGACATGATCCGTTTCTGGCGGTCCAAAACCTGAGAGCTGATATCCGGCTTTGCCACTTTGGCGATGGCTTCGGCCATGGCCGTCTCGTCACCCGGAGCGATAAGTGCCGGAGGGCTGACAAGGTCGGGCATGACGCCCACGGATGTGGAAACCAGAGGTCTTTCCGCCGCCATAATTTCCAATGCCGAGCGGGCAATGGCCTCGGACCAGAGCGAGGCCACCACGCCAATGTCCAGTGCGGAAATGCAAGCGGCCACGTCGTTTCTGCGACCGCTAATGCGAGTGATGTCCGCAATCTTTGCTGTCTGGATGTCTGCCTCGATTTCGGACTTTGTCATGGCTGTATCAAACCCGATAAGAAAAAGGCGGATGTTGGGCAGGGTGGTCTCTCGCAGCTTTGCCACCGCACGGATCAGTTCCCTGTGCCCCTTGACTCGGTCAAAACGGCCGAGAAGCCCTACGACAAGATCGTTCGGCGCAAAGCCGAACTCGGCGCGTACCGTATCGCGACCTTCAGGATCAAAAGAAAACCGCTCCATATCCACGCCCCCGTGGATGAGCCAGACGCCTTTGGCCGGTGTATGCATTTTCTTGAGAAAATAGTCCGCCATGAATCGGTTGGTGACGACAACGGCGTCGGCCGCCTTGGAGTGGAGCCAACGATTGAAGGTATCGCAGCGGGGAGGGCGCTGGTCTCCACGGGTTCGCACCAGCTTGAAGGGGAAGCCGCCGAGCTTGAGCAATCCCCACAGGAAGAATCCTTCTCCCCGGTGGCAATTGACGATATCTGGACGATGTGTCCTGAGTAGTTGTATGATGTGCCCTACAGCGCGGGCAAAACGAACCGGATTTGTCGTATTGAGGTCTACGGACTGGGTCTTGAGGCCCATTGCCTTGGCCGTTTTCTCGGCATCGGTATCGGCCTGCGTCAGGACGAGGACTTCATGACCTGCGTCCATCAGCAAACGGCTCAAGGTAAGAGCGTACCATGCGGTGGCGTTGAACCACCGGACGTTGATGACCTGAAATATTCTCATTACGGCTCCAGCTTCAATGTTGATGCAGCATGACAGTTCGCGAGCGCTAAGGCAAGGTTTACCATTGATGGATGATACGTTGATTTCAATTATATTACCTACCTACAATAGGGCCTCCTTCCTTGGAACGGCACTGGATTCGGTTTTTTCACAAACGTGGAAGCATTGGGAGCTCATTGTTGTGGATGACGGCTCGACGGATGAAACCGGAGCGCTTCTGAAGCGTTATGAAGATCCTCGGCTTAAGGTCCTACAACGTGAAAACGGTGGTGTTTCCGCTGCTAGGAATACCGGCATAGCGCAAGCATCGGGTGATGTCTTCGCCTTGTTGGATTCCGATGACGAATGGTTGCCGAAGAAACTGGCGACGCAGTGGAATTATATGCGAGAGCATAGCTACGAGATTTGTCAGACCAACGAAATATGGATTCGCGGCGGGCGCCGGGTCAATCAAAAGGCGAAATACGCCAAACCGGAAGGGTGGTTTTTCAAGGATTCACTTGAGATGTGCCTGATCAGTCCGTCCTGTACCATGTTTACTCGCTCGGCCTGGGATAATATCGGGCCATTTGATGTGCATATGCCGTCTTGTGAGGACTATGACATGTGGCTCAGGACCTGCCTGCAATATTCGGTGGGACTTGTTGATGAGCAATTGACGATTAAGCATGGTGGCAGGCCGGACCAGCTGTCCAACTGTGTGCCTTGTGCCGATAGGCATCGCATTCGCGCCCTGGTGAAAATTCTGCAATGTGGGAAACTTGACGAAGATCAGGCCGATATGGCCATGTCTGCCCTGGAGCGGAAAGTCGGAATTTATATGCAAGGCTGTGAAAAAAGAGGAAAAAGCGATGAGGCAAAACTCGTTTGGAACCTGTTTTGCATGATTAGGGAAGGGAAAGAAGTTCCCTTGAATTCGCTAAGTTAGTCCAGAGTTTCAGACCAAAAGCATCCGGCTGCCTTCATAGGATTGTGGGAAGCCCCGGATAGAGGTGTTATGTGTCGTCCTTAGCCCGTCTTATAGATCTGCTGCCTTCTATCGAACAATCGCGAATGGTTGCATCCGGTTACGGTGTCTGGCTTTCCTGGAAAGGAACGCTGAACAGCGCCGTGGAGAATACCCTGCGCGAATACGGCGTTCTGCTTTTGGCTCAGGAAGAAGGGCAATCGCTTTGGTTTTGTCACACTCCTGAGTTGTTCCGGGCTCTGGCGCGGCTGCAGATGTGGGCGCGCGTCAATCCCATGCCTGTCCTTTGCCAGGTTGTGCCCATGACCTTTCTGGTCGGGTACAACATGGATTTTTCTGCCTCCCTGTCAGCTGAACTGGACCGTCAGGACTCGCGGGTCAGTGAGGATTTCGAAGTCCTGATTCATCCCAAGATCAAGGACAAGGTCAAATCCGTTCCCGGGCTGAGTACCATCCCTGTAGGCAGTGTGGACGGGCTGGCTTCGGTGGAATGGCTTGGTCTTCAGGTTGACCAGGGCTTGGACTACGAGACCGTTCGAAAGTGGTACTTCATCATAAAACCGCTGGGCAAAATGTCCGATCAGGACAGCTTTGTTGGCTGGCGGGATTTCTCGTCTCATATTCTGGCTCTGGTGCAGCGACTTGGTCTCAAATATGTGTCTGATGTCAAGGAAGGCGCCATCTTCTTTCCGTTGGACAACTTCCAGCTACTCAAGAATTTTTGCATAGAAATTCTGACCCTCATAAGAGAGACCAAGGAAGATCCTGATCTGCAGGTGTGGCCGGTCGTCATGGCGGCCGTTTCGCAGGAAAGATTGCAGTTCACACAGGATCTGCCCAAAAAAGTGGGTCTGGACTGGAATAGGTTGACCCCGGATTATCCGCATGTCCGCTTTATGGACGGTTTTCTGCTCTCCCATTGGTTCAAGGTCAATGAGGCTCGCTACGGCACGGAAGCCTTGTCGCTCGATTCTTGGTGCACCATCGCTCAACGTGAGGGCGGGGCGATGGTGGAGCATGGCACCATGGAGATCATGTTGCCCGACGTCCTGGCAGGTGGAGACGGCACCGAATGTTTCTACTGTGGGCAAAAGAACCATGTTTCCGGTCACTGCCCGTCCAGAAGCATGGCAGCAGTCCATCCGCAGGTCTGGCACCTGCTTTCCAAGGTGGATGTCAAAGAGATCAATTCCGCATTGGCGGTTGTTGATGCGGAAGCGGGCAACGGGAATTTCGCCTCCGCAATTAGAGCAATCATGGAGCGCAAGAACGATCTGTCCAGCCTGCTTGTACGGGCCATGTATGAGATCAATGTTCCGGCCCAGATCAGAATGCTCAAACTGGTGTGGCGCAGCCGCAGCAAGGAATGGGCGGATGGATTTCGGCAGCTCGCTCCTGTTGAGAGCGGCGGAGTGTGGGAAGCGCTCAACCTCATGGAGGCCGCAGATTCTGAGAATGCCGAGGAATTGCTCAAGGCAGCGCAGCTCAAGTCGCCGCGTAATTATCAGCCGCATTCTCTCATGGGCTTCATCCAGTTGGAGCGGAACGATACCAATCAGGCAATGTTCAATTGGCAGGAAGCGGAGCGGTTGAGCTATACCTCGTTGCAGCAGGGATACTTCGCGTATTTGCAGGCGCGTCTGGACGAGGTGGGCGGCACGCTCAAGGAGGCCATTAACGGTTACAAGCGAGCGTCCTCCCATTCCCCAGGTTGGATTGATCCCGTCTACCGGCAGGCGGTATGCATGATAAAAATGGGCTTCACCGGCCAAGCCATGGATCTGTTTTCCGATCTTATTCGGCGCGAGCCGCATATTTTCAATCGTGTGCTGTTGGACCCGGAATTGGACCGTGGCCGAGTGCAGATCATGAGCTCGCTATGGGAAATGTGGAGTACGGCTGCCGAGGAGATGAAACAGGCGAGTAGTCAGGTCGAGGCCTTGGTCAAGGACATCGAGCGCCGGTTTAATGAAAACCACGACTACTACGAATCCGCCAATGAAGAATTGGAACGTTTGAACAAGCTGTCCAGCACCAATAATTATGTGGCGTTTCGGATGTTGGCCAGCGGAACGAATAAATTTCAGACCGATTTGGACGACGAGGTCCGGCGTGAGATCAAACGGATAAATGCCAACCTTGAGTATCAGGCGGAACGTATCCGGTCCATTCAGAAGGAGGCGGCGTGGTTCCCGTTTCCCAAGCTCCTTCTGGAGTTCAACAAGGACTTCAACTTTTGCGTGGACAAGATCAACTGGATCAAAACTCAGAATTTGAAGGATGCCGATAACTTTCGAAAGGCATTGGCCTTTATGGAGCAGGTGGAGGACCGGATTGATACCCTCCAGGGGCGTCTGGTCACCTTGCGCATTGTCCGGGATTCGACACTCTTTGTCTTGATGCTGGGCCGCAATTTTATTTGGTTGGAACTCATTTGCCTGGGACTGGCCCTGGTCGGGGTGCCGGGCTTTATTTATTTCACCCAGGATGTGCAGGGCAACTGGATCGTGGACGCCTTGCGCGAACAGCGTTGGGAATTTGCCAAGGGGCTGGTTATCATTTTGAGTGTTCTCAGCATTGCCTTTGCCGCGATAAAAAGCGGGCTTACGTTTGAAAAGCGAAAGCGTGAACTTTTCAACCAATTGGATGATGAAAGACGCAGTTCGGCGCCTCGACGTTACTGATTATCATCTCTCGTCACTTTCCATCGCCCGTCTTTGCAGGTACGTTCGTGCCTAGTCATTAATTGCAGCTTGAGAGGGACATCATGCATACCCTTGTACTGATCCGGCACGGACAGAGCGCATGGAATCTGGAAAATCGTTTTACCGGTTGGACCGACGTGGACTTGACCGATCAGGGCATTGCCGAAGCCTCGGCCGGTGCCCGCTTGTTGGCGGAAGGCGGTTATACTTTTGATGTGGCCCATACGTCACTGCTCAAGCGGGCCATCCGCACCCTTTGGCTTGTGCTGGATGAGCTGGACTTGATGTGGCTTCCCGTCAGTCGCACATGGCGGCTCAATGAGCGGCATTATGGGGCCTTGCAGGGACTGAACAAGGCCGAGACGGCGCAGAAGTATGGCGATGAGCAGGTTTTTGTCTGGCGTCGCAGTTTTGATGTGCCGCCGCCAGCCCTGGACTCCGATGACGAACGGTTTCCTGGACATGACCCGCGCTATGCATCTCTTTCCGAGGACGAATTGCCTCGATGCGAGTCGCTCAAGCTGACGATCAATCGGACAATGCCGTACTGGTTCGAGACCATTGCCCCCCAAATTCGAGAGGGGAAGCGGGTGCTGATTGTTGCCCACGGCAATTCCCTGCGTGGTTTGGTGAAGTATCTGGACTCGATGTCCGACGAGGACATAACCAAGCTGAATATCCCCACCGGATTGCCTTTGGTCTATGAACTGGATGACGAGCTGAAGCCCATTCGGCATTATTATCTGGGAGATCAGGAAGCCGCGGCCAAGGCGGCCGAAGCTGTTGCCAACCAGGCCAAGGCGGGGTAAACCCGATCCCGTCATGGACGGGAAACGCTTCACTCAGGATTTGCTTGATTGGTATGATCGGAACCGCCGGGATCTTCCCTGGCGGGATAAGCCGGAACCTTATGCCGTCTGGATCTCGGAGGTCATGGCCCAACAGACCCAGATGGACCGGGTAGTAACGTACCATGATCGGTGGATGCAGCATTTGCCCACGCTGGAAGATTTGGCTGCAGCCACGGAAGACAAAGTTCTCAAGCTTTGGGAAGGGTTGGGCTACTATTCCCGGGCCCGCAATCTGCAAAAGGCCGCCGCAAAGATTCTGCAAGAGCATGGCGGGAAGTTCCCGGATGATCCGGAAGCCATTCGCGCCCTGCCTGGAGTAGGCCCATACACTGCCGGCGCCATCGCTTCCATTGCGTTCAATAGGCGGGAGCCCGCCGTGGACGCCAATGTCCTGCGCGTGTTTGCTCGACTTTTGGATTTGGCCGAACCAATACGGACCACCGCGGTACGGAGTATCGTGGAAGCCAAGGTGCGGGAATTGATCCCCGAGGACCGGCCGGGTGATTTCAACCAGGCACTCATGGAGCTGGGGGCGCTGGTCTGCTCAAAGGGACCGGACTGCGGCAATTGTCCGGTGCGGGAACATTGCGAGGCCTTGGCTCATTCTACCGTTTCGCAGCGTCCTGTCCCTGCATCCTCCACCGAAATTATTCCGATCAATATGGCCACAGGGGTTCTGGTGCACGAGAATCGCGTGCTTATTCAAAAACGCAAGCTGGGCGATGTGTGGCCCGGATTGTGGGAATTCCCCGGCGGAATCATTGAACGGGGCGAAAGCCCGGAGCAGACGTTGGCCCGCGAGTATGTGGAGGAAGTGGAGCTTGCCGTGGCACCGTTGGAGCCGATCACCGTGGTGCGTTACAGCTATACCCGCTATCGGGTTACCATGCACTGCTACCTTTGCGAAAACAAAGACGGTAATGTTCCGGCTCCGGTGTTCCACGAAGCCATAGAAGGGCGGTTCGTTTCCTGGAAGGAACTGGATGGCTTCGCCTTCCCTTCAGGGCACCGGCGGCTTCTGGATTGGATGCGCGGTGATGCTCGATACTCCCATCTTTTCTGATTTTTCATAATATCAATGTGTTGTGCCGTGCGGCACACACTTTGCTTTCTCCTATGCGGAGGCTTGTTTTCAAGCCAAAATTTTGACGTGGGAGAACGCGTATGTCTTTGGATTCCATTCTCGGTTCCCAGCTTTCCGTCAGTGCCTTGAAGGCAGGCGGCAACTCGGCCGTGCAAAATCCCGAGTTGCAGGCCGCTTTTGCCGAACAACTCAAAATGGCTCAGAATCTCTTTAGTCAGGGGGACCCGTCTGACGCAGGTAAGGAGAATTCCCCCATGGGGCGGAATGCCTTTGTAGGCGATGCCATGATGTACGAGGCGTTGACCACTATCGCCCGGATAATGCAGGCCGAGACGCAACGGACCCCGTATCTGTCTTCAGCAGCCAGAACGAATGCAGCTCAATCTTCGGCTCCCACGAAGCAGAGTGCTGCCGTAAGCGATGTCGCCAATACTGATCCCTTGGTGTTGGGGGCTCTTTCGGCCCGGTTTGAGTCGGGCGGAGAAGGGGTAGGGTCCATCGGGTATGATCGAACAGGCGGCACTTCTTACGGGACTTACCAGATCGCTTCGAAGCCCGGCACAATGGACCGGTTTCTTGCCTACCTGGATGAACGGGAACCCGAATGGGCAGGTCGACTCCGGCAAGCCGGGCCTTCTGATACCGGGTCTAAGTCGGGGGCAATGCCACAGGTCTGGCAGGCGCTGGCGTCGGAAAATCCCGAGCGATTCGGCCAGTTGCAGCACGATTTCATCAGCAGTGAGACGTATGCTCCGGCGCGGAGCATGATTCTCTCGCAGACGGGGCTGGATTTCGACAAGGCCCCGGAAGCGCTCCGGGAAGTGTTGTGGAGCACGGCTGTACAGCATGGTCCGACCGGTGCGGCACGTATTTTCGGCAGGGTTATTGAGCAGTTTACCGGCAAAGCCGCAGGTGGCGAGTTCAACTCCCAGTTGATTGAGGGCGTGTACGATACCCGAAAAGGACAATTCGGTTCCTCCACCGCTCGCGTACGGCAGGCTGTTGCCAATCGTCTTGATAACGAGAAACAGCTCGCGTTGAATCTGCTGGGCGCTCGTTCGCTGAATCAGGTGGTGTAGGCGGAATCATCCGGTTCCCCACGCTGGGTGTAGTAATTATTTAGCTGCTATCGACAGTTTGATTTCCAGCGATGCGTCGAGTTCCACAAGCAGCGTTCCGGCTCGCTGATCCACGCGGACCTGCCCTTGGGCAAATCCCTTTACCTTTCGCACGTCCTTGACCAGAGCATACATTACCTCGGCCTTGCGGTCTTCGCTGCGCGAGCTTTTCAGCCCGCAGAGAATGGCGGCTTCGGCCAAAGTTGTCTGCGGCACTTCCTGTCCCGGATGATCCCGTTTCAGAATGAGATGTGAACTGGGGCCATCCGCAAGGTGAAACCAGTAGTCGAACGGGCTGGCCGCCTTACTGAGCATGGCGTGGTTGGCCTGCTTGTTCTTGCCCCGTATCATTGTAAAACCGTCCGAGGAACGGAACAGGGAAACGGCCAAGCCTCGGTAGCGGGTCGGCAAAGGCGAGGGGGCCTGTGCCTCGCTATGGGAAATGGTGGAAAATCTGTCGGGAAGAATTCCTTCCTCTACGGCATTCAGCTGGGCGAGGAGCTCCTGACGGCGGCGTTCCACATGCGGGAATCCCCGACGCGCCTTGCCTGCCAGACGAAAATATCGCTCCATGTTTTCCGTAACCGAAAAATGAGGGTTGAGGAGAACGGTTATTGGTCCTCTCTTCGGATGCTCTACGCTCACGGACTCCAATCCTTCGGCGTCCTTGAGACGGTAAAGGGCGGCCTGAAGCGCTTCGCCTCGAATTCGCTCCTCGGAGAGCTGTTCCAAGCGGGCGGCTTCCTCTTCCAACTTGGCGAGGTTGCGCTTTATCTTTTTGCGCGCTCGGGAGAGCTGGATTTTTTCAGGACGCTCCTCCACTGTTTCCAGTAGAGGGAAGAGAGTGCGTTCGCCATACGCATTGGCGGCTTCCAGAGCCGAGCGGAATGATTCCGTTCCTTCTTGTGCCCATGCTGTTGGCGGTTGTGGCTCGCCTTTACGTGTTGCCAGGAAGAACTGGTCAACCGATGCTCCAGCCAGAGCGAGATAGAGCGGCAGCGCCTTGTCCTGGTTCAGGCCAGCCAGTTGCTTGCGTAGTGGAGGGGAGATTTGAGGATATTCGCGCCAGATGTCCTGGTCGGCAATGACGTCCTCCAGCGCAGGCCAGTCGGGCTGTTTGAAAAAGTTTTCATCCAGTTCGTTTACAAGGGAGAGCCCCTCCCGACAGTCGAGGAGAAGGAAACGCCCACAGGGAGGCGTATCGCGCGGGGAAAGTTCCAGGGCCAGGCGCAGGGAAGGCCAGTCTGCATGCCATGCCAGGACCTTGCGGTTTGCAACTCGTTTGCGAAACCACATGGCCATGGCTGCTACTTGTTGCGGATTGGATGGTTTGGTGCCGGATAAAAAAAGGTGGCCCGCCGATTTGGCGGGCCTGAAAAGCGTGAAGAGTGGTGAGCCCGAATTCTGGATCTTGATGGTCCAGACGTCAGGAACCGGTTGATATATTTTGTCCAGGCGACGCCCCACGAGCAACGTCCCCAACTCAACGGCAAGGAAGCGGAAGAAGTTGGCTTCCATCAGACTTGGGTTCTACAGTGCGGGACGAGGGGCGGTTAATCGCCGCGAACGGCCTCGTCGGCTTCCTGTTTGCTCTTGCAGTTGATGCAGAGCGTGGTCATGGGCCGAGCCTTGAGGCGCGCAATGGAGATTTCGTCTCCGCATTCCTGGCAGAGGCCAAACTCGCCGTCGTCGATGCGGTCGATAGCTTTCTGGATTTTCTTGATGAGCTTTCGTTCGCGATCTCGAAGCCGCAGGGTGAAAGCTCGATCGGACTCTGCGGTGGCCCGGTCGGCCGGATCGGCGAAGAGTTCACCGGATTCGGTCATATCCTCGATGGTAGCTTCGCTCTTTTGGAGGATGTCATCGAGCATTCCGTTTAGGATATCCTTGAAATACTGGAGGTCTTTTGCTTCCATGTGTTCCTTCCTGAGATATCAGACGAATTGGTTGTAGCGTTTCAATCCCGTTTCTATTACTGAATTAAACCGCGTAGGTATACTAAAAAAGGCCCAAAAGTAAAGTCTTTCCATTACATGAAAAATTACAAGCGGTTCTTGACAGCCATGATCGTGAAAAAAATGAAAATTTAGGCTTGACTCCGGAGGGGGGCGCGGGTAAACAAGGCTTCGCTCGTGAGCGGGAATAACTCAGTGGTAGAGTGCAACCTTGCCAAGGTTGAAGTCGCGGGTTCAAATCCCGTTTCCCGCTCCAGCATAAGGCGACATAGCCAAGTGGTAAGGCAGAGGTCTGCAAAACCTCCATTCTCCGGTTCAAATCCGGATGTCGCCTCCACTTCGCGGGAATAACTCAGTGGTAGAGTGCAACCTTGCCAAGGTTGAAGTCGCGGGTTCAAATCCCGTTTCCCGCTCCAGGAAATAAAGGGCCGTCCCATGGGCGGCCTTTTTCGAGACTTACTTTCCAAGTCTTTCCTGGATGAGGCAAGAGATGCTCCATGCATTATTTTAGTCTCAAATCTGGAAGTCATAACCGCATTGCGGGAATAACTCAGTGGTAGAGTGCAACCTTGCCAAGGTTGAAGTCGCGGGTTCAAATCCCGTTTCCCGCTCCAGAAATCAAGGGCCGTCCAATGGACGGCCTTTTTTTGGCGTTTGATTCTTATCAATGAATGGCAGCGCAAGTTTTTGATCTGTTCTTATTATATTGTATAAGTCTTTTTTCGCGTGATCCATTTCTATAGGAATTGGATCAAGAGGAGAGAGGGCGCTAACCGCATCGTAGTTTAGAATTCCAGTCTTGGGAGCCTTGGGCAGGGAAGGCGCCGGATTGCGGAATATAAATATTTTTCTACTGAATTTGTTTTCCCGTTCGATTTTGGACTGATCCGGTACACTCCGTGCACAAGGGGAAGGGAACGGCAATCTTTGCCCAACTCTAACCAAACGACGCACATGACTCATACATACAACAGGCGCTTTGCGGGAGGGAGAGACACCGCACCCAAAGCAGTCGGTATGTCACCACTGACCGCCGCAGGGATGCAGGCCCGTAACTTTACAGCTGCTTCCTGCTGGCATGAAACGGGGATTGCACCCGATTTCTATTCATCGGGTTCGTTGGTTTCCGATATCGAGCAGCTTTGTGATCCTGATCATGAGGTGCAGGATAGCGAACTGCTCAATGTCGCGGTGAAATTCTTTTTCGCCTATGTGAATGAGGGGGCTCATGCCGATGAGGTGCCTTATGGCGAAATAGCCGGACTTTATGAGCTCTTTTCCCGACACCAATCCCTGAACGAACCTGCGGATGATATTGAGATCATGAATCGGCTCCGGTTGTGGTCGCCAGTGCTGCGGGTCCTGGCGGATGCTTCCCGCGCAGCTCATATCATGCGAACGGTGATAGGCGGTTCGGGGTTGCTGACATCCACGGGCGGTCCTTTTGTCGGGGTAGACATCGGAGTGGGGACCGGCATTCTACTCCTGGCCGAGCAGATACATGCCCGGCGCTGCGGTTTTGGAGATGTTCAGACGTATGGATTCCAGGTGGACATGCTGGCGGGGGAGCGAACCCACGACCTGGTCCGTAGTCTTGGAGCCGGCAGCCTCATGCTGGCCGACCCAGCTCGGCCCGATGCCTACGGCCTGTTGCGGGGGCGTGCAATCCAGTATGTGGCCAACGAGACCGTCGCCGGGATTCAATCCCTGCTGCGGGTGGACAACTTCTTCGACAAGTATCGGGCCTTTTATGCCTCGGTCGGCGATGAGGCAAAGGACGCCGAATATTTTCCGGAAGGAATCATCGCTCACAGCCGGTTGGACAATGCCTCGGTGATACTTTCCAGGGAAAATGGATTTCAGGTTCCAGCCGAGTATCTGAACGCCGAGTTTGTACCCCAGGGGCTTATTCTGGAGGGGGCACTGCTGCCCATGCACAAACTCGGAGCTGATTTCGTACGTTATTTGGAGTGATCAGCCATAGTTCTTGGAAATTATTAAAGCCCGGCATCGTCGGGCTTTTTTTATCCCCAAATAACGATGACGGCTGCCCCGATGGTCATGATGGCTGTGCCGATCAACCGGAAAAGAATTCCTTTCTCATTGAAAAGGACCCGGCCGAAGATGACCGAGAAGATTCCTGCCATGCGCTTGAGTGCCACCATGTAGGCAGCGTTGATCATGGAAATTGCGAGGTTGTGGCAGATGACGTCTCCAAAGACGATCAGCCCCGCGCCCAGTCCGAGTAGTGGCCGACGGAAGACGATCCGCATATCCACTTTACCCAGCATCCAGAGAACCGCCCCAAGCAGTGGACCGAGCGCGCCAAAGATGATCAGTGCCGCAAAAAGCGGGGAGGATTGGAGGATGAGCATTTTGCCACCGACAGAGGTGAGGCTGTAGATGGCAGCCACCAGCAGCATCAGGGCAGAGCCAGGCTCTCGAAATATGGCACGGATAGGGCCAAGAACTCCGTCTCGAACGCTATCAAGATTGAGCACATAGCCGCCCGCGACCACGAGCAGAATGCCGATTACACCTCCTGTGCCGATATGTTCATGCAGCAGCAGGTTGCCCGTCAGGATGACGAAGACCGGAGTAAAGCTCAAAAAAGGCATGGTGAGAGAAAGCGGAGACAGGCCTACCGCCCGGTAGTGGAGCAGAAAGGATACGGCGAAAAGCGGGGTAAGCCAGAATATTATAGGAAAAAAGTTAGGACCGAGCTTGGGGATATCCACAAAAAAAAGTGCCAGCAGGCAGAAGGGGCTGGCATAGAATGCCGGAATGAGCCCCATCTCCCAAGGTGAAACATCAGAAAAGAACCGCTTCATGTAAGCGGCCCCGGAAGCCATGAAGAAGGCGGCTCCCAAAGAAAGTGTCAGCCAGATCATTTGTTGGAATTCCGTGAAAGATTGTCTTGATTATATCAAGAATATTTCGATTACGCTGTTACGATCATATCATTAACATAAGAACTTGTTCGGACAACTGTATATACGATGTGCCGGAATTCCTGTAACAACAAGCTTGCGATTTGTCCCGCGCAAAGGTAGAGCCTTCAAAAAAAAGGAGCCGGTCAATATGCTCAAGCCGTCCGTCGGCATCGCCCTGGAAGGGGTGCCCTATATTATCATAGCAGCGTTTGTTACGCTGGTTTTCGCAGTCATAGGTTGCTGGCCCATGGCCGTGATCTGCCTCGCCCTTACGCTGTTCACCGGCCATTTCTTTCGCGATCCCGAGCGGGTGGGGCCGGAGGATGCCGAGGCTGTTTGTTCTCCTGCCGATGGGAAAGTTATCAAGGTCAGTCGGGAGATTGATCCCGTGACGGGCGACGAGAGACAGGTCATCGCCATTTTCATGAACGTGTTCAATGTGCATGTGAATCGTATGCCTGTTTCCGGTAAAGTTGAACTGGTCCGCTATATTCCCGGTAAGTTCTTCAATGCTTCCTTCGACAAGGCAAGCAAGGACAACGAACGCAATGCCCTGGTGATTACAGGCAAGGGAAATCAGCGGTTTACCGTCATTCAGATTGCAGGCCTCATCGCTCGGCGCATCGTTTGTTGGGCGGAACCCGGCGACAAACTGAAGCGGGGGGAGCGGTTCGGTTTGATCAAGTTCGGTTCGAGAGTTGACCTTTATATGCCGGATGGTTATGCTCCTCTTGTCGGTGTTGGTCAGAAGGTCATCGCCGGAGAAACCGCCTTGGCGGAAAAACGTGGCGCCTGATTGTAACAGAGTGTCATAATACCAAATAGTTATGGGAAAAAAGTTGCCTCGTCATAAAAGCGTCTACCTGTTGCCGAACTTGCTGACTACCGCCAGCTTGTTTCTCGGCTTTTTGGGTTTGACGTGGGCCATCAAGGGCGACTTTGTTACCTGCTCCCTGTGCATTTTGGGGAGTTGCGTATTTGACGGACTGGACGGCAAGGTGGCGCGCATTACGGGTGCCACCAGTGAATTCGGCGTTCAGTTGGACTCCCTGGCCGACTTGGTGGCTTTCGGCGTTGTACCCGGCACCATGGTTTATTTGTGGATGCTGCACGACTTCGGCCGCCTCGGCCTGATGGCGGCGTTTTTGTTCCTGGCCTGTGGCGCATTGCGTCTGGCCCGGTTCAATGTTCAGGCCGCCACCAGTTCCAAGAAGCATTTTGTGGGACTGCCCATCCCGGCCGCGGCGTGCACTCTGGCTACGCTGGTTCTCTTTACGCAGTACATCCCGGAACACTTCATTCATTCCGCATTGCCGATCTGCACCTTGGTGTTGGTCTATGTGCTGTCCTTTTTCATGGTCAGCTCTATTCGGTTCTATTCTTTCAAGGAAATCAGCGCCTTCAAGGCCCATCCCTTTAGCTGGATGGTCACCGCGATCCTGGTCTTTTCCCTGGTCGCATCCCGCCCGAAGGTGTTGGGTTTCATCATTTTCCTGGGCTACCTCATTTCCGGACCGCTCTATACTCTTTTCCTACTATCCCGCAGAAACAAGCGACTACTACGGGATAAGTCCAGCGAAGAGCTAGGTTAGTTTTTCCTCATCCCATAATGGTACGTCGTACTGACCCCCAGCAAGCCGTGCGCTCATTGCGTGCGAATGCTTGTTCTATACTTTTGCATCCAATTATGACCATACCCCTGTAACAGGGAGAAACCTTCGGAGGATACCATGGCAGAGAGAGTTTATGTATTTGATACCACCTTGAGAGATGGTGAGCAGTCGCCCGGCGCGACCATGAATTTGGATGAGAAAATCCGCATGGCTCATCAGCTGGAAGCCTTGGGCGTGGATATCATTGAAGCAGGATTTCCCATTGCAAGCCAGGGGGATTTCGAGGCTGTCCAGGCCATTGCCGCGGCGGTTGGCGATGTTCAGGTTGCCGGTCTGTGCCGGGCTGTCATTAAGGACATCGATCGCTGCTGGGAGGCCGTGAAGGACGCGAAGAATCCGCGCATCCATACTTTCCTGGCCACCAGCGAAATCCATATGAAGCACAAGTTGGGTAAGACTGCCGACGAGGTTCGGGAGATGGTCAAGAAGGCCGTGAGCCATGCCCATCAGTATACGGACAACGTCGAGTTCTCTGCCGAGGATGCCTCCCGGTCCGACTGGGACTTCCTGGTTGACATTACGCAGATCGCCATCGACGCCGGAGCCTGCGTGGTAAACCTTCCGGACACGGTGGGCTATGCCCAGCCTCTGGAATATTATGAAATGATTAAATACGTGTTGGACAATGTGAAGAACCTGGGTGACGCCATGATCTCGGTCCATTGTCACAACGACCTGGGATCGGCCGTAGCCAATACTTTGGCGGCCGTACGTGCCGGAGCTCGCCAGGTGGAGTGCACCGTGCTCGGCATCGGCGAGCGGGCAGGCAATGCCGCTCTGGAAGATCTGGTCATGGCATTGAATACCCGCCATGAGATGTACGGTGTGGAGACCGGCATCAATACGGAGCAGCTCTTCCCGTCCTGCCGTCGCCTCTCGCAGATTATCGGTATGCCCATTCCGCCCAACAAGGCCATTGTGGGCGCAAACGCCTTTGCTCATGAGTCCGGCGTGCATCAGGATGGGGTTATCAAGAACCGCCTGACCTACGAGATAATGACCCCCGCATCCATCGGGCGGACCAGCAATGACATTGTCATCGGCAAACATTCCGGCTCTCATGCCGTTCGCAAAAAGGCCGAGGAGCTTGGGTATACTCTGGATGAATCTCAGATCGAAATCCTTTTCAAGGCCGTAAAGGAATTGGCAGACAAGAAGGAGCAGGTCCACGATGAGGATGTGGAAGCATTGATTTTGGAGAAGGTATACCGCCGCCTTGATCGCTTCCGTCTGATAGGCATGTCCGTATTCTCCGGGACCGGAAATGTGCCGCCGCACGCGGCAACGGTCATGGAGTTTGGACATGAGGGAGAGGACGTCGAAATCAGGAGAACCAGCGAATTCGGTGAAGGTTCTGTTGACGCCGTGTTCAAGTCCATTTACTCCCTGGTGGGGGTTACCCCGAAATTGGAATCTTATTCGGTCAACGCCGTAACCGAGGGCTCGGATGCCCTGGCGGGCGTGGCCGTTCGTATTGAAGACCAAGGAGTCAAGGCCGTGGGCCGCGCCAATGATGGCGACGTTGTTCGCGCTAGCGCATTGGCTATGATCAACGCATTGAACCGATTGGAAAAAGCCAAAGAGGAGAAGTAGACGATGGGTCGAACCTTAGCTGAAAAAATATTGCAGAAGCATACGGACCAGGAGGTCGAGGGGCCGGGGCAGATCGTCCAGTGCCGCGTCTCCATAGTCCTGGCCAACGACATCACCGCCCCTCTGGCCATCAAGGCCTTTAATGCCATGGGTGCCAAGAAGGTCTTTGATCAGGATAAGGTCGCCCTGGTTTGCGACCACTTCACTCCGAATAAGGACATTGATTCCGCCGAGCAGGTCAAGGTTGTCCGCGACTTTGCCGAGGCAAAGGGTGTAACGCACTACTATGAGTGCGGCGAAGTCGGCGTGGAACACGCCCTGTTGCCCGAGAAGGGCATTGTCGGTCCCGGCGATGTGGTCATTGGTGCGGATTCCCATACCTGCACATATGGCGGCTTGGGTGCTTTTGCCACGGGCATGGGCTCTACCGACATCGGTGCTGCCATGGCCCTGGGCGAGACTTGGTTCAAGGTTCCGCCGACTATCCGCGTGAATCTGACCGGTACGCCCGGTCCCTTTGTCGGTGCCAAGGATTACGTCCTCAATCAGATCGGTCGCCTCGGCGTTGCCGGTGCACTGTACAAAGCCCTGGAGTACGGCGGAGAAGTTGTGGACAACATGTCCATCGAAGGTCGGATGACCATTGCCAACATGGCTATCGAGGCTGGGGGCAAGGTCGGCCTGTTCCCGGTGGACGCCAAGACCATGGAGTATGCCAAGGCTGCCGGTTACAAGGGCGGTGAATTGATGACCGCCGATGCCGACGCCGAGTACGAGCAAGTGCTGGACATCGACGTTACCGGTATGCAGCCGCAGGTTGCCTGTCCGCATCTGCCCGAGAACGTGAAGCCCGTGGACGAAACCGCCGGCCTCAAGGTCCATCAGGCCGTTATCGGTTCCTGTACCAACGGCCGTATCGAGGACATGCGTGAGGCCGCCGCTATTTTGAAGGGACGCAAGGTCAACCCGAAGGTCCGGTGCATCATCCTGCCCGCCACTCCTTCCATCTGGAAGCAGTGCATGAAGGAAGGCCTGATGGAAATTTTCATGGACAGCGGCTGTATAGTCGGTCCTCCGACTTGCGGTCCGTGTCTGGGTGGCCACATGGGCATCCTGGCTGGTGGCGAACGCGCCATTTCCACGACCAACCGGAACTTCAAGGGCCGCATGGGCTCTCTGGAATCCGAGGTATTTCTGTCCAACCCCGCCGTGGCCGCTGCCAGCGCCGTGGCCGGTGAGATTATCAACCCCGCCAAGCTGTAGTAGGAGGCGACGACAATGAATGTTCATGGAACCGCTCACAAGGTGGGCGACCACATAGATACCGACGCCATCATCCCGGCCCGTTTCCTGGTGACGACCGACACCAAGGAATTGGGAGCCAACTGCATGGAAGGATTGGAGGCAGGCTGGGTTAGCCGCGTCAAAGCCAACGACGTTATGGTTGCTGGTGAGAACTTCGGCTGTGGCTCTTCGCGCGAACATGCTCCCATCGCCATTCTCGGTGCCGGAATTCCGGTGGTTATCGCCAAGTCCTTTGCCCGCATCTTCTACCGCAACGGCTTCAACATGGGGCTGGTGCTGCTGGAGATCGGCGACGACGTTACCAAGTTCAGCGACGGTGACGACATCGAAGTGGATACCGCTTCCGGCGCCATCAAGAATCTGACCACCGGCGAGACTGTTCAGGCCGCACCGGTTCCCCCGTTCATGCAGGAAATCCTGAATGCGGGCGGTCTGGTCGAATATGCCCGAAAGAAACTGGCCTAGCGCCATCAAACGGAGATAGCTCATGAAGATTTGTGTATTGCCCGGTGACGGCATCGGCCGGGAGATCGTGACGCAGGCTCTGCGTGTGTTGGAAAAAGTTGGCGAAAAATACAACTGCGTCTTCGAGACCGAGGAAGCGTTGCTCGGCGGTTGCGCCATTGATGCGACCGGCGTTCCGCTGCCGGACGAGACCGTGGTCAAGTGCCAGGACAGCGACGCCGTACTGCTTGGCGCGGTCGGTGGTCCCAAGTGGGACACCCTGGACCCGGCCATTCGTCCGGAAAAAGGACTGCTCGGAATCCGCAAGGCCCTCGGATTGTTTGCCAACCTCCGTCCCGCCACGCTTTTCCCGCAGCTGGCCGACGCCTGCTACCTGCGTCCCGATATCGTGGCCAAGGGGCTGGATGTCATGGTCGTGCGCGAACTGACCGGCGGCATCTATTTTGGTGAACCTCGTTTTGATGGTGAAAAGGACGGCGAACGTTTCGGCCTGAACACCATGGTTTATCGTGAGCACGAGATTCGCCGCATTGCCCGTCTGGCCTTTGAGACCGCCCGCAAGCGGTCCGGTCGTGTCTGCTCCGTGGACAAGGCCAATGTTCTGGATGTGTCCCGCGTCTGGCGCGAGGTCGTCATTGACGAACACAAGAACTATGCGGATGTGGAATTGTCCCATCTGTATGTGGATAACGCCGCCATGCAGTTGGTGCGCGATCCCTCCCAGTTCGACGTCATCGTCACCAGCAACCTGTTCGGTGATATCCTCTCGGATGAGGCCGCAGCCATCACCGGTTCCATCGGTATGTTGCCGTCGGCGTCCCTGGGCGCGTCCAACCCGGGCCTGTATGAGCCGATCCACGGTTCCGCGCCGGACATTGCCGGGCAGGACAAAGCCAATCCGCTGGCTACCATCCTTTCCGTGTCCATGATGCTGCGTCACGCCTTCAACATGCCGGAGGAGGCCGACTGCATCGAGAATGCAGTGAAGAAGACTCTGGAGCAGGGCTTGCGTACCGGCGATATCATGCGCGATGGTTGCAAGCCTGTGGGTTGCGTTGCCATGGGCGATGCCGTTCTGGCGAACATGTAGCCTTTGCCAATAAATATGAATGTGAAAGGCCACGTCTCACGACGTGGCCTTTCTTTATTGTGCCTGTCTGTTTAAAATAATGAAATGAAGCCGCTCAATGTTTCTTGATGCGTTCGTTGGTGATCTTTGTCGCCTTGCTCGTCGCTTTGGCCGCATCAAGGTCTATATATCCGAGGGTTAAGCAGGTACTCAGGAAATCCATACCGAGTGTTTTCATCTTACCCATGGCCTTTTCACTTTGCTCCAGTGAGATAAGTCCTTTTCTAATAAGGTAATTACTTGTTTTTCCCGTGGAGTCTTTTGGCTCGTCATCATCGGGCAATTCAACGGAAGCGCCGGTTTTGATTCCGTCTCCGCTGTTACGCAGCGTTGCCAACCGGTGCTCCTTTTCTGCCAACTCGTGGTCCAGTTCCTCCTTTTGTGTGCGGAGGAATTCATACTTGGAGACGATACGTTGCTTTTCTCCTTCGAGCTCGTTGATCCGTATGATGCTCTCCATTGAAATGGAGTGGTGAATTGCAATTACAATTATGATGGCTGCTGCGAGTATGAGGATGAAGATGAGCATAGTTTACTGGAGTGTTGAGATTTCCGCGTCCAGCTCTTCATTCTTTGCCTTGAGTTCCGCAATTTCCTTTTCAAGGATTGCAATGCGAGGAGTCAATTGGTTGGTAATGCCGTCAACCTTCCCCTGCTTCCGCTTAACCTGATCCATACAATTATGGTGGTGGATCAATAGCACCGCCATGAAGACAAAAATGGTCAATGCCAGAATGAGATACAATGAGCTTTGATCCATGTAAGTCTTGCCGTCCCTGTTTATGCGTGCGGTTGCGGACTCGATTGACTATTACTCTTAACTATAGAGAGAAATTGGCACAAAAGCAACGGGTTGTCTGCTGTTGTGCCAAGAGATCATCCGTGAGTTCAGATGCAGGAGAGAAGAAATGGGATTTTTTGGTCGCGCCTCATGCCTTTGACTTTCAGTTCCAGCCTCAGCGCATCGCTCTTGCAGGCAACTTCGACTGAAGTTTCAAGTCGAACCGGAATTCTGGAACGAGTGTATTTTGAGGCGGTTCCCGCGTTGTGCTGCTTCAGACGGCGGGGGAGATTATTGGTAATCCCACAGTAGAGGGAATCATCAGCGCAACGCAGGAGATAGACGTGCCAGCAGGACATGGGGCATCCTATCCGTCTTGTGCCCGGCGGTCAAAAGGGGAGGCTTGCATATTGGCCGATGACATTATATCTCTGCTGTGCATTTTTCAAGGAGTTCCCGCACCGCATGTCACGAATTACTGTACAGAATCTGTCCAAGTCCTATGGTGGTGAAACCATTTTTTCCGGCGTTTCCATGGAAGTCGTCCCGGGTATGCGTCTGGCTCTGACCGGGCCGAACGGGTGTGGTAAATCCACCTTGCTCAAAGTCCTGGCCGGACGCGTGGAGCCTGAGGAAGGGCAGGTGACCCTGACAAAGGGCGCGCAGGTAGGGTATGTGGCCCAGGAAATGACTGAGGAAATCCTTGCACAGCAACTGCTTACCTGGGTGCTCTCCGCATTGCCTTCCTGGAATGAGTTCTGGGAAGAATGGGAGCGAGCCGTTGCAGCCGAAGATCAAGTGCGCATTGAGAAGCTCTCCCATCGTCAGGCCCGTTTCGAGTCGCTCTACGGCTACAATCCGGAGCATAAGGCGCGTACCATACTTTCCGGCCTCGGGTTTCACGAAGATGATTTGTTCAAGACATTGGGCAAGCTCTCGGGCGGATGGCGTGAGCGGGCCAAGCTGGCGCGTGTCCTTTTACAGGGCGCGGATATTCTGCTTCTGGATGAACCCACCAACCATCTGGACCTTGAGGCCGTGGAATGGTTGGAGGAGTACCTGCTGAATTTCAGGGGAACGCTGGCCTTTGTGGCACACGACCGTGTGTTTCTGAACCGTGTTGGCACGCATGTGCTCTTTCTTGGTGCGGGCAAGCCTGTTTTTCGGCGGGGCAACTGGGATGAATTTTTGGTCTGGGATGCGGAGAATATCGAACAAAGGCGACGTGAGGCCGCCAAGATATCTGCAAGAATCGATAACGAAAATAAGTATATCGATAAGTTTCGCGTTAAGGCGCGCAAGGCGGCCCAGGCTCAATCCAAGCTGAAGAAGGTGGAGAAGCTCCAGAAGGAATTGGATCAGATCAAGGAAGTTCAGGCCAGTTCCCACAGAGGACGAAGCCTGAGTTTTCGGCTGCCGGAACCACATCGGGGCGATAAGGTGGCGGTGGCTGCCGTGGAGCTGGAGTTCGCATACCCGGGCGGGCGGCAAATTTGGCCCCGGCTCGACTTTCAGGTTTATCGCGGACGCAAGATCGCGCTGGCCGCGCCCAACGGCATGGGCAAGTCCACGCTGCTCAAGGTGATCATGGGCCAGTTGAAGCCCTCTCATGGGCATGTTCAGATCGGCCCCAATACCAAGGTTGGATATTTCAGCCAGCACCAGCATGAGATTTTGAATCTGGACAATACGGTCCTTGGGGAAATTCGCCGGTTGTCCGATCCCAAGCTGACCGAGGAGCAGGTGATGGGCGTGCTTGGCCTTTTCCTGCTTGGCGAACCATACTTCGATCGTCCGGTGCGGGGGCTTTCCGGCGGTGAGAAAAGCCGTTTGCTGCTTGCAACACTGTTTCTTGCCCGCGCCAATCTGTTGATTTTGGATGAACCGACCAACCATCTGGATATTGAGACGCGCGAAGGGCTTGTGCGTGCGCTTCAGGATTATGAGGGGACGCTCTTTTTCGTGGCCCACGATAGGTATCTGTTGAACAATGTGGCAGAAGAGGTCTGGTCGCTTGATGAAAACGGCATTGACCAATTCATGTGCGGGTTTGAGGAATTCCATGCAAAGCAGAAGGCAGAGGCTCTTGTTGCCAGTCGTCCGGTAGTTGAAGAAACATCGGAGCCTGCTGAACCGCGCCGGGTCAGCAAGGAAGAAAAGCGCCGCCAAGCTGAGGAGCGCAACCGGCTTTATCGTCAGCTCAAGCCTTTGAAAAAGGATTATGAGAAGTTGGAAGGGGAGTTGGAAAAGGCGCTGGACGAGCAGGCCGGGCTGGAAGCCAGGATGAACGATCCCGCGACCTATGAGAAACCCGAAGAGGCCCTCAAGCTCAATGCCAGCTATCAGGAAGTGAGCGAGTGGGCGGAAAATCTCATGCACCGCATGGCCGAGTTGGAAGAGAAAATGGAAAAGATGACTGCCGCCGTTGGAGCCGAAGAATGAATAACGAGCTCGACGTAGTTGCCGGAATCATCTGGCGAGATGGTCGATATTTGGCTGTTGAGAGGCCGGAGGGAAGATCCATGGCCGGTTGGTGGGAATTCCCGGGCGGGAAGATAGAGCCGGGTGAGACTCGGGAACAGGCCCTCGTGCGTGAATTGCAGGAAGAGCTGGCGATAACGCCCTTGCAGTTTGAGTCTTGGCGGGATTTGGAACATACGTACGATACATTCAGTGTGCGGCTGCATTTTTTCCATATTCATAGTTATTCTGGTAAATTGACTGCTGTTGAAAAACAAAAATGGGTTTGGGTAAATCCGGCCGAACCTACCTCTCTCAACTTCCTTCCTGCCGACGCTCCCATTGTCGCAGCTCTGCATGGCTAGGCCCGCCAAGGGTTTCCGGGCCATAGTTGCTATTTCATCATTGAAGGTTGAGTAAAAGAAGCGTATGAGAGGGCACTTGCCCGTTATCTGTAAAGAGAGCGGGGTATTCTGATTTTTCAGGAGAATTGTTTTGCAAGTTTGTGATTTGATAAAAGAGAAGTCTCCATTTCTATCGATGGAGTTCTTTCCGCCCAAGGAACGGGACGCTTGGCCCGGCTTTTTTGAAGTCGTGGGCAAGCTGAAAGCGCTTGATCCGCTTTTTGCCTCCGTCACCTACGGTGCCGGTGGCAGCACACAGGATAACACCCTGGAGATCGCCACTCGGCTCAAACACGACTTTGGTCTGGAGCCGGTGGTACATCTGACCAGCGTGGGGGCGTCTTCCGAAAAATTGGATGCTTTTTTGCGTGCATTGCGTAAGGCGGATATCGATAATGTCCTGGCCCTGCGCGGTGATGCCCCCAGAGGTGTGGAGGATTTCGACTTCAACACCCAGGAGTTTCGCCACGCCACCGATGTAATAGAGTTCATCGGCAAGAGCTACCCGGAACTCTGTGTGGGAGGAGCAGCCTATCCTGAACCGCACCCGGAGTCTCCGAGCATTCAATCCGATATCGAGATGGTTCGGTTGAAAGTGGAAATGGGAGCCGGTTTTCTGGTTACCCAGCTGTTTTTCGATAACCGTTTGTACTTTGACTATAAAGACCGGCTGAAAGCCATGGGAGCCGACGCACCGGTCATTCCGGGTATCCTGCCCATTCTGTCGCTGAAATCCGCAAAGTTCGTCATCGGCATGTGCGGCGCAGCGATCCCCGGAAAATACCTGAGCGCCCTGGAAGCGGCGCATGCGGAGGGTGGTGACGAAGCCGTGTACAAACTCGGCATCGACTACGCTACCAAACAGGCAAGGGAACTCATTGAGGGAGGCGCGCCAGGCGTACATCTGTATACGCTCAACCGCGCCGAGGCCTGTCTGGAAATCGGCAAGAATCTGAACATATAATTTTTCTGGGGTATTAAGAAATGAGCAAGAATCCCGTAGTGGCTGTTTGCGGCGCAACCGGTGCCGTCGGTCGCGAGATGTTGAAGGTCCTGGAGCAGCGTGATTTCCCTTGCGAGAAGGTCATTCCCATGGCTTCCGCCCGCAGCGTCGGCAAGCTCGTGCCGTTTCGTGATGAGGAACTGCCCGTCGTCGAGTTGACCGACGATGCCTTCGAAGGCGTTGATCTGGCGTTGTTTTCCGCCGGTGGCGGAACCTCCGAGCGCTTCGCTCCCTCTGCTGTAAAGGCTGGATGCGTTGTCGTGGACAACTCCTCTGCCTGGCGCATGAACGATGAGTGCCCGCTGGTGGTTCCCGAGGTCAACCCTCATGATCTGGACTGGCACAAGGGCATTATCGCCAACCCGAATTGCTCCACCATCCAGATGATGGTTGCCCTCAAGCCCATTCATGATGAAGCCCGGATCAAGCGCGTGGTCGTCTCCACCTATCAGGCGGTATCCGGTACCGGCCAGAAGGGTATCGAGGAACTGGAGAATCAGGTCCGTCGCCTTATGTCCGGTCAGCCCGTCGTCGCGGACGTCTATCCGCACCAGATCGGTTTCAACTGCCTGCCGCAGATCGATGTGTTCATGGACAACGGCTACACCAAGGAAGAGATGAAGATGGTCAACGAGACCATCAAGATCATGGGTGACCCGTCCATCAAGGTCACGGCTACCTGTGTCCGCGTTCCCGTGTTCTACAGCCACAGCGAATCCTTGAACATTGAGACCGAACTGAAGCTTACGGCTGACGATGTTCGCGCCATGCTGGCCAAGGCTCCCGGTGTGGTGGTTGAGGATTATCCCGAAAAGAAGATTTACCCCATGGCCATCAATAGCGCCGGTCTCGATGAGACCTTCGTCGGTCGCATTCGCGAGGACGAGACCATCGAGAACGGCATAAACATGTGGATCGTCTCGGACAACATTCGTAAGGGTGCGGCCTTGAATACCGTGCAGATTGCCGAGACGCTGATTCAGCGCAACATGCTGCGCGTTCCCTAGGGGGGCCTGGAAATGGCAAAGATAGCGGACAGGGAGACTTATCTCTCGGCCATGCTTGGCGTCGAGCGGCCGGGAGCGTCGGAGATTCAGACCTTTTACGAGCACCGTGTCGGCATGATCTGCAAGGATCCTGAGCTGATGCTCATGCCGTGGGATGACCATTTGGTCCACCGTGGCGATGGTGTGTTCGAGGCTATGAAATTCGTGGACGGGCGGCTCTATCAGCTTGATCCACACTTGGCGCGCATGAAGCGTTCCTCGTCGGCAATCTTTCTGACACCGCCCTGTTCTTTTGAAGAATTGCGTGACCTCGTGCTGGAAGTTTGCCGTGCAGGCGGACAGGAATCAGGTATGCTGCGTATCTTTTTGGGGCGTGGTCCCGGAGGATTCGGTGTATATCCGTCCGAGTGCCCGGAGACGAGCCTGTACATTGTTGCGACGAATCTGCATCCGCCCAAGGCTTCCTTTTACGAACAGGGTGCCACGGCGTTCAAGACGTCCATTCCGGCAAAGCAGTCCTATCTGGCGACCATCAAGTCCATCGATTACCTGCCCAACGTACTCATGAAGCATGAGGCGCAGGAGAAGGGATACGACTTCCCGCTCTGTTTTGACAGGAATGATTGCCTGGCTGAAGGGGCTACGGAAAATGTGTGTATCGTGAATCAGGACGGGCATCTCATCATCCCGGAATTCACCAATGCACTGGCCGGAACCACGTTGATGCGGGCAGTGGATCTGATCAAGGACGAGATGCCTTCAGTCACTTTCCGTTCCATCACCGAGGAAGACATCTATCTGGCCAAGGAAGTCATCATTGTCGGGACTACCGGCGACGCCATTTCCGTGGTTCGCTTTAACGGAAAGCCCATTCATGATGTGCGGCCGGGGCCGGTCGCCGTCAGAATGCGTGAATTGATCAGAAAGGATATCCGTGAAAACGGAGTTGCTTTGTAATAGTTGTATTACCAAATAAAAAAGGCCGTCCCTTGAGGGACGGCCTTTTTTTATGGGCTAGTTTCTGGCTTCGATGGATTGGGGGGAGTTCTCAAACTGGCGGATTGCTTCCCGGGTAAGGACATCCGTTCCCATCGTATGCATGGCGTGTTCCTGTATCATTCTTGTTACCTCGATGGGGCTCGGTATGGTCATGAATCTTCCCGCCTGCGCCCAGGCATTCCCTCTGAGGTAGGAGAGGGCCCACCGGACAGTGTGCATGTGGAAGAAGGACTGATTGTTAATGACCAGCATGGCCTTGCGGCGTCCATCCTCGGCTCTTTCCCGGAACGTGATCTTGGCATGCTCGCAGGACGCGAGCGGGTAATTTACATGGAAGAAACCATGCCCGGTAGCGGCCAACTGCACCCACATATCCCAGTCGCGGTACACAGTGTTGTCTCGGAATCCGACCGTGTCGTCCCATGCCTCGCGGCGGACCATGACGGCGGGGCCGATGAAATTCTGTGCCTGCAAAAGATGCTCGTCAAAATCGGGAAGCTGTACCAGACCTGATTGTCCGGATGAGGCACGCTTGGGTGCCAGGCGAATATAATCCGGATACAGAATATCCACATCAGGATTGTTTTCGAAAAGAGGGAGGGCTGTGATCAGGTACTTGGGGTCAATCCGGTAATCGGGACGGAGAAAAAGGAGCAGATCACCCGTTGTGGCCGCAACGGCGGCATTACGGGCCCTGGATGGGGTCGCTTCGCGGTCCAGGGTGAGCAGGGTAATATCATCGCTGTCGGTGATGGCTCGCCAGGCGGAAAGAGTGGATTCAGGGTGCGGCTCGTGCCCGGCGACGACAATCTCCACGCATTCCAGTCCGGTGGACTGGCGCGCAATGGATTGCATCAGACGCGGCATGCTGGGATGTGCTTCCAAGTCGGAAACGATTATGGAGACATGACTGGTATAGGTCATTGTCGGCCCCTTCCATGGGATAATCCATCTTGTCAAAATTCTATGCACGATCCTTGTGCATATTTTACCTTACTCGTGCCCTTGTTATCGGCTCATTAATTGAAAACTTTAGAGTGTTGGGTCATTTTTTTATAAAAAGGTGGAAACGGTGATTTTATCGCCTTCTCTTGCGAAGGAGACTTTGTTCACGTATGTAGTGCAAAAGACAAGTAGAATGCCGGTTGGTTCCATACGGTGCGGACCGGCCCATCCTGAATCGGATATGGTGGTGCTGACGTGGCTGTTTTCAAGTGCGATTCCTGCGGATATCAACGGGAAGTTCCCGGCTCCCTGACCGGGAAAAAGGCCAAATGCCCACAGTGCGGGCATAGCGTACTCATTGTCGAGGACGGAGAGGAGACTGCGGCTCCCGAAGTCCTGGAGAAAGAGGCGGAGTCTCCGGCGGAGACGGTCCAGCCGATTAATCTGGATCAGGATATGGCCGATCCCGTCTATGAGAGTGACGACACTATTTGTAATTCCTGCGGCGCTGTCCTTTCGGATGGCGAGACAGGAACTTGCCCCTCTTGTGGTGCTGAAATCCCTGCGGAAGAGAATATCCCCGAGATCACAGAAGATGATATTGATGTCAGCGATCTTGCCGACTCTCGTGAGCCGCAGGTTTGGGATGATGATTTTGAAGGTGGGACGCTTCACGAAACAGGGCTTGACGACAAGGACCTCCAGGAGGAGGGCCGAGGTTTTCTGGAAGGCGGAATTGCGCTCAATCTTTTCGGCGGTCTGGTTTCCGGCTTGTTGGCTTTCTTTTTTGCCGTCTCCCTGGCCGTGCTCGTCGCCAGTCAGGATTCCTCCGATCTGCTTTTGCCCTATGCCTTGAACGCCGCCTTGATAGGTTCTGTTGCCGGTTGTCTGCTTTATCCTCTCCGTTCCCGGATTCCTTTTGCCCTGACTGGCCCAGAGTCCGTGACCACAGTGGTTCTCCTCTTTTTTATAGGTAATATCTCCAAAGATATGGCCGGTTTTTCTCCCGAGACCGTGTTGGTGACCCTCCTGACGGGCCTCATGCTTACCGCAGTTTTGGTCGGCGTGGCCATCTGGCTGCTTGGCCGGTTGAAGCTGGGAGAGTTGGTTCGGTATATCCCGCTCCAAATCATTGGCGGAGTCATTGGCGGGATAGGCGTATTCATTTTGATTGGGATGTTGGATTGGGGTACAGGGCTGCCACTTTCCTGGAGCAGTGCAGTTACCGCCGTTCGCGAGGGGGTGGCCCGGTTCGATGTCCAGAACGCAGCGTTCACGCTTGGGCCGAGTCTCGTATTCGGATTTGTCCTTTTTTTTGCCTTATCCAGGTATAAGCATTCACTCTTTTTGTTGGCGATCATAATCGTTGCCGCCGGGGCCGGGTTTGGGGCCGATGCCTGGGGAGTAAACCCGGCGGTGAAGTCGCTGGCGGCTCCGCTGCCCGGTTTGGCTGGCGGCTTTATCCATTTCCCATTGGATGTCGTCCGTTTTGATTACTCAGCCATTCGTTGGGATGTAATCAAAGATAACGGTACGTTCATCGGATCGCTTGCCGCACTGATCGTATTAACCGTGATGTACCGGGTCACTCGGTTGGAGCTGCTCAGAGGCCATGAAGTGGACCTGAGCCGTGAATATCGCTCCCTTGGGGTCATCAATATGATCTCCGGGGTGTGTGGGGGAATGCCGGTCGCTGTTTCATATGGACGCAGTGTTGGCAATTACGCTTCCGGAGGCAGAGGCTCCCTTTCCGTTTTTCTGACCGGATTGATCTGCGCAGCCGGTTTGGTCTTCTCCGGGTACATCCTGCCGTTTGTTCCCAGATTTGTCTTTGAGGGACTGCTTGTTTATGCCGGGCTGGATCTTATACGGGATTGGATGTTCAAAGCCCGCTCCGCCTTTACCCGCCGGGATGACTTCTGGTTGCTGTGGTTGACTTTTCTGACGACGGTTTTTCTCGGCCTGACAGAGGGACTGGCACTCGGTATCGTGCTTGCGTTGCTGACAACGGTGGGGCGAAACAGCCGAATCGGTTCTGTTCGCAACGTACTTTCCGGGGCCAATCATCGCAGCAATGTGGACCGGGCCGCCGCGCAGCAGCGGACGCTCAAGGAAGTTGGCGATCACATCCATATACTGCGGTTACAGGGATTCCTTTCCCTCGGTTCCATGCAACGGCTGATTACGGACATTAGAGCTCGCCTAGACGACAGGGACAAGCTGCCGGTTCGTTTCCTGCTTTTGGACTTTCGCCTAGTGAACGGATTCGCCTCTGCGTGTGGCATCGGTTTCGAAAAGCTGCTTGGCATCATGAGTGATTACGGGGTGGATATCGTCATTACCAGTGCCCCTCTGGAGTTGGAAAATCATTTGGAGAGCATGGGATGCGTTGGGGAAGGCGAAGGACAATTCAAGGTCTTCTTCAACCTCGATTTTGCGTTGGAATGGTGTGAAAACAAGATTCTTGATTCCGAGGATATGCTTGAAATCCGTTCCATGAAGTTGGGTGAATTGCTTCGGCCTGTTTTCCCGGAACCCAAGTATATTCCCGCTTTGATGAAAATTCTCAAGCGGGTGGAGTTGCGCAGGGGCGAGGTGGCTTTCCGCCAGGGAGATCTTTCCGACTCCATGTATTTTGTCGAGTCGGGGCGTCTGGATGTGGAACTGGAGCTGGAGGGCGGCAAGTTGCTCCGCCTCAAGAAGGTCGGCCCGGGGGCGGTGTTCGGCGAGATGGGACTGTATACCAATGCGCCGCGTTCAGCTTCGGTGCGGGCTGCCGAAAAATGCGTACTGTACTGCATCACGCGAGAGAAGCTGGCGGCGGTGGAGCGGCGTGCGCCCATGTTGGCCACGGCGGTGAACCGTTACCTTATCAATATGATGTCGGACCGGCTTTTGGATGCAAACATCAAGGTCCGTGATCTTATGACCTAGCATCCTCTTTGAGGGCTATGGGGACATACTCCTTCAATGCTTCCCGCCAATGGCGCGGTGTGACCCCGGTGGCGCGGGTAAAGTGGGTGGTGTCCAACACGGAATAGGTCGGACGTACCGCCTTTGTGGGAAAGTCGCGAGAGGGAATAGCTTCCACCTTACAGTCGATCTTTGCAAGTTCTATGGCCGCACGGGCCAGGCGGCACCATGTTGTCTCGCCCGAATTGGCCAGATGGTAAATGCCGGTAGCCTCATGCTCGATGAGCCGGAGGGTGTTCTCGGCAATATCCGGGGCATAGGAAGGGGAACCCGTCTGGTCGTCCACTACGGACAAAGAGTCTCGTGAACTCGCCAATTCCAGCATCTTTTTTACGAAATTGAGCCGGCCGGGGCCGAAAAGCCAGGAAATGCGGATGATCAGCGTCTTGTCGTACCCCAGCTTAAGCAGATTGCGTTCACCGTCCGTTTTACTGATGCCGTAAACAGAGAATGCCCCGGTTTCATCTAGTTCGGTGTAAGGGGTGCGTTTGTCACCTTTAAAGACAAAATCCGTGCTGTAGTGAATGAAGGGAATGTCCCGTTTGGCAGCTTCCGCCGCCAGGAGTGGCGGTGCCGTGGCGTTGAGCGCAAAGGCCTTTTCTTCCTCGTCTTCAGCCAGATCCACCTGTGTATATGCTGCGGCATTGATCAGCAGGGCCGGTGCCGTACTGTCTATAAGTTGGCTTATGCGGTGAGGATCAAGGATATCCGCGTCCTTGCTGGAATAGGGGATGGGAACGGCTCCAGCTTCGGCAAGTGACTTGACCAGGGACTGGCCCAGCATGCCTGTCTTTCCGCCTAGCACCATGACGCGGAGTCCGGGCAGGTTCATCGGGTGCGCTCCTCATACCAACGGTTCATGAAGGTGCGATATTCTCCGCTTTGAATCTGACCTAGCCATTCGGTGTTGGCTTCATACCACTCCAGCGTCTTGCGCAGGCCGGTGGCGAAGTCAACAGTAGGCGCAAATCCCAATTCCTTTTCGGCCAGTGAAAAATCCATTGCGTAACGCTTGTCGTGTCCCGGGCGGTCGGTAATGTGCGTGATGAGAGACTCGGGTTTTCCCAGAATGGAAAGGAGGGTTTTGACCACGTTCATATTGGTCTCTTCCGCCTTGCCGCCGAAGTTATACGCCTGCCCCTCGCGTCCTTTGAGCAGGACAAGTTCCACGCCCTGGCAGTGATCGTCCACATAAATCCAGTCCCGCACGTTGAGTCCGTCACCGTATACGGGCAGCGGCTTATCGGACTTGGCGTTCATGAACATGAGCGGAATAAGTTTTTCCGGGAACTGATAGGGGCCGTAGTTGTTGGAACAGCGGGTAACCAGCACGGGAAATCCATAGGTCTCGAAATAGGCGCGGCACATGAGGTCGGCCCCAGCTTTGCTTGCCGAGTAGGGCGAGTTCGGTGCCAACGGGGTTGTTTCCTTGAAGCTGCCCGTGGGCCCCAGTGTGCCATAGACCTCATCTGTCGAGATATGGACGAAGCGACCTACCTTGCGTTGTCTGGCACATTCCAGCAGGTTCTGCGCGCCCTGAACATTGGTTGCAACAAAGGGGGACGGGTCGTCGATGGACCGGTCAACGTGGGATTCGGCCGCGAAATTGACAACGGCATCAATGGCGTGATCCGCCAGCACATCCATTATCGTGGCGCGGTCGCAAATATCACCCTGAACAAAGTTATAGCGCGGTTCATTCTCTTCCAGGTCAAGGAGGTTCAGCCGGTTGCCCGCGTAGGTGAGTTTGTCCAAATTGGTGACGGACCAGTCCGGATGGCGACTTAGCACACGGCGAATAAAATTGGTGCCGATGAAACCGCAGCCGCCGGTTACAAGTAAATTCATATGGTTACATGCTTTGATTGAGGTTGTTTCAAGTGGATAAAAACATACAGGGCGACAGGAAAAAAGACAAGGTGGTCCCTAGTCCAGGCCGCCGGTCTGGCGCAGGGCCTCATAGAGTATGATTCCCGTTGACGTGGAAAGGTTCAGGCTTCGGACTTCTCCGACCATTGGGATGCGAACCCGAGCCTGGTATTCTTCCATTTGATCCAGGGGCAACCCGCGCGTCTCCGGCCCCATGACAATGGCGTCATCCGGCCGGAATTTAAAATGATGGTAGGGCGTGGATACCTTGGTGGAAGCCAGAACAAGGCGTGGCGGTGCCACGCGGGTCAGGAAGTCTTCAAAGTTGGGGTGGATGGTGACGTCAACATGAGGCCAGTAATCCAGGCCGGCACGTTTCAGGTGTTTGTCGTCAACCGAGAACCCCAGCGGTTCGATAAGGTGCAGCGGTGTTTTGGTCGCCGCACAAAGACGGGCGATATTGCCGGTATTGGGTGGAATTTCCGGCTCATAGAGAACAATGCGCATGAGTTACACGTCGATTTTTATGGTTGCCTTGCCCGGTGCATAGCCCTTGAGCGTGCGGAGCATCTCCCGGATGGACGCGGAAATGATATCTTCCACAAAGGGTTTCATGCCGACGGGTGCGCCGTTGATGTCAACGGAGATGGAATTGTTGTTGGCCAGACAGGCTTCGGGACCGACAACGCCACGAACGATCTCCGCAGCAAGCGTGCGGCAGTCCGGGCGTCCGCAGGTGCCGCAGTCCATGCCGGGAAGAAAGAAGCCCTTTTCAAATGCGATGTCCGCCAGTTCAGGGATAGTCGCCGGGGCCGGGACATCCGGCAGGCTTTGTTCACCCTGGGTGGCGATGGCCAGATCGGGCGAGAGCCAGTCCAGACCTTGGGAAAGGTCGCCGCGCAGGCAGAGAATGCGGGGCAGAAAACCGAGGGGCTTTCCTCCCTCCACAATGAGTATGTCCGAGGTGAGCAGCGGGAGCAGGTCGGGCAGGAAGCGGTGCTGCGTCCACTGCACAAAAGTCTCTGTGGGGCTGAAACCGGCAACGGTATCGCACACCTTGGCGTATTTGGCTGTATCCGTTTCCGCCCAGTGAAATCCGCTGTGGCTGAATTTTGCGGCGGATACCGTCAGACCGCGAGATTTGAATTCCTTGGCCAGTTTGAGGACGAGAGTGGTCTTGCCGGAGTTTTTGGGTCCGACGATAGCTACGGCCTTCATGGGGTGCCTCCGAATAAGTGTTAGCCTTCGACCAGTTTGCCGTGATCCATGTGCACGATACGATCGCTGACGCCATTTAACCACGGCATGTCGTGACTGGCAATGATCATTGCGGTGTGGTCGCGATCTCGCGCCTCCAGTACGGCCTGACGAATGAGTGTGGCACTCTCGCTGTCCAGGCTGGCGGTAGGCTCATCCAGAAGCAGCAACTTGGGCCGAAGGACGAGCCGGGCAGCCAGAGCTACTCGCTGTGTTTCACCGCCGGACAACTCAAACCAATGCCGTGAGGCAAATGCGTCCGGCGAAAGCCCGACCTGTAAAAGAGCCTCATGTACCCGGGCCTGAATATTTTCCTGCCCTCGCACTCTCATTCCGTATGCCACGTTGGCAAAAACCGTGCGTTTGAGCAGGTAGGGCTCCTGCGTCAGCAAGGTCACTTGCCTACGGGATACCGTGTTGTTGTCTTCAACAGGGCGTCCAAGGAATTGCAACGATCCGGATGTGGGCTTTTCCAGTTGGGCCAGCATCCTGAGCAGAGTGGATTTGCCGGAGCCGTTGGGACCGGCCAAGCCTAGTATTTCACCTGGGGACAGTGTCAGTTCTGGTATATTGAGGACGGTTCTACCCGAGTAGGACTGGGTAATGCCTTGCAAGTGGAGGAATTCGCTCACTGCCGAGCCCTCCGCTTGAGTCCAGCGGCGACGATGTTCACGATCAGTGCCACGGCCAAGAGCACCATCCCCAGGGCGATGCCCAGGGCGAATTCGCCTTTGCCGGTTTCCAGGGCAATGGCCGTGGTTATGGTTCTGGTGTGCCATTTGATGTTGCCGCCGACCATCATGGATATTCCGACCTCGGAAACGATGCGCCCATAGGCTGCCATGGCCGAGAGGATAATGGCGAAACGGGCTTCCACCACCGAGGCCCAGAGCATCTGCCGCCTGTCGGCTCCCAGTGTGAGCAATGTTTGCGGCAGGCGTTTGTCCAACGTCTCCACCGCGTTGGCTGTCATGGCGATGATGATGGGCAGTCCGAGAATGGTTTGCCCCATGGCCATGCCGGGGATGGTAAAAAGCAGACCGGTGGAGCCGAGGGGGCCGTTTCGGGTAAGCATGGCATAGGCGACAAGGCCTATGACCACTGTGGGAAAGGAAAGCAGGGTGTCCACGATGGTACGGACAACCTTCTTGCCGCGAAATTCATGATATCCGAGGAAAAAGCCGAGTGGAACGCCAATGAGCAGACTGGCCGACATGGACAGCGTAGAGGAGTATATTGTGGCCCAGATGGCGGAGTAGGTTTCGTCGTTGCCGGTGAAAAGCAGAACAAACCCTTGGAAAAAGCCGTGCAGGATGTAGTCCATGGGGCTCCTGAAAACCGGGGGAAGGCTCGCCTTCCCCCGGCAGGCTGGTGTGATTACTTCTTGGCGTTTGGAATGAAGAGGGGCTTGCCGAGCAACTTGAAGTTGCCGATGGCCTTCTGAACCGCAGGGGAGACCATCCAGGCAGTGAACGTCTTGGCCAGCTCATACTGGGCATCCTTGCAGTATTTGGGATTGACGGCCAGGACAGAGTACTGGTTGAAGAGGACTTTGTCGCCTTCCACCAGAACTTTCAGAGCGGGGTTGCCACCCTTGGTGTCGGCATACTTGATGTAGGTGCCGCGGTCGGTCATGGTATAGCCGTTTTTCTCCTCGGCCATGATGATGGTGGCGATCATCTTCTGGCCGCCGGACACATACCAGGACTCCTTGTCGGGCACGGTCATTCCGGCGGACTTCCAGAGGAAGAGCTCCTTCTTGTGGGTGCCGGAGTTGTCTCCGCGGCTGATGAAGGGGGCCTTCTTGGCGGCAATGGTCTTCAGTGCGTCGGTGACGGACATGCCCTTGATTCCGGCAGGATCGGACTCGGGTCCGATAATGACGAAGTCGTTGTACATGACTTCGGTACGGTCCACGAGGACCCCTTTGTCCACATAGGCCTGTTCGGCTGCGGGGGCGTGGACAAGAACGACATCCACGTTGCAGTCCTCGGCCATCTTGAGCGACGCGCCGGTCCCCTTGGCGACGTACTGGATCTCAATGCCCGTGTCTTTTTTGAACTGCGGGACGATATATTCGCCGAGCAGTCCGGTGTTGTCGGTGCTGGTGGTGGTGGCCATTTTCAGAACAGGCCCAGCCTGGGCGGAAATCACCAAGGCGAGCATGAGTGCAAGGCTCATCAGGATCAGGTAAACACGTCTCATCGGTTCCTCCTTTGATGGACAGATACTTTGTTGATGGGCGTTTTGTATCAGAAAAATCTATTCTGTGTCATCCCGATAAAACTCTCCTGATTTGCTGACATTCATGTCGAGCATTTCGGAGGCGCGCTGGGTGGCGTACTCTTCCACATCAAGGTAGAAGGTCAGAAATTTTTCCATGAGATCTTTTCCCGTGGGAGTAAGGTTGAACCGTTGCCCCATTCCTTTGGTCTTTTCCACCAGGGGTTTCCCGATCCGCTCTTCCGCTTTTTTTAGCTTGCCCCATGCCCGGCGGTAGGACATGCCCAGACTCGCCGCCGCCTGACGGAGAGAGCCAAGCTTTTCCACATATTGCAGCAACAGCGTGCTGCCGATGCCGATGTATGTTTCCTCTTCCTGTTCAATCCAGACGCGCAAACGCAGGATGGCCGAATTTTTGTCAGTCATAATATTTCAGTAGGTTGAAGCGTGAGATGGAAAATGAATCTATCACTATTCCCATTATCTGCCGAATAGGGGGAATGAAGTCAATGAGGGAGTAATACTCAACGGTCCAGCACCATTTATAGAGAGACTTGTTCAAAAGTCAGCGTTTTCATATCGATGATGAGCATTTTCCCTTCCAGGGGCGATGATTTTTCGCTCAATATTCGTACTATTTCAGCAGCCATGAGCGAGGCTACAAAGTTGACGGCAGGCGCTGGGCATCCCAAATTTTTATCCGCCGACTCGTTTGTTCCCATAACTTCGGACGGCGATACCCCGCCAGGTTGAACCACCCCTACATATCCGACCCAGCCCGCCAATGCGCCGGTGACCAGGGGGATCCCCTCATTGGCCGCCGCCTGCGTGACTTGGGGCCTGAAGACAAGTCCTCCCAATGCATCCACAGCGAGGGTACATCCCTTCATAAATGAGGGCAGAGAGCTGGCCGTGAGAAAAGTGGGGATTGTCTCCATTGCGACTGATGGATTGATTTCTTGCGCCCGCAGTTTTGCCGCTTCAGCCTTGGAGACTCCCAAAGTCTCGACTGTCGCCAGTGCCTGCCTGTTCAGATTGGATGATTCAAAGGTGTCGCCATCGGCCGCACGCAGGGTGCCGATGCCGAGGCGCAGCAATTGGTCCAGCAGAGAGCCTCCCAATCCTCCCAGCCCGACCATGCCCACTCGGGATTGCAATAACTTGATCTGTTCGGAGATGGAAATTGCCCGGCGGTTGCGCAGATACCGTTCCGGGATGATGCCGTTATCCAATGCAGCTATTTCCACGGCGTATCCGGGCAGGGAAAAAGAATTGGCAATGGAAGAGACCGCTTGCGGCGGGATTGTCAGGCCATTCCCGCCTTCCGGTAAATTGGTGTTTTGGGCATGTGACGTAATTGCTTCGACCAAGGATGACATATCAACCCCCGCCTACAGCGGGGAAGAGCCCCACCCGATCTCCGTCCTTGACCGGAGATTCGGCAAAGGAACGCACCGAATTAATGAATATGATAGCCACTTCTTCGGCGGGTATCCCAATTTTTTCCAAGAGAGAAGCCACGGTCTCGCCTTTGCTCACGGGATAGTCGTCCGCATTTTCCGGTTGAAGACCGGCCAGAGTGGCGAAACATTTGATTTCAATACCCATAACTAATTCCTAACGGCTCTGCCTTTCAGGGTCAATACAGTAAAAAAAGGCCGGAGAATTCTCCGGCCCTTGTTGGTTTTGTTGACTGTTGATGGTTAGACCTTGGCTCCTTGCAGTTCCGCGTCGGTAATATTCCAGGTGACATTGTGGGGCGGCAGAGGATCGGTGTCGAAGAATCGGGGCAGACGGTCGTCCGCAGCCGTGAATCCGGCACGGGCGTTGAAGTCCAGCTCGTCCTGCAGGCAGGTGATTCCCATGTTGACCAGATCGTCGGCAGAGAAGGTGTTGCCGGTCCAGGACTGAACCATGTCGGCCATGATCTGCACACCGTCTTCGGCATCCAGGACGGCGAAGGCCACGAAAAGGCACAGGCCGATGGAGTCGATGGCGGCCGTGGCAACCTGGAGGTTTTTGGACAACTCAATATTGCCGTCCTTTTTCAAGCCGTCAACGTTGCCGCCCACACCGAGAATGTTCTGGCACACGCCGTAACCGGCCGTGTGGTCCGCCCCCATGGGAGTGGTGGCATAGGTGACACCCACACCCTTGACCGCGCGGGGATCGTAGGCGGGCATGGACTGGTTCTTGACGATGGGCAACCGCTCCACGCCGAAGGCTCCACCGGCAAAACCAACGCCGTTGCCGATGATCATGCCCATGGGGTCGGCCGAACCGATTCTCTTGACCAGTTCGATGGCGGCCTTGCCGTCCCCCCAGGGGATAATGCCTCCATCCATGGCCACGGCAATGGTGTTGCCGATCTCAATGGTGTCTACGCCCTTTTCGTCACAGAGGCGGTCAAGATAGGCGATGTCGTCGATATCCTTGATCAGCGCATTGGCGCCAAAGGCCCAGACGGTTTCGTATTCGAAGCCGGAGGTGACATACTCGCCTGCTGCGTCGTTGTACTGCTGGGAGCACTGAATAACGCAGCCGACATGGCAGCCTTCGGTCGTCTTTCCTTTGCGGGACTCGATGACTTCGGCAATCTTTTCGCCGGATATATCGGCGGCATGGTCACACTGGCCGTAGCGGAAGTTCTTGGTGGGCAGCGCTCCTGCCTCGTTGATGATATTCACAAGAATGGAAGTGCCGAAACCAGGCAGCCCCTGAGATGTAACCGGATGGTTGCGCAGGATGCCTACCCACTTGGAGCGCGAGTCCTTGAAGTCGTCGGCATTGACCGGGGATACCTTTTCGTTGGTATCGTTGTCGAGAATGATCGCCTTGATCCTCTTGGAGCCCATGACCGCGCCGGTGCCGCCGCGTCCGGCGGATCGGGCGGGCCGCTTGTACGGATCGGTAAACTGGATGGTGGAGGTGAGGCGCATGGTTTCGCCTGCTGGGCCTATCATACCTGCGATTATTTTTTCGCCGTATGTCTGCATCAGTTTGTCATGTGCCGGATAGTTGTCCATGCCCACGATATCTGCACAATCGCGGAATTCGACCTTGTCACCGGAAATGAAGAGTGTGGAGAAATCAGTACCGGATTCGGGTTTGTCCTCAAGGATGATGGCAAGGATGCCCATCTTGGGGAGTTTGTGAGCGAAGAGGCCGCCGGAGTTGGATTCCTTGATGCCGCCGGTCAGCGGAGACTTGGTCCCGACGGATAACCGACCGGAGTTTGCCGCCGTGGAACCGCCAAGCAGGCCTGCAGCGAAAACCAGCTTGTTCTCGGAAGAGAGCGGGTGACAGTTCGCGGGAACTTCCTTGTTGATGATGCGGGAGGTCAGGGCACGGCCACCGAGATTGGTGTACTGGCCCGGCTCTTCGAAGGAATATTCCTTCGTTCTTGTGTTGATGCGAAGAATCCTGGGCATGACTATCCTCAATTCGGTATAAGGTTCAGCAGGTTGACGGCCTATCCGTCCGGTTGATTATCTTACCTAATTGGGATAATACTCCATTTGAGAGAATTTTGTCAAAAAAAACAACATATTGTGCCAACAATAGCATAATGTATCATTGTCGAACACTTTGAGCGGTCGTAGAGATAATCACTATGAAAACTGAATTGGATTTGGAACTGACCATGTGCGGTTCGGCCAGAACCGGGTTCAACACCCTGCTGCAACGCGGATTCTATATGACGTGCCGGGCGGGAATGAGTGTCCGGGAATTCATGCGGGAGGTGCTTGGCTATGATGACTTGCTCATTGATAATGACGTCAGAACTGTCTTTTTGAACTCCAGCCCGTTGGACGGATTGGACACAACGCATCTGCAGGATGGTGACCGACTGGCGTTGGGAAGCGCCATGCCCGGGCTGGTGGGCATTTGTATGGGACGGGACAACCCCTATAGGGAATTCCGCAGTTCCATAGGGTTGGTGCGCCACGACGCGGTAGAGACAGGGGAAATCATCAGGGTGTTTGTTAAGATATTTAGTGTGCTGGCCGTAGACACTGGGGCTGATATCCTTCAGCGGGGCATAGAGACGGAACGTGAACCGCTAATTGCTCTGCTGAAGAAGGGGGGCGACAACCTGCTTTCCGAGGGAGAGGCAGGCGCGGCAGAGATACTTGACTCGCTGCGTCGGGGAAAAGGAACTGTTCGTCTACAGGTCCGATTCGTCTAACCGACTATTGGCACATCAGCGTTTTCGAATACGCATTGAGTTCTGAAAGTTGCTTTTGCGTATTCTTTGCCGCAAAAGTGCTTTCCATGTTTTCTTGGACATTGTTGTCGTACTGAGCCTGCTTGATTTTTTTGCAGGCTTTTTCTTTTTCTTCGGCCGTCATTCCTTTTACGTCGGCGCCATATTTTTTAACCAGATCACGGTAAGCCTTTTGGGCAATGCGAAATTCGGAATTGGCCATTTCCTGTAACTGATTGGGCTCGTCGAGCTGGGCCGTAGCGGGGAGAACGCTCAGCAGAAGGAACAGAATGGAGAAAAGCAGGATGGGACGCATGGAACTCTCCTTTATTAGTCTCATGGACTGGCTGGAATCCGTAGCGATCAGTTGATGCGACAAAAAAGCGGCTTCCTTTCGGAAGCCGCCTTATGCTCGGTGGTGGGCGATGCGGGATTTGAACCTGCGACTTCCACCGTGTGAAGATTCCTTTATGGTTCTTCAAGTGCCGTATTTATTGACTTTCAGTGCCACTAACCATCTGTTTGTGTGCCAAATGTGTACTAGATTTGGCACATACGCCCGTCCCGAAGGACGGGCGTATTGTTTTATGAATTGACTGCGTACGAACCATCTGGGCCGTTGAATATGCCGTCGAGGTTGATGCTGTTCACGCCGAGGCTCTGGATGTACAGAGCGGTCGTCGTCACCTTCCTATGCCTCAGGATCAACTGGATGGTTGGCAGGGGAACTCCCGCCTTGGCCAGTATCGATGCTGACAGATGTCTGATGGCATGCATCCCAAACGGCTCAATCCCGGCTCGCTTGCACAGGTTCGGCATGAAATTGAACCGGTTCCTGTACTGTCCTCCTTCCTGGTTGCTGAAGACTATACCACTTCGCATTCCTTCCGGAGTTTGCCGGTGCATGAGAAGATCCTGGTAGATCTCCTGCGTCATAGGAATCCAATCGTATTCCATGCCGCCACCGGAGCGCTTTCTTGTTCCCAGACGGATCTTGTGTCCATCGAAGTCTATGTCCGACCAACGCAGGCTGTAGAGTTCGTTTTTCCGTGCCGCTGTATGCAGTGCCGTTTTCAGGAGAACTTTGTCCTGTCCCTGAGCGGTATGGAAAACATGCCAGAACTCTTCTTCTGTCGGCATGCGCCGGGGCATTTGGTCGGCAGGGAGACGATCTACCATGGAAAACGGATTGTCACGGGGCATGAACAGGTATTTAGTTCCCCAGGCCCATGCGGATGACAGATGTTTTCGAGCGGTATTGGCGGGACCGTTTCCCCTTTGGGTTGCAACGGATTGCATAACAGCCATTGCCTGAGGCATTCCCAGTTCATTGACTTGACGGTCCCCCGGAAAGACTTCCAGCAGGCGCATGAATGCAAGTCGTTTAGCTTCATAGACTTTGGGAACAAAGCGTTGTCTGGCAAAGTCGAGGTGAGCGTTAGCCCACTCCAAGGCCGTGAGGGTCGGGTTGCTTTGTTCTCTCCACAGAGTTTCGTTTTGTTGTACCTCCCAGAGTAGGGCGTTTCGTTTGCTTGTGAATGTTTTGGTCTTGGTTTGACCGTTGATCATTCGCTTTCCGCGCCACTTTCCGTTGTTCATCTTGTAGGGCATGCGTTTCTCCCGAGCAGAGCTTCGCGGCATCGAAGAGAATACTGGCTCCCGGCATAGGCTGGAAGCCGCCCAACGCTTTCTTGTGACGATACACCCAACCAACGGGTTTGTTCAAGAGATCAGCCACTTCTTTTGCCGTAAGCGGTGGGGGACTGCTAACCATCGGTTGTTGCGGTCGTAGTTTGTTGGTATTCATCTTTTCGCCTCGCTACTCGTATGTACTAGTTTTAAATATTGCCGACATACGATTGCGGGAAGGGGTAAAAAAATATTGAGTTCAGACAAGGAGGGGCTGTGCAAGTAGGTGGATTGGCTTTTGGGCCTTGGGGAGTGCTGCCCGTAAAAGGGCCTAAGAGTGTCCCTTTGATTGAAAATATAAGTCAAGAACAGGGGGTTGATTTTTTAATCAATAGAAGAATTCTTGGAAGTTCATACCACCAACTAATAAAATCCTGGCTGCCTGATGGTGAAGTTTGGAGGGGGAAAGTTTACCGTTGCTATCCATTTGAAATTGTTTTGAAGGATTTTGAGTTGACGCAGCAAGAGGTCATGGAGGCCCGAAGTGAATTGTATCCGATGTTGGTTCGACAAAAGTTATTTCCTGGTTCTTCTTTTGTACGTGGACAATGGGTAATAGTTTCTAATCTTGAGGAAGAAACATCCTGTAAAGATCAGATAGATTTGTACGGAGCTATTATTGGAGCTCCTCGTCAGTATTCTGTGAGGGTATTAAGAGAAGTTATGAAGTGTGAAAGACAAGCGGCATTGTTGAATGAACGCCCTTATGGTTTTCAGCAAATAAAAGCGGTTTATGACCATTTTATTCTTCAAAAAGGCTTACAGGTGGTGGGGGAGTGCGAAAAGGGATATGTTTTTTATAATCCAAACGGTTCTCTGCGGGGGATAGTTGCGAAAGTAAAAGCAAAGGGAGTACCGAGCTTTGCTTGCTATACTTTATGGAGAAATAATAATAGTTTATTAGAGCTCAACTGGCTACCTTATGGGTTTGAAAAGCCCTATCCTTTTTTTTGTTCTGAATTGCTTGAACTGCATCCTCATGCTTCTGTCCTTTTAACAGAAGATCTCGATATTGCTCAGCATGCTCTTAAAGGCAAACAAGGCGATAGGATTTGTTTGTCGTGGGTCGGCGGAAAAACAGCCATTAATGGACTCGATTGGCGTCTGCTTACTGACCGGAAAGTGGTATATTTGTTTTCAGATAGTAAGAAGGGGCGGGAAACTGCTAGGGAAATTCAGAAGCAAGCTTTTAATCAAAATATCCTAATAGATTCTTACATCCGTTACAACGGAAGAGAACATAGAAATGACGGTATAATAATACGAAGACGGCGTCGTGATTCCAGCATAACCGATCTTCCTTTGTATAGTCTTATGAGTGCCAAGGAGTTCGAGGATGAGATCGATTCCTGTTTGAATAAGATAAGCAAGGAAGTAAAAGACGAACAGGCAGGAATGTCCATGGGGGAGTTGTTGACAATGGATGTTTCTCAGAAGGAATTCTTAGTCGAACCTTTTATTAAAGAGGATGAATTTCTTATTGTGGCTGCCCCAAAGAAAACATTTAAGTCGTTTGTTGCGTTGGATATCGCGATGGCTCTTGCATGTGGCGGTGATATGGGAGGTCGTCTGAGAGCCCCTAAACAGCAGCGTGTTACCTTTGTTGACGCGGAAATGTGGATAGGGACGATTCAAAATCGTAGCAAAAATATGAAAGGTTTATACCAAGATCCCTGCTTGAAAAAACGAATTGATGACAATTTGTATTTGTTGTCGCTGAACGACATTGGCAAACGGATCAATCTGATGCTCGAAGAAGATCGTCAATGGATTGAGACAAAAATGCATAAAGGTACGCGCCTTTTGGTTCTTGATAATTTGGGGAAATTGATACCACCACAAAGAGAAGCTAACCATAGCGCATGGCGAGTCCTTGAGGAGTGGATTCGGAAACTAAATGCTCGTGGAATTGCTGTTATTCTTGTCACTCATATGACCAAAAATGGGCATTTTGTTCGTGGATCTGGAAAGATTTTGGATGACGCCGATACTATAGTAACTCTTAAGAAACCACGGAGGGTGGGCCGTGGAGACAAAGTAGAAGTTCATTTTGAAGGTTCACGTGAGCTGTATGGTGATGCCCTTGCTCCTTTTAGTCTTTGCTATACGGAACAAAAGAAACGTTTCGTCAGACATGTCCAAAATATTGATGAACAGCTTGATGAGGCTCGGTTGGTGTCTTCAAGCGAGATCGAGGCCTATGATCTAAAAGGGCTTAAGCTGGAGATGGTTAAGCTTGCACGGAAGCAAGGGGTAATTGGGGCCAAAAATTTTAAGCAAGAGGGAGCCGGGCCATCTAGTTCTACCATCTCAAAGTCTTTGAAGGAATTGTGTGATGATGGGCTACTTGTCAAAGAGGGGGATAAGCGTACTGCTCGCTATTCTCCAAAGTAAAAACAAGCTGGAAGAGCATTGTCTCTATAGCCTCATATTGGCCAAAGTAATGCAATCGATTAGGTCTAATATGCTTTTTTATAGCTATATATTAAGATTTTTGCCATATTATATTTTATTTTTTTCAGTTATTTCAGGCTACTGTTTGTTTGCATCTGATCATCTTTGTCTGCATTTGTGTGGGGGAGTGAAAGCTGTAGTACTAGGACGTAAAAATATACTTTCTAGGTCAATCCTATGAACACGTAGTAACATAGGAGATGCAATGAAAGCTTACGAAAACAACTGACAGATTCATTACGACCGGTCTTCGCAGGAACATCCCTTGATCAATTGGCTGGGAATGCCTTGAAGTGGAGAACTCTTCAAAATAAGTGAACCAACATGCCGGAAGAGTGTTTCCTGCGACATATCCAGGAAAGTACTGATTGTCAGAGAGACATTCTTGGATTGGTGGTTAAGGCAATTGGGTAAATAGTATGGGGATGAGGTGAAAGGCCATTAAGATGGCCTTTTTTGTTTGCGATTCAAAATATTGAAAGCGTATTCAAATCCGTATCAATATTTCATGTCCGACAGATTGAAAAGTTGTAAATGATTGATTTATTGTATTTTAGCGCTCTACTGTTGCAGTTCTTTCAATTTGGTTTATGTGGTTATTGGTAATAAATAAGTTATATATAGTATATAACTAAAGGAGAGTTTCATGTATAAGTCTAATTATAATACTCACGATGTTAAGATATTGACTGCAATTGAAAACTTAATTGACAAATCAGTAAAATTGAGAAATAAAAATCTTTATGTACGCATTGATATTAGATACCCGGAGAACATTCAATATCCAAATGATAATTGTGCTCTTTCAGTTTTTTTAGATTCTTTTAAACACTATTGTGATAGAAAAAAACTTGGACTTATTTACTTCTGGATTCGTGAAGCCTCTCTCAATTCAGATACAGCGACTCATCACTATCATGCCATTTTTTTACTTGATGGAAGGTATATTCAAAACCCATATAAAATATTGGAGAAAGCAACGTATTTATGGGGCAAAAGATTAGGCTGTGATGCAACTGGATTGGTTCATTATTGCAGACATAAGAACAATACCCATCCTAATCCATATGCTATTCAGATTAGGCGTACCAGCCCCGATGCGGCTGAAGTAATTTATGAAGTGAAGCAAAACGCTCAATATCTTGCAAAGCGTCACTCTAAAGAGAATTACCTTTGTAGAACAAAACAATTCGCGTGTTCGTTAATATAAACTGATATTTAAAAGCAGGGGCTCTTGACTCATTTGTTGGGAGCCCCTGCATGTGTTTTGTCCACAAGAAAATTAATGACTATCCAAATGTGATCTACTCAAAAAAAACACTTGGTAATGTCGATTGTGAAATAACGATGTGTATGTCGTTCTCTCTTGGGGTACTGTTTTGTCGGAAGTGGCTCGTATGTAATCTTATTAAAAAATATCCTACCGAATGGGAAAGCTCGGATTAATTATGCATTCTCTCAGGCATATCGATGAATAGGCTGAAACTCATTTCGAACTTTATTGGAATTGCCATATCCCAATTCACCCTAGTGAATTCTTGACACTAACCGGTTGATGGGCTTTAGCTTACGGACAAATTTAAACCACAATGTATTCAGACTTCTATAGTCTAAGACTCTTCAACACCAACAGGATACTAAGACTTAAATGGCTCTCAAGAAATCCGAACTCTATTCTTCTCTCTGGCAGTCCTGCGACGAGCTTCGTGGCGGTATGGATGCCAGCCAGTACAAGGACTATGTGCTGGTCCTTCTGTTCATCAAATATGTCAGCGACAAGTATGCTGGTGTTCCTTATGCTCCGATCGAGATTCCGGACGGTGCGAGCTTCAAGGATATGGTGGCACTCAAAGGTGCGACCGACATCGGCGACAAGATTAATACCCAAGTCATAGCTCCGTTAATGAAGGCAAACAACCTTTCGGATTTTCCTGATTTCAATGATCCCAATAAGCTCGGCAGCGGTAAGGAGATGGTTCAGCGTCTGACCAACCTCATTGCCATATTTGAGAATTCGGCTCTGGATTTTTCCAAAAACCGAGCGGAAGGCGATGACATTCTTGGCGATGCCTACGAGTACCTTATGCGGCACTTTGCTACCCAGAGTGGCAAGAGCAAGGGACAATTCTACACGCCTGCTGAAGTCAGCCGTCTTATTGCTCAGATTATAGGTATCCACAAGGCAGATACGAGTCCTAACACAACGGTATACGATCCGGCGTGCGGCTCCGGCTCCTTGCTCCTGAAGGTGGCAGACGAAGCTTCGACTAAGGTGACGTTGTATGGACAGGAAAAGGACGCTACGACTCGTGGCCTGGCTCACATGAATATGATCTTGCACGACAGTCCTGAGGCGACGATCATGCAGGGTAATACGCTGTCCAATCCGAAATTCCTTGATGGTGATCTGATTAAGACGTTTGACTACGTTGTTGCCAACCCTCCGTTCTCTGACAAACGATGGAGCAACGGCCTAGATCCGGAGAACGATCGGCATGATCGGTTTATCTACGGAACACCTCCCGCAAAACAGGGAGATTATGCTTATCTTCTGCACATCATTCGGTCCCTTAAGCCCACTGGCCAGGGTGCCTGTATTTTGCCTCATGGTGTGTTGTTCCGAGGCAATGCGGAGGCAGGTATTCGTAAGAACTTGATCCGTCGAGGGTACATCAAAGGCATCATCGGCCTTCCTGCCAACCTGTTTTATGGAACCGGTATTCCGGCCTGCATCGTCGTGCTCGACAAGCAGGGGGCATCGGCCAGGAAAGGGATCTTCATGGTTGATGCCAGTAGCGGGTTTATGAAGGACGGTCCCAAGAATCGGTTGCGCTCTCGGGATGTCCATCGTGCGGTGTATGTCTTTACCCGTCAGGTTGAGATCGAGAAGTTCTCCCGTATGGTCAGCATCGAAGAAATCGAGAAGAACGACTTCAACCTCAACCTGCCTCGTTACATCGATAGCCAGGAGCCGGAAGACCTGCAGGATATCGAAGCGCATCTGCGTGGTGGGATTCCAAAGGACGATATTGATGCACTGGCCCGGTACTGGGATGTCTGTCCCGGCCTCAAAGGCTCGTTGTTCAAGGAAAGGCGTGCCGGATACCTGGATCTTACCGTGGAGAAGGCGGCTATCAAGCCAGCCATTTTCGAGCATCCTGAGTTTACGGCTTTCGTGGATGGGATGAATGGTCACTTTGCTGAATGGCGTGACCAGAGCGTTGTTACATTGAAGGCTCTGAATCCTGGAGTGAATCCCAAACAGCTCATCAAGGGGTTTTCAGACGGGCTTTTGGAGCACTACCAAGGGAAGCCGTTGATTGATCCGTATGACGTGTATCAACACCTGATGGATTACTGGTCTGAGACCATGCAGGATGATTGCTACCTCATCGCAGTGGATGGCTGGAAAGCTGAGCCTGAACGCATTATCGAGATCATCGAAAAAGGCAAAAACAAGGGCAAGGAAAAGGATAAAGGCTGGGCCTGTGATCTGGTGCCCAAGGAGTATGTGGTTGCCCGGTATTTTGCTGAAGAACAGGCCGAACTGGACCGTATTGCTTCCGAGCTGGAGTCAGCCAAGTCCGGCAAGACCGAACTTGAGGAAGAGCACGGCGGCGAAGACGGCGCGTTCTCCGAGCTGGATAAGGTCAACAAAGGGAATGTCACGGCTCGTCTCAAGGAAATTAAGGGTGACAAAGACTCGGCTGACGAGATCAAGGTGCTGAAAGCGTGGCTCAAGTTGAGCAACCAAGAAACGGACTTGAAGAAGCAGCTCAAGGATGCAGACAAGGAGCTGGATGACATGGCCTACGCCAAGTATCCGGAGCTCTCCGAGGACGAAATCAAGACCTTGGTGGTGGAAGATAAGTGGCTGGCGACTCTGGATACGGCCATCCACGGTGAGATGGACCGGGTGAGCCAGCAGTTGACCCAGCGAGTGAAGGAACTGGCTGAACGCTATGAGACATCCATGCCGGAGTTGGCTGAGCGTGTGACAAACATGGAAGCCAAGGTAAATCAGCATCTGGAAAGGATGGGATTTGCATGGCAGTAAGGGAAGGGTTTAAGCAGACTGAAATTGGCGAAATTCCAACTGACTGGATGATCAGCACGATAGGAAAATCTTTTAAGCTCATTAATGGTCGAGCTTTTGCTCCAAATGACTGGGGTGATCAAGGTTTGCCAATAATTCGCATTCAGAATTTAAACGATCCTGATTCTCAATTTAACTATTATGCTAAGCCCGTAGAAGATAAGCATAAGATTGAAGCAGGAGATCTCCTTTTTGCTTGGTCTGGTACGAAAGGCACATCGTTTGGCGCAAGAATTTGGAATGGGCCGACGGGCGTATTAAATCAGCATATTTTTAAGGTAATTCCAGACCTAAAACGTTTTATTCCAGCATACGCCTATCTTGTGCTTCATAGAGTTCAAGAAGAGATTGAGAAGCATGCTCATGGATTTAAAGCTTCTTTTGTCCACGTTAAAAAGTCGGATTTAACGAAAATCATACTTCCATTACCTCCCACCAAAGTCGAACAAGAAGCCATCGCCGAAGCTCTCTCCGATGCGGATGGACTCATCGAATCCCTGGAGCAGCTCATCGCCAAGAAGCGCCAGATCAAGCAAGGTGCGATGCAGGAATTACTGACACCTAAGTCCGATTGGCTAGTTAAAAAACTCGATAATGTCGCGGACGTAATTGATCCCCATCCAAGTCACAGAGCCCCTGCAGCTGTTACTAATGGGATTCCATTTTTAGGAATAGGCGATTTAGACGAAGATGGTAATATTGTCGGAACTGATGCTCGTTTAGTCCCTCCATCCGTTTATGATGAACATTTGACTCGGTATGATTTAAAAGAAGAACTGATCGGATTAGGAAGAGTTGCCTCTATTGGCAAGGTTGTTCGATTAAAACTCATGACAGGCAAATATACCATTTCACCAACGCTTGGAATTATACGAGCGAGAAATGTTGCAAGAATGTTTCTGCTGTATAGTTTGAAATCGGCCTTTATCACAGACCAATTTAAGAAGATGTTAAGCGGCTCAACCCGATCTTCTGTTGGTATGGTTGTATTGAGGCAACTGGATATAGCCATGCCTAAAAGTTCAGGAGAGCAGGTATGTATCGCTACAACCCTTTCGGACATGGATGCTGAAATTGCCGAACTGGAAGCTAAGCTGAGCAAGGCAAAAAAGCTGAAGCAAGGGATGATGCAGAAATTGCTGACTGGACGAATTCGACTCGTATGAGGTTGCAATGAAGAGCTACTTTCGGATCATGTTGGGTAAAGGCAGCGTGCATGCAGACGAATGCCATAAAGGTGGATTCATCGGTGCCGACTTCGGCATAGAGCAGGATCTGACAAACGATCTTCCCGAAGAGTGGCGAGAGTTCAACAAGAAGTTCATCCCTGTCTATCTGAAAAATGAGCCAGAGAAGTCCAAAGTCGCAGCCGGTTTGGCCTGTGGTGCTCTCTGGACTGTTTCTAAAGGAGTCAAGAAGGGAGATATCGTCCTTTGTCCCGATGGAAACGGCAGCTATCTCGTTGGCGAACTGAGTGGCAGCTATCAGTATCATCCCGGCCAGAATCTGCCTCATCGTCGTCCTGTAAACTGGTATCACGAACGCCTCGACCGGGAAGACATGAGCGAGGCGTTGAGAAATTCCTGCGGTTCCATCGGTACGGTCAGCAACGTGACCAAGTACAAAGAGGAACTCGACAAGCTGATCAGCGGGACGGCTCCGGCACCGATCATTGCCACAGACGAGACCATCGAAGACCCCGCATGTTTTGCTCTCGAAAAGCACCTTGAAGATTTCCTCGTCAACAATTGGAGCCAGACCGAGCTCGGCAAGGATTACGACATCTTTGAAAACGATGGCGAACTGGCTGGCAGACAATACCCAACAGATACAGGCCCACTGGATATCCTGGCCGTAAGCAAGGACAAGAAAACCCTGCTCGTCGTCGAACTCAAGAAAGGCCGAGCCAGCGATTCCGTCATAGGCCAGATTCTCCGTTACATGGGCTTCGTCCGTGAAACACTGGCCGAGGACAGCCAGGAAGTGAAAGGCGTCATCGTCGCTCTGGAAGACGATTTGCGCACACGCAGAGCCTTGTCCGTCACTCCCAACGTCGAATTCTACCGCTACCATATCAATTTCACTCTCACCAAGGTGGACACCTTACAATGGAAAGAAAAACGCTACTAGATCTTTTTGCTGGCTCTTTGTATCAAATTCCGGACTACCAGCGAGGTTATGCATGGGAAGAAAAACAGCTTGATGACTTCATTCAGGACATAGATGCAATTGTCGATGAAGACATGGCAAGCCACTACACTGGAACAGTGGTTGTTTACGCTCCAAAGGAGCAACAACGCACTCCGTACGGTATAACAAAATACCCCATGAAAGATATCGTTGATGGACAACAACGGCTAACGACATCATGTCTGTATCTTTCTGTTATTATTAATGAATTAAAATCTAAAGACAATTCTGAATTTGAACAATCTGTAAAAACTTTCTTGTATTCTGGGGTTACTTGTAAATTGACCTTGAATAACGGCACTGGGGGGATTTTTTGTGACTTGCTTAAAAATGGGAGTGCTCAAGTCAATGCCCGTTCCCCTCATGAAAAACGCTTAATAACTGCCTACCACCGATTTCGCTCCCACCTAGATAACCAACTAAAAATACGAGGAGATCATGGCAGTCAGTATCTGCTTGGTCTATACGAAGCGATCACCCAAAAGCTTAACTTTACCTTTTATACCATCGAAGAAGAGTGTGAAATAGGCATGACCTTCGAGTTGATGAACTCGCGAGGAAAAGGCTTATCCGTATTGGAGTTGCTTAAAAACTACCTAATGTATTGGATCTCCAGAAATCTGACTGATGAGTCAGAGAGAAAGACACTTACTGATTTAATCAATAAGAATTGGCGTGATGCGTACATAAATTTAGGTACATGTAATGGTGATGAGGACCAATGCCTGAGAGTCGCATGGGTTTTGTTTTGCAGCCATACTCCTAAAAACTGGAAAGGATACGAAGGCTTTAAACAGCCGGAATATATTCCGCTAAGAGTTTTTTCTGACAAAAGACCAAAAGAGAAAGTGGCCGAGTTCATTGAGCTTTTTGCCCATGGGCTAGCGGAGATATCCAAGCATTACGCAAAAATTACAAATCCTACTGAGGACGACTCTTTGTCGAAAGAGGAATTTTTGTGGCTCAGCAAAATTCATCGCACTGGGAACATTGCCAATTTTTTACCATTAATGGTTGCAGCCAGAAGACATAGGGAGAAAGGAATTATTACAGAAGAGGTCTATGTTGGCCTTTTAAAAGTTCTTGAATGTTACGCATACAGAGTATTCCTTTTCGAAGGAAAAAGAAGCAATGCTGGGCAATCAAGCTTGTATAAGTGTAGCCATGCCGTATTTCATTATCCCGAAACAAGTCAGCAGGTTGTTGAACATCTGTATAGGTTGATTCGTGTGTACTCTGACGAGAAAGATTTCAATGAGTACAATTCAGCACCCAATGATTGGTACAGCTCCAGAAGGTGTCTTAAATATACATTGTTCGAGTATGAGCTTTATCTGCTGTCAACGGAAGGCAAGGGGCAGGAGCCTTTGTTACCATGGAAGCAACTGAGTGATTCAACAATCGAGCATATCCTTCCTCAAACACCAGAAAAAGACTCTCATTGGATGAAAGTTTGGCCTCAAGATAGCTTTGATGAGTGCCTTCATGACATTGGTAATCTTGTACTGACCAAGAATAATTCTAATTATAAGAATTTCGATTTTGATCGAAAAAAAGGAAAACCTGGTTTCAGTCCGAGCTATACTGATTCAGGCATCAAACAAGAACGTAAGGTCGCTCAGTATGTTGATTGGACCCCTGAGGAGTTTCGTAAGCGCCGTAATGAATTAATTTCCTGGATAGATCAACGGTGGCAGACTATCGATACTCCTTCTTCCACAGAGCTCGAAGTTAATGATGAAGAAGATGATGATTAAATCTAGCTAGGTGAATGTCATGAGCGACCTCAGAAAGCCTGAACGAGCAACCCAGAACAGGGTAATTGCCTTATTCCGTGACGAACTGGACTACCGCTATCTTGGCGACTGGTCTGAACGGAACAATAGCAACATCGAGCACGGCCTTCTGACCGACTGGCTGGAGAAATCCGGATATTCATCCGAGCAGATTTCCAGAGCCATCTACCTCTTGCAAACTGAAGCGGATCACCATGGTCGAGGCCTGTATGGCAACAACCTGGCTGTGTACGAAATGCTTCGCTACGGCGTTCCTGTCAAAATCGAAGCAGGCAAAGTCACGGAGACCGTCCACCTCATCAACTGGAAACAGCCGGACAAGAACGATTTTGCCATTGCCGAAGAGGTAACACTCAAAGGCACCCATGAACGGAGGCCTGATCTTGTCCTATACGTCAACGGCATTGCCGTGGGCGTCATTGAACTCAAAAACAGTCGGGTTTCCATTGGAGACGGCATCCGTCAGCTCATCTCCAACCAGCAGCCTGAGTTCAATGAGTGGTTTTTCTCCACGGCCCAGATACTCATGGCTGGTAACGACTCCGAGGGGCTGCGCTACGGCACGATCGGAACGGCTGAAAAATACTACCTACAATGGAAAGAGGATGAGCAGGACAATAAAGGGTACAAGCTAGACAAGTACCTCTGCAAAATGTGTCGCAAGGACCGGCTCATTGAGCTGATGTATGACTTTGTCGTCTTTGACGGCGGCGGCAAGAAGCTCCCGCGTGTGCATCAATATTTCGGCATCAAGGCTGCACAGGCACATGTCAAACGCTACGAAGGCGGTATCATCTGGCATACGCAAGGAAGCGGGAAGTCCATCGTCATGGTGTTGCTGGCAAAGTGGATTTTGGAAAACAATCCCAACGCTCGTGTGGCTGTCGTCACTGACCGCGATGAGCTGGATAAACAAATCCAACGAGTCTTCACCGATACAGGAGAAGAAATTCAACGCTCCAGAAGTGGACGTGAGTTGATGAGCCAATTGAGTCTGGCCAAGCCACGACTGCTCTGTTCGCTCGTCCACAAGTTCGGACGGAAAGACGTCAAGGACCACGAGGCCTACATCAAGGAACTGGAAGCACAGCCTCGCAAGACGGTCGGCGAACTCTTCATTTTCGTGGACGAATGCCACCGAACCCAGAGCGGTAAACTGCACCAAATCATGAAGGCCATGTTGCCTAACGCGGTTTTCATAGGCTTTACCGGCACGCCGCTGCTCAAGAAAGACAAGAAGAGCAGCCTGGAAGTATTTGGCGACTACATCCACACCTACAAATTCGGTGAGGCCGTAGAAGACAAGGTCGTGCTCGATCTGATTTACGAGGCCAGAGACATCGACCAACGGCTAAGCTCGGAAGAAGGAGTTGATGCCTGGTTTGATGCTTCGACCAAAGGGCTGAATCCGTGGCAGAAAGATGAGCTGAAAAAGTACTGGGCGACCATGCAGAACGTACTCAGTTCACGGTCTCGCATGAACCGAATTGTCACGGATATCGTCACCGACTTCAAAATCAAGTCTTACCTGTCCGGTGAGCATCGAAACGCCATGCTCGTGGCATCAAGCATGTACGAAGCAGCAAAGTACTATACGCTGTTTCAAGACACACCGCTTAAAGGAAAGGTCGCTATCATCACCTCATACAACCCGTATGCTGGAGATGTATCCAAGGAAGACGTCGGCGCGAATACTGAGACCGATAAGGAATTTCTCTACAAGACCTACACGGCAATGCTGGAAGACGTGACGCCTAGAGGCGATATGTCCAAGACAGAGACATATGAGGAAGAAGCCAAGCGGCTGTTCATCAAGGAACCGGCCAACATGAAGCTTCTCATTGTCGTCAACAAGCTGCTGACCGGCTTTGATGCACCTCCCTGCACCTGCCTTTTCATTGATAAACAGATGCAGGACCACGGACTTTTCCAGGCTATCTGCCGGACGAATCGTCTGGACGGAGACGACAAGCCTTTCGGCCATATTGTCGACTACAAAGACCTCTTCAAGAAGGTCGAAAATGCTATCGAGGTATACACGTCTGAATTGGCCCACGAGCCGGGAGAAGCCGATCCTCAGATCATGCTGCGAGACAGGCTTGAGACTGGCCGCGAGCGTCTTGAAAATGCACTCGAAGCCATTGCCTTGCTCTGTGAGCCTATTGAACCTCCTAAGCGAGAGCTGGAGTGCATCCATTATTTCTGTGGAAACACTGAGGTTGCGACCGACTTGGATGAACGTGAGCCTCAACGAGTAGCTCTCTACAAAGCCTCGGCTTCACTGGTACGGGCTTATTCCAATCTCGCTAATGAGATGGGGGCTGCTGGCTATTCTGAAACGGAAGCCAATAGCCTCAAGCACCAAGTTGATGACTACGTGGCACTCAGGGACACGATCAAAAAGGCTAGCGGTGAAACTCTTGACCTCAAGCCTTTTGAAGCTGATATGCGCCAGCTCATTGATACCTATATCGAGGCGGACGGGCCGCGTAAGATCTCTCCATTCGACGAGATGCCATTGTTGGAACTCATAGTGAATGCCGGAATCGCTAAAGCCATCGGGACCAAGCTAGGTGACTTGAAGGGTGACAAAAACGCTGTGGCCGAGACTATCGAGAATAACGTCCGTAGAAAAATCATCAAAGAGTATCTGAACAACCCAGCGTTCTACGACACTATGTCCGAACTGCTGGACGAAATCATTGCCGTACGAAAAGCGAAAGCCATCGAATACGAGGAGTATCTCAAAAAGATAGCAGAGCTGGCGAGTCAAGTTCAGACAGGGGTAACGGAGGATACTCCTGCGTCACTCGATACACAGGCGAAGCGGGCTCTTTACGATAACTTGGGCCAAGATGAAGAGTTGGCCTTGAAAATTGACTCGGTTATCCATGAAGTTCGTCCTGATGCTTGGCGTGGAGTCCAGGCCAAAGAGCGTGTCATCAAGGCTGGCCTCTTTGGCGTCCTTCATGATGTTGATGAAGTGGAGCGGGTATTCCAGATCGTCATTGAGCAGAAGGAATACTAATGGTCTCGCGAATTGATTTGGGCGAGATCCCGATAGATGTCGTCCGTAAAGACATCAAGAACATTCATCTGAGCGTCAACCCGCCAGACGGCAAGGTGCGAATCTCTGCGCCTTCACGTATAGGTCTCGACACCCTTCGTGTCTTTGCCATATCCAAGCTTGCCTGGATCAAGAAAGAGCAGCGTAAAATGCGCGAGCAGGAACGCGAGACACCAAGGGAGTATATCGAGCGGGAAAGCCACTACTTGTGGGGTAAGCGCTATCTTATGGACGTTGTCGAGGCAGAGCAATCTCCGTCTGTCGAGATCAAACACAAGAAGCTGGTCTTGTCAGTGCGACCAGGAGCCCCAGAGAAGAAGCGGCGGGAAGTGATTGATGAGTGGTATCGAGCCAGCCTTCGTGAAAAAGCCATACCTATGATCAGCAAGTGGGAGTCTCGCTTAGGGGTTAAGGTTAATCGCCTATTCGTCCAGCGCATGAAAACGAGGTGGGGTAGCTGCAATCCAGAGCGAGGCTACGTTAGAATTAATACTCACGTTGCTAAGAAACCAGCCAAATGCTTGGAGTACCTTATCGTCCACGAGATGCTCCACATGATTGAACCGACGCATAACGCAAACTTCATTGCTCTATTGGAAAAACACATGCCTCAGTGGGAACAGTTGAGGCGACTCTTGAACCGTTTGCCAGTGAGCCATGAAGAGTGGCGGTATTAAATGTCAGAGTTCGTTTTCGTAGACGCTTTTAATTTCTTCGGGTTGAATTCCTAAGTAAGTCAAGGTTTGTTTTTGCGAGGAGTGGTTAAAGCACTCCATTAAAATCGGAATATCAACCTTGTGTGTGACTCGTTGGTGGTAGCCCCAAGTTTTTCTCAGGCTGTGACTGCCATAATTCCCCTTCAGGTTGATCGTCTGACACCATTGTTTCACTAGCCTGTTTACGGACGGGACTGTCAACGCTTGACCATGCTTGCGCTGGCTTTGGAAGAGCGTGGCGGCATCGTCTGAATCGATTTTATTTAGATATCCATGCAGGGCGGTTATCACCGTTTTGTTGAGTGTGATTCGCCGTTCCTTCCCAGTCTTCTTCTCATTTAGAACTAGCTCATCACCAGGCTCTAGATCCCTGACCATACCTATTTTAATCCGCAAAAGATCTGAAGCACGGAGATTCGTATTGATCCCCAGCGTGAAAAGGGCCAAGTCACGAGGCTTGCTTGCAAGGATGGCTTTGATGGCCTTCACATCTCGCAGCTTACGAATAGGATCGACAGTGATTCGAGACCCCGGCTTGGGATGATTTGAGTTCATTCCTTTCTGCATAATGACCGCCTCGTACATTTAGTTAACTTATATTAACTAATAATCAAAAGTTAACGAGTGTCAAGTGCGATTTTGAGCGTAACGGAGGTTTTATCGTCCTAACTGTCTAAATTTATAAGAAAAATAGGTGTGGCGCACTCGTTAACTTTTACATAAAAGATAGCGAGTCTTTTGTGTTGTGTATTGCCGTTATCGCTGGAAGAAGATTAGTATATATGGATTGCTTTATTGATATCTGATCGTTATTTTTGCATTCTGTTTTTTTATACAGAACAAAAAACGAGCGGTGCATATAAGGTGGGTTCTTATGGATTTAAGCAATGCTGCGGCTGTGGGTGGTTTAAGCGATTTAGGTGTTAAAGTGGGGCGGCTGTGTCTTTGTCAGGTAAAAAAATATTTAAATTTGAAAAAAATAAATAAAAAAGATGAGACGTATTGTAGACTGAAGGAGTATTTCAAGAGCCAACTGCAATCTCTTGCAAAGAATAATACTTATGGAAAAATATTAGCTATTGGATTGTCTCAACACGTCAAGGATCAGTCTGCTTTTTTTGATGAGTTGGCCCAAAATGAAAGGGTAGAAAAAGTTTTAGATATTTGCATAGGCTATCTTACATGCAAAAGTTGGGAGGAGTGCGAATATAAATACAATGAGGAGCTTAACTTTCTGCAAAGAAAGTGTGAATATGAAAGGGGAATCTCCTTGCATATTTTCCCTGTAGCGATAAGGGAGCTTATTCCTTTACTGAGTTACATGTTAGGAGATGAATTGTCCACTGGCGAGATCATTCTGTTGCATAGCATAGAGTCTGTTAGGAATGATTTGCGTGATATGTTTTTAATGTTACATAAAAGGATTGATAGCTTATTTGAAATAAAACAAGATTCATTGGAGAAATTTGAGACCGCTTCAGCAAAAAGTTTTGCTTTTATTAGTGCATTAGAATTCTTTAAGGATGAAGCTATTGAAGAACTTCTGAGGGAGGCTGTTGGAGTAAAAGAGGGTAATTATCTAAGTCAACTTGATGATTATTATGCTGATAAAGAAGTAATGTCGATTGTGAAGAGCATATTTAGAGCGTTAAGGGATTTGCAGGATAAGAAGGAAAGCCTCTTTTATGAAATGAATGATGATCTAAGAGAACAGGTGGATTCTCTTGTCTGGATAACCCTTGCTCTAAAATCGGATTTTATAAAAGAAGCTGATAATTTTCATGGTGGCGAAGATCACATTTCGTTCAACTGTAGTTATGCAAATACTACATTAGTTGAAATCGATGCGATACTCTCTCCCCTTCTTGGGAAAAGTTTTATCAGAAAAAATATCCCGAAATACTATTATAAAATGTCGTCATTAGAAGCCGGTTTTACAAATAATTCTGAAAATGAAATTAATATTATACGTATACTAAATAGTTTGCATCGCACAAGTTTGGAATACGAACAAGAACAGGACGCGATTGAGACATTGGCAAGAAGCTATAATGAAGCCTACAGGAATGCGCGTGACGACAACAACCCGCATTATTATTGCGTTGTTTTTGAGGATGAAATAGACGCTGGGGTTATTGCAAATATTCATAAGAATTTGCCAAGCCTTGTTGTTGTTGTCAAATCAGATTCAAAAGACGCTTTAAATCTCGCTTCTGATGCCACTCGCTCAACAATTCAAATTCAGGCTAATATTTCAATGTGAGGCCAAAATGATACAGGAATTTAACTATTGCTGGGATGAATCTCATTGGTTTGCCATTCAAGCTGCTCGTATAGCCAAAAGACCTTTGTTGGTTCGTGGCGAGCCGGGTGTTGGGAAGAGCTCACTTGCAGTGGCTGCAGCCCAAAGGCTAGAGCGTAATTATATTTCAGAAACGGTCACCGCACGGACGGAGCCAAATGATCTGTTGTGGCAGTTTGATGGGATCCAGCGTCTTAGAGATGCACAGGTGGCAGGTCGAATTGATAAGGAGTGTTTGGATAAACGGGCCTACGTCGCGCCGGGTGTCCTTTGGTGGGCATACCAACCTGAGAAGGCTAAAGAGCAGTATGGTATTTGTCGAGGAAGCTGTTGCCCCAGCCTTGACGTCTTAGAGACAATTAATAACACGTCTTCTTTGCATGCTTCTACAGACCATGAAGTATGTTGCCAGTCGAATACAGGGTGGGTCGTATTGATTGATGAGATTGATAAGGCCGATTCTGACGTTCCAAACTCCTTACTGGAAGCGTTGGGGGAAAATCAATTTCCGGTACCTTATTTTGAAGAGTGGGTAACACTTCAGCCTGGGATTGAACATCCTCTAATCATTATTACGACAAACGAGGATCGGCAACTTCCACAGGCTTTTTTAAGGCGTTGTTTTGTGCTTAATATGGAAGTTCCCAAGGATAGGGGGGAGGCTGTTGATTGGTTTATAGAGCGTGCAAAAGTTTATGACTTTTTTGGCTTACCTGAAGTTGTTGTTAATACAATTGCGGAAATCATCTATGAAGATCGCCAAGTTTATACAGGTCAGCACCGTCCGGGGTTGAGTGAATTTTTAGATTTTGCGCGGGTTCTCGCTGGTCAATCTGAGAGTATAGATTGGGATATGAATACGCTGCGTTCCTCGTTTGACTTCATTTTACGCAAAAATGCGCGGCAACAGTATGTGTAAGCGGCTTTTTGATAGTAAGCGTGGTCCAGTTGGCCGCGGTGATTTAGATCTGCTGCTGAGAAAGTTCCCCACCGTTCCTTCCGAAGTTGTCGGGCAATTGTTGGGATATGATTACTGTCCTCGGCAATCAGAGAAGACAAAGGGGGGGCTAAAGGGTGAAGTAAGTATTGAAGGTGGGCACAAAACTTCATCCCAGCATCAAAAAAAATTGCATGCTCCCCTCTTTTGGGGCGTTGTTAGCCGTCAGTCCCTAACTCGTGATACTGATACTGTCCGTCAAAGCCAACAAATTGATTTAGGGCGCGGTGAATTGCCTGATTTGAAACCTATTCACTCTAAACCACTCCCTTTTGTACCCATCCGGCCATGGACAGAACTTTGGCCTTGTTTAAAAAGCGTGCTCCAAGGGAGTATCTTATCCAAAAGTCCAGACGAAAAAAGAATTGCTCAGCAACTTGCAAGGGATGGGTTCATTTCAGAAATCCAAAAGAAAAAGAGAAAGGCTTGGGCTAATTATTCCCAGATTATTATTGATGTCCCTCTTCGTTTATTCTGTTTTTGGAAAGATTTTAACTATATTGTTAACAATCTTTCGGAACTCATTCCTGCATCTGGCTTGGTTAAACATTATATCAAGCACAGCCCATTGTATGATGCTTTCGATATAAATACTTTACGATATTATCCCCATACGATGATTCCTGATGATGGGCCTATTCTGATTCTTTCCGACCTTGGTGTTTATGGCTCTCCACAGGATCGTGACCAGTGGTGTCAGTTTGGGAGACAACTTCAGAGATCGGGCCATCATCCTGTCGTGTTGACTCCCGTCCCAAAGCGCTTGTGGGATGAACGTCATGCGGATTTATTTGGCATGATTTGTTGGGATGGAAGAGTAGGATTTTCAAATTTTTTAGGCGGTGATGGGGAGGAGAGTGCTTGCTTACCACTTCCGGTGGAGACTCTTTTAACTCTTTGTTCTTCAGCTCTGCGAGTCGAGCCGTATTTGTTGCGGGCAATACGCCGTTTAATCCCAGGGGCGGATATTGGTGTGGAAGGCGAGGCATGGAATCATAAGGATGTTGATAGTACGTATCTTTCCTTTTCGTTCAAAAAGGGCAAGGCGAAAAAGTATCAAAATAAGTTTAAGTTTGAGTATGAGAAGGCAAAGATCGAGAACGCAGGTGGACTAAGGCTTTTTGAATCCGCTATACAAACAATAAACCAGCATCATTGCGGACATTCTTCCGAGCTTCAACTAGAAGAACAGTTTACGCAATTTGCACTTCGATACTCCTCAAAAGATGGCGACAATCAAATACCTGAGCATCTAGCTCATTATCTTGGCTGGTTGGATGCAGGGGCCAAGACAAACAAGGCCTCTTCGGAAGCCGTTGAGGCCTGGATTCGGCGTATGGGATACCGCCAAGAATGTCTGGTTATGGAAAAGGTGCCGGGCATAAGTAGTATGCGAAAAGCTGTAGCTACTGCATTTAAAGATGCACCAGATGATACCTTGTTGCCCGATTTTATTTCGGAAGACGACATTAAACAGGCACAAGGCAAAGAGCCAGTCAATATCCAAAAGTGGACAGCCATACAGAGAGGAGATGAGCTTGTTTTTGATAAGGCAGATAACCTTGTTGGAACAGATGTCCCTGGGGCTTCGTTGTTCCCGATCGCAGCGCAGGAACGAATTTCTCTCCAACGAGGGGATGATCTAACCTTTTCGAGCAGCCTGACACCTGGTTTTTCCTTCACGCTTAAGGAGGGGGGGCGATTGCAATGCAAAACGTCGCAGGAATTGGTAACCCTTGCACCCATCACCAAACCTGAATGGGCCGAGGCCATATGGCGCGATGGCTTGGGGCTGCACGCAACTTTGCTCTATGGAAAGTATTGCAAAACCCAATCCGAAATCCAATGGGTTCTCCCGCAGTCCTCTGGATTGGCGCAACTTCTACCTAGCAGTATCCATTTTAAAGATGATACCATTGAGTTGGGGTTTTGGATTAATCAAACACAGGCGAAAAGGCTTCACGACGAAGGCGTGCCTGATATCTCTTGGGCAGCGTCGCATGGAACCGATCAATATGGTTTATGGGCAGCTTTCCAAATACGTGGCATTACGCAACGTATGCGTTGGATTCATCCAGGCACGTTTTTAATGGGATCTCCTCGTTCTGAGCTTGAAAGAAGTGATAATGAGCTACAACATGAAGTGACGTTGTCAAAAGGTTTTTGGCTTGCTGACACAACCTGTACGCAGGAGTTGTGGGAGGCTGTAACAGGGGGGGATCCTAGCTTCCTTAAGGGTGAGTTACAGCGTCCAGTTGATTCGGTCTCATGGGATGATTGCCAGGATTTTCTCCAAAAAGTGAACAGTCAATATCCCTCTCTGGGATTAGCCTTACCGACAGAGGCTCAGTGGGAATACGCTTGTCGTGCGGGTACTGAAACGCCATTTTCATTCGGCGAAAATATTACCACTGATCTGGTAAATTTTGATGGTAGGAATCCTTACAAGAATGGGGAGAAAGGGGAAGAGCGAAATCAGACTGTCCCCGTAAAGGGGTTGCCATGTAACCAATGGGGACTCTATCAGATGCATGGCAATGTGTGGGAGTGGTGTGCTGACTGGTATGGTTCGTATCCTGAGACCTCGCTCTTTGATCCTATTGGCCCTGAGGATGGAGGGCTCCGTGTGCTGCGCGGTGGCAGCTGGATCGGCGACGGCGGGCACGTCCGTTCCGCCTCCCGGTTCTGGGACGTGCCTGGCGGCCGCAACAGGAGCATCGGGTTTCGTTTTTCGAGAGGTCAATAGAAAAGCCGGAGGCGTCAAGGTAAGGGGAGCCCCCACCGGGCTGCGTCGCGGAGTAGCAGCCAAGGATGGGGGCGGTGGGCGAGAGATTGACTAACAGTACTGAAGTGGAAATATGAAATTTGCCTTTTTCACCGTCCCTGTATCGGATGAGGTTGCAGCCAAAGCGTTGAATTCGTTTTGTTCGAATCATCGTATTGTTACGGTTGATAAGCATTTTGTTGCTGAATCTGGATTCGGGTACTGGACGTTTTGCATAACCTATTTGGGGACAGAGACAGCAAGCATGGGCGGAAAGCGGAAAGTCGATTATAAAGAGGTATTGTCGGAGCAGGACTTTACTGTTTTTGCCGAATTACGGGGTCTACGGAAAGAGGTCGCGGAAAGAGCAGGTGTGCCCGCATATGCCGTTTTCACCAATGAACAACTTGCTTCTTTTGTGCGCGATAAAGCTATGACGAAAGAGGCTATGGAGCGTGTGCCTGGAGTAGGAAGCTCTAAAATTAGAAACTATGCAGAAGTGTTTCTACCAGTATTGATCAAGTTCTTTGGAAAAGAAGCAGATTGATGAAAAGAACTCGGGTTGAAATCGAAGATATTGTTGATTTTAGCAATCTAGCAGTTGCTGTGTACTTGGCGTCAAAGTGCAAGAAAAATCGGCACTTTGTCAGGGACTTTTTGGAAGATTTCCATGGAAGTGTGAATCGGTTCAGGATGGGTGTTTTGAACTTGAAGGCACCATATGGGAAGTACCACTCATTCGTTATTCGTGACCCCAAACGCAGACTTATTCATGTCGCATGTTTTGAAGACAGAATCATACACCATGCATTGATACGCCATATTGGTCCTGTTCTAGATAGAGTGCTGGTCCAGACAACATATGCCTGCCGCCTCAAGAAGGGGAATGTCGCAGCAATAGAACGAGTGCAACACGGTTTACAACGTTTTTCGTGGTTTGTTAAACTGGATATTCATCATTTTTTTTGCGTCTATTGATCACTCAGTTTTATTTTCTCTGTTGGCAGGGAAGTTGAAAGGAACATGTATGGGGTTGATTGCACGTATCATCTCTTCTTTTTCTTTTGCGCATGAAAGAGGGTTGCCTATAGGTTCGCTTACCTCTCAGCATTTTGCCAATTTTTATTTGAATCCTTTCGATCGTTTTATAACCGAAGAGTTGAAATCAGGTTGCCACGCCCGATATATGGATGACGTTGTATGGTGGTGCCGTTCAAAAAGGGAAGCCCGTCGATCGTTACAATTGGCTAGGGATTTTTTACGGATCAACCTTGGGCTTTTGTGTAACGAGCGGATGGTCCAGGTCGGACGCTCTTGTCGTGGTATAACCTTTTGCGGATTTCGTGTTTTTCCTGGCTCGGTCCGCCTGACGCGTCGAAAAATGCGTCGTTATGGTCAGTTGCGACGTGCAAACGAAGCTTCGTATAAACGTGGTGAAATCGGAAGTTTAGAATTGCAATTCGCATATGAGCCGTTGTCCGCAACAGTTCGACAAGCGGATAGTCTTGGATGGCGACAGCAGGAACACATACGACATGGAGTGACTGAAGCATAATTTTGGGGTGGGGAACCAAATAAGTGAGAACCGTGTGCTGCGCGGTGGCAGTTGGATCAACAACGGCAGGAACGTCCGTTCCGCCTACCGGAACAGGAACAAGCCTGGCAACCGCAACAGGAACATCGGCTTTCGTTTTCGAGTTCATTACATGGCCGGATAGCCAATATTGACCAGTTCCTCATCCTGCCCATCCCATGGGTGGCAAACAGTAAATGGCCACCGGTATGTTAGTAGGTATGACCGAAAGCTTGCCGGTGAGCCGAATCCTAATCAAACAACACAGATTGAACATGGCACATAAATTTATAGACAATGGACTTCCCCCCTCTCCCTTTCCACCCAAATGGGCTACTGCCTGGGGACAGGATCAATACGGTTTATGGGCAGCCTTCCAGATCAGTGGGATTACGCAGGTTATGCGTTGGATTCGGCCAGGCACGTTTTTAATGGGGTCTCCTCGTTTTGAGCCTGGAAGGTATGATGACGAGCGACAACATGAAGTGACATTGTCGAAAGGTTTTTGGCTTGCTGACACAACTTGTACGCAGGAGTTGTGGGAGGCTGTAACAGGGGGGAATCCTAGCTCCTTTACGGGTGATTTACAGCGTCCAGTTGATTCGGTCTCATGGGATGATTGCCAGGATTTTCTCCAAAAAGTGAACAGTCAATATCCCTCTTTGGTTTTAGCCTTACCGACAGAAGCTCAGTGGGAATACGCATGCCGTGCAGGTACGGAAACGCCGTTTTCATTCGGAGAAAACATTACCACTGATCTGGTAAATTTTGATGGAACTAATCCTTACAAGAATGGGGAGAAAGGGGAAGAGCGAAATCAGGCTGTCCCCGTAAAGGATTTGCCCTGTAACCAATGGGGACTTTATCAGATGCATGGCAATGTGTGGGAGTGGTGTGCTGACCAGTACGATGCATATCCTGAGACTTCATTAATTGATCCTATTGGCCCTAAGAATAGTTGGTCCCGTGTGGTGCTGCGCGGTGGCAGTTGGATCGACGTCGGCGGGTCCGTCCGTTCCGCTTCCCGGAGCCGTGACACTTCTGGCAATCGCTTTAATGTCATTGGCTTTCGCTTTTCGAGAGGTCAATAAAAAAGCCGGAGGCGTCAAGGTAAGGGGAGCCCCCACCGGGCTGCGTCGCGGAGCAGCAGCCAAGGATGGGGGCGGCGGAGTACTGCAGTGTGTTCGTCAAAGGCTTGTCCTTTGGAAATTTTCGGATTCTGGCTTAGGAGCGGACATTCGAAATCTCTGTATTGGCAAACTCTGTTGACAAACCTGATGATTCCGATAACCAAGTCCATTTGTAAATGTCCTTCTTGAGAGCGTGCTTAAAGCCTATTCTTGATCTAAATTGTACCAATAACGCTTGCCTCTGCTATTCATTGATTTTTAAACATATATTATTTCATTGAAGACCAGTATTTTTTAGCTATTAAACAAGAGCAAGAAGCCCCCATTCCATTACGGAATGGGGGCTTCTTGTCATTTTAGAGGAGTAAATCATGAGTGAAATCTTGAATGAACTTCAAACAATGCAGCCAATGGAACATGATGCAGGTATGGTCTTTAGCGGTAAGAAATCCAACCGGAAAGTCCGGGGATTCAAAGCCCCGTCTTCATTTACACCGGATGTGAATGCTGAATACCTCTTCCTCGACTCCAGCCGTGATGCAGTGGTCTGGTTCATGGATTCGTCCGATCCCTTGTACGTTTTTGGACCTACAGGCAGCGGCAAGACGAGCTTGATCAAACAACTGGCAGCCAAACTCAATTATCCCGTCTTTGACATTACCGGGCATGACCGCTTGGAGTTCCCTGATATGGTCGGGCATCTGACAGTGGAAGACTCGAATATGTCGTTCCAGTACGGACCACTTGCGCTCGCCATGAGATTTGGCGGGCTGTTCCTGTTGAATGAAATCGATCTACTCGAGCCGGCGACTGCGGCTGGTCTGAACGGTATTCTTGACGGAGATCCACTTTGTATTCCGGAAAACGGCGGGGAGATCATCAAACCGCATCCGATGTTCCGGTTCGCAGCCACTGCCAATACCAATGGTGGGGCTGACGAGACCGGGGTGTATCAGGGAATGCTCAGGCAAAATCTTGCGTTTATGGATCGATTCTGGCTCTGCGAGATCGGTTATCCAAGTTCCAAGGTCGAGCGAAAACTACTGCATCGCAAAGCCGGAAAACTTCCCAAGGATGTGCGGACCAAGATGGTGGAATATGCCAACGAGGTCCGCAAACTTTTTATGGGCGAAGCAGACGGCAACTTCCGCGACACCATTGAAGTGACGTTTTCGACCCGGACCTTGATTCGTTGGGCGGACCTGACTGTCCGATTTCAGCCGCTTGCCCGGCAGGGCATTCAACCCATTACTTATGCACTTGACCGCGCTCTGGGTTTTCGCGCCACGCCGGAGACCCGGACCGTGTTGCACGAATTGGCTCAGCGCGTCTTCCCACAACAAAAGGAGAATGACTCATGATGGATACCGACATTACCGTACTCGACCATTTGATGGTCCTGAATCTGGACGTGAACATATGGACTGCTCGCAAGAAGTTGACCCCTGCAGACTTATACGGCGCAGAGTTACCGCCTGAGGAGTTGGCGTCTCTTGGCAGTAAGAAAATTTGCGACCCCAAGGAACTGCGCATCTTCGGTACGCTCAAGGCCCGCGCCGTGAATCTCCTGGACAGGACCGGCGTCCGTTTTCTCGGCGGCTGGGGGATTCCGGAAGACAAGGCCGATGAGATCGTGCCCGAACTGACAGCAATTAAGGAGGACTTTCTGAATGCGAAAGAGCAGTTCCTCAATCGCTATGACCAAGCAGTGAAGGACTGGATTGACCAGCATCCAGGCTGGGAAAGGCTTATCGGTTCCTCTTCAGTCAGTGCTGACTATGTCCGTAATCGGCTGGCCTTTCGCTGGCAGTTTTTCAAGTTGCTCCCGCCCACGGACAACGTGGTGGGGCATGGCCTGCAGAACGAAGTTAGCGAACTCGGAGGCACGCTGTTTGGTGAAGTCGCCAAGACTGCTGCCGACACTTGGCAACGCTGCTTCGAGGGTAAGGACAAGGTCACGCACAAAGCGCTTTCACCATTGCGTTCCATTTACGCCAAGCTGTCCGGTTTGAGCTTCGTGGAGCCCCGCGTGGTGCCGGTGGTGGACCTGTTGGATACCGCGTTCAATCGCATGCCGAAACGTGGACACATCCAGGGAAGCGAACTGCTTATACTTCAGGGCGTGGTCTCGCTGCTCCGTGATCCGATGACACTTGTTGCCCATGGTCAGAAGATTCTGGACGGTCAGGATGCAGCCGACATCCTGTCTGACCTGGTTGCTGATACGATTCCGGGGGGGCCGAAAGAAATACCTTCGGCCACGGCGGGCTTTGTCTCTGAACCGAAGCGCGAGCATCAGATCGACAGTCAAGGCTTATGGTAGGTGCTCATGAAGAATCAACTCATCATGAAATCCCTGCCTATGGTGGCCTCAGTCCTCGGGCGTAAGTACGGTGTGAAAGTTGTTATCGGCGGAAGGGAAGCATACACGGATGGTAGCACTATTCATCTCCCTGCGCTGCCACTGGATTGCAGCGAAACGTTGATAGGTCTGGCCCGTGGATACATCGACCACGAGGCTGCACATATCAGGGAAACGAGATTCGATTGGCTGAGACTGGCAAACCTGACGCCGTTGGAAATGCACGTCTGGAACACTTTCGAAGACTGGCGCATTGAGCACCGGCTTGCCCGGCTGTTCCCCGGTTGCAGATCGAACTTCAACTGGATGATTCAGCATCTCTTCGGGAATACATCGAAAATCTCAACCAATCCGGCCATGGCCATTTTGAACTGGCTGTTGCTGTCGGTTCGAGCGTGGGAAGTGCCGTCTTTGAACGGGCAACGAGACGATGTCGGCAACTTCGTTGAATCCCATTACCCCGGCCTGATCGGGCGGTTGAACCATATCCTACAGAAGGTGCACGCCTATTGCAATTCCACACAGGATTGCATCCTCTATGCGCGAGAAGTTGTTTTACTTCTCAAGGAGAAAACGACGCTACAGATCCGTGAAAATGGGAAATCGAAAATGGGTAAACCGGTTAAAAAGGGAGTATCTGGTGAACTCCCTTCGGACGCTTTAAACAGGTTGATTCGAGCCGATGGCATCGATCTGCCCGATGACCTTGGTGAAGCCCTGGCGGCAAGCCTGCGCAAGGAATCACCCAAGGAACTGGATGAATCCCTTCGCGTGGCGCAAATCGGCACTAAGACCGTGAAGCCGCTCGATCCGGAAGATGTGACCGCAACCAAGCGGGCATCGATCGCCCTGCGGACACAGCTTCAGGGACTGCTGCAATCGTCCGTACTGACGCGGAGTAAGGTTGGCCGTCATGGCAGACTGGATGCCCGGCAATTGCACAGGGTCTCGGTGGCGGATGCTCGCGTCTTCAAGCGGGCCGGTCGCAAGGTCGGCATCAATACCGCCGTGCACATCCTGCTTGATTGCTCAGGCTCCATGAGGCGGCGGATAAAACTGACCACACAGGTGTGTCATGCCGTGACCACGGCCCTGGATGCCATTGACGGCATCAACGTGGCTGTGACGGCCTTCCCGGCTGGAACGCCGACTGACGGTGGTAATGAGAACGATCAAAGCCCGACAGTCTGTCCGATTCTGAGGCATGGCGAGCGCATGCATCCGAACTTCGGCGTGAACGCTACCGGCTGCACCCCGCTCGGCGAGGCGCTCTGGTGGACATTGCAGCAAATACAGCCACTAACCGAATCCAGGAAGATCGTCCTCATCCTGACGGACGGAGATCCGGATTCCTTTAACCTGGCACACGATGCCATTGAAGGGGGAAGACGCTTCGGTGTCGAGATCTACGGCTTGGGCATCACTTCCGAGGCCATTACCAAACTGCTTCCCAATCACAGTCGTGCCATCAATGAACTGTCTGAATTGGCTTCAGCTATGTTTGGCATGCTTCGCAGTGCGCTGATCAAATAACCACAAATAATCCCGAGGGAAATATGAGTGAAGAGACTCCCAAATGCCCGAACTGCGACAGTTCGGAGTACGTCGTATTGATCAACACAAACCAAAAGATCGGTACCGCAGTAGGCGGCGTGGCCGGTGGCGCTGCCGGATACTGGGGTGCGTCCTCAGGTGCCGTAGCGGGTGCAACCATCGGTTCGGTTGTTCCGGTCGTAGGCACGGGCATCGGCATCCTCGCCGGCGGCTTGGCCGGAGCGCTCGCAGGCTTCTTCGCCGGGTCAGCCGTGGGCAACCAGGTCGGCGAGCACATCGACCGGCATGTCATTGGCGAATACCGCTGCAATCATTGCGGTACAGAATTCGAAATATAAACCAAGGAGAAAATCATGCGCGATTTTTGGACCTTTATGGGCGGCGTAGCTGTTGGCATCCTGGCCGTGACCGGCGTTTTCGCCATGGAAGAGGATGAAAAGCCGCGTTTCGTCGAACACGACGAAGACGAGACCGATGAACTGGAAGATGAAAGAGAAAAGGAAGTGGATGATGACGGCAGGTTGATCGTCCAGATCTCGTAAACGATAAGGGTCGCTGGCTAAATGCTAGCGACTCTTATCCCAATTCGCATCCGGTATTTGTTTTTAGCTGTGTTTGTGGAGACAAATTGGAGTGAAGGCGGTGTGTGCCAATTCGTGTGCCAAATTTATTAAAACAGGGTGAAAAAGGGCATAAAATAGGTGGATTCATCTTTGTCGTGGAAGAGCAAAAAAGAAGAATGCCAGGCCCTATAAAGCGTTGGGATGCCTGGCATTCTTTGGAATTTCGGTGGTGGGCGATGCGGGATTTGAACCTGCGACTTCCACCGTGTGAAGATGGCACTCTGACCAGCTGAGTTAATCGCCCACTTGTTCGTTTCTCCAGACTTCCGTCCGAAGGGAGTCTGATATATCCGCAACCATGCCGGTTGGCAAGCCTTTTTTTATTCCTTTTTTATGCATTCGGCGGCAACGCAGGTTGCGCCCTCCGGGATATCCCGGTCATAGCAGGTCAGACCGCAGCGCAGGCAACGGGCGGTTTCGTTTTGTACTCCCTCCAGGCTCAGTGAACCTTCGATCTCGCCAAAGGAGCACTTGCGCTCGTCGCATTCTATGAGGAACGGCAGCTTGGCCTTGGCCCGGTAGCCCACGTCCGGCACGTCGGTGAACATGGTGTAGGGGATCAGTTCGCGCTGAATGTTGGAAGCATAATGCGGAGCGCCGTCCGTCAGATACTGGTGGATGGAGCGCGCGGCCTTGCGGCCTTCCCCCAGCGCGGTGATAACCAGGGACGGGCCTGTGTGCATATCGCCGCCTGTGAAGACGTGGGGCAGGGCGGTCTGCAAGGTGTCCGGGTGCGCGTCGAGGGTCCGCCATTTGGTCTCCTCCAGTGAACATTGGCCGGATTCGTCATAGAGGCAGGAGAGTTCCGGTTTTTGCCCAATGGCGGTGTAGACGGTGTCTGCCTCGATCAGGGTTTCGGAGCCTTCGATGGGTACCGGGCGACGGCGTCCCGATGCGTCGGGTTCGCCCAGCTCCATTTTGATGTATTCCACATGGGTGACATGTCCGTCCTCATTGGTGATGATACGCGACGGCGCGGCCAGGAATAGATAATTGACTCCTTCCTCCTCGGCTCCCTCTATTTCCTCTTCGTTGGCGGGCATTTCATCACGGGTTCGGCGATACATGAGGGTCACGTTCGAGCCGAGCCGCACGCTGGTGCGCGAGGTGTCGATGGCCGTGTTGCCGCCGCCGATGACCACGACCTTCTGGCCGATTTCCGTATCCATGCCGAGGCCGACCTTGGTCAGGAATTCCGTACCGGTGGAAACGCCCTCCGCTTCTTCCCCCTCTATCCGCAGGGTGAGGTTCATCCAGGCACCGATGCCGAGGAATACGGCTTCGTACCCATCCTCGGCCAGGCTCTCCAGGCTGAAGTCGCGGCCGAAGAATTTTTCGTATTGCACGTTGATGCCGAGATTAAGGATGCCTTCTATCTCCCAATCCAGAATCGCTTTTGGCAGCCGGTATTCCGGAATGCCGTAGCGCAACTGGCCGCCGAGTTTGGGCATGGACTCGAATATGGTGGGCGCATAGCCCAGGCGGCGCAGGGAATAGGCGCAGGAAATGCCCGCCGGGCCACCACCGACGACAGCCACCTTGCGGCCATTGTCCGGTGCGCAGGGAATGGGCAGGTGCTCGCCGCTGTTCAATTCCCAGTCCGCCGCGAAACGTTTGATCATGTTGATGCCGACCGGTTCGTCCACATGGCCCCGGCGGCAGGCCGTTTCGCAGGGGTGCGGGCAGACGCGGCCGATGGAGAGCGGCATGGGGATGCGCTCCCGAATGGTCTCCAACGCACCTGCGTAGTCGCCGCATTTGACCTGCTCAATGTAGCGCGGGATGTTGATCTGCCCGGGGCAGCGCTGGCGGCAGGGGGCAAGGCAATCGTTGATTTCGTTCAGGTGGGTAATGCGCGCGGTCATGCCCTGGATGGAGATGACGCCGCGCGGACAAACCTGGGCACAGGCGCCACAGGCGGTGCACAGCGCCGGGTCCACCACGGGAGTCCGTTCCGGTCCCATGTTGATGGCCCCGAACTGGCAGGAGGTGACGCAGGTGCCGAACCCCAGGCATCCTTCGGGACACATCTTGCTGCCGTCGTAAAGCAGGCTTTGTGCCCGGCAGTCACGAACGCCCCGGTAGTGGTAAAGGTCCTCGGCGCGCAGGCCGCCGGTGCAGTCCACAAAGGCGATCTGTTTTTCCATGGCCGAAAATTCCAGCCCCATGATGGCGGCGACATTGGCGGCCACGGACTCCCCGCCGATAACGCAGACATTGGCTCCGGCCTTGCCCGCCACCACGCCCTGCGCCGCACCGGAGCACCCTGCAAAGCCACAGCCGCCGCAGTTGGCTCCTGCCAGTACGCTTTCCACCTGCGCGATGCGCGGGTCTTCATAAACGTAGAGCAGCTTGGAGGCCACGGCCAGGATGATCGCAGCCGTGAAGCCTATGCCGAAGAGGACGAGTACAGATGTTCCTATCATCGACAGTCTCCTAGGAGGCCATGCCCTTGAAGGCGAAGAAGGTCAGGGACATGAGTCCGGCCATGATTAGAGCCAGCGGCGTTCCCTTGAGGCTGATGGGAACCCGCGCCAGATCCAATCTTTCCCGAATACCGGCGAGCACCACCAAGGCGAGCAGGAAGCCGGCACCCGAAGCCAGGGAGAATATGACGGTCTCCAGGAAGCCGTACTCCTTGCGCTGGCAGATGATGGCGATACCGAGCACCGCGCAGTTGGTAGTGATGAGCGGCAGGAATATGCCGAGGGATTTGTACAGCGGAGGAATGGCCTTCTTCAGGAACATCTCCACGAACTGCACGAGCGCCGCGATGACCAGAATAAAGGCTATGGTCTGGAGATAGCCAAGATCATACGGGGCAAGCAGGAATTTTTGTACACACCATGTGATGGCTGCGGCCATGGTGGCCACAAACACGACGGCCAAGCCCATGCCGATGGCCACGCCCGAATTTTTTGACGTGCCTATGAAGGGGCAGTTGCCCAAGTACTGGGCCAGGACAATGTTGTTGACGAAGATGGCGGCGATGACAAGGACGAAGTAATCCATCATATACCTGCCTTCTTGTTTTTAATGATCCCTTCCCGGGCCAGACGATCTTTTACGCGTTGATTTATCTGGTCCGTTATCAAGGGCACTTCTTTCTGTAGGATTGGTTGCAGTTCGGTTATGATGTATTTTTCCCCGACATCGATCATCTTTTTGTAGGCCGTGGATTTATACATTCGGGTCAGGTCGAGCACTTCGGTCCTGGTCATATATTGGGAGTAGTATTCCATCTGTCTGACCAGAAGGGTTTTCATCCAAGCCCGAAGGCCCGACTCGAACTCTTCTTTGATGACGGGATAGGCTTCTTTGGGAAGGTCGGGCTGTTCCTTTTTTACCTGTTGCTCCAGGTTGACGATGAGCTGGTTTACCAGTTGGTCCAGCACCTCTACCGAGCCGGAGACCTTGAGCATAGCCATCATTTCTTTGGGAGACGGCTTTTCGGCTGGCTTGCTTTGCTGGGCGTAGGCCTGACCTGCCGTGAGTAGGGCGAGGATGATTGGCAGACAGAGCAGTATTTTTTTCATGATAGCCTCTTACTCCTTGCAGGCACACATGCCGCAGCTTTTGCAATCGTGCCCTGGGCCCTGGACGGGTTCCAGTCCCTTTGAGCGTCGTTGCCAGTTGGTCAGGGCATTCATGCCCGCCAGGATCAGACCGAGGCAGACGAATGCGCCTGGAGCCTCGACCATGAAGGTAAAGGGTTTGTACCAGGTGCCCATGACATGCATTCCGAACCATGTGCCGTAGCCGAACAGTTCCCGCAGGGACCCGAGGAAGGTCAGTGCCAGCGTGTAGCCCAGTCCCATGCCCAGGCCATCGGCCACTGAGAGAAGAACCGGATTCTTTGAAGCAAAGGCTTCAGCACGGCCGAGGATGATGCAGTTGACCACGATAAGCGGTACGAAGATGCCGAGCTGCTGGTACAGGGGATATGCATACGCCTGCATGAGCAGCTCCACGCAGACCACAAGGGATGCCGCGACCACGATAAAGCAGGCTATGCGGACCTTGGCCGGAATGACCTTGCGCAGCAGGGATACGAGCAGGTTTGAGAGCGCCAGCACGAAGATGACGGCCACGCCCATTCCAAATCCATTGTACGCTGTCTTGGTTACGGCCAGAGTGGGGCAGAGCCCCAGCACCAGCTTGAACGGAGGCAGGTCTTCCCACAGTCCCTTGGAGAATTCTTTCCAGAGTGTGCTCATGGTGTTTTCCTAGGAGTTCCAGGCTGTCTGGAGCTTGTCCTTGATCTGTTGAAATATCTTGATGGCGTCGTTGATGGCGGTAACGGTTCCGGTTGAGGAAATGGTGGCCCCGGATACGGCCGCAATGTCTCCGCCGGATTTCGTCAGGGCCACGCCTTTTGTGGTGTGACTGCGAAACTGATCGCGAAATTCCGGTTCCGTGATGCGCTGGCCCAGTCCCGGTGTCTCCTTGAGGGTGGTTATGCCGATCCCCTTGAGGGATTTGCCGTCGGTGGAGAAGCCGACCATGATGCCGATGGGACCGCCGTATCCCTTGCCGAAAGTTTCAAAGGCGACACCATTGAGCTTGCCGTCCTTCATGGCCGGAAAGACCGTGACCTTGCCCGAGGGAAGATCGAACGCTTTGCGGTCCTTGACTGGGTTGTTGTCGCAGTCCGGGAAAATCTGTTTCAGGGCCGGGCCTTGCACATAGGTCATGACCTGTTCCTCAATGCGAGGCCGCGTGGCTTGACGGACGGTGGCCAGTGTCAGTCCCGACAAGCCGCAGATGAGCGAAAGGACAACGACCATCTTGATCATTTCTCGCATGGTCTAGTCCTCCTCCCGGATCAAAACGCACGGGCCGCCAAAGGGGCGGGGCCGGATGCGGTCCAGCAAAGGGGTAAACAAGTTGGCCAGCAGAATGGCGAAAGGAACTCCGTCCGGATAAATGCCGTACACGCGGATGATGATGACCATGGCTCCGGCCATGAGTCCGAACAGAAGCGTGGGGATGCGCCCAACCGGAGTGGACGCCGGGTCCGTTGCCAGGAAGAAGGCTCCGAATACGGTTCCTCCGGCGAGGAGATGGAACAAGGGGGAAGCATAGGTCGACGGGTCGAGGATCTGGTATATCCAGGCCATGCCAGCCACTCCGCACAAAAAGGCTACGGGAATTTCCCAGCGGATATGACGGCGTAGAAGCAGGTAGCCCCCTCCGATCAGCAGCGCCCCTACCTGAATTGCACCCAGGCCTCCCAGTTGACTTCCGGTAAGCAGGGTTGTCGGGTCAATTGAGCTGACTGCGTCCAGTCCGAAATACTTGAGTTGTTGCAAGGGGGCAGGCAGGTCCAGGTTGAGCATGGTTGCGTTGGTATCCATGAAGGCGGGCCAGGATATGCGGCACAAGGCCCAGCCGACCAGAGGAGAGACCAGCGGATTGGCCCCCAGGCCACCGTAGATCATCTTGCCCAGCAGGATGGAGGCAATGGCTCCGACCGTGACGAGCCACCATGGGGCCGAGGCGGGCAGCAGGAAGGAGAAGAGCAGCCCCGTATGCAGGGCGCTCAAGTCATCAATGGATTGCTCCCGCCTGAATATTCGGTTCAAGGCGGCTTCGGCCAGCACGGCCACGGTACAGGACAGTGCCATGACGCGGATGGCCCCCATACCGAAAACGACGATTGCCATGATTGCTGCAGGCAGCAGGGCCAGCAGGGTTTCCCTCATGTATCCCTTGATGGTCCTGCCGCAGTGAACGTGGGGCGGCATGCAGACGGTAAGCAACGGTTCCAGAGGTTTCATCGTGCTTCCTCGGCGGCGGTTGCGGTTTTATCATCACTCTCGGCGGCAAGTAGAGCGAGTTCATATTTGGCCAAACGAATGTAGTGGAGCAGAGGGCGTTGCGCCGTGCACCAATAGCCGCAGATGCCGCATTCGATGCAGGAGTGGATGTGGAATTGTTCTGCGCGCTTGAACTGTTTGAACTCCGCACACCGGCTGATCATGCCCGGCATGATTCGTGCGGGACAGTGACGCTCGCACTCTCCACATCCCAGACAGGCATTGTCCGTGGGCTCCGATCCTTCTCCCGGGCGGATAAGATACAGCCCGGTCGTCTTCTTGCCTATGCCCTGTGCCAGATCGCGAGCTGAAAGACCGCACATCAGGCCACCCAGGACGATGCGGTCTCCAGGCTGGACAGAGCCTCCGGCCTCGGCAACAAGGAAACTTGCCGGAGTACCAACTCGAACAAGGCTGTTTTGCGAGCCGATGGTCATCACCGTCTCGGTAACGGGACGTCCCGTTTCCATCACCCGGCCAATGAGGAAAAGTTCTCTGACGGTAATGAGCGCTGTATCGTTGGCAAAGGTGCCGGGGAGCGCTTCCTGCCCCGTGACCGCCTTGATGACCATCTGGGGCATTCCGTTCGGATGTACCGGAGCGACATGCTGTACCGTACAATTGGCGAAGGCGCTGGTCTGATTGCCTGTTGCGGCCACCAGGAACAGCTTGGTCGGTTCCACAATCCGTTTTACCGCTTCCAGGCCTATCTCAACTGTTTTTCGATAGTCGCGTAGCAAGGGCTCGCAGATGGATATGCCCGGTTCTGGAGGGACGGCGTTGACGATGAGCGTCGTGGCGCGGTCCAGGGCCCTGACGTCGGCTCCAAGACCACGGAGCCACTGCCGCAATCTGTTACCGCCGTCCGGGGCGGGTTCGCCGGAGGGTGCCCGGTCATCTCCTTCCACACGAATGTTGATCGCATAGGGGGTGATTCCCGTAATGGTACCGGCAAGAGGGGAGTGGACGTCTCCATCGTTTTCCCTGTCCGCCCTGGCAACCAGCGTATCCGCCAGGACCTGATCGCCAACATTCAAAACAGGTGTGTGATACGGCACGGGAATATTCAAGTAGTCCGGCCGGTTCCCTTTTTCCAGAGGGCCGGTCTCGCCCGTGAGCAGGCTGAAACTGAAGCTTGTCATGTGCGCAGTGTCCCCTATTTCATGTGGCATTTGCCGCAGGCCGCGTCGCCGAAGGGACCGCTATCCTGCTTTTGGTGGCAGCTCATGCATTGGCCGTGGAAGGCCGCCGTTGTGGTCGGAATGAGTTGATCGACAGGGCCGCTGTGGCAATCGGAACATGCCTGAGGTTCCGACGGCCGGGACCCGTCTCTGTCATGGCAGTGCTTACAGCCCCGCGCGCCAGCCTCATACCAATCCTGATGACAGTCGGCACAGCGGGTGTGTGCGGCTTTCATGAGGGAAGGTTGGTTGGCTTTAGGCTTATCCTTATGACAGTTGGCGCAGTTCTGCGGTTCGGATTCTATTGTCTTGTCGTGATGGCAGGCCTGGCAGTCGTCCGCTGCATAGTCGTCGGCATGGGCTGTGTGGGAAAATTTCGTAATGTTGGCCCCAGGGTGATGGCAGGCGGCACAGAGTTTGTCATCCATTGAGCTCTGGTGCTCATCGATAAAGGCTTGGTCGAATTTTTTAACGTGGCAGGTCTTGCAGGACGGAGGTGACTGGTCTTCGCCTGTGGTGTGATGGCAGGTGCCGCACTCTTTGCCCTGTGCTTCCATATGTTGCCTGTGCTGGAAAATGACTTTCCCCCCCTTGTTGTCCAAAAGGATCCGGACCGGGGGACGCTCCGCAGGGACAGGGATATTATAGCCGGTTACGGCCACGATGGAGAGGATGCCGACGATGACGGCAATGGGAAGCAGGCGTTTTTGCACTGGGTCAACCTCAGATTTTGGCTTATTCGGTTACTATATCTGAAAATGCGTCGTTTAGTCTATACCCATTTGAATTGACTCGCCAATCATGTCTGTGGGGAATGAAAGATCTGATGTTGCGGATTCGTCATGCCGAGGTCACTTGCGGGGCACATTCGTTCACAGAACTGTAACTCGCGAGGGTTAAAAGAAATTTCATCAAACAGTACCTGCGCCATCTGGAGGATAGCGATGATGAAATGGAATGTGAAAAGTAATGTGATTCGTATGCTCGTGCTCACCATGGGAATTGCCTTCATGGTCGGTTGCGGGCAGCAGGAGGCCAAGGCTCAGTCCACGGCCAAGGCCGAGAAGACTGCCAAGTATGTCTTCCTATTCATCGGTGACGGTATGGGCTTGCCCCAGCGTGCAGCCTGTGCCGCATACACCGGTAAAAAACTGACTATGGATTCCATGCCCGCACAGGGGATTACCACCACCTACGCCAATGACCGGTTCATCACCGGTTCTGCCGCCGCAGCCACCGCGCTTTCGTCCGGTATGAAGACCAACATCAATTACATTGGTGTCGATCCTCACTTCAAGCCGGTCAAGACCGTTGCCGAGATGGCGAAGGAGCAGGGCAAGAAGGTCGGTATCGTTTCCAGCGTGTCCATAGACCATGCCACTCCGGCCGCTTTTTATGCCCACGTAAAGACCCGCAAGATGTACCATGAAATCGATCACGCCCTGGCCAATTCCGATTTCGATTTCTTTGCGGGCGGCGGCCTGAAGGACCCCACCGGCAAGAAGTCCAAGGCTCCGCTCGGTGATGCCGTTCAGAAGGCCAGGCACAACGGCTACAAGGTCGTGACCAACAAGAAGGAGTTCATGGCTCTCAAGCCGGGCGACGGCAAGATTCTGGCCTGGAATGAAAAGCTGCCTGACGGCAAGGCGCTGCCTTATGTCATGGATATGGACACCAACGACATTACCTTGCCGGAGTTCACGTCCAAGGCCATTGAGATGCTTAACAACGATAAAGGCTTCTTCCTGATGGTTGAGGGTGGCAAGATCGACTGGGCCTGCCACGCCAATGATGCCGCTGCTTCCATACGCAACACCATGGCCTTTGATGATTCCATCAAGCAGGCGCTGGCCTTTTATGAGAAGCACCCCAACGACACTCTGATCGTCGTCACCGGTGACCACGAATGTGGCGGTTTGACCCTCGGTTTTGCCGGAACCAAGTATGACTCATACTACAACATCCTGAACGGACAGAAGGTTTCCTTCCAGAAGTTCACGGACGAGACCCTCAAGGACTTCAAGGCCAAGGGCGGTACCTTTGAGGACATGAAGCCGATCATCACCGCTGAATTCGGTCTCAAGTTCCAGGGCGACCCCAAGGCCGACCATCTGGTTTTGGCCGACTACGAGGTCAAGGATCTCCAGAACGCCTTCAATCGCAGCATGACCGGCGACAAGGTGAAGGGAAGCGACTATCTGCTCTACGGTGAGTATGATCCGCTGTCCGTCACCATCACCCATCTGCTGAATGCCAAGGCCGGTCTGGGCTGGACGTCCTACAAGCACACCGGCGTTCCGGTCTCCACTTCAGCCATCGGTGTGGATAGCGCGCTGTTCAATGGCAGCTACGACAACACCGACGTGGCTCTCAAGATAATGTCTTCCATGGGAATCAATCCCAAGCCGCACTACGTTTCCGGCGACAAGATGAAGCTGGCGGCCAACTAACCCCTACAGAAAAAACAATAAACAGCGGGTGGGGCGGTTGACCGCTCCACCCGTCTTTTATGGAGATTCTTGCATGAATCGTACAGGCCATACCCGCCGCGACTATCTGCTCATACTCATCTTCACCCTGCTTTCCGTGGGGCTCTATTTCCTGCCAACCGGATTTGCGGAAAAGGTGGATACCGACGCGGTCCGATGTACCGGCAAGGTTCTGGCCGTGGACAATTCCGAGCTTCAGAATCTGGGACTCATCAGAAAGGGGGAGCAGGGGGTTACACTGGATATCCTGGACGGGCCTTTCAAGGGGCAGACGTTCGATGCCAACAACCAGCTTTTGGGGCAGCTTGATCGTGACAAGATTTTTCGGCCGGGCGACGAGGCGTATGTCATCATATCCGTCGATGAAAACGGAAAACCGATCTATGTGAATCCGCAGGATCATTATCGTTTGAGATTGGAACTGATCCTGCTCCTTCTCTTTGCGTTCCTGGTTTTCGCCTTTGGCGGAGCAACCGGGCTAAAGGCCTTGCTCTCCTTCGTCTTTACCGGGCTCGTTTTATGGAAGGTAATGATTCCGCTTTTGCTGAAGGGCGTGGACCCGTTGATTTTGGTAATGGGCATAGTTTCCCTGTTGTGTGCGGTCATCATTTATCTGGTGGCAGGTGTCAACCGGGTCGGGACAACCGCCTTTTTCGGAGCGTTTCTGGGCGTGCTTACCAGTTGTGTGCTCGGCATTTATTTTACCCACGCATTGCACGTGCATGGGGCTGTAATGCCCTTTGCCGAAACATTGCTCTATTCGGGATACAGCCATCTCAATCTGGTGCAGATATTCATCGCAGCCGTATTTCTGGCTTCGTCAGGGGCTTTTATGGACTTGGCAATGGATGTGGCGGCGAGCATGGGAGAGATTGCCGCGCACAGTCCGGAAATATCGCGCGGGCAATTGATCCGTTCCGGGTTGAGGGTCGGCCGGGCCGTTGTCGGCACCATGACCACCACGTTGCTGCTGGCGTATTCCGGCGGCTACGTCACGTTGCTTATGGCTTTCATGGCGCAGGGAATCCCCTTGGATTCCACCTTCAATTTCATCTATGTTGCGGCGGAAGTGCTGAAGACGCTGGTGGGCAGTTTCGGACTGGTGACGGTGGCACCCTTTACGGCGGTTGTCGGCGGGATGCTGCTGGCCGGAAGGCGGTCCGCCGTTACTTCCCAAGGATGATCCGCTGGGCCATGGCCATGAGGAAGAAGGCCAGCCCCAGCCACCATAGCGCCAGGGAAAGTTGCGTTGTCAGAAGCACGTAGGCCAGCTTGAGCAGAATATCCACCGGAAGTGTGGTTACAAAATCGGTCAGGTCGATGCCGACTCTGTGAGCGGTGTCCAGCAGGGTGACCGATGGCCATGATGCGGTAATGATCCACGTTACAGCCTGATAGACCAATGTGATGAGGCAACCGGCCCAAGAGATCATTCCAAGATATTTAAGCATGTCGTATCAATATTTCCCTTTGATTGGTGCGGACCGTATATATAATTGCCGGGGTAAAATCCATGGGCTATTTTGGGGTAAACGTGGAGGATACGCGGTGAATATCGTGTCCGGGGACAAGGTCCTCATGGAGTTTTCGACCTTTGGCGACCGTATTCTGAGCATCGTGGCCGATGTGAGGGAAGACGGCCGCATTTTGGTTTATGTTCCGCTTCCTCCGCAGATGATCGATCGTCTGAAGACAGATTCCAGCGCCCGGCTACGTTTTGCATCCGAGGGCAGGCTCAAAGGGTTTTCAACCCAGGTGCTTAACCATATGTCGAATCCCGGTTCATTGCTGGAACTTGCGGCCCCAGGAGAAATCTATGATGCGGAGAAGCGGGCCGAGCCTCGGTGTCCATGCCGATTCCCCGGCAGGCTTGAGAGCCGTGGCAAGGGCTTCCCTTGTGTGGTGGAAGATATGTCTGCGTCACATGCGCGTGTTCGTTTTTTGGATGGGGGCTGGGACGCCGAAGGCTCTGTGGAAGAACGGGAAGCCCGGTTGACTTTTCATCCGTTCGCACAGGATAGGGGGTATTCCGTGAACTGTGAGGTGCATACTTCTTTTCTTAAGAACGGCTCACAGTACTGCGTACTGCATTTTTCAGGTGAAGACGGTGACGCGCGAAGAAAAATTGAAGAGTTCGTGGAAGCCCAGCTTCAGTGTGGGCTTCCACGACTCTGATCCTTACGATTCCGAAGACTTCTTTGCGTAGGTGGCGGCTTCAATACCGGCAACGCAGCCTTCGCCTACGGCCTTGGCCATCTGTAGGGGAGGCCCGCAGATGTCTCCTGCTGCGTAGACGCCGGGGATATTTGTCCGCTGCTTCTTGTCGGTGACGATGTACTTCATGTCGTCGTCCAGGCGGACACCCAGCATGGAAGTGAGTTCCAGCACGCCCTTGGCCCCAAGTTCAATAAACACTCCGTCCAGGATTTGTGTGGAACCGTCATCAAGCGTGACGGCCGTGACGGAAGTGATCCCTTGGATTTCCGTTATGTTGACACCTTCGTGCACCAATACTCCCGCGTCCAGAAGTTGCTTTCGCAACCCTTCGGCAACATCCAGCTTATCGCAGTACAGGTGTACTTCACGCGCGTAATTGGTCAGAGCCACAGCCCCTCCGGCGGCGGCACTGCGTCCGCCAGCGACTCCCACCACGGCTCCGCGGTAGAATCCTGCGTCACAATCCACGCAGTAGCTTACACCCTTGCCGAGGAGTTCCTTTTCACCCGGAACCTTCAACTTGTTCCGGCTGGACCCTGTTGCAAGAATGACGGTTCGGCTGCGCACTTCATCGCCGGATTCCAGGTGCAGGGTGAAGATATCCCCATCCGGCTCAATGGAGAGAACATCCTCGTCACGCAGATCTGCGCCGAACTTTTCCAGTTGCTCCCTGCCGGTGCGCAGAATTTCTTCTCCGGAGATTGTCAGCTGGCAGCAATAGTTTTCGATATGCGCCCAATAAAGACTGCTGTTGTCCACGCGTCCCAGCATGAGTGTGCGTGCCTTTTTCCGTGCGGCGTGAATGCCTGCCTGAAGTCCTCCTGGGCCGGAACCGAGAATGACGACGTCGTAGATTTGTGTATCGGTCATGGGGAACCTCCGTTTGTGTCGAGTGGTACTATCGAATAAAGATAAGCATTCTCTTCGCAATGTACAGTTTTTCTGCGGAGGTGGAGAAAATCAGAATATTAGCCGGGCAGCTACTTGTATATTTGGGAGTGCAGAGTCCGCATTTCCGGTGTGTTGGGAAGCAGCTTGAAAATACGGGATGGGTAGTGGCGGTCGTGGGCTATGCGAAGGCTTGTGTCGAAATTGAAGCGCTTAAGCCATCCCAGAAGCAGTAATAAAAAGTCGTTTGCAACCCTTAGTTGAGTGTAGTCTACGGCGTTGCCTGTCAGAACGGCTTTGTAAATCTGGTTGGTATAGTTCTCCGGCTCGTTCGGCAGGCTTTGAACTATGATCGGATCGAATGCATCGCCTTCGAAATTGGCAAGCATTACGTTATAGATATCTAGCTTATCTGCATCGCGTACCACTCTCACGGGGCGATCCAGGGATGGCTTCATTCCCCCTCGTATGACCTTTAGATTGTGCTGCCCGACAGTGAAGCGGATTATCCTGCCATCGGCGCTATCCACTGGAATGGGAAATCCCTCTTGCCGCAAGGTAAGTACGCCCATTCGGCCATGATTGAAAGATTTTCTGTCGTTGAAGGTCTGAAACTGGGCGAATTGAGGAAAGCGTCCGATATCATGATACAGGGCACACATCCGGCATAGCCAGGCATCATGCCCCTGGATGCCTTCCCCTTCAATGATGGACGAGGCGTTGTCCAGGACTCGGAGGGAGTGGGCAAGCTTGAGACGGATGCCATCCTCGTCTCCCTCGCGCAGGTAGCTTTCCGCAAACCGGGTCAACGCTTCTATGTGGGGCGTCAGGGAAGGGGTCAATCCTTGAGCCTTTTCATTTTGAGTTCATATTCCATCTCGGAAATCTTTCCGGCGTCGAACTGTTCTTTGAGTTCAGCGCGCTCCCGTTCGTTTTCCTCTCTGGCTTCCCGGTCCATTTCTTCGTCTCGCAGCCAGCCCCCTGGTCCGAAGAGGAATCGCAGAAAGAGTATTATCGCGCCCAGAATTAGGGCGACGAAAAGCAACCTTGCAATAGCGGGCAGCAGGTGTTCGCCATAGCCGGAATCAAAAGGCCAGGCACGCCATTTCGGGTCATTCATGAAGTCGAAGAAACCGGCCAGCAGGGTCGGCAGTTCGGGTAATGTCATTGAGTCTCCCTGTTTTGAATTGCGTTTTATCTACGTCGCAACTTCGGCGGAGGCAAGGGCTTTGGCTATGCTGACCAAGCGGATATCCGGTAATTATTTGAGGGAGTATGTGCAGATATGGTTCGCGTTGAGTTTCCCTGGGTGATGGTGTAGGGAAGGGAGGTGTTTTCCGGGAGGCAGCATGCGCATATTGATTGTAGAGGATGAATTTACCAGCAGAAAGCTGCTGACGGCGCTCATGAATGATTTCGGTCAGTGCGATACTGCCAATGATGGCGTGGAATGCGTGGAAGCGTTTCGCAAGGCCTTGTCCGATGGGGAACCGTATGATCTGGTTTGCATGGATATCATGATGCCCAACAAGGACGGGCACCAGGCTCTCAAGGAAATCCGGGCTATTGAGCAGGAGTTTGGCGTGAATCCAGCCAGAGAAACCAAGGTTATCATGGTTACGGCCCTCAATGATCCGAAAACAGTGGTTAAGGCATACTACAAAGGCGGTGCGGCCGCATATTTGCCCAAACCCATTGAGGTGGAAAGCCTCCATGCCATTTTGCGTGATCTGGCGCTTATCGATTAACCCCCGACGTGCTATCGGCGATCAAAACAAAGCACAGCCAAGACGATCTATGATCACTACTTCGATTTTTTCCCGACTGCGTAAGTTCGGTCCTATTCCGGGATTAACCCTTGTCCTGTCGGGTGTGGCAAACACCGCTCAGGCGAATCAAGGGGCACCGTCCAGCACCGGAAGTATCCTCAATATCCTGCTTCTGGTTTTGGTTGCCTATTTTCTGGTGCGAATGTTTCGTCGTCGTTCCGGCGGTGGGCCGCGCCCTGATGATAAAAACGGCAATGACTTTAATCGGGATGACAACGGTTCCACCAACGGAGAAAACTCTGATGGCGGAAGTCGGCAGCCTCCCGCCCGCCCCATGGATCGGTACGAAGCAGCCCAGCAGATGTGGACCATGCTTGGTGGCGAGGGGAACCCAGGTGATGCTCCGTCACGGGCCATTCCCGGAGGGGATGCCGGGACGGGATTCGATCAAAATGAATTTTTGGAAGGAGCCAAACTCTTCTACACCCGAATTCGGCAGGTCGCCGGAGTTGAGGAATTGGATGAGTTGAGGCCCTTTTTATCCGATGATGTGTATCGCGAGGTTCGGACCTCCATCGAGTCCGGCTCCTATGTGCGCGAGGAGGTCATGCTCCTCAAGGCGGACATTGCGGATATGAAAACAAAGGGTGGCCGGACAGTGCTTACTGTCACCTACGATGCCACTCTTGGCGGTGAAGGGGATCAAACCCATCAGCGGCGTTCGGTCTGGAGGTTCTCCCGTAATGAAGATGTGGAGAACGGACTCTGGACCCTGGATGCTATCGACAACATGAATTAGGAACCCCGTCCCGGGGTGTCCATATCGGAGGAACACGTGGCTGTGAAAGACTATGATCTGGAACAGCCCATGGACCGGCTTCTCTCTCTTGCCGCAAATAAATTCGGCGAGGTGGAGTTTCAGCCTGTGACTGTGGGCGGACAGACGCTTGAGGTGCTGCAAATCAAACAGATGCAGCGGTATATTGATAAACTCATGGATCAGACCCGTTCAGGCAAGACGGTGACTTTGCCCTTGTGGGCCAAGATATGGCAGTCCGGTCTGGTGCTTGCCTCCTTTGTGTCGCGTTTCCCTCTCGCGGAGGGGGGTAAGGTACTCCAGCTTGGCGGCGGTGCCGCTCTGGGAGGCCTGCTGCTGGCCCGGCGCGGTTTTGCGGTAACGGTGGTGGACAAGGACCCGGACGCCCTGTTGTTCGCTCGCATCAATGCCCTGAAAAATGGCTTGGATTCGGTGCGGTGCGTACGAACCGATTTTCGTGATGAGTTGGGAGAGACCTTCGATTGCGCCGTAGCGGGCGAAATGCTCTTTGACGAGTCCGTTTTCAATGATCTGGCGGGGTTCCTGGACAGCCATCTGGCGACCACGCTTGAGGTTGAGGTGTTTTTGGCGTTGGACCTCAAGCGTGCAGCCCGCAATTTCTTTACTTCGGCAGGGGAGAAGTTCGCTATTATGCGTTCCGAAACACCCTATACTGATAATACGACCGGCGAGAAAAAAACAGTGAGCCTTTTCCGGTTCAAGCGGCGAGGTGCTTGATGCAGTTAGGTGATTGTTTCAAATCCTATACTCGCGACCAGGACAAGGCGTGTGATCCCGTTGAGACTGTGCGCCGGGTCAAAGGATTGCTGGAAGAACGTTGCGCCGGAGTTCTTGCCGCCACCGACAGGGTCGACACTGGACGGCTCGGCATCCCTGTTTTTGTTTCCATCTGTGGCCCGGAAGCCGCCCGTTTCATGCCCACGCGCAAGCAGATGGGCAAGGGGGCCTCGCCGGAGCAGGCCGAGGCTTCGGCTCTCATGGAGTTGGTGGAGCGTTATTCCTTTTTCACCTTCTGGGCCGATGAAGACCATTTTGAGCGGCTTACCTGGTCCGAGGCCGAGGCCCGTTGGCCCGGCAAGGTCATGGATATCGGACTGATCGCCCGCTCGGTGGACGAAGATCTGGATTCGGAGGCGGCTGTACGCCTCATGGATTTGGTGCAGTGGCGGTTTTACCCTGCCCTCAATGTTCTTTCCGGAGAGGAAGAGTATGTTCCCTTGGATTGGTTCAAAAAACTCAATGAGTTCAACGGATCGTCCGCAGGAAACACCTTTGAGGAGTCCATTTCTCAAGGAACCAATGAATTGATCGAGCGCCATGTCTGCGCAATTATCGACCGCACCAGGCCGACACTGCCGACGATAGACCCTGTCAGTTTTGGAGATCCCGTTCTGACGCGGCTGGCCAAGTGTTTTTCGGATAATGGGGTCAACCTGTTGCTCAAGGATTTCTCCATGGGATACCCGGCCCCCACGGTGGCAGCTGTGGCCTGGGATGAGAAGACTTTTCCGGCATTGAGCGAGATCGTTTTTACGGCTGGTACGGCGGCTTCTCCCGTCAAGGCTGCCATTCGGGCTGTTACCGAAGTGGCGCAGCTTGCCGGTGATTTTGAAACCAGTCGGGTTTACGAGGCCTCGGGGCTTCCCAAGTTTACCGACTTGGCGGAGCTGGAATGGCTGAAGGCTGGGGAGAGCGTTGCTCTCGATACTTTGCCCACGGTGGAAGATAACAACATATATGTTGAGTTGCAGCATATGGCCGAGGGCCTTGCCGCCAAGGGAACGCCCCTTTACTCGGTGAGCACCTCCCACCCGGATCTGGGCGTGCCTGCAAACTACAGCTTTGTTCCCGGCTTTGACTTTCGGGAAAGGACACCAAATCGGAGTGTTGGTCTGTTCGTTGGGCGTATACTCGCGGAAGATTCGGACTTTGGCGATGCCATGGAGGGCATGGAAGTGCTGGAGGAAATATATCCCAATGCCTACTTCCTGCCGTTCTTCAGGGGATTGCTGGCTCTGCGCATGGGAGACACCGACTATGCCGCCGATCAGTTCGCTCTGGCGGAGCCGTTACAGCCTGCCGATGCGGAACGGGGGTTGTCCGCCTTCTATGAGGCCTATGCATTGTCACAGGCGGAACAGTGGGAAGAGACCGTTGATCCGCTAACCAGGGCCATCGGATACGATGCCGAGTGCAAGGAGTACTTCAACCTGCGTGGCGTGGCACATTTCAAGGCCGGACGATATGCTGAGGGGGCCGCTGATTTTCAGGCTTCCCTTGATATCGACAGCGGGTCGCCGCATGACCTTGCCAATCTTGGATTATGCCACAAGTTTATGGGAAATAATGCGGAAGCGATCGATTTTCTGCGTTCTGCATTGGACTTGGATCCCAACCTGGATTATGCAAGGGATCATTTGAAGGAACTTGAGGAATCCTAGAGTGTTCAGGTAGGGTATTCCAACACAGTTTTTTCACGTGAAAATGGCTTGGTACTTGACAAAACTTGTGCGGTGGACGTAACGTCCCTCCACGGTTTCATACCGAGCCGATATAAAGGTATCAAACAGCGGATCGCTGTTTAAATGGATAAGGGTGTTCCGGGACGTCCGGGACTACAGCATGACAAACATCCCACTAGGAGGATAAGATGGCTGTTGTTGAATTCCAGGGTAATTCCTTTGAAGTTGATGAAGACGGCTTCCTGCAGAAATTTGAAGATTGGACCCCGGTTTGGGTCGAATACGTGAAGGAGTCCGAAGGCATCAAGGAGATCTCCGAAGATCACCAGAAGGTCATCGACTTCCTGCAGGACTACTACAAGAAGAACGGCATCGCTCCGATGGTCCGCATCCTCTCCAAGGTCACCGGCTTCAAGCTGAAGCAGATCTACGAGCTGTTCCCGTCCGGACCTGGTAAGGGAGCCTGTAAGATGGCTGGCCTGCCCAAGCCCACCGGCTGCGTTTAGTCCGCAACCAGGGAAAAAATCAAGGCAGGTGCTTCGGCATCTGCCTTTTTTTCTGGAATACGAAGAATGGAACATGCACCGGGAAAATGATTCATATTTTTCTTGCCAACCAGCGGTGCTGCGAGTATAAGACCGAGTTCCGAACGAAATTAATGACAGGAGTACGTCATGAAAGCCGATATCCATCCGAAGACTTACAAGGCCAAGGTTCGTTGCCACTGCGGTTACGAGTCCGAACTGCTGACTACCAAGGGCGAGGAGCTTGAGGTCGAAATCTGCGCCAACTGCCATCCTTTCTACACCGGCAAGCAGCGTTTCGTCGACACTGCTGGTCGTATCGACCGCTTCCGCAAGAAGTATGCGCAGTTCGAAAAAACCAAAACCGAAAAGTAACGCATCTCCCGGCGCAAGCCGTGAACATATGCCTTCGTCGGTTGCGGCGGAGGCATATTGTTTTGAGAAACGGTCTTTACAAACTGTCTGGAATTCTTAATTCTACCCCTTGGAGATCGTGCGGCGTCCTTGCCGCGTGACGAACTTTTCGTTCTTTTCCCCGGAGGGTTTATTTTGAAGCTGTCAGGTTTGCTCGCGTTAGCCGCACCGCAATCCGTCGGTGGCCAAGCCGTCATCGAGGGCGTTATGATGCGCGCCAAAAATTCTCTCGCTATCGCCATTCGGAAGGCTGACGGCACTATCATCACGGAAGTCCGTCCGTGGTTTACTCTGGTTCGCCATCCACTGCTGAAAAAACCGTTTTTGCGCGGTTTTCCCGTTTTGCTTGAGACCTTGGTCAATGGCATAAAGGCTCTGAACTTTTCTGCCATGCAGGCGGCCGAAGGGGAGGACGAGGGCGAACTGACGACCTGGCATCTTGTATTGACCATGGTGCTGGCTCTTGGCGCGGCGCTCGGCCTGTTCGTAGTGCTTCCGCATTTCTTGTCCGTAGGGTTGGAATTGCTGGGTTTTGCCGGTGATGTGGATTCCCTGAGTTTTCATCTCTGGGACGGTGTCATCAAAATGGTTGTCTTCATCGGCTATATTCTCGCCATTTCCATGATTCCTGATATTCGTCGTGTGTTCGAGTATCACGGTGCCGAGCACAAAGTGATCTGGACCTGGGAATCCGGCAAGACCCTTTCTCCTGATGCCACCCGATTTTTTAGCCGTCTCCATCCCCGGTGCGGTACAGCTTTCTTGCTGTTCGTGCTGGTTGTTTCCATTTTGCTTTATGCCATATTGGTGCCGTATATTTTGACATGGTATTCGCCGGAACATTTTTTGGCCCGGCACCTGTATATTGTCGGAATGAAGTTGTTTCTCATGATTCCGGTAAGTTGCATTGCGTATGAAATCATCAAGTTTGCAGGTAAATACAGCAAGAACGGGCTTTGTAAAATCCTGTGCTGGCCCGGATTGATGATGCAGATGCTGACTACCAAGGAACCGGATGATTCCCAGATAGAAGTGGCCATTGCCGCCTTGCAGTGCGCCGTCAACGCCGAGGAGTGCTGATAGATGTTCGGCAAGCTAGAGGATATTGAGACCAAATACGAAAAGCTGGAGCAGGAACTTGCCCAGCCTGAAATTTTTGACGACCAGGAACGGTACAAGAAGGTCTCCAAGGCCCATGCCGATCTGGCTGACGTTGTGCGCGTGTTTCGTGAGCACAAGCAGCTGGCTCAGGATTTGGAGGACAACGAGGAGATGCTGGCCGATTCCGATCCTGATATTCGGGAGATGGCCAAGGCCGAGATCGAAGTGATCGAGGAGCGTCTGCCTCAGCTTGAAGAGGAACTTAAAATCCTCCTGCTGCCCAAGGACCCCATGGATGAAAAGAACATCATCCTGGAAATTCGTGCCGGTACTGGTGGTGATGAGGCCGCTTTGTTTGCAGCCGACCTTTACCGCATGTATTCCCGGTACGCCGAGGCCAACCGTTGGAAAGTGGAAGAGATGAGTTCCAACCCTACAGGCTCCGGCGGGTACAAGGAAGTCATTGCCTCGATTTCCGGCGACAAGGTCTACAGCAAGCTCAAATACGAGTCCGGCACTCACCGCGTTCAGCGTGTGCCTGCCACAGAATCTCAGGGACGTATTCATACTTCCGCAGTTACTGTGGCCATCATGCCCGAGGCCGAAGAGGTCGATATCGATCTCCGCCAGGAAGATCTGCGCGTGGACGTCTACCGTTCTTCCGGTCCTGGCGGGCAGTCCGTCAACACTACGGACTCCGCTATCCGTATTACCCACGTGCCCACCGGCATGGTCGTCATTTGTCAGGATGAGAAGTCGCAGCACAAGAACAAGGCCAAGGCCCTGAAGGTGCTCCGTTCTCGTCTGCTTCAGATAGAGCAAGACAAAGCCAAAGCTGAGGAAGACGCCACTCGCCGCAGCCAGATTGGTTCCGGTGACCGTTCAGAGCGTATTCGTACCTACAACTTCCCTCAGGGACGTGTTTCCGACCATCGGATCAACCTTACCTTGCACAAACTTCCACAGGTTATGGAAGGGGAGTTGGATGATTTGACCGATGCTCTCATCAGCTACTTCCAGGCCGAGGCGCTCAAGCGTCAGGGCGACTAGTCCCGACGGGACGGCAGTGCCTACCCGACTGGATATCCTGAAGGAAAGCGAAACACGCCTGTCTGGTGTGGATTCGCCGCGTCTGAGTGCGCAGCTGCTCATGGCCGAGGCTCTCGGGTGCGCTCCGTCTGCTGTGTATCTGGACCGCAATCAGGAGATACCGACGGAGCAACTCTCCAGGATTCGGGCGCTGATTGATCGACGGGCTTCCGGGGAACCTGTTGCCTATATTTTAGGGCGTCAGGAATTCTATGGCTTGGAATTCAAGGTTACGCCTGACGTGCTGATTCCCAGACCGGAAACGGAACACATCGTAGAAAAGGTGGAGGAGCTCTTCGCCAAAGACGATGCTTTTCGGTTCGCGGATTTGGGTACAGGGTCGGGGATTCTCGCGGTAACTATTTCCACGGTATTTACCCAGGCAGAGTGTGATGCCATTGACTTGAGTCCCGCAGCCATTGCTGTGGCTCGCAGTAATGCTAAACGGCATGGTGTGCAGGACCGGACTCATTTTGTGGTTGGCGATTTTACCAATCCTTTGCCCGGCGGCCCATATGATTTGATTGTAGCCAATCCTCCATATGTGACGGAACAGGAGATGACCGAGGCAAGCCATGAGGTGACGGCATTCGAACCCACTCTCGCTTTGGTTAGTGGGGCGGATGGGCTGGATCACGTTCGGGCCATGCTCGCTCCAGTCCTCGCGGCCTTGAAGCCGGGGGGCGTTTTGCTGATGGAAGTAGGGTGGCGGCACGGCGACCCAATCAAAAAAATAATATCCCATGGCTATCCGGAAATTGGACAGGTTAGCATGATCAAGGACCTGGCCGGTCACGATCGCGTGGTTTTTTTGCGAAAATGACTTTTGCAAAAATACCACACTCTCGAGGAATCCTTGTTGTAAAAATACAATGAGTTGCGGAGATGCTACACTGTTCTAGAAAGAGTCCAGAATGAAAAAGTTCATAATATCAAATGCTTGCAATACTATTTGCGTGTGGCATCTTTTTTGCTTGTATGGTTTCGGTTTCCAATTGGAGGATTAATGTTGCAAACCACCATACAGAAAACAGTACGTTGCACGGGAACAGGGCTTCACAGCGGTAAACAGGTTGAGTTGGTGCTCCGCCCGGCTGCTGAAGATACCGGAATCCTATTTTCCCTGCGTAACGGCAATGGCTCCACTTTCCTGAGCCCGGCCCCTTCCCTGGTCGTCGAAACCGGGCTTGCCACCGTTCTTGGGGATGGACGAGAGACTGTAGCTACTGTTGAACACATGCTCGCCGCAGCCAGCGGAATGGGCATTGATAATATCCACATCGAAGTAACTGGACGCGAATTGCCTATTATGGATGGCAGTGCAGCGTCCTTTGTTTATCTGCTCAAGCAGGCGGGGATTCGTAAGCTGTCCAAGCCACGACAGGTCCTTGCCGTCAAGAAGCGCGTGGATTTCGAAAAAGACGGGAAGTTCATCAAGGCCACGCCGCACAACGGTTTTCATATCGACTACACCATTGAATTTGCCCACCCCATGATTGGCACCCAGCGTATGGAGTTGGAAATTACTCCGGAAAATTTCACCAAGGAACTCGCCAAGGCTCGTACGTTCGGTTTCCTCAAGGAAGTCGACTACCTCCATGCCAACGGCTTGGCCCTCGGCGGTTCGCTTGATAACGCTATTGTCCTTGATGAGTATGGTGTGCTTAACGCGGAAGGCCTTCGTTTCAAGGACGAGTTTGTACGCCATAAGATGCTTGATTTTGTTGGTGATATGGCCATATTAGGTGTCCCCTTGCAGGGACATTTCGAAGTCTTTGCTTCGGGCCATGCCATGAATAATGCCTTCCTGCGTCATCTTGACGAGAACCGTGACATGTACCTGGAACCCAGAGTTGAGCCTGTCCCCGAAAAGGAAAAACAGGATGTCCTAGTTCCTGGTATGTCTCCGGCTCCTGTTCTTGCGTAGCTCTCATTTTGCGCTACACAAAAAAAGCCCACCATTTGGTGGGCTTTTTTTGTGGCGGCAATATCAGGGGCTAATCTGCGTAATAGCTACCTGGTAAAAAGCAATTCTGCGAGAACACCACCGTGCTCTTGTGGAGAAAGTTTGCTGATTCCCAGGCAGCGAACTGACCCGGAATTGCTTCTTATCGAAGATTCTAGAAAGCTACGTAGGCTTTCTTTTTGGCTGATATGCTGCAATTTAATTCGATAGCCTGTTTCCATGTCCTTGTTGAGAAATTCAATGCGTACCAGTCCGTATGGATTCATGTCAAATTCCACCATACAACTGTTCAGTCCACTTTCTACCTTTTTCCGCGGCTTCGGGATGATGGTGACCTGTCGTCTTGCCTTAGGCAGAAGCCAAGGCTGGTAGAGCAAGGTGTGTGCGGCAAAATGGTCGCTTATTGTGCTCCCGCAGGAGAGAGTATCCAGGTATGCCGCACGAAGCTTTCCGTCAGATCGGAGATGCGCAACGAATGCTTTGGCCCTCTGGTCATAGGAAGTGGAATTTATCTCATCACTGTATGGGCGAAGGTGATTTTCACACAGCGTGCGGGCTGCCTCGAATGACGCTGCATAGTCCAGCTTGGGGGCTGAAGTTGCGTCCAAGGCTGACTCCCGCAGTTCCTGGAGGACAATGTTCGGAACAATCTGGCGAACGATAAATACGAGCCAGGCTCCTTCCTGAGGCGCTGACTGTAGCTGGGCCAGCAGGCGGTGCCCGTCGATCTCTACCCAGGCCATATCAGGTGGGATGCGCTTGAGGACCCGGCCACGCACTTTTTGACCCGGGTGCCTGCCTCTTTTGAACGCAGCGGATCTGTCGTCCCTTCCGTTATTGTAGCCGGGAAAGCCTGTGCCGGATCCGAGGACTCGCATGGTCAGGCCTGATCGATGATCATCTCGATTTCATCGAGTCCGAGGCCTGTGGATTTAGCCAGCTGAATCGGCGACTTACCGGCTCTATGGCCTTTGATGATGATTTCTCGCATGAATTGCGGGGACTTGCAGTATTCACCCGCCATGTCCACCAGTTTTTGTAATTCGGTGGCGCGCTTCTCGATTTCGTTGTTTATGGCTACAAGCTCTTGCTGGCGACGTTCAAAAGTTGAGACAAGTTCATTTTCCAACTGTGTGTTGAATTGAAGACGTTTCAGGAAGTCTTCTTGTTTGGCTTGAAGATTGGAAAGCAGGGCTTCCGATTTTCGTAGCCTAAGAAAGAAGATGATAACAACACCGAGAAGAACAATTTCGCTTACGGTGAACAGTATGAGGAGCAGATTGGACATGAAAAATTTCCAGCTCAAATTTTGACGTTAACGATATTGCCAGACCAGGGGGATGCAGAGGAAGGGCCCGTCTCATTTGGCGTTTCCTCTTTCTTTTCCTTGCTGTTTTGATTGCTCATGCTTTGCTGTTGGTGGGAATGGTGTCCATCGCGATCAACAGGGTCCGTTTTTTCCTTCTTGTCCACCTGTTGAATTTTTGCTTCGTTCTTCCTAATGTGCTCATTGATCATCGGCCCGAACAGCTGATTCTGAATCTCTGGCCGCGCATTTTCCACGTGGGCCAGCTTCGCAACATAAGGCATTTGCGAAATCAGGACTGGAAGATCCAGGGGAGTAGGGCTCATGGCTCACCTCACTAGGTATCTTTCGAACAAAAGCGTGTCGAACTCTCCAAAACCCATATATTGGTTAATAATGGCAAGAAGTTCTGTTTTCAGCTTGTCACTATTATCCTTATCGGACAAAAATTCCAAATCCTTATTCTTCAGATAATAATAGAGAGCATTGCGGACAGTATACGTTTCCTGCTTGAACTGTCTCGCAAGCCCGTCATCCTGAGTAGAAACCACAACACGAACTTCAAGAAAACGAATTTTGTCTTCCTTGTCCCTTTGTTCGATCAGGAACGGATCCATTCGGATCAGGATCTCCGGTTTCTCTTCCGGTTGAGGTGTCGGTTCCGGTTTGGGGGCCTCTGTGGGAGGAGGCGGAGGGGGAGGCGGAGGAGGGGCTTCCGGTTCGCGAAGAAGCAAGATGGTGATAACGATCAAAAGGATGAGGATAATGCCGGTAGCGACAAGGAACAGCTTATTGCGAAGCAGGGCCTTGAAATCAAGGCTTGATTCCTTTTTGCCTTCATCAAGAAGAGGAATTTCCTCTTCTTCTACTGAACTTATATCTTCCTCTTCTTCCTCATCTTCAAGAAAAGGGGCATCATCAAGGTCGAGATCGACCTTTTGTGTAGCCCGGCTTGCCTCGGTATCGTCAAGCTGAGCTTTGGCCTGCCCGCCCCCTACATCTTCCGATGCGGTGTCATCGGTGACTTCTTCCGGATCGTCCGGGACGAGCAGAACCATCTTGCGTGCCTAAAAAGGCCGGGTTAGCCGAAGATTTTTGCTATCTTCTGACCCAGCGTTTCCGGAGTGAACGGCTTGACGATGTAATTGGATACCTTGGCCTGGACTGCTTCAATGATGTTTTCCTGCTGGGCTTCAGCAGTAACCATCAAAAAGGGAATGTCACCGTATTCCTCGCTGCCGCGCACCTTGCGGAGCAGTTCAATGCCGGACATGTTGGGCATGTTCCAGTCGGAAACGATGAAATCGATGTTGTCCTTGTTCAACGTCTCCCAGGCGGTAGAGCCGTCGTCAGCTTCAACGATATTGTTGAATCCCAGCTGACGCAAAATGTTTTTGATGATTTTGCGCATGGTGGAAAAGTCGTCAACAACGAGGACGCGCATATTGGTATCGTAGCCCATGAGTGTCTCCTTTCTCCCGTCTATTCGTTTTCGAACCTTTCTCTGAAGGTTTTTCTCAGTTTTCCGAGGGCCTGTGAATGCAATTGGGAGACTCGTCCTTCGGTTATTTCCATAACTTCGGCGGTTTCCTTCATGTTCAACTCCTCGCCATAATATAAAGATATGACCAATTTTTCACGTGGCGTCAATTCCTCAATGAGATTGGCTACTTTGTCAACTATTTCTTGAAAGGCTGTTGACTGGAACGGTTCATCGTCGGCCATGCCTTTTCTGTTGACCAGGTTGTCCTGGAAATTATCCAGACTGAGGCAGACTTGGTTGTGCAGCGCTTCCAACCCATGTTGGATATCGCGTTCCGACATTCCGGTATGTTCCTGTAATTGCTCAGTAGTCGCCGGACAGCCCGTCTCATGCTCAATCTGACGTTGAGCGTCTTCCAGTACTTTTACTTTTTGCCTGAGTCCTCTTGAAAACCAGTCCATCCGGCGCAACTCATCCAGCATGGCACCTTTTATACGATTTTCCGAGTAGGTGTCGAACTTGATACCCCGCTCGGGGTTATACTTTCCGAGGGCGTCAAGGAGTCCCAGACTGCCGGCGCTTATCAATTCTCCCAGCTCGACACTCTGCGGCAGCTTGGCCTTGAGCCGTAAGGCGAGAATCCGGATTTTGGGCGCATAGAAGCGGACGATATCTTCCCGGTCTCGCGGAGAGAAATCGTTCCAGCACTTGCTGCCCTGTTCCAGGTCAAGCCACGGACCGTTCCTGGAAGAGGAGCTTTTTCCAGAAGAATTTAATATTGCCATCAGTATTGGGGATTACTTTCCAGCTGTTAATTTTCTGGGCCGCCTGTCGTACCGCCACGCTCGCCGGGGTCTTCGGGAATTTGTGGCAGAAGGGTGTCTGAGCAATAACCGAGTTTCGCACATTCGGGTCGTATGGGACAAAGCCAACAAGATCCAAAGATATGCCGTCAAGAAAATGATCACAAGCGTTAAGGAGCTTGAGATACACGTCTTTGGCGGTTTTCTGGTCTTTGACCATGTTGACCAGTACGCGAAATTTTTCCACGCCGTGTTGCAGTTTGAGCACTTTGATCAAGGCGTAGGCATCGGTCAGGGAAGTGGGTTCCGGCGTGATGACCAGCAATCTTTCCTGCACCGCAAGATTGAAATAAAGAACGTTGTCATTGATGCCGGCCCCTGTGTCCACAATGAGGTAGTCCACATTGTCTTCCAGGGAGTCCATGGCATCAAGTAAGTCAAGTTTTTGTCCTCGGTCCAGGGCCACCATATCGCTGACGCCCGATGATGCCGGGAGGATTCTGAAGCCATAGGGAGTATCGAAGAGTATCTTGTCCAGGGTCATATCCTCATGAAAGAGGTGGAACAGATTCCTCTCCGGAGTCAGACCGAGAATGACGTCTACGTTGGCAAGGCCGAGGTCGGCATCAAGCAGTACAACGTTTTTCCCGGCCATGCTCAGGCTGTAGGCCAGATTGACGGACATATTGGTTTTGCCGACGCCGCCCTTGCCGGACGTGACGGAGAAAACCAGAGGGAGTTTCGAACTCATGGCGTAACTATGTCTCCTTACGGTTGAATGTTGCCGCCGGGCAGCTTGCGCATAAACAAAAGCCTCCAGAGCATCTCGCTTTTGGCCGGAGCGAGGCTGTTTTTCAGGCCGGAACCGTATGACAAGGCGGAAACCGGCAGGCCGGTGGCGAACGCCATGTTCAGTATGGCACCGAATGTACAGGCTTCATCGAGTTTCGTCCAGATAAGGCTTACAACTTGCTTACTTTTATATTTGTCTATGAAGCGTTCGAACTGGGTCTGGCTGAAGTAGGGATTAAACACCAGATGCACGGCCAGATCCTGACAGTTGGACAAGCCATAAAGCGCCATCCATTCTTCCAGATTGGTTGTACCAGGCAGGCCCGGCAGATCAATGAGAATCAGATCAAAATGATTGGCTTCCTTTTGCAAGAGAGCGAAGTCGTCACGGGTGATGATTTCGCGAAAAGCCATTCCGGACAATTCTGCATAATGCTTGAGCACAATGCGTCCCTTCCCTTGCCCTCCATCGGCCGTGGCCATGCAGATGCGCAATCTCGGATTGGCTTTCTTTTCCCGGAGAGCCATACGGATCAGCGTGGAAGTCTTGCCCGCGCCGCCGGGGCCTGCAAAGGCATGAAGTGGCGTATTCCATTCCGAGGAGGCAAGGGGGCGTACCGCGGCCATGCGTTCAAGCAACGGGACTATGGATTGTCGTTTGTCTTCCCGTAGCCCGCAAAAAAGATGAGCCAACGTCTTGTTGTTCACTTCTTCACGTTCCAGATATTCCATGGCCAGTCTCTGCTTGGGGGAGAGAAGGTCCAGGTCCACCTGAGATTTCATCAAGACCATGATCTGGCTTTTGATCTGGCTCCATTCCCTCTGCCAACCGATGCCGTTTTCCAAGGCGTCTTCAACAACCATGTCGCGGGTGGGTGCCTTGGGCGCCTTGTCCGCTTTGCTTTTGCTCGGGACGGGCAGGGAATCTATGGCTGCCACGATTTCACAGCACTTGGTGCCGTTGTCTGTAATTGTCCTGTTGGAAAGGATTACGGCATCAGTACCGAGTTCCGCCTTGATCTTTTCGAATGCCGCTGTGGAGGTTGCGGCCCGGAATGTCTTCATCTGCATGGTCAGTCCTAGATGCTCACGGTTGCTGCCGATTGAATCTTCACATCAGCCGGGATTTCCGCCTGCGAAAGAACAGGCAATGTAGGAAGGAAGCGATTGAGAAGTTGTGCGAACTGGTTCCTGATATGTGGTGTGACCAGCAAAACTGGCTGACCATCTGCGACCATGGCTTCTTCCGAAGCGCGGTTGATAGCTTGAATGATCTTTTGTGCCTGGTTGGGCTCAAGGGCAAGGTAGCCTCCTTGTTCCGCAGGCCGGATGGCGTTGCCCAGAATTTCGTCGATGGCCGGGTTCAGCGTGATGATCGGGAGAACTCCGTCTTCACCCAGATACGGCTTGACGATGGTACGTCCCATTTTGGCCCGGACGAATTCCGTGAGTTGCTGCGGGTCCTGTGTTGCAGTGGCGTAGTCAGCCAAGGTTTCCACGATGGTCAGCAGGTCACGAATGGAGACATTCTCTTGCACCAGTGCCTGAAGAACCTTTTGGCATCCACCAAGGGAGAGCAGACCGGGCACAAGGCTTTCCACTGCTTTGGGAGCACGCTTGGAGAGGTTGTCCAGCAGTTCCTGGGTTTCCTGCCTGCCGAGGAATTCGTGCAGGTTGCGGCGAAATACTTCGGTAAGATGGGTCGCGATGACCGTGGAAGGATCGACCACGGTGTAGCCTGCAAGCATAGCTTCTTCCTTCTGCGCTTCCGGTATCCAGACCGCTGGAAGGTTGAAGGCGGGTTCCACGGTTTCGACGCCTTGGATATGGTGCTTGGCATCGCCGGGATCCATGGCCAGGTAATGATCGATGAGCAGTTCCGCCTGGGCCACGGGATTGCCCTTGATGACCACTCGGTATTCGCCGGGCTTGAGCTGAAGGTTGTCCCTCAGGTGCAAGGATGGAATGACAACGCCCATGTCCAGGGCGAATTGACGCCGGATGGATCTGATGCGGGAGAGCAGGTTGCCATTTTGTTCCTCGTCCACAAGAGGGATGAGGCCATACCCCACTTCCAGTTCCAACTGGTCGAGAGGAAGCAAGGCCTGTACTTCTTCCGGGGTATCCAGCGTCGAGTTTTCGGCAGCATTTTTCTCCTCCTCCGCTCCTTCAAAGTCAGCCTGCTGTTCTGCAGAGAGCCGGGAGAGAAAGAAGATGAGGGCAGAAAGTGTAATAAACGGAATTGTCGGCATACCGGGTACGAGGGCGAAGATGAGAAGAATGCCGGACACCAGCTTGAGGGCGCGGTGATGATAGGTCAACTGTCCCAGGAATTCCTCACCCATTTTGGCTTCGGCTGCGGCACGGGAAACAATGATACCAGCTGAGGTCGAGATGATCAGCGAAGGAATGGTCGAGACCAGACCGTCACCTATGGTCAGCAGGGTGTAGGTGTGGGCGGCGTCCATCCAGTTCATGTCTTTTTGGATAACGCCGATGAGAAAGCCGCCGATGATGTTGATGGCCGTGATCATGGCACCGGCCTTAACGTCTCCGGAGACGAACTTTCCGGCACCGTCCATGGCTCCGTAGAAGTCGGCTTCCCGGCGCATTTGTATCCGGCGCTTGGTGGCTTCCTCTTCATCGATGAGCCCCGCATTGAGGTCGGCTTCAATGGCCATCTGCTTACCGGGCATGGCATCCAGGGTGAAGCGTGCCGCGACTTCCGCGATACGTGTCGTACCGGAGACGATGACGCTTTTATTCAAGATAAACAGAATCATGAAGATGACTATGCCGATGACATAGTTGCCGCCGACAACGAACTCACCAAAACTTTGAATAACCGATCCAGCTGCACTGGTTCCCTCATCACCATGCAGGAGAATGGCTCTTGTCGTTGCCACGTTGAGTGCCAAACGAAGCAGGGTCGTGACCAGAAGCAGCGAGGGGAAAATGGAAAATTCCAACGGCGACTTCATGAACATTGAGGTGATGAGGATGACCAGACCGAGAGAAATGGAGACCGTCAGCATGAAGTCGATGAAGGGAGTAGGCATTGGAACGAGCATGACGAAAAGGATCGTCACAACGCCCGCAGCCAGGAGAATGTCGCCCTGCTTGGCGAACTTCTCGTAATTGATCTTCGGGAGAGAGGTCTGTTTTTCGTTCGCAGCCATGTTTTTGACACCTCGCAGGGGGTTGTTTCTGGAGAATCGCGAGGAGTCGTTGTTTGGCTGTAACTATCTACGGTTCTTGAATTTATCAAGTTTTGCCAGAACCGCTGCTACCGCTTGGAAGAGCTCCTCGGGAATGGACTCCCCGATTTCAACCTGTTTATACAAGGCTCGTGCCAAGGGAGGGTTCTGTTCGATGGGAATATTGTTTTCTTTTGCAATCTCTTTGATGCGTTCCGCCACGCGGTTCATGCCCTTTGCAAGCACTCGCGGCGCAGGGGCTACCATGATGTCATATTGCAGAGCCACGGCGTAGTGGGTGGGGTTGGTGATGATCACGTCCGCCTTGGGAACGCTTTGGAAGATCATCTTGCTCATCATTTCCATCATCTTGCTTTTTTGGCGCTGCTTTACGACAGGATCACCTTCCGCTTGTTTCCGCTCGTCCTTTATCTCGTCCTTGCTCATCTTAATGTTTTCTTCGTAGTCCCAGCGGGAATACCAGAGGTCGGCTATGGCGATGAGCAGCATGGGAATAAGTGCATAGCACGTCATCTTGTAGCCGATGGAAAGAAGATAGGCGATGATGGTTTCCGTATTGGTATGAAAAAGTGGCATGAGGTTGTTCATTTCTTGCCGAATGACAATGTACGGGGCGATGCCGACGGCCAAAGCCTGTAAGACGCTTTTAGCAAGTTTGATCAGAGCCTGAAGGCTGAAGGTTAACTTTTTCAATCCGGCAAGAATGTTGAACAGCTTTCCGAATTTTGGCCGTAGCGGTTTTGTTGTCCAGAGTTTGCCGACTTGCAGCCTCAGGGTGATAAATGCTGTCAAGATCAGGACGAGCATAATCGGCAGGACAAGGATGGCCATTTCTTTCAGACCCCAGACAAACAGCCAATATGCACTGGATTTTGTGATTTCCATGTGCATGGCCTCGGTGAATGTCCAGCGGTAGATTTCGGAAAACTGGTCGCGGTAGAATCCAATGAGAAACCGCAGTGCAAGCACGCCCATGAGGAGAATCATGGCTTTGCTTATTTCTTCTCCCTTGGCGACACTGCCGTCCTCGCGCGTTTTCTTCCGGCGTTTCTCGGTGGCTTTTTCTGTTTTACTTGGGTCGTCTTGTGGCATGGAGCTATCTCCCTATGGAGCCGCCGTTGTGGGGGAAAGAGCCCTGAGGATGCTTGTGGAGAGCCTGCTGAACTCTTGCAGGTAATCTCCCACATACAGTGACATGAGGGTGAAGAGGAAACCAAGGAAGAAGAAGCCAACGGCAATCTTGATGGGAAAGCCGAGAATGAGCACATTCATCTGGGGGGCGGCTCGGGCGATGAGAGCGAGCGCAAGATCAACAAGAAACAACGCGGCCATTACAGGGGCTGCAATGCGAACGGCCAAGGTGAAGATGATGCTGGAATAATCCAGCAGGTGAGTGGCTAGGCGAGGTGAAATCAGCAAATCTCCCGGAGGAACGTACTGAAAGCTCATGCCAAGGGCTTTCAGTAATTGCAGATGCCCATTGAGAACCAGAAACGTCAGCATGGTGCACATATACAGGAAATGCGCTGTAACCGTATTGGTCGTACCGCTTATGGGGTCCATGACGCTGACCATGGCAAATCCCATCTGAAAACCGATGATCTGGCCGCCGAATTGTACTGCTGTAAAGAGCAGACGAACTATAAGCCCCAGGATGAGACCGAGGATCAATTCTCCAATTATCATCAGGATAAGCCCGAGTATGCTGTCGGGCATGAGTGTGCCGGAGAAGGAGAGCTGAGGCCAGACGGCAAGGGAGAGCACTATGCACATCGCTGCCTTGACCTGATTGGGAATGCTTGTGCTCCCGAAAAAAGGCAACATGAAAAGGACGACGCTTACTCGGAAAAACGTCAGTAAAAAACTTAATACTTCCCCTGGGTTGAATCCGAACAGTTCCATTCTTTAACCCACTGCAAGACCTGAGCCAGTCTGCTTGAAAGTTGTCCCGAAGCAATGGTCTCGGAATTTGTTTCGGGGATGAGTTTGAAATAAAACACCCCTCTTGGAAGGCACAACTCCAAGAGGGGTGATTTGGGACATAGGTTGTATCGCTTTAGTTCAAGATGTAGCGTTTGGGGTTGACGGGAACACCATTGAGCCTGACTTCATAGTGAAGATGAGGCCCTGTGCTGCGTCCAGTGTTGCCGACATAACCGATAAGCTCGCCACGCGTGACGACCTGGTCGGGTTTGACCGCAATTCGGTTCAAGTGAGCGAAGCGAGTAGAAAGGCTAGTATTGTGCTTGAGCCGGATGCAAAGACCGTAGGAACTGTCACGCCCGGCAAAGGTTATGACGCCACGTGCCGGAGCATAGACGGGAGTGCCGCGTGGTGCGGAAATGTCTATGCCTTTGTGAAATTCACGTTTGCCGGTAAAAGGCGATGTACGCCAGGCGAATCCGGAAGTGACCCAGCCGGAGGTAGGCCATATGGAGGGTGTTGCCTCCAACATATTCTGATTGCTGCGCAGGGTATGCAGAATTTCCTGCTGGCGGACTTCCTCAAGCCGGGCTTCCACATTCAGCTGTCGGAGAAATTCATGCATCTTTCGGGCAAGGAGTTCCTGGCGGTAGAGAGGAAGGTATCCTTTTGAGAAATTTTCATTGGTGGGCCCGCCTTTCGGGGCAGTGGCCTGGCTGACGTCCTGGTCAAGATTGATCATGACGCGGAGCTTGGAATCAAAGTCACGGATCCTGTCGAGATTTTTTTGGAGGGCAACGATTTTTTGTGTAAGGCTCAGCAGCTGGGATTTTTGCTCCTGAACCGTCTTTTCTGCCCGGTTGAGCCCTTGCTCAATACGGAAATTATGGACGTATTTTTTCCAAAGGACGAAATTACCAGCCGCGAGCCCAGCTACGATGATGAAAAGTGAGGCTATCACCCATCCCCGCATCTGGAATTTACGGCAGGAACCCTGTTTATCCTTAAAGACTACGATGTGGTATTTTCTGAAAAGCATACTCTTTCCAGTTGGTTGCAGTGCCAACTTCTTGTAAGAGGATATGGTCAAATATTTGATAGTCTAGACTTTTTTACTTGTCAAGTCAACCTGTTGGCGGGTGACGGCATTGAAGACATTGTTTTTAATGCGGCGGTCGTTTTTCCATGTCTGTTCCAGCCATTCATGGATTTCGGTTCGCTTGGTGGCTCCGTTGGAAGGGCAGATGTTTGCCCATATGGGGAGTTCCCATTGCTTTGCCGCCTTGATGACCATTTTTTTCTCAAGCAGCATGGTTGGCCGTATAACCTGTAACCTGCCGTCAAAAAAAGATTCATTGGCGGATAGGCCGTCGGCTCGTCCATTCTGGAATATATTCATAAAGAAGGTGACCACATTATCATCCGCATTGTGGCCAAAGGCAAGGTGGCTTAACTTGTAATCACGACAAAGTTCGAAGAGACGCTTGCGGCGCAGCATACTGCAGTAAAAACAGGGGGAATTCCGTCGGTTCTCATCGGTGTGCGCTCGGGGACCGAAGTCCGTCAGTTCCGCATGAAGAGCTATGCCGTTTTCTGCACACCACTCGCTTAGAATGGAGTGGGATGAGGGGGCGAATCCCGGGTTTACATGCAAGGCCATCAACTCGACGGGAAATGGCATTATGGCCTGGCGTATCTTCAGGACCTTGAGCATCAGAAAGCTGTCGACACCACCGGAGACGGCGATTCCTATTCGTGCGCCGGACTCTACCATTCCTGTCCGCTGCATGAGCTTGCCGGTTGCGGTGACACACTGTTTTTGTGCAAAAGTCAGTTTTCCCCATGAGGCCATTTCTGTTACTCCGGTTAGGCGCGTGAGACGTTTTCGATTTTCGGCTGATAGACGATTCTTTCTTGACTTGCAAGTACGATTTTGGCAAATTTATTCGCTTGCGCACAGGACTATACTGCTTTGTCCTGAACCTGAATCCAATCTCTTGGTGCCCCTTCGGAGGGTCGCTTTTTGAAACGCTGCCTATACATATTGACGACAGTCCTTCTCATCTTGGCTGTAGTCGCCATTTATTGGTTTGCCAAGCCTGAAGAAGCCGTGGTCGAGGGAACTCGCTGGTTGTCGCGTCCGTTTGGTAGTGTTGTGTCCATCCATGTTCAGGGCGCTGAGGGAGCATACATGCTCACCCGCAAGAACGGTGAGTGGGAGGCACAGGTGCCCGGCGTCTCTTGGAACGTAAAGGCTCGGGTGATGCCGGACAAGGTTACCGCTTTCCTCACTCGCCTTGAGGAACTCGCTCCCCAGAGGGCCATTGGCGGATTTGATCGGGGCGGGCTGGAGCAATATGGGCTTGATGATCCGACCCTCAAAATCATAGTCACCTTCGGCGAGAAAGATAAGAATACGCTGGTCGTCAAATTGAAAGTCAACGAGGCTGGCGAAGTCTATGGCTGGAATTCGGACAGTCAGGCCCTGGTTTATGAATTCAACCGGGATATCCTGAAACAGTTTGGACCTCCGGCTCGTTATTTTCTGGATACTCGAGTCTTTCAGTTTGATGAAAAGACGGTGAATAAAGTCCAGCTGCTGCAGCCGTTTGGCTCAAGCTGGTTGGTGGAGAAACGCAAGGAAGGTTTTTTCTTTACACTCCCCGGTTATCTCAAGGACAAGCCCGCCTCTGATTCGGAACTCAAGCTGTACATCCACTCCCTGGCTTTGCTGCGGGCCAATCGCCTGCTTCTTGAGCCTGTGGATGCGGAAACCAAGATTCCCGCGTTGACCATAAAAATTTGGTCGGGCAAATCAGAGCAGCCTGCAGCCGTGGAATTCTTTACGGTCAAGGAAGACCCGGCCATCTATTTCGGAAAGTCTTCCTGGCTGACGGTTCCTTTTGTTTTGGATGCCCAGAGTGTTGCACAATTGGTAAAGAGTGCCTTTGATGTGCAGGGACGAACCGTCATCAAACTGGATATAGGTACCGTAGCTCATTTTATTGTCCGCAACGGCACGACCGAATACAGGCTGGAGCGAAGCGCAACAGGGTGGCGTGTGGCAGGGGAGAAAAAAGACATCCCCGGCATTGACATGTCACTTTGGCGATTTACAGAATTACAGTTCGAGGCATTGCCTCTCAACACCCTGCCGAAGTCGGCCATTCCGCTTTTGTACTGCCGGTTGGAGAATGAAGCAGGGAACCAGTTGACCGAATTGACGTTCTACGCTGATCCGCGTTTGCCGCAGGGCCAGTGCTGGATGAAAAACGGCGGAGGGATGTATTATCCCGTTTCCAGCCGACTCGTTAAGGATTTGCAAGGAATGTTTCCTGTTCAGGTGTCCGAATCCGCTCCCGCAGTGGTCGGACAATAGGATATATAACAGCCCCCAAGGAGAAAACCCATGGCACGGATTACCGTTGAGGATTGCCTGGAAAAGGTCAGCAATCGTTTCCTCATTACCCAGATGGGTATCAAGCGCATCAAACAGTACCGCGAGGGCTACCCGCCGCTGGTGGAGAGCAGAAACAAGGAAGTTGTGAACGCCCTGCGTGAAATCGCAGCCGGAAAGATCTATCCCGACCATGACGGCCCGGATGTCCATATGGATCTCAGCGAGACGGGAATCTCAGACAGTTAATCTATCATGGCCAAACGCGATTATTATGAAGTCCTGGGCGTTTCGAAATCCGTCAGTCAGGACGAGATCAAATCTGCCTATCGGAAATTGGCATTCAAGTTTCATCCGGACAGGAATCCGGATGATCCCGAAGCCGAGAACAAGTTCAAAGAGGCTGCCGAGGCTTATGAAATCCTCGGCAATGAGGAAAAACGTCAGACTTATGATCGGTTCGGCCATGAAGGTGTGAACGGTCAGGGCTTTTCCGGCTTCTCGAACAATGAAGATATCTTTGGTGCCTTCAGCGACATTTTCGGAGAGGTTTTTGGATTTTCTTCGGCTGGTCGTGGTGGTGCCAACAGACCTCGCCCCGGTGCCGACCTTCGCTACAATCTGGAAATATCCTTCCGGGAAGCGGCAAAGGGCGCCGAGGTCAATATAACCATACCCGTGGAGCAGCCTTGTGAGGCCTGTAACGGGTCCGGTGCCGCTCCGGGAGCATCTCCTGAGACTTGCCCTCAATGTGGCGGCAGTGGGACCATACAGCAGGCGCAGGGCTTTTTCCGTATTTCCGTTACCTGCCCCCATTGCCGAGGTGCCGGACGGATCATTTCCGATCCTTGTCCCGAGTGCATGGGCAGGACCACCGTCATCAAGGATAAGGACCTCAAGGTCCGCATTCCTGCTGGAGTCGACAACAATTCCAGGCTGCGGTTGCGGGGCGAAGGTGAAGCCGGCGTTAATGGTGGCCCCCCGGGTGATCTTTATGTGGTCATTCGCGTTGCTCCGGATGATGTCTTTGAACGTCAGGGACAAAATCTGATCATCGGTCGCGAGATTTCCTTTGTGCAGGCAACATTGGGGCACCGGCTGGAAGTGCCGACCCTGGGTGAGCCTGTTAATCTGGATATTCCCAAGGGAACTCAGAGTGGGGAGGTCTTTCGGCTGCGTGGCATAGGCCTGCCGCATCTCGGTTCCACGCACAAGGGTGACCTGCTGGTGGAAGTGACGGTCAAGACCCCGACGCGTCTGAGCAAGCGCCAGGAAGCTCTTCTCAAGGAGTTTGAGGAGATCGAGGCCAAGAAGTTGACCACCAAGGCCAAGGACTTCTTCAAGAAGGCCAAGGATAAGGTGATGGGAGAATAGCATGACCGGATTTTCGCATATGGATCAGGACGGCAACGCGCGTATGGTGGATGTTTCGGCCAAGGGCGATACTGCCCGTACGGCTATCGTACGTGGTGTTGTCAGGTTGGCCCCGGAAACCATGGACCTGCTCAAGCGTGATGCCCTGCCCAAGGGAGACGTGTTGACAACGGCCAAGATTGCCGGAATCCAGGCTGCCAAGAGAACGTCCGACCTGATTCCCATGTGCCATCCGCTGCCCATCAGCTATGTGGACATTCGGTTCACCGTGGTGGATGAGACCAACTGCATCGAGTTGGAGTGCGAAGTCCGTACATCCTATAAGACCGGTGTGGAGATGGAAGCCTTGATCGGCGTCCAGGTAGCTGCCGCCACTATTTATGATATGTGCAAGGCCGTTCAGAAGGATATTGTAATCGACCGTTGTCGTCTTGTGTACAAGAGCGGCGGCAAGAGCGGTACTTTTCAGGCTGAATAGCTGTATCGAAGAACATTAAAAAAGCCACCTCCCAAAAGGGCGGTGGCTTTTTTTCGTTCTTAAAAGGCGTCTTACCAGACGGTTCGCATCTGCACACCGGCGTTCTGCATGTATTGCTTGAGCTGCGGAATGGTGTATTCGCCATAGTGGACTATGGAGGCGATGAGAGCCGCTGTGGCTCTGCCTTCCGTGACAGCATCCACCATATGCTGCGGGGTGCCTGCGCCACCGGAAGCGATGACCGGGATTGTGACGGCCTCTGCGACCATGCGAGTCAGTTCAAGGTCATAACCATCCTTGGTGCCGTCGGCATCAATGGAGTTCAGACAGATTTCGCCCGCTCCCAGAGCTTCGCCTGTTTTGGCCCACTCGATGGCGTCCATTCCCATGTACTTGCGGCCGCCATGGATGACGACCTCGAATCCTGAGGGAATGACTTCGGATTTCTCGACACGCTTTACATCCATCCCCAGCACGACGCACTGGGCTCCAAAGCGGGCAGCTCCTTCGCTGATGATGTCGGGGTGCTTGACCGCGCCGGAGTTGACGGAGACCTTTTCGGCACCGGCCATGAGCACATCGCGCATGTCGTCCACCGAATTGATGCCGCCGCCTACCGAGAAGGGGATGAATATCTGTGAGGCGACCTTCTCCACAACGTCCAGGAAGATGCCTCTGCCTTCGCTAGAGGCGGTGATATCGTAGAATACGATTTCATCAGCGCCTTCTTCATAGTAACGGCGGGCGGTCTCGACGGGGTCACCTATATCGATGTTGCCTTTGAATTTGACACCTTTGGTCAATTTGCCGTTGCGTACGTCAAGGCATGGGATGACGCGTTTACTGAGCATCGGCCACCTCCAGGCAGTAGTCGTAGAAGTTGCGGAGGAGCTGAAGGCCGGGACGGCCGCTTTTCTCCGGGTGGAACTGCACGGCCCAGAGTCCCTCATGGCCGTGCATGGAACAGAAATTTATGCCATAGCGGGTGGTGGCAATGACAAATTCTTCCTTGGGGGCAGGGTAGTAGCTGTGGACAAAGTAAAAATTAGCGTCCGGAGCAATGTCCTTAAACAGCCTGCATTCCTTTTTGAGTTCCACCTGGTTCCAGCCCATGTGGGGCACACGAATGGGAATGTCTTCATAGTCAACCCAGGAAGGGTTGAACAGTCTGCATTCGCCGGGAATGACTTTCAGTGCTTTGGTGTCGTTTTCTTCGCTGTAGTCCAGCAGAATCTGGCAGCCGACGCAGATGCCGAGTACCGGTTTTTCCTTGGCAATGAGGTCCTTGATTACATCATCAAGACCAGCGGAATGGAGTTCGTCCATTGCCTGGCCTGCGGCGCCCACGCCTGGGAAAATGATACCGGCAGCTCGATCCAGTTTTCCCGGGTCGTTGGTGATTTCATTGGGGATACCGAGATGTTCCAGTGCTCTGTGGACACTGGTCTGGTTTCCCGCCTTGTAGTCGAATATGGCGAGCATGCGTCCCTCCGCTCAGCTATTGAGTTTATACAGCGACTAGTAAAATTCGATGGGGAAAACAAGGGGTTTTTTAATATTGGCAAAATTGTACATGAATCAAAAAGTATCACAATATTGATAAATTTATTGAGCGGAAATGAATGGAACTCAGTGAGCCATCGAGGGCGAGACCATACTGTACGCCATTGGCACGGCAATTGATTAGTCAATCAAAAAAAACAAGGAGATATTCATGTTGATCGAGCTGCTGTCGATGACACTGTGGATGCTGGCCGGGGCACTTGTTGCCGTAATTTTTCTATGCAACGTAGAATGGGTGCCTATAGCGGTTCGGCGCATGGCTCGTGAGAACCGGTGGAGATCCAGGAAGCCGGAACAGATGGGATTCTGGCTTTAGACTAGCGGGCGAAAATCCGTAGTATCAAATCGCCTGTGACGGGGCCGAGTTTTCGCCCCAGCCCACGGAGCCGGATGGGACGGCCAACAACGAAATCTTTGGGCAGGGTGACTTCTACTGTTTTAGGGCCATTGCTGAATTTCTGGTCCACGGTAATGCGGATTTTCCGTCCAGGCATAAGCTGGATGGCGGGGAAATAGACTATCTGCTCATGGTCCATCTGACCTTTGAGCCATGACTTGGCAGACCCGATCAGCCCTTTTTTGCCGAAGTCGAATTTCAAGGTTCGGTCACCCCAGTGAAGCTTGAGGCGACGGCGTTTCACCTCAAGCGGTCCTGAATAACCGGGCTTTTCCTTCCTGATTTTACTGTAGATGTCCTCAAAAACTTTTCGGGCAAAGGGGTCGTTCAAAATATCCTTGAGGACCTCTTCTTCCTTGTAATACATGCTCTGGTGGCGTGAACGTGCGGATTGTTGCGGCCCTGTACCGGATTTGGCGCGTTTTTTCTGCTGACGGGCGTATGCTTTGGCTCCTTCCCGCTGGCTTGCCCTGGCCTTAGCCTGAGTGGCGTCTTCGTTTTTACTTTGCCCGGCTGGACCATTGCCGTTTTCCAGCAATTCCCTGGCAATGACATAAGCCTCGTTAATTTCACGAAACTTGGCCGCAGCCGTTGGGGCGCTGTTCAGGTCCGGGTGATATTTGAAGGCCAGGCGGCGAAAGGCCGTCTTTACCTGAGCCGATCCGGCTCCGTCGGGCAGTTGAAGAATTCGAAGGCATTCCTGTAGCGTCATGAGGTACCTGGCTTTTGGCGGACCGTCCCGAAATCAATCGTCCGCGAGCAGCGCATTGGGCGCTGTATCGGGATCATAGCGCAAAAGGTCTTCCTCTCGCAAATATTGCTTTCCCTGGCGGACAAATTCCGCATGTCCCACTTCGGGGTTTACGCCCGGACAGTACTCCTGAATCATCTCCCAGCTCGTTTCGTCCACCAAGTTACCTCTGAAGAAGGGCCATGCGCGGCAGATATCCGGCCTGCCGGGATGGACGGAGCACCCTTTGGAAAAGAATACGCAGTACCCATCATCCCCACAGATGAGATGGAGCTTGCCGCCGCGTTCCTGTGTATACTTTTCCACCAGTTTCGAAACGGGGATGCCCAGGTGCTCGGCGAGCCGCTTCCTGTCTTTCTCCGTCATGACGATGCCGCCTTCACCCTGGCAGCAGTGTCCACACATTTTGCAGGAAAAAGCTTCAGCGGTCATTGGCCAACTCCCAGACGATGCGCCTCAACCATAAGGCAGCGGTCTTCAATTACCATGACACCAGCCTCTTCAAGCGGGATTCGGGCTTCGGGACTGGTGATGCCGGTCTGCATCCAGAAGCAGCGTGGGAGCGTGGAGAGTGCCAAAACTTCCTCCGCATGGCCGGGGCAGAACTGTGCGTTGCGGAACACGTCGACCAAATCTATCGGGACAGGGACGTCGGCAATTGTTTTATAGGTCTCAAGCCCCCACACTCCGGTACGAACAGGGTGTATGGGGATGATATTGTATCCCATGGCAATGAGGGCGCGGCCCACACCGTCCACCGGACGTCCCGGCTTATCCACTGCGCCGATGACGGCAATGGTCTTGACCTCATTGAGCAGGGCGGCTAGCTCTTTGTCATTATATAGCATGTATGCGTTCCTTTCTGGTTGGAGAACGTCCTTTTACAGGAATCTCCTTCCATTGCCTAGTCGTAAGTCGTCATGGAGTATCTGATGTTTGAACAGAATCAGCCCGTTTCTTCCGAGGAATTGCAGCGCCGTCAGGATGCCGTGCGTTTTCATTTGCAGACCATCGCCCCTGGAGCCGGAGGTATCCTGGTCTTCTCGCGGCTCAACATTTATTACCTCACCGGTACAGCGGGGCAGGGCGTACTCTGGCTCCCCTTGTCCGGCGAGCCCGTCCTTATGATTCGCAAGGGGGTGAACCGCGCTCGGCTAGAGGCCGGAGTCAGGCATATTGTCTCATTCAAGTCCTACTCCCAACTCTCCGGTATTTGTTCCGATGCAGGATCGCCCCTGACGCCGACGGTGGCTGTGGTCATGTCGGGGCTCACCTGGCAACTCGGCATGATGCTGGAAGCCAAGCTCAAGGATCACAAGCTGGTTTCCGGGGATCACGCCATTGCCCTGGCCCGTATGGTCAAATCCGAGTTCGAGCTGGAAATATTGCGCCGCTGCGGGGCGCGCCATCACAAGTGCCTGCATGATATCATTCCCCGAATGATCCGTCCCGGTATGACCGAGCGGGAGATAGCCCACAAGTGCTGGGAAAGCTTTTTTGCGGAAGGGCATATGGGCATCCTGCGAATGCAGGCGCATGATGAGGAAGCTTTTCTCGGCCACGTCTCGGCCGGTAACTCAGGGAATTATCCAAGCAGTTTCAATGGCCCTTTGGGGTTGCGTGGCGAGCATCCGGCTTCGGCCGTGATGGGCAGTGCGCAAAAGGTTTGGGAACCGGGCGAACCGCTTATGCTCGACATAGGGTTTCAGCTGGAGGGATACCAGACCGACAAGACCCAGGCCTATTTTGCGGGTTCGGAATCTTCCATCCCGGATAACGTGCGCCGCGCTCATGATTTTTGCATCGAGTTGCAGGCCTGGATGATGGAACATGGCAAGCCGGGGGCAACTCCAGCCGAATTATATGAGCATTGCCTGGCTGAGGCGGAACGGAAGGGCTTTTCCGAAGGATTCATGGGATTGGATGAAAATCAGGTTCCCTTTGTCGGGCACGGCATCGGCCTGACCGTGGATGAATTCCCGCCCTTGGCAAAGGGGTTTGATCTGCCGTTGCAGAAAGGCATGGTCTTGGCCCTGGAACCCAAGCAGTCCATCCGCGATGTGGCCATGGTCGGCGTTGAGAACACCTTTGAAGTCACCGATAACGGCCTGCGCTCCATCTCAGGAGATTCCTACGCGATGATTCCCATTGACGGGTAGCCTACTCTGCCAACCCTTCACATTTCAAAATTCTGAAAGAAAAACGCGAGCGCTCTATCATGAACGCTCGCGTTTTAATTTTTATCAAGGCAACTTTTTAGGTGTACGCTGCTTCGAAAATGGCAATGACATCTTTCTTGTTCATTTTGATCGGGGTGACATCGAAGAGGGCGCCCATGGTTGAAAGTGCATTTTCCGCCAAATCCGGGATTTCTTCACGTGTGACGCCATAGTCGGACAGCTTTTCATCGCCCAGCCCGGCATTTTCGATCAGTGCGTCCAGTGCATCAAGAAAGGCGACGCCTTCCACTTCTTCCTCTATGTCCTCGGCCAGGGTGTCCCCCATGGCCAGGGCCAGGTCGGTCAGCCTGTCTTCACCGCATGCGGCCAGGAATCCGAAATACGCTTTGGAAATAAGCACCAGTCCGGCCCCGTGGGGCAAATCCGGATGAAATGCGGAGAGCGCATGTTCCAAGGAGTGCTGCGAAATGCAGGAAGAGTAGGTCTCGCACAGTCCGGCTGCGGTTGATGCCCAGGCCAGAACCGTCCGGGCCTCCAGATTGTCGCCATCGGCAACGGCCTGGGGCAGGGTGTGGGCTATGAGATGGACGGCTTCCAGGGCGAGCGCATCGCTGGCAGGCTGGCGGCAGGTGGCGAGGTAGGCCTCCGCTGCATGGAAGAACGCGTCCATGCCGGTGTAGGCCGTCTGTTTTGCGGGGACGGAAAGCATCAGCCGGGGGTCTACAATGGAAAGAGCGGGAAAGGTCGAGTCGTTGCCCCAGCCCACTTTCTCGGAGGAGCCGGACTTTGTGACGACCGTCCAGGGATCGGCTTCTGTGCCTGTTCCCGCGGTTGTCGGGATTGCTACCACGGGGAGAGCCTCCTTCTCGGGCATCTGTCCGCCGCCGCTCCCGGAGAGCATGTAGTCCCAGTATTTGCCTGTATTGGCGGCCATCAAGGCAATGGATTTGGCTGAATCTATGGTGGAACCGCCGCCCAGGCCGACAATGAATTTCACGTCGTTCTCGCGGCAGATGGCCGCCCCTTCATCTATCGTGTCGGATTCCGGATTGGGGCGAATTTTGTCGAAGACAATGGTCTGCACATCCTGTTTTGCCAGGAGGCCCTGCACACGGGACAGGTATCCGAGTTTGACCATGGTGCCGGACTCGCCGATGACGATCATGGCCTTGCTTCCTCTTGGCAGGTGCGGTGTTTCGCCGAGTTTTGCAAGCGAGTCGGGGCCGAAGATGATGCGGGTCGGCATGTAGTATTGAAAATCGAGCATGGAGCCTCCTAGATGGTGTGGGGGATTAATCCCACGATTTCAAGATGGTTTCAAGCTGCGACTCGGTAAACAAGTCCCGCAGCACCAACGGCGAAGTATGCTTTGGCCCTGGCGTGAACATTGCCGCCGTGGGTATGGAAGCGCTACCGAGGGCGCGAAGCAATGATTCGCCTTCCACATTGCGGTCTGTCAGGTCGACCTTGATGAAGGTCACGCCATATTTTTCGCGCCAGCGGGCCACATTCTCCGGTGTCAGCACCGTGGCCTCCAACGCTTTGCAGGTCGGGCACCAGTCGGCGGTGAAATCGAGGAAAAGTTTCTTTTTCCCTAGTAGTTGGCTAAAGGTTGCCGGTTCAAACCGCTCCCAGTTGGTGTTCGGAACGGTTGTTGGGGCTGTCCAGGCCAGCAATGCCGCGAGAAGCAGCAGCGTAGCCACTCGGAAGGTCCAGGCCGTTCTGGCACGGGCCGTGCGGGTGCGCAGCCAGATCCATCCGCCGAAGAGCATCCCCCAAAGCGGGGCAAGGTAGCGGAGTGCGGCCTCGCCCAGTGCAATGGCAGCCAGATAAAAGGCCGTGCCGATCAGGAAAAAGGCCACTCCCTTTTCCACGTACTCTATCCATGGGCCGGACTTTGGAAGAAAACGCGCCAGACTGGGGCGAAGGATGAGCAGCAGGTAGGGCAGGGACATACCCAGACCGATGGCGATGAAAACCGTGGCAGTGATTACTGGACCCTGGATGAGTGCCCAGCTGAGAACGCCGCCGAGGAACGGTCCGCTGCATGGGGTAGCCAGCAGCGTTGTAAGGCAACCTGTAAAGAAAGCTTGGATTTTGGGATTGTTTGTATGGGTTCCAAACTTCAGATCAATGACCGGCAGGTGGAACAGACCGAAAAGGCTCAGGGCCAAGGCAAGGATGACTCCCGCAGCCGTCAGCACGAGCCATTGTTGCTGGAAGAGCGCTCCCCAAGCCTGTCCGGTCCCACCGAGGACTATGCCCAGGAAGAGAAAGAAGGCCAATACGCCAAGAACAAAAAAGATGTTGTGTTCCCGGAAGTTGCGAATCCGCTCCTTTTCATCTTCGGCAGCGGCATTGAGCAATGCGGAAAGCTTGAGGCTAACGACCGGGAGTACACAGGGCATGATGTTGAGAATCAGGCCTGCCAGCAATCCCATGAGCACTGCCGAGAGGAGCCCGGATACTTCAAGTCCGGGGCGAAGATATTGCGGGGTGAATTCCCATGGCGTCGGAGCTTTTTCTTGCTGTATTTCAGGAGACGCCTGTGCTGCAGGTTTCGGGATTTGGTGAGATGAGACCTGGGCCAGGGTTTTGTATACGTCCCACCACGCTTGATCCTTTGCCTCGGGCAGTGCGGCAATGCCGGCCCCGGGGGCTTCGAAGGTGAGCGCGCGTCTGGCCGGTACACATTTGGTAGGGTGGCACAGCAGCAGGTCCAGTTCCAGATGAACCGGGAAAGAGGCCTGAGTGGCATCAGGAATAAAAGCAAAGATACGAGTCCCGCTTTTATAAGTATTTACGGTGATTGTTGGGTCGAAGGGTTCCTTTTTACTGATCCCTGCCGGGTAAAATGCGACCAGCGGGCTTTTGTCCGCAGTTATTCCGGTGAGCCTGGTCGGCTTGCCCATGCCTCCAGGCTTGTCGGAGTAAGTATACCAATCCTTCTCGACGTTAAGAGCGACGGTCAAAATGACACCGTTATCGGTTCGGAATGCCTCCATAGGGGTTTTCAGAACGGAATCTGCCAGTGAGCCCCCATAGGCGATGGTTGAAAGGGAAAAAAGAATAACCGAGAAAACCAAGGTGGTTGCTATGTTTTTGCGGCTCATGGAATCCTGTCTAAAAAAAAGTGAGACAATTTAAATTTTTCATGTTGACAAAAGGATGGGGTCTCTATAGAACCTCTTTCGTCGCTGCGGGAACGCACGGCACCCCGAGTGGGTCACTAGCTCAATTGGCAGAGCAGCGGACTCTTAATCCGGAGGTTCAAGGTTCGATTCCTTGGTGACCCACCACTCGAAATATCAAGGCCCGGCTTCAAGCCGGGCTTTTTTTTATGGTTTTGGTTGCTATAAGGCATGTGTTTCTCCTCCTTTCTTTCTATCTGTCAGAGGGGTGAGAGGCAAGCCCTGTGCAACCTTGCACATATAATGAAAGGACCGGAAGCTTCCGGTCCTTTGCGTTGCAACGTATCAGCCTCCGAACCAACCAGGGGCGATGACCTCAAGCGCCTTGGTATAATGAACGCGCAGGTCCTCCAGCTTGCCTCCGATGACCTTTTCCTGTTCGCCGAGACTGGCGGGGCAGGTATCCATCATCTGGGCGGCGATGGCGTCCAGTTCCTTTACGGTCGATTTGATCCTCGTGATGGTCTCGCCAAGGCTGGCTGCATTGTCCGAGGCCAGAATGTCATAAAGTCGGGCCTTCCACGTGTTCATTTCCATTTCCAGGCCCTTGCAGTAGTGAGCCACGGCTTCGGCCTTGCCTGCGGTGGTCGGGCAGCCGTCGATTCCCATACAACTGGGGCAAGGGCCCGGGTAGTCCATGTTCGGCATAGTTTCATCTCCTGGCTAAAGGTTGCTACTGCCATAACCTTTATCAGAACAACGGGCACAGGCCATTACACTCGTGTTATAAATTTTACTGGATCAATAAAAAGGCGTCCGCAGATGACTGCGGACGCCTTTAATTTTCAGTTACAGACGCTGTTACTTATTTTCCTCGCACGGGCCGTCGGCCAGATGCTTGAGGTTCTCGAAGCGACGGTTGAAGTCCGTTTCGATTTTTGCCCGGTACTCCTTGGAGAACTCGGGGTAGAGCCTTTCAAGCATGGCATAGCGGTTTTCACCGGAGAGGAACTCCTGCAAGGTGCCGTCGGGAGCCTTGGACTCCAGAACGAACGGGTTCTTGCCTTCGTCCGCCAGCAGGGGGTTGTAGCGGTAAAGCGGCCAGTAGCCGGAATCCACGGCCAGCTTTTCCTCGTACTGTGTCTTGCCCATGCCCTTTTTGATACCCTGGTTGATGCAGGGGGCGTAAGCAATGATCAGCGACGGGCCGGGGTAGGCCTCGGCCTCCTTGAGGGCCTTGAGGAACTGGTTCTTGTTTGCACCCATGGCGACGGAAGCGACGTAGACGTAGCCGTAGGTCATGGCCATGCGGCCCAGGTCCTTCTTCTCCGTGGCCTTGCCCGAAGCGGCGAACTTGGCAATGGAGCCCAGCGGTGTCGCCTTGGAGGACTGCCCGCCGGTGTTGGAGTAGACTTCGGTGTCAAGCACCAGGACATTGATATCTTTGCCGGAGGCCAGGACGTGGTCCAGTCCGCCGTAGCCGATATCATAGGCCCAGCCGTCACCGCCGAAGACCCAGACGGACGGCTTGGTGTACAGGTCGGCCATGTCCAGGATCGGCTTAAGCGCCTTTTTGCGCGTGCCCTTCAGGGCATCCTTGAGCTTTTCGCCGGCGGCCTTGGACTCGACGGGATCATTCATGTTCTTGACCCAGGCGTTGAGCTTGGTCTTGAGGGCGCCTGTTTCCTCCTTGGCAGCTGCGGTTGCCAGTTCGGCAAGATGTTTGCGCCGCTGGTCCACAGCCATTTCGATACCAAAGCCGAATTCGGCGGCGTCCTCGAACAGGGAGTTACCCCAGGCCGGGCCGTGGCCGTCGCTGTTGACGCAGTACGGCGTGGTGGGGGCGGAAGCGCCCCAGATGGAGGAGCAGCCTGTTGCATTGGCCACGATCATGCGTTCGCCGAAGAGTTGGGTGATGACCTTGACGTAAGGGGTCTCGCCACAACCCGCGCAGGCACCGGAGAACTCCATGAGCGACTTGCGGAACTGGCTGCCCTTGACTGTCTCGCGGGCCATGGCATCCTTGTAGGTGACCTTTTCCGAGAAGTCGAAGTTCGCAACCTGCGGATCGGTCTGGGTGGCGATGGGTTTCATGACCAGCGCCTTTTCCTTGGCCGGACAGATGTCGGCGCAGTTGCCGCAACCCTGGCAGTCCAAGGTGTTGACCTGGAGGCGGAACTGCATGCCGTCCATGTCCTTGCCGACAGGATTCAGCGTTTCAAAGGAAGCTGGAGCACCCTTGAGTTCTGCCTCGGTTGCCAGCACCGGACGCAGGGCGGAGTGGGGGCAGACAAAGGCGCACTGGTTGCACTGAATACAATTGTCCTTGATCCATTCGGGCACCAGGATGGCCACGCCGCGTTTCTCATACTGGGACGTTGCTACAGGCATGGTGCCATCGTGCGAGAAGGCAGAGACAGGAACCATGTCGCCTTTCTGGGCGAGAACCGGGCGCATGACGTCCTTGACGTAGGCGGAGCCAGCACCAGCCTTTTCGGCCGGAACCTTGAGTTCCTTCCATGCCTCGGGCACCGCGATCTCAACGATGGCGTCAACAGCGTTGTCGACAGCGGCGTTGTTCATGTTGACGATCTTGTCGCCCTTCTTGCCGTAGGCCTTCTTGATACCGTCCTTGAGCAGTTCAACGGCTTTCTTGAAGGGAATGACGTTGGCCAGTTTGAAGAAGGCGGTCTGCATGACCATGTTGATGCGGCCGCCCAGCCCGACTTCGCCAGCGATCTTGACCGCGTCGACGGTGTAGAACTTGAGGTTCTTTTCGACGATGGTCTTGCGCATGGCAGCGGGCAGCTTTTTGTCCATCTCGTCGGCGGACCATGCGCAGTTGAGGACAAAGGTGCCGCCGTCCTTGATGCCGTCCAGGACGTCATAGAGATTGACGTAGCTGGGGTTGTGGCAGGCGATATAATCAGCGTCGCGAATCAGATAGGTCGACTGGATGGGCTTTTTGCCGAAGCGCAGGTGGGAGATGGTGATACCGCCCGACTTCTTGGAATCATAGGCAAAGTATCCCTGGGCATACATATTGGTATTGTCGCCGATGATTTTGATGGCCTGCTTGTTTGCGCCCACGGTGCCGTCGGAACCAAGCCCCCAGAACTTGCACTGCACGGTGCCGTCGGGCGTGGTGTCCACACAGTCGCAATCGGGGAGCGAAGTGTTGGTCACGTCATCGGTGATACCCACGGTGAATCCGTGCTTGGGCCGGGCCAAAGACTCGAAAACAGCCACGGCCTGGGACGGAGTGAAGTCCTTGGACCCCAGGCCGTAGCGGCCGCCAACGATAACCGGGGCATTGGCCTTGCCTGCGTATGCTGCGCAGATGTCGAGGTAGAGCGGTTCGCCCTGAGCACCGGGTTCCTTGGTCCTGTCGAGGACGGCAATTTTCTTGACGGTTTTGGGTATGGCCCGCAGCAGGTGCTTGACGGAGAAGGGACGATACAGGCGGACCTTGATCAGGCCGACCTTCTTGCCCTTGCCATTCAGGTAGTTGACGGTCTCTTCAATCGTTTCACAGGCGCTGCCCATGGCGATGATGATGCGGTCCGCCTTGGGATCACCGACGTAATCGAAGAGCTTGTAGCGGCGGCCGGTGATTTTGCCCACTTCTTTCATGGCGTTGGTCACGATGTCCGGAATGGCATCGTAATACGCGTTGGCCGCTTCACGGCCCTGGAAGTAGATGTCGGGATTCTGGGCTGTGCCGCGCACATTCGGATGCTCGAAGTTCATGGCCTTCTGGCGGAACTCGGCAACCTTCTTTTCATTCAGCAGCGGTTTCATGTCCTCGTAATCGATGACGGCAATCTTCTGGATTTCATGAGAAGTGCGGAAGCCGTCAAAGATGGAGATGACGGGTACCGAGGATTCGATTGCGGCGATATGAGCCACCAGGGAAAGATCCATAACCTCCTGGACGGAGTTGGAGAAGAGCATGGTGAAACCGGTCTGGCGACAGGCCATGACGTCCTGATGGTCGCCGAAGATGGACAAGGCATGTCCGGCAACGGCGCGAGCGGAGACGTGGAATACACCTGGCAGCAGTTCCCCTGCGATTTTGTACATGTTCGGGATCATGAGCAGGAGGCCCTGGGAGGCGGTGAAAGTGGTCGTCAGTGCACCACCTGCGAGGGACCCGTGAACCGCACCCGCGGCACCGGCTTCGGACTGAAGCTGTCGTATCTGGACAGTCTGTCCGAAAATGTTTTTGCGTCCCTGCGCGGCCCACTCCTCGGCAATTTCACCCATGGGGCTGGAGGGAGTGATGGGATAGATGGCAGCCGTCTCCGACATGGCGTAAGCCACGTGAGCGGCGGCGGTGTTGCCGTCCATAGTTTTCATTTTCTTGGCCATTTCGTTAACTCCAAGTTTTGGTATTGGACCTGCATTCACCGAAGGATTCCAGCCTGCGGCGTCCGGGGGACCACCCTCGGTAGTCACTGATTCCCGGCAACAAAAAACGATTCCGGCAAAAGCGCACCTTCACCGGCCGTGTCTATATTTAATGTAATTTGTGGCTCGTTCCGCATTAGAGGTCAACCCCTATGCGCTCCGTTACCCGACAAATCCATGCCACTCACCGATTCCCTCATAACGCAAGGAAGGCACCTGATAATGATGCCCTGATATGAAACGGCCCGGACCTCGTGGAGGTCCGGGCACGCTATCAGTTTATTTTTCGACAGGATAACCGGCTCTCGTCCAGGCTAGATAGCCCCCGGCAAGGGCTCGAACATCCCAATAGCCGTTTTGTTGCAGGTAGGAAGCTGCGATATTCGAGCGATAGCCCGAGGCGCAATAAATCAAGTGCTTGCCATCCTCGGGAAGGTCGAATTCTCCGGCCAGAATTTTATTGAGCGGAATCTTTACGGCACCGGGGATGACTCCCTGTTCCGTTTCGCCTGGGGTGCGAACGTCGATGATGGACAGTTCTTTCCCGTTGTCCATGCAATTTTTAATTTCCTGCCCGGAATCTATGGTCAGGCGATTAACCGGCCGTCCGCTGTATACCCACGCCTGTATGCCACCCATGAGGTAGCCGTAGATGTTGTCGTACCCGATGCGGTGAAGCTCTGTCCGCATCCGCTCATAATCCTCGCGGTTTTCAACTACCAACAGAAGGTTTGCATCGGGAGAGACCACCATGCCTACCCAGTTGGCAAGACCTGGATCAAAGCCAATGTTGAGAGAGCCGGGAATGTGGTATCCAGCATAAGCTGCTGCATTTCGCACATCGAGGACAATGTCACCTTCGAGCATCCTCTGTTCAAAACGCTCAGGTTCCATGGCCAGATCCATCGGGCATCGCTCCAGCAGGGGGGCGCCGTTGGTGTTGGTGCTGATGATATGGGTAAAGCTCTTGGGGCGTTCCGGGAAATTCCCGGTCATGACTTCGTGGAATTTTTCAAAGGAGTCGAAGCCGAGCATGGCGTTGTGCCTGCGTTCGAAACCAAGTGTAGAACTGGGCTTGGAGCTCATACCGCGCCCGCACAACGAGCCTGCGCCGTGTGCCGGAAAGACCTCCAGATCATCCGGATATTGAGCAAGTTTGACGTATAGCGAGTTGTACAGGTTGGCGACCTGTTCCTCCAGCTTGGCATCGCCCACCAAGTCTGGGCGGCCGATGTCGTTGACGAACAGGACGTCGCCCGTGAGAATCATCCAGGGTTCCTGCCCCCGTGTGAAGTCCGTTACCAGCAATGAAAGGGCGTCCGGAGTATGGCCGGGAGTATGAAGCACCTCCAGCCCGGCATTGCCCACAATCAGTTTCTGTCCCTCCTTGAGAGGGGTGAATTGGTAAGTAACGGGCGAAGTTTCATACAACATGATGTCGCAGCCCGTTCGGGATCTCAGCTCCTGGCCGCCCGATATATGGTCTGCATGAACGTGCGTGTCGATGACATGGGTAATCTTCATCCCCTCTTCGCGTGAGATATCAAGATAGTCCTGAACATCCCGTTTGGGATCGACGACGACCATTTCATGGGCGGCTGGGCAGCCTATGACATAGGAAAAACATCCCAGTCCGGGTGTTGGAATTTGTTTGAAATACATAATTCTTCTCCTGTGCAGTTTTGGATAGAATATATGTAATAATAATTCCTATTTTTTAAAAATGCAAGATACCTGAACAACTATTCCGATTTCAATTCGAAGCTTTTTTGAAGGAATCTGGCAGACAGGGCATCAAGCGCATCGGCTGCCGAGGCAAAGACCGGAAGACGCGATATTTCACCCAAGGTACGTCGATAAGCCCATTGGGCAAGATAAAAGGCTTCTCCCTGGGGGCAAGTCTTACAGTTTTTACGCATCCGGGAAATGATAGCCGACTTGAAACCTTCGCGCTGCAGGATTGCCTGTTTGTATCGCTGCCCGGCCTCATGCGTACTACGCTGTTCCGTAAGAGCCTTTTGCAACTGCGCGTTGGCGCGGGTGACTGACTGGGAGGCCTGAAGGTATTTCCCTGCGAGTTCCGTTACTGTCTTATCTGTGGCGATGGAGCGCAATGCGGTCGCCGTGCGTTCCAGCACAGCTGCGTTGAGCCGAAACATATCCGCCGTTTCTGCCTTGGTCAGTGTCCGGGGTTCTGAAGCACTTCCATACTTGCGGGCATCGTTCATTGCGGCATCAGAGAGTTCCTGGATGAAAAAGGGGCCGTACATCTCGCTGAGAGCGCCAATGGTCGAAGGTGTAAAGATGTAGTTGAGCACCGAGGTTCGCATGGCGAGGATGTCGTCACCGCTGACATTGAGGCCATCCAGCCCTCTGCCATAATGCATATTGAGCCCTGGGGCGGTAACCATTGTGGCGGGTTTGCCATTGCCTGCCTCCGGGGCATAGTGGGCAAGGAAGTAGTCCACAAGGGTATTGATGAAGGAAAAGCTGGCCATTTTATCTTCTCGTATCTCGACCACTTTTGGTTTGGATACAGGGGCTCTTTCCTCTTTTGCGGCAGGTGTCGCATTTTGGGCTTCGGCATCTACCGTCGAATAATCGGGCTGTGATTTCTGTCCCTCATTAACCCAGCCCGGAGCTTTGGCCGGGTTTTCATCCGAAGGCGGAGTTACGGTTTGCCTGAGCTCCGAACCATTTATGGCAGGGTGGGAGAGAAGAAGATATGCACCGCCGCCAAGGATAATGGCGCAGACGATGAGGATGAGACCGAGGTATTTTTTATTCATTTGTTTGGATTCCATGCCTACTGAATAACAGGTTCCGGTTTACCTTTCCAGACCTGCACACGGAGATTTCATTCCGGTGACAGCGAAATTTTATGGATGGAATGCGCAGAGTTTACCGTGAATAGATTAAAATGCCCCTGAAAAAACTCTATCGCACAGCCCCAGGCCTCAACTAATTTTTACCGAAGGGTGACAATTTTACCGGGAGAGAACCGAGCAGGAAGGCCATAAGAGGGTAGGGGTGCCTGAGAGAGAGGGGCTTGGTGAAGCATAAAAAAAAGCCGTGCTAGGCACGGCTGAGTAGCTGAGGTGAAGATAGAACGATCAACTGAAGTAGCGGTTCTTGTCTTCCCGTTCTTTTGCATTGTCAAAGTCAATATTGATGCTGGGCCTTTGACGTGTGGAGGATTTGCGAATCCGATTTAGAATGACGTAGGCCAGCAATGAGCCGCAGCCGACGAGCAATATGGTGATAGTCAATGTGGTCATAACGGCTGGGTCTTAATCCAATAGCCTGGGGGCAGCAAGGGCTTTCTGCCCAAGGGGCTGAGGGGAAAAGTTGTAATTACGGGCTAACACTGAGGCATTCTAGCGGATATCTATATAAAAGAGAAAACCCCTTGGTCGTCTGACCAAGGGGTTGTACTTTCTCTGGCTCCCCAGCACGGACTTGAACCGCGAACCTAGTATTTTCGAATCCGGGTTTGAACCTGAGCAGGCCGAGGCCTTGCTGACCCATCTGGACGGGCTGGCAGCGGCACAGGGCATGGATGTGCCGACATGGTACCGCAAGCACATTGCGGAGATTGAGGTCGGGGGGCGGGCCGGGGATGACGCGATACGGTTTCAGGCTATGTACAGGAGTCCGGCGCAAAGCCTGGGAGATTTCTTGGCCAAGGCGCGTGAATCCATAGGCGGCAAGCAATCTTATTTTGATATCGGCGAATTATCGGAACCGTTGGCGCAGCAACTCGGCGTGGACGGCCGGGCAGTCATCATATCCGACGCCGTACATCATGTGGATAAGCGGCATCCAGGCCAGGGCGACGGGGCCTGGTCAAGAGTGGCCGAAGTGCTGCGCGACCATGACGAAGTCATTCCTGGAAAAGCGGGAAAGGCGACATATGGTCGGTCATTCATTGTCATCAAGCGCTACGGGGAAATGGCTCAGGCTGTCATTATAGAGGCAAATCCCATAAATCCGCATGGCCGGGCGTATGTGACCACAAATTTTGTGGACAACGTCAAATCGGTGGAGGAGTGGGTGAAACGCCAGAGAAATGGAGAAGAGGTTCGCATGAGCGCCGGGGGCGACTCCGGCACAGGCCCAAACCCCGAGGGGAATTCTCATGTCGCAACCTCTTCCGGAGAAAATATACAGCATCCAACAAAGGTTCGCAAGGCCTTGGAGCTATTACAGCGTAAGGCCAAGAATGCGATTCCCCTCACAGTGGTGGATAGTTTCGATGAACTACCGGAGCACATCCGGTCCAGGGCATACGAGCGGGGTATTGATGGTCATGTCCCGGCCGTTTTCGACGGAAACAAGGCCTATTTCGTGGCGGACAGCATCTCAAGTGTGGATCATGCCGTAGCTCTGTGGGTTCACGAGATGGGGGTGCATCATGGGTTGCGCGGACTGGTGGGGGACAGTGCCAAGTTCGATGGGATGATGGACGATGTTTTCAACCATTTTGGCCCGGAACGGCTGGAGGATATCCGGCAGGCATATGGTCTGGATTTCAGCAACGTGGCGCACAGACGTGAGGCAGCAGAGGAAATGCTGGCTGCCATCGGTGAGAAGATCCTGCACGAAGGCGATCTTTCCGATCTTGAACTTTCGACTTGGGAGAGCATCAAGGCATGGTTCCGTGAATTTCTGCGGGAGCACGGATTCGAGATTGAGCTTTCCGATGACGAGCTGGCGGGTATCGTCAAAGATGCCGTGCGGTGGACCATGGGGGAAACGGAACGGCCGCACAGCCGGTTGCGGCTGCGCAAGACAAGCCCGGAAAAATATCTGAAACAGCGGAATACAATGTCTCAGAGGCGGCAGGCTTATCTTACTCCCTACACAGCAGACGCAATGCGCGGATGGGATGTGCGCATGTCGGATGATGGTGTTGGTTACGTGCTCAAGCCAAATGGCGAATTGATCGGCGTCGTAAATTCGTCAGGGGTGCCTGGGCGGGGGACTGAGGCCGTTGTTGACGCTATCTCGCGTGGAGCAAAACAGCTCGACTGTATTGACGGATTTCTCACTGGATATTATACTGATTTCGGTTTCAGGGAAGTTGGACGAGCCCCCTGGGACGATGCCCAAGCGCCCAAAGGATGGGATTATGACACATACGGCAGACATGACATTGTCTTCTTCGAATACCCCGAACACCTCAGCCGAAACCCGGCTGACGTTCGCAGACGTTTTGAATCTGCTAGAGGTAAGCGAACTCCCGGGCGACGAGGCGGATCACCAGTACGTTACGCACTTGACGCAGGGCCTCGTGAACCGTCACGGCAAGGCGTGGGTGACGCAGAATCGAGTGCGTCTGCTGGCCGAGTACGATATGATTCTGGAAATGTAGCTTCAAACGGTTCCGTCGAGTTCCTGCCGGATGGACGGGCGTATATACGTCTCTCCTCCGGGGCCGACATGCAGCAAGCCGGGGAATCCCTTTCCCGCATTCTTTCCCAACGATTCAATGAATTCCCGCCATCCGAGCGCCTGAACTGGCGCACCGAGCGGTCGGATATTGACGTTCCAGACCCGTTTGAAGGTGCGGAGCCTGAGCGCGTTGACGAGGAAATCTATACCCGCGACATGGAAGACGTGCAGGCCTTGGCCGATTCCGGACGGTTGACGGAGCAGGAGCTGATGGAACTGGAAGCCGCCGACCGTGGCGTTGACCGGGCGGCAACAACAACGACTGGACCATAACCGGAACCAGGACAACCAAAACACCGACCAAATAGGAGGCAACAATATGTGGATCAAGAATAGAAATATGCACATGGCGGTGACGCTGCCGCGATTTGTGACAGAGGAACGGGAATTGTCCAACGGTAAAATGGAAACGGTGCGTATCCCAACCGCTTCCTTCACACCGGCGCAGTGGGACGCACGGGGATACAACCGGGCCGTCCAGGCCACGCGCTCGGACTACGCGACCTGCGAAACCGCCTGGATAAAGGGCTAAGACCTGATCTACCGGGAGAAGATCACCGTCTTCACCGTGGATCCTGAGGCGAAAATGGCTGCCCTAGCGTTATCAGCCCGTGCCTGTCGGGATCAGCTCCCGACAGCATCGGACTGGACCCAACTAAAAGACTCGGTTCTGGATGATGAAGCCATGGTCCAGTGGCAATCCTATCGCCAGGCGCTTCGGGACGTACCGCAGCAGGCGGGCTTTCCGGACGCAGTGAAGTGGCCAGCTGTGCCAGATGACGGGGGAGAGTAGTGTAATTCCCGGACGGTTTTTGGACGGTCAGACCGTCCAAAAGTGTCCGTTTCGTCCTGTTTTGTCCGAAACGAAAAAAGGCTGACATGGTGTTTAACCTTGTCAGCCTTTGATTTCTCTGGCTCCCCAGCACGGACTTGAACCGCGAACCTAGTGATTAACAGTCACCCGCTCTGCCGATTGAGCTACTGGGGAACGCTTTGACTTGATGCGAAAGAGGGTTTAAACGAATCCACCCATCGGGGTCAAGGGGAAATTTTAGATTTTTTTTAAAAAGTGATTTCTCCATGAAAAATGTTAAAGGGTTCATTTTCTTGACGGGAAGCGTTATTTGGCATACGCATTCAACGTCTCTTGTTTTTTTCTAGACTTTTCGGGAGACAGGGAAAAAAATTGGCACAGAACAAAAAAAACAATAATAAGGTTAAGCTTGCGACCAAGTCCGAGCATGTGGAGCGTTTTATGCCCATGCTTGAGGCTTTGCAGGCCAAGGACGAACTCAACTCGGTTATCAAGACCAGAGTTGAAAAGGCGTGCTCGCTTCTTGATGAAGGGGTCCCGCTTTATCCCAATGATTTTGATAGGGATACCGAGATACAGTCCATCTGGGAACAATTCGATAAAACGAGTGACGAAGATCTTGAGACCGTGGAACAGGAGTTCACTGTTGCCGGTCGTGTTGTTTCTTATCGTTCCTTCGGAAAGGTTACCTTTTTCCATATACAGGACCGGACTGGTCGAATTCAGGTGTACGCTGCAAGGGATGACCTTGGGGCTGACTCCTATCGAATCTTCAAAAAAACAGACATCGGTGACATTGCCGGAGTGCGGGGTACACTGTTCCGCACGAAGACAGGGGAACTGACGCTCAAGGCGAAGGGATTTAGGCTTGTAACCAAGTCTATGCGTCCGTTGCCGGAAAAATACCATGGTCTCAAAGACGTCGAGACCCGGTATCGTCAGCGCTATCTTGATCTTATAGTCACGCCTCGTACGAACGAAATCTTCAAGATTCGATCTGCTATTGTCAGAGAACTGCGCAGTTTCCTGGACGAGAAAGGGTTCATGGAAGTTGAAACTCCGATGATGCAGCCCATCCCTGGTGGCGCCACGGCCAAGCCGTTTGAAACTTACCACAATGCCCTTGATATGAAGCTTTATATGCGTATCGCACCGGAGCTGTATCTCAAGCGCCTTTTGGTTGGAGGTTTGGAAAAGGTTTATGAGATTAACCGCAATTTCAGAAATGAAGGCATATCCACGAGGCATAATCCCGAGTTCACCATGCTCGAGTTTTACTGGGCCTACGCCAATTTCCATGATCTCATGGATTTGACCGAGGAAATGTTTGCCCGTGTTGCGGAAAAGGCCGTGGGTTCAACGGTTGTTCCGTATCAGGGAGACATGATTGATCTTACCGTGGGCAAATGGATTCGCATGCCATTCCATGAGTCGTTGGAAAAGGTCGGTGGTGTTTCGCCTGAGGTCTATACTGACTACGAGAAATGTAAGGCATTGGTGAAAGAGAAGGGCGAAAAAGTTGTCGAAGGGGAAAAGCTGGGCAAGCTGCAGGCCAAGCTCTTCGATATCCTGGTTGAGCCCAATCTCATCCAACCTCATTTCATTTACCATTATCCGACTGACATTTCGCCGCTTTCCCGTCGCAATGAGGATAATCCGGATATTACGGATCGTTTCGAATTGTTCATGACCGGACGCGAGATGGCTAACGCCTTTTCCGAGTTGAATGATCCTGTGGACCAGCGTGGGCGGTTTGAAGAACAGGTGAAGGAAAAAGAAGCTGGTGACGAAGAGGCCCATTTCATGGATGAAGACTATGTGCGTGCCCTTGAGTACGGCATGCCGCCTGCGGCAGGTCAGGGGGTCGGTATTGACCGTCTGGTCATGCTGTTGACGGATAGCGCCTCCATCCGTGAAGTGATCTTGTTCCCGCTGCTGAGACCTGAAGTGGCCTAGCGCGGTTGGAACGCCCGTAACAACGGATAAGTATGCGTTTTGAAACGTTCGTCGCACTGAGATACCTGTTTGCTTTACGCAAGCAGTCTTTCATCTCCGTAATTTCCCTCTTCGCCGTCTGCGGAGTGGCGATAGGAGTGGGCGCCCTGATCGTCGTTATCGGTGTGATGAATGGATTTTCTACCGATTTGCGCGATAAGATCCTGGGCGTCAACGCTCATATCCTTGTCACCTCCGTACGCGGAGGCATTTCCGATTATCGAAAGATGGCCGATCAGGCAAAGGAAGTGCCTGGCGTTACCGGTGTAACTCCCTTTGTCTACTCCGAAGTAATGCTCTCCACCCGGAGCGGAGTAAAAGGCGTAGTTCTGAGAGGTATAGATCCCGGCACATCCGATACCGTCCTCAGCCTTTCCAAGGACATGGTAAGCGGTAGCGTGGGGAACCTAGACGCCAATGGGCAGACTCCAGGAATTATCATCGGTTCGGAACTGGCAAAAAGGCTCGGTTTGACAGAGGGGTCGGAAGTAAATCTCCTATCCCCCTCGGGACGCTCCGGGTCTGCCGGTTTTACCCCCAAGGTCAAACGTTTCGTCGTGGCAGGGGTCTTTCGTACAGGGATGTTCGAGTATGATTCATCATTGGGATATGTGACTATCCCGGCAGCACGGGGACTGCTCGGCTTCAAGGGAGATGTCGTATCTGGGCTGGAGATCAGCGTGGACGATGTCTACAATGTGAATCACATCTCGAAACTGCTGAGAGAGAAGATCGGTTCTTTTACTGTATATGTACGAAACTGGCAGGAAATGAATGCCAACCTGTTTGCCGCGTTGCAGCTGGAAAAATCGGCCATGTTCATTATCCTTGCCATGATCGTGCTCGTAGGCTCATTCAGCATTGTCACGACACTGGTTATGCTGGTAATACAGAAAACCAAGGATATTGCGGTACTCATGTCCATTGGTGCCGATGGGGCCAGTGTGCGGCGTATTTTTATGATGCAGGGTACTTTTATCGGTCTTGCCGGTACATTGATTGGTTATCTGATCGGTGTGCCGGTAAGTTTGCTGCTCAAAAAATACCAGTTTATCAAGCTGCCAAGTAACGTCTATCCGGTAGATTATCTCCCGGTTCGACTGGAAACGCTGGACCTTGTGTTGATAGGGGCTGCGGCCTTTGCTTTGTGTTTTTTGGCGACCATTTATCCGGCCCGCCGTGCTGCGGCACTAAGCCCTAGCGATGCCTTGCGTTATGAGTAGTGAGGCATTATACAAGCTGGTTGGCGTGAGTAAGGAATTCGCAGGCCCCAAGGAACCTGTCAGGGTTCTGCGCCAATTAGATTTGAACATTGCCACAGGGGAATCCTTGGCAATTCTTGGAGCGTCGGGATCAGGCAAGACGACGCTGTTGCACATACTCGGTACGTTGGACACCGCAACGTCCGGGCAAATTTTTATGAACGGTGTCAACCTGAACGGGTTGGGAAACAGGGAACGCGCAGAGCTCAGAAACAAGTCCATTGGATTTGTGTTCCAGTTTCACCACCTTTTACCCGAGTTCTCCACGTTGGAGAACGTGGCAATGCCTGCGATTATTGCAGGACGCGGAAGGGCCAAGGGGATCAGGATGGCGCGTGAAGCACTTGATATGGTTGACCTTGGGCATAGACTTGAGCACAAAGTCACAACCTTATCGGGTGGAGAAAGGCAACGTGCCGCGATTGCCAGGGCTATACTGCTTCGCCCCAGCGTATTGCTGGCGGATGAGCCTACAGGAAATTTGGACGAGGAGAATGGTGCCAAGATTGGCAATCTCCTGATTTCCTTGAATAGAGAGTTGGGAATGACATTTGTCGTGGTGACGCATAATCCGGATCTGGCCGCCATGATGCATCGGCGGGTTGAATTGCGCCTAGGAGAATTATATGACCTGTAGTCGCTTTCGCGGTATGGTGATGATGATCGTTTTGCTACTCGGCTTTGCCGGGGTTGGGCATGCGGCTGAAAACGTCACCCAGGAAGTGAAGGTGGCAGTGCTGCCGTTCGTTATCAATGCTGGTGACGATCTTTCCTATCTTAAAGACAGCCTGCCTGAACTCATTTCCGACCGTCTGCGCGAGGCCGGTTTCCAGACTGTTGATCCTGCCGAGATTACCCGTCTCATTGAAGAAAAGGGTATCACGGACATTTCTGTCAAGAACGCGAGGGAACTTGCTCTCCTGTCCGGTGCTAACGTTTCCGTCTATGGTTCCTTGAATCAAATCGGAGACGACTTGACTCTTGATGCTCGCCTGATCGGTGCATATGACAAAGACAACGGCAGAAAGATTTCCATCAACAAGGAAGGACTGATCAATCTTTTGCCAGCGGTAGATGGTCTTGTCGACCATATGAAGATGTCGCTCCTCAAGAGTGATGTTATCGCAGAGGTCGATGTTGAGGGCACTCAGGTCCTTGATAAAGATGTTGTACTTATGCGGCTTACCCTTCAGAAAGGGGATATGCTGACGGCCAAAGCCGTGAATACCGCGCTTAAAAACATCTATGATCTTGGCTACTTCGACGATGTCGAAGTTAAGGTCGATACCGTTCCTGATGGGAAAAAAGTAATCTTTGTAGTTAAGGAAAAACCGCGTATTCAGGCTCTCGGGGTAAAGGGGGCCAGCGCGATTGATTCGGAAGATATTCTTGAAGCGCTTTCCACTAGAAAGGGTGGAGTAATCAACCCCAAAGTTCTTGCAGATGATATACATATCATTCGTGAGATGTATCGCAAGGAAGGCTACTACAAGGCCAAGGTTACACATGAAGTCGAGGACGCCGGAACCGGTGTTGCCCGTCTGACTTTCGTTATCGACGAAGGTCCTAAATTGTATATCCAGCACGTCATTATTGACGGAGCGAAGCAGATCGATCCTGATGACATCAAGGACATTCTCGCGTTGAAGGAACGAGGTTGGTTGTCTTGGATTACCAACACCGGTGTCCTGAAAGAAGAGATGCTGGACCGTGATGCCGCGGCTATCCAGGCCTTTTACAACAGCAAGGGATTCATCAACGTCAAGGTCGGTAAGCCTGAAGTTGAAATCAAGGATGATGGAATCGACGTCATTTATCAGGTATGGGAAGGGGATCGCTATAAAATGGGGCAAACCTATTTCAAGGGCGATCTGATTGATGATCCGGCGTACCTTCGTAGCCTTACCGCCGTGAGCAAATTGAAAGATAACGATGATTACTTCAACCGCAATTTGCTGAAACAGGACATCGAAACCATCACCAACCATTACAATAACTATGGTTACGCCTATGCGGATGTTCAGGTTAACCTGAAGGATGACGCTGAAGCGAAAACTGTTGACGTTGTCTATACGGTCTCCAAGCATCAGCGAGTGCACATCCGTCGTGTTCTTATTGAGGGTAATACGGCTACGCGCGACAATGTCATCATGCGCGAGATGCGTCTGGCCGATGGCGATCTGTTCAGCGGAGATAAATTGAAGCGTTCCCATGAACGACTCAATAACCTCGGTTTCTTCGAAAAGGTTGATATTTCGCCGACTCCGACTGGTGATCCTGAAGAAATGGATCTGATGGTCAAGGTGAAGGATAAGCCGACTGGCCGTATAGGTGGCGGTGTTGGTTACTCGACCTATGACAGTGTCTATATTGGCGCCGTGATTTCCGAGGCCAACCTTTTCGGACGTGGTTACAATTTGAGTCTGAATGGAGCATTCAGTGGCAGGACAACGGCTTTCACCTTGCAGTTTGTCAATCCCCATCTTAACGATAGCGATGTGGGATTCAGCGCAGAGGCACATAGAAGGGACGACGAGTTCAATGATTATGACAAAAGTTCAACAGGAACCGTCTGGGCTTTGGCCTACCCTGTAGGTGAGTATTCTACACTCTCGGGATCTTATACTGCAGATTATTATGTGATCAGCGATGTGGATGAGGATGCCTCCGATACTGTTAAAGATGATAAAGGTTCGCATGTCTTAAGTCAGTTGACAGGTTCCTTCACTCGAGACACTCGGAACAATTATACGAATACAACGACCGGTACGGTAACCTACTTTGGTGTCTCCTACGCTGGCGGCGCCTTGCAGGGAACGGATGATTTCGTAAAATATACTGGTTCATTCCAGTGGTACCATCCGGCCTTTGAGGAAGTGACTTTCCATTCTAAGGTATGGGCGGGTTTCCTGCATAAGAATTTCAGTAATTCGAAGCTCCCTGTTGCGGAAAGGTTTGAACTTGGTGGAGTCGGAACCGTTCGCGGTTATTCCTCTTATGCGATTTCTCCCCTTGATTCGTCAGGAGAGACTGAAGGTGGAACCAAGGCTTTTTACATGAACCTTGAGCTGAAGCGACAACTGAGCAAAGAATACGGAATCACCGCCTTGGGCTTCTTCGATGCTGGTAACTCTTGGAAGGAAGACGAAATGATGTTCTCTTCGCCAATGCGTGAAGGACACAAGCCGACAATTGGTTTGTACAAGAGTGTTGGTGCAGGGTTGAACTGGTATTCCCCGATGGGGCCGATTGGGTTTGTTTACGGATATGGACTTGATCAAATTGGTACCAGTGGACGTCATAAGGTTGAGGTCATGATGGGACAACAGTTCTAGTCTGCGAACTTAGAGAATATTAAGCTAAAAACTTTTTAAGGAGATATAAATGAAACGGATTGTCTTGTTTGCCATTGCTTTTGTGTTTTTGCTTCAGGTAAGCGCCTTTGCTGATTCGAAGATTGGTGTTTTCAACATGCGTACTGTCATGGTTGATTGTGATTATGGCAAAGCGGTCGCCGCCAAGCTTCAGGCGCAGTTCAAACCTATGGAGGAGGAACTCAATCATGAGGCTGAATCCATCAAGAAATTGGAGGATGAACTGAAAAATCAGGATCTGGCCCTGAAGCTGGATGCAAAACAGGACAAACAGCGTGAATACCGCCGCAAGGCTCGGGATTATCAGGACAGTGTCGTCGCCTATCGTCAGAAGCGCCAGGCTGCAGAACAGCAACTTGGACAGCCTGTTGTTGCTAAGATTATCAAGGTCATGACCGAGTACGGCAAAAAGAACAGTTACACGGCTATTTTCGAGATGGGGGCCAGTGGAGTTTCCTACGTCGGTGATGGCGTGGATATTACCAAAGAGCTGATCAAAGAACTCAACGAGTTGAAGAAAGCTGGAAAGTAGGACCAATGCGAATCAAGTTGTCGGCTCTAGCCGAAAAACTTGGCCTGGAATATACCGGAGCCGATTTTGAGATTACCGGGGTGAATACCCTGGACAAGGCCGAGGCAGACGAGATCTCGTTTCTTGTCAATCCAAAGTATGCCCCGGAGCTCAAGACCACCAAGGCTGGATGCGTACTGACTACCGGTTCATATGCCGATAAGGTCGAGCGGGCACTTCTCAGTGCCAACGTGTATATGGATTTGGCCAAGGTGGTGAATCTTTTTGCTGAACCTCAAGGTTGCTTGTCCGGTATCAGCGAACTGGCTTTTATTCACCCCTCCGCCCAACTTGCCGAAAACGTTACGGTTTATCCATTCGCCTTTATCGGGGCGAATGCCGTGGTTGGAGAAGGATCCACAATCTTTACCGGTTGTTATGTCGGTGAAGGCTCCTTCATTGGCAGCAACTGTACGCTGTATCCCAATGTTGTTGTCATGGGCGGTCTCTCTCTGGGGAACAATGTCATCTTGCAGCCGGGAGCTGTGTTGGGCGGGGACGGGTATGGTTATGCCCAGACTCCGGCCGGACACATGAAGATTCCTCAGATTGGTACAGTGATTGTTGAGGATAATGTCGAGATCGGAGCCAATTCGGCAATAGATCGTGCCGCTTTGGATAATACGCGTATTGGTGCGGGTACAAAGATCGACAACCTTGTTCAGATCGGCCACAACGTTCAGGTCGGCCAGCACTGTCTCCTTATAGGGCAAGTTGGCATTGGCGGTAGTTCTCATGTCGGTAACGGCGTTGTTTTGGCCGGTCAGGTCGGTGTCGCCGATAATTCAAATATCGGCGATGGTGTGATGGTCGCTGGCCAGAGCGGAATTCATGGGAATGTGGAAGCTGGAAGCCGTCTTGCGGGCTCTCCGGTTATGCCTGCCGGGACCTTTCTCAAGGCCGCTGGAGTTTGTTTCCCCAAGTTGCCGGAGCTTTTCAAGCGCGTGAAAATGCTTGAAAAAGAACTGGATGCCTTGAAAAAACAATCGGAAGAGGACAAGAACTGATGCCAAACGAATGCAACATAGACATCCAGAAGATAATGGAAATGCTGCCCCACAGGTACCCATTCCTTTTGGTGGACCGTGTGGTGGAGTTCGAGTCTGGAGTACGGCTCAAAGCATATAAGAACGTCACTTTCAATGAGCCTTTTTTCCAAGGCCATTTCCCGGGACTTCCGGTAATGCCGGGAGTGCTCATTATGGAAGCCTTGGCTCAGACGGGCGGTGTCTTTGTCATGAGCACGCTGCAGGAAGAGCTTGGTGATAAAATCTTTTTATTTACCGGAATTGATAAGGTTAAGTTTCGCAAGCCTGTTGTGCCAGGCGATAAGCTCATTCTCGACGTTAAATACGAACGCCATAAAATGAACATCTGGCGTATGCAGGGGCGTGCTGAAGTGGACGGCAAAGTCGTCGCCCAAGGTGAGTTTTCCGCCGCAGTGGCCAACAAAGGAGACATGTAGTGTCCAGTGATATTCATCCGAGTGCTGTTATCGACCCGACTGCACAGTTGGGCGATAATGTTACTATTGGTCCGTATGCCGTCATCGGCGCTGAAACAATTATAGGTGATGGGACTCGTCTCGAGTCTCATGTCGTGATTCGCGATTACACTACCATTGGTAAAAACAACCATATTCACCCCCACGCCGTGATTGGCGGTGAGCCCCAACATACTTTGTACAAGGGTGAAAAAACCGTTACCTGTATCGGGGATAACAACATTATCCGGGAATGTGTGACCATTCATCGTGGAACGACTCAGGGGGCCGGTAAGACGGTTATTGGTTCCAATTGCATGCTCATGGCTTATTCCCATATTGCCCATGACTGTGTAATCGGAGATAAGGTCATCTTGGCAAATGCCGTCAACTTGGCCGGTCACGTTGAAGTCGGCCGGAATGTTACCATTAGTGGTATGTCGGCTGTGCAGCAATTTATTCGCATCGGGGAGTATTCGTTCTTGGGTGGGGCCAGTGGCTACAAGCTGGATGTTCCGCCCTTCATGCTGGCTCATGGCGTTCGTGGAATGCTTTTCGGTCCCAACCTTATTGGTCTCAAGCGCAATGGGTTTGACTCCGAAACCAGCAAGGCCCTGAAAAAAGCCTATAAGATTATCTTCCGTTCAGGTTTGACCCGCGAATTGAGCCTGGAGCAAGTGGAGAAGGAAATTCCTGGTAATCCTGAGGTTGATCGGCTCATTTCCTTCATTCGCGAGAGCAAGCACGGAGTGACTCCGGATCATAAACACCGCTGTGGACACTCCGACTAATGAGGCGTGCATGGGCGACGATGTGACAACCATCGGCCTGATTGCCGGGGGGCGTCAGTTTCCTGTCATGGTCGCCCGTGGCGTCAAAGCGCATGGACATCGATTGGTTGTGGCCGGTTTTACCGGCCACACCAATATGGATGTCGTACCTTTTGCTGATGTTTGGCAAGAGCTCAAACTTGGTAAGCTTGGAAAGCTAATCGACTATTTCAAGCAAAATGACGTGCGTAAGGTCATTATGGCCGGTACAATCAACAAGCCCAAGGTGATGGATATCCGTTTTCTGGATATGCGTGCCGTCAAATTGCTTTTCCGTCAAAAAAACAAAGGTGATTCCGCCATTCTGGGAGCTCTGGCCAGTGAGTTCGAGCGAGAGGGAATGACCGTTGTGTCTCCTCATACTTATGTTCCGGAACTGCTTGCCCCCGCCGGAGTTTTAACCAAACGGGACCCTGACGAGCGGGAGTGGGAAGACCTGCGCTTTGCCTGGAACATCGCCAAACAACTTGGGCAGCTTGATATTGGGCAATGTTTGGTAGTTCGCGAAGGCATTGTGGCTGCTGTGGAAGCCCTTGAGGGTACGGATGCCACAATTCGGCGCGGCTGTAAGCTTGGTGGTCCTGAGTGCGTAGTGGTCAAAGTTTTCAAGCCTGGACAGCAGGAGCAGGTTGATCTTCCTAGCCTGGGAGCTGATACAATTCGGGCAATGGCTGAAGGTGGAGCTACCTGCCTTGGGCTTGAAGCCGGGAAAAGCCTTTTTTTTGATCGGGATGAAGCGATCGCTGTTGCCGATCAAGCCAAGATCACGATTGTGGGTTTGACCGAAGACCAGTTTATTTCCTGATTCTCCTTTCTCTGCCCCTTCCGAGAGCTCTCCAGCTTGTCGAGGCTGGAACCGTTTGGATTCCAAATTGAATAATGGTACAGACCCATAAGTCATACTATTATTTGCTCAACATGATTGGTGGGTTGGAATGAATACTTCATTGGATTGTATGCCATGTTTTATGATGATGGCCTTAAATGATGCCCGGCTTGCTTGCCCCGGGGATGAGGCTATGCATCATTCTATCGTTACAGCTTGGGGGCGTCGACTCGGAGAGTTGGATCTCAGGCAACCGCCACCTGCTATAGCCCGTCATCTGGTTGATCTCATCAGTTCCATGACGGATTGTGGGGATCTTTACCTCGAGGATAAGCGTGCTTCCAATGCCCGTGTACAGCAACTTTTGCCAGGCCTGAGGGCCATGGTCGAAAAAAAACGATCAGAGGGTGGCGATGCACTCTTGTTAGCTCTGGAACTCGCCGTTGTCGGGAATTACATAGATCGGGGCGTCCATGTTGAGGCAGACTGGGAGGGGGAACTGGCAAATTTGAAAAAGACTTTTTCCAGAGATGTTGTCGCCGATTTCTCCTGTCGGGCTTGCGATGGAGCCAAGGTTCTAATACTCGGCGATAACGCCGGTGAGATTGTTTTGGATACTTTGGTTGTCGAGGAGCTGTTGAACAGAGGGGCCCAGGTTACCTATGCGGTCCGTTCCAAACCCGTTATTAATGACGCCACCCTTGCCGACGCTGAAGAAGTCGGAATGACAAAAATTTGCGAGGTAGTGGAAAGTGGGGTGGACACCCCGGGTACTGTTTTGGAGCGTTGTACGCCTGATTTTTTGAACAGAATGCGTTCTGCCGATGTTATTCTAGCTAAAGGGCAGGGGAATTTTGAAGCGCTGCAAGGTCGATGGCCTGGCATTTTTTGCGCTTTCAAGGCCAAATGTGCTCGTGTCGCAGCCGAGGCAGCCATGCCAAAGGGCAGTTCGGTCCTGTTGCGAACCCATGTTTCCGATGATTCTGTCTATAGTCCGATTGTCAACACTGGAGAGAATGCATGAGAGCGCGCAGTTTACATCGCCTGGCTCGTCTCATTTTCGAGCTTGGGGCCGTGGCGATTGTTCTGTGTGCCGTGATGTTGTTCATTGCTGCCCGATATGTGGATACAGAGGGCTTTCGTAGCCAGTTCGTCTCTATCGTCGAAGATTTGACAGGGCAACCTGTCGAATTGCAGGGAGAACTGAATATCGCATTGTATCCGATTCCTTCCCTGGAAATTCAGAACTTATCTCTCCTTGAGCGACCGAATGTCGGCGATAATCCGTTGGTTGCCTTTGACCAGTTGTTTGTCAGTGCCAAGTTGTTGCCAATGGCTTACGGCAGATTGGAACTCCGCTCCGTTGTGGTTAAGGGGATGCGCCTCAACCTTGCCAGACTCAAGAACGGGAAATATAACTGGAGTCCTTTCCCGAAGTACAGTTCCCTGCCAGGTGATTCTCAAAAACACTATTTCGATTCCGTTTCATTGGAAGGACTTGAAGTGGATCAAGCCTCTGTTGTCTATTCGGACCGCATGACCGGTCAGAGTTTCTCTATGGACGGCATCGACATAAATACGGGTAATATTGTTCCTGGCAATCCCGTTCCATTTTCGGCTAAGAGTGTTTTTAACTGGAAGAACGGCGGTTTTGAATCCAAGTTGGTTTTGAAAGGATTGGTTGTCCCGGCTGACGATAATATTTCACTGGAAGACGCATCGATCTATGCAACTTGCGAAGGGCCTTTCTTGCCCAAAGGCGTCGCTCCCGCAGAATTCACGGGGAATTTGTCCATAAACTGGATCAATCGTTCGTTCTCCCTGGATAAATTCAAAATGCGTTTCATGCATCTTCGGGGCGACGGAGCGTTGAAGAGCGGGGACCTGGGTGAGGGCTTTAGTGGAGAAGGGTATTTGACTTTGGCCCAATTCAACCCTTCTGATTTGGTACGGAAATATTTCAAGGACGCCCCTGTGGATAAGGTGGATGGACTGAAAAAGGGCGTATTCAGTTCTCAGTTCTCTTTCGATGAGAATGGGGTGCAATTAAAAGACCTGACCGCAACGTTGGATGATCTGACAGTTCGAGGCACATTGTCTCTGGTTGATTATGCTCATCCTGTCTATTCTTTTGACTTGCGGGCCGACTCTTTTGATCTGGACCGCTATTTACCATTATTCAAAACAGATACTCCTTTTGTATGGGGAGATTTCAGTCTGGAGTTCTTTCGCGCCCTGCAGGCAAAGGGGCGTGTGCAGGCCAACAAACTGAAGCTGCTGGATGCGGCCTTTTCAAATGTGGCACTTACGACTCAATCTGAAAATGGTACAATTCAGGTAGAACTTGCGGCGTATCAGGCGAAGGCGGGTAATTTCAAGGGCAAGGCTGTGTTCTCGATAGGGAATGAAGCAAAGGCGCCCACCTTGGGGTTGGATGTGAATTTGACGGCCGAATCGGATAGAGGGGGATTCGGTTTTCCCGCCATGGGGCATGTGAGGCTGGACGGCGCTGGCAAGGCCAGACTTTCGGTACGGACCGCAGTTATGCGTTGTCCCGATCAGGAACGCTCCATAGGCATCTTACGCAATTCATCTATGGATGCGATCTTGAATCTTGGCAAAGGCCAAGCCGTTGTCGCGTTGGGAAAAGATCAGGAAATTCGACAGCGTTTTTCTTCCGGTGAATTGAACCTGAAGACCGAACCAATTAAAGGCAGTAAGACCGGCAACTTCGGTTTTCGTACGTATGGCTCCCTAAAATGTTTCGGAGGATCACCAGTCGATTCCCTTAGTTGTTCCGTTGTCGGCCCTGTACAAATTAACGTCGACTCAGGCGAGATGAATGGGACTGAAGTCAATGTGAAAGTAAAAGCAGACAGCAGGATTTACACGAAATCGATTGATAGCGTGGTAGCGTCTGGAAGGCTGTCTTTTGATAGTGTCGCGAAGACGCTGGGTGTGGCTGATGCCTCGGTGCAGCTTTTGGGGAGTTTGGCAAATGGCAGTGTCAAAGCGGACTGGTCGGGCCAATCCTTCAAGGCTGCGGGAAAAGTTGTCGTCCCTCCTGTCGATGTTCATCATATCATTTATCTGCTGACCCACAAAAAACTGGAATTAACTGATGAAGCTGCGCTCAAGGCCATGAGTGTCTCAGCCGATTTTGTTGCTTCAAACACCGGTTTTACGCTCAGTAACCTGCATGGCCAGTTGGACAGTATGCCGGTTCGTGGTCTTGTCGTCGGTCAGGGGTGGAAAAATTCTTTTCTAACGGCTTCACTGACGGGAGGGGACTTGGATATCGATAGATATCTTCCGCGTTCTCACGACCCTTCTGTACAGGAACTGCGGGCTGGAAAGACGGACAGTTCGGGGCCAGTCGATCTTCCGTTGGAATTCTTGCGGGCACTGCGACTTGACTGCAAGGCTTCCCTTGAGGAGTTCAAACTGGGCGGAATTCGTACTCGGAATCTGTCGGGAGTGATCAAAGCGGAAAAAGGCGATATCCGAGTATCCTCGCTCAAGGGCAAAGTGTATGGCGGGGCGCTGACGGGAGAACTGACGGGCAAGGTCGGCCCAAAAAGTCTGGCGACGGCCCTCAAACTGCATGTTGAGAATATGCAGGCCGGGCCCATGATGCAGGATTTGGTACAGCGTGAATATGTTGTCGGGGTCACGGATTCGGACGTTGATCTGACGAGTAACGGCGCAACGGATGATGATATCCTGGCGAATCTGGAAGGATCCTGCCGAGTCGCCATTCGGAACGGTTCGTTCAAGTTCTCCGGTTTTGAAGCCAAACCGGCTTCGGACAAGCTTTCCTCCGATGCAAAATTGAATAATACGAAACCCAATAATCCCAGGCAACGGCGAACTGCTTTTACCAAAGCATCCGCTTCCTTTGCCGTGCACAAGGGCGTTTTCACCTTTGATCCTTTCCTTCTGGAATCGCCGCTACTCAATTCAAAGGGGTCGGGATGGTTCAGTCTTCCCGCCAACAAAATCGATCTTTCAATCCGCAATGATTTCGTGGCGGTTCCTAGCGTAACCATGGTGATTACAGGCAAACTGACCGACCCTGAAGTAAAGATTCCCAAGGGAAAGATTTTGGATAATACGGTGAGGAATATCCTGAGCCTTCCGCAAAAGTCCTTCAAGTTCTTGCGTGACCTTTTTATGTAGCCGTTTAATTTGCTTCAAAGGCTGGTTTTTACTATATCGGTACGTATAGTATACCGGACAGGGAGTACCTTTTCATGAGTGGTGCACGGTTAAAATTGAGGTCACGCGGAATTCGCCGCCTGTTTTCTGAAGGAATATGGGTCCGTGACTCGCAGGATACACCCCGGCCAATTCGTTTGGTGCGCGGTGTTTTGCGCCTGTTCTATCTGGTCTTCTTCGGTTTCTTTAAGGACCAGTGCATCATCCGAGCGGCAGCGCTTACCTTTACCACCATCTTGTCCATAGTACCTTTTCTGGCTGTGGCTTTTTCCATTTCTAAGGGATTCGGCCTCCAGAATACCGAATTTATCCGGGCCATGATTTTGAAGATGACCACAGGGCGGGTAGAGGTGGCGGACAGGATCATCGAGTATATCGACCGGACCAATGTACAGGCGTTGGGCTGGGTCGGGGTGGCCACACTGCTTTTTACCGTTTTCTCGTTGATAGGAACGATCGAGAAGGCCTTCAATACCATCTGGCACGTGAACAAGGGGCGTTCGCCCTGGCGCAAAATCGCTGATTTTTTCCCGGTTATCCTCATTTGTCCGGTTGTCTTATTGGTGGCGTCCAGCTTCAACGTCAGTCTGCAACAGCAGGATGTTATTCGGACAATGCTCAGTGTGCAGGCCATCGGCCTGCTGGAGGCCGCTTTTCTCAAAATAACCCCTTACCTATTGATCACACTGGCGTTTGCCTTTGTGTACGCCTTCATTCCCTATACCAAGGTAAAAGTGCCTGGTGCGTTGATCGGCGGTTTTGTCGGGGGCGTTTTGTGGCAGATGGCTCAATGGGTCTACATCAATTGGCAGATAGGGGCGGCAAAGTACAATGCCATCTATGGCAGCTTCGCTCAATTACCGTTGTTGCTGATCTGGATTTACATCAGCTGGTTGGTGATGCTGCTTGGAGCGGAGGTCAGCTATTCATGGCAGAACCTCAACTCCTTCGTGAAACAGCGCTACTTTGGCGAGGCCACTCCCTTCGAGCGGCAAAAGCTGGGAGTGCTGATGATGATGGTCCTGGCCCGTCGTTTTCATGAAGGAAAGCCGTTGCCGTCAGTCGAGGAACTCTCTGACGCGTTCATGGCGCCGGCCTCTCTTATCTCGGAACTTTTCCAGTTGTTGCAAAGGGCGGGATATACCGTATTGACGGAAACGACGGGGCGTGAGGTCTATGCCCCGGCCCGCGCCTTGGATGACGTTCGCGTGGTGGACATCATTTCCGCCATTAACATGGAAGGCGTGAATCGGGTCTTTAAACACTTTGCCGAGAAATTCGGTTTTTTGGATGGTTTATTCTCCAAGCTCGGGGAAAGTGTTTATAGGAGCGAGGCGAACCTGACGCTGCTGGAGTGTGCGCAGAGCTATCCCACCTATGCTCTGGACTTGCCTCTGGCCGAATCCGAAGATCAGCCTTCAGATTCCGAAGACGGCGAAGTGTCGGTGGAACGATAGACACCTCCAAACAGATAATAGACTGTCTTGGCGAATTCCATAACGAGCAACTGGGCCGTTTTCTGATTTCTCCACCAGTTCTTGCCGAACTGGTCCTCACTGGTCGATACCACTGTTACACGACAGTTGGGCAATACATCTCCAAATATCATCTTGGCTCGCCTTGCATGGTACGGTGAAGTAACAATAAGCAGGCTAGGTGTGCGGCCCTGGAAGTGCCTGCGCAATGCTTCGGCTTCTTCCACCGTGCTGATGTGGCCATGCCCGAAAGGCTCAAGGGGCGCTTTCCCTGCTCCGGCGATCTGCAAAATTCGCCTGATTAATTCCTTATGGTTGAATTGTGGGAATCCCATCTGCCTGCGAACATGATCCATTCGGGTTTTGGGCAGCGGTTTGGCCAAGCTATCCAAAATGATCGGCGCATATCCTTCATTGTAGAGTTCGGATGCTTTGAGCCAACGAGCATCCTCTCCGGCGAGTGGCAGGATATAGTCTGATTTGACCGGGGGGTCCTCCACTCGCATCCAGGATCCCGCAAAGGCAAGCAGCCCCCATCCGGCCAGAAAGGCAATCACGGTGACTGCGCCGATGCACTGGAGAACGAACCGCAAGACTCTCATCGACTTCATTATCCGCTGTACACGGCCTCGTATCTTGCCTTGAGAGACTCGAATGTCCCGGTCTCAATGGCATCACGTATCTGCTGCATCAAGTGCAGGTAGAAGTACAGATTGTGGTAGGTGTTGAGCCGGTAGGAGAGCAGTTCCTTGGCTTGGTACAGATGCCGCAGATACGCCTTGGTAAAGTTTCGGCAAGTGTAGCAGTTGCATTCCGGGTCCAGGGGAGAGTCGTCTTCGGCAAACTCTGCACGCTTGATGTTGATCTTGCCGCGCGAGGTAAACAGGGTCCCGTTACGTGCATTGCGCGAGGGCAGGACGCAGTCGAACATGTCCACACCGGCCGATACGCCTTCCAGAATATCGAGCGGGGTGCCGACACCCATCAGGTAGCGCGGTTTTTCCGAGGGCATCATAGGAGCGATGTGGTGCAGGATATCATACATGATTTCCGTTGATTCACCCACGGACAAGCCTCCGATGGCAAAACCTTCGAAATCGATTTCCCGTAATTGTTCCAGGCTCATTTCGCGCAAGTCCTTATGGAATCCGCCCTGAACGATGCCGAACATGAGCTGGTCCCCAGAACCCTTGGGATAGTGGTCGCGACAGCGCTGGGCCCACCTTGTAGTCATTTCCAGCGACTTCCTGGTGTATTCACGGTCCTGCCCGTATCCGACGCACTCATCGAGCACCATCATGATGTCCGATCCAAGATTTTTTTGGATATCAATGGCCTTTTCCGGGGAGAAAAAGTGTTTTGAGCCATCTATGTAGGATCTGAACTCGACACCTTTTTCCGTGATCTTGCGAATGCCTTCCAGACTGAAAACTTGGAATCCGCCGCTGTCCGTGAGGATTGGGCGTTTCCAGTTGGCGAATTTGTGCAGTCCGCCACGCCGGGCTACCAATTCGTCGCCGGGGCGTAGATAGAGGTGGTAGGTATTGCCCAGAATGATTTGGGCGTTCATTTCCACCAAATCGTCGGGCGTCAGGCTTTTTACCGTCCCCTGGGTGCCGACGGGCATGAAGATCGGGGTCTGGATTTCGCCATGGGCGGTGGTCAGAGTCGCACGGCGGGCCTGTCCGTTGGTGGCGTGTATGGTGAATTGTCCGGGATGGGTCATGTATTATTCAACTCCCTTTTTGGGGCAGATGTCGGCGAGTTCGCAGGACTCGCACCGGGGTTTTCTTGCCGGGCAGACCTCCCGGCCGAAAAAGACCAGGTAGTGATTAATGTCTCCCCAATTCTCGCGCGGGAAAAGCGGCATCAAGTCTTTTTCTATCTGTTGCTGTGCCGTCTTGGTGGTAAGGCCCAGACGAAAGGCCAGCCGCATGACGTGGGTATCCACGGCAATGCCCTCATTGACGCCAAAGGCATTGGACAGCACTATGCTGGCGGTTTTTCTGGCTACGCCGCCCAGTGTGATCAGTTCGGCCATGGTCTGGGGGACCTCCCCGCCATAGACTTCCATGATCCGTGTGGCTGCCGCTTTCAGGTTTTTCGCTTTGTTGCGGAAAAAACCGGTTGAGCGGACAATCTCCTCGATCTCTTTGACATCCGCTTCGGCGGCGTCTTTTATATCTGGCCATCGTTCAAAAAAAACGGGGGTGACCTTGTTGACCCGTTCATCCGTGCATTGGGCGGAAAGGGCCGTGGCCACGAGAAGTTCCCACGGGCTGGACCAGTTCAAAGCGGGCGTGGGAGAAGGGTAGCGTTTGGCCAATCTGTGAAGCACTTCTTTGGCACGTTCTCTTTTCTTCATATGTTCTCCATAGGTCTGTGGCTGTCCTCGTTAGCACCTAGTGCCCACATGCCTCAAGTCGGAAATGACGTAACAACCGAACGGGAAACAAAGAGTAGCCTTTGGTTGGAATTCGTGAAATCTTGAAAAATACAATATACCAAGAAATTCTCATGGGGGAGCTATGAGTGAATATTTTGTTTACATTACCTGCCCAACGGAAAAAGAGGCCGAAGCCATCGGTGCCGAACTGGTAAGAAGGCGACTGGTAGCGTGTGTGAACATCCTGCCGGGAATGCGTTCATTGTATTGGTGGCAGGGCAAGGTTCAACAGGGGAATGAAACAGTACTGATTGCAAAGACGCGCCGGGAGCTGGTGGGTGAATTGACCGAAGCGGTAAAGTCCATGCACAGCTTTGAAGTACCCTGTGTCGTGGCGCTGAAAATTGAAGGTGGTAGCCAGGATTTTATCGACTGGATTCGTACGGAAACAAAGGCCGGCTAATACCCGGATCACCCTGCGGTCATTGACGTGGGAGCGGCAAGGCTTTACCCTCCGCGCCAGGAATCGACATCAACAGGAGGAATCATGCAGATTTACATTTCCGGTTCCCTGGCCTTCGACCGCATTATGAGTTTTCCCGATAAATTCTCGAATCATATCCTGCCCGAAAAGATTCACATTCTGAACGTGTGTTTTCTCGTCAACGGATTGGATGAGCGTTTTGGCGGAACCGGAGGCAATATAGCCTACAACCTCTCCCTGCTTGGTGAGAAACCTATCCTCCTGAGTCAGGTGGGCAAGGACTTCGCCGCATACGATACCTGGCTTCAGAAGCACGGCATCTCCGTTGAGGGAATCCGCACGGTTGAGCAGGAGTTCACGGCCGGGGCATATATCACCACTGACCAGTCCGACAACCAGATCACCGGATTCAACCCCGGTGCCATGAAATATCCCAGCCAATATGATATGAGTACCATTGATCCGGCTGAGGCTCTTGGCATCATATCGCCCGGCAACCTCTCCGACATGATGGATCATCCGCGTTATTATCGTGAGCACGGCATACCGTTCATTTTTGATCCGGGCCAGCAGATCACGGCGTTTTCGGGCGAACAGCTGGCTGGAGCCTTTGATGGAGCTGAGATTCTCATCACCAACGACTATGAGTTGGAGATGATAATGAAATCCGCCGAGATGACCAAGGAAGAGGTCGTGGATAAGGTCGCATACCTGATAACCACCCTTGGCGAACATGGTTCCGTCGTCAACTGCAAGGGTGAGGAAACGCAGATTCCGGCAGTTCCAGTCTCCGAAGTGGCTGATCCGACCGGTGCGGGCGATGCGTATCGCTCCGGCTTGCTCAAAGGACTTGCCATGGAAAAGACGGTAGTCGAGGCCGCTCAGTTGGGTGCTGTTTGTTCCGCCTATGCCATTGAGAAGAAGGGCACTCAGGAACATTGCTTTACTATGGATGAATTTCGCAAACGGTACGAGGTTAGTTTCGGTCCTTTGGAATAGGGACCGGTCCGGCCTCGGAATGGAGGCGGCATGATTGAACTCAGGACCGAAAACATCGAGGCCTATCTCAAAAAGGCTTTCGGAAACGACACGCGTCTTATCGGCGCGGGTGACATCGGCAACCTCGACGAGCAGGGGATGAAGGGCTTCGGCTACGGCAAACCCCTGCTCGTTGTCTATGAGGTTGGGGGAGAACGGCGTGAAGCCGTTCTCTCAATCATGAAAGGGGATAAGTATGGTCACCAGTTCTATTGGGACCGTGCCGCCATCCTCATGTTTCAGTACGAGACCTCGGCGCGCATGGAGAAGCATGTCCGGCCCATTGGATTTGGATATGTGGACAACCAGGATGTGCTGGTCCCTGTGGAACGCCCCAAAGAATTCTTCATACTCAACGAGAAGTTGGAGGGGCACGACTACTTCCACGACCTTGAGCGTATCCGGCGCGGGGATTTTCGCGCAAGCGATGTTGAAACCGCCAGGGAATTCGCACGATGGATGGCGCGTGTCCATTCGGCCAAACTCGACGATCCGCACCTTTATTATCGACGTATCCGAAATCTCATCGGCTCCAGCGAGTGCATTCTTGGACTTGTTGACGAGGCCTTTCCGCACCCCTGGAGCTTCTTCGGAGATGAACGGTTCCGCGCGATGGAAAAACGGCTTGTGGACTGGCGATGGAAGCTGAAAGGGTATGCCCACCGGCTGAGTGCCGTGCATGGCGATTTTCACCCCTGGAATGTACTGGTCACGGACGACGGAAAATTCTCAGTGCTGGACCGCAGCCGCGGCGAATGGGGCGAGCCGGGCGGCGACCTTGCCACCATGGCCATCAATTATCTGTTATGGAGCCTGTATGGACACGAACGGTTGGATGGCCCCTGGAGCGATTTGTACCATGCGTATTTCGAAGAATATCTGACGACTACCGGTGATTCCGAAATCCTTGAGGTCTTGGCGCCTTTCTTTGTCTTCAGAGGTTTGGTCATAGCTTCTCCCGAATGGTATCCGGATCATCCTGCGCAGGTACGCCGGGGACTGCTGAATTTGTTGGTGAACGTGCTGGAAGACGATGTCTTTGATTGGGAGAACATAAATAAGTATATGGAGTAGCGTCATGAGCAACCGGGGGTGGGCCGTTTGGGTCGTCGGGCTGCCGGGCAGCGGAAAGTCCGCCTTGGCCCGAGGTCTGTACGAGGCTCTCTCGGCCAGGGGGCAGGACGTTGTCCTGCTGGAGATGGATGAACGGCGCCGTAAATATGTGCCCGATCCCCGTTATACCCCGGAGGAGCGTGAGCTGGCCTATTCCCTGTTTGTGGATGAAGCCGCCGGGCTGGTGGACGAGGGGAAAGGTGTGCTCATGGATGGTTCCGCCTACAGGGTTTCCATGCGTTGCCGGGCGCGAAACTTGATTGAGAGATTTGCCGAGATTTTCATTCAGTGCAGTCTGGATGAAGCCATGCGTCGGGAGGCGCAACGCCCGAGGGGCAAGGTGATGGCTGAACTGTACGAGAAGGCCCTTCGCCGGAAAAGAACTGGAGAACAGTTTGAAGGCCTGGGCGAAGTCATAGGCGTTGACGTCCCCTTCGAGAAAGATCCCGCGGCCGAATGCGTCATCGACAACACGCACCTGTGCAAGGAGGAAACTTTGCGCAGGGGGTTGCATTTTCTGGACACATGGCTGTCCAATGAGTACAGGCCGTGTCAGACTGATTAACCGATTATTTAGTGCCGCAGGGCACGCTGGGAATGAATATATGAAATTTCACGTTACGACCTTCGGGTGTCAGATGAATGTGCACGACTCCGAATGGTTGGCTCGTGCCTTGGAAAGCCGGGGATGGGAAGCTGCGGATGAGAACGAGGCACAGGTCTATATCCTCAATACATGCAGCGTGCGCGATAAGCCTGAACAGAAAGTCTACAGCGAACTCGGACGTATTGCCGCGCATCTGAAGCGTGATCCGAATATCTTTGCCGCAGTGGGCGGTTGTGTGGCCCAGCAGGTGGGGCGGGGATTTTTCGATCGTTTTCCGCATGTGCAGCTGGTTTTCGGTTCGGACGGCATTGTCGGTGCTCCCAATGCGCTGGAACGCATTGCCCGTGGTCAGGATGAGCATGTCGCGCTCCTTGATTTCGTCACCATCTACGAGGAGCGGGAGCGGCCGGCAGAACGGATCATGGCCGTGCCGGAAACTCGTCAGGCTTTCGTCAATATTATGCAGGGGTGCGACAATTTTTGCGCCTATTGCATCGTGCCCTATACTCGTGGGCGGCAGAAATCGCGGCATCCCGATGCGGTGGTGGACGAATGCCGAGCTCTGGTGGAATCGGGTGTACGGGAGATCACGCTGCTGGGACAGAACGTCAATAGCTTCGGGCTGGACAAGGGCGGCGTCGGCGTCAGCTTTGCGGAACTGCTGCGGCGCGTTGCCTCCATCGACGGTCTTGACCGGCTTCGTTTTACCACCTCTCATCCCAAGGATATCGCCCCGGAGGTCATAGCGGCTTTCGGTGAGTTGGAGAACCTTTGCCCCTCGCTGCACCTGCCGCTTCAGAGCGGTTCGGACGCAGTGCTCAAGGCCATGCGCCGCAAGTACGACAGGGCCCGCTATCTCTCGATTGTCGATGCGCTCAAGGTGGCCAGACCGGATATCGCCCTGACCACGGACCTCATCGTCGGATTCCCCGGCGAGACCGAAGCGGACTTTCAGGACACACTCGAGATGATGGAGCGGGTGGGATATGAGTCCAGTTTTTCCTTCAAGTATTCCGACCGACCTGGGGTGGCGGCGGTCAACATGGAACCCAAAGTTGATGCCGATGAGGCCGGGGAACGGTTGGCGCGCTTGCAGAGTCTGCAAAATAGTATTACTAGAAAATGTCTAAAAAACTTTGAAGGAGTCCGGACGGACGCCTTCATTGAGGGATTTAGCCGAATGCAGGACGGTGACTTGACCTGGTGGAAGGGCAGAGACCCGGCCGGTCGCATCGTTAACGTCCCTCTGGCGGAAGATGACGGACTGGTTGGGATGATGGTTCCCGTTCGCATCATTGAAGCCAAAAAACACTCGCTGGTTGGCGAGAAGGCGGGGTCGCCGTGGTAAAGGTGGACATTTTCGGATTGGCTCTGGACGAAAATAACAAGACTCCCATCCTCATCCTCAAGGGAGAGGACCGTGCCCGTGTGCTTCCCATCTGGATTGGCGCGGTCGAGGCCATGGCCATCTCCGTTTCCCTGAATTCCATTCCTTTTCCCCGGCCCATGACGCATGATTTGCTGCTCAACACTATCCTTGATCTGGGAGGAAAGGTTGAGAATATAGCGGTTAGTTCGATTGTAGACGGAACTTTTTTTGCTGAAATAATGGTTGAGCGTGAAGGGCAGGTCATTCGTATAGACAGCCGTCCTTCGGACGCCATTGCACTGGCCGTGCGGGCTAAGTGCCCGATGTTTGTTGCCGATGATGTCATGGAATCCTCCGGCGTACCCCTCAAGGAGGGGGATGCCGTATTGCTCACTGAAGACTCCGATAAATGGATGGATGAGTTGAACAAACTCTCCGAGGACGAAACCAAATACAAGATGTAGGCAGAGCATGATTGATTTGCATACACACACCGTGTTCAGCGATGGCGAACTCATCCCGGCGGAGTTGGTCCGGCGGGCTGAGGTGATCGGGTACAAAGGTATCTGCCTGACCGACCACGCCGACGAGGCGACGCTTTATCACATCGTTGAGAACGTCTCCAGATTCGTAAAGAAACAGGGGCATTTTTACTCCATAAATGTCCTGGCAGGCGTGGAACTGACTCATATCGTTCCGGCGCTCATTCCGGAGATGGTGGAGGCTGCCCGCAAGGCCGGAGCGCAAGTGGTGGTCATGCACGGTGAAACACCGGTGGAGCCTGTGGCCCCTGGGACCAATCTGGCCGCCATTGAGGCCGGAGTTGATATCTTGGGACATCCCGGCATGATTACCGACCAGGAAGCCGCCTTGGCGGCCGAAAAGGGCGTCGCTTTGGAAATCACCACCCGCGGCGGTCATGGCTACACCAACGGTCACGTCGTCAAGATGGCCCGCAAGCACGGCGCAAAAATGGTTGTGGACAACGACGCACATGCCCCCAAGGATCTGGTGGGCGCGGACCTGCGGCGCATCGTGGCTTTGGGAGCGGGAATGACTGCTGAAGAGTACGAGCAGGCGAACGCCAATGCTTGGGCAATCATCCAGCGGTGTATGGGACGCTCCTGAAACGTCACGGATTCGCAGGTATCAGGTGACGAGAAAAGCGTATGAATGCAAATGCCGTTGTCCTGTCGGTACGGCTTTTTTCAAGAAGGGCCCCCAAGGTCCACAACATGATAAATGGGTGACCCATGAGTTTACTGCCTGACAACAACATCGTGTCGCTGATTTCGGGCGCGACCCTGGCCGTGAAGCTGGTGATGCTTTTCCTCGGCTGCATGTCCCTGTGGAGCTGGACCATCATCTTCTATAAATTCTTCACCATCGGCTCGGCTCGCAAGAAGGTGATGCAAGGCTATGACGCCTTCATGGAGGCCCCTGACCTGAGCCAGGGCATCCGCCATCTGGGCGACAGGGAAAGCTCCCCGCTCGGCCGGGTGGCCACGCTGGCCGTGCACGAATTCCGACTGCTGGAAAAGGCGGACGTCAACCGCGAGCGCAAACGGCTGCTGGTCAAGGACACCCTGCGCCGCGTGCTTCGGCAGGGCGTTTCCAAGGAAATGCGCAATCTGACCCGCAATCTGCCGTTCCTTGCCACCTGTGCAAACGCGGCCCCGTTTATCGGCCTGTTCGGCACGGTCTGGGGCATCATGCACTCCTTCCATTCCATCGGGCAGGCCCAGTCCGCAGCCCTCGCCACCGTGGCCCCCGGTATTTCCGAAGCGCTCATCGCCACGGCCATCGGCCTGCTGGTCGCCATCCCGGCCACGATTTTCTACAACTACTTTCTGGGCAAGCTCAACGAGGTGGAGACCGGCATGGTCGATTTCGCCGGAGCGTTCCTCAACCGGGCCGAACGGGAGATCGCCTGGACCGGCAAGGGCGGGGACAGGAGCTAGCTATGGCCATCAAGACCGGCGGCGGTTTTCTGAACGAAATCAACGTCACGCCCTTTGTGGACGTGATGCTGGTGCTGCTGATCATCTTCATGGTCACGGCTCCGCTCATGACCCAGGGAGTGGAGGTGGATCTGCCCGTAACCAAAACGGTGCGGAACCTGCCGCAGGACTCCGAGCATCTGGTGCTGACCGTCAAGAAGGACGGGACCATCTATCTGGATGAATACGCGGTGCAGCCGGACCAGCTGACGGAGCATCTGAAGCAGTTGGTCTCCAAGCAGAAGAAGCAGCTTTTCCTGCGCGCGGACAAGGAAGTCGCCTATGGTCTGGTGGTCCGGGTCATGGGCGACGTCAAGGCGGCGGGTATTGACCGACTCGGCATTGTGGCCGAGCCGGACAAGGACGAAAAGAAATAGGCCCGCCCGGCGGTAGGTAGAATGCGTCTGAGTTTCGGACTGGTCTTTTCCATCCTGTTTCATGCCGCACTGGCGTGTGTGGCCCTGTTTTGGGTCAGTACACCATCAGTGCGAGTGAACATGGATCGTCCTGTCTATTCGGTGGACCTTGTTTCGCTGGCTCCTCCGCCGGCCGAGGCTCCTGTCGTGGCGCCTGTTGCCAAGACTGTTTCCAAGCCTGCCACACCTGTTGTTGAGGCTCAGGCGGAAGCTCCGGTTGAGGTGAAGGCCGAACCGGTTGTCGAGGCCAAGCCTGAACCAAAGGCCGAGCCGAAACCGGAACCCAAGCCTGAAGTTAAGAAACCGGATGCCAGGGAAATCAGTCCTAAGAAAGTTGAAAAAAAGAAGATAGTTAAGAAAGATGAGCCTAAGAAAGAGGTAAAATCGCAGTCTGCGGCGAAGCCTAAAGCTAAACCTAATGCGAAGCCCAAGCCAAAGGCAAAATCCCAAAAGACGAAAGAGCAGCTTCTGGCCGAGGGGCGGGCTGCAGCTCAAGCTCTGGTGAAAGAAGAAGACGCTCGAAAACAACAGGCGTTGAACGCAGCTCTTAATGCGCTCAAAAAGGTGGAGGGAGCAGAGGTTTATGGCTATTCAGAGGCGCCTGGAGGGGGAGGTTCTGGCCTTTTGGATTTGTATAAAGCTTCAGTGATGAATGCCATTAGACCGAATTGGAACTCCACGACTTTTGATGGGGAAAGCAATCTATTAGTTAAGGTTGAGATTGCGGTGGCCACAGATGGAAAAATTTTATCATCCAAAATGATTAAATCTTCCGGCAATATAGGATTGGACAATTCTGTACTCAGTGCCATCCAAAAAACCAAATACGTGCCCCCACCAAAAGAGAAGGGCGACCTTGTAATCATCGTCAACTTCAACAGTCAGGATCTTCCGGAATGACGCAAAGAAGACATCTCGCTATTTCCATTTTCTTGAGCATGGCCTTAAGCCTTGTCGCCACCAGCGCCATGGCCACCCGATCTATTACAGTTGATATTCATGGACCGGGTCAGCGAATGGTTAACCTTGTTTTGCTGCCGCCAAAGGCTCTGGACGGTGGAGCTGTGCCTGAAGCTCCTGCCAAGGCGTTTGAAGAGCTGGTTGCCAATGATTTGAGTTATATTCCCTTTCTCAAGATGATCCCCGTGTCTTCCTTGCTTGGAGGCGATCCCAGCAAAGGTGTCGGTCGGACTGATATTGATTTCAAACCTATGCAGCTGGCTCGCATTGATCTGTGCATGACAACGGGATGGAACGGCAACACCATCGAAGCGCGGGTCTTCGAGACCTTCAGCGGCCGTCGAATTGTGGGCAAGCAGTACCGGGATGTCGGCTCCATGACGTTGGCAAAGGCGGCCGATCGTTTTTGTTCCGCATTTCTGGAGGCCTTGACCGGCAAGAAGGGGTTCTTTGATTCCCCGCTGGCCTTTGTGCGCCAGGAGGGAAAGAGCAAGGAGATTTATACCGTGCTGCCCCAGGGGCGTGAGTTGAAACGTATCACCAAACTTGGTGGTTACAATCTCAGTCCGTCCTGGTCCAAGGACGGCAGTAGAATCGCCTTTACCCATATTGGAAAGACTCGGCATGAACTGGGGCTGTATGACAGCAAGACAGGTAAAATCTCGCTGATGACCAAGGGCCTCGGCGATACGGTCATCAGTCCTGTTTTTGGTCCTGACGATCGGGTGACCGTGTCTTTGAACCGCGATGGTGTCACCGACATTTACGAACTGGATGGTTCCTATCGTCCCAAACGTCGTCTGGCGAGCAGCCAGTATATCGACGTATCCCCGGACTTCGACCGTTCGGGACGTCTCATGGCGTTTACCTCCGGCAGGGCAGGGAATCCTCATGTGTATCTGATGGATTTCAAAGCCGGCACCGTGCGCAGAGTAACCATGACCGGCAAGTACAACACACATCCATGCATCAGTCCTGACGGCCGATATATAGCCTATACGCATCGTACGTCGAACGGGCATCGAATCTTTTTGCACGATCTGCAGACCGGCAATGAAAAGCAGCTGAGCTTTGGCCCTGGCAATGATGAATATCCGGCTTTCGGCCCTGATGGATATTTTGTTGCCTTTGCCTCCAATCGGTCTGGAGAGTACAAGATATACCTGACAACTCGGCATGGAGATACGCCGAAAAAAATATCGACCGGCAAGGGGCAAGCATTTGCTCCAGCCTGGGACACTTCGTTGCAGTGGTGATTTGTACCCCCTGTGGGGTTGATTCTTATAGGAAAAAAGGACACTTTATAGTGACGGTAAACCGTCAAGATCACGTATACCAGCGGTCAAATTTGACCGTATCGAAGGAGTGGGCATGAAATCAAAGTGGTTTTCGACATTGTTGTTCGTTGTCGCCTTCGCCATGATCCTGAGCGCGGGCTGTGCCACCAAAAAAACTACCAGCACCCCTCCTGGTGCTCAGGTTGAAGTGAAGGATGAATCCAAATGGACGCCTCCTGCCGCAGAGGATCAGAACACGGTTGATGAAGCCACGCTTGCCGCCGAGGCTGAGCAGCGTGCCAAGGCCGAGGCGCTGGCAAAGGCCGAGCAGGAATTGACCAACGTAACTATCCACTTCGACTTTGACTCTTATGAGTTGAGTTCCGAAGCACGCTCCGTGTTGGCATTGAAGGCCAATATCTTGCGGCAGTACCCGAGTGTCCGTGTGGTCATTGAAGGACACTGCGATGAGCGTGGTACCGAGGAATACAATCTCGCCTTGGGTGAGCGTCGTGCCCGAGCCGCCTATGAGCATCTGGTCATTCTGGGCGTAGCGCCCGAGCGCATGTCCATCGTCAGCTTTGGCGAGGAGCGTCCCGTAAATCCGGCGCACAATGAGACCGCTTGGGCTGAGAATCGTCGTGACGAGTTCAAGGTTCAATAGCGGTTGGAAGTATCGACATTAAAAAAACGCCGTGTCCCGATTGGGATGCGGCGTTTTTTGTTTGTAAACTGACAGAGGTTACAGGATCAATGCTATCCCATGCAGGCAGAGAAGGGCATACAGACCGGCAATACCGTCGTCCATCATGACTCCCAGGCCATCGGGAAAAGCTGTTTCGGCCCAGCGAACCGGCCAGGGCTTCAGGATGTCGAAGAACCGGAAAAAGATGAAGGCCAACAGCAGAAATCCTACTGGGAGCCCGGGGCAGAAGAGAAGGGCCAGCCATTGGCCGAAGAGTTCGTCCAAAACAACACAGCCAGGGTCCTTTTTTCCATAGAATTTTTCCGCTCTGGTACAAGCCCAGGTACCGACGGCAAGCACCGCTAGGAGGGCAAGGATTCTCCACCAGAGGGGCATGGTCAGAAAAAGCCATGGGGAGACGATGACTGCCACCAGAGAGCCCCAGGTCCCGGGGGCTTTGGGCAGCAGTCCTACCGGACCAAGGGTGGCCAGGGCCACGGCAAATTTATCGAGGGGAGAAGTCCGGTTCATGCCTTGTGCTCCAACTTGAAAGGTGACCGCACCGTTGCATTTTTGGGGTGAATGCCTCAACGATGCCTGAGTACGTTAACGCCATTGGGCGAATTCTGTTTAGCCGACTTTTACAGCTACTTTGCCGGTTAGGCAAATGGCCTGAGCTTGGCTTAAGCGAAACAACATGGGAAATTAACAGTAGCGGGAGAAACATGGCATCACTTCGCGAAGTGCCTCATCGGCGCCGTTTTTCCGACGGCATGTTGGATGACCTGCGTATCCTCAACGTTTTGGATATCGAACCAGGACAGACGGTTGTGGACGCGGGGTGCGGCAATGGCTATATGGCCATGCTGTTTTCTCAAGTCGTTGGGGAATCCGGTTGCGTGTACGCGCTGGATCTCTGCATCGATGTGTTTCATGCCACCTATGCCGACGATATTCCAGGCAACATAAAAGCGGTTCAGTGCGATGTTACGAATCGTAGTCCTCTTGCGGACGACGAGGCAGATATGGTCTTCATGGCGACTGTTATCCACTCACTTCGGCGAGAACGCCTCTCTGGGCTTACCGCCGAATTATGCCGTATAATCCGACCAGGAGGCACCGTTGGGGTTGTCGAATTTGCCAAGCATGAGACTTCGTTTGGCCCGCCTCTCCAACAGCGTTATTCACCGGATGAGTTGCAGGCCCTGTTCCCATTCACACCGCTTGCCACTGAATGGGTAGCCGAACACTTTTATTTGCAGACATTTCGTGTGGATATTTAGCCAATAAAAAAACCGCCTGCGCTGAGGCGGTTTTTTTATCTGCAGGAATATGGTCTTCCTAGTAGGTGCGCAGGATGATATCTTTCGGAGACTGGCGCCAGCCCTTGGGGTGGATGTCCAACCCAGGCTTTGCATACCCTACTGCGATGAGCATGGGAATCCAGTAATTATCCGGTATATCAAATGCTGCACGAATGCCGTCATGATCAAATCCATCCATCGGATGGGTATGAAGTCCCATTTCGCTGGCGGCATACATGAGAGACATGGCAAACAACCCGGCGTTTTTGTTGGCAAACGCCTGACTGAACATCTCGTTGGAACCGTAAAGGGCCTTGGTGGTATTGACGAACCATTCTCGTTGGTCTTTCGTCATTGCATTGGAAAAATAGCTTTCAAAGGTTTCGTTTCCCTCTTTCCAGCCTTCACGGTCTCCCAGAATCATCAGGACCACCGGAGCTTCACTGACCTTAGGTTGGTCATTGGCTAACTTGCGCAGTTTCTCCTTCTGCTCATGGTCACGAAAAACGATGACCTTCCACGGCTGGAGGTTGAAGCTGGAGGGGGCTTTTGCCGCATTTTCCAAAATTTCGAGCACGGTGGCATCGTCCACATTGCGCTCAGGGTCAAAAAAATTAATGGCGCGTCGACGAATAAGTATGTCCTTGAAATCCATTGTGTACCCGCCCTTGTTGGAGTGTTGAATTTTTTAGATTCGATTGGCAATAATAATAACTTCTGCTGACGATTTGTCTACCTTGAAATCTGTTTTTACACTAAATTATAAGGTTGGCGGATTGACTGGTTGCATAGGTCGGAGCTCGACTGTATCTTGCGCCAGAACAGCAAATGAATTTGCTCTCTGTTTCGCAGGCTGGATTGACACAGTACGCTTCAATCAGCGTATGCGCGACACAGTGAATCGAATCATTATATATAATTAGCAGGTAAGGAATTCAAGATGCGACATGCCACGCGAAGCGATCTGACTCGTATTGTGGAAATATACAACTCCACTGTTCCCACGCGCCTGGCCACGGCCGATACCATTCCAGTCAGCGTGGATTCGAAGCTCCCTTGGTTTCTGGCTCACAATCCGGACAAGCATCCGATTCTGGTGCATGAGGAATCGGATATTATCCTGGGATGGATAAGCTTTCAGCCTTTCTACGGTCGTCCCGCGTATGATCAGACTGCCGAGATCAGCATCTACCTTGCTCCGGAAGCCCGAGGAAAAGGGCTTGGAAAGCAACTACTCCGCGAGGCTTTGGAGTTGACTCCCCGCTTGGGCCTGAAGACGCTTATAGGTTTTATTTTTTCGCACAACGAGCCAAGCCTCAGGCTTTTTTCCGGATTCGGTTTCGAGGATTGGGGAAAAATGCTTAATATCGCGGAAATGGATGGCCGTGAGTACAGCCTCTCGATTCTTGGGAAAAGGGTGACGGATTGATCTGTGGGATTCAGACGCCCGGGGAGTCCTAATCGAATAATCAAAGCCCGTAGGTACTAAAAAAAAGGTGGTGCTGAAGTCATAGTGGTAACGTCATGAAAACGTTGTCGGAACTTGCTTTATAGTCCGCAAACGGTCCACAGTTTGTGAAGCCGAATTTTTTGTATAAATTCCTTGCTGGTTCAAAAGCAGCTATGGCACCCGTTTCCAAGCTGACGCGCTGAAAATGCATCCGTCTTGCTTCGGCAAGAATATGTCGTAGCAGGTGAGACGCTACTCCCTTTCTTCGGCGAGTAGCCACGCTTCTCATGGATTTGATCTCGGCATGTTGGGTGGTCAATTGTTTCAGAGCACCACATCCAAGCAGCTCCGCCTCCTCCCAGACACTCCAGAAGGTGATTCCCGGTGCACGCAGAGCCTCAAGATCCAAGGCATGTACCGCCCCTTTAGGACTGATCTTGTTCATCTGGTCAAGATGATCCTGTAGCAGATGAAGAATCAAAGGACTTTCAAGTCTATCAACAATGATTTCCATGTGTATTCTCGGATAGTTCGGTCACAATAATTATGAATTTACGATACACTATAATTGTTGAATTAGTCTCCATATAAATGCAGCTTGTCAATAGTTGCGCACTCTCTTTTAGTCGTTTCTGTAATTACATAGATATTTGTATAAGGGAAAAGCGGCTCTAAATTCAGACACGTACTTACGAATTCATTGACGCAAAATCGTAAAGTGGATAGATGATCGACGTATATTCTGAAGGTCTTTTAGTATATGAAGTAAATTTGAGGGATGCATGAGAAATAGCATAGTAGCGTAATCCGTCTGCTGACGGGTTCGTGCCGCGGCAGGCGGAGGACATCCTGTTGACCTTTGAGCGGGGGAGTGCCCCAATTTCAAAACAACATACGGCAGGAGTCATCCAATGACGCAGATTAACTATTCAAAATCAGCAACGTATACAGATCTGACAAGCATTTATGCTCAGTGCAGTGGGCCAGGTGGATTGCAGCTCAGTGACTTTATGGCCCAAAAAATGGGACTGAGGCCGGGGTCCCGTCTTCTTGACGTAGGATGCAATAGAGGTGTTCAAACCTGTTTTTTGGCCAAAGAGTACGGTGCCGATATTATCGCAATTGATCCATGGGACGACCGCATGGATGGTCAGCCCATGGTTGAGCATCTGCAGCGCAATGCGGAATTGTGGGGCGTATCCGATCATATCCTCGGACAACGGATCGGGATGCCGGACAGTCGCTTCGCCTCTCAGAGTTTCGACTTCGTATACTCGACGACGGCTCTTGAAATGGTCCGCGGGCTCAATGGTGAGGCAGGGTATCTGGACTGTCTCCGGGAGATATACCGGGTGCTCAGGCCGGGAGGCGTTTTCGGGCTTGGTGAACCCATGCATCTTGATGTGACTTTACCAGTCGATCTGGAGCGATACGTTTCGCAGGGAGAATTCCCGTGGAAGGAGTGCTTCCGGGATATCAAGAGTACCGCGAAGGATGTTGAGCGGGCTGGATTTTGTATTCTGGAAAGCGGATATGCCCCGGACGCCTGGGCTTGGTGGACAGAGTTTGCAAACTACGACCCATTTTGCCAAAAGTCCCCGGACGGTGATCCGAAAACGCTTGCGGTTGATAATGGGCGATGGACCAGTTTTGGATACATAATAGCCAGAAAAACTGAATAATATCAAAATGGGATGGCGGATTAAGATAGTCTGCCATCCCTTTTGGGTTTACAGTTCGAAATTTGGTTTTACCACCCCTTTTCCCGACAAGACTTCTAGAACCCTTGCCACCGGCAAACCAACGACATTGCTGTAAGATCCGTGGATAGCCTTAACGAGAAAGGTTCCTATCCCCTGGATGGCATAGGCCCCAGCCTTGTCCATCGACTCGCCTGTCTTGATATAGCTGCGGAGTTCCGCTTCAGTTGAAATCCTCATATCCACATCCGTCGCCACGCCGTAGTTGGCGGGTGCTCCGCCTGGCATGACAACGCAGAATCCGGTGACGACCTGATGGGTTTTCCCAGAAAGCCGGGAGAGCATGGCGAAGGCATCTTTCTCGTCTTTGGGTTTTCCCATGATCACGTCATTGAGGGCGACAATGGTATCGGCTCCGAGCACCACTTTATCTGGAAAATCTTTCGCGACATCCATCGTCTTCAATTCCGCCAGACGCATGGTGTATTCGAGAGAAGACTCTCCCGGCCGAGGGGCAGGTTCGTCCAATTGGCTGGGATGCACCTCATAATCAAGACCCAGATTTGACAGAAGTTCATTTCTACGCGGAGAGCCTGAAGCCAGAACCAAGGGGGTTATGGTCCTAAACGGACCTTTGCATTGTGTCGTCATGCCCGTCTAGTTCACCAAATTATTGCCGTCGTCAACGCATCCGGGTGACGGAATTTTGTCAGTCAGAGCCTCTTAAGATAAGCTCAGTATTTTAAGGCTATGATTTAAGACAGTTATGAAGTTGGCAGCTTTCTTGCTTCATTTCGTGCGCGCGAATGCGCAAAAACAACAGGATGAGGCTGTATGCGCGAAAATTCGGGACAGGATCTCTTTTTATTTGACGCCGACGAAGGCGACGGTGGGCGTGGTATGCAGGATTGGGCCGTTCCATGGTCCGATCTCATGATGGTCATGTTCGTGCTCTTCGTTGTCCTTTTCGTTTACGCCTCAACGCACCAGGATGTAAAAGTGCTTTTCAGCCGCAACAGTGCCGACAAGGCGCAAGCGACAAGCACACTTGATCCTCTCATAGGTCTGATCGGACAAATCTCCAGCAGGGCGGACGGCACGGCGACTTCGGACACGGTCCGCATGGCAGGCAACCAGGTTGTCTACCGATCAAGGGGCAATGGGGTCACGGTCATCCGGGAAAACGGGCGACAGGTTCGCGTCATTTTGCGTGGTAAGCTTTTCTTCGCAGCCGGCCAGTCAGGTTACACTGATGGTGCAGAGCAATATTTGCAGGAGATTGCCGACGTCGTGCGCCTGAGTGTCGGGACCGTACATATCATCGGCTACGCTTCGGCGGACGAGGCGGGGGAGGACAATGGATTTGCCCTGTCCTCCGGCCGTGCGACGGATACGGCTCGCTACCTGATGGATGACTTCGGCATCGACTCCAGACGCATAGTCATTACCGGTGCTGGAGCGAACCGTCCGGAAATTCCTGGGACCACAGCCGACAGCCTGTCTCGCAATCGACGGGTCGAGATAGTCATTACCAATAAAATGTAAAAGGGTCGGAGGACGATATGAACAAGAAGAACCTCATCGGCGTCATACTCAGCCTTTTGATATTCGTCGGCAGCTTTCTGCTTACCGGTGCTGCGGCCGCGTATCTGAACGTGGCGGCTTGCCTGGTTGTCCTTTCCGGGTTGGCCGCAGCCATGCTGCTCAGCTATCCCTACGACCACGTCAAGAATGCCTTCATTGTGGCGCGTAATGTCTATACCACGCGGCACGCCTCTACGGATGAGATTGTTCACACGCTGCTCGACCTTTCGGTTCGCAGCAAGGTGGACGGTATCCTTTCCCTAGAACGCACGGAGACGGAGGCAACCGGGTCATTTTTGAAAAATGCCCTGATTCTGCTGGTGGATAATTACAAGGAAGAGGAGATGCGCGAGACCCTGAATACGGAGATGTCGTTCTTCAGTCTGCGTCGTCGGGAGAGTGAGCGCTTTTTTCAGACGTTGGCTCGCACTGCTCCGGCATTCGGCGTGGCAGGGTCGGTAATAGGTCTTATCGGTTTGCTGATGGGGATCAATGATACGGCCATTATTCTCAAGAGTATTCCCGTGGCTTTTATTTCCACTCTCTACGGATTGATTCTGAGCCATCTTGTTTTTTCGCCAATTGCGGAGAATATAAATTATTCCACAAAAGCCGAGCTGCTTAACCAAAAGCTCGTGCTGGAGGGGATTGTCGCAATCAGCAAGGAACAGAACTCCTACAAGCTGGAACGAAAGTTGACCTCATTTTTGAGTCCCAGCGAGCGCAAGGGTAAGGTGGACACCTTGCGTCGCATCACCCGCGACTATATTGACAGGCGAAACGCTCCCGTCGAGCCTGCGGGCTTTGATGGAGAGTCGTTCTTCCCGGAATCAAAGGAAGCTGCATAGCCTGATCCGAACATAAGTTGGGAAAGGAGCCTTTGGGCTCCTTTTCTTTTTATCGCGATATGATAGTCTCTTTCTCACGCGAGGAGGGGATATGCCAACAATTCTAGCCGCTGACATCGGTGGCACCAACAGCCGGTTCGCTTTGTTCGAAGCCAGAGAGAACGACCTTGAGATGGTCGACTCCATCTGGCTGGAAACCCATGGTGCGGCCAGCTTCCCCGAACTCCTGGAGCAGCTCTGGGCAAGCCGTTTTGATGCTGTGCCGGGCGGATTTGACATCGCGGTAATGGCGGTGGCCGGCGCCGTGGAACAAGGCGTATCCTGTCGGATATTGCCGAACGCTCCCTGGGGAGTGGATCTGCGCGAAACAGATTTGGGGCCTGCTCCGGCCTACCTGATCAATGATTTTGCCGCCCAGGCTTATGCGTGTCGCACAAGCGCTTTGGACGAGGCTGAGATATTACAGGCGGGAAGGCCGGAACCGACAGGTCCCATCGGTGTGATAGGGGCCGGGACGGGGCTTGGCTATTCCGCGTTGCTGCATACCGGATCAGAGTGGTTTGCATTGCCTTCGGAAGGCGGGCATATGGCCTTTCCCTTCACGGGGCTGGAAGAGGCTGAGTATGCCGAGTTCAACCGGCGTGAGGCCAAGCGCTGCTGGCCTGAGGGTGACAGCGTGGTTACCGGTTTGGGCCTCAGGCTGATACACAAGTATATGACTGGTGAAGATCTGCTCCCGCATGAAGTCGGAACCAGAATACACCCTGGGAGCAAAACCACTCATTGGTATGCCCGGTTTTATGGCCGGGCCTGTCGCAATTGGGCACTGGCGCTCATGTGTACCGGTGGGCTGGTCATTGCCGGTGGTATAGCGGCCAAACTGCCGATGCTGGTCCGCGCTCCAGAATTCCTCAATGAATTTCACAATACACATGTTTATGACGAGTTTCTGCGCAGCGTGCCCATCCGTCTGAATGCCAACGAAAAAAGCGGACTGTTCGGAGCCGCCTTTTACGGGGCTCAACTACTTGGTGGTGTTTCCGGCAATTTTCTTGATTATTCGAAGGTACAGAGGTAAGGGCACGTCAACCCCGGCCACGGGAGTGTGAAACAAGGAGAAGGCATGGCCGAGAATAGCCGTTACCGGAAGATGTATCCCGTTTCCTGGGAGCAGTTGCAGCGAGACTGTCGGGCGCTTTCATGGCGATTGATGGAGAAGGGGCCCTGGAAGGGAATTCTTGCCATCACCCGCGGGGGCTTGGTCCCTGCGGCAATCCTGGCTCGCGAGCTGGATATCCACCTTATCGATACCATTTGCCTGTCCAGTTACAACTGGAAGGAACAGGGGGCCGCCAACATTCTCAAGACCGTTGAGAATGATGGGGAAGGGTGGTTGCTTGTAGACGACCTGGTAGATACCGGAAAAACAGCGAAGATTGTTCGGGAAATGGTGCCGAAAGCCCATTTTGCCACAGTTTACGCCAAGCCGGAGGGAAGGCCTCTTGTGGATACGTTCATAACCGAGGTCAGCCAGGATACATGGATTCTGTTCCCCTGGGACGCCGGTTCCCAATTCGTGGAACCGATCGTTTCTTCCGCCGATTAACGGGAAAAAACTTTTTTTGTTATACTGGTATGATGCGCTTATCCGATTGCGTCCGGGTGTTGCCCAAAAATGTGTGCTCGGGTAAGGACATTAGATATTAACCCGCATTGGAGAGGTGACCATGAAAAAATTGATTTCCGTGTTAGCCGTCATGTTGCTGCTTGTGTCTTTGGCCGCCTGCAGCAGCGCGCCCGAGGAAAAGAAAGCCGAAGCTCCTGCCAAGACTGAAGAAGCTGCCGCACCAGAGGCCCCCAAGGATGAAGCCAAGCCCGTCAAGGTCGGTTTTGTCTATGTCTCTCCGGTCGGCGATGCCGGTTTCTCCTACGCCCATGACCTGGGGCGAAAGGCTGTTGATGCGCTACCTTATGCCACCACCGCTTTTGCCGAGTCCGTGCCTGAAGGTGCCGACTCCGAGCGCGTCATCCGCAACATGGCCCGCAAGGGGTTTAATCTGATTTTCACCACCAGCTTCGGGTACATGGATCCGACCATCAAGGTTGCCAAGGAATTTCCCGATGTTGCCTTCATGCATTGCTCCGGCTTTCAGAAGTCGCCCAATGTCTCCAATTATTTCGGTCGGGTCTATCAAGCTCGCTATCTGACGGGGCTGGTTGCTGGCTCCATGAGCAAGTCCGCCAAGATCGGCTACGTTGCCGCGTACCCGATCCCGGAAGTCATTCGCGGCATCAACGCCTTCACCATCGGTGTACGCGAAGTGAATCCCAACGCCGAAGTGCGCGTGGTCTGGACCAAGACCTGGTATGATCCTGCTTTGGAAAAGGACGCTGCCAAGTCCCTGCTTGACGCCGGTTGCGACGTCATCACCCAGCATCAGGATTCCCCGGCCGCTCAGGAAGCCGCGCAGGAAGCCGGTGCCTGGTGCATCGGTTACAACTCCGATATGTCTCCCTTTGCTCCCAAGACCAACCTGACCTCCGCCATCTGGAACTGGGGTCCCGAATACGTCAAGATCACCGAAGCCGTGCATGACGGCACCTGGAAGGGCGACGAGTCCTACTGGTGGTCCCTGAAGGACGGCGTGGTCGATATCGCTCCCATGTCCGCTGCCGTTCCCGAAGACGTGAAGGCCATGGTCAACGCCCACCGCGACAAGATGAAGGCGGGCGAGGACAATGTCTTTGCCGGTCCGCTCAAGAATCAGAAGGGCGAAGAGGTCGTTAAGGAAGGTGCCAAGCTTGCCGACAAGGATCTGCTGGGCATGACCTGGTTCGTGGAAGGTGTGGTTGGCACCACCGAATAGCATCATAATAGACTGTGTTTATAATCAGAAAACGCGATGAACCCTGGAAGTGGGGCGCCCTGGTCATATTCCTGGGCGCCCTGCTCTTTTCCCTTGGGGTGAGCGCACTGCTTTTGGCAGGGCAGGGGAAAGACGCCCTGCATGGGCTGGCCATCCTCTGGGATGGCAGCTTTGGTCATGTCTGGGCCCTTGAGGGCACGTTGCTTAAGGCAATGCCGCTTTTCCTCTGCTCTCTCGGAGTGGCCGTGGCCTTCCGTATGCAGATTTGGAATATCGGTGCCGAGGGGCAATTCGCCCTTGGAGCCATCGGTGCAACCTGGGCGGCACTTACATTTCCCGATTTACCCCGAGCGGTTCTTTTGCCGCTCATGTTTTTCATGGCTTTTCTCTGTGGAGCCATATGGGCGCTTATTCCGGCCATCCTGAAGCTCAAGTTGCGCGTCAATGAGATCATCTCGACTCTGATGCTCAACTATATCGCCATTCTGCTGCTCGAATATCTGGTCTTTGGCGTATGGAAGGACCCGGCCAGCTTCGGTTTTCCCATGACCCGGAAATTCTCTGCCAGTGCTGTCATTCCGCACATCGGAGATACCCGGGTGCATTGGGGACTCCTGTTTTGTGTTGCCGTTGGAATAGGTCTGTGGGCCTTCATGCGCTATACCCGACTCGGTTTTGAACTCAAGGCAAGCGGTGAGGGGGCGCGCGTGGCCCGTTATGCGAAAATCCGTTACGGTTTTCTGGTCATGCTCGTCATGTGCCTGTCCGGCGGTTTTTCCGGTTGGGCCGGATGTATCGAGACTTCCGCCGTATTGAACAGGTTGCAGCCGAGCCTTATGGTTGGCTATGGCTACACGGCCATTGTCGTGGCCTGGTTGGCAAGGCTGGAGCCGTTGAATATTGCCTTTGCTTCTTTCCTTTTGGCCGCGCTTAGAGTCGGCGGCGAAAATTTGCAACTTGAGCTCCAGATTCCGGCTGCATTCGGTTCCATCATGGAAGCTTTGATCCTGCTTACGGTTCTGGCCGGGCAGTTTTTTCTGACCTATACCATCGAACGCAAGCGTGGAGCATAGATCATGTGGGATTTTCTGATACCGCTCTTTGCTGCGACGGTGCAGTCCGGAACGCCGGTTCTGTATGCGACCTTGGGTGAAATGATGACCGAGAAGGGCGGGGTGCTCAATCTCGGTGTGGAAGGCATGATGGCCGTTTCCGCCCTGGCTGCCTTTGTTGTCAGCCAGGCTACGGGTTCCCCCTGGCTTGGCTTCCTGGCTGGAGGAACGGCAGGCCTGATTATGGGTGCGTTGCACGGATTCGTCTGTATTACATGCCTGGGCAATCAGGTCGTTTCAGGCCTTGCCCTGACCATCCTCGGTCTTGGCTTGACCAATTTCCTCGGTGTGCCTTACGTCGGCCTGCGTGCGCCTGGATTTGATCCGGTTACGGTGCCCTTCCTTTCTTCCATCCCCGGTTTCGGACAGGTATTCTTTCATCATGATGTCCTGATTTATATTTCCTTTATCCTACCGGTCATTTTCTGGTTCTTTTTCCGCAGGACCAAGCTTGGGCTGCATGTTACCGCTACAGGCGAGATGCCTGCCGCCGCGGCCGCTGTCGGACTACGGCCTATTGCGCTGCGTTACTTTGCCGTGATGGCCGGTGGATTTCTCATTGGTCTTGGCGGAGCGTATCTTTCTTTGGCATATACCCATCTGTGGACCAACGGTCTTTCCGGCGGACGCGGCTGGATTGCGGTTGCCTTGGTCATCTTCGCCTTCTGGCGTCCTGGTCGTGCTGTTGTCGGAGCATATCTTTTCGGCGGCGTCATGGCGTTTCAGCTTCGTCTTCAAGCCATGGGAACCAACCTGCCGTCCTCACTCCTGCTCATGCTGCCATACGTGCTGACCATTCTGGTGCTGATTTTATCTGCTTGGCGCGGTAGCCGTACGGAAGGCCCGGCCGCCCTGGGAACCAACATCGAGCCGGAGGGTTGATCATGGCGGAATTTTCCTTTGTCCGTCCTTCCGGTTTTCGATCTTTGCCTGCCGATGCCAAGCCCATTGTCAGCCTGCGGGGCGTGACCAAGCGATTCGGCAAAGTTGTGGCCAACAATAGCATTGAGCTTGACATCTACCCTGGCCGAATCAAGGCGCTTTTGGGCGAAAACGGTGCAGGCAAGTCCACCATGATGTCCATGCTGGCCGGTCGTTACAAGCCAGATGAAGGCCATATAGAGGTGGACGGAGTTCCCGTCACCTTCAATTCCTCCAAAGATGCCATCCACGCTGGAATCGGTATGGTCTATCAGCACTTCATGCTGGTGGAGTCCATGACGGTGGCTGAAAACGTGTTGTTGGGCCAGGAGGGAGGCTTTTTCGTCAATCCACGGGAAATGGAACGACGTGTATGCGTAATGGCCGAAAATTACGGTATGGAGATTGATCCCTCCGCCCGGGTTTGCGATCTTTCCATGGGTGAAAAGCAGGTGGTGGAAATTCTCAAGCTGCTTTACCGCGAAAGCCGAATCCTGATTTTTGACGAGCCGACCGCAGTACTCACTCCGGACGAGACCAACAAGCTGTTCAAGGCGCTGTGGCGTATGACGGAGCAGGGCAAATCGATCATTTTCATCAGCCACAAGTTGGAGGAAGTCATCGCCCTGGCCGATGAAATAGCCATTCTGCGGCGTGGTCATATCGAAGGTGAACTGGACCCGTCCTGCATCGAATCCAAGGCCGACCTTGCCTCCCGCATGGTTGGCAAGGAAGTGTTGCTGGAAGTGGATCGGAAGCCGGCTGAAATCGGCGATCCGGTCCTGGAGATCCGCAACCTCACCGGGTTGGGACTGACGGATGTAAATTTCGAGGTCCGCAAGGGAGAGATTGTGGCTGTGGTCGGTGTTGCCGGCAATGGGCAGAAAGCGCTGGTTGAAGCTGTCACCGGTTTGAGTAAACCGCCCCTGGATTCCGTATTTATCATGGGCCAGCCCTGGCGCAAATTTTTTGCCGAATCTACCTGGAACCGCTCCATGTGCTACATCCCGGAGGACAGGCTTGGTCTGGCTACGCTGCGCAACCACAATCTGGTAGACAACCTGCTTCTGACCACACGCAAAGGCTTTACGCACCGTGGATTGCTTTTGGACAAGAAGAAGGCCGAGCGCAACATGTTTCGGCTGGTGGAAGAGTATGACATTCGTCCAGGCCGTATTCACGCATTGGCGTGGCAGCTTTCGGGCGGCAACCTGCAAAAGGCCGTGCTGGCGCGGGAGCTTTACCGGCAGCCCCGATTCATTGTTGCCGAACAACCCACACAGGGACTGGACGTATCAGCGACAGAAGAAGTGTGGCAACGCATTCTGGCCGCTCGCGAGATGGCAGGGGTTTTGCTCATCACTGGAGATCTGAACGAAGCCTTGCAGCTTGCCGACCGTATAGCCGTCATCTACCGGGGCCGCATATTGGGCATGTTGCCGACAGCTGACGAGGACACTCCTGGGCGTATCGGGCCGCTCATGGCCGGAGTGGTGGAATGAAAAACGATTTTTATACCGATTTTGACATGGAGCCGATCGGCTCCGGGCAATCACGTCACGAGAAGGGCCGTACTCCCTTTGAACAGGATCGGGACCGGATTATCTATTCCCCGGCATTTCGGCGACTTCAGTCCAAAACCCAGGTTTTTCTTTCCGGTGAGTTCGACTTCTACCGTACCCGGTTGACGCACTCCATCGAGGTCTCGCAGATAGGCCGATCCATCGTCAACCATCTCAATAGAACCGCCAGAGAACTGAACGATAATTTCCGCATAGATCAGGATTTGGTGGAGTCCGTATGTCTGGCCCATGATATCGGGCACCCGTCCTTCGGGCACGCCGGAGAGCATGAACTGAACGGCTTGATGCTGGAGGCGGGAGGATTTGAAGGCAACGCCCAAAACCTTCGCATTCTTGTGGATCTATTCTACCGGCACCAGTCCGAATGGTCCGGGATGAAGCCCACGCGTGCTTTCTTGGACGGCATGCTCAAATACAAAACGCTTTTTGCCGATTCCAAAGAGAAAAAGAACCACTTCATTTACGATTTTCAAAAGGAAATATTGGATTTCGTCAGTCCCGAAGTGTCCTTTGTCAGTCAGTTTGGCGATGAGAAGAATTTGAACAAATTCAAGTCGCTGGAATGTCGGATTATGGATTGGGCAGACGACATCGCCTATTCCATTCACGATCTGGACGACGGCATCAGGGCCGGTTTCATTACGGTAAAATCAGTCAGCAATTGGCTGGATGCCGAACGGGAGACGTTGACAACGGATCAGCTTGAGTTTGTCGAGGGGCTGCGGGATGCCGTCCTGAATGATGGATTCAGTTCGTTTCTGGCTCGCCGCATAGGGGAATTCATTCACGCCACCACATTCGTGGAACGAGAAAACTTCCTCAGTGAGAAAACCAACCGTTACCGGTTCGATATTTCCATTGAACCGGAAAAACGGGCACTGTGTGATATCTTGAAAGAAGTTGCTTTCGCGCTTGTCTTTCGGACCCCTCAGATTCAACAACTGGAATACAAGGGTGGCCGCATTTTGCGTGATCTCTTCAAGCTCCTGGAAGGGGAGTACGTTGAGGTCTCGAAATTTAAGCAGCAGTTGTTGCCCGCACATTATCATACCCGGCTCGCGGAACTTGACCCCAATGGGCGTCGTCGCGTGCTCTGCGATTATCTATCCGGCATGACCGACGGGTTCGTGGTCCGAACCTACAAGCGGCTGTTTGATCCGGACTTCGGCTCCATCATTGATCTGATCTGATCGCCTTTTCGGTTTATCCGACAGCAACGCCACGGCATTCCCGCCCAGAATGTGCTCCATTACCGCGTCCGGCAATTTGAGGATTTTTTCCAGCCGTTCTCGTTCGGTAGCTGGGTCATACAGAGGGTAGTCGCTTCCGAAGAGCAGCCGTTCTGTGCCGAACGCGCTGACCAGCTTGCGGAACATATCGTCATCCAGAAAGTCCATGGAACTTGAAGTGTCGATAAATACTTCCGTGTCAGCCAGATACTCCAAAGAATAATCCCATTGGTGCAGGCCACCCATGTGGGCCGCGATGATTTTGGTATCCGGAAACGCACGGTGCAGGGCGGCCATCTTTTTGGGGCAGGACGGGTTTTGGTCCGGCGGCAGTTTGTCTCCCACGTGGAAGAGGCAGATGAAACGGTTAGCCGCCATTTCCATGATTTCATACATGCCGCGATCGTCCATGCGAAATCCTTGAAAATCCGGGTGAAATTTCAGTCCCTTGATCCCAGCCCGTTCCAGTCGGTCAAATTCGACCTCCAGTCTGTCAAAACCGGGATGGGCCGTTCCGAAAGGAATGCAGTTGGGACAGGTCTCTTTTATCTGAATGGCCCAGTTGTTCGCAGGGATGACCTGTGAAGGGGCTGTGGCTGCTGTCAAGACTACAGCTCGGTCAATTCCGGCTTTGGCGATACGGGCCTGCAGGTCTTGGAGGTCGCCTGTGCCCTCTGAGGGAATAGAGTAGTGGTTTTCCAGCTGTGCTACGGCCTTGTGGGCAATTTTGGGATGAAACGCATGTGTGTGAATGTCGATGAACATGCGTTTGATTTTGCCAGATCAGACAACGGGTGTAAACCGATGTTTGTTTGACAAAAAAAGCTGACTCAAATAGTATAGTAAGATTATTTTGTCGAAAACAGTTCTTTGAGCCAGTCGGGAACGCGGACTGGTTTACCCTCAGGATTGACTGAAGCGTGCTCAGTCATGCCAGTGGCATGAAGTACCGTGCGGTCCCTGTTCCACACCTCATAGGCAAAGCGGATGGAGACGCGCTTCCATACGCTGATGCCGGTGAGCACATGGATTTCGTCGTCGAATTTGACCGAGACCCGATAGCGGCAGGATGCCTCGCGGACAGGCAGGATTATGCCGCGCCGTTCCACCTCGGCATAACTCATGCCGTGTTCTCTGATGAAAAAACTGCGCGCCCGCTCAAAGATATGAAGATACTCCGCATAGTAGAGCACGCCCATTGTGTCCGTCTCGCCATAGGACACGAAATGGTCGTAGCAGCTATGGTGGGTGGGAAGATCAGAATGCGGGGGCATTATTTCAATCCAAGGAGTTGCAGGGCGTGGGGCAGCAGTTCATATCCGTTTTCCAATGTTAACCCCGTACTGGCTGCCGTTGCTTCGGTGAAGGATTTCAGGCCGGATGCCTTGCAGTCCGGACCATTGATAAGGAAGGGAACGGCATCCCGTGTATGAGTCCGCTCCTTGATGGGCGTGAAGTGATCACAGGTGATGATGAAGGCCGCATCCTGTCCTTCCATTGCTTTGCGCAAAGGAGCGACTATCCGGGCATCAAAACGGGAAATAGCCTCGGCTTTTTCTTCGGCATCTCCGCCGTGCCCGCATTCATCCGGTCCTTCCAGATGGACGAAAACGAAATCATGGTCTTGCAGGTAGTCGATAGCTGCCTGGACTTTGCCTTCATAGTTGGTCTCGATGAGTCCGGTAGCTCCTTCCACGTTGATAACGTCCATTCCCGAAGCATTGCCCAGCCCCTTGATGAGGTCCACGGCAGAGATGACGGCTCCTTGCATGCCAAAGGTCTCGCGGAAGTTTGGCAGACTGAGCGGACGGCCCTGCCCCCACGGCCAGATAGAATTTGCCTTGCTTGAATTCACATCCCGATTATCCAGGATATCCTTGGCATCAAAAAGCAGATCCCACAGAAACGGGCTCTTGGAGTAGGTTCGCAAATCCAGCTTTATAGGCTTGTCCGTAATGTCGTGCGGCGGATTGATGAAGTAGTTCACTTCATCCGCCTCTGCGCCGCCTTTTTGTATCAGCAGGTGGCGGTACTGTATGCCGGGAATGAAGGTGTAGCGTTCATTGCCAAGCTCTTCCTGCAATTTTTCGACAATGGGGCGGGATACCTCGGTCGGGATGTGACCCGAGGAATAATCCCGCATGTATCCGTCGATGCTCAGCTGAGATACCGTGACCAGATTGAGGCGCCAGACCAGATCCTCGGGATCGAGTTCCAGACCCTGTGCGGCCGCTTCAATCGGGCCGCGTCCGGTATGGTAGGTGGCGGGATCGAAGCCGAGCAGGGCCATGTTGGCCACGTCCGATCCGGGGGGCATGGACTCCGGCACGGTGTGGGCCAAACCGACCACACCGTTTTTCGCCAGTTCATCCATATTGGGAGTGTCGGCAGCTTCCATGCAGGTGTGGCCGTTCAATTCTCCGGGCCATCCGCCCATGCCGTCGGCAATAAGATAGAGTAATTTCATCCCGAAGTTCCGATTAAAGGATTTTAAACTGTACGCAGGGCTTGATCGTGAAATCCATAGCATCCACCTGTGCGACCATGGCTTCGACGTCTTTGGTACTTGTCTCGTGGCTTATGATGACGAGACAAATTCCCTCGGCACCAGCCTTTCCCTTCTGAACGGCCTGGGCGATTGAGATATCGTGTTCGGCCATGGACTTGGTGATGGCCGCCATGACACCTGTGCGGTCCGCTACGGTGAATCGGAAGTAGTAGCTGGACCGGGATTCTTCCGGGGGCAGAATATTGGCCCGCTTGAGGGGCAGATTGCCGAAACCCGTATTATCCGGGGCATCGCAGGCATTCAGTCGGCTGCCCAGGTTCATGATGTCTGCCAACACGGCACTGCCGGTCGGCAGGTCTCCCGCACCCTGTCCATGCAGCATGATGGGGCCTACCGCATTGCCTTTCAGGCGGACGGCATTGTAATTGCCGCCCACGCGGGCCAGCAAATACGTATGATAGACGAGGGCTGGATGTACTCCTGCCTCTAACGTGCCTTTCTTTTCCTTCACATGGGCCATCAGCTTGATGCGATATCCGAATTCCCGGGCGAACTCGATGTCGTCGGGCGTGACCGAGGTAATGCCCTGGACCGGTATCTCGGAAAGGGGATAGTCCACTCCATATGCCATACGGATGAGAACGCACAGTTTGTGCGCGGTATCCAGTCCTTCCACGTCGAATGTCGGGTCAGCCTCGGCATACCCCAACTCCTGTGCGTCCTTCAAGGCCGTCTCGAAGTCCAAGCCCTTGGTGGTCATCTCGGAAAGAATATAGTTGGCCGTGCCATTCAGGATACCGAGCAGGCTGGTCACTTTGTCGCCGGCCAGACTCTGCTTCAGTGTCTGGACTATGGGGATACCCCCGGCGCAGCTGGCTTCGAACATAAGTCCCACGCCATTTGCCGAAGCTGTTTCAAAAAGCTCCAGGCCGTGCACGGCCAACAAATGTTTGTTGGCCGTGACCACATGTTTTCCTGCGGCAAAAGCATTGAGAATGAGTTCTTTTGCCGTATCCAGACCACCCATGAGTTCGACCACGATGTCGATATCCGGATCATTCGCCAGGGCCGCGGGGTCATCCGTAAATGTGACCCCGGGACCTGGATCGAACGCACGTTTCTTATTCAGATCACGTACGAGTACGGAACGTATCTCAATGCTCCGACCTAGCCGGGCCTTGATTCGGTCTTCGTTCATGGCAAGAATTTTTGCCAAGCCCGAGCCGACGGTGCCGAAACCGGCGAGTCCGAGTTTGATTGCGTCCATGATTATCCTTTGGCGAAGAATTTTCGCAAGTTGCGCACGGCCTGATTCGTGCGGTGGCGGTTTTCAACAAAGCTGAAGCGAACGTGGTCGTCTCCGTACTCGCCAAAACCCAAACCAGGGGAAACCGCTACTTCGGCTTCCTGCAGGAGCATCTTGGCAAATTCGACGGACCCCATCTGTTTGAACTGTTCGGGGATGGCTGCCCACAAGAACATGGTGGCCTTGGGCGGAGTGACTTCCCATCCAATACGGTTGAGCCCCTCACAAAGGGCGTCACGTCTGTCACCGTAAACCGCCATAATGTCTTTGACGGCCTGATCCATATCCTCGCGGGTGAACTTGGGCTCCGGGTCCAGGTCCCCGTTCAGGGCGCAGGCGGCCGCAATCTGGATGGGCTGGTATATGCCGTAGTCCAGATAGCTTTTAATACGGGTCAGGGCCTGGACAATCTCGGGATTGCCCACACAGTATCCGACGCGCATACCGGCCATGGAGTAGCTTTTTGTCATGGAGAAGAATTCCACGCCTACTTCCTTGGCTCCGTCCGCCTGCATGAAACTCGGGGCGGTGTAGCCGTCGAAAACGAAGTCCGCATAGGCGAAATCGTGCAGCACGTAGAGATCGTTTTCTTTGGCGAAGTCCACAATGCGCTGGAAGAAATCGATATCAACCACCTGGGTGGTCGGGTTGTGCGGGAAATTGATGATCAGCGCCTTGGGCTTGGGCCAGGTGTGCTTGATGGCTGTCTCCAGGTTCTCAAAAAAATCCTGGCCCGGTCCGATGGGCACGCGGCGCACGTCTGCACCGGCGATGATGGATGCATAGGGATGAATGGGGTAGGCCGGGTCCGGGGCGAGAACAACATCGCCGGGGCTGAGCATGGCCAGGGCCAAGTGGGCCAGGCCTTCCTTGGCGCCCATGGTCACGCATACTTCCTGATCCATATCAAGAGACACGTCATAGCGCCGGTAGTACCAGTCACGCACTGCCTTGCGGAGTCCTTTGATGCCCTTGGATGCCGAATATTTGGAATTGCCGGTCTTGTAGGCTGCCTCGGCCAGCTTGTCGAGAATGGGTTTCGGGGTGGGTACATCGGGGTTGCCCATGCCCAGGTCGATAATGTCTGCGCCTGCGTGGCGCATTTTCATCTTGAGTTCATTGACCTGAGCGAAAACGTACGGGGGCAGTCGATCGACTCTCGCAAACTTTGACATGGTGAAAAACTCCTAAATAGTATGAGTGCAAGCTAAATTTTCTTACGCGCGGGACTGTCCAGTGTCAAAATGAATTTCCGGGTGATAAACAGCGTGAGGAAACGGGCTGTTCCATGCGTCGATCCATCTTGACCTCGGCGGATGTTTTTCATAGCGTCCTTCATTCACAGGTGAGGTACGGAACGGCTAATGCCGCGTAAATAAGAAGGAGAGTTTTCATGGTCCAAAAATCCGAAACCATCTGGTTTGATGGTAAACAGGTCCCCTGGGACGAGGCTAACGTCCACGTTCTGACACACGCTTTGCACTATGGTACGGCTGTTTTCGAAGGAATTCGTGCCTATCCCTGTGCCGACGGTTCTTCCGAGGTTTTTCGTTTGGAAGAGCACATGGCCCGCTTGGTAGATTCCGCCAAGATTCTCGGCTTGAAGATCCCGTACACAGCGGAGGAGATGACCACTGCAGCGGTGGAGACCCTGCAGCGCAACAAGCTGGCCGGTGCCTATATACGGCCTTTGGTGTTCGTGGGTGAAGGGGCCATGGGAGTCCATCCGGGCGAAAATCCCATTCAGGTCATCATCGCCTGCTGGCCGTGGGGTGCCTACCTGGGGGAAGACGCACTGGAAAAGGGAATCAAGGTCCGTTGCAGCAGCTTCAGCCGACATCATATCAATGTAATGATGCCCAAGGCCAAGGCCGCAGGCAACTACGTCAACTCCGTGCTGGCCAAGACTGAGGTTGTGGCCGATGGGTATGACGAAGCTATTCTGCTCGATACCACCGGTCATGTTTCCGAAGGGTCCGGCGAAAATATTTTCATGGTGCGCAACGACATCATTTACACCCCGCATCTTGATGCGGTGCTCGGCGGTCTTACCCGCGACTCCATCATCACCCTGGCAAACGACCTGGGTTATGAAGTGCGCGAGGAACCCATTGCACGCGATATGCTGTATATTGCCGATGAAGTTTTCTTCACCGGTACTGCGGCGGAGCTGACGCCCATCAGTTCCGTTGACCGGCGTACCGTCGGTACAGGCAAGGCCGGTCCCGTGGCCAAGGCTCTGCAAACCGAGTTCTTCAAGATCGTCAAGGGTGAAAACCCGGATTACGAGCACTGGCTCCACCGCTATCACATTTAATGAAAGTCTAGAAAATCACGACGGCATCTGTTACCAAAGGGGAAATCCGGCGCGGAACGTCGGGTTTCCCCTTTTTTCGGTCGTTGATGACAGAAGAAAGCGTCCGCGCCTCAGCTTCAGGTGTACCTCATGAGCACATCAAATCTCACGGCAAAATACAGACCTCAGACCTTTGCCGACGTGGCCGGTCAGGAGGCCATCAAGTCGATCCTTTCCCGGGCGGCTGCCCAGGACAAGGTGGCCCCGGCATATCTTTTTTCCGGCACCCGGGGAGTTGGCAAGACGACCATCGCCCGCATTTTTGCCAAGGCGCTCAACTGCGTACATGCACCCACGGCCGAACCGTGCAACGAGTGCCCCAATTGCAAGCAGATAACGGCTGGCGTGGCTGTTGACGTTATCGAGATAGATGGTGCCTCCAACCGTGGCATTGATGACGCCAGAAGGCTCAAGGAGGATATCGGCTACGCGCCGGTTGAATGCCGCTACAAGGTCTTCATCATCGATGAGGCGCACATGCTTACCAAGGAGGCTTTCAACGCACTGCTGAAGACGCTGGAGGAGCCGCCGCCACGCGCCACGTTCATCATGGCGACCACTGAGCCGCACAAATTCCCCCCGACCATCATCAGCCGCTGCCAGCATTATATCTTCAAGATGCTTCCGCAGCCCGAGTTGGTGGCGCACCTGGAAAACATCATGAACAAGGAAGGGCTTCCCTTCGAGCCGGGCGCGTTGCAGATCATCGCCAAGCGCGGTGCGGGCAGTGTGCGCGACTCCATGTCCCTGTTGGGCCAGGCTTTGGCTATGGGGACGGAAAAACTCCTGGAAGCCGATGTTCGTTCCTTTCTGGGGCTGGCCGGACAGGATGTTTTCTTTAATCTTATGGAAGCCATGCACGACCGCAAGCTCGTGGCTGTTGGACAGGTTTTGCGTCAGGTTCTCGACCAGGGGCTTGATCTGGGATTCTTCCTGCGTGAGCTGACAAACTGCTGGCGGAACATGTTCTTGCTGCGACAGGCGGGGGAGGAGGCTTTGCCCCTGCTCGGCCTGTCCGGAGAAGAGGCCACAGGGTGGATGGAGTGGGCCCGGAAATTCGATCCGGCACACATTCATGCCTGCTGGCAGATGACATTGGACGGTCAGAAAAAGGTCATGACCAGTCTGGAGCCTGCCTTGGCGCTGGAACTCCTGCTGCTCAATCTGACCAGCCTGCCGGATCTTATCAATCTGGAAAAGGTAGGGCAGGGCAGTCCCGCGGCCCCGCCTCGCCAAGCGCCTCCCCGTCAGGCCCCTCCGAGAGGTGGTATGGGGCAGGGAGGACAAGGTGCACCGCCTCGTTCGGGCGGTGGAGCGACTTCGCCTCAAGGCGGTGGGTATTCACCTCCGGGAGGAAGAAAATTCGCTCCCAACAATCAGGCTCAACAGTCAGCTCCGGGGGATAATGTACCTCCTCCGAGAGAAGAGCGGCCTTCTCCGTCCGCCTCGCAACGGGAGGAGCCGCCAGTCCCTTTCGCTGAGCCCGGTGCGGGAGGGGAGGCCCCCCACGCACCGGAAGAAGCCGTGGGGCCATCCGAAGCGACACCAGTCGCGACACATGTCTTTCAGAACCCCGATCCGGAGCAGGCTGGGGCTGAGGCTCCCGCACTGAGTGATAGCATGGCGGAAGCCCCGGTCCCGACATCGCCGCGCCCGATGGGACCGCGCGACTGGGATGGTTTTCTGGATTTCGTGGCTGAACGCAACGGCAAATCCGGCGTTAATTCTACCCGGTTGCGTCTCAACCAGGGCGAGTTCGCCGAGAATATGCTGAAGATTACGTGTTCGGCCAGGATGCAGTGCCAGTATCTGATGGGTGACGCGGTAAATGCCGCATTGAAACGGCTGGCCAAGGAATATTTCGGGCCTGCGGTTGATGTCGTTGTGGAGACAGGTGACATTGCCGAGCCCAAATCAACTCGTCAGTTGCAGGAAGAGGCTGAGAGGCATCCGGGTGTGCAGAAAGTCATGGAGATTTTCGGCGCCCAGCTGACCTCGGTCAATTCCCGTAATTCATAACCGGAAACAAGCAGATTCAGGAGATATCATGAAGGGAATGAACGAAATGATCCGCCAGGCTCAGGTCATGCAGCGAAAAATGACCCAGAAGCAGGAAGAGCTCAAGAAGCTGGAAGTTGAAGCTTCCAGCGGCGGTGGCATGGTAATGGTCAAGGCCACCGGCGCCCAGGAGATTCTCTCGGTTGTCATCGAGCCCTCCGTCATGGAATCCGGTGATGTGGAGATGCTTCAGGACCTGGTGCTGACCGCTGCCAATGAAGCGCTCAAGAAGTCAAAGGAACTGATGGAGAAGGAACTGGGTTCCGTCACCGGCGGAATGAATATCCCCGGTCTGTTCTAGGAGCTGTCTTTGCAGAATCTTCCCGGCCCCTTGAAGTCGGTGGTCGAGCAGCTTTCCAGCCTGCCCGGCATCGGTCCGAAATCCGCATTGCGAATGGCCCTGACCCTGCTCAAAATGCCCAGGGAAAGGGCCCACGCGGTTGGACAGTCCATATTCGACCTGCGTGAGAACCTCTGTTTGTGCGAGGAATGCGCCTGTCTGGCCGAGTACAGCCCTTGCGCCATTTGTTCCGACCCCGGCCGTGAGGCGGATCAACTCTGTCTTGTGCCCGAATGGGACGCCCTTTTGGCCATGGAGGATATGGGAATCTACCGAGGGCGCTATCTCGTGCTCGGTGGCCTGTTGTCTCCGCTTGAAGGCGTACAGCCTGCGCATCTGGAAATTGAGCGGCTTCGGCGTCATCTCGGTTCCGGACGGGTGAATGAGCTGATTCTCGCTCTGGGAGCCACCCTTGATGCGGAGTCCACGGCGTCCTACATCAAAAATCTGGTGGAATCCGAATTCCCTGATGTCTCGGTAAGCCGTTTGGCGCAGGGGATTCCCATCGGCGCGGAAGTGAAGTTCATGGACCGCGAAACCCTCAAACAATCATTGGTCCACCGGCAAAAGGTCTGATCCCGGCCATCCCTCAGCAAATGAACGAAGAACTCTCTCATCTCAACGGCGCGGAAGTCATTTCTCTTATTTATCACAACAAGGAGAATGGCTACGCCATTGCCCGCGTCCGTGTAAAAGACGAACCTGGGCAGATTTCCATTGTCGGGACGCTCGGAGAGCTGGTGGCTGGAGCCACTCTCGACCTGACAGGGCGATGGACAGTTCATCCGAAGTTTGGTCGTCAGTTTGAGGTGGCAACCTTTGAGGAAACCCGTCCTGCGACGGAAAATGGCGTTATTCGTTTTCTGCAATCCTCCATCAAGGGAGTAGGGGAGAAAACCGCTTCCGTATTGGTGGAGCGTTTTGGCGTTGGCGTTCTGGACATTCTTGACGATGATCCGGACCAGCTTCTTTCCGTTAAGGGAATATCGAAGAAGAAGCTGGTGGATATCGTCGAATCCTGGGGAAGGCAGCGTGAGATCAAGAATCTGCTGGTATTTCTGCAGACCCACGGCGTCCCCACGACCTTTGCGGGGAAGATATTCCATCTTTACGGAGCGCAGGCCGAGAAAAAGCTGCGTGATAATCCATACGATCTTGCGTATGAAATTCGAGGCGTAGGCTTTCGTACAGCCGACGCCATGGCCATGAAGCTCGGTTTTGCCCCGGATTGTGCCCAGCGGCTGGAAGCGGCCATCGCCTATCACCTCTTTTCAGTCTGTGAGCGGGGCGGGCATCTCTTTGTCCCCAGGGACACGCTGTTGGGCGAGGTGGCCAAGATGTTGGACACCACGGATTTCGACAAGCTGGAACTTGCCCTGTACTCCCTGGAGGAAAAAAAGCGCGTCCGGATGGAAAATCTGCCCGAGCAGGGGGTGGATAATGCTGTCTATCTAATCCATTTCTATCACTACGAAAATGAAATCACCCAGCGGCTGTATCAGTTGGTCAGCCATCCGTCGCCCGTCAGCCGCAAGAAGATAGACAAGACGCTGCCTCTGGTGGAGGACAAGCTGGGCTTCAAGCTCTCCGACGAACAGCGCGAGGCGGTGTTCAATGCATGCAGCAACAAGGTCTTTATTGTCACGGGCGGACCCGGCACGGGTAAAACCACCATCACCAAGGCGATAACCCTCACCCTGCGGGAACTGGGCCTCAAGATCAAACAGGCTGCTCCCACAGGGCGGGCGGCCAAGCGTTTGTCCGAGGCAACGGGGCATTCCGCGCTCACCGTACACCGATTGCTTCAGTTTCAGCCCGATGGCGGATTCAACTATTGCGAGGACCAGAAACTCAAGGCGGACGTGCTCATCATCGATGAAGCGAGCATGGTGGATGCCTACCTTTTTGTTTCAATCCTGCGTGCGCTGCCCCATACCTGCCGTCTAATTCTGGTTGGTGACGTCAACCAGTTGCCCAGTGTTGGCCCCGGTCAGATTCTGGGCGATCTGATCGACTCCCATCGCATTCCCTGCGCTGTCCTGACTCGTATTTTCCGTCAGGCTCAGGAAAGTTTCATTGTGGTGAACGCCCACCTGATCAACCAGGGAAAGTTTCCGCGCCAGCATCCTTGCCCGGCGCCGGAAGCTGATTTCTATTGGATTCCTCAGGATGACACGCACAAGGTACAACGACTTGTTTTGGATAGTGTGTGTGAACGAATTCCAGAGCGCTATAATCTAGACCCCCTGAGGGATATTCAGGTGCTGACGCCCATGCACAAGGGAGAGGTCGGGACGCAGGCCCTGAATGTGGCTCTTCAGGAACGGCTCAATCCTCCGAGACCCGGCGTGCGCGAGATCAAGCGCAAGTTCAATACGTTTCGTGAAGGGGACCGGGTCATCCAGATGAAAAACAATTATGACAAGGAAGTCTTCAACGGTGATCTGGGGTGGATCGTCGAGGCCGACCCGGACGAGGCTGAACTCCTGGTCGAATTTGAAGGAAACTTGGTCCACTTTGAAGCTTCAGAGATGGATGAGTTGGCCCTGGCTTATGCCGTGAGCGTACACAAGTCGCAGGGCAGTGAGTATCCGGCGGTGGTTATGCCCATCGTTACCCAGCATTTTCTGCTGCTCCAGCGCAATCTGCTCTATACCGGCCTGACGCGCGCCCGAGAGCTTGCCGTACTCATTGGGTCGGACCGTGCATTCAAGATTGGTCTGGAAAACGTCACGGCCGGAAAACGCCGCACCAACCTTTCGTACAGACTTAGGGAAATGTTCGACCAACCCCGTCTCGTTTAATTCTTCTTTTCTTGCCAATCAGCGAGGAATGGTTATTTTTAAAAATGCCCATTGGGCGGATGTGTTGACGATTGTAAGCCGCAATGAACCGGCAATAATCCAAATCGCTGATCCAAGGAGACGACATGCTCAGCAAGAAAATGGAAGATGCCCTGAACGAACAGATGAACTGGGAAATCTATTCCGCACATATTTATCTCTCCATGGCTTCGCATTTCACCAAGGAAGGCCTTGATGGCTTTGCCAACTGGATGAATGTCCAGTATCAGGAAGAAATGTTTCATGCCATGAAGTTTTTTAATTATATCAATAGCGCAGGCGGCCACGCGAAACTGGGGCAGATCGACCAACCTCAGTTGGAGTGGGACTCTCCGTTGGATGCTTTCCAAGACGCTCTGGAGCATGAGCAGGGTGTTACCGCCCGGATCAACAAGATCGCCGACCTGGCTATTGAAGAACGCAACCACGCCATTGGTATTTTCCTCCAATGGTTCATCTCAGAGCAGGTGGAGGAAGAGGAAAACGTGGGCGATATCGTCGGCAAGTTGAAACTCGTCGGCGACGGCGGAGGGCTGTTCATGCTCGGCCGTGACCTTGCTACCCGCGTGTTTACTCCGCCGACCGATACGGCAGCGTAACCAGAACCAATTGGAAAGGCCGGGATATCAAATCCCGGCCTTTTTTATATTCCAATGTTCCCTTACGACGGCTTCATTCATTTAAATAGCCACAATATCATCAATGTCAGCCAGGACTTCACCTGGAACCATTTCCTCGCCCGCAGATTGCGCCACCAGGTATGAGGCGTACTGTCGTCCCCATGCAAAAAGGTTGTCCAGAACCGGAATCAATGTCCGTCCCATAGGCGTCAGGGAGTATTCCACTTTGGGTGGGACTTCCTTATACACCTCACGGTGGACCATGCCGTCATCGATCAATTCCTTGAGCTGCTGAATCAGCATCTTTTCAGAAATACCGGATATCGAATTCCTGAGCCTGCCAAACCGAACCGCAGGCTGTTGGCCGAGTCGGAAGAGGATCATCGGTTTCCACTTACCTCCTATAACCATCTGCGACAACTCAAAAAAACAACTGAATTTCTTCTCGCCTGCCTGCTTGGGAGTGCAGGGCGTGGCCTGTGTATACATTATGGTGTTCTTCATGCTTACCAATAGGTGAGTATTAAACATTAAAGTCCGTACTTGACGAAATCCATTGATAGTCTAGTTCTTTCCCGAGGTAAAGATTTGCAATGCCACTGCAAAAAAAGCTTTACATTTCAGGAATACCGCGTCTGAACGCGGACTATAAAGATGAAACGGTTGCATCCATAATTCCGAAAATAGCCGATATGGAGAGTCTGGACGCCACACCTTCTGTTTGTGCTTGGGAGCACATAGCGCAGAATGTTTGGAAAAAATGTCCGGATTCAATATTCCATATGGCGAATTTGTCACCACAACCAATCGAATAGGCGGGGTATCCCATAATGGGTATCTTTCGCCGACAGGAAGTCTCAGATGAAAGCAGAACTGGCTGCAAGCCTTTTTCGTGGAGTTGAAAAATACAATTGTGCCCAGGCGGTGCTCAAGGCATATCAAGTCGAATCCGGTTTATCGGAGGCGGACCTCAAGGCTGCATCAAACGCAGGTAACGGCAAAGCTCCGGGAGGCAGGTGCGGAGCCTTGCAGGCTGCCATGATACTGCTGGATACCCAGGAGGTAGTGGAAAACGTTCGGCAAGAGTTCGCCAGCGCGGCCGGATCGACCAAGTGCAAGGAAGTGCGCAGCATCAATCGGTTGAAATGCCGGGAGTGTGTAGCTCTGGCTGCAGGCCTCATAGAACGGCACATGGACAGGTTCAAACCTGATGACCCGGCGTTTGTTGCGGAATTAAGACTGAGGGAAGCCGAATTGTTGTCGGAGAAGACGGCAGGAGCTCATCACTAAGCAACAGGAACGGGGAGTAGGCTGAGAACGATGGTCGGATGTGGCCGCTCCCCGTTTGCCTAATCATTGCTTCCCGGTTTTGGGGGATTGCAGCCTGGTTGCTTGCTTACGAAAGGATGACCGCCAACGTGCGTATTCCCTTTACAAATCGCCGCATCTCTGCAATAGCCGGGCACAAGGATAAACCGTTGCGAGGTAAGCAATGAGCAATGATTCGGAAAAGATAATTTACTCCATGTACAAGGTGTCCAAGCGACACGGACAGAAAGAGGTGCTCAAGAACATCTCCCTGTCATATTTTTATGGCGCAAAGATCGGTGTACTCGGCCTGAATGGATCAGGAAAGAGTTCGCTGCTCAAGATTCTTGCCGGTGTTGATACCAGCTTTGAGGGAGAGACCCAAGTCAAGGAAGGGTACTCCATCGGATATTTGGAGCAGGAGCCCCTTGCCGACGAAACGCGCACCGTGCGTGAGGTTGTCGAGGAGGGACTGGGCGAGATCATGGATATTGTCCGTGAGTACAACGCCATCAATGAGAAATTTGCCGAGCCCATGGAGCCAGAGGAAATGGATGCCCTCATTGAGCGGCAGGGCCAGGTTCAGGAACTCATGGACGCCAAGGGCGGCTGGGATATCGATTCCAAGCTGGAGATGGCCATGGATTCCCTGCGTTGTCCTCCCGCAGATGCTTCCGTTTCGGTCATCTCCGGTGGTGAGCGACGCAGAGTTGCCCTGTGCCGACTGTTGCTCCAGGCCCCGGACATTCTGCTGCTGGATGAGCCCACCAACCATCTTGATGCCGATTCCGTGGCATGGTTGGAGAAGTTTCTCTCCACCTTCCCCGGGACCGTTATCGCCGTCACCCATGATCGTTACTTCCTGGATAATGTGGCTGGTTGGATTCTGGAGCTGGACAGGGGGCACGGTATCCCCTGGAAGGGCAACTATTCCTCCTGGCTGGAACAGAAGGAACAGCGGCTGTCCAAAGAGGGTAAGGCCGAGGCGGAGCGCCAGAAGACCCTTCAGCGCGAACTGGACTGGATTCACATGTCCCCCAAGGGGCGCCGTGCAAAGGGCAAGGCTCGCATCAACGCCTACGAGGCGATGGCCAGCCATGAAAGCGAACGTCTGGCCGATGATCTGCAAATCTACATCCCACCGGGACCGCACCTTGGCAAGCAGGTAGTTGTTGCCGAGAACGTATCCAAATCAATGGGCGACAAATTGCTTGTGGCTAACATGAGCTTCATTTTGCCCCCCAATGCCATTGTCGGCATTGTCGGCCCCAACGGTGCGGGTAAATCCACGTTGTTCAAGATGATCGTCGGCGAAGAGCAGCCTGATTCCGGTACGGTCACTCTCGGACAGACCGTTACGTTGGCCTATGCGGATCAGAACCGGGCATCCCTGGTGCCGGGCAAGACGGTATACGAGGTCATCAGCGGAGGGGCGGAGTTTATCAAGCTGGGCAATCGCGAAGTGAATGCTAGGGCTTATTGCTCCCGTTTCAATTTCGCAGGCCAGGATCAGCAAAAGCCGGTGGATGTGCTTTCCGGCGGAGAGCGCAACCGCGTGCATATGGCCCAGATGCTCAAATCGGGGGCCAACGTACTGCTGCTTGATGAACCGACCAACGACCTGGACGTAAACACCATGCGCGCCCTGGAAGACGGCCTGGAAAACTTTGCGGGCTGTGTGCTGGTCATTAGCCACGACCGCTGGTTCCTCGACCGTATCGCGACACACATCATCGCCTTTGAGGGAGACTCCGAAGTCGTCTTTCTGGAAGGGAATTACAGCGATTATGTGGCGGACCGCAAAAAGCGCCTTGGCGTGGATGCGGACCAACCGCATCGGATCAAGTTCAGACGGCTGACCAGATAGTCGTCGGCTTCAAATGTCATTGAAAGGCTCTGCGGTGGAATGCTGCAGAGCCTTTTTTATCAGCATGGCGGAAGGTCGAGTTCTTCCGCACCCAAAGGAGGACGTCTGTCAACGGCGACGGCATTTCCAGGCTTGGATTTAGCGTATTTCTTGATGTGTGCGGCTCGTTCACCGATCTCCATGAGGGAGCAGTTTCCACAGATACTGATGACGCCAAGGGATATGGAAACCAGAGGATAGTTGCCTTCTTTGCCGTCCCGTCCCCTGGCCTTGATCCATCCTCGTTCCCTGTCTTCCTTGCAATAACAGTGGTTAACCAGCCTTCCGAAACAACGCGTTACCGCCTTGGTAATTCGGGTAGTGGACTCCGGCGAGGTAATCAGTACGAAATCATCGCCGCCGATATGGCAGAGCCGGGCATCCTGCGGACCATATTTTTTTGTGGCCCAGGCAAGAATGTCAGCCGCCAGCTTGATGATGCCATCCCCGTTTTTGAAGCCATAGGTGTCGTTGTAGACCTTGAAGTTGTCCAGGTCGGCGTAAATGATGCTGAAAATCCGTTTTTGCTGGATACGACTTTCAACTTCACGTTCTATGGCCACATTCCCGGGCAGCCCTGTGAGTGGATTGGTTCCCTTGGCCATCTCAACCTGGATTTTTGCCATGGCATTGAGCAGATTCTGTACCGAAACAACGCCGTAGAGATATCCTTTTCGGGTGATGATAATGTCGTCGTAGGCTTTGAGTGGTTCCCGTTTCATGGCCTTGCGGGCTGCTTGTTCAACTGGAGTATCAAGTTCCACGATTAACGGTGCGGGGTCCATGACCGTCTCGACGGGTCTTTTGTAGAACAGGGCTATGCCGTACTGAGATGATAGCTGTCGGTTCAAATGGTATTCCATGACCAGGCCGCAGGGGATTTCGTTCTCCGTAACAACAATGCAGGAGAATCGGTTGTTCTTCTTGAAGAATTCTTGAGCGCCCGAAACCATGAAATCTTTGGGAACCGAGTGGGGCGGCTGGGCGAGATCGCCTATCGGCAGTGAACAGGTGACTGATTTTGAAGTGATGTCCGTCACGGACTGAAGCTCCCGACATTCCTTGGTCAGGTCGGGCTTGGGACTGGCCGGACGTGCCAGGAAAAAACCTTGTCCGCAATGCACTCCTATTTCCTTAAGGCAGACAGCCTGTGCTTTATGCTCGATGCCCTCGGCGATGATCTGTGCTCCGATTTTGTCGGCAAAAGTTGTGGTGGTCTCGACCAGGGCACGTTTGACCGGGTCCTTGTGGATGTTGGCGATGAGCGACTGGTCGAGCTTGATGTATTCCGGCTGGAGCTCGGCTATGGTGGTCAGGCCCGAATATCCTGCTCCGGCATCGTCCACGGCAATTTTGAATCCCTGGCTGCGGTAATGGTCCAATGTGCGGTAGAAAAGGGCAAATTCCTGAACACTATGGCGTTCGGTAATTTCGAAAACGATATTATCGGGTGTCAGCCCTGCGCTCTCCATCAGGCTGAGTGTATTCCCCGTAGTGAATTCTGGGTCAGCCATGGTTTTGGGATTGATGTTGAGAAAGAGTTTCTGGTCATCCTCAATCTTCCCTAGATTTTTAATAGCGGACTCGCGACATATCTTTTCCAGGGCAAAGAGTCGTCCCAGTTGTTCTGCGGTATCAAACAACACAAGGGGAGAGCGAAAAGAGGATTCCTTGGGACCTCTCGCAAGAGCTTCCCATCCCATGATCTTACCGGAGCGGAAATCGAGTATGGGCTGATAGTGGGTGGAAACCCTGTTTCCGTTCAGTATGGCGTTGAATCGTTCGGCTATGGACAACCGCTTCATATCAAGCGGCATTCTGGACATGCGCCGGGCTTCGTCGAGAAAGGAGTTCAGATAGTCGCCGTCCACGGTTTTGGCATTTTGCTGGATGGTGGCATACCCCATTCCGAGGTCTATCCCCAGGCCCGTCTGGCGGTACATGGTCTGTTTCAAACCATTTTGCGCCTTGATCTTGAACTCGTAGGCAAGGTCGGCGGGGGAGGTGGTTTGCGGAGTAATGAAGGCAACCTCTCCGGGCCCGGTGGCAAACACATCTTTCTCTTTGCTGTCTATATCCCGACTCACCCATTCTCGAAGAAGGGCGCGCAGCTCATGTACAAGCTGATCGATGAACCCTTGGCCATACATTTCACGCAGTATGTGGTAATCCTTAATGGATATGAGAATCAGCGTGTAGTCGCGGGTCGTAATCCGTGGGTTGTCCCTTCTCTGCGTGGACACTTCCATGTGCATGGGAGCCTCTTGGTGGTTGAAGATCCAATCTCGAATGCGTCGGGCGAGTAATGATCCTGTCATGTCATCGTTCAGTGTTCAAAGAGACGGTTTGTCCGTTCTTTGTCTCTCCCCGGGACCTATGTACTCCCAGAACCGTGTTGGGTGTTACGATGTAGCGACGGAGCTGTGGTAATTATGTTGAGAAAAAAAAGGGCGACTGCCGAAGCAGCCGCCCAATGTTTGTGATTTTAACTTGGATTACCGATAATAAAGATTGCGCCCACCTATGGTCAGCAATGCGTGGTGCAGGTTTTTCCGGATGTCCTTGCGGCTCCATACGCCCTGGATATGCCCGCGGGAAAGCGCGTTGAAACAGTTGTGGTAATCCGGCGGAATCTCCAGGCCGGTCGTCTCCTTGATGACACCCGGCCCGGCAAAGCCGAGACGAGAGGAGCGCACCGCATACTGGTAGGGTGAGCAGCCCAGAAAGGAGGCTACCGGACCGGCATAGGAGTTGGTATCGTAGAGAACGATATACAGGCCGCCTTCTTCTATGTAGCGGCGCACGGCCATGGTGCAGCGGGGCATTTGTATCAGGCCGTTGACGCCTTCCTGAATACGGATACCTGCCGTGCCGTGCACATAGGCGAGAAACGGCTGATGTTTGGTCTGCGCCAACTCAAGGGCACGGATGAATTTTTCGCCTTCTGCAGCTCCTACGGAACCGCCGCGAAAATCGGCAACCAGCGTGGCGCAGGTCAGACGAACGCCTTCAAGACTGGCATTGAAGGTCAGGCAACTGCTCTGCAGACCAGTCTTGTCCTTAGCAGCCTGGACGCGCTTGTCGAAGTTGGGAAAACCGGTGGGGTTGCCAGCTGCGATGTCGCGGTTGAACTCGCGCACCGAATCCTTGTCAAAGACATGATGCAGATACCATTGATATTCCATACGAAAGTTATAGCCGCAGTTGGGGCAGACTCCCGCGAAATCCGTATAGAGATCACGCGCCCAGATATCCAGGCAACCGCGTTTTTCCGCATGGGGACAGGTTACCTCCCGGTCCGCCTGAGCCTGAGGGCTGACATAACCGGTATCGCTCTCGATGACCGATTTCTTTTCTTCGGTACGGGAAAGACCGGTCAATTCCATTTCCTTTTGCCTGGTGCAGCCGGATTTCACACCCAACTTCTTGAGTGAGCACTGGCAAAGCGTGTTGACCTTGCCGGTCACAACGTGGATCTCGTCGGTGACTTCTTCCATCGTGCGCGCAATGCCGTGCTTGAAAGGCTTTATCAGGCCATACTGGATCAGCGAAGCGCTTGAGGAGACAATACCGGTACTGGTGGCCATCAGCTTGTCTATGAGAGTACGGTTGTCCTTGTAGGCATGTTGCGCCAGGCGGCGGTATTTCTTGAAACGGCGGTTGACCAGCCGTTCGCGTGCCTTTTCCGTCAGAGACCAGCGGACAATGATATCCGCGTTCTTGCTGAACAGCCGTAGGGCAGCTCCACGCAAAAAGCGAACGCTACGCACGGAAAGAGTCACTTCGTCTGTGGCGCGAATGATCTGTTCGCGAACCTGACGGTAAAAATCGAAGTGATCCGCCCGGGCGCCCAGCGGAGGTTCCTGAATTATTTCATCAATATATCCGTTTTCGAGATTGTCCTGAGCTGTGATGCGCTGGGCGAGTGCACAGGACTCAATGAGCTCGGCGGGGGCGCGTTCACTGCCCTTGATGCGGCCTTCAATAGCAGCGGCACCTTCGGGAGAAATGACGGAATAGTAGCCATGGGAAAACATGAGACGCTTGTCCGCCATGCCGATGGCCTCGGCTCCGCCGGAACCGCCTTCGGAAAACACGGCAATGATGGGCACATCAAGTCCGGCCATTTCGTATATGTTTTCCGCAATCTGCTGGGCCGCACCCGGGAAGTCCTCGATAGGGTATGAGCCCGGCGTGTTGACATAGGTATGGATGGGAATCTGTTCGCGGGCAGCGACCTTCATATACTTGAGGGCCTTGCTGTTTCCCCACGGCTTGATGGAACCACCGTTACGGAATTCCTGGCCGTGGCCTTTCTCCTGGCCGACAACCATGACCGGCTGATTGATGATCTTTTTGCCTTTACGCCGGGTGATGTACGCCCTGGCAATCAGCATTCCGGGATCAAGGGAGTGCTCGTCCTGACCACCTATTTCAGTGTAGTTGTCATAGACGTTTTCAAGAATGTCCTTGAGGCAGATGCGCTGCGGATGCCGAACGATGCGGACCTTGTCCATGGCCGTCAGCTGGGCATCCATGGCTGTTTCCATGGTGGAAAGGCGGTGATCCAGGGATTCTATAGCCCGGACCTTACGTTCTTCGTCCGCATCACGGTATTTATCCTGGAACTCGGCAATCTCGTTTGCAAAGGCTTCCAGTTCAGGCCGGGACTTGTTGCCAAATATATCGCGGGTATATTGAATCCGCGTCGACAGGGCAGAGAGTTTTTTTTCTATCTTCATGGTACCGTCGGTTAGAATTCAAGCAGCTTGGCCGTTTTTTCCGCGAGGAACTTTACGTTGGATTTCATGGAAGCTCCGGAGGAGTCCTTGCCATCCAATTTCAGCTCGCGAAGGAATTGAAGTCCCCGTTCCTTGGCTTCAGTCAGGTCCTTGCCCCATATGATGGCCAAGGCAAGGTTGGGGTCGTATTCCGTTGGGATCTGATAGGCACGATCACGGGGAACGTGCGTATGCATCTTGAGCCAGTCGTGTTCGGTCCAGTCCAGAGTCTCAATGCGACCCACCCACGGAGCAAAACCGTTGTCGGTATCTTCGGCAATGAGCCTGTACTCAATGCTGGCGCCGGAAAAGTCCACGTCACTCTGGGTGTATCCCAGCGGATCTCCCAGCCCTATGCGAATTTGTTCGCGGATGAGATTAACGCCGGTGTCGCCCCGAACTTGCGCGATATCGGCCGACACACCATTTTCTACCTGAATGCGAGTGTTTACTTCCATAAGGAAAGGCTTTCCGTCCGGCGTGACAATCCACTCCCAGGTACCGACATTATCATACCCGATTTCGCGAGCGATGGAGAGAGAGTATTCGGTGATGTTGTCCAACAGTTCCTGTGCGTTAAAGGCGTAATTCAGGCCGCTGGGCCAGAAGCCGGGAGCAACCTCGATGCGCTTTTGCAGGCCGGGACTTTGAACAGAACAGTTGCGTGTCCCGAAATGGACGGGATTTTTCCCGGAGCGATCGGACGCGATTTGTACTTCAAGGTGATTGAAGTCGAAGACGCGCTGTTCGATGAGCACGCCCTCGTCGTTGAAAGTGCGCAGGGAATAGTTGCGAATACGGCGATAGGTCTGGCGGAACCGGGCCATGTCCTCACATTCGTCGATTCCCATGCCGCCGCCGCCGGCCGAGGCTTTGACCAGAACTACGGGGCGTTTGATGCCGAGGTTGTCCTGAAACTCGAAGAGGCTTTCCGCAATGGCTTCAGCTTCCATTTCGTCATAAATAGCCCTGTCCGAACCCGGCACCGTAGGGACTTCTAGCTTTCTGGCCAGCCGTTTGGTGTTGATCTTGTCTCCCAGGTCGCGGATGACGTGCCAGGAGGGACCTATGAACGACATGGGCCTGTCCCGCTCGGTAACCCTGCGGGCAAAACGGAAGTTTTCGGAAAAGAAACCATAGCCGGGATGGATGGCAGAGGCTCCCGATTCATCGGCCACAGCCAGGATATCTCCGGCATCAAGGTAATTTTGAATACGGTAAAGAGAACGCTCGCCGCCAAGCTTGCGGGCCATGTCCACATGGCCTGAGTCACAGTCTTCCTTGGTATATAGGGCGACAAAGGGCAGGCCGAGATCAGTGCAGGCCTGCATGATGCGGACGGCGATTTCGCCCCGATTTGCTATAAGTACTTTGTTTCCGTCTATGCTCACGGTGAATTCCGTCTCCTAAATTTCGTTTTGAAGCTGATTTAAATAGCCCTTCTTGGCCCGGAGTGCAAATTCTTTGAATTGTATCTTTAGTTAAATATTTTAGCTGATTGTCATCAAACTGACGTTTGAATTGATAGTTGTGGATTTTTGATGGGAAAATAGTTAAAAAATCACTCCCATTCCCCATGCTGGGGAGTGGATTTTCAATATTGGCAATCCGCCAAATTTTGATTCGGGAGAGAGCCTGTTATGGATTACGTAATTGTTGGAAACGGCGTTTCCGCTATTGGCGCAATTGAGGGAATTCGCCAACACGATGAAGAAGGACGCATTCTGGTTATCAGCGACGAGGCCGTGCCGACCTATGGACGCCCCCTGATTTCCTATTATCTGTCGGATAAAATCAAATTCGACACATTGCCCTTCCGGCCTGAGTCTTTTTATAAAAACAACAAGGTGGAGATGCGGCTAGGATCACGCGTGCTTTCCGTGGACGCAGCAAAGAAGGCCATCACCCTGGATTGTGGCGATACCATCTCCTATGACAAGCTTCTCCTGGCCACGGGTGGCGCTCCTATTCGGCCTTCCATGCCCGGCGTTGAAGGCCCCGGCGTACATAATTTTACCACGATGGCCCATGCCGAAGCGCTCAAGGAGCTGGTGGACCGCGTAAACAAAGTCGTGGTTATCGGTGCCGGACTCATCGCCCTCAAAGCTGCAGAAGGATTTGCGGATAAGGGCGTGGATGTAACCGTCCTGGTTCGTTCCCGGATCATGCGGACTTATTTTGATGAGACAGCGGGCAATCTGATCGTTGACCACCTTGAGAAAAACGGCATTCGTTTTCTCCAGGGAACGAATACCGAGGCCATCGTCCGTCACAGCGACGGCACCATCAAGGGCGTGGAGACGGATAAAGGCTTCGTTGAAGCCGATGTAGTCATCGTCGCGGCCGGCGTGCGGCCCAATATGGGGCTTGCCGCACAGGCCGGGCTTACCACGAACATGGGTATTTGTGTGGATGACTATCTGGCCACCAGCAATCCCGACATCTATGCTGCGGGCGACGTTGCCGAGGCAAAGGATTTGCTCACCGGAGAATTCACCGTTCGGCCGATCTGGCCAAACGCCTATTCGCAGGGACGGTATGCCGGACTGAATATGGCTGGAGCAAACACGCCGTACACCGGCGGTCTGTCCATGAACTCCATCACATATTACGGTCTGCCCACCATCTCTGTCGGCGAAACAAACCTTGCCGAAGAAAAGGGCATGGAGACGGATGTCTTTCTTGATGAAGAAAAGGGCGTTTACCGCAAGTTGATTTTTAGTGACAACAAGTTGGCCGGATGCATCCTTATCGGTGATATCGACGCGGCCGGTTTCTACACCAGCTTCATCAAAAATAGATTCATTCTTGATGCCGAGTCCAAGAAACGGCTTATGGAAGGAGACCCTTCTCCCGCCCTGTGGCCTGATGAATTCATTGAAGCAATGCTGAATAATCCTTAGAAATATACTTTGTGCGCCGCCCGCAGCGGGAATGGCAGTTTGAAGAGTATAAAAAGAGGCCGTCCAAATGGACGGCCTCTTTTCTGTTTTTTATTTGAAAGTGAATCCACCAGTTTTATTTGGTTTTGTGTGTAAAAACCCCGTCCCATTCTCCTTCCGGTGGAGTCGTCAGGAGCTGGTCGCAGCGTTCAATGTACAGCGCGTAAAGTTTTGTCTCAGTCCCAAGCTTATCGAGTTCTTCAAACAGCATCTTTGCCTGGTGGAATTCCTGCTGCAAATAAAGATCATGAGCCAGATCATATTGCTTGAGTTCGGCTTCGCGTGAGGCGGCCTGCTCAAGCGTATACGCTGTATAGATGGTCACGGGCTCCACCTTGCCTTTGACCCGTACCCTGTCGAGAATTCGGAAGCGATATTCATCGCCGCAGGCATCCACAATGGCTTGGCTGACCACAAGCGTTTGCCCGTAGAATTTGGTCAGCCCTTCCAGGCGGGATGCAAGGTTCACATTGTCGCCAATGAGCGTGTAGTCGAACAGGTCGGCTGATCCCATGTTGCCCACCCGTACCGACCCGGAGTGAACACCAATGCCTATGGCAATGGTAAAACCGTACTTATTAAGGAATGTGGTGTTCAACTCGTCCAACTTGGCCAATTGAGCCAATGCCGCATCCAATGCCTTTGCCTGGTGATGTTCCACATCCAGAGGGGCATTCCAGAAGGCCATGACCGCATCACCGATGAATTTGTCCAGTGTCCCCTGGTGCTCGGTTATTGTGCGGGTCATGGGCGTCAGGTAATCATGTAGCAAATTGGTTACCTGGGTAGGCGACAGCTTTTCGGAAAGAGAGGTGAAGCTGCGAATATCCGAGAACTGGATAGTGATTTCCTTTTCCTGCCCTTCCAGGGAAAGTGCATCGGGATTGTCCATAATTTGGGAAATGACAGAGGGGGCAAGATAGTGGGCAAAGGCACCGTGGATGAACTTTTTTGCGTGCTCCTCGCGCCAGAATTTAATGACGGTAAGCAGGATGAATGTCAGCGCCAAATCAAAATAAGGGTAGAGCGGTGATATATAGTAATGTTTTACCGTAAACATTTTAACCGAACCAAACCACATTCCCCATCCCAGCCCGATCATGGGCAGAATAAGCCAGGCGGCCCTCGTCCAGATAAGAAGCAACGTAGTTATCAGCCCAACGCAGAGCATGGTGAACAGCTCCAGCTGCCGGGCCCAGCTGGGGGAACTGATGAACTGTCCTGAAAGGATATTATCCACAATCGTGCAGTGCGCCTCTACGCCCGGATAACCCGGATCGAGCGGGGTAGCGCGAATATCTTTGAGACCGCTGGCGGACGCGCCGATAAAGCAGATTTTGCCCCTCAATTCTTCCGGCTTCAATTTTCGGTTCAAGACGTCAACGGCGCTTATGTAGCGAAAGGTCTTCATCGGCCCCCGATAATTGATGAGCATTCTTCCACGTCCATCCACAGGAATAACGGTTTTGCCAAGCCGAAAGGATTCCACGCCGTCCACCCCCATCTTGATGACGGGGGATTTGAGGCCTGTAGCCTGCATTATCGTGGCAAGCGCCAAGCTGGGATAAAATTTGTCATTCCAACTGAAAAGCAACGGCACTCGACGATAGACGCTGTCTTTGTCCGGTGCGATGGTGATGAAGCCGGTATGACGAACTGCCGTGGCCAAAATTGGCAGTGGACAGACGGCATCCGTTGCTTTGTAGAGCACATCATGGGGGGAAGGGGCGCCTTCGGAAGTAAGCACCGTCACACCGAGAGGACGAATAAAACAGTCAGTCGTGCCGTGAGGTGCGCTCTTATCTTTTTGAATTTCTGTGGTTTGAAAGTCGAAGCCCAATACAAAGGGGCCGGTCTTGAGGTTCTGGGCCAGGAGCAAGTCGTTGTCGGCCAACGCTGGCGGCAGATTGTTGATTTGGATATCAACCTTCATTTCCTTTTTCAGTTGCTGCCGAAGAATATCAGGGGAAGTTCTGTCCGGTTCCACAAAGATGATATCTGTCGCTACGGCACTTGCTCCATAAGCCTGGAGGTACTTGAGCAGCATGGCGACGCGGTAGCGAGGCCACGGCCATTGCCCCAACTCTCGCAGACTCTTTTCATCAAGGTCGATAACCACCGGAATATCTGTTGCATTTGATTCGTGGTATGATTGAACAAATTGGTCATAAATCTTGTAGTCAAGAAATGAGAAGAAGGAAGGTCTGGCCGCGAACAGGATAACCATAAGAACTGTTGCAGCCATTCCTGTCGCTAAAAGAATAACTTGATCTTTTTTAAACTTTTTCTTGATAAAATTAATCATTTATCGAGTTCCTTCTCAGTAGGCATCGGGTTCACCACAACGTTATAATCACTCTAGATTCAAGGCTAAATGCGTTTTTTATTGCTTTTTATTCATAAGCGGATTATATTTATTAGGTTATTTTTTATAATTGCGGCATTCTATTGATATGCTTGATAGAATTTAACAAATCGGATTTCAATATACATGCGGGGAAGGATTTTGAAAAGTCTGATAAAATATAAGATTGCCGTCGTGTTAGCCTTGGTCAGCCTGGCTGCTTTCCCCATCTATTCTTCTGCGCAAGATTCTCGAACATTAAAATTGGACGATTTGCTCCAGAATCTGGTGAAAACCCATGACCGGATTCTGGCATCCGAGGCACAACTCAAATCCGTCAAGCATCAATATGAGAGCGCCCGAGGCGGCTGGTATCCCCATGTGGATGTTACGGCGGAAGGCGGCCGGGAAAATTTGAATAAACCCCGTGCCAAAGAAACCCAGATGGACCGTAACGAAATGACGGTCACTGGGCGGCAGCTGCTGTATGACTTTGGCGGTATTTCCGGAACCATTGACGCGGCGCAAGGCAAGGTCATGGAGTCGGAATCCGCGCTGGAACAGACAAAGCAGGAGATCATCTCCATGGGCATTGCTGCCTACCTGCGTGTCATTCGTTCCAGGGAACTCCTCAAATACGCGAGGCGTTCGGAGGAAAGTGTCAAGGAACTTTCCGGTATGCAGGAAATGCTCGTTGAGCGGGGGGCAGGTTACTCCTACGAGGAACTGCAGGTAAAAGGGCAACTGGCCGGGACTCAGTCCTACCGGGTGACGCAGGAGCGCGAACTGCAAATTTCCCTCAATAATTTCAAATCGGTTTTTGGCTTCACTCCTACCATGAAGGAAGTCCGGGCCATGAGCACGGTGCCGCTTCCTCGGAAATATTTGCCCGCTAATGTGGATGTCGCTATTGCAACCGCCTTTGACACGAATCCGTCATTGCTGGAAATCAAATATTCAGCAGAACGCTTGCAAGGTGAATTGCGAAGCCAGGACGCGACGTTTTATCCGCGTTTTGACGCCGTGGTTGAAGGCGAGAGGAAGGAAAACGATCAGGGGACCGCTGGAGTGCGTACGGAAGGCCGCGCCGGTTTCCAGATGGCATACAACCTCTTTTCCGGTTTTTCCGATACGGAAGAGTCTAACGCGATCAAGTCGGAAATTACTCGGGTAAAGAAATCTTTGCAGGACCGCAGGCGCACGGTGGAAGAAAACGTTCGCAACGCGTGGCAGGAGTTGACCACGCTGAAGAAAAACGCGGAACTGTACGAGAATCAGGCCAATATCACATGGGAATTTCTCGGATTGGTCAAAAAAAAGAAGGCCACTGGTGAGGACGTCCGCCTGCTGGACATTCTCGTTGGCGAGCGCGACTATATTTCCGCCATCAGTGCCAAGGTTGCTACAGATATTGATATCATCATAGCCGGGTACTCTTTGTTGTACCAGATGGGTCTTATCACCGAAAATATCACTCACGGCATTTAGTTGGCCAAGAGGTTTTACGTTCAGCCGTTCAACGAGGATTAGTCATGCGTGAACTCTTCAGACGGCTGTTGCTTCACAAACCTCTGGCGGTGGAAATCGCTGTAGCCTCGTTTTTCGTCAATATCCTTTATCTTGCCTCCCCAATATTCGTCATTCAGATCCTGAGCCGCTACATCGGCTATGGTTTTGATGGAACGCTTTATACCCTCACAAGCGGGATGCTTATCGCATTGGCTCTCGGGATGGGCTTCTCCATTGTCCGTACACGGATGTGCTCGGCCGTAAGCGAAGACTCTGATCGTCAGCTTCAGGAACAGGTCCTTGAGAGTCTTGCACATGCCAAATCCGCTGCCATGGATCGAATCCCAACCGCCAGGGTCCAGGATGTTCTCGCCGGCCCGCTGATAGTTCAGTCTGCGTATGAGGCCTCACGCATTGCCTCTGTGCTGGATATGCCTTTTTTCATACTTTTCATTTTGTGTATTTTTGTTCTGAGCCCGGCACTTGCTCTGGTCACACTGCTCGCCGTCGGATCAACCGTGTTGGCAGGCAAACTCAACATGAACAAAGCCAAGAAGCTGGACAGAGTTATGCGCGAGGAGTCCGTTCGGCATCGAGGTAGCGTTGGGGCCGCCATCTCCGGTACGGAAACCGTTCGGGCTTTTCGCGGCAGCAACTATCTGCATCGTCTCTGGCATGAACAAATCCACCGTCTGATGGAAGCCAGAGAACAGATTGTCACTCAGCGCAGCTGGTCCCTTGCCATAGTTACGGTTCTCAATTCACTGTTAAAGGTCGCAGTTTATGCCGTGGGCGCCAAATTGGTTGTTTCGGGAGATCTTTCCGTAGGGTCCCTTATCGGTGCGAGCATTCTATCCGCCAAGGCTCTCCAGATATCATCGAGCTTCATGCAATCCGTGTTGCAGATGAGCAAGGCGCAGGAAGCCTTGCGAATGATCCATGAATTTGCTTCGCTGCCGCGCGAGACGAGTGGTGGCAAGGCGATGAAGGAATTCTCGGGGCGTTTGGAGTTTCATGACGTTGCCATGGCTTACCCCGGTGCGACAGGGCCACTCTTCGAGTCTCTTTCAACCGTTATTGAGCCGGGATCGGTGGTAGGAATTCTCGGGGCAAATGGAACAGGCAAGACGACCCTGGCTAAATTGATCGTGGGATTGCTGGAACCGGGAAGAGGGCAGGTGCTGGCCGACGGCGTTGATTTGCGCCAATTGTCTGCCGAGTGGTGGCGTACACAGGTCTTGTACCTTCCTCAGGAGCCTCGTTTTTTGAACGGCACGTACAAAGAAAATATCACTCTGCTTAATCCGGATATTGAAGATGCCCGATTGAATGAGATAGTCCGCCAGGCAGACCTGCGCCGTTTTCTGGACAGCACGCCGACCGGCATTGATACGGAAATTGCCGACGGTGGCCGGAGTTTGCCTGTGGGTATCCGCAAGCGTCTGGCCTTGGCTAGAGCCCTTGTTGGAGAAGGACGTATCGCCGTTCTTGACGAGCCGACCGAAGGGCTCGACGTGGAAGGATGCGAGGCGGTTTTCCAGGTGATGAATATGTTGGTGCAACGGCATACCACCATCATTGTCGTTTCCCGGGATCAAAACATCGTTAAGGGATTCGGTATGGCTATTGATCTGAACTCAAAGCCGGTTCCCATAGTCGGTCGGGTGCAGAAAAAGAATGCTTCAGCCAATGAAACGGCGAGCACGTCCAAGGAAAGGCCATGAAAACAAACGGAAAACAGGGCCTGGATTGGACAACCCGAGCTTTTTTCTATCTCTGTGTTGCCTTTTGCGTCAGCTTTTTTATTTGGGCGTCGGTGAGCCCTCTGGATATTGTCAGCAATGCCACGGGGGAAGTGATCCCCAGCTCCAGGGTAAAGCGAATTCAACACCTTGAAGGCGGCATTGTCCATGAAATCAAAGTACGAGAAGGTGAACACGTCACAACGGGCCAGCCGCTTATAGTGCTGGAGACCACGGCAAGTGATTCGACGGTTGAGGAAATCAACGTGCGTATCAACTCATTACGTATTGAGATTGCCAGACTGGAAGCTGAATCGCGCTGGTTTGCCAATTCCTCCTGCGAGACAAAAGCAACCGATGGCAGCCGCATGAAGCCGGGCAGTGAAGCCTCATCAAACAAGGATATCTATTCCATTGAACCCGAATTCCCCGAGGATCTGGCTACCCGCTTCCCCAATATCATTGATCAGGCCAGGGATCTGTACAACGCGCGGCGTAGCCGTTTTATCAGTGATATTAGCGGACACAGGGAAAAACTCAAACAGCGCCAGCAGGATATAAATGAAATTTTGGTTCGCATTCGCAATCAGCGGCAAAGCCTTGAATACCTGCGAGAACAAATTAAAATAAGTGAAGACCTGCTTAAGGACAAACTGACCACACGTTACAAGCATTTGGGATTTCTCAAGGAGGAGTCGAACCTGGTAAGCCGAATCCAGGAGGATGCTGCAGCGCTGGCCAGATCCAAGTCGGCCTTGGCTGCGGCGGAGGATGCCATAGACAAAGCCTACAGCTCTCACCATGAGGATGTTCAGGAAACACTGCGGAAAGCTCGTCGGGAAGTGCTGGAGTTCAATCAGCGGCTGCGCAAAACTCAGGACTCCTTGCAAAGAACCGTCATCCGCGCCCCCATAGATGGGATCGTAAAAACGGTCTACTTGCGAGGTGTTGGAGAGGTCGTCCAGCCGGGAATGACCGTGCTTGATATCGTTCCCGGAGGGGATAAATTGGTGATTGAGGCACACTTGGCTTTGGGGGACATCGGCTATGTGCAACCCGGACAACCCGCCACTGTGTCACTCCCTAACAGAGATTCCCGTATGTTCGGCAAGATTGAGGGCAGGGTGACAAACATCAGTCCGGATGCTGTTACCGTCCCAGATCAGGGTACTTTCTACAAGGTCCGTATCGAAACCGAAAGCGATCAATTTGAAAAGGAAGGAAGGCGGTATCAACTCTATCCCGGTATGCGCCTGCTGGTTGCCATCAAGACAGGAGAGCGGACTGTGATGGAATATCTTCTCTATCCATACTTTGACACGCTCTATCATGGATTTCACGAACGCTGAGTGGCGTCCGATTGGAATCCAACCAATACATATTGGGGTAAATCATAAGAAATCCCAACGCCGGAACAAGATAAATGGCCAACCACCTGTAGCCCGTATCCGACAGTTTGCGATAGGCAAACGCCTCGGCGGCGAATCCGATTATCAAGTACGGGAGCGCTGTCAAAAACAGGCGAGGCACAGTGTGGGTGACCAGCCCTGATACGGCGTGTGTACTACACACAATTATTCCGGAAATGACAAAGAATGCTGTGAGGCCCCCTTTGCCTTGTCCTTCTCCCAAGGGCAAAGCGATGAGTATACAATCACCGGAGGTCCTCTCGCACCGATGCTTCCGGCAGGCTGGCCGGAAGTCAGGCCTGCTCAATGGTCAATTTATGTCCCTAAGGTCACACGGAGTGAGTAAGCAACTGATGAAGCGTAAAAGCTGCCATCAGCGCTCTCAACGCAAGAGAAAGAGCCTAAGCTGGAACGAGCTTCAGCAACAATACGCCAATTGAGACTGACACGATATCGGCTAGGGGAAGCAGGGCTATGATTTTGTAATCGATGTGCCGCTGTAGCTGAACTTCCCCCAAAAGGCTGACGCATAGTGCGAGGATGCAAACCAGCGGTATGATGACCTCAAGCGGGATATAAAAACAACAGCGGCAGGGCAATAAAAATAAATCCGAAACGTCAATCTCTGCAGGAATCTGGCGGTTGCGATGATTAGAGAAAGGATATGGGATTCAGGGAAAAAGTCGGATATGTAGCTCTATTTATGGCGTCAAAGACGTGCGGAGAGTTCGTTTAAAATGATAAAAAGGGTTGCATCAAAATTGGCTCAAGATGTATAAGTTGACAAAGTAATTTTAGGATAATCCTTTTCTGCAATGATCTAAGGAGGTTTAACCATGGCTATCGTGATTGACCCGGATGAATGTATCGGCTGCGAATCGTGTGTAGAAATTTGCCCCGATGTTTTTGAAATGGACGACGACGGTGAAAAGGCTCAAGTCATCAACTCCAGTTCGACGGCAGATTGTGTGGACGAGGCAATTGAGACCTGTCCAAATCAAGCTATTTCCAAATAGCCATCAAGAGAAACGGCCGCATCTGCGGCCGTTTCTCATTTTAAAAACTTTATCCAAATTCCTCAACGATTCCCAAACCGGCAATCATCCAAACTTCTATTGAGAACTTATTCGTTTTCTTCGATTTGCTTCTTTGTGTAGATAAACAGGATTGTTGGCTCCACCCCATATTCATCATCAGCCTGAAGACCGACCCCTAAAAGCCAGGACATGGTAAGCTTGGCTTCATCATCTGATTTCAAATCATATCGGGCAGGGTAAAAATATCCCGAATCATCCCTGTCGGAGCCGAAGTCCTCGATACCAACGTACCAGTCTTCGTATCTCCCGCCGTAAAAGTTGATATGCCTGATAGCTTTTTCGGCCACATGCTTATTTGCTTTGGGTTCGTTTCGATTCGTCATGCGTTCTGATAATGTAAAAAAGCTCCACAGAGCAACCATTAGCTTGGCCTTTTAATTTTCCCCAACACGAAACTGTTTTAATCACACCTGCAAAATTGGATGGTATATCAGCGCACTACGCTGTACGAAGTGTGGGTAGGCGTATTGTAAAGTCCCCATCATAGGGCCAGCTAGTCGTAGAGACTTTCCGCCGATGGAGATACCCCCGAAAAGGGGCTTTCCTATTCCACGATCTGGACCTTTTAAAAACCAATCACATATTTTTTTACACATCGCCCTGCCTGCGCACATAAAAAAGGGGTCACGACTGATAGTCGTAACCCATTGAAATATGACAGAGAGGGGGTGATGCCAGAAATAGAACCATCAACCTCTGTTATCATTGATGTTTTTGTCTTTGTGCCCTTGCTTTTGTGTAGCCGTCTGGTGTGACAGTTGGCAAGGACCTATATACTCAGGATCAAACTTGTCGGCTAGAATGGCACGTCCATTCCTGGTCCATCTGCGAGAGGTGGTGGCAACGCTCCGGCAGGAAGCGGAAGGTTATTGACGATAAACAGGTTGAGGATGTCGTCTCGGTCCATGAAGATGATCTGTGATCGCTTCGTCGCGTCGAGCTTGTTGCCCAGCCAGTTCCGTGCTGCTTTCGTAATCTCGCCGCCAGCGACAATGAAGGCATGATCGATTAACACCCGGCGGTTTACTTCCGGGTCAAATATTTCATGGCCGAGCATCATCACCACTTGGTTGTGAATCTCTGCAATATTCGCATTGCTCCTTTTGCTGGCACCCGCCGCGTCCAACTTATCCCGTTTGGCCTGTATGCCGAAGTAGAGGACGTGCTGAGTCGGAAGCGTGTACCTCATCCAGATGTCCTTGCCGTACTCCAGTGCCTTGTCTTTATGTCCCGCCGACGTGATCCGGTGGAAACCCAATTGACGGAACAGAGGCAACAAAACGTCCTCAATAAGGTCATCCTCAGAGCATTGATCCAGGTAGGCAGTGAGCTGGTCCCGTTTTTCCACTTCCGCCGAAGTAAATGGGCGGTGAGGATTCGCCATCTCCGCAACTGTATTCGTGGCGATGTGTCGTAGCTGCCCAAGGCCGTGGTCATCGTAGAAGGCCTCCCATCCTTCACGAGTCAGGACAGTATTCAGTGCGGCAAGAGCAAGACTTCTGTCAGGGTCTCCCTTCTGCGCTTCACCTTTATCCAGGACCTCACGAATGATCCGTATGAAAGCATCTGGTGGAACATTGGGACCAGGGTGGGGGAACGCCAGCACTTCTTCTAGACGCTGTGCAACCCACCACCAGCGAGTTGTCCCATCATGGGCATAGTCGAGGTCGCAGTCTTGGAAAAAGTCGGTGATGAAACTGCTGGACCTATACTCGAAGTATTCAACATTGCCGCAAATTATGTCAGCGAGTGCGCGAAGGCTTTTGCTTTTCCATTTCATAGGCTGCCCTGGTTTGATTACAGTGTGGCGGGGTGTTGATTATATATCTCCCAAAAGACAGATACACCCCAAGACAAAAACACGCAAAGACAAAGCCCGTCCAGCAACACAGGCAGGACGGGCAGTTGTAGAAGCCGCATGAGGCATCCTGGCTTTTGATTCCTCACCCAGGGTGACCGGCTAGGATGCGTCAGAAGCGAAATATGGAGGCCGTATCCAGGTATACCTTGATGATCCTATACAAGGTCTGGCGGCTGATGCCGAACTCGGCTGCCAACGCCTTCTTTTCCTCTCCCTCGCCACTGCTTCTCTTGATCTCGTCCATCTGTTCCTTGGAGAGCTTTGCCGTGCGTCCACAGTGCTTTCCCCTGGCCTGTACCTTGGCGATCCCCTCACGCTGACGTTCCTTGATGATTTCCCGCTCGAACTGCGCCACGGCTCCAAGGTTCAGGATTCAGAGGTACGGAGTAAAGATCATTATTACATTGCGCTACAATCCAGTGTAGCAGAGGGCAAGAGAAAACCCCTGTCACCATTGAGTTTCCAATGATTACAGGGGTCTGTGTCTCCGTGGCGGAGAGGGTGGGAAACTCTACCATTTCCGCAACGCGGAGATATGCTTAGTTTTCGTAGGTGAGCGTTTGAATAAATGTCTCACCCTGATGTCTCACCCTGTTCTCATAATAGAATAAGGGTTGTCCACAATTTATTTAAAGACGAGGTATGGTAGTTCCTCGTTCTGTTCTATAGTATCTCTTGGCTATATTCGCATTAACATGTGAGCTTAACTTTTTGATAGCATGTCTTAAGTGGTAGCAAAGACAAGAAAATTCACGCTTATTCAGCTTAATCATTTTCCAAACTTTAAGTTCATACGTACCAACTTCATCTCTAAGCTTCAGCTTGTCATCAGGTAAACCAAGTTGATTTAAAACGTCAGGAACTAGTTGACCAGAATGATGCTGAAAACAATTTCTGATTGCGATAGATACTTTTAAATACTCTACAATTCCATCATCCCATTTAAGTCCTACACTCTTAGGAATTGCAACCACACGATCTTTAGCTCCCTCAAACTTAAAAGCTTTCCATATTGCTGATATAACATGATTGCGTATAAACCAGTTCTCCATATCAGCATCCATATAGTGAGCATCATCTAAGTCACTAATGTCAAATGAGAACTTTGCTTTAGGCAAGCGTAGTTTGATTTTAAAAAAGTTCCCATTTGTGAGAGACTCTTGAAGTAAAACCAAATAGCAATCATCTAAAAAATGCTGAAATTCTTGAACAAGTTCACAGTAGGCATGTTCGATAATGATAGCAGATATCTTATCTTCACCTCTTGCAGGATCGTCATTTTCAATTTGAGCAAGTAACGCAATCGTTCTTCGAGCAACCTTTGCTACTGAGTCCAAAGCTCTGTCACATTCATCTTCAAGTATATGGATGGGAGTACCTTGAGGCCACTCTCTATTTTGCTGTTCAAGTTCACGAAAATTTAAACGTTCACTCGATGCAATCCATGAAGTCCCATTGTTGCGTTGCTTAACATGCCAGACATATGTCCCGTAGGTGTCTGGATTATCGAGGACAAATGGAGGTAGCCAAATTAAACCCAGTTCTCCATCTCCTTCCCAACCTTCAGTAGTGAATTTTTGTCTAACAATTTCTTCTACTGCTTCCCTGCGGTCACTATTAGTGTCGTATGAGAACAAAATATGGTCATTGGTGACGGACTCAGCGCTACGAACAAAAGAAAGGTCATCCATGTGTTCATAGCTGTAGACAACAAGATCATCGGGCGACTCTATATTGAAAGGAATATGCACACCCTCCCTTTATTTTGGGTTCACGCCAAACGCTTACCCAATTGGTTTCAACGGGCTGCGAGATTGGCTTGTGAGGCATTTGAGAAAACAAAACAACCCCGCCTTACCCCAAGGGTAAAAGTGCTAAATTTCGGATTCTGAGAAGAATTAGGGCATAATAGCTAGTTTTTGTAATTTTAGCTAGATATCTTCGCAGCAGTGTCGTTTAAACTAGGTGTCCGTGTAGTCTTCTTTTGGGCTTTCAATTGATGCGACGACTGTATGCTCTAAATTTTTCAATTCTCGAATCAAATCAGCAAGCGCGGCAAGGTCTGCGATATACCCTCCGAGCATCCCTCGTTTGGTAAGATTAATAAATTCCTTTGACCTTAAATATCTTCCGTCAAGCTCGTCATACCCCAACCTGTTGTTGCCTTGACGAGTTTGGCAATGAGCAGACTTCATTAAGCTTTGCCAGTGATCTAACGAAATACAAGCTCCCGACACAAATTTATGAGTTGTAACCGTAGATTCTGGACAAATTTTAAAAAAGAATGGGCAATCACTAAGCCTATAATACTTATGCTCAACCCTCTGCTCGACTTTCTGTGGAATCATGAAGAGATGCTTACTACTCATCATCCGGTCGATTTCTTTTTGATAGTTGCCGTCACTATTGGTGTAATATGTTCCAGAGCTTATCCTCTTGTACTGAACCATCACTATTGATCGAAACTCTCTGATGTAATAAATTAAGTCAACACCAAGGGCTTTTTCACCTTCTTTTCTGTTAACATTAATTACATCTAAACAGCGGCCACCTTGTGTTAAATATCTTGCGTGTCCCGTTAGGTCTTCAAGCAACTCCCCATTACCCGTTGAATAAAGGTCTCTATAAATCAAATCGTCTTCATTGATTTTGAATATAGGAGTCACTATCGGATCATACTCGTCTTCAAAAATATCAACTGACATCTTCTCTGCGTCATCTGCAAATAGTTCATTGCCAGAAGACTCAAATGTTGGACTCGATAAGTTTATGAACTGTTTTATAATCTGGGCAACGCCTTCTTTGTCTTGTGGTTTTTCATAGAGCAGTTTGAGAACTTCTCGAAGTGTAGATGGCTCTAAAACAATCACTTCATCCCAATCATTTTCATCAAAGCCCAAAGCGTCTTTCGAGTGATACTCTGTTGTATACAAGCCATAGGAAGCTACAGCGGCTCCTCCTCCTGATAGCCCCATTTTTCTTTTGATAACCGACAAGTGTGTGCTGGTATCTCCACATACAACAGCTAAAGCGTAGGGGGAAATTCTGCTTAGTTGTCTTCTAACATCAAAATTGATGGCTGCTCGAAACTCATCATATTCGTTGGCATCAGTGGAAACATTTTCTGAATCAAACAAGAAGCCAGGCTCTTCCAACCTATTAATATACGAAATGATTCTATCTCTTGCCATTTTTAATGCTCGAGTGTTTAATTGCTCCAGTGAGTTGGGCTGATATAGCTTATGCGAACAATCGAAACGATTGCAAGCCATATTGCGCCAACACTACCCCAAAATCTATGTCAGTCAGTTGGTTGGAGAACTGAGGTATGCCAAAGAGACCCATACAGCATCAAATCGAGGATGAATCCAGGGCTAAGTATGAATTAGCAATCCCTAAAGAGTGGGTATTCAGAAATAAAGAGAAAGACTACGGCATCGACGGTGAAGTTGAGATTTTTACCCCTGATCAGATGTCAACAGGGTTAATCTATTTTGTTCAGTTAAAAGCTACGGCTTCAGAAGAAGAGCAGGCGATCAAAAAATTAAGCATGAAGCTCGATCTACAAGAGTACTATCGACAGCTTCCTGTTCCTGTAATGATCGCTCGCTACTCGTCAGAAATGAAAATTTTTTTCGTAAAGTGGGCACATGAAATTGACCCATACTATGCAAAAGAACGTGCTGAAACCATTACGGTTAAGTTCACTGACAATGACAAGTGGGATAACCAAGGAAGTCCAAAGCGAGTTAAGCAGTATCTAGAACGTATTCGTGCCTTAAAGAGTGGTGCACTACGGCTTCCAATATCATGCTTTGTTCAAGTCGATTCCGATGTTGTCTGCGGTATAAAAGCTGGAGCGTTGTTAAGCGAATTGAGGCAAAAGCTTCGCGGATATGGACAGCTAGTAAAAGTCCGACTTCGCAAGGACGACGCTATTGCGTACATCAAAATTAACGCTAAAAGGTTATATGTTGGCCTTGCAAATCTTACCCATTCGACATTTCACGATATTGATAACATTAAAGTTGAAGATACTGTTAATGAGTTAGCCACATACTCGCTGCTAGGCTTAGCTGGGGCTACTGCAAAGCTTGGTTACAACGATTTAGCGGCGAATATTGCTTTGACAGATGACTTAAAAGACGACTTGCTAGAAAAACTGGGGATGTTTAAAGCTCTACTGCCTCCTCTCCTTTCTTCGCAGTCTTTTAAAAAAATATTGGATATGGCCAATATTGCTGCTGAAAAAGATGACTCTAATCTAGTTGACCTCTCAACACAGTTGATAGCCTCTCACCTTGTCGATAAAAGCGATTATACAAAGAAAATAGCATTTGAAGATTTTATGTTAAAAGCCCTTGAGAGAAGCAAGTCTCATGGCCCAGAATCTTATGGACATTCACTCTACAATTTAGGCTCTTACTATCGAAGTGGCGAGGACGGAAGGAAGGCAATTAAGTACTACCTGAGAGCAAGACGGCACCAACCCGTGTATTTAAAACAAGGCTACTACTATGCTGAGTTAGCAGGTCTTTTTTTTGATATTAGGAAATACTGTGTTTCATCAACTTTTTATGGCAAGGCTCTTGAGCTGGATTCAAATGAATCATGGATACCATTATATGCTGACGCTTTAATGCATAGTGGTAAATACAAAGAGGCACACGCTCAATTCTGCCAATACTTAGAGTGTGCTGAGTCAATTAATCATGAATGGTTACTTAAACATTTCGTTCTCGGGTGTCTGCTTTCAGCTCGCAAGGTTGAATCTCAAGTAAGAAATTATAAAAAAGCTACATTATTAGCTGATACTACAAACATCACCGACCCAGATGAAGCTGCGAGCAGACGTGAAGAAGCTTTGGCAGCAGACCTTTTGAACCCGCTTGCGTGGTATAACTACGCACAAGATATGTTCAAAACAGGAAATTTTGAGGAAGCCGCATTTGGCTTTATTTTATGCGCACTTATAAATAGATATGATCCTCCGACTTGGGCTAATGCTGTATCGTGTTGCATGAGCAAATCAATACCGACAGAAATAGTTGTGTCAGTACTGGTGACAGCCTACAAATGTTCTGGAGATGAGTTCTTAGACTATCTGTATGAAAACTACGAGAAGTCAGGACAGGACATTGCTCCGATCGCAGAGATGGTAGAAACTTTCATTGTGCATATTCCAGAGGATGCTCCACAAGCTCCCGTTCGACGAATAATGAATCGTCATGGAAAAATGGTTGATATGTCAAAATGTGACCCCAGCGACTTTATAGATGATAAAAATATTGAAACTCCCTAAGAAATCATTTGCCCAACTTGAGCTATTTAGGAATCCAATCTCCCCCTTACCCATCCCCTCAGAGGGCCAACATTTCGCCTCTAAATGATTTTTAACAAGAAATCGACCAATGGGGGCATCCGACAAGGATAACGGCCTTATATGGAATCCTGAGGCACCCATATTGAGGCACCTATCTATCTTTTTCCCAAAGCGTTTCTAAAAAACTCCTTAAAGATAGAAAAGCCGCCACCCAACTGTATCAGTGAGACTATTTACTGCTCAGTAAAACTAGGGATACCTAGCGCACAGGGACTAACCGAAATACCTAACAACACATTTCACACCAATGAGATGTACCAATCTCAGCATGAAATTATCATGAATTAGGCATGAGATTAGACATGAGAAAGACGGTTGGTAAGGAGTCCAGTATCTGTTTCATGCTATGCGGAGCGAAGGCTTCCTGACTATGGAAGGATACAAAGACAAGCGACATAGATAAAGCAAGATACACCAGTAAAACAGCCTTCCATTGAATAGCCATTAAGGACAGTCAACTAGTAGTCTAATATCTGTTTCATGCTATGCCGAGCGCAGCGAGTGCGACTTTGGAGCACGATGAGCAAGCGAGATAGCCTTATATAGTGGGGGGATTAAAAAGGGGGCGTATGCCCCCATGTTTATTGAGTCCAAATGCTAACCAAGGAAGCCCATGCTTCTCGCCTTATCTATGACAGGCAACTGCTTACCGTTAAAGTAGTCAGCAGCATATGCTTTGGCTTGCCGAATAGTGAAGTTATCCATTTTCGGGTCAGACAGTTTCGTTAAGGTCAGTTTAAGGGCTATGCTATTCGCATACTGTTGAGCCTCAGCCTTTCTTTCGCCTCTTTCCATGGAGTCTTCATAATGAAGGATATAGGCATAAGCTCGCACAAACCTTTTGCCGCGCTTGATGTTGAAATAATAAAAAATACCGACAGCGAGAACGATGACAAGAAATAGCAACATTACAGCACCTCCGCATGGACCTTCTCAATTGCTGTCTTCAACTGTTCAACCTTGAATCCGCGATCGAAGTACACTTGCAGCGTTACGCCCTCCTGCGTATGCCCGACAACTGCTCTAGCGATAGGAAGGTCAACCTCTGCCCGTAAAAGTTCAGTGACCATTGTGTGCCTGAGGCTATGGAAAACTATTGCCTTTGACTTGAAGCCTAACTCGACAAGAAACCGATCGTTGAACCATCTGCCAAGATTACGTCCATATCCATTGTTTCGATCATAGGTCAGTTCGTAAAGAAGACGGTCCCGGCCTTTTGCTTTTACCGACTCAACATACTCCATGAAGCCAAGTTCGATAAGTTTAGAGTGAACAGGGACCAACCGTGCAGAGGCTCCAGTCTTGAGCTTGTTGTCTCCATCATCGTTGATATCGAAACACAAGATGCCTTCTACTTCTCGCACATCCTCGACTTTCAATTGGCCGATCTCGTTAACTCTTGCTCCGGTAAAAAGACCAATTAACGCACCCCACTTTTGATACTCCTTCCGGACAAGTCCGCGCTTGTTAAGAGTCAATTCGGAAAGCATGGTCTTCACTTGCTCATGGTCAAACCCTTTGCGGACAGCTTCTTTCTTCTTCGCTTGCCTGACCGACAGGCCATGAAAATGATTAGTGGTGATGTGTCCATTAGCCACGGCCCACCTAAACAGACCTGAGTATGTCCCAAGATGATTGTTGACTGTATTGATACTCAGTTTTTCAAGGTCTAACCTGATGAGCTCAGTTATGGGCTTGCCTTTTAATCTCAGAGAACTGTGCCGCTTTGGAAGTTCGATCAATATCTCCTTAACTGCACGGCAATCTTTAATGGTAATGTCTGTGCAGGGCTTGTTAGCCCCAATGAGTTCAACCAAAAGATCGAGCTTTTGACGGTAAGACTTTTCCGTGTTCTGGGTCCATCTTCCACCACGTAAGCTTTCTTTTATGTAGCCATGAACAAGCTCATAAAGCGTAAGCTTGTCTTCATCGACTGAGAACTCGACATCTATTGGCGTTGCTCGATTCTCATCAAACCCGACCTTTTCAAACTCATCGTTCAGCTTCGTGGCTTTATCTTTGAACTCATAATGCCATTTCTCGTATTCATCGCTGAGCAAGTCGAAATCTTTGCTACCAACCTCTACAGGCCAATTGTATTGACTAATCAGAGGTTGTAGCACTTCCTCTTTAGTCTCAATAAAGTATGGGCCGAAATCTCGCCATAGCTCAAGGTTGTCTATCCACGACTTCGACATAAGACCATTTTCTTCAATGCCTTTGCGAATCACATCTAAACGCATTGAGAAATGCTTTTTCAGAGCGGTTTGGATTTCAGAATACTTCATACCTTGCATGACACCTTGTTTGATAAGAATGTCGGCAAGATAAACTAGCACCCTTGATAGGTGCAAGGCTTTCCTAGAGTCCTTGGTCCTCAGTGAGAACTTGAAGTCTCTAGCTCTGCCGGGTTCGTGAAGGGACTTCGGTAAGGGGTACCGGAAGTAATAAATACTGTGACGTGAACAAGTTAGGTAGGTCGGATTCTGCATATAACAACGCCTCACATGCTTGTGTCACCTACGGAACAAAACATGTAAGGCGTTGTTATAAAAGAAAATGGCGGAGAGGGTGGGATTCGAACCCACGTACGGGCTATGAACCCGTAACTCGATTTCGAGTCGAGCGCGTTACGGCCGGACTTCGCTACCTCTCCGTGTTACGCGGCGCTATGGGAAACGCCGACGTGAAGTGGGTTTATAAACAGTGTCGGGCCGAGTGGCAAGTCTCTTTTGGTACATTGGGCAACGTTGTTAAAATTAAAGGGAATGGAGTCGTTCCCTACTTTCGCTTTGCCAGGAAGAACCGTTTTAGTAGCGCGGAACATTCAGACTCCATGACGCCGGATACTACCCATATCTTGTGGTTTGAAAAGGGTAGGTCGTGTCCCGCAAGATTTGTGACAAGTGCGCCGGCTCCAGGGTCCTTTGCACCAAAAACAACTCCGCCGACCCGGGCGTGAATAAGGGCTCCGGTACACATCAGGCAGGGCTCCAACGTAACCGCAAGAATTGCTCCGGAAAGCCGGTAATTGCCTACCTTGGCTCCAGCCTTGCGCAGGCAGAGGATTTCCGCATGTGCGGTTGGATCGTTCGTGCCTATGGGACAATTATGTGCCTTGGCCAACAACTCGCCCGATGCGGAAAACAACGCGGCCCCTACGGGAGATTCATGGTCCGAAGCCGCACGGCAGGCTTCCTCGAACGCGACGTTCATCAGGGAACGCCAGGTCTGTCCCGCAGGGGGGGAGGGTGGAGGCGCAACCGGCACGCTGAAAGCCTACTTTGCCTTGAGGTAATTGACCCCGGCCTCCAGCATGGCCAGTCCCAGTGGAATGTCCGAAGCCCGGCCACGCGTCCATGTCGGATGATTGGTTGGATGGTTGAATGCCTCGGGGTGGGGCATCAGACCGAAAATCCTGCCTGTGGGATCGGTCAGCCCGGCTATCCCCATGGGAGAACCATTGGGGTTGAAAGGATATTGCTCCGTGGGCTTGCGAGTATCCGGGTCGACATACTGAAGAGCGTACAGATTATTCTGAACGATGGCGTTAAGGGTGGGCTCGTCCATGGGAATGATTTTGCCTTCCCCATGACGGACAGGAGCCTGAAGGTATTCGATCCCCTTGGTGAAGACACAAGGAGATGCCGGATTGGCCTTCAGTGTGACCCAACGGTCCTCGAACCGACCAGAGTCATTGTAGGAAAGAGAAACCTGGCGTTCGAAGTAGTGATCTTCTACGGCCGGGAGAAGCCCCAGCTTGCACAGTAATTGGAAGCCGTTGCAAATGCCGAGAATGATTCCGCCGCTCTCGAAAAAATTCTTGAGCTGATCCAGCACCGGGTTGCCATCCTTGGACGTGGCCCAGCGCCAGCGCAGAGCGGCTGCCTGGGCTGCGCCCAGGTCATCTCCATCCAGAAATCCGCCAGGACACAGGAGAAAATTATAGTCGTCCATGCGAACATGACCAGCGGCGAGATCGGAAAAATACACGATGTCGGCTTTATCCGCCCCGGCCGCCGTAAGTGCGTGGGCGGACTCCTCGTGGCAGTTGGTGCCATATCCTGTTATGACAAGTGCGTTGACGCTGGCCATGAAAATCTCCTCTTCGTATTGACTTTACTCCAGTACCCTGCAAAATTTGCAAAGCGGCATGCGCTGGCAGGGAACATACGTGTCCGGCCCATGACAGTCAACACGTCCGACACCGCTACGAACACAAAGTATTCCATATAATTCAAGCATTACCAAGGGGCTTCCTCGTATGAAAACCAAATTCATTTTTATTACCGGTGGCGTGCTTTCCTCCCTCGGCAAAGGCCTGGCGGCGGCATCCATCGGCGCATTGCTGCAGGCGAGGGGTCTCAAGGCGACCATTCAAAAGCTCGATCCTTACATCAATGTCGATCCGGGCACCATGAATCCATTTCAGCACGGTGAAGTATATGTCACCGATGATGGCGCCGAAACCGACCTCGACCTTGGGCACTACGAACGCTATCTGAACAAGTCGCTCAGCCAGCAGAACAACTACACCTCCGGTTCCATCTACAACTCCGTTATTCAAAAAGAACGCCGTGGCGACTACCTCGGTGGCACGGTGCAGGTCATCCCCCACATTACCGACGCCATCAAAGAGGCCGTCATCAATCTGCCCAATGGCGAAGATGTCGCGCTTATCGAAATCGGCGGAACAGTCGGCGATATTGAGGGACAGCCTTTCCTGGAGGCAATACGCCAGCTCAAGAACGATCTGGGCAAGGAAAACGTCCTCTACATCCATCTGACCCTGGTACCTTATATCAAGGTGGCGGGCGAACTGAAGACCAAACCGACCCAGCACTCTGTCAAAGAATTGCGCAGCGTTGGTATTCAGCCGGACATCATTATCTGTCGTTCCGAAGTGCAGTTGCCGGAAGACCTCAAGAGCAAGATCGCTCTCTTCTGTGATGTTGATCAGGATGCCGTATTCAGCGGCGTGGATGTCTCAAACATTTATGAAGTGCCCCTCAAGTTCTATGAGGAAGGCGTGGACCAGAAGATCGCCATTCTGCTGAAGCTCCCGGCCCGCAATGCCGAGTTGGCTCCGTGGGAAGGGCTCGTACATAAGCTGCACAACCCGGCCGGAACGGTCAAAATCGGTATTATCGGCAAGTATGTCGATCTGACCGAAGCCTACAAGAGCCTGCACGAAGCCTTGATACACGGTGGTATCGCCAACGACGTTAAAGTAGAACTTGAATATTTCAACTCCGAAAAAGTTACTCCCAAAAATGTGGAAAAAAAGCTCCAGGGCCTGGACGGCATCCTGGTGCCCGGAGGATTCGGTTCTCGAGGCATTGAGGGCAAAATCGTTTCCATCAAATACGCCCGCGAAAACAAGATTCCGTTCTTCGGCATTTGCCTCGGCATGCAGTGCGCTTGTATCGAGTTTGCCCGGAATGTCATTGGCCTTGAAGGAGCAAATTCCGAGGAGTTTGATACCGAAACGCCCCATAACATCATCTATCTGATGAAAGAGTGGTACGACTTCCGCACCAAGAAAACCGAAGTGCGGGACGAGGAGTCCAACAAGGGCGGTACCATGCGTCTTGGCGCCTACCCGTGCAAGCTCAAGAAGGACACCGCTGCCTTTGCTGCATATCAGACGCCCAACATCGAGGAACGCCATCGCCACCGGTTCGAGTTCAATAACAAGTTCATTGAACAGTTCCAGGAAAACGGCATGGTCCTCTCCGGTACGGCTCCGGACGAATCCCTGGTGGAAATCGTGGAGTTGTCCGGGCATCCCTGGTTCCTGGCTTGCCAGTTCCATCCGGAATTCAAGTCCAATCCCATGAATCCGCATCCGCTGTTCCGCGACTTTATCGGAGCGGCCAAGCTGGATAAGGCCAAGAAGAAGGGGAAATAGTTGCTCACGAGCAAATTGTATATGGGAAGCCGGTCCGGCCCGTTTGTTCTGGCCGGTCCGTGCGTTATTGAAAGTCGTGAGTTGGCATTGTCCACGGCCGAGACCTTGGCTGAAATTGCCGACAGACTGGATATTCCCCTCGTTTACAAGAGCTCTTTTGACAAGGCGAACCGGACCTCGGTGGATAGCTACCGTGGTCCGGGCCTTGAAGAGGGGCTCTCCATCCTGGCGGAAGTCAAACGACAAACCCAACTACCTATTGTTACGGATATCCACCAGCCTTCACAGGCCGCTCTGGTGGCCGAAGTGGCTGACGTCATCCAGGTCCCGGCTTTTTTGTGTCGTCAAACGGATTTGCTGGTGGCGGCCGCCTCCACTGGATGCATAGTGAACGTCAAAAAGGGACAGTTCCTTGCCCCGTGGGATATGGAGCATGTGGTAAATAAGCTGCGGAGCACCGGAAACGACCACATTTGGCTCACGGAACGCGGTTCCACGTATGGTTACAACAATCTGGTTGTGGACATGCGTTCCATCTCTGAGATGAAGCGCTTCGACGTTCCGGTCGTCTTCGACGCCACTCACTCGGTGCAATTGCCGGGAGGGCAGGGCTGCGCCTCCGGAGGCCAAAGAGAATATGTCTCGGTACTGGCCTCTGCGGCTGTAGCGGCCGGTGCGAATGGCGTGTTCATGGAAACGCATCCTGATCCGGATAAGGCCCTGTGCGATGGTCCCAACAGTCTGCCCATAGATCAAATGGAAAAATTGCTCATCCGGCTCAAGGGCATCTGGGAGTTGAATCGCAATGAATGAAAAAGCATTAAAGCTGGCAAAAAATATTAAACTGCTGGTTCTTGATGTCGATGGCGTACTGACCGACGGCGGACTCTATTATGACGCCAATGGAATGGCCATGAAACGATTCGACGTACAGGACGGTTTCGGCATCAAGCTTGCGCAGTCAGCGGGGCTGGAGATTGGCGTCATTACCGGACTGGATCAGGCTCCAGTCGCAAATCGCATTCATGAGCTGGGTGTACGCCACTACTATCCCGGCAAGCATAAGAAAATCCCTCTGTTTGAAGAAATTTGCCAGAAAGTTGGGGTGGATGTGAGTGAAGCCGCCTTCATGGGCGACGACTGGATCGACCTCGGCGTGATGAAACGGGCAGGCATGGCGCTGTGTGTTCCAAATGCCATGCCGGAAGTCATTGAAGCTGCGGATTGGGTTTCCCCCAGGTCGGGCGGACACGGCGCTGTTCGCGATGCCGTTTGTTTCATTTTGGAAGCACGGGGGTTGCTCGAGACCGCGATGCAACCTTGGGCGGGATAGATGAACAGGCGTTCCGCGCTGTTTCTAATCACAATATTTGCCGTAGGGCTCGTGGCCGGCATCTCCATGAAGACGGTGTTCTTTTCTGAGCCCGTGGTGGAGCATCCAACGAAAGCCGCTCCATCTCCTCAGTCTCGCCAGCAGCTTCTGGACGAGGCTGATATCACTGCCAAGGATATTGAGCTTGTACAGGGGAAGGAGGGGACCATGAACTGGAAACTCCTTGCCTCGGAAGCGAAATACAACCAAACGAAGAAGCTGATCGGAGTCGAGAAACCTCAGCTGACGGCTTTTTATGGCAAGGATCGGCAGGAAGTCTATGTCAAGGCAGACAGGGGCGAGGTTGACCAGATGAACGACAACCTGACCTTGTATGACAATGTGGCCGGGCGTTTTGGCGATCTGGAGCTTGAAGCCCAGCACCTCGATTATGTCGGAGCCATTAATAAGGTTTACCTCAAGGGAGGTGTGACCATCCGCCGGCCCGACATGACCTTTACAGCCGTTGCCGTTGAAATTGACCTTGTCAGCTACGAGGTGGTTGCAGCCGGTGGTGTAGATGCATTGTTGGCAACCACCCACTTTGATGAAAATCCTATTTCACGTTAAAGTAGGGACATGACCCATATGAAGATAATTGGCCAAATAGCCGTTACGCTGATTCTGATATGCCTGTTCATCACATCAGCTCAAGCCGCTGAGTGGGGAGAAATTCGTCAGGCCACAGTCAACCTGAATGTTCGTGCAGCCCGAGACAGCAAAGGCAAGCATGTTGTCACTCTGCACAAGGGAGACAAGGTCAAATGCGATTTCCTTAAAGCTGGGTGGTTTGCCATTTTCAAGATGGATGAAACCGAACGCAGTGAGAAAAACGCTCTGGGGTTTGCAAATGCCAAGTTTCTGAAATTGGTTGATGTGCCGAAGCCAGAGGCCGAGGTGACATCGCCCCCGGCTTCGGCCAAAACCGAAGTGGTGAAGGCTCAAAACCCCGCACAGGTCGTAAACAAGACGGAAGGCGAAGGGGAGTTGAAGGGCGCTGTGGCAGAATCCGCCCCGCCGGATCCGATTAAAATCGGCGTGGACCCTGGCAAATTGCCGGTTCAAATCACGTCCGACCGCATGACTTACGATGAAAGCGGCAAGGTTGTAACCTTCAAGGGCAACGTGGTCGCCAAGCACGGGGAACTTACCCTGTGGGCCGATACGTTGTCTGCGTTCTTCGGTTCAAAGTCCGGTAAGAAATTTTCCGTGGACAGTGTGGACCGCATTGTGGCGCAAGGGAATGTACGCGCCAAGAAGGGCAAAACGGAAGGCGAATGCCAGAAGGTTACCTACTATGTGGAGAAACAGCTGCTGACAATGGAGGGCGACCCCATTCTGAGCGATGGTCCCAATAGCCTGACTGGAGGGACGATCAATTTTTATGTCCACGAAAACCGTAGTGAGGTTATTCGAGGCAAGGACAAGCGCGTTAAAGCCATTTTCCTGACCCCGGCCAGGATCAAGGAGCAATAAGTCCATGCCAGGAGGACTGCAAGCCGCCAACCTGACAAAGCGGTATGGTCAGAAAGAGGTTGTCCGCGGCATCAATCTGGAGCTGCACACAAAAGAGGTCGTGGGGCTACTGGGACCGAATGGAGCGGGAAAGACCACAACTTTCTATATGCTCGTCGGGATAGTCAAACCCAATACGGGAGTAGTGGCGCTAAACGGGAAGCCGCTCACGGATAAGCCGCTGCATGAAAGGGCCCGGATGGGGGTAAGCTATCTTCCGCAGGAGAGTTCCATATTCCGCAAGCTGAGTGTTCGCGAAAATCTGGAGATCATCTTGGAGCAGACATCGCTCACAGCTGCGGCCCAGCGCAAAAGAGCTGATGAACTGATGGAAATGTTCACCATCACCAAGCTCGCGGATCAGGCCGCCATGTTCCTTTCCGGCGGAGAGCGGCGACGTCTGGAAATCGCAAGGGCGCTGATTATGGACCCACAGTTCATTCTCCTAGACGAGCCCTTCGCCGGAATTGATCCCATTGCCGTCATCGATATTCAGGAAATCATCTCCGTGCTTAAAAGCATGGGGATCGGCATTCTTATTTCCGACCATAATGTCCGGGAGACACTCAATATTTGCGATCGGGCTTATCTGGTCTACGAAGGGGCTGTCATCCTGGAAGGCACACCGGACGCCATAGTGAAGAGCAGCCGCGCTCGCCAGATATATCTAGGTGAAGATTTTCATCTTTAATCTCGTTTTTTCCTTGATTTTGCCAAGTTCCGATTTACAGCCCCGGGAATCATTGGTACAGTTCTTTCATACCTTCTTAGTCTCAAAATATTCCCAACACTCACAATAAGTTATAACAATTTTGTTGCTTCCTGAATAGGAGTGTGGCATAGTTGGAGCCAAGAAGTGGTGGTGGCTCTCAAAAAAAATCAACCCAACTCGGAGATTATTCCGACAGATCAGCCTCGAGGCTTTAAATATGGGCCTGGAACTCAGACAGCAACTCAAACTATCACAACAACTGGTCATGACGCCCCAGTTGCAGCAGGCTATCAAACTGCTGCAACTCTCTCGTCTTGAGTTGTTGGAGACGGTTCAGCAGGAACTCATGGAGAACCCGTTTCTCGAAGAGACCGAGAGCGAGACCGAAGTTCGGGATGCCAAGGATGAGAAGCTGACCGAATCCCAGGCGGAAGAGGAACTGGTCCGTACCGCTGATTGGGAAAATTACCTGGGTGAATTTTCCAGTACCTCAAAGCAGGCTCTCGGACGTGATCTCGAAATTGCCGAAGAAGGGCTTTCATTCGAGGCCCGTCTCGCCTCCAAACCCTCGCTGGAGGGGCATTTGAATTGGCAGATGCGTCTGTCCAATTTCTCCGAGCGCGATCTGGCCATCGGTGATGTCGTCATCGGCAACATCGACGGCAACGGTTATCTGCAGGCGTCCACCGAGGAGATTCTGGGACTGATTCAGGCTACCGAAGAGGAAGTCGAATCGGTAATCAAGCGGATTCAGCACCTTGATCCCGTTGGGGTCGGTGCCCGTACGCCACAGGAATGCCTGCTGGTGCAGATGGAGGTTCTGACACTTGACGATCCGATCCTTGTCTCTCTGGTGCAGGACCACCTGGAAGATTTGGAAAAGAATCGATACAAGCCGCTGGCCCGCAAGTTCAAAATTTCCATGGAAGAGTTGAAGGAATACCTGGATATCCTTCAGACGCTCGACCCCATGCCGGGGGCAAATTTTTCGGGAACAGATCCGCACTATGTCAGCCCGGATGTCTTTGTTTATCACTATGGCGACGAGTTCGTCATCATTCTGAACGAGGACGGCCTCCCCCGGTTGCAGATGAACACCTTCTACATGGATACGATGAAGGGTGCCGCCTCCAAGGAAAAGGAATATTTTCAGGAAAAGATGCGTTCCGCCGCATGGTTGATGAAAAGTCTGTACCAGCGGCAGCGAACCCTGTATAAAGTAGTTGAGAGCATTGTTCGCTTTCAGCATGATTTCTTTGAACACGGCGTGACAAAACTCAAACCTCTCATCCTCAAGGAGGTTGCAGAAGACATCGAAATGCACGAATCCACAGTCAGCCGCATCACGACCAGCAAGTACGTGTCCACGCCGCACGGAATATTCGAGTTGAAGTTTTTCTTCAACAGCGCGCTGGATTTGAACGATGGCTCACAAGTGGGATCGGAAAGCGTTAAGGCGCTCATCAAGCAGATGATCGCAGAGGAAGACACAAAGAAACCGCTCAGCGACGAAAGGATCGGCGAAATTCTCCAGGAAAAACTGGATGTGAACATCGCCCGGCGTACTGTAGCCAAGTATCGATCCGCAATGGGCATCCCGTCGTCCTCAAAACGCAAACAGTACTTTTAGTTGTATTGTTGGCACATTCAACCAGGAGGTAGCGCATGAACATCAGCTTCAATTTCAAGAACTTCGAGCCCTCTGACCACCTCAAGGGTTATGCCCAGAAGCGCTTTGAGAAGATAAGCAAGTTCGTTTCGGATTCCGAAGCCGATCTGCAGGTCAACCTGCTGGTGGACAAATTTCGGCATAAGGCTGACGTGATCCTCAACGCCGACAACATACATTTATCCGCCTACGAAGACTCCGAGGACATGTACTCAACCATTGATATGGTCTTGGACAAGGTGGAAGCCCAGCTTCGAAAGATGCGTGAAAAGGTGAAGGGTCGCAATAAGAAGGCCCGCAGCACCAAGGCGATGACGAGTTTCATCTCCTATGAAGACTTGGCCGGCACAGACAAGAGGCCGACCATCGTGGGGACGGATTCCTACGAACCCAAGCCGATGAGCGTGGATGAAGCCGCCATGCAACTCGATTCTCTGGAAAATGACTTTTTGGTGTTTCTCAATGCTGAAACCGATGGCGTCAATGTCATCTACAAGCGCAAGAACGGCGATTTTGGCCTGATCGACCCTGGATACTAATTATGCAACTTGGTGAATTCCTTGAGAAGGATCTTATCCTTCCAGAACTGACCTCCGCTTCCAAAGCGCAGGTACTTGAAGAACTGATTGCCCCGTTGGGCACGAAATATCCCGAGATGGACACGGACCTTGCGGTCCGTGTCCTTCTCGACCGTGAACGGCTCGGTACGACCGGCATCGGTGATGGCATAGCTATCCCCCACGGTAAACTCGAAGACCTGGAAAAGGTAATCGTTGTCGTAGGCCGGAGCCGTGATGGGGTTGATTTCGAAGCTCTCGACCATGAACCGTGCCATATCTTTTTTCTGGTCCTTGCGCCCGAGCAAGTGGCAGGAATGCACCTGCGCATTCTGGCGCAAATATCCCGCCTGTTAAAGGACGAAAGTTTCCGTCGCCAATTCCTGGATGCGGATGATCTTGACAGTCTGTGGACGATGCTCAAGAACGTATAACCCCAGGACACTCCCGTGACTCCCAGCAACCCGTTCCCTGTAGTCGTCGTTACCGGCATTTCCGGTTCCGGGAAAAGTACTACGCTCAAGGTGTTCGAAGATCTGGGATTTTTTTGCATTGATGGCTTGCCGTCGCGCATGTCTCCCAAAATTGCTGATCTCATATTCAACAAGGACTCCCGCTATCGCGGGCTTGCCCTTGGCATGGACATGCGCCAGCCGGAATTTTTGGAAGGGTGGGATATCGCCTTTTCCGAATTTTCAACAATGGGCATTGTACCCCAGGTGCTGTTCCTTGAAGCCAGACGATCCGAACTTGTACGGCGCTATGCAACCACGCGCCGTCCGCACCCTCTGGAAAGTCAATCTCTTGGCCTGGAGCAGGCTCTTGAACAGGAGAAGGTCCTTCTGTCCAACATCCGTGCGAACGCCGATCTTGTCCTGGATACGTCAGATTATTCTGTGCACGACCTGCGCAGGGTGATCCAGACCAAATGGTCTGCCATTGAGGAACTGGGCAAGGGGATGCGGGTGCATATCATTACTTTCGGGTTCAAATATGGCGTGCCCACCGAAGCTGATTTCGTTTTTGACCTGCGCTTTCTGCCCAACCCGTATTTTGACAAAAAACTGCGAGCCTTGAGCGGGCTGGACAAGCCTGTGTCCGATTACGTGCTCAAGAGTGATGTCGGTGCAGTCTTTATTGAAAAGTTTTCTGATTTTCTTACTTATATTTTGCCACTTTATGCAAACGAAGGCCGCTACCGTATTACGCTGGCCTTGGGATGTACGGGCGGACGCCATCGCTCGGTATCCGTCGCGGAATCCGTACTGGCAACACTGCGTCAAAAAAGATATGCCGTAACCATCGAACACAGACATATGGAACTCGGATAATGGCTGCAAACAAGAAAAAGGAATCTATAGTCGGCGTGGTGGTCGTCACGCACGGCTCCTTCGGACAATCTTTGCTGGATGTTGCTGAAATCGTTCTCGGTCCTCAGGAATACTGTAAGGCCGTGGGGGTTGACGTAAATCGTGGTGTGGACGAAACAGTGGATGCTATCCGCAAAGCGATCAAGTCCGTTGAGACAGGCCGGGGTGTTGTGGCATTGACCGACCTCTTCGGTGGTTCTCCCACGACAATGAGCCTTTCTCTCATGAAGTCAGAAAATCTCGAGGTCATAACCGGTGTCAACTTGCCCATGCTCGTAGCTACACTGCAATCCCGCCTGATGCATCTGGATGCCCTTGCCGAAAAAATTCGGGACGCAGGCCAGCAGGGGATTAAGGTTGCCGGGGCTATGCTGCGTAAGAAGGCGGCAACGAAGAAGTAAGGGGCCGCTACGTGTTTTTGGTACGCATAGACAACCGACTCATCCATGGCCAAGTTATCGAGGCATGGCTGCCGTATACCGGGGCTAAAACCGTCATCGTGGCAAATGACGAACTGGCCGAAGACGTCCTCCAGCAGGAAATCATGTCTTTGGCCATTCCTCAAACTGTCGACAGCCTGTTTGTTGGCGTTGAGAAATTGCACGACACGGTGGAAGAGGGCGGTTCATCGGATGTTCTGATTTTGTTTTCCAGTTGTGCTGATGCCCGGCGGGCCTTTGACAACGGGTTTTCCTTCAATCTCCTCAATGTGGGCAATGTTCACTACACGCCCGGGAAAAAGCAGATTTCTCCCAGCGTCGCGCTTTCGGATGATGATGAGGGGTGCTTGCGATATTTGTCACGAAAGGGTGTTGTTCTTGATTTTCGCTGTGTTCCCAATGATCCGATCCAGGTGAGGTTCTGATGCTGACTTCTCATCCCTTTTTCTGGTTCGCTCTGGTCGCTTTTTTTTTGCCCTGTTTTCCCTGTTCCGTTCGTCACTAAGCATCGGCCTGCTGGAACGGCCTCTGGTCATCGGGCTGTTCTGGAGCCTTTTTTATCATGATTCCGCAACAAGTCTGTACATTGCTATTTTCTTTGAATTATTCTGGTTGGACTTGATCCCTGCCGGGACATTCATCCCCCCCCATCTAACCGCAGCTACTTTTTCCGCCCTGGCTCTTACTACTTACTTCGGGTTCGACCACCCGGGGCGAATCATGATCGTTCTATTCCTCAGCATGCCTTTGGCCTGGCTGGGAACCCGCATTGACGGCATGTTGCGAGAGCGGGAAAAGGACAGCTACAATCAGATGCTCAATTGGGCGCGCAATCCGCAGTCGCCGCACTTGCCAGCCAAAATTGTGGGCCGCTCCCTGCTTCGATCTTTTCTCGCAGCATGGATTTCCTTTTTTGCCGCGGTCATGATTCTCAAATACGCAGTAAATACGCTTCTCACCATTTATCCCGGTATTTTCACGACCATGGACATAACCTGGGCGTACTTGTGGATTGCAGCCACGCTGGGAGGATTGATGGCACTCAGGGTCAGACGAGCATATGTCATCCTTGGAGCCGGCATAATTCTTTTTATTCTTTTCATGCTTTCTGGACGGTTTTAGCTTGGCAGTCGGCACGCTTTGTGATATTTGGCACATGCTATTTCCGGTGCAGAATCCTGACATCAGGACACTACAATTTAGGAGGACTTTGATATGGCTATTTTGGTTGTTGGACACAAAAACCCCGATACCGACACCGTTGCTTCCGCGATCGCTGTCGCTGACCTGTTCACCAAACGCGGCCAGGAAGCTAAGGCCGTCACTCAGGGCGCCATTGCTCCCGAGACCGCTTTCGTCCTCGAGAAGTTCGGCTTTGCCGCTCCCGAGATCGTGACCGATGCTACCGACAAGCAGATCATTCTTGTCGACCACACCGACATTTCCCAAACCATCGACAACCTGGGCAAGGGCGAACTGCTGGCCGTCGTCGACCACCACAAGCTGGGCGACGTCACCACCCCGAATCCGCTGGAAATGTGGGTTTGGCCCGTGGGCTGTACCGGCACCGTCATCAAGTCCATGTACGATTTCTACGGCGTTGAAATGCCCAAGAACGTCGCCGGCATCCTGCTGTGCGCCATCCTGAGCGACACCGTCATGTTCAAGTCCGTCACCTGCACCGACCAGGACAAGGCCGCCGTTGAGGCTCTGGCCAAGATTGCTGGTGTGTCCGATGTCATGGCCCTGGGCATGGAGATGTTCAAGGTCAAGTCCGCTGTTGACGGCGCTTCCGCCAACGAGCTGGTCTTCCGTGACTACAAGGACTTCGACATGGGTGGCCAGAAGGTCGGTATCGGCCAGCTGGAAGTTGTTGATCTGTCCATGCTGGACGCTCACAAGGATGCCCTGCAGGCCGAGATCGCCAAGGTGAAGGCCGATGGCCGTCACTCCGTCTTCCTGCTGCTGACCGACATCATGAAGGAAGGCTCCGAGATGCTGATCGCCTCCGACGATCCCTCCGTGGTCGAGAAGGCCTTCGGTGTTGCCACCAAGGGCGAACCCGTATGGTTGGACGGCGTCATGAGCCGTAAGAAGCAGGTTGCTCCCAACTTCATCAAGGCCTTTGAAGGCTAAGCTGTAACAGGCTGATTTAGTGCGCAAAGTCGGGCCCGTCAGCGTTGTGCTGGCGGGCCTTTGCTTTTTTCGCTTCCAAGTCGTCTTGGGTAAAGATATTGGGAAAAATTTCTCAATCCTGTTCGCAACGTGTCTCACACCCATTTCATTTCAACGAACCAGCGGCAGTTCGTTCCAGGATGTGGTGAATCTTTGCGAAAGATGACGCTGGCGCATATGCCATGCCTTGGGCCCTATGCCGGTTCCGGCAAAGTGTAGGGTATTACTCCCATACCGTGCATTAACAGCATCCAGAGCCGTCATGAGCCCCTTTTCCCTGGCTGATAATGGTGCGCGATCACATTCATCAAAGGTAAGCTGGTGACATCCACGCGGCGTCAGGTCCAAAAGCAATATTCCCGCCTTTTGGTACCGATAACCCGGCCGATAGATATCACGCAGTATGCCTTTGGCTCTTTCTAACAAAACCGGTGTATAGTTTGAGGGAAAGGGAAGAGGCAAACTGCCGCAGCCTGAATACTGGGGATCTGGAGCGTGTCGGGCCGTATGTAAAAAGACCTGCACGGCCCCGGCGAGAAGCCCGCGGGAACGAAGTTTGACTGCAGCACGTTGCATGTAGGCAGAAACGGCTTCCTCCAGCGCAGCAAGGTCACTGATGCGCGTGCCGAATGAACGGGAACAGGTGATGCTTGCGGCAGGCGGGGCCTCCTCAATGAGAATCGATGGAATCCCCTGTAGCTCCAGAACAGTACGCAGCCCGCAGACTGTGAGTTTTTCACGAACCCAATCCCGGGTTCGCTGGGTCAGTTCCAAAGCGCTGTGTACACCCAGACGATGCAGCTTGGCTGCGTTGCGGCGGCCAATACCCCAGACCTCGCCAACATCAAGGCTGGCCAGTTCCCGACGTACTCCGGCCTGGCTGTCGAGCATCCAGACACCGTGGGAGTCGGGACGTTTCTTCGCCAACTTGTTGGCAACCTTGGCCAGCGTCTTGGTGTGCGCCAGCCCCACGCAAACAGGGATACCCGTCCACTGGCCGACTCTTTTTCGAATCTCCGCAGCCAAGGAAAGCAAGGTATTTCGGTCCTGATGGCGTAGCAGCAGGAAACATTCGTCTATGGAATACCGCTCCACCTCGGAGGAGAAATCACAGAGAATCTCATGTACGCGTGCGGACATATCGCCATATAGCGCATAGTTAGAAGAGAAGGCACGCACACCGTGGTGAGCAAAAAAAGCCCGCCGTTTGAATTCCGGCTCCCCCATGCCGATGCCCAGGTGTTTGGCCTCTTCCGATCGGGCTATGACACATCCGTCGTTGTTGGAAAGGACCACCACGGGGATGCCTTCCAAACTCGGATCGAAGGCGCGCTCACAGGATACATAAAAATTGTTGCAATCCACCATGGCCACCCATGGGGACGAAGACGGGCGTTGCATCAGAGCTTCCGTACAACGCCGGAAACAACGCCCCAAATGGTCAGCTCCTGTTCTTCATGAATCTCTATGGGGCGATAGGCGCTGTTTTCCGGCAGCAAGAATATCCGTCCATTGAAACGTCCCAGTCGTTTGACGGTCAGCTCTCCATCCACAACAGCCACCACAATCCGGCCTGTTTTTGCTTCCCGGGAGCGATCTACGATCAAAACATCTCCATCAAGTATTCCGGCATCAATCATGGAATCGCCTCCAACACGAACCATGAAAGTGGCTGCCGGGTTGGTGACCAGATAACGATTGAGATCCAGAGCGGTCTCCACATAGTCATCGGCAGGAGAGGGGAAACCGGCAGAAACCGCGTCCAGATAGAGAGGAACGTCAGCTGACGGTGAGGGGGCGATCGCGGCCCTCCCGATGGGCTTCATTTCACTTGTGGCACTCATTTTTGAACTTTTACCTGTAAAATTGGGGAGAATGGCAACAACCAACTGTTTACTTTTGATAAACTAGCATAGAGCCAATATACCTACAAGCCTTGAACGGAAGAAAAAAAAGGGCGGCATGTGCCGCCCTTTGGGGAGAAGAAAAAACAAACGAGCCCCAAACCGCATTGGTCTGGGGCTCGAAAAATACTACAGGAGACCGGCCTCCTTGAGCACCGATTTCAGCTTAGGTTTATTTTCGTCCTGCAAAGGCACGATGGGAAGGCGGAAACTCGCCTCGGGGAAGATACCCATCATATTCAGTGCGGTTTTGACCGGAATGGGGTTGGTCTCCATGAACATGGCCCGATTGACGGGAGCCAGTTTAAGGCTCAGGTCCAGGGCGCCCTCATGGTCCTTTTCCACAAAAAGACGGCACATGTCGCTCATTGCCTTGGGCATGATGTTTGACACGACGGAAATAACGCCGCTTCCACCAACAGCGAGTAGGGGAAGGGCTGTAAAATCATCACCGGAGAGCAGGCAGAAGTCCTTGCCGCATTGCTCAATGACTTGAGCTCCCTGGTTGAGATTGCCCGTGGCTTCCTTGACTGCGAAGACCTCGGGAACAGCGTCGGCGATCATCTTGAGGTGTGCAGGCAGCAGGTTGAGTCCGGTACGGCCCGGCACGTTGTAGATGACGAGCGGCATGGAGGCTTCGGCTGCAATGGCCTTGAAGTGCTCCACCAAGCCCTGCGGGGTAGGTTTGTTGTAGTAGGGCGTAATCTGCAGTGCAGCGTCCGCTCCAGCAGCCTTGGCCATCTTGGTCAGTTCGATCGCCTCGCGGGTGCTGTTGGACCCGGCACCGGCAACGACCGGGACACGCCCTTTGGCCTGCTCCACGCAGATCTTGATGACTCGCCCCTGTTCCTCGTGGCTCATGGTTGCCGCTTCGCCGGTGGTGCCACACGGCACCAGTCCGTCGATCCCTTGTTCGATCTGCCATTCAATAAAATCACGGTAGGTGGTTTCGTCCACCTTTCCGTCCTTGAACGGCGTCGAGAGGGCGGTGATTGCTCCTCGAAGTTGCATGGTCTTCTCCCCTTGCAATGTTGGAATTATCCGTCGCAAGCCGTTATTGGAAAAGCGCGCTCACGTCCGGGTTGTCAACGTATTTATCACTGAGCGGCAGGGATGTCGTACTGGCTGCATCCACGGATTGCCATCCGGATGTCCCGGAATGATCTGGCCAGTCAAACAACCGAATCTCACTCAACGTTCTGCCCTTGTCATAAGAGCGAACCCACAAACAGCGTTTGCCGGACTCAAATCGTCCATCAACTCCGGAACCCCAACCGCTTCCGAGCAAAATGTCGGGCACGGCATCCGGACGTTGTGCCAGATACTCTCTCTCCGCCAGCCATCCCCAGTCGGAAAGTGCGACGACCAGACGAGCGTGTTTTCGCTCAGCCCGGATTGTACGAGAGATTCTGGCTATCATGTCTTCAGGCGGAGCCTCCTGGCCTGCCCGCAAATGGGGCAGACGAAGAAAGGCAACCACATCCCCGCGAGAGGTGGTGACAAGGGCAACAGGTTCCTCTCGTGCGGATTTTTGGACCGGACCGGGCCTAATGCCAGCATCAGATAAGGCTTTAGCCTCATCATCAGCAAGCAGACCGACGTCATACTTCATCAAATCAAAGGCCTTTGCAAGGGCCTTTGTGACAGTCGGAGATGGTAAGGGCTCATCCGGATGCATAAATTCCCACCCACCTGCTATGAGCAAATGTGGAGATTCAGACTTAAAAATATCAAAAAGATAAGTAGCCCGCCGGGCTACTCCGCCAAGAGTATGCCCGCCTCAGGAAGGACATGGCTTAATAACGCCATAGGTGTTGGCTGAGTAGAGAAGAGTCAACACCGGCTGCTTCGCCCCTGCCCGTAGAGGGAGGAAAAGCGTGAGAAAAGCCAGAATCAGGCTGGGGAGAAGCCGAACCATTAGTCGTTGATGTATTCCTTCAACTCTTTGCCCGGACGGAAGAAGGGAAGTTTCTTCGATCTTACCTGGACAACACTGCCGGTCTTGGGATTACGGCCGGTGTAACCTTCGTAATCCTTGATTTTGAAGCTGCCGAAACCTCTGATTTCGACGCGATCGCCGCGGAGCAGAGCTTCCTTTACGGAGTCGACAAAAGCGCCGACTACCTTGGTAGCCTCATCCACATGCATTTTCTTCTCATCCGACAGAGCCTTGATCAATTCGCTCTTGTTCATGGTATTCCCCCTTAAACATTGCGTTGCCCGCTACCTGGAAATAAAGGTGCGGGGGAACAAAGTGGAGTCACGATTTAAATTCTAACTAACTATGCCAAAAAATGGCTCTTTTCGTCAACCCCCTATTTCTTTTTTTCACATAAGGACGAAATCCTTCAAAATGGGGCGTTCTGCGATCTTATTCAGATTGTCCTCACGGTATCGCATAATCTTCTGGGCCAACAGATTGATATCCTTGCTGGCTCTTGCTTCCGGGGCAAATTTCAGGAGCGGAGTTTGCCTCCGAACCGACTCCACCAGGGTTGGATCCTGATGCACAAAGCCGAGACTGCTCACCGTAATATTCAAAAAATTCTTGCAGGCCATGGAGAGTCGCTCGAAGGTCTGCTTGGCTTCTGAAGCCGAAGTCGCCTGATTAACCAGTATAAGGAAGTCCCGAACCTTGTGTTGTGTGGCCAAGACCTTGATCATGGCATAGCTGTCGGTCATGGAGGTGGGTTCTGGCGTCACAACGACTATGCGCAACTGGGTTAGTGCCGCGAAGGAAAGGACCGTATTGCTTATTCCAGCACCGAGATCGAGCATAAGGTAATCATAAAGCCCGGCCAGTTTGACCAGCTTCTTGAACAAGATATCCTGCATGTCTTCATCCATTTCAACGAGTTCGGGCACGCCGCTGGTGGCCGGCAGCATGTCGAAACCGTTTTCGATGGCGACCAGGACATCCTCTGCATCGACTCCCTGGCGCAGCAAATCCTGAAGATTGCGTTCCGGGGAGATGCCAAGCAGGACGTCCAAATTGGCCAGACCAAGGTCGCAGTCCATCAGCATGGCCGTCATGTTCGCGTTATGCAGAGCATAACCCAAGTTGAGGACGATGTTCGTTTTGCCGACTCCACCCTTGCCGCTCATAATGGACAGACTCAATGTCTTGTTATCGTTCATATCCTGTCTCCATTATTTCCCGCCGAACAGGAATTGCTTTTCATTGGCCTGTACCAGCGTGTCCATAGGCACGTTGTCGAGGAAGGGCAGCCTGGACACTTTGACTTGGTCTTTGCCTGCCGCCTTGGCTTCGTAGAGAGCCTCGTCCGCCAAGCCGACGAGCTCCTTGTCGGTGATCTCGACCGTTCCTTTGAAACAGGTCAACCCAACGGAGCACGTCACGGAAAAGGTGTCATCATTTTCAGGTGCCTTGAATGTCATTGCTTTGAATTCTGAAAGGAAACGATTCAACATACGCTGAGCCTTAACCAAACCGGTTCCAGCCATAATCAAGACGAATTCTTCGCCTCCAAAACGGGCGGCCAGATCATAACGTCTGGTGGTTGCACGCAACTTTTCCGCAAAACCGGCCAGCACTTCGTCGCCTTTGGAATGACCATAGGTGTCATTGATCGACTTGAAGTCATCGAGGTCGAAGATAGCCAGGGAAAGAGGCGTATTCGCACGACGGCTACGTTCGATCTCTATATCCAGAACACGATCGAAAGCACGGCGATTGGCCAGCCCCGTGAGCGGATCATGGTCGGTCTGATAGGCCAGGCGCTCCAGTGTTTCCTGAAATTGTTTGAGATGCGGATACGCGTCGGCATCCAAGGGGAGACTGAGCCAGCTACGAAAATCGTGGCGGGCACAGATGTCCTCCCATTCCTGCGGGGTCACGCCATGAAAGAGGCGAAAGACCCAGACCGAGGAGCCGTGTTCATCTCCACCGATGCTACGCAACTCATCCTGGAGGTGCGTCAGTTCGGAGGCGAGTTCCTGCTCCGGAAAGTTAATGGCTGTTTCCTTGGGCATGTGCGTATAGTAAGTAATTTCGGATCATTTCGTCCAGGTCTCCGTCCAGGAAAGCGTCGACATTGCCTGTCTCGCTGCCTGAGCGATGATCTTTGACCAGCCGGTATGGCTGAAGGGTATATGTCCTGATCTGGCTGCCCCAGGCAATGGCTTCCTTGGACTCATAGTCCTGGCGGCGGCTTTCCTCTATCTTTTTCAACTCCATTTCATACAGGCGAGCCTTGACGATACGCAGGGCCGTCGCCTTGTTTCGATGCTGGGATTTCTCATTCTGGCACTGAGCAACAATGCCTGTTGGGATATGCGTTATGCGTACGGCAGAGCTGGTTTTATTGACGCTCTGTCCTCCCGGACCGCTGGATCGAAAGGTATCGATCCGCAAATCCTCATCCCGGACTTCGATCTCGATATCCTCATCCATATCAGGGTATACATCAACCGACGCAAAAGAGGTATGCCTGCGTCCTGAAGAATCAAATGGGGAAATACGGATCAGCCTGTGTACGCCTGCCTCGCCTTTGAGGAGGCCGTAGGCGTAAAGCCCCTCTATTTGAAGCGTTACGGATTTGATACCCGCCTCGTCGCCGTGCTGAAAATCCAGCTGGGAAGCCTTGAATCCCTTTCGCTCCGCGTATCTTGTGTACATACGCAACAGCATCTCGGCCCAATCCTGCGATTCGACACCACCGGCACCAGGATGGATCTCCAAAATGGCATTGTTTTTGTCATGCTCGAAAGTGAACATTGTCGCCAACTCGGTGGTGCCGAGCCGGGCTTGGAAGGTCTCCACCTGTGCGTTGAGCGCCGTGAGGGATTCCTCGGAGGGCTCTTCCTGAGCCAGTTCAAGCCAGGCTTCCAAGTCTTCCTTGGCCTCCAGCAGCCCGTCATACATTTCAAGCTTGCTGGTCAGCTGGCTTTTTTCCTTGAGAACCGGAGTCAGACTGTCTGGTTTGTCCCACGCGCCGGGGCGGGCGAGTTCTTCTTCTATGGCTTGCAGCCGGGATTTTGTCTCGTCATAGTCAAAGACGCCTCCAAAGCGAGTTGAATTTTTCAATCAGCTGCGAGGAGTTGGCTTTAAGTTCGGGATATTCAAGCATTAGATAAAAGTTCCTTTGTTCGTTTACGATGCGAGAAGAAGATACCCGCAAACCCCAAAATGGTCAGCAAATAAATGGACCGACCGATGAGATGAAAATTATCGTGGAAGAAGGTGGTGTCATTGCGCGGCGCAATATTGGCGCTCAAAGTATCTGCCACAAACTGTTTACTGCGAGACACCACGCGGCCTGCGGGGTCGATAAAGGCTGAGATGCCGGTATTGGTGGAACGCACGAGCCAACGCCCCTGTTCCACAGCCCGCATGGCTGTCAGGTCCAGATGTTGCCTCGGTGCAGAGGTGTCGCCGAACCATGCATCATTACTGATGTTTATCAAAGCGTTGGCTCCCCGTTCCACTTGCTGTTGGGCTAGTTCCGGAAAAATGGCTTCATAGCAGATCAGCATTCCCAAGGATACGCCTTTGACAATGAGCGGTTTGTTTTCAGTTCCCGGAACAAAAATTCCGACAGCCTGGACCAGTTGGTCAAATGGGATGAATTTCTTGAGCGGCATGTATTCGCCAAACGGAACGAGGTGCTCTTTGTCATAAGACTGGTTGAGGCGACCTGTTTCATCCATAAGCCAGGCACGGTTAAGCAGGACGTAGTCCTTATTCTTGAGATTGATTACCCGATAGGCTGGAGCGCCCATAATCAGGTGCGTACCGGTATCCCGGGCCAATATCTCCAGAGCCGTCCGAAACGGCGTGTTGTCCTGAAGATAGAAGGGCATTGCTGTTTCCGGCCAGACAACGAGTTCAGGATGGAACTCCTTTACGGCCTTCAAGGTAAGCTTTGAATATTTCTCAACAGTTTTAGCCTGAAATGCCGGAACCCATTTTTCGGCCTGGTCCACATTCCCTTGCGCTATGGAGACACCGAAGTCTCCTTTTTCCTCGGGAATGGACTGAAGATGGAAATAGCCGAAGCCCAGCACGACCATGGCCATGCCAATAGATAAAATCAGAGCCGGACGGTACGTGGAAGCCAGAAGAATCGCCACAGCCAGAGCAACGAAAATTCCAGAAAGGCCATAGGCTCCCACAACGGAAGCCCCCTGAATGGCCAACGGCCAAGGAGCAAAGGCCGAGGCGAGATTCATCCACGGAAAACCGGTACAGACGGTGCCCAGCAGCATTTCCATGGCGCTCCATGTCACGCCTGCCAGTAGGCAGAGTGGGACGGCGTCGATATGCCGGCCAGCCCAGTATATTCCCAGGCTAAACAATCCATAATAAATGGCCAGAAAAGCTCCCAGGAGGGCAGGGCAAGGCAGGGCGATATACCATGGCAATCCGCCATAGAATTGCACTGGAATAACCATCCAATAGAAACAGCCGATACAGGACAGGAGCCCGGCCAGCCACCCGAAGAAAAAGGACTTTTTACCGGAGGTTGCGCGAAGACCGATCCAGGCCAAGCCGAGCGGAAATGCGAGAACAGCCAAAGGGAACTGGAAGACGGGATTGGCAAACCCGAGCCATGCGCCCAGTGTAGCCAGAAGTACGAGTTTGAGCACGCTGCTTATTCCATGGGTTCGATCTTGATGGACCAGACCTGACGTTCGTCCGCCTCCAGAACCGTGAACCGTCTGCTGTCACAGGTAAAGGATTCACCCACGCGAGGGATACGCCCGGCCATTGCGGCCAGGAACCCACCAATGGAATCGACCTCACCACTCTCAAGGCTGAGAGAACAGCACTCGCACACTTCATCCAGAGGGACACGACCGGAAACAATGAATTTCCCGCCGCCCAGTTCTCTGATTTCGTCGGGTCTGTCCTGGTCGTATTCATCGGAAATCTCACCGACGATTTCTTCCAGGACATCCTCCATGGTCACCATGCCGGAGGTTCCGCCGTATTCATCGATGACAATGGCCATATGCAATTTTTCCCGTTTGAAGGTAGCCAGCACTTCGTTTAGCGGCATGTCTTCCGGGACAAAGTGGACCTGGCGCATGATGTCGGGCACAGCGGTTTCCGCCCAGCCCTCGAGGAGAGGAGTCAATAAATCCTTGGCATGGACCACGCCAACAATATGATCCTTGTTTTCCTTATAGACGGGAATGCGGGAATGCGCTCCCTGACTGACGATGATATCAGCCACGTCGCGGAGGGTTTCGGAGACCTCAACACAAATCATGTCCGTTCGGGGGACCATGATTTCGGAGACTTCCTTTTTATCGAAATCCAATATGTTGAGAAGCATCGAGACTTCGTCCCGATCAATCTCGCCATCGGCGCTGGCTTCCAGAATGTGCGTTTCCAGCTGTTGCTCATTAGAGCCGAAAATTCTTTTGAAAATAGAGGTAATTCGACTGTCAGACCCTTCGTCCAAGACCAGACTCCTTGAAAATTGTTAACGGCTTTTTATGAAATACCACGCCCGGGTTTGCGGACTGTATTCTATAGAAAATCCTTAGACAGAGCTTTGCCCTCTGTCAATAGCGCTTCCGCGCGGTATTGTTACAATATACCCTGTTTTTTCAGATGAATCTCAAGGCAGGCAAGGGCAGCCGGGGTAACCCCGGATATACGCCCCGCCTGTCCCAAGGTCATGGGACGGATGGCCGTTAGTTTCTCAACGACCTCGCGGGTGAGTCCGGATACTGTGGTATAGTCCAACTCTGCGGGCAACGGAACGTCTTCCAGCCTGCGGAATTTGGCTACCAGCTCTTCCTGCTTGACCAAGTATCCTTCGTAACGAACCTGTGTTTCAGCCTCGCGCAGAACTTCTTCATCCATGTCCGCCAGTTCAGGATAGAATATGGCCAATCTACCGATTTCCATCTGCGGCTGACGAAGCAGAGCAGCCAGCTCAACGGCTTTGCCGGGAACGGCGGCGTCAATTTCATGCAACAGATCGCGAGTGGGGGCATCGGGACGGATACGAATGGAATGCAACCCTTCAAGCACGTTTTGCAATTGCGTCTGCTTCTTACTGTAAAGCGCCCACTGACCGTCGTCCACGAGTCCCAAATCACGCCCCAGCGACGTCAACCGTTCATCCGCATTGCCTTCGCGCAACAGCAGGCGATGTTCCGCCCTGGAGGTGAACATGCGGTAGGGTTCCTGGGTCCCTTTGGTCACCAGATCATCGACCAAAACAGCCATGTAGGCTTGATCGCGCCTCAGCAGAAACGGCGGGCGCCCCTGAAGTGCACAGGCCGCATTGATAGCTGCCCACATGCCTTGAGCGGCCGCTTCTTCATACCCGCTGGTACCGTTGATCTGTCCTGCCATATAAAGCCCGGGCAGAACCTTTGTTTCAAGGGTCGGATTCAGCTGGGTGGGAGGAACAAAATCGTATTCAATGGCGTATCCGGGCCGGACGATCTGCGCGTTTTCCAAACCGACGATAGCCCGGATCATCTTTTTCTGCACGTCAAAAGGCAGGCTGGTAGGAATGCCGCTTGGGTACATCTCGGGATGATTCAGCCCTTCGGGCTCAACAAAAATCTGATGTCGATCCTTCTCAGGGAATCGGGCCACCTTGTCCTCGATGGAGGGGCAATAGCGAGCACCCGTTCCTTCGATGATGCCGGTAAACATCGGAGAGCGGTCAAAACCGGATCGGATCGCCTCATGAGCTTTCGGATTGGTGTACGTCAGCCAGCAGGAGACTTGCGGCATGGGAACCGTTGTGTTGCGAAAACTGAAAGGACGGGGAGGATTATCCCCCGGCTGCTCCTGCATTTTACTGAAATCTATGGAAGACTTGAGCAAGCGGGGCGTGGTGCCGGTTTTGAGGCGTCCCAACTCCAGGCCAATGTTTCGCAGACTCTGCGAGAGTTCGTTTGCAGGCGGATCACCCATCCGGCCGCTACCGAAATGATTGAGACCGACATGAACCAGTCCGCGCAGGAAGGTCCCGGTCGTCAGCAATAGGGAGCGGGAGGCAATAACTTCGCCCAGCTGGGTACGGACGCCTGCGGCGCGACCATTTTCAACCAGCACGGCCTCGGCCATGTCCTGAAATACCCAAAGATGTTCTTGATTGAAGATGGACCGCTGGACCACGCGCATGTATTCCGCGCGGTCGATCTGGGCCCTGCTGGAACGAACCGCCGGGCCCTTGCGCGTATTGAGGACACGAAACTGGATGCCGGCGGCATCCGCCCAAAGTCCCATCATCCCGCCCAGCGCATCTATCTCCTTGACCATATGGCCTTTGGCCAAACCACCGATGGCGGGGTTGCAGGAAAGGTGGCCAATCCGTTCAACATTGATGGTAAGCAAAAGCGTATCGAGCCCCATGTGGGCGGCGGCCATGGCGGCTTCGCAACCGGCATGGCCTGCGCCGACCACAATCAGGTCGAACAGCTGGGGAAAGGGTGCCTTTTCCTGCATGACGAAACCGATCTAGGAAAGCAGCATATCGGCAATGACTTTAGCATCACCGATGGCATTCTTGATGGACGCGGATTCATTGGGCTGGTGGGCATTGTGATACAGGGTTGCCCAGACAACGGCATGATATCCCTTGCGCCGCAGAAATGCTGCAACGGTGCCGCCGCCTACTCCCATGGGCCGAGGATTATTGCCATACACCCGGCGCACGCTTTCCATGACCTTCTTGACGATCTCGCTGTCCACAGGAGTGGACGGGGCAGCCTGTTCCCACATGACTTTTTCATACGAGACAGTCACGCCATATTCTTTTTCAATCATTACGCCGTATTCACGGATTTTATCCATGACTTCATCCAGCGTGTATTGCGGCATGACACGGCTATCAAGGTAAAAAACATCACTGCCGGGGATGGTGTTGATGTTCTCCACATTGGCCTCACGCTTTGTGGGCTGGAAAGTGGAGCGGGGCGGGCTGAAGAGCGAATCCTCTGCATCAAAGACGTTCTCAAGCTCTTTTAACTTGAGAATCATGGCGGCGGCCGGAACCATGGCGTTCACACCTTGCTCAGGAGTCGAAGCGTGGCACTGTTTTCCCTGGACCATGATTTTGAGCCAAAACATGGATTTTTCCGCGATCTCGACCATTTCGCCAGTAGGTTCACCGGAATCTGGCACCAGGAACATGTCGTCCGGGCCAAACAGGTCCTTATGGGCGTTTACAACATAATCAAGACCGAATTCACTGCCAGTTTCTTCATCGGCCACAAAAAGAAGACCGAAATTGATTTTGGGAGTGATGGACAGATCAAGCATGGCCTTGGCCGCAATCAGAGAGGAGACGATCCCCTGTTGATTGTCCTCAACGCCACGACCAATAAGGATATCATCGTTGCGGACCATATCGAACGGATCGGACTCCCAAAGAGATAGATCTCCAACCGGAACTATATCCATATGAGAGATGACCCATAGGGTCCGGCTCTGGTCCTCACCGGGAATCACGGCCGCTATGTTCGGACGAAATCCGCAAGGCACGGATGGGTCAGGAGCGGAAAACTCGCGAATATCCTGAAGCCCCATGTTCTTGAGTTGCTCCAGCAGGTAGTCGGCTTTCGCCTTTTCGCCTTCCCCACCATTTTTGGGTCCCAAGGCGGGGATAGCCGTCAGCTCACGCTGCAATTTCACTACGGTTTCAACTTGCCGATCCAATTCGTCGAACAGAGCGCTCATGACGCCTCCCTGAGTTCAGATTTAATGCTGCCGGGCAGTATGGGACATGATTTGAGAATAGACAATCTTGCCCAACAAAAAAGGCGGGGACAAGCCCCGCCTCCAATTCCGATTCCGATTTGGTCTAGCGACCGCGAGCGGCGCGCTTGGAAGCCTTCAGCGGGTTGATCTTCACCTTGCCGCCCTTTTCCACTTCAGCGCGGACGTGGGTGGCAAAGTTGCAAACACCAGCGGCCCACTTGCGAGAGGGCTGGGCGTAAGTGGGGCAGTAATTCTCACCCTCGAAGGCAACGAGGCGTTCACAGCCTTCACATTTTTCAACAACGGGCTCAAGGACGACGCCCTTGTAGGTCAGGCCCGCATCGGTCTTGACGGCACCTTCCAGAGATACGGTGTTTTTCTTAGCCATGCTATTCCTTCCTTTCGTATTGATGCGGCGTGGGGCCGACAAAAAATTTCGCGTTGGTGCAAGAGCAGATTTCGATATGCGCCCAAGCCGGGTGTTGTCAAGCTTTTTTGGTATATTTTTACGAATCCCTGACCGACTCGGCCCAGGCGGCAGCTTCTCGCGCATCGTCGCGAAGGGACGCAATATCCAACGTTTTAAATTCTCCGTAAAGATATAAAACCCGCCCGGCAACCATGGTCATACAGACCTCCTTGCCGGTGCATGCGTAGACCGCATGTGAAATGGGATCGAACATGGGCAGCAAGTTCGGTTCGGCAAGTTCGACCGCGATCATGTCGGCAGGGCATCCGGCTTGAATTCTCCCAAGCTGATCCCAGCCAAGGCAACGAGCAGATCCCCTCGTTGCCATATCCAAAGCCCTAGCGGCCGTCACGGCAGCGGCATTATCGGCCTTGACCTTGCCGAGCAGGGCGGCCAGCCCCATTTCTCTAAAGAGATTAAGTTGATTGTTGCTGGAAGCTCCATCGGTGCCCAGTCCGACATTCACCCCGGCATCAATGAAGCGTTGGACCGGAGCCATCCCGGAAGCCAGCTTGAAATTGGATGCCGGACAGTGCACGACGTTGGTTCCCGTTTCCGCCAACAAGGCGATTTCCTCTTCCGACAAATCAACACAATGATGCAGCACCGTGCGTGAGGAAAGCAGCCCTTCATCCCGCAGGATTTCAAGAGGACGCTTGCCGTATTTATCAAGACAGGTGGCCGTTTCAACGGGGGATTCCGCCAGATGTGTCTGCCAGGGAACATCCAGCTTACACGCAAGCTCGAAGCTGGCAGACAGATACTCGGGAGCCACGGTAAATGCGGCGTGTGGGGTCACAGCTGTCCGCACAAGCGGATCATCCCGAAACCTTTCATCCAGACTGCGCACCGTAGACCAACAGGACTCGGGGTCCGGGAACATAGGGGAAGGAAAGCTGAAAAAGCCTTCTCCCAACACAGCTCTGAGGCCGACAGCCGAAGCCGCATCACCACAGATGCCTTCATGGAAATAGCCATTGAGGAAAGCGGTACATCCTGTTCGGATGAATTCCGCGCAGCCAATGCGGGCGCCGACCTTCAGCCACCCCTCCGTAAGCTTGGACTCAACAGGCCAAATATGATCCTGCAACCAGTCCATCAAAGGCAGATCGTCGGCAAACCCACGAAAAATGGTCATCGGCAAATGTGTATGACCATTTACAAGCCCCGGCATCAGCATCTTGCCGGACATATCCAACCGAGCATCAGGTTCCCAGGTGCTGGTTAATTCTTCATATGTCCCGACCTCGGCAACCAGACCATCAACAATAGCTACGGCGCCGGATTCGAGGATAGTGCGTTCATCATCCTGAGTGATCACGACATCTGCCCTTACGAGCAGATCGCACGGTTTATGAAGGGGCTGAGGATGCACTTCCGACGGCATGGTACTACTCCATGGACTCGATAGTTTTGCAGAGCAGAGAAACCACTTTTTCGACATTGCCGTTGAAGACTTCAAGAATCTCTTCCCACGTCACCGGGGCTTCATCAGTCTTCCAGCAGTCATAATCCGTGCTCATGGCGACACATCCGTAGGGAATCCCGGCCTCGTTCGCCAAGATGCACTCCGGAGCCACGCTCATGTTGATGACATCAGCTCCCCAGAGCCGGAACATATTGGATTCTGCACGGGTGGAGAATCGGGAACCCTCAATCGTGATGACGGTACCGGCCTTATGGTGGGACAGTCCCAGTTTCTCACATCCGTCAATGAGCAGCTTGCGCAGCGTGCCATCAAACGGTTCGGCCATGGCTGTATGCACGGCACCGTGAGGAGCGAATTCCTCATAAAAGGAAAGGGCCCGCAACCGGGTAAAGTCGATGAACTGATCGAGAATGACCAGGTGTCCACGGTCGATCTCCTCTCTCAGGGAACCGCAAGCCGTCGTTGCCAAAATAGCATCACACCCGGCGTCCTTGAGAGCCTGGATGTTGGCCCGGTAGTTGACATATGTCGGAGGAATGGTGTGTTCGCGTCCGTGTCGGGCGAGCAGCACAACGTCTTTTCCTGCAATGGTTCCGGTCTTGAGCGGAGCAGAGGGAGCCCCATAGGCTGTTTTAACCTCCACGTCCTTAGCATTCTGAAGGATGTCGGGATTATCCAGTCCGCTGCCGCCAATAATGCCGATCTTGGTCATGCCAGCTCCTGCGGTTAGTCGATTTCAAGCAGGAAACAGTGATCCTGCCCGGCGTCTTCAAGAATCTTCGCTCCGTCCAGAAAGCCCAGTTGGACCACGAAGCCGCAACCGACAATATCGCCACCCACTTCACGCACAAGCTGCAACATACCTTCGGCAGTGCCACCGGTAGCCAGCAGGTCGTCAATGATCAGCACTTTTTCACCTTCCTTGATGGCATCCTCATGTATACACAAGGTGTCCGACCCATATTCCAGGTCATACGTGACACAGCGGGTTTTAAAAGGAAGCTTGCCGGGCTTGCGGACCGGCACAAAACCGATACCCATCTTGTAGGCAAGGGGAGCCCCGAAAATAAAGCCGCGGGCTTCGGCAGCCACGATCTTGGTGGCACCGGAATTCTTAAACTTTTCGGCTAGGCAGTCCACAGTATAGCGAAAGGCGTCCGGATCCGACAAAATAGGTGTAATATCAAAGAAGACAATGCCTTCCTTGGGATAATCGGGAATGTCTCGAATATAGTCGCGAATGTTCATGAAAACCTCCTGATGATAAATACCGGTGATTCATAAGTGGATGCCGTGCCTCATGTCAATGCGGTTGCCTCTCTCAGATGGTTCGGCTAGGTAGGGCACACGGAGAAACTGACATGACACGTGATACGCAACCTTACCGGGCAAAGAAAAGCCTTGGGCAGAACTTTTTGAAAGATGACAATATCTGTCGTAAAATAGTAGATGCCCTGGGAGTTGAGGCCGAAGAACATATTATTGAGATAGGTCCGGGACAGGGGGCGTTGACCCGTTTCATCGTAGAAGCCGAACCGGCCCGCTTCACTGCGCTGGAGAAAGACGATGAGCTGGCTGATCGTCTGGGGATTGAATACCCGACTTTGAACATAATCCGTATGGACGCCCTGAAATTCCCTTGGGAGGAATTGGATACCCCATGCAGAATAATAGGGAACTTGCCATATAACGTCGGTTCAAAGCTCATATGGGACATTGTCAGCCGAGCATCCGCGATGCGTCGCTGCGTTTTCATGGTTCAGCACGAAGTGGCACTGCGGCTGACGGCCGACCCAGGCTGCAAGGCGTACGGCGGCCTCACCGCGTGGGTTCGCAACTTCTGTGATACACGATATCTCTTCAAGGTACCGCCATCAGTTTTCCACCCTCGGCCCAAAGTGGACTCGGCAGTGGTACGATTCGAACCTTTGCCGCAGGAAGAACACCCGGAATTTCCCGAAAAATTATCCAATCTCATCAAGCTGCTGTTTCAACAACGCCGCAAACAACTTGGCACGATACTGAAAAAAACATGGTCTCCCGAGATTGAGACATGGTTTGAAAATCATGGAATCGACACTCGACTGCGGCCAGAGAACCTTTCTCCGGCACAATTCAAGTCACTTTCCAGGTGCCTATAGCTCTTTTTTCACAAAAGTTCATGTTTCTAGCTGGTTATCAAAATATTGTTAATAAGATGAAGTGATAATGACGACTCGTCGAAAGAGCGGGAAAGCTATGATTGACGGGGTTTTTTTATGTTTTTTACCCATCCAGGCTGGACACGATGACAAAGTTCAATTAAAGGCCAAAAAGGAATGCGGTTGGAAACAATGTGCAGGAGTCACTTCTGCCGACTGCACTGAACTCAATAGTTTTTTATTTTGAGGAGGAAGGACTGATGACTAAGGCTGATTTGATCGTTAAAATTGCTGAGAAGGCCAATCTGACCAAAGCAAACGCTGAGCGTGCGCTGAATGCTTTTCTTGAGACCGTGGAAGATACCCTGGTCAAGGAAGGTAAGCTGACCCTTACCGGTTTCGGCACCTTCAATGTCGATGAGCGTAAGGCTCGCGTTGGCCGTAACCCCCGCACCGGCGACGAGATCAAGATCCCTGCCACCAAGGTGGTTAAGTTTCACCCCGGCAAGGTTCTCAAAGAAGCCGTTAAGTAATCTGGAGGTCCGACCATGATTCACGGTGAAACCGTACACAGTCCTCTGCTGCAAGATCTCCCTTGGTGGCAGCCTGACCATTTCGTTTTCTTCGGTGTCCTTTACGTCGTGCTGGGTGTTATCGGCATCGGCTTGGCCTACACCGTCATCAAATCCTGGATGGACGCCAAGTCCGCCCATCACTAGTCAGTAGTTTCCGACTATCGGTAAGGGCCTGCCACTAGCGTGGCAGGCCCTTTTGATTTTGACTCTCTCTTTTTTATTTTTTCCTGTGAAATAGGTTGCATTCCACAGCATATGCGGCTATGGATACGTTCCATTTCGCCAGCCAAGCACTAGAGGGCTGGTACACCGAGGAGGTGATTTACTTTGCCCGGCGTATACTTAGACGATAGCGACAACTTCGACATCTCTCTCCGCCGCTTCAAGAAGCAGGTTGAGAAGGCCGGAATTCTTTCCGAGTTGAAGAAACGTCAGCACTACGAAAAGCCCAGCGTGCAGAAGAAGAAAAAGAAAGCTGCCGCCAAGAAAAGGCTTGCTAAAAAAATCCGCAAAATGCGCGGTATGTAGCCATGAGTCTTTCTGAAAGGATCGACAAGGATTACATCTCAGCCTACAAGGCTAAAGAGACGACAAAAGTGGCCGTCTTGAGACATCTCAAGACGGCCATTAAAAATCGCATGGTCGAGGAGAAGAGTGCGACTCTCTCCGACGACGCCGTGCTTGATCTCATCGCCAAGCAGGTTAAGCAACGCAAGGACGCCTTTGATCAGTATTCCAAGGCCGGCCGGGACGATCTCGCCCAGGTGGAAGCCGCGGAAATGGTCGAGCTTGAGGCTTATATGCCCAAGCAACTGACCGATGACGAACTTTCCGCCGCCATTGATGCTGTTATCGCGCAGATGGGCGCTTCCGGTATGAAGGATATGGGCAAGGTCATGGGGGCGGTTCTCGCCGCTCATAAGGGTCAGGTCGATGGCAAGAAGGCCAGCGACATGGTCAAGTCCAAGCTCTCCTCCTAACTTTCCAACCATAGTCGACTCAAATGGAGTCAAGAACATTCGAGCTTTTGGAATTCCCCAAGGTACTTGGGGCATTGGCCGGTTTCGCTGTTTCGGAACCGGGCGCTTCTGCGTGCCTCGCACTCCATCCGTTTCAAACACTGGACGAAGTGCGAAACGCGACGACGCTCTATGAACAATGCGCCGCCTGGGTCAATGAATCCGGCTTTTCTTTTCCGCCTTTTCCTGCCTTGGATGGCATGTTCACTTATCTGAACAATCCAAAAAGCGTCCTTGATCTGGACGATCTGTTTGCCCTCAAGCAAACGCTGGATATTGCCGGAGGAGCCCGGGAATCCCTGGGGCAATTCGAGAATCGGCAATGGGACGCTCTCTTTGACACGCTTTTCGGCTATGACTGGCCTCAAAAGACCGTCTCCGGCATTGGTCGCTGCATGGACCCGGAAGGGCATTTGCGGGACGAGAGCTCACCTGGACTGATGGATGTCCGTCGCGAGATTCGTACCATCCACCAACGCTGCACCAAGCGGATCAAGGACTTCATTCTGCAGGAGAATTTGTCTCAGGCTGTGCAGGACGAATTCATGACTGTATCGTCCGACAGGTATGTCCTGCCCTTAAAGGTTAACTTTAAGAACAAAATCAAGGGCATCATTCACGATTATTCCCAAACCGGTGAGACCTGCTATTTTGAACCGTTTTTCCTTGTGGAAACCAACAACAGGTTGCAGGAACTCAAACGGCAGGAACGGGAAGAGGAATATAAGGTACTGACCTATCTGACCGGGCTGATTCGGGATGAGCAAAGCGGCGTTGCCGACGCCTACGACGGACTTGTCATTCTGGATGTGCTGATGGCCAAGGTCAAACTGTCCATTGCCTTTGACGGACATGCCCTGGAAATCACGGATGGCAGCGTGCCCCGCTTGCTCAAGGCCAGACATCCGCTTCTTGCTTTGACGAATGAGTCTGTTCACCCGGTCGATATCCTGCTCAATGAAGGCCAGTGCGCCCTTGTCATCAGTGGCGGCAACGCCGGAGGCAAAACCGTATGCCTCAAGACCCTTGGTCTTATTGCACTTATGGCATTAGCCGGCTTACCCGTTCCTGCAGGAGAAGGCAGTTCGCTGCCGCTGTGGACGGAACTTCTGGTTGTCATGGGAGACGAGCAGTCCCTGGAAGAAAATGTTTCCACCTTTACCGCTCAGATTCATTACCTGAAACGAGTCTGGGAACGCGTAAACGAACGTACACTGTTCATTCTTGATGAATTTGGCGCCGGGACCGATCCCACGCAGGGGGCGGCCCTTGCCCAGGCCGTTGTGGACAACTTTGTGGAAAAACAGGCCACAGCCCTGATTGCAACACATTTCCCGGCTCTCAAGGCATATGCCATGGCCGCCAAAGGCGTTCGGGCCGCCAGTGTGCTGTTCGATCCTTCCACCAAAAAGCCGCTCTACAAGCTGGCCTATGATCAGGTGGGAGCTTCCATAGCTCTTGATGTTGCCCGGGAACACGGCCTGCCTTCCGAAATCCTGGAACGGGCAGAGCGGTATCTGTTGCTCGACGGCTCAGACACTTCTTCCGTCCTTGATCGGCTCAACGAAATGGCCGTGAAAAGGGAAAAGGAACTGGAAGGCATTGAAGCGGAACGGACAAAAATGGAAGCCAAAAGGGCCCGCCTGGAAGAACGCTTTGAAAAAGAGCGTGGAGCCCTGCTCAAGGATATTCAATCCGAGGCCCAGACCATTGTCCGGCAATGGCAGTCCGACCGTTTGGGACGCAAGGAAACCCGGAAGAAACTCGCCGAAGTCAGGGAACGGATTACCGACCTGGGGCCGGAAGTCGAAGTCGAGGTAGAGACCTTTTCGTTCAAGGATATTGTTCCCGGCCTGAAAGTATCGTATCCGGCTTGGAACAAAACCGGTGTCGTCCTTGAGGTCAATGCACGGAAAAAGCAGGCCAAGGTGGACATTGGCGGGGTTGCCATGTGGATCAAGGGCGACCAGTTGGCCCCAATAGAAGAAGGTCCGAATTTTAGCAAGAGCTCACAGGTTGCACCGGCCGCACCGGCTTCATCCGGCCCGGCGCTCGAAGTGGACCTTCGCGGACAGCGTTCCGACATGGCCCTGAGCATTCTGGAACGCGCATTGGACGATGCTCTGCGCAAGGGGGCTGGAAGCCTTGAAATTATTCATGGACGGGGCACAGGGGCCCTGCGGCGCGAAGTACACGATTTCTTGAGCCATTACCCCGCTGTGGAGAGCTTTTCGTTGGCCAACGAAGAGCGGGGCGGAGATGGCATGACCGAAGCGGTTCTCAAATAACCGGGCGACCGGAGGGGTATGGATTTTGGCAACGGATAGAAGTGACATCGAGGCCGTAAAGGCCCGTATCAGCATTGCGGACGTGGTACGTCGCTATGTTGACCTCAAGCCGGTTTCCGGCCGGTGGATGGGAGCATGTCCTTTTCATCAGGAGACCAAGCCATCCATGTCCGTAAATGACGAGGAAGGCTTTTTCTACTGCTTCGGTTGCCAGGCTTCTGGAGATGTCATCGATTTTTACGGCCGTATAAACGGCCTGGAATTTCGCGAAGCCCTGGAGCAACTGGCAGCGGAAGCCGGGGTGGAACTCGGCAACGTCCCTCATGATCCCCATGCAGCCGAACGGAAAGCGCGCAAGACACTCCTCATGACCATGCATGACGAGGCCTCGGAGTGGTTTCAACGCAACTTGCGCATGGCAGCCGGGGAAACGGCACGTCGATATCTCGACAAAAGGGGCATGACGCCGGATGTTATTGAGAAATTCGGCCTGGGTTACAGCCCGGATGATTGGCACGGTCTCATGAATCATCTGGGAAACAAAGGGCGAACTCCGGATGATGGCGTAGAAGCCGGTTTATTATCTAAAAATGATAAAGGTAATATTTACGACCGTTTTCGTGGGAGGTTGATATTTCCCATTCAAAATTTATCAGGTCGGGTTATTGCTTTTGGCGGCAGAATAATTACAGATGGAGAACCGAAATACCTGAACAGTTCGGATACGCCCATCTACAAGAAAGGCGATCACCTGTACGGGTTGAATCTGGCAAGAACCACCATGACCCGCTCCAAGCGGGCCCTGTTGACCGAGGGGTACATGGATGTGATCTCGCTGCATCAGTTTGGCTACACCGATGCCTGCGGTGTTCTGGGTACGGCCCTGACATCGGACCAGGTGAAGCGGTTGGCCGGTTTTTGTTCGCGTGTTGACCTCGTTTTCGACGGAGACAACGCCGGGCGTAAAGCCGCGCTCAAAAGCAGCCGAATGATACTGTTGCAGGGAGTGGCATGTCGTGCCGTTCTGTTGCCCGACGGTGAGGACGTGGACAGCCTGCTCCAGACCAGGGGCAGGGACGGTTTTGAAGCGTATCTGGCGGAAGCGCCGGACGGGCTGGATTTTTGTTTGGAAACCCTGCGGGCGCAATTTGCCCCCAGGGAGATTATGGATTGGGCCAAGTCCTTCATGTCGGAACTGGCCGATTCTTCGTTGAGAGCTTACTATCTGCCGCGCATTGCGGGCGGGCTGGGTCTCTCAGAAATGGATTTTCGACGAGATGCGGGCGTCGCACCGGCTCGTTCCGTGCGACAGCCGGAACAGAGGCAGGGAATGACGCAGCGGCAGGGCAGGGGCGCCCCGCCGCGTCCTCGCGTACAAACGCCCTGCGGTAAGGAAGAAAAGGACGATCAATATTTTTTGAGGTTTCCCATTCAGTATCCGGACTATGTACCGGAACTGACCAGAAGGGGATTCGGTAGAATCCTTGGAACGCAATGGGCGCAATGCATCTGGGAAAAGCTGAAAAACACGCAGCAAGGCCATATCATGAGCCTGCTGAACGAAGACGAAAAAAGCTTTTACATCAGATGCCGCGAAGAATTGCGGGAAAGTGCACTTTCCGAAAGTGAAGTGCAGGGTGAATGGGAACATATTTGCAAAAGAATCTCGGTTGGACAGCAGAAACTGAACCGGCAGCAGCTCAAAGAGGCCCTGCGCGAGGCACAGCTCAGCGGAGACAGCCGACGTATCGACGAGTGTTTTCGGGCCTTGGAAGAATCTCTCAGGAGGGACGATGAGCAACATTAAGGAAATCCAACAGATCAAGACCCTGATCTCCGAGGGTAAGAAAAAAGGATTCCTGACGTACGAAGAGTTGAGCAAGGCACTGCCTTCCGATTACAACACACCGGAACAACTCGAAGAAATCCAATCCATCTTTGAACAGATGGGCATCGCTCTTGTTGACGAGAACGATGATGTCAAGGATCTGGATTCCGACAAGGAAATCGATCTCTCGAACGACAAGGATGATGACAGCGCGGACTATGCTTCGCGCAGCACGGACCCGGTTCGCATGTATCTGCGCGAAATGGGCTCTGTACCGCTGCTCGACCGTGAGGGAGAGGTTGTCATCGCCAAGAAGATCGAAAACGGCGAAATGGAAGTCCTGTACTCTCTGGTAGAGGTTCCTGTTGCCGTCGAGGAGCTTGTTGTCGTTGGTGACGATCTGCGGGACGGACGCGTCAAACTGAAGGACGTGGTCAAGACCATTGAAGAGGATGATCCCAGCGAGGATGAGATGAACCAGCGCCAGCGGGTCATCTTCCTGCTCGACGAGGTCAAGAAGCTCTATAAGAAAAAGAGAAAGATTTACGAAAAGCTGGACTACTGCGCCCAGCTCGACAAGCGGGTGACCGGAGTCCAGAATGACATTCTGAGCTACAAGGAAGAGATTGTCACCCGCCTGCGCGACATCAAGCTCGAGAAGACCCTCATTGACCGTATCATTGAGACGGTAAACGACTATGTCCGTCAGATGCACAACTGCCAGCGCGACCTTTCGGCGTATGTACTGTCGGTGGGGCAGACCAAGACTGAGATCGAGGAGTTGTTCAAGAGCGTTGACGCTCGCGAGACCAATCCGGTTGTTGCTGCCGACACGCTCGGCATGACCGTTGAGGAGTTTTTCTCCTTCAAGGAAATGCTCGCTGGCAAGCTGGAGATCATGCACCGGTTGCAGGAAAAGTGCTGCCACTCCGTGCACGACCTGGAAGAAGTGCTGTGGCGTATCAAGCGCGGCAACCAGTCCGCCATGCGCGCCAAGCAGGAACTGATTCGGGCAAACCTGCGTCTGGTAGTGTCCATTGCCAAAAAGTACACCAACCGTGGCCTTCAGTTCCTGGACCTCATCCAGGAAGGCAACATCGGGCTGATGAAGGCAGTGGACAAGTTCGAATATCAGCGCGGCTACAAGTTCTCGACCTATGCAACCTGGTGGATTCGTCAGGCCATCACCCGCGCCATTGCGGACCAGGCCCGGACCATCCGTATCCCGGTGCACATGATCGAGACCATCAACAAGCTTATTCGGACCTCCCGCTACCTGGTGCAAGAACTCGGCCGGGATCCCTCGCCCGAGGAAATCGCGGAGCGTATGGATTACCCGCTGGAAAAGGTCAAGAAGGTGCTTAAGATCGCCAAGGAACCCATTTCCCTCGAAACTCCCATCGGAGATGAGGAAGATTCCAGCCTCGGCGATTTCATCGAAGACAAGAAGGCTACCGCTCCGGCCGAAGAGGTGGTCTCCACCAAGCTGGGCGAACAGATTGCCTCCGTGCTTTCCGACCTGACCCCGCGCGAAGAGCAAGTCCTGCGCAAACGGTTTGGCATCGGTGAAAAGTCCGACCATACCCTTGAGGAAGTCGGCAAGCTGTTCAACGTCACGCGTGAGCGTATCCGCCAAATCGAGGCCAAAGCCTTACGCAAACTGCGCCATCCTGTGCGTAGCGCGTTGCTTAGGTCCTACTTCGAAAACTAGCCAATGGAAGGCCGGAGGAAATCCTCCGGCCTCTTTTTTTGCCATGGAACAATATTTTTACGCCTTCATTGTACCGGCCGCCGCCATGATCCTCGATTCCGTACTCGGGGATCCGCAGAGCCTCCCGCACCCCGTGCGCTACATCGGCAAAGGGCTTGATCTCTATGAGGCTTCCGCCCGTCGAGTGGGATGGAACCTTCGCGCGGCGGGATGGGCCGCTGTTATTTTTTTCGGCGTGGGATCATGGTGCATTGCCACTGTTCTCTGCGCCATTCCGTATCTCGGCGTACTGATAGCCGTATATTTGTCATATGCGGGGCTGGCCTTGGGATGCCTGATAAAAGAAAGCAGGCGAGTTGCCACACTTGTGGATTCCGGTGATCTGGAAGGTGCGCGAAAGGCCTTGGCCATGCTGGTAAGCCGAGAAACCTCGTCTTTAACTCCGGAAGAGATCCGCAAGACTCTGGCCGAAACCGTAAGCGAGAATCTCAACGATGGTTTCGTGGCCCCCATGTTCTACCTCGTCATATTTGGACCGGGCGGCATGTGGGCCTACAAGGCGATAAGCACCATGGATTCCATGTGGGGATATCGTACCGAACGATTTAGGGACTTAGGACGCGGTGCCGCAAAAACAGACGATGTTCTCGCCTGGATTCCCGCGAGGATAACGGCATGGGCCTTACTGCTGACAGGCAAACTGCGCGGACTGAACTTCAGGGATGCCAAAGCCCACTTCGCAACCGATGCCGCCAAAATGGAAAGCCCCAACGCAGGCTGGCCCATGGCGGCCGCAGCATGGCTCATGGGTGCCCGTATGGGGGGAAGGGCGACCTATTTCGGCCGGATAAAGGAAAAGCCTTTACTCGGGCCGGAAGGAAGCTCCTGGAATAGAGAGAAGATTCATTCGCTTATCAAGCTGTGCAGAACTTCCGGCCATCGGGCAGGGTGGATATTTATACTCCTGCTTGGATGGATCAGGTTCGCCGTCTAAGCGGTTCAGAATGGTCTACAAAACAAAAAAAGGGCTCCGTCAGGAGCCCTTTCAATTTATTTGCCGAGTTCTACGCTTCGCTTATAGCATTCGTACACGGCGTCAATGATGTCGCCGCGTGTGCCTTGTCTGTCAAAGTGCATCAGCGCACGGACAGTCGTTCCGCCGGGAGATGTCACCATCTCGCGAAGTTCGCTGACGGAGTGGTCGCTCTCGGTCGCCATCTTGGCTGCACCGACAAACAGTCCCTTGACCATCTGCGTTACCTGCGGCCGAGTCAGTCCCAGCGCCACACCGGACTCAATCATAGCTTCCATGAAATAGAAGACATAGGCGGGGCCGGAACCAATAACACCGGTAAAGGCGTCAAAGAGTTTTTCCGGCAGGATGTGCACCTGGCCGATCGCCTCGAACAGACCGGGGATGAAGGATTTCAGCTCCTCGCTCAATTCCTTGTCATCCAGGCAGACAGCGGATACGGATTCACCCACCAGGGCAGGGGTGTCGGGCATGACCCGAACCACAGGGCACCGCCCCTCGCTCCAATCCCGGAACCGTTCAACGGTCAACCCGGCACAGATGGAGACCAGGCATTTTGACGCATTGAGGACGGAAGCGATTTCCTTTACCAAGAGCTCTGCATGCTGAGGCTTCACAGCCACAACCACAACGTCGCAAACTTGGGCCAAAGACTCCGCAGAGTCGTGGGGCTTAAGGCCTGCACTCTTGGCCAGCCGTTCCAGGTTATCCTTGTGCAGGTCGAAACCATGTAGCTCGATGTCGTCGCGGGAGGCCAATCCGTTCAGGATGGCCGACCCCATATTGCCTGTACCGATGAATCCGATTTTCTTGGACATTATCCCACCAATTCGTCGTCGTTAAAGAAGTATGCAACCTCGGTCTTGGCGGTGTCGGGACCGTCGGAACCGTGGCAGGAGTTGTTTTGGATGCTCATGCCATACGCCGCGCGGATGGTGCCTTCGGCTGCATCGGCCGGATTGGTGGCGCCCATCAGTTTGCGGTAATTCTCAATGGCGTTTTCTCCCTCAAGGCAGGAAACCACGACAGGGCCGGAGACCATGTAGTCCACCAGTTCGCCAAAGAAAGGGCGCTCCTTGTGCACGGCATAGAATCCTTCAGCCTTGGCGCGGTCCATGTGGATCATCTTCATGCCTTTGATCTTCAGACCGGAGTCGGTAATCATCTTGAGAATTTCAGCGATGAGTCCACGCTCGACAGCGTCCGGCTTGATGATGGAAAAAGTGCGTTCGATAGCCATTAAAGCCTCCCAATGTTTTTGTCTTATACGTATCGGCAGCGATTTGCCAGTCTTCCAAAGGGCCCTCGCATGGCCCTAACAAAGCAGCATACGGTCGGAGACGCCCCCATCGCCACGCAATTCCGAAAAACGGCGCAGCAGGTCTTCGACCTTGAGATTCTTTTTTTCTTCTCCGGAAATATCGAGGACGATTTGCCCCCTGTGGAACATGATCAGCCGGTTGCCCAGCGTAATGGCCTGATTCATGTTGTGAGTAACCATCAGGGCGGTAAGTTTCTGGGTCTGAACCAACTCCTCGGTCAATTCCAAAATCATGCTTCCGGTCTTGGGATCAAGGGCGGCGGTATGCTCATCCAAGAGCAACAGATGCGGACGTACCAGGGTCGCCATAAGCATGGTCAGGGCCTGCCGCTGGCCGCCGGAGAGCAGGCCTGTGGATGTCCGCAGGCGGTCTTCCAGCCCGAGTCCGATCACGGAGAGTTTTTCCTGAAAGAACTTCCTATCCTTGGCCTTTACACCAAGGCCGAAGGTTCGCCTTTGCCCTCGCTTCATAGCCATGGCCAGATTCTGTTCGATGGTAGCCCCGGCGCAGGTTCCCAGCAAGGGATCCTGAAAGACCCGTCCGATGAGTGCAGCCCGCTTATATTCAGGCCAATTCGTGACATCCCGGTCTTCCAAAATAATTTTCCCACTGTCCAGGGGAAAGGTTCCGGCAATCGCATTCAGGAAGGTGGATTTTCCCGCCCCATTGGAGCCGATTATGGTGATGAAATCCCCGTCGTTGACCTCAAGATTGACATCGGTCAGCGCCTGAACCTCATTAACGCTTCCCTTGTTGAAAGCCTTTGTCAGATTGGAGATGGATATCATCGGGTACCTCCCAGAATGCGACGCTTTATGCGCGGCATAACAAGGGCGAATATGACCAACAGGGCTGTAATCAGGTTCAAATCGCTTGGTGTGAAGGAGAAGGAACCGAGCTTCAGCCCCAGGGCCAGGGCAATAACCACGCGGTAAAGCACTGACCCCAACAGGGCGGCAACGAGTGCCCGGCCGATTGTCTTGTCGCCAAAGACAGTCTCGCCGACAATGACGGAAGCCAAGCCTGCGACAATGGTTCCCACGCCCATGTTGACGTCCGCCGAGCCTTGATTCTGGGCTACCAGAGCTCCAGACATGGAGACCATGGCATTGGACAAACCGACTCCACAAATGATGACGATATCCGTATTCACCCCCTGACTGGTAATCATCTGTGAATTATCCCCGGTAGCGAGAAAAGCGAGCCCCACCTCGGTGTGCAGAAACCAAACGAGCACAGCAACCGTCACAAAACAGATTATCGCAAACAGAACAGGCGTCGAGAGGTATGAGGGCAGGCCGGTATAGGTCCTGAACCAATCAACCACCGTGTCCTTACCGAGCAAGGTCATATTGGGACGGCCCATGATCCGCAAGTTGATGGAATAGAGTGAGATCATGGTCAAAATGGAGGCCAGCAGATGGAGGATCTTGAATTTCGTATTTAAAATGCCGGTGACGGCCCCGGCGAGGAACCCTGCGGCTCCAGCCATGAAAATTGCCAGTACAGGGGAATGGCCCGAGGTCACGGCAACAGCTGCCACCGATGCGCCCAGGGGCAAGCTTCCATCTACGGTCAAATCCGGAAAATCAAGCACCCGGAAGGTGAGATAGACGCCAAGGACCATAAGGCCATAGGCGAATCCCTGTTCCACGGCACCGAACAGTGCGTAACTCGTCATCATTATATCCTAATTTTACACCCAGAAAGGTCCAATGCACATCTGCGACAGACACGCCGAAAAAAAGGCGCGTTGTGGACAACGCGCCTTGTATACTGAATGCGACCAATACGCAAACGCAGGCTACTCAATAACCTTTGCAGCGCTCTTTACCAGATCCTCGGGCAAGGTCACGCCCATGGCGGCTGCTGCGGATTTGTTTACGTGCAGATTAAGGTCGTTAAGGAATTCGATCGGCATGGAAGAGGGCGCCACCCCCTCCTTGAGGATGCGGTAGGCCATGTCCCCGGTCTGGAGACCCATCTTGTAATAATCCACTGCGACAGCGGCAATTGCACCACGCTGTACGGAGTCGACATCCGCTGCAATCAACGGGAGCTGAGTATCCTTGCAGACCTTGATGGCGGACTCCAATGCAGAGACGACCGTATTATCAGTAGGGATATAGATGGCCTGACACCGGCCGACCAAACTCTTGGCGGCCTGATACACGCCACTTGAGTTGGCAATGGTCGCTTCCTCAACGGAAAGACCGGCCTTAGCTGCCTCCTCTTTCAGTTTGTTCACAAGAACAACGGAATTGGGCTCGCCTGCATTGTATATTACGCCGAGGGTCTCAATTTTGGGAACAATCCGTTTGATGAGAGCGATATGCTTGTCCATGGGGCTGAAATCGGACATGCCGGTGATGTTGCCGCCTCCGGTATTGGCCAGATTCTTGACCAACCCGGCAGAGACAGGATCAGTAACACCGGTAAAAAGAATGGGCCGATCATGAATCTTCTGGGCAGCGGCCTGGGCCCCTGGGGTTGCAATAGCCAGAACCAGGTCCGGTTCCTCACCCATGATCTGGCTAATGATCTGCACATTGGTGCCTGGATTTGCCTGGGCGATGTGGACATTAGCCTTTACATCAAGGCCTTTTTCCTTAAGCCGGTCCAGAACACCTTTGCACATGGCATCCAGGGCAGGGTGTTCGACAAATTGCGTAACCGAAACCACATACTGTTTTGCATAGGCCTGACCGGCCATGAGCAGGCCGAGTAAGGCTATCAACGTGTACATGACTTTTTTCATAAATGGATTCCTCCCTTGAAATAGTGACCACAAACTTTGAACTTTCTAGCGTTTTCAAGTCAAGCTGTTTTGAAATTTCCAGAAAAAAGGCCGCTCGTCGCGGCCTTGATAATGTATGATTGCAATCGATCAGAATCTAATTTCCTCTTCCTTGACCACCTTGAAGGCCTTGTTGCCCTTAACCCTTCCCGGCAGTCCGTAAAATTTGCGAACGCCTTCAACCTCGGCTTCGAGTAATTCATCCTCGTCGGTGTCCAACAAAATGATGTCGCCTTCCTGCAGATAGAGAAGCTGGCGCCCGCTAATGGAAGTCCGCCCAAGACGAATGACCACCTCCACGGGTGTCTCCATCAGTCGTTCCTTGAAACGATTGATCCAGACATGGTCGACTTCCAATCGTTCGGACTGGAAGGAAGCATGCAGCTTGGAGCGGATGGGTTCCATGGTCGCGTAGGGAAGACAGACGATGAGAGACCCGATGGCGTTTTCGAGTTCCACCTCGAAAGTGACGACGATAACAACATCGGACGGCGGAACAATGGCCGCAAACTGTGGGTTCACCTCGGTCCGGACCATTTCGACATGGACTTCATGCACCGGCTTCCACGATTCTTCCATGTTTGCCAGGGCGATTTTAACCACGCGCTCGACAATGGCCTGCTCAATGGGGGTAAAATCCCGTCCCTCAACCTTGGGCTGGCTTCCCGCGCCGCCAAAAAAGTTTTCCACCAGGGCGAAAACCAGACGAGAGTCCACTACCAGCAATGCGTTGCCGCGCAGAGGGTCCATCTTGAAAATGGAAATAGATGTGGGCACCGGAAGCGAACGCATGAAATCCCCAAACTTGGACATGTCGATGGAGATGGGGTTGATATCAACCCGCTTGCGCATGGTGTTGGCGAGAGCGTTGGTGCAAAGCCTGGAAAATCGATCATTGACGATTTCGAGAACAGGCATACGACCACGGATGATCCGGTCTTGGTTGGCCAGGTCAAACGAAACAACACCGGAGTCGTCCTCCGGTATCTCGGTCTCAGTCTCGACATCTCCTCCGGAAAGTCCTCGGAGCAGAGCATCAACTTCATCTTGTTCGAGGATTTTGCTCATCTCAAAAACGCCTCTCTCTTGCCTCTGTTACAGCCAAATCATCTGACGTATCGACGGTTTTTTGAATACCACAACAACGATCAGCAAGAAGTGGACCGCAACCTATCTCTTATATCGGCAAAATTGGAAATCTCTTTAACTGGTTGTTACACGGCCACTGCCGACAACGCAATAGGCTGTCCCTCTTCACATGTTGTATTTTTTTAAAGAGAATCTACAAATTTTCTAGAGAGAAACCTCACCAGAAAATATCTTTTTAAATTCAACAAGCTAGAACGGACCTTACAGCTCGACCTCAAAAACAACCATTCAATGCTCACCTAAAAGCAAAAAAAAGTTGAATCTCTTTCAATTCATTCAGGCTTCATCTGAGATAATGAAATCAGCTGAACGGAAGAATTTCGGGTAGCGCCCCATTGCTGCAGGGCAGCAAGTGTGGCGGGGTAGGGATGGCCGATGGCAATAGCCTGGCCCTGCTTGCGTGCAACATTCTCCGCCTTTTTCAGCTGGTGGATAATGGCATTCACATCTTTGACGTTATCCAAGAAGATGTCCCTCTCGTAAAATGGAATATCTAGATCGTGGGCAATCTTTCGACAGACGCTGTGTGGGGTCGTAAGGCTGTCGAGAAAGAAGACGCCATGTTTGTGGAATTCCGTCAAAGCGACCCGCATCCCATCCGGGGACTCGGTGAAACGGGATCCCATATGGTTGTTGACGCCAATAGCCCCAGGTATACGCGAAAGGTTCTCGGCAATGCGGGCCCGGACCTGATCAGCCGTCATGGAAACGAACAAGGCATCCTTTCCGGGATTGTATTTGGGATATCCCAAAGGCTCCATGGGAAAGTGAACCATGAGGTCATGCCCTGTACGTTTGATCAGGGCGACACTGGCATCCGTATGGCTGGCATTCGGCCAGACGGCAAGAGCAACCGGGAAATCAAGCTGTACCAGTCCCTTCAGGACATGCATATTTTCGCCGACGTCATCTATGACGATAGCCAGCTTGGGCCCTTTCTTTTCAGGTGCCGGAAGGACAAAAGGGACAGTCTGCAGCAAAAGGCGGTGGGTAGGGTAGGAGTCTATGCTGACCAGTGCTTCCGAAGTCCCATTGGTGCTCAGAAGTGCTTCGGGTTCCCGTTCAGCCAGTCGTTGTTTCAATGTAGCCAAAAAAGACAGCACATTTTTGGTCTCAGGTATTCGTAAAACCTGATAGTGGTATGCATGGCCATCATGGTGGCGAAGTTCGACATCCAGCAAATCCAGCTCTGAGAGACTCAGGTTCAAACGGCGCATGGCCTCGATGATGGAGAGGTCTACTTCCTTGACCTTGTCTTCAAGGGAGTATGTTTCCTCCTCATAGACTTTTTGAATCGCAGTTTCCGCCTCTATGCTGGAAACAACGACTGGAGGAGGGGTGTCTTCGGTGGCAAGATGGTAGCCAAGCCAGAGCAATCCACCAATCGCAATGGCAAAAATAAAAATAAGAGGACCGGGCCGGTAGAGCTTCGTAAGGAAGCTGCCGGACCCGGTCGTTTCTTTCTTTTCTCCGGGACGTTCGTCCATTGGATGCCGTAGCCCTCGCTAGTTGATTTCCTTCATCACGGGAAGGCTCTTCACCAGCTCCAACGCCATGCGCAGCTGGTTGTCACGTTCCAGACGATCCTTCGCCTTTTCGGCATCCTCATCTTCACCCGTCTTGGGCTTGAGGTGGTTGCCATTCTCAAGGTGACGGCTCAAGTCCTTTTCCCGGACAGTAAAACGATTGCGCATCTCGGTGTCATCATCCTTGACCGGAGCGACAAAGGGAATCTTGAGATCCGGCTCGATGCCAAGGGCCTGGATGGAGCGTCCCTTGGGAGTGTAGTACAGCGCCGTGGTCAGCTTGATAGCCGAACCATCCGCCATGGGAACGATGGTCTGAACCGATCCCTTGCCAAAGGAGCGCTCGCCGACAATGAGGGCCCTGCGGTGATCCTGAAGAGCTCCGGCAACGATTTCCGAAGCGGAAGCCGAACCGGCATTGATGAGGACGACCATGGGAACCGTGACGTCATCCGCAGTGTGGGAGGCGTAAAAGTCCTTGCGGTTCGCCTTGTCCTTACCCTGAATGTAAACGATGGTGCCATCGTCCACAAAGGTATCCACAACGGACACGGCCTGTCCCAGCAGTCCGCCGGGGTTGTTGCGCAGATCAAGGACAATCCCCTTGAGTTCATGCAATTTCTTGTATTCCGAAATCTTCTCCCGCATGTTCCGGGTGGTGGATTCATGGAATTTGGTGAGGCGAAGGTAGAGATAGCCGTCCTCAAGAGACTGGGATTTGACGCTGACAATGGGAATGGTGCCGCGAGTGATGGCGATTTCTTTTGGCTTGTTGGAATCCTTATGCAGAATCAACAACTTGACCGTTGTTCCTTTTTTGCCGCGAATGCGCTTGACTGCGTCCATCAGGCTCATGTCCTGAGTCGGTTCGCCGTCGATTTCCAGAATCAAATCGCCGGGAAGCATTCCGGCCTTGTCGGCAGGAGTGTCCTCAATGGGTGTGACGCAAGTCAAACGTCCCTGGTCCAGGCTGATTTCGATGCCGATACCACTGAACTTGCCGGAGGTATCGACCTGCATTTCCTTGTAATCCTCAGGAGTGAGGTAGGCGGAGTGCGGATCGAGCTGCTCGATCATGCCCTTGATGGAATTGTCGATGAGCTCTTTGCGGGTCACCGGCTTGACGTAATAAGTCTCGACCATATCGAGCACTTGGGAAAAGCGCTTGAGAGCCTCGAAATGGTCGTTCTTGGCCGCCATTGTGGTGCCGGGAGCAACCGTGAGGGTAAGGAGGAGAATGAAAGTTGATAACCAAAGCGCAATCCGCATGAAGGCCTCCAATAATTCGTCTTCGGTAGATAGGTCCTTCCGCTTCCTTAATGAAGCGAAGTCAACCAGAGTTTCGGATTAATTGGTTTTTGATGAAAACGCAATTCAAAATAAAGACCAGGACCGCTCGCCTGGGGATAGTAACCGACTACTCCCAGCGGCTCATCCTTTTCCACTTCCTGCCCATTACGCACATACGTTTTGGACAAATAGGCGTATAAACTATAATAATTATATCCATGATAAACGATAACCACATTCCCGAACCCGCGCAACGTATCGTTATGAACGACCTTGCCCCAAAACACCGACTGGACTTGTGCGTCCTTATCCGTACTCAGCCCCAGCCCACGAACAGGAGGCTTGGCTGAAAGATTGAACAGTGCAACCTGGCGTCCCTTTACCGGCCATGGGAGCATTCGCTGATACAGGTTGAACCGTTTGGTCTTCTGTGATTGAAGCTGATATTTAAGTTCCTGAATTGTCGCCAGAATGCCATTCAGTTCACTTTCAATATCCTCTTTCCGCTTCCTGACCTTTTGTAGATTTTTGCGTAAGGCGTACTTGTTGCCAAGCAATTGATCCTTATTTCGATTGATGGCTTCCAGCTGTTCCGTGGCCTCATGCTCAAGCAATCGTTGCCGCTCAAGATTTTGGGCTATGAGCCGGGAATTTTCCCTGGCCTCGTCAAATTTACCCTTTGTCGCCACATATATCTCAGAAAGCCAATTGAAGCGCCGGTCAAACATATCCCAGCTGTCTACATCTTGAAAACGTGCCCGAACATTCTGCAGATGCACAGGCCAGAGTGTTCCCACCAGCCCGGAAAGCTCCGAGGCGATGCGCTCCTTTTCCTTTTCCAGCGCAAAATGATCATCCCGCGCCTTCTGTTCATTTTCACGAATGCCGTTCAGCACTTTTTCCTGATGGTCGATTTGCTTGCGCAAGGAACGGATGTCGCTCTCGATATTGGTAAGACGAGAGGAGATGCTTCCGGCCTTGCGCGTAAGCTTGCGTACCTCCTGCTCCTTTTCGTCGGCGCGTTGATGTTCCTTCTGCAACGAATCGTGCAGGGCTTCAGGCGGCTCTTGTGCCGTCAGGAAAGCCGGACAAAGCAACACGGCCAGAAAAACAGTCAATGCAAATTGCATCAGGCTCTAATTATCCAGATAAGGTCCAAGCGGGCAGCTTTCGCACACTCCCGCCTTTTTTTTGCACCAGTCCTTGCCCACGCGAACGATCAGTGCGTGATATTCATTGTAAAGTGCCACATCTTCCGGCAATGCGTCCATGAAAACCGCCTGAAGGGCATGATAGTCCATATCTTCGTCCACCATGCCATGCCGCCCCAGCATACGAAAGGTATAGGCATCCACCACAAAGGTGGGTTGCTCCAAGGCATAGAGAAGTATGGCATCCGCCGTTTCCGGTCCGATGCCGCTTATTCCCAAGACCTTTGGGCGAAGATCATACAAAGGCCAATCGCGCAGTGCCGAAATATCGAATTCCGCTTCATTCCCAAGGAATGTCAGAAAATTATGCAGCCGCTTTGCTTTAATGTTATAGTAACCGGCTGGACGGATAAGATCAGCCAGTTCCGCGGGGGGAAGAGCGTGCATGGCCTCGGCGTCAAGCAACCCTCTATTCTTGAGGTTTGTGATAGCTTTTTCAACATTCTTCCAATTGGTATTTTGCGTCAGGATGGCCCCCACCGCAATTTCAAAAGGCGTTTCGCCGGGCCACCAGTCACTCGGCCCCAAGGCCGCAAGCATGGCCTCATACATACCCAGAAGAGTCTCAGCCGTTCCCACGTTTATGCCCCCACATTCTCCCAGATTAGGGCAGCCCATTCCCCGTCAACACGGCGTTCAGGTTCGTCCAATCCTTGACGAACATAAGTCCCGGCCACGGCATCCGCCTGCCGGTCGGCCAAAATGCCGGAAAGCACCAGAGTACCGCCGGGACATACGCGAGGCACCAGCAAATGCGCCATCTCAATGAGCGGCCCGGAAAGGATATTGGCCACGACGAAATCAAAGGAGGCGTCATTATCAAGACTATCCACCGTACCCACGGCCAATTCCACACTGCCCGCCGCGCCGTTGGCTTTCACGTTCTCACGGGCGCAGACGACGGCCTGCGGGTCGATGTCCATGGCAAGTCCCGTCAAGCCGAGCTTGCACAATCCGATCGCCAGAATCCCGGAGCCGGTCCCCAGATCAAAAAAGGTATGCCCCCCCTGGATTGACCTCTTCTGAGCCAGTTCGCCTATGACTTGGAGGCAGAGGGATGTAGTGGGGTGGTGGCCGGTCCCAAAGGCCATTTTCGGCTCAATGGTGATACAGGTATGCCCTTCGGCGCATTGATCCTGCAACCACGGTGGGACGATCGTAAAAATTTCACCACAATTCACCGGATTAAAGAAGTCCTTCCAAGCCATGGTCCAATCTTCGGACTCCTGCTCACCGTACGCGACTTTGCCATCAGGAAATTGATTTTCGAACTCACGGACCATCTCCATGCCCAGCGGATGATCCTCGAGATAGAGGGTGAAATGTCGCTGATCGCCCTGCGGAGTTTCCTCCCAACCATGAGGAGCACGGGAGGCGATAAAAACACCAGCTTCGTCGGCATTCGATTCGGGTACATTGAACTCAATTTTAAGCAGCGTGGACATGCCGTGTTCCTTTTTCATATGAGAAGGCCGGGAAATATTTCCCGGCCTTTTGATACTATATCAACCAATCAGCACATGTCGTCGATGCAGGCTCCCTTTCCGGTGTAGTGAAACTCTTGCACCGAAGTCTTCCAGTCCTGCTTTGCTTCCCGGGCATCAATCTGTGGAGACTGCATCTGCTCCGGGATATTGGTTACGGTTCCCGATGCAACCTCTCTGCTATCCGGATAAGCAAATGTGTTCAGAGAGTCGATTGCCTCAATAGATGACATGGCTGTTTCTCCTACAACTGTTCGTATCCTCTTTACTCCAAGCGGGTCAAGGAAACTACAGAGAGGCCAAAACCTTATCCAAGACGGCCATAAAGGTCAGAATGTCCTCTTCTTCGACGGTCAAGGGCGGCACCAACCGCAGAATCTTGCCCTGAGTAAGGTTGCAAACGACCTTGTTCTCAATCAGACCATTCCAAACAGCTTTGCCGTCGCAACTCAGTTCAATGCCAAAGAGCAAACCGAGTCCGCGAGTTCCGGTGATCTTGTCCGGGTACTTGACCCGGAGCTTCTCTGCTTCGGCTGCGGCGAAAGCACCCATTTTCTCGGCCCGTTCGGCCATATGCTCGTTCACCATGATGTCGATGACCTTGGCGGCAACAGCGGAAACAACGGCACCGCCGCCAAAGGTGGTAGCATGGGAACCGGGCTCGAATCCGCGCGCGGTTTCATCGGTGCAAAGGACTGCGCCCATGGGCAGGCCGTTGGCGAGCGCCTTGGCGCAGGTAAAGATATCCGGAGTGATGCCGTAATGCTGATGCGCCCAGAAGCGGCCGGTCCGGCAAACACCGGTCTGCACTTCATCCACAATCAGCAAAATGCCGTTTTCCTTACACAGGGCAACGATATCGTCCACGTAGTCCTGGGGCAAGGGACGCACGCCACCTTCGCCCTGGACCATTTCAATCATAATAGCTGCGGTGTTGGCACCGATAGCTCCCCGCAAGGCATTGACGTTGCCGAAGGGCACGGTAACAAAACCTTCCGGCAGGGGATCATAACCATCTTTGATGGGACCATACTGTCCGGTCGCCGTCAGTGTGCCCAGGGTCCGGCCATGGAAAGACCGTTCAAGAGTGATGATTTCATACCGATCTTCGCTCCGAACCTTGCGCATATAGCGCCGGGCCAGTTTGATAGCGCCCTCGTTGGCCTCTGCCCCGGAGTTGGCAAAAAACACTTTGCCCGCCGCGCAGGTGGCCAGCAGCTTTTCCGCCAGATCAAGCTGGGGCTCTTGATAGAAGAGATTGCTGACATGGACCATCTTACGGGCCTGTTCGGCCATAACATCGGCAAGGTCATCCCGGCTGTGGCCCAGACTGCATACGGCTATGCCAGCCAGAAAGTCCAAGTATTCCTCTCCATCCAGATCATAAAGACGGCAGCCCTTGGCTCTGGAGACGGCAAGAGGGTACCGGCCATAGGTATTGCAGAGAAGGTTGCCACTCCGTTCTTTTATCATATCGAATTTATTGCTCATTATTTTTTCTCTTGAAAATCTTAATTTTCCCCGGTGGAACCGAATCCTCCAGCTCCCCGGTCGGTAGCTCCCAGTTCATCCACAGAATGCAGGACGCCCTGGAAGACGGGCATGAAAACCAGTTGGGCAATCCGCTGCCCACGCCGAATTCGTCGCACCTCGCCGGAAGTGTTGAGCAGTGAGACCTTTATCTCCCCGCGATAGTCGGGATCAATGACTCCGACCCCCTGACTGACCGTCAACCCTTCCTTGGTGCCAAGTCCGCTGCGGGAGTAGATGAAACCGGCAACGCTTTCTTCCCGAATTTCAATGGCGACTCCCGTCGGAATGGCGGCTTTCTCACCCGGAGCAATCTCCAGCTCATCGGCGTCAATACAGGCGCGCAGGTCCAGGCCGGCCGAATGCTCGGTGGCATACTCGAGGTCATTGTCATTCCAGACCTCATGCAAATACTTCACGTTCACGTCGATCTTTCTCATTCCTTCCACCTGGTCTATGCGTTGAATCCGTTGGTTATGGAGCCTAACCCCATCACTGTCAAACATATAAACGGACAGTTTGCAGGCGTAGGAGATGAGCAAGCCTCGTCCACATCGAGCGTACGGTCTTCAAATTTGTAGACCAACCAGACTTCAGGTGTCGTGCGAAAAGACATAGTTGTTGGAACCGCTTCACAATTCCGTAAACACGACAAGCGGCTGCGTTGCTATCCACGTGACAACACCAACAATCAGAAAAGGAGAAGGCGGAAAGCACTGGGAAGAGCTTCGGGATATGTGGATCGCAACAGTTCGGTATTCCGAGGAGAGGGCAGCTAACCTCGTAGGACAGAGACGTTATGACGAAGAACTCTATACGAGTATCAGATTTGATGCCTGTTGGAGATAGCCACCCCATCACAATTGATGAAAATGTCAATCATGACCGGATGAAACAGCATAAACGATGTTATTTTAGCTCTTTCACAAAAAATAACGAGCTCGTCCACTATGATCACATTCTATACCGTTACAGGTGAGAACTGATCGTGAACAAAAAAAAGACTGCCAATCCAGCTAGTTAAAACTTTTCTTGACAGTCAGCCAACTCTTGTGTTTTTGTGGCTCCCCTTTACGATCGGATTATTGCCCGATTTGTGAAACGAATGAGAGACCGCTTAAGCCATCACCCCCACAGGTGACTTTTTTGGCAACAAAACCGAAAGAGGGTACACGTCTTGCTATTTCAACCTATCAACAAGAATTATCATGAATTCTGCATCGACCGTGACAAGGACCTGTGCATCAATTGTCAGGTCTGTGTCCGTCAGTGCTCCTACGAAGCCCATTACTGGGACGAGGCGCGCCAGAAGGTCATGCACGACAATTCCAAGTGTGTCGGCTGCCACCGCTGTGAAGCGATGTGCCCCACGGCGGCCCTGAACATCCGTAACAAGCCGTCCGACTTTCGCACCAACAAACTATGGCGTCCCGTTTTCCTGCAGAACATTTACAAGCAGGCGGACACTGGCGGCGTTTTGTTGGCCGGAATGGGCTCTCCCGTAGACATTCCAGTTTATTGGGACAAGATGCTTCTTGATGCCAGCCAGGTGACCAACCCTTCCATCGACCCGCTGCGCGAGCCCATGGAACTCAAGACTTTCCTCGGTGCCAAGCCAAAAAAACTGACTATCATCACCGGCAAAAACGGCAAGCCTACGCTCAAGACCAAACTTACTCCCCAGCTCGAACTGAACTATCCCATGATGTTCGCGGCCATGAGCTTTGGCGCAATCAATTTTAATCTGCACCGTGCCATGGCCCGTGCAGCCACCGAGACCGGTATTGCCTACAATACCGGCGAGGGTGGGCTGCACAAGTCTCTCTACAAATACGGCAAGAATACCATTGTTCAGGTAGCATCCGGCCGTTTTGGCGTTCACCTGGACTACCTCAAGGCCGGAGCGGGAATCGAAATCAAGGTTGGTCAGGGTGCGAAACCCGGCATCGGCGGTCATCTGCCCGGTGCCAAGATCAATGCCAAGGTTTCGGAAACGCGTATGGTCCCCCTGGGGTCCGACGCCATTTCCCCGGCTCCTCACCATGACATTTATTCCATTGAGGATCTGCTTCAGCTTATTTACGCGTTGAAGGAGGCCTCGGAATACAAGGTGCCCATCTCCGTCAAGATCGCGGCCGTGCACAATGTGTCGGCCATCGCCTCCGGCATAGCAAGGGCAGGGGCGGACATCATCGCTGTTGACGGTATGCGCGGCGGCACAGGCGCGGCTCCGGCCATGATTCGCGACAATGTCGGCATTCCCATCGAACTGGCCCTGGCCCAGGTTGACCAGCGGCTTCGCGACGAAGGCATCCGCAACAATGTCTCCATCGTTGCCTCCGGCGGTATCCGCTGTTCCGGCGACGTCATCAAGGCCATAGCTTTGGGGGCGGACGCCGTGTATCTGGGAACGTCCACTCTTATCGCCGTGGGTTGCACCCTGTGTGGCCGTTGCTACACCGGCAAATGCCCGTGGGGCATAGCCACCAACGACACCAAGCTCTCCAAGCGCCAGAACCCGGACATCGCGGCCAAGAAACTGGTCAATCTGATCCGGGCCTGGGGCCATGAAATTGAAGAGATGCTCGGCGGCATGGGGCTCAACTCCATTGAATCCCTGCGCGGCAATCGCGACAAACTGCGCGGCGTGGGGCTTTCTGACACAGAACTCGACATCCTCGGCATCAAACACGCCGGGCGCTAGACGGAGGACCACATGAAAAGAGTCTATCCGGACAAAGAATACTGTATTGGTTGCCACCTCTGCGAACTGGCCTGCATCACCGCCCATTCGCAGTCAAAGGATCTGATTCTCGCCTATCGCGAAGAGCGCGGCCAGACCGGCCTCTCCCCGTGCAAGCGGGTCTTCGAAAAAGGGGATACCTGCGTAGCGGTCAGCTGCCGCCACTGCGACGATCCATCCTGCGTGGCCGCATGCATTTCCGGTGCGCTGCACAAGGACCCCGAAACCGGACGCACGGTCTATGAACGCGACAAATGCGTTGGCTGCTGGTCCTGTCTCATGGCCTGTCCCTACGGCGCCATCCGCAGGCACCCCATGGAAAGCAAGATCGTCAAATGCGACCTGTGTGTGGGACGGGAAGGCGGCCCGGCATGTGTGGCCGCATGCCCCAATCAGGCACTGAAATTCGAAGATCGGGACTAAGGGGAACACCATGAAATACGTCATCATCGGAAACGGCATTGCCTCCATCGGAGCAATTGAAGGCATCCGCAAGGTAGATACCGACAATCCCATCCTGGTCATCGGCTCCGAAGACGCTCCGGCCTATGGCCGTCCCCTGATTTCCTACCTGCTGGCAGGCAAAATCACCCCGGACCGACTGTCCCTGCGGCCCCTGGAGTTCTACGAGAAGTCCAGGGTAGGGCTGAAACTCGGGACCACCGTGTCCTCCATCGACACCTCGGCCAAAACCGTGACCACGGATTCCGGCGAAGTCATCGAATACGAAAATCTGCTCATCGCAACGGGTGGCATTCCCTTTACTCCACCCATTCCCGGTTCGGAAGGACCGGATGTGTACAACTTTACCAATCTGGCCCATGCCCAAACCCTCATCTCCAAAGCAAAAGAGATAAAGAGGGCGGTTGTCATCGGCGGCGGACTCATCGGCCTCAAGGCGGGCGAATCGCTGTTCGACAGAGGCGTGGACGTGACCATCCTGGAGCTTTCCCCTCGCATCCTCAGTCTCGCCTTTGACAAAAATGCGGCGATGCTGGCAGGCGAACGTCTGGACGAAGTCGGCTTGAATGTCCGCTGCGGTGTTTCCGCCAAGGAAATCCAGCGTGACAAGGAGGGCAATCTGAAGGGCGTGCACCTGACCGATGGCGACTTCCTGCAATGTGACGTGGTTGTCATAGCCATCGGCGTCGTGCCCAACTATGCACTGGCCAAGGATGCAGGCATTGATGTGGACAGAGGTATCCAGGTGGACGACCACATGCGTGCCAGCGAGGACGGGGTGTATGCGGCCGGAGACGTTGCCCAGGCACGCGACCTGCTGTTTGACGAAGACAGGGTCATCCCCATCTGGACCAATGCCTATAATCAAGGATTTTGTGCGGGCAAAAACATGGCGGGCAAGGACATTCCCTTCACCGGGTCACTGTCCATGAACTCCATCTCGTTTTACGGCCTGCCCACCATTTCCGTAGGTACGGTAAACCCGCCGGATGACGACCCCAGCTACGAGATCGCCACCTCCCTGGATGAAAAGAAGAAGAGCTATCGCAAGCTTGTGTTCCACAATGACCATCTGGTGGGCTACGTCCTGGTGGGCGATATAGACATGGCGGGCATGTACACCGCCTTCGTCAAATTCCAGATGTCGGTCCCCGAAGAGGCCAAGAAACAGATTCTGGCCGGTGCGCCGGATGTGCTCATGTGGCCGGACGATTTCTTCAAGGAGACCTGGAACCCCGGCGTGGTGGAACAGGATTAAGAGAGGACTTAAATGAAAGCGCCTGAAAGATATTACGATTTCCAGAAGGACATCTCCGGCTGCGGCATTTTCGGAGTGATCCATAAGAAGCGCGGCCTCATCGGAGGCGACATGCCCATTGCGGCCATGACCTGCATGCACGACCGTGGCAACGGTCTGGGCGGCGGCTTCGCGGCCTACGGTATCTATCCGGAACATGCGGATCGCTACTGCTTCCATATGATGTATGATGAGGACTCGGCCATTGAAAAGACCGAGAAGATGCTGCACGCCTACTTTGACCTGCATCACTTCGAGCCCATCCCCACCCGGCGGACCTTGGCCATTCCCAATCCTCCGACATTCATCCGTTATTTCGTATCCGTGCCGGAACGGCCGAACAACGAATTCGCGGAGCAGGGCGAAGAGGATTATGTGGTCTCCGTGGTCATGAAGATCAACACCAACATCCCCGGGGCCTTCGTCGTTTCCAGCGGCAAGAACATGGGTGTGTTCAAGGGCGTAGGCTTTCCAGAAGATATCGCGGAATTCTTCAGGCTGGAAGAATACAAGGCATACATCTGGACCGGCCACAACCGTTTCCCGACCAACACTCCCGGCTGGTGGGGCGGGGCGCACCCGTTCACCATCCTGAACTGGTCCATTGTTCACAACGGTGAAATTTCATCCTACGGAATAAACCGTCGCTGGCTGTGCGAACACGATTACCTGTGCACTATGATGACGGATACGGAAGTCGTAGCCTACGAGCTCGACTTGCTTATCCGCAAGCACGGGCTCTCCTGGGAAATGGCGGCCAAGTGTTTTGCTCCGCCTTTCTGGGGCGAAATCGAGAGCATGGATGCAGATGACCGAGAGCTCTACACCACACTCAGGGCCACGTACGGTTCGGGCATGCTCAACGGCCCCTTTGCCATTCTGGTGGCTGACAATAATCGCCTCATGGGGTTGAACGACCGCATCAAACTGAGGCCGTTGCTGGTTGCCGAAAAGGACGACATGGTCTTCATGTCGAGCGAGGAATCGGCTGTTCGCGACGTATGCCCCGAACTGGATCGGGTTTGGATGCCCAAGGCGGGTGAACCCGTGATCGTGGATCTGGAGGATTGATGATGGGTACTGATCGCAAAAAAATGACCCTGACCGCAGGGAAAACATACTACAAGCAATTCAATGAGGAAATCCGCACCAAAGTGAAGGAGGGCGTTACCGACTTCACCCTGGAAGACGTCAACGGCCAGCGCTATATTGCCACGGCCCTGGAGGGAGACCTCACTTTCGACATCAGTGGAGTGCCCGGCCAGGATCTGGCCGCATTCATGCGTGGTCCATACATCCGGGTGCGCAATAATGCCCAGGACGGCGTTGGCAATACCATGGACAATGGCCGAATAGTGATAGAAGGCTTGGCCGGAGACGTCATCGGATACGCCATGCGTGGCGGTGAGATATTCATCAAGGGAGATGTTGGCTACCGTGTGGGCATCCACATGAAAGCATACCTCGACCATCAGCCGAAAATAGTCATCGGCGGCAAGGCCGGGGACTTTCTCGGTGAATACATGGCCGGTGGAATTATTTTGCTCTTGGGTATGTTTTCTGATAAGCCTGATGCGCCCGTTGCGGGACAAAGCCTCGGAACGGGAATGCACGGCGGCGTTATTTACGTGCGAGGCGAAGTTTCCGAAAATCAGCTCGGCCCTGGGCTGCACGCGCAGCCTGCCGATGCCGACGATCTCAAGGTTATCGAAAGCCTTGTGGAAGACTACGCCAAGGAATTGAAACTGGACAGCAAGAAGATTATGAGCGAGAACTTCTCGAAAATACGTCCGTTCTCGCACCGACCGTACGGTAACCTCTACGTTCCCTGTTAAAAGGGGACAGAGATGTCGGCCGGAAATATTTCCGGGAGACAACCGCACTGATGTTCCAGTTCCGATTTCAATTTTGACGGGAACGCAACTTTAATACCTGTTCTGGAGGATTCATGTTCTTTGATTCCGTAGCCTATGCAATGGCCCCGCCCTCCGGCGGTGGTGCTGCAGGCGCTCCCGGCGGCTTGGGTGCCATCCTTGGCGGCCCTCTGCCTATGCTGATTCTGATGTTCGCCATCTTCTACTTCCTGCTCATCCGTCCGCAGCAGAAGAAGCAGAAGCAACACCGGGCCATGCTTGATGCACTCAGCAAGGGTGACAAGGTCTGGACCAACGGCGGCATCCTCGGCATTATCGTGGACATCGACGGTGACAACCTCACCATCGAAATCGCCAAAGACGTAAACGTTGTCATCAAGCGTGGTTTTGTCGCCGATAAGGACGGCAAGCCCGCCGCAGACGTAAAGAAAAAGAAGTAGGGTTGACAGCCTGCCCAATCGGACTTCCTTCGGGCCGGACCACACTAGCTGTGGCCCGGTCCGTCTTCATGTTTGAGGAAGCCAACGGTGCAGACTGTAACGTGTTCGTATCATAGGGAGATTTCATGCAGAGTCTGCGTCTAAGAATTATCATCACCGCGGCCGTGCTGATTTTGGGTCTGGGCTACATGTTGCCGTCAATTCCAGCTGTGGAAAAAAGCATCGGCAAATATCTGCCCGGCAATCCGGTCAGTCTGGGGCTTGACCTCAAGGGAGGCATCCACCTCACACTTGGCGTGGACATGGCCACCGCCATGAAGAACAATCTTTCTCTCCTCGGTGAGGACCTCAAGTCCGCCGCCAGAGACAAAGGCGTTTTTATCCTCCGGCCCACCGCGCTGACCGGGAACCGTATGCAGCTGGTGCTGCTTAAAAGCGAACAAAGGGATGAGCTTGATAAATTGATCAAGTCTCAGACGCCCTTTGCCATCGACAGCACTGAGTCCATGGATGGAGGCAAGCTGAAGTACATCGTCTCTGTGCCTCCCCGGTATATAGATGACATGACCAAGCTGACCATGGATCAGGCCATCAAAACCATCCGAAACAGAATTGACCAGTTCGGTGTGTCCGAACCCGATATCCGCAAGCAGCAGGGGAACCGCATTCAGGTGCAGCTGCCCGGTCTGCAGGATCCGGAACGTGCCATCAAGATTGTTGGTCAGACCGCACACCTTGAATTCAAGATGGTTGACGATACCGCCGACGTGCAGAAGGCCGTCAAAGGTATTTTGCCTCCCGGACGGGAACTGTCTTCGCTGATGCATCGCAACGCCGATCAGTCCTATTCCGAGACGCCTATCGTTTTGAAGAAGGATGCCGTGCTTACCGGTGAATACATCACCGACGCCAAGGTTTTGATGGATCAGTGGAACGCTCCTTACGTAGCCATTTCCTTCAACAATCGAGGCGGCAACCTGTTCGCCGAGCTGACCGGTGAAAACGTGAACAAACGGATGGCCATTGTCCTGGACGGCAAGGTCTATTCCGCCCCGGTCATTCAGGAAAAGATTACTGGCGGCCGCGCGTCCATCACCGGCCACTTCACCAATGAGGAAGCCAGAGACCTGGCTGTGGTTCTGCGCGCCGGTTCACTGCCTGCTCCGGTCAAGATTCTGGAACAGCGGACGGTCGGTCCCTCCTTGGGACAGGAATCCATCAACAAGGGCATCATCTCTGCCGTTATCGGTCTGGGTGTCGTACTTGTCTTCATGTTCATCTATTACGGCTTCGGCGGTCTGGTTGCCGACTTCGTACTCTGCCTGAACATCATGCTTATTCTGGGAGGCCTGGCCGCCTTTGGCGCCACGCTGACCCTGCCGGGTATTGCAGGTATCATCCTGACTATCGGTATGGCAGTGGATGCAAACGTCATCATCTTTGAGCGCATCCGCGAGGAACTCAGGCGTGGGCTGACGGCACGTGCAGCACTCCAAGAGGGCTACGGCCGCGCCACTCTGACGATCATGGACGCCAACGTGACCACGGTCATTGCGGCGGTCATCCTCTATCAGTTCGGCACCGGTCCGGTGCGAGGATTCGCCGTCACCCTGACGCTCGGAATCATCACCTCGATGTTCACGGCCATTTTCGTGTCGCGCATCCTGTTCGACCTGTATTTGAAAGGGCGCACCGATAGCGCCAAACTGAGCATCTAGGGGAGAGAGAAATATGGGACTTCAACTCATCAAACCCGATACCAATATCAACTTTATCGGCATCAGGAAGGTCGCCTTCCTTATATCCGGCCTCTTCATTCTGGCCGGGCTGATTTCGTTGGCTCTCAACGGTGGCCCGAAGTACGGCATCGACTTTGCCGGCGGTATGATCGTCCAGGTGAAGGCCGAAAAGACGCTTGACGTCAGTGAGTTCAAAAAAGGACTTGCAGAACTTAAGCTGCCTGGGCTTGTCGTTCAAACCTTTGGTCTGGAAAGCGATCACGAGTATCTCGTGCGCACGTCCACTTCCGAAATAGCTTCGCAGCAGATTCGGGACGAACTGACCAACGCACTGGCTAAAAACATTAAGGACAACACCTTCGAGATTCAGCGGCTGGAAATGGTTGGTCCTAAGGTTGGGGCCGATCTGCGCGCCAAAGCCCTGGAGGCCATGTTCTACGCGGTGCTGCTCATCGCGGTGTACATATCCGGCCGATTCGAACAGCGCTGGACTGTGGCGGGCATAATGGCCGCGGTACTAGGCGGCGTCATTTACGGCGTCAGTCTGACAGGTCTCGATATGGGCTGGCTCATTGTTATTGCCATGGCGGTAACACTGGGCATGTGCTGGTATCTCAAACTCAATTATGCCTTGGGCGCTGTTGTCGCCCTTATCCACGACGTGATCATCACGGTCGGTATCTTCTCCATACTGGGGAAGGAATTCGACCTGACGATCATTGCGGCACTCCTGACGATCATAGGTTACTCGCTTAACGATACCATTATCGTCTTTGACCGCATCCGTGAAAACAATCTTGCCAACAAAAACAACGAGGGGCTGGGAGCGATAATCAATCGTTCCATTAACCAGACCCTGTCCCGCACGATCATGACCTCGGCCACCACGCTATTGGTTGTCGTCTGCCTGTTTGTACTCGGCGGAAGCGTTATCCACGACTTCGCCCTGGCACTGCTCATCGGTATTGTGGTTGGAACCTACTCCTCCATCTTCGTTGCCAGCCCGATCCTGCTTGGATTCGGCCCCAGCGAACCTGAAGGGAAGCCAGTGGAAGCTTAGCTCCATCAGCTTACAAAATGAAAAGGGGAGGGACTACGGTCCTTCCCCTTTTTTTAGTTTGAACCTTTGAAGGCCCCAAAGGCTTGTGTGCCATAAAGCAGACTCTTCTTAATAGGGAGAGTTATTTCAGTCTTTCCAATTTCAGCTGCCCACAATATTCTATCTCACACATCCCGATTCCGTTGAAAAAATACCATGGCGGCACTCCTGAGTTTTGCTGGTAACAACACCAGTGAAACCAAAACGGGAGGCAGGCATGGCGAAGTTAAAGGTATCATCAGTCCAGAGGTTTGTAGATGCTTATCGTGACGAAGAGATTTGGATCGGCGTCGACGTCCACAAGCGTAGCTACAACGTAGGTCTTCTTCGGCCTGACGGAATGGTGAAAGGACTGAATCTGCCCCGCTGACAATCAGGCTTTGGTCAGGGCCATTCTGTCACGACCTGTGCGGCTCGGCGCGGTTTGCTACAGGCCGGACCCACCGGGGTTGGCTTGACGCGGGCACTTGAACAAGCCGGAATTCCTGTCGTCGTCGCGGTGCCGAGCCGAATTCCACGCCCGATTGCCGCAACCAACAAAACGGACAGCCTCGATTGCCGCAAGCGGGCCGAATGGGCCGCGTCCGGCTTGATTTGCCCGATTTTTATCCCGACGGAAGCCGAATAAGCCTTCAAGGCGCACGTCATCAGCTCACGGATTCGATTCGTAAGGTCAAGCAGCGAACTCGCGCCCTGTTCTTGAACTTCAACGTCCAGGAACCGCCGGGCAGCGCTTGGCCCCGTAGTCCGGAAAAGCGGTGAGGGGAAGGGAAAATCCTTTATCCATCCGGTCGGACAACGTCGCTTGCGAAGCCTGCTCGCGGAAGCGGCCTGAGGCTGGAAACAACGAGATGAATGGGCGGTATACAATCGAATTTTGAGCCGACACGGCGTGACGCAAAAGGCGATGACTGCGTTGGCTCGAAAAATGGCCGCCTTGCTGTGGAAGCTCAGCTTGCCACCAATAACGGCCTGAACGGATCGCGGGGGGCTTTAGGTAAAGTAGACGACGAACAAAAATGGCGATCCAAATAACAACTACCGTACCGAATCGATGCTTGGTGCCACAGAGCACGAATAAGAAGAGGAATACTTGATAATTGCGCCATAGGATGCGGGTAAAGTATGGCCTGTGAACTGGTGACTAGATATACGAGAGTCCTTGACATGGAGCCGCATAAGAAAGCCCCCTCCGACAAGTCGGAGGGGGCTGATATATTCAAAAAAACGAGGAGCTAGGCGAGCTGGCTGATCAGGTAGTCCCTGATGGCGTCGATGGTATCTTCGCCGTTCAGCTCAATGTACTTGAAGCCGCCGTCTTTCATGTTCTTGTAGTAGTTGCAGGCAGCCATGGTACCGGTCTCTTCATCGTAGTAGATATCGTGACGCTTGTTGATGGCGTCCTCATCCTGGTCGTCGCTACGGGCAGAGAGCTCGCCACCACAGACACGGCATTTGTCACCGTCAGGAGCGATGGCCGCTATGCCGACGTTGTTAGGATGGTTCGGGTTGTTGGCGCACAGGCGACGGCCCATGATACGGGCTTTGGCAATCTCGCGGGGCAGCTTGATCTCGATTACGTAGTCGAGGTTCACACCGTCTTTCTGCAGGGCTTCCCACAGCTTTTCACCCTGAACCAGGGAGCGGGGGAAACCATCCAACAGCCAGCCGTTCTTGGAACCGGCCAGAACGTCGAGAACCATGGGGATGGTGATATCATCAGGAACGAGCTCGCCCTTATTGATGTATTCCTTGGCCTTCATGCCCAGCTCGGTGCCGCCACCAATATGCTTGCGGAAGATGGCGCCGGACTCGATGTGATCCAGATTATACTTGTCCTTGGCAATGTTGCCCTGGGTGCCTTTACCGGAGCCGTTGGGCCCGAAAATCAGAATATTCATGCTAACTCCTCCTGATGATGAAACAGGCAATGCAGCTGCATCGCCGCACATTGTGCAAAAGATCACATGCTATTATACCGGGGATACGAGGAAGTCAATCCTTGGTGGAGAAAAGCACACCGGCAGCGGTAATTAAAGCCGTTTTATCTCCGGGGAATTGGAACATCGAGCCTATCCTTTTTTCGATCCATGCTGAGTCTAATTTGAATAAGGTCTCTGCCAAAACCTGCCCCCTACCGAGGCTGTCCAGAGATGCCTTATACAGCCTAAGACGCAGGGTTTTATGTGCTCGATGCAACCTTTCATTTGAGAGCAGGTCGCAAGTATCGGCCGTCTGTTCATCCCAAAAATCGGCATCCTGTCTGCCTACCCGCCAAAGTCGGGCTATCGCTTCAAAGAAATTCGGATTTTCCTCCATAAAAAGAGGAAGTATGGTATGACGTACCCGGTTTCGCTTCCATAGCTCGTCCGAATTTGAACAATCTTCCCGCCACTGGACTCCGAGGTCGGATAACAGCTCTATCAAATCGGATTTGGGGGTAAGTATAAACGGACGAATCAAACGTCTTTTACGATCATACCCGGTCATTCCCGACAAACCGGGCCAGCCCGTCCCTCTGGTAAGCCGCATGATCACATCCTCGGCCAAATCACCCAAGTGGTGGGCCAGAGCGATCGCGTCACCATCCTGTTCGGCCAAAGCTTCGGCAAACAGAGCATACCGGGCGTTTCGCCCAGCTTCTTCCAATCCCACTCCGGTTGTTTGGGCCAGAGCGGCAACATCAACATTGCGGACTATACACTCCAACCCAAGCTTTTCACAAAGCAAACGCACGAAATCGGCATCTTCAACCGCTTCCGGTCTCAATCCATGATTCAGATGAACAACGCTCACTCGGCCATTGTTCTTGCGGATCAGCCAATGCAGGGCGAGCAGAAGGGCGGTTGAGTCCGCGCCGCCGGAACATCCGACGATCAGTGTCTTACCGGATAGATCGCATTCCAATTCAGTAGAGAGAAACCGTTCGATGCGCAGGCAAAAATGTGCCCACTTGGGTGGCAGGTCCTGAATGGACGAGGGGAGAGAATCGAAATCAGCGCCCATCAGGCTGAGATGCCGAGATCCTCGATGAACTGGTCGAGGTACTCGATCATGTGCTTGCGCTGAGCTGCAGTGGCGTACGTAATACAGGAACAGCGAATCTTCTTGCGGCCCCGAACCAGCAGCTCAAGCCGAATATGGCTTTCGGACACACCTTTCACGGTTTCCAACGCCATGAAATAGGGGCCACACTCCGCCAGATGGTCCTTCTGCTCGGAATCAAGCAGATCTTCGGGGAGGGGAAGGTAATAGATCCCCTCAAGAGGGCCATTCAATTTAATATCATCAAGCGCTTTGACGATCTTGGCAAAATCATCTTCATACAGATCATCTACGAGATAGGTACGCATTATTGTTCCTTGTTTTTGGAGGCGTCGATAAACTGCTCGATGTCTTCGGGGGAACACGCGGCCGGCTTGCGGTCCATGTGGGCAGTGGAAGGCACTGTTTCGTCATCCAGGTTGAACATCCGCCTTGCCAAATCAATAAACCGTTCGGCTGAACCTTCTTCCTGAGTGCGGCGTTTCAAAAAACAGATGGGTTCATGCAAGGCCTTGTGACCAACAGAAAGGACCAACGTCTCCAGCGCCTTTCGCGTCTTTTCATCAATGGGCCCGATCTTCCTGAGCGTCTTGTGCAGCTCGCGCTGGGCGATCTCTTCACTCCGATCCACCAAATCAACGATAGTTGGCTGTAACTCAAGCGATTTCAGCCAATTGCTGAAGGTAACCGTTTCGGCATCAACTACAGCGCGTGCCTTGCCAGCTTCCTCTTGGCGCTGCGCCATGTTTTCCTCCACAACTTCCTTCAAATCATCGATGTCGTAGAGATAGACATTGTCCAACTGATTGACGTCAGGATCGATATCGCGAGGTACGGCGATGTCGATAAAAAACATGGGCTTGTTCTTACGCCGTTTCAGGACCTGCTTCACATCCTTGGCCTTGATGACGGCCACGGGAGATCCGGTGGAACTGATGACGATATCCACCTCATGCAGCCGGTCCGGCATGGCCTCTATCTGAATAGGCTCTCCATTCAGGCTGGCAGCCAATTCCTTGGCCCGCGAAAGAGTCCGGTTGGCAATGATCACGGACTGTACGCCGCCATGCAGTAGATGGGTGGCAGCCAGTTCAGCCATTTCACCGGCCCCGACCAACATGGCCCTGGTGCCGCTCAGATTGCCGAAAATCTTCTTTGCCAACTCTACGGCGGCATAGCTGATAGAGACAGCACTGGATGCGATGGCGGTTTCGGTCCTGACCCGCTTGGCCACAGAAAAGGACTTGTGCAACAATCTGTTGATGATCGTCTTGGCCGTGCCTTCATCGACGGCCGCACGATACGCATCCTTGAGCTGGCCCAAAATCTGCGGTTCGCCCATGACCATGGAATCCAGACTGCAAGCTACCGTGAAGAGATGCTCCACGGCCTCCAGGTCCACATAACGATACGTGTTTTCCCAAAGCAGATCGGCCGAACCTTTACAGATGCCAGCCCAATATTGAACCACGGCATCGAGAGCTTCGCGCTCCGCCACGTTTCTGGTCACAGCCACGATCTCCACCCGGTTGCAGGTGGAGAGGGCCATACACTCCTGAAGTGGACAGTGGGCCAAAAGGCCTTTTTCCACATTTTCCAGATCGGTAAGGGCAAACTGTTCCCGCACCTCGACACCGGCGGTGCGATGATTCAGGCCTACGAGAATTATCTTCCGGTTCATGGCACTGCCTTAAAAGTTACGGCGTGATGGAGCAACGAGATGCACATGCCTGCAAAAACCCAAATGGCAAGCATGGCCGGTTTGCGCCCCCGCCAGCCCAGCACCGTGCGCTGGTGAAAAAGAAATGCGTACAGAAACCAGACCGCCAGGGAAACCACCTTCATGGCATCCCAGGAGAAAGGACGGTCCGGAGCGATCCAATACCAGATATAGCTGGAAAACAACCCAAGTGTGAATAGCGGGAACCCGCAGAGCACGGACCACCGATTGACGGTATCGAACTTGTCCAGGGAAGGAACATCCTTCCCCATGCTCGACAGCCCGGCCTTAGTCTTCAACTTACGGTTGTAATACAAAAATGCCACACCGGCCCCAAACGCCATGGTCAGCACGCCAAGCGTCAAAATAAGGGTGCTTATGTGCAGCACAAAGAAAAGCGACGTCATAACCGGCGGCATGACCACGCGAATCCCTCCAAGGGCCAACGAAGCGACAAAAAGAAGCAACGCCAGAGGGAGGGCAGTTATAGCCAGAAATTCCAGCCGAAGCCGCCACCAAAGGAAAAAGTACAGTGCCAGGACGCACCAGGCCATGATATTGAAATAAAAGGCGCTTTCACTCAGGGCGGTGCGATCTCCAAGGAGGACCAGACTGAGATCAAGCGTATTGAGGGCGAAGCCGATAGCGGCAAACCATACCGAGATCCGCTTCAACCGATCATTGCCCGTGCCACATCCGGTGAGGAAGAGCAGGGTTCCAAGCGCATAGAGCGCTATGATGAGAATATGCAGAATTTCAAACAAGCCCATCGACTAGCTCCGGAATAATGTCGTGCAACGGCACCGGCAAAGACCTTTTAAGAATTTCCCCGACTTCGTCAAGATCGCGACTTCTCATGGCGTCCAAAAGATGGGAATTCACCAAGCCGCGAAATACCGCCGTATTCTCACTTGTCGATTTACCAAGCCCGAGCAGCAGTGGACGAAGACGCCCCATGAGAGAAAGCAGATCGGCATATTCTTCACCAAAATTTTCCTGCAATTCCTTACGGATACGTTTAGCCATGGCCGGACTTCTCCCGGAAGTGGAAATGGCCACCGTCAGATCACCACGTTTCACCGTAGCCGGAACAATGAAACTGCACTTTTCGGGTTGGTCCACGATATTGCAGAGGATGCCCTTTTCGGAGCACAGATTACTGATCCGCCAATTGACAGCTTCACTGGACGTACAGGCAATAACCAAAAAACGCCCGTCCACGTCAGTGTCTTCGAATTCACGCTGAAAAAACTCAACGTTGTTCAAGGCAAGTAGAGTCGCAAGATCGGATGCGGCTGGCGCGGTATCGACAATTGTCAATTGACCGGCCCCGGCATCCACCAGGGACTGAATCTTCCGTTGGCCGACTTCGCCCGCGCCCACAACCAAGCAACGCTTGTCTTCCAGATTTACGAAGATAGGGTAATATCGCATCGGTATACTATAACCTTGGACGGGCCGCATGTAAAACGCCAATTGTCCGGTTCTTGCAATGAAACCATAAATTGCGATAGATAATTGACGCCAAAACAATATGAAACAATATCTCGTCATACAACTTGCCCGATTCGGGGATCTTCTTCAAACCAAACGATTGCTGGCCAGTCTCTGCGCTCGCTCCGGGGGAGAGGTCCATCTCTGCCTGGATCGGTCCCTCGCACCTTTGGCCCGGCTGGTATACCCAGGTGTAACGCTCCACCCAATCACCGCCCACGGTACTGGGCTGAACGGTGTTGATGCTGCCCGGGCACTGCTGATAGACAATCGATCCGCCTTTGCCGAGCTTCAGGCCATGGAATTCGACGAAGTTTACAATCTCAATTTTTCGCCACTTAACTTCCGTCTGGCAGCTCTTTTCGATCCGGACAGTGTGACCGGCTATAGCTGGAGAGATGGGCAGGAGTTGATAGGGACTTGGCCCGCCATGGCCATGCGCTGGTCGGAAAATCGACGCATCGCTCCAAACTTGATGGATTTTTGGGGTGCCTACGCCCATGACATGATTCGGCCGGAAATGGTCAATCCGCCAGCCTGCGCGCATGGTGGGGGAATAGGTGTGGTACTGGCTGGACGCGAATCCCGCCGATCACTTCCTGCTGACGTGCTAGCGCAAACCGCTTCCACGCTGGCACAAAGCCACAAGGTGGATTCGATCCTGCTTTTGGGGAGCAAAGCGGAAATCACGACAGGGCAAGCGGTACACAAACGCATGGCCCCGGCCGTACAGCAAAAGACCCGCAATCTAGCCGGTAAAACGGATTGGAAGGGCCTGATCGAAATAGTCTCCGGCCTGGACCTTCTGCTGACTCCCGATACCGGCACCATGCACCTTGCCGCGCACGTCGGCACGCCGGTGATAGCCTGTTTCCTTTCCTCGGCATGGTGTTTCGAAACAGGACCCTACGGAGAAGGGCACACGGTTTATCAAAGCGTCCTGCCTTGCGCCCCCTGCCTGGAATCCGCCCCATGTCCCAACGATATGGCCTGCCTTAATCCATTTTCCGACTCAAAATTCCAACGCCACCTCGTCACAGGCAAAGTGGAGCACCTGCCAAATCGACTTGAAAGCTTCAAATCTGTTTTCGACCCGTTTGGCATAACATTCGAATCAGATGACGGCGACGATTTTGAAACACGGCAACGGGCCGCCTTTCGGCAATTTCTCAACCAGTACCTGACTGGGAAAATATCCAATATTTCCATGGCCGATCATGAATTCGGCCGTCGCATATACCGGGAAGCGGACTGGATGACCATGCCCGGCAAGCAACGCAAGGATTAAAAATGAACCATTTGCGCATACTCGTGGTTTTGCCGCTCTATGGCGGTTCACTTCCCATCGGTCGCTATGTGGTCTCAGCGCTTCGGGATGAAGGTCATCTTGTGGAAGTCTTTGAGGCCCCGGAATTCAATGAGGCTTATGAATCACTGAAGAAATTGAAAGTGACCACGGATAGGCTGAGCTATCTGCAAAACAGTTTTCTCAACGTGATCAGCCAATCCGTACTGGCCAAGGTGGAAACATTTGAACCGGACATGGTACTTGCCATGGCCCAGGCCCCACTGAATCAGCAGGCGCTCAAGCGGCTCAGACGCGACGGCGTAACTACCGCCATGTGGTTTGTAGAAGATTACCAACTCTTTACATATTGGAAATCCTACGCCCCCCTGTACGACATTTTTGCCGTCATACAGCGGGAACCATTCCTTCATGAGTTGGAGGTAATAGGTCAACCCAACGCCCTCTATCTTCCCTTGGCCGCCTTGCCGGAATTTCACAAACCACTGGAATTATCGCCGGTTGAAAGACGCAAATTCGGATCGGCCGTATCCTTCATGGGAGCGGGATATCCCAACCGCCGAAGGGCATTCCGAGAACTGGTGGATCGTGATTTCAAGCTATGGGGCACGGAGTGGGAGGGGGATCATGTGCTCATGCCGCTCGTGCAGATGCAGGGCGCACGCGTATCCCCGGAAGATTGCGTCAAAATCTTCAACGCAACCACTATCAACCTGAACCTGCACTCAAGCATCCAGGCCGAAGAACTGGTTACAGGGGGGGATTTCATTAACCCCCGTACATTCGAGCTGGCGGCCTGTGGAGCCTTTCAGCTGGTTGATCGCCGGGCGCTCATGTCGGAAATGTTCGAGGACGATGAGCTGGCCATATTTGAATCCATGGATGAACTGGTCGAGAAAATTACTTATTTCCTGGATCACCCTGAAGAAATGAAATCAATTGCCACCAAGGGAAGAGAGCGGGTCCTGCAAGACCATACCTATCAGGCGCGTATGCGTACGCTCATTGATTTCACGGCAAAACAGATACCCGGATGGCCTAAACCGCGTAACGAATCGATACTTCCAACCGAGGACTTTCCGCCCGAACTGGCCAACGACATTCAATCACTCACCGAAAAATTGGGACTGTCCGAAGACGTTGGTTTCGAAGATCTGGTATGGGCTGTCCGGCAACAGCAGGGGAAGCTCTCCGATCTTGATACTGCCATCTTATTTTTGGATGAATGGCGCAAGTTATACGCAAAAACCAACTAATCTTTTCTTAAAGTTACACATAAAGGAAAGCCGCTCTCAATGGAAGGCGGCTTTTAGAAATCAAATAAATACAAATCATTATAAATTCTTCTTGAACTGTCGCAACCAAGACAAAAGCTTGGGTTCCTCGCCTTGATCCTTGGGATGATAAAACCGACGCCCCTTGACCTCTTGAGGCAGATAGTCCTGATCCGCCCATGATTTGGGAAAGCTATGAGGATAGAGATACCCTCTGCCATAACCCCACTCACGCTGCAGGGCGGTGGTGGCGTTTCGTAAATGGAGCGGCACCGGAGCTGGACCGTTTTCCCGTACCTCCTTCTGGGCAGTACGATAGGCCGCATAGGTGGAATTGCTTTTGGGAGAAAGGGCGAGATAAACAGCGGTCTGCGCCATGGGAATGAAACCTTCCGGCATTCCGATGGCCTCGACCGCCTGATGACAGGCCATCGCCTGAGACAAAGCCTGGGGGTTGCCCAGCCCGATATCCTCAGATGCGGAGATAATCAGTCGCCGGGTAACAAAACGTGGGTCTTCGCCACTTTCCAGCAGACAGGCCAAATAATATAGCGCCGCATCAGGATCACTGCCACGGATGGATTTAATGAGTGCCGAAGCCAACTCATAATGGGAGTCTCCATCCCTGTCACCGCGTACAACGATTTCTGGCAAGGAATCGCGCAGGGTCTTGGCAGTACGTTTGGTTGGAGGGAGTTCAGCCGTGTATTCAATTAAATTCAAGAGGGTACGGGCATCCCCACCACCCATGGCCGCCAGAATCTCGAAGCACTCCTCTTCCAGTTCCAAATCAAGCGCCTCGGCACCACGATGCGCCACTTGCAACAACTCTGCTTTGGTAAGCGAACGCAGCCGCAAAACATGCAGCCGGGAAAGCAGCTGACGGGTGACGCTGAAGGACGGATTTTCCGTAGTGGTAGCCAACAGAGTAATCTCGCCGCTTTCCAATATGGGCAGGAAGAAGTCTTGTTGAGCCTTGGAAAAACGATGCAGCTCGTCCAAAATCAGGACATCGTTCCCCGGCAACCGCTTGCGTAGAGCGGTTAATCCCGCTTCGGGAGCACTGACACGCAAGCTTTTCTTGCCTGTCAGACCGGCCAAAAGGAGGGCAAGGGTGGACTTTCCACAGCCTGGAGGGCCAAAGAGAAGCAGACTCGGCATTCGCTTGGATTTGGCAAATGCTTCAATTCGATTGCGAATATGGCTCTGACCAACAAATTCGTCCATGCTGGTAGGGCGAATTCTATCGGCAAGTGGTTGTGTTTCTTCTATTTCCAGCTGCATTTCACATCCTGTCGGGCAAAAAATCCGAGACTCAGGCAATAGGTCGCGGCCGTCTCCCACCGCAATATACTGTTCCCAAGAGTAACCGGAGCAAATCCGGCCTCAATCAACGTCCTGGCCTCGGCTTCTTCCAGGCCGCCCTCAGGTCCAATAACGACCAAAGTTCGGCAACCTGCCAGTTGATCAGGCGAGAGCAGGTCAGTTGCCTCTTCCGCTTCCCAGGCCAAATAGCACTTGTCGAACCCTTTCGCAAAGTTCACCAGATCTGAAAGGCCATCTTGTAAAAGGGTCAGTTCAGGCAAAAAGGAATTACCGCACTGTTTGGCGGCTTGAATGCACTTGTCCTGCCAAGTTTCTTTTGCGTCATCGGGAAGAGCTCCCTGGCTACGCACCGCCATCCAGAAAGCAAGGCCTTGCGCCTTCAGTTCCACAGCTTTTTCAAACAAATACCCACGACGCTTTGATTTCCCCCAGCCTATGGCCAAAGTCAACCCGTCTTTGACTACGGGGTATTCCTTCAAACACAAGGCTTCAAGCTGTGCCTGATTCTTCCGCAATTCCAGAATACGGAATTCCCCATCATGGCCACAGCCGTCGAAAAGCCGCACCGTATCCCCCACGCGGGAACGAAGCACGGTGTGCATATGGTGGGCTTCGCCGCCATACAGCCGGACCTCTTCGCCATTCTGCATAGGCCAAGCTTCCGGTGAGAGATAAAATGAATTTTGTCGCGCCATGGAATCTCAAAAAAAAGGGCCGGGATTGAATGTCCCGGCCCCAGGCTTTAGCATTCGTTTTTGATCAGATCTTCGTAGGTCTCACGCTTTCTGGCCAGTGTAACCTTGTCTCCATCCACCAACAATTCGCAGGCACGCGGCCTGGAGTTGTAGTTGGAAGCCATGACAAAGCCATAGGCACCGGCGGAGTATACGACCAGCCGCTCTCCGGCTACGACCTCCGGCAGTTCGCGATCACGCGCCAGGAAATCACCGGATTCGCAGATGGGACCAACCACATCATAATTGGAGACAGGACGTCCCTTTTTCTCCACTTCCTCGATCTTGTGGTAGGAGCCATAGAGGCTTGGACGAATCAGGTCGTTCATCCCCGCGTCCACAATGAGAAAATTCTTGGAGGGGTTGGACTTGGTGTAAACCACCTCGGTTATGAGCACACCGGAATTACCGGCCACGACACGGCCAGGTTCCAGAATGAGTTTCAACGGCACACCCTCAAGACGCTTGCACAGGGCCCGGCCAAACTCGGAAGGGCAGGGCGGTTGCTCGGAATCATAAGGGATACCAAGCCCGCCACCCAGATCAAGATACTGAATTTCGAGGCCCATACCCTTGAGACGGTCATAAAAGACCAACAGCTTATCCAGCGCTTCCATGAAAGGATCAAGACTCGTCAGCTGGGAACCGATATGGCAGTCCATTCCGATGGGCTCGATATTCTCCATACCGGCGGCCAGTTCATAGGCTTCCAGGGAATGATCAATATCCAGGCCAAACTTGTTCTTCTTCATGCCGGTAGAAATGTACGGATGCGTCTGCGGGTCCACGTCAGGATTGATGCGGAAGCTGATCTTGGCCTTTTTGCCCATGCTGCCAGCCACTTCATTGATCTTGCGCAGCTCCGCAACCGACTCGACATTGAACATGAGGATACCTGCTTCGAGAGCCTCGCGGATTTCGGAAGCGCGTTTGCCAACACCGGAATAGACGATGCGCTCGGCCGGTACACCCGCCTTAAGGGCGCGATAGAGCTCCCCGCCGGAAACGATGTCCATTCCCGCACCCATTTCTCCCAGCAGTTTGAGCACCGCCAGATTAGAATTGGCCTTGACCGAAAAGCAGGTCAGATGCTCCACGCCGTCAAAGGCGGAATCAAAAGCTTCGAAATGGCGGCGGAAGGTGGCTGCCGAATAGACATAAAGCGGAGTACCGTACTCCTCGGCAAGAGCATCGACGCTGACTTCTTCGGCGTAAAGCTTGCCGTCACGATACTGAAAATGATGCATGAATTGGTTCTCCTCGCAGAAAACTAGTTTTCGGTTATATACACATCCGTATATACTAAGGGGACAGCAGGCAGTTCATTCTGCCCAGCAACACGAAATCTATAAGTCTTGTACGGGTCCAGCCCGCACAGCGAAATGGAAAGACGGTGTCCTTCCAGCTTGAATTCAGAACTGTCGCGGGTAATGTGCTTGACCGCACGCGGGACAAACGGACATCCCACGCACCCTTCGCCATCACCATCACCTACGGCCTCATACTGAATGCTGGCCCGGTACAGGCGCTCTTTGGCACCAGTGACCATGATATCAAGGAACAGGCAACCATCTTTCTTTTCGGCACCGGCCAATTTCAGGGAAAAGGTATCTTCCCGTTTCTGGGGCTCGGGCCATTCTTTCTTGCCCAAGGCACAGCCGAAAAGAAACAGAGCTGCAAGCACCGCCAACACAGGCAGGACGATCTTCAAACGCATGGTCATCCCTTTATCATATCCTTCCACTGATTGAGCAGCATGAGCGCCTGAATCGGCGTCATGCCGTCCACATCAAGTTCGGTCAACTGAATGATGATCGGATGCTCAGTAAGCTCCGGACCGATTTCGATGGGAGGCGCTCCAAATCCTGGCAAAAGCCTCTGCGATGCGCGCTGTACGGCCTCTCCTGAGGGATCATCCTGCGTTTTTTCTTCGAGATTCGCAAGGATTTCCCGCGCCCGATCCACGACGCTTTTGGGCACCCCGGCCAGCTTTGCCACCTCGATGCCATAACTACGGTCTGCCGGACCGGGTACAAGACGGCGTAAGAAGACGATATCTCCTTTCCATTCCTTGACGGCAATATTCAGATTCCTAAGACCGTCAATCTTTCCCTCAAGAGCTGTCAACTCATGGTAATGCGTGGCAAAAAGCGTTCGGATACCGCCGCGGGCGCGCGTGGATAATTCCTCCACCACAGCCCAGGCCAGGGAAAGGCCGTCATAGGTGCTCGTGCCACGCCCGATCTCATCCAAAATCACCAGACTGCGCATGGTGGCCTGCCGCAGGATACGAGCTGTTTCGGTCATTTCCACCATGAATGTGGACTGGCCCTGAGCCAGATTATCCGAAGCCCCCACCCGGGAGAAGACTCGGTCGGCCAAGCCAAACCGGGCATGTCGGGCAGGCACGAACGAACCGATTTGGGCCATGATGACCAAAATGGCCACTTGGCGAAGCACTGTAGATTTACCGGCCATGTTGGGACCGGTAATCAGCAGAATACGCTTGTCGCGGTTCATGGACAGATCGCCCGGAATATAGTTCGCCGCACCCATGGCGTCTTCCACCACAGGATGCCGGCCGGCCTCTATTTCTATATCCAGCCCATCATGAAGTTCCGGGCGGCACCATTCATTGGCCCGAGCGGCCTCGGCCAACCCCTGCCAATAATCAAGGGCGGCAACGGCGTCAGCCATGAACAGGAATCGGCTGCGCGCGGCGGCCAACTGTTCACGCACCTTCTGGAAAAGCGCATATTCAAGCTGCTTCCGCTCCTCGGAAGCTGAAAGGATACGATCTTCCATCGCCTTGAGTTCCGGAGTGATATACCGCTCGCTGTTGACCAGGGTCTGACGCCGTACAAAATGGTCGGGTACCTGTCCCTTATATGCCTTGGAGACCTCGAAATAATAGCCAAAGACCTTGTTGTAACCGAGCTTGAGTTTGGGGATGGCGCTTTGCTCCACCTCCCGACTGTGCAATTCAGCCAGCCGGTCCTCGCCATGTTCATTAAGCTCGATCAACTCATCCAACTTGGGGTCAAATCCCTTTCGAAACAAACCGCCATCGGTGATGACCGGAGGAGGGGAGTCGACCAAAGCCGTCTGAAGCAGATCGGATATATCCTCCATGGCGTCCCAATGATCGAGCACCTTGCGCAGCTCTGGAACATCAGCCAGATCAACACCCTGAAACTGATCATGCAGCCGGGCCAGCATGGGCAGGCTTTGGCGCAGGGCCAAAAAATCCTTTGGCGTCGCCCGCCCGAGGAAGATACGGGTGGAAAGCCGCTCAAGGTCGTAGACGGAATCCAAAGCAGCTCGCAGCTTAGCTCTCAGCTGATCCTTTTCAAAGAGAAACGCAACGCACTGCTGAGTCTTCTCAATCGGAGCAAGCTCCCGCCAAGGCTGACGAAGGCGAGCTTCCAGCAGTCGTCCCCCCATCGGGGTCAAGGTCTTGTCCAGGACTCGCCAGAGTGTTCCCTTGCCGGTGCGTCCATCCAAACGACGGAAAATTTCCAGATTACGCTCGGTTACCTCGTCCAGCATCAGGTGCTTGCCCAGGTTCACAGGACGAAACTCACCCAAATGGCCGAATTCACCTTTTTGCGTATGCTCCAGATAGGTTAGAAGGGCTCCGCATGCACGCACCAGCGAAGGTTTGTTATCCAAGTCATGCAGCGCAAGTCCGGCCGTTCCCTGCAATTCATTGATACGCCTGGCTGAAGCCGCAGCGTCGAAATAAAGCCCCGGAGGGACCGACGTCACCTGCGTGGAAAGTTCATTGTACTGCGGAGGAACCTTGGTGCCTTGGGCCAAAAGCAGTTCACGCGGATTGACCTTGACCAGCCATTGCCAGAGCTCAGGCTCCTTTCGGCTTTCCAACCCCGACCACTGTCCGGTGGAGAAATCAAGCCAGGCTACGCCCCCCACTCCTTTGGCTGCATCCCAGAACATGGATGCAAGGTAGTTGTTTTCCTTGGACTTGAGGTTGGAATCCTCCACGACCGTGCCGGGGGTCAACACACGGGTGACGGCCCGCTTGACCAATCCTTTGGCCTCTCGCGGGTCCTCAATCTGGTCGCAGATGGCGATCTTGTATCCCTTGTCGAGGAGTTGAGTCAGGTAAGGCTCAACGGAATGATGCGGCACCCCGCACATGGGAATAGGGTTCTCGTTATTGGGATTACGACTGGTCAAAGCGATCTGTACGGCTCTGGCCACGGTTTCCGCATCCTCGAAGAATAATTCGTAGAAATCCCCCATGCGGAAAAACATGAGGGCGCCCGGATTTTCCTCCTTGAAACGGAGGTACTGTTCGAGCATCGGAGTCAATTTTGTCTGTGCCACGAAACTAAGAATAGACCTTTGCTATTGAGTGAAATCTGTTCGGAAAGTGATGGAGTGCCAGCTATGGCACCGAGGACAATTAAAAAACAACTGGTCGCGCTTGAGGCCGCAACGACGGCAAAAGAAACGATGAATGTTTCTTGCACGGCCCATGAAAAAGGAGAGTTGCTCCTTGAAAAATGGAGTCAGCGTCTGATCCCGTCGGGATAATTCGAACAACTCCAATCTGGCCAGCCAAAAATCGGGGCACAAAACCAATGCCTTTTCAAGCCAGGACTTGGCGTTATCCTCATCATCTAAACGCAGGAGGAAGGCGGCTCCATAGTAGAGAAGCAACACATCGGGATCCTGTGACTCAAGGACGGGAAGCAGGGCTTTTGCAACGTCCTCATCGGAACAGGCGCCGGCCCAAACGGCGTCATCCCCAGATGCAGCCTGCTCCCGTTCCGCCTTATCCAAAACTTGAAGTAAACCTTCAAGCAAGACAAAGCGCAGCTCTGGAGCGACATTCTCCAAAGCATGGCGCAAAATATCAGCCAGCTTCCGTCCGCTACCGGCTTTGTAGGCCTGGATCATTTGTTCCAACCAGGCCTCCACCGCCCCGGGGTAGGCACGAATGGCATGCCGCAAGGCTCTATGGGCCTGAGAATCGTTTCCGGCCTCGAAATAGTCCATGGCGAGTCGCACCAGGTAATGTGCCTGCGGCAGCGGTGAACCAAGCTGCCCATAAGATTCGGCGGCCTTCTCGTAGTCGCCGCGCTCCGCGGCCAGCCGGGCCATTTCATATTGGATGGGAGCCTGGTCATACCCATGGGAGCGGGAGTCCATAAATGCAGTCTCAGCTCTATCGAGAAAACCGGCTCTCCGGAAATCACGTCCCAATTCAAAAAGGGCACGGGCCTTGAACTCGCGGTCAAGGCCCGGTCTTACAATCAAACTGTTTCTGATCTGGATGGCGCGCTCGATTTCGCCTTGCGAACGATACAGGCTCCCCAGTGCCAGATATATTTCGACAGCCTCAGGGTCGTTCTTGACGACCTGGCTCAATTCCTCAATGGCCGCACGGGTGTCCTGCACCGGCAACGGCTCTCCGCCACCAGCCTCACGAGCGGCCTTGCGGCTCTGTTCAAAGCCGCCGCTCTTTTTGCGTCCAAAGAGTGACCAAGCCATACTTGTGCCGCCTAGTTGTTTTCGTCCTTGTTTTCATCAATGGAACCATAGGGCTGGCTCTCACTGATGGGCATATTGCGCAGCGAGTTGACTTCCTGTTCAAGGCTGGCCAGACGGGTCTTACACTCGCGCAGCTTGGCACCGGAACGGAACTTGTCGGCCAGGAAGTAGCACATGGTCAGCAGGGAACCGGCGACAAAGGCAGCCAGAATCAGCACACCAAAGGGCAGGGGAATGGAATGAAGCGTCATGGCGTAGGGGATTTCGAGCTTCAACGTCAGTCCCTGCAGCAGAACATCATTATTCTGGCTGAAGAAAAGAATGGAGAAGACGAAAAGAACCAACAGAAACAACACTTTGATAAAACGCATGCGACTACTCCTTACACTGTGATGGCATCAAACAACGGCTTGAGCCGATTGTAGGTGGATGTGAGGTGTTCCGGAATCACGGTTGTTTCTCCGAACACGGCCATAAACGAGGCATCCCCGTTCCATCGCGGCACGATCTGGAAATGCATGTGCTGCGCAATACCGGCCCCGGCAGCCTCACCCAGATTCAGTCCAACATTTATCCCATGGGGATTAAATGCTTTTTCCAAGACAGATACACTACGCCTGATCCACGCCATACAGTCGACCGACTCCTCATCGGTAAGGTCGAGCAAGTCACTGACATGGCGGTAAGGCGTGACCATAAGATGCCCATTGTTATACGGGAACTTGTTCATAATGACAAAGCAATGCTTTCCCCGGGCCAGGATACAGCGCTCGGCATCCTCATCCGTGTGTTCGGGAATGCAAAACACACATTCTTCCGGCTTGGGGCCAAGTATATAATTGAGCCGCCATGGGGCCCACAAAACGTCCATATCTCTACCACCTGATTCTACTGTGCCAGATAAACATGCAATTGTTTGATTTTTTTACACGGCTTGTAACCTCAGGGCAAGCAGGAATGCGGTACCGGCCGTCACTCTCCACCAGCCATATCCCGATATAGCTGACGAGCCATGACCAGCTGTGCTTCACGTCCTTCAGCTAAGCCATCAATCCTTGCCATCAGTACCTTTTCAAAAATAGTGGAATAGGCCGGGCCTGGAGCGATCCCCATTTCCTTGAGATCCTGACCGGAAATATCCAGTTCAATATGACTCAGCTTACTGAGATACTGTGAAATATTCCGGCGAATATACTCCTTCCGACTCCTAGCCATCAAAAACAGAACGCCTTCCACCGGAATGGGATGCAGAATTCGGAATAATCCGCTCAGGCCGTCTTTGTCCTCATTCCAACTCATCAGACGCATCAAGGCATCGCCAACCATGTCCCGAAGCTGAAGAAAATCATTGTCCTCTTTTTCGGTAAAATGAAGACGATGGGTGACCCCACCGATTTCTTCTCTCTTGATGCCCATGGTCAAGGCCAGGAAATAGAGTTTCCAGATGACAACCGGTGGATCAATGTACAACAGCTTGTACCAATGGTTAACCTTAACCAACTCGACAAGGACCTGAACCCGATCGCTTTTCAATTTGAGCTCTGGATGTATCGCCTCCATGATGCCGAGCTCTTCCATCCGGTTGAGGCAGGCGAGGGGATCTTCCTCATCCATGATCAACCGGAGCTCATGCATAATCCGTGTGCCGGAAAGCTTGCTGAACAACTGAAGATTCAAAGCATTTTTGATCAGGCGCATTGTCTGGCCCCCGATCTGAAAATCAAATCTCCGCTCAAACCGGATAGCCCGCAGAATCCGGGTTGGATCTTCCACAAAGCTCAAGGAGTGGAGCACTCGAATGATCTTGCTGCGAATATCCTGCTCGGCTCCAAAAAAGTCTACCAGTTGGCCGAACCGGCCAGAGTTGATACGCAACGCCAAGGCATTCATGGTAAAATCACGTCGGAACAAATCCATTTTGATAGAGGAAAGCTCCACGGTCGGCAGCGCGGCCGGATACTCGTAGTACTCCAGACGGGCTGTCGCCACATCGACACGCTGGCCGTTATCCAGAATCACGACTGCGGTTTTAAACTTCAAATGCGATTTGACACGCCCTCCGAGCCTGAGAGCTAATTGCTTTGCGAATCGGATCCCGTCGCCCTCAACCACGATATCGAGGTCATGATTGGGCCTGTTGAGCAGAATGTCTCGCACAAAACCGCCCACCGCATAGACTTCCCAGCCAAGATCATCGCCCAGCGCGCCTGCAGCCTTCAACAGATCAATCATCCCCCGGGGCAGACGGTTTAAGACCATTGAGGCAACATTCCGCTCCCGCTTTTTGTCCGGCATGAGTGACGTCGGCATCCGGGCAGGCTCTTCCACCAAAAGATGGACAAGATCCGTCCGGGTAATCACTCCCACCAAATCCAGGCCATCCACCACAGGCAAAAGGCGCTGTCGGTTCCCGAGAATAATTTCCATGACACGGTAAAGGTCTGTTTTGACTTCAACTGTCTCGAATTTTCTGCTCATGTACTCGTCGAGAGAAACATCCCCCAGACGGTGGGTGAGGGCCTTGTCAGCTGTTTGATGCCCCATGATTCCGACACAATGCATCGTACCGGAATCGACAACCGGTAAATCCTTGAGGCCGTACCTAGTCATCACCTCCACGGCCTGACTTATGGTTTTGCCCGACTCGATAAAGACTGGAGGACGGGACATAAGCCCCTCCACCACGATCTCCGGATTGATCTGCGAGTAGAGCAGGGCAAAAAGATCGTCACGCACCTCGGCCAACGTCTTGTCCTTTATGGTAGCCGAAGCAGCCACGCCATGGCCGCCTCCCCCCATCGATGAGCAGATGAGCCCGACGTTTACATCCGGATTACGCGAGCGTGCGACAACATGAATTCGATCTGCCATGCGTCCCAATGCAAAGACAACATTGATATTTTCCATATCAACCAGTTTATGCACAAGCAGGGCAAAGTCCGGGACAAAACGGTCGGTGGACAACTCCGTGATCACAACGTCAACGCCATGAATATCGTAATTGGAAGCATTTTGAAGCAATTCACCTAGGTAGGTTATCTGCTCGGCCGAAAGATCCTGGGACAGTATGTCGGCAATCACTTCGGTATCCATGCCATGGGCTTTAAGCCACCCGGCAGCCTCAAAGTCCTGAGGCGTCGTTGAGTTGAAACCAAAGGAGCCCGTATCCTCATAAATGCCGAGTCCCAAAAGCGTTGCCTCTTCAGAGCTCAGGATGACATCCTGCTTGCGCATGAGGTCGACAATAATGGTCGTGGTAGAACCCCATTCTTGGTAAACGATTTTTTCGGCTTCCAGGTCGTCATCAGTGTCTGGATGATGGTCATAAAGATGAATCCGCAAGTCTGGATTATCAAGCAAAGGGCGTACATGGGGGATGCGCGGGCGTTGCCGTGTATCGGTTACCACCAACAACTCTACAGAATCAGGGTCAATATCCTTGAACGACTTGAAATTAAAAAGATATGTTGTGCTTTCAATGAAAAAATGGCGCAGATTCTTTTCCTGGCTGCCGGGAAAGATGAGCACGGCATCAAGATAGAGCTTACTGGCCGCAACCATACTCGCCAAGGCATCAAAATCGGCATTGGCGTGTGATGTGATCACCGTCTTGGCCGAAATTTTTTCTATATTTCCCATTGATTGAAACTTCCGTAATCACATGCCCGAGCGGGGATGAAATTGCTGATGCAAAGCCTTTAACCGGCCAGCCTGGACGTGAGTATATATTTCCGTGGCCGAAATGTCCGCATGACCGAGCAAAATCTGAACAGTGCGCAAATCAGCGCCACCTTCCAAAAGATGCGTGGCAAAGGAGTGCCGGAAAGTATGCGGAGAGATGCTCCTTTTGATTCCTGCCTGCTCCGCATATTTCTTGATCAATTTCCACACCCCCTGACGAGTGAGTCCTCTCCCGGATCGATTGAGGAACATAAAATTTTCTGCGGGCTTAAACTGAGGACGAGCTACGTCCATGTATGTATTCAAAACCTTCTGAGCTGTAAAATGAATAGGAACCAGTCGCTCCTTGGAGCCCTTGCCGAAAACCTTGAGCAGTCCAACCTGTGGATCATAGTCCAAAATCCGCATACCTATCAACTCGGAGACACGCAGACCTGCGGCATAAAGGATTTCAAGCATGGCCCGATCTCTCAACCCCAGTGTTGTGGAGTCATCCGGCAGGGAGAGTACACGTCCGATTTCCTCTCTAGTCAAAAATTCAGGCAATTTTTTAGGCAACTTGGGATTATCCAGGAATTGCCCGGGATCCTCCTTGAACCACTTTTCCTGTACGGCAAAGGCAAAGAACCCGCGTAAGGAAGAAAGATGCCTCGCCAAAGAACGGTTTTTTAACCCCCTTGTGCGCAAATAGGTAAGATATAGGAACAAAGTTTTGTCTGTTATGTCTTCCAACCGGAATTTCTTCTCGGCAAGAAAGGAGAGGAGGGCGGTCAGGTCCTGAGAATAACTCGCCAGAGAATTTTCCGACAACCCTTTTTCGATAAGAAGATGCTCCAAATAACGATCTATCCATCGATGGGTAGGGATTACGCTTTCATCCATTTTTTGTGTTCGTCTCATGATCACACATAATAATAGGGTAATATGTCATTTTTTTAAAGGAATACTTAAAAGAATCAAGGACTGACCACACAGAAAAAATGAAAAATAAATCACTTCCTCCCTTAGCTACCAAGGCAAGCCTCAAAGAGCAATAATCCTTCGCATTGACAGGCGTTGCGCACCCAATTATGAAGATTGCTCCAAGCTTATCGAAGGAGTTACCATTCATGGCAGATTTCAAGTTGGCAGACCGTCTTTCAGCTCTTCCCCCGTATCTTTTCGCCGCAATCGACAAGGCCAAGGCCGAAGTCGCGGCAACGGGCATGGATATCATCAGCCTGGGAATCGGAGATCCGGATCTACCCACGCCTGATTTCATTATTGAAGCTCTGCACGAGGGAGCTAAAAATCCGGTCAACCATCAGTACCCTTCATACGTCGGCATGCTTGCTTTTCGCAAAGCTGTCGCCGACTGGTACAAACAACGTTTCAACGTTGACCTGAACCCCGAAACCGAAGTCGTAAGCCTCATCGGCTCTAAAGAGGGCATTGCGCACTTTCCATTGGCATACGTCAACCCTGGTGATGTTGTTCTGGTCCCCACTCCGAATTATCCCGTTTACCCGGTAGCAACGAATTTCGCGGGTGGAGAAGTGGTTTACATGCCGCTTCTTGAAGAAAACGACTTCCTGCCCGACCTGGATAGCGTCGATGACGCCACTTGGACCAAAGCCAAGATGATTTTTGTCTGCTATCCCAATAACCCGACCTCAGCCACGGCGCCCAAAGATTTTTATGAACGCTTGATCAAAAAAGCTAAGCAGTTCAATGTAATCGTAGTTTCCGACCTCGCTTACAGCGAGATTTACTATGATCCCGCCAAAAAACCGCTTTCCATACTGGAATGCGAGGGTGCAAAGGACGTCTGCATCGAATTCCACTCCCTGTCCAAGACCTATAACATGACAGGGTGGCGCATAGGCATGGCCGTAGGTAATGCGAGCCTCATCGCCGGCCTTGGGAAAATCAAGGAAAATTGTGATTCCGGTATCTTCCAGGCTGTCCAGGAGGCAGGCATTGCCGCGCTGACAAAAGGGGAGCCTTACGCGGAAAAATTCCGTGCGGTCTACAAGGAAAGGCGTGATATCATGAGCGCCGCTCTCAACAAGGCTGGTATCAAACACCGGTTGCCGGACGCTTCCTTCTACCTTTGGTGCAATACTCCGAAAGGTTTTACCTCCTCCGAATTCGTTACCAAAGTACTCAAGGAAACAGGCGTAGTACTGACACCTGGACAAGGATTTGGAACGCCGGGTGAGGGGTATTTCCGAATTTCCCTGACCGTGAGCAATAATCTGCTCGAGGAGGCCGTATCCAAAATTTCGAAACTGTAAGCTGTTACGTCAGCCTGGGGTCAAATCAGGGAGATCCTGAAGACAACCTCAACTATGCGCTCACGTTGCTGGAAGAATACGGTGATGAGATTTCTCTTAAGGCTTTTTCCAGCTATTACCTGACTGAACCGCAAGGAGAAGTTAAGGATCAGCCATGGTTTACAAACCAGGTGGTCAAGCTGGAAATTGATGCGGAGATATGGGCACCAGCCGGATTCCTTTCCACCTGTACAGCCATTGAGGCTCAGATGGGAAGAAAACGGCAAATCCCAGGCGGTCCACGTCCATTGGATATGGATATTATAGCCTGGGGGGATACCGTACAGGATGACGGTTTTCTCACATTGCCGCACCCAAGGGCCAAGGAAAGAGCTTTTGTCCTTGTCCCCCTCAAGGAAATAGAGCCGAGCTTCATATTTCCGGACGGAACAACCGTTGATGAGGCGCTTTCGGCCATCCAATACCGTATGGAAGGCAACAAAATCTGGCAAAACGGTTAACGGCAGGAGTCGAATATGCTGAAATTTATCGTCATAGGTGCTGCCATCTTTCTTCTTTACAAGCTCTTTACTGGAGACAAGAAGAAAAAGGAGATGAACAGTGAAAAAGTCATCAAAGCCAAGGTGGCATCCGGTGAGATGGTAAAAGACCCGATCTGTGGGACCTATGTGGACAGAGACGGAATTATTCGTGTCCGCAATGGCGAAGAAGTTCACGTATTCTGCTCCTATGAATGCCGCGACAAGTACCTCAAGCAGCTTGAGGCAACGACAGTAAACGTCGAGAAGGAAGAGGGCGACAAGTAGTAAGCCTGACTCTGACCATATTCTGATTAAAAAAGGCCCTGAACGGGCCTTTTTTTTATCCATTTTTCCAAGCCAGCCCCCTCAAGCCATGACCTGCGCCTGCGTATGGGATAAAGGGCAGCCCACCAAAAATCTTCACCTTCTGGGGCCGACCATAAAAGCAACAAACGCAGAATTCTTCTCAATTTGCCTCCTGAGGCACTTTTGATGAACGGCCTTAGCCCATCCATTCGTCAATTTACCGAAAAGCCTTCTGAGGCAAAAGTAGTCTGAGAGCTAGTACGGGATAAATTGAAAATGTCGACAACTTTAACTTTTTAATCTCATGATTTTAACTACTTGCGCATTTGTCTCATAATGTAAATTATGTAAACTTTAAAAGGTAAATCATTGAACAAGACTTACCGATGGTGAAATTCCTCTATTCGGTAAGCCAGATCTACCGCCCTGTGGAAACATTGAGAGTTTTCATAGGGGCTGATATGAAGTGGTAATTATCAATCGACCTCAACCCCAAATCACAAAACAAACCTATGAGAAACATTCCCTCGATCATACTCACGGCCATATTCCTATTAATGGCTCCAATGTCGGCACACTCTCAACCCAACGACTTGTCCTTTGATGCCTGGCTTGAAAGATACGGCGCCTGGGACATGTTGGAAAAAGAAGTCGCCGCCGATTCTGCCGATACTCCCGCATCCGTCCTCAAACGCGCCCAGGTCTATCTCAATCTGAATTCTCCGCAAAAGGCGTTGGAACTCATCGAAATGACAACCGCCTTTGATGACAATGCGACGGAATCAGAGAGGCTCTTCCTTGGCGGCCAAGCCCATCGAGCCCTTGGAGACCTACCTAAAGCTGTTCTCTGGTTCACCCAATCAGCTCAATTCAATCAAGATACGGGAAAGATGCGGGCAAAATTCAGAGCAGAGCCCAGATTGGGAACAATCTGGGCTGATGTCTGGACGAGAAGCTACTGGACATACCGTTCAAACTTCACTCTTTCCAAGCAACCACAACGTGAAGCTCTGGAGAAAATCCTAACCATTGGCCGAACGGTTTGGAACGATGATTTTTGGGAGAATGCAGGTGCTATCCTGGCGTCTGAGAACGCGACCGAGATGTCGCCCTCTGCTCCCCAAGGTCCGCAATCCCAGGGCAATGGAGCTATAGCGCCTATCGTCTCCACCGCTGACACCCAAATCATTGTAAAAGCAATGGCGCTCGTCTCCTTGGAAAAATTCTCGGAAGCCAAAGCCGAAGTCGATTCCATCTCCAACGAAGCTGTAAGAACATTTTGGTCCATGGTCGTCAGCTTTCTGGAAACCGGAGACCAACCCCAGGACTTAACCACATTTGCGACGGGCAACTTCATGAAAGCCCACGCGTTTTGGTCAGGGAATGTGCTGGCCCCCTACTCTGCTTCGCGTGCCCAATGGGTCCTCGGTAATCCGGAATCTGCCCCCTGGAAAAAATTCCGCAACAACCTCCTCTCAATGCCGCTTGAAGAGGCTCAAAAAGCAATCGACAATGAACTCGGGTCGATGCTGATCTCGCAACAGACAGCCGCATTGCTTCAAAGCTTTAAACTTGCTCTTTCCTTGTCCGATGGCGATTTCATTAACTCTGCGACAACATGGAATAAGTTGGACAAGCGCCAGCTTCCGCTCGCGCTTCAGGTTGCCGCCTTGCTGGAGTTCAAGGGCAGTTTGGAGGATATTCTCCCGACCAACCCCGCTGAGTCCTTCAAGGTCTACCCCATACTGTGTGCCCTGTCCGCCGCTGCAGGTCAGGAACTGAATCTGACCAATGAGGCCCCCTTCTGGACCCAGATCACCAGTGACAACCTTCAACGCCTCTCTCAACGCGACTGGCCGCTGGATAAATTGCTGCTTCTTGCATACTGGCAACAGCAGTTCAAAGATAAACCGACCGAGAACTTGGCCAAACGTGGAGCCTTTCTTTTTGACGACACCTCGTTTGGGACCAGATGCCTCCTCTATTTGGCTGACCAGGCGGTCCACGCAAAAAAATTACAACTCGGCGCCTACTACCTTAATAAGATTGAAGCTGATTCGCTCCCTGCTATAGAAAAAATGTCATGGCTGGATACAAAGATTCGTCTGGAGCTCGACGCGGCGCGTCAACCTGCGGCCTTGGAAACATTTAAACAAATGAATGCCCTCGGCCTCCCTATCCCGACAATGACTCGGCTTCGCATGGCACTGCTCTACCAACAAAATCGTGACTTCGACGCCGCACAAACCCAACTGCTCGCCATGTGGGACAACCGGGCCTCGATGACAACGGCACTGCAAGCGGAAACCCTCTTTTGGCTTGGAGAAGGAGAACATGCAACCCGACACACGGAAAAGGCGCTGCAATACTATCTCCGCCTTGCCTGGCAATATCCTCAGGAAAACATCTGGGCCCTCACTGCCATGTATAGAGCCTCGCTGATCTATGAAAAGCGTGGCAAATACGAAACGGCTAAACGATTACTCACAACCGTCGTAAAACGGGCTGACACCAAGGAACAGCGAGAAGCAGCCAAAGCCCGGATTGACGCAATCGACCGCAAAATGGGCAAGAATACAGACAAGGAAAGCACGCTTGTATTCCCATTCTGATCAAAACTAAATCAAGTAAGACACCAAAAGACCTCCATGCCAATTCCAGGCATGGAGGTCTTTTGTATTCAAGGTAATAATAACATTTCCAACTGCCGACTTCCCCCTCTCTAAATTAATCTCAGGCCGCTTTTCACCACGGCCTCTCAGAGAGAAACAAGGCTTCTCCATTTTCTTCAATACCGACCAAAATCCAGCACTTCATCGGATAGCGATCTTGCCGAAAGGACCACTAGAACGGGACAAACTAAGCACCGCCTAAAGGCGGAACTTCAATTGCTCGATTCGCTTGTCTTCCTGCTCTTATTTACGGATGTACTCGCGAATCACTTTTTCGTCTCTGCCTACGGTCAAAACAAAATACCCTCGTGCCCAAAGCTCTGGTCAGCAGAGCCTCTTGCCCGACCTTCGACTTCCCGAGCTATGTGGATAGCGCTCTTGCCTTTCATAAAGCCAACGACTTGCACCACCGAATATTTAAACGGGATATGAAAGACTTCACCCAAAATACGTCCGAATTTTACCAAACAAAATCTTACGGCGACATTTCGGTATCCAAACGATGTGATACTTACAGTCCCACTGCGGGTGACATAGGCTTGAATTGCACTTCATTTAAAGCCTCTCCGGTGCTCACTCTGAGCAGCTCACTAGGGGTGAGGCTTTTAACTATTCCAGCATAAGTCAAACTTTATTGGTCCCCCAGCAAAGCTGAGGGGGATCTCATTGGGCTGAACGAAGTGGGAACAACGTAGAAGTTCTTATCAGACAGTAGCAATCGTACTTCTTGGGCCAGATGACATAGACAAATCCGGTTCGTCTGTCCCTCAAACTTTAAGGCAGAACAAAGGGACAGTACACGTTATATCATGGCAAGCATCTCAGCGAAGGGTTTCCGTATCTTGTGAGACAAAATGAAAAAGGGTTGCAGCTTTTGGCTGCAACCCTTTGATTTCATGGTGCCGGGGGGGGGATTCGAACCCCCACGGAATTTCTTCCACTGCCCCCTCAAGACAGCGTGTCTACCAATTCCACCACCTCGGCACAATTCAATAATGAGGGATTACTCGCTTTTCTTGGTCTCCGAACCGGTGTCATTAAAATTGACTGCCGGTTTCTTCTGCTCAGGAGCCGGGACAGTCTGAACAGTCCCTTTGCCCTGCAGCATAATGGAATCCTGATCGGAGACCTTATTTCCTGTAAGGACATTGTAGGCCAGCGAGGTCACGAGAAAGACCGTCGCCAATCCCGCAGTCACCTTGACCAGAAGGCCACCTGCGCCAGAGCTACCGAACATGGTGCTGCTGCCGCCGCCGAAGATGACTCCCATGCCTTCGTGACCGGACTGCAGCATTACCGCAACAATCAAAAAGACACAAGCGAGAACGTGTATGACAATAACTAGCGTTTCCAAAATCAATTCCTTACTCTGGCTTTATTCGAAGGCTTGCAATATCAGGCCAGTACGATCTGTGAAAGGCTTTCACTCAGCAAGCTCGCGCCTCCTACCAATACTCCGTCGACATTGTCAAGCGCAATAATCTCAGCGCAATTGGCCGGTTTGACGCTGCCTCCGTACAACACTCTAATTTTATTACCTTTTTCCCCAAAAACATTCTGCAATATTTTTCTGATAAATCCGTGAGCTTCCACGATTTCGCTCGTTCCGGCGACCTCACCTGTTCCGATCGCCCAGACAGGTTCATAAGCAATACTCAAATCTTCAGGGTGAACTTCCCTTGAGACATCTTTCAACCCTGCTTCGAGTTGACGCTGGAGGACATCTTCAACCATGCCACCCCGGCGCTCTTCTATCTTCTCTCCGACACAAAGAATTATCTTGAGGCCGGAAGCAAGTCCGTATGCGGTTTTCTTGCCTACGAGTTCATCATTTTCACCCAGCACATGGCGCCTTTCGGAATGTCCAGTAAGACCATAGGCAGCCCCTGCATCAAGTAGCATAGCCGGGGAAATTTCTCCGGTAAAGGCTCCTTCCGGCTCAATATAAAAATCCTGTCCTCCCGAGGAGAATCCTTCGACATCGGTAAAGACGTCAGACACTCCCTTCAAGGCTGTAAAAGGAGGAAAGATCAAAACCTCACGGTCATCAGGCAACTTGGAAGCCGCCAAATCCGCAAGCTCACGAGCTGTTGAGCAGGCATCATCCCATGTCTTGTACATTTTCCAGTTGGCTGCCATCAATTTTTTCATCGATTCATGCACTCCTTTAACGTCTTGAAGGCGGGAAGATCCTTGCCTTCCAGGAATTGGAGAAACGATCCGCCACCTGTAGAAATAAAGCTGAACTTATCCGCGAGGTCAAGGGAATGGACTACGGCGTCGGTGTCCCCTCCTCCCACAATGCTCAGCCCATCTTTCAGCTCCGCTATGGACCGACATACAGCCTTGGATCCTTCTGAGAAGGCCTGAGTTTCAAAAAGTCCCATAGGGCCATTCCAGACAACAGTCTTCGCCTTATCCAGTACGTCCTGAAACAACTTGATGGTTGCAGGACCAATGTCGAGAACCAAAGCGTTTTCCGGAACAGCGTCAAACGCACAGACACCCTCCGACTTGGTTGCTTTGGGAGAAAACGCGTATTGAAAATCTACCGGCAGATGCAGCTTGGAGCCCAGTTTTTCCGCCCGGGCCAAAATGTCCAGGGCGTCGGCAACAAGGTCCTTCTCGACCAAAGAGTTCCCCATATTATGCCCCTGAGCCAAAAAGAACGTATTCGCCATGGCGCCGCCGATGATGATGTCGTCCACTTTGCCAAGCAAATTATTCAGGATACCGAGTTTGGTGGATATCTTCGCACCACCGGAAACACAGACATAAGGGCGAGCGGGTTCCTGAAGTGCGTCTCCCAAGAACTCCAACTCGCGTTTCAACAAAAATCCGCCGCAACACACCTTCGAACAAAGCGGCACATCGACGACAGAGGCGTTCTCACGATGGGCCACACCGAAAGCATCGTTAACGTACACATCTGCCAGTGCGGCCAATTTTTTGCCGAAATCGCCCCTACCCTCTGCGGTTTTAGCAATCTCTTCGGGATAGAAACGAAGGTTTTCCAGCATAAGGACCTGGCCTGGCTGCAAGTTCGCCGCCATCTGCATGGTTTTCTGACCAATGCAATCCGGCGCCAGCGGCACCTCAATTCCAAGCAACTCACCTGTACGCTTGGCAACAGAGGAGAGGGACAATTCCGGAACAATCTTGCCTTTGGGCTTGCCCAGATGGGCACACAAAATTACCGCAGCACCATGCTCCAACGCATAACGGATGGTAGGCAACGCCGCCTTGATTCTGTTGTCATCCGTAATAACGCCTTCTTCCTGTGGCACATTGAAGTCCACCCGAAGGAGCAGCTTCTTCCCCTTAATTTCGATCTCATCAATACACTTCATAACAGTCTCGCCATCCTCACACCCCGCCTCAGATAAAATCATACCTGAAAAGCAGCGCGTCCTCTTTGGTATCCGGATAATACCGTTTTCTGATTCCTATTTGAACATAGCCGAATTTATTATATAAATTTTGCGCCGAAACATTTGATTCCTTGACATCAAGAAAGCTTTTGGCCACTCCCTTCAGTTTGCATAGCTCCATTGCACATCTCAACAAGGCGGTGCCCACTCCCAACCGTCTTCGATCAGGGCTGACGGCAAGGTTCAGGATTTCCATTTCATCTTCAATCACTGAAAATGCGATGTAACCTGTTAAAAAATCAGCCTCTTTGGCTCCAAGGACAACATAAATGCCATCTTTGAGTCCCATCAAGAATTGCTCACGGGTCCAATGGTAGGCAAAACACGCTTTTTCCAACTCAACAACATCTTCAAGACTAGATTCGTCCAGCAGGACTACCTCGAAACTCATTTCTCGCCCCCCCAGAACCTATCTCTTATACTGGCAAAACACATTATTTGCGTATATAAGTAAAACCGATTCTTACCAAAGAACTTGAACAAACCCATATGATTTTTAATCCAAAGAACCAACTCCCGCCAACTGACAACCAATTAGTCGAAGTGGTGGATACCGACAATCGCCCTCTTGCCGTACTGCCAAAGGATCTGGTCCATCGCCAGATGCTTCACCACAAGTCTGCGCAGGTTCTTATCTTCAACCCTCAAAAGAAAATATATCTGCAGCGGAGACCGCCTCTTAAACAATTCTTTCCAGGACGTTGGGATGTATCTGCCCGTACCCATCTTCGCGTTGGTGAAGCTGCATACGATGCAGCCCTCCGCACTCTGCAGGACGAGCTGCGACTTGAGGTCGATACCCTGCAAGTCAAAAAAACACTCCCAGCTTGTCCTGAGACCGGATTCGAACGAATCTCCATATTTATCGTCAACCGAAACACGCAACCCATAATTCCCAATCCGGAAGAGGTTTCGGAAGGCTATTACTTTTCTCGCGAAGAACTGACCTGTCTCATCAAGGAATTCAAAGAGCTGCTGACACCTAACCTAGTTACCCTCTGGGAAACAGGCTTGCTGATGGATAGTTAGGCAGAACAGAGAAGCTGGCTCAGTTTACCATGCAACCGGCCATTGGTTGCCAGAATCGACTCCGCCCCCAAATGATACGGGCTCTCCGCATCGAACTGGCTCACCCTTCCCCCCGCCTCCTTGACCAAAAGGATGCCCGCGGCAGTGTCCCAGGGGTGAAGCGCGCTTTCATAAAACCCATCATATCGCCCACAAGCCACATAGGCCAAATCAAGGGCAGCAGCTCCAGGGCGACGAATCCCCTGAGCCAATGGCAACAGGGTTCTGAAATGACGAAGGACTGTTTCCAGATACTTCTCAATATCATAAGGGAAGCCCGTAGCCAGCAACGCGTCCTCTATGGCATCTGCGGATGAAACGGACACCCGTTTGTCATTCAATCTCGTTCCATGCCCTTCCGCAGCACTGAACAACTCCCCAAGCAGAGGCAGATTCACGACACCAAGAATAATCCGGTCCCGACACCATAACCCAACGGAATTGGCTACAAAAGGCAGTCCGTGAGCAAAGTTTGTGGTGCCGTCCAGAGGGTCGACAACCCAGGTGAGTTCACCGGGCTCTGTTTTGTTGGCTGACTCTTCGGCAAGGAAATCCGCATCAGGCAATAGTCGGTGCAGTTCCTCCTTGAGCAACTCCTCTACAGCCACGTCGGTTTCCGTGACAAGATCAATACGTCCTTTATGGGTTATGTTTCGTGGACGTACGGAATGTTCAACAACGAGATCGCCAGCCTTGCGTACTGCGGACTCAAGCCCCGGCAAAATTTTATGTAACGCATTTTTTTCATGCATCATCGACTCCAAAAAAAAGGGCGGATTAATCCCGCCCCGACACGATATCGTTCTTAATCAACAAGTTATGAACGCCGCTGGATGAAAAATTCGATCGACCGATTGTAGGTCTTTTCTTCCTCGGCAGTGAAAAAACAGGCGGGCAATTCGCCTCGTTGGCGATGATAATGAAGGCATTCACAACAGATACCATGCTTGTCGCAATTGGACGTACAAGTACAGTACTGCTCATTGATTTTGGCCCTTGGGCATTGGTCCTTCTTTTTCATGACGATCCACCTCTCTACCGAATATAAAAATCGTTAAATTGGAAGAAAATCCGGAATTACCGTAAATAAACTTTACCATTATGTCAATTATTCGAACCCATTATTTCATGAGGAAAGCCCTTTTCTCCATCATACTGTCCCGCAGCGGAAACTCTCAAATGATATAGACAAATATCATGGTAATTTCGTTGAAATCCTGCCAAGATGTGGATAGTATAGTCTGATAGGAAATCAAGCGCACAAGAGCGCAATCATCACGTGATCATGGACACAGACGATGTGGGAGAAAGCCTTTAGTCAACTACCTGAACAGGCTGAGATATCAAGTGAAACATTTCAGAATACTGAAATGGGAAATCTTGAAAATCTCAAGCGTTTCCTTGACCTCGTCCATATCAAATACTGCCTGCTCAAACCCTATTTCGAGGTGGAAGACTACCCCTTGGTAGGTGCGCGTGAACTTCTCCCCTCCTTCGAAGTCGATCTGTATGAGTATAAAAGCCTGCCGGGCTTCAGTATGGTCGCCTTCGAAAGACCGCTCAATTCATTCCAGGAAGTTTTTCAATACGATGCGCTGAATTCCCCTGGTGACTGGGACCCCATGAGCGAGGATATGTGCAACGCTCTTGAGGAAAACGCGGCCACAGCCAACGTTCGCACATTTCAAAGCCGTTTGCCCAAACGGCACCATGCCGACTTCCTCAAGGCCTTTGAAGCAAAGAACCTTTCCTCCATGGAATACTATGCCGACCTTCTCCCTTACCTGCTGGAGTTGGAACGAGCGCATATTCTGGCACATGACGGTACCGGCCATTTTGCCCTGCAGGGCATTTACGCCTCCCTGCCTTCCAACCTGGACAGTGAACTCAAACAGTTCGGCCTCAAGATCGGTAAATTCCGGCCAGGCAACAACTTGCTCTACGAATGCAACCGCCTGTTCGTCTATCAATTCATGATGGAACTGTACGGTTTTCCGATCGTTTCAGAACGCAGGACCTCCTCAGCGATGTTCGCCATTCGACTGTTGCGGCGCGGAGAACGGTTTATAGTCCGAGTGCTGGGGCAAAGCGACAGAACAATCACCACGCTGATGTCTCCGCCGGAAAATGCTCCAAGAAGGCTCAAGAAATATCCGCGCGTGGAAAAGATCGCACTGGTCCAGGTCAATGAGAACCAGACCGATACTATCGATTTTCTTAAGGATCACGGATTTTTTGTTGACGTAAACAAGCGCGTCGTCATCCTGCGGGTCATCTATCAGCAGCATGAGTATAGCCCCAAAAACGTTCGGGAAGATCGTGCGCTCTCGGTTCTTAGGCAAGAAGTCATCCACCCTCTCACCGGCCGCATCCTGGACAATCTGAATATCATCCAGAACATTCATAACATGATCCTGCGCCTCAATGACATCGTGCGGGGTGAGTATCGCATTCCCGTGAATTACAAACGCACGGAAATCATCACGGACACGACCACCCACGAGAAGCGACTCAAGGCGCTCTACATGTGGCTTTCCAAACACATGCACCGCATCGTCGACTACTCGGATGAGTACTATTCACAAATCGTTCGCGTGCTGGATGGATACCTGCTCTCTCCCGATAACTACGACGTATTCAATGAGCACTACGAGCTGCACCAGGAGGTCTGGTCCCGCTATGGCCAGATTCAACAGGCACGCAAAGTCCGTATTCTGGAAGACCTGCGTTACCGTAAATATAAGGGAGAACCGATTTCCTACCTGCGCATGCTTGAGCTCATGACCGACATTCTCAGTGAACTAAAATTTGAGATCGTAAACTATTTCGATAAGCTGGTGGCAAAAGTTCTGATCATTGGAAACGACGTCACCTCGGACTCGTACCTGCGGCGCAAGTACGTGGACGTGAACAAAGACACCCTGTCTCCATACGGACAGGAAATTCGCAAGCTCTACCACCGGCTCGTCACACTGCTTGAGGAATTCCGCTCCATCCGGAAGTCCCGCCTTTCCGGCACCACTACGCTGGGTTCAAACTGACAACAATTCACAAGGAGGATACTTTGGACACTCTCGCCACAACCCCTCTCACCGGCTGGCACCGCGAAAACGGGGCCAAAATGGCTCCGTTCGCCGGATTCGACATGCCTGTGCAGTATCAGGGCATAATAGCTGAGCACAAACACACACGCACCAAATGCGGAATCTTCGATATCTGCCACATGGGAGAATTCAGCCTTTCCGGCCCGGGGGCAAAGGATGCCCTGAACAAAGTGGTCAGCCATGATCTGAACACCCTTGGGGAGGGGAAATGCCGCTATGGCTTCCTGCTCAATGAACAAGGCGGCATCAACGACGATCTCATTGTCTACTGCCTTGCCGAAGATGAATATATGCTCGTGGTCAACGGGGCCTGCCGCGATGGCGACTTTGCCCATATCAAATCCAATATCCCGGATTCACTTACCTTTACCGACATCAGCGACGAAACAGGCAAAATCGACGTACAGGGACCCGAAAGTCTGGCCGTGATCGAGGCTTTGCTGGGAGATAACTGGAATCATCTGAAATACTTCAATTTCACCTCTACCGATGCTCTTGGTTATTCCATGATAGTCAGTCGGACGGGCTACACCGGCGAATTGGGATATGAACTCTACCTCCCGGCGGACAAAGCCTTGGAGGTTTGGGAAAAACTAGCTGCGGACGAACGCGTCGTACCTGTAGGACTGGGCGCTCGAGATACATTGCGCCTTGAGATCGGATACCCGCTCTATGGTCAGGATCTCGACACCGATCACACCCCTGTCGAAGCGGGTGCCGGATTCTTCCTGAAAAAGGAAACCGACTACATCGGCAAATCCGGGCTGGGCAAGGTGGAGCAGACCTTGATCCCGCTGACCATTGAGGGCCGCCGCACGGCGCGCCACAATGACAAGGTACTGCTGCCCTCCGGCAAGGAAACCGGCATGATCACCAGCGGTTCGTTTGCTCCCAGTCTGGGCCACTGCATAGCTTTGGCTTACGTGGATGCGGCCGATGCCGATACCGAAACATTCCTCATCCGCACGGCACGTGCCGATGTGGAAGCGCAGAAGGTATCTCTGCCCTTCTACAAGGAAGGAACCGCCAGAAAGAAGTTAGACTAACAGAAAGATCAAGAAAGAAAAGCGAGGGGCCAGATCGTGCCCCTCGCTTTTTTTTCTAGCAAACTGATTTTAAAACTAAAATTCTCTAGAATTTTCCTTCCCGAGTGCAAGCATCCGCTCTTCCAGCCGTTTACGTTCCCTGGCTATAACATCCGGTGTAAGCTTCTCCTCGGTCACCTGCATAGGTTCGCCGAGATAAACCGGACATGGAGTAAAGGGGGAAGGCAGTATGAAACGGTCCCAAGACTTTTCAAAGATTTTGCGCCACTTTGGAAAAACCCTAAGCGGAACAATTTTGGCTCTTGCCCGTTGTGCCAAAAAGATCACTCCATCCTTGGATTTATGACGGGGCCCCTTGGGACCGTCTATGGTAAACACGGCTCTGCGATGGTCCCGTTCCATGATCCGTTTCGCCTGCAACAGGGCCTTGACTCCACCGCGCGTGCTTGAGCCCCGCACCGTCACATGTCCCATTTTTTCAAGAACTCTGGCGATGAACTCACCATCCTTACTCTGACTGACGAAGGTCACAGGCCTGACATTAATGGTATGACCAAAAGCGATGGCTGGAAATAATTCCCCGTGCCATAATGCCATTATCATTGGTTCATCCCCTGAGCTAAGAGCTTCCAGTGGATTCCCCTCTTCATGTAATTGAAAACGAATGGAACGCGACCAGCTCTTGAGCAGTACGGCGACAAACGGCGTCAATTTTATGGGATCAAAAGGTATTTTCATAGGTTTTCATCTTCATAACGGCACATCAAATCCAGGGCAAGCCCCTTGCACAGGCTGAGATCAAGAAAAGCTATGCCTTGCATGGGGCACACGCTATACCGTATGATCCAGCCGATTCGAATTTTGCCTCAAAGCGCATTCTACAAGGAGAGAACTCATGTCAGAAGTCAGTCTCGATTGTCAGGGACTTCCCTGCCCCCAACCCGTTCTGCAATGCAAGAAAACCATTGAAGAAGGTGGTCCCGAGCGCATTATTGTCACCGTCGACAACGATGCGGCCAAAGAGAACGTCACACGCTTCATGACCTTGCAGGGATATAGCTGCACAAGCGAAGGCGATGGTCCCATATACAAAATCACCGGCATAAAAAATAATGACGCAAAACCTGCTGGCGTAACCGCGGCCCCCACAACCGTTGCGACCCAAGACGGCCAAAAAATCCTGGTTTTCCTCGGTACCGACGTTGTCGGCTCTGGCGATGACGAATTGGGCAGCAAACTCATGCTCAATTTTCTGCTCACCCTGAAAGAGATGGGGGAAGATCTGTGGCGTATCGTCATGCTGAACGGCGGCGTCAAACTGAGCGTTGAGGGACACCCTTGCCTGGAACCACTGAAGGAATTGGAAAAGGCAGGCGTGTCCATTCTGGTTTGCGGGACCTGTCTTGAATTCTTCCGTCTTTCAGGGCAAAACGGCGTTGGTGAAGTGACCAACATGCTTGATATCGTTACCAGCTTCCAGCTGGCGAGCAAGGTCGTACGTGTTTAACATCGGGAGGGACTCCTTCCCTGAGAGGTTTCTCCTTGAGCGACAGTGAACTGATCAGACTGAATAAATTCCTTGCCCAAAGCGGTATTGCTTCCCGCCGGGGGGCGGACGACCTCGTCTTTTCGGGACGAGTTACGGTCAATGGCGTCAAAGCCGAGTCCCCCGGCGTGAAGGTAGATCCGACACGCGACACCGTTCTCGTAAACGGCAAGGCCGTATCCGCTCCGACGGGTTCCGATGCCGTGACCCTCATGCTGCACAAGCCCATAGAGACGGTTACCACCGCAAAGGATCCACAGGGACGACAAACAGTCCTGGATTTACTTCCGAAGGAAATACTAAAACTGCGGCCATTCCCCGTCGGCAGGCTGGATTTCTACTCAGAGGGCCTTCTGTTGCTGACTACCGATGGAGACTTGTGCCATCGCCTCACCCATCCCAAATGGCATCTGCCCAAAGTTTACGAAGTCACCATCCGTGGTTCCGTCCCGCGCCAGGCCATCGAAACCATACGCACGGGCATGACCCTGGAGGACGGCACCAGACTCGCCTCTGCAAAGGTTATTGCCAAGAAGCCTGTCGCCGGGACTCAAACTCTCGAGATTACTCTTATTCAGGGGATCAACAGGCAAATTCGCCGCATGTGTCAGAAGTTTGATTTAACCATTCTGCGACTGGCCCGCGTGCGCCAAGGCCCGATCAAGCTCGGCAACCTGAAACGAGGACAATGGCGGGAACTTACAAACGAAGAACTCGTAGCCCTCAATAAAGCGGTCGGACTGGGTTAAAAGCCCTGAGTGTTGTCTTCAACATGGGCATCCTGCGGAGGCGTAAAGTCGAACATGGATTGCGGGAGATCAGGATTCAACTCAATCTTTGAAAGCTGAACCTCATTCCCGTTGCCGTAAAAGTCCACGATCATTATCTGACGCAAAAGTCCGGTTTGTGGTTCCACGCCGATATACGCGAGAACCATGCCCGGTTCCGCTTCCTTAGGCACCAATTGGATGACCTCACACTCCTTGCCCCATCTGGCCCGGACCTGATCAGCCCCCTGCCACTCCGTCTTGACGATAAAATCGTCCTTGAGATTGGCCCGGCCGGAAATGAAACGAAGTATAGTCTTGGAATCCAACAGCCCTGCCACACTATACTTGATGGCCAGCTTTTCGTCTTCGATATAATCCCAGGCGTGCTCCGGCCCAACGACCAGCAGCTCTTTTTCCGGCTGAGTCGTCTCCCATCGAACCTGCGACGGTTGCTTGAACCAGATAGTGCCTTTGCGGGTTTCCACGTCTCCACTGGCCACGTTGGTCAATCTTTGCACAAAATCTGCGCGGAATGTGTGCAATGTTTCGTATCTTTTCTGAATGAGGTCCGGCAGTTCCTCCGGCGCGATCTTGGGAGCTTCCGCAGCAAAAGCATTGGTGACAACAAGGCAAAGGGCCAAGAACAAACTCCCAAACTTAACACGAAAAATCATACTTTCTCCAATCATTCAGGCTTAATAACTTGTCTAGGCTTACTGCCGTCCTGCGGACCCAGCATCCCTTCCATTTCCATCTGTTCAATATACCGGGCCGCCCTGTTGAAACCGATGCGGAACCGTCGTTGCAAAAGAGAAATGGAAGCCTTGCCCTGGCTCAGCACAAACTGTACCGCCTCATCATAGACAGGATCGTCAGAGGCCGGCACCATGCCGGAACCATCATCCAAGCCAGCCACATCCTTTTTCCAATCCGTAAAGTCCAGTTCAAACTCCTGCGGCTGGTGCTCTTTCCAAAACTCGACCACTCTGGCGATTTCCGCCTCATCGACAAATGCGCCATGCATGCGCTTGAGTTTGCCGCCGCTTGGTTTGAAAAGCATGTCGCCCTTACCGAGCAGACGTTCAGCGCCTACGGAATCAAGAATGGTACGAGAATCGAACTTGGAGGTTACGAAGAAGGAAATACGGGTCGGAAAGTTGGCCTTGATCAACCCGGTGACAACATCAACGCTTGGCCGCTGGGTGGCAAGAATCATATGGATTCCTGCCGCACGGGCCAGCTGGGCAAGACGAACAATCCCCTGTTCGACTTCCTTGGCTGCCGTCATCATCAAATCCGCCAACTCATCGATGATGATAACCAGATACGGCATGGGCTTCATGTTCTCGAACTCCTCGGGAATATTGTCGCCCATTTTTTTCAGCTTTTCGTTGTACCCTTCAATATTGCGTACACCGAGCTTGGCCATCTTCTGATAGCGGCAGTCCATCTCGAAAACGGCCCAGTCCAAAGCGTTCTTGGCCAGATTCATTTCAGTAACAACAGGATGCACCAGATGCGGTAAGGAGGCATACGGTGCCAGTTCAATCCGCTTCGGATCAACCAGGAGCAACTTTACCTTGTCCGGTCCGGCCTTGTAGAGCAGACTGAGCAAAAAGCCGTTAATTCCTACGGATTTGCCTGCGCCTGTAGCACCGGCAACAAGCAGGTGCGGCATCTTTGCCAGATTGGCCACACGCGTGGCACCCTGAATGTCTTTGCCAAGCGCCAATGTCAGCGGCGACTCGCTACTGGTAAATTCTTTGGATTCCAGGACTTCACGCAAATAAACAGTTTCCCGCTTGATGTTGGGGATTTCAATGCCGACACTGTCCTTGCCGGGAATGGGAGCCTCAATACGGACAGATTCGGCTCTCAGGGCCAAGGCTATGTCATCCGTCAAATTCTCGATACGACTGACCTTGATGCCGGGAGCAGGCTTGAACTCGAACATGGTAACCACAGGCCCTGGCACCACGCACTGAATCTCGCCCTGTACGTTGAAATCATTAAGGCATTCCTTAAGCCGGTCTGCCATGGGCTGCAATATGGAATCCGTCTGTGACGACTGCTGCGCAGGTGGGGCTGTAAGCAGATCCGTTCCCGGCAGCTCCCCTGTGCCCATGGATTTTGCGGGAGAAGGTGCGGCCACGGCAGGTTTCGACTTGGCCTTGGCCGTTTTTTCCACAGGCTTTGGCTGGGACTTGGTCGGCTCGTCCCCTTCTTCCAGATTGATAAACTGGATATCGAACGGTTCCTCTTCTTCAGGATCCTCGCCTCGCTCCGCGACGCGTTTGGCCCGTTTTTCCTCTCTACGTTGAAGGTTGTGGGCTTGCTTCTCGGCTGCTACCTCTCGCAGCACCGTGAACTTATCCAGCAAGAATTCCCAGACGGAACGCCAGGTAAATCCGACAACCATCTGGACAGAAACGATAGTCACGAAGGTCCAAAGGAGGAAAGAACCGGCCGGGCGCAGATACGGCAAGGTATAATGGGAGATGATGTCCCTTCCCAGATAGCCGCCGCCAATAAGGCCGTAGCTGTCAGGCGGGACATCGAAAAACCACGGGTGCTGGCTCCAGGCCTCAAAGGCCACATACAAGCCGATCAATCCGACCCAGCGAACCTTGGAAATATTGATTCGGGATAAAAAACGGGAAAGCCCCAAATAAAAGAAATAAAAAGGCCAAACCATGGCACCCAGGCCAAAACATTCCACCAATAAGCCTGCGGAATAGGCCCCGGCCACACCAACTACATTGTGCACCTTCCAGCCGCTGACGGATTGGTTGAAGCTCGGGTCTTTGGCACTAAACGAAACAAGGCTCAGGAAAAGAAATACCCCGAAAAAAAGATAAAAGAGTCCAAGAACTTCCCGTCGACGTCCTTTCTTGACGGGCTTCTTCACCGTTGCTTGCTGTCGAGCCATGTTCAATCCTCAAGAAAAAAAGGTCGTGGGCGGTTCGCTGCCCACGACCTTTTTACGCAATTTTGCTGGCAAGTTGCAAGTCGCCTACTCGCGTCCCAGATACTCGCCGCTACGGGTGTCGACCTTGATTACATCCCCTTCGTTTACAAACAGGGGGACGTTGACCTGCAGTCCGGTCTCCATCGTGGCAGGCTTGGTCGCGTTGCTGACGCGGTCGCCCTGGATGCCTGGATCGGTCTGCGTTACCTTCAGGGTAACGTTGGCAGGCAGATCCACTCCAATGAGCTCACCATTATAGAGCAGAACCTTGACGGTGTCGCCTTCCTTAATGAAGCCGCCAGCAGTGCCCACATTCTCGGCGGGAACCTGCATTTGCTCGTAGGTCTCCAGGTCCATGAAAACGAAATCCTGGCCTTCCTTATAAATATACTGCATCTCGGTAGCTGCCATATCCGGCTTGTCGACCTTTTCACCGGACCGGAACGTCTTGTCCAGGACCTGACCGGTCTTCAGCTGGCGCAGCTTGGTGCGGACCATGGCCCCACCCTTACCGGGCTTAAAATGCTGAAATTCAACAATTTCAAACGGTTTCCCGTCAATTTCGATCTTCAGGCCTGTCCTGAAATCCTTGGTCGAGATCATATTCTCTCCGAAAAAAATGTTATAGGTGACTTATCTATGCAAATGCGCGTGCAGCGCCTGAACAGCAAGGGCATAGCTCATAACGCCGAATCCGGCAATCACACCGACGCATCGCTCGCCCATCAGGGACTTCTGCCGCAACGGCTGATCTGTACGCGCCCATATGTTGCTGATGTGAACCTCGACGCAGGGAATGCCAATCCACGCAATACAATCGGCCAGCGCCAGACTGGTATGGGTATACGCTCCGGCATTGAAAACAACGCCGTCAATCTTCTCTTCCCGGGCCAGCTCCAGCCGATCGATCAACCCACCCTCGGAGTTTGACTGAAAATGCACCAACTCAATATCCTGAGCATTTTCACCCATGATCCTGGTGAGCATTTCCGGCAGGTCATCCATGGTCAACGAGCCATAGATTTCAGGCTGGCGCTTGCCGATATGCCCCAGATTCGGACCGTTAAGAACTAGGATTCTGCATTTACCCATGGTGATTCCCTCGGTTTTTGCCAACGTTGTGGTCCGCTCTTGACGGAACCGGCTCAATCAGGAGACATTAACGATTCCCAATCACGTAAAACCCCGTAGGGACGTTCACGATGACCCGATCCATTGAGTTAATCAAAACAATATACGAAATCAAGCAGCTTGAATCAATAGAAGCCCCGCAGATCGCCCTGGCCGGGCGTTCCAACGTAGGCAAGTCTTCCCTGGTGAACTGCCTGGCAGATCGCAAGGCCTTGGCAAAAATCAGTTCCAAGCCCGGAAAGACGCGCAGCCTCAATTATTACCACGTAACCCCGGACGATTACTATCTGGTTGACCTGCCCGGCTACGGCTACGCAAAATGCTCCAAAGCCGAACGGGAGAAATGGGCCAAGCTCATCGAAGCATACATTGCCGACAACACCATGCTCCGTGGCGTTGCCGTGCTGCTCGATTCCCGGCTTGCCCCCCAAAAGCTCGACCTGGAACTGACGTCGTACCTCCGCCGCCTCTCCATTCCGATCATTCCGGTACTGACCAAAGCCGACAAACCCAAACAGCGGGAACGAGCCAAGGTACAGCAACAGTGGAAAGACATTCTGCAAATCGACCGCGCCCCACTCTTCTTCTCAAGCAAAACGGGAATGGGCCAAGCCAAACTGTGGGATATACTGACCGAGTATGCGACAAGAGACTAGGAACGAACGATCCTGAGTCCGCCGAGCCACCCCCTGATAGTACTCTGAAACCCCGGCAAGGCAATCCAGGCCAGCCGCAGCAACGCGACACTGCCCATAACGAGATTACCCAACCAAGCTGCCAGAATGGGGGGCAATACCCCCTTTTCTCCGGCAGTGGCGCCTACGGCGTGCATGCCATATTGGACGAAGATCAGCACCAGGGAAAACCCTATATTGGCGTAAACGTTCTCCGACCACGAGATCAGGCACAAGGCCAGCATGGCCATCACCGCAATGGAGAAGGCATAGGAAAGTTTACCATGCCATGCTGTACGCAAAATCTCCACATTGGAGCCGGACTCCTCCAATTTGTCTATGACCTTCGACAACTCGTTCAGCGGCAAATCTGCTTTATCCCCCTGCAACTCCACCGCAGCATACGCCTGAAGGTTTTGCCGCACCGAAAGGAACTGTGAGGTTCTGTCCACCGAAATAAAACTTCGCGTGTCCAGTTCATGCACTTCAAGCAATCCCCATCCGTTGTCGTCAATAAGGGCCTTTTTAGCTGTCAAAATACGGATAAGTTCCTGATTGTCCATCGCAAATTCATAGACGGTAATCCCGATTGCACGGCTTTGCGCCGGATAGGCCTTCTCCGCCCGAACGATAAACGGTCCGTCACGAAACCACAGGTTGTCTATGGACAACTCATCCAACTGTTTTTTTCGAACGTCCTCTTTCCAGATCCGATTGGCCTCATGCTCTCCAAAGACTCCGAGAAACTGGGAGAAAACCAGCTGCCCACAGCTCCACACCAGAGCATATATGAGGAAGAAACGGATAAACCAGCCAAAGGAGACACCCCCTGCTCGAAGCGCCAGCATCTCCTTGCTTCTGGTCAGCACGCCAAGCTGAACTACCATGGCCAGCAGAAAAATTGCAGGCAATAGCTGTGAGACGATCAAGGGAATCTTGACGAAGAAATAGAATAGGATCGTCTGCACGCCAAGACCAGCCCGGATGAAGTCGTCCAGTCGGTCAAAAACATCCGAAAGCAGGTACAGAGAGGTTCCCGCAAGCAGGCAAATGGCCATGAGAAAGAGATTCTGCCGTATGAGATACCGGCTGAGCACACCGAGTCCAGGGATGCGAATCATGCATCGGCCTCCAGTCTGCTCTTGAGATGCTGTATCCAGTCAACGATCGGCAACGTGCGCTCTTCATTGGCAAACTTGATCCCGATCGCCGCAATCAACACGTACAGCATATTGGGGGCCCATAGCCCATAAATTGGCGGGATGGCCCCGCTTTCCCCCATGCTGACACCGATTGAAAACATGCTGTAATAAACGAGAAAAAGCCCCATGGACAGAAGCAGGCCATACTGTTGCTTCAACCCGCGGAAGGCATGGGCGATTGGAATTGCAAAGAGACCTAGAATAACACAACCGAGCGGTAGCGTCAGCCGCTTGAAGTACTCGGTCTCCACCTTGCGCAGGAAACGAGGGCTCTGATCCGGAGCAAGAGTAGGGTCCTTACGAATAGCGCTCAAACGGGAGAAAGGCATATCCTTGGCTTTATCTTCAAAGGTAAATCCCCCCAGCAGCTTCCCCAAATCAAGACGCACGGTATACGATCCGAAACGAAGAACATTCAATTCGTCGCCGCTCTGCCGAAAAATCTTTCCATGGTCGAATCGGATCCGAACCTCGGAAACATCCGGCCGCGATTCAATGTGCGCCTCCGGCGCTACGACTATCACCGATGTTCCCTTCATTGACTCATCTCGAACAAAGGCAAACTTGAGCAGCCCCTTTTCGTTATCAACTTGGTGGGCGTAGAAGGTAAGACCTGGGAATTCTTTGTTGAATACCCCTGGTTGCAGGGCAAACTTGGAGTTGGTCCGGGCAAACTCATAAATTTTCGTTTTGAACATGTTCATGCCCCAGGCCAGTCCCCAGAACGAAATAAAGAATGTGAACAACATGCATAAGATACAAAACGCGGCTGGAGCCGGTAGCATCCGATAAAGGCTGACTCCGTTTGCCTTCAAGGCTGTCAGCTCATTATCAGTACTCATGCGCAGGAACGTCAGAAAAACACTGAGCATGGTGGCTATTGGCGTAATGAGTAAAAGGAAAAAAGGCGTCAGGAAGAAAAACAACTGAAGAATGTTGAAGAAGCCTATGTCCTGAGACAAAAACAGACTACGCAGCTGGAGCATCCGGCCAATGAGTATAAGCCCAAGCAGGCAAGCTACGACAAGCCCGAAGAGCCTGAGCAGCTCCATGAATATCTGGCGATGGAGAATTTTCACGACAGGCGAACTAATCCTGTTTATCTTTAAAGAATCGCATTAAGAACTCAACATCCTTGGGGCTGAGGTTGAAACGGACGCCAGCGTCCTCAAGAAGCACGGGCAGCGGACGTGTGTCCCCTTCTTCCCGTTTCTCGCAAACCCAGGCCACGGCCTTTCGGGTCAGCTCGCTCTGGGGCAATATGGTTGCCATGCATCCCTCCATGCTAGTTACGGATCAGTACGGAAATACACCACCTTCTGAGGGGTTGCAAGGAACGTCTACTTGGGCTAGGCCCTTGGAAATCTAGATTTTCACATCAACAGTGAGGAAAGCATGGCATCCTGGTATGTGGCGATTATTCTCGGCATTGTCGAGGGACTGACCGAATTTCTTCCCGTGTCGAGCACTGGCCACCTCATCATCACAGGCCATTTATTGGGGTTTACCGGCCCCAAGGCCGAAACTTTTGAAATCGTCATCCAACTCGGTGCCATTCTTGCTGTTGTCGCATTGTACTGGCGACGTTTCATCGGACTGATCCGCCCTGCAGCCGGACAACGTTTCTCAGGATTCCGTGGCCTGTGGCTTCTTTTCCTCACCTCCCTGCCCGCCTCTCTTCTTGGATTGGCAACACATCACTATATCAAAGAATACCTGTTCAGCCCGACCACGGTAGCCTGGGCACTGGCGGTCGGCGCGGTCATGATCTTTGTGGTGGAAGGGTTGCCCAAAAGCAACAGGACTCAAACACTGGATGAGCTAACGCCAAAACAGGCTCTTGGCGTCGGGTTCTTCCAATGCCTCGCCCTCTGGCCGGGGTTCTCCCGTTCCGCATCCACCATTATGGGGGGAATGCTCCTGGGGGTAAAGCGCACCGTAGCCGCCGAGTATTCGTTTATCGCGGCCGTGCCGATAATGTTTGCGGCAACAGGGTATGACTTCCTCAAGAACTACCATCTGTTCGTGCTAGACGATCTGCTCTTCCTGGCGCTGGGATTTTTGGTCTCCTTCATTTCCGCCTGGATAGCGGTCAAAGGTTTTATTTTCCTGCTTGGACGCCTGACCCTGCGCCCTTTCGCTATCTATCGTCTCATATTAACACCGATCATTCTTTTGTTTTTGTAAACAATTTCAGAAAATTCCCTTTTCTGGCTTTTTCCTCTTGCCAAGACGGGAAAGACAGTCTAAGTACTGTTTCCGCTTCGGCGCACAAATGGCGAGGTAGCTCAGTTGGTCAGAGCATGCGGCTCATATCCGCAGAGTCGGAGGTTCAAGTCCTCTCCTCGCTACCAGAACGAAATTGAAACCCGCAACACTGCATGTTGCGGGTTTCTTTGTTTTGTCTCCCTTCTCCCGAGCACGGAGGGCCTCAAAATTAAAACGAAATTAGAAGTTGCCAATCCGGTGTTCGAACATATATTAGAAGCAACAGTTCTTTGACATGGGGGCGCACTGGTTTCGACGGGGATAGTTGAAGCCGAAGTCGCAGGCCGAGGTTGGTCGATGGCCTCGTAAAAAATCGACTAAAAGATAATTGCCAACGACAATTACGAATACGCAATGGCTGCCTAGTTGCAGAGTTGCACCTTGACGGCATAGCCCGTCACGATTCTACCGCCGACGCCTTATAAGCGTATAGGATCGTCAACTCATAAGGCTGGCAGTGAAGGTTTGTTCTTCACCTTCGCTGCGAGAACTTAGTAAGAACTAGCATGGCGGCCGTTTGGCCCGGAGCAACCCGCCTTGCGAAATATGATTCCGGACCTAAGCCTGTAGAAGCTTTCGCGGATCGTTCTCGGACGGGGGTTCGACTCCCCCCGCCTCCACCAACCAAAGTAAAACAACGCCTTACATATCCATCCCTTTAGTAAGAGGATATGTAAGGCGTTTTTGCGTTTCGGTTCAGCCGCCCTCTCCTGGCCCTGCAAATGGCTCAGGCGAGTATAAGAGTTGAGCTTACGAACTAGGCCGACTGGTAGGATCTATTCTTCTCGTTGGCGGCCTGGATGGTATGGTTAAGAAGGGCCGTATCGACAGGCTTATGCAAATAGGCAAACGCCCCAAGATTCATGCAGGCCTCACGGTCCATCTCCTGGCCTCCGAGAATCAGAACCTCCGTATCAGGATGGTCGCGCTTGAACTGCTGCACCATGGCAGTGTCATCCAAGTTGGGCATATCAAGCACGACTACGTGAGGTTCGCCATCACCAACCTTCTCGCTGGCAGCCTTCACATCATACAGGGCAAAGGTATCGTGCTGGCGCAGTCTTTGGGACAAAAAGAGTTGATGTCCTCTCCCTTCGGCCGAAACCAGCGTGCGGGCAATTCTACGCCGAACCTGCCTGCACATAGCAGCTTGATGATACTCCTTGCCCACACCGATTTCCACGCTCTCCACGCCGCGAATGCCGGCAACCATATCGACAACGCCATGCCCGAGGACTTCCAGCAGTTTTTTATGATTATCCACGGTGACAGATGTCACGCCATCGGAAACAAAGACAGTTACATCATACCCTTTGTTCCGAAGCGTTGACTGTATGCAGGTCTCCAGTTCAACATCCTCCGCATTTCTTTCACTCGCGCAGGGGGAACTCGGTTTCAGCATAATGTAGCGAGGCAGACGGGAACGTCGATTGACCATGGTAACGGGATGCTGCACGCGGTCATAAATATCCCCTTGATAATAACGGCTTCCAAGCCCTATCTCTACATCTCGAACGCCCTCAAAGGTTGCCACGAACTCCATCAATTGCCTGGCAGCAATCTTAAACGTCTTATCGTGGTTCACAAACCGCAACCGAACAGCACCGCTGTGAACTGAAACGGCAAGCTCGTGCCCAAGAGCCGCCAGCGTTGTTTCAACCCGCTCTGCCAAAAGAAAATCCAGAATCTCCTGATGAGAAGCGATGGTGTCCTGAACGGCAACACTCGCCAACCGTTCCACCACAAGGTAGGCACTCTGCCGAATTCCGGTGGAGCCAACCGGAATTTCCATGTCATACAGAGGCGTAGCCCAAGGATCGTTGCAGTTTGTAACGGAGACAGTCCAATCCGCGCGAGCCTGATCGTCCACCTGGATCATTTCCCTGGCCTCGGCTTCGGAAAGATTATGCTGTCGCATCCCTTTGCTCACGCGGGCCCGCATACCGGACACAAGGCAGACACGAAGAACGTTTTCAATTTCCGCCGGCACCAACAATGAGGTGTAGCCCCAAAAAAGGATATTCTGCTTTTCAGACAGCTTTTTCGCAACAGCGTAGCGTAACCAGGGAATGGCCTTCCTCCGGGCGTCCCACCCGTCTTCAGCAAGATCACCCCCAGTCAGCACTCCGCCAAGTTGACACTTGTCCAGCCCAGACAAAAGAGCGGCATCGGCTATGATCTCTTGATCTGTTACAAGACGAAATCCGGTTATATCGAGTACTTTTTGAACAACCGGATCGGAATCACAGAAAAGACCGTTGAATACAGTAATGGCTGTCATATTTCACTCATTTCCATACACAACGTATGGTCTGCCGCGCGATTCTGGCTCCTAACGCATATCATCTCGAGAACACACTCGTTGCACTCTGCAACAAGAACGACATGCCACAAGGATCAAAAATGAATCAAATGCGGTTTTGTTATCAAGAACAAACACTTTTTACCAATAAAAACAAATGGTAACAAAGTGAGCACCATCATCTGAATTTCATTTTTGCAGATTCTATTCCAGAAGCGAATCGTCTACATATCCAGAGAAAGGGCACGCTCCATCCAAGCCCAAACAATAAAAACAGCTCAGGATACGAGTGTTATATCAATCTGAATTAAAAGAAGAAATAAGGGGACAGATAAAAAATGAAAAGCCAAGACAGGTTTCTTTCTCGCTTGGGGACAGAAATGGAACTCCTCTACCACTTACCACGGCCAGCAGGCAGGAAAAAGAATTCCACGCGGCGGTTTTTCTGCTTATTGACCTCAGTGGTGCTAGGAAATAACGGCTTGGCACTCGCATAACCTACTGCTTTCATCCGAGTTGCGGGAATGTTGGAGTGTGTGAGGATGTACCGAAGGCAAGTCGCGGCTCTGGCAGCTGAAAGCTCCCAGTTTGAATTGTAGAGGCTGGACTCCGGCAACGCTCCGTCTGTATGCCCGCGAATTATCAAATTAAAATTTTTATTCTCCATCCCTTCAATAACGATATCGAGCGCTTTCTGCGACATTGGAGTCAGCTTGGCGGAACCTTTGCCAAATAAGACCATATTGCTGAACCTAAGCATGACGCCAGACTTATCGTTGCTGACACGAGCCATGTTCGTCAGGTCATGTGCTCGGATGAACTGCTTGAGCCGAGCACCAAGTTCTACTATTTCTCGCCGTTCCTTAACAGTTCTGCGTTCCTTGAAAGATGTTTCAGCATAGGGAGTATTGGTAGCAGAGCTGTCCTCAAGCTGGACACCCAGAGCCTCTTGAATGGAACCCAACATCCGCTTGAAATTGGTTACATCGGTATTGGTAAATGAAAGAAGCAGCACGAAAAAGCACAGCAACAACGTCACCATGTCGGCGAAAGTCGCCATCCATGCAGGGATGCCTTCCTCTTTCTTAGGCGCTTCTGGCGCAGGTCCACCGGCTACGGCTTCCTGCTCTATAGCTTCTTCCTTGGCCATTGCAGCTCCTACCATGCATCCCGTTGTGGCATGTGCAAATAGAACTCGACACGCTGATTGGCTCTGCGATTTTCATCCGAATCATTGGGAACAGCCGGGCGCGTATCCGCATAACCGACAGCTTTGGCCCTGCTTATTTCGATATTTCCCTTGCGCAAGATATAATCCAAAGCAACCGCGGCACGAGCGGCGGAAAGCTCCCAGTTCGAGGGAAACTGCTCGGTTGATATAGGCCTGTTGTCGGTATGTCCCCGCACGACAAGATTCAACTTGTAATCCTTGAGCACCTTGACAACACTATCCAAAATTTCGCTGGCACCCGGCTTCAGTTCCGCTGTCCCAGGCTTGAACATGGCCGAAGAATTGGCGCTGAAAATCACTCCGTCACGGTCAGCTGAGACACCGGCCCCTTGCTTGACCTTGTCATCCATCTTCCCAATCAGGGACTTGATACGCATGACAACCCCCAAAAGGAGGCGGTCATCATGGGATATGTCTGCGACCATGTCTTTGGTCGCCTTCGAGCTCGTGTTGAACATGGCCATCTGATCGGAGATAGCCCGAACTTCCTTAACGCCAAATGCTCCCTTGATGGAACCCAAGGCGTCCCTGTACTTCTCCTCGCTCTGCTCGGCAAAGGAAAGCAGCAGTACAAAGAAGCACAGCAATAACGTCATCATATCGGCAAAGGTGGCCATCCATGCGGGCAGCCCTTCGTCTCCTCCGGGTTCCTCGGGTGGCTTTCGCCGAACGACTTCTTCTGCCGTATTATCGGCCATACCGTTATCCCCTACTCTTCACGTCTGGCGGGCGAAAGGAAGGCCTGCAACTTTTCCTTTACGATGGTGGGATGATCGCCCCGCTGCAGCGAAGAAACGCCTTCGATCATGATCTGCATAAACAGAGCGTCTTCTGCGGAACGTTCTTCCAGCTTGGTGGACAAAGGAAGAAAAACGACGTTGGCCATGATCGCTCCATAAAAAGTGGTCAGCAAGGCAACGGCCATGGCCGGGCCAATGGAGGACGGATCAGAAAGATTGGAAAGCATGTTGACCAGACCAATCAGCGTACCAATCATGCCGAACGCCGGGGCCATGGCTCCCATCCCTTTGAAAACAGCCTGTCCCTGACGGTGGCGCTGTTTCATGAATTCCAGTTCAATCTCCATTACAGATCTGACCAGAGCTTCGCTCGACCCGTCCACAACCAACATGACGCCTTTTTTGAGAAACGGATCCTCAATGTTGACCTTTTCCAACGCAACCAGGCTTTCTTTGCGCGCAGTATCCGCAAGGCTGGTGATGAGCCGTATTATCTCCTGCGGATCATTGGATTTGAACAACAGCGTCTTCAGGCCAACCTTGATGGTCCCGATGACAACCCCCATGGGGAACATGACGAAGGCGACGGCAAAGGTGCCGCCAATAACGATGACAACCGAAGGGATGTCGATAAAACCCGCAGCGTTCCCCCCCATGATAATAGAGGTGACCACCAGGCCAAAGGCTCCGACAAGGCCAATGAGAGTTGCAATATCCATCTGTTATCTTTTTAGTTTTCTGGCCGATGTCCCAATGCGGACTTCGCCGTTTTCGTAGTAGAAATACACGTCTTCCAAAAAGTCATCTATTTTAAGATAGGCTGAACCGATACTTATCTCGACCCCTGGCTTGACAACGCCGGGAACGAGAATTTTGCAATTTTCAATCTGTTCGGTTCCGTGAATCCCTTCCCACAACTTTGCCTTCAGCATCTTGAGCAATTCGTATTCCCGCTGGGCGGCATCAAGCTTGGGGCCTATCTCGGCACGCAATTCCTTATTCTTTGTTATCACCTTTTCATAGCTTTTGATATTCTCATATAATTTTTTTATGCGACGATTGTACTCCGCATCCGCATAAATCAACGTGGAGTCATAGCCCACTGTCAGGCTCGTATCCGTATCCAGACCGCCTCCGAGCTGCTCCCCCACATAAATGTATTCATGGCAAAAAATATCTCCGCCGGTCAGCCGTCCGCCTACTGCCAGTCTTCTGCCGCAGTACACATTGCTGTGCATCAAGGTCCCCTTGACCATGATGTCCCCGCCGGATTTGAGAGTGGCATATTCACAGAACGAGAGTTTCATATCCATGCCGGATTCAAGAAAAGCCTGCTTGCTTCCCTTCACTCCCCCCCTGCACCTTAAATCGCGAAGAGCTTCAATATGTGCCCCTTCTACCTGCCCCTGAACGGCAATATCGCGGCCTTGTAGCATAAAACCGCTTCGAACGCTTCCTCCCACAGTCAGATTGCCGATGAAATTTACATTGCCGATATGAAAATCCACATCTCTCACGATGGTAATTTCTTCATCAACAACAATCTTACCGTCCAGATAACCCACGTTACCGTTGACTGCGGCAAAAAGATGATTTTTATCATTGCGCCTGATCCCGGTCCCCCGTCCGGCCGGAAACACCTTGTCCTCATACACAAACCGGGGGTCAGCCTCTCCTTCCACATTCTCCAGATCCTCCCACTCCGCAAGGACACTGCCAACCTCAACATTCTGCAGCAAGTTGAGATCATGGTGGTCCACACTACCGTCTTCCAGTTCCTTGGGCTTGGGTACCTTGCTGTCCTGGTCAGGATCAAAATGATGTTTCAGAAAATAGGACATTGGGCCTCTTGTGTGCGGAGGTTGAACGCAGGTTCAAAAACAGGATAGCCAAACAAAGTCAAAACAGTTTTAACTACTAGTAATAGTATTCCAATCTGAGATATCAGTCAATGAGACGCCCCTCCGCTCTCCCCACGTGGGGATGATAATTTTTCTTGAGTGGCCCTAAAGATTCTTTACCTGTTACCGATAAAACAGACGTAAAGGGCAAATTGTTTGGGATGATTCGTGTAACACCAGGGAGGGATCCATGAATATCCCCGAGAGCACCATAAAGACCAGCCACGAAGGGCACTCGGAGAGTTCCTTGCAGGCTAAGACGGCAAGCAACACAGCAGATAAAACCCAAGCGGCGGGTACCTCTCTTTCGGGAAAGTCCGATAGAAGTGATCCTTCGGGTGCGGCCGTACCTTCAAAGGATACAGTAAACAAGCTTGTATCCGAAATGGAAAGTCGGCTTGAAAAAAACAACGTCCAGTTAAAATTCAAGGTGTTGGAAGAGAATCAAACAGTCCAAGTGGAGATTTTGGACGGCAGCGGCAAGACGATTCGTAAAATCCCAAGTGATGAGCTGGTAAGCTTGTCGAAATCACTCAAGAATCTCGACCGCGGCTTTCTCGAAAAAGTTTCCTGATCATAAAGTATTCTGCAAGGAAGACCTCCCTTCACCCGAATGGGAGGTCTTTTTTTATTCTTTGTAATGCCCATCCAAACCGCGCAAAAAAAGGGCCCTGTCCTAAAGACAGGGCCCTGATTCCTTAAATTGTCTTTCCGAATTACCAGACCTTTTCGCGCTGTTTGGCCAGTGCGGCCTCCTGCTCGTCAAAAGTCTCAAATCCGGCGTGACGCATGGCGTCCCAAACAGTGTAATCCCAATCCCAGCTGGCGTAGATGACCGGCTTGTGGAACATGGAACGGAACTGCAGCATTTCCTGACGGTAGAACTCCTCCTTCGGAGTCTCCATGTGCTCACGCAACTGCTCGCTGAAACGATCAAGTTCGCCTTCGTACCATTCCATGAAGTCTTCGGGCGACTTGTATTTCTTCAGGATATGTCCGTAGCTGTTGGCCTCCAGAAGCGTGCACAAATTGTTCATGTGCTGCTTCTTCAACCATTTGCCCAAATCCCGAGTGGCGATATTCTCGCTCTCGACTTCGGCCATATCCAGCTTGGTCTGGAAGTAGGTATCCGGCACGACAGAGGCGGATACGATGCCGGCAATGGCGACTAGGCCTCGAAGAATAACGCTGTTGCTGACGCCCTGACCGCAGAATCCTACCTTCTTGCCTACCTTCTGACCGGAGAAGATGGCGGACAGGATTGCCCAGACCACGGCCGGATCTTCCTCGTCATAGATATGCTGGAGGCTTGCATTATCGCGGTCGGTAGCAAGCACCATCTGGGTCATGTCGTTGGACCCGATGGAGAAGCCGTCCACTTCCTGGAGGAATTCCTTGCACAGAACAGCATTGCTCGGAATTTCGGCCATAAGGATAACCTTGAGACCGTCCTTGCCGGATTCCAGATTGTGCACCTGCTTGAGATACCGCTTCATGCTGCGGGCCTCTTCCAGAGTACGTACGAACGGGAACATGATGCACAGGTTCTTGCCGCCGTAAATCCCCCGGGCCAGCTTGAAGGCCTCCAACTCCCAATCGTGGATATTGCGAGAAACACCGCGATAACCGATCATGGGGTTGTCTTCATGAGCCTCGAACAAGGAGCCGCCCAAAAGGTTCCGGTACTCGTTGGACTTGAAGTCCGTCGTCCGATAGACAATGTTCTTGCCATAAAAAGCCATGGCAAACAAAGCCAATCCCTGGGACAGGGTCTGGATATAATTTTCTTTTCCGGTGGTGTAGCCGCGCGATTCAAGCAGCTTGCGGATACGATCGGGAAGCGTGGCGACCTCGTCCATCTGGGACTTCAGGCCCATCTTGAGGGCCACTTCCTCACGCATCTCGGTCACTTCATCTATGTAAGCAGTGACTTCGGGGTCTTCCTTCAGCCGCTTAACATACTCAGCTACCACCTGCTCATGTTCCTGACGCACCTTCCAGGCCTCGGAGCGCACTTCGGGCATGGGATCAAGCATGTCAGTGTAACCGAGAACAACCGCGACATGGGCTTCAAGGTCCATGGAGGTCTTGAGCACGTCCAAACGCTCCGTAGCCAGGGCAATGTGCTCATCCAGCTTGTGGTCCATTTCACGCAGCTTGCGGTGCATGGCGAGGACTTCATCAGTGCTCCGGGAGCCTTCCTGTTCCGCCAGGGCATCCATCTGCTTGGAGATGCCGGTCACCAGGCCGACGTATTCCCGCAGCTTGAGGGGAATACGAATCAAGCCATCGGCCAGTTGCTCCTTCATGACCTTGGTCAGACGCTCATCCATCTGGGTGAGCTGCTCATCCACCAAATCATTCAGCGTATCCTTATCGTAGGCTTCCAGGGCCATGGGGTGGACACCGATGTTGCCGAGCATGAACTCCGCACGCAGCAAGCCAATTTCGAAATCGGGCACGTTGCGCAGGCGGGAGAGGAACAGGGCCTGTCCGACATCGGCCAGAATCAAGCCGACTTTCGTCTTGGTTTTCGGCAACTCGGCGACGTTGATCTCGCCGCCAACCTCGACCAGAGGCAATTCACCGCGGTAGACCTTGCCTCGGGAACCATCAACAGTCACCTGCTGACCATCGAGGGAGCGAAGGGCCTCGATACGCTGAATACCAATGATGGCGGGGATTCCCAATTCACGGGACGTAATGGCGGCGTGACTGGTGTCGCCACCCACATCCGCCAGAATGGCCGAGGCGATACGCATACCCGGGACCATGTCCGGATCGGTACGCTCGGCCGCCAGGATATCACCCTTATTGATTTTGTTCAGTTCCAGGGCGGAACGCAGGAACTTGACAGTGCCCTGCCCTGCGCCGCGGGATGCGCCGTTGCCTTCCAGGATGACTTCAGCCGAATCAATGGCCTTTTTGTCCACCTCGCGACGACGCATGAAAATGGTGTGCGGATGCTGCTCGAAGTCTTCGTTCCACCGGGTTTCGGGACGAGCCTGAACAAACCAAAGACGGTCGGTCTTGTCGATGCAGAACTCGGTGTCCATGATCATTCCGCCGTATGCCTTGGAAATGGAGCGCACACCCTGCGCAACCATTTCGGCCTGGGCGATGGAAAGAGCCCAGCGGGTGACCTCGTTCTCCGGCACCTTCACAACATGCGTGCCGCTGCCGTCCTCACGGTAGACAATCTTCTTTTCCTTGCAACCCATGTAGCGAATGACGACCTCATGGCCGCCATCACGCTGAAATACATAGAACTTATCTGGCGTAACCATACCACCGACAACCGCTTCGCCCAAACCGTAGCTGGCATCAATGGAGACCAGATCGTTTCGCTCGGTGCCGCGGCAGCCGGTCGCAGTATCGGCGGAAAAGGCTGTACCGGATATGATCGGATTAATCATACGCATGAGGCAGACGGACAGGGAAGTGTGCTCGATGGCCCACTCCTTCTTGGCATTATCGGCAATGGAATCATCACCGGTCTCTTCCGCCTTGATGATGGCATCAAGAATAGCCTCACGACGATACGTCATGGAGCGCAGATTATAAGCGGAGGCGCAGTCCCAGTGATAGGCTTCCAGGCAGCCCTCGGCCCCTATGATATTGAGATAGGTGTCCTGGAGACCGGCAAAGGCCTTCTTACGGCTATCCTCACCAGCCGCAGAGGAACGAACGGCCACCGGCACGTCGTCCATCCCGGCTTCCTTGCAGATTGCCAGATAAGCGCCTTTGACTTCGCGCGCAATATCGTCGGGAATGGAAACGGAAAGAATGGCGGACTGAACCAGCACGGACCGCTTGCGGAGCTGATCGATTCCCTCCGGTGAGGTGGCAAAGCCTTCCACTACATTATTAACAAAGGTGCGCAGCTTGATGGGCGTGCCCGATTGCTTTTCGGACTGCTCGCGAATCTTCTTGCCGACACTCCGAACAAAATTTTGCAGGAAATCCGAATCCTGATTTACTTCATCGGACTTCCAATCGACACTGTTGTATTCCTTGTCCACAATGGAACGGACCACAGCGGCATTCACCTTGGTCTCATCCAGAATGACATGGAAGGCGATGGAGGAAATGGCCCGAAATTCGGGAGCCCGAATACCGGCTACCTGGCTGATGATGGCGGTGTTGTAGTTCTTGCCGCCCACCAGCAGTTCCGCTTCCGCGCCGATCTTCTTGATATCGGCACCGTTCAGAACCAGCTTGTTTGTAAGGGTGTCCGTCTTTGCCGCGACTTTGCCTTTAGCTGCATCGGCAGTTTCGGCGGTCTTCTTCTGATTTTTGGCCATTGTTTCCTCCCGGAGCTGCCACGCGGTCATGGTATGGTCTTATTATCACCTACCCAACCGAGGCCCGTGACGGCCTGAATTATGGAATGAACATGTCGAGTTAAAAGCCCAAACTGAAATTCAGATAAACACCGCCTACACGGTATATACGGGCTTCGTCAATGAATCTATTGGTCCGACCAATATACCATTAATCATGCTGAACCATAGAGGAACTCACCACCAAAAATTACTACTCCGATTTCGCTGAATACAAAAAATAAAGGGCAGACAGCATGTTACATGCTGTCTGCCCTAAATTATGTCATGATTTGGTTGTTCAGAGAAGCAAACGTGGCAAAAGGACCAATTTGCGATTCTGGCAACTTTTTTCTACAATTTTTGCCCGCAGTTGGGACAGAAGTTAGCCCGCTCAACAGGCATTTCCGTCTTGCAGGTGGGACAGATACCGGCTGCGGGTCCAAGCTCCACAAGAAGCTCCCCTTCCACAACCGGAACCATCTTTTTGTCCTCGGTGAAGTTGGCGGCCTTAAGCACTCGGCGGACCATGCCGTCCACAGGTGCCAACACGGATTTTTCCTGCTTCATGATGGAGATGTTGAACAGCTCCTCACCAGCCTTGACCATGTCGCCGGGACGGACATGCATGACCCACAGATCGCCGTTGCTGGGCGAGCCGACCTGGAACTGGTTGGCCGGGTCAGCCATGGGCGTGGCCTCACGGCCTCCCGCGTCAGGCTCGGCAACCTTGACCTGATGGCTCGTAATCTCGGAATCCAGCACATAGCGAACAACGGCCATACCGTTCTCGTCGGGTTCGGAGATGTCGAGGATACGCATACGGTGCGGCTTGTTGCAGTTGCCCTGGAAGTTGAGCACTTCGCCCTTCTCCAAGCCCTCGAACCACACATCAACTGGCAATTTGTTGATATTGCCGTACTTCTCGCAGAAATCAATGGTGGTTATGGCATCACCGGGATGGTTGAGATACATGACGAACTCTTCCTCGGTGGGCTGCCGATGCAGACGGGACTGAAGTGCCTCCTTCTCCGCAGGCAGATCAACGTCAGGCAACGTTTCGAGGGGAGAGACTTCGGTGCGCATATTGATGGCATCTTCCCACCCCTTTCCGAAAGCGGACTGGTACACCCAATCAGCCGGGAAGCCCAAAGGCAGCTTGCCGAACTTTCCGAGAAGGAGATTACGGAAGGCGTCATTGGCATCGCGGTACAGGGCAAGGCGTGCATCGCGCTCCAACTCCGTCAATTCTTCTTCCTTGCACAAAGTCACGATATCCAGAATGTTCAGGAGTCGACGAACCTCACGTTCCCCGCCCCGTTTATAAGCACCTGTAACTGCAAGGAATGCAGTATTCCAGGTAATCTGCGAGCCGGGAGTCACGTCATGATAGCGAACAACCTTACGCGTGCCCTCCAGGAACTTGAGCATATACGGAAGCAGGCGGATGTATCCCTGCTTGAGCGCGCCTTCCTGAGACGAGGAAGTCGCGCCACCCGGCATACCGTGGCGCACGACGTCGTGGTCTATGCCCTGGAAGAACGGTGCGGTGTATCGATCATAATACGGCATGATCTGCTTCAACAGGAAGTTGGTGGAGCGAATCATATCCTTATCAAGGTGCGTCTTGAGCCCGATCTCATCCTCAATGTAGGTAGCCGTCGAAAGGACTTCGCCCTGACCGTACCAACGCACGGAAGCGCCGAGAGCGACGTCCACGATGTGCGCGCCAGCCTCGGCGGCCGCACCCATAGTCGGAACAAACAGACCGTCGGTGTAGTGGCGATGGCTGTGAATGACCAGCTCCGGATACTGCTGCCGGATGCAGGAGATCAACTCCCGCATGAACCTGGGAGGACAGACTCCGCCCATATCCTTAAGTCCGAGGATAATCATCCGTTGAGCCTGCTTTTTGCTGACACCGGCAACATCAGCACACATGGCAATGATTTCTCCGGTAACCTTCAGATAGCGGTCAACATTGAATCCCTTGGCCCAGGACAGGGAAAGCGCGGGCTCAAAGATGTTCTTGGTGGAAGCAAGCGCCACCTCGGCAAAGGGACGCATATTTTCGACATGGTTGAGGAAGTCGAAACAGCGAATGATGTCGTAATGCTCGTTGATCATCTCGCCGGTAAGCCGCATCACGTTTTTGGGCTGCGGCTTGTAGCCGAGGACGTTTGTCGAACGAACGAGAATCTGCTTGAGGGTATTGGGCGCGAACTTGTTCCACTCCGCCGCTTCGGTGAACGGGTAGGTCATGTTGGCCAGCATGGCTACATGAAAATGCGCACCACCACCGTTCTCAAGCGAGAAGAAGCCGCACTTGTCCAGATGTGGACCGATAAGGGCATCCTCAGCAAGCCTGAAACGGTTGCCGCTGTTTGACTGCGTGATGTCGCGAGTCGTGGTGTCGGTCATGTGAATGATACCGGCCTCACGATCCGAACGAAGGGTATCGAGAATCGTATCGCGATCCATACCGCGCGAGAACTTCGGCTCAAACCAGGAGGAAATCTCCGGCGGCTCGGCCACGGCAAAACGCCCCACCCTTCTGTCGTCGCGGCCGCGATACTCACCAAGCTGGACATACTTGTTGTAGCCCAGGGCGGATATCTCGGCGACCAACCGGGTCAAACGCAGGGAATCCGGATCACGATCCTTATAGTCCATAAGCTCGGCATAACTCTGCCGAACAAAATTGGTATCATAATCCGCATTGACGAACTTGGGATGGGAAACAATCTTCCGATGAAACGGAATGGTCGTCTTGAGCCCACCGATCATGTACTCGCGCAGGGCGCGGTTCATCAACGCAACGACCTTCTTCCACGAGTTGCCGTAGGCGATGAGCAATGCTGCGGCGGAATCGTAGTTCGACGGGAAATAGTATCCGTCACCCACACAGGAGTCGATGCGGATGCCCTGGCCGCCGGGCGAAATGTATCGGGTGATACGGCCGGAGTTCGGCTCGAAATGTTTCTGCGGGTCCTCGCAGTTGATTCTGCACTGGAACGCCCACTGAAACGGCTTGGTGCTTTCCTCGGTGCAACGCAGCTCCGCTCCGAAGGCGATGGCGATCTGTTCTTCAACGAGATCAATTCCGTACCGACATTCGGTGATACCGTGCTCCACCTGAAGGCGGGTATTGACCTCAATGAGGTAGGGAACACCTTCGGCGTCAACCAGGAACTCGACCGTGGCCAAGGAGTAATACCCCACGGCCGAGACCAGCCGCTTCGCATATTCCTTGAGCTGGGCACGAAGCTCTTCAGTGTATTTGGGCCAGGGAGAAGGCGTGATTTCGATCAGCTTCTGATGGTTGCGCTGGACCGAACAGTCACGTTCATCAAAACAGAAGACATTGCCGTGCTGGTCCGCCACGACCTGAATCTCGATATGACGAACCGAGGTCAGCAATTTTTCCACGTAAAGGCGGGGATTGCCGAAGGAAGCCTGGGCAAGCGCCGAGGCCTTGGAAAAGGCGTTTTCCAGATCCTCTTCCTTGTACACTTCGTAAATACCGCGGCCGCCTCCGCCGCCTTCCGCCTTGAGCATGACGGGGAATCCGATCTCCCCGGCGATCTTGCGAGCCTCGGGAATGGATACGGCGCCCTCGGAACCGGGAACAACGGGCACGCCTTGCTCCATAGCCAGTTTGCGCACGGCAACCTTGTTACCCAAGATACGCATGGGTTCCTGAGGGGGACCGATGAAAATGATGCCCGCCGCTTTACATTTGGCGGGGAAGCTGTCGTCCTCGGAGCAAAAGCCCCAACCGGGGTGGATGGCAACCACACCATGGGCCTTGGCCTCACGGATAACCAGATCGAGATCGAGATAGGCTCGCGGATCGGCACCGAGCATCAGAAGCTCATTGGCACCGGAGGTTGCGGGAGAGGTTTTATCCACGTCAGTGGCGGTCATAATCGCCTTGGCGTCGAACATTTCCGTAATAGAGCGGCAGATACGGCGTGCCGGGATGCCCCGGTTGGCAACGAGAATCCGCTTGCCCCGAACCTCTTCGAGAACCTCATCAAAGGACTTCGGCTTCATGGATTTCACTGATCTCCTTGAACAATAAGAATGTAATAGCTGTCACACAGACGCCGCACTGCTTTAAAAGCACGGCGTCCTGAGAGGATATATGGAACCGGAGTAAAGGATGGATTCCCTTTCTCCTCGCGACATGACGAGCCCACCGTTGGAAGATAACCCCTTGACGACCGCAGTGTACTCTCCCGAGCCACCCTCCCGAACCAGAACAGTCTGGCCTATCCAGGCAAGCCGATTCGCGACCCGTGACAGGAATCGGGAAGGAGTCTGGTCGTCAAGCAAGTATTCGTACACGCTTTTCCCACGGGTTACAAGCACCTGCCACAGGGCGGCGGCGGTCAGCGCCCTCGACGGCATTTGCAAAACTCCGGCAGGAGCCGAACAATCTTCGCGCATTTGTTCGTCAGGCGGCGAGGCAACAAGATTCAACCCCAACCCCAGAATAACGGCACCCTTTACTTCTTCAATGAGAAGGCCGCCAATCTTACGACCGTCCTGCAGCAAATCATTGGGCCATTTGAGCTTGAGATTCGCTCCCAGCTCCATCAGCACCTCGCTGATTACATACCCCATGACCAAAGGACGCAGATCGGGCAACGCTTCCCGCCAAGGCCCGTCCACAGGTGGTTCCGGCAACACCATGGAGGCATGAAGATTCCCCGGCGTGGAAACCCAGAATCGTCGCAACTGCCCTCTTCCCTGCACCTGTTCCGCAGCAACGACACTTCCCCACGGCCCCAAGGAGCCGGACAAAGCCAGAAACCGCGCCGCCGTCATGGTTGTGGCACAAGAATGGGTAACCACTATCGGCGGGTCCTGCAGGCAGGTGCCCCGCAAAAAAGACGAACCGGAGTCTTCCACGCCATCCGTAAACGGACCACAGGAGTCAACAAGAGCCTTCCAGGTGGGATGTACTCGGGCCAGGAGATCAGGTGTGGAGGACGGCTCGTCCTCCCCTCCTCCGGATTTCCACACGAAAATTCCTTGTGACAGCATGGGTTACCTTTTGCTATATGCAGCTGTATGAAACTATATCTCGCTGGCGGAGCCGTCCGCGACTTACTCTTGGGGCGTTCCTTTGCCGACAGGGATTACCTGATAACAGAAACCTCCAGGGAAACCTTTCAGGCTGAACACCCGGAAGCCAAGGAAGTGGGACACGCTTTCCCGGTTTTCCTTGTGAACGGTATTGAATTTTCATTCCCTCGCGCCGACTCTCTCGAAATGGACTTACGGTCACGCGACCTGACTGTCAACGCCCTGCTCCTTGATGAAAACGGAGAGCTGACCTGCCACCCGCAAGGCTTGGAGGATTTACACAAGCGGATGCTTCGCCCCGCATCCCGGCAGTCTTTTTTCGACGACCCGCTTCGCGTACTCCGCGCCGCAAGGTTTTGGGCCGTGTTGCCGGACTTCACTCCCCATGAGGAATTGATCGATACGATGCGCGATATAGCATCGCAAGGGCTGCTCGAAACCATTGCTCCGGACCGAATCGGCGCGGAAACTCGAAAAGCGCTCTCCGCCACTCAACCGGGCAATTTTCTACGTCTTTTGGAACGTACAGGCTGTCTGGCCCCCTGGTTTGCGGAATTTGCCGATAGCGAGTCAATTCCGGCCGGCCCGCTGCCCTATCACGATACAAACGTGCTGGAGCACACATGCCGCGTCATGGACGCCCTGGCCGGTGATCCCATAGCCGTATGGGCCGGACTGTGCCACGACATAGGCAAAACCATGACCGATGCCGACGAATGGCCGCATCACTATGGCCACGATATCAAGGGCGAATCTCCATCGACCGATCTGGCACAACGCCTTCGTCTCTCCAATGCCTATGCTTCGGCCGGAGCCAACGGAGCGCGATGGCATATGGTGGCAGCCAATTATGCCGAGCTCAGGCCTGGAACAAAGGTAGATCTGCTCATGCACCTTCATCAGTCCCGGACCCTTGAAACCGTTTTCGCACTTGTCCGGGCAGACTATGATCGTGACTTGGCCCATCAGGCTCGCCAAGATCTGGCTATCATACTGAAAGTCCATCTTCCTCTGGAGTTACGAAATCTTGATGCCGAATCCGGCCGCCACCTGCGGGATTTACGAGCCCAGGCTCTCATCACGGCTTCAAAAAACAAAACTTAAACATTTGCATTAAGTATCTGGTTGTATAATAATAGAACTATCGTCCAGACTCCTTATAGTATCTGATAAAAAGCAAGAATGGAGATGTATTATGCGGCTTGTTACTCGCTCTGACTTTGATGGACTGGTCTGCGCCACCCTGCTCAAACACCTTAACATCATAGACGATTACCTCTTTGCTCATCCCAAGGACCTGCAGGACGGAAAGGTCGAGGTAACCAAGAAGGACGTGCTGGCCAACGTGCCCTACGTCAAAGGGTGCGGGCTGTGGTTTGACCATCACACCAGCGAGCAGGACCGACTGGGCGACATAGAATTCGAAGGTATGAGCAAGCCGCTCCGCAGTTGTGCCCGAGTCATCTACGACTATTATGGAGCCGACAAATTTCCCCCGAAATTCACCCCCATGCTGGATGCCGTGGACAAGGTGGACTCAGCCAATCTGACCCCGGATGACATCACTGCCCCCTCCGACTGGGTACTGCTGGGATACATCATGGACCCGCGCACCGGCCTGGGACGCTACCGCGATTATCGCATCAGCAATTATCAGCTGATGCTCGATATGATCGAATACTGCCGTACCATGACGGCGGAAGAAATCATGGAAATCGGAGATGTTCAGGAACGGGTCCGAAAATACAAGGAAGATGAGCCTCATTTCATCAAGATGGTAAAGGATTGCGCCACGGTCTATGATAACGCCGTGGTGCTTGATTTACGCAATCAGGAGACCATCTACTGCGGCAACCGCTTCATGATTTACACCCTCTTCCCGGATTGCAACATAAGCATACGTATCATCTGGGGATTCAAGCGGCAGAATGTGGTCTTCACCGTTGGTCATTCCATCCTGAATAAAACCAGCAAGACCGACGTTGGCAAACTCATGCTCTCCTTTGGCGGCGGAGGCCACAGAGCCGTGGGAACTTGCCAGGTTGCGGAAAGCGAAGTTTCGGAAACACTCAAAAAGCTGATCGACAGCATCAACGCAGACGGCTGAATCGTCTGCGGGGTAATGAGGAGCGCATATGCCCCTGCCACATTTTCTCATTGTTGACGACGATGAACGTTTTGCCGTCCTGGTAGCCCGCAAACTGGAACCCTATGCCAATTGTGTCATTGCCCTGAACGGCGATGACGCGGTGCTGCAATTTGAGCATTACCTCAAGGAAAAAGCGCCGTTCCAGGCCGTATTCATGGACATTGAAATGCCGGGCATGGACGGCCATGAGGTAGTGCGCCAGTTGAGAGGAATCGAAGAAAAATATGAAGTCGATTCCACAAAGAACTTCAAACTGGTCATGTTGACCGCTCACCGGGATGTAAAAAACGTAAGCCGATCCTTTTTTCGAGGCAGAGCCGAAGCTTATATTCCCAAAGAAGCCTTTCCACACCCGGGCTCTTTTCTGGGCGAATTGGAAAAAGTCGGGGTCTTACGCCCCTCCGCCTGAGTTTACTACGATTCGACCAACCGCTGCATAGCCTGAATAGCCTCATCCCTGCGGTGCTCATAAACGCGCGAGCAGAACGTTTTCAAAACGGCCTTTACCTTGTAAAGAGGCGGTAGATCTGGGATTTCTAGTAGTTGCAACGCCTCGAAATCAATCCTCACAAACTGCAAATCGCGATTCAAGGCATCGCCCCGGCAATCCGTATCCCCCATCAGCCGCTCCTGCCGGGCATGTTCCGGGTCCATATTCTTCACATACTGCAACGCTCCACACACGGATCGCTGGTTGACCTTGTCGATTTCCACATTGAGATGCTCGGCCAAAGACTTGATACGCAGATAATGAGGCGTCAATCGTTTGCGCCCCTTGTACTCCGGATCATCAAAATGTCGCCCGTTGAGGTATTCATCCGCCACGGAGTGAAAGAGGTCATAGACTCTAAAGACGCAACGCTCGTATCGGCCATGCCCGGTAAAGGCGAATGGCAACTTGGGAAAAATAGGGCGAGGCTTTTGAGCCGGTAAAGACATTCTGGAAGAATCCACTCCGATTGCCTGATAAAAGCTATTGGCAGTCTCCCTATCCAGCAGGAGGCAATCCATGCGAGCCGCAGCATCCAGGACATGAGGCCGAAGTGCTTGGACCTGTTCCGCCATTCTTCCAAAGGCCTCAATCATCTCATCCAGGTCCTTGCGCTCTCCAAAGTAGGCTTCGGCCATATCCGAAACCACCTCTTCCTGTAGCTGATCGGCAAATTCTTTCAAACCGGACATGAGAACTCCTGGCACATTGACGTATTCTATCTTATCTTCCTGAAAATTGTCTCCCCTAACAGAAATCGGGTCAACCGTTTGATGCCCCCCCTGCCAGCCGCCGCAAATGGACGCTACCGCGCAAAGGAGTTCATTATGCTGCTCAATGAACATATGAGCAAGCCCCTCTTTCAACAATCCGACATCCCCGTCCCCCCAGGAATACTCATCCATGGTGGAGAGCAAGCAAATGCGCGTCCTTCCTTCCCCCTGCCCTGGTATCTCAAGGCACAGGTACCAGCCGGAGGGAGAGGCAAAGCCGGAGGCATCTTCCGCGTTAGACCGTGCGGAAGAGTTCATTCCCGTCGCCGACACCATATTGGGGCTCACCTATCAAGGGGTATTCGGTTCCCCTGCTTCGGGTTGAACCCGCCTGCAACATTGAACGAGAATTTTACCTTTCTCTATCCGTCTCCCGCCCCCGTTGTTGCCTGCTGTTGACCGGAGGCCGTAAGGACGGCGTAGAAATCGAAAATCTTGGCGCTACCAACCTGCTCAACTCAGGGAATACACTTGCCAGGAAAAATAGAGACACATCAGGTCCGGGCGGCTTTCTTCCATCTCTGCCTGGGAAAAGAACTTTTCTCCGCTTTCAACACCCTACTGGACGCCTTGTTCCATTGCTTAATGGACAACGGCCTTCTCCTTGCTGAAATCAACCCGTTAATCCTGGATAAAGAAAACCGTCTGCTGGCTCTGAAGGGGAAAATGGAAGTCGATGACAATTTCCTGGACCTCAATTCTTCAATGGAACGGTATTATCAACGGGAGCACGCGACAAGTGAAGAGAATAAGGCGCGTGATGCGGGCCTCTCCTTCATTCGGCTGCCCTGTTGGGTCGGGTTGGTGGTCAACAGCGCATGAGAATTGCCCTGGGCCTGTTATTTGAAGATCCGCCCGCTCAGGCTCTTTTCATCAACCTCTTCGGCGGCATCCTCTCCTGTAAAAAAGTAGCGCAGGCCTTGAAAGGAGCATTGGACGGCCAAGCCCCACCCAAAGACATTGTCGTCCGCATGGCCGGAAAAGATGCTGAGTCCGGTCTGAACATCCTGAGGAATCTGGGCGAGAAGAACCTGCACATTGTCTCCAATATGCGCGAGGCTCTTGAGGTTCTCCACCAACTGGCGCCGAACAAAAATATCAAGCCGCATTACCCTGATCCGGAACAGCCATCTCCCCGCAGCATCAAAACCACAGGATCACACCTGGAGTATGAAATCTTTGAAATAAAAGAGAATACACAAATCCTTGTTCAAGGTATAACAGGTCGCGAAGGCAGATTACACACTCGCCTAATGCCCGATTACGGCGCAAACATCATAGCTGGTGTTACTCCCTTCAAAGACGGCCCGACGGTGGAAGGAGTGCCGGTATACGACTCCGTTGCCCAGGCCGGGCGCAGGCATGACATTGGGGCCAGCATCATTTTCGTGCCACCAGCCCATGCCCCGGATGCCATACTGGAAGCTGCGGAAAATCGGATTTCTTTGACAGCCTGCATAACCGAAGGAATCCCCCAACACGAACTGATTGCGGTGCTTGGAAAAATCAACCACTCACCCACCAGAATCATCGGCCCCAATACTCCCGGCATCCTCCTGCCGGGAATGACCAATATAGGCATCATGCCCACCACTCCATTTAGCTCAGGTTCGGTAGCCATCCTGTCTCGCAGCGGCACATTGACCTATGAAATCGCCTACCGCCTGGGTTCCATAGGTATTGGTCAATCCATATGCATCGGCATTGGCGGCGATCCCTTTGTGGGGACAAGCTTCATCGATCTGGTCGAAATGATACGAAATCATGATAAAACTGAAGCAGTTGTCGTACTCGGCGAAATCGGTGGACAAGCCGGGGAGAATCTGGCTGAATACGTCCGCCATACCGGTTTCGGCAAACCCGTAATTTCCTTTATTGCAGGACGAACAGCGCTTGCGGGGAAACGGCTGGGACACACCGGTGCCATCCTTGAACAACAGGGGGGCATCGAACAAAAGCTTAAGGCCATGTGTAAAGCGGGGTTTGCGCTCTGCCCAAGTCTGCGGAGCATAGCCCCAATGACCCATTGGCCGTACTCAAAAACGGAAAATGACGTTGAAGATACTTCTTCTGGATATGGGAAAGATTCTGCGCGGTGGCCAGCGGCAGGTGTTCTACCTGGCCATGAACCTGATGCGCACGGATGGTTTCGAACCGCTGGTAGCACTCCCTGCCAAAGCGCCCTTGCGCCCCATGCTCGAACAAGCTGGGATTCCTTATGCCGTCCTGCCTTCCGGCAGCGACCTGAACCCGCTGAACATGATCTCGCTATTGGGGATCACCAGCCGATTCCAACCGGACGTGGTCCACACCAATGACGCCAAAGGTGCGTCCTTGGGGGCTCTGCTCAAAAAATTCCGCAAGAACATACGACTGGTCCATAGCCGCCGGGTCTCCTACGCTCTCAAGGCAGGCTGGAGTAAGAAGAAATATCTTGCAGGCGACAAGCTGGTTGCGGTCAGTGGCGAAATCCGGGACGTACTGGTGAATTGCGGTATCCCCGAAGAGAAAACCTCCGTGATCCACAGTGGCATTGATGCTTCCCGCTATACAACGGAGAAGCACCCTCACCCAATGCTGACCATCGGAGCCGTGGGAGCCCTCAGCTCGCAAAAGGGATTTGAGGTGCTTATCGACGCGCTGGGTGTGCTAAAGGAAGATACAACTCTCCCGCCTTGGCAATGTCTCATAGCGGGAGACGGGCCATTGCTCGTCGAGTTGAAGGCACGGGCCGATCGGCTCGACCTCTCTCGCTCCATCCTCTTTCTTGGTCATCGGGACAGCCGCGAGGTTTTGCCGGAAATTGATATTCTCACTGTCCCTTCGGTGGATGGCGAGGGATCCAACGCAGTGATCAAGGAAGGCTGGGCCTCGGGCACACCGGTCATCACCTCGGATCTCCCCTCCAATCTGGAACTCGTCACGCACGAGCACAATGGACTGGTATTCAAGAATCGTGATCCCAAGGAACTGGCGGAATCGATCATCCGGGTATATCGCGACCCGGCATTGGCAACCCGAATGAAGGATAATGGTTCCATATCGCTGGAAGAGTATACCGACAAGATCATGACGGCCAAGTATATCAAGATATACCAAGCGCTTTCGAACTAGATACAGACCGAATCAGACGAACTCTCCATCCAGCAACAGATGGGAGAAGTACCCCACACAGAATGCCGCATAAAATGGCAGGAATGTGTGAATTGACGGCACGCCCTGCAGCATCAGCGGCACAGCAAGGATGGGGATGGGGACAAGAAGCATGGCCCACCATGTGTGCGTCCATCCTCTATGAGAATCTATACAGGGCAGCATGGCGAAAAAGCCCAGCCAGGCAGCCCAAAGATAGAGTTTTGCGATGATCAGCCCCAGATCGACGGCCGCAAATATGGCATAAAAAAGATTCTGTCCCTTTGAGTCGGTATCCACATCAGGGAAGAGTGCTCCAAGCAGGCAAAAGCCGGTAAGTCCCGCCGCAAGCAATGGATTGAGCACCAACCATCCGAGCAACACACACCCTACCAGCCCCATGACGGCAAAAAAAAGGCCGCCTGCCAGATGTCCCTTATAACCGGGCATAACTGTCCACGTATTGTTTTTTAACTAACCGGCGACGTACTCTGGATTGCTCACGCTGCGCACTATAAAACGCTGGGCTTCGGCGTACAGCCCGGGGACATCATAGGGCGCAAGGAACTTGGTACGAACCGCACCGAGGATACTGCCGTAAATGAGAAAGGCGGTTTGAGCCACCGGCAGTTCCGCAATGGAACCGTCCAGAATGCCCCGCTGTAAAATAGCTTCGATAATATTGATGATTTCCCGAAATTTGGCCCCTATCTTCTGGCGATCCAAGTCCGGATTATCGTCACTGAACGGAGAGCAGCGAAGCAAGGTTGGAAATGTTTTTGCTTCGTTCAAGGTAAACCCCAGGTAGGCCTCAACAAAAAGTCCGAGAGCCTCACGCCCGTTATGAGCCACGGAGATGGCCTTGCGGATATCTTCAATCATGGTTTTGATCAGGTCGCTACCTGCAACCATGAACAGGTTTTCCTTGTTGTCGAAGTAGTGGAAGACCAACCCGGAGGCAACGCCCGCCTTCTCTGCAACCATTTTCATGGTCGTACCCGCATACCCGCTACGGGCAAATATCTCCTGAGCGGCCAGCAGGATGTCTTCCTTCTTCGCCATTACAAGCTCCTCCGTCCTATGATGCTAATCCCACACCGTGGCCGAGAAGTCGTGCCTGTGGGAGTCCTTTGCTTAGTACGCTCTTCACATTAATTCAAGTAGGTGACGTAAAATGAAATTTGACAAAAAAAGGCGGAACCGCTCTGCGGTTCCGCCTTTTATACTTTAATTAACAGGGCTACATGACTTCGGAATTCTGCAACTCGTCAATCTGCTTATCGATTTCCTGCTGCAATTTATCCGGCAGTCCCATGATGTCCGTATTCAGGAAGCCCCGGACGATAGTTGCGGTGGCCTCGTCCTCATCCAGACCGCGAGCCATGAGATACTCAATCTCCTCCTGGGCAATCTTGCCTACAGACGCCTCGTGGGAAAGTTCCACGCCCTCAATGGTGCCATCGAGTTCGGGAATGGCCCAGATCCGACCGTTGCCGAGAATAAGTCCCTGGCACTCCAGATGCCCCTTGCTCGGAACATCGTGGGCACCGATATGACCACGGTTGATGATGGTTCCACCGCTGGCAATGGTCCGGGCAATGATCTCGCAACGGGTGTTGGGAGCATTCATGACAACGCGGTTGCCCATATCGATGGTGGAGCCTTCCATGGACGCAACTACCACGGAATTGAAGCGAGCCAGGGAGTTTTCGCCGTTCAACGTAATAGCCGGGTACATCTGGAGGTCCTTGACCGGCTTGAGAAGAACGTAGTTGTTCTGGAAGGTGCCGCCCTCCTCCACCAAACCGGCGGAACGGGGACGCACGGCAACGTGCTCACTCCAGTTATGAACCATGGTGAACGTCAACGAGGCGTTCTTTTTGACAAAAAACTCGGAAATGCCGAGGTGAGCACCAGAGGTGGTTCCGTGAGCCACCGAACAACCGGTGATGATGTGCGCCTCGGCCCCTTCCTCGATGATAACCACATTGTGGACATTCTGGCCGACGTTCTCGGTCTTGAGCATCAGGCAGGACTGAATGGGCTCTTCAACCTTGGCTCCGGCCTTGACGCGAATGAAGTATCCACCATGCAGATTGTCGTAGGCGGAACGGGTATATTCGTCCTTGTCCTTATCGACCAGAGTCCAGAAGTACTCCTTGAGCCCGTCGTATTTCACCAGTGCATCCTTGATGTCCATAATTTCGACATCAGGGTTGTTGGACTGGCAATGCACCGCGCTCTGGTCCATTTGCAGATAGCTTGCAGAGCGCTTGCTCAAGTCGGCGGTGACGCCCGCCATAAGCAGCTGGTCCTTGTCCTCCTGAGACAAATCCCTCAAATCCGCCAAGGGGCTCTGAGCCATGCCGTCAAACTTGTATTCGGAAAGATCTACTTTACTCATATCTCAATCTCCATGGGGAGTTCTAGTTCATGCAACGCACACATTCCTGATAACCGTGCTCCCTGATATGCTCCATGATATCACGGGGGCGTCCTTCACAACAGAGATGGCCGTTGTAGAGAACCTGCCCGCGGTCGGCGTTGACGTAATCCAGGATATAACCGGTGTGAGTAATGATCAGACCAGCAGTCTTGATGCGCTCTTTGCGCTCCTTCAGGCTGATATCCGGGAAGGTCTTGTAGTTTCCGTCGAGCACGTCGCGAGCGACCTTGCCCACCAGCTGCATATTTTCCATGTCCACACCGGATTCGGGCTCGTCGAACAGCACCAGATCCGGCTGCTGGGCCATAAGCTGCAGCAATTCGGAACGCTTGATCTCACCGCCGGAAAATCCGGCATTGATGTCACGGTCCAGAAAGTCGGTCATGTTGACATTTCCGGCCAGTCCGTCCACATCAACCTCGCCATTGCGCGAACACATCTGTACAAGATACCGCGTACGGAGACCATGAATGGTCGGCGGCCGCTGGAAGGACATTCCTATGCCGAGGCGTGCGCGCTCGTACATGGGCATATGGGTGATATCCTCCCCCTTGAAAGTAATGGTTCCCTTGGTCACGTCATAGCCGGTAAAGCCCATGAGGGTCATGAGCAACGACGTTTTTCCGGAACCGTTGGGGCCGAACAGAATGAAGGTTTCCCCGTCATTTATCTGGAGATTGATCCCTCGCAGGACCTCTTTGTCACCAATGTTGACATGCAAGTCTTCTATGGTCAGCATGTATTTCCTCGCTTTGAATCAAAATGCAATAAGCTTCATTACCTGAAGCCAGACCGGGAAGTCCAGGACCTTCCGATACGACAACGATGACTTACAATATAAGCACCATCACGGACGGAGCAACTCATGAGCGGCAAGAAACGCATTAAGGATTTAGGAAGCCTCAAGGATTTTACGCTTAAAGATAAAAAAGATGATGCGTATTCGCTACCTTACCCAAAAGAATCGAAACACGCACAAAATGAAAAAAAAGATGAAGGACCGGCCGACGACGAGCTTTTCATGAACGCCATGCAGGGAGTCAGGCAGATGAATGGGGACAAGGGCCGGCAGGTCGCCGCCGCTCCCGCCACCCCTGTCGGCAATATTACCCTCGACGATCCAGAAGAGACCGCTCGCAAGGATTTGCAACGGTTCATCCAGGGTGAAGTGGAATTCGAGCTCGAGTATACGGAAGAGTATATGTACGGTTATGTCCGGGGCCTGGACATCAAGACATTCCAACAGCTCAAAGCTGGCTCCCTCAGTGTTGCCGCACATATTGACCTGCACGGGATGACCTCGGACCAAGCACGGGACAACCTGCTCTTTTTTATCCGCGAAAGTTATCTGCAAAACTACCGCTGCGTTCTGGTCGTTACAGGGCGCGGCATTAATTCTCCCGGCGGACAGGCGGTACTGCGCCGCGAAACCGAGGGCTGGCTCACCCGAGACCCTCTCAAACGTGCGGTTCTGGCTTTTTGTACGGCACAGCCAAAGGATGGCGGTGCGGGCGCTCTCTACGTGCTGCTACGCAAGCAGAAGAAAAATGAAGGGAAAATCCAGTGGGACAAAATGCTCAACTGGGACGAGATGTAGAAAACTAAAAAGGCCCCGCCTTCCGGTGGGGCCTTTCTTTTTTATACGGTGGCCTGGGCAGCCGCATCCTCAACAGGGGGCTGTTCCATGCTGGAGTTTCTCCCACCCGCCATTTCCTTGGCAATAGCCAGTTCCTCGGCGGAGAAGATCTTGTTGATGTCGATAATGATGATGAACTGATCGTTCTGGCGTCCCATCCCCTTGATGTATTCCGCATTGATGGCCGCCCCCATCTTAGGAGCGGGTTCAATGGTTTCGGGCGTCATCTCAAACACTTCGCGGACGGAGTCGACCAAGGCACCCATTACGGTGAATTCGCCGTCAAACTCGATTTCCACGATAATGATGCAGGTGTCCACGGTATCCGCGCCCTTGGACATGCCGAGCTTGAGCCGCATGTCAACTACGGGCACGGCATGGCCGCGCAAATTGATAACGCCACGCATGAATTCCGGCGTCCTGGGAATTTTGGTGATGGAAGTCAGTTCCAGCACCTCCCGCACGGTCCCGATATCCAGCGCAAAGATTTCCTTGCCCAGCGTAAAAGTCAGGAATTGATTGATATCTTTCAAGGTATCATCTGCCATGGCACTACCCCCGGATTGGTAAGATTCAACAGAAGCGAAATAAAATACCACAATATGGGCGTAAACGACGCGCTTCTTCTAGGCCTTTCTTATCCGGCTTCGTCGTTTCGTTCCATTATAAAAGTTCAACGATTTGGAAAAAACCGACAGCAATTGCCAATCAGTCTTGGCTTGGTCTTATTGAGAAAATTCCAATCCGTAGTCACTTTCCAGAATGCCCCGGGCACGGAGTTCGTTCTCCCGGTACAACGCATCATCGTACCGGCTCTTCACGCCCCACCAGTGATCAAGCAAAGGGCTGATATCAACATGTGTGCAGCTCAACCCTCTCCGGTGCATATCGCGAAACCAGGATACGCCTATATCATATACAATGCCAAGGTTGTTTTTGAACTCCAAATATTCCTCGCCAGGCAATGGTTCCTTTAGCACGCCATCAAATACATAGGAACCATAGGGACGAACTTCTCCAAACGGCATGGTCAGCGGCCGCGCCTTGACCATATTTACCAGAGCACACCACTCATTGACCCGGCAAGGCGGCAATGGCCAGGGTTGCCGGCGCAACTCAGGGCAAACCATGTAGTTGACCACATCAGTAAGCACGGTGCCTTTAGGTGCAGCGGCAATCGACAGAAACTCCTTGAGCCCCGGTCGGTAATCCAGATACCGCTCAGGCGAACAAAGGCCGTGATGGTGTGCCGGGCAAACCCAACACATGCCGACTTGCCCTGCGGCCACTCCCTCGCCGATAGAGTCCATCAACCGCCCGACAACATCTCCCTTGATGTTGATATCATTATGAACGATGAGCACCCAATCCTTGTCGGTCTTTTCCCAACCATATTGATACCGAAGCGAATGCCGATATGACTCCTCCCCAATCCGGCTGAAGTCTGCATGTTTGATCCAGCGGGACTCCTGCGGCTCATACAGCTCGATGTTCGGAAGCATGTCCAAGACAAACTGTCGTCCGGTAAAGGCTGTACCCTCCGGCCTGTCGATCACGAACCAGATCCGGTCGATCCAGTGACCGCTGTGTCGCATGAGGGAGAGCAACGAAAGCGCGGTCTGGTAGGGCTTTGCAAATACATTGATAAGGACATCGACTTTCTTCTGCATCATGTAATTTTGTTTGATATGGTTACGCCATGAATTTTCCGGCCTCTCGATTTCACGATCAACCTTAATGATATGTAGAATAATGGCCCTATTCCGTCCAGCGGGAGAATCCTGCAAAAAAGGCTCGAAAAGGGCTTGGCACAAGGTTAAGAGCTGGCCTCCGGCCATCACGCTTCGGAAGAAAAAACAACTTGTTGTAATTTTTTCCACGAAACTGATTGACAATCAGGGGCGAGACATATAGTTACTCACCTCGCGTCGGGATGTAGCGCAGTCTGGGAGCGCACTTGAATGGGGTTCAAGGGGTCGGAGGTTCAAATCCTCTCATCCCGACCAAACGAAGAATGACCCCGGCGAGCCGATGAAAAACTCGGCTTGCCATTTCTTCGAAAACAGCCGGAACGCTGCTGTAGCTCAATCGGTAGAGCGCGTCCTTGGTAAGGACGAGGTAGGCGGTTCAATCCCGCCCAGCAGCTCCACATATCTAAGAAAAACGCCCTTCTCGAGAAGGGCGTTTTTCTTTTATCTACCGCGCTAGAATATCAAGATAAATCCTCTCGATTGTGAACAAAACATTGATAGCCTTAAGAACCTGCCAATATGCAATGTTATGTTTTTTTTACCCGCTGAGTATCCTTTTTCTTCCTTTTTCAACATTGGACGAAAACCCGTGTTAGGCTGTTCACCAATCAGAACAGCCCTCAAGGCTGAAAGGAGAACAGACATGGTTAGAAGACCTGGGTGCAGCACATCGGTGATGATCAGTTGGTAGCAAGCACATGTTGGGCGTTTCTATAGGGGATGGTCTGACAAAATGGCAACAAACCAAAAATGAAAAAGGAGGGTCAAAGCAACCAGAACAACCCAACGAGGAAGGGAAGTGTTACTGGACAATACATCCGAAACCCTATGCCTATGACAAATGCAAGGCGTTGGCTGGAAAAAAATTTTTGAAGGAACCGGAACGTCCTCATCCCAACTGCAAATGTGAAATCAAGAAGCATCCGTTGAAAAGACCCACTCGATATATTAATGGATCTATAACCGGGCATGAGTGGCTTAGGTTTGAAGGGGGCAAAAACATCACGATTCCTTGACGGGAGTATGGGATGGTATCACAACGGGAATGTGGATCGAAGTCAACGGCGAATCCCAAGAGACCGTTGCCTGCCCGCCGAAGACCTTTCACACCATCAACCTCACAAGCGATGGCAATCCTCCAATAACCCGGACTATTCGGTTTCTCGCTCTTGGGTCAGATAATATTCAAGTTGACTACACCATTGTATATGAAGATTGGAGCGATAAATAAACTATTCTTGGTGACTACTATTGTCTGTTGCGTTTTGTCTTGCGCAAAACAGTCTTCCGCATGTGATCTTTTTCTGCAGTGTAAGGACATTGAGCGGGTTATGGTCAGCAGGGGGACGGACTACCTGCCAAATGGACAGGGGAAGAAAGTCTTTGTCGTATGCGTTGACATAAATTCATCAAGGATAAATCTAAAAGAATTTATTGAAAAATGTAATGGTGATTCAATTGTTGTAAAAATAAATAATTTTTCTGTAGATGTGCCGAGGCGAAACTTTCCTGGTGGACAATCGTTCTGCATTATCAGAATGAAGCCTCAGGAAGCTTTGGATATCGCCTGGAATATCTGCCAAAAGAAGGTGAAATCTTTTCTACCGAAATGATGTCCAGCAGTTTGGCCTAGTGGCTATTGACACAAGTGAGTCGGATAACCTCCCGCAGCCCCCCCATTTTCGCAAAGAATCGTTATCCTTAATTCCGGTCATGGGGTTCAAGGGGGCGGAGGTTCAAATCCTTTCACCTCGACCAAACGAAGAATGACCCCGGCGAGCCGATGAAAAACTCGGCTTGCCATTCCTTCGAAAACAGCTGGAACGCTGCTGTAGCTCAATCGGTAGCGCGCGTCCTTGGTAAGGACGAGGTCGGCGGTTCAATCCCGCCAGCAGCTCCACATATATACGGAAAACGCCCTTCTCATGAAGGGCGTTTTTGTTTTTTTGCGTCTTATGCCCAATTTATTCTTTTGATACCTAATGATCTTCAGGCGGCTGAGGCGACAACGGCGCGCAATCGGCAATTACTGCTCAGGTCGATGATCCAAAACCCTCTGGGGAATTTTCGGAATTTTCTCAGGGCAGATCGCCATGAGCTTTGCCTTGGCATCGGCCCAAGTCTCTTCCGTGAAAAAAAACTGGGGGGGGGAATTGATCGAGTCGTACTATCGTACATACAAATGAAATGCCCTCCGGCAACGACCGGAAACATGTCACCAAACCATTTGGCACAATGCGCATCAAGCTCAATTCCGGCTGCCGGAGTCAACTGCACTTGGCATCCGATAACGCGGCGTTCCGTCCCCCTCAAATCATAAGCGAGCTCGACAAGTTCCGATTTGACTTTGTCACATGAAATGACAAACGGATCAGCTTCACCTGCCAATGACAGATTCGAAAAAAATATTATCAACACCAACCCCAAGATGATTTTCACCACGATTCTAGGCTTCATATTCTATCCAGTATTGAATGATGGTGTTATCGGCACCCTTTTGAACTATCTGAATACTCCAGAGAACAGGTGTATCCGTCAACGTGTAAAGGTAAAGGAAACCTCTCCTCCCAATGTATGACTCTGACGAGATCCATCAAAATTTGAATACACGTGTACGCCGGATGCCAACGCACCTGTTATGTGCTTGATCCTGACTTTGACAAGTCCCAAGCCAAAAAACTGTTCAACCGCACTTCCTTCAAACCCCTCTATAAAATTACTCAGGTAATGCTTCTGAGGCAGGCGTTCATGTTCGCTGATCTCGCACTTGCAATTGGGGTGAGGCCGATCCTGCTTCTCCTTGAACTTGATCCCCTCCATCGCCTTACACTTTTCACAGGCATCAGCCTTTGGGTGCACGGTCCAGTATGTGGTTTTTCCCTCTTTCTTCGAAGAAGTTCTGGAAGACGGTCCCCGTTCGCTTTGAACGCCTCCCGCCTCTCCGCATAGCTATACGATGCCAAATCATAGACAACCTTCCCCACATCTTCCGCTGTCAGCCATATGGGGCCAACGCCTTGCACAAGGCCACATAATGAGGACCGACCACAAGACTGGAATAGACCAGATTCTCCGGTCCTCCAATATCAGGCAAGGGGAACAATCGCGAATGCAACTGACGCGCTTTCTTCAACAAAGGCCGCAAGTCGTGCGCAGAAAGCCGCCCTTCCAACATTCTTTCGGGCACCTCCGCAAAAGTCGGCAAAAGTGCTGTTGAGTTGATCCTCGTCTAGAGGAGTGACAATCCTCTGAGCGACAGAGACAATGCAGGAACGCGCGCTCAAAAAACAGCCGGCACCGACCAGACTACATAAAAACGTCCGGCGTGAACCTCACATGGACAACCCTCTAAAGCCACAATGCAGGAAGAATAGTTCCGAATATGGCAGGCGTGACTTTTCCCTCAACATATCGGCCCGCCTTAAAACAGGCGGCAGCAGGCACTGTTTTCGCTCAACGAGTGCCAATTTATTGCAATATATATAGTTGGTAAATGGATATTGAAAAGCACACGCAGAGGTCTGGTATAAACTTGGTCCTGCCCTTTCTTCACCCCCATGAAACTCATTTGAATTGGCATCATCACAAATGCAACACGAATGAAACGATCACGTATTATAATAATGGCAAAAGAGAACAAAATCATTTTAAAAAAAATTGACTCACCTAAAGAACATTAACTCTTCGAACGCCTTACAAGGAGTGGAGAATGCGATTCAAGGACTGGAGCCTCAAGCTCAAGATACTGGTTCCAACGTTCGTCCTCGTATTTATCGTCCTGGCTACCATCAGCTCGGTCATGACGATCAAGGCCCAAACCATGGCAGTGACCATGGCCAAGGAAATGGCGCAGGATAAGGCCAAGGGATTTAGTTCGGAGATCCGCGGTACCATGGACCTGGCCATGACGGTCACCCGGACACTGGGGGCGATGTATGATCAGGCTGCCAACAGCAAGACCATCCCTGACCGCGAACTGCTTGACGGCGTGCTCATCGAGACATTGAAGCGCCACAAGGAACTGGCTGGGGCCTGGTGCACATTTCCTCCCAACAAATTTGACGGTCGGGAAGAGGAGTACAGGGGGAAGTATAAGGGTGCATACAGAAACTGGTACCACCGCGACGGAGATACCATTGCCGAGAGTTTTGCCGGAGACGAGAGCCTGGAGGGGCAAGCCTGGTTTGAAAACCCCATGTCCGGTGACATAGAAACCATTACCGACCCTTACCCATGGGATGCCAATGGGAAGAAGTTCTGGCTCGCTTCCACCGGAATACCGGTCAAGAAGAATGGCAAGAATATTGGTGTGGTTGGTGTCGATTTTTACCTCAACGATCTCCAGAAGACCGTTAACAGCATCAAGCCCTTTGGATCAGGCTATGCATACCTGCTGACCACGGGCGGAACCATCGTGGCGCATCCCGACGATGCCAAGATGGGCAAGAACATTGGTGCCCTCCTTGGCAATGAATACAGCTCCAAAGTCCTTAATGCGGTTAAGTCCGGTAAGGAGATAGATTATGAAGCGGTAAATCCGGAAAACGGAGTTGAAGAATTTGTGGTATATGCCCCAGTCACTGTGGGGCGTACCGTTACCCCGTGGAGCCTGGCCGTGGTTATCCCCATGGACAAGGTTCGCGAACAGGCCAATTCATTTGCCGTGATATCAAGCATTATGGGCGTCGTCGCAGTAATCGTACTCTTCGTCGTACTGCTGCTCATCGCCAGTTTGATCACGGCTCCGGTAGCCAAGGGCATATCCCTTGCCGAAAGTATGGCAGCCGGAGACCTTACTCAGGACATCGATGTCCATCAAAAGGACGAGGTTGGCAAGCTGGCGGACGCCCTGCGCTACATGTCCGAACAACTCAAGAACGTCATCGGCAATGTCCGTTCCGCCACCGACAATGTGGCTTCGGGCAGCGAAGAACTCTCGGGATCGTCCCAATCCATGGCGGAAGGAGCCTCCGAACAGGCAGCCAGTGTGGAAGAGGTCTCCTCTTCCATGGAAGAGATGGCAGCCAATATTCAGGGGAACGCCGAGAACTCCGTCAAGACCGAAAAGATAGCCCGAAAGGCGGCTGCCAAGGCCGAGGAAAGCGGCAAGGCCGTATCTCAAGCCATGGGTGCGATGACAGAAATAGCGGAAAAGATCTCCGTCGTTGAAGACATTGCACGCCAGACCAACCTGCTCGCTCTAAACGCAGCCATTGAGGCGGCCAGAGCTGGCGAGCACGGCAAGGGATTTGCCGTTGTCGCGGCCGAAGTCCGCAAGCTGGCGGAACGAAGCGGCATAGCCGCAGCGGAAATCAGTGAGCTTTCCACCTCTACTGTGACAGTGGCCAAGGAAGCCGGCAAGATGCTCGATGAACTGGTGCCCGACATCAAGGAAACGGCATCGCTGATTCAGGAAATCACTGTCGCCAGCAACGAACAGAATGCGGGAATCAGCCAGATCAACACGGCCATCCAGCAGCTCGACAACGTCGTCCAGCAAAATGCCTCGGTATCCGAAGAAGTGGCTTCGTCTGCTGAAACTCTGGCCGGTGAAAGCGCCCAGCTCCAGCAGGCCATCAGCTTCTTCAAGATCAACAACTCGAGTACTTCCCCGGCAGCGACTTTTGCGAAACGGGCTCGCCCGGCCCTGGCATCAAAGACGCCCGCCAAGAAGACAGCAAAGAAGCCGCAACGGATTGAAAAGAATGGCACGGCGGGTATCAGTTTGGATATGGACAAGAATGACGAAGATTTTGAGCGTTTCTAGGCTCCGACAGCATATAAACAGGTAAAGGCGGGACCTCATATGAGGTCCCGCCTTTTTTCTATACACATACTAAATCGAGGACAGGCTGATTTTTGCAACACCCCTGCTTCATTCGTATCTGCCGGAGCTATCCATTGGTATCAAAGATAGTTCCTGTCTCTCGTACGATAAGATCCGCCAGCAGCTTTTCGAGAGAATAATCCGGATCACTCGGCATCCGCATCTGCGCTGCGCTGTCGAGCAGTTGTGCCTGGCTTTCAAGTGCAGTTTGTTGAGAAGCGAGATGATCTTCCTTAACCTGATACATGTCCTCAATCGAGCTGGCAAAACTCTTCAGGTTATCCACAAAACTCTTCTGCTCAGACAGGGAACCGTTTAGGGCGGCGCCACTCAGGTCCGACCAGTTAACGGAACTTGACCCTTGATCCACTGCCTGAAAGGAAATATCAAACCCGCCATTCTTGCTGGATTGAATGTAGACCTGCCCACCCGAATCAATTTGATCCGTCCCCCACTTGGCACTGTCAAGCATGTAAATTCCATTGTAGTCGGTGGAACTTATCAGGCCGGTAATCTTGTCCCGCAAGGCGTCGTAATCCGCCTGAACAATGCCGCTATCCGGGGCAAGGTTGTTCGCCTCGATATCTTCGATGATGGACTCCATTGATTCCAAGGCATCCACAATCGTACTCATGGAAGTGCGGGCCACCCCCATCATGGACGCGGCTTCGCCCACATTGCCCGAGGCCTGACGCGTGGCTCCAGCATCGGCACGCAGAGTGCCGCTGATGGCCTGCTCGAAAGGATTGGAAAAGACCGTGGCCCGAGGCGATTCACCAAGCACAAGGCTGCGCAGGTCGCTCCCCACACTGGAACCATAGAACAACTGGCTCGTCAGCATGTCCTGCTGCAAAAGCTGCTGCGAATAATTGAACAAAAAGGCCTTTTCGATATCCGTCAAAGCCATGGCCACTCCAGTGGTTGCTTGCACGTCACCACAATTATTATCGGCAATCTTAAGCTTTTCTTTAGGGTCGCATAACCGATTTTACCGTTACGCAGCACCAAAGGGGCCGCTTGTTTTGTCTGATATTTCAGGGTAACAATGGGTTAAATGTAAAAGTGGAGAATGCATTGCGTATCCTCAATCTCGACGGCCCCTATTTTGTTGCCCCCTTCCGAAAAATGGGACACGAAGTCCTGTGGATAGGTCCGTCCAAAGAGTGTGACATTGAGCTGAAAACCATGCTTCCGCTCTCCCGGTTGGTGGAGGAGCTGCGCAGCCGTTCCTTCACGCCGGACCTTGTGGTTTGGGCAGACATCTGCCGTCCGCCGTCAGTTATCGGCATCGAGACGCTTCCCGCTCTTACGGTCGGCGTTTCCATAGATCAGTATTGCAACCCCTGGCACATGGCCTACTCAGCCGCCTTTGACCTGATGCTGGTATCCCAAAAGGACTACCTCCCCTTTTTCGAGCAGGAAAACCTGGGCAACAAGGTGGAATGGTTCCCATTGTTCTGCGACATTTCCAAGATTGAGGATTACAGCCAAGAGAGAGACATACCGGTCAGTTTTGTCGGAACGGTTGAAGGGTCCATCAATAAAAAACGGAAGACGTTCCTGGACGGATTCAAACGGAAGCACCCATTGTTTGTTACACAGGGCGACTATGTCCCCGTATACAGCCGCAGTCGGCTGGTGCTCAACCAAAGCGCGGTGGGAGAACTGAATCTGCGTATTTTTGAGGCATTGGCTTGCGGCGCCGCCCTGCTCACCGAGGCAACGGGCAATGGACTCTCGGACCTTTTTACCGACGGGGAAGACTTACTCCTCTATCCGCGTGGCGACGCAAATGCCGCAGCCGAGACAGCACGCCGAGCCCTGGCCGACGGCAGTGCGGAACGCACGGCCCACAATGCCTGCCAAAAGGTTCGCACCCGACACTCGACCGCTGCCCGGGCCCGCCACATCATCAAACAGGCTGAAAAGCTACTTGCCGCAGGCCCAAGCTGGCGCAAACACAATCAGGAAATAGTCGGCAAGCGCGTGGCCAATGCATACAACGTCCTTGCCACAGACTTGGATCTTCCGCTGACGCCCGCCCTGCGCGAAACCTTCAGCGCCTTAGGCAGGGCCAGACTGAACGCCGCAAAGAAATAAACGGGGCCGATCTTTCGATCAGCCCCGTCTGTTTTTCGTCAACCAACGAACTCGGCCATTTTGTCAAAGACAGGATGCCCTCTGTCGTGCCTTCCCACAGCCAAGACATCGTGCAGCTTGTCCACCTGTTTGACCATCTGATCCAACCGGTCCTCCACGTCAAGCAAAAGCCAGATGATGCTTGTCTGTCCGCCGTTTACCGGCATACAGGCTATGCCCTCCACGTTGTACGCCCGCCGGGCAAACAGGCCGCAGATATGGGACATAACGCCGGGATGGTTATTCACCGAGAGTTCGAGCACAGTCTGCTTACACATGACGTTCACCTCCGATCATATGGGAATTGGCCGCTCCGGGGGGCACCATGGGATAGACCGGATCATCGGGGCTGAGCGGCACATGGATGAGCGAGGGACCGTCTTCGGCCAGGGCCGCCGCAAGCTCGGCTTCCGGGTCCGCACTCGTCCCCAAATCATGAGTTTTGATGCCAAAGCCTTCCGCAATCTTGATAAAGTCCACAGCGTAGGAGTAATCCGAAGCAAAGTACCTTTTTTTATAGAATAAATCCTGTTGCTGCCGCACCAATCCAAGTGCGTTGTTGTTGGTCAGGATAATCTTGATACGGACATTGTTTTCCGCAGCCGTTGCCAAGTCCTGAATGTTCATCATCAGGGAACCGTCACCGCTGAAACAAAGGACGTTTCTGTCCGGGGCAACCAGAGCCGCGCCAATGGCGGCGGGCATTCCGAACCCCATGGTCCCGAGGCCGCCCGAAGTCAGCCATTGCCGAGGATGACGGAAGGGATACACCTGCGCCGTGCGCATCTGGTGCTGCCCCACATCAGTACAGACGATGGCATCATCCCCTGCCATTTCAGCTGTTTTGAGGATGACACCGTAAGCCGAAACAGGACTGTCCGGCTCAGGCACGATCATGGGATGGGCAGCCTTGAGTTCAGCAACGCGCGCCAGCCATTCCGCATGATCCTTTCCTTCCACCAACGGCAGAAATGCCGTCAGGGAATCACGGACATCTCCGGTAATGGACGCTGTCGTGGTCTTGATTTTGTCCAACTCGCTGGGATCGATATCCACATGAATGATCTTCGCGCCCGGACAAAACTCCGCGACCTTGCCCGTTGCCCTGTCATCAAACCGGACACCGACGGCAATCAGAAGGTCACACTCTTCAAGGATCAGGTTGGTATAGCGAGCCGCATGCATACCGAGCATTCCCAGGTACAGAGGATGATCCGTCGGGAGCACCCCAAGCCCCATGAGGGTGACGGCGCAAGGAATATTCGTTTTTTCCGCCAAGGCACGGGCCTCGGCAGAGGCACCGGCCTGAACCACACCTCCGCCGATATACAGAACAGGCCGTTTTGCAGCGTCGACCATGGCAGCAGCATGACGCATCTCGGCATCCATGATCTCCGGCCCCGCATCCGGAATGCCCAGTTCGGGCCACTCATCGAATTCCATAACGGCAGTCTGAACATCCTTGGGCACATCGATGACGACAGGACCGGGACGACCGGAAGAAGCGACCCTGAAAGCCTCGGGGATGATCTGGAAAAGGGACTCGACGGAACGGGCCAGATAATTGTGCTTGGTAATGGGGACGCTCAATCCGTAAGTATCCACTTCCTGAAAGGCATCAGTGCCGATCATGGAAAGCGGAACCTGACCGGTGATGCAGATGATGGGAATTGAATCCAGCTTTGCATCAGCAATGGCCGTCAATGTATTGGTGGCTCCCGGACCGGAGGTGGCGAAGAATACTGCCGGTTTGCCGCTGACTCGGGCCATTCCCTGGGCGATGAACCCGGCGCCCTGCTCATGACGGGTCAGAACATGGTGGATAGGACTCTCCGACAAGGCGTCATAAAGCGGCAGATTGGCTCCTCCGGGTATCCCGGCAATGGTTTTAATGCCCTGTCGCTCCAACAATTTGATGATAATCTCCGCTCCGGTCAGTCGCATGATGCTCACTCCTTGTCCGCCTTTCGAGCCGGTACGGAAAAACCCCCGCCGGCTTGCACCGGCGGGGGTTTTGATATGTCGCTTTAAATACAATAAACCCGCTAAGGTGCGTCCCTTCTGACACGACCTACTACGTCTACTACTACGACGACGGCTACGCCGACGACGGAGTTGGTAAGAGCGGATAGGGTGTTGAAGGTACGCATAATCAAAAATTCCTTTGCTTTTGTGCAAGCACTAATCCTGTATCGTGTTTGGCGTCAAGCTATTTAAAAAAAAAGATTGGTCTCTCTTCCAGACAACCGGAAAGATATCTCGCACACCGCATCTTCCGGACAATTCAAATAACAACCAATCCGTTTTGCCATGTTTGCCCCGCTTCAAACGGGACAAAATGCCAAAGACAGCAAGGATGAAGGCCTCTTGAACCAACAGTCAATGCAAACGGCAATAGACTGATTATAAAAGAGAAATATATAGCAGCTCAAGGCTTACTTGAACTTTACAACCGATCGACAGCCAGCCATAAGGCGAACATTCCCACTGTGATGCGGACCACGTGGCCGACATTAAAATGATACCCCCAGTTAATGGCAAAGAGGACGACGAGAGAAAGTACATATCCGGCAATAATGCACTTTCGCCAGATATTCAGACGTAACAGATTCATGCTTTTTTCCTTGTGAAAACGAAGCCGCCAAAGCCGCCTCGTCCATTTTTGTATGATAATCCCGATTGATATAACTAATTATCAGTGGAAGCAGTCTTTTTTCGAGCTGGAGCCTTTTTCTTGCCTTTTCCCTTTCCGCCCTCCTCTTCCTTGCCGAAGGCAATCAGCTTGTCAGCCAAACTACGCAATTTCGCATCGGCCAATCCATTGATCGAGTTTACCGGGTATGTCCCGTCCTTCCTGCAGGCACCGGCTTTAACGCCGGTAAGAATTTCTATGCCCTCATCAATGGTTTTCACAGCCCATATATGAAACTGCTTCTTCCTTACCGCATCCACGACCTCGTCTCGCAGCATAAGGTCCTTGACGTTCGCATAGGGAATCATCACCCCCTGCTTTCCATTCAAGCCCGCGTGCTTGCAGCAGAGGAAAAAGCCCTCGATCTTCTCGTTGACGCCCCCAATAGGCTGGATTTCGCCGTATTGGTTTACCGAGCCCGTGACCGCGACATATTGACGAATCGGCATGTCAGCCAATGAAGACAACAATGCATACAACTCCGTGGACGACGCCGAATCCCCGTCAATGCCGCCATAGGACTGCTCAAAGGCTATGCTCGCCGCCAGGGAAAGTGGCTTGTCCTGGGCAAACCTATTGCGCAAGAAGCCGGAAAGGATGAGCATCCCCTTGTTGTGCGTAGGACCGGACATATCCGCTTCACGCTCGATGTTGATGATGCCCTCCTTGCCGAGGGAGGTCACAGCGGTGATGCGGGAGGGCTTGCCGAACATGTAGTCGCCCATGGAATAGACGGCCAGTCCGTTGACCTGTCCGGTCACCTCGCCATCCGTATCCACAAACAGGCTGCCTCTGTCGATCATCTCCTGAATCCGTTCCTCAAGCATGTTGGAACGGTGTATCTTGGCTTCAATCGCTTGTCTGACATGCTCTCCGGTGACGACCTTGCTCTTGGCCACCTCGGCAAAGTAGTTGGCTTCACTCAATAAATCAGCCAACTGCGGGAAGGCGACAGAGATTTTCTCCTGCCTCCCAGCCCAGCGGACGGCCTCTTCCAGAATTGCCGCCACGCCGCTTTTATCAAAGGCATGCAGACCGTTGTGTTCGCTCTCCGCTTTGATAAACCGGGCCACGTCCATAATGGAATCATCGCCACGGTTCATGCTTGTTTCATAATCTGCGCGCACCTTGAATATTTTGGACACGTCCTCGTCATAGTTACGCAGCAGAGCATAGAGCTGTGGACTGCCAAGGACAACGACCTTGACCGCCATATCAATGGGTTCCGGCTTCAGGCCGGTGGCGCTGATGAAGTAATAGGGGTCGAACGTCTCAATCTCGATGTTCTCGGTCTTGAGCGAACGTTTGAGAGTCTGCCACACACCCGGCTCATAAATGGCATCCATGAGGTTGATCACCAGATAACCGCCGTTGGCTTTGACAAAGGACCCGGCCTTGATCTTGGTGTAATCGGTATGCCAGCCGCCGGAACGGTCCTGTACACGCTCGATGGAGCCGAAAAGATTCCGGTAGGTGGGATACGATTCAAATATGACGGGAGGTCCCTCAAGCTCGGCGTTATCCACCAGCAGATTGACCTGATAGGGCTGAAACACTACTTCCGGGGAAGGTGGCCCGAAGACCATGCCCGGGATCATCCCCTGCTTGGGCGGCCCGCTGAGGGCCTTGATGCCTTCCAGGTCCTCGGCCATGTTATCCAGCACGGAATCCAAATAATCCTGCACTTTCTGGCCGGGGAACGTCTCTCTGAGGGGTTTAATAAAATCCTCGGCAACGGACGTGAACATCAGACGGTCCAGTTCGTCATGCTTACGCATGGCTTCCTTCTGCAGCTTCTTGAGCTCCTGAACAATCTGGTCCAGTTCCTCCTTCAATTCCGCCCGCTTGTCGCGCAAGCGCTCAAATTCGTCACGGGGGAATCGCCCCTTTTCGACCATTTCCTCAAGCTCGATCATCCGCTTGGGCTCGCCATCCACCAGCGGCACCACGTCCGGACGCTGCACCGGCCCCATCTGCATACGAACGACCACCAGCCCGGTATCCTTGACCTGGTCTTCTATGGCCGTGTAAAAAGTCAGGATCTGCTTTTCGTGGGCTTCGGTGATCTCATTTTTGCGGGCAATGTATTCTTCACTGTCAAATAGCTGCGGAGCCTCGCGCTTCACTGTATCCAGAAATTCCTGCATCAGCTTTTTGAAGCGGCTACCGTCGCCTGCCGGGAACCTCAGCATGATCGGCGCTTCCGGCTGCTTAAAGTTGTTGACGTAGCAGATGTCGTTCGGCGCGCCCGTACCGTCCGCTATTTCATGCAAAAGGCGACGCACGGTGGAGAGTCGACCACTGCCGGGGTAGCCTGTCACGAATATGTTATACCCCTTTTTGGCCATCCCCATGCCGAAACGAAAGGCCTCCACTCCTCGCCGTTGGCCTATGATATCCTTTTGAGGCTCCAGTTCGTCGGTTGTGGCAAATGGCATGTTTTTCGGATCAGGAGTCCATTTGAGCTGGTCGGGACCGAGCAACGAAGAAGACCTTTTTTCTGGCATGGCAGCACTCCGTGGTTATCGCTTAAGCAAATAAGTCCGGTGAACCTTTTCCGGGCGGCACTTGGGCAAAAGAATTTCGAGTACCCCATCTACAAACCGCATCTTCACTCCATCGGGATCAATACGGCACGGCAATCGGATTTCCTTGGTACATGAACGGGACTCACGGCTGCAGCAGTCCTCCACCACACTGACGGCCTGAATGACAAGACGGCGATCACGCACGGAAACCTTAACAGAATCAGGATTCATGGACCCCAGTGCCATCCGGGCTACAAGCTCCCAATTTTCATCCACAAGTTCAAGATCCCCAGCCATACGGCAGAGCATCAAGGGGAGATCGAAGTCTGAACAGAAGTCATCAAACATTCTATCCATATCCCGACGCATACGGCCTATCTCGCCCTGGCTCCATCGTTTCAAATCCGCCATGACGGCAACCTCCGAATTTCGTCAAACAACCATCGAATCTCCGGCGTCAGGTACGTGCAAAAGAAACACGACAAAGGGAGAATGCATCCGCATCCCCCCTTCCGAATAAAAAGATTCGGCCCATGGCCGAAAGCCGACTAGAGCCCCTTGAACAAATTGGAAATGGCCAGGATCACAAATCCTGTGGAAACCAACCAGAAGGGACGAATCACATCTTCCAAGGCGGGGACGGACATGACGTTCATGTGGATGCAGATGCCCAAGACGCCGATTATGACTCCGACTATCCAGGTAATGAGTTGGGGTGCGCTCAGATTCATCGTACGTGTTGCTCCTCGATCCGATTACTTCAGGAATCCATGTACTTTCTCACCAGTTCCTCCGCCTCATCGCAAGGAACGGGCTTGGAATACAAATAGCCCTGTCCATAGTCGCATTGCAAGGAATAAAGCAAATCCCGCTGCCGCTCGTTTTCTATCCCTTCGGCCACAACCTTGAGTTGCAGACTATGGGCCATATTGACCATGGCGCGTATAATCTCGATGTTTTCCGGTGCCTTTTCCATATGTCGCACAAAACTCAAATCTATCTTGAGCTGGTCCACCGGAAACTTCTGCAGATAACTCATGGATGAATACCCGGTGCCAAAATCATCTATGGCCAACATGACTCCCAAAACCTTGAGACTGTTGAGCCGGCCGGTTGAGGTCATTGCATCCAACATGACCACTGTTTCGGTTATTTCCAGTTTAAGCCTGTTGGGCGGTAACTCCGATTCCTCCAGAATCCGCTTCACATCATGGACAAGACTGGGTTCACCAAACTGCTTGGCCGAAATATTAACAGCAATGGTCAGTTCCTCTGCCCGAGGAAATTTATGACGCCAACGCTTGAGGGACGTGCAGGAGTCGCGCAGCACCTTGACGCCAAGAGGGACAATAAGCCCTGTCTCCTCTGCTACCGGGATAAACTCTCCAGGACCGACCAAGCCGCGCTCGCTATGTCTCCAGCGGGCCAGGGCCTCAAAGCCGTACAGGCTGCCATCGTTCAGATTGATCAACGGCTGGAAAAACGGTTCAAATTCCCCGGCCTGCAATCCACGTTTAAGATCATTTTCAACCGCCAGAATATTTACGGCTCCCTTGCGCATATTGGGAGAATACTCACGAAGCCGATTCTTGCCATCGGACTTTGCCTTGAACATGGCCAATTGTGCATTATGAACGAGGTCCGCCTTGTCCACTTCGGCACCAAGTGCAATCTGGAATCCGACACTGGCGGATATGGCAAAGCGGCTGCCTTCCACATCCACAGGCTGACTAAAGGCAGCCTGAACAGCCTGAATGGCATCACGCGCATCCGCTTTTCTCGGCAAATCCTCCATGAGGATTACAAATTCATCCCCGCCGAAACGAGCCAGCGTATCCCCGGACCGCAAAATCTGGGACAACAGCATGGCGATACGCACCAAGGCCTTGTCTCCGGTGGTATGTCCATAATGGTCGTTGATCACCTGGAATCTATCAAGATTGATGAAAAGGACAGCAAAGTAGCTGCTGTGCCGCGCGGAATGACCAATTGCGCGCTCCACTCTGTCCAGAAACAGTCCGCGGTTGGGCAGACCGGTCAACGGATCATGCAACTGACTATGTTTGAGCTGCTTTTCCATCCGCTTGCGGCTTGTTACGTCCCGCATACTCATGCGGATGCCGAGGTCTTCGCCTTCATCCGAACTGATGGAATGCTTGACCGCGCTTATCCAGCGGATGTGGGAATCGCTATGGTAAATACGAAATGTCAGTCCATTTCCTTCCGTCGAGGTCGAAGCCATGAAATGTTGCCACACAGACAAGTCATCATGATGGACAATACGCTCCAAAAAATCAGGATCTTCAAGAAAACGTTCCGGCGGATAACCGCTGATACGTTTACACGACGGGGAGACATACGCATAAGCCCCATCGGGCACAATCCAGCTTTCCCAGTCATAATTATAGTCAGCAACGGTCCTGTACCGTTGTTCGGATTTCTCCAGGGCAAGCCGTGACGATTCCAATTCACCTATTACGGATTCAAGCCGCCGGGTCGTTTCCTCCAAGGAGCGCTTATGGCGATGCAAATCTGCAAATACCGAGACCTTGCCACGTAATATTTCGGGCTCCACAGGCTTGAAGAGATAGTCGACGGCCCCCAGTTCATAGCCACGAAAGACGTGACGCTGTTCTTTGCTGATAGCAGTAATAAAAATGATGGGAACGGAACACGTCTGACCATTGGATCGTAATTTTTCCGCTAGTTCAAAGCCATCCATGTCCGGCATCATGATGTCAAGCAAGGCCACGGCAAAATCGTATTCAACAGCTTTTTGCAGCGCTTGCCTTCCATCGGAGGCAAGAACCAGATTCAGATCCTGTCCCTTAAGAATGCCCTCTATGAGCTTGAGATTAATTCGCTCGTCGTCTACTACGAGCACGTCAACTTTCATGGTGCCGTTTTCCACCTCAGCTGGTTATTATCTTTCGTTGAATCTACCTTTATCCTATGACAATTACATGCTGGCACAATTATAAACCAACCATGACAAGGATCACGATTCCTCTTCATCAGCCCCCCTCCGATTGACAAACAACCTGCAGAGAGCTAGTGCCAGCCTCACATCACAACACGGAGGCAAGGCCATGGACGATCGCCATAAACAGTTTCACAAGCTCCTGAACGACCATCACGAATGGCCATGTCCCTATCTTTTCAAATTTATTGTCCCCTTCGAAAAACTGGATGAATTCTGCTCATTGTTCCAGGATTACGACCTGAGGACACGCCCTTCCAGAACGGGTAAATATGTCAGCGTCACTTTCGAAACCAACATGTGCTCTTCTCATGAAGTAATGGAAGTTTACAGTACAGCCGCCCAAGTTTCAGGAGTCATGTCCCTGTGACAGTTCTTGGCATATACTTTCAGAGTTCATAGGTCTGGAATGATTTTATCAGGTTTACAGACTCCATTTCAATACTTAGCTTACGCACGAAACAAACTTCGATGCAAGCCTGTAGGCTTGTAAATGACATACGGTCCGGAGGCACAACTGCGCGCCCACCTGAGCGACACGCCATAAATCGTGCAACCTCCTCACTTCTCAGCATCTTTACGTCAATTTTTTCCGATGGATGCGCCGCACTGAACCGGACCATTTGCATGAACGAAGGATATGGGAAGGTCTCTCCCCAAGGCCCAAAACGTTAATCGAACAGTGCGACAGCCAAGCCGGAAGGCCAAATGTCGCCGTCAATCCATACTGGAGGCTTCACATGCACATTGCCGACAATATGACCGAACTGGTAGGCCGCACTCCCATGGTCCGCCTCAACCGACTGTCCGAAGGGCTGGGCGCTACGGTGGTGGCCAAATTGGAGTTCAACAACCCCTGTGGTTCCGTAAAGGACCGTGTAGGCCTTAACATGATCAAAGCCGCCCTGGCCGACGGCCGTATCGATACCGAAACCGTTCTGGTGGAACCCACCAGCGGCAACACGGGTGTTGGCCTGGCTTTTGTCTGTGCCGTCAAAGGAATGCGGTTGATTCTGACCATGCCCGAAAACATGAGTTCTGAACGGCGCAAGTTGCTCAAGGGACTTGGGGCGGAACTGGTTCTCACCCCGGCTGCCGAGGGCATGAAGGGAGCCATTGCCAAGGCGGAAGAAATCCTTAAAGGACTGGAAAAGGGATTCATGCCGATGCAGTTTTCCAACCCGGACAACGCAGCGATACATCGCGCCACTACCGCAGAGGAAATCTGGACCGACACCGACGGTCTGGTAGACATACTGGTAGCCGGAGTCGGAACCGGTGGAACACTGACCGGAACCGGCGAAGGACTGAAATCCCACAAACCCGATGTAAAGGCAGTTGCCGTAGAGCCCGCCTCCTCTCCGGTTCTGTCTGGTGGAGCCCCCGGGCCCCATGCCATTCAGGGCATTGGCGCAGGCTTTGTTCCCGAGGTACTGAACACCGAGATCATCGATGAAGTAATTACCATCGAGAATGAGGAAGCCGTTGCCATGGCCAAACGGCTGATGCGGGAAGAGGGGATCCTCTGCGGCATATCCTCCGGGGCCAATTGTGCTGCGGCACTCAAGCTGGCTGCCCGCCCCGAAAATAAAGGTAAGATGATCGTATTCATCATCTGCGATACCGGCGAGCGCTACCTGAGCACGCCGCTCTTTGAAGAGGATTAGTCATGACCGATAAGAATTACTCCCTTGCCGACGTTGTCGCCCAGCTTGTTGAGTCTGGCGACAACGACCGGGTCAGACACCGATACTCCGACGACATGCCCATGCCGTCGGTGGAGACGCTCTCCGAACTGGTGGAGTCGCTACGTACCGTCCTCTTCCCCGGCTACTTCGGGCCGTCCGAGATCACCCCGGACACCATGCCCTACTATATCGGCGCCACCCTGGACCGTGTTGAACGCCAGTTGGCGGACCAGATAAACCGGGGCTATTGCTTTGTCTGCGAAATGGAGTCCGGCGGGAAATGCAAAGAGTGTGAAGACCGTGCCCACGATGTGGCCCGCACTTTCATCACCCGGCTGCCCATCATTCGCAAACTCCTGCTCAAGGACGTGGAGGCCGCCTATGACGGCGATCCGGCAGCCAAAAGCCATGGCGAGACCATCTTTTGCTACCCCTCGGTTCGGGCGCTGACCAACCACCGCATCGCCCACGAACTCTACAAGCTGGACGTGGACATCATCCCCCGAATTATCGGAGAGATGGCTCACTCGGACACGGGCATCGACATTCATCCCGGCGCAACCATCGGCAAGAGCTTTTTCATGGATCACGGTACCGGCACCGTCATCGGCGAGACATGCATCATCGGCGACAACGTTCGCATCTACCAGGGCGTAACCCTGGGAGCAAAGAGCTTTCCCAAAGGGGATGACGAGCGTCTCATCAAGGGACTGCCCCGCCACCCCGTGGTGGAAGACGGTGTCATCGTCTACGCCGGTTCGACCATCCTCGGGCGCGTGACCATCGGCAAAGGCGCGGTCATCGGCGGCAACGTATGGATCACCAGCGATGTTCCGGCCGGTGCGCGCATTCTTCAGTCCAGGGCCACACATCAGGTTCTTACTGACGGCGACGTATAACGCTCCTGAAAACAAAAAGGAAAAAGGGAAGCACGTTGGTTCGTGCTTCCCTTTTTTTGCTTTTATACAGCCTGACAACCGCTACTTCTTCTCCACTTCGCTGATCAGATCCGCCAGAGGACGCCCATCCGGCGTCCGGGCCTGGGGCTCATCGGCAAGCAAAGATTTCCAGACCTTCAGGGCATTCGACTTGTCGTTGAGGTCGAAATAATAGACCACACCCATATTGTACCGGGATGTAGTGTGCACCGGATCAATCTTGGCAGCCTGCCCAAAGGCATCAATGGCCTTATGGAACTGGCTGGTCCGGCGATACATGACCCCCAGATCCGACCAGACGTTGGCCCGCATGGGGGAAAGTTCCAAAGCGTGCTCATAGGCTACGGCCGCCTTTTCCGACAGCCCGTTGTCAAAACAGTAGTTGCCAAGCTCGACCCAGGCGTCCGCATCAACGGGGTTGGCGGCGGTCTTCTGTTCCAGACGAGCGAGTGTGGCGGCGTTGCCACCCGAAGTCTCGGGCGCTGCCGACGACACCGCCGGAATGGGCTGTTCGTCTTCTCGCTGTCCTATGTAGAGCATAGTCACGGTATTACCGATAAATGCCCCGACAAGCAGCGCCATAACCACAAGGATGATACAGGTGGACTTTTTTACCAGACCGCCCGACGGTTCAGCCTCGCCCCGTTGGTGTTCTGTCGCCATATTTCCTCCCCCAAAAATGTTAAAATCAAAAAATGATCGATTAAATTACCCCGTATTTCAGGATATGCACAAGCATGTGCAAACAATAGTCTTGCCAGGCCGCAAACCCCAGCCGCGCTTGACTTCGAGTCCATGTTGTACCAATCTACGCCGACCCAATTGAACGCTAGGTATCATCAAGTGAAATATATCGCCGTCGGAGGACCGCAACAGCCATGAGCGACTACAAAAAAACCCTGCTCCTGCCCAAAACCAATTTTCCCATGAAAGCCAACCTCAAGCAACGTGAGCCCGAGATGCTCAAGTTCTGGGAAGAGACCAAAGCCTACGACGCCATGGTCGATGCCAACGGGGCGAACGACACTTTTATTCTGCACGATGGGCCTCCCTATGCCAACGGCCATATTCACATGGGCACCGCCCTGAACAAAATCCTCAAGGACATCATCGTCAAGTCCCGCAACATGCAGGGACAGCAGTCGCAGTATGTGCCGGGTTGGGATTGCCACGGCCTGCCCATCGAACACAAGGTGGAACAGGAACTCAAGGCCAAGAACAAAGAACTGGACACCCTGACCATCCGCAAGGTCTGCCGCTCCTATGCAGCCAAGTGGCTGGATGTGCAGCGGAAGGAGTTCAAACGCCTCGGCGTGCTGGGCACCTGGGATGATCCGTACATGACCATGAAGCCGGAGTATGAGGCCGCCACGGCCCGCGAACTGGGGCATTTCATGGAGCGGGACGGCGTGGTCCGTGGCAAGAAGCCCATCTATTGGTGCTGCGACTGCCACACCGCCTTGGCCGAAGCCGAAGTTGAATACGAAGACCACACCTCTCCGTCCATCTACGTAAGCTTCCCTCTGCCGGATGAGAATTTCAAAAAGATTGCCGACGTGGATGTGTCCAAGCTGTTCATCGACATCTGGACCACCACGCCCTGGACCATTCCCGACAATATGGGTGTGGCCGTCCACCCGGACTTCGACTACGTGCTGGTGGAAGTCGGCGGGGCCTATCACATTCTGGCCGAGGGCATGTTGCAAGAATGCGCGGGCAAGTTCGGCTGGGATACCCCCAAGGTCCTTGCCACCTTCAAGGGTGCCGCTCTGGAGCGGCTCAAGGCCAAGCACCCCATCTATGACAGGGAATCCCTCGTGGTGCTGGCAGACTACGTGACCTTGGAAACCGGCACCGGCTGTGTCCACACGGCTCCCGGCCATGGTCGCGAAGACTTCGAGACAGGCCTCCGGTATGGGCTGGAGATTTACTCGCCCATGAACGACCACGGTGTTTTTACCCAAGAGGTTGAATATTTCGCTGGCCTGAACGTATGGGAGGCCAATCCCAAGGTCATCGAGAAGCTGACCGAGGTCGGCAATCTCCTGGCTCAGGAAAAAATCACCCACTCCTACCCCCATTGCTGGCGCTGCAAGCAGCCGGTCATCTTCCGCGCCACCACCCAGTGGTTCATCGGCATGGACGAAAACGACCTGCGCAAGCGGGCGCTCGATGCCATCCGCAACGATGTGCAGTGGATTCCGGCCTGGGGCGAGGAGCGCATTCACAATATGATCGCCAATCGCCCTGACTGGTGCATTTCCCGTCAGCGCAATTGGGGCGTTCCCATCTCCGCCCTCATCTGCAAGGACTGCGATGAGAGCTGGTTCGATGCCCAGTGGGTCTACGACATCTGCGAGAAATACGCGAAGCACGAGACTGGCTGCGACTACTGGTTCGAGGCTCCCATCGAGGAACTCGTCCCCGAAGGCCTTACCTGCCCGAAGTGCGGTGGCACACACTGGAAGCGGGAGACCGACATTCTGGATGTCTGGTTCGACTCCGGTACGAGCTTTGCCGCCGTGGTCGAAAAACGGCCCGAACTGAGCTTCCCGGCCGACCTTTATCTTGAAGGATCGGATCAGCACCGAGGCTGGTTCCATTCCTCCCTGCTCGCCTCAGTTGGAACGCGTGACGTTCCGCCCTACAAGGCCGTACTCACCCATGGCTACGTGGTGGATGCGGATGGCCGCAAGATGTCGAAATCCATCGGTAACGTCCTTGCGCCCCAGGAGATCATCGACAAATTCGGCGCGGAGATCCTGCGCATGTGGGTCTCGGCATCCAACTATCAGGAAGATATTCGTATCTCCGACGAGACGTTGAACCGTCTGGTGGATGCCTACCGACGCATTCGGAACACCTGCCGCTACCTGCTTTCCAACCTGACTGATTTCGATCCCGCAGACCGTGTGGCCGTCAAGGATCTGCTCCCGTTGGATCGCTTTGCCCTCGATATGGTGTCCCGACACCACGCCACCATAAGAAAGGCATACCGCAGCTACGAATTCCACAAGGTCTACCACACCTTGCACAATCTCTGCGTTGTGGATCTGTCCTCCTTCTATCTGGATATCCTCAAGGATCGCCTGTACGTAGAAAAGCAGGACGGCCTCAAACGTCGCTCTGCCCAGACTGTGCTCTGGCAGGTCCTGCTCATGCTGCTTGAAGACATGGCCCCGGTCCTCTCCTTCACTGCCGAAGAAGCATTCCAACAGCTGCCCGAAGCCATCAAGGCGGCGCTGCACCAGACCGATACCGTATTCGCGCTGCGCTTTGCAGCAGATCAAGCCTGCATTACGGATGAGGAACGCGGCCGTTGGGAAACGCTGGCCGCCATCCGTGCAGAGGTAAACAAGGCCATTGAGCCCAAGCGCAAAGACGGAGTCATCGGCAAGTCACTGGATGCCAAGATCACAATCTACGCTTCCGAAGCCGTCCGCGAGCTTCTGTCTTCCGATGAACTGGATGGACGCGAATTCTTCATCGTCTCTGATGTGGCTTTGGCCGACTTTGCCGAGGCGCCCGCCGATGCCTTTGTTGGCGAGGAAATCGAAGACCTGCGCATTACCGTGGAAGCAGCTCCCGGCCAAAAGTGCGAGCGATGCTGGCGCATCAGCAATGATCTGGGCACGGACCCGGCATTTCCGGATGCCTGCCCCCGTTGCACCGAGGTGCTGAAAAGCCTGGACCAGGAATAGGCGGCATGGGCCGATACGGATACGCATCCCTGCTGGCGGCAGGCGTCATCGCCCTTGACCAGGCCACAAAGGCCTGGGTTGCCGCCATCATGGAGCCGTGGACCGGCCATCAGGTCATTGCAGGGTTCTTCAACCTGGTCCACGTGCTGAACCGTGGCGCGGCATGGGGTTTTCTGGACAGCGAGCATATTGATTGGCAACGCCCGCTGTTCATCGTTATCGGTCTGGCTGCACTGGCTGTGATCGGCTATATGTTGAAAACAGCCGACCGGACCGACCGATGGCTCATTACCGGCCTTGCCCTCATAGCCGGAGGAGCCGTCGGGAACCTCATCGATCGTGTGCGCGTCGGAGTTGTGACCGATTTTCTGGACTTCTATGTCGGAGACTACCACTGGCCCGCCTTCAACGTGGCGGACATTGCACTGACCGTCGGGGCCGGATGCATTCTCCTATCCATGCTGCTGGGCCGCAAACGCGGCCATTCCCGCAACCTGTCGTAACATCAGGAGCCCCTACGATGTTTCCCGATTTCTCAGCCGTCACCCCGACCCAATGGGCAATAGCCGCACTGGCCGTAGCTGTATGCTTTTCATTCAGCGCATGGTCCATTCTCGATGTCTGGCGGCGTGACTACGACCTGCCGAGCGAAAAGGTTGCCTGGATGCAACTGTGCATTTTTATTCCCATCTTGGGCTCTCTGGCGTATCTATTGATTGGAAAGAAACGTGGAATCAAACGAGGATAGCCGACATGATTAAACATTTCGTTCTGATATTACTGAGCTGCCTGCTCCTTACCATGACAGGCTGCGTCACCAAAGACGAGATGCAGACCTTGCAGATCGAACGCCAACAAGACGTCAACCGCATCCAGCAGCTGGAAGCCGAACTCGCGGAATCCAAGAAGGCCCTGCGGCAGGAAATAGAAAACTCACAGTCTCCTGTACGGGAAAAAACAGCCGATACCTGGGCGGAGCTCCAATCCCTGCGCGCCGACTTTGCCAAGTTGCGCGGCGACCTCGAAACCCTGAACATGCGCATGGACCGACAGATCGGCGATGCCAATGCCCCGCTGACCATGGCCGACCTCCAAAAAGAGCTCAAGGAAGTCGAATTCATTCTGGAGAACCAGCTCCAGGCTGACCTGAGCAGCCTGAAGCCCAACAGCACACCTCTGGCCGAGGCTGGCGCCACTCCGGTGGACACGGCTGCGGATAACGCCACGGCCGCCGCCCCCCAGACCCAAAAAGTCGAAGTAGGCAAGCCTACAAACGAAACGGCAAAGGCAACACCGGCAGCACCGGTCCAGACAACCGATGCAGCTAAGGCCCTGTACGACAAGGCCTACAACCTGTACAAACAGGGTGAATTTGAAAAAGCACGCTCCTACTGGGCAGAATTCACCGACACATTCAAAAAGCACGCCTATGTCCCCAGCGCGGTTTTCTGGCAGGGACAGTGCTACTACAAGCTCGGCGACCACGCCCGAGCCGTAATCCTGTATGAGGATGTCATCGACAAATATCCCAAAAGCTCCAAATACAAGTCCGCCCTGCTCATGGCGGCCTATTCCTGGAACAAATTGGGCAAGCCGGAACTGGCCAAGATGCGTCTTGACGAAGTCATAAAAAAATTCCCCGGAACGCCCCAGGCCACCCAGGCCAAGCGCACTCTGGATAAAATGAAGTAATTGAGCCGGGTGGTTGCACAATCCAACTCGGCATGCCACAGATAACTGACAGGTTAATCATGAAAGAAGTCATCAAGGGTTTCAGAAAAATCGTCTATCTCTCATTCCCGCCGGAAGTTTCCGGACGGCCTGTAGTCTGCAACCTCACACGGTTGTTCGACCTCAGCTTCAACATCCTCAAATCGGACATCAGCCCGCGCCATGAAGGCTCCATGACGTTGGAAGTCTCCGGGCTGGAAGAAGACTTTCACAAGGGGATCGGCTACCTCAAGGAAAACGGCATACGTATCACGCCTGTCGCACACAAGATATTCCGTAACGAGGAATCCTGCATCCACTGTGGCCTGTGTACGGCCATGTGCCCCACGGGCGCGCTTTTTCTCGAAAAAAGTGACGCGAAGGTGATCTTCGACGTCGAAAAATGTTCCGCATGCGGCATGTGTACCCGTGTCTGCCCGGTCAAGGCCATGACCCTGGATACGGAGGACGACCGGGACTAAACTGACAGGAGAGGCTATGAGCGAAGAAAAACGTACCTTTTCGCGCGTCTCGGTCCGACTCAAGGGACATGCGCGTATCATGCATTCCCTGGAGTCCTCGCCCATTTTTACGGAAGAAGCCGTGGACGAGCCTTCCTTGTCCGAAACGTTGTTTCGCCACAGCAAACTTCCGGAAGACCTGACCAGATTTCTGTCTGAGATGGACCGAAAAGTGGATCGGATACTGGCGTTGCTCAGCCAGGACCGGATTCAGGCCGATTTCCCTACTCAAGTGGAGATCCTGGAGATATCGGCAGCCGGAATCAAATTCAGAACCCCGGATAAATTTCCAGTAAATACCCCCATGGAAATTGTCATTCAGCTGGGCTATGCTCCACTTCGTTTAGCCGGAAGCAAGGGACGTATCGTGGGTATTGAAGAGGATACGAGCCTTTATCGCTTCGAGTTCGTGGACACCCGTGCCGCGGACATGGAGGCTATTGTCCGCTTTGTTTTCCAGGAACAACGCGAGCAAATCCGTAACGCCAAAATGTAGCCGCCCAGGAGTATTTGAATGCCTCCGAATGAAGAACTCATCCGACAGATGATGGAGCACGTATCTGAACAGCTGGTGGAGAACCTGAAGGAATCCATCACAAGAGCCGTCGAACAGGAAGTGGCCAAAAGCCTTTCAAAATCCCTGTTGGAGGGTGAGTTCTACCGCCGTGTGAATGACGACCTCCAAGAGGGACTCAAGCAGATTTATCAGGAAGTCAAAGCGGCCAAGGGCGGACGGAAAATCCAGTGCATAGAGTCGGAAATCAATCCCGAGGATTTGTTCAACGACACCTCGGATCAATTGGACGCCGTACTGCGTACTACGGAAAAAGCTGCTGTCGATATCATCGAGATCGTTGAACGCCTGCAGGAACTCCAGGTCTCGGTTGCCAATATCGTCAAGGGGTTTGAGTCCGGTGGCGTCACCAAAAAATCCCGCCAGGAACTCAAGAATATCAATAACACCCTGGGAGATGAGCTCTCCTCTATCATGGTCACCCTGAGTTTTCAGGATCTCACAGGCCAGCGCATCAAAATTATCATCAACTCCATTCGCCAGGTCGAAAAAATCGTACGCGAGGTCATGCTCTCAACCGGCCTGATGATCCGCCAGCGTGAGCAGGAACCCGATCGGGATATCGACTCTCTGACCGAAGACGCCAAGGAACAGGCCACATCAAAATTGATGGGCCCCACTGAAGAGGCCAACCAGAACGACGTGGACGATCTCCTCGCCTCGCTTGGGCTCGACTAGACAGACATTCTTTCATCCAAAAAAAAGGCGCTCCGGAAACATTCCGGAGCGCCTTTTTTTCTATCTAAGAAGTCTCTTCCGTTTCTGCTAGGCAAGCAGGATCAGGCCAGCCAGTCCCAGGAGGAAGAAGAAGCCCATCGAGTCTGTAATGGTCGTCAGGAAGATGCTGGAGGCTTGTGCCGGGTCACGTCCCAGCTCCTTGAGCAGCAGCGGTATCGCCGCACCGGCGAATGCTCCAAGCACCATATCCACTCCAAGGGCAATGCCCATCACTCCGGCCAGTATGAACTTGTGCGAGACGATTGAAACAACGCAGAACACCAACGTTGAAATAATGACGCCGTTGATCAAGCCGATACGCAGCTCACGCAAGACTGCAACCCAGGCCCTCTTGCGGTCAAAACGCTCCATGGCCAACTGCCGAATCATCACAGCCAGAGCCTGCTGGCCGGTATTGCCAGCCTGGTTTGCAACAATGGGCATAAGCACTGCCAGCACAGCCATGGAAGCAATGTTGCCTTCGAAAAGGTGAACCACCCAAGCGGAAATGGCGGAAAAAAGGACGTTGATAATGAGCCAGGGAAGTCGCTTGCGAACCGAAAAGGAGACGGGGGAATCCGTACTTTCGTCCGCACCCGCACCGACCATGGTCTGCATGTCCTCGCTGGCCTCTTCATGAATGATGTCGATGACATCATCAACAGTGACCACACCGAGCAGCCGGTTGCCGAAATCAAGGACAGGCAACGCCAACAGGTTGTATCGGGCGATGAGATGGGCGACCTCTTCCTTGTCCACGTTGTAGCCGACAGTGATGAGGTTCTGTTCCTTGATCAATTCCTTGACCGCTATGCCCCGCTTCGCAAGCAACAAGTCGCGCAGGGAAACAACACCTGTGAGACGATCCTTGTTGTCGGTCAGGTAGGCGTAGTAAGGAACTTCCTTATCCTCGATCTCCTGGCGGATAACCGCGATTGCCTGATCCGGGGTAACATCCTGGTCCAGAATGACGACCTCGGTGTTCATGACACCACCGGCCGTGTCGGGATCAAAGGTGAGCAGCGTCTTGAGCTCGGCCCGCTCCTCGGCAGGCACGCGAATCAGAAGAGCGTGGCGAAGTTCGGCATCAAGCCCTTCCAGCAAGTCCGTCGCGTCGTCCGGAGACATCTGCTCCACAATACGCGCTGCTAGCCCCTGGTTGAGCTGCTTGACCAGAGCCTGCTGGTCATATGGCTCCATCTCCGCAATGGACTCCGCAGCGTCCTTGATGGGAAGCTGTTTTATGAACTTTACCTGATCCGGGATATCGAGGCCTTCGATGGCCTCGGCAGCATCGGCCGGGTGCTGTGCTTCCAGGTCGGCTGCGGTAAACTCATCCGGCTCTGCAGGTGGCTGTTCGCGGAAATCCTCATTCGTCTTCATGGAGAGAATTCCTAGCTCAAATCCCCTCTCAGGTCAAAGAATTAGGGGTTTTCCCATGTTATATTATTGTGAAATATTTCATCAACTGACCGTTGCTTGACGAAACGGCACAGGTGCTATACTTGGCATCAACCATAGGAATTAAAACGGGGTTGCAACCATGCCCAGCACAACTTTCGATGATTTTTTTCGGGCAGAAGCCCGCATGTTTCTCCTGGCAACAATCCGAATTGCTCTGGCCGAGGACGGCGCAGACCTCACATCGGACGGCCTCTTTGAGGAAAGTGACATGGCCCAGGCCGTCATTACGGCCAAACAGGAAACTATCGTGGCGGGCCTGCCCATTCTCCCTCTTGTCTTGGAGTTCGGCGGCAACGACAGCCAATGCCATCTTAATGTGGACGATGGTGACAAAGTCTCGCCCGGCACCATGGTGGCTGCCCTGCAAGGCCCTGCCCGTCAGTTGCTCAAGGCCGAGCGTGTCATGCTCAATTTCCTCTGTCATCTCTCCGGAATAGCCAACCTGACCGCCCGCTATGTTGCAGAACTGGCCGGCACCAAGACACGCCTTCTCGACACCAGAAAGACGCTGCCGGGTTTGCGTTTTCCCGAGAAGTATGCCGTACTGGCAGGAGGTGGACACAACCACCGCCTGACACTTTCGGATATGCTGATGCTCAAGGACAATCATATCGACCGGGCCGGTTCCATCACCGAAGCTGTGGCAGCTCTGAAGCTGGCGCACTCCCCCTGCCCGCCCATAGAGGTGGAATGCCGCAACCGCGAGGAAGTGGAAGAGGCGTCCAAATCCGATATTCAACGGATCATGCTGGACAACATGGACCACGAGGCCATCAAGGAAGCGCTGTCCATCATACCCGAATCCATCGAGACCGAAATCAGCGGCAACGTCACCTTGGAGAACATCCGCTCCTACGCGGAATTAGGTGCGGACTTCATCTCGGTAGGACGTCTGACACACTCGGCTGCTTCTTCTGATTTCTCCTTGCAATTCATCCCCTTATAATAAGAAGGAACATTGTGGAAAACGCCAAGGAAACCATCGATAGAATCCGTAAGGTAATGGACGACCGCCTCGTCATCCTCGGACATCACTACCAGTCCGACGCGGTCATTGCCCACACCGACATACAGGGAGATTCCCTGGAGCTCTCCCGCAAGATCGGCGAACTTGACGCCGAATATATCGTATTTTGCGGCGTCTTCTTCATGGCCGAATCCGCCGCCATTCTGGGACGCCCGGAACAAAAAATCCACATCCCGGACACCAATGCATCCTGCCCCATGGCTGATATGGCCGAGGCCGGGCGCGTGGAGGAAACGCTCAATATCCTCCAAAAAGACGGGCGCAAAATCATCCCGCTGACCTACGTAAACTCCTCGGCAGCGGTGAAAGGGGTTGTCGGCCGATTCGAAGGCTCCGTCTGCACCTCCGCCAATGCGCGCAAAATGCTTGAATGGGCATTGTCGCAGGGCGACGCCGTTCTGTTCCTTCCCGATCAGCATCTTGGAAACAACACGGCAAATTTCCTGAACATTCCCACAGAGGACAGACTCCTTCTGCCCCGTGATGTCATCGACGGCTCCCCAGCCCTGAGCATTGACCCTGCCTTGGCTAAAGGGAAAAGGCTGATCCTGTGGCCTGGCTACTGTCCCATTCATGAGACCTTCGGCCCCGAGTCCATTCGCGCCTTGCGCAAGCAGGACCCCGCCGCCAAAGTCGTCGTCCACCCGGAATGCGACCCGGCGGTGGTCAAGGAAGCAGACGGCGACGGCTCGACCACCTTCCTCATCAAATACGTGGATCAAGCCCCTGAGGGGTCCACGATCTTTGTGGGGACAGAGGCCAACCTGGTCAACCGATTGGCCGCCCGTTACGCAGGCGCGAAAACGATCAAGCCTTTGGCCGTCAGCCTGTGCGATGACATGGGCAAAATCACCGAGGAAAACCTGGCCGACCTGCTGTTGCATCTCGAAACGGCAAAACCGGTTTCCGTGCCCGAAGAGGTCAAGCAGTCTGCCAAAAAAGCGCTGGAACGCATGCTTGAGGTTTGCGCCTGATCCCGCTTGGTGATAGGCCATTTCCATGAACACATTTCGACAGCAATGTGACGCCCTGGTCATCGGCTGTGGCATCGCCGGCTCTCTGGCGGCCCTGACCCTTGCCGAGGAAAATCTCGACGTCATCCTCATTACGGCTGGGGAAACCCTGACCAGCGGCAACACCAAGCTGGCCCAGGGCGGAATCGTCTATCGCAATGAAAACGACGATCCGCGCATTCTGGAAAAAGACATCATGACAGCGGGCTGGAAACACAACTATGCCCGCGCCGTCCGTTTTCTGGCTAGCAAGGGGCCCGAAGTCCTCAAGGATGTTTTCCTTGAACGATACCGCATTCCCTTCAACCAGAGGGACCCCGGAGATTGGTATCTGACCCGGGAAGGCGGCCACTCTCTGGCGCGAATTCTCTACTGTGACGACCATACCGGCCAGAACATCATAGACGTGCTCTCAGCTGAAGTGCTCAAGCATCCCAATATCCGGGTGATGACGCAGCGGACGGCCATTGACCTGCTGACCACTCAGCACCACGCCAGTCATCTTGATTTCAAGTACAGCCTCTCCAACGAGTGCATCGGTGCCTATGTCTACAACCAGGAACTGAACAAGGTGGAGACCATCCTTTCCAAGTTCACCCTCTTGGCGACCGGCGGCATCGGCCAGATATATCTGCATACCACCAATACCCCCGGCTCCATCGGGTCCGGTCTGGTCATGGCCTCCCGCGCCGGAGCCAGGCTCATGAACTGCGAATATGTACAGTTCCACCCCACAGCCCTGTTCGGTGGTGCCAAGCGCGGCGAACGCCGTTTCCTCGTCTCCGAGGCAGTACGCGGAGAAGGCGCGGTCCTGGTTGACTCCAAGGGCAACGCTTTCATGAAGCGCTATGACCCTCGTGCGGATCTGGCCCCTCGCGATATCGTCACACGGGCCATCATGGACGAAATGCTCCATTCCGGAGACGACTGCGTGTACCTGGATGTTTCCCGCGTGAAGCAGGATGTGGCAAAACGGTTCCCGACCATTTACGAGTACTGTCAAACCATCGGCGTTGATATGCACAAGGATCTGGTGCCTGTTGTACCTGCCGCTCATTATTTCTGCGGCGGTATCCTCGTGGACACACGGGGCCGGACGACTCTCGACAGACTCTATGCGGCCGGAGAATGCAGCTGTACCGGCCTGCACGGAGCCAACCGTCTGGCCAGCACCTCGCTGCTGGAGGGAATGCTCTGGGGTTACACCACGGGCAAGGATATCGCCGCCAGGGCCGCACGCAGCGCGGACTTGAGCCGCAAACTCCGAGATAGTATCCCCGACTGGGTTAGTGGCGGAGACAAGCACAACGACGATCCGGCCCTCATTTCCCAGGACTGGGCCAATATCCGCAACACCATGTGGAATTATGTCGGCGTATCACGTACCAGTGCCCGCCTGAAACGCGCCTTTACCGACTTGCGGAAGCTGACCAAGGATTTGCAGGACTTCTACAAGGAAACGGCGATCTGTAAGCCGATCATCGATCTGTTCCATGGCTCACAGGCCGCTTATATCATCACCCTGGCAGCTCTCCGCAACAAGGAGACCAAAGGGTGCCACTATCGAGTGGACTAACTCCCCCAGTCTCCCTCATTTGCCCATATAAAGGCCCCCGACTCCGGGGGCCTTTTTCATGGCGGCTATCCAAAAATCCAAGGGGGCTACCAACGACTAGAAACTCACTCTGCTGCAAGGTCCAGCCTTATCAAAGACTCCCGCGCCAATAGCTCGACCCTGTCAAAAATTGATGCTCTTACAGCTGACTTTATTTGCGTATAAACTCACAAGACCCAGGTTCCCAATCTGCCCTGCCGTTGCCCTCAATTTTCTTCCAAATTCCCTGGATTTATCTCATTAGAGGGACTGCTTTCCCGATGACAACATGTCTCTCTTCTCTAACCTGATCCAATCTTCATGTTTCCAGACAGTTAGTCGAAACCCCTTAGTTTTTCAGGTTAGTCCTTGGGCTGCAACGACTCTGGATAAAGTCTAAAAAATATCCAGATAAAAAACGAGCTGATTCCAATAGATTACCAGTGAGTCTAGACTTTATCTAAATCGCTCTAGAGTCCATCTCAACGGGCTTGATTTAAAACGAGGAAAAACGACAGCTATTTACGCCAGAATTCGGGGACAAAAAGAATAATGACCGTGTAGATCTCAAGCCGTCCAAGGACCATGCAGAAGGTCAGGGCCCACTTGGCAGTGGCTGGTAGCCAAGCAAAGTTTTCGGTCGGACCGACCATGCCGATTCCAGGGCCAATATTGCCTATGCAAGCCAGCGAGGCGGCAAAGGATGTCACAACATCCACCCCTGCCCCGGCAACAATGAAAGCGGCAAGCACAAGCAGCCCAAGCCACAGGACAAAGAATCCCCACACACCTCGCAGAACGTCATCCTGGACCACGGTCTTGCCCATCTTGACCCGGCTGACCGAGCGCGGATGAATGAGACGGAACAGCTCCTGATACGAATGCTTGACGACCAGCATGATGCGCATAACCTTCATGCCGCCGCCCGTGGATCCGGCACAACCGCCCACGAACATGCAGAACAGGAGAATGGCCTGGGCAATGCCGGGCCAGACCTCATAGTCTGCCGTGGCAAAGCCGGTAGTGGTCAGAATGGATGCGACCTGAAATGAGGTATAGCGTACCGAATCCGCCACTGTTTGGTATTCACCGTCCAAATATACGGCCACAACGATGACGACCACGAAGACGAGATACATACATGCAAACGTGCGAAATTCCGGATCACGCAGCAGGGCCGAAGGACGCCATTTAAGCAGCAGGTAATGCAGTGAAAAATTCACGCCCGCGATTAGCATGAAAATGGTGATGACATAGTCTATATACGAGCTATGAAAGGCTGCGACGGAAGCATTTCGTGTGGAGAAACCACCGGTAGCCATGGTGCCGAAGGTATGGCAGAGCGCCTCAAACAGGTCCATGCCGCCGAACATGAGCAAGACGGTTTCTATGGCGCTGAAAAGGACATAGACCTTCCACAAAGTCACGGCCGTATCCTTGATGCGCGGCTTGAGCTTGTCCGGTGCCGGCCCTGGCACTTCCGCTTTATAGAGCTGCATTCCGCCCACTCCGAGGAATGGCAGAATGGCCAGAGAAAATACGATGATGCCCATACCGCCCAACCAGTGGGTCAGACTGCGCCAAAAAAGTATCCCACGCGGCACGGCCTCAATGTTATCCAGCACAGAAGACCCCGTAGTGCTGAAACCGGAAAGCGACTCGAACACGCAGTCCACCACGGTATGGAACGTCCCGCCCAGATAGAACGGCAATCCTCCGGCCACACCGGCTGCAAACCATCCCAGGGCGACAATAGCCATCCCCTCACGGTGGGTCATGGGCGTTTTGCGAAAGGAGGGATCTCGAAAACCAAAGAACATGACCGCGCCGAAGGCAACGGATATCACCATGGAAAGGGCCAGCGGCTCAGCTGTGCCATCCCCATACCAAAGCCCCCAGCCCAGAGCGAAAACCATGGTCATGCCCACGCAGGCAACCAGCGCACCTATGATGTGCAGAACATAACGCCAGCGCATCTAAAAGAACTCCACCTTGGTGGTCAGCACCTTCTCAACCTTTGGAATATTCTGTCGTGTGGAAATGATGAGCAACCTGTCGTCCGGCTCAATGACGGTATCACCTCGCGGAATGACAACCTCGTCGCCACGCTGGAAACAAAGCGCCAGACTGCCGCGCGGAAAGTTCAGGTCCTTTATGGCCTTGCCCACAATGGGCGAATCCCGAAGCGCGATAGCTTCCAAGGCCTCGGCCTCCTCCCCCTTGATGCTCACCGACGAGATGATGCGACCGCGACGAATGTAGTGCAGAAGCGAATTGATGGCCGAGAGTCGCGGGCAGACAAGGTAATCGATTCCAATGGGTTCGATGAGCGGCATGTACCCGAAGTTGTTGACCCGGGTGATGGTCCGTCTTGCTCCCAGACTCTTGGCCAGCAGACAGGTCAGGATATTGGTCTCTTCATCGCCGGTTACCGCGATGACCATGTCCATATCGTGAACGTTTTCCTCGCGTAGAATTTCCTGATCCGTAGCATCTCCCATGAGGACGATGGGCCGATCCAATCGCTCGGAAAGAAACTCGCACCGTTTCTGCCGACTTTCCAATATCCTGGTATGATAGGCTTTGCTGTCCAACGCCTTGGCCAGCTTGTAGCCTATGTTGCCGCCCCCGACGATCATGACTTCTCGCACCGGCTCCACATGGACGCCGAGTCGCCGCAGGATTTCTTCCTGCTCTTTGATGTCGCAGGCAAAATACACCACGTCGCCCTCGCGGATGCGGTCCATGCCGCTAGGGATAATCAGTTTGTCATCTCGCACCAGGGCGGCGATAACCAGTCCAAGGTCATGCCCGATGCGGTCTCTCAATTCCATGAGCCGCACCCCGACTGCCGGGCTTTCCGGTGGCAGATTCATCCCGATAAGGCGAATCTTTCCCCCTGCAAATTCATTGATTTCCACTGCTCCAGGCACACTCATGAGCCGAAGGATGGAATTGACCACTTCCTCATCCGGATTGATGATTTTGGTGATGCCGACGTCATCTCCGGTCAGAAGGTGCTTGTAGTTGGTGTATATCCCGGCTCGAATACGGGCGAGCTTGGTAATTCTCGGATTCAACAGGTTGGCAAAGACACAGGCGATGAGATTGATTTCGTCGCTATCCGTGACCGCAAGCAGAATGTCGGCCTGGGCAATCCCGGCATCCTCCAATATCTCCGGGCTGCTGCCCGCGCCCTGAATGGTCTGCACGTCCGAAGTCTCCGCAACCTTACGCAGAGCCTCCGAACTCTTGTCGATGACCACTACTTCCTTGTTTTCCACAGCCAATCGTTGGGCGATATGAAAGCCGACTTCACCGGCTCCAATAATGATAATGCGCAAATTACAACTCCGCGAGATTGATACGATATGCAACACTGCACTTGTACCCATCTTTCGCACGCTGTGCAACATTCCCAGACTACGGAACCATCTCGGCAGGGATCATGCGGACAAGACATAGCGACGCCAGCCCGTGAAACAAATTATGCCCTCAAGGACTTCCTTGAGGGCATAATTTTCATCATTGCAAAATGTTACACGATTTCACTTTTTATCCAATCTCCCGGTTCCGAAAACCGCTTCGCGGATAGCCTCCATCCCCACCCTTTCGACAAAACGGGCCGTACGCTCCTTTGTCTTGCCCTCTTGGGAGTAGAAATCCAGCACACACGAGATAAGTTGCAGCGACTCCTCGTCCGAAGCGTTTTCAGCCAGGATATCCCCCTTGCGGACCCGTTTCCCGGCATTGCCGCCAAAAACGATAGTCCAGCCGTTCTTGCGTCCGACCAGGCCGATATCGCGCACATAACTTTCCGAGCAACACATGGAGCACCCGGAGACCCCCGCCTTGAGTTTGCAAGGCAGGTGAACGCCGTTCAAAAACGTCTCCAGACGTTCCCCCATGGCCATGGAATCGCGCATCCCCATCCGGCAGGTCGTTGAACCGGGACAGGACTGAACATAATAATGACAAAACTCACCCACAGGACCGAGGCGGTCGATGACCGCACATACCTGATCCTGCGGAATTCCCTGGAGCTTGAGCCGCTGTCCGGCAGTGACACGCACGCCGGACAGATTGAAATCCTGAACCACGGAATTGATGATATTCAGCTGCTCGGGAGTAATCTGCCCAAGGGGCATCCGTGGGGTAACAGAATAGAGTCCTTCTCCAATCTGGGCCAGAGCGCCCTTGGGCATGTCTTCCATAAGCGTAGTGTCTTTCATAATCAGATAGGTGGGGTTATGGTTACCAGAACCCTCAGGTCGGTTATTGCCCTGACACCGTGTGGTTCCGCAATGGCCGAGACAAGCACATCCCCCGGCATGGCCGGCATGGAAGCTCCATCCCGACCGACAAACTCGCCCTGTCCTTCCAGAATGGCTATGGTCAATTCCCCTTCCAGGTCATGGGCGTGCACCGGCAGTTCCTGACCAGCCTTGAAGTTGAAATTGATGACCTTCATGTACTCGGACTCATGGACGAAGAAATTGGAAAACGTATTATCCTTGAAGCCGTTTTCCTTGAACAATTCTATCTTCTTCATATCGACTTCCTCGCTCGGTTAAAGAGGTTCCATACCAAGGATTGCGCCATTGCGGGCAACGGTGACCCGAATCGTATTCACCTTGCTTCCCGCGCGCTCAAAGGCCTGGCGCAGAATAGCCGTCATGGACGCGCAGCACGGCACTTCCATCTCCATAACGGTAATGGACTTGAGATCGTTGTGCGCAATAATTTCCGCAAGCTTCTCGATATATTCCGATTGATTGTCGAACTTCGGACACCCCATGAGCACGACACGGCCCGGCACGAATTGACCATGGTAACCAGGAAGGGCCACCGGAACACAGTCCGCAGTCAGCAACAGGTCCGCGCCCTTGAGGAACGGCGCTGTCGGCGGAACTAGCCGCAACTGCACAGGCCAGTGACCAAGTGCGGAGCCGGTAAAAGATCCAGCCTGCGGGGCCTGGCTCTGCGGAATATTCGCCTGATTGCAAGGCGTCAGGTTCTGCAAGGCCGCTCCTGGACAACCACCCTTCGGCCGTGCGCCTTCCATACGGAGGCTGGCCGGGTCCGGCATATGGTCCGGCACCGAACGGCCCTGAGCAGAAAGATTGGCGCGAACTGCCTCGGGATCGAAATCCTCCGCCTCGCGCACCTCTACCTTCAGCGCACCCGTCGGGCAGTCGCCAAGGCAGGCTCCAAGGCCATCACAGTAGACTTCCTTCACCAGACGAGCCTTGCCGTCCACTATGGCCAGTGCGCCTTCCTCGCAGGCGGGAACACACTGCCCGCAGCCGTTGCACAGCTCTTCATCAATGGTAATCATCTTCCTCTTGACCATATCGCTTCCCTCTCTTTTTTTGGGGTTCAATTCATATCCTTGCCACACCGAGAAATATGGCGTGCAGGCTGATGACCAATACCAGGAAAATTGTTCTTGCCATGTCCGTATGCAAACCGGGAAAACGGTATCCGATCCGCCCATGGGGACAACTCCCGACACAATCGCCGCAAAGCGTACAGCTCAATGCGGGGCTTCCCTCAGCCACCCTGTCCTCATCCAAGGCATTGTAGCGGCAGTGGGGAATACACACGCCACATTGCGTACAGCCGTCGCTGATGCGGATTCTCCAGGGGGAGAGCTTGCCAAGCACCACCGCGATCACCCCCATGGGGCAATAGGTGGTGCAGTGAGCCATTATGCCTGTACGTCTGGAAACGGACACCATGACGCCCACTCCGAGCAAACCGAAAACAGCGGCGCAAAGGATCGCCGTGGATGCCGAGGCCCCATGCATACGCAAAAGCCATGCAGCGCCGAGGCAGAAGATCAAAATCCCCCCTCTTCCGACAGTACTCAATATTCTGAAACGCGTATAAGAATGGGACCGCTTCCGGGATCGACTCATGACATCGTCCCAGGCTCCGATATAGCACAGGTGACTACACCAAGCAGGCCCTACCAGCAGAAGCGTGACTCCGAACAGGATGGGCATAAAATAGCCTCCGCCACGAAACACCGGCCCAGCGGCAATGAGGGCCGGAACAGGCAGATGCAACTTGCCGGTCATCAGCATGTTCTCCATGCCGAAGAGTCCCAGTGCGAGTTGCCCAAAGAAGACAAGGGAAAACAAGCCCCAGATGCGCGGCCGCACGGCTCGATGCCCCTGAGGCTGAACCGACACCCCGAAAATCCACTGGGCGTAAAGAGCCAGAAGCAGTACCTCCATCCAGCCCCAGGCCGGGAAATAGCGGTCTGCCAACAAAACGGGAAAAGGGACCTTTGCGCGAGCAACGGCCAAACCTGCCGCTGTCAGAAGAAAAACTGAGGCCCGGCCGGTACCACGGATCGTATCCCTGGAGAAATACCTTCGCGCCGATTCACTTCCAAGAAAAACCAAGGACGATACGTTCACAGCCATCACTCCGCCCATGATGAGAGCCAACCTCTCCCAGGGCTGCTCCAACTCCATACGGAAACGAAGGAAATGCACTGAGGAGTCAGCCCATATCCAGGTAAACCAGATCAACGTGACCGCTACTACCGGGCGTACCCATGCGCGACGGGTGAACACCAGGCAGGCAAGCAGCAAAAGAGCACAGGCAAGCCCCTGCTCCCCGCCTCGCAGCGAATGTGCGCCCGCCAGCAGCAGGGCCAAGATGGTAAGTGTCGACGTCACGTATCGCATCGTTCATTCTCCGTGGCCTCAGACTGGACTTTTCACCTCTGCCAAGCCATGACTTAAATCAAACGAAGCAAAAAAAATGACAAGGATAAGGATTAACTGAGCATGAACGCACTGGAAGGCATCAAGACCATCAATTTTTTCAAAGGCCTTGCCGAGAATCAATGGGACAGGCTGGCCGAAATAGCCGTGGTACGGACATCCACGAAAGACACCCTTCTTTTCGAATCCGAAAGCGAAGCAAGCGGACTGTTTGCCGTACTCTCAGGCCGGGTCAAAGTCTTCCGCAACTCACCCTCGGGCAAGGAGCATATCCTGCACATTTTCGGCCCGGGGGAACTCTTCGGAGAGGTTGCCGTTTTTCAGGGTACGACCTTCCCTGCCTCGGCACAGACATTGGAGGAGAGCGAGACCCTGTTCATTCCCCGTCGAGACTTCCGCGATATGATCGGAAGTGATCCGGATATGGCCCTCAAAATGATGGCTCTGCTCTCGGGACGGCTCAGGACGCTGGTCAACAAGGTGGATGACCTGACATTGAAGGAAACCCCTACCCGCGTGGCTGCCTACCTTCTCCTGCTCCGCTCGTCACACGGAACGGACACCTTCAATCTGGACCTGCCCAAGGGACAGATCGCCTTCTATCTCGGTACAATACAAGAGACTCTCTCCCGCATTTTCAAACGTTTCTCCGAGGAAGGACTGATCGAATTGCGGGGCAAGGAGATTACCATTCTTTCCCCGGAAGGACTTCAGGAACTGGCCGACGAAGGCCGCTGACCATGGCGCAACGCAAAAAGCCCGCCACACAGGAAGTGTGGCGGGCTACTAAAATAGCAGCGGAACGAGACTTAGGCCTCGATCTTGTTGATGGCAGCCTGAAGGCGAGCGACGCGGCGCTGAGCCTGACGGGCGTGGATGATGTTTTTGCTGGCAGCCTTGTCCAGTACGGACGTAGCAGCCTTGAGAGCCTCCACGGCCTTGACGGAATCGTTCTCCTCAATGGCAATACGAACAGCCTTGACGGTGTTCTTGATGCGGGTCTTGGAGATGCGGTTACGGGCGCGACGCTTCAAGCTCTGACGGTGCCTTTTCAGGGCGGATTTGTGATTGGCCAAGGTAATAACTCCTGATCTTTTTATCGTATCGAACGAAATTTTTGCTTTTATTCCCGTGAAGGGAGTGCCTTTTATATGGACTCTCCCTTATATGTCAAGTCTTTTTAAACCTGAAGGGCGTTAAAATCGGCAAGACGGCCCAAACGGTCCACCAAAGCCTTAAGCAAATTGAGACGATTCAGCCGAACATCGGCATCATCGCACATAACCATGACATTGTCGAAAAAGCCGTCCACGCTGGGACGAAGTTCTCGTAACAGACCGAAGAGACCGGCAAAGTCGCCCTGCTCCCACAGATCGTCAAAGCGAGGTGCCATCTCTTCCAGCTTGGCTCCAAAGGCGGTCTCGTGATCGCCGTCGAAGAGTTCCGGATCATAGCTTCCGGTCAGAGCCTGTCCGGCCTCGTCGCCCTGCTTGCGGATGATGTTCGCAGCCCGCTTGAAGGTCAACACCGCCTGTTCAAAATCAGACTCGCCGCTAAAGGAAGCCAATGCTTCCAGTCGCGCCTTCAGAGTACGGATATCATCGAATCCGGCCCCCAAGGCAGCATCGACCACTCGGGTCTCAAATCCCTGCCCGGTGAACAGCGCACGCAGACGCTGGGCAAAGAATTCCAGCAACATATCCTGTCCCTCGTCCGCGCCAAGCTTCCACTTGATGCCGTCCGCATAGGCCTTGCGGGCCTGGACGAGCAAACTGCTCAGACTCAAAGACAGATCATGCTCCATGATGATTCTGGCTATACCGAGCGCGCAACGCCGCAGGGCATAGGGATCGTTGGCCCCGGTAGGCTTTTTGCCCAGCCCGAAACAACCGGCCAGGGTATCGGCCTTGTCCGCCACAGAGACCAGCGCACCGGCCAAGCTGGACGGCACCGGAGAATCCGGGCCCGCAGGCAGATACTGCTCGTATATGCCGCGCGAGACAATCTCGCCCTTTCCGGCACGTTCGGCGTAAATACCACCCATCTTTCCCTGAAGCGAGTCAAACTCGATAACCATCTCCGAAACAAGATCAGCCTTGGAAAGGCGACCTGCCATGGCATATTTCTCGATCTCGCCCGGCAAAATGGACTTGGACTCACCCAGCGCTTCGGCGAGGCGTCCACACAGGGCCTCTATGCGCCGGGACTTGTCGCCGACCGACCCCAAGGGGCCGAGAAAAACGACATTTTCCAGCTTGTCCAGCCAGACCTTGAAATCGATCTTGCAATCCGCTTCCCAGAAGAACCTGGCATCTTCCAACCGGGCCTTGAGCACCCGCTCCCACCCTTTCTTGACCAAAGCAATCTCTTTGGGCTCCAGATTCAAGGTGGTCAGGAAATGCGGCAACAGCTTCCCGTCCGCTCCCTGTACACCAAAACTCTTTTGATGCGACTGCATGGAGGTCAGCAGGACTTCTCGCGGCAGTTCCAGATAACGGGGATCAATGTCTCCGATAAGAGGACGGGGAAATTCCACAAGGTTGGCAACTTCATCCAGCAGCCCCTGCTCCCAGACGATCTCGCCGCCAAGGGCCGCAGCCAGTCGGTTGCCTTCGTCCACGATGGTCTTCTTGCGCTCTTCAGGGTCTATGACGACCTTGCACTGATCCCGGACAATACCGAAATAGGTGCTCGCATCGGCCACGGAAAACGGGCCGGGCCCCATCACACGGTGTCCCCGGGTTTCACGCCCGGCGATCAGGTTCTCAATGGAGAATTCAACCACGGCATCCCCAAGCAGGCACAGCAGCCAGCGGATGGGACGACCGAAGGTAAACTCATAATCACCCCAATGCATTTTCTTGGGAAAAGAGAGCGACTCCACGGCCTTGACGCACAAGGCAGGGAGGATATCGATACTTTTCCCGCCACCCACGGTCTTTTTAGCCGCAAGGTACTCACCCTTGCCAGTGGTCAGGGTAAACAATGCTTCGGGAGCAACCCCCTGCGTCTTGGCAAAGCCATCGCCAGCCTTGGTCAAGTTGCCGTCCGCATCATAGGCGATGCGCACCGGAGGTCCGGTAACGGTCTCTTCCTGCTTGCGTTGGTTTTCCGCCATCTCCGCCACATGGGCGACGATACGGCGCGGCGTGGCATAGGTATCCACCCCGCCGTTCTCGACCATGGCTCCGGTGAGCAGGTCGGCGAACGCCGCCTTCAGTTCTTCGGCCAACTTGGGCACGAAGCGGGCGGGCATTTCCTCTGTTCCGATCTCCAGAATGAATTCGGCCATTTCTATAACTCTTCTATTTGTACGGTCTTATTTCTTCAGCAACGGATAGCCCATTTCCTCGCGCTGTTCCGCTACGAGTCGGGCGATCCGGGAAGCAAGGTTGCGAACCCGGCCGATATAAGTAGCTCGTTCGGTAATGGAAATGGCAGCGCGCGCGTCCAGCATATTGAAGGAATGGGAACATTTGAGACAGCAATCATACGCAGGGTACGGCAACCGCTCTTCGCAAAGGCGCAGGCACTCGGCCTCAAACTTGTTGAAGAGGTCGAAGAGCATGTCCGAATCGGACAGTTCAAAGTTGTATTTGGACATTTCCACTTCGTTCTCGTGGAAAACATCCCCGTAGGTGATGGTATCGCTCCACTGAAGGTCGTAGACCGATTCTTTCTCCTGCAAGTACATGGAAATACGTTCCAAACCGTAGGTAATTTCCACGGATACGGGTTTCAGATCGATCCCGCCAACCTGCTGGAAATACGTAAACTGGGTAACTTCCATACCATTGAGCCAGACCTCCCAGCCTAGTCCCCAGGCTCCCAGTGTGGGAGACTCCCAGTCATCCTCGACAAAACGAATGTCATGTTCGGCAGTGTCGATTCCAAGGGTGGCCAAGCTCTGCAGATAGAGCTCCTGGACATTGTCGGGCGACGGCTTGAGAATAACCTGAAATTGGTAATAGTGCTGAAGCCTGTTGGGGTTCTCACCATATCGGCCGTCGGTCGGGCGGCGGGAAGGCTCCACATAGGCGGTCTTCCACGGTTCGGGACCAATGACCCGGAAAAAGGTCGAAGGGTTGAAAGTACCCGCTCCGGTTTCTATGTCCATGGGCTGGACAATGGCGCAGCCGTAGTCGGCCCAGAAGGCCTGTAACTTGAGTATTACATCTTGAAAATTCATCAATGACTCCGAATCATACCTTTTTAAAAACGCCGTTTTCCCAGGAAAGCCCCAGGTGGTAGGCGACAAACAGCTCGATGAGGCGGCTCACTTGCCGCCGGACGTCGGCGTCCATGGAGACGGATGCCCAGTGGGCGGGACGGCTATGCTGCACCCAGTCCAAAGCGCGCAAAGCCCCGCTGGAGAGAGGGTGAGCAAGTCCCTCTAACGGTTTCCCGCCGGAAAGACAAGTCGGACAGACCACATGGCCGCGTTCAATCACAAAACGATATCCGGTTTCCGCCTTCACGGATTCGCCACAACGACCGCAGGAAAGAAAATCGGGCTGAAAGCCGAGAAGGAAGGCAAGCTTGGCCCGGAAAAGCCAAGGCACGAAATCAGGACTGCCCTCGCCGCTGTCCAACATGTCCAGGGTCTCCAACAACAGGTCATAGACAGGTTGAGCGTCGCCGGGGTCAAAGCCCACAGATTCCACGAACTTCACACAGTTCACGGCCATGCCGGTCCGGCACGAGTCGCTCCGAATGCCGGAAAAATTACTAAGAAGGGAGCCCTCTTCAAGAATGATGTAATCGCTCCGCTTGCCGGAGCCGATGGTGAAGAGTACGAGGCTTAGAGGATCAAGACAGCCGACAAAGCGGCGTCTGCTTCGGAGTCCGCCAAAGGCGAATCCATTAAAAATGCCCCGAGACGGGGTGAGTAACCGGACCCAGCAGTCCGCTTCCTTAAAACACCCGACCTTGAGCACCAGGGCCTTTTCCGTGGTAGTCACGGTACACTCCCCTGGATAGGTGTCTACTCCGCGCCGAAGGTCAGCGTCTGAATATTACCCTTGGCCGGATCCAGTTCATAAGGTGCACCATTATATGTAACGGTCACGCCAGCCACATTTCCAATTCGAATCCGTCGCGGATAATTGAACATGAGCCGCAAGGGCTCGCCATTTTTCAAAACAAAGTCCCGAGCCATCTGTACCTCGTCGTTTTTCCATACACCGACCCAACAGCCCTTGGCCGTCACAGCCCGTATAACGAGGATATGCTCGTACTTCTGTTTTTCCTGCTCCTCTTCGACAGCCGTCTTGGAGGAATCCTCGGCATTTTTACCAAACGCTACGGCATCAGCGGCCTTTTCAGCCGCATCCGCTTTTGGTTTGGCCGCCGTCTTGGCAGGCGGCGGCGATGGAGGTGTTTCCGCCTTGGGCTCTGTGGCAGCACCGTCCGGAGTCTTCTCCTTACTGCTGCCTTCCTCAACAGCCGAAGGCGTTTCGCCAGCCTGATCGTTTTGATCGACTATGGCTCCCGGCGAAACTTCGGAAGCGGGAGGAATCGTGGCCGGAGCCTCCGTCTTTTCGGAAGTTGCAGCCGGTGCGACCGGGGTAGATTCCTTTTTCTGTGTCAAAAGGAAGGCACCGCCGGCCACTGCCGCGAGGATGATAATAAGGAAGAAAATCGGCAACCCGCTTCTGCGCTTACGCCCTTCTCCCCCGTCATGATCCTGAAAGGCTCTCTCCGCCAGGGGAGCAACCTCATAGCCATGTTCCCTGGGCATATTGGTATGATCTTTATACTCACGATCAACCACCATGCTCAATTCCTCGGCATCCAGGCCGAGATACCGCGCATAGCTTTTGACAAACCCCTTGGCATATACAGGATGCGGCAGCCCTGTTTTGTCGCCGTTTTCAATCGCCAATATATTGCTTTTACTGATCTTGGTGGCATCCATTACCACTTCGATGGAGAGTCCCTGTCGCTCCCGCTCGTTTCGCAGGATCGTTCCTATTTCTTCGAAATCCATTATGCTACCCCACTCGGAAGGTTACACGCTATTCCATATACTCAATAACTGAGCTTTGCTTCAATTTCTCAAAATACTCGTTAAAGATGGTTTGCCTTTTTGCCTGCAACAACTTTTCAGAAATCTGATCCTTGACGTCCTCCAGAGGCACAAGCCTATCCTCAACAATCTTGATAGGAGAAAGGAGTGCATCCTTGCCCTGAACCTTGAGCGGCGTTCCAACGCCACCGGCAGGAACGCCATCTATGGACTGTTTCCAATCCTCTGCAAGGTCGCCCCAGTCCATCTCACCGATGGACCCGCCCTTGTCCTTGCCGGGACCGACACTGTATTTGGCAGCCGCCTCGGCAAAAGTCATTTCACCGTCCTCAATCCGCTTCTTGACCTCAACGGCCGAAACATCGGGCGGCAGGAGGATGATACCCAATTCAACCATTTTTTCAAGGAGATAGTCGTTTCGGTGTTCCTCGTAATCCTTCTGAATCTCGGAGTCCGTCACCAGCACCTTACTGTGGACCATGTAGCCCAGCAACTCCTGCTTTTCGAGCATTGATTTAACCCGATCCCGAAACTCCTGCATGGAAAGGCCATCTTTCTTGACCTGCTCGGCAAACTGATCATCATTCATTTGCCGTTCCTGCTTTATCCGGTTGATCTCATCATCAACCGCCTTGTCGGGAATTTCGATATTGTACTTTTTGATCTCCTGCACCATCAGCTTGTCGTTGACCATCTTCTCAAGCGCCTGCTTGCGAAGATCCGCAAGCTGCTTCTTCTGAGTCTCCGACAAGGTTTTGCCCTTGACCTGATCCAGAATCGGCTTGATTTCCTGATCCAGATCGTACTGAGTTATGATGTCGTCATTGATCTTGACCAAGATCCGGTCGAGCACCACCTCCGCAGCATGTGCGGAAAGCGGCATCAGCACCAGAGCCAAACAGACAACAAAACGAAAACGATGCAGCACTAAATACTCCTTGGTTCCCCCATGAGGGAATCTCTCACTGATTTGGCGGACTTTAGTCTCTTTATGAAAATGATGCAACGAGTGCACAAGTTTAGATACCGGTGCCGTTGGCATCATCCGGAACATCCAACGGGAGTACCGTCGGTTCCTGAACCTGTTCTTCCTTCGGTTCTATGGTGGAAAGATGTTCGGACTCTTCCGGGTCCAACTCCTCCACATCCGCATTGGGCGACGGCAAAAGATGGCTTGTCTCGGTTATCTTGGCCGAAGCAAGCGCCTGGGTCAGCCACTTGGCAAAGGCATCCTGCAGCTTGCTCTCCAGCAAGGCCTTTTCCACCAGGGGATATGCCTGGGCCGGAGCCAAAACCTTGGCCGGGCTGCGCTCCTGAAGCACCAACGCCTCAAACCCGAACCGGTCGGTCTGTACACCGCTCGACTGGCCGGGCTGCAATCCGGCAAGGGCACTCTTCCACGCTGCGGAGAGCCTGCTTTCCCGAACCACCACCTCACGGGTCTCCACTTCGCCGAACACGGTAGCCAGGTTCACCTGATCCTTCTCGGTCAGATACTTCTTCACCGCCCTCTCGACAATTTCCCTGCTGGGTCCACGGACCACCAGTACCCGCAAGCTTTCCGGCAGGTAAAAGTCGGAAATGTGCTCCCGATAATATTCCTGCGCTTCCTTATAATCGATTTTGATCTGCGGCCGGAGTACCAGATGATAAAACTTCTTCATTGCCAGATAATTGCGCAACTGAAGACGCCAGGCCTTGAGGTCGATGCACTCCTCGATCAGCATCTGGTCGAAGGCACCTTCCGGGTAATCGGCCCGGACTTCCTCTTCGGCCTTGAGCAAATCGTGTTCGCTCACGCTGATCTCCTGACGTTTCAATTCCTGAACAACCAGTTCCTGTACAATGAGTTCCGTCAGGATGTCGCCGTACTCGGCCTTGAGCTTTTCCACGCTCGGGACGGCCATGACCGAGTCCGACTGCGACTGGTCATACTGGAATTCCAACTGCGAAAGATAGATCGGTGCCCCATTCACACGGGCGACAATGCCTATATCATCGGCATTGCCGGAACACCCGACCAACAGCAACAGCAACAGACAGACGAACGATTTTTTAATCATGAAAGCTCTCTGATCACGATTCACGCGTTATTTAGGAGGCAATGTCGAGCATGGCGTCCAACTCGACAGCCGCATCCTCCAGGGCCAGCCGCAGGGAGTCATCCCTGCCATAACGCAATTCCAATTTGGCCGGTGGAATCATGCGCGCCCTATCCGACCGCTGGCCTATCCAATCGATAAGCCGTGCAGGATCAATCGGCATGGCCTGATCCGTCCATGTAAGGACGGCACGACCGGGATATAACTCCGCACGGGAGACATGCAGCCGCGAAAGAGTCTGCTTCAACCGCAAGAGACCGATAAAATTGTCCACCGGATCCGACATCTGTCCGAAACGGTCCCGGATCTCGGCTTCCAGCTCCGTCAGAGTCCGATCATCTCCGGCTGAGGACAGCGCACGGTAGTAGCGAAGCCGCTCTCTTGCATCCGGAATGTAGCCGCTGGGAATGTGTGCCTCGAAAACAAAATTGAGTTCCGGTTCGGAGGCCCGTTCATCAGACTGGCCACGTACTCTACGGACCTCTTCCTCAAGCATTTCGAGAAAGAGCTCAAGACCGACCTTGGCGATCTGGCCCGACTGCGCTTCACCCAGAATATTTCCGGCTCCGCGCAACCGCAAGTCCTCCATGGCGACCTTGAATCCTGCCCCCAGATAATCCATGTCCAGAATGATACGCAAGCGTTTACGGACAATTTCGGAGAGATCATCCACCTTGGGCACAACAAAATAGGCATAAGCCTGCCGCTGGCTGCGCCCGACACGCCCACGCAACTGATAGAGCTGTCCCAAACCGAAAAGCTGTGCCTGATCCACAATAAGGGTATTGGCGTTGGGGAAATCCAGCCCTGATTCGACAATGGCCGTGCAGACGAGTACATCTATCTCGCCATGCCAGAAACCCCGCATGGCCTCTTCCAGCATCTTTTCCGTCATCTGCCCATGCGCCATGCCGACCCTTGCCTGCGGCACCAGTTCGCGCACGAACTCGGCGACTCGCTCCAGGCCGTTGACCCGGTTGTAGACCCAGTAGACCTGTCCGCCGCGCTCCAACTCCCGTTCCAGGATGCCCTTGAGGGCATTTTTGTCCCGCTCGGCAATGGCCGTCTCAACCGGCTTGCGGTCCCGCGGTGGGGTCTCGATGACGGAAAGCCCCCGGATGCCGGAAAGGGAAAGTTGCAAAGTGCGCGGAATCGGCGTGGCAGTCAGAGTCAGAACATCAATATTCTGCCTGAAATATTTCAACTTTTCTTTGTGTTTGACGCCGAAACGCTGTTCCTCGTCCAGAATGAGAAGACCGAGGTTGGGCAGCTCGACATCCTTGGAGAGGATGCGGTGCGTTCCGATAAGGATGTCTATCTCACCACGAGCTGCGGCCTCAAGGACCGTCCGTTGCCGTTTGGGAGGAACAAACCGACTGAGCATCCCCACCCGCACGGGGAACCCTTCCATGCGCTTGGTAAATGTCTGGTAATGCTGCTCCGCAAGCACGGTGGTCGGACACAGGAGAGCCACCTGAAATCCCTCCAATGCGGCCCGGAAGGCTGCCCGCAACGCTACCTCCGTCTTTCCGAAGCCGACATCACCGCACACAAGTCGGTCCATAGGCTCCGGCTTTTCCATGTCGCTGAAGACATCGTTGACCGCTCGCTCCTGATCCGGCGTCTCCTCAAAGCCGAAGGTGGCTTCGAACTCCGCATACATTTCATCCAGCGGCCCATAGGAATATCCTTTGGCCACCCGGCGGAAAGCATACATCTCCACCAACTCATGGGCGATCTTCTCAATGGCCTTGCGAACTCTGGCCGTAGTCTTGGCCCAGCGCGTACCACCAAGCTTGTCCAGGGATGGCGCGCCACCGCCCTCCGGTCCCTTGAACCGCTGCACCAGCTTGAGCCGGTCCACGGGGAGATACAGCTTATCCTCACCGGAAAAGAACAGCAGCAAATAGTCATTGGCCGCATCGCCGATCCGCATATGGTGCAGACCGCCGAACTGGGCCAGGCCGTAATCCCGATGGACCAGCAGATCCCCTTCGGAAAGATCGTCATACTTGTCCAGGCCGACGAATCCCTTGCTCCGGTCCTCGCGAGTCTTGGGCGGTTCCGGTTGCAGCACTTCCTCGCCCAGTATGCGCGTGGAGCACCAACCCAGCTCCATTCCCTTTCGCAAGGGGCTGACCAACGCAAACAGGCCGGAAGCACGTGGCGAGTACTCCAGGGCAATGGGCAATTGTTCCTGCTCGGCCAGCTTGAGGAATTTGGACCGGCTTCGCTCGGAACGGAAACTCAGAATCGTCTGAAAACCGGTTCGCACCCACTCCTTGATGCCGGTAATAAGAGCCGACCAGGGACGGCGCGAGGCCTCGGGCTTCCAAAATAAATCCGAAAAATCACTGTATGGCGTTTCAGGAAGGTCAAGACCATTCTTTTCCCTGCCAAGCGTCAGTTCCTCAAAAACGATCTGCCGTGTTTCCTGCCAGGCGGAACGAGCCACTTCCCCGGTGCGGATGCAGTACCGTACAGAGCTGAACACTCCCTGCTGCCGCTCCTGATCGTCCAGCATATCCCGCCATGCCTGATCCTGATCCTCCAGTCGGGCCCGAAGCGCTCCACCGGAGGAAAGCAGAAAGGCTGCGTCCTTGGGCAGATAGGCCTCCAGCCCCACGGGATCGGCATAATACAGACCGGGCCAGACAAAACCGTCACCAGCCTCCAGTCCATCCAGCAGTTGCTGCTCCACAGCAGGACGCATCTCTCCGGTGGAACGCATATGCTTCCACACCCGGCGGGCCGCTTCGGCTTCCGCTTCGGTGGTCAGCCCGGGAGAAACCGGCAGCAGCACGAGTTCCTCAAGCCCTGTTTTGGAGCGTTGGGTGGCAGGGTCAAACAGGCGGATTTCATCCAGGGTATCACCAAAGAATTCAAGGCGTACTGGCAACTCGTACCCTGGGGCATGGATATCCAGGATATCTCCCCGAACCGCCATGTCGCCAGGACCGGATACGATCTTGCGCCGGACATACCCCCAGGAAACAAGCTGCTCGACGAGAATATCCGGCGACATCTCCTCATTGCGGGTCAGGGAAATCCAGTTGCCCTGCAGCACTTCCGGGGCCGGCCAGAACGGCAAAAGGTTGTCCACGGTCATCAATACGCCCATAGGGCGGCGGCCGTAAATCAAGGCGTAAAGGGCTGCCCAGCGATCTCCCCAGGCTTCAGCATCAGGCTTTCTGGCATGGTATGGCGGGAGAGCGACCCACTGTCTTTCCCATACGGGACGGTCATGGTCGGATGGAGAAAACAGATCGAGCAAGGCATTCACCTGCCTGAATTCAGCTGCTCCGGGCACGATGACGACCGCATCTGTGCCCTTGGCCAGCAATGCACTGGCCACGAAAGACTGTGTGGCGGCACCACTCTTGAAGACCCGAACCGTATCGGCCGTTCCGTTTATGAAATCTGTTATGGGCTGGGGAAAAATAGATGGCATTTGTCTGACGAACCGCTCCCGGTCCCGGCTGAAAATAAAAAACCGCCCTATCCCTAACGGGAGCAAGGCGGCTTGTCATCAATAAAGTGCACGTCCTACACGGAGGTGAGGGCTTCCTTCTCCTCGTTGTCGAGAAGAGAATCGAGGTCGAGCAGGATAAGGAGACGGTCCTCCAGCTTGCCCACGCCGTCGATGTAGTCGGAATCCATCCCCGCAACCACAGGCGGCGGCGGCTGAACGGAATTAGCAGGAATTCGAAGAACTTCCGAGACCGAGTCCACTACAAAGCCGACGATGATCGTTTCGATCTCGATAACGATTATACGGGTATACTTGTCGTGCTCTTTGTGCACCAAGCCGAAACGGCTGCGCATGTCCACAATGGGGATGACCTTGCCGCGCAAATTTATCACACCTTCAACAAACTCCGGTGCGCGGGGAACACGGGTAATATCCATGGTGCGGATGATCTCTTGCACCTGAAGAATATTAACCCCGAACTCCTCTTCGCCGATGCTGAAAGTGACCAGTTGGATCAACTCCTGATCAACTTCTTTTTCTTCAAGCTCGATAACATCTTCAATATCAATGCTCATGACTACCTCTTGAGTGGTCCGGCCTGTAAATGCAAAGTAATTTTCAGTAGATTCAATTTGTCAATCCGACCAGTCTTTGTCAATGGTAAAAGGGCTCCACTCCTCCCCAGCCTCGGGCGATATCATCATAGAATCAAAGCCATCACGATCAGCATAATTAATTAATAAAAATCAGTAATAACAATATGATATATTGAAATCAAATAAAGAGCACGCCCCATTCTCTCGGACTTGAAAGCACCTCAAAATTTGAATATGGGTCCTATCTTAAAAAGAAAGACCAAGAAGAATAAAAAACGACATCAAATTCATCCAATCAAGACAGCACCCAATAAAATCATATAGATAACTGACCTAATATTCCCCTCACCGGAAAACTCCACACAATTTTCGAATAGCCTTCAAGTCCTTGCCAGCCAGATTACACTAAAAATATCCTGGTTTTCCTGATACACTGGCGAAGCGAGCTATCGATATACGTGCGAGGTCTTTCAGTCGCCCTGATCCACGAGATAATATATGACAATACGATTCATAGCAGTTTTATTTCTATGCCTGTCTTGTTCAGGGATTCTCAGCCTCATCTATTATTCGCTGAAAATTTATAAATCGGATGGTGGCCGCCCATTCCTTTTATTCATGATCAGCGTTTTTATATACTCACTCGGATACATGCTGGAGCTGTGTGGCGCTTCCGCTGAAAATATCTTCTTTGCCCTGAAAATAGAATATCTCGGAATTCCTTTCATATCCGTTTTTTGGTTCCTTTTCGCATTTGAATACAATAAATTCAAAATAAAAAGCAAAACTGTTTACATATCACTGTTCATAGTTCCCGTTATCACCATTGGGTTCCTGTTCACAAACAACCAGTATCATTTTTATTATAAAGAATTTGGCATTGATAAAAGTGGACAGTTCCCAGTTGCATCTGTCGTAAAGGGGACTTGGTACTATGTACAGTTTGCCTATTCACAACTGCTTGGTTTTGTTGGAGTTGCACTTTTTTACACCATGAAACGCAAGTCAAAGGGCTACCGGCAAAAGCAGGCAAACGCGATCTTTCTTGCTTCACTGATCCCATGGTGCGGAAATCTTCTGGAACAGTTGGGCATCAGCCCACAGGGCATTGATATGACCCCCTTTTATCTGGCACTCCCCATCCCCGTCTTTTCATTGGCCATGACAAGGCTGCTGATGTTCAACATCGCTCCCATCGCTCGAGCAAAAGTGTTCGAAACCATGCACACCTCGGTGCTTGTGCTGGACAAGAACTATACTATTGCGGACTTCAACTGTTTTGCCAGCAGGCTCCTCCCGGAATTAACGCCGGAAGCCATCGGATTGAGTGCCTACGATGTGCTTGAAAAGCGTGAGGGATTCATAGACAAGATAAAGTCAGTTGACGACACGACCATGGAGGTCGAGTTCCTCCATAACGGCGAACCTGTTCACTTCAGCGTATCCGTGACCAAGCTCTTTTCCTCATATGGCCATGTGATAGGCTTCGCTATTCTTCTCTACGACATTACCGAAAACAAAAGCCTGATGGAGCGACTGCACAAGCTGGCTTCCCTGGATTCACTGACCCAGGTGTACAGCCGACGTTTTTTCATGGAATCCTGCCTGATAGAGATCAACAGGGTATGCCGGTACGGCGGCAACCTCCCCTTCATGCTGATCGATATAGACTACTTCAAGAAGGTCAACGATACATTCGGGCATATAGCCGGCGATCTCGTGCTGCAAAGCCTCACTTCAATATTCAAAAGCGTTCTTCGAGTCAGTGACATAGTCGGACGTTACGGCGGGGAAGAATTCACCATATTGCTCCCGGAAACAGACTTTGCGGGTGCGCAGCGGCTGGCCGAACGGTTGTTGAATGAAGTGAGGTCAAAAAACATCGAGTATGAAGAAAATACGATCAATGTCACCATCAGCATTGGAATAGCTTATCTTTCGGTACCCGATGGCGTAAATGGGACGACGGGCAAAGACCTACTGGCCTTGTTGCTGAGAACGTCCGACAAAGCGTTGTACGAATCGAAAAATCTGGGCAGAAACCAAGTTCAATACATCAAATTATAACACCCAGATCACCTGACAAGGGTATTTTTACGCTGAGAGAACAGGCGAAGCCAAAGCGAGCTTGGCCCGCCCCCGGCATCAAAAACAAAGAAGGGAGGACGCCTCGCGGCATCCTCCCTTGATATTTACCTAAAGTCTGCTGCTTCCAGGCTCAATTACCTACAATTTACGGTAGCAGAACCACCAGTCGAAACCATCGTATTCGTCAAGGCGGGTCTTGGCACTAGCGACGTCTGCCGCTGGCGGAATGATGACCTGATCCTGAATCAATTCATTATTGGGCCATCCGGCAGGCATGGCAACACCGTTGCCGTCTGATGTTTGCAGAGCCTTGACCGCTCGCAGAAGCTCATCCATGTTGCGTCCCAACTCCTGGGGGTAGTAGAAGATGGTACGAACCACCCCTTTGTCGTCCATGATAAATACGGCACGGACCGTATTGGTCCCTTTGGCCTCATGAAGCATGCCCATCTTCTTCGCTATTGCGCCCTGATCGTCAGCAATGATCGGAAATTCGATCTTCACGCCGAGTTTTTCCTCAATCCACTCTACCCACTTGATATGAGAAAAGACCTGATCGATGGACAGGCCTATAAGTTCGCAATTGAGCGCTTTGAAATCAGCATAACGTTTCTGAAAAGCCACGAATTCCGTAGTGCAAACAGGCGTAAAGTCCGCCGGGTGAGAGAAAAGAATGAACCACTTGCCCGCATAATCTCCCGGAAGATTTACCTGGCCTTGAGTGGTTGTAACGGTCATTTCGGGGAATTTTTCGCCGATGAGAGGGAAACTGTTTTCCATTTTCTTTCTCCTTTTGGCTGAGGTCCCACCGGCACAAGAACTCGGTGGGCGGTTGATTTTTCCAATTGAATCTCGACAGTTGAGTTTTGTTTGTCGATAATGGGAATCATTGCCGCTTTGAAACCAATTACACAAAGCGCTAGTCGATAGCAAGAAAAATGATAATTTTTATCACTTACAACTTCACCTACACTTTCAAGGCGGCTAAATGTCAAAACAAAAGGTTTTTGGTTCTATTGTAACAAAAAATAAACACATTGACGACTTCCGGGCGCTTATTTTGCGTTTGAACCGCCACAGTTTTATTGACGCGTAAAGGATAAAGGACTAATGTAAAAACCAATTTGCATCTAGCAGATTGTTTTTTTTGAACATTTTCACTAAAAGGATGGCCTTGCACATGGGTCAGTACGCTCCCTTCTCCGATCAGGGCTCTTTGGAAGAACAGATAAAAAGTCTTGCCGATGATGAATTGCTCGACTTTTGGGAGGAAACGCAGCAGCTTGCCAAGATGCTGGACCAGGACGAAGCCACGGATGTCGATTACAACCCTGAATACGAACGCGTAATTCTGCAGGAACTGCAGTACAGAACATGTTGTAAGGGTCAGTATTAATATTGAATTTTATTGCACAAAAAAAGCCCCCCGGTCACTGACCGGGGGGCTTTTACTTTTCCATTTTCAGCCTTAGGCAACTGGTTTGCGCCCGATGCTGAAATAGGCGAACCCAGCCTCGCCCATGCGGGAAGGAACATACAAGTTCCGCCCGTCAAAAATCAAAGGTGTTTTGAGCAGATCCTTGATGCGGTCAAAGTCAGGATCACGAAACTGGTTCCAATCCGTAATGACGGCCAGGGCATCCGCACCATCCAACACGGCGTACGCGTCGTCCTCGATGGACAAATTCTCCAGATGGCCTATCTCCTCCCGCGCACGATCATTGGCAACGGGGTCAAAGGCGCGGACCTTCATACCACGAGCGGTCAGGTCCTTTATTACCTGCGTGGCGGAAGCCTCACGAATATCGTCCGTGTTGGCCTTGAAGGCAATGCCCCATATGGCCAGGGTCTTGCCCTCCACTCCGCCCTGCGGCTCGAAGTACTCACGGATCTTCTCCGCCAGCACAAGTTTCTGGGCGTTATTGACAGTATCCACAGCCTTGATCAGCCGGGCCTCGTAGCCATTCTCATGGGCCGTATCAATGAGCGCCTTAACGTCCTTGGGAAAACAGGATCCGCCATAGCCCACGCCGGGGTAAATGAAGCTGTAACCTATACGGCTGTCCGAACCTATTCCCGCGCGCACCTCAGATACATCGGCGCCGACCTTCTCGCAAATATTCGCCACTTCATTGATGAAGGATATCTTTGTAGCCAGCATGCAGTTGGCTGCATACTTGGTCATCTCCGCACTGCGCACGCCCATGACGATGAGCTTTTCGCGGCTGCGGGCAAAGGGGGAATACAGATCGCGAAGTATTGCAGCCGATTTCTCATCTCCGGTGCCCACGACAACCCGGTCCGGCTTCATAAAATCGTTGACCGCGTCGCCCTCTTTGAGAAACTCGGGATTGGAGACCACATCGAAATCGATATCCTCACCACGCGTAGCCAACTCTTCGGCGATAATGCTGCGCACATGATCCGCCGTGCCCACGGGTACCGTGGATTTGTCCACAACGATTTTGGGAGAAGTCATGCGCTGGCCCACTTCCCTCGCAACGGCTTCCACATAACGCAGGTCACAGCTGCCGTCTTCACGCTGAGGCGTACCAACTGTTATGAAAACGACACGCGCGTCGGCCATGCCCTCCGCCAATTCCGTGGTAAACAGCAGACGGCCCTGGGCGGTATTGCGTTTTACGATGTCTTCAAGACCAGGCTCGTAAATATGGACCTTGCCACTTTTCAACGTCTCGACAACTTTGGGATTGACGTCAACGCAATAAACATTGTTGCCCATTTCAGCAAAACAGGCTGCGGATACCAATCCGACGTAGCCGGTGCCGACAATGCATACATTCATTATTATATGTCTCCAATATTGAAGTTGGGTTCCGATCCAGGGGTAGCCGATACCCCTAGTCCGCTTTTGGTGTCAACTTGTAACAATTATCGTAAGGGGTTGCCAACCCAGGCAGTGACAGAGTTGCCAACCCGGTCAACTTTGCTTAATATATGACGATATTTCTTCATCATCAACCTGGAGCGCAATTCATGCCGGTACTTGTCGTCAACGTGGACCACGTGGCAACTCTCAGACAGGCCCGAAGGGGCATCGAACCCGAACCCGTTACCGCCGCCTATATGGCTGAAATAGCAGGGGCTACCGGCATTATCGTCCATCTGCGAGAAGACCGCAGACACATTCAGGACCGCGATGTGGAGCTGATCAAACTGACCTGCAATACCCGTTTGCATCTGGAAATGGCCGCCACTGACGAAATGCAGGCCATAGCCCTCAAGGTCATGCCGGAAATGGTCTGCCTAGTTCCGGAAAAACGGCAGGAACTGACCACGGAAGGTGGCCTGAACTGCGTTGGCCGCGAAAAGGAATTGGCGGAATTTCTCGCCCCACTTCATGAAAAAGGCATTCGAGCGTCCCTGTTTATCGACGCCGATCCCAACCAGATCAGGGCTGCCAAGGCCATCGGTGCGGAGTTCATCGAAATCCATACCGGCCATTATGCGGACGCCAAGGCCATCGAAAAGCGGCAGCAGGAACTGACTTTTATTCTCGAAGGCATCAAAATGGCCAAACAGTTGGGACTCAAGGTCAACCTGGGACATGGTTTGAATTATCGAAATATATTGGCTTTCAAGGATGTTTCCGGCATAAGCGAGTATTCGATAGGCCACTCCATCATGGCCCGGGCCATATACGTGGGCCTGGACCAAGCCGTGCGTGACATGGCTGGCCTCATCCGCACGTTTGCAGACTAGGAATTCGTGGTGATCAAAGGCATTGGCATCGACCTGACAGAACTGGACCGCATCCAATCCATTTGGGAGAACCATGGCAGTCGCTTCGCTCGCAAGATCCTCACCGAGGGCGAATTGGAGCAGCTGCCCGAGAGAAATCCTGTCCCACGCCTGGCCGCCTTGTTTGCAGCAAAAGAAGCGGCCGTAAAAGCGCTGGGAACAGGATTTGCCCAAGGGGTTCATCACAAATGCATCGAGGTCCTGCACGCGCCCTCCGGCAAGCCGGAGATACGTTTTCTGGGCAGGGGCCTCGAGGTCTGCGACGAGTTGGGAGTTACCAGAGCTCATGTGTCACTGACCCACTCCCGTGACACCGCTGCCGCCACAGTGGTATTGGAATAGCCACACCGAAACCAAGGGGGCTCCATGCTGTTACCATTGCCTACTCCTGCCGAAATGGCTTCGTGGGACAGGGATACTATTAACTCAGGGATTCCCGGCCTGGCACTGATGGAAGCCGCCAGTCGTGAATCGTTCGACGTACTCCGCGATGCGTTCGGCCCGGTGGACGGAGCTGTTGCCTATTGCTTTGCGGGCTCAGGAAACAACGGAGGCGACGCCTTTGCACTGGCTCGCCAACTCCATGAGCACGGAGCGGAAGTCATCATCTACCACTCCAAGCCTGCCTCACGATATTCAGGCGACGCCGGAACCAACCTGAATTGGGCCAAAGCCGTTGGAGTAACCGCCATTCATCTCGATGATGCGGACCCGGATATTCTGCCGCAACCCGATATCATTGTGGATGGACTTCTCGGCACCGGATTCGACGGCGAATTGAGCCCGGCTTTCCTGAAATTGGTACACGCCATCAACCGATTGGGGGAGCGAGCCTTCGTCCTTTCGGTGGATATTCCTTCGGGATTGAACGGCTACACAGGCTTCCCCTGTCCCGAAGCCGTAATGGCGGATGCCACGGTTACCTTTCAGGCTGCGAAACTCGGAATGGCCTTGCCTGGAGCATCAGGCTTCACCGGGGAACTCTTCATCCGCCCCATAGGCATCACGCTGGTTGCCATGGAGGCGCATCCCACAAAATTTCAACTCATTTCCCAAACGGCCATGAACGCCATTCCTACCCCAAACTATGCCATGCATAAGGGAAGCGCCGGTCGTGTGCTCATTGCCGGAGGCTCCCCCGGGCTGACGGGTGCCCCGCATCTTGCGGCCCTGGGAGCTTTGCGCAGCGGGGCCGGTCTGGTCACCGTGGCCTGCCCCGCCGGTTTGGCGGACAGCATCAAAGGCGGCGCGCCGGAAATAATGACCCTGCCGCTTGGCAAGGGAACGGAATGGACGCCGGACATGACCGACAAACTTCTGGAACGCGCCGAGGGGGTGGATGCCCTGGTCATAGGTCCCGGCCTGGGGCGGGGCTCCGGAGCCACCCGGTTCATAAAGACCTGCGTGCCCCACTGTTCCTGCCGCACCGTGCTGGATGCCGACGCCCTTTACGCACTGGCGGAGTACCCGGAACTCCTCGCCGACCTGCCGCCTACAACCATCGTAACACCGCACCCTGGCGAAATGGCCAGAATGCTGAACACGACAACGGCACAAGTTCAGGCAGACCGTTTCGCAGCCATAGATCATTTCGTCCGCCTTTGCCCGGCCACACTCATTCTCAAGGGAGCCGGCACCCTGGTTGCCGACCGTTCCACTACCTGCCTCAGTCCGTTCGCAGAACCGAATCTGGCTGTGGGCGGCTCGGGAGACGTACTCTCCGGCCTGCTCGGGACCCTGCTCAGCCAGGGGCTGGGGCAGTTGCAAGCTGCCTGCATAGGCGTGTACTGGCATGGTCTCGCCGGGCACATGCTTAAGGAAAACTTTCCACTTCGCGGCAATATCGCCTCGGAAATCGCACATATGCTGCCCATGGCGGCAAAGGAGTATAGCGCATGCTGACAGCCAAGGACATCATGACCACGGACTGCATTACCCTCACCCCGGAAACCGAAATCTCGGCAGCGCTGAAGGTACTGCTCGACAACAAGATCAACGGCGCCCCGGTTGTGGATGACGGCCAGGTCGTCGGCGTGCTCTGCCAGTCCGACCTCGTGGCCCAACAAAAAAAGGTGACCCTTCCCTCCTTTTTCACACTGCTGGACGGTGTCATCCCCCTGTCCTCGCCCGAAGAAATGGAGCGTGAAATGCAGAAAATCGCAGCCCTCAAGGTTGGCGACGCAATGACCCCGGCCCCGACCTTCATCGAGCCCGACACAAGCATTGAAGACATCGCCACCATGATGACAAACGAAAAGCTCTACACACTGCCCGTTGTTGAAGGCGGCAGGCTTGTCGGAGTAGTGGGCAAGGAAGATGTTCTCAACACCCTCTTGAAGAAATAGCAGGGGTATCCGATGTCCATCAATCTGCACCTCAACACATCAGCGGACACTGTCTCTCTGGGCCGGATTTTGGCCGGGGTACTGGCCAATGCCGCTCCGGTGCCCTCTTTGCTCTTGCAAGGAGGGCTCGGATCGGGCAAAACCACGTTGGTCAGAGGGTTGGTGGAATCTTTGCCGGGCGCGGACATGGCGGAAGTGTCGAGCCCGAGCTTCAATATATTCAACCTCTATCCGACTGCGCCGCAAGTGGCTCACTTCGACCTGTACAGACTCGAAGGCGTGACACCGGACGATTCCCTGTTCGAATACTTGGAAGACCCGGCAACACTGGTCGTGATAGAGTGGATCGAATACCTGGACCATAAATTATGGCCCGGCAGCGCGATCCTCCTCAGCTGGCTGCCAGCCGATTCCGGCCGCCGCCTCACCCTGGATGTTCTGGGGGATGCGACGGGAGCCTTGGCGGCAAGCCTTGAGGAAAAACTCAAACCGTACAGGCAAGACACACAAGAACAATGAACATCGTCGTACAGAAATTCGGTGGGACCTCGGTGCGTAATCTCGAATGCCAGCGCCAGGTCATGCAAAAAGTCCTTCGCCCCTACCGTGAGGGCAACAAGGTTATCGTGGTTCTTTCCGCCATGAGCGGAGAAACCAACCGACTGCTTTCCCTGGCCTGCGAATGGTCGGAATGCCCTGATCCCGCCGAGGCGGACAGCATGGTATCCACGGGCGAACAGATTTCCTGCGCCCTCTTCGCCATGCTGCTCAAACAGCAGGGCGTCAAATGCCGCTCCGTCCTGGGATTCCAGGCGCCGGTGCAGACCGACTGTTCCTTCGGCAAAGCGCGCATCACGAACATCGACAGCCAGAGCCTGATAGACATGCTCCAGGAATACGACATCCTTGTGGTGGCCGGATTTCAGGGCGTCACCGAAGACAAACGAATTACCACCTTGGGACGCGGTGGGTCCGACACTTCGGCCGTTGCCATGGCTGCGGCGCTGAATGCGGAAGTATGCGAAATATACACCGATGTCACCGGCGTATTCACGACCGACCCGAACATGTGTCCAGACGCGCGAAAGATTAACCGCATCGCCTATGATGAAATGCTGGAAATGGCCAGCATGGGTGCCAAGGTCCTTCAGATACGCTCCGTCGAATTTGCCAAAAAATACAACGTAACCGTTCATGTCCGCTCCACTTTTTCCGATGAGCAGGGCACCATAGTCACGCAGGAGGATGAAACCATGGAATCCGTCACCGTTTCCGGCATCGCATACGACAAGGACCAGGCCCAGATTACCCTGGTGCATGTCATTGACCAGCCGGGTGTCTCTGCCCAGATTTTCTCCCCCCTGGCCGAGAAAAAGGTTCTGGTGGACATGATCGTCCAGAATCCGAGCAAGGACGGCAAGACGGACATGACTTTCACCGTTCCCCGCAGTGACGTGAAACAGACCATCAACACGCTCGAAAAGCTGAAATATGAAATCGGCTACGAGGAACTAACCAGCGATCTCAACGTCGCCAAGGTGTCGATTATCGGCGTCGGCATGCGTAACCACTCTGGAGTGGCCTCCAAGGCATTCCAGGCGCTTGCCGATGAGAATATCAATATTCTGATGATCAGCACGTCCGAGATCAAGGTCACCTGCCTGATCGACGACCGATACACGGAGTTGGCCGTGCGCACGCTTCACGACGCCTTCCATTTGGACCAGGCGGAACCAGTTGAGAAATAATGAGAAAAGTAACTATATATGACACTACTCTCCGCGATGGAGGACAGGCCGAGGAACTGAATCTTACCTGCGAGGATAAACTCTGCATAGCCCGCAAGCTTGATGAGCTCGGCGTCCACTACATCGAAGCCGGTTGGCCCGGATCGAACCCGACGGATCGTAAGTTTTTCGATACCGTCAAAAAGACCGCGTTCAAAAATGCCAAGCTGGCGGCCTTCGGGTCCACACACCTGGCAAAAAGCACCCCTCAAAAAGATGCCAATCTGGCCGCCCTGCTGGAGGCCGAGACCCCGGTCATCACCATTTTCGGAAAGACCTGGGATATGCACGCCACAACGGCTCTTGGCATTTCTCTGGAGCGAAACCTCGAACTCATAGCCAACAGCATCGGCTACCTTGCCGAGCGTAGGGACGAAGTGATTTTCGATGCCGAACACTTCTTCGACGGCTACAAAAACAACCCGGAATACGCCCTTGCGGCCCTACGCGCGGCGCATGAGGCTGGAGCGGCGCGGCTTGTCCTTTGTGACACCAACGGCGGCACACTCCCAACGGAATTGGGACAGGCCGTAAATGCCGTAATTCAGGCCATCCCCGATGCCGCAATCGGTATCCATGCCCACAACGACGGCGAACTGGCTGTAGCCAACTCCCTGGAAGCAGTGCGTCTCGGCGCATCACAGGTTCAGGGAACCTTTAACGGGTATGGCGAACGGTGCGGCAATGCCAACCTCTGCTCGGTCATTCCCAACCTGGAATTGAAACTGGGGATAGAGACTATCGGCCAGGACAATCTTGAACGACTCACCGGCGTTTCCCATTTCATCAGTGAGACAGCCAACCTGCGTCCGTTCATGCGGCAACCCTTTGTAGGCGCTTCCGCCTTTGCCCACAAAGGCGGCATCCATGTCAGCGCCATCCTCAAGGATGCACGGACCTATGAACACATAACACCTGAAAGCGTAGGAAATGCCAGACGCGTTCTCCAGTCCGACCAGGCCGGTCGCAGCAACATCCTGTTCAAGGCCCGGGAGCTGGGCTACGAGCTGGGAAAAAACGACTCCACGGTGGACAAACTCCTCAAGGAAGTCAAAATCAAGGAAAGTATGGGCTATGAATATTCCGTTGCCGATGCCTCCTTTGAATTGATCCTGCGGGAAGCGCTGGGCAAGCCGATCGACTACTTCCATTTCCGCCATTTTTTTGTGTTGGACGCCAAACGCGAGGAAGATGCCGAGCCCATGACCGAGGCCACTGTCATAGTCGACGTCAAAGGACAGATGGAACATACGGCGGCCACGGGCCTCGGCCCCGTCAACGCCCTGGACCGCGCACTGCGCAAGGGTCTGGAACGTTTCTACCCTTCCCTTGGAGCCGTTCGGCTGATGGACTTCAAGGTACGCGTTCTTTCCGGCGCGGTGCGAGACACCGGGGGCACAGCCTCCTTTGTCCGTGTCCTTATTGAATCGGGTGACAAATTCGAGCGCTGGACCACCATGGGAGTATCCCACAACATTATCGAAGCAAGCTGGCAGGCTCTGGTTGATTCCATCAATTACAAGCTGCTGCGCGACGACCAGCGCAACGGTCTGGCCTGATCCAGCACCTGCATCTGTAAAAAAGGCCGGACAGTCTGAGACTGTCCGGCCTTTTTTTATTCCAAATTGAAAACTTAATGTGTCAACTCAGGCAACAACTTTGCCGCCCAGCTGGAAGCCTGCATGTATTGGGTTGCAGTGCGGGTCAAGCACGCCCCGTAACGAACCAAAATCTCATTGGCCTCTTTCCAATGACCAATTTCCACAGCTTGCAGCAGAAGCAGCCAGTCTCTAAATTCATTAAGCCTGCCACACAGGGCATCCTTGATACGGTCATCCAGCAGAATATGCTTAAGAGCTTGCTCCATAGGGCAGGACAACAGCGCATCCAACTTTGAAAAAAGGCCCAGCAGAAACATGGTATCCGGATCCAGTTCGAGATTCGGCATGGACTCGGCAAGCTTGTTCAGAAAACGCCCACGCTGCAATGCAAGGTAGGATAACTCCTCCCCTCTTGGCGTCGAATCCAGATCAGTCATCACCACAACCATGGACCAGTGGCGTACCTCGTTCAGTCCTAGCAGCGACACAGCCTGAGCAATGGAAGTGATCTTGTTCCGAATCCCCAAGGACGCTGAATTCATATATTTAAGGATACGGTAACTGAGAGAAATATCGGATGAAATAATGTCTGCAAGGACATTCACTTCGCAATCGGGATTTCCCAATTCACGCAACAGCTTCAATTTGGAAACCGAATTGGCAGGAAGGGACGTGGCGGTTTCCGTCTCCGGCAAGGAAAAAAAAGGACCTTGAAAATAGGAAAAGCCCAAGGCTCGCGAGCCTTCGAAAGCTTCCCAGCTATCGACGTCAACAGCCAAAAAATCGCAATCTATTCCCTTGAACTTGTTTCTGATATTAACGATTTCAGGAGGCGTTTTTTCCGCCAGGGAAACCCGAATGATCACACCGCCTCGAAACAGGTCTGCCCGGGAAGGATCCAGGCTGTCCTCCATGACGAGCGTCCCGCCATCACGACTCAGTTCCTGCACAAGCGACTCATACCCGGGATGATCCACCATCTTGGGATCGAACCAGAAGGCGCACTCTTCTCCACAAATGGCATCGTCCGCAGTCACTCTGAGAGAGTCGGACACCCTCATGAGTATTTTTTTGCCTGCTATGGGAGACGGCAGACTGGATATGTAATTGCGGTAGTCCCGAACCACCTCGGACAAGGTAAGCTCAGAAGCAACATCATGTTCAACCGAGCCGCTTGAGAGCAGCTCGTAGCCCCATATATCCTTGTCGCGCGTAAAAATGGGTTGTCGAACAATCACCGCCTGTCCGGTCATTTCCACCGGATCATCAGCGTCACACATCATGACCAAGGCCTCCAAATGGGGAGAGTTCCCCCTTTCTGGCTACCAATGTTAGACCATCTATAAAATAGAGTAAAGAATTACAGGTCGTTTTCCCACTTTGTAAAATAGTCTTATTCCAATCTGCGAATGAAAAACATCAAAGGGATACTACCCAGCCCCCCCCCAAAAAAACTGCCCGCTCAGGGCGGGCAGTTCATATGATTCGTTTCAATGAAGATTACAGAAAAGCTGCAACCTTGTGAGTAAGTCGAAGCAACTGATTGGTAAAACCAGCCTCATTGTCGTACCAGACGATGATCTTGACCATGGTGCCGTCCATGACCCTTGTCAGTCCGGCATCCACAACACCACCAAACGTCGACCCCATGAAGTCCACGGAAACCAAGGGCTCCTCAGTGTAGCCCATGGATTCGTCTGCCGCTGCCCTCAGGGCCGCATTAACTTCTTCCGGCGTCGTGGATTTCTCAACCTCGCAGACCAGATCAACAAGAGAGACATTGGGCGTTGGGACCCGGATGGACATACCATCCAGCAGGCCATTGAGTTCGGGAATGACCAGCCCCACCGCCTTGGCGGCTCCGGTGGTGGTCGGCACCATATTCACGGCACAGGCACGCGCCCGGCGCAGATCCTTATGTGAGCCGTCAAGGATGCGCTGGCTCATGGTATAGGAATGCACGGTGGTCATGATGCCGTGCTTAATGCCGAAAGCATCATTCAGGACCTTGGCGGCGGGTGCCAGGCAGTTGGTGGTGCAGGAGGCATTGGAAACAACGTCCTGGTCTGCCGTCAGCGTGCCGTCATTGACGCCCACGACGATGGTATTGTCCGGGTTCTTGGCCGGAGCGGAGACAATGACCTTCTTGGCACCGCAGGCAAGATGCTTGTTGCAGGATTCCCGATCGGTAAACTTGCCGGTGGACTCGATGACGATATCACACCCGAGGTCACCCCAGGTCCACTCGCCCGGCGCATTGCGGGTAACGGTCACGGGTTTGCCTTTCACCATAAATCCATCGTCGGTCGGCTCAACATCAGGGAAACGGCCATGGACCGAATCGTATTTGAGCAAATGTGCCAAGTCCTCGTTTGAGGCCCGGGCATTGACTGCGACCAGTTCAAGGTCGTTGTCTTCAGCGAGCAGTCGGGCCATATACCGACCAATGCGTCCAAATCCATTCAGTCCTATTTTCGTCGCCATGTCAGAGCCTCCTGATGGTTCTTTTTTCCTTTCTGGCATAGTCCAATGCTATCAAGAATACGTTTGCCGGGGGAATCCGTCAACGGGATTACCCCAAATTTTGGTTCAAAAGTGTTAGAGTTTCACTATCCGTAAAATCAAAGCGCAAGGGAGTGAGTGTTATATGGCCTAGAGTAAGGAGCGCCCGGTCCCGATCAGGACTGATGCGCTCAGGCGGGATGGCCCCGTCAAGCCAGTAATAGGGACGGCCCCGGGGGTCCTGGCGGGTATCATAACAATCCGTGTAGGAGGCCCGGGTGTGCGGACAAACCGCCAGATCAAGCGCATCCTCCACGGAACGTTTGGGGAAATTCAAATTAAGCACGCACTTGGGCGGCAAGGAGCCCCATGGGATTTTGGGCAACAAGTCCGCCGTGTAACGGGCCTGCCCGCTCAAATCCGCGGGATTGAAATCATCCATGGAAACCGCCATGGACGGAATCTCCATGAGCGCCCCTTCCGTGGCGGCCGAGACCGTGCCGGAATAGAGAATATCCACCCCGACATTGGCCCCAGCATTGATTCCGGAAAGGACCAAATCCGGCTTTTCATTCAGCAATGTCGAGAGCCCGAGCTTGACGCAATCCACCGGCGTGCCGTAGACCCCTTTGCCTTGGAAGCCGTCTTCCCTAAATTCCTTGACCCGAACCGGCATGGACAGGGTGACGGCGTGCCCCACCGCGGACTGTTCGGTCACCGGAGCCACCACATGCACCGTATGCCCGGCCTCCACCAAGGCATGGTACAGCGCGCGAAGGCCCACGGCCTGGATGCCGTCATCGTTGGCAAGCAGTATGTTCATCGGTCACTCCTAGGCAGGATTTGACAATCCAAGTGAAATCAGGTTCATAACATGGAAGCGGGCAGGCCCCGCTCTCCGCTCCTTTGCGCTCCGTAAGTTAGGGGCGAAGTACAATAACCGCAACCCAATGGCAAGATTCGTGGCAAGAAAGTCGCTATATGTCCGGGATCTCACCCCCGGTATGTCCGTGGACGACACCTTCATCTTGAGCAAGGCCAATCAGGCTCAATCACGCAATGGTCCTTACTGGAACCTGACATTTCAGGATGCAACGGGAACGCTGGACGGCAAAATCTGGAGCCCCAAAAGTCAGGAGTACCCTGTACTCGAACCGGGCACCATATGCCGCGCCCAGGGATTCGTGGAAAATTTCCGAGACCGCCTACAACTCAAGGTGGACAACCTGTTCCTGCTGGATGTGACCGATGTGGACCTCGCGGACTTCCTGCCCACCACAAAGATTCCGCCGGAAGACCTGCTGGAGTCGGTGGAAGACATGGTCACCCAATACATGAGGCATACGCCGTGGAAATCATTCTGCCGCAAGGTGCTGGGGGACGAGGAAATCCGGCAACGCCTGCTGGTTGCTCCCGGTGCCAAGACAGTCCACCACGCCTATGTCGGCGGCCTGCTGGAGCATACGCTCCATGTCGCCCGTGCCTGCATGGCCCTCTGCGATGTCTACCCCAACCTCGACCGGCAGGTGATTCTGGCGGGTGCCATCTTTCATGATCTGGGCAAGGCATGGGAACTCTCTGGCGGTTTGGCCAACGACTATACAGACCAGGGCCGCCTGATGGGCCATATTCTCATCGGGCAGGAAGTGCTCGAACCTTTCCTGCGCAAGGCCAGAGGGCTTGATGACAGTCTCAAACTCCATCTCAAGCACCTCATCCTCAGCCACCACGGCGAACATGAGTTCGGCTCTCCGGTACGCCCCATGACCCCGGAGGCCTTCATTCTCCACTTTGCGGACAACATTGACGCCAAGCTGAACATCATCGACCAGGCATACGACGAGATGGACAAGAACGGCCAGGAATGGTCGCCCTACCTGCGTTTTCTGGAACGTAGCGTCTTCCGCGCACCGGCCACACCCGACGGAAACAAAAAGAAAAACGATAAGCCGGAGAACCAATGTTTATTACCTTTGAAGGCATAGAGGGAACAGGCAAGACCACCCAGGTTACCAAGGTAAAGGAATATTTCGAGTCCAAGGGACGCGAAGTCTTTCTCACAAGGGAACCCGGCGGCAGCCGCGTGGGCAAGGAACTGCGCAAGATGCTCCTGCATGTGGACAACAAGGACCTCACCCCGGTCACCGAGCTATTCCTGTATCTGGCGGACCGTGCCCAGCATGTGTCCCAAGTGATCCGCCCCGCGCTGGAGGACGACAAAGTCGTACTCTGCGACCGATTCGCGGATTCCACCATCGTCTATCAGGGCTACGGACGAGGATTGGACACCAAGACGCTGAAACAACTCAACGAAGTTGCCGTGGAAGGAATGTGGCCCGATCTGACCATCATTCTGGACATTGATCCCGAGATCGGCCTCAAAAGGGCCACGCTCCGGAACCTGGAGCAGGGAGTCGCCAAGGAGGAAGGCCGGTTTGAGGCCGAGCACATGAATTTTCACAAACGCATCCGCGAAGGCTATCTGACCTGGGCGGCCATCAACCGCGACCGCATCAGAGTCATCAACGCCGCAGCATCGCCCGATGAGGTCTTCGAACGCATCCGTGCGGCCATTGAAGCCACCCTGGACAGCAAGGAATAGTAATTTCCGGGCCACAAGAGTCTGGCCTCGCGCGAAAAAATAGTTATACTGAAATCGTCGCGTCGGCACCGGACCTTATGACCACATCGTTTACATGGATAGAGAACGGACACCGAACAAACCTCGCCGCATCACTCCCGCCGTCCTTCTGGACACCGGGAAATACCTCCTCGTCATGGCCGGAATCATCTGGCTGCTGGCAGCCGGGTCGACCCGTTTGGGCTATAACTGGCAATGGTACCGCATACCGGCCTTCATCCTCAAACCGTCGGCAACCGGATATACCACGGGTCCCCTTCTGCAGGGTCTCGGCATCACCTTGGAGATCACAGCCATAAGCATGGTACTCATGCTCGTGCTGGGGTTGGGAACTGCTCTCATGCGCATGTCACGCTCCATCGTGGCAATAGGCGTGGCCAGGGTATACATGGAGTTGATCCGCAATACCCCGCTGCTCATCCAGCTCTTTTTCCTTTATTTCGTAGCGGGCCCAATCCTGGGATTGTCCGGATTCTGGGCGGCCGTCATCGCCCTGAGCATGTTTGAAGGGGCCTATGCCTCGGAAATATTCCGGGCAGGCATAACGTCCATAGACCGAGGCCAATGGGAGGCAGCCCGCAGCCTGGGAATGCCGCCCTCCGTGATGTACCGCAAAATCATCCTGCCACAGGCCATACGGCGGGTACTGCCCCCCATCACCAGTCAGGCAGTCTCCCTTGTCAAGGACTCGGCTCTGGTGAGCACTGTGGCCATCCTCGATTTGACGCAGCGGGGAAGGATGATCGACGCTGAGACCTTTCTGACCTTCGAAATCTGGTTTACGGTCGCAGCCATCTATCTCGTTGTCACACTCAGTCTATCGAGCGTGGCAAGAATATTGGAAAAACGCCTTGGCGGCATCTCGTCGCCAACAGCCTAAAGGAGGACCCATGACAATATGGAGAGCCATCCGAACGTCCAAGGGAATAATGATCGCCATTCTTGGCGTTTCCCACGTCACCTTTGCCCAGGCTTCATGCAAAACGAATAGCTAAACCGCAACAAGGAGCATACAATGAAGACGTTACGTATCATTACGGCTGCCGCAATCCTGTGCCTCGCCCTGGCCGCAGCAGGCTGCGGACCGGCCCCGGGAAAATCAGAAAGCACCGACACCAAATCCGCCGTGTCCGAAACTGCCCGGGAGAGCCAACTGGAGACCATCCTCAAGCGCGGCTCCATCAAGGTTGGTTTCGACACCTTCAAGCCCTGGGCCATGAAGGATAAAGACGGCAACTACATTGGATTTGAAATAGACGTTGCCCGCAAACTGGCCGAGGATATGGGCGTCAAAGTCGAGTTCGTGCCCACCAAATGGTCCGGCATCATCCCTGCGCTGCTAACCGGCAAGTTCGACATCATCATTGGCGGTATGTCCGTGACTCCCCAGCGCAATCTCAAGGTCAATTTTTCCATCCCCTACGAATTCTCGGGCATGTCCATCGTGGCCGACAAGAAATCGGCCAGCGGTCGCTCCACCCTCAAGGACTTCGATACGCCGGATACCACCATTGCCGTCAGGCTGGGCACCACGGCCGCCGAGGCTGCCAAGAACTTCCTGCCTAATGCCAAGAAGCTGTTCTTTGACGAGGAATCGCAAACCATCCAGGAACTGCTGAACGGCCGGGTAAACGCCCTGGTCGCGTCCAATCCCCTGCCCTTTACCCTAGTCAAGGAATACAGCGACTCGCTCTATCTCCCGCTCAAGGATGACTTCACCCGCGAGCCCATTTCCTTTGCCGTGCGCAAGGGGGATTTGGACTACCTGAACTGGCTCGACAACTGGGTTCGGGTCAATATGAGCAAGGGTTGGTTGCAGAACCGCTACCACTACTGGTTCTTCACCAACGAGTGGGAATCGCAGATTCAGTAGCAGAGTCCCGATTTGCCGCAACAAAAAGCCAAAAAGCACCTCACCCTGCCGGACGCCGCCATCCTGGCGGTGCTGGCGGGTGTTGTGGGATATTGCATCTACCGCGCCTCCATAGGGTTGAACTACCACTGGCGCTGGGAGGCAATTCCGCAGTTCCTGGTGCGCCACGACCAGACAACAGGGGCATGGCGTCCGGGGCTGCTGATACAGGGATTGATTACCACCATCCGCCTCAGCCTGTGGGCCGGAGTACTGGCCTCTCTGGCCGGGCTGGGGGTAGGGCTCATGCGAATCAGCCCGAAACTTTTCCGACGCCAGCTAGCAGGCACCTATGTGGGCCTGATTCGCAACACCCCGCCGCTGGTACTCATTTTCATCTTTTATTTTTTCATCGGCGACCAGATCATGCAATTGCTCGGCGTCGCCGAGTTCGTCCGCAATATCCCGCCGGAAACCGGCAACATCCTTTCCTGGCTCTTCGGCCCCATGGAACGTTTTCCGCAATTTCTCTCAGCCATCCTGACGCTGGCCCTGTTTGAAGGCGCATACATAGCGGAGATCGTACGGGCCGGAGTGGAATCCGTGGAAAAAGGCCAGTGGGAAGCCGCAACAGGGCTGGGTATGAGCAGGCCCAAGGCCCTGTTATATGTCATTTTACCCCAGGCGCTCACGCGCATGTTGCCAGCCCTGGCTGGACAGTTTATATCCATAATCAAGGATTCGGCCATTGTATCCGTCATTTCCATTGAGGAATTGACCTTTCAAGGCCAACAGATCATGACCACCACCTACCTGAGCTTCGAGGTATGGATTGTAGTGTTCATCCTCTATTTCGTCCTGACGTTCCTTTGCTCGCTGGCGGTGAGACGGCTTGAAGTCAGTTTGAAAAGATACTGATCCCGACCGCCCCGGAACAAAGCTATCGTGGAAGCATAAATACCAACCGTACCAAATTGGAGGCGGTTCAAATGAACGAAGATGTCAAAGTTTACGCCCTGTCTACCTGCATCCACTGCAGGAATGCAAAAAAATATCTGGACGATTGCGGCGTCAAATACAAATGCGTGTATGTGGATGAATTGACTGGCGACGAACGCAAAAAGATTGTGCAGGAAGTCAAGAACTACAACCCTGCGGTATCTTTTCCCACCATTGTCATCAAGGACAACGTGGTCGTCGGCTTCAACAAGGACAAGATAGACAAAGCCTTGGAGAAATAGCATGGACGCCAAACATCTTTACGAGACGCTCAAGAATCTGCAGGAACCCAAAGGGTATTACTTCAACGTGGATATGGAAACCATGACCATGCCGCTGCTGGAAAGCCTGCTCATCAACAAGGAGAAGCTCGGCTACATGGCTTGTCCGTGTCGTCTTGCCAACGGCGACTTCGAGGCGGACCGTGATATCGTCTGCCCCTGTGTCTACCGCGAGGAAGATGTTAAGGAATACGGAGCCTGCTACTGCGCCCTTTACGTCAGCAAGGAATACAACGAAGGGACCATTGAAAAGCAGGTGGTACCGGAACGCCGTCCGCCGGAAAAGATTCTCTTCTAATACCGATACCGAAAACAAAAAAGCCCAGGAAATTCTTCCTGGGCTTTTTTGTTACTTACCTTTCTTCCTCTAAATCACATCCCGAAGAATGCGTACCATGCGGTCACGCACTCCGGTTACGATCTCTGACTGGCTGACATTGCGGCCGCCCGCATATACCAGCATTCGCAGGGTCTCGCGCTGACGAAATCCACGGAAGTTGTTCTTCTTGCGCTTTATTTTCTCATCCTTGCCAAAGACGATGGTGGTGCCATCACTTTCTTCACGCGGAGCGACTGTGGCGAACGAGATGTCCGAAGCAATAACGTAAGTATCGTCGGTAACGTAGCTGCCGAGGATATACCCCAGGGTTGCTCCAGCTACCAAGCCTGCGCCCCCCTTGGCGATGGCCTCCCTCCCCTTGCCCTCCGAGACAGGATCATACGCTCCGGCGGTTCCGCCCAATGCTCCGCCTGCAAAGGCATACTTGGTACTCATATCCTGCTGAACCTGGCCGGAGTAGGTGACATTGATATCGAGCAGAATGCCAAAATCGTTGGTATTGACCGGTTCATACCCAAGCTCCCGGTAGGCGTTCTCCAACTGCCTACGGAAGCCATACAGGTCAAACGAAGGATCTCCCGAGGTGTTGCGGATGCGCAACTTGATCTTGTTGTTCACAAAAAGGCTGGAATCAACAATAAACTGATTGCTCATGGCAGAACCGTACATGAGCCCATCTTCCGCCTGAACCATGCCCATGCGGCTATTTGAGGCAAGGCACCCCTGAAGGATAAACGGTAAGGCCAGAATCACTAAGATGAGTATGGTGAGATTGCGTCGCATTAGTGCCCCTTCCTGTAGGCTACGTTATTCTGGTTCAGAAACTTGAAGACTTCCGAATAGTGGATGCTGAAGTTCAGGCCCACGGCAATTTTTGTTTCATACCCCCAGTCATTGACTCCAATAACATACGCGCCAAGGAATAGCGGACCACCGGAGTTGCCGTGGTTGATGGCGGTGTCCGTCTGAATGAACAAAACCGGCTTGCCTTTGACGCCCATTATGGAAGTATGCTCGCGCACACTGCTGATAATGCCTCGTGTCAAAGTGAAGTCGACGCCCTCGGGATGGCCAATGGCTTCCACATTGTCCCCCAGCTTGACATCTTTTCGATCATAGAAGGTTACTGGGGCTCCTCTATCCTGCACCTTGACCAAGGCGAGATCGAGACGGACATCCTTGGCAACGACCTTGCCGAACGTCTCGGTTTTGTCCCACTTCTTCAATTCAATGAATTTCTGCTCTTTAACTACATGGTAGTTCGTCAGGACGAGATCGCTGGTGACGTAAAAGCCGGAACCCAGCGAATTGGAGTTTTCAACCACGACCACGCTCTCAAACCGCTTATCCTCACGCTTGTCGAAGCCGTAGTCCTCCTTCTTGGCATTGGCCACGGCCACGTTGCGATTCTTGATGATGTTCCGCCGAATATCCGCCATGGAACCATAGGAATGGGCCTTGCCCCGGTGGCCCGCGTAATGGTCGAGCAACTCGGAGAGCTTCACCTTGACCGCGGATGATTCAAACTGATCCACGTCCTTCTCGGTGACATTGGTATTTTTAATCTCGTCAATGTTCGGGTCGGAGTCCTGAAGATTATAGGCAACAGTGAAGAATTCCTGTGAATGAATATCGAAGAAATCCGAGTAGTAACGTTTCTTGCGCTTGTCGACGACGTAATACTGGACCGATCCTGTCTTGATCGACTCAACTTCCACACGCTGGTACGGATATTCCTGATAGACAGCCTCCTTGATATAGCGAGGCGTCTTGCGAAGCTTATCCTTCAGTTCGTCCAGGTTTGCCTTAGCCTTATCCACCTCACTCGCCTTCCAGGGATCGGTATAAAGAAAGTCAGAAAAGGAATAACCGCCTCCGGTATAGCCACCGGCGCTAGCCGATTTGGTCATGTAAACCGTATTGGCCTGCTCCAACTCGACCTGAAGGACATCCCAATCGGGATTGTTTACTTCGCGGTAGCCTGCCACATAGGTTGACTTTACATAATTGCTTGTATCCACATGGCGATTCGTTCTCGTCATAGCAAGATTGAAAAGAATGACGATATCGGCATCTTTCACCGCCTTGCTCGCAAAACCAGTTTTGAGTGGTGCTGACGAGACTTGAAACGGCAAATCAAGATCCACCGCCACAGGGAATTCAATGACTCCCTTCTTCTTGAGCGTGTCGCTGGTGACCTCCAAAAAGGCGATCTTCACACCCGGTACGGCATTCAGTTTGAGTCCGGCCTCGCCCACCTTGGCATAGGCACCAAGCAACGTCGCCACATCCGCTTTTTCAGGTTTCGGACAAAGCTTGCGGAAATAGGCCGTAGCCAGTTCCTGTTTCATCTCATCCGATAAAACAGGCCCGTAGACCGTGGACAGATGAAGCAACCCGTCCTTGTCCGCCTGTTTGACAGCACCGTCCCACGCCTTCTGCTGGGCGGAAAGAATGGAAGCCGCATCAAGTGGAATAGGATAGGAGGCAAAGAAGTCGGGCGCGGAGGTCAGATCATACTTGGCAAAAGCAGCCCCGGCCCCCTGTTCCATGGCGGTACGCTTGTCTTGCAACAACTTCTTGGCCGGGTCCAAATCAGCCGGCCGATACGCTGAATTCGCAAAGAGTTTGATCGCTTCCATTTTAAGGACGACATCCTCCAAGCCTTTAAGCGCCGACTGAGCTTCGGGCCATTGGGAGGAAGCGCAGGGCCAGGATACGCCCTGGACCTTGGCCATGTTCTCTTCCAGCTGAACCTTGAACCGGCCCTCCATGGCAGAAGCCAGCTTTCCGAGCAGGGCCTGAACGTCCGGGTCGGAGCTGTTGGCCTTGAACCACTCGCGTTGCTCTCCGTAGACAGCTACCGCATCATCCAGCTTTTCCTGTACAACAAGCTCGCTGACACGATCTTCAGGGGTATAAAACAGATTGAATTGGGATGTGCCACCGGTTTTCCCGGTCTGGCAGGACGCCATCAAAGGCAAAAGACAACAAAAAATCGACGCCATCAGAATGACCCGTCGCATACAAACCTCTCTCTATCCCGGATGAAAACGAACAAAAGAACATCAGCACGATATTCAGAACAACATATTGGTTCGAAAGGAATAAACAACGCTTGTTCAAAACGCAATAAATTACAATAAAAAAAGCTCAACTTGCGAAACAAGTTGAGCTTTTACATATTATTTTAAAATGTTGCGTTACTGAGAGCAACCCAAGGCCTGATCAAGATCCGCAATGATATCCGCCGCATCTTCAAGTCCCACAGAAATGCGAATCAGGTCTGGCGGCACACCAGCGGCCAACTGCTCCTCAGGCGTGGACTGACCATGCGTGGTCGATGCCGGATGGATAACCAGTGTCTTGGCATCGAGAATATTGGCTAGGTGGGAACAGAGTTTCACCGATTCGATGAACTTGCGCCCGGCTTCCACACCACCCTTGATGCCGAAACCGAAAACGGCTCCCGGCCCCAGCGGGAAGGTATTCTTCGCCCTGTCATGGTCGGGATGGCTGGGCAGCCCCGCATAGTTGACCCATGCCACGGCCGGATGCCCTGCCAGGAACTCGGCCACCTTGCCTGCATTCTCGCAATGCTGTTTGGCACGTATCCCCAGCGTCTCCATACCCTGTATAATGAGAAAACTGTTCATGGGCGAAATGGTGGCCCCGGTGTCGCGCAACATGCCGATGCGCACTTTGGTCGTGAAAATCGGGCAAGGCCCGCTACCGCAACCAAGGGCATCCCACAGGCTGATGTCGTGGTAGGTCGGATCCGGAGCCGTCAATTCGGGATACCTGTTTCCTGCTGCCCAGTCGAAATCGCCCTTCTCCACAATGCCGCCGCCCATGGCCGTGCCGTGACCGCCGATGATCTTGGTCAGGGAATGGACAACGATGTCGCAGCCGATATCAAAAGGATCAAAAATGGGCGGCGGGGCAACGGTGGCATCCAGAATAAACGGCAGACCGTGGCGGTGAGCCACTTCGGCAATACCGCGCAGGTCATCCACGTTGCAGCGAGGATTGCCAATGGCTTCGCTGTATACCAGACGAGTGTTCTCATCGATGGCCGCCTCGAAATTTGCGGGGTCGGAGGAATCCACAAATCGGGCTTCGATGCCGAATCGCTTGAGGGTATGCTCGAACAGCGTCTGGGTGCCGCCATACAGATTGGAACCGGTAACAATATTCTGCCCGGCCGAAGTGATGGTTGTCACGGCATAGAAAATGGCCGCCATACCGGATGCCGTGGCAACGGCCCCCGCACCATGATGCAGAGCGGCCAACCGCTTCTCCATTACATCGGTGGTCGGGTTATTCAGCCGGGTGTAAATATAGCCCGGTTCCTTGAGGGAAAAAAGATTCGCGGCATGGGCCGCATCCTTGAAAAGATACGCCGTGGTCATATGCACGGGCACGGCACGCGAACCGGTTGCATCCGGCGTATGCCCGGCATGCAGTGCCAAGGTCTGCGTTCCTAATTTTTTCTCGTCCATGATGGATTCACTCCGTAATTCACTGGTTGATGCACCAGCATGCGAAAAAGATGACGGGATGGCAACTCCCGTTATGCCTATTCTCCTGCCTTGCTGGCAGAGGGCTGAGCTTCCAGCCAGGCGGCAAAAGCCTCCTGCGCCCGTTTCCCGTAGGCTTCCTTGCGGAACTTCTTTTTCATTTTGACATCCAACCCCGGCATGAGTCCGAAGTTGACGTTGGAAGGCTGAAAGACCTTCTCCGGCCTGGTGCGCAAATGACCAAGCAATGCTCCCAGAGCCGTTTTGTTCGATGGGGCGGCAAGTGATTCGCCGTTCAGCTTTGCTGCCAACGAAAGCCCAAGCCAGAGACCACAGGCGGCGGATTCGAGATATCCTTCCACTCCGGTGATCTGCCCGGCAAGATAAAAGCCGGGCCGGGCCTTCAGTTGCAACCCATCGTCCAGCACCTCCGGCGCATTGACGTAGGTATTCCTATGAATGGACCCCAGGCGCAGGAACTCCGCGTTCTCCAGACCGGGGATCATGCGAAACACCCGTTTCTGCTCCGGATACGTGAGCTTGGTCTGGAATCCCACCAGATTGAAAGCCGTCTTGTCGCGATTCTCCGCGCGCAGCTGAACAATGGCGAACGGACGTTCGCCGGTACGCGGGTCCACAAAACCAACCGGCTTGAGCGGACCAAAGGCCAGGGTCATCTCGCCCCGCTCCGCCATGGCCTCAACCGGCAGACACGCCTCAAAATGGATTTCCTGCTCAAAGGCACGCGGCTTGACCTTTTCCCCGGCCAGGAGTTCGGCCACAAAGGCCTTGTACTCAGCCTCGTCCATGGGGCAGTTAAGATAATCATCGTCCTCCGGCTTCCAACGGGAGCCCCAGAACGCTTTGTCGAAATTCACGGAATCCCGGGAAATGATCGGGGCGATGGCATCATAGAAATAGAGACGCGCATCGCCAACGGCGTCCATCAGGCTTTTGGCCATCCCCTCGGAAGCCAGCGGTCCGGCTGCGATGACGACTCCATCCGCGCCGGACAATGCCGGATCGTCCAATGAGACGATCTCGCGCCGGATTACGCTGATATTCAGATGATTCTCGATCTTATCCGTAATGTATTCGGAGAAGAGGGTACGATCCACGGCCAATGCGCCGCCTGCCGGGACCTCGGTAGCATGGGCAGCTTCCATTATCAGACTGCCCAGCGCTTCCATCTCCATCTTAAGCAGGCCGATGGCCGCCGCCGGTCCTGTGGCACGGAAGGAATTGGAGCAGACCAGCTCGGCCAGTCCATCCTCCAGGTGTGCCTCGGACCGCTTGTCCGGTTTCATCTCGTAGAGTTCGACCTCGACACCCGCCTCGGCCAGTCGCCAAGCGCAGTCACATCCGGCCAACCCGCCGCCAACAACGATCACCTTTGCCATTTACAAACCCCGATATCGTTTACGTTCGCTGCAATATGCCGTATAGCATCCGAAAACGGCGAACCGGTGAAATTCTTGATGAGCGATCCCCTACTCGACATTCGCGGGCTGACAACCTGCTTCTCCTCCCCGCGCGGCATCGCCAGGGCGGTGGATACCGTCAGCCTTGCCATTATGCAAGGAGAAACCCTGGCCGTGGTAGGCGAATCCGGATGTGGAAAAACCGTGCTCGCACTCTCCATTCTGGGCCTTGTACCCGACCCGCCGGGCCGTGTCACGGAAGGCAGCGTGCTGTACCGGGGTGAAGACCTGCTGGACATGGATGAAAGTGCCCTGCGCCGCATACGCGGCAATGCCATCTCCATGATATTCCAGGAACCCATGACCTCACTCAATCCGGTCTTCCGCATAGACGGCCAGATTGCCGAACCGCTGATCCTGCACCAGGGACTCCACCGGAAGCAGGCGCTGGAGCAGGCCGTGGAAGCGCTGGCACAGGTGGGCATTCCCAATCCCCCAAAAATTGCACGAGCCTATCCGCACGAACTTTCCGGCGGGATGCGGCAACGCGTCATGATAGCCATGGCCCTGGCCTGCGCCCCGGACCTCATCATTGCCGACGAGCCGACCACGGCCCTCGACGTGACCATCCAGGCCCAGATTCTGGACCTGATGGACAAGGTGAAGACGGAAATGAACGGCTCGCTCCTGCTCATTACTCACGATCTCGGCGTGGTGGCGCGCATGGCGACACGGGTAGCCGTCATGTACTCCGGCAAGGTGGTCGAGCTCTCGGACGCGGCCTCCCTCTTTGCCAAACCGCTCCACCCCTATACGCAAGGGTTGCTGGCCTCGGTCCCCATCCTGGGCGACCGCTCGGACCTGCATCCGGTTCCCGGCGTGGTTCCATCAATTTTTGATCTGCCCCAGGGGTGCCGCTTTCACCCTCGCTGTCCCAAGGCGTTTCCCAAATGCTCCCTGATCCTGCCGCCGCTCAGGCAGGTCAAGTCCGGCCGACACGTTCGTTGCTGGCTGTACGATGATAAAGAGGAAGCATAGCGCATGGCAGCCCTTCTCGAACTCAAGAATGTCTGCAAGCACTACCGCGTCAGCAGCGGCCTGTTTGGCCTGCAATCGGATACGGTACGGGCCGTGGACGGCGTCTCCCTCAGTGTGCAGCGGGGCGAGACACTCGGTCTCGTAGGAGAATCCGGCTGCGGCAAGTCCACCCTGGCCAAGTGCATCATGGGGCTGGAGTCCGTAACCTCGGGAGAAGTCGTATTCGAAGGCAGCCCAGTGCGGGAGTGGGACGAAACCGCCCTGCGCCGCCGTATGCAGATGGTTTTTCAAGATCCGTACTCCTCGCTCAACCCCCGCCACAAGATAGGCTCGATCATCCGCGAGGGGCTGGACATCCATAAAATCGGCACCCCGGCGGAACGCAAGGCCAAGGTAGAGGAGCTTCTGGCTCTTGTCGGGCTGCTTCCCGAACATGGAGCACGCTATCCGCATGAGTTTTCCGGCGGCCAGCGGCAGCGCGTTGCCGTGGCCCGCACCCTGGCTCTCGATCCGGACCTCATTGTCTGCGATGAACCGGTTTCGGCCCTGGACGTCTCGGTACAGGCGCAAGTACTCGCGCTGCTGCGCGATCTCCAAATCCGCCTCGGCCTGACCTATGTCTTCATCTCTCACGACCTGTCGGTCGTCAGCCACATCGCGGACCGGGTCGCCGTCATGTATCTGGGACACATCATGGAGATGGCACCAAGCGAACAACTCTTCGCCTCTCCCCGCCATCCCTATACCAAGGCCCTGCTATCAGCCGTCCTTGTTCCAGACCCGACGCTACAGGCACAGCACATCCCTCTCACAGGGGATCTACCCAGCCCCATGAACCCGCCGTCAGGGTGTCCTTTCCACACACGGTGCCCCAAGGCATTTGCCAAGTGCGAGCAAGAAAGGCCACCGTTGAAAGAAATTGAAACCGGCATACAAACCGCCTGCTGGCTTTACTAATAAAATTATAAATTTCAAATTATTAAAACTTAAACTTAATTTTATACTTTAAGGAATTGGAGTACGATATGTTGACTCGAAATGAAGCTCTGGAACTGCTGAAAGCACACAATACCGAAGCCAGCCTGATCAACCATGCGCTGGAATCCGAAGCAGTCATGGGTGCCTTGGCCGAAAAGCTGGGAAAGGACGTTGAGCTCTGGCGCATCACCGGACTGCTGCATGATCTGGATTATGCCACAACCAAGACCGAGACGGCCCGCCATGGACTGGACACGGAGGAAATGCTGGAAGGCAAGCTCCCCACGGAAGCGCTGGATGCCATCCGACGCCATGCCAACGACATGAACGGCGCCGAGGCCCCGTCCACGGACTTCGACTACGCCCTGCGCTGCGGAGAGACGGTTACCGGCATGGTACACGCCGGAGCCCTGGTCCGCCCCACCAAGATTGAGGGCATGAAAGCCAAGAGCCTCAAAAAGAAGATGAAGGACAAGGCCTTTGCGGCCAGTGTCAATCGCGAATGTATCCGCGAGTGCGACAAGATCGGCCTGGAGCTGGGAGAATTCCTGCAACTGGCCATTGATGCCGTGGAAAAGATTGCACCGGAAGTCGGACTGGCAAACTAGCCATCTGCGACAGACGAGAGTTATATCCATTAAAAACGGGTAAGGCCGCGCATTGTCCACCATTTCCGCTCCGTTCACCGAAGGCAACTCCCTCGTCCACAGGCTCGACCCCAGGTTCCGCCTGTTGGCGGCAGCCGTACTGACGCTGCCTGCGGCCGTCCTGCACGACCTCAAGGCCGCGCTGGCGGCGCTGTTGGTCGGGTTTCTGCTCGTGCTGCTGGCCCGGCTCTCGACGGGCCGAGTCATCCGGCGCGTATTGGCGGTCAATGCGTTCATCCTCTTTCTCTGGCTATTCATCCCTTTCTCAATGCCGGGCGATCAAATTCTCGCCTTGGGACCGTTGTCGGCCACCCGGCAAGGCGTGGACCTAGCCCTGCTGCTCACGGTCAAATCCAACGCCATCCTGCTCAGCCTCATGGCCCTGCTCGGGACCATAGCGGTGCAGGACCTCGGACCGGCCATGCAGCGGCTGGGCGTGCCGGGCAAACTCTGCCACATCCTGCTCTTTACCTATCGCTATATTTTCGTCATCCATCAGGAATACATGACGATGCGTCAGGCCATGCAGGCGCGGGGCTTCCACCCAAGAACAAACCGCCACACCTACCGTTCCTACGCATGGCTGCTAGGCATGCTCCTGGTGCGCAGCTGGGATCGTGCCGAACGGGTGCACGGTGCCATGCGCTGCCGCGGCTTTCGCGGACGTTTCTATACCCTGACCCGCTTTGCCGCCCCACTGGGCGACTACGTCTTTCTCGCGGCAACGTTGCTTTTGTCCGCCACGATCATCTGCCTTGAAATAATGAGAATACAATGAATCGAACCATCATTGCCCTGCACGACATCGTGTATGCCTTCCCTGGCCAAAATGCCACGTTGAATGGCCTCAATTTTCACCTTCATGAGGGCGAAAAGATAGGTCTTTTCGGCCCGAACGGCGCAGGCAAGACCACCATGTTGCACATCCTCATGGGGCTGCTGAAACCGAGCCTGGGAGAGGTCACCCTCTTTGGCAAAACCATGGCCGACGGCAAGGATTTCGATGAAGCCCGGCTCAAAATAGGATTCCTGTTCCAGCATTCCGATGATCAGCTTTTCTGCCCCACCGTGCTAGATGACGTGGCCTTCGGCCCCCTGAACCAGGGACTCACCCCTGAAGAAGCAAGGGAACGCGCAGCCGAGGCCCTGGCAACCGTGGGACTTTCCGGCTTCGAGGATCGGGTGCCCTACCGCCTTTCGGGTGGCGAAAAAAAACTCGTGGCCCTGGCTACCATCCTCTCCATGCGGCCTGAGGTCCTCATACTGGACGAACCGACCACCGGTCTTTCACCCGAAGCCAAGGAACGGCTGGTGGACATTCTGAAAAATCTGGAAATGGCCCGTCTTGTGGTTTCGCACGAACCGGACTTTCTCAGCGCCACCACGAACTCGCTCCTGGGCATGCGTGACGGCCGCATCCATCCCGGCAGCCTCAAGCCCCATTCCCACGTACACATTCACGAAGAAGGCGACATCCCGCACGAGCATTGACCCTATTCCTTCCCTCGCCCAGGGCGCGTACAGATACTGAAGCAAAACGTACCGGGAAGGATGGGTCTTCCGCGTTGCCTGGCATAGTCCCGAAAGCAACGCGACGACCGCTTCCCCATTCTCAAAAAAAATAACCGCTCCCCCTTGGCATCCGCCGAAAAGGACCTATTATGTTGCGAGGGTCGGATCACGACCGCAGCAAAAAGAAACCCCATGCCTGAAACTTTCAATTCCACCGATATGACGCGGGCTCCGTACCGCACTATCTGGCATCTGGCCTGGCCCCAGATCATCATGATGTTCTTCCACTTCTGCATCGGTCTGGCCGACGTATGGGTGGCGGGACACATAGACCGGCATGTGCAAGCTTCGCTGGGCATCATTACCCAGTCCCTGCTCTTTCTTCTCATCCTCGCCATGGCCGTGGCCAACGGCGCTGTGGCGGCCATCAGCCAGTCCCTCGGAGCAGGCCTCCTGCGCAGGGCCAACCGGTATGTCGGACTCTGTCTCGTCATGGTGCTCATGCTCGGCAGCGTCATCATGTTCGTGGGCCTGCCCTTCAAGACATTCATCGTTACCGCACTCCAGGTGCCGGAAACCATGCGGCCCATCACCCGCTATTTTTTGACCGTCTATCTGTATGTGCTGCCGCCCTACTATCTGCTGACCATAACCAACGCCATCTTCCGCGCTCACAAACAGGTGATGTTCCCGCTCTATTCGATGATCCTGGTAACGACCATCAATGCTGTGCTGGATATCGGCCTCGGCCTCGGCTGGTGGGGATTCCCGGAGATCGGCTTCAAGGGGTTGGCCTGGGCTACGTTCGGCTCGGTGACGGGCGGCGCGCTCTTCAACCTCTTTGTCCTGGCCCGCTGGGGCCTGCTTTGCCGGGCCTGCTTCGCTCCGTGGCGATGGGCCCGCGTCGCGCTGCCCTACCTGCTCAAGGTTGCATGGCCTTCGGGACTGACCCAGATCGTGTGGCAATCAGGCTACCTCTTCCTCTATGCCATCACCGCCAGCCTGCCTTGGGACCCGGTGGACGCGCTCGCAGGAATGGCCGTAGGACTGCGTATCGAGGCGCTGCTCTTCCTGCCCGCCTTCGCCTTCAGCATGACGGCGTCGATCCTCATCGGCCACTATCTGGGTGCGCGGCAGCTTGAAGAGGCTAAACGGTTCGGCTTCCGCATTCTGGGGCTGGGCGTAGTCTCGATCTGTATTTTCACCGTCTGTGTATGGCAGTTTATCCCGGAATGGGTCAGCCTTCTGACCACGGACCCGACCGTAGCCGCGCAGGCCATGAGCTATCTCAAGTGGAATGTTCTGGCCATTCCTTTTACCCTCACGTCCATGATACTGGCCGGGGCACTCAATGGAGCCGGGGCCACCTTTTACAATATGCTCATAATGGGGAGTGCAACCTGGGCTATCAGGCTCCCTCTTGCCTACTATCTTGGTCACTTAGGTATGCGAAGCGCAGAAGGTATCTGGATCGCCATGTTCTGTTCCCAGATTGTCCAGTCACTGACGCTGCTCTATTACTACTCCTTCAAAAACTGGCAGCGTTTCGCTATGATCAAAAACCGCAAAGCAAACAAGGTATCCGCATGACACTAGAATTCGAACCCATCAATCTTAACAGACAGCAGGAATATCACGAATGCCTGGAAGGCTGCCCGCAGCTCATGACCAGTGATTTTTCCTTTGCCAATATATATGGCTGGGCCGAGCACTACGGCCTGGAATGGGCTTTTCACAAAGGGCTGTGCTTCATCCGCCAGACCAGGCCGGAAACCGTATTCTGGGCTCCGGTCGGCCCCTGGGAAAAGTATGAATGGAAGGATTGCAAGGCCATGCAGGAAGGCCGCAAGTTCATACGCGTTCCCGAAGCCCTGACCCGCATGTGGTCCGTTGCCTACGGCAATTCAATTCTCATTGAAGAAAATCGCGACCACTGGGATTACGTCTATGCCGTTGAAGAACTGATCTCCCTCAAGGGAAAGAAATTCCACAAAAAGAAAAACCTGCTCAATCAGTTCATCAAGAGCTACGACTTTGTGTACGAAACCATGCGGCCCGAGTGCGTTGAGGAAGTGCTGGACATGCAGGACGAGTGGTACAAGTGGTATGAGGAGAACAATCCCTCCGAAGCCCTGAAGGCGGAAAACCGGGCCATCACCCGTGTTCTGCACAACTTCGACCAGATCACCAACCTGACCGGCGCGAGCTTGCGAGTGGACGGCAAGGTCATCGCCTACACCGTGGCAGAGCCCCTGTGCAAAGAATCCGTGGTCATCCATTTCGAGAAAGGTAATATCCAGTACAAAGGCATCTACCAGGCGATCAACCAAATGTTCCTTGAAAAGGACGCGGCCGAGTACACCAACGTCAACCGCGAACAGGATCTGGGCGATCCGGGACTGCGTAAGGCCAAGGAGTCCTACAATCCCGCCTTCTTTCTGAAAAAGTTCAATGCCAAGCTGCTCTAGGAAGGAACCGGAGAACCGAGTGTGAGCCTGCTCCTTTCCGCCGCTGCCCCCCGCCGTCGCCTGGCTGTCCTTGGCCTGGATGGACTCCCCCTGTCTCTTGCAAAAGAGCTTGGGACCACCCTGCCGAACATAGGACGGCTGGCCCGACAGGCAACAACGGTTCGGGCGGAACTGCCGGAGCTCTCCCCGGTCAACTGGACCTCGTTCTATACGGGAGAAGGTCCGGAAACACATGGCATTCTGGGATTCTCCCGCATGGACCCGGTCACCTACCGACTGGACGTTGCCAACAGCATGGACGTGCGAGGGCCGACCGTCTTCGACCGATTGGGCGATGCCGGGCTGGTCTCCCGCGTGGTCAACCTGCCCAACACGTATCCGGCGCGTCCCATGCGCGGCATGATCGTGGCGGGATTTGTGGCCCCGGAACTGACGCACGCGGTCTACCCGCCCTTCCTGGCAGACATGCTGTCCCGATCAGGATACCGGCTGGAAGCGGACACAACCAGACGGAACCGGGACCTGGACTATCTGCTGGGAGAATTGCGCCGCACCCTGGAATCCAGGCTCACCGCCCTCTCCCTGCTCTGGGACGATCTGGCCTGGGACCTCTTCGTCCATGTATTTACGGAAACGGACCGGCTCTTCCACTTTGCCATGGATGCGGTGCTTGATGCGGAGCATCCGTATCATACAGCCTGCCTCGGCTTCCTTGCGGACTGGGATGCGGCCATAGGTACGTTCCTGGCCAAATTCGACGCCCTCTCCGGAGAAAAGAGACTATTGGTCCTGGCCGACCATGGCTTCACCCGACTGACCACGGAGGTCTGCGTCAACACATGGCTGAAACAACATGGCTATCTCAGTCTGGACGGAACGCCGGCGGACGAATGGGACGCCTCGTGCATCAGCCGGGAAAGCCGGGCATTTGCCCTTGATCCCGGACGTATCTACCTGCATAAAAAAACAACATTCTCTCGCGGTTCCGTTATGGAGCAGGAGACCAAAGCGCTGCTTGATGCAATCCGCACGGGCCTGATGAACTTGACCTGGAACGGTGAGCGGGTCATGGAAACAGTCCTTTCCGGCGAGGAGTGTTACCCAGGCGAAGGGCTGGAGCATCGCCCGGACCTGATCTGCGTTGCGCGCCCCAGCTTCGATCTCAAGGCCAAATTCGACCGGGACTCTGTTTTCGGCTTGCATGGCCGGACAGGCGCTCATACCGTGGAGGGAGCCATATTTTTCGACAGCGAGGGCGAACAGCCGAAACGCATGAGGGACGTCGGCCGCATCATCCTCGACCATTTCAACATTCGGGACAAATAGCCCATGAGCATAGATTTTGAGAACGACCTGAACGCGGCCCAACGGGAAGCCGTATTTGCCACGGAAGGCCCGGTGCTGGTCATTGCCGGTGCCGGTTCCGGCAAGACCCGGACCATCGTCTACCGCCTTGCCCATCTGGTGGAAAGCGGTGTGGACCCGGCCCAGATACTGCTCCTGACCTTTACCCGCAAGGCCGCGCAGGAAATGCTCGCCAGGGCCGAAAGCATCCTGGGCCGCCCCCTTACCGGTACCAGCGGCGGCACCTTCCACTCGTTTGCCTACGCCACCCTGCGCCGCAATGCAGCCGATATCGGATTCGCCAACGGATTCACCCTCATGGATCGTGCGGACAGCGAAAACGTGTGCAAGGAAGTGAAGGACGTGCTGGAGCTGGGCAAGGGAGATCGTTCCTACCCAAAGAAGGCCACCCTGCTCGACATGATAACCAAGTCGCGCAACAAGGAACTGACCATCGAGGGCGTTCTGGAACGCGAGGCCTACCACCTCTCTCCCTACCTCGAGGATTTGAACACTGTGGCCACCGGCTACGCCCAGTTCAAGCGAGAACATGCCCTCGCCGACTATGACGATCTGCTCTTTCTGCTGGATGAGCTGCTGGAAAAGAACGAGCCGCTGCGCAACCAGCTACAGACCCGATATCGCTACATCATGGTGGACGAATATCAGGACACCAACCTGGTCCAGGCGCGCATAGTCCGCCATCTGGCCGGGACGCGCGGCAACGTCATGGCCGTGGGTGATGACGCGCAGTCCATCTACGCATTCCGTGGTGCGAATGTTGCCAACATTCTTGAATTTCCAAAAATTTTCGAGAGTACGAAAGTCATCCGCCTGGAGAAGAACTATCGTTCTGTGCAACCCATTCTGGATTTGACCAACGAAATCCTGAAAGGAGCGGCCACCAAATTCGATAAGACGCTCTACTCCGACCTGACCAGCGATCAATTGCCGGAAGTCGTCCATCCCATGAGCGACCAGAGCCAGGCCCGGCTGGTGGTGGATGAAATCGTCAAACTAGGACGCAAATACCCGCTCCATGATGTGGCCGTACTCTTTCGCGCGGGCTACCAGTCCTTCCCCCTTGAGGTCGCACTGACCCGTATCGGCATCGACTACCAGAAATTCGGCGGTATCCGATTCCACGAAGCCGCCCACGTCAAGGATGTGCTCTCTTACCTGCGGCTTGTGCAAAACCCCCACGACCTGCTTGCGTGGCAACGCGGGCTGGACCACGTGAAAGGCGTTGGCCCCAAAACGGTTACCAAGATATATCAAGCGGTTCACTCCCGCGACGACAAGTATCTGGGGAAAATGTTCAAAAAGCACGATCAGCTTCGAGAGCTCTTTGCGGAACTGGATGCCCTTCGAGCCCTGCCGCCTCGTCCCGGTGCGCTCATTGAACGCATCCTGACGTTCTATCAGCCTATCCTGGTGGAGAAATACCCGGACGACTACCCCAAGCGACAGGCAGGCCTGGACCAACTGGGGCAGATTGCGGCAGGCTATACGGACATGGAGCAATTCCTGGGCGACCTCAGCCTGGACGGCAACCCGGACGAGGAAGAGCGCAAAGAAAATGCGGTTGTGCTCTCCACGGTCCACTCGGCCAAAGGGCTGGAATGGAGCGCGGTCATCATCATCGATCTGGTGGAAGACCGTTTCCCCTCGCGCAAGGCGATGCAGCGTGCGGAAGATATGGAAGAGGAACGCCGTCTGATGTATGTTGCCTGCACCAGGGCCAAGGAATGCCTCAAGCTGTTCGTTCCGGCGTCGGTATATAATCGGGCCAGCGGGCTCTCCGACCCGACATTGCCAAGCCCGTTCATTCTGGAACTGCCTGCCGGAGTCTATGAACGCAAAAACGAATCGTACGGCGGTGGTTTGCGGTCCGTTACTCCCTTAAAGCAGAGTGAGCCGCCCGCTTCCGCTTCTCCTTCAACAACTGAAGGGAACGGCAGCAAAACACCTCCGACCAAACTGGGATTCTGCAAACACAAGATTTTCGGCAAGGGTAAAATCATCGCCCAGCCCGAATCGAATAAATTCAAGGTCAATTTTCCGGGGTTTGGCATCAAGACCATTGTCGGAGATTATCTAGAACTTCTTTAACAAGCTGGCATATCATGAAAAGTGAAGAACAATTCCTCAAACTCATAGACACCCACTTTGCGAACAAAGGAGAGGCCCTTACCCTTGGTCGGGGAGACGATTGCGCCGTGCTCTCGGGCAAAGGTCCCTATTGCGTCTCCTCGGACCTCTTCCTGGAAGACATCCACTTTCGGCGCGACTATTTTTCCGCAGCGGATATCGGGCACAAAGCCCTTGCCGTCAACATCAGCGACATAGCGGCCATGGGTGCGCTTCCGGTCGCCTTCAACATGGACATCATGGCCCCGGCCGACATCCCGGACGAGTTCTGGGACGAGTTTTTCCACTCCATGTCCACGCTTGCCAGACAAAACGAGATGGTGCTGGCGGGCGGCGATCTCTGCCGTTCCGATAAGCTGGGCATCTCCATCACGATTTTCGGGGTTGCCAAGGGCGACGGGATATTCCTGACGCGTGGCAATTGCGCCCCGGGCGACAAGCTCTTCACAGTGGGAGATCTGGGCATGGCCAGGGTAGGATTCATGGCCCTGGAATCGCTCAAGGACAAGGCGCGCGAGGCTTTCCCCGCAGCCGTCAACGCCCACCTGAGGCCCAAGCCAAAAGTCCTGATAGGCACCTTGCTCAAGGCCGCCGGAGCCAAAGGACTCATGGATGTCTCCGACGGGCTGGCTCGTGACCTTCCCCGGTTCCTTGGCACAAACCTGGGAGCGGACATCACCCTCAAGGGAGAACAGCTCAACGGCAATGTCCTCGCCTTTGCGCTGGCCATGGGCACGGACCCCATTGAAGAAGCGATGCTGGGCGGTGAAGACTACGCCCTGCTCGGATGCGCCGCTCCCCTGGACATGCCGCGCATAGAAACCGTACCGGGACTCACAGTCATAGGCACCGTCACCGACACAGCCGGACTGGTGGTCAACGGCAAACCGTTCGCCGTCGCCGGATTCGACCATTTCGATCAATAGGAGAATTGCCCCCAAAGGAGAGGTACCATGGATAAGGAACTCACTATTCTCGGCTACGTTCGCTCTTCCATCAAGAACCGCAACAGCGCTCCCAAAATGGAAGACGAGCCCGGCGCGGTTCGGGCCAGGATCGAACTGGACCCGTCTTTTGCCGACGGCCTCTACACCATGAAGCCAGGAGCCCAGCTGGATTTGCTGACCTGGTTTCACAAGTCGCCCCGAGAGGTTCTCCAGGTACACCCCCGCGGCAACCCGAATTCTCCACTGCGCGGCGTTTTCACCACCCGTTCGCCCAATCGGCCCAACCCCATCGGGCTGCATCAGGTAACCGTGGTGGCTCTGGAAGCTCCGGCCACCCTCATTGTGGAGCCGCTGGAAGCCATTGATGGCACGCCAGTTATCGACATCAAACCACGGAAAAAGGAACGCAAGGCTTGATGGATTGTTTTGAGGCCACGGAAACCCGTGGCGATGATCATGTAGGTGGATGGATTACAGCAGATGACGGCGCCCGGCTGTGGGTTGATGTCCACGGCACCGGGCGTCCGCTGCTCCTGATACATGGCTGGGGCGCGGGAGCAACCTTCTGGCGGCGCCAGATTCCCCTGGCCGACCATTTTCAGCTGATAGCCCTTGATCTGCGCGGGCACGCACGTTCCAACGCAGTCAGTCGAGATTTCACCATAACGAGGCTGGCTCAGGACTTACATAATATTCTGGAAGGACTTTCCCTGAATGGAGTCATGCTGATCGGCTGGTCCATGGGGGGAGCTGTGATCCTGGAATATTTCCGCAGCTTCGGCGCCGACCGACTGGCAGCCATGGGACTGGTGGAATCCTGCCCTTTTCCCTTTTCCTCGGCGCGTTGGAATATCCATCGCTTCAGAGACAATGACGACACCGCTATGGAGAAAGACCTGCGCAGGCTCGCCGACAACCGTCAAGATTACGGCAAACGTTTTATTGACGGCATGTTTCTATCCTGCAAGGCCCCTCTGCACGCCCTGCATTGGATGCTGAACCAGCACATGGCTGCGGATACAAAGGCCCTGACGGAACTTTACAGAGACTATGTCCGGCGGGACTACACCCCGATACTGCCGACAATAACCCTGCCCTGCCTCGCCGTATACGGCCAGACACGACGTCTTCGCACCGCCAACTCTCCTGGCCGGTTCGTAGCGGGGGCGATCCCCGGCGCGCACCTGATTTCCATGGAGCACAGTGGACACCTTCCTTTTTACGAAGAGCCGGAGCTGTTCAACATGGAGCTTTCTTCCTTTCTCGCAGCCCTGCCGTAAAAACAGGCATCGTCCCCAATTTCAGGAATAAAAAAGCCCGGCTCATCCGAACCGGGCTTTTCAAGATCAGAACTGCGGCACAAGCCGTCGGATAGGCCCGAGCAACCTGTTTACACGGCTGCCGCTGGGGCTATGGACAACGCTGGCACCGCCAGCGGTTTCGAAGGTATAGAACAGTTCAGGGTCAGCCTCACGCGCGACAGCGAGCATCTGCTTCATATCCTTGCGCTTGCACACCACGAACTGGACGGTGACCGGGCCTTCGCAGCCTTCTCCGGCCACAGTGGTGATGCCGTAGCCGGCCTGACGCACCGCGTTGGCGATGGCTGCTCCGAAGCGGGAACTGATGATCCGAACAACGACGTTGCCGAGGGCCATCTTCTTCTCGACCATAATGCCGGTAACATTGCCTCCGGCAAATCCGATGGCATAACAGACACCCAAAAAGGGCTCCTCGCCCACCTTGAGCATCACGGCCGAGGTGCCGAAGACCCAAAGGGTCATTTCCAGACAGCCCAGCACAAAGGCCATGCGGGATTCACCGAGTACCGTAATTACGGTACGCACGGTCCCGATGGTCAGAGACATAAGCTCGACAAAAAATATCACTATGCCCAAAAGCAAGGTATCCACAGGCATCGCCATCCCTCCACAGGTGAAATCGGGTGCAGAAGTAAGGGCGATATGACATTGGGTCAAGCCTTTTTTTCGCACAAAAAAAAGGCGGTTTCGTTACGAAACCGCCCTTATTTTTTCCGTAATGAATCAGGCTACTTCTTGAGCCAGCTCATCATCTGGCGCAGGCGGCCGCCCACTTCCTCGACCTGGGTCTCGGCATTGTTGCGGCGCAGGGTCTTCAGACCGACCTGACCGGCCTTGTTGTCCAGGATGAAGTCACGGGCAAACTTGCCGGACTGAATGTCATGCAGCACGCGGCGCATTTCCGCACGAGTCTCGTCGGTGATGATGCGGGGGCCGGTGACGTAGTCGCCGTACTCGGCGGTCTCGGAGATGGAGTACCGCATGTTGGCCATGCCGCCCTCGTACATCAAGTCGACAATCAGCTTCATCTCGTGCAGGCACTCGAAGTAAGCCATCTCCGGCTGGTAGCCAGCTTCCACCAGGGTATCGAAACCAGCCTTGCACAGGGCGGTCAGGCCACCGCAAAGCACGGCCTGCTCACCGAACAGGTCGGTCTCGGTCTCTTCCTTGAAGGTAGTCTTGATGACACCGGAGCGGGTGCCGCCGATGCCCTTGGCGTAGGCCAGAGCGATCTCGGTGGCCTTGCCGGAAGCGTCGGCCTCGACAGCGACCAGGCAGGGCACGCCGCCGCCTTCGGTGAAGGTACGACGAACCAGATGGCCCGGCCCCTTGGGGGCGATCATGACGCAGTCCACGCCCTTGGGAGGAACAATCTGCTGGAAGTGGATATTGAAACCATGGCCGAAGGCAATGATGTTGCCTTCCTGCAGGTACGGGAGAATTTCGTTGGCAAAGACCTCGGCCTGATACTGGTCAGGCAGCAGAATCATGATCAGGTCGGCCTTGCGGGCAGCCTCGGCTACGGACATGGGCTCGAAGCCGTGCTCCTTGGCCAGATCAAAGTTGGGTCCGCCAGGACGCTGAGCTACGATGACGTTCACGCCGGAATCACGCAGGTTCTGGGCATGAGCGTGGCCCTGGCTGCCGTAACCGACAACGGCCACAACCTTGTCCTTCAACAGACTCAGGTCCGCATCATTCTCATAATACACTTTCATGGGATTTACTCCTGATATTTTAAGCCACTTGGGCTGTCATTAGCACATATGTCAACACGCGAAAGCCCGGACCGAGGGCTTGCACCCCGGGTCCGGGACATTGCCTGATTACTAAGAATTAAATGTCGATCTGCATGGAACGCTGCATGGCGACGTTCCCGGTACGCGCAATCTCCTTGATCCCGAATCGGGTCAACAGATTGATAAGCGCACCTATCTTGCCTTGATCGCCTGTGACCTCCACGGTCACTTCGTCCGGGCTCACGTCTACAACCTTGCAACGGAAGATGTCAACAATTCGCAGTACCTCGGCCCTTCGGGAATCCTCGGCATTGACCTTCAACAGAACCATCTCCCGCTCCACCGACTTCAACTCGGTCAAATCCTTGACTTTGATGGTCGGGATCAACTTGCGGAGCTGTTTGACGATCTGCTCTACTATGGCATCATCCCCCTCGGCGACAATGGTCATCTGAGAGACGCCCTTTTCAAGGGTCGGCGCCACGTTCAAGGAATAGATATTGAAACCGCGCCCGCTGAAAAGCCCCGCCACACGGGACAAAACACCCGGCTCGTTCTCGACCGTAACGGAAAGTGTGTGTTTGTTCATGTTCCCGGCCTCCTACACCAACAACATCTCGGTCAACGAGGCACCGGCAGGCACCATCGGGTAGACGTTCTCTTCCTTTTCCACCCGAATGTCCACGATGACAGGCTTGTCCACCGCAAATGCTTCGCGCAAAGTCTTTTCCACATCCTTCTTTTCGGTCACGCGGTAGCCAACGGCCCCGTAGGCCTCGGCCAGCTTGACGAAATCGGGCTGGGCATCCATGCAGGTTTCGCAATAGTTCTTTTCATAGAACAATTCCTGCCACTGCCGGACCATGCCGAGATAGCCGTTATTGAGGATGACGATCTTCACGGGCAACTTGTTGCAGACAACGGTCATCATCTCCTGAATGCACATCTGGATGGAACCGTCACCGGCGATATCGATCACCAGCTTGTCCGGAAAGGCCCGCTGTGCGCCCATGGCGGCCGGGAAGCCGTATCCCATGGTACCCAGGCCGCCGGAAGTCAGCAACGTATTGGGCTTGGTGTATTTGTAGAACTGGGCAGCCCACATCTGGTTCTGGCCCACTTCGGTGGCGATAATTGCATCACCTTTGGTCAATTCATAAATTTTTTCCACAACATACTGCGGTTTGATGGTGCCTTCGGTGTCCTTGTAGGTCAACGGATGTTCCCTAGCCCACTTCTGCACCTGATCAACCCACGGCTTGTGGTCGCTCTTCCAGTCGAACTCCTCCAGTGTGGACTTGGTCTCCTTTTTGAGGGCCGCCAAGGCGTGTTTGCAGTCGGCCACAAGCGGCACATGGACGGAGACGTTCTTCTGAATGGAAGTCGGGTCCACATCGATATGAACGATGGTAGCCCGGGGAGCGAAGGTTGCCAGTTTCCCGGTCACACGGTCATCAAACCGCGCACCGGCCGCCAGCAGCAGATCGCAATTATTCACCGCCATATTGGCGGCATAGGTACCGTGCATACCGAGCATTCCCAGAGACAGCTCGTCATCACCGGGAAAGGCTCCAAGGCCCATGAGTGTGGAAGTAACCGGAATGCTCAGGGTCCGGGCCAGCCAGGTCAATTCCTCGTGGCTGCCAGAGGTGATGACGCCACCGCCGGAGTATATCAACGGCCGTTTGGCTTCCTTGAGCAGTTTGACAACCTTGCGGATCTGGCCGATGTGCGGCTTGCTCGTAGGCTTGTAGCTGCGCATATCCACCTTGTCCGGGTATTCAAACTCGGTAATCTGAGTCTGTATGTCCTTCGGCAAATCCACCAGGACAGGACCCGGCCGACCAGAGCGAGCCAGATAAAAGGCCTGCTTGATGGTCTTGGCCAGGTCCTTGATGTCCTGGACAAGATAATTGTGCTTGGTACACGGCCGGGTAATGCCGACAATGTCCACTTCCTGGAAGGCATCGTTTCCGATCAGAGCGCGGGGCACCTGGCCGGTAAAAATGACCACCGGAATGGAATCGGCGTAGGCCGTGGCGATACCAGTAACGGTATTCGTCGCGCCGGGGCCGGAGGTGACTAGGCAGACCCCTACCCGCCCTGTGGCGCGGGCATAACCGTCGGCAGCGTGAATGGCGCCCTGTTCGTGGCGCACTAGAATGTGCTCGACGGAGGATCTCGGTATTTCGTCATAGATGTCAATCACGGCTCCACCCGGGAAACCGAACATAACATCAACCCCTTCCTTCTCCAGACACTTGAGGAGTATCTGGGCCCCGGTCAATTTCATACTACGCCTCCATGGACCGATATTTATCCAGCAGGGTCTGCAAGGTGGTCTTGCCTGCCAGCTTTTTCTTCTTGAGTTCCTTCATCTCCTGCATTTCGGTGGGCGACAGGAAGCTCTTGGACTCAAGCTTTTCCAACATTTTTTCATACGTAACATGTTGATCCCACAGGGACTTCAACTGAACATCTTCGGTCCCGTACTTCTCAATGAGTTTGATGTCATCGGATTCCATGTCCCGCTCCTTTGTTAAGTTTACCGGCTGTCCTCCTACTGGAACACCCGCCAATCGGGCTCAGCCGCACTCACTATGACCAGGTGTTTTTTCCTGCTGGCGTGCCCACGCGCTATGGAAACCTGGTTTTTCTTCAATCGCAAAAGGTCGGCGACATAGGCCACAAGCGCCTTGTTGGCCTTGTTGTCGACCGCAGGGGCAGCGAGACGTACTCTGACACATTCCTGGTACACCCCGGCGACCTCCGTTTTTCGGGCGCCCGGCTGAACCCAGACGGCCAGACGCCATCCCTGCTCACTCCTGCTGACAAATTCTGGTTGAGAGATATGGCAACAACCGCCTTAGTCAACCTTTTTCAGGTATTTAACTTTCGCTTCCAGCTCTTCCACCTTCTCCCTTTCAGGATCCGGCATCTCCAACATTTCCAGATGGGATTTGATCAACCCCTTCAGTTGGACCTCGAAACGGGTGCGCTGTCGCTTGAGCCCTTCGACCTCTTCATGGACCTGAGCCAACCGGTTGTGGCCCTGCTGAACCATTCCGTCCGCTTTGGACCGCGCCTCGTCAATGATGAGCTGCGCTTCCTTTCCGGCTGCGACCTTGAGGTCATCCACCATTTTCTGCGTGCTCATCAGCGTGTCCCGCAGAGTCTCGTCTCGCTGGCGGTATTCCTTGACCGAAAGTTCCAGTTGTTTGATCTTTCGGCGCAGCGCTTTCTGATTGTCGGCAGCCTCACCCAAAGCATCGGCCAGTTCCAACATGAACTGGTCGACCTCCAGGCGCGAATAGCCGAACATGCGCCGTGAAAATTGTTTGTTGAGAAGATCGATTTTGGACACTGTTGCCATAGTACCCTCCTAATCCGTCTACATCATGCCGGAACTGCGCAAGGACATGGCCAGATAGCCGAGGTTCTGCACCACGACAATCTTGCACACCTGGATGGCAAGAAGGACCACGATGGGAGACAGGTCGAACCCGCCCACCACAGCAAAGGGAATCCACCGGCGAATGCGGTAGAAAACCGGCTCGGTCACCCCGCGCAGAAAACGAACGATGGGGTTGTAGGGATCGGGATTAACCCAGGAAAGCAACGCAGAGATAATGACAATCCAGAAATAAATGGAAAGAACAGCGTCGATAACGAAAGCAGCCGCCTGGACCAATGTCCCAAGAAAACCCATGAATCCTCCAGAATTGCGGACCTGACATCAGTCCGCATGGTATAGTGTCAATTGCCCACAATTTCGCACACAGGGTAGTAAGAATCAAGCCCTAAAACGCTTTGCCCCGCTCTTTATAGCAACGTTGCATGACCCCGCGAATGTCCCAAAAATTATTGATGTGCACTTCGGCCCGCAACGTTGGGGCGCGGTGTGCCCAAAAGCGGACGCCTGCCCCTTCGGCAGCCTTCTCGTCCACCTTTGTGTCACCAATGTAGGCCAGTTCATCCGGGGCAACGCCAAGCTCTTCCATGATCCGGAAAAGCCCTTCCGAGGACGGTTTGGGATGGGTGGTCAGATTAGCGGTTATCACAGGCCGGAAAAAACCCTCCAAATCCATCATGCGCAGGATATTCTCCATGAAGGTCCGGCTGGTATTGACCGCGAGGAAAAAACCGGCCGAGCGCAGCCACTCCAAGAACTCGCGCACCCCTTCGGATCGCTTCAGGTGGCACGTCAGCTTGGAATCGTCGAAACTCCGAACAATGTCCCACGCCCTCTCGTACATTTCATCCGTAGGCGCAAGATAGTGCAGGGCTTCGGCATGGGTTCGACTGTGAACGTACAGCTTTTCACTCGGAGTCAGCGGCGGCAGGCCGAGCTTTTCTTTTATTTCGCTGTAATAACGCATATTCGCGTCATACGAATCAATGAGAACGCCGTCGCAATCAAAAACGACCGCGCGGACCCCCTCCACCAGGCGGGGGTCCATCAAAGGATTGGCTATGACCATTCAGCCTCCAAAAAGTTTAACGAATTACCGCCATGGTCACTTCGCGCAGGGCCAGGGGTAATTTTTCAGGCGCTCTGCGGCGTCCGGAAAACCGCCAGGCAGGCTGCGTGGCCACGACCGTACCGGCAGGCAGGCCGAGTTTTTCATCGGCCGGGGAGAACGCGATATCCCGGTCCTCCCATAATGAATAAATTTCGTTGTCCACGCACACCAGGACATCGTCCCGGGAGATAAAGGCAGGCAAGGCCTCGACGATCCGCTGCCACGGCAGTTGGACCTCCTGGCCGTCCGATACGCCGCCGGTGTGGCTTTCGGCCTCGCCAAGGGCGACAACCCCGGCTTCAAGGCGGTCGTCGTCTTCCACGCCCAGCCCCTTATCCATGGCGGACCAGGCGTTCTTGACGGTCTCCTCCAACCCCTGAAGCTCCAGCATCCGTTCCTCGAAATACCAGGCCAGCAAAAGGACAAACTGCGCCTTGGCTTTGGCCTCACGGGCCTCCCGCTCGTCCTTATCCCCATTGTTGTCCGCAAACTGGCGCATGAGCTGCGCCTGGATGGACATGGACGAACCCTCGTAATAGTCGTCGGCGCTAACGGCACCGTAGTATGCCATTTCGCCCGGGTCCTTGAACTGTTCTCCAAAACGGATGGAGTCATTGATGAGCGCGGTTGCCGTCTTGGCGTCCAGCGGAAGATCCTTGGGCCTGAACCCTTCCGGGTCCGGCTCGTCGGTCATGCCGGGATCAAAAAAACAAACCAGGGAAACGAGGTCTTCGGGAAACAGATAGGTATGCATGTAGGGAAAGGCCAACAGCATGGACGACTCCTTGATTTCACTCATTCTCTACCGTCGCCGGCGCTCCGTGGTAATGTCGGCAGCGTCCCTCGCAAACCGGCAGGCACAGCAGGCACAGGCTCTCAGCGACATGCAGGCAGGCCGGGGCCCCGGCCTCCGCATCGTATTCAAATCGCTCGCAACGAAAAGTCTTTCTCGCCAGCCGCTGAAACTGAAGGGCCCAAAGTTCGGGAACGGCATCCGGCTCCACCCGAAAACTTTCGGCCCTGACCAAAAACGCTTCGTAGGCATCGGCCCAGTGCTCCAGCACATCACACCGATATCCGGCATCATATCCCGGATTGAGGTGTTCCTCGTACAGGCAGCGCCCGCACTGAAAATGTCGGCACCCTTCTCCGGGCAGTCTCGCGATCTCGGCCATGGTGTTTCCGTACGTCCGGGACAGCTCCCGAAGCTTTTGGAAGATGTATAGTCCCACCCAATGATTGTAAAGGGATAACGTCCCGCCCCGGCCGCGGCCACACCTGTCGGGTAACAGCTGCATATCCTTGACCTGCCTTGGGGCCGGGTGTATAGGCAAAGTCAACTCATCACTCAAGACGTTTATTATTGGAGGCTATACATGATCGGCGGATTTGGCATCTGGGAACTTTTGATTATTCTCGTCATCGTGCTAGTCATATTCGGTGCCAAGAAGCTGCCGGAAATCGGCGGCGGCATCGGACAAGCCATCAGCAATTTCAAGAAGGCCAGCAGCGAGCCCCAAGAAATCGACGTTACCCCCAAAAAGGAAAACGAAGAGAAGAAGGAAGACTAAGTCTTTCGGGTAAACGAGAAAAAAAAGCGCCGACTGCATGCAGTCGGCGCTTTTTTTTGGCTTTTGTGCCAATTCCGAATCACTTTGCGGACAATCCGGCAATCTTGTAGCTCAGTCCCCTTTGTGGCAGAAAGGCCTGCAAGCGAGACGCCAGTCGATCTCCGTTCAAAAGCCGGAACGTCCATGTCGCTCCCACTCCGGTGGACTGCATATCCATGTCCTCCAACTGAACATCCTGAACAGAGGAATCCCACCCCCGCAAAACTCTGTCAAACTCAAGCACGGCATCAGGCGTGAACCATCCGGTAACGGAAAGTGAATGTTCCTCGGCGCGAGCCTCGGCCTCCTCCTCACGAATGAAATAATGCGACCATAACTTGTACCAAAGTCCGGGGATATCCTTGCCGACGGATGTCCATTCCCGTTCCTTTGTCTCTAGACGTCCGCGATAAACATCCTTCTCACGGGCACGTTCCAGCGTGAACCGGGGCAGACCTTCGTCCGCGACCTGCAACCCGCTCAACACTTCCAGATGCTGCATTAGCACAAGCGTCTCCCCGTCCAGATCGGCAGGCAGTGCCACCGAGGCGGGAACAGGTCGAACAGCGGTTGTCATCAGCCCCAACCCTTTGAGCCCCTGACGAAGTGCCTGCTTGTTGACGGTAACGTCCAGGTTCAGAATCAGCCCAGCCTCGGAAGACTCGGTTGAAAGCACCTTGTACCCCATAATATAGGGTTCGGCCCGGTCTGTGAGATATTCCTTGAAATATTCCACACGGGCTTCATCCAGTTTGCCCGGCAGCATGTTCTCGGACGCATCCAGCACGGCCTGCGCAAAGCCTTCGGCCATGGCCGATGCCCGCAGCTGCATGGCTGAAACGCCCTCTTCCATGGGTTTGAAAACCCGTACCTCGGCAGCTCCGGCGGCAGCGCACCAGAGAGAGGATACTAGCACCAACGATATAAAAGAGATTAAGACTTTACGCATTACCGCCCTCCTCGGCAGGAACTTCCGCCGGAGTCTCCTCCGGTTGCGCGGGCGGGTCCAGAACTATGACCAACCGACAGTTGCCCACGGCATCGGCCGAACGCATGACAGCCCGAACCAGACGTGCCATGGCGGTTGAAATAATCAGATCGGTCCGCCAGGAACCATAGGCGCTGACAGCCTTGACGACCAGCGGATGCTGGCCCACCCGCTCCTTGAGCAGGGAGGGATCGGCGGTAGCCGAATAGGCGGCCACGCCCTTGTCGATGGCATTCTGGCGACTGACCAAAAACGCACCGTAGACCCCAAGCCCGTCCTGACCATAAATGACCGGAGTTAGGGCCGGGGTGACACTCAGGCCGCGCGCGTCCACGACCACACCGGTGTATCCGCCGCCCCCAGCGCCCACCGGCTCGGGCTCGTTCTCTTCATAAGAAAAGCTCTGTTCCATGGATGTGGAAAGCTTTGGCGGAATGCCGCTCTGGAATTGGATGGTGGTGGGCAAAACAAATTCGGCAAGCTTGCCCCGCAGTGATTCCGAGACTCGCACCTCGCCACCCTCGGCATAGAGGGCAGGTCGATTGAGGGGGGAATTCTGAACCACGCCTCGGACCCTGGCACCAAGGTCGTCATCCTCGGAGAGGAAGGTGCCAACCGTGCTTCGGGCGTCGATGCGAATGCCCAAAATCATGTCCAGCAATTGCTTGCGGGCACCGGATACGGCCTTGCGGACTGCGATGGCCCCGGCCTGGGTCTCGCCATCGGCCGAAGCCCCGAGAAGCCGGGCTACGGCAAGCTCGCCATTGCCCCAGGCTATGGTGCCGCCCTGCCCCACAGGTTGCACATATCCCTGAAAAGCGTATGCCGAGGCCGAAACGGCCAGAAGCAACGTCAGGGTCAATAAGAATTTGCGAATAAGCATAGGTGAGTTCTGTCCTTGCGTGCGGTCCCGCGTACGGCGGGCGTTGAAAAAACAACCTCGCATGTACCCCGCTTGCCGCTTTTCCGCAAGCGGCTTGCACCCCGCTGCGCCGGGTGGTAGCCTCGAACATCCCAGACTAAATGGAGTAACCATGCTGATACACCTGATGCAACACGGCGTCTGCCTTCCCGAAGAACTGGACCCCCGTCAACCCCTGAGTCCTGTAGGCCGTGAGGCTGCGGAGAAGACGGCTCGTGCCGCGGCCATGCTCGGCCTCAGCTTTGAGCTGGTGCTGGCAAGCCCCAAGGTCCGGTCAAGACAGACTGCCGAGATCATGTCCAAGGCCACCGGCTATCCCGTGTCGCGCATACAGGAGACAGAGGCTGTCAAAGCGATGGCCACTCCGCAGGCAACCATTGACTTTATCAGAGAGTACGAAGGGCTGGACAGTGTACTGATTACAGGCCATCTGCCTTCACTGGCCAAGGTCGCTTCAACCTTGCTGACCGGAGGGACCGGCCTGGCAATCCGCATTGAAAACGCCGGCCTGATGCAGATAGACCTGCCGGAAAAAGGAAACGGGATCTTGAACTGGTATCTCAACCCGACACAACTGGCGCTGATGGCAGGCTAATCCTCCCGGCCGTTCAGCCAGGAAACGACGCAATCGGCGACGGCTTCATTTTCCCCAGGTGAAAACCAACGGATATCCTCTTCCTTGCGGAACCAGGTGATCTGCCGCTTGGCATACGAACGGGTATTTTTAATCCATCGCCACTTGGCCTCGTCCAGGGACAAGCCCTCGTTCAGATAGGCCAGCAACTCGGCACAGCCGATGCCGGTCCATCCCGGAGCCTGCGCATCCGGGCAACGGGTGCGGGCGGCCTCGGCCTCTTCGAGCGCCCCGGCGGTCAGCATGGCATCAATGCGCCGGGCAAGGTGCGGCTCCAGAGCTTCCAGGGTGATGCTCATGCCGATCTTCAACGCATCATACGGCGCTGGTGTATGCTCGCCGTTTTCATGCCACCAGCTCATGGTTTTGCCGGTTGCAAGAAACACTTCCGCAGCCCTGGCATTTCGCTGCGTGTCATTGGGGTGGATGACGGCGGCATATTTGGGATCGTTCTCGACCAATTCGGCATGAAGAGCCTGCGGGCCTTCCCGCCTGATCCGCTCCTGCACCTGTTCCCGAACGTCAGCCGGAATTTCCGGAATGGGCGCTATGCCACTGAGAAGAGAGCGCAAATAAAGTCCGGTTCCGCCAACAAGGATCGGCAAACGCCCTTCCTCGCGCACTGCCTCTATCTTCTCCACAGCCAGTTCCACAAACCGGGCCGCACTCATCTTTTCTTCTGTAGGCAAAAAGCCGTACAGAAGATGGGGACACGCCGCCCGTTCTTCCGCATCGGGCTGGGCCGTAATGATCGGAAAATCCCGATAAACCTGCCGGGAATCAAAATTGACCACACTCGCGGGAATACGACGGGACACGGCGATTGCCGCAGCGGTCTTTCCCGTGCCGGTCGGACCAAGCAGACAGACGATGGGCGGTTTACTTCTTTTCATTGTGCCCGTGTTTGTCGCCGCATCCATAGCCGGTGCCATACTTGATGTGCAGGGCCTTGACCACAGGGCCGGGAACAAGGCCGCAGATATCGCCGCCATACATGGCGACTTCCTTGACGATGGTCGAGCTAAGGTACATCCACTTGAAGTCCGTAATCATGAAAACCGTCTGGATCTCGCAGTCCAGCTTACGGTTCATCAGCGCCATCTGAAATTCGTACTCGAAGTCGGATACGGCGCGCAGCCCACGCAGGACAGACCCGGCCCCCTTTTCGTTCACATAATCAATGAGCAACGAGTTGAAGGGATCGACGATGATGTTGGCATCGTCCCGGAAGACTTCCTTGGCCAGCGCCACCCTCTCCCCAATGGTAAAGAGCGTCTTCTTCGGCGTGGATTCGGCTATGGCGAGAATAACTTTGTCGAACACCCTGAGTCCACGCCGTATGAGGCTGACATGCCCCATGGTCAACGGATCGAAGGTGCCGGGATAGACTGCAAGCCGAGGGTTCAATTCCGCCATACGATAATCCTGGTTTGACCGTATTCACGGTCTGTTAACAGTTCAAGTTCGGACAAAGGGCCTTCCTCGGGCGGTCGTACCGAGGTCTCCACCTCGGCCACAATCAATCCGCCTTCGGCCGCCCAGCCTTTATTCAACGCCAATTCAAGTGCCGGCGCAAGCAATCCCTTCCCATAGGGAGGGTCGATAAAAAGCAGATCGAACGGGGCTTGCGGCGGTGTGTTCAACACCGAGAACAAGTCCTTGGGAACAACCCGAAACCGTTTGCGGTCTACGCTCAGGGTCTTGAGATTCTCCCGAATCAGAGCAGCCGCCTTGTTCGCCTTTTCCACAAACCAGGCTTCAGGCACTCCACGGCTCAGGCATTCTATACCAAGGCTGCCGCTCCCTGCGAACAGATCGATGACCCGCGCCGAGTCGAAATCCACTCCACGGGCCTGGAGCATGGAAAAGACAGACTCGCGCACCTTCATGGTGGCGGGCCGGTACCCCGGACCTTCGCAGGTCTTGATGGTCCGGCCCTTCAATTCTCCGCCAACTACTCGCATGATCTATATCTCGGAAATGAGTTCCACGATCTGGCGGTTCACGGCCAGCAACCGATCCCGAATATCCACCTGGTCCACCCAGGGGCGGTTTTCCATGTTCGCCACCCGTTTTTTCAATTCGGTATACAGATGCTCGGAGTCCTGCAGCAGGAAACTCCAGTCGACATGCGGCCGCGCCTTTTCCATATCCACCACGGGCTGGAAAGAGACACCCGGCTCCAGTTCCAGCTCCTCCAGGTATTCCGGAATATGGACCTTGAACCCGAACCGCTCAGTGATAAGATCGGCAAAATCCTTTTGCACTTCCGCCTCGCCATGGACCAGAATGATCTGGACCGGGCGCCCACGCATACTTTCCAACCATTTGAGCAGATCGTCCTTGTCCGCATGGCCGGAAAAACCGTTGATCGTGAAAATCTTGGCGGCAATGACGATCTCCTCACCGAACAGGCGAATCTTCTTTGCCCCGTTCAGGATGCGCCGTCCAGGCGTTCCCACGCCCTGCCAGCCGACAAAGATGACGCTGGCACCCGGCCGCCACAAATTGTGCCGCAGATGGTGCTTGATGCGTCCGGCATTGGCCATGCCGCTGGCCGAAATGACGATGGCAGGCCCCTTGGATTCGTTGATGGCCTGGGACTGTTCCCTGGTCTCGGTAAAATGCAGGTTCGGCAAATCCAGCGGATGCTCGCCGTTCTTGATGAGTTCCTGGCTCTGCTTGTCGTAGAACTCAGGGTGCTTGCGGAATATTTCCGTGGCCCTGATCGCCAGCGGGCTGTCCAGATAGACAGGCATATCCTCCGGCAAACGCCCCTGCTTGCGCAACAGGAAAAGGCTGTAGATGATCTGCTGGGAGCGCTCCACGGCAAAGGCGGGAATGACAACCTTTTCCCCTTTGCCATAGCTGTACTCGATGGCCTTGGCCAGTTCGTCCAGGCTGTGCTCCGCATCGGGATGGTTCCGGTTACCATATGTGGATTCCAGGAAGACATAGTCCGCATGGCTCATCTCATCGGGATCTTCCACAATGAGTTGCTCGGGACGGCCCAGGTCACCGGAAAAGACCAGCCGGGTCCACTTGCCGTCCTCCTGATACTCCAGCTCGATGAAGGCCGAGCCCAGAATATGTCCGGCATTCTTGAACCGGACACGAATACCCGGCGCAGGCTCAAATACGCTGTCGTAATCGACTGTCGCCAGCAACGGAATGGTCTTTTCCGCATCGGGCACGGTGTAAAGAGCCTGTTCAAGCTGATTTCCCGTACGCTGCCGCTTGCGGTTGGCCCACTCGGCTTCCATTTCCTGAATGTGCGCACTGTCCAGCAGCATGATCTCCACGAGATCCCGGGTGGGAGCCGTGCAGTACACCGGCTGCCTGAAGCCTTTGGCCACCAGAGCTGGCAGCAAGCCGGTATGGTCGATATGTGCGTGTGTTATCAGGATAAAATCAATTTTCTTTGCATCGTAGGCATCGAAATTCCAGTTGCGCTTTTCAATCTCCGCATTGCCCTGATGCAAGCCGCAATCAATGGCAAACCGTTTGCCGCCACACTCGACCATATAACAAGAGCCGCTCACGGTGCGGGCCGCTCCCATGAATGTAATTTTCATCCGGTTCCTCTTGCATCCCCATCTGGGAATGGTTCCGACATTCCTCTTCCGAAAGGGAAAAAATCGTTGTAATGGGACAGTTGCGCGCAGCGAAACTCGTTCCACTGCGGTGTAAATATGCCTCATTATCCGCCATCAGGCAACCGGCGAAACGCCGGGACAAGTCACAAGGAGTGTTCATGATCAATCGTTCGAAGCAGTACCTCATCGACGACCTTTCCATGCACGAGTCCTGGCGACTCTTCAAGATCATGGCTGAAATCGTCGATGGTTTCGAAACGTTGGCCGAGATCGGCCCGGCCGTCTCCATGTTCGGATCAGCCAGAGTCGCACCGGAAAATCCACTCTACCAGCAGACGGTTGAATTCGCGGGCGAACTTTCCAAAGCAGGCTTCTCCGTCATTACCGGCGGCGGTCCAGGTCTCATGGAGGCCGGCAACAAGGGAGCCTTCGAAGCCGATGGAGAATCCATCGGCCTGCACATTCATCTGCCGCTGGAACAGCACAAGAACCCATACCTGAACGTCAGCTGCGACTTCCGCTATTTCTTCATCCGCAAGCTGATGTTCATCAAATACGCCCTGGCGTACGTGGCTCTGCCCGGCGGCTTCGGCACCCTCGATGAACTTGCGGAAGCGCTCGTCCTGATTCAGACCCATCGCATCAAGCCTTTCCCCATCGTCCTTTTCGGATCGGAGTTCTGGGGTGGACTGGTGGACTGGTTCAAGGATCAACTGCTCACCAACGAATTCATCAAGCCGGGCGATCTCGACCTCTTTTTCGTTACCGACGACCCGGCCGAGGGCGTTGCACACATCAAACGTCACATCGTAATCTAAACGTGAACAATCGCAGCAAGGCGCTGACTCACGGCCTGGCCGCGGTGGGCATCTGGTCCACCGTGGCCTCGGCTTTCAAACTCTCCCTGCGCCACCTTGATCCGCTACAACTCCTACTGGTTGCCGCAGCCTTTTCCCTCCTGGCACTGGGCATTATCCTGCTCGTCCAAGGCAAGCTGCGGGAGGCGTTCCGCGTGAGAGGCAAGGCCCTGCGCCTCAGTGCCCTGGCCGGGATCATCAATCCCTTTCTCTACTACATCATCCTGTTCAAGTCCTACGCCCTGCTGCCCGCCCAGGAGGCCCAGCCGCTCAACTACACCTGGGCCATCACCCTTTCCCTGCTCTCTGTTCCGCTCCTGGGACAAAAGCTGTGCGGCAGGGACCTTGTGGCAATACTGGTCAGCTATTTCGGAGTGCTGGTCATCTCCACACATGGCGATTTGCTCGGTCTCCATTTTTCCGACCCTCTCGGTGTGGCCTTGGCCTTGGGCAGCACCATCCTCTGGGCCCTCTACTGGATTCTCAACACACGCAGCACGCTTGATCCGGTTGTAGGACTCTTCCTCAATTTTCTCTTTGCCTTGCCACCCATCGCGATAGCCACCTGCATTTTTTCCGAGCTGCCAGCCCCGAGCCTACCGGCTCTGCTGGGTGGAGGCTATGTGGGGGTCTTTGAAATGGGAGTGACCTTCGCCCTCTGGCTCTCGGCCATGAAGCACGCCGCCCTGCCCGACGGCGGCGGCACAGCAAGGGTCGCCAACCTGATATTCCTCTCTCCCTTCCTCTCTCTGGTGTTCATCCACTTTATTGCCGGTGAGACGATCATTCCGGCCACGATCATCGGACTCGCTTTCATCGTAGCCGGCAATGTCATCATGCAGTACAAAGGCAGCAAACAATAACGAAGCGATCCTCTTACCCTGACAAACAAAAAAACGGGGAAGGCACAGACCTTCCCCGTTTTTTATTGGATTGAAACGATTCGGTTTTAGACTGCCACTCGAACGTCAGCGGCAACCACACCCTGCAATGTCCCGGCACGATCAAAGACAGGTCCGGACACGGTGATGCAGTTCTCGCCCGATGCTGAGGATTCATAGACATCGGAGATGTAGAAGTTGCGGTTCTCAACCACACCGGTAAACCACGGACGCGTTGACCAATCCGCCCCAAAGGCCTCCCGGTCCTCGGCAAAGCCCGTGACCTTGCCTCCGATATTGCTGACGGTCTGCCGCCCCTGCGCATTGGTGATGTAAAGCAGTTCCAGAAAGTCATTTTGCTTGAGCACGTGCCGCATCGCCTTTTCCTGGCGTTCCCGTTCGTGGGAAAGCACATCGGCCGAGGCGGCAAGGGCCCCTATGACCTCCTGCACCCGACCACTGCCCACCAGACGGAAAACACCAGTCATGGTGGTCAGATCGCCGACACGTTCGGACAACGTCTGCGTGGCTATGGCAGCCTCTTCCATCCCCCTGCCCGTTTCATTTGAAATTTCGTGGACTGCGGTCATGGTCCGCGTCACTTCTTCACTTGCCACGGACTGCTGCGATGCGGCCGAGGCAATGGAACGAATGCGTTCCGCGCTACTGCCGGAAACTTCCACAATCTGTTGCAAGGCGGAACCCGATTCATTGGCCAGCTCCGCTGCGGAATCGGCCAGGTCGGCCATTTCACTGACACCATCGATGGTCCGGCCCACCTGCTGCTGGATTCCCTCGATGGCAACGCCGACATCACGCGTAGCCTCCATGGTTTTTTCAGCCAGCTTGCGCACTTCATCGGCAACAACGGCAAACCCCCGACCGGCATCACCGGCCCTGGCGGCCTCAATGGCCGCATTAAGGGCAAGCAGGTTGGTCTGATCCGCAATGTCGGAAATAACGCCCATGATTCTGCCCACATCCTCGGCCCGGCTACCGAGAGCGGCTACCCGGTCCACCAGAGCCCGGGAATTCCCGGAAACGGACGTAATGGAATCCACGGTGCGGGAAACGACCTCCGCGCCGTTGCTGGCAAATTCCCGGGCATGTTCGGCGTCACCAGCAGCCGCTTCCGCATTGGATGCGGTTTCGGCCACAGCCGCATTCATTTCTTCGAGAGCCGAGACCGCCTCGCCAAGATAGCGCTGCTGGTCCGAGGCTCCACTCCTGGCCTTGTCCGAGGAAACGCTCAGGCTGGCCGTGGCTTCCCGAATCCCCTCAACGGATACGTCCAGGGTTTCGGCTGCGGAGAGCAAACCATGGCAACGGGCCAGTTCTCCCTTTGCGCGTGCCTCTTCCGCCTGCGCCAACGCCAAAGATGCCTTTTTATCCGCTTCACAGGCCACATTTTCGCTGTTTTTAAACTTTTCATCCAACTCATTAAGGTCTTTGACAATCTGGTTTATATAACGCGCGATCTTACCAAAATTGTTCAACTCGCCGGAAGGCAGAACAGCGGTGCGATCCCCGGAAACAGTTGCTTCCAAAAAGGTTACCAACAACTTATTTTTATTATTTATCCTGACCAGGATTATGCCGAGAGCGACAGCAGCGACACCCGCCACAATGGCAAGCCCTCCGACGATCCACATCCCTCCGCCCCCACCAGCCGGTGACACAATTGTCATATCATCGGCCGCAGCGGCAGCTGTCCCCGCATCCAGCCAACAGGACAGCATCCCCACAAGAAATGTCATGTATCCCGCCAGATACGCCTTCTTTGTACGCTTCATTCAAATTCCCCGTTACGCAATACGTTTTTTTCAAGGCTTTCCCTAGCAATTGCGGGGCCAAGGCATAACGAAATCACGACACCTCAATTACGCCAAAGCTGAAATAATAATATTCAACCCCTCGTTTTAACGTAGGGTTGTATCTGTGCGAAAACCACTCTTGAGACGGAGGAGCCATGTTGCACAAATCACTGATATTGGCAGTCGCGGCGCTGGTTGCCGTGGTCTGGGTTTCGGTGGCGCTGGCCTATGATGTGCCGAACGTGATCGTTCTGGAGAGGCCGGACAACAACCCGAAACTTGGACAATGGATCGGCAAGGTCACCTTCCCTCACGGCTTCCATGCCCTGAGGGTCCCCTGCAAAAAATGTCATCACAAGGAAACGGACAAGACTTTGGGCGAGTTCGTCGGTTGCAGGCAATGCCACTCCGACCCCAATCCCAAAGAAAAGACCGGCTTCTTCCGGGCATGGCACACGGATGGTCCGCCCAGCTGCCTGGGGTGCCACACCCAAATGCGCAGCAGAGGCGGAAAGAACCCGGTGGGTTGCACCTCGGCCTGCCACAGGCCCAAGTAGCCAAGGAGGAAGTCATGTCTAATTCCAACCAACTTGAATCCTTGAAAATGATGACTGGAGAGCAAAAGCCTTCGCGGCGGGAATTCATGAAATTCTGCGGCGTGATGGCCACTTTTCTCGGCATGGGACCAGCCATGGTACCGGATATTGCCGAGGCCCTGACCGCCAAGAAACGTCCTTCCGTTGTCTACCTGCACTGTGCCGAGTGCACCGGCTGCACGGAAGGTCTGCTCCGCGCCTACCAGCCCTATTTCGATGAAATCATTATGAATACCATTTCCCTCGACTATTGTGAGACCATCATGGCCGCAGCCGGAACCGCCGCCCATGCAGCCCTGGAAAAGGCGCTGGGCAATCCCGAGGGGTATGTATGTGTCATCGAAGGCGCCATCCCCACCTACCATGGTGGCGAGTACGGCAAGGTCGGCGGCGAAACCATGTTTCAGATCTGCGCCCGCGTAGCCTCCAAGGCAAAAGCGACTATCGCCATGGGTTCCTGTGCCTGTTTCGGCGGCGTGCAGGCGGCCAAGCCGAACCTCTCCCAGGCCAAGGGTGTCAACGACGCTCTCGCAGCCGTGGGCGTCAATGCGATCAACATCTCAGGCTGTCCGCCCAATCCCATGAACTTCGTGGGTACGGTGGTGCATCTGCTGACCAAGGGAATGCCCGCACTCGACAGCTGGAACCGCCCCAAGATCTTCTACGGCCACACGGTACACGATCACTGCCCCAGGCAACCGCACTTCAACAAGGGCGAGTTCGCCATGAGCTTCGACAGCCCGGAAGCCAAGAAGGGATGGTGTCTGTACCAGCTTGGCTGCAAGGGGCCATACACCTACAACAACTGCCCAACGGAGATGTTCAATCAGGTGAACTGGCCGGTCAAGGCGGGTGCTCCCTGCATCGGATGCAGCGAACCCAACTTCTGGGACGACTATTCTCCGTTCTTCCACCCCATCGAAGACGGCCCCAAGCGCTAGGAGGCGACCCATATGAGTCAAACCGCAAAGCATACCACCGGGAAACGACTGATTGTCGATCCGGTAACGCGCATCGAAGGGCACCTCAAAATCGAGGTCGAACTGGATAAGGACCACGTCAAAAACGCCTGGGTCAGCACCCAGCTGTTTCGCGGGATAGAACCCATCCTCAAGGGCCGCCCGCCCGAGGATGCCCCCCTCTTTACCCAGCGGACCTGCGGCGTGTGCACCAATACCCACGCCCTGACCAGCATCCGGGCCATTGAGGACGCCCTGAATCTCAAGGTTACCCCACTGGCACAGCTGATTCGTCACCTCATTCTGTCCGCCCTCATCGTCCACGACCATCTCGTGCATTTCTATCACCTGCACGGGCTGGACTGGATCGACATGGCAGCTGCCACACAGGCCGATGCCGCAAAGGCGGCCTCCATTGTGGCCAAAACAAGTGACCGGGACAATGATCCCGGTACCCTGTACATCATTCAGAAAAAGTTAAAGGACTTCGTTAAGACTGGCCAGTTGGGCTTCCTGGAAAACGCATACTTCCTGGGCGGAAACCCTGCCTATCGCCTCTCGCCGGAGGAGAACCTCATTCTGGCGTCCCATTACTTCGAGGGGCTGCGCATCCAGCTGGAACTCGCCCGGGCTATGGCCCTGTTTGCCGGAAAGAACCCCCACGCCCAGTCCATGGTCGTGGGCGGCGTGACCTGCTACGACAGCCTGCGCCCCGAAGTCATCGCCCACTTCCGCGAGATCTGGGAAAAGACCCAGGAGTTCGTGGAAAACGCCATGATGCCGGACATCCTGATACTGACGCAAAAGTATCCTGAAGCCCTCAACTATGGAAAAACATCCAACTTCATGGACTTCTCGGACTTCCACGATCCCGAAACAGGAAAGGACCCGTTCTTCAAGTCGGGAGTCTTGTGGGGGAACGACTTCGGGAAAACCGACAAGCTGGACAGCAATCTGATCAACGAACACGTCGCCCGCAGCTGGTACAAGGGAGACGAAGCCAGGCAGCCCTACGACGGCATGACCGAACCGATGTACACCAGCTACGACGACAAGGATAAGTACTCCTGGGCCAAGGCTCCCCGATACAAGGGAGAAGCCATGGAAACCGGTCCTCTGGCCCGGCGCGCCATTGCCTATGGGCGAGGAGAAAAGGAAACCAAGACCATGCTGGACAACTTCTTCAAGGCATCCGGCATGAAAAAGGAACAGCTCTTCTCCACCATGGGGCGCACGATCAGCCGTGTGGTCGAAACAACTCTGCTCGGCCGCCGCATGAAGGGTTGGATCGACGACACGGAAAAGCGGATCAAGAAGGGTGACACCGACATCTACAAGAAGTGGAAGATGGTGGATTCCGCCAAAGGCGTCGGCTTCTGTTGCGTCACCCGCGGCGGCCTCTCCCACTGGATTCGGATCAAGGGCGGAAAGATCGAGAATTTCCAGCTCGTGGTGCCCTCCACCTGGAACCTCGGCCCCCGCTGTGCGGCAGGCAAGCTGAGCGCGGCCGAGCAGTCGCTCATCGGCTGCCCCTGTCCTGATCTGGACCGGCCCGTGGAACTCCTGCGGACCATCCATTCCTTTGACCCTTGCATCGCCTGCGCGGTTCATGTGGTGGACAACAGGAGAAGCCCCATCCGAAAGTTCAACGTCCTGTAACCATTCAATCCCATAAAAACGAAAGCCGGGCGGATCACATCCGCCCGGCTTTCGCTTGGAATTTTTCTCGCTGCTTACAAAAAGTCGGGATCAATAGCGGCCTTGCCGCCTGCAAGCACCAGCTTCATGTAGCGAATCGTCCGATCATCCACAGGAACAATAGGGAAGTTTTCCCGACAGGCATCGCACTGGGCCATGGCCGGACGCGAGGGCGCGATGAGCGGGACCTCCCGATTGCAATGCGGACACGGATATAAAAAAATCAACTCCATCCCGACCGGCTTGACCGGAGTCAACGGTTTCTTGATATCTGACACGGGCTTACCCCTTGTGTATAAGATTTTTTCCGGTCATGGAATCCGGTTGCTCAATGCCCCACAAGCCGAGAATGGTCGGGGCTATGTCGCCCAGAATACCCTCTTCCAGCACAGCCTTCCCGTTGCCCTCCTCAATGTAGACCAACGGGACCGGATTGGTGGAATGAGCCGTGTGGGGGCTGCCGTCCGCCGCCAGCATCTGCTCGGCATTGCCGTGATCCGCCGTCAGCAGCACCCGGCCTCCCTGGGCCAGCATGGCGTCCACAATTCGCTCGACGCAACTGTCAACGGTGATGCAGGCCTGATTCGCCGCATCCATGATCCCGGTATGGCCCACCATGTCGAGGTTGGCCAGATTGCAGACACACAGGTCGTAATCGGGCAGGCGACGGATGAGATTTTCCGTCACTTCTTCGGCGCTCATCTGAGGCTTGAGGTCATAAGTTGCCACCTCGCGCGGGGAGGGAATCATGACCCGATCCTCGTTCGCAAAGGGCTCTTCTCTCCCGCAGTTAAGGAAGTAGGTGACATGTGCGTACTTTTCCGTCTCGGCGATGCGCAGTTGGCGCAACCCCTGACGCGAGGCCACCTCGCCAAGAGTGTCCGCATAGGACTCTGCCGGAAAGGCCACGGGCAGGGGGAAGGAACTCTCATACTGGGTCATGGTGGCAAAGCAGGCCAGGTTCGGCACGGACTTGCGTTTGAACCCATCAAATCCATTATCAAAGAGGGCCTGGCCGATTTCACGCGCCCGATCCGCACGGAAGTTGAAGAAAAACAGCCCGTCACCGTCGCCGATGCGGCCTTCCACGCCCTGAATCACACCAGGCTCAACGAATTCGTCTTCTTTACCGGCATCGTAAGAGGCCTGAATCCCCTGCAAGGGATCAGCCATGCTCACGCCGTCACCATCGACCAAGGCATGATAGGCACGTTCAACCCGATCATATCGCTTGTCTCGGTCCATGGCCCAGAACCGACCGGAGATAGTGGCTATCTTGCCAACTCCCAATCGATCCATGGTTGCCATGAGCGCTTCGACATACCCCCGTCCGCTGGCAGGCGGCGTATCCCGCCCATCCAGAAAGACGTGTACGTAGACCTCCGGCACTTCGGCTTTGGCAGCCATCTCCAGAAGCGCGTCCAAATGGCGCTGATGACTGTGCACGCCCCCATCGGAGACCAGCCCCATGAGGTGCAGTCTCCCGCTCCCGGCCTTGGTCTTTTTGATGAGTTCATTCAGCGTCTGATTATCGGCCAGGGAACCGGACTCTATGGCCATGTCGATACGGGTCATGTCCTGATAAATGACGCGGCCCCCACCGATGTTCATATGCCCCACCTCGGAATTGCCCATAAAACCGTCGGGCAGCCCCACGGCCCGCCCGGAACAGGCCAATTGCGTATGGGGATACGATTCCATAAGCAGGTCCAGATGCGGCGTGGGGGCATTTTTCACGCAGTTGCCCGGGCCGTCCGGGGCAATGCCCCACCCGTCCAGTATCAGCAGGAGCGTCTTCTTTGGTTCGGCCATTCCGCTCTCCGGCCTAACCGGCCATATCGACGCGGGGCGCCTCGGCCCACATGCCTTCGAGATTATAGAAATCGCGCAGTTCATCCAGGAAGATGTGGACAAGAACGTCGTTCATATCCAGCAGGACCCATTCGCCCGAGCGTTCGCCCTCCATACGCAAAAACTCTATGTTTTCTTCGCCGGACCGCTCAAGAATGTTCTGGGCCAGGGCCTTGGCGTGTTTCACGCCGCGAGCCGAAACCACCACGGTCATATCCGTAACCGAACTCATGGCGGACACATTCATAATCACGATGTTTTCCGCCTGCTTCTCATCGAGCCATCCGGCAACAAGCCGGGCCTTGTCCAGAGCCGCTATCTGGCTGTATTTGCTATTTTGCTTCATCCGATTCCGCTATGCTTTTTTTAGGGTAACTGGCCACAAGCACTTCATCCAGGCTCCGTTTGGGAACATGGTGCGTGCCATCCGCAGAGCGCCAATACTCGATTTTTCCATCGGCGGGAAGCGGCTCCACAACAACATTCTCGGCTGGGACGCCCAGGGCAAGGACCAGCAGGATTTGCAAATTCTCGGGCAAAGCCAATACCTGAGCCAGCTTTTTCCGGTTGATCGCACCCATGATGCAGCCGCCCAACCCCTTTTCCACTGCGCCGAGCATGATGGTCTGGCTGACGATGCCCTGGTCACCCATGGGATCATCGGTCAGGTCATTATCCAATGTAATGATAATATAGCCGGTGGGGCGCTCGCCCTCTGCGGGTCCCTTCCAGTCCTTCAGATATCCGGCCCATCCCAGCAAGGGGAAAATCTCCGCGCACTGACGGGGATCGGCTGTGACAACATATTTGAGGGGTTGCAGATTTCTGGCCGAAGGGGTGAACCGTGCCGTATCCACCAACTCTGTCAACGTAGCAGCATCCAGGGGCTTGGACTCGTCAAAGACCCGCCGTGTCCTGTTTGCCTTTACCAATTCCTTGAAATTCATTTCGCCTCCATATTGCGTGGTCAATTTGTAAAGGAACTCGGCGGAGAATGCAAAGCGCCCACCTTCCGGCCCTCGGCCTCAAACCCCTTGACTGAGGCCGGGACATGAGGCAACGTGCTGTTTATGCAAATCATACCGACCAACTACTTTTTCTTCTTTATGCAGAGCATATGATGCTCGTGGAACGGTAGCGGTCAGGCAAAAGGACAAACCACGGGCTCACGGGACCGTGGTTTTTTACGTTCCCAAGGCCCGCCACAAGGAGATGAGAGGATGATCTACGACATTCAGAATGAAACCCTGCCCAGAGAGGACATGGAGAAACTTCAACTCAGAAGGCTCCAGGCCCTATGTGAGCGGGTGTACGCCAACGTACCGTTCTACAAGAAAAAATTCGACGAAAAAGGCGTCAAGCCGCAGGATATAAAAACACTGAAAGATCTCACCCGGCTGCCCTTCACCGTCAAGCAGGACCTGCGCGACCAATACCCTTTCGGCATGTTTGCGGTTCCCAAAGAGCAGATCGTCCGCATCCACTCCTCCTCCGGCACCACCGGCACGGCAACCGTCGTCGGCTACACCAAACGTGATATCGAGAACTGGGGCCAACTCATTGCCCGCTCGCTGATGGCTGCAGGCGCCACTGCCAGCGATACGGTCCACAACGCCTACGGCTATGGCCTGTTCACCGGCGGACTCGGCATCCACCACGGCTGCGAGACCCTGGGAGCCACTGTTGTCCCCATCTCCGGCGGTGGAACCCGGCGCCAGATCACCCTGCTCCGCGACTTCGCGCCGGACGTCATCACCTGCACCCCGTCCTACGCCCTCTACCTTGCCGAGACCGCCATGGAGATGGGCATCGACGTCCGTGATCTGCCGCTACGTATCGGCATATTCGGTGCCGAGCCCTGGACCGACGAAATGCGCCAGGCCATTGAACGCAAGCTCGGCATCACCGCCATCGACATTTACGGTCTGTCCGAAGTCATGGGACCCGGCGTGGGCATCGAGTGCCGGGAAGCACAGGACGGCCTGCACATTCAGGAAGACCACTTCCTGGCGGAGACCATCAATCCGGAAACCGGCGAGCCCGTGGGTCCCGGCGAGGAAGGCGAGCTGGTCTTCACCACGCTGACCAAGGAAGGCATACCACTCATCCGCTACCGCACCCGCGACCTGACCGTCCTGAACCCGACCCCGTGCAAGTGTGGCCGCACCACCATGCGCATGAAGCGCGTCACCGGCCGATCCGACGACATGCTCATCATTCGCGGCGTCAATGTCTTCCCCTCGCAGATCGAATCCATCCTCATCAATACGGAAGGACTCACCCCTCACTACCAATTGATCGTGGAACGCCAGGGCAACCTCGACACCCTGGAAGTCCAGGTGGAAGTCAACGAGTCCATGTTCTCGGACGAGATCAAGAGTTTACAGCGGGTGGAATCGAAGGTAATGAAAAATATCAAGGAATTCCTCGGCGTCACCGCCAAGGTGAAATTGGTTGAGCCCAAGGCGATCGAACGCTCCCTCGGCAAGGCCAAACGCATCATCGACAAGAGGAAAGAAGCCTAGCAATTCGCAAAAGCGAGGAGACTACCATGAAAGTCGATCAACTCTCCATATTCCTGGAAAATCGAGCCGGACGCCTGGCCGAAGTGACGCGCATTCTCTCGGAAGCGGGCGTGAACATCCGTGCCCTTTCCCTTGCCGACACCTCGGATTTCGGCATTCTGCGCCTCATAGTTTCCGATTTTGAAACCGCCAAGACGAAACTGAAGGACAACGGCTTCACCGTAGGCCGCACTTCTGTAGTCGCCGTCGAGGTGGCCGACCATCCGGGCGGCCTGAACGACATCCTGACCATGCTTCAGGAAGCGGGCATCAACGTGGAATACATGTATGCATTTGTGCAGCAATCCGGCGACTCCGCCGTACTCATCTTCCGCTTTGACCGCACCGATCAGGGCATTGAGCTGCTGCAGAAAAAGGGGATCACCATCATTCCCGGCGAAAAGCTATACGCACTATAGTTTTTTTCGAAAAAGGCAGATGAAGGCGGAACTCCGGTTCCGCCTTTTTTTCGCGCTGCAATATGAGGAATCAAAAAAAGTTGCCAAAGCTGTTGCCGGAAATAGTCGGAGTAAGTATATTGGGCGACACTAGACAACTGAACTGAAACCGGCGGGACATATACAATGCAAGGAACAGAAATAGTAGAAAGCAAATTTCTGGAATCCATGGTGGGGAAACAGCCTTTTCTAAAGCGCATGTTTACCACCTTCATATCCCAGGAACCCAAACGTATAAGGGAAATCAAGGAAGCGCTTCAGCTTGAGGATGTTGAGCGCCTGCGCCACTTGGCTCATGGCCTGAAGGGCGGCGCCGCCACCATCGGAGTGGCCCGCGTGCGGGACTGCTGCCTTGAGATAGAAAATGCATCCAAGGCCGGAGACGTGGAAGCTGCCTCCACTCATTTTCAGGATCTGGAAAAGGAAATGCGCAACGCTTACGCCTTCATGTTTTCCTATCTGGCCGAGCACTGAAAAAGGCGTTTACCCTCTCGCCTTGAGCGGAGCGTCCCACACGCCGGGCCAGATTCGGATTATGCCGAATCCGCCTCTGAAGGCCGTCCATACCGCTGATGCCACCCAAATGTGGACCATGGCATGGGCCGGATGGATATGCTCGATGAGCAGGATATGGGCCGCTCCCACGGCCGAGGCCACCAGCATGGCATTGCGCAGGTAGCGAAAGTCCCCTGTTCCCCAATGGATGCCGTCCGTTGCGAACGACAACGCTCCAACCGGCAACGACAAAGCAAGAACCACCCACCCGGGGCCAAACTCGTCAACGGCGGATGGAGGGACGAGCAACCAGGCTACAAAGCCCTGCCCGGCCAGCATCAAAACAGCCAGCACAGCCCCCGTGCCCATGCTCCACAGGCAGACGACCTCTGCCACCCGACGGGCCTGGGCAACGGCCCTGGCCCCTATAAAATATCCCACCAGACTTTGCCCGGTGATGGCGAAGGCATCCAAAAACAACGCCGCAAATACAAAGAACTGACGAATGGCCTGATAGGCTGCCCCTTCCTCCGCGCCAAACCGGTTGGCAACCCGCGTACAGAGCCCCAAAAAGACCAGCAACAGGCCAGTACGGACAAAAAGATCGCCGCCGATGCTCAACAGTCGGCGCACACCGGCTCCCCGCATCCGCAAGGTCAACCCGATACGTTTGGCGACCACAATCAGCGTCCAGATGGCTCCCACCCACTGACTCAGGGAACTGGCCACAGCTGCCCCGGCCACTCCGAAAGCGGGAATTCCCAAGCCGCCGAAAATAAGAAACCGATCCAGAACAATGTTGATTCCGTTTACCGCTACCGCGACATAAAGCGGCGTGCGCATATCCTGAACGCCGCGCAATGCGCCGAAGGCTGCCACTGATACCAGCACCGCGGGTGCGCCTATCAGACGATAGAACATATACTCGCGAGCCAGATCCGCCACGCGTCCCTGTGCTCCGAGGACGACCGCTATGTCCCGCAGAAACGGGGAGAGCAACAACAGAAGGCATATGCCTACGCCAATGGCCAGAACACATGCCAGGGAGACGTTTTTTTCGGCATGACAGGTATTTCCCCGCCCCACATCATGGGACACCTCGGTCTGGGTGCCGATACCCAAAAAGCTGAAGGCCCAAAAGATGGATGAGAAGGCTACGGTGCCTATGCCGAGGGCTGCAACAGGTTCCGGGCCGGGGATGCGGGCCACAAAAGCAGTATCCGCGATTCCCGTCAGCGGCTCCGCGACAAGGGAAAAAAGGACGGGAAGGGCCAAGCCGACAAGGGTCCGGTTGGGCCGGTCGATAAAAGGGTGCCGGGAGGATACGCCTTGCTGCTCCCCCTCCGCCATGGATGTGCTCATGCCGAAAACCAGAGCACATTTCCCGTTGGACGGCAAGCGAACGGATTCCACTTTCCCGAAATCCATGCTAAATTGCCTTCATGGAATCGGTAGACATTCAAATTCTGCTCGGCTTTTTCAGCCTTGCCTACACAGTGATAGAAATCATGGCCATCATAACGGCCGTGACAGCGGTGCGTGATACGCGCACTCCGCAGGGGGCCGTTGCCTGGACCATTTCCCTGGTCAGTTTCCCTTTGCTCTCCCTTCCCCTCTACTGGATTTTCGGCCGCAGCAAATTTCACGGATACGTCGAGACGATACGCGACGTTGATGAACAATTCCGAAGCGACATGAAACTCCGGCACAACCTGCCGGAGGTCAAAAAGATTTCGGAACGGCAAAAGCCGCATGCACCGCGCTGCTCTTTTGAAACCATGGCCCGAATGCCCTTTGCCGGGGGAAACGAGCTTGAACTCTACACCAGCGGAAACGCCACTTTCGAAGCGATCTTCGAAGCTATCGAAAAAGCAACGGATTCACTGCTTATCCAGTTCTATATCGTTCACGAGGACAATCTCGGCAAACGAATGCAGGCCTCTTTGCTGCGCAAGGCGGAACAGGGGCTGACCATCCGCTTTCTGTATGACGAAATAGGCAGCCACGCCACCCCCGAAAGCTTTTGGCAGACCATGCGGAAGGCGGGAATCGAAGTTCATCCCTTTCACACCACCAAGGGCCGTGGCAACCGCTTCCAGCTCAACTTCCGCAACCACCGAAAAATAGTCATAGCCGACAACCGGATTGCATTTGTTGGCGGCCACAATGTGGGCGACGAATATCTTGGCAAATCAAAGCACTTCAGCGGATGGCGGGACACGCATATGCGCATAACCGGCCCGGCTATACTGGGCGTGGGCCTCAGCTTTGCAAGAGACTGGCACTGGGCGACCGGCGAGCTCCTCGACGTGGCCGAAAAGCTTCCCCCGCAAGTCGGCAATGCGGAAGTGCTGGCGTTCTCGACCAGTCCGGCCGACCCGCTTGAAACCTGCTCCCTCATGTTCATCCGGGCCATCAACTCCGCCCGAAAACGGTTCTGGATCGCCTCGCCCTACTTCGTTCCGGACAGCGGCGTGACAAAAGCCCTCCAACTGGCCGCCATGCGTGGTGTCGATGTGCGCATCATTCTCCCCCACAAGGCGGACCACATCCTTGTCTATCTGGCAGGCTTTTCCTGTCTCAAGGAATTGCAGATGGAAACGATCCGGGTTTTCCGCTACCAGCACGGCTTCATGCACCAGAAGGTATTTCTGGTCGACGACGCCCTGGCCGGAGTGGGCACCGCCAATCTGGACAACCGATCCTTTCGTCTCAATTTCGAACTAACCATGCTGGTGGAAGATCCCGCATTTTGCAGCCGCATCGAAAGCATGTTCCTTACCGACTTCATGCACAGCGACGAAGTCGGCACGGAAGAGTTCGACAACAAAAACATTATCAAGCAGACCGTAATCCGCTTTGCCCGGCTCTTTTCCCCTATCCTCTAGGCAGCTTCCTCGCTACGCGTTTTTTCGTGTAACCAATTGATGCAAGGCGCACTTCAACGTTCCAGTTTATCGACACAGGATATCCCGAAAGCTGCACCACCCTCTCTTTGGTATATTCAGGACCAATCGTCTTCTCACGTCACAAAGCGGCACATCTATAATTGACAGCGTCATACCATTACATTGGTATCGATTTTTGGATACGGAGCTCCCGGCCCAGCATCCGTACAAGTAACCATCATAGGAGGGACGATGAAACTGCAAAGCAAGCTCCTGGCGCCGCTCTTTATTTCGGTCGTCACCTGCTGTGTGATCGGACTGTTCTTCATAAATCGGGAATTCGCGACCCTGGAGAAATCCTTTATCGATCTCCTAGCGCAGGACAAAATAGCCAATTTCCAATCAGCATTGAGTTCGGCCTCCACGGATGCCCTGAATCAGGCGGCCCAGTACAGCCGTATTGCCCCTGTCATAGAGGCTTTTGCTCTGGCCCATACCGGGGATATCAACGACCCCAAAAGCCCACAGTCCCAAGAAGCCCGACAGATAATCCGTTCCGCACTCAAAGATGCGGCCGCAGGACTCAAGGAAACAACAGGCGAGGCCTTGAATGTCCATTACCATCTGCCGAACGGCAGAAGCCTGGTTCGGGCCTGGAGGGAGAAACAGGCAAAAAAGGACGGTAAGTGGGTAGATATCTCCGATGATATCTCCTCATTCCGCAAGACGGTACTGGACGTCAATCAAACGGGACAGGCGGTCAAAGGAATAGAACCCGGCCGTGGCGGATTCACCATCCGTGGCGTAGCGCCGGTCAAGGACGCCAATGGAAAGCAGCTGGGATCCGTTGAGGTGCTCAAGAGCTTCGGCCCGCTGCTCAAATCCTTGGAAGAGACAGGAGGACTGAAAGTCCTGCTGTATATGAACAGCGACCTGCTCAACATCACGACAAAATTGCAGGACAGCAGCAAATACCCGTTGGTAGGCGACAAATACGTGCTGGTCTCGGGACAGGAAAACGAAACCGCGCGAGAAGCCGTGACCCTGGATGATCTGAACCAGGGAAAAGAACAAAGCGTGACCCATATGGTGGGCGATCACGCGGTCACAACACTTCCCATCAAGGATTATGCGAACAACCAGATAGGCATTCTTTGTATGGTCTCGAACATGGGGGAGCAACGGGCCCACATTACCCGCGCCCTCTACTTCATCACCGGTGGTGTCATCCTCATAGCGGTCATCCCGATGCTGGTTGGCAGTCAGGTCATTCGCCGGTTCATTCTTATTCCCATTCACGCCCTGCTCACATTTGCCGAGGCCTTTTCAAATGGGGATATGACGGTATCCGTTACCATCCATCAAAAGGATGAAATGGGAGACCTCGCAACCGCCCTCCAGGGGATGCGCCAACATTTGACCAATATCGTGAACGAGGTGCAGGGTGCTGCGGAGTCACTGGCGAAAAGCTGTGACGACGTCAACCAATCCTCCCGCACTCTGGCCGAAGGCTCATCCCGCCAGGCAGCCAGCGTGGTCGAAGTGGCCACAAGCATAGAACAAATATCCTCGAACATCCGCCAAAGCTTTGAGAACATCAAGCAGACCCAGGCGCTCGCTACGCAAGCAGCCCATGACGCTCAGCAAGGCGGAGATGCCGTAGCGCAAACCGTGGACGCCATGAACGTCATTGCGGAGAAAATAGCCATTGTGGAAGAGATAGCCAGACAGACCAACCTGCTTGCGCTGAATGCTGCCATCGAAGCGGCGCGGGCAGGCGAACACGGCAAGGGATTTGCCGTTGTGGCCGCAGAGGTGCGCAAGTTGGCGGAGCGGAGCGGCCTTGCAGCCGCGGAAATTGGCGAGCTCTCGTCTACCAGCCTGGAAGTGGCTGATAGAGCAGGGAAAATGCTCAAAAAGACCGTCCCCGATATTCATCGTACATCCGAACTTATCGAAGAAATTTCGGTAGCGGCCAAGGAGCAGGATATCGGCGTCTCGCAGATCAATCAGGCCATGAACGAGCTGGACAGCGTGGTGCAACAGAACTCCTCCATGGCCGTGCATGTGGCGGACGCCTCATCCGCCATGGACGGCCATGCCCGCAACCTCAAGGATACCATGTGCTTTTTCAAGACCGGAGAATGCACATCCTCCGCTCTTCTGGCTGAAGCAAACCATTCTTCAGGCACAGCACCCAAGGCAGGGAAAACATCGGAAACGGATGAATTCCAACGCTACTAACGAGAAAGGGGGGCATGGATTTGATCCACGCCCCCCTTTCCGTCTTCCTGTAATCGCCTAAAAAATGTCGGCCATATTGTAAATCCTGCCCGGCTTTTGCCCGGCCAGCCATTTGGCGGCCCGCAAAGCGCCTGCGGCGAAGGTCTCGCGCGAGTGCGCCCGGTGCGTCACTTCGATGCGCTCGCCGGGGCCGAAGAAATACATGGTGTGCTCGCCCACCACATCGCCGCCACGCAGGGTCTGTACACCGATCTCCTTGCGCGGACGCTCACCGATGATGCCATCACGGCAATGCTTCTTCACGTCATCATACTCCCACCCGCGGGCCTCGGCAAGGCACTGGGCCAGCTTCAGGGCCGTACCGCTGGGAGAATCCTTCTTCATGCGGTGGTGGGCCTCCATTACCTCAATGTCATACGCCGGGCCAAGGGCCTGGACCAAGGCAGGCAGCAGTTTGAGCAGCGTATTGATACCAACGGACATATTGGGCGCCCAAAACAACGGGACCTTGGCGGCAAACCCGGCCAGCGTTGCCTGCTGCTCCTTATTCAATCCCGTAGTACCGATGACGGCCGGGTTGCCAAACTCGGCAGCCTTCTCTGCCATGGCCAGGGAAGATTCGGGCGCAGTAAAATCAACAATGACCGATCCGGGGACCTGTGGGAGCAATTCCTCCAGGCAATCAGACACCTTGCATCCTTCATAGGACAAACCGTCTGTGTTGCCTTTTCGCTCACAAGTTCCGACGAGATTCAAATCCTCGTCGCCAAGGGCCATGTTGACCAGCATATTGCCCATGCGCCCCTTTGCGCCCAGAATGACGATGTCGGTAGCCATACCGCTCTCCTTGTTGAAATTTTACGCGGACGTTTGGAGTAATTCCTTGAACCGCTCGAAGTCAATAATTTCCAGTCCGAGCTTTTCCGCCTTTGTCACCTTGGACCCGGCCTTTTCCCCTGCCACAACGTAGTCCACTTTCTTGGAGATGGACTTGACCGAACTGCCGCCATTGGCCTCCACAAGGGCCTCGGCCTCGGAGCGGCTCATATCCGGCAGGGAACCGGTGAAGATAAAGACCTTCCCGGCCAGAGGGGCACCATCCGACGCTTCCGCTTCCGGCTCGGGCTCGCCTGTGGGCCAAAAGCCCACATCACGGAACCGGTCGATCAGTTCCAGGGTATCCTCGCTCTCAAAAAAGAAATGGATACTCTCCGCAACAATCGGACCGATGTCCTCCAGATCCTGGAGTTCCTCGCGCGAGGCCTTGCCCAGTGCCTCCAGGTCCGCATAGTTGGCCGCCAAAATGCGTGCGGTCTGCTCGCCCACATGCCGGATGCCAAGCCCGGCAATGAACCGCCACAGCGGTGCGTCCACCTTTGCCTTGGCCACGGCTGCCAGAAAATTATCAGCCGACTTGTCGCCCATTCTCTCATACTTCAGCAGATCCGTCTTCTTCAGGGAGAAGAGATCGGCCGAAGTCTTGAGCACACCATCCTGCGCCAGTCTTTCCACCCACTTGCGCCCCACGCCTTCCATATCCAACCCGGCCTTGGACACGAAATGGATGATCCGCTGCACAGTCTTGGCTGGGCAGGCTTCGTTGGTACATCGCACGGCCTCGCCGTCTTCCCGAGCCTCGCTGCCGCAAACCGGACATGTATTGGGAAAGACATACGGTTCGGAGTCCTCAGGGCGGGCTTCCAGGTCCACAGAAAGGACCTGAGGGATGACATCCCCTGCCCGCTGAACGAGCACGGTATCGCCGACGCGCAGGTCATGCTCTTCGATGTAGCCCTTGTTGTGCAAGGTGGCATTGGAGACGACAACTCCGGCCAGAGGGACGGGCGTAAGCTCTGCTACGGGCGTGAGCACGCCGGTACGGCCTACCTGAATTCGGATGGCGTCCAGCCGCGTACGGGCCTGCATGGCCGGGAACTTGAGAGCCATGGCCCAGCGCGGGGCCCGGGCCGTAAAGCCAAGGGCACGCTGCATATCAAAGCTGTTCACCTTGGCCACAACGCCATCTATCTCGAAAGGCAGCGACGCCCGCCGTTCCCCCAGCTCCTTGAAATACTCCGCCACGTCATCGGGCGATCCGCAGAGCTTGGCCTCGGGCGCCACGGCAAAGCCGAGGGCCTTGAGCCCTTCCATGGCCTCCTGCTGGGAGGTCCAGGCAAACAGGGGCTGCGCCCATTTAACGCGACCAATACCGTAACCCATGAAGCGCAACGGTCGGGAGGCCGCCACCTTCGGGTCCAACTGACGGATGGAACCGGCGGCAGCGTTGCGCGGATTGGCAAAAACCTTTTCACCAGCCTCGCGCTGCCGCTCATTGAGAGCGGAAAAATCCTTGTTGGACATGATGACCTCGCCGCGAACCTCCAGCAAGCGAGGAACGGAAGCCCCACGCAGGGTAAGCGGCAGGTTCATGACCGTGCGCATGTTCCGGGTCACATCCTCGCCGACAAGACCATCGCCACGCGTGGCCGCCCGGACAAAACGCCCCTCTTCATAGATGACCTCCAACGCCAGACCATCCATCTTGGGATCGGTCCAGTATTCCACGCCATCTGTCCCCAAGCCTTTGACCACCCGCTCGGTGAAAGCATACCAGGCGTCGATGTCCATGGCGTTGTCCAGGCTGTACAGGCGCTCGGCGTGCTCATACGGCGTAAACCCGGCGGCAGGCTCGCCACCTACCCGGCGAGTGGGAGAATTCGGGTCCTCCAGTTCTGGATACTCAAGCTCCAGGGCCTGAAGCTCGCGAAAAAGATTGTCGTATTCCTCGTCCGAAATGACGGGATCATCCAAAACGTAATAGCGGTGACTATGGTATTCCAAATCCGTGCGCAGCTTAGCTGCGCGCTCTTCAATCTCACGGGAAATCATGTTCGTTTTTTAGCCTTTAGAGAATTGCCTTGATCTCGTGCAGATTCTTCTGCCCACCGACGGCAAGAAGCGTGTCGTTGGCCTTGATAACCTGCTTGGGGCCGGGGTTGAAGACCATATCCCCGGACTCCTTTTTGATGGCGATTATTATCAGATTAAAACGTGGACGTATCTGAGACTCCACCAAATCCTTATCCACCAGCTCCGAACCGGCAGTGACCAGAAGTTCCTCCATCTGGAGGTCGATGCCGCCTCGCATGGCCAGTTCGATAAAGTTGGTTACCGTTGGCCGCAACACGTTCTGGGCCATGCGCAGGCCGCCGATGAAGTGTGGCAGCACTACCCGGTTTGCCCCGGCCAGTTCCAGTCGGGCGATGTGGGAAACCTCCCCGGCCCGGGCGATGATATTGATCTCCGGATTAAGCTGCCGGGCGGTAAGGGTGACATAGACGTTCGCGGCTTCACTGGTCAGGGCGGATACCAGCGACTTGGCGTGCAGCAAACCGGCGCTGATGAGCAGTTCGTCGCTGGTGGCATCTCCCTCTATGCAGAGCACACCGTCCTGCTCCATCTTGTCGATGAGGTCCGGCGACTGCTCCAATACGACGACATCATGCCCTTCCTTCAACATCTCCTGCACAACAATATGACCGATCCGTCCGTAACCGCAGACGATGAAATGATTTCTCAGCTTGCCTATCTCTTTCATCATTTTATGCTTACCCCACATAATTTGCAGACGTCCGTCGATAAGGAGCTGAGCGAACGCACCCGCGATGTACACGAAACCGCCGACACCGGCCATAATCAAAAAGGCGGTAAACATTCGGCCTGCATTGGAGAGTTCGTTGACCTCCATGTAGCCGACAGTGGAAAGGGTGATAACCACCATGTAGAAGGCGCTCGGGAAGTCCCACTCCTCGAACACCATATAATAGCCGATGCCGATGAGGAAAATCAGCGAAAGATAGGCCACGCCCAAGGCTATGCTCCAGAAGGAGCCGAGCCTTGCCTTCATGCGCAGCATTCTTCGATGAATGGACACTCTCATATAGTCTACCCCAGCTTCAACAACCGTTCCCGCAGCAGGGCAACGCGATCTCTCAACTCCGCAGCCCGTTCGAATTCCAATTCCTTGGCGGCTTCACGCATTTCGCGCTCCATCCGTTTAATGGCCTTGAGCAACGCCTTTGGATCCGCCCCGTATTCATCGCCCGCCTCCGCTGCCTTGAGACCCTTCTCCGCCCCAGAGGAGCCACCGGGAGCACCGAACAAATCCTCCACCTTTTTATGAATGGTGGTCGGGGTTATCCCGTGCTCTTCATTATAGGCCAGCTGACGCTCCCGCCTCCTGGCAGTTTCATCCATGGCCGAGGCCATGGAGGCGGTCACTTTGTCGGCGTACATTACCACGCGCGCGCCTGCGTTACGAGCGGCACGGCCAAAGGTCTGAATGAGCGACCGCGTAGACCGGAGAAACCCCTCCTTGTCCGCATCCAGAATGGCCACCAGCGAGACTTCCGGGATGTCCAGCCCCTCCCGCAGGAGGTTGATGCCCACCAATACCACAAACTCGCCTTCGCGCAGCGCACGGATGATGGCCATGCGCTCCAGGGTATCGATGTCCGAGTGCAGATAGCGTGACGGCACTCCCATCGAATTGAAGTAATCGTTGAGGTCCTCGGCCATGCGTTTGGTCAGCGTGGTGACCAGAACCCGCTCGTCCTTCGATTGCCTCTTTTTGCATTCCGCGAGCAAATCGTCAATCTGTCCCTGTACTTTTCGTACTTCCACCTCAGGATCGACCAGTCCGGTGGGACGAATGATCTGCTCCACCACCACACCTTGGGCAAGGTCCATTTCCAGCGGGCCGGGAGTGGCCGACACATACACAGCCTGATGAATGCGTTCCTGAAATTCCTTGTAGGCCAGCGGACGGTTGTCCAACGCCGAGGGCAGCCGGAACCCGAAATCCACCAGCGTGGTCTTGCGCGACCGGTCGCCGTTGTACATGCCGCCTACCTGCGGCAGGGCGATGTGCGACTCGTCCACGAAGAGAAGAAAATCATCCGGGAAGTAGTCCAGCAACGTGGCAGGAGGCTGCCCCACGGTACGGCCATCCAGGTGTCGGGAGTAGTTTTCGATGCCGTTGCAGTAGCCGAGTTCCTCAATGATCTCCAAATCGTACATGGTCCGCTGCTCCAACCGCTGGGCCTCCACCAGCTTGTTGGCGGACTTGAGGACGGCGAGCCGCTCCTGGAGTTCCGTGCGGATGGAGTCCACGGCGCGCTCCAGATTGTCCTTGTCGGATACGAAGTGGCTGCCCGGATAGATGACGGTCTTGCGCATCCGGTCCTTTACCTCGCCGGTAAGCGGGTCGGTTTCCGAGAGGGAATCTATCTCGTCACCAAAGAACTCGATGCGCAGCGCCTTTTCCCGGCTGTAGGCAGGGATGATCTCCACCACATCGCCGCGTACGCGGAAAGTGCCTCGATGGAAATCATAGTCGTTGCGTTCATAGTGAATCTCCACCAGGCGCTCCAACAGATGATCCATGGGCATGTGCTGCCCCTCTTCCACGGGAATGACCATCTTGGCGTAAAAATCCGGTGATCCAAGGCCGTAGATACAGGAGACGGAGGCCACGATGAGCACGTCGTGCCGGGTCAGCAGCGCATGGGTGGCCGCGTGCCGCAGCTTGTCGATATCGTCATTGATGGACGAGTCCTTTTCAATGTAGACATCCGAGTGCGGCAGATATGCTTCCGGCTGGTAATAATCGTAATAACTGACGAAATATTCGACGGCGTTTTCCGGAAACAGCCCCCGGAACTCGGTGTAGAGCTGGGCGGCCAACGTCTTGTTCGGTGCCAGGATCAGGGCGGGACGGTTTAACGTGGCCACCACATTGGCCATGGTAAAGGTCTTTCCCGTTCCGGTCGCGCCCAGAAGCACCTGGTCGCGCACCCCGCTCCTTATCCCTGCCACAAGCTCGGCTATGGCTCCTGGCTGGTCCCCCTTCGGAACATATTCACTGACCAGTTTGAAATCTGGCATTCGAAGAGCAGCCCCCTTGAGATAGCTCGATAAAAAACGTATGATTGCAGTCAATGCCGCAAAACGGCCCGATGGAGGTAGCGCATGGACATCGACATCACCCGGGCGACGACAACCCCGCCGACCCCTTACGCCAACACCCTTTCCATGGTCATCCGCAGTTTCAAAGGACGCCGGAATGTGGAAGTCCACCTGTTCCGGGCCTCGTGGTCTCCCGAGGATGAACAGGCCCAAGACTGGGATACCCTTATATCCCCCTCGCCCGCCCCGGATGATCCGAGCCGACGCGTCGTCATGGAAGCCTTTTCCGACGAGGAACGGGACCACTTGATAAACTATCTGAAAGAGCAATACTCCACAAGGCTTACAGCTCTCAGGTCGAGACCGCTGGCCTTTCCGGTACCCACCGGCATGGCGGGACTCTCTCAGGCCCAGCCTGACAAGGACCTCGGCTTCATCGAGTTTACCAGAATCCCCAGCTATCCGTTGGAAATTCCGCTTAAGGGCCTATATGACCTGAGCCGCCATCCTCCCCTGGTGGACGAGGAATAACCCCGCTCCCTCAAGGGGTATCAAAGCGCCACGGCCCCTCGCGAGTAGGGGCTTCCATGGCATCACGCAGCGCGGCCAAAAATCGGAAGCGCACGACCTCATGCGCGCCGAACCGAAGCAGATGATCCGTTGTCTGCTGACAGTCGATGAGCGTGAAGCCCCACGCCGCCAGTTGCCTGACCAGTCGGGCAAAAGCCGCCTTGGACGCATCCGGCTCCCGAAAAAACATGGACTCGCCGAAAAAGGCCGCTCCAAGGGAGACGCCATAAAGGCCGCCAGCCAACTCGCCGTCCCGCCACGCTTCCACGCTGTGCACATATCCGAGGCGATGCAACAACGTGTAGGCTTCCACCATCTCCTCCACCAGCCATGTCCCGTCCTGTCCGGGTCTCGTCGATTCGGCACAGGCCCGGATAACCTGGGAAAAGGCCTGATCCATGGTAAAGGTGAATACGCCCTTATTAAGCACACGGCGGAGGCTGCGCGGCAGGTGAAATTCCTGCGGCAGCAAAATCAGGCGGGGATTGGTGGACCACCAGAGGATGGGAGAGTCCTCCGCATACCAGGGGAAAATACCGTTGGCATAGGCCGAGAGCAACCGTTGCGGGCTGAGATCGCCGCCAACAGCCAGCAACCCGTCGGGGTCAGCATCTTCCGGGTCCGGGAAAACCGGTTCCTCAAAAAGCCGATAGATGGTCATGCCAAACCTCAAACAAAAGAGGCGGCCCATGCCGCCCCTTATTAATCCTTATTTTTCGCTCATTGCCGGAACCCGGCATCGTCAAAGGAGAACTCGAATTCGGCCGGGGCATCTTCGCCACCCTTCTTGCCGCTTTTCTTCGACTTCCTGGCCAGATCCACAGTGACGACACCGCCCTTGGTCAAACGGCCAAAAAGCAGCTCGTCCGCGATCAGATCCTTGATTTCTGTCTGAATGACACGCCCCATGGGACGGGCACCCATGGCCGGATCATAGCCCATCTCGGCCAGTCGGGCCCGTGCCGCGTCCGTGAGCTTAACAACGACACGGCGGTCTTCCAGCTGGTCGTTGAGTTCCTTGATGAACTTGCCGACAATCTTTTCCATGACCGGCTGCCCAAGCGCCTTGAACGTAACCACGGCATCAAGCCGGTTCCGGAATTCCGGACTGAACAGCTTTTCCAGCGCCTTGAGAGCATCGTCCTTGCGGTCCGCCTGCTCGTCGCGCTTGAAGCCGATGGCACCCTTGGCCATCTCCCGCGCTCCGGCATTGGAGGTCATCAGCAGAATAACGTGACGGAAATCCGCCTTGCGGCCATTGTTGTCGGTCAGCGTGGCGTAGTCCATGACCTGGAGCAGGATGTTGAACACGTCGGGATGCGCCTTCTCGATTTCATCGAAAAGGACAACGCAGTGCGGCTTCTTGCGCACGCCTTCGGTGAGCAGGCCGCCCTGGTCGAACCCCACATAGCCCGGAGGCGCTCCAATGAGTCGAGCCACGGCATGCTTTTCCATGTATTCGCTCATGTCGAACCGCAGAAAACCGATACCGAGTGTATCCGCCAGCTGCCGGGCCAGTTCCGTCTTGCCCACGCCAGTCGGGCCCGTAAGCAGGAAGCTGCCCACCGGACGACCGGTCTGCCGCATCCCCGCCCGGGAACGCTTGATGGACTTCGAAAGGGCCTTCACGGCCTCGTCCTGCCCAAAGACCACGCCGGCCAGATCCTCTTCCAGACTCTGTAAACGAGCGCGATCCGACATGGTCAGACGCCGGGCCGGGATACGGGCCATGCGGGCCACGACCTTCTCGATGTCCTGGACATTGATACGGTCGCCCTTTCGGGAACGGGCCGAGAGCTTATACAACGCTCCGGCCTCGTCCATCACGTCGATGGCCTTGTCCGGCAGGAAACGATCGGTGATATGCCGCGCGGAAAGCTCGGCTGCGGCCTTGAGCGCATAGTGGGTGTAGTTGACGCCATGGAACTCTTCATAGTGGGGCTTCAGCCCCTTGAGGATGGCCACGGTCTCCTCAACCGAAGGTTCGCTGATCTCGATCTTCTGGAACCGACGCGACAAGGCGCGGTCCTTTTCGAAATGGTTCTTGTATTCCTCGTAGGTAGTGGAACCGATGCACCGGATTTCACCCGATTGCAGCATGGGCTTGAGGATGTTGGAGGCATCCATGGAGCCGCCGCTCACCGATCCCGCACCGACGATGGTATGAATCTCGTCCACGAAGAGAATGGCTTCCTTGTTCTTCTTCAGATCGGAAAGCACTCCCTTGAGCCGGGCTTCAAAATCACCTCGATACTTGGTTCCCGCCAGCAGCGAGCCCATGTCGAGGCCGTATATTTCCGCGTTGATGAATTCCTTGGGCACGTCGCCCTGGACCACACGCAGGGCCAGACCTTCGGCCATTGCAGTCTTGCCAACGCCGGGATCGCCAACAAAAATGGGATTATTCTTGCGCCGACGCGCCAGCACCTGAACGGTCCGGTCCAACTCCGCCTCACGGCCGATAAGCGGGTCGATGAATCCCTGGGCTGCCCGCTCGGTCAGATTGACCGCGAACTCCTCCAATGGACTCTTCTTGCCGCCAGGACGGTCATCCAGAGGGGAAGGACGGGACGGTTCATCACCGGCATCTCCCCAGTCCTCACGAGCGGACATGCCGTGAGAAATGAATTCCAGCACGTCCAGCCGGGAAACATCGTGGGTCCGCAGGAAGTAGACCGCATAGGAATCTTCCTCATCGAACATCGCGGCCAGCACATCGCCGACCTCCACGGTTTCCTTGCCCGCGGCCTTTTTCTGCCATACGGCACGCTGCAAGACACGCCGGACACCCAGGGTCTGAATGACCTCGGTCTCGGTGCCGTCCGGCAGGGCTTCCATATTTTCGACAAAGAAACGGCCAAGCTGATCGCGCAACCGTTCCAATTCGGCCCCGCAGGCTTCAAGGATTTCCTCGCCCTGCTCTTCGCCGGTTATTGCATACAGGAGGTGCTCCAGCGTGAGGAACTCGTGGTTCCGCCGCTTCACCTCGTTGACCGCGGAGGTCAACGCGCTTTCCAATTCCTTGCTGAGCATCGTCATCTGCTATTCACCTTCCATGCTGCACTTGAGGGGGTATCCCGCACTCTTTGCCAGCTTATGCACCAGGTCCACCTTGGTTTCGGCAACTTCCGCCGTGTATACCCCGCACACGCCGTAGCCCTGGTTGTGCACAGACAGCATGATCGCCGTGGCCTGCGCCTCGTTCTTACGAAAGATGCGAATCAGGACCTCCACGACGAAATCCATGGTCGTGTAATCGTCATTATGCAGAAGGACCTTGTACTTTTTCGGCTCCTTGACCTCATGCTGGTCCAGCAGCTCCGAATCCGACCGATCCCCGGTCAAAGGATTACCCATAGATATTTCTCTCCAACGCTCCTCTGATTTTCCTTAACACACAATATAAATTCCTTTTGCAGGCCTGTCGAGTCTGGAATGTCAATCTTCTCCAATTTCGGCAAAAATCGCTTCTTTCTGCTCGGGAGAAAATACAAAGCCTTCTTCGGGATACAGGTCCTTGCTGCGCCGGTGCTCCAGGTTCAGGGCGTGGTATGTCTTATTAGAACTGGGAAATTCATCAAGTCCCAAGGCCTCGGCACACCGAAACACTGGGCGCTTGTTTCCCTCCACCTCCACGAAATCGCCAAAAGGCAACCTATCGAGACAGACGGTACAGTCCATGAATTTCCAACATTCCCGGACCTTTTCATAGGAGAAAGCCTCCCGCAGCCCCGCCACGAGCAAGGCTTGGCGAACCGCCTCAAAATCGTCGACACCGGACTCGATCTCATCAAACACCTTGAGCGAGGAGACGGGTTCGTGCTCCGGCGGGCGCTTCACCGTAAGCAGGGCCTTCCCGCCGTAATTGCGCAGACGCAGCAGCACACCGGCCTTTTTCAGCGAGCGGTCGGAGCGATCGAAAACCACATTCGTTTCAAACAGGGCCGGTGCGCCCGTGGCACCCTTTTCAACCAGACGGTTTCGGAGTACATCAAGATCCACATCCAAAAATTTCACTTCACATTCGAGAGTCATTGGCAATCACTCCTTGCCCTGCTATGACGGGGCTCAGGTAAAACGAAATGTTCACAAAATGTATCTATCTTTCCCTTGGCGGAGCGGCAGGCACCATGTCGCGTTACTGGCTTTCCGGAGTTGTACAGCGTCTCGCCGGAACAAACTTTCCATTCGGGACTTTTGCCGTCAACCTGCTCGGCTGCCTCTTCTTCGGCACAGTCTGGGGTTTTTTCGAGAGCCGGCTCCTGCCGGGAAGCGGTATTCGCCTGATGGTCCTCACCGGATTCATGGGAGCCTTCACCACCTTCTCCACCTACATGTTCGAGACCGCCCAGCTGGTCAAATTCAGCCAGATCGCAATGGCACTGGCCAACGTTGTGGGGCAAAGTCTTGCCGGACTGACACTTGTCCTGTGCGGCATCGCTCTGGGCAGGTTGATCTAATCCCCGCCAGCACGCAACTTAATTTTCTGGAGATATCATGAAACTCTTGGAAAAAGCGGAACGAATCAGAATATACACCGGCGAGGACGACAAATTCGAAGGCCGCCCCATGGCAGATGCCATTGTGGAAAAAGCAAGGGAAATGGGACTTGCGGGTGCCACCGTGTTTCGCGGACTCAGCGGGTTCGGCGCAAACAGCCTGATCCGCACCAGCCGTATCCTGCGCCTGTCCGAAGACCTGCCCGTGGTTGTCGAAATCATCGATCACCCGGAACAGCTTGCCCCCCTGCTCGAGGTGATCGACACCATGATACAGGAGGGCATGGTTACCAGGGAGCCGGTGGACGTAATCGCCTACCGGCACAATGGAAAGTAGCCTGATTTACTTGCAGGTCCGGAGGATTTCTCCGGCAATCTGGGTCAACGACATGACCTTGTGCACGCCGCCCGCCTTAATGGCTTCCTGCGGCATACCGAAAACAACACAACTCGCCTCGTCCTGGGCAATGGTGTAGGCCCCGGCTTCAAATAGTTCCTTCATGCCCTTTGCTCCGTCATCTCCCATGCCGGTCATGATGGCAGCCACTACATTGCTGCCACCATAGCGGGCACCGGAGCGGAAAAGCACGTCAACCGAAGGACGATGGCGTGATACCAACGGTCCTTCCTTCACTTCCACAAAATATCTCGCACCGCTCCGCTTGAGGAGCATGTGCTTGTCTCCGGGAGCAATGAGCGCCTGACCGCGCAACATGGCGTCGCCGTCCTTGGCTTCCTTGACGGTAATCTGGCAGATACCGTTGAGCCGGTTGGCAAAAGCTGCGGTAAAATGCTCAGGCATGTGCTGCACAATGGCCACGGGCGGACAACCGACCGGCAATTGCTCCAAAAAGACCCTCAAAGCCTCGGTTCCTCCGGTGGAAGCGCCCACCAGACAAACCTTCTCGGTGGTGGTCAATGCCTGGGGACGCCCCATGGGGATTACGGCATCCGCGTCCAGCTTTGGCCGGACCTTGATGGGCGTCGCCTTGATGGCCTTTGTTTGCACCATGGCCGCCGCACGAATCTTGTCGGCCAGCCGTATGCTGGACTCTTCCAGAAACTGCTTGGTTCCCACCTTCGGCTTGGTGATGATTTCCACCGCGCCGTATTCCAAAGCCTTCAGCGCGTTGGCCGTGCCCTTTTCCGCAACCGACGAGCAGATGACGACCGGAATCGGATGCTGCTTCATTAGCTTCTGCAAAAAGGTCAAACCGTCCATTCGAGGCATCTCAAGGTCCAGCGTAATGACGTCCGGCACCTCGACCTTCAACCGCTCCGCAGCCACGTATGGGTCCGAGGCCGTTCCCATAACTTCAATGCCGGGAGCTGCGGAGAGAATACTTTCAAGCGTCTGACGCACCACCGCCGAATCATCAACGATGAGAACTCGAATGTTCTTTGCCATGTACTTTTCCTAAGTAAATTGAGTGACTATCTCGATTCCGCAATAATGCGGCGGACAAGGCTCGGAATATCCAGAATCAGAGCAATGGACCCATCGCCCTTGATGGTTGCGCCGGAAAGCCCTTCCACGTCCTTGTACACTCGGCCCAGGCTCTTGATGACCGTCTGGTGTTCACCTATGACTGTATCCACAACGATTCCTATCCGGCTACCCTCTACGCCGGTAATGACTATCTGCTCAATGGGCGGATTCTCCCCTTCGATGCCAAACCATTCCCGCAAATGGACATAGGGAACGATCTCGCCTCTGAGATGCAGGATGCGTTGATCCGAATCCTCCTCCACATCCTTGCGGGAAAGCTCCACGCACTCTTCAACCAATGAAAGGGGAATGACATAGTATCCGTCTTCCACCTGCACCTGAAGGCCGTCGATAATGGCCAGGGTGAGCGGGAGACGAATGGTCAACGTCGTTCCCTTGCCGGGCTTGCTGTCGATATCAATACTGCCGCGCAGGGAATCGATAGCCCGCTTGACCACGTCCATGCCCACACCACGGCCTGAAACGTTGGTCACCTTTTTCGCCGTCGAGAATCCAGGCTCGAAAATAAGCTTGAGCAGCTCCTTTTCGGTCATTTCGGTATCGCGAGTGATCATACCGCGCTCAACGGCCTTTTCCCGAATGGCTTCCGGAGACATGCCCCGTCCATCGTCCGTAATGCGAATAAGCACCTCACCGCCGGAATGTTCGGCCGAAAGCATAATCAGCCCCTGAGGCTGCTTGCCCGCTGCAACCCTCTCTTCCGGGGGTTCGATCCCATGGTCCAGGCTGTTGCGCAGCAGATGTACGAGAGGATCCCCCAACCGCTCGATGACGGTCTTGTCCAGTTCGGTATCTTCACCGCTGGTGGTGAGATTGATCTCCTTACCCAACTCGGCGGAAAGGTCCCGTACCAATCGTTTGAACTTGCTGAAGGAGGTCCCGATCGGCAGCATTCGAATACCAAGCGTGGAGTCCCGCAGTTCATCACTGAGGCGTTCCAGCTCCTCTGCCAAAGCAATCATGACGGGATCGGCCCGCTCGCTTACTACCTGGGTGATCTGCGCCTGAACGATAACCAACTCGCCTACGAGATCCACAAGATAATCAAGCTTGTCCGCAGCCACACGGATACTTGAAAGAGCTTCCTGCTTCTTCCGGCTGGCGTCCCTTTCCCTTGACTGGGCCTGCGCCTTGGCTGCTGATTCGACTTTTTCGGGAGTAACTTTGCCTTCCTCCTTCAGAATCTGTCCCAGCGAACGCTGCTTTTTCAGCGCCTCTTTCACATCTTCCTCGGACACGTCACCGGTCTTGACGAGAATTTCACCCAGCCGGGGAGGTTCATTCTCACACCCCATCTCCTCGCAGATTTCCTCGGGAGACTTTGTATGAGTTTCGCTGACAGATGCCTCACTCGGCTTTTCAGGCTTCGTTTCTGGTTCAGCGGACGCAGCGACTGCGGGGACTGAGCAAAGTTCAGGATCAACGCCCACCTCAGCGACTTTCACGTCTATATCTGCATCGGTAAAGAAAAAGACGTCATGGACGGAATCCTTTTCAACAGGCGCAACCAGTCGTATGCACCAGGAGACGTGCTCCTCCCCCTTGGAATCCTCAGGCGGATGAACCTCGAGTTCTCCCAACTTGGAAAGTTCCTTCAGCAGGCCGTCGAGGACTGCGGAGTCTATGCTCGGCGCTTCCCTGGAAGACAAAACAATCTGGTAGGTATGCGTTTCATCGGGCGCAACAGCTTCGGGTTCACCGCTTTCCGCTTCCGCCCCCTGCTCCGGTTCCCTTTCATCACCTGATGCGGTGGCGTCATCGGCAAGCGCATCGCCGGAGGCCTCCTCTTCCACGGCCCCTTCCTCAGAGTCTTCCGTCCCGCCTGCAATGCTGCGCAGGCCGGACAGGATCTCCTGCATCATCTCCGGATCGACCACATCGGACTGTTCCGACGAATCGAGCATTTTTTTGATATAATCACGGGATTTGAGTGCCAAGCTGCACAACTGCGGAGTAACGGGAAGATCCCCGTTCCGCACCATATCAAAGGTCGATTCGACCTCGTGGGTAAATTCGGCAATATCCTCAAAGCCGAACATAGCCCCTGAGCCCTTGATAGTGTGCAACGCACGGAAGACCTGGTTTACCAGATCCATATCATCCGGCGACTGTTCGAGCTCGAGCAGTGCGCCTTCAAGTTCACTCAGAAGATCGTAGGCCTCTTCCTTGAATATTTGCCGGTTGAGATCATCGGACATCCGTATCGCTCCTACAACTCGTCATAGTGGTCCGCATGAATTCGCATGGAAACCTGTACTGTACATCCCTCACATGAGGCAGTATCGCAAAAAAACACCAAGTCAGCCCATTATAAATGCAGTCGATTGCTCATTCTTTACCAAGAAATACGATCTCGGCCCTGGCCGTGGCTTCGTCGAATGGCTTGATCTTGACCTTTACGCGCTCGCCCTTGAACTCGGCCGCACCAATCAGAATGCCTTCGAAGTAATCAAAAAGGCCACGAGAGGATCGGTAATTCATGAACAACTCCTTCCCTTTATCTTCGTAGGTAAAACTGGGCGGCTTAATCCCGGGGTTTGCCTTGGTAAGCTTGGTATGCACATCATTCATACGCAAATAGAAAGATTTAAGCGATTCATCCTTAAAATAATTCGGATACATCTCATGAAACTTCACAACAGAATATCGTCCCAACTGCAAGAAGAACTCCCGCACCGAGACTCCGGCCATAGCTGAAGCCAATTCAGCTATCTGGGTAATGACCTGGTCGGGATAGCTCTCGCCCGGCAAAAACACGGGATGGCCCATTTCTTCCTGCACACCTTCATAGGTGTCATCTCCGTAGCGCTCACGGACAAAGCTCTGAGTCAGCTTTGGCAAAATTCCCTTCATTTCGCCACCGGAGGCCCGAAGCTTCATGCCGCCGTCCCTTCCTCCTTGCACGCCCCGCGAGAGATCCAACAATTCCTGGGCAAGATGCGCAAGGTCTCGCGTAGCACCGGCAGCCTGACCGGCCGCCTCATCCGCGTCTCCCGCAATATCTGCAATATCCCCGATACTGTGCTTGATTTCCTCGGCAGAAGCGGATTGCTCCTCCGCAGCGGTTGCAATCTGTTCCACCCGCCGCACCATGTCACCGATCTCCTGCATGATGAGCTGTAACGCCTCCCCGGCCTGGTTGGAGAGGGAGGTGCTTTCATCCACCCGCTCTTCGGTCTTACGCATGGAGTTCATGGCATGACCGGAACGGTCCTGGATGGTCCCGACCGCCTGCTCCACTTCCTTGGTCGCAGCGACGGTCTTTTCCGCCAGCTTGCGCACCTCGTCCGCCACCACGGCGAATCCCCGGCCGGCTTCTCCCGCCCGCGCCGCTTCTATGGCGGCATTGAGTGCCAGCAGGTTTGTCTGGTCGGCAATGTCGTTGATGACGTTTATGATGCGGCCGATCTCTTCGGCCCTGGCGTCCAACTCCTCGACTTCTCGGCCAAGGGTGGCAGCCGATTGGGAAACTTCATTGATAGCGGAAACAGCCTTTGAAACCATGGAAGCACCTTCCCCGGCCGACTGCTGCGCCTTTGCCGCAGCCTCGCTGGTTGCCGAGGCATTCCGAGCCACCTCAAGGACGGTACCGGTCATCTGCTCCATGGCCGTGGCCACGGCTGTCGTCTGCTCCCGCTGCTTCTGCGCTCCCTGAGCCTGGTCATCGGCAGAAGCGGAGAGCAATTCCGTGGCCGAGGCCACATGCTCCGCCAACTGGCTGATCCGCCCCCCTGCCTGTGTAAGTCGTTCCCTCTGCTCCTCGACCTCGCGCTGACTCTTCATGCGCTCCGTCAAATCCGAGAAAGAAACGACGACAGCGGCAACATCCTTCCCCTCCGTCCGGACAGGCGTGCAGAACATTCCGACCGTTAGCTTTCTTCCATCCCAGAGAGTCAACTCCCGCGTCTCCTCCGCAACTTCCCCTTTAAAGGCGGTCGGGGCAATCAGGGAAGCATCCGTGTCAAAAAAAGCTTGGCCCGCCTTGCGGCCTACAACCTTGCCTTCCCCTTTGCCGATCAGGTCAGTCAGTCCGCGACTCGCTGCCTGCACGATACCGTCGGAGGAGCAACACATCACAGGCTGGGCAACGCCACGAAACACGGCTGCCGCGATCTTCTCATTGGCCCGCGAAATCTCCAATGCGGAAAACACGGCCTTCAGCCCGCCATCCATCGCACCAGATGCTCCCGACACATCAAAAGTCACCGGGCTGTTTCCCTTCGCCATTTTCTCAAGCAGAGCACCTGTCAGACGCGACTGCCGGAGATGGACCACAACAGCCACAGCCGAGCAAACCAGCGACCCCGCCAGCGCCAGGCAAAAGGCCAGCCACCCGCCCACAAACATACTTGCGGCAAAAAAGACACAGGTGGCCAATCCCGATAGAACCGTTGCAATCACTACCCGATCACCCATATTCAGGACTCCGGTAATCAAAAGAATATCGTAATAAAAACGCCACGTTGCTTGAGGCGGTACATTTTACTTACGCCGGAATATCCGAAAAGGCAATGATATCAAAATAAAGGAGAGGAAGATGCGCCCGATACGGCGGGCGGCCCCAATACAATTACTCGCCTATCCGCTTACGCATTTGGCGAAGAGCGCGGCGGCGGCGATACAGACGTATAAGATAAAGTGAACCGAAGTAAGTGATGATCGTGGCCGGAATGCCAAAGATCAGGCTCCCGGAAAACATGACGGCAAAGACCTGCCATCCTGCCGAGAGGAGCTGTTTCATCTCAAGCTGGTTTGGGTCAAAGGCGACATGGAACGGTGTGAAGGCACTGCCCACAATGTAGAGGAAATAATAAAACGGGACCATAGTGGCTGCGTTCGAATAGCAAGTCGCCAGCCATGCAGCCAGCTTGTTGACCCGAAAGACAAAAGCCAATGCAAGGACCACGATAGATTGAAACGGAATGATGGGCAAAGCGCCTATAAACATCCCAAGCGCCATGGCCGCCGCCAGGTTTTGCGGCGAAGAGTTCTGGCGCATGAGCCGCAGATACCAGTAGCGAGTCCAGCGTTTGCTTTGAACCCACCAGCCCGGCTTTCCTCCGGTGGCGTTCCGAATCGGCCTCTTTTGCTTCGAATCCGACAAGACTACCCCAACACGTCAAAACGGGAGAACTTCATAACAAAACCGGCGCGCCCCTGAGTTGACGAACGCAGATTGGTGGAAAAACCGAAAAGACTGCTTAACGGCGCAAGCCCCTGAATTACCTTCAGCCCAGCACGGTCGATCAGATTCTCGACCTTGGCGCCCTTGGCTCCGAGCAGACCAATAACTTCGCCCGTAAAATCCTCAGGCACGGAAATCTCGATCCACATGATGGGCTCCATCAGCTTTGAATCGGCGGCATCCAGTCCCTGTTTGAGGGCCATGGCAGAAGCCATCCGATATCCCACGGCCGAGGAGTCTTCCCGTCTCGCCAGTGACGTTACGCGAACCCGAATATCCTGGACGGGGTATCCTCGGACCACACCGCTCTGCAGACCGTCCGAGATGCCCTCCTCCACGGCCTGAAGCCATGGAGCGGGCCACTCCTCCGGGTCCACCTCGAAAACAATGTCGCGCCCCTTGCCACGATCCCGAGGCTCCACGGAAAGCGCAACCGAACCAAAATGCTTTTCCTCGCCCAGTTCCCTATCGAAAACGGCCTCGCCTTTCCCTTTGGCCATGACCGTCTCCTGATACACAACCTGCGGCTTGCCGGTACGCGGTGTGAGCTTGTACTCACGTCCCAACCGCTCAAGGATGACCTCAAGATGCAGCTCTCCCATTCCGGAAAGAATGATCTGCCCCGTATCCTCGTCATGCTCCAGGTCGAGAGTCGGATCTTCCATCAGGTACTTTTCCAGCGCCTCGTCCAACTTGTCCGACTCTTCAGAGTTGCGGGGTTCGATAGCCAGGGAGATAACGGGCTTGTAATCCGCAATCTGTTCCAGGAGAATCGGATTGCTACGCAAGCATAGCGTGTCGCCGGTACGGGCGAATTTCAGTCCCGCAGCAGCGACAATGTCACCTGCAAACGCGGCATCGAGCCGTTCCCGCCGTCCTGCGTGCAGGCGGAAAAGTCGGGCGACCCGCTCGTCCTTGTCCTGCGTGACGTTGTAGACCGACTCCCCAGCCTCCAGGCGGCCGGAATAAATACGCATCATCGCCAACTTGCGGCCTTCATCCATTAAAACCTTGAAGACCAGGGCGGAAAGGGGCTCCTTGTGGGAAACCCCGAAGGAAATTTTCTCTTTTGTTTCAGGCACAACGCCAACGGCCTGAGGGACTTCCAGCGGACTCGGCAGATAACGGCAGACAGCATCCATGACCGGCTGCACACCGATATTCTTGAGGGCGGAACCCACGAGGACAGGAACCACAGTACGATCCAGGGTCAACTTGCGCATCGCCGCGATAACTCGCTCAGCCGGGACCTCTTCGCCACCCAGGTAGAGATCAAGAATCTCCTCATCTGCCTCGGCGACGGTTTCGATGAGTTTTTCCCGCCAGGGAGCGAGGCGGTCGGCCTCTTCTTCGGTCACCTCCAGCGAGTCATACTGCTCGCCATTGGAGGATTGGTCGAAAACCAGCCGACGCATGGCGACCAGATCAAAGACACCTCGGAAGTCAGCGCCCTCACCGTCCGGGTACTGAACCGGCACGGCATTGGCCCCAAGCCTGGTGCGGATGGACTCAACAACCGCTTCAAAATCTGCACCCAACCGATCCATCTTGTTGACAAAGGCGAGCTTGGGGACGTGGTAGGCCTCGCTTTGCCGCCACACCGTTTCGGACTGAGGCTCCACACCGCTGACGCCACAGAAAACACCTACGGCTCCGTCCAGCACACGCAGAGAACGCTCCACCTCAATGGTGAAATCGACATGGCCCGGCGTATCAATGATGTTGATGATGCACGGTTCCCACAGGCAGGAGGTGACGGCGGAGGTAATGGTAATGCCCCGCTCCTGTTCCTCCGGCATATAATCCATGGTGGCCGTGCCTTCGTGCACTTCGCCGATCCGGTGGATTTTTTTGGAGTAGTAAAGGACTCGCTCGGTCAGTGTGGTCTTACCGGCGTCGATGTGTGCGATGATTCCGATGTTGCGCAGGGTCGCAAGACCCTTTGCCGAAGGAGCATTGGTCTTGGCCATATCAATCTCCGAGAGTCCACGCGGTACCGTATGATTGGAAAAAAGATGAATGCAGATCGGGCCATATCCAACAGCCTTCCATGCCGGGACCAAACATCAGCTTGAAATGCCCCGCCGCTGATGACATCCGTTCTTTCGGCAGATAGGCCACATCGCTTGCGGTCTTGAGAAATACGTCAAACCCACCCTGCACGTACGCAAAATTTTCGGCAGGCAACTGGCCCTGCATTCCGAAGACGGAGAAGGCAATATCGGGATGCATGAAGGCGAGGGCATCAAGATCGATGGGGGACTCCTCCTCCATCCAGACGGAAGCCATACGGCTGAAACGGGGCCGCCAGAAGGCCATCCGCTTGGCGGCATACTGTTCCCCGGCTCCTGCCGAGGTGGCTTCGGGACCAAGTAACAGGACCGCCCCGGTCCTGTCCGACTCCCGCAAATCCGCCAGAAGATGCCGGACCTGCGTGGAGTCCATGGAAACCACCAATTCCTGTCCGGCAAGCTCCAAGCCTGTCAAAATCGATTCCGGCCACGGTTTATCGTTCCCGACGCGAACGGCCAGCACCTGCTCTATCCCCATGGCCGTAGCAGGAACCAGAGCAGCAAGGATCCTTGCCGGAGACAGTAGGCTGTCGTCGAACAACACCACTGCGAACGACACGGATTCGTACCGGGAACGGGTGGCAAACCCGCCGGTCCAATGCCGCACGTCTTCGCCACAAAGATCCTTGCGCGGACCATAGCAGTCGTAAAGACGGGCGATGGCAGTCTTTATCCCGGCACGCTCCCCATCGGAAAGCGTCTGATACGCACGGGAAAAAAACGCGTCGTCAGGGACGAGCGAATTAATCCATTGCGGAAAAGAAAATGGTGTATGTTCCATAAGGAAGACCGGTGACCGCTATTCGGCCGCCAATTGCTTTACAGCCATTTCTTGAGCCAGAGCTTCCAGCTTCCCTCGATGCGCATCCGCTCATCCTCGGAAAGGGTTTTCTGGTACTCAAAGTAGGAGTACTCGGCACGCCGCCGAGCATAGTCGCGCAGGTCGGGAATGTCGGAAAAGTTCTCTACGACATACTGATACCGGTGCCATGCAGGTCCAAACTGATCCGTGCGCCAGAAAAAGTCGGCCATGTAGACTTCATGCTCAGCCAGAATCCTTCTGGACTTGACGATAAGTTCCTGGGCCGCCTCGGCATACTTGGTATCCGGATACGTTTCCCTAAGCCGGTAAAAATACTCCAGCCCTTCCTTGATGTTCTCCTGGCGGCGATCAATGGACTTGAACAGGTTGTAGTTGGCATTACCGATCTGGAAAATGACGTAGGGAATATTCTCGTTGCTCGGGTGGAGCGCCTCGAATTCCTTGTAGGACTCCCGGGCAAGGCTATACTTCTTATCCAGATAGTATGCATCGCCAACGGCAAGCTCGGCCTTCAAGGCATAGGGACTGAAAGGGAATCTGTCCTTGATCTTATTGAAATAATCCTGGGCGTCTCCGTACTCCTTCGCATTCATGGCATCGGTTCCCGCCTCGTAGAGTTCCTGAGCGGTATCTTCCGCCGGAGGCAGAAAATAGTTGTCGATCCACATGCAACCGGAATTGAGCAGGAGGAGAAAAAGAAGCAGCGAAAAAACCGTAACTCTTAATGAACGCATGCCTACCCCTAACCCTGCTGCTCCAGATAGGTGAAAGCGGAATTGGCAGCGGTGGCACCGTCCCCCACAGCCGAAGCAACCTGACGGCATTGTTTGGAACGAATGTCCCCTGCGGCAAAAAGACCGGGAATATTGGTACACATCTCAACGTCCGTGATAATCCCGTTACGGTCCTTTTCCACCGCATCCGGTACGAAATCGATGATGGGTTCGAACCCGACGAAAATGAAAACCGCATCGATATTCATTGTCGACATCTCGCCGGAATCCACATTGCACAAAGTCACGGACTCGACATCGGTCTCGCCCACGATTTCATCAACGACCGTGTTGCGGATTATTTCGATGTTCTCGTTCTTGAGACATTTCTTCTGGTAAACCAGTTGCCCCCTGAACTCCGAACGACGATGAATAAGATGCACCTTGCTGCAGATGCGAGAAAGATAAAGCGCCTCTTCCAACGCGGAGTTTCCACCGCCCACAACGGCGACCTCCCTGCCACGGAAAAAATTCCCGTCGCAGAGAGCACAATACGAAACCCCCCGGCCGAGCAACCGCTCTTCGCCAGGGATATTCAACTTGCGGTAGCGGCAGCCGGAGGCCAAAATCACGACCTTGGCCAGCACGTCCTCATCCCCAACCTTGATCAAATGACCATCGGCATTGGATTCAATGGAACGAACCTCGTCGTTGATGCGCTCCAAGGGATACTCCTCCAGATGGGCGGCAAACTTGTCTGCCAGTTCCCACCCCTGGAGGCCTTTGGGAAACCCCGGATAGTTCTCGATCTCCGAGGTCATGAGAATCTGCCCGCCGGGGGACAGTTTCTCGATCATTGCGGTTTTCACCCCGGCGCGCAAAAGATAGAGGGCAGCCGTCATTCCTGCCGGGCCGCCCCCTATGACTACGGCGTCATACAATTTCATCTATTACAGAGCCTTCTTGGAAATCATATCCTTGATGCTGCTCTTGGAAACCGCACCGGTGGACTGATCAACAACCTCGCCGCCCTTGAAAAGGATCAGGGTCGGAATGGCACGAATGCCATATTTGCCAGGGGTTGCGGAATTTTCATCCACGTTCATTTTGACGATTTTAACCTGTCCGTCGTATTCCTCGGCCAGTTCGTCGATGACAGGTCCCATTGCACGGCAGGGTCCGCACCAAGGAGCCCAGAAGTCGATGAGGACCGGAACGTCGCTCTGCAAAACTTCCTGCTCGAAATTGCCGTCAGTAATCTGGTTAGCCATTTTATACTCCTTTGTTTCCCGGCCGGGCAGCCGTTTTGCTATGAAAAGATGAACCGCAAGCCTTTCAAGGGGCATCCGGCGAAATGTTCAACCAATTTTCTTAAAATAGTTTGCCCCTACCGTAGTGTCAAGGAGCGGTCGGGAAAATATCACTTCAAACACGCGGTTTCCAATCCCGAGGGACAACTCTGCCTCTGGGAACAGCCTCCAGATCCAGGCCATGGCAAAGGCCTGCCTCCGCCATTAGCCAGCCTGCATGGGCTATCATTGCCCCGTTATCAGTGCACAGCGACAGAGCCGGCAGATTCAACACAATGCCGTTTTTTTCAGCCAGACGGGCCATGGTCTTGCGTATAAGCGAATTGGCGGCAACTCCACCGGCTACGATAAGGCTCTTCACCTCTCCCGCCTGCTTGAGAGCACGCTCCACCTTGATACGCAGGGTATCGGCCACCGACCAGTTGAAGGAAGAACAGACCACGGCAAGACGCTCCCGCCGTTCCCCGGACAAAGCAGCCACCGCAGCGGCATCGGCCATGGAATCGAACACCAAATCAGGATGCGCGGCAACATAGGTGGCCACGGCCGTCTTGAGTCCGCTGAAACTGAAATCCAGGCTGGGATTATCAATGAAGGCCCGTGGGAAAAGTTTTTTGTCCGGTTCCGCCTCCTGGGCCAGCTCATCTATGAACCGCCCACCAGGATAAGGGAAATTAAGCACCTTGGCGACTTTGTCAAAGGCCTCGCCCGCGGCGTCATCCAGTGTCCGCCCCAACAACAAGAACTCCACCGGAGACTCTATGCGGTATGTATGGGTATGCCCACCGGACACCAGCAGCCCCAACGCAGGGAATTGCAGTTCCCCTGCAAGCCCAGGTGCAAGCAGATGGGCCCACAGATGATTCACGCCCAGCAGAAAAGCCCCGGTCGAGAGGCTGAGCCCCTTGGCAAAACTGACTCCCACCAACAGGCTGCCGAGCAACCCCGGCCCCCGCGCCACCGCGACTCCGTCCAGATCCTCCGGCGCCAGCTCGGTATCGTCCAAAAGGCTGCGATACAACCGAGGCAACACACGAAGATGTTCCCGAGAAGCGATCTCGGGCACAACTCCGCCGAACAGGGCATGAACATCTATCTGGGTGGCGAGGCGTTCACCGACAAGACGCCCGTCCTCCACGAGGGCAACGGCCGTTTCGTCGCAGGAAGTCTCGATGCCGAGAATGCGCATTATCTTTGCTTGCTTCCCCGCGATTCTTCGAAGATGTCCTGAACCATCTTCACATCATTGAGCGAACCGCAATAAAAAGGCACACGCTGGTGCAGGTGATCCGGCTCAATCTCCAGAATACGCTGCATACCGTCGGTGGCCAAACCACCGGCTTGCTCGACGATAAAGGCCATCGGGTTGCACTCGCAAGTCAGGCGAAGTTTACCCGTCGGCTTCTTGGGGTCCCGCAGGTCCGCCGGGTACAGGAAGATACCACCGTACAGCAGGTTCCGATGAAAATCCGCCACGAGCGAACCGATGTACCGACCGCTGTACGGTTTGCGCAGAGCATTCTTGGGCGACTTGAAATATGCCAGGACCTGTTTCGTCTCACGGTCCCAATACCGCTCGTACCCCTCGTTCACCGAGTATATCTTACCCTGCTCCGGGATACGGATATTAGGATGAGAGAGCAGAAACTCGCCCACGCTGGGGTCGAGCGTAAAACCGTGCACGCCGTCGCCGCAGGTGAATACGAGCATGGTCGATGAGCCGTACAGGATATACCCCGCAGCCACCTGCTCGCTTCCCTTTTGCAGGACATCGCTCGACATGAGCGGTCCACCCGAGTCGCTCTTGCGCTTGAAGATGGAAAAGATCGTCCCGATATTGACGTTGACATCAATATTGGAAGAACCGTCCAATGGATCGAAAATAATGATATAATCGCCGCGCGGAAGCGATTCCGGCACCTCGATGATATCCGCATTCTCTTCCGAGGCCATGGCGCAAAGAACGCCGGAACGGGCCAACCGATGAATCAGAATCCGATTCGCGTATTCGTCCAGCTTCTTGACCTCTTCACCCTGGACATTGACGTCTCCGGTGAATCCCAAAATATCGACAAGCCCGGCCTTGTTTACGGCCCGGGTAATGATCTTGGCAGAGAGGACCAATTCGTTGAACAGTCGGGTGAACTGTCCCGTAGCACCTGGCACCATCTTCTGGTGCAGCAGAATGTGTTCGGTCACCGTAACCTGCTGCGGCATGTTGATACGCTCCCGCTTTTGCGTTTTCATGTAGCTCACGGTTTTTTAAAAGAACCACCAGGAACGCTGCCCCGCCTTGGGGTCAACACTCTCTGTGGCGTATACGTAGCGGTCGTCACCTATGTATTTGGCGAGCCAAGTGTAATACTTATCGCCTACCTTGACCTGCCCCTGCACGGTCTCCGCAAGCATCTCCTTCCACGGTAAGGCCAAAAGCCCGGCCTTGTCCACGTCCGCCCCCCGCGTCCACACGCCACCACCGGGCTGAATGATTATCAGCTCTTTGGGGCTGGGGCTCAGGCTGAGTAGCGTGCGCGGATCAAAACCGACCCCGATGAGGCCATTGAAATCCGCATCGGCAAAATAGGGGCGCGCAATGTAAAGCTCGGGACCGAGATCTGAATAATCGACTACGGTTACCAGCGATATCTGCCGCCAGACCCCTTCGAATTGGAGAGGCTTTTCAATCCGCTTAACCGGAATTTCCGGCTGCATGGCCACAATGGTCCCATCTCCGTCCGTGACCAAAATCCGATGCACCCAAGGAAAACGGGTCAGCAGCAGATCCATCCAGTCGGGATCAGGCAAGGAATCCATGTCATCAATATAACGGGCCAGTGAAGTCAAAGGACCGTCCACCGGAGTAAACAGCTTGGCCAGTTTTTCCTGATTGGGATTTTCAAACTGGTAACTGTCCGTATCAATGGTCGGATCGGGATCGATGTACTCTCGTGTCGAGTGCCAAGTTTCCTGAGTGTATTCCTTGGTACTGGTCCAAACGCCGCACCCGGAGAGAACGAGGGTCATGAGAAGCGACAGCAAAGAAAAATATTTCATTTTATCGTATTTCATTGTGCAAAGAGAGGTTGACGCATGGGGGGGAGCCCCTGGGCTGGCCCGTCAGTTACGGACACGGGCCTCGAAACGCGCGGCCAGTGTCTCCAACGTACCGATGAGACGGTTCTTGGCATGTGAGCTGAACGGGTCTTCCTTGTCCTGCGGTTCGGACGGGCCTCCCGCTTCCAACTCGGCTATCCGGGTCTCAAGCTCAGCTCGTCGTTCGTCGGAAACCGTTGAATGCACCAATTCGCGATAAATTTCCAGTGCTCCCTCAACGTCCCCCTGAGAGGCCAGCAGATCGGCCATGGTCTTGGTACGGAACGATCCAAGCCCCGGATGGACATACTCCTGATCCAACTCGTCCTCCCCTTCGGAAGGCGGCATATCGAGTTTGGGCATACGAATGGAACGCGGTGTTGTCTCACATGGCGGCGGCAGCGGTGCCCCGACAAGACGGTCGGCCAGCGTTCCGATGCCTTCGAAAACCACGTCGGTCCAGCGGATGGTATCTCCGGAAATATTGGATGCGACCAGCATGAGAAAGACAGAAAGGTCCCGCTGCTCCACAGGCAGGCTGCGAGCCCAGGCACGCCAGAACGCAGGGTAATCCCGCAATGGATCGATAACGCGAGACAACTGGTCGCGGACTTCATCCTCCCGCCCCAGTTCTATGAGCAGCTCGACCAGGAGCATTCGCGCTTCGAGATAATCGGGGTGCCGGTCAAGCCCCCGGCGAAGCGCCTCTACAGCGTCTTCAGGACGGCCAGTTTCGACAAAGAGTTTCGCCAACGGGAAAAACACCCTGGAACCGGGTTCCAGGGAGAGAACTTCCTGGTACCACTCAATTTTTCCGCTCATTGTCTTTCTCCGCACTCTTGGCGTTATCATCCGGGAAGATGTACAGGATCTCGTCCTTCTTCACAAAATTCATCCGTTCCCGGACAACCTTTTCCTGGTAGGCCTTGTCAGACTTCAACCGTCGAATCTCCTGGCTCAGGTCCAAACTCTTTGCATCGACCGCATCAATCTTGCTTTGCAGGACCGCATACCGATTTTTCAGCTCCAAGTACGCGAAAACGCCCTGATCACTCCAGACCACCCTGAACAAAAGGAACAGGTTGATAAAGAGTAACAGAGCGACGAGCAATATGCGTCCATGCATGTCCTATTGAAGCCTTCGGTTGCTTTTCCTCTCGAACCTTGCCTTGGCAAGCGGCCCCTGCAACTCCCTGAGGAAGTTTGCAGTGGCCGTCTCTATCCGTTCCACATCCGCTTCATTCAAATCAACCCTGTCGATCTTCTCCAGGAAAGACTTGAGCACCACGAATTCATCCAGCAGGGAGTGGCCATGCTCCAGCCGTTCCAACTGGGGTTCGAGGTCCAGAATGGTTTGAAGACAGTTGGTTATGCGGACAAGATGATTAACGGAACCAGGTTCAGCCATGGCAATCTCCGTCTTCCTTTCAATTTTCTCCACTTTTTAACCACTTTTTATAGAAATTGTACAGATAATTTCCGCCCGAAAAAACCGTCAGCACCAAAGCGGCCCAAAGCAACCCCTGGCCAAGGGGACGCGGATCCCATCCGAAGAACGGATAGTGGAAAATCAAAAAACCGACCGACAGGGACTGCAGCAACGTCTTTGCCTTGCCGAGCTTGTCGGCGGCAACGACCTCGCCCATCTCTGCAGCAATGGCACGCATACCAGTCACGGCCAGCTCGCGGCAAATGATGATGATTACGATCCAGGCCGGGACCTTCCAGTCCGGCCCAAGCCGGACGAGCATGATGAGCGCCGAACCGATGAGCAATTTGTCGGCCAGCGGATCAAGGAATTTACCCAGATTGGTGATGATGTTCTGCTGACGGGCAATCATCCCGTCAAAGAAATCAGTCATGCAGGCGACAAAATATACCCCGAACGCAAAGTAGGATCCCAGCCGGAAATGGAACCACATTTCGAGATACAGGAGGAACACCACAACGGGTGCCGCCAGTATCCTCGCCATTGTCAGGCAATTCGGCAGATTGAAAGTTTCCTTTGACATGCCGTCCCCCTACGCGTGGGTTGTGGAAGCCGCCTCGAAGCACTGCTCGGCTGCTTCGGCAATGACCTTCGCAAGATCAAGGAATGCCTCCTTGGCAAAGGATTCCTCTTCCAGCAGGACAACGGGGGTTCCCAAATCACCGGCCACCACAGTAGCAGGATCAAGCGGGATGCGTCCGAGGAAGTTCAGGCCATATTTCTTGGCCAGTTCCTCGCCGCCGCCCTTCTTGAACAGGTCGATAGACTTGTGGCAATGCGGGCAGATCAGACCACTCATGTTCTCCACCACGCCGAGGATATTGGCATTGGCATACTGGAGGAAATTGACGGACTTGCGCACATCGGTCAGGGAAACCTCCTGCGGAGTGGTCACGACCACGCACAGGGATTCGGGAATCGTCTTGAGTACGGTCATGGGCTCGTCACCGGTTCCTGGAGGGGAGTCGATAACCAAAAAGTCCAGCTCGCCCCACTGCACGTCGGAAATAAACTGGCGGATAGCGGAAGTCTTCATGGGACCACGCCAAAGCACGGCCTGATCCGGATCTTTCAACAGGGACTCCATGGAGACCACATGCAGATTTTCATTATACTGCTTGGGCACGACCAGAGAACCGCGATCCACCTCCAACTGGCCGGAGAGACCAAGGAGAGTCGGAACGCTCGGGCCATGGATATCAACATCCAGAATGCCGACCTTGTATCCTTTCTCGGCCAGCGCTGCGGCCACGTTGACGGAGACGGAACTCTTGCCCACCCCGCCCTTGCCGCTCATGATGAACAGCTTGCACTTGATTTTCTCCAGGGTGGAGCGAATCATCTCATCCTGAATTTTCATTTTGGCGCTGGTCTTCTCCGCGCCGCCGCCCCCGCAGGAGCCGGAACTGCACTCGCTCATTTTTTTTCAACTCGCTTATGTCTTGGGGCCGAACCAGGTCGTTCAGCCGCCTGTTTCATCTGTCACCGCGCGACAGCCGGTCGAGCAGCAAAACAACCGCCACGCCCGCCAAGGCAAGGGCAACGGCCAGAAAAACTTGATGGTCCACATTGGCCGGGAGCACGTTCTGCTCTCTCAGCACATGGACTTTGCCGCGAATAACCGCGGTCTCCAGCACATCCTTCCAGGGCCAGACCTTGCGTAAAGCCCCTATCATAAATCCGGTGAGTACGCTCACCGTCAATGCATGCCATCGGTGGAGAAGATAGTGCAGTAGACGGGAAAAGACAATGATGCCGATTCCGGCCCCCCCTGCAAAGACAAGAATCACGAGAAGGTTGTCCAACAGGAAGGGATTCTTGAGAGTTCCGGTTATGAACTCATACTTGCCAAGCATCAAAAGCAGAAAGGCGCCGCTGATGCCGGGCAGAATCATGGCGCAAATGGCAATGGCGCCGCAGAAAAAGATGAACGGCAGGGTTTCCGGCGTGGATACCGGTATCATCCCCACCAGCGCGTAGCTCAACCCCGCGCCCAACAAGATGAAAATGAAGGAGCGCAAATCGAAGGGACGTATCTCCCGCCCCACTACATAGATGGACGCACAGATGAGGCCGAAGAAAAGCGACCAGATTTCCACCGGATGGTTTTGCAGCATATAGTGCATCCCCCGGGCCATGGAAACCACTGCGGTGAGGATGCCGAATAGCAGACAGGCAAGGAATCGGAGATGAACTCCAGCCAGGGCACCCGAAAAGTCCAGACGCACAAGACGGCCCAGCAACCGAACGTCGAAAGACCGAATGGCGTCCACCAGTTGCTCATATATACCGGTAATAAAGGCAATGGTTCCGCCCGAGACGCCGGGAACTATATCCGCCGCGCCCATGCAGAAACCCTTGAGCCAGAGCATGGCCGCACTTCGGACGTTCTCCGGTCCGGGCGTGGCCATGAACGCCTTTCTGATCGACAAACGGCTACCCTCGCCCATGACTACCACCCATGCTTGCCGACTAGGTCCACAAAGGCCACGCCGCCCAAATCGGTGCGGACGGCCTTGCCTTCGGTCTTTTCGATGAGAACCAACGTCTGGAAACGCTTGCCCTCCCCTACAGGGATAAGCATACGCCCGTTGTCGGCCAATTGATCGATCAAGGGTTCCGGCACTTCGGGACCGCCTGCCGTTACAATGATGCGGTCAAACGGGCTTTCATCCGGCCAGCCCAGGGTTCCGTCATCCAACTTCAGTTTGACGGAGAACATCCGCATGTCCATGAAACGCTTTCTTGCGGCAAAAAAAAGAGGCTTGATCCGTTCCACTGTATATACGTCGCACCCCATGTGTGCGAGAACGGCGGCCTGATAGCCCGATCCGGTACCTATCTCCAGTACTTTCATGCCAGGCTCGGCCCGCAGCAGTTCGGACATATGCGCAACAATATAGGGCTGGGAAATAGTCTGCCCATGACCGATAGGAAGTGGTCCGTCCGAATACGCCTTAGAGGCCAGTGCCTCTTCAACGAAACAATGCCTTGGCAGGGAACGCATGGCGTCGAGCACCCGGCTGTCGGCAATGCCTCTGGCCTCAATTTGCTCACGCACCATCCGCTCTCGGATTCTTACCGGATCAACCATCAATGCTCCTTGGAAATGACGCCCCGGAAGGCGGCGTCGGAAGACTTGCGGGGATGCTGAACAGATTATCCGGTCAAAGTCAACCAACTGACGAGGACTCTTCGATATTTACCGCCCCTCCTTGACATGGGCGCTCCTTTTATGGAGAGTGATATGACAAAAATGAGGTAATTTTGATGCTAAAAGTGAAAGATATAATGTCCACACCGGTCTTTTCCCTCAAGGAGAATGATTCGCTACTCAGCGCAAAATCGCTGATGGACCTTCAGCGGATCCGCCACGTCCCCATCGTTACGGCGGAAAACGCCTTTACCGGGCTCATCACTCACCGGGACATTCTCTCCGCCACCATATCCCAACTGGCAGAACTCGACCCCGAGACACAGAAGGAAATTGATTCCGGCATCCCCATCCGGGAAATCATGAGGACCGACATCATGTCGGTATCCCCGGAGTCCCCTCTCAGAGAAGCGGCCCAGATTCTGCTCAATCACAAGTACGGCTGTCTCCCCGTGGTTCAGGACAGCGTGCTGATCGGTATTGTAACCGAGGCTGACTTTCTCAGATTGACCATCAACCTCATGGATGGCCTGGAAGAATAACCGGGACAACACTCCCAAATCACTAATAAGAGTAATAGCCGATTTGCAGAAACCGGCCGCACACCCTTGTGTCCCCTGCGTGAACGGTATAGAAATACTCTAGACTTTCACCAAACAGGAAGAGCAATGAGTAAAGATTCGCACAGTCTCAATCCGAGCAAAGGCGGGAAACGGTTTCCCTATCTATTGACGACCATCATCCTCGTACTGGCCATAGGCGCAGGCGGGTTCCTTCTTTTCAGGGATACCGAACCGCCGACCATTGCCATTGGTCCGGAAGCGAACGTGGTGGGCAAATCCACCTCCATAACCATAACTGTCACCGATCCTGGGAGCGGCCTTAAAAACATGGCCGTGGCCGCCGAGCAGGACGGCAAACGATTTATCCTGGCGGAAAAGGTATTTCCGGAAGGCCAGAAGGAAGCGACGGAGACCATTGTTCTGAACAAGGGTCAGCTTGCGGAAGGCCCCTTCGACATTGTCGTCACAGCGCAGGATTCCTCTATCTACCCCTTTGGCAAAGCCGGAAAGGCTGCGGCCCAAAGGTCATATACCCTGGATGTCACTCCGCCCCGTATCTACGTTCAGTCACATACCAACAACCTCAATCAGGGCGGTTCGGGACTCCTGGTATACGCTCTCTCCGAGAAAGCTGCTCAAACCGGCATCCGAATTGGGGAACGTTACTTCCCGGCCTATTTGCAACGCGATACCGGTGGCAAGTACGTATATTACTGCATGTTCGCCCATCCCTGGGATGTCCCCGCCGCAAACTTCAAGCCGTTTGTCGAGGCACTGGACGGAGCTGGCAACAAGGCACAACACGCCTTCCACTTCCACACCAATCCCCGTCCTTTCCGCAAGGACAAAATCAACCTGTCCACGTCCTTCATGGAACGCACGGTTCCCGAGTTTCAGGGAGTCCCCCAGGACAAGCCCGTTCTTGACCAGTATCTCTACATCAACAACGTGATCCGCAAGCAGAACAGGGCCAAGCTCATCGAATTCGGCAGAGACACCAGCACCACCATGCTCTGGAACGGTCCCTTTGACAGATTGCCGAACGCAGCCAACCGCGCCCGCTTTGCCGACAGCCGCGACTACATGTTCGAAGGCAAAAAAGTCGACCATCAGACGCACCTGGGCCTGGATCTGGCCAGCATCCGCCACGCGGAAGTCCCGGCAGGCAACGACGGCCGTGTCGTGTTCGCCGACTTTCTCGGCATATACGGCAACGTGGTTGTTCTCGATCACGGTCTGGGATTGCAGACTCTGTACGCACATCTGAGTTCCATAAAAGTTAAGCCCGGAGATATGGTCAAACGCGGTGAAATCATTGCCCATACCGGTGCCACGGGACTGGCCGGAGGCGACCACCTGCACTATGGCGTCATTGTATCCGGCACGCCGGTTCAGCCCATCGAGTGGTGGGACGCGGCCTGGATCAAACACAACATCACTTCCAAACTGGAAGATTGATAGTAAACTCAACATACAAAGAGAGGCCCCACTTCCGACAGGAAGTGGGGCCTCTCTCATTAGCCGGTCCGGCTATTTCCCACCCATAATAGGAATCCCCAATGGAAAATCACTTCCAGCCCCCGCACCGCCAGTAAGGTGGACTAAAATTTCAAATGTCCAATCAGGACGTAAAACTCGTTTTCTTCCTCAGCAGAACAAGGGCCAAGGGGGAGGCACAAAACACAACAACAGCGCTGACAAGAAAAACCGTCATCAGCCCAGTGGCATCGGCAACGAGCCCGAGCACGGGACCGGCTGCGTAAGCACCCCACAAAGCGGTTCCCGGCCACCAGACCAATAGCCACGGCGAGTTTTTCCCCGCGCACATCGGCATAATGATCTGGCCAGATTCGCGAAAAGAGTCGCCATAAATCCACAACTCACAGTAAGGCCAACAACAAATGTGCCGAATCCAAACTCATTGGAGACATAGAGCGGAACGACCGGCATGGCGACACCAACAACCAGATACGCGGGAAAAACCATCGCTATCAGCGGCAACAGCGTTGCCAGTCACCACTGCGTTTGCCTAAAACTATCCACCATTAATTCCGACATCGTTTTCCCTTGTAGACAATCCCTGTCCCCCTTTCCAGAAGCGGCAACACGGCCACGGCAGCCAAAACCTGTCTATCCCGTCAATATTTGCTGAACCAGACATCACATTCAGACAATAGATGAAATATTGGACAAGCTAAATCATTGCGCTCGACCGGCTGCAAGCGACAGAAAGGATTCTCCATAAAACTTGCACCAATCTCCACAAGGGGCCATCCCCGCACAACGGCGCCTCGCATGAACCCTGAAGGGTTCACCCCTCGACCAATCAAGCTCGACGAAACAACGTTGAAACGATGTCTTTTGGCGCAAAAAAAGCCGGACGGCAGGGGCCGTCCGGCTTCAATGGCATTATGTAGCAGACTTACTGGTGAGCGGGTTCCTGAAGATCTCCGCCCTTCAGCAGGGCCTTGTACAGCGGCGGATCGCAGTGCTGCTCGCACCATACTGTCTCGCCACCATTATCAAGCGCCTTGTCGATGACCTCATCCATCGCCTTGACCGGAATGATCTCAAGGTCCTTAAGGATGGTCTTGGGCACTTCCTTCAGGTCCTTCTCATTCTCAATCGGAATGATCACGGTTTTGATCAGTCCGCGATGGGCCGCAAGCAACTTTTCGCGCAGTCCGCCGATGGGCAGGACCCGGCCTCGCAGGGTAATCTCGCCTGTCATGGCCAGATCATTGCGAATCGGGATATTCAACAACGCGGAGATCAGGGCCGTTGTCAGGGTAATACCCGCGCTGGGGCCATCCTTGGGCGTGGCACCGTCCGGAACGTGGATATGAATATCCACTTCCTTGTGGAAGTCCGGCTTCAGGCCCAACATATCGGAACGGGCCCGAATGTAGGACAGAGCCGCACGCGCACTCTCCTGCATGACGTCACCGAGCTTGCCGGTTATCTCCACCTTGCCGGTGCCGGGCATCAGAGCCACTTCCACCAGCAACATTTCGCCGCCCAGCTGCGTCCAGGCCAGACCGTTGCACACGCCGACCTGCGCTTTTTCCTCGCGCTCGCCATACGTGTACTTGGTCACACCCAGCATCTTTTCCAGAGACTGAGTCGTTACCTGAATGACCTTGTCGCGATCCTTGTCCTCCACGATCTTCATGGCGGACTTGCGGCAGATGGCCGCAATCTCACGCTCCAAGTTACGGACACCGGCCTCGCGAGTGTAGTAACGCACCACGTCGAGTATGGAGTTGTCAGACAGCTTGAGGTTTTCCTCGGTCAGGCCATGCTGCTTGATCTGCTTGGGCAGCAGGAATCCCTTTGCGATCTGAACCTTTTCCATTTCAAGATAACCTGGCAGACGAATGATCTCCATACGGTCCTGCAAAGGCAGCGGAATACCTTCCAGCTGGTTTGCAGTGGTGATGAAGAACACCTTGGACAGGTCGTAATCCAGATCCAGATAGTGGTCATTAAAGGCGTAGTTCTGCTCCGGGTCCAGGACCTCAAGGAGCGCTGCCGAGGGATCACCCCGGAAATCGGCACTCATTTTGTCCACTTCATCCAGGCAGATTACCGGGTTATTGTACTCCACCCGCTTGAGTGACTGGATAATTTTGCCCGGCAGAGCACCAACATAGGTGCGCCTGTGTCCACGGATCTCAGCCTCGTCACGCACACCGCCCAGGGAAATCCGCAAAAACTCGCGGCCCATGGAGCGGGCGATGGACTTGGCAATGGACGTCTTACCGACACCTGGAGGACCAACAAAACAAAGGATGGGGCCCTTCATGGTTTCGACCAAAGACTGAACGGCCAGGTATTCAAGTATACGTTCCTTGGGCTTCTCCAGGCCGAAGTGGTCTTGATCCAGGATGCTGCGAGCCTCCGAGATGTCAACGTCCTTATCGTCCTTGAGATTGTCCCAGGGCAAATCGAGCACCCAGTCCACGTAGTTGCGCACCACCGTATATTCGGCGCTGCTCGGCTGCATGGTCCGGAGCTTCTTTATTTCCTTACGGACCCGTTCGCGATTTTCCTCGCTCATGGGCTTGGCGTCGAGTTTGTCTTCGAGCTCCTTGGCCTCGGCCTGGGGATCGTCCTCGCGGCCCATCTCCTTATTGATGGCCTTGACCTGCTCGTTGAGATAATACTCGCGCTGGTTTTTCTCCATCTGGTCCTTGACGCGACCCTTCACCCGCTTCTCGATGGAAACAATCTCGATCTCACCGAGGAGCAGTTCGAAAACACGCTCCAGACGGGTCACGGAATCGCCCTCTTCCAGGATTTCCTGTTTGCGGGCAAAATCCACCTTCAAATGCGGCATGATCTGGTCGGCAAGCTGCCCCGGCTCCATAACCGTGGACATGGCCAGAATCGCCTCCGGGGCGACCTTTTTGTTGACTTTGCCAAACTCGTCCAAGGACTCGTGCACAGCGCGCACAAGTGCTACACCTTCGGACGAAGTGTCTTCCATTTCAGGAAGCATCGTTACCGTAGCCTGCGGGAATTCCGCTTCATCGCCCTCTTCGTAGGTCAGTCGGCTGGTCTTGGCATCCCAGGTTGCACGGGCCACACCCTCGAAGAGTACCTTGATGGTACCGTCGGGCAGGCGAAGCATCTGGAGAATCTTGCTGACCGTGCCGACCTCGTAGAGGTCTTCCGCATCCGGCAGTTCCTTCTCGGGAGTTTTCTGAGTGACCAGGAAAATCTGTTTTCCATAGTCTGCCACCGCAGTCTCAATGGCTTTGATGGAGGCGTCACGGCCAACAAACAAAGGGACAATGGATCGCGGGAACATGACTACTTCCCGAAGGGACATCATGGGAAGAGTTAATGATTCAGGGGAGTTCTTGCCGTCGAACCCAAAAGTCGGCATAGCTTCCTCCGATTGTGTTTCCAAGTGGTGGCGGCGGTTCCGCCAAGGGGCGGGCCGCCACTTGTGTGAATACTGGAAATAAGCCCGATTGGCCGAAAGTCAATCGCCCAATCAGGCAGACTTCACTTCCTGATGATAGAGAAGCAGCGGTTCCATCCCGTTTTCCACAACGGCCTGGTTGATGACGCACTCGCGCACCCCGGACAGGGAGGGCAGCTTGTACATGATCTCCAGCATGATCTTCTCCAAAACATTGCGCAATCCGCGCGCCCCGGTCTTACGCTCAATAGCCTGACGGGCAATGGCGGTCATGGCGTTGTCCGTAAACCGGAGTTCCACCTTATCAAGCTCAAACAATTTTTGATACTGCTTGATAAGCGCGTTCTTGGGCTCCTGAAGGATGCGGACCAAATCATCCTCAGTCAGTTCCTCCAGGGAGGTCATGATGGGAATACGGCCCACAAACTCGGGGATAAGACCAAACTTGATGAGATCCATGGGTTCCGCCAAAGCGAACAGGTCGCCCAGGGACATCTCCTTCTTGGCCTCGACCTTTGCGCCGAACCCCATGCCCGATCCAGTCTTGCGCTGCTGGACAATCTTATCCAGTCCGATAAACGCACCGCCGAGGATGAACAGGATATTCGAGGTATCCATGCGGATGAATTCCTGCTGGGGGTGCTTGCGTCCGCCCTTGGGCGGAATGTTCGCCTCAGTGCCCTCAATGATCTTGAGCAGTGCCTGCTGTACACCCTCGCCCGACACGTCGCGGGTAATGGAGGGCGAATCCCCCTTGCGTGCGACCTTGTCGATCTCGTCAATGTAGATGATTCCGCGAGAGGCCGCATCAATGTCGTAATCGGCATTCTGCAGCAGCTGGACCAGAATGTTCTCGACATCCTCGCCGACATAGCCCGCTTCGGTAAGCGTGGTGGCATCGGCTATGGCGAAGGGAACCTTGAGTACCCGTGCCAGAGTCTGGGCCAGCAACGTCTTGCCCGAACCCGTGGGGCCGATCAGCAGGATATTGGACTTGTCGATCTCGACTTCGTCCTGAGCCTTGCTGGCCGAGGCATAAAAAACGCGTTTGTAATGATTGTGCACGGCCACGGAAAGAATCTTCTTCCCCTGCTCCTGGCCAATGACATACTGGTCAAGCAGTTCCTTGATTTCCTGCGGCGGCAGCAGTCGTCCATCCTCGAATTCCTCGCTGATGGTCTCCTGTGCCATGATGTCGTTGCACAGAGCGACGCACTCGTCGCAAATATACACGTCCGGCCCTGCGATGAGACGTTGGACATCCGCCTGCACTTTACCGCAGAAGGAACATCTCAGGTCCGGCGTATTGGTATTGCTTTCAGCCATATTTACTTATCCTTGATTTCTTCTTCCGTTTCGGCGCGAGACCGCATGACCTTGTCGATAAGCCGGTATTCCATGGCCTCCTCGGCAGACATGAAATGATCGCGCTCCGTGTCCCGGCTGATAGTTTCCAGATCCTGTCCAGTGTGATGGGCCATAATTCCGTTGAGTTCATCACGCAGACGCAAAATTTCCTGCGCATGAATGTGAATGTCCGAGGCCTGCCCCTGCGCTCCGCCAAGGGGCTGGTGGATCATGATGCGGCTGTGCGGCAGCGCATATCGCATCCCCGCCTCGCCGGAACAAAGCAAAAGCGCGCCCATGCTGGACGCCTGGCCCAGGCAGAGGGTTGCAACCGGAGCGGAAATATACTGCATGGTATCATAAATGGCCATGCCGGACGAAACAGCGCCGCCCGGCGAATTGATGTACATGTAGATTTCCTTTTCCGGGTCTTCGGACTCCAGAAACAGCAACTGAGCACAAATCAGACTCGCCACGTGATCGTCGATGGCGCTTCCAAGCAGGATAATCCTGTCTTTGAGCAGTCGGGAATATATGTCGTACGCACGTTCCGTGCGGCCGGTTGTTTCAATGACCATCGGGATGGCGACCATGAACGTCTCCTTGCAACAATTTTCGTTATTATCGGTTATGCGTGGAAAAATATTTACAGCCGACGCACGGCTGACTCCACGTTCGGCAAAGTCCGGTTCAGCTCAACAGGCTCTTTTCAGTATGCGGAATTTCCCCTTGAAGGACAAGGATAAACTTCCCGCACCATCGCTTCAAAATAGCAACGAAGAGACCGAGGTCAAGGTTTGAAATGGAAAAAGGCGACCCGTTTTGCAACGGGCCGCCTCGATTGCGTTTAAGTCAGTGCGAGATTATTTCTCAGCAAAGTATTTGTCGGCCCGCTCCTGGAGCTTGGCAAGAGAGTAGCTCTTTGCCGTGGTCTCCTTGAGACCCAAGTTTGCAATAGCCCAGTCAACAGCCTCGGCCTTGTCGGCAAACTGAATGCCGTCCTCGGCGGATTTGGCTTCGGCAGGCTCCTTGGCAGCCTTGGCATCGCCGGTCGGAGGATCGATTTCCTTGACCTCAGCGGACTCGTAGATCAGCTCGGAAGCCTTGTCGCAAAGCAGGCTGTCCTTGAGGGGAACCACAAGGTTGTTGTCTTCGTAGTACTTCTTGAGTTCATGCAGCGGCTGACGGGTCTGCATGGCCAGTCGACTCAGAGCGGCTTCGATCTCTTCGGGAGAAATCTCCAGACTTTCCTCAGCGGCAACAGCCAGCAGCAGAATTTCCGTCTTCACGGTACGCTCGGCCTCTTCGCGGAAGCCCTCGCGCAACTCTTCAGGAGACTTGCCCAGAGACTGCAAGCCCTTGCCCTGACGATCCAGGCGATATTCCAGATCCTGCACCAGCCGGTCGATACGATCCTCGACCATGGAAGGCGGCAGCGGGAACTCGGAGATGGATTCGATCAGGGAGCCCAGCAGCTTGTTCTGTGCAACAGACTTGTTCATCTGCTTGCGCTGGGAGCGATAGGACTCCTCAATGCCCTTGCGCAGGGTCGCCACATCGCTGAAGCCCGCCTTTTTGGCAACTTCGTCGCTCATTTCAGGCTTGATGCGCTCCTTGACGGCGTGCAGCTTGGCCTTCATGGTCACGGTCTTGCCTGCAAGATTCTCATTGATAAAGTCTTCAGGGAAAGTAATGTCGGTCTCTCCGGCCTCACCTGCGGTCAGGGTCTTGAGCATGTCCTCAAATTCAGGAAGAGCCTGTCCCTGACCAAGAACCAGGTCGAAATTCTCGGCCTGAATACCCTCGACGACCTTTCCGTCGCGGTAGGCGCCGAAGCTCACGCTGGCAACTTCACCGTCCCTGGGCGAACGAACATCCTCGATGACCTTCACCTCGGCGTTGTTCTCCAAAATGCGTTCCTCAACCTCGGCAACTTCGGCGGGATCGACAACAGCCTTGACCTCTTCCACGGAAAGGCCCTTGTATTCGGGCAGGTCGAGCTTGGGTGCGATCTCGAACGTGATGCTGTAATTGAAAGGCTCATCCCGAACCAGCTCCTTTGCATCCACATCAATGCGGGACATGGGCTGGATGGACAGGGCGCTCATGATTTCATTGATCTGATAGTTGATCAGATCAGTGGTAGCCTCGCCGTAAACCTGCTTGTGGTACTTGGCTTCAACCACGCTGGACGGCACCTTGCCCTTGCGGAATCCCTTCACATCCACCTGCATACGATACAGAGCGATGGTTGCGGAAAGAGCGGCGTTGACTTCCTCGGTGGGAACCTCGACCTTGATCGTCCGTTTTACCGGAGAAATTTCTTCGACATTATACTCCACGACGTATCCTCCTGAAGCGCCTTACCGACGCGTAATATTTCACCATCTGGTGCGGGCGGAGGGACTCGAACCCCCAAACCGCAAGGTACCAGATCCTAAATCTGGCGCGTTTACCAATTCCGCCACGCCCGCAAAAAGAACGTGCTTATTAAGCAAGCTCCTGCAAATATGTCAACCTTAATAGAAGGAAGACGCCGTCAGGAGGCTCCAAGCACGTTACGCATCACGCAAACAGGAGAGTATGCGATTCAACATCTCCTCCAGTTCCTCAAAATCACTCGCCAGGAGCCGAACCACGGGTTCTACCCCCATCTCACCGGGGTCACCTACAGCCTGCACCTTTTCCGGGGCTGCATGGTCGCGAATGCCTTCAAACGCGCCCCACTCTTCCAAGGCACCATTGTCTTCCCGAATATAATCAGGCCGTTTGTCCCGATCAATCCAGACGGTTGCAATCCCGGCTGCATCCAGAGCCTGCTTGACTCCAGGCCTCAGCCCGACCGTCATTCCGCAACGGAGTTCCGGCCGAAGCCGCAACGCGGCCAGTACGGTTTTGGCCGTCAACAGCGATGCCCCGAATTCCGGATTGCCGATCACACGAACATCATTCTTGCGCGTGGCGATTATGCCGCCGGGAAACCCCGCAACCTCTTCCTCATTATCCGCATAAGGCATGGCCACAACTGCGTTTGACCGGCCACGAGGCAAAAGTGCAGCTAGCTCCGGCCACCCTTCCAGTCGAATCCCGAAACGGACAAGATCGCGCAGCAGACCGGGCCGGGCCGATTCCTTGACCCAGGGAACAAGATGATCGGGCGGTCCGCCACCTTCGCCAATAGGTTCTGCGGCACGCAGGCAAAGATTGAGATATTCCTGGGCCCGCTTGATGGCGGCGCCCATCTCCATACCCTGGCCAAGGCCGGTGGCAATGGAGGCCGAAAGCGTGCAGCCGGTACCATGGGTACAATTGGTATCTATGCGGGGTTGCATAAAGGGTAACGGCTCACCGTCCGAGGGCACATACCAGTCGGTCGAAGCCAAAGAATCCGTATGCCCGCCTTTGATCAGCACCGCCTTGGGGCCCATATCGAGCAGTATGCGGGCCGCCTTGAAAATATCGTCCCGGTCCCGAATACGCATCTTGGTGAACAATTCGGTTTCGGGAATATTGGGGGTGAGCAAATCCGCGAGGGGAAACATCAACCGCTGCATGGCTTTGACGGCATCGTCTTTGAGCAGCTTGGCCCCGGAAGTGGCAACGCAGACAGGATCGACAACCAGGGGAAACTCCCGTTTGCTCAAAATAGGCGCGATAGCCTTGATGATCGGCTCCGAAAAAAGCATGCCCGTTTTTGCAGCGTCCACGCGAATATCTTCTAGAACGGCACTCAATTGCTGCGCAACGAATTTGTCCGACGGAGCCTGAATCCCGGTGACGGCATGTGTGTTTTGAGCCGTCAATGCAGTAATGACGCTAGCCCCATACCCGCGAAGCATGGTGATGGCCTTCAGGTCGGCCTGAATGCCTGCCCCGCCGCCGGAGTCAGACCCGGCAATGGTCAGGATGTGAGCATGTCCGCCCATGTTGAGAGCCTCCAAAAAAAAGAAAACGATTACGGGCAGGTGATACCACCTGCCACAGCTAATCGCAACCGGGAGAAAAAAAACAAAGGAAAAGGAAAAACGAATCAACCGCAGGAAAGCTTGACGTAGTCTTCGACGGACACACCGTTCCACGCCTTGCTGACCCAGTAGGCCGTTGCCCATATCATCAGGGAAGTGGCCTGTAGATCGGTAAGGCGCCGCAACTTCACTTCAAGGTTGGATTTGCTGGCCCCGTTTTTGATATGAACGCTGTGCTCATCACACGCTTCTTCAACCCTTAGCATCAAGTAGGCCTGCTTGGATTGGTTGGGCAACAATTTCACATCGCGGTGGGATTCCAGAATGGTCTTGAGCTCGGCAACGGAAAAATCGCTCGAAACATTGCGGATGGATTTGAAGAAGACGTCAACTGCCCATGGCAGGATGAATTCGGCACCCGCGCTCTTGGTCTTGAAGTAGTCCTTGAGCCATTTTTCCTGATCATGGGTAATTCTTGCAGCGACCTGGGGCATACCGTCTCCTCCATTAAACCGGCGAAACTCCGTCTTTCCGGGTCCAGTTAGCAGTAGCTATATAAGCTATTATCCCGGGAGAATCAAGAGATTTTCTAGAGTTGAATCATACAAAAAAAATTCATCTAGCCATTGAACACGGAACGCAACTGACGGAAGAGAGTCAGTAACAAAGCATCCGGAGCGTCATTGCCATCGATATTCAGCCGAACGATCTCCGTCACCTCATTCCGGCTGGGTGTCATCGTTTTTTTCGTCACCAGGACAATGTTCTGTTCCCGTTCCTTACGTGTATCCTGCGTGCGGATTACCAAGACCCAATGACCATCGCGCTTGTTCCAGGAAGTCTCGACATTCATGGAGTCGGAAACCTTGTGTTCAATAAGCTGCACAAAATCCTTAAGCGAAAAATGCTTGCGTCCTTTTCCCAACACTCCGAGGAATTCTCCTTCGGAACAAATCACCAGCGGACTCTCCAGATAGTCGGCAGGCGGGAAATCGATGTCCCCCTGGGCCTTGGAAGCCAATTTTTTGCGCAATTCGCCAATCTCTAGCTCAAGCCGGTCGATACGCTTCGCGTATTGCTTTTCTGAATCCCGCCTTTCCTTCCGAAGATCGGCCACTTCGTCCCGAAGGGATCGGATCTCGCTCCTGAACAAGGACTGATTCTGCAACACGTCCGACATCTTGGAGAGGACGCCTCCCAGCTCTCGGGCAATGGCTACCCCTTCATCCGCCAGGACACCGTTGTACTGATCATTTGATTGATCAGACTGTTGTCCATTCATTAACATACTGAATTTAAGTGCTAATTCACGCTCAATTTGTTCAACTGACCAATTGTCGCTAAACATTTCACGTATCCTCCTGAAGATCTCCACCACTTCAACCGGGTACCGGCGGCGCCTGCCGCCGCCTTGACCTACCGATGGAATGTACTTGTTAAACTTGTCCTTATAATAAACAACAGTCGACGGGGGGATATCCAGCTGACGCCCCACCTCTCGCAAACTGATGTATTTCCTGTTCCTTTCCATCTCATCACCCGGCTAATCATTAATCATCAAGCTGTTCATATCTATTTTTTTCGCTTTATGTCAACAAATATTTAAACAATGATGAACAATACGCTATACAAAAAAAGGGAGCACGACCAAAATCGTGCCCCCAAGGGACTGTTCATAAAAAACGACTGTTAATTACTTTTCCAAGCCGGTGCGGACCTCTTTCAGTCCTTTGAGCACCTCTTGCATTTTCGCCCGCAACGCCTCGTCAGGGAGGGAAGTTGAAAGATAGGTCGCCTTCATGGCCATTTCATTAACGACATCCTGAGCGATCATGCGCTGCATCTGTACCGGCATATCCGTCTGGAGATCCACCAAACGCTTATCCAGGCTGGAGACCTCGTCCCGCAGCAAACCGAGGCTTTTTACTTCCGTCGTGAGCCCGGCAATATTCCGGTTCATTCCAAAAAAGAATATTACCAACAGCAGCACAGCCAACAAGGCCACCATAAGCGAAACCTTGCTCATGTCCTTCTGGGCGGTAATCACGCCCTTATCTGCAGCGGCAGTATGCTCCACATTTTCAGAGGAGGCTTCCTCCGACTTCACCGTTTCCAACTTGTGCACTTTCCCATTTTCCGAATTCATCCTCAACTCCATTATGCTACCAATTCAGCTTATTACCCGAACCATGAGGCAGTATACGTCACCCAACATACTGAGGCAAGAAATTCCATTTCATTATCCGACGCATGACCTCTTTCGCGGAAAAACCACTCACACATATACTTTATCCACCTCCCCCACTTAAACTTTTTGGGGAAACCGATCTTTTTTACGTTGCGGCTCCACAAAGCTCATAGTAAGCACAGCAAAAAGTTTAACAACTAGATTGCCTTTTTTTTATTACATGTGCTACATGCAATAGTGATGGACTAAAGGCATTGAACCAAAACACATACAGGGAGTTTGCAATGGACGATTACCTGAAAGAAGCATTAGAGATAGTCAAGGCACAGGCAAGCGTAAGAACCATGACGGAAGAAGAAATTACTTCCATGGTGCAAAAGTTGGCTGGTGACATACGTGCGATGGCCGAAGGTGGGGTTATTGAAACCGAAGAAGCATTTGCTGTTGATCCCAAGAAGGCTATTAGAGAGAAATCGATTATCTGTTGCGTCTGCGGCAAGTCTTTCAAGGTCCTTACCAAAAAACATCTTTCGAGCCACGACCTTACTCCAGAGGAATACCGCGAAAAGTTTGGGTACAAAAAGAAGCTTCCACTGGTGTGCAAATCCCTCCAGCGGGAACGCCGTAAGAAGATGAAGGAAATGAAGCTTTGGACCAAACGTACAGGTGCAAAAAAGAGCTAACTATTCATTAAGTACCCAACACATTTCTGAAAAGTAACCCCTGCCCTTTTTTCTAATCATGGCAGGGGTTACTTTTTTGTCCATTTATGGTGATATTCTAAATTTTGCGATGATTTTGGATGGGAAATCACATTTTTTTTGCACAGAGCAGCTCAAGGGATAATCTGGTACTTTAAACAATTAGAATGGAAATCGTGGGAAGAGTCTTCATAAACCCCAAAACAGCGGAAGAAGAAAATCTTGGAAGGGCATTTATGCCAGGATCATGTACATCGCTCTCTCAAATATTTGATGACCCTGACCTGCTCCCATGAAATAGGTCCACCGACAATGTGAGTTTTCCGGCGAAATCGACTATCAGAAAGTAGGAGGATTTCGTCGTGAAGAAATCAAGGTACACAGAAGAACAAATCGCCTTTGCCCTACGCCAGGCCGAGCATGGGACTCCCGTGAAGGAAGTGATCCGCAAAATGGGGATCAGCGAGCAGACCTTCTATCGCTGGAAAAAGAAGTTCGGAGGCCTCGGCACCAGCGAGCTTCGCCGTCTGAAGATGCTCGAAGAGGAAAACCGCAAGCTCAAGCAGATGGTAGCGGATTTGAGTCTCGACAAAGTCATGCTTCAGGACGTGCTGTCAAAAAAGCTCTGAGGCCTGGTCGTCGTCGGGAGTTGGTGGACCACCTCCGGGTCGATTATGACGTGAGCATCCGTCGGGCATGCCGCATCGCACTCATATCCCGGTCGCTGTATACTTACCGACGAAAGAGCGACGATCAGGCCGAGCTCCGCATGAGAATTTGTGAAATTGCCGCAACCCGAGTTCGATATGGTTATCGGCGCATTCACGTCTTACTTTGTCGAGAAGGCTGGGAAATCAACCACAAGCGCGTATACCGCCTCTATAAGGAGGAGGGACTGTTGCTCCGCAGCAAACGCCCCAAACGCATCGTAAGTGCTATGCACCGTGAAAAAACAGAAAGCGCAACGCGGCCCGATGAGGTGTGGTCCATGGACTTCATGAGCGATGCTCTTTTTGATGGCCGTAGGCTCAAGCTGATGACGGTGGTCGACAACTATACGCGGGAAAGTCTGGCCATCAAAGCCGGCCAGGGTATTACCGGTGAGCAAGTGACCGAGGTACTGGAAAAGATAGCCTGTGATCGCTCGCTGCCAACTCGTATCAAGTGCGACAATGGACCGGAATTCACATCAAAGGCCTTGGATAAATGGGCCTATGAACACCACGTTGAATTGGACTTTTCCAGACCGGGAAAGCCTACAGACAACGGATATATTGAATCTTTCAACGGTCGTTTCAGAGACGAATGCCTCAATGTGAACTGGTTCTTGTCTCTGGAGGATGCCCAGCGTAAAGTCGAGGCATGGCGACGGGACTATAATGAGAGTCGTCCTCACTCGTCACTGGGCAACCTGACACCCATTGAGTTCGCCATCCATTCCGGGCAATTGCCCGGAATGGATGGGCTGGAAAGACGCCGGGAACTCACACAAGCCCGGACCTAAAACGGGGGCATCTCCAATCGGCGGGAAGTCTCTACTACTAGCTGGCCCTAAGATGGGGGACTTTACAAGGGTGAGCGTCAGTTCGTTGGGAACAATAAGAAAAAGGGCTTCAACTGATCTGTTGAAGCCTAACTGTTTTAATGTCAAAGAAAAGCCTCGCAAGTCCTGACTTTTCGACAGTTGTGTCTCTCAAGTGATATAATCCGCCGTAACTCCCTGGGCGGTCGCCCCTACCAATCACCCTACGCGGCCTCTTTCAGGCCCCAACGTCCCCTGGGGCAACATTTTTGCGTATGGATCCACTTAATGTAAGCATTCTTAATTCCTCTAACCAGCGCCTTCTCCGCTCACCTGCAGGACTCTAAAAATGTCGGGAAATACAATCCCACGTTACGTACGACCTATCATCAGTGCTAGCCACCTGCCCCTCACGAGTTTTGACACCGTCGCTGTTCACCTACGGACTATCCGGACTTTTGTAGCTTTAAATATCTTTCCAATCTGGGCACTGCACTTCGAGCAACACAGCTCGAAGCTGCACATTTCATCGACGCCTGTTCAAAACACTGGCCACCAAAGCCGTCCATCTGCTGTCCTATTTATGGCATAGACCGGAGACACCATCCTCGAAGCCAACAAAGCAACATGCGTAGGGTTGCGGGACGGGATGTGAACCCACCTGCCCCAATCGCCCTTACAAAGCCATTTGCATGGACCGGAACCCAACACACGAGTCAAAAGGCGATCATCAGTAAGCTGAAATAACACCCCAATTCTGGGGAAGACTTTTCCTTCTTAAGCTCCGACTCAGCATATGTAGTGCCATTAGCCGCCCCAACAGGCCAATTCCCAGCATCTCATAAAAATTAGAGCAAAGCTGCTACACTGATCCCATAGGATTACCAAGCACGCCATACATGATCTGATCGAGGGTCCGCTCAACACGCTCCCACCCTCTTTCCGATCGAAGATCTACCCCACCAAGAGTGGTGTGAATACGAGAGCGAACCGCAAGAAAAGTAATCGCTCCGACCATAATCAGGATAACAGCAGTCAAATCGATAGTTTCTGGGGGGTCTTGATTCATAAGCTCAAAAAATTCAAGTGCGGTTTTTATCCGTACTTCCTCAAGAGCCTGCGTCAAATAATTCTTTTCCAGGGCTTCCCAAGCCAAAATCTCCAGAGTATTAGGCCGTTCAAGAATCGCTCTGAGATACCTTTTTAAGAATAAGGCGACGAGTTCGTGAGAGGGCAGATCGTGAATAAAATCCCGATCTCGCCCGACAAGTTCCTCTGCGCTCGGCCAAAACTCAATGGTGCGACCATAGGCACCAACAAGTCCTTCAAGACCACCGAAATAACGATAAATCAACTTCTTATCGACATCAGCTTCCCGTGCAACCGGATTTACCCCAAGTTTTTTAAACCCAACATCAGCCAAGACCTTTCCGACCGCTTTGATCAGTCGCTGCTTGGTTAACTCCTTATTCCGTATCGGCACTACTTTGGGTAAAATTTTTAATGTCGGCATATTTTTCTCCCTAAGGGCAACACTATCCAACTGTGTTTTGGACAATACAACAACCAACTGGAGGCAAAAAAGGCTACCTAATACATTGCGAAGAGTTGATCAGCAAAAATTAAGCACATTAAATCATGGACACAGTATTATTATGTCCCCTAACCCACGAGTCTCCAGCCTCCCATTAATACCCGTCTAAATTTCAGCGACGCCTTTAGGGATGAGGCAGACGAGGACCATGGTTTCGGTGCCGGTGTTGACGACCTGGTGTTCCTCGTTGGGGGCGACGTAGACCACGCTGCCGGAAGCGAGGGACGCCTGTTTGCCGTCGATGACGATGTAGCCGGTGCCGGCGTGGTAGAACTGCTGGTGTTCCCAGGGATGGGAGTGGGCGGGGATCTTGGTGCCGGGGGCGATCTCGAAGACGCGCATACAGAAGTTGACGTCGTCGTCGACCTTACCGATGACGACGCGTCCTTCCACGCCGGGGCCGGCGACTTTGAGGACCTTGGGTTCAGCGTCTTTGTAATGCAATATTTTCATGGGTATTCTCCGATAGGATGAAGTGGTAAGGCGTCACCGCGAACAAGTAACCGTAAGTAAGCGGCAACATGGTCAGGCTAGCACAGAGCTTTTTGGTGCACCAGTGGGAGTCGGGTGCGGGGTGCGGGGTGCGGATGAGGATTCGGATGGCTGGATGGGGGGAGTGCAGCCGATGCGGGGGTTGATGGCGGATGATTGGGCAAAAGAAAAGGCCTCAGTCATTTGACTGAGGCCTTTGAAACATTCCTTGGCACCGACCTACTTTCCCACACGCTACCATGCAGTATCATCGGCGATGGAGGGCTTAACTACCGGGTTCGGAATGGGACCGGGTGTACCCCCTCCTCCTTGGGCACCAAGAAAATTTGGTGAACCATAGGGTTCGAGATATATAGTCAATAGGGAGAAGAGAGAATTCCATAATTTGTTAAATAAGCCGCACGATCTATTAGTACCGGTCAGCTGAATGTGTCACCACACTTACACCTCCGGCCTATCAACCTTGTGGTCTTCAAGGGATCTTCAGGGACTAATGTCCAGGGAGAACTTATCTTGAGGATGGCTTCCCGCTTAGATGCTTTCAGCGGTTATCCGTGCCGAACATAGCTACTCTGCAATGCCACTGGCGTGACAACAGAAACACCATAGGTTCGTCCACCCCGGTCCTCTCGTACTAGGGGCAGACCCTCTTCAATTCTCCTACGCCCACGGAGGATAGGGACCAAACTGTCTCACGACGTTTTAAACCCAGCTCGCGTACCACTTTAAACGGCGAACAGCCGTACCCTTGGGACCTGCTTCAGCCCCAGGATGTGATGAGCCGACATCGAGGTGCCAAACCGCATCGTCGATGTGAACTCTTGGATGCGATCAGCCTGTTATCCCCGGCGTACCTTTTATCCTATGAGCGATGGCCCTTCCATTCGGAACCACCGGATCACTAAGACCAACTTTCGTTCCTGCTCGACATGTCTGTCTCACAGTCAAGCTCCCTTATGCCTTTGCACTCAACGGCTGGTTTCCAATCAGCCTGAGGGAACCTTTGCAAGCCTCCGTTACTATTTAGGAGGCGACCGCCCCAGTCAAACTACCCACCAGACAATGTCTCCAAGCCGGATCACGGCATTGGATTAGATATCTAAGTATTCAAGGGTGGTATTTCAAGGGTGACTCCACGATATCTGGCGATACCGCTTCAAAGTCTCCCACCTATCCTACACATGAATAATCAAATACCAATGTCAAGCTGCAGTAAAGGTGCACAGGGTCTTTCCGTCCTTCCGCGGGTACCCGGCATTTTCACCGGGAATTCAATTTCACTGAGTCTCTGGTTGAGACAGTGGGGAGATCGTTACGCCATTCGTGCAGGTCGGAACTTACCCGACAAGGAATTTCGCTACCTTAGGACCGTTATAGTTACGGCCGCCGTTTACTGGGGCTTCGATTTAAGGCTTCGACCGAAGTCTGACCTCACCTCTTAACCTTCCAGCACCGGGCAGGCGTCAGTCCCTATACATCGTCTTACGACTTAGCAGAGACCTATGTTTTTAGTAAACAGTCGCCCCCCCCGATTCCTGCGTCTCAAATCCGCTCACTTGGTAAACAGGATCACGAACTTGAGCACCCCTTATCGCGAACTTACGGGGTCATTTTGCCGAGTTCCTTAACCAGAGTTCTCTCAAGCGCCTTGGTCTACTCGACCCACCTACCTGTGTTGGTTTGCGGTACGGTCTGCATACGCTAAACTTAGAAGCTTTTCTTGGCAGCGTGGAATAAATGACTTCTGTCGATTAAAGACTCGGCATAACGTCTCGGCCGAAGTGGAACGGATTTGCCTGCTCCACAAGCCTACGCGCTTGCACCGGGATATCCAACACCCGGATCATCTATCCTCCTGCGTCCCTCCATCGCACACGTATACAGGTACAGGAATATTAACCTGTTTCCCATCAGCTACGCATTTCTGCCTCGCCTTAGGGGCCGACTTACCCTGGGAAGATTAACTTTACCCAGGAAACCTTAGGTTTACGGCGAACAAGTTTCTCACTTGTTTTATCGTTACTCATGCCAGCATATTCACTTCTCATTAGTCCAGCAAACCTTACGGTTCACCTTCATCCCATCTGAGAACGCTCCCCTACCGCTCGTAGACTAGCTACGAACCCAAAGCTTCGGTACAATGCTTAGCCCCGTTACATTTTCGGCGCAGAATCGCTAGGCCAGTGAGCTATTACGCTTTCTTTAAAGGATGGCTGCTTCTAAGCCAACCTCCTGGATGTATAAGCAACTCCACCACCTTTTCCACTTAGCATTGATTTAGAGACCTTAGCTGTTGGTCTGGGCTGTTTCCCTTTTGGCCACGGACCTTCGCACCCGCAGCCTGACTGCATGACATCATTTTACGGCATTCGGAGTTTGATAGGGGTTGGTAACCTGGTGAGGCCCCTAGCCCTGTCAGTGCTCTACCTCCGCAAAACTAATC